>NZ_CAXUPQ020000001.1:2450000-3950885 GCF_964252905.1 Pararhizobium sp. LjRoot255
CCGAAGTGCACCGGCGTGCCTTCAGATGGGGAACGGATCGAACACGTCGATGGCATCTGGATTTGCTGTGGTTGTAAAAGGTAACTGCAGCGCCCCATCCCTTCGGGATGGTGGCTTAAGGATGAGCATTGGCAATGAGAACGATCAAGTGAAATAAGGGCAATTGGTGGATGCCTTGGCATGCACAGGCGATGAAGGACGTGATACGCTGCGATAAGCCGTGGGGAGCTGCGAATGAGCTTTGATCCATGGATTTCCGAATGGGGAAACCCACCTTAAATGCTTAGAAAATCCAAACTGTCAGCGATGACGGCTTGGGTTTCTAAGCATTGTGATAAGGTATCTTACCTTCGAATACATAGGGGTAAGAAGCGAACGCAGGGAACTGAAACATCTAAGTACCTGCAGGAAAGGACATCAACCGAGACTCCGCAAGTAGTGGCGAGCGAACGCGGACCAGGCCAGTGGCCTTGGGGAATAAAGTGGAACGGAATGGAAAGTCCGGCCGTAGCGGGTGATAGCCCCGTACATGTAGAACACCCAAGGTCCTTGAGTAAGGCGGGACACGTGAAATCCTGTTTGAAATTGGGGGGACCACCCTCCAAGCCTAAGTACTCGTGCATGACCGATAGCGAACAAGTACCGTGAGGGAAAGGTGAAAAGCACCCCGACAAGGGGAGTGAAATAGAACCTGAAACCGGTTGCCTACAAACAGTCGGAGCCCGCAAGGGTGACGGCGTACCTTTTGTATAATGGGTCAACGACTTAGTGTGACGAGCAAGCTTAAGCCGATAGGTGAAGGCGCAGCGAAAGCGAGTCTGAACAGGGCGTTCAGTTCGTCGCATTAGACCCGAAACCGAGTGATCTAGCCATGAGCAGGTTGAAGGTTGGGTAACACCAACTGGAGGACCGAACCCGCATCTGTTGCAATAGATTGGGATGACTTGTGGCTAGGGGTGAAAGGCCAATCAAACTCGGAAATAGCTGGTTCTCCGCGAAAACTATTTAGGTAGTGCGTCGACCGAATACCCTCGGGGGTAGAGCACTGGATGGGCTATGGGGACTCACCGTCTTACTGATCCTAACCAAACTCCGAATACCGAGGAGTACTAGTCGGCAGACACACGGCGGGTGCTAACGTCCGTCGTGAAGAGGGCAACAACCCTGACCTCCAGCTAAGGTCCCCAAGTCATGGCTAAGTGGGAAAGGATGTGAGGATCCCAAAACAACCAGGATGTTGGCTTAGAAGCAGCCATCATTTAAAGAAAGCGTAACAGCTCACTGGTCTAAATAAGGGTCTTTGCGCCGAAAATGTAACGGGGCTAAAGCCATGCACCGAAGCTGAGGATACGTAGTGATACGTGTGGTAGCGGAGCGTTCCGTAAGCCTGTGAAGGGAGACCCGTGAGGGCTCCTGGAGGTATCGGAAGTGCGAATGTTGACATGAGTAACGATAAAGGGAGTGAGAGACTCCCTCGCCGAAAGACCAAGGGTTCCTGCTTAAAGTTAATCTGAGCAGGGTTAGCCGGCCCCTAAGATGAGGCAGAAATGCGTAGTCGATGGGAACCACGTTAATATTCGTGGGCCTGGTGGTAGTGACGGATTGCTTAACTTGTTCAGCCTTATTGGATTGGCTGGGCGGGGACGCGGTTCCAGGAAATAGCTCCACCGTATAGACCGTACCCGAAACCGACACAGGTGGTCAGGTAGAGTATACCAAGGCGCTTGAGAGAACTATGCTGAAGGAACTCGGCAAATTGCACGCGTAACTTCGGAAGAAGCGTGACCCCATCGCACGCAAGTGTGTTGGGGTGGCACAGACCAGGGGGTAGCGACTGTTTATCAAAAACACAGGGCTCTGCGAAGTTGCAAAACGACGTATAGGGTCTGACGCCTGCCCGGTGCTGGAAGGTTAAGAGGAGAGGTGCAAGCTTTGAATCGAAGCCCCAGTAAACGGCGGCCGTAACTATAACGGTCCTAAGGTAGCGAAATTCCTTGTCGGGTAAGTTCCGACCTGCACGAATGGCGTAACGACTTCCCCGCTGTCTCCAGCATAGACTCAGTGAAATTGAATTCCCCGTGAAGATGCGGGGTTCCTGCGGTCAGACGGAAAGACCCCGTGCACCTTTACTATAGCTTTACACTGGCATTCGTGTCGGCATGTGTAGGATAGGTGGTAGGCTTTGAAGCGGGGACGCCAGTTCTCGTGGAGCCATCCTTGAAATACCACCCTTATCGTCATGGATGTCTAACCGCGGTCCGTTATCCGGATCCGGGACAGTGTATGGTGGGTAGTTTGACTGGGGCGGTCGCCTCCGAAAGAGTAACGGAGGCGCGCGATGGTGGGCTCAGACCGGTCGGAAATCGGTCGTCGAGTGCAATGGCATAAGCCCGCCTGACTGCGAGACTGACAAGTCGAGCAGAGACGAAAGTCGGTCATAGTGATCCGGTGGTCCCGTGTGGAAGGGCCATCGCTCAACGGATAAAAGGTACGCCGGGGATAACAGGCTGATGACCCCCAAGAGTCCATATCGACGGGGTTGTTTGGCACCTCGATGTCGGCTCATCGCATCCTGGGGCTGGAGCAGGTCCCAAGGGTTTGGCTGTTCGCCAATTAAAGCGGTACGTGAGCTGGGTTCAGAACGTCGTGAGACAGTTCGGTCCCTATCTGCCGTGGGTGTAGGAATATTGACAGGATCTGTCCCTAGTACGAGAGGACCGGGATGGACATATCTCTGGTGGACCTGTTGTGGCGCCAGCCGCATAGCAGGGTAGCTATATATGGAATGGATAACCGCTGAAGGCATCTAAGCGGGAAACCAACCTGAAAACGAGTATTCCCTTGAGAACCGTGGAAGACTACCACGTTGATAGGCCGGGTGTGGAAGCGCAGTAATGTGTGAAGCTTACCGGTACTAATCGTTCGATTGGCTTGATTGTTCTCATTGCTAGTGCTCATCGAAGCGCCCAAGGCGCTTCAATGATCCCGAGCTGTTTTGTTTTGTCCTGACGCTGTCGGCCCTTTAGGCCTGCGCTCCGGACGGGCCGGGCAACGTTGCCCGACGGCCCTTGGCCTTGCGGAGCTTTCGCTCCGGATGGGCTCAAAACAGCTCTGAAAAGACGTGTTCAAAAGATAAAAGAGGGTTTCCCTCGCCAGCTTCTCATTTTGGTTTTGCGCTGTCGCCAGCGCAATTCTTGCCCTTAGTTGACCTGGTGGTTATTGCGGGGTGGCTGCACCCGTTCCCATTCCGAACACGGCCGTGAAACGCCCCAGCGCCGATGGTACTCCGTCTCAAGACGCGGGAGAGTAGGTCGCTGCCAGGTCTATTAAAGGCAAGAAACAAACCAAACACAGGCGCCAGAAGCCGCTTTCGACGAGCCGCATGTGAAACAAAAATCTTCTCTTCAATCTCCGGCCCAGCCGAACAACCGGGCCGCCCTCAAGCGGCCTTTTTGCTTCGGTAATATATGCCGGTTAAAACCAACGGCATTTGGTTCGGCCAAATGCCGGATGCGACAAATCCCTCCGGGATTTGCACGGATGCGACAAGTCCTTCGGACTTGCACAGATAACGCGGGGTGGAGCAGCCCGGTAGCTCGTCAGGCTCATAACCTGAAGGCCGCAGGTTCAAATCCTGCCCCCGCAACCACTGAAACTTGCAAATTCTCCCACTCGGGGTATTTGCACCGAAGCTCCTCCGCGTAAGCGTCGAGGAGCTTTTTTTGTTTCTGCTCCGTGTCCAATTCGCCGGCTGCCAGCTTCTCGAGATAATCATTGTGTTTCTCGACCTGGAACCGCTTCTCCATCGCGGTTGCCGCATCCAACGCCGCCATGACGCTGGCGATACGGCCATGCACTTCGAGCGTCGCCGGCTGATGGCCGGGCGTCTTGCCGATGACGACGGTCTGGATGAGATCACGCACGATCGGCATCAGGCGTTGCTTGGCGTGTTCGTCGGCATTGTTGCGGGCGAGGAAGAGCAGCCTGCGGATGCTGATCTCGACATTGGCCGGATTGAACTGCGTCTTCAGATTGGCGATCTTCTCCTGAAAATCCTCCGCCGGCGCTTCGGCATCGGCGAGTTCCAGCACCAGCTTCTCACGCGTGACTTCCAGTTCATCGAGCTGGTCGTCCAGGATGGCGAGGCGGGGCCGGCCTTCGGCATGGCGGTCTTGGATCTGCTGCATGAGGCTCTTCTGGGTTGTCTTGATCGTCGCAAGCTCGGCGTTCAACGCATCTTTGCGGGAAGGCGCACGCTTCAACATGCCGACTTCATGCGCGATCATCTTCTCCGAAATCCGATCGAAGATGTCGAGGGAGTAGAAGGCAACGGGGATGCAGTTGAGCACCCGTTCCTCCAGGTCCTGGCGCTTGATGGTTTTGGTGTTGCGGCAGCATTCGCCGCCAAGCTCGTCGATCGGCAGCCGCTTGCGATGGTTGGTGCAGCTATAGTGGTCCTTGCCGGAGATTGCATAGGGGCCGCCGCATTCGGCGCATTCAAGCATGCGGCTGAGGAGATATTCCGGGCGCTGCGTCGCATTGAGCCGGTTACTCTGCCCGAAGTCGAACAAATCGCCGATCTCCTTTTGCCGGCTCTTCACGCGCTGCCACAGTTCGTCAGGGACAATGCGCATGGACGGTACATCACTCAGCACCCACTCGTTTGCATCGTTGACGCGGGCAGTTCTGCGCTCGGTGTCCGGGTTCTTGCGATAGTTGCGCTTGTTCCAGACCATGCGGCCGATGTAGCTCTCGTTGTTGAGGATGCCGGTGCCACGGCTGACATGGCCGCGAATGGCCGTGTCGCGCCATTTTTTGCCACGTGGACCGGTAACGCTTTCATTGTTCAACAGATGCGCGATGTCGCGCGGCGACATGCCGTCGGCACAGAGCTTGAAGATGCGCTGGACGATCTCTGCCTTGTCCGGGTCGATCTCGCGAAGCCCCCTGATCCGGTCGCCGTTTGCATCGCGCTGCTGGGACAGCATGTACCCATAGGCAAGGCAGGTGGACGCCTTGCCCTTGCGCACAGCCGTCTTCATGCCTTGTCCGGTAGCGGATCTGTTCAACCAGTTCATGGCTGAGCGCGGCACGCATCGCCAGCTCAAGGTCGGTGACCGGCGTGCCGGCATGGACGGTCCACAGCTCGACGTCACGATAGCGAAGCTTCCTTGAGGATCTTCGCGCTGTGCTCGACGTCACGCGACAGGCGATCGACAGTGACACAGAGGACGACATCGATGCGCTCACGCTTCACATGCGCAATAAGCTTCTGAATGCCGGGGCGAAGCTGATAGCTGGTTCCGCTGATCGCGGCGTCCGAATAGGTTTCCACCAGCTTCCAGCCCTGCCTTTTGGCAAAGGCCTCACCGAGTTCGATCTGCGTTTCGATCGACACTTCGTGCTGGCGGTCGGTGTAGCGGGCATAAAACAGGACAGTCTTGGTCATCGTGGTCTCTCATATCGAGATGAAAATCGGGGGACATGGTAGCCGGCGGGATGGGGTTTGGGAGCCCCGACGCCTTGCCAAGCCATCATGGCTCGGCGAGCGGCGGATGTTGGCGGCAATTATTGCCGCCGGCGCCTCTGGTGCTAATGGAGACAGGAGGCGGACTGCTCGTCAGGGATGGACTGAATATCGTCTTCGTCTACGATGCGCCCAAATGCAGCCGCAATGACTGCGTGCTGGACACCGAGCATCAGTTCCGGAAGCTCTTGCGCGATCTCCTGGACACGAGGATGTGTTTGGTCGGCTCCCGCCGCCAAAAGCATGTCCAGTTCACGCAGCAGGGATGCGATGTCAGGCAATACGAGGCTGAGCATGACCATCATGCGCTTGACGACATCATCGTCCGCAGACCCGTAGGAAAGCGAAAACGTGCAGTAAAACGTCTTCATCTTCTCGTCGATGTACGTCGCTGACATCACGGGATCGGCGTCGACTCCAGCGCCCAGTAAGTTGCTGCCGATCACGACCCAGACAGGCGATGCCAGACGGACGATGTTCGGGCGGGCTACGGGCGTGCTTGCCTTCAGCGAAGTGTGGAAGCCGGACAGAATCTGCCCGTGCTTGGCGGCGAAGGCTTCAGCCTTCGCACGCTCGAGTTCCAGGGAATACGAAGTCGATCCCAGAAACTGGGTTTTGTTCAAACGCGACATGGTTGGTCCTTTCCCTCGCGGTTCGTCGTCGTCTTCGACGACGGACCGCGCGGAGCACCTCATCGCGCATGCGGCCGGTGCAGATTCCGAAACCGGGATCATCCTCGCACTCGATGTCTCGCAACGGCTGGATCGTGGCGCCGTCGACATGGCATTCGTGAACCATGGGCGCCTCCTTTCCGTTGCGGGCTGGCCTGTTGAACACTTGCCGAACCGCTCGGATCTTGACGCTCGCCTAGCGAAATTTATCCCGAATCTCAAATTGGGACAGCGAGGGGCGTTGAGCTGCCAAGAGAGATTGCGCCGCGCCACTGCTAGTTAGTGATTTGGTAACTAGGTGCGGTTTGCGAACCGTTGTGGCTCATATGCAACGGTTTAAGCGGCGTAGCAGATGTCGAGGGGTGATCATGCCCCGCTTATGGTGCCAGCCTTCGAGCGACGAACGGTTGAAAGATCCGATTCAGAATCAAGCGGCGTTCTACGAAGTAATGGGGGGAGAAGTCAAAAAAACTATCAAACGCCGTTAGGCGTTCCAACGGCATCGTCGAGTGAAGAAGGCAGAAATCGGGAGAAGCAGGTCGCGCGCATCCGGTCAGCGCTCCTCATCGGCGCCGTCCGGATAAAGCAGGTGGACCTTGCGACGAAACGGCGAGGCGCCCGTCCGGTACTTCGCAACGAGATCATCGAAGACTTCATCCGAGGCCTGCTCATCGAAACCCTGCTGAACAAGCATGGCCACGACCCGCTGATGGAAATCGTCCAGCACATCTGTTGCACCTCTGACCGCCATGCTTGAGATCGTCATGAAGAGGGCCAACCGGCTGCATTGCGCCGTCATCCGCATCTCGTTCGCTTTCGTGATGTCGAGGCTGATCTCGATCTTTTGATCGATCGCGCCATCGCGGCGATTGCCGACGGCGAACCGGTCGAGGATGAGATCCTCGGCCATTATGTCCACATCGCCTCGCTGGTCCGTGCGGTATCGTTCCGGGAAGGCAAGCTTTTGGAGCAAGCGGTCGAACGTCTGGCGAAGGCGAACCCAAACGTCACCGTCTTGACCCAATCCTTGAAGCTGCCGCTGGTCAAGGCTGCACTCGAAGCCGTGTCCGGAAACGACTGGCAAAGCCTCGACGGGATCAAGCTTGATTGCGAGGCTCCGGCGAAGGGCAGCTACACGCCGGACCTCATTGTTGTGAACCGGGCACGGCACACGGCGTACATCCTCGACCTCAAACGGTCGCTTGCGTCCTACGGTGACACGAGCCGTCTCGAAGAGCTGAAGATGAAAATGATGACCGCGGCGATGGTTCTGCCGGACTGGCTCTACAAGAACCACAAGCGCGTGATGGTCGATACGGTCGAAGTCGCCATTGTTGATGGCGCCAGCCGTCCGAGCGATCATGCCACCGGTGTCTGGGCGGTGTCCGAGATTGACGATCTGCGGGAGATCGACGGAGTTGCTGTCTGCATGGCCGAGTTGCGGTCGCGCTTCGGCCGCCGGGTGCAGCAGCTTCTGGAAGCGGAAGCCCGAAAGGCGCTTGGCGTCGGCGACTGCGTTGCACACACCCGGCAAGCCGCTGGTCCAGTTGAATGGTCCGGCTCGCAGTTACGAGGAAGAGCAGGCAATCGCAGCGCGGGATGAAGATGGCGATCCCGATGACCTCGGCTGCTTCGACGAGGATCAGGATGACAAACCGGAACCGGTCCGCATCCGGGTCGGCTTCGCCCGCCGTCCTCGCCAGAACTGACAGGCCGTTAACCCGACGGCACTGACCGCGGCCGCGCCGTCAAGGCGTGGCCCGTTTCCTCCAGTCCTATCCATTCCAAGAACGCCGGAAGCTATACGCTCCGGCGAGGAGACAATCATGTCCACCGATAGCCACCGCCCGTCTGCGACCGGCTTCCGCTGCGAAGCGATCACGACCCATACCATCTCGCCGCCTTGCGTTCATGAAAGGCTGGAGAACGTTCGCCACCTTGAACCCCACGACAGTAAGGCCGGGCGAAGCGATTCCGATGATCCCGCCGTTCTGATCGGCCTGGCATTCGCCTTCATTCGGCAAGGCCGTTTGCTGGACGGCCATGTGCCTGAGCCCTTGATGCTTCGGTTGAGCGCGCTTGAAGACGAGGGCAACCCGGCATGCCGGTTGCTGATCGACTGGCTGCCGAATCGCAACCGGGATCTTGCTCGGCCTAAGAACGAGCGTTTGGCCTCGTCGATTCCGGCCATCGTGTCGGCAGATACCCTGCGTCTGCGCCGTTCGCCGCGCGATCGTGTTCTCGCTGCTTCCGCGAAATCTGGGCCCATTGATGGGCGCAGGCGCATCCGGAGGCGGCCGCGCGATCTGGTGCAAAATCCCGAAACGGCAATTATTGCCGCTGACACGGGAGGGCGCGTCGATGGATAAGGTCGCCCGCCTTTTTGTCAGCCGTCTTCGGCACTCGCCCGCCGCGAGGCGCGTGCTGCGCAATGGTTTGCTCGAGGGCAAGATCGTTGATGTCGATGGTCATCTGCTCTGCCGCTACAGTCCGGCTTTCGACACGGGAGCGTTGACGGGTTATCCGGCGCGTGACCGTGACTGGTTCCGGCGGTGCTTTGGTGCAGGGCTTGTTGCGCCCAAGGAGGCGTCCAGCGTTACATCCGGCATTGGTGGCGATGTCGTCGTTACGATGGAGACCGTGGACGAGAAGCGCGCATCGCCACTGGTCGCCTTTCCCCGAAAGCGTCGTGGTACGGCTGTGCAGAATGCCGCACTCGGCACAGGCGTCGATCGGCGTGCCTACGCGGTCGGCCTTGTTGGCAGGGCAGCCGATGCGCCGCTGGTCAGTCACGTTGTCGCCGCACTGGTGCTGGCGCGGAGCGTGGCGAAGGAGACGAAACCACTCCGCGACATCATTCGCACTGTGGCTCATGCGCCCCCCGTGATCACATTGAATGCACCGCTCGCCGGCTTCGAACGGGAAGTGCTGCGGCTTCTGCAGACGTCTGGGCTTGTACCCGGCAGCCCCTTCGCCATCGTCGATGCCGACCAGATGTTCGATGACAGCCATTTCGATATCTACGAAGGCGAAAGCCGCAAGCGGTTGGTCGTGTTCCAGGGCGAAGCGGCGCATCGGGTCACCGGCAAATCCCTGCGTCGTCGCGTGATCGGCGCGCTTTCCCGTGACTTTCCTATCCTCACGAATGCCGAAAAGCGATCGGCCATTCCCGCCATGCTGCAGATCTCCGCCGACCTGCCATTGGAGACAGGAAAACTTGATCGGCAGTTCGTCGGCGATCTGGTCGAAGCACTCTATCCGGGCACATTGGTCGACGACGAAGATCTCCCAGCCGATGGCGATGCGCGCTGGCTGTCGCTCGATGATTTGATCCTCGCCTTTCGTCCGGGCCGCGATCTCGGCGAAGCACTCAGCGTGCTTGCCGTGCTCGTCGAGTACAATCGCAAGGATGCGGAGGATGAGGACGGCGGCGATGCTGGCGATATCGCGACAACGTCCGGTTCCAAGGGTTCTGGATCGAAATCCTTAGCCGCGTCCCCGGAGAGAGCGGCAGGGTCGGACGAGAAGCCCAAGCCCTCCGACAGTGAGAACAACGGTCGCTGGAAGCGGGACAAGCCTTCCGGCGCCGAGGTTATCCAGCCGGAGCCTTTGCCATCAGCAGCCGAGATTGGCCACAAGCCGCCAGTGACCGTCGAGACCCTTTCCGGGTACGGCAAGGCGAAGGACTGGGCCCTCGATCTCAAGGCGGATCTGGACGATTACCAGGCGAGCGTACTGACATGGTCCGAGATGAGCACCAAGCTGCTGCTCTCAGGCCCGCCCGGCACCGGCAAGACGACCTTCGCCCGCGCACTCTGCAACAGCTTGCAGATCCCGCTGGTCGTGACCTCCGTCTCGACCTGGCTGCAGGGCGGCCACCTCAACGACGTGATCGACAAGATGAGCAAGACCTTCATCGAGGCACGCGCCATGGCGCCGGCGATCCTGTTCATTGACGAGATCGATGGCATCGGCAAACGCCAGCCCGCCGAACGCGAATATGCCGACTATTGGAATGCGGTGGTCAACAAGGCGTTGGAACTCCTGGACGGCGCGGTGAAAAGCGAGGGACTGATCATCGTCGGCGCCACCAACCGCCCCGACGATATCGACGAGGCGCTGAAGCGATCCGGAAGGTTGGAGACCCATATCGAAATCCCGAAGCCGGATGTCGCGACGCTGGCGGAAATCCTCGTCCATCATCTCGGCGACGATGTGCTGTCGCTGGTCCGCAAAACCATTCAGGACATGGCGCTGAATCCCGAGGGGCCGCGTGGGGATGAGGAGCCTTCGCTGGATGGTGATCCGCTGATCTCGAACCCGCAGCAGGACGACGTCCCGGAGAGAGAAGAAGGCCCCGGCGAACATGCCGTGGAACGAAAAGGAACAAGTCTATGACCGCGATGCAAAGCAACACCACCGTGGATTTGTCGGCAGTCGCGGATGAAGCCAATCCGGTCCAAACTATCCTAACGCGTCTGGCGACCCGAGCGATGGGTTTGACGGGCGCCGATATCGAGCGGATCGTCCGGCAGGCACGTCTCAAGGCTCGACGCGAGAGGCGGCTGATCCGTTACGAGGATATCGAGGAGGGCATCCGGCTTGATCGCCCGCCCGTCCCCTATGATCTGCGTTATCGCTTCGCCATTCACGAGGCCGGGCATGCTGTCGTCCATCATGTTCTCGACCTCGGGCCGATCCATGGTCTCAACATCGACACCGGGCAGGGCGGCTACAATCTGCTCGGCTTCAATCCGTCTGGGACTGCTACCCTGGAATGGTACAAAAACATGCTCGCCATGCTCATGGCGGGCCGGGCCGCCGAGGCCCTCGTCCTTAAGCGTCTATCGAGCGGATCCGCCGGCACGGATGATAGCGATCTGGCGCGGGCAACCCGGATGGCGATCGATATGGAGAGAACCCTCGGCTTTGGCGCCGAGCATCCGCTACTCTATCGGCCTCATCGCAGTCCGGCTGAAGTAATTGACCGCGATCCGCGGCTTGCGGCCCGCGTTCATCGCAGGTTGGAGGTGGCACTGGAAAGCGCAAGAGCGGTCCTGCAAGACCGCAGGGATGTGTTCAACGCTCTGATCCGAGCATTGTTCGATGCCCAGGCGCTCGATGGCGATGTCGTCATGAGCATTCTCAACGGCAGCGAAGACCGCGGTTGCAAGTGAGGGCAGGGAGGCTGACCGGCCTTGGCGGCTGATTGAAAGAATCCCACCGCCGATAGGCGACGGGGCTCGTGAGGAGAATAGGGGAGGACGGTGATGACAGTGCCATCGTGCTCGACGCCGAGTTTGCCGACATCGATGAAGTGCTGGCTCGATCTGATGCGGCGATCAAACGGGCAAGGGCTCTTGGAAATGCCATCGCTCGCGAAAAGGATCCGCTGGGCTATGATCTCGATTGGGATGAAGACGAGCGGCTCGACGAATGGCGCGGCGTGCTGGCTGGACGTCTATAATGGGTTACTGCTGTCGGCACTCTGGGGCGCAGCGTTTGATCGTGGGCTCGTTACCTTCGATGACGACGGACGACCGGTGTTTTCCGCTAACCTAAGTGAGATCGCGCGCGCTGAACTGCGCTGGCATTCGCCGATTCCTTTGACGGACGAACATCGCTGGCGGCTTGCGCACCATCGTGCCCGAGTTGCCGGCACAGCATTCTGAGGGGTTGTGCCGGCTTTGCGTAAGCCTCCTCACACGGCGCAGCGGACCAGTCTTCCGCGCAGTCGAGGATTTCGAGATTATGCTATTTCTGCATTTTTCAGTCCTCTTAAACTAAGGTCATTCCGCCATCGGCATGAAGCTCGATCCCGTTGACGAAGCTCCCAGCATCGGAAGCGAGGAAGAGTGCTGCCCGCGCCAGTTCTTCCGGCCGGCCCAGACGGCCCACCGGGATGAGCGAAGCCATATGATCTTCGAAGGCCGGGCGATCGTCTTCCGACACGCCGAGCTTGCCGAGGATTTCGGTCTCGACCGGTCCCGGGCTCAGGATGTTGACGCGGATCCGCCGCGACTTGAACTCGATCGCCCAGTTTTTCGCAAAGGCGGCGACAGCGGCCTTCGACCCGGCATAGATCGTATGGTCGGGCAGGACCTTTGTTGCCGCGAGCGAACTCGTGACGATGATGCTGCCTCCATCTCGCATTAGCGGCGCGATCGTCTGCACGCCGAAGAACACGCCGCGTGTATTGATAGCGAAGTGCCGGTCGTAATCTTCCGGCTTCACATCGGCGGACGCAGTAAGGTTGATGACACCGGCATTGGCCATGTAGATATCGAGCCCGCCAAAGCGGTTCTTCACAATGTCTGCCAGCTTGCCATGATCTGCAAGGTCGGCGACGTCGCCCACGAAACCAATGGTTGAATGGCCGATTTCATGCACGGCCCGGTCGATGACGTCCTGCCGCCGGCCGGTGATGACGACCTGCGCTCCTTCTTCCGCGAACAGCCGGGCAGTTGCCTTGCCGATGCCGCTATTGCCGCCGGTGATGACGGCGACCTTGTCTTTGAGGTACTGCATTGTTTATCTCCTTTTCAGCTGCAGACGAGATAATCGCTGCCACCCCGCGCCATTAGATCATGGGCGGGCACATGATCTGTGCCACGGAGAGGAAGATGCCGAACCTGTTGAACGAGACGTCGGGCTTGATGGCTTTCGTGCGGACGGTGGAGGCTGGCTCGTTCAGCGCCGCAGCGCGTAATCTGAACACGACGCCATCAGCGGTGTCGAAGAGCGTGGCGCGGTTGGAAAAGAAGATCGGCGCCCGCCTTTTCCTGCGCTCCACCCGTGCCCTCACGCTCACCCAGGACGGTCAGATTTTCTTCGAACGCGTTGCGCCATTATTGCGGGACCTGGACTCGAGCGACGAGGCGATTAGGTCTGAAGTCGCGCCTTCCGGCCGCTTGCGCATCAGCATGCCGAGTGAACTGGCACCTCTGCTATTGCCGCGTCTGTTTACCAGCTTTGCGGCCGACTATCCGAACCTGCATCTCGATATTGGTCTTACGGATCGGTTCGTTGATCTGATCAGGGAGGACTACGACGTTGCGCTGCGCGCAGGTAATCCCGCACAGGGAGATCTCATGGTTCGCCACCTGGCAGACTTGCCGATGGCGATCGTCGCGTCTCCGGTTTTTCTGGAGATCTGGGGCAATCCTGCGACCACCGAAGCCTTATCAGCTCTACCCTTCGCCCGCTATACATTGGGCGGCGTCACACAGCCTCTGCGTCTTGCGGATGAGACGAGCTTTATTCCCTCCGGGCGTATCGATTGCGACTCGGGAGCCGCGCTTATTCAGGCTGCGCTCGGCGGGTTAGGCGCGGCCTATCTTCTGCGATGCCTGGTCGCGAAGGAACTGGAGGCCGGCACGCTTGTCGCGATCGCGCCCGGAATTGCGCTTCCCAGACTCCCCTTCAATGCACTGCACGCCTTTGGCCGCACGGTACCGTTGCGGGTAAAGTTGTTTTGCGATTTCATGGTCCGCGAGGCAAGCATCGTCGAAAAGATCTGAGCAACGGGCATTATTGTTAACGCGGGCATCCGTGCGGATGTGGAGCGAGCCTGAGAACAGCCTCTTCCTTACCTACCGGATAGGTCGCTCAAAATCCGGGCGCGCCGACCTCGCGCTTCGCCGGAGGCAGGGTCTCCCACGCCCTGATCAGCTCTCCGATGGAGCCGGCCTCCATCTTGCGCATGACGTTGGAGCGATGCAGCTTGACCGTGACTTCGCTTATGCTCAGGTCGAAGGCGATCTGCTTGTTGAGGCGCCCGTGCGCGACTTCGCGAAGGATCTCGCGCTCGCGGTGTGTCAGCGTCTCAAGGCGCTCGAGATTGCGTTTGACGACCAGCGCCTCCGAGCGCCGTGCTGCATCCAGCGCAACACCGGCGATCACGGCATCGAGCAGTGTCTGGTCACGCACAGGCTTGGTGAGGAAGTCTACAGCGCCGGCTTTCATCGCCTCGACCGTCATCGGGATGTCGCCGTGCCCGGTCAGGAAGATGATCGGTTTGAGATTGCCGCTTCGTACTAGATGGTGTTGCAGATGCAGCCCGCTCGCTCCGGGCATGCGCACGTCGAGGATCAGGCAGCCTGGCCCGTCCAATATGTCGCCGTCCAGCACTTCGCGGGCCGAGGCGAAACCGACCGGCTGGAAGCCTGCCGAGAGAATCAACTCCGACAAAGCCTCCCGAACGGCTGCATCGTCATCGACAATAATGACGATCGGCTCTGTTGCATCACTCTTGCGCTGCGCTAACAACGGCGCCAATTTCCGGGACGGTTGGTCCACTCTCATGTCACCCTCCATTTCTCGATTTTTGCAAGGCCTCTGCGATGGCTACGAGCAGTGCAGGAGCGTCAAAAGGTTTGCGGAAAAAACCGCTAATGCCCTGGGCGCGGCCCTGGTCTGCGATTTCGTGGCGGCCGGTGATCAGGAAAACCGGCAGTTCCGGACGTGCCTTCTTCACGATGTCACGAAGTTCAAAGCCGTTCGTGTCGGGCATGCCAATGTCCGTTATAAGCACATCCAGGTCTGCCAATCCGCGGACAAGCAAATGCCCGGCCGAGTGGAAGGAGCAAGCCGCATAGCCGGCGGATTCCAGCAGCTCTTCCAGCGACTCGAGCAGCCTTGGATCATCATCGACAACCGCAATGATAGGTTTCTTTTTATCCATAGTTAGTTCCCTCCCGGCCAGCGCGAGTGGGTGATCGCTATTCCCAATCTCTCTGCGATACGCACGAGATCGGCGAGCGATGCTGCTCCCATTTTCTGCATCACTTTCCTTCGATGAATTTGCAGCGTGACTTCGCTGATCCCCAGTTCGGATGCTGCCTGCTTGTTGAGGAGACCGCTCACCACGAGCGGAAGCACCTCGCGCTCTCGTGTCGTCAATTCGAGATAGCGTTGCTTCAGCATGCCGAGTTCGGCTCGTTCCGAGCGGTTTTTTCGATCTTCGGCGATCGCCGTGTGGACTGCGGCCAGGACGTCGGTATCGGTGAACGGCTTGGTGAGAAAATCCACGGCGCCGTGCTTGATCGCCCGCACCGAGGACGGAATGTCGCCGTGCCCGGTAATGAAGACGATAGGCGGATGATCCCCCTCGGCGATCTGCCGCTGCAATTCGAGGCCGTTGATATCGGGCAATTCGACGTCAAGGATCAGGCAGGCGGGAACATCCGGTTTCTCGGCGTTCACATATTCGCCCGCCGACCCGAAGGCTATGGCGCGCATTCCGTGGGCCTCCAGGAGTTCGCCGAGCGCTTCCCGGATGCGTCCGTCATCGTCCACGATGAAAACAACATAGTCATCCGCCGTCATGGTGCCGCTTTCGTTGCAATCGGTAAGGTGAAAATGAATCGCGCGCCGTGCGGTTCATTCTTCTCGGCCCATAAACGCCCGCCATGTGCCTCGATGATCGAGCGGCAGATGGCGAGACCCATGCCCATTCCGTTTTCCTTCGTCGTAAAGAAGGGTTCGAAAATCCGGTCGGGAAATTCGATACCGCGCCCATGATCGTTGATTTCTGTCTGAACCTCGTTACCCAGGCGATGAGCCTGCACCTCAAGAACCTTTTCGCCTGCAATAAGATCCATCGCATCCATGCCGTTGCGGATGAGATTGATCAGGACCTGCTGAATCTGGACGGAATCCAGCGTGACGGGTGGCAGGTCGCTTTCGACGGAAATGTCCATGCGAACGCGACGCCGAGCCCCTTCCTCGGCCATAAGGCCGCCAGCCTCGGTAACGACACTCGCGAGCGTCGTGCTGTTCCTCGTCTCCGTGGATTGCCTGAAGAGGGCGCGGATGCGGCTGACAATATCGGCCGCCGCGTTGGCGTCCCGGATAATGCGCGCGGCGACGATCGTCGCGCGTTCCACGTTCGGAGGCTCGACCGACAGCCAGCGATGGCATGCATGCGAATTGGCGACGATGGCGGCCAGCGGTTGGTTCACCTCATGGGCGATCGATGCCGAGAGTTCCGCGAGGCTTGCGGCCTGCGACGCGACTGCAAGTCTCTCCTGCGTCCGGCGCAATTCCTCCTGCGTGCGCACGTCGTCGTCGATGTCGAAGCTCACTCCGTACCACTGCAGGATGGTGCCATCCGTATCGCGGAGCGGTTCTGCGCGACCGATGATCCAGCGGTAAGTGCCATCGGCCCGACGATGCCGATATTTCATGGTGAAGGTTTCGCCTGTCGTGAACGAGTGAGCGAGAGCCTGGCCGACCGAGGCGGCATCGTCGGGATGGACGGAGTTCTGGATCGCCATCTGCAACCGGCTGGCGTCGGGCGAATCGAGATCGACCAATGTCAAACCCACATATTCCGCCAGTCGCCTGTTCAAATAGGTTGGCTCTCCATCCGCAGCGGCGGCCCAGATTAATGTCGGCAGCGCATCAACGAGCCTCCGAAGCTGCCTCTCGCTCTCTCGCAGGGTTTCCTCCGCGCGGAGTTGATCGTCGATGTCGTGCGAAAGGCCGTACCACTGGACGATCCGCCCGCTTTCGTCGCGCAGCGGTTCGGCGCTACCGTCCACCCAGCGATAGACGCCGTCCGCCCTTCGCAACCGATAGCGCATGGAAAACCGCTTGCCGGTCGCCAAGCTATGGTTGAGCGCTTTCGCCATTTCCGCCGAGTCGTCGGGATGGATGGCCGATTCGATGATGGCTACTCTCCCGCTTGTGTCCAGCTTGTCCGCTTCCCTCGTGTCGACGCCGAAGAAGTCCATCATGCGTTTGTTGAAGAAGGTCGGCTCGCCGGTAGGACTAAGCCGCCAGAGAAGGCTCGGCACCATGTCCACGAGCTGCGAGAACTCTCGTTCACGGTTGCGCAACGCCTCCTGCGCCTGCATTTCGTCTTCGATGTCGATTGACGCGATGTACCATTGCACGATCGCGCCGTCGGCAGCGCGCAGAGGCTGGGCGCGCGCTTCTATCCAGCGATACACGCCATCCTTCGTGCGCCGGCGAAACCGATTCACGAAAGGCTGGCCGGTCGCGAAGCCATTCGTTGCTCTTCGAAACATGGTCGGAAAATCTTCAGGGTGAGCCACGTCTCGAGCCAGCGCATCGAAGTCTTTGATGTCCGCCGTCGGCGAACCAACGTCGTCGAGATATCGCTTGCTGGTGTAGGTCATCTCGCCTGAAGCGGCAAAGCTCAGGATATTGAAGGGCATGGCGTCGATCATTTGCTCCAATTGCCGCTTGCTGCTCTTCAGCTCCTCTTCGGCTTGCACCTGATCGTCGATGTCGATGGACACCTGATACCAGTGAACGATCGCTCCATCTTGATCGCGCAAAGGTTGCGCGCGCGCCTCTATCCAGCGATAGTTGCCATCTTTCCAACGCCGGCGATATCGCATCATGAAGGCGTCGCCAGTTTTAAGGGAGTTGGCTGACGCTCGCAGCACCGCGGGGGCATCTTCGGGATGAACCAGCTTTTGCGCCACTCGGACGGTATCTTCGAAGTTCGCCTTGGAAAGGCCGAGCTCCTCCAAAGATCGCTTATTGACGTACGCCAGCTTGCCAGCAGGCGTCCAGCTCCAGATGTGGACTGGCAAGGCGTCCACAAGCTGCGAGAGCTCCCGCTCCCGGTGGCGCAAGGCCTCCTGCGCCTGCACCTCGTCATCGATGTCGATTGAAATTGCAAACCATTGCACGATTTTGCCGCTGTCGTCCCGCAGCGGTTCCGCCCGGCCGTCCACCCAGCGATACACGCCGTCGGCGCGACGCATGCGATATTTCATCGAGTATGGTTCCCCGGTAGCGACGGCGTCGCGCACCGCTTGTAACAGGCTATGCGCATCATCTGGATGGACGAGAGTCTCAATGTTTGTCACCAGTTGGCTTGTGCCTGGCCTGTTCAACTGTTGCAGATCAAGCCCGAAAAAATCCACCAGGCGCTTGTTGAAGAAGGTCGGCTCGCCTTCGGGCGTCAGCCGTCTGATGTGGACTGGGACCATGTTCACTATCTGCGAGAGCTCTCGCTCTCTATCGCGCAGGGCCTCCACACTTTGGCGTAATGTCAGCAACGCGAGCTGGTGCTGCCGGGATATGGCGGCCACGACCAAGGCCGAAAATGCCGAGATCGCCAGGAAGAGTTGCAGCATGATCTGGTTGTGGCGTTGATTCTCGGCATTTCCGGCGAACTGGCTGGCGCCGGATATCGTGAAGATCGCGGTTATTAGCGCGAGGAGGGCGAGAGTAACAGCAGCCCCTTTAAACTCGAAACGCACGGCAGCCCAAAGCAGCGGCGGCATGATGATATAGGAAAAGGGCAGGTAGCCGCCGAGCGAAAGGGCCGCGACGCCGAGAAGGATCAGTCCCACGGCACACGCTTCTATCCATCGCGCAGCCGATAGCTCTGCCTTGCTGTTCCAGTTCTGGATCACGACCAGCGCGAGCGGCGCGACGATCAGGACGCCAGTGGCATCCCCGATCCACCAGAGAGGCCAGGCCCCCAAGAAAGTTTGCGAAAGTATGCCGAACCAGGCAAGCGTCGCACTTCCGACCGTCGCGCTGACCACCGGGGCAGCTCCAGCGCCCAATACGACGAATACAAGAACTTCCCGCAAGGTTTCGAGCCGAACCGGCCGACCCAAAGCCCGGTTTACGAGCCACGCGCCGACCATGGCTTCGAGCGCGTTGCCGGCATAAATCAGGACGGCGGCGGGCAGCGGGCTGTGGAACCACAGGACATTGCCGAACAGCTCGCCGAGGCAGCCGACCAACACCCACCACGGCCAGCTCTGTTTGGGTGCGAGGATAAGGGTCGCAATGAAAAGCCCACTCGGAGGCCATATGGAAATGCCTGTTCCGGGTACGATTGCAAGTGCCTGCGCAAAGCCGCAACCCAGGACATAGGCCGCAAAAAACAGACCCAGGTGCAGGAGTTGGGGGCGGTACGACCAGACGCGCGTCATCGGCGGCTCCTGCAGGGGAAATAAAGCTTGGGCGCCGCCAGCATATCGAGTGGCTAGCTCGATATCAGCGTCAGCGATCCCGTGTCGTACACTATTCGCGCCACTGCACGGCCGCAACCTATGGAAATCCATGTATTCGGCGATGCCGTCGCTTGGCCGCCCTGGTAGAAAACTGTCAAGCCTCAATAATATCCTACATTCGCTTGGAGGGTTCCTGTCTCAGTCCAAAAGCCGCAGGGGAGTGGCATTCTCGTCGAAATCCGGCGACCGGCTGACCTTGTTCCATTGGAGCGCGGCTGTCGATCGGACCACGTCGTTCTGGGCAATTCGCGCCAGCGCGTCGCTTCCCAGGACAAGCTGTTCCGGTAGATCATCCAAGCGTGAAAGATCGAAGATGACGGCGGCCACCTTGTCGGGATCGCCAGGCTCGGTGCCGGCATAGCCCTCCGTCATCTTCATGATCGCGCCGACGGTCGGTTCGTATTCCGGCAGCAGCGGCGGGATGTGGCCGCGAGCGACCCGCGTCCAGTTCGTGCGGATACTGCCCGGCTCGATGGCGACGGCCGTGACGCCGAACGGCTTGACCTCCTTGGCGAGCGAAGTGGTGAAGCCACTCACCGCCCATTTGGCGGCGGCGTAAGCGGTGGAGCCAGGACTGCCGAAGCGCGCCGAGCTGGACGAAATGTTGATGATATGTCCTGATTTCTGCCGGCGCATCACGGGGAGGGCGGCGCGTGTCAGATTGACAACGCCGTAGAAATTCGTGTCGATCTCGGCCTTGAAATCGTCTTCCGAGACCTGTTCAAAAGGGCTGAGATGCGCATAGCCGGCATTGTTCAGCAGGACGTCGAGGCGTCCGAACCGCTCTATTGCGGTGTCGACTGCGCCGCGCGATGCCGACATGTCCGTCACATCGAGTTCAATGAGGACAACCTGCTTGCCGTAGCGGCGCGCAAGGTCGAGGAGGCGGTTGACGTCTCGGGCTGTCGCGACAAGGTTGTCGCCGCGTGCGAGCACGAGTTCGGCCGTGCTACGGCCGATCCCGCTGGCGCTGCCGGTTATGAGCCAAGTCTTCGGCATGTTGGATGCCCTCTAAAACGGCGATGATGGAAAGGGCGTGAATGGAAATGGCGCGACTTGCCGCGCCAGGTACGGACGGGACGCGGAGCAGGGCAGCCTGCTCCGCAAGCCGTGGGGTCAGGCTTTGAGGAAGGCGAGCAGGTCGGCGTTGACCTGGTCCTGATGCGTGGCGGTAATGCCGTGCGGCGCGCCGGGATAGTAGATATCCTTGGCGCCCTTGATCAGCCGGGCAGACTTGACGGCGGAATCCTTGACCGGAACGATCTGGTCGTCCTCCCCGTGCAGGACGAGCGTCGGCACATCGAACTTCTTCAGATCTTCGGTGAAGTCGGTTTCCGAGAATGCCTTGACGCATTCATAGGCGCTCAGCAGGCCGGCTTGCATGCTCCAGAGCCAGAATTGGTCGAGCGTGCCCTGGGAAACGTTCGAGCCGGGTCGATTGGCTCCGTAGAATTGCGGGGCAAGGTCGCGGTAGAATTGCGAGCGATCCTTGACGAGGCCGGCGCGGATCGCGTCGAACGCCTCGATCGGCAGGCCTTCCGGATTGGCCGCCGATTTCACCATGACCGGTGGCACGGCGGCGATGAGGACGGCCTTGGCGACACGCTTCGTGCCGTGCCGACCGATATAGCGGGCGACCTCGCCGCCGCCGGTGGAGTGGCCGACCAGCGTTGCGTCCCTGAGGTCCAGCGCCTCGATAACGGCGGCGAGATCGTCGGCGTATCCGTTCATGTCGTTCCCCGACGTCGGCTTGCTGGAGCGTCCATGGCCGCGGCGATCGTGCGCCACAACGCGAAAACCGTGCTGGGCGAGGAAGAGCATCTGGCCGTCCCAGGCATCGGAGCTTAGCGGCCAGCCGTGCGAGAAGGTGACGACCGGGCCGGTACCCCAGTCCTTGTAATAGATTTCTGTGCCGTCCTTGGTGGTGATCGTGCTCATTGCTTGCTTTCCATGATTGATGGTGGCGGGAAGAGGCTGCTTCGAAGTCTTTGCGGCGGCAACCGCGGGCAGACCCGCTGCGATACCGGCGGTGAGGCTGCCGAGCAGAGCGTCGCGGCGTGAGAGGCTAACAGCCGATGGATTTGAAATGTCCTGCATATTTTATCCTTCACGATGGTTGAAATGCGAACGAGGATGGCGACCGCTGGCCCGGAAGACTATTGGCCGAAAGCATCTGCGGACTGTGCGAAAGTTTAGAGGCGAAACTTCTCCGGACCGACAAGGCGGCCGTTCACCGGGCGGATGCCGCTTCTTCGATGAGAGCGGTGACTTCGCCGGGATTCGAGACCATGAGCGCGTGCGAGGCCCCGTCGACCACGACAGTCTTCGCAGCGTGCGCGCGCTCGGCCATGAACCGCATGACCGCTGGCGGAATGTTGCGGTCGGCGGACCCGTAGATCATGTAGGAGGGCAGCAGCTTCCACGATGCGGCGCCGGAGGGTTCGGCGAGCGCAGCCTGGGCGACGGGACGCTGCGTTGAGGCCATCAGCGCCGCCTTGTCATCTGAAACGTCGGCGGCGAACTGGAGATGAAATTTGGACGGCTGGATGTAGAGGTCCTGCGTGCCATCCGGCAGCGTCACGGGCGCAAGCGCGCCGGCAAGTGTACCGCCCGGAAATTTACCCGACAGGGTGAGGCTGGATTCGCCGGTATCCGGCATGAAGCCTGCAACATAAACCAGGGCCTTCACGTTCGGATTGCCGTTTGCGGCTTCGGTGATGACCGGTCCACCATAGGAATGGCCCACCAGAACCACCGGTCCATGGATGGCGCGAACGACCGCCGCGACGGATGCGGCGTCCGACGCGACGCTGCGAAGCGGGTTGGCCGCCGCGATCGCAACATAGCCATCCTTGGTCAGGCGGGCAATCACAGCATCCCAGCTCGAGGATTCGGCAAAGGCGCCATGAACGAGAACGACTGTCGGCTTGAGATCGTGATCTTGGGACTGTGCGCTTGCGACAGTCAGCGTGGCGATCGCGGCGCCAAGCGCCAAGACCTTGATAATTTTGAGCATCTGCTTTCTCCTAACGCTGCGGTTGCCTATGCCGGAGAATGCAGGGGTTTGCGGTCGCAAACCATTCTACGTGGGACGCGCCTATCCACTGCCGAAGTATAGGAGGAGCTGGCCCAAACGGCGAGAAACCTGATCGATAGGCAAGGCTCAGCTCCATCAGATGTTAACCGGGCGTGCCTTCCGGACAGATGGATGATCCGCGATGCCGGGGATAGTTGGTGATCGGGGCGACGCGCGTAGCTTCGACCCGATCGCAATCAATCCACGGAGAGCAGGATGACCAAACGCTTGAACATATTGGCCAGGAAGAATGACGGCATCGATGGCCTCGTTGCCGTCGAGGCCTGGATTGCCAAGAGCTTCGATTCCAAACTGATGGAGCTCGTCAAGGTGCGGGTGTCGCAGATCAACGGCTGCGCTCATTGCCTGCACATGCATCGTCATGACGCGCTGAAACAGGGCGAGACGGAAGAGCGTATGCTTCTTCTGAGCGCCTGGCGCGAATCGCAGCTCTACAGCGACCGGGAGCGCGCAGCACTCGCCTGGGCCGAGTCGCTGACCAATATCGCCGAGAGCCGTGCGCCGGATGCGGATTATGAAGTTGCCAAAAGCACTTTCTCGGAAGACGAACTCCTGGCGCTGTCTATCGGCATCGCCATGATCAATGCCTGGAACCGGCTGGCAATCGGCTTTCGACTGCAGCATCCGGCAGACCACAAGCGCGCCGCTTGATCGTCGAGCAGACGCGAACGCGCCGGGCGGTTTCATCCGCCCGGCAAGGTCCAATGCAAAGCTCTGCTCCTTCGTGCCAGCCTCTTCACTGCCAAATCTCCGCTGCGACCGCATTGAGAGCATAGGCTACCCTATCCTCAGGTATGGCCTTTCCTCTTCCTTGGCCGGATCGACCGCCAAACGCGCCTCAGCATAAAATCCGCGCCGTGGCTTGTAACCGACACATTTCAATCACCCAAAACAGGAGCGCATTATGTTGCAGACAGAAACGAAACTCCCGATTGCTCAGCAGGAGACCAACATGAGCTTGGACAACAACTCACAACTCGGCAGAACGGGACCCGAAGAGTTGGTCCCGTCGCGCTACGCGGTGCGGGTCGGCGAGATTGACGTGCTGGTGGTCAGCGATGGAGTGCTACCGCTCCCAACTGAAATGCTGGGACACAACGCTGATCCAGCCGCCCGGGCGGCCTGGCTGGACGAGATGTTCTTGCCAGCGGATGCTTTCGACTGGTCGCTCAACGTCGCCCTGGTGCGCAGCGGGGATCGGACCATCCTGATCGACGCCGGGCTGGGACTGGATCCGAATTTGAACCTCCCGCGAGCTGGCCAGTTGGTCAGGCGACTGGACTCAGCCGGCATTGATCTTGGGTCTGTGACCGATATTGTGCTTACCCATTTGCACATGGACCATATCGGCGGTCTCCTCGTCGAAGGTGTGAAGGACCGGCTGCGACCAGATCTGCAGATTCATGTGGCAGCCGCTGAGGTCAAGTTTTGGGAGGCGCCCGACTTTACCCACGTCCACATGCCGCAGGGATTCCCGGACGCGCTTAAGGCAACCGCCAAGCGTTTCATGGAAGAATACCGGAGCCATCTGCGGCAGTTCGATGAACGACATGAGGTGGCACCAGGCGTGGTCGTTCAGCGCACCGGCGGCCATACGCCGGGGCACAGCGTAGTTCGTCTGGCATCTGGTGGTGACCGGCTAACATTTGCTGGCGATGCCGTTTTCACGGTCGGCTTCGATCACCCCGACTGGTTCAACGGTTTCGAGCACGATCCCGAGGAGGCGGCTCGCGTTCGCGTCCGTCTTCTGACGGAGCTGGCACGGACTGGCGAACAGCTCGTCGCCACTCACCTGCCGTTCCCGTCCGTTGGCCGGGTGGCGATCGACGGCGATGCGTTTCGCTGGGTTCCGGTCTTCTGGGATTACTGACCACTTATTGGTTCAGAGCGCGCCCGGCTCTGCCGACAGATCCACGGCTTCGCAGGGCCGGCCTGGACCAAAGACCTTCGAAAACGAACAAACAAAGCGGCGCATCGAGTGGCCGCGCATGGAGAAGCTCATGAAAATCGTCATCATCGGCGGAACCGGCCTGATCGGTTCAAAGACAGCCGACCGCCTTCGCAAGCAAGGCCATGAAGTCATTGCCGCCGCTCCGAACACCGGCGTCAATACGATCACGGGTGAAGGTCTCCCCGAGGCTCTCGCCGGGGCCTCCGTCGTTATCGACCTCGCAAACTCGCCGTCCTTCGAAGATAAGGCCGTGCTCGAATTCTTTGAGACGTCGGGCCGCAATCTGATGGCTGCGGAAAAGGCAGCCGGCGTAAAGCACCACATCGCGCTTTCCATCGTCGGCGTCGATCGGTTGCCGGACAGCGGCTACATGCGGGCCAAGGTCGCCCAGGAAAAGATCATCCGGGAATCCGGCGTCCCCTATACGATCGTCCACTCGACGCAATTCATGGAATTTCTCAGCGGCATCGCCCAGTCCGGCACGATCGGCGACACGGTGCATCTGTCGCCAGCCTACGTCCAGCCCATCGCCTCGGACGATGTGGCCGACAACATGGCCGCCATTGCGACGGTCGCGCCGATCAATGGCGTTGTGGAGATCTCGGGGCCGGAGCGTGTCCGGCTGAACGAGCTCGTCGCCCGCTACCTCAAAGCAATGGGCGATGCCCGCAAGGTCGAGGCAGATCCGGAGGCGCGCTACTTCGGCGCCAAACTGGAAGATGGCTCGCTCGTTTCCGATAACAATCCTCTCCTCGGCCGGATCACCTTCGAGCAGTGGTTCGCAACCTCTGCCCGCAAATGAATGGATGACGGTGTGCCGCCCCATGCGGTGCACCATCCAGCCCTCAAGAAAGGAATTCGACATGATGAAGCCAATCCTTGCCCTTGCCGTAGCTGCCCTCTTGTCTACGACGGCTACTGCCCACGATGCCGGTGAGAAGGACGCCAAAGTCACCCTAGTCTACGAGCACGAATTGCCGAACGCCCGGGGCAAAAGCATGAAAAGTGTTCTCGTTGAATATGGTCCAGGCGGCTTTTCCTCGGCCCACACTCACCCAAGCTCCGCCTTCATCTATGCGACTGTCCTAGAGGGTGCCATCCGCAGCCAAGTCAATGACGGTCCTGTAAAGGTCTACAAGGCGGGCGAAAGCTTCTCCGAGATGCCGGGCGATCGGCATGGCGTCAGCGAAAATGCCAGCACGACCAAGCCTGCCAAGCTGTTGGCTGTTTTCGTCGTCGACAGCAGCGAGAAGGAACTGACTTTCCCGATCAAGAAGTAGGCGAAAGGGCCAGCGGTTGTCTGCGGCATCCGGCCCTTTCCCCATCGTTAAAAATCACCGCTGGTGAGCTCGGCCATGTTCGGCGAAGATCATTTCCTGCCGCTTGTCCTGATCAATATTCTGGGGCTCGCCGGCATTCTCATATGGCACATTCAGGGACGCAGCCGTCCGACCGGACGGCTGATCGTGCAAATTCTGTTCTTCGCCACGATGAGCCTCGTGCTCGGGCTGGGCGGAATTTCACCTTACCAGCTCGACCAGACCGAGCTTGAGGGCACCGGCCCATTAATTGCCAAGTCGGCGAGGATCCTCTGGTGGACCCATCTTGCGTGGACGATCATCGGCTTCGTGCACATCTATATCGGTCTCAACCGTAGGCCGCGGGAGGCACATCTCCTGCAGGATCTGATCGTCGCCGTCGTTTATCTCGGCGTGGCGCTGTCGATCATTGGCTTCGTCTTTGGCGCGCCAATAGGCCCATTGGTTGCCACCTCGGGCGTGGTCGCCGTCATCATCGGCCTGGCGCTGCAGAATACGCTTGCCGACGTCTTTTCGGGGATCGCGCTCACGCTCGGGCGGGCTTATGTCATCGGCGACTGGATCCGACTCAGCGACGGCACGGAAGGGCGCGTCGCCGAAACCAACTGGCGCTCGACGAATCTGCTGACCGGCGCGCACAATGTGGTGGTGGTACCCAACGGCGTCCTGGCGAAGCAAGGGGTAACCAATCTCAGCCGTCCTGACGAAACGCACTGGATTGCGTTTACCGTGCACATTGCCGCCACTCACGCGCCGTCCGTCGTTGAAGAAGTCATGCTGGGCGTTCTGCGGGACTGCGAGCGAATCGTCAAGGTTCCGCCGCCGGCCATCGCGCTCAAAGCGATTGATGCGATGGCTATCGAGGTCGAGCTGCAGTTCTGCGTGGCGAGCCCGGCGAACCGAATGCCGGCCAAAAATGAGGTCATCGATCTCGTCTATCGCGATTGCGAGACGAACGGCCTTTCTCTGGCAATGCCGCCCGAGAGCCTGCTCTGGGGGCCAGCCGTTAGGGGCGGTGAGCCCGCAGCTATCGTCAGGCCGCTCTCATCCGGCAATGCGCATGCTTCAGACTATAAATGATCAGCCATGGACATCGAACTGAGACGCAGGATTGACGAGCTTGAGCAGCAACTGCGCTCCGCAGCGGCCGAGAATGCCAACCTGCAATCGGAGCTTGCGATTGCGCTGGAACGCCAGACCATCACCGCGCAAATTCTCAACGTCATCTCCATGTCGCGAACCGACGTGCAACCGGTTTTCGACGTCATTTCTGAGAGCTCCCGGCGGCTACTCGGCGGTCAAACGGCGCTTGTGACGCGCGTCGTAGGTGGCATGCTTCATCTGGCGGCATGCACGGCGGGAAGCCGGGCCAGCCACGAGGAGATCCGGGCCTCATTTCCTACTCCGCTGACATCCTCAGGGATCCACAGCCGAGCCGCAATGAATTCGGCCATGGCGTTCCGCTCCGATATCGAAACCGAACCCGGCGTCCCTCAAGCGGTCAAGGAGATGGCGCGCGTCAGGGGATACCGAAGCATCATCGTAGTGCCCATGCTTCGCGAGGGCATCGCTATCGGCACGATCGGTGTTTCGCGTGTCGAGCCGGGGACCTTCAGCGACAGCCAGATCAACCTTCTCAACACGTTCGCCGATCAGGCCGTAATCGCGATCGAGAACGCGCGGCTGTTCGAAGAAATCCAGGCACGGACCGCGCTGCTCGCCAAGTCTCTTGACGATCTGCGCGCCGCACAGGACCGTCTG
Organism: Pararhizobium sp. LjRoot255; assembly: GCF_964252905.1. Taxonomy (NCBI): domain Bacteria; kingdom Pseudomonadati; phylum Pseudomonadota; class Alphaproteobacteria; order Hyphomicrobiales; family Rhizobiaceae; genus Pararhizobium; species Pararhizobium sp. LjRoot255. The sequence continues at coordinate 2,477,337 of NZ_CAXUPQ020000001.1, forward strand.
GTGCAGACCGAAAAGCTGACCTCGCTCGGCCAGCTCACTGCAGGCATCGCGCACGAGATCAAGAACCCGCTCAACTTCGTCAACAATTTCGCAGCCCTCTCAGCCGAACTGACGGATGAGTTGAATGATGCGCTCGCGCCCCTCGCGCTCCCGAATGATGTTCGCGACGAACTCGACGAATTACGCGGGCTCTTGAAGGACAATCTGCAAAAGATCGTGCAGCACGGCAAGCGAGCCGATTCCATCGTCACGAACATGCTCTTGCATTCGCGCGGAGGCGGCGGCGAACACCGGCCAACGGACGTGAATGCTCTGGTCGAAGAGAGCCTCAACCTCGCTTATCACGGCGCGCGTGCCGAGAAGCCGCTGTTCAACGTGACCCTCCGACGCGAGTTCGATCCCGACGCCGGCATCGCCGAGATGTTCCCGCAGGAGATCACGCGCGTGCTGCTGAACCTGATGTCCAATGGCTTCTATGCCGTGGCAAAACGCAGAGGCGAAAACAGCCTCGGCTTTGAAGCCGAGCTCAGCGCCAGCACACGCAACCGTGGCGAACATGTCGAAATCCGCATCCGCGACAACGGCGTCGGCATTCCGCCAGAGGTCAAGGAGAAGATGTTCAATCCATTTTTCACAACCAAGCCGCCTGGCGAAGGCACTGGCCTCGGGCTTTCTATGAGCCACGACATCATCGTGAAGCAACACGGCGGCAGCATCGATGTCGAGACCGAGCCCGGTGTGTTTACCGAGTTCACCATCCTGCTGCCGCGCGGGAGCAATTTTTCGCACATTCGGAGAGGTGAGCCGTGACTGAATTGGTTCTGGTGGTGGATGACGAAGCGGACGTCGAGGTCTTGTTCCGTCAGCAATTCCGCCGCGACCTTCGCGCCCGACGCTTCGTGATGGATTTTGCCGCCTCAGCAGCGCAGGCCCTGACCCGCATTGCCGACACTGGCGAGCAAACGCTGGTTCTGATTTTCTCCGACATTAACATGCCTGGGATGAACGGTCTCGACATGCTGTCGGAGATGCGCGCACGGCGGCCAGATGTTCCTGTCATCATGATCACCGCCTATGGAGCTGCCGAGACGCGCAGGACTGCGCTGGATCGAGGCGCGGAGGGCCTGCTGACCAAGCCGATCGACTTCGGCCAGCTCCGCCAGGTCATCGATGCGAGACTGGGACCGGCCGCATGACTGCAACTATTCTCGTGGTCGATGACGAGCCAGACCTGGCGACGCTTATTCTGCGGAAATTCCGAAGGCAAGTTCGCGACGGGCACATCAGTTTCGTGTTCGCGCTTGACGGTGTAGAGGCGCTCCACGCGATCGAGCAGCATCCCCATGTCGATCTTGTAATCATGGACATCAACATGCCGCGGATGGATGGGCTCTCACTGCTGGCGAAATTGCAGGAACGAGAGGACAAGAAGTCGGCCATCATCGTCTCGGCCTACAGTGATATGAGTAATATACGCACCGCGATGAATCGCGGTGCGTTCGACTTCCTAACCAAACCGATCGATTTCGCCGATCTGGAAGCAACGATCCTGAAGACCATCCGTCACGTCGAGGTCTTGCGTGAGGCACGGCGCCTCCAGGCGGAAGCGGAGCGCGCGCATGCGTCGTTGTCGCGCTATTTTTCGCCCGAACTTGCTAGGCGCCTTGCCGCCGGCGGCGATGACGATGACATGCAGGTACGCTGGCGCGACATCGCTGTGATCTTCACGGACATCACAGGCTTCACCTCGCTCGTCGAGACAGCCGTTCCCGAGGTGCTGGCGGAATTGCTCAACGAATATATCGGCGGCCTGACGGATGTCGTCTTCGCGCATGAAGGAACGGTGGCCAAAGTGATCGGCGATGCCGTTCAGGTGCTGTTCAATGCACCTGGCGACCAGGCCGATTATGCAACCCGCGCGATCGCCTGCGCACAAGCGCTCGACCAATGGGCAGAGGCGTTTCGCGAGCGCTGGAAGCAGAAAGGCGTTGGTTTCGGGACCACACGTATTGGCGTTCACGCAGGCCCCGCGCTGGTCGGCAATTTCGGCGGCGATCGCTTCTTCGATTTCACTGCCTATGGCGACACAATCAACACTGCCGCGAGGCTAGAAGCCGCGAACAAGACGCTGGGCACGCGGATTTGCGTCAGCGACAGTGTCGCGAGCGGGGCAAGGAAATTCAGTGGGCGGCCGATAGGCGATCTTGTCCTGCGCGGACGCAACGAGCCGTTGCGCGCTCACGAGCCCTTGTCGGCGGCGCAGTTCAATGCGCCGGTCACGGCGCAGTATATGACAGCATTTACCAAGCTCGAGCAGAATTGCGCCGCCGCCATGCCGGCTTTCGCCGCGCTGGTTGGCATGCACTCCGATGATCCGCTCGCCAGCTATCATTTGAGGCGGCTGCTCAACGGTGCCACGGGTACTCGCATACAGGTGGGATGATTGACCATGAGCTTAACGACCCATGTCATGCCCTCTCATACGACGCCAAGCTCTTTCAAAGGTTAGGACGAAAGCTCCGTTCCAGCGAAACGTATCGCAGGGGTTCTCGATTTGCGCTCAAAAGATCGCATAAAGTATCGCTTGGAGCTACCGGTCGATCGCGCACGAATGGCAAACCTCTCGAATAACAATTCTAAGATCGTTTTATCGAATGGCGACGATGTTGGGATCCGACTGTCGCGCGAAAGCACAAGTCTCCGCGCCATCAGGCCCGAGACCCGCACCTGGGACCATTGCGTGGGCCGGAAATAAGTCCAATGGTAACCTTTATTATCAGCGTTGCGAATGACAGCAATGCGCCGTCATAATGGTCATCGAGCCACCCGTCGCTGTTGCTGCAAAGCGGACATGACGCAGTGACAACGCGGGTCGCAGTTGCGCCAAAAGCCGCCATTCCGCCCTATGCGGGTGATTAGATCACGAATTCCTCCTCGTACGTCTGTGGCTCGGGAACGACCGTAACCTCCACCGGAACGATCCAATTGGCCGCGTAGCTCTCGCAGTCGGAACGCTGGAGGTCAGGCTGCACGCACCCCGCCCCATCGATCGCGCGACATCGCAGTATATATCGCCCCACTTCTTCAGGGGTCCACATGTACTCCCACAAGCGCCATGCAAAGGGACGTTCTGTTTCGAGGAGCCTTCCCTCGCGCCAGCCCCTGCCATCTCCGGTGCAGACCTGCACCTGCCGGATAACAGCCTCTCCGCTCCAGGCGGCTCCGAAAATCCGGTACGGTTGGCCGGCGATGAGATGCGCCCCCTGTACGGGACGCGCGATCTGCGCTTTGACCTCCATCTCCGCAAGGGGGACCAGCCTGGGTTCCCCGAGGCTGCGCTCCCAACGGAAATAGTCGCGCGCCTGCCAGTAGCCAAGGAACGGTTGCTCCACAACCGTGATATGCGTGATCCACTTGACCCAAGCCATGCCGAACCAGCCACCCACGACCGCGCGCAGCGGGTAGCCGTGATCGCGCGTCAACGGCTCCTCGTTCATCGAATAGGCAAGGATCGTGCTGTCAGCGATGGCCTTCTCAAGCGGTAAACTGCGCGCAAAAGCGATGGGGCCGGGAGAAGCCGTTTTCTTGTTCGTGTCGACGACGCCGCTGTCGGCGCCTGCGAGCAGAACCTCACGTGCGGTTCGCTTAACGCCCGCCATTTCCAAAATCTCGCGCAGAAGAACACCTGTCCACGCGGCATTGCCGACGGCTCCGTTCTGCCACTGCAACCCCTCCTTCGGCGGCACATAGTAGACGCGCCCGTTCCCTGCACACTCGACGACGGCGGTGAAAGTCGTGCTCCGCATCGCCTTGATGCTGTCGAGGTCAAGTTCGATCGGCCGCTCCACCGCCCCGCCAACGCGCAATCTCCAGTCTCGCGCATCGAGGTCCGGCGACGGGAAATGGTTTCGCACGAAGAACAGCTCGGTTGGGATCAGCCAATCGGAGAGCGACGCAAACGGAAACTCGATGTTCTCTGGGGATTTCTGTCGAACTATTAGACTGGGTTGCTGTGGTGTCGGCATCGTCCTCGTCTCCCCTTTCAAGAGCACAACGTCGGCTCTCGGTCGCGCGAATTCCGGTACGATCACACCGCCCCTCGCAGTGCGTCTGTCGCATTCCGCCTTCGGTCCGCATTCTAGCACATACCGCACGTTCCTCGGATCGACCTAGAACGGCAGCAAAGGGGCCGACGGCGGTCTTGACCGCTTTGCGCCGTCATATCAGTCTTAGAGTCAGCCGTTGCCTCTGCCCGAAAGCAGACACCACATTGCTTTCTGCCTGACGGCATCTGTGCACGCCAGAACCAGACAACGCGCCGCAGACTTACAACATCCGATATCAATTTCCGATCGTTTACGCGACATTCGATAGCTTCACGCCTTCAACGCTGCGATCAGCATGTCGACAAACACGGAAACTTTGGGCGGCCGAAATCGTGCCGCGGGATAGACTGTGTAAACGCCGCCCGATGGGAGCTGCCATTCAGGCAGGACGGGAATGAGGTCTCCAGCCAACAGGTCGGATGTCGCGAGAAAATCTGGAAGGACCGATAGACCTGCGCCTTGTCGGACCGCCTCCATGACCGCTGGCGTGGTATTGATCGCGATGTCCGCGTTAAAGCGGACACTCCTGATGCCTCCATCGCTGCGAGTGAACGTCCATTCAAGCGGCTCTCTCAAAGCGTTGTTGGCCACGAAGGGCAGAGGCGTGCAGTCATTCGGGTCACGCAGCGCCGCTATCTCCCCGGCGAAGGCTTGTGATCCCACCAGGAGTTGGCGGAACGAGCCGATCCGTCGCGCCTGCATGCTGGAATCCGCCAGCCAACCGACGCGGACGGCAAGGTCCATGTTCTCGGCAACCAGATCAACCATGGTGTCACTGAGGTTTAGCTCTACCTTGCAATCATCATAGCGCCGGCTGAAGGCTGTGACCAAGGGTACAACAACCGAGGTGCCGTAGTCGTAGGGGGCGGTGATCCTCAGAAGGCCCTTGGGTTCCGTCCTGCCTTGAGCCAACTCTCCCAAGGCGTCCTCTGCCTCGCGAAGGATCGAGACGCATCGGGCGTGAAACAACAGCCCGGCTTCGGTCGCCTGCACCCGCCGCGTGGTGCGCATCAGCAAGGTGGTGCCGATCTCCTGTTCAAGCTTCGCGACCTGCTGGCTGACAACCGCCTTGGTGATGCCCAGATATTCCGCAGCTCTCGTGAACGATCCCGCGTCGACGACGGCCACGAAATAGGCCAGCCGATTGAGATTGGTTGCTTCCTGCATAGTACCCTCCGATTTTATTGTCAGCTTTTAGCATACATTCTGTCATTTTTCTCGATCTTCTCGTTCCAATCGGATCATGTCATCTATGGCTCAAGAAGGAGCCGACATGACTGGCAAGATCCACATCACCTATCTCTTCGATCCACTTTGCGGCTGGTGTTATGGCGCATCGCCGCTGCTCGCACAGCTCGCCGCGGCACCTGATCTGACAGTGTCGCTCGCCCCGACCGGACTGTTTTCCGATTCCGGGGCCAGGGCGATGGACGAACAGTTCGCCGCCTTCGCCTGGTCAAACGACCAGCGCATTGGGAGTCTCACGGGGCAGCGGTTTACCGATGTCTACCGGAGCCAGGTTCTGGCAAAAGGCAGCATGCTGGATTCTGGTCCAGCCACGCTGGCACTGACTGCCGTTGCCCTGACAGCGGGGCAGCACGAACTCGATGCGCTCCGGTTCATCCAGGAGGCTCGCTATATTTCGGGCCGCGATGTCACGGACATGTCCGAACTGCAGAGCGTGCTGGTCAGTGTTGGACTTGATGCGGCAGCCTCCCGCCTCGCTTCTCCCGATTCCGATCTGCTGGCCGCCAATCGAGCGCGCATGGCCTCGGCGCGCGCCCTGATGCGGGAGTTCTCAGTCAATGGCGTACCGGGATTGATCGTGGATGACGGCGCGCACCGGACTTTGCTCAAGGCGCAGGACCTATTCAGCGGCGGCGATCTCCTCGCCAGGCTGTCCAACACAGGCGCTTCACCTGCGGGTCTCGCTCGCAATAGCCATCCGATGAAAGGATAACCCGGTGATGATCAAGCGTACGATCCATACAGTACTGGCTGTCTTCATGCTCGGGGCAGCATCGGCGACGCACGGTTTCGCCCAGAGTGTGCCACCCTACGGAGCGCCGATTAGCATCGACCGCGGCAAGCAGGTCGCCGCGGCCGCCCTCGCGGAAATGCGCAAGAAAGGCTTTGAGATGACGATCGCCATCGTCGATTCTGGCAGTAACCTCGTCTATCTCGAACGCTCCAATCAGGCGGGCATCGGCACGATCGACGCCGCGCTCGGTAAGGCGAAGGCCGCCAACGGTATCAAAACGCCGACCAAGGCGATCGAGGATATGATCCTTCAGAACAACCAGAGCAATCTGCTTGCCGTGCCGGGAGCTTTTCCGGTCGAAGGCGGAGTGCCTCTCGTTGCCGATGGCCAGGTAATCGGTGCGATCGGCGTCAGTGGCGGCATGCCCGCTGATGATGGCGCGATCGCCAATGCCGGCGCGAAGGCGCTCTAGCCCAGCCGCCAATCCACATCGTTAAGACGCATGAATAAACCAAGACAGGACACCAGGACCATGTTCACCAGGAGAACCATCATGAAAACCACTCTCGCCGCTGGCGTGACTGCCGTACTTGCACCCGCAGGCCTCGGCCACGCAGCAGGAAGCCTCACTTGGAAGCATTTCCCTGCAGGGCAGAATGGCTTCTTCCGCGCCCCCGTTCTGGTTTCCGGCGCGAACGAAGCTGTGCTGATCGATGGCGGCTTCACGCTGCCCGATGGAAAGGCGCTCGCCGACACCATCAAGGCGACGGGCAAAAAGCTGACCACGATTTACATCAGCCAGTCCGATCCAGACTATTACTTCAGCCTCGGCCCGATCAAGGTAGCTTTCCCCGATGCCAAGGTGATCGCTGCCTCGGCGACAGTCGATGCAATCAAGGCGAGCGTCGAAAAGAAGCTGACCGTCTGGGGGCCGCAGCTCAAGGAAAACGGTCCCCAGACCCTGGCTGACATCGTCATGCCGGAAACCTTTGACGGAAAGACGCTGACTGTTGATGGCGAGACCATCGAGATTGTCGATGCGGAAGGCATGGCCAATCGTCGCTACCTCTTCGTTCCATCGCTGAATGCCGTGTTCGGCGGCGTGATGATCTTCAACGGCGTCCACGTCTGGACGGCAGATACCAACAGCGCGGAACTGCGCGCCGCCTGGGTTGCCAATCTCGAAAAGCTCGCGGCGCGCAAGCCGGCCGTCGTCGTGGCCGGACACATGACGTCCGACGCCAAGACCGACCTCGCGGGTGTGGAACATACTATCGCCTACCTGAAGGCCTTCGAGGAAGAACTGGCCAAGGCAAAGGACTCCGCAACGCTGAAGGCCGCCATGGATGGCCGTTTCCCCAACCTCGGCATGGGTGTTGCGCTCGATATTGGCTCCAAGGTCGCGACCGGCGAAATGAAGTGGGGCTGATCGCCATGAGCGCTAATCTCGAAATCATCCGGGCCAGCTATGAGGGCTCATCGGAAGACAATGGCCGCAATCTACTTGCGGTCCTGGCACCCGATGCGACGTGGACGGAAGCCGAAGGTTTCCCCTACGCTGGTACCTATGCGGGACCCGACGCGATCGTCGCCGGCGTGTTTCACCGGCTTGGCACCGAGTGGATCGGTTATCGCGCCGACGTTCACACCTACATGGAGGATGGTGACCGTGTTGCGGCCTTCGGTGTCTATTCCGGCACATACAAGGCGACCGGAAAGTCTATGACGGCAAGCTTCGCTCACCTGTACCAAGTGCGGGACGGCAAGATTGCCAGCATGGTCCAATATGTCGATAGCCATATGGCAATGAAGGCGCTAACTCCCGACTGACGATCGCTGTCGCGCCCGTAGAAACCTGACAATACCCTTACTGATATGGATGTCAGGTTTCAGGTCATCTCAACGACATGTCGTCCGCTTAGGGCCGAAGCCAGATGTCGCCACACGACGGTTGCATGACCGCTTTCGTTTTCTACACCCCAGAAGCGGACAGTCCGCAGACGGCCCCAAGTCGGAAGTAATTTCCGCTTAGCGCCGTCATATCGGTCGTTTAGAGCACCCGCTCGAGTTCTTGAAAGCCGTCAGTCTGCTTCACCCAGCCGCTTCTGCAAAGCATGACCAGCCGACGTTGGGGCAAGGTCAGCCTCAGATCGGTAGTTTCATCACCGTCTTGTCCAAGCGCTGGAGCTTGATGTGGAGTCGAAATACAACAACGAGATCTTGGGTTCTGACCCGTTCAACAGCTAGCTTATTCGCTTGATAGTAATTTTGCCCGTGGTCGTTTGAGCAGCGCCGAGTGCCACATTATTACGGATCGTTTCCGCTATCCGGTAGCAATTGCCACCAGCATAGGGGAGAGCGACGGCAGCTTTGCGGGCGCGAAGTTGCCGTTCTCTGCCGTCCTGGGAACATCACCAAAGCCACGAAGATAAGACCTCCGTTGTGTCTGTCCACGAAGTGGGCATCGCAGGATCAAGCCGTACTCGCTGGTCCGAGTTGATCCGTTCTAGGCCGAAATCGACCACCGTCGAATTTCGGTCGAGTCAGACTTTTAGATGCTGGCCCCCACAAATCGCAGATGGCGATGACTCTTTTCACCTCGTTGGAACGTCGTTGTTGCGACCGTCGTCGAGCGGTCGGACTCGACCCAAATGAGGACTGAGAGATGGATCTGGAAGGAAAGCGAATCGTGGTTGTCGGCGGGAGCCGCGGCTTGGGGAGGGGGCTCGCCGAGGCATTTGTGGTTCGCGCGGCCGAAGTCACCGTGGTAGCCCGAAACGCGGCTGCCGTGCAGGGGGCAGGCGAGCAACCGGCCGTCACCGCCATATCGGCTGATGCAACCGATGTCGATGCGGCATGGCGGATCATGGAGCAGACGCGACCCGATCTCGTCATCATGAATGCCGGTGCGGAACCGCCCATGGAACGGATCGACCGGATTGGCTGGGAGGCATTCACGACCAACTGGAATGTGGACGTCAAGGCAGCGCTGCACTGGGTACAGGCTGCTCTGACGTTGCCGATGACGCCGGGCGGGCTTGTCGTCCTGGTCTCCAGTGGGGCCGCCGTGCAGGGGTCGCCGCTATCGGGCGGTTATGCGGGAGCCAAGCGCGCGCAGTGGTTCATTGCAAAATATGCCGAGAGCCTGTCGGCGGAACTCGGCCTGGGTCTGCGCTTCCGGGTCATCGTTCCCCGGCAGATCTTCGCCGGAACCGGTGTGGGCGATACCGGCATCGCGGCCTATGCCGCGGCGGCGGGTCGGACATTTGCCGAACAGGCCGCCACCTGGCCGGACATGACGCCGCGGGCTTTTGGCGATATGGTCGCCGACCTGATCGGTAGGACAGGCCTCGCCGAGGCTATGGTCTACGCGGTGCGTGGGGATACGGGTGTGACGGTCATCGAATGACAGAAGACGCTGCTCTCGAAGACGAAGAGAGGAAAACTCTGCTCGCAGCCCTGGCCAGGGAAGCGGACGCGCTTCGCCCCGAACTGCACCGCTATGCTGCTCGTCTGGTGGGTTCGGTGATCGACGGCGAGGATGTGATTCAGGACGCGTTTGCCAGGGTATTTGCGACGGCTGGCTCGATCCCGCCGGGTATGCCGCTGCGACCCTGGCTATTTCGCATTGTCCACAATCGAGCCATAGATGCCCTGCGCCTGCGCAGTACGCGCCGATCGGAGCCTCTTGAGATGGCTTTCGATCTGGCCGATATCAGCGCCGTCGGCCCGGAGGACGCGCTGATCCGGCAGGACGCGGTGCGGGTCGCCCTGGGCCACTTTGCAGAATTGCCGGTGCCGCAACGCAGCGCGGTGATCCTCAAGGATGTGTTGGGAGAGTCACTTGCGGACATAGCAGCGCTGCTGGAACTGAGTGTCGATGCCGTCAAGGCCCATCTGTCGCGCGGTCGGGCGAGATTGCGCGCCATCTCCGACGTGCGGTCCGAGGTTCCGCCACCGCCGAGTCCAGAGGTCCTGAACTTTGCAGCGCTCTTCAACGCCCGAGACTGGGACACTTTGCGTCGCATGCTGGCGCAGGATGTTCGGCTTCGTCAGGCGCGCCGGCCGGAAATCTCTGACGCCGCCAATGTCGGTCGATTTTTCACCTTTTATGCCGAGTATCCACCGGTCAGGATCGAACCGGCTTGGCTGGAAGGCCGGGAAATATTGCTGGTATCAGCCGAACCGTCGGGCGGTCCTTCATATTTCATGCTGCTCGAATGGCTGGGGCAAAAGATAACGCTGATCCGCGACCATCGCTATGCGACCTATGTCATGGACGGTGCGGACGTAATGCTGGCATCACGGTGACCTACATTGATTAAGACGCGCTTTCTCGAGGTCCAATTGCGGTCATTGGCTGTCTGCGCTTTCTAGGGGTCCGGCCCCACCCTTCGATATGATTGCCTCGGTCGACGCTAACAGTCCCAAAGGTGCCGCTTCCCGCCAAGGAGTGATCGGTCGGCTCAGACCGATCACTCGTATCTGATTGGCGGGAACGCGGAACAGTGGCGGGTCCTTCTGGACTGCCTTTTTGCTGCGATCGTTAGGGTCAAATCGTTCTATGCGGGCGCGGTTTCAATTACTTTGTTGGGACGGTATGCGCAGTTATCGTATAGCCAAATGGATCGACGAAGGCGGAATAGCGCCCGAACGGACCGTCCTTCGGCGGGAAAGCTATAGGACTCGGTCGCGGCATGCGCCCGCGAGCTGCTTGATTCGCTGGAGACTTCTCAACCCCTCGCGATCGCGAGGAAGTAGCCGCAAAGGCGCGCGCGAGAACAGCGGTCCGGTTCGCGTAAGGGAGTCCTGTCACGGCCGCCGGCTCACCGAAGGGGCAGGAAACTCAAAGCGGCCGTCGCTCAACCATATCGGCGCTTTGCGGCCTCTAGGTAAGAATGATTGTTGTCCCTCGCCGGCGGTAGCCACCTCGACAAGACCGGCGTCGCCGTATGGAGATCACGCCGGTCAGACGCTTGTTGCGATTGACAGCCGACAGAGGGAGAACTTGAACCTTGCACATGTTGCGCACACCGTCATCAATATCCTCGTACAAGCAATATTTGACATCTGCATCGCCGCCCAGGCCGTCGGCCAAGGCGTATTCGGACGGCCGTTCAAAGGTAATGTGGCCGATCTCCGGCACCATCACGAATTGCTCAAATGTCTGGAATGCAGCCGCGGCTTTGGTCGCTGTGTGGTAGGCGGCGGTTGGCGTATTGTCGGCAAAGTTCGTCTGCGTCGACCAGAGGGACTGACCGTCGCGCCGCAAATGGTCGTCCTTCGACTGCTTCGAGGCCACCATCAGGCCGGTTGCGATCTGAGGCTCCGGGTTGACGGCCGGGAAGCGATCACTCTGCTTGATGTAGGAGGCCATGAGATAGGGCATATCGTGTCCGCCCAGGCGGGCGCGGCCCACATACTGCACCTGAACGGTGCCCGTGCCACGGTGCTTCAGGTCCAGCATGTCGGCTGCCTTGCTGGAAACGTCGATGATGCGACCCCGATGAAAGGGACCGCGATCGTTGACGCGCACGATGAGCGAAGTACCGTTTTCAAGATTGGTCACCCGCACATAGCTGGGCAAGGGAACGGTCGGATGCGCGGCGGAAAGGTGATCCGGGTCGTAGATTTCGCCGTTTGCGGTCATGCGGCCGCGAAACGCCTTGCCGTACCAGGAAGCCACTCCCTTCTTGTCGTAGTTCGGGTCTTCCTTCGGATAATAGCGCTTGCCTTTCACCACATAGGGCTTGCCGACCACATAGCGGCCACCGCCCTTGCGAATCTTGCCGTGGGCGACCCGCGGGCTCGCCTTAACGCCGTGCACCCTTTCGGAAACATATCCTTTGCTGCGGTTCGTGTTCGGCCTTGCGTGGTCGTACAGGCAGCACAACTGGCGCAAACCATCGTGATTGCCAGCCAACGCAAGCCTTTGACAGCCGTACTTACATCAATAGCCATCCGTCCAACGCTAGCGACGGCCTTCCGTGCATCTGCGAGAGCCAGGGGGAATAGCAGCGGAGGCACGCGTCGATGCGTTGCTGCATTCTGGGGTCGGCCATTAATTCGCTCCTTTCATAATTGTAGAATCGGACCTGATACCAAAAGTTCCATTAGGACATGCGAATTTACACAGCCCCTCTGCTTCGGCCGGCGTTGGCAACGCTATCGCGGACGCCAACCCGCGACAGTGACAAGACTGCAACTTCGCCTCGACGCACGGAGCGGTTGCCGTGCAAATTTGCCACGGCGCTTGACTGGATCGTCGCAACTGGCGAAGAAATTCTTCACGATCGCCGCCATACTCGAGGACCAGGCTGTGCAGAAATTCGTCGCGTGGATAAAGAGCAAGCCGCCAGGCTTCTCCGACTTGGCGAAGGATTCGCGGCAATCATCCGTTTCGGGCCGAGGGCGGAAGGCGTGACCCGTCGCCCAAATCACATCCACTTCTGCATACTTGTGACAGAACCTGCGACCTAGGGGGTCTTAGTAGATTGCGACGGGGCGGCGGGATTGCGCCAGAAGCGGTCGCCGGATCTTGTCGCCGAACTGTGCAACACAGGCTCAAACTAGGCACAGACCAAATTATTCTCTATATAGACATAATGAATGCCGCTGTGCTGAAAAATGGATAACGCGGGACTGTCTCTCGACAGGATGCGCACATTTGTCCGCGTTGCCGAACGCGGCAATCTGTCGATGGTCGCGCGAGAACTCAGCGTCGGCCAATCGACGGTGACGCGGCATCTCAATGAGCTTGAGGAAGCTGTTGGCGTACCACTTCTCAGCCGGACGACGCGTCGCGTGACGCTTACGGACGAAGGCAGCCGCTATTACACGAATTGCCTTCAAATTCTGCGCCTGGTCGAACAGGCCGCTGAAGAAGCGCGAGATGCACGCCAAGCTCCCGCAGGTGCCGTTCGGCTTTCTTGTACAGCGGCGCTCGGCGTGATGCACATCACCCGCCTCATTTTCGAATTCCAGGACAAGCACCCAGACATCAGAGTCGACCTCAATCTCACCGACGAGCGTATCGACCTGGTTCGCGAAGGCATTGACGTGGCATTGCGTCTTGGGCCTCTAGCCGATAGCTCGATGAAACTTCATGCTCTCGGAGACAGCCATCGCTTGCTGGTGGGCGCTCCAAGTTATTTGTCTGTCTACGGACGGCCAGAGCGTCCGGCCGATCTGTCACGCTATGAAAGCGTGGTGATGTCCAATGTCGCGGGGAGCGATCAAATCATTCTCTCCTCTCACGATGGGACTAGTCTAATGGTACCAGTCAGTGGGAAGTTGCGTGTCGATCACGGACTTGCTGCGCGCGAGGCCTTCGCCACCGGACGCGGCATTGGCCCTGCACACCTTTGGTTGGTCCACGATCTTCTAGACAATGGTCAGCTCGAAGTCCTTCTTGGGGACTATGGCCTTGCCCCGGTCCCCGTGAGCTTGCTTATCGTTCCAGAGCGTGCAGCCATTGCCCGCGTTCGGCTTCTCGTCGATTTTCTCGCCGCCGAAATTTCCAAATTGCCTGGAATCCGGAGGGCGTGATTTAGAGCCCGAAAGATCTCTTATCGCCTCGCCACCCCGTAGCACGCAGATACTGCTCCCAATTGAGCGTATCGGGGTTCAGGCGACGGCTCCACTCGAGATCGTGCTGATTGCCGAAATAGCCATATTCGACCGCATACTCGACCATCCCGAGAATTTCTTGCACAAGCAGTTCGTTAGCGGCGAACTCTGGAAAATATTGCAGCAGGCCCTCCCTAGTGAAAGCGTTTCGATATTCGGCCTTGAGGCCGGTCACGCGCTGAAAGGTTTCGACCATTTCGCGCGGTGAGATGATATCGCCAACGATCGGGAGCGTTTTTCCATTGTAAAGCTCGGGGTTTGAGAAAATTTCGAGCACCACCGGCCCAGTCGCCGTCAGCGGATCAACAAAAGGTGCTCGGAAATTTTCGGGAAGATAGACCGGCAGCAAGAGGGTGTCGCCCTCCATGCGCGGCACATAGTACTCGAGAAGATTCGTATAGAAGAACGCCAGCATTATGAAGGAATGGGAGATCGGCAGGCTACTAATGTAGTCTGCTACACGCGCTTTGTCGGTAAAATGCGGAGCATACTTGGTCCCGCCGGTGATCTTGTCGACACCCTCAAGGGTGCTAAAAACAATATGCCCGACGCCAGCCTCAACTGCGGCATCCGCCAGTTGCCTGCCAAGAGGAGCCTCAATTGTCGCCGGCGGAGCGATGGGCGGCGTCATCAGGAATGCGCCATCCGCGCCTTTGAACGCAGCAACGAGGTCCTTTTGAAGGCCGAGTTCGAGCGGGACCCTTACGATTTCAGCGCCGAGCTTCTCCAGGCTTCGAGCCTCTAGCGAATCCTTTTTCCGGGTAAGCGCGCGTACGCGGAAACGTTGGCTCTGGAGGAGTGTCGCGGCTACGCTTCGCCCCTGTTTGCTGGTTGCACCGACAATCACGATAAGTGGCTTTTCAATTGTAGACATAGTTGTTTAAATCCTTTTCTCTGTCACTGACGGTCGACTGCGCAGCCAAGCATCCTGCCGCGCGAGAGTCTGTGGGGCACGGCAGATTGCTCCCTGCTTCGATGTGGATGCGAGCCTCATGCAGCACCAACGGCCCTTGGCTTTTAGGACGCACCATTCACGGCGATACCGCCCGATAGCCCATCCCAATGACGGGCACTCTATCCGACCAAATTTTGTTGCTCCAGATATATGCAATGCATAACATAATGCCATTTTATGGATAAGTTGTGCCGGCCTGCGGCGCAAATCGTGAGACAATGCTGCTCTATCCCGGAAAATCAGAGAAAAGCTGTTTCCGCTGCAAAGGCAAAACGTATGCAGCGGCGACGGGTGTTCCAGGATGGCTGGATCAGAACGTTAAAACCTTATTGACGCCCAGACGAATGACCGCATAGGGGCCGCAAGGCGACAGCCCCTCGACCGCCACACGCCAAAAGCAGACGACGAGGCGAACGCTTCGTCGCCTGTCTGACTTCATAGAAAGGTTTCACGAAGCCGAGTATTTTACCGTCACACCGCGCTGCCGAAAGTAGGCCTGCATTAGCCCAGTTGGGGACAGTGTGAAGGCACCGGGGGTTTTGGCCCCGGTATTTGTTCAACACATGCACTTCCTCGGAGAGCACGTATCTAGCCGAGAGACGGGTCGGATATCTTGCCGAGCCAAGCAAGAAACTGGCGAGCGGCTTCAGACTGTCGGCGTCGCTTTGGTATCACGACAAAATAAGCGTTGCGGGTTTTTACGGTGGCGTCTGTGAGCTGGACCAGTCTTCCCTGAAGCAGGAGATCTTCGACGAGCCGCCTCCACCCAAGTGCAATACCTTGCCCGTTAAGGGCCGCAGAAATGGCCTCGGTATAAAAGCTGCAACGGAGTCCA
Organism: Pararhizobium sp. LjRoot255; assembly: GCF_964252905.1. Classification (NCBI taxonomy): domain Bacteria; kingdom Pseudomonadati; phylum Pseudomonadota; class Alphaproteobacteria; order Hyphomicrobiales; family Rhizobiaceae; genus Pararhizobium; species Pararhizobium sp. LjRoot255. The sequence continues at coordinate 2,492,843 of NZ_CAXUPQ020000001.1, forward strand.
AACGTTTTCTTGGGCAACTCGACCGAAAACGCGGCAAGCCACTCACTCCACCCAGTCCATGTCTGATCGCTCGTCACATTGGCAATGAGCGGATGCGCTACCAGGTCGGCCGGAGCCTCGATTTTACCTGCCGTCCTCATGAAGTCCTGGCTGCAAACTGGAAAGATTTCGTCATCGAATAACAGCTCGGCCTGGCCATCGGACCACATGCCGTTCCCAAAACGAATAGCAATGTCAAGATCGCTCGATTCTATGTTTGGCATGCTGTCTTGCGTAACAATGCGAAGGTTGATGTCTGGATGCTCGCGTGAGAAGTCCGGCATTCGTGGTAGGAGCCAGAACTGAGAAAAAGCAACCGACGCAGCTATCGTGAGCTCGCCGACATGATCCTCTTTCGTGATCTCCGACACCGATGCGGCTATAAGATCGAATGCTTCCTGCGCTGCAGACACCAGCGTCTTGCCCTTCTCGGTTAATTCTATCCTTCGATGGAGTCTTATGAACATCGGAAAACCAAGCGTCTCTTCCAGGAGGTGAACTTGGCGACTGACGGCGGCTTGCGTCACACCGAGCTCGCTGGCGGCCTTGGTGAAACTCGCCAAGCGCGCTGCAGCTTCGAATGCTGTCAGAGCCGTGAGCGGGGGGAGCTTTCGTCTGGCTACCATGTAAGATTTCCTGTTCACGAACCCAAGCGTTCTAGCATTACATATAATTATGGCAACGTGAATTATTTATGCCGTTGAACGATCCCTGTTTCCCGAGCAATCTCGGCTCTACAACAGGTAAGGCGAGACCATGCTCAACAAATTTCCATCCTCGATTACAGCTTTGCTTGATGCCAGGACTGACGGCCACACGCTTCCCGCCGGGCTTTATACCCGGGAGGACGTGTTTCAGGCTGATCTGGATGTTTTCTTTTCCAATCACTGGATTTACGTCGGTCTGGAATGTGATGTTCCGGAACCGGGTGACGCGGTGGTGATCGACATCGGCAATACGAGCTTGATCGTCCTGCGCGACGACGACAACGAAATCCGCGTTGTGCGAAACGTCTGTCGTCATCGCGGTTCCAGGCTTCTCCAGGAAGGCCCGACGGTTATTTCCAAGCTGGTCTGCCCATACCATCAGTGGACTTACGAGCTGTCCGGTGAACTCAGTTACGCACCCCACATGGGCAAGGACTTCGACAGGAGCTGCAAGAGCCTCAAAGCTGTAAATTTCAAGTCGATCTCCGGGCTGCTCTACGTTTGCCTTTCCGACACTCCACCCAATGATATCGCCGAGCTTGAGCGGGTCATGCTGGACCGCCTTGTGCCTTATGATATTAGCAATGCCAAAGTTGCCCATCAGGTCGATGTCGTTGAGAAGGGCAATTGGAAGCTCACGATAGAGAACAATCGTGAATGCTACCACTGCTCTGCCAATCATCCGGAACTCTGCGTTTCCTTTGTAGATCTCGACTTCGGATATGATCCAGAAAGCCTGAGCGCAGAGGATCGCGAAGAGGCAGAAGCGCATTTCGCGATGTACGAAGAGCGCACGAAGGCTTGGGAAGCGGACGGGTTTCCCTCCGCAGTGATCGAGCACACCCGGAATGTCGAAACCAATTTCCGCAGCCAACGCCTCATCATCGCCGGGGCCGGCGAGTCACAGACCGAAGACGCCACAGCTGCCTCATCCAAGCTGCTCGGAGACATCACCAGGAAAGACCTTGGCGACTTGCATCTTTGGGGGATCAACAGCTGGAACCACTTCATGGGTGACCACGCCGTGACTTCAATCGTGATTCCGCTCTCGGCCGACACGACGCTGGTTAGGACCAAGTGGCTCGTCCACAAGGACGCCGTCGAAGGTGTCGACTATGATCTCGACAAACTCACGCATGTCTGGATCGAGACGACCAATCAGGACGCCGAGCTCGTCGCGCGTTCTCACGCAGGCATTCTGGACCCGGCCTATGAACCCGGACCTTATTCAAAGTTCAGTGAACGTGCGCTCATCGACTTTGGTACCTGGTATGTTGATCGGATGCGCGCCCATGGCTACTGAGCTCCTCACTCTGCCGGGCGGGAATACCCGGAACATGGATCACTGGAATCCGGAAACTGACGACAAGCTAGTCTGCGTCGACGTTCACGAGGAAACGCACGACGTCAAAAGCTTCACTTTCGTGTCACCCGACCGGAAGCAGTTCGCCTTCAGTGCCGGGCAGTATTTCATGTTTGAACTCGGGCTCGAAAACGAGGTGGACGGGCGATGCTACAGCATTTCGTCTTCCCCCCATCGAAAGAACGCAATCACGATTACGGTAAAGCGCGTTCCAGGTGGAAGAGTGTCCAACTGGCTACATGACAACCTGGTTCCGAACGCGGTTGTCCGCGCTTCGGGGCCACTGGGAAGGTTCGTTAAGCCTGCGGCCAAGAAATATCTATTTCTCTCCGGAGGCTCCGGTATCACTCCGGTGATGTCGATGGCACGCGAATTTGCCGATGCTGCCGAACCTGCCGACGTCATCTTCCTTCATGCTGGCAGAACGCCGAAGGACTTTGTTTTCCGGACGGAACTGTCCAACCTCGCCGAGAGGATCAAGGGCTTCCGGTTGCTGCTGTTGCCGGAAGATGTGGCGAATGAGCGCTCGTGGCCGGGCATCACTGGGCGCATATCGAAGGAGCTGCTTTCACTGGCAGTTCCCGACATCGCGGATCGCGAGGTCATGTGCTGCGGGCCAGCACCGTTCATGCGCGCCGCGAAACACATCAGCGCGGAACTCGGAGTGCCGTCCACCAATTACCACGAGGAGAGCTTCGACGCAGCTGTCATCGAAGAGATTTCATCTCCGATTACCGAAGCGGTAGAGACGCAGACCTTCAGCGTTCAGTTCGCGAAACAGGGAAAGTCGATTGACATCCGGACAGACCAGACAGTGCTCTCCTGCGCGAAAAAGCTTGGAGTCAGAATGCCGTCGTCTTGTGCCAGCGGCATCTGCGGATCCTGCAAGTCGAAGCTTGTGAGCGGATCGGTCGATATGAAGCACGATGGCGGTATAAGGCAGCGGGAAATTGACGCGGGCTTTTTCTTGCCGTGCTGTTCAAAACCGCTATCCGACCTAATCATTGACCGATAGCGCAATTCCAAGACCATTGGAGACTTGACTACATGATATTGTGATCATCGGCGCGGGCTTTGCGGGGCTGGCCAGCGCCGTGCGCAGCGTTACACGACCACCACTTCCGACGCCTTGCCAGCTTCCTTCAGCCGCAACGCCTCTTCGACCGAGATCGTGTCGAACGGGTTCATCGACATCTTGGCAAGCTCAACACCGGATCTTCACGTTGTAGTCGACGACCCGCTTGACTGGCACCATGATCTAATTGGCTGCACTCCACAAACGTCGGGCTTTCGATCAATGTTTCTGCTGGTCGGGCAATAGCGCCCAGAAGGCGAAAAGTGGTTTCGCGCCGGAGCGCATGGCATGCTTGATTCCGGGCGGATTGTAGAAGGAGCCACCGACACCGGGCGTGAACCAGCCCGAGTCGCCTTGTATGAACTCTCCATCCGACAGAACGAGATAGGTTTCTTCTGGCGCATGATCGTGGTCCGGATACCGCACGTTTGGCGCCATCAACGTTGTGCCCAGCCACACGTCCGAACGATCCTCCAGGCCGCCTGGCCCGACAATCAGGGTGTTGGCGTGGCTCATCAGGAAATTTGCGCTGGCCGAATTGTCATAAGTCGATCGCCATTTCCATCGGAGCAAAGGCTCAAGCGTTTCGAACTGTTCGATCAGGATGTTCAACGATGGGTGCTTCGTTTTTTCGGCTAAAACATCCCCAAGATAGCGGGTGCAAACCGGAAGCCGCTTTCCGATATTCATCCGCTCCGGCTGCGGTGCTTCCAGGTGAGCGAATATCTGCATCAAGGACTGCCGTGCCCGCAGGTCTTTGGCAAACTGATCGAAGGCGACGAACGCGGTATCAAGGAAAGTTTGCAAGGCGTCGCTGCGAGCCATTGTCAAATATCCTTGGCAAGGCGCAATGCGTCATAGATAGCGGCATGCGTGTTGCGGGCGGCGACGGCGTCACCAATCCGGAAGAGTTGGTAGGTACCAGCCGGATTGCGCTCGGTGGTTTGCGACACGCCGGCAAGCAGCTGGTCGTAGGAGACTTCACCGAGGTTCTTCGAGCCGGGCTTCAACTCAAAATAAAGGTCGTCCAGCGGAATCGTGCCGTGATTGACCACGATCTGGTCGATTGACCGCTGCTTCGCTACGCCGCCGTAATCGCTGCCGACATGGGCGGTTATCTCATTGCCGCTTTTCTCCGCCGACTCAAGGCGATAGGTGACGGTGAAAGTCACGTCGAGCTTCTGCAGCGAGCGCATGTAGGGAACGAGATTCATCGCCATGACTTCCGGCGCAAAGGAGCGGTCGGGCGTCATGATCTCGACCTTCGCACCGGTCTTGGCGATGAACTCCGCGGCCTGCAAGCCGGCATGGTCGCCGGCATCGTCGAAGATGAGCACATTGGTGCCCGGTTTCACATCGCCCGATATGATGTCCCAGCTGGAGACGACAAGATCATTCCCCTTCGATAGAACCTCAGTATGCGGCAGTCCACCTGTCGCGATGATGACGACGTCCGGCTCTTCCGCCGTGATCGTTTCCGCTTCCGCCCAGCTGTTGAAATGGAAGGTGACGCCGAGCTTTTCGCACTGGCTCATGCGCCAATCGATGATGCTGATCATTTCACGGCGGCGCTCGCTCTGCGCGGTGAGGCGGATCTGTCCGCCGGGCTTATTGGCTGCTTCGAAGACCACCACCGCATGGCCGCGCTCGGCCGCGACGCGCGCGGCTTCTAGTCCGGCCGGCCCGGCTCCGACGATGACCACCTTCCTGCGGATGTCGGCTTTCGGAATGGTGTGCGGCATGGTCTGTTCACGGCCAGTCGCGGCATTGTGGATGCAGAAGGCCATACCGCCCTGGTAGATGCGATCGAGACAGTAATTCGCGCCGACGCAAGGGCGGATGTCGTCCTCGCGTTTCTCGATGATCTTTCGAACGATATGCGGATCCGTCATGTGGGCGCGCGTCATTCCGACCATGTCCACCTTGCCCGCCGCAATTGCGTGACGTGCTGTCGCCACATCCGGAATTTTTGCCGCGTGAAAGGTCGGAAATTGGGTCGCGGCACGGATTTCTCCGGCAAAATCGAGATGCGGCGCGTTGGCCATCCCCTGGATCGGAATGACGTCGGTGAGGCCGGCGTCCGTATCGATGTGACCCCGGATAACGTTCAGGTAGTCGATCAGGCCGCTGTCGCGCAGGCGCCGGGATATCTCGATGCCTTCGGCCTTCCCGTTGCCGCCGGGAAGACATTCGTCGGCGGTGTAGCGAACGCCCAGGATGAAATCGTCGCCCACCCTCTCGCGCATCGCCCTGAACACATCGAGACAGAAGCGCATGCGGTTGTCGAGCGAGCCGCCATATGGCCCGTCGAGTTCATTTGTGAGCGGTGAATTGAACTGATCGATCAGATGTCCGTAGGCCTCCAGCTCAACTCCGTCCATGCCGCCCGCCTTCATGCGTTCAGCCGCATCCGCGAAGTCTTTGATGACGCGCGCGATGTCCCAATCTTCCATTTTCTTAGGAAAAGAGCGATGCGATGCCTCTCGGTGATGGGAGGGCGCTACCACCGGAAGCCAATCCCCCTTGTCCCAACGTGTGCGGCGACCCAGGTGGGTGAGCTGGATCATGATGGCCGCGCCCTCATCGTGCACCGCGTCGGTCATTTCCCGGATCCACGGAACAATCTCGTCCTTATAGGCGAGCAGGTTGTTGAAGACGGGCGGACTATCTTTCGACACCGCTGCCGATCCAGCCGTCATCGTCAGCGCCACTCCGCCCTTTGCGCGTTCCACGGTATAGGCGCGATAGCGCTCCTTGGGCATGCCGTCTTCGGGATAGGCAGGCTCGTGCGACGTGACGATGATGCGGTTTCGCAGTGTCAGGTGCTTGAGCTGGTAAGGCTGAAGGAGTGGGTCGTTCGACATCGTTGCGTCTCCGGAATAGGACTGTCATGCGGGATGCTATGTGGAAATGTACATCAGTGTCAACAATGAAAACACATAAGTCGTTTGAGTTGACATCGATGTACATTTTTCTTGCGAACCCTTTCGCGTTTTGTTAGGAGATGAGCATGGAGCAGATTTTGAGCGATAGCGGTTGGCGAGGTTCTCCAGAGGTATGGCTGGAGGCGGCCTACGACTCGTTACTGGAATCCGGTGTCGATGCAGTGAAAATCCAACCGCTTGCCAAGAAACTTGGGCTGTCGCGGACAAGTTTTTACTGGTTTTTCAAGGACCGGGAGGAATTGCTGAACGCGCTACTTGTGCGATGGCGAGAAAAAAATACCGGAAATCTTATTAGGAGGTCCGAGGCTTACGCAGAGACGTTGGTCGAGGCCATGCTGAACGTCTTCGACTGCTGGCTGGACCACGAGTTGTTTGACGCGAAGTTCGAATTCGCCATTCGCAGTTGGGCGATCCAGTCCGAAGAAATCCAGAAAGAGGTTCAGCAAGCCGATAAACTTCGTCTTGAAGCCCTCAAACGCATGTTCATGCGCTTTGGCTACGAAGAGGTTGCCGCCGACGTACGCGCCCGAACAACCTACCTGGTTCAAATCGGCTACATTTCGATGCAGTCGCGCGAAGACATCACCATGCGCATGAAGCGTATCCCACACTATATCGCCATCTACACGGGCGAGGTGCCGCAGCAGAGGGAACTCGATCGCTTCTTCTCAAGGCACGGGCACGTTCCCGAACCAGGAGACATCTAACCGTGCGCGGTTCGTTCACGGTTGGCGTGATTGGAGGCGGCGGTTGGCTGGGTGGAGCCCTGGCCAGCTCGCTTCTCGGTTCCGGGCTGCTTCAGTCGCAGGATCTTTCGTTGTCATACCGAGGACAAAAACCGCAGCGTGATCCAGGGGCGTTTTGGACGCCGGACAATCAGCAGCTTTGCGACCGCTCCGACGTCGTCATTTTTTGTGTCCGACCAGTCGATTGGCCGTCCCTCGCCGTCGACTGTAGCGGCAAGCTGGTTGTCTCCGTCATGGCAGGCATCTGTCTGGAACAGCTTGCCCGAAATCATAAAACGGATCGTGTCGTTCGTGCTCTTCCGAATGCGGCGGCTGAAGTTGGAAAATCCTACACACCATGGATTGCATCCGCGGGCGCCACCGTGGCCGATCGCTCGCTCACGCGCCAGATTTTCCAAGCTTGCGGCGTCGAGGATGAAGTCGCGAGCGAGAGCGACATCGATTATCTGACGGGCCTGACGGGTTCGGGGCCGGCGTTTCCGGCGCTCTTGGCCGCGGCGATGATGGAAGACGCCGTCCGTCGCGGCATCAGCCCGGACGTCGCCCGCAGATGCGTAAATGCCGTACTGGTCGGCACGGGTCGACTTGTGGAACTGCGCTCGGAGTGTCCCCACGTCGTCGTTGAGACTTTCATGGACTATCGCGGAACGACCGCGGCCGCGCTCGAAACCATGCGCGCGGCGGGATTCGAAAGTGCCGTTCGCGACGGACTGGCAGCAGCGCTTCGGAAATCGGTGAGTATGGGACAATCGTCCTGATTACCGCTGGAGGCGGGTTTCGCGGTGTCCCGCCCTTCCTGTTATTAGCCGCAAACAGAGGGAACGAGAATGAAAACACTACTTGCATCGACCTGCCTGATGTTCGGCCTGTTCGGAGGAGCTTCCTTCGCCAGCGCCGAATGCGGCAGCCTCACCATCGCCAGCATGAATTGGCAGAGCGCTGAGGTCCTTTCGAACCTCGACAAGATTATCCTGAACGAAGGCTATGGCTGCCAGGCCGAAATCACTGTCGGCGACACCGTCCCGACCATCACCTCGATGGCCGAAAAGGGTCAGCCAGACATCGCTCCTGAAGCATGGATCGATCTCCTTCCAGATGTCGTGAAGAAAGGAACCGAAGAGGGCAAGATAGTCCAGGTAGGCTCCCCATTGCCCGACGGTGGCAATCAGGGCTGGTGGATTCCGAAATACTTTTCGGACGCTCATCCTGACATCAAGACCATCCCTGACCTCCTGAAGCATCCAGAGCTCTTCCCGGATCCCGAAGATCCGTCAAAGGGAGCTATATTCAACGGCCCGCAGGGGTGGGGCGGTACCGTCGTCACCTCACAGCTCTTCAAAGGCTTCGAAGCTGAAAAAGCCGGCTTCAAGCTGGTGGACACTGGGTCAGCAGCCGGTCTTGATGGCTCCATCGCCAAGGCTTACGAAAATAAGGAACCATGGGTAGGTTACTACTGGGCACCCACCGCTTTGCTCGGCAAATATCCCATGGTGAAGCTGGAGGCAGGCGTACCTGCTGACGCCGCGGAATGGAAACGCTGCAACACGGTGGAGAGCTGCCCCGACCCTAAACCGAATGCATGGCCAGTCGACACGATCGTCACTCTCGTTGCCAAGCCCTTTTCTGAAAAAGCCGGGCCGGAAGTCATGGACTACCTCGCGAAGCGCTCCTGGAGCAATGAGACTGTCAACAAGCTGATGGCGTGGATGACGGACAATCAGGCGAGCGGTGAAGATGGCGCAAAGCACTTCCTGGAAGAAAACAAGGACATCTGGAGCAAGTGGGTGTCCCCTGAAGCCGCCGAAAAGATCACGGCTGCCCTCTGATCGAAACACTTGGGCGGTGCGCATGCGCACCGCCTTCCGCCGCCAAAACAATAAAAGACCTGGTGCGGCCTCAACAAAAAATGGGGAATAAATGGATTGGTTTTTTAACTTCCCGCATATGGACGACGACGCGCTTAGGAACCTGAAGAAGTTCATAGATGAGTCTTTTCGGGCATTCACGCGAGCCTACGGGGATGCGATCGAGGGGTTCTTCTCCCCGCTGCAGACGTTTCTCATATACTCAGAGCGTCTCATGACGAAGACGCCTTGGCCGATAGTCACCTTGATCGTCCTGGCCATCGCTTGGACTGCAAGTCGAAATTGGAAAATCGTGGGAGGCTGTCTTTTCAGCCTACTTGCCATCGGTTATTTCGACATGTGGGACGACACCATGCGAACGATCTCGATGATCTTCGTCTGCACGATCTTGTCGATCGCCATTGGCATCCCCATTGGCATAATGATGTCCCGTTCGGACCGCCTGCAGCGCGTCGTGAATCCCGTGCTTGACGTGATGCAGACGATGCCGAGCTTCGTCTATCTCATCCCGGTCGTCATGCTTCTTGGCATCGGCAAGGTCCCGGGACTCATCGCGGTCGTGATTTACGCCATCCCGCCGATGATCCGCCTCACGAACCTCGGAATTCGTTTGGTCGACAAGGATGTTCTGGAGGCCGCGGACGCGTTCGGTTCGTCGAGCTGGCAGAAGCTCGTCTGGGTGCAACTGCCGCTTGCCCTACCTACGATCATGGCTGGAATAAACCAGTGCATCATGATGGCGCTTGCGATGGTGGTGATCGCCTCGATGATCGGGGTGCAAGGACTGGGTCAGCCTGTTCTGAAGGCAATCGCGAACCAGTACTTCACACTCGGCGTTTTCAACGGCCTTGCGATCGTTGGCATCGCCATCATTTTCGACCGCGTCAGTCAGTCCTACGGTCAACGGCTGCAGAAGCACCGGGAGATCGTCCATGGGTGATCAGGGCTTCAAAGGTATCAAGATACGAAATCTCTACAAGATTTTCGGTCCAAATGCCGCTTCGCACGTCGAAGCGGTTCGCAATGGGCTTTCAAAAACGGAGCTCAACGAAAAGTTCGGAATGGTCCTTGGGCTGAAAGACATTAACATCGAGATGCCCGCAGGCGGCATCCAGGTGATCATGGGTCTTTCGGGCTCAGGCAAGTCCACACTGATCCGACACATCAATCGCCTGATCGATCCAACCGCCGGTGAGGTGCTCGTCAACGGTGTCGACGTCGTCAAGATGAACGAAACCGAGCTGAGGGACTTCCGCCGCCACCAGACCGCGATGGTATTCCAGAAGTTCGCGCTGCTGCCACATCGCAACGTGCTGGAGAATACGGTGTACGGTCTTGACGTTCAGAAGATTGACCGAACGAAAAGCACTGACATCGCTATGCAGTGGCTCGATCGGGTTGGGCTGAAAGGATTCGAGAAAAAATATCCTAACCAGTTGTCCGGCGGGATGCAGCAACGCGTCGGACTTGCTCGAGCGCTTTCAAACGATGCTCCCGTTCTTCTGATGGATGAAGCCTATTCGGCACTTGATCCTTTGATCAGAATGGACATGCAGAGCGTGCTGCTGGATCTGCAGATGGAGATCAAGAAGACGATCGTGTTCATCACACATGATCTGGACGAGGCGCTTCGTCTGGGCGATCAGATCGCCATCCTGCGGGACGGCGAGGTCATTCAGCAGGGCACCAGCCAGGACATCGTTCTCCGTCCTGCCGACGAATACATCGCCAACTTCGTCAAGGAGGTGAATCGCGGCCGGGTGATCCACGTGGACGCGGTCATGACCCCGGTCGCAGCCAACCACGCTGTGAATGGCGCAACGGTGTTTTCCGGAAGCTCGATCGATGACGCCATGAAGCTTCTCGCTCACGGAAGCGTAAGCGACGTCACTGTAACCGATCCGGCAGGAAAGCCGCTTGGCACTGTAGATCTCAAGCGTCTCGCTGCTGCCGTTGTGTCGTCGCACTACAGCGCCGCGCGTCAAACCTGACGCGCAAAGGACGCTGTAGCGCTTTGAAAAATCCTTAAATCGATTCCGATTTAAGGAATTATGCAGTAGCGAACTCACCTGATAGAGAGGACGGTGGACGTTTCTTCACCGTCCGCATCAAGGTCCTCACATCGTGATATTCACGACGGGCTTTCCGGACGGCGATGCCGCTTTTTGTCGTTTTTCCCGTTTATCGGACCAGCCAGCCGCCATCGACGGGCAGGATGGTTCCAGTCACATAGCTGGAGGCCGGCGCTGCGAAAAACAGGACCGTCGTGGCGAGATCGTCCGGCGTGCCCCATCGGCCCATCGGGATGCGGGCGGAAATCTGGGCATTGCGGTCGGGGTCGTTGCGCAATGCCTCGGTATTGTCGGTCGCCATGTAGCCGGGGGCGATGGCGTTGACGGTGATGCCGTGCGGCGCCAGTTCATTGGCCATCGCCTTTGTCAGCCCGGCAATGCCGTGCTTGGACGCGGAATAGGCGGGCACGCGGATGCCGCCCTGGAAGGTCAGCATGGAGGCGATGTTGACGATGCGTCCTTTCCGTTTCGTTTCGACCATGTGGCGGGCGACCGCCTGCGACAGGAGAAAGGCCGCCTTCAGATTGACGTCGATGACATCGTCCCAATCCTTTTCGGCGTAATCGAGCAGGTCGGCGCGGCGGATGATGCCCGCATTGTTGATAAGAATGTCGATGCCGCCGAAGGCTGCCGCGGCTTCGGCGGCCACCGCTTTCGCGTCGAACCTTTTCGACAGGTCGACCTCCAGCGCCTGAAAGCGGCGGCCGACTTGGCGGACGCGTTCGGCTGTTTCCGGCATGGGCGAAGAGCCGAGCGCGACGATGTCGGCTCCGGCAGCGGCGAGCGCCAATGCCATGCCCCGGCCGAGGCCTGTTCGTGCGCCGGTGACCAGTGCGACTTTTCCGGAAAGATCAAACAACATGGTCAAGGCGCAGGCCCTTCTCGTTGAACAGATGGAGCGGTGCGGCCGAGAGTGACAGGCGCAGTTCGGTCCCCGGCGTCAGACTATGCTGGCCGGGCGCCACCACCAGAACCTTTTGGCCCGCGACGTCGGCGTGGATCACGGTTTCGGAGCCGAGCGCTTCGACGAGCTTGATCCTGGCCGCCATGCCGGATCCGTCGCTGCCGACTGCAATATGCTGGGGGCGGACGCCGATGGTGATGCGCGAGCCGCCGGTGACGTTGGCGCCATTGACCGGAAGCTCGATCCGGTGACCGCCGGTCAAGGCTGCAACGGCTTTCCCGGACTGCACGGATTCGACGGTTCCCTCGAGGAAGTTCATGTGCGGCGAGCCTATGAAGCCGGCGACGAAGCGGTTTGCAGGCGAATTGTAGAGTTCGAGCGGCGTGCCGATCTGCTCGATACGGCCGGCGCGCAGCACGACGATCCGGTCTGCGAGCGTCATCGCCTCGACCTGGTCATGCGTGACATAGATCATCGTGGCGGAAAGCCGCGCATGGAGGGCAGAGAGCTCGGCGCGGGTGGAGCCGCGCAGCTCGGCGTCGAGGTTGGACAGCGGCTCGTCGAGCAGGAAGGCGACGGGCCGGCGCACGATGGCGCGGCCAATGGCGACACGCTGGCGCTGGCCGCCCGAGAGCTGGCCCGGCCGCCGGTCGAGATAGGCGTCGATCTCCAGCATGCGCGCGGCTTCGGCGATGCGCTGGGTGATCTCGGCCTTCGGCATCTTGGTGTTCTCGAGGCCGAAGGCGAGGTTCTGGCGCACGCTCATATGCGGATAGAGCGCATAGGACTGGAACACCATGGCAAGGCCGCGGTCGGCCGCCGGGGTGTCGTTGACCACCTTGCCGTCGATCGCAAGTTCCCCGCCCGTCGGCTTTTCCAGCCCGGCGATGATGCGCAGCAATGTCGACTTGCCGCAACCGGACGGGCCGACGAAGACGACGAGTTCGCCATTGGCAATCTCCAGGTTGATGCCGTGAATGACGTCCACCGCCCCGAAGGATTTCGTCACATTGGTAAGCTTGATATGACCCATGACGGCCTCCTCTATTTCAATCCGGAGCCGGCGATGCCGGTGGTGATGAAGCGCTGCAGGAAGATGAAGACGAGGACGACGGGGATCATCGTCACCACCGTCATCGCAAGAATGAAATGCCACTGCACGTTCAGCTCGCCGGAATAGATGCTGAGGCCCACCTGCAGCGTATAGAGCTCCTTGCGAGACAGCACGATCAGCGGCCAGAGGAAGTCGTTCCAGCGCCAGACGACGGAAAAGATCGCCAAAACGGCAAGTGCCGGTGCCGTCAGCGGCAGGACGATGCGCCAGTAGATCTGCCATTCCGATGCCTTGTCCATGCGGGCGGCGTCGAGCAGTTCGTCGGGGATCGACAGCATGTACTGGCGCAGGATGAACACGCCGGTCGGCGTTGCGACCGTCGGCAGGATCACGCCCCAGAGATTGTTGAACAGGCCGAGCGCCGAGACGATCGAATAGAGCGGCACCATGATGACCGACAAGGGTACCATCAGCGTTGCAAGGATCAGCAGCATGGCGAATGTCCGTCCGCGGAATTCATACTTGCTGAGTGCAAAGGCGGCCATGGAGTTGACGACAAGAGTGATGAGCGTCGCTGTCACCGTCACGAAGACGGAGTTCCAGAGATAACGAACGAAATCGAAATGGGTGAAGGGTTCGGTATAGTTCTGTGTCGCGAAGGACATCTCGCGGACCGGCGTGCGCTCCGCGATGTTGACCTTGATGATCTCGCCGGGCTTTTGCGGGTCGACCATCTGGCTGACGATGCCGATGCGCCGGACTTCGGCGAGCGTCGCCTTTGTGCCGTCGGGCAGGGTCGCCTCGTAGAGATCGAGCGGCTTGTCATAACCACCGACTGTCACCTTCTGCGTGACGTAGGGCAGGATGGTCGGCGGAAACTCTGCGAGTGCCGCCGGTGTCTTGAAGGACGATCCGACGAGCCAGACGGCGGGGCCGAACATGACGAACAGGCCGCCAATAAGCCAAAGCCACGTCACGACGTCCGTCCAGTGCCAACCCTTGCCGCCCTTGCGGCGAAAGACGAATTCCGCGACCCGGCTCATTTGCGGGCTCCCTTCTTTTCACTGGACCGGCTGAGGCTGAGCTGCACCAACGTGAGCACGACAAGCACCACGCCCATGAGGATCGAGGCGGCCGCGGCAAGCCCGGGGTTGCGCAGTTGCGCGGCAAAGCCGGTCTCGTAGATGTACTGGGTGAGATAGAGCGTGCTGGTGCCCGGTCCGCCACCCGTCAGGACGTAGATCTCATCGAAGATCTGCACCGCCTTGATCAGGACGAGGACGACGACGACGAGAAGGTTGGGTGCAAGCAGCGGCATGGTGATGCGCCAAAAAGCGCGCGCCGGCCGCGTTCCGTCCATTTCGGCGGCTTCATAGAGGTCTTTCGGGATAGCCTGAAGACCAGCCAGAAGAATCAGCGTGTAGAAGCCCATATGCGCCCAGATCGACACGCCGACGGTGGCGGCAAAAGCCCAGTTGCGGTCGTTCAGCCATGTGTAGGGTTCGAAGCCGAAGCCATAGAGGCTGAAGTTCAAGAGGCCCTGGCGCTGCAGGATCCACTTCCAGATGAGGCCGACAACCACCGGTGACAGCAGCACCGGGAAGAAGAACACGGCACGCCAGAAGCTGCGCGCCATCAGGTCGCGGTTGAGGATCAGGGCCGTGATCAGCGACACGATGATCATCAGCGTCACCTGCAGAATGACGAACCAGCCGGTATTGCCGACGGCGGTCCAGAAGGTGTCCTCGGTGCAGCTGTTCGCATTGAGGTAGTTGGCGCAGTCGAACAGCCGGGCATATTGATCCCCGCCGACGAAGCTGCGGTCCGCCAGGAAAAGGGCGGTGCCGCCGGTCATCGAATAGGCGAAGTTGATGAAGAACGGCAAAAGCACGAAGATGCCGAATATCAGCATGTTCGGCATGAGGAAAAAGGCAGCCATGCCGCCGATTCCGAAGACCCGTTGGAGCCATCGTAGCGGTGCGTCGACAATGCCCATCGCAAACCGTACCGGAGCCAAGATGGTCTCGCCAGGGCCGGGGCTGGCTCGTTGTGGAAGTTCTGCCTGCATAGTCTGGCCTCCTGCCCACGCTGATAGCGGTTCGCCATGCCTGCGAAGCCGGTAATCATGTCCATATTTTTATTGCGGTGTTGGCAAACAGTCTTGTGCCGGCGGCGTCGCGTGGCTCCCGCATCTCCGCAGCTGTCGAGCCGCCGGCACGAATTCCTGCCGCTGGGTTAAAGACTGGAGTCTTTTACCTTCGCGGCGATATCCGCATCGATGCGAGTGATCGCTTCGTCAAGCGGCATCTCACCGGCCGCGGCCTGGCTGACGCGCGTGACAAGAGCCCCGTAGAACGTGTCGGACCAGTGCCAGCCGGGCAGCTTGCGAGCGAGTTCGGACAGCGAACCTGCCGCCGCGACAAACTCGGCCAAAGCCGCCTTTGCCTGGGCGTCGTCGGTCTTGAAGTCGAGACCCTTTGCCAGCACGCCCTTGTGCGCGGGCAGGAACAGGGTGCGCTCCGAGAACTCCTTTACGATGTCCTCGCGGGCGAGATAGTCCATGACCTTGGCGACGTCCTTGGGGTTTTTCGTGTATTTGATCGCAACGAGCCCAGCACCACCGGTCATGCCCGTGCAGTTTTCAGATCCGCAGGGGCTGCCGGTCGCCACCCAGTCGAAATTCGAACCGATCTTGGCGGAGAAGTTCGGAACCTGCCACGAGCCGGAGTAGTAGTAAACAAGCTGGCCGTTGATGAAGTCATCGGCGGCGGCGCGATATGTCGATCCGGCGGCCGATACCCAGACATCCTTGCTCATCGTTCCATCTTCAATCCAGCCCACGAACTTGCCGAGGAAGGCCTTGGTGCCTTCATCCAGCGGCGCGGGCTTGCCGTCGGGACCAATGTAGTTGGCGCCATAGGCTAAGTTGGGCCCGCTCAAGCGGTGGCCGGATCGGTCAAGGGCCATCGGGAAGGGAACCTGCTGGCTCTCGGCGACCTGCTTTGCAGCTTTCGCCCAATCATCCCAGGTCGCATCCTTTCCGGGGATTGCAACGCCGGCCTGCTCGAACAAGGTCTTGTTGGCAAAGCCGCCGGCAATGGTGATCTGTGTCATGAAGCCGGAAATCTGGTTCGAGCCGTCAGGACGCATCCAGTCTGCCTGGGCGCCGAAATTTTCATCCCAATAGGCGGCATCGGCCACCAGCGGGCGAAGATCGAGCCAGTGCTGGCTCATCGCCTTGAGGTTGGTTACGCGTGCAATGTCCGGGCCGTCCCCGGCTTCGAGCTGCACGGGGAGCTGCTCGCGCACGACGCTGTAGGACACGTTGTCGAGCACGACGTTGATGTCCGGATTTTCCTTCATGAACCGGTCGAGGAGGTCCTTGAGGACTTCTCCTTCCACACCATCGGAATACCACATGACGCGGACATCGCCGGCGATCGCGGCCGTCGATGTCAAGAGCCCGACGGCCAAAGCCGCCAGCATTGTTCTGGTCTTTCGCATAGTCTTCCTCCTCTTGTGCGCGAGCCCTCCAGCTCGCAGGTCAACGTCACGCCGGCTTCTCCCGCCAGCGCTTCGCTCTTAATTGGCGGTCAGCATGATGACCTCGCCGGCAACCGTGAATTCGTTTGGCAAGATAGTGCGGCCTTCCGCCTCCGCCGAGCCATCCGCGCGGAATGTCACGGTGCCGTATTGCGGATCGTCGATGACGAACGAGCCGTCTTCCTTCTCCTCGACTGCAAGCGCGCCGAACCGGGCTTCCACCGATGCAAGGCTGGAGGCTTCGCAGACCCGCACGATCCAGCGCGTCTTGCGGCCGTATTGGCGCAACTCGGCATTGGCGGACGGACCGTCCTTGACCATGACGAAGTCGGTGCTGCCGCGCAGCATCATCGCCCCTTGGCCGCTGCGTGCAAGTGCCAGATTGCCCACGACGCTGCTTTCTGTGAATTCGGCGGCGGGGAACCAGGCGTGGGTGAAGTCCGGTTGTTCGTCGAAAGTGGAAAAATCGAGTACGGCCAGCCCGCGATACTGGTGGGCGCGAGGGAGGGTGCCGCAGCCGCCCCAGAAGGAGGGCCGGCCGTACCCGAACTGAATCGTCTCGCCGGGATGGTTGATCCAGACGGCGGCCTCGGGCCGCTCGCCGATCCGCAGATGCAGTACCGTCTCCTGGTAGCCCCATTCATTCCAGCGGTAGTGGGCGGCAGAACCCATGGCGAAGTCGCGGCTCTTGTAGTGATAGAGCGCGGCAAGACGGTTTTCGCCCTGCGCGAAACGCCACTCCTGATGCGCCTCTGCCTGATGGTTTGCGATCATCGCGAAATCGCCCGGGATATCGAGGCCGTGGTCGCGCAGGCAGACGGCAAGCTGCGGCAACGCATGGACGCGGCGGCCGTACCAGCCTTTGCCCCACAGCAGCCGCGCGACGCCGGAGAGTTCGAGTGAGCGGCCGGCGCAGAGCGTGTGTTCGTAGGAGCGCCCCTGCGCCGCTGTCATCATGCCGTGGTGAGCCGAGCGGGCGATCACTTCGCAAAGGCGAACGATACCCTTTTTGGCGCGATCGGCGATGTCGGCATCGGGGGACAGGGCGGCGAGCGCCGTCAGACCCTTGAGGTCGATCGGGAAATAGGGCGCGGAGTTGAACTCCGCCATTTCCCAGGCCTCGAAATGATCGAGCCAGGCGCGCACGCGGGCTGCACCCACGGCACGCTGTTCGGCTCCCGTGCGGCCTGAGCGGGTGAAGGTCTCGTCGGCCAGGAGATCTCCGGCGAGATAGGCTGAGGTGTGAAACAGGAGTGCGTGGTTTTCGGAGAAATACCACTGTACGTCGTTGCCGGGCTCGTCCATCCAGTAGCGGAAATCGAGGATCGCCTGGTCGATGCGGTTGCGGGTTTTCTCGGCGATGTCGTTGCCCCAGACGGTTCGCGACCAGATTAGCGGAACCAGCGAAAAATCGGCGCAGTCGTGGCAATCTTCGATCGACGGCAGGATTTCCTCGATCATGGCATCCGTATCGGCGCCGCCGCGGCCGCTTGCGAGCCGTGCAAAGGCGCGTACCGTATCACGTTCGGAAAAAGCCGAGATTTCGTCCAGCGTTTCCGCGATCCGTTCGGCAAGCGCGGCAGGCGCGCTTCCCTGCCGGCCGGCATGACAGATCTCGACGCCAAGCGACCGCGAGGCGACAAAGCCGCCAGCCTGCAGCGTGATGCGGAAATGGCGGAAATCGGCGGGCGCATCTTCCGACGGGCCAATGATCAAGCGCGCATCGCCCGCCTTGAGAACGAAGTCGTAGTCGACGCGCTCGGTCGACATGAAATCGCCCTCGACCGCCACGTTCACGTCGACATCGACCGGCAAGGGCCCGGCGAACAGAAGTTTGATATCGCCTTCAAAATAGGCCGTCCTGTCGAAGTGCATTCCCTGGAGCGCCGCCTCGATCGTCCCGGCGACCTTGCCTTCGATCGGCACCGGCACGGCCACGCTTGCGGCCGGTCCGTCGAGATAATCGAGCTGGAAGAAGTAGCGGGCGTCGCGCTCGGCCAGATCATCGAAAAAGATGGTGATCTCGTTCAACCCAGCCGTCAGCGGCAGGTCGAATTCGGCCTTTGCCTCCAGATTGCGGCTATAGGGCGCCATCCAGCCGATCTCGGTACCGTTCAGCCAGAGGACCGCGCCGCCGCAGGTGCCGAGGCGCAGCTTTGCCGTCCCGGCCTTTTCGGCGGCGATGAAAGTCCGTGCCCAGGTGGCAAGTCGCGTCGGGCGGAACCAGAAGCCGGACAGATCGAGCCGCGGCGAGCCGAAGGGAAGCCACCAGCGGGTGGCCTCGAAGGCGCTGCGCACATCCGGCCGCTTGCCGCGATAGCGCTCGGCGAAGATCGTGCGGCAGGGATATTCGTGCGGGATGAAGTTCTTGTGCTTGGTGAGGAAGAAAAACGGGTCCATCTCGCCCTTCATCGGGGCGTCAGGAACGTCGAAGCGCTCTTCGGCAATCACGCCGAGTTGCCAGTAACGGATGGCTTCGCCTGGATTCAGCTCACGGTTCATAAGAGATCTCATATTCGTCATTTCAGCTCGGCCAGGGCCACCGGGGCCACATCGTTGTATTCCTGGTTTTCGCCGGTCATGCCCCAGACGAAGGCGTAGGGACCCGTGCCGGCGCCCATATGGATCGACCAGGCGGGAGAGAGCACGGCGTCGCCATTGGCGACGATCAGATGGCGCGTCTCTTCGGGGCGACCCATCAGATGGACGATGCGATCCTCCGCCGCCATGTCGAAATAGCAATAGGCTTCCATGCGGCGCTCGTGCAGATGCGGCGGCATGGTGTTCCAGACGCTGCCCTCGGCAAGATCGGTAATGCCCATCAGAAGCAGGCAGGAGGGCGCGACTTCCGGATGGATGTACATGGCAAGGCGGCGCTTGTTTGAACGGCGGCCGTCGCCGAGTTCGAGCGCTTTGGATTCTGCCTTTTTGATCAGCCGGTGAGCGTTGTCCGCACCGGCCGGCACCGAGTTCATGTAGAACCGGGCAGGGGCTTTTCCCGAGGCGCTCGCCATCGTAATTTCGCGCGCTCCGCGGCCGACATAGAGCACGTCGCGATTCTCCAGCGTGAAGGATTGCCCATCTACGGCCACGGTGCCCGTGCCGCCAAGATTGGCAATTCCCATTTCGCGCGCCGACAGGAGATACGGCGTGCCGATCTCGGCACCGGAACCGAAAGTCACGCTCCTGGAAACCGGCATCGCGCCGCCGAGAAGCAGGCGGTCCACATGCGTATAGGTGAAATTGACTGCGTCCGGCATGAACAGGTCGGTCATCAGGAAGGCGCTGCGGAGTTTTTCCGTGTCGTAGCCTTTGATGTCTTCCGGCCCGGCGCCGTACAAAATCTTCATCGTCATGCCGCTTGTCCTTCTATCCCGACGTGCTCAAGGCCTTCGGAAAGGCATAGGATAGCCAAAGCCTGCCCGTAGCCCGTCGGTTGAATGGGAATATCCTTGTAGAACTGGAGGTCATGGCCCATGCGCGTGCCGTAGGAGACGTTGAGCACGGTGCCGGTCTCGTCAATATTATCCATCACCACCCCAAGCGCCTTCAGACCCGCCATGCGCCAGTCCGGGGTGCCGAGCCCGAGCCGGTAACCCTTGAGAAGGCCATAACCGATGCCGGCGGTGGCGGAAATTTCCTCATAGGAGGTGGGATCGTCGAGCAATGTGCGCCAGGCGCCAGACGGTGCCTGAAGCGCAAGCAGGGCATCGACCTGCGCCACGAGAACGCCCTGGAGGAAGTCCTTCACCGGCTTGGCGATGTCGGCGAGATCGAAGAGGTCGAGCAGGCCCGCGGTGATCCAGGCATTGCCGCGTGCCCAGCGGGCCCGCGCGAAATTGTGCCGGCCGTCGAAGGTCCAGCCATGAAACCACAGGCCGCTATGCGTGTCGGCGAGGTAGCGGGCATGCACGAGAAATTGGCGGGAGGCCTCGTCGACCAGTTCGCGCCGGCCGCTCGCCTGGCCATAGGATGCCAGGAACAGGGCGACCATGTAGAGGGTGTCGTCCCAGAGCTCGTTATGATTGACCTTGTCGGAGACGTGATGCTCGAAGCCGCCTTCCGGCGTGCGGCCCAGGTCCAACATCACGCGGTTGGCCCAGTCATCGAGGACTGGCTGCCAGCGGGGATCGCGGGTGCTGGCCCAGAGAACCGAAAGGCCGAGCATGGGCGCGGTGGTGTTGACGTTGAGCTGCGGCAAACCCGCCTCGATGCGCGCCTGGTACCACCCTTCGATGAGCTGACGCAGGTCGTCGCGGCCGGTGAAAAGCCAGAGCTTGATCAGGCCATAGAGGCCGACGCCCTGCGGCCACTCCCAGCTGTCGAAGCTGATGTAGTCGCCGGCAGTTCCGTCGAGATTCGGCTCGTGGAAGCGACCATCGTGCCTCAGGCCGGTCGTTCCGGCGACAAGGCGATCGAGACCATCGCGAATATCGCGGCCATTCAGGGCCATGGCATTCCTCCCAATCCGTCCGCTCTTCGGCGGCTCCTGTGCTGGTAATAAAGGCATGATATTTTTTCTTGCGCAATCTGAAAATTTTTCTCATAATTGCGACAACGAGGGATGAGATGACTGTGAAGCCATTGCCCGGAAAGCGCGGAAAGAAGAGCAAGCGCGTGCGTCTAGAGGATATCGCAGAGGCTTGCGGGGTTTCTCTGAGCACCGCCTCACGCGCGCTCGCGGGTGAGAAGGGCGTTCGGCCGGATATCCGCCAACGGGTGCTCGAGGCTGCGAAGGTTGCCAACTATCTCATCCCGACTGCGGTTGCCGGACAGAAGGTCATTCTGGCCGCATCGAGCGCCGCCATGATCGATTATGTGCGCAACCAGTTCACGCTCTATGTCCTTGAAGGCTTGACGGAGCGCGCGCAGGCGCTCGGGCTTGAAATCGTCACACGCCCGATCGCCGACAGGAACGAAGAACTGGCGGTGCTGAAGGAGGCTTTGGACGATCCTCAGGTTGCCGGCCTGCTTTTTCTTACCGTCGATGACGAAGGCATGCTGGCCGCCACGCGCGGTTTCGACAAGCCGGTCGTGCTTCTGAACGGCGACGATCCGTTCATGCGGCTTTCCAGTGTCACGCCCTGCAATCGATCGAGCGCACGGCTGGCCGCCGATCATCTGATCGATCTCGGCCACCAGCGCATCCTTTTCCTGATGCGGCCCGGCCGGCGCACCATTGAACGGCGCTATGAAGGTTGGAAAGATGCCCTGCTGCAGCACGGGCTGCCTTGCGGTGATGATCTTGTGGTTCCCATCGAAGATTGGCTTCCGGAGCTTGCGGCCCAGGCGGTCGCGTCGCGGATCGCCGCACGCGGCCTTGATTTTACCGCCGTTCTGGCTGCCGGCGACAGTCTTGCCGTCGGCGCCATGATGGGTGTGCAGCAGTCAGGGTTTTCCGTGCCCGGCGACGTCTCGGTGATGGGTATGGACGATCTTCCGCAGGCGGCCTTCCTCAACCCGCCGTTGACGACCATGCATATTCCGATGCGCGAGATCGGTTCCGTGGCGCTCGATCTCTTGCGCGACAACCTTTCCGGTCTTCCAATGCCGCCGCGCCGCGTCGAACTCGCCTGCCATCTGGTCGAACGTTCATCGACGGCGCCGGCCCGGAATAGATCTGCCTAGCAAGAGTTGGGTCGCTTTACTGGACTGTGCCGGAGACCGCCATGCGCGTGAAAATCGTGTAATTGGATTCCGAGACCATCATGGCGACGAAGACGAGCACGAGGAGCGGCGGCAGCAGGATGGCATAGACAAGCGCCAGTCGCTCCCAGGCCATATGCATGAACACAGCGACGATCAGCCCAGCCTTGAGGATCATGAAAAGCAGGATCAGGGACCACCGTAGATAGCCCTGCAGGCCGACATAATCGACCAGATAGGAGCCGGCGCTGAGAATGAACAGAAAGCCCCAGACGACGAGATAGAGCCGGATCGGATGCTGCTGATGCTGCTCCTGCTCCTGCACCTGCTCCTGGGCATGCATTGCAACTTGTGCCATCAGATCACCTCACCACAGATAGAAGAAAGCGAAGATGAAAACCCAGACCAGATCGACGAAGTGCCAGTAGAGGCCCATGATCTCGACGATTTCGTAATTGCCCTTGCGGCTGGTAAAGAAACCGCGCCTTTCCGTATCGAAATCGCCCCGCCAGACCTTGCGCGCGATAATGAGGAGAAAGAGGACGCCGATCGAGACATGGGTGCCGTGAAACCCTGTGATCATGAAGAACGACGAGCCGAATTGGGCGGCACCCCAGGGGTTTTCCCAGGGGCGGACGCCCTCCGAAATCAGCTTCGACCATTCGAATGCCTGCATTCCGACGAAGGATGCGCCAAGAACCGCAGTCAAAAGCATCAGGATTGCCGTCGTGCGGCGATCCCGGCGGTAGCCGAAATTGACGGCCATCGCCATCGTGCCGCTGCTGGAGATCAGGATGAAGGTCATGATGGCAATCAGGATCAGCGGGATTTCCTGTCCGCCGAGCGTGAGTGCGAAGACTTCACTGGGGTTCGGCCAGGGGACGGGTGTCGACATGCGGGCGGTCATATAAGCGAGCAGGAAGCAGCCGAAGATGAAGGTGTCGCTGAGCAGGAAGATCCACATCATGGCCTTGCCCCAGGACACATTCTTGAAGGCTCGCTGATCCGACGACAGATCGGCCGCGATACCGCGTAAGCCCAAAGGGCGCTCGTGCGTTTCGCCGGTATGCACTTGCGTGGATTGCGCCATCGTCACCACTCCCTATGTGAGCAATTGCCGGCAAAGATCGGCGAAATCATTTGCCCAGCCAGCGAAGAGTGCAAACAGGACCAGCCAAACGGCGAGCATGAAGTGCCAATAGACGGCACAGAGATCCACGCTCAGGCGCAGGCTGCGTGATGCGGGGGCGCCCCAGGCCTTCGTCATCGTCCGGCCAAGGGCCACAAGGCCGCCGAGAATGTGGAGGCCATGCATTCCGGTGATCACGTAGAAGAAGCTGTTCGCCGGATTGTCGGCGAGCACGTAGCCCGCCTGCGTCAGTTCCCGCCAGGCGAAGATTTGTCCGGTGAGAAAAAGGACCGCAGTCGCAAGTGCGGCAAGGAGGGCGGTTTTCACGGTGTCGCTGCGGCCGTGTTGCGCTTCAGTTTTGGCCCATTGCATCGCCGCGCTGCTGACAATCAGGGCGGCGGTGTTCAGCCATAGCAGTCGGGGAATAGGCGTCGACCACCAGTCGGGCGTTCCGACCCGCATCAGATAGGCGCTGATGAAGAGGCTGAAGAGGGCGCCGACGACAGCGAGAAACACATAGAGGCCGATTTTTGCAGGCGGGATGGGCGATCGTTCACCGCCTCCCGGTTGTCCAAGGTGCCCCACTTCGAGCCATGGCCTGGAAGTCAGCCGCTGCCCCGCCATCCACCAGATGATGATGACGGCGATAGTGGCGAGGAAGAGCAGCATGACGCTCATCACACCGCCTCTCGCGTCGGCCCGCCGAGCCCCGGCTGGTTTTGCGGAATGAAGTCTTCGGCGGCGCCCGGTACGCTGTAGTCATAGGGCCAACGATAGACCACGGGCAGTTCCTTGCCCCAGTTGCCATGGGCGGGCGGAGTTTGCGGCGTCTGCCATTCGAGCGTCGTCGCCCGCCAAGGGTTGCCGCCGGCCTCTCTACCCTTCTTCAGGCTCCAGACGAGGTTGAACAGGAAGAGGATCTGGGCGGCGCCGACGGTGAGCGCCATGACGGAGATGAACGCATTCAGCGTGTGGGCCGATTCGGGAATAAAGGCCGTTTCGCCAAGTTCATGATAGCGGCGCGGGATGCCCAACAGGCCGAGATAGTGCATCGGGAAAAAGATCAAGTAGGCGCCGAGGAAGGTGACCCAGAAGTGGATCTGGCCCATCGCCTCGTTCAGCATCCGTCCGGTGACTTTCGGATACCAGTGATAGATCGCCCCGAAAATCACCATGATCGGCGCCACGCCCATGACCATGTGGAAATGCGCGACGACGAACATCGTGTCGGACAGGGGCACGTCGACGACGACGTTGCCGAGGAACAGGCCCGTCAGCCCGCCATTGACGAAGGTGACGATGAAGGCAAGCGCAAACAGCATAGGCAGCGACAGGTGGATGTCGCCGCGCCAGAGGGTCAGCACCCAGTTATAGACCTTGATCGCGGTTGGAACCGCGATGATCAGCGTCGTCGTGGCGAAGAAGAAACCGAATTTCGGGTTCATGCCGCTGACATACATGTGATGCGCCCAGACGATGAAGGAGAGCGCGCCGATGATGACGATCGCCCAGACCATCATGCGGTAGCCGAAGATGTTCTTCCTCGCGTGGGTGCTGATCAGATCGGACACGATGCCAAAGGCGGGAAGGGCAACGATATAGACTTCGGGGTGGCCGAAGAACCAGAAGAGATGCTGGAACAGGATCGGGCTGCCGCCCCCCTGTTTCAGCTGCTCGCCCATCTCGACGATGGCCGGCATGAAGAAACTGGTTCCGAGAAGCCTGTCGAACAGCATCATCACGGCGGCGACGAAGAGGGCGGGAAAGGCGAGCAGCGCCATGATCGTTGCGGTGAAGATACCCCAGATCGTCAGCGGCAGGCGCATCAGCGTCATGCCGCGGGCGCGCGCCTGCAGCACGGTGACGACATAGTTCAACCCACCCATGGTAAAGCCGATGATGAACAGGATAAGCGACGACAGCATCAGGAGGATGCCCCAATCCTTGCCGCCCGGCGTGCCTGAGAGGATGGCCTGCGGCGGATAGAGCGTCCAACCGGCGCCTGTCGGTCCGCCGGGTGCGAAAAAGCCGGCGGCCAGGACGAGGACGGCGAGCAGGTAGAGCCAGTAGCTCAGCATGTTGGCATAGGGAAAGACCATGTCGCGGGCGCCGACCATCAAGGGGATGAGATAGTTGCCGAAGCCGCCGAGAAACAACGCAGTCAGGAGATAGATCACCATGATCATGCCGTGCATGGTGATGAACTGGTAATAGTGATCGGCGTCGATGAAATCGAACGTGCCGGGAAAGCCGAGTTGCAGGCGCATCAGCCAGGAGAGCACCAGCGCCACCATGCCGATGGCCGTCGCGGTGATCGAATATTGAATGGCGATGATCTTGGCATCCTGGCTGAAGACATATTTCGTCCACCAACTCTTCGGATGATAAAGCTCGACATCCTCCACTTCCGCCAGTGGAATGACTTCGCTTGCATCGGACCTGATATCGACCATCATTTCCCTCCCGCTTCGTCTTCTTGCACGCCTGCTATTTCGCGGAGGACGTGCTGGATGCAATCGTCGTTTCTTCCTGTCTTGCTGCGAGGAGCTGGGTGAAGGTCTGCTGCTCTTGCAGCCATGTCTGATAGTCGGCCTCGTTATCGACCACGACGGTGCCGCGCATTTGCGGATGACCGGTGCCGCAGAGTTCGGCGCAGAGAACTTCGAACGTCCCGGTTCGGGTCGGAGTAAACCAGAAATAGGTCTCCATGCCCGGTATCATGTCCATCTTCGCCCTGAATTCGGGGACGTAGAAATCGTGCAGCACATCGACCGAGCGCAACAGCATCTTGACGGGTTTTCCGACCGGCAGGTGCAATTCGCCGCCTTCGATGATGAGGTCGTCGAGACCGTTCGGGTCATTGGGGTTCACGCCGAGCGTATTGCCGTCGCCGATCGCGCGGGTCTCGGAGGTGCCGAGCTTGCCATTGGCGCCGGGCAGACGGAAACTCCAGAGCCACTGCTGGCCGACGACCTCGACCTCGGTCGTTCCGGCTGGAACGGTGACGAACTGATGCCACACGAAAAGCCCAGGCGCCAGCATGGCGGCAACGCCGATGCTTGTCACCGAAGCGAGCCAGACTTCCAGTTTTTTGTTTTCCGGTTCATAGGCGGCGCGGTTTCCCGGGCGATGCCGGAAGCGAAGGACGCAATAGGCGACGAACAGCACCACGGCGACGAAGACGAAGCCGGTGATCCAGAACGTGATGATGATGGTATTGTCGATGTAGTTCCAGTTAGACGCAATTGGCGTCCACCACCATGGGCTGAACAGATGGAACAGCACGGATCCAACTGCCAGAATGACGAGAATAAGCACTACAGCCATTTCCTGTCCCCTCCCTGCCTCGGACGGCTGTGGACATGAATTCGTAACCTGTAGAATTGCCGGGTCAGTATCGCACGAACAACAAATTCAGGCAATTAGCAGCTTGCATAAGCCTAAAGAGTACGTGCGGACTTTTCTCATCAGGGGAATTGTTTGAGATAGGCGATGAGGTTGGTGATTTCGTCGTCCTTCTTAACCCCGGCGAAGGCCATTTTCGTGCCTTTCACTTTCGCCTTTGGATTGTGCAGATAGTCGCGCAGCGTTGTTTCGTCCCAGACAAGTCCGCCTTCGCCAGCCGCCTTCATCCCCGACGAGTAGCTGAAATCCGGATGTGTTCCGGCCTTCCTGCCGAACAGGCCCTTCAGCGAGGGACCGACCTTGTTCTTGTCGCTATCGACTACATGACAGGTTGCGCATTTCTTGAAGACGGCGGCGCCTGCCTCCGCATCGCCTTCCTGGGCAAGCGTACTGGGCGGACAGAGAAGAATGACCAACAAGCCTATCGTCAGAACGTCGCCTCGCATTGCAATCCTCCTCCAGGTTGCCCGAAACACCGGCCTGCGCCTCCCATTTTTGCCGCCGCAGCCGGACCGCACCGCTCGTCACCGTTGCGGGTGAAAGACGGTTGCGATCAAGAAAAGGTATGCCTCGGCCCTGATAAGTCAATTGGTACGAAGGGAGAGGGCGCACCAAGCGTCGTCCGCAATCATCTGTCCGGCGGGCGCGGGTGCTGGTTTCAGACCGGTGCGGGTCTGGTCTGATCCACGGGCGTCAGCAGGCTTTGCGCAATTCGGGCTGCCTCCTCGATATGGGCACGGCATGCTGCTGCGGCCGCATCCGGATCGTTGCGCTCGATGGCGTTGAAGATTTCGCGCATTCTCGCCGGGCCCGATACGGTGCGGTTGGTAGTGGAAAGGGTCATGACCCGCAGCCGCGAAATGCGGCTGTTCAGCCGCTTGACGATGTCCCAGGCGATCTCGTGGCCGCCCGACAGGAAGATCGTTTCGTAAAATTCGGTTGTCGCGGCAAGGATCGTCAAGGCGTCGTTCTTGCGCGAATTGCGATCAAGATCCTTCAGGACCGTCTTCAGCTTTTCCTTCGTCGCCGTATCGGCGTTGCGGGCGCAATCGGCGACCGCCGTCGTTTCGAGCGCGATGCGGACGTCGTAGATCTGCCGCGCCTGGCGCCAGTCGATCAGGGCGACGATCGGCCCTTGTTTCGGCGCCGTCTCGATAAGACCTTCCGTTTCGAGATGGCGCAGCACTTCGCGGATGACGGAGCGAGAGACGCCGAGCTGGTCGCAGAGCGTACGCTCGACGAGGCGCTGTCCGGGGCTGAAAAGGCCGGCAATGATGGCGTTGCGCAGCCGTTCGAGCGCCATTTCCCGAAGGGTTACCGGCGGGGTTTCGATCCGGAGCGATTCCAGCTTCCGGGCGGTTTCGGCAGTCGGGGCGAAAAGCTTCTGGTTCATGGTTCACTCATAGACACAGAAATGATTCCAAACAAGACTTGACACGTGATATTATGGTATACCATCATACGGAATATCGACATAGAAGGAAAACGGCCTTGGCTATCGAAATCCGCAAGACACTTCTTCAGGTGGAAACCACGCTGGTCGAGGGCGGCAAGGCCGCCCAGACGCCGCTGAAGCTTTACGCGGCGATGGCCGTGGTGAAGAATCCCTGGGCCGGACGGGGGTTCGTCGAAGATCTCAAGCCGGAAATCCACGCGGCGGCGCCGGTGCTCGGTGAGCTCCTTACGCGCATGATCATCGAGGCCGTCGGGTCGGGCGAAAAGGTCGAGGCCTATGGCAAGGCGGCGATCGTCGGGCTTGATGGCGAGATCGAGCATGCTTCCGCGCTGATCCATACGCTGCGTTTCGGCAACCACTATCGCACCGCGGTCGGTGCAAAGTCCTATCTTGCGTTCTGCAACACGCGTGGCCCGGCCAATGCGCCTGTCATGATCCCGCTGATGGACAAGAACGACGAGGGGCGCCGCTCGCACTACCTCACCATCCAGACGTCGATCGCCGACGCGCCGGCGGCCAATGAGATTGTTGTCGCGCTTGGCGCCTCGGTCGGCGGCCGTCCGCATCATCGCATCGGCGATCGCTACCAGGACCTCAAGGATCTTGGCAGCGACGTGAACAACCCGGCAGCGGTCTGAGGCTGACATGGAAGCGGTCCGGCGGTTGCACACCAAGAACGGCACGGCCTATGCGGAGCAGGGCGCCGGCGAACCGCTGGTGCTTATCCATGGCGTCGGCATGCGGCTGGAAGCCTGGGCGCCGCAGATGGCGGCGCTCGGCAAGAGCCATCGTGTGATCGCAGTCGACATGCCGGGGCATGGCGAGAGCCGGCCCTTGTCAGGCGAGGCTGGGCTTGAAGCCTTCGTTGCGTGGCTTGGCCTTTTCCTCGACGATCTGGGGCTTGAGCGCATCAATGTCGCCGGACACTCCATGGGTGCCCTGATTGCCGGCGGTGCGGCCGCGACGTTCGGTGCGCGAATTACCCGCGTGGCGCTGTTGAACGGCGTCTATCGTCGCGATGCTGCTGCAAGTGCCGCGGTCATTGACCGGGCGCGGGAGATCCGGGCCGGGCAGATCGATGTCGACGGTCCGCTGCTGCGCTGGTTCGGGACGGGCAGTCAGGAAAGCGATGCCTACCGCCTGACCCATCGGTGGCTGTCTTCGGTCGATCGCGGGGGGTATGCTACGGCCTATGCCGCCTTTGCCGCCGGTGACAGCACCTATGCCGATTGCTGGCCGAATGTCGGATGTCCGGCACTGTTTCTGACTGGAACCGACGATCCCAATTCGACCCCGGCCATGGCGCAGGCCATGGCGGATGCGGCGCCTGCCGGTTACGCCGTGCTGATCGGCGGCCACCGGCACATGGTCAATCTGACGGCGCCCGACGAGGTCAATGCGATCCTCTCGGACTGGCTGGCGAAACCGGAGGAGATGAGATGAGCGAAGCGGGTTTCGATGCGCGTGCCCTGCGCGATGCGTTCGGCGCTTTTCCAACCGGCGTGACGGTGGTGACGGCCCATGACCCATCCGGACAGCCGATCGGCTTCACGGCCAATTCCTTCACCTCGGTGTCGCTCGATCCGCCGTTGCTGCTGATCTGCCTGGCAAAGACCTCGCGGAATTTTGCGGCAATGACCGGGTCAGCCGGCTTCGCGGTCAATATCCTGTCCGAAGCCCAGAAAGATGTTTCCAACACCTTCGCCCGTCCGGTCGAGGACCGCTTTACCGCCGTCGAATGGAAGAAGGGACCTGAAGGTTCGCCGATCTTTTCCGATGTCGCGGCCTGGTTCGATTGCGCGACCGAACAGGTGCTGGATGCGGGCGACCACGTCATCATGACCGGCCGGGTCAAGGCGTTCGCCAACAGCGGCCTGAATGGTTTGGGTTATGCCCGGGGCAGCTATTTCACGCCGGCATTGGCGGGCAAGGCGGTTTCGGCGGCGGCTGAAGGCGCAGCACAGTTGAGCGCCGTGATCGAACGCAACGGCTCCGTCCTTCTGCTTGGAAGCGACGTTCTCAGCCTTCCCACCTGCGCCATGGAAGGCGGCGAGCCGACGCAGATGCTGCGGGATTACCTTGAGACGCTCACGGGACTGAGCGTGTCCATCGGCTTTCTCTATTCCGTCTATGAAAGTCGCGCCGACAACCGGCAACATATCGTCTACCGCGCAACCGCGCTAGCCGGGGAGCCGGCCACCGGACGCTTCCTGCCGCCCGCCGAGGCATTGAAGCAGACATTCGACACCACTGCCACCGCCGATATCCTCCGACGCTTCGATCTGGAAAATTCCATCGGCAATTTCGGCGTTTATTTCGGCAATGAGACGGCCGGCAAAGTTCACCCGGTATCAAGGAAGGCCTGATCGCGATGAAATTTTCCCTCTTCGTCCATATGGAGCGGCTCGATGCCGGTCAGGATCACAAGCGCCTGTACGAGGAATTCGTGGCGCTCTGCGAGATCGCCGACAAGGGCGGCATGCACGCCATATGGACCGGCGAGCATCACGGCATGGACTTCACCATCGCCCCCAACCCGTTCGTGACCATCGCCGATCTGGCACGCCGGACCAGCAAGGTGCGGCTGGGCACAGGTACGGTGATTGCGCCGTTCTGGCATCCGATCAAGCTCGCCGGCGAGGCGGCGATGGCGGACCTCATCTGCGACGGCCGGCTGGATATCGGCATCGCGCGCGGCGCCTATACCTTCGAATATGAGCGGTTGCTGCCGGGCCTCGATGCCTGGGGGGCCGGCCAGCGCATGCGCGAACTCATTCCCGCGGTGAAGAAATTGTGGGAAGGCGACTACGCCCATGACGGCGAGTTCTACAAGTTCCCGTCGACCACCTCTGCGCCGAAGCCGATCCAGCAGCACCCGCCGATCTGGGTGGCGGCGCGCGATCCGAACTCCCATGAATTCGCGGTCGTCAATGGCTGCAACGTGCAGGTGACGCCGCTCTGGCAGGGTGACGATGAGGTCGAGACGCTGATGGGACGCTTCAACGAGGCCTGCGCCAAGCACGCTGCCGTCGAGCGGCCGAAGATCATGCTTCTGCGCCACACCTATGTCGGGTCCGACGAGGCCGACATCACGCAGGCCGCCCATGAGATGAGCGTCTACTACAATTACTTCTTTGCCTGGTTCAAGAACGAGAAGCCGATCCATCAGGGCCTGATCGAGCGGATCCCGGCCGAGGATATCGCCGCCAATGCGATGCTGTCGGCGGACGTCATGCGGGCAAACAACGTGGTCGGCAGCGCCGGCGACGTCATCAACCGGCTCAAGGCTTATGAGGCCATGGGCTATGACGAATATTCCTTCTGGATCGACACCGGTATGAGCTTCGAGCGCAAGAAGGCCTCGCTGGAGCGTTTCATCGCCGATGTCATGCCGGCATTCGGGGAGTAGGGTGATGCAGCAGTTCCAATGTTACATCGACGGACGTTTCGGCAATGGCGAGGCGCGTTTTCAAAGCGTTGATCCCGCAACAGGCGCTGCGTGGGCGGAGATGCCCGAGAGCCGTAAGGCCGATGTCGACCGCGCGGTCGAAGCGGCCCATCAGGCGCTGCACGGCGGCGGCCGCTGGGCGCGGATGACGGCGACGCAGCGTGGCAAGCTGCTCTACCGGCTCGCCGATCTCATCGCGGCGAGCGTGCCGCGGCTGGCCGAGCTCGAAACCCGCGATACTGGCAAGATCATCCGCGAGACGTCCTCGCAGATCGCCTATGTCGCCGACTATTATCGCTATTATGCGGGGCTCGCCGACAAGATCGAAGGCGCCTTCCTGCCGATCGACAAGCCGGATATGGACGTCTGGCTGCGCCGCGAGCCCGTCGGTGTCGTCGCGGCCATCGTGCCCTGGAACAGCCAGCTCTTCCTCGCCGCCGTCAAGATCGGCCCGGCGCTTGCCGCCGGCTGCACGATCGTCGTCAAGGCATCGGAAGATGGCCCGGCGCCGCTGCTCGAATTTGCCCGGCTCGTCGACGAGGCCGGTTTCCCGCCCGGTGTCGTCAATGTCATCACCGGCTTTGGGGCCACCTGCGGCGCTGCGCTCACCGCGCATTCGAAAGTCGCCCATATCGCCTTTACCGGCGGCGCCGAGACCGCCCGCCATATCGTGCGCAGCTCGGCGGAAAACCTCGCCTCGACCTCGCTCGAACTGGGTGGCAAGTCGCCGCTCATCGTCTTTGCCGATGCCGATCTCGAAAGTGCGGCGAATGCGCAGGTCGCCGGCATCTTTGCCGCCACCGGCCAGAGCTGCGTCGCCGCCTCCCGGCTGATCGTCGAGCGTAGCGTCAAGGACCGCTTCCTCGAAATCCTCGCTGCCAAGGCCGAGGCGATCCGCATCGGTTCACCGCTCTCCATGGACACCGAAGTAGGGCCGCTGGCAACGGAACGGCAGCGCCGGCATATCGAAACCCTGGTCGCCGCCTCGCTCGATGCGGGTGCCAAGGTCGTAACCGGCGGCTCGGCGCCGGCCGGGGAGGGCTATTTCTATCGCCCGACCATTCTCGATTGCGACGGCACGAGCGCGCCGTCGCTGGACAAGGAATTCTTCGGCCCGGTCCTCTCCGTCATTTCCTTCGAGACGGAGGCCGAAGCGATCGAGCTTGCCAACAGCACGCCCTATGGGCTCGCGTCGGGCATCTTCACGCAGAACCTGACGCGGGCGCACCGGCTGATGAAAGCGATCCGCGCCGGCATCGTCTGGGTCAACACCTACCGGGCGGTGTCGCCGATTGCGCCCTTCGGCGGCTCGGGCCTTTCCGGCGACGGGCGCGAAGGCGGGCATGCGGCGGCACTCAGCTACACCCGCACCAAGACCGTGTGGCTCCGGACGTCCGATGATCCGATCCCCGATCCCTTCGTGATGCGGTGACGACGATGTTCTACGAAATCCGCACCTACCGGCTGAAGAACGGTGCCATCCCGGCCTATCTCAAGGTCGTGGAAGAGGAAGGCATCGCGATCCAGAAAAAGCATCTCGGCGACCTCATCGGCTATTTCTTCTCGGAAATCGGCCCGATCAACGAGATCGTCCACATCTGGGGTTTTTCCAGTCTCGATGATCGCGAGGCGCGCCGCGGCGGCCTGATGGCCGATCCGGACTGGCAGGGTTTTCTGCCGAAGATCCGCGACCTGATCGAGGTTGCCGAAAACAAGATCATGAAACCGGCAGCCTTTTCACCAACGGGAGGATCGCGACCGGCGTGATCACAGGTGGCCTACATGCCGGAGGAGGGAAAACTCCGGCGTCAACGGGTCCACAAACAGCGGCGCAGATCGCTGCAAACCATCAGAACGCAGTCCAACAATAACGGAGCAAGGGAACATGACAAAGACATTCATCATCGCGGCCATGGCCGCCACACTCGGCCTGTCCACCACGGCCGCGGCCGCCGATCTGGTGTTCACCAGTTGGGGCGGAACCACCCAGGATGCACAGAAGGCCGCCTGGGCCGATCCGTTCACATCGGCAACCGGCATCAACGTGGTGCAGGACGGACCGACCGATTATGGTAAGCTCAAAGCCATGGTCGAGGCCGGAAGCGTCACGTGGGACGTGGTCGACGTCGAGGGCGACTATGCCGTCCAGGCTGGCAAGGCCGGCCTGCTCGAAAAGCTGGATTTCTCGGTCATCGACAAGTCGAAGCTCGATCCGCGCTTCTTGACCGACTATTCCGTCGGCAGCTTTTATTATTCCTTTGTCATCGGCTGCAACAAGGATGCCGTCTCGGCCTGCCCGAAGACCTGGGCGGACCTGTTCGACACCGCCAAGTTCCCCGGAAAGCGGACGTTCTACAAGTGGTCGGCACCCGGCGTGATCGAAGCTGCCTTGCTGGCGGACGGCGTTGCGCCCGAGAAGCTATATCCGCTTGATCTGGATCGCGCCTTCAAGAAGCTCGATACCATCAAGGCCGACATCATCTGGTGGACCGGCGGTGCGCAATCGCAGCAGCTGCTGGCTTCCGCGGAAGCGCCGTTCGGGTCGTTCTGGAACGGGCGCCTGACGGCGCTTGCCGAAACCGGCGTCACCGTCGAAACGTCATGGGAGCAGAACATCACCGCGGCAGACGCCCTGGTCGTGCCGAAGGGCACGAAGAACAAGGAAGCGGCGATGAAGTTCATTGCGGCTGCAACCAGCGCCGATGCCCAGGCGAACATGGCGATCAACACCGGCTACGCCCCGATCAACCTCGATTCCAGCGCCATCATGGATGAAAAGATTCGCATGACCCTGCCGGACATGCAGTCGGCGAGCCAGATCAATGCCGACATGGAATACTGGGCGGCAAACCGCGATGCGATCGGCGAACGCTGGTACGCGTGGCAAGCCAAGTAAGGCGTCATCGGCGGGGCGCGACCGGTTCGCGCTCCGCCTTCCGCACTCGACGGAACCGTTCTGATAAGGGGTTTTCGGCATGGCCTTGCTGACCGAGCGAGACAACACAACGGCGATGGGCAACGTCCGCTCGGTCCGGTCGAGGAATTTCGCCCTGACCGTTCCGGCACTGCTGCTGCTCGTGGTGTTCTTCATCCTGCCGGTGGTGTCGCTGCTGTTGCGCAGCGTGATGGAGCCTGAGCTTGGCCTCGGCAACTACAAGGCCCTGCTCGCCTCGACCACCTATCTGAAGATATTCCTGAACACCTTCAGCGTGTCCGCACTGGTGACCGTGGTGACACTCGCGATCGGCTTTCCTGTCGCCTGGGCACTCGCCATCATGCCGACGCGCTGGGCCTCGATCGTCTTTGCCGTTTTGCTTCTGTCGATGTGGACAAATCTTCTCACGCGCACCTATGCCTGGATGGTGCTGTTGCAGCGCACCGGCGTCATCAACAAGACGCTGATGGGATTAGGCCTGATCAGCGAGCCGTTGCCGCTGGTCAACAACCTTGTCGGCGTCACCATCGGCATGACCTATATCATGCTGCCCTTCATCATCCTGCCGCTCTATGGCGTCATCCGCAAGATCGATCCGGCCATCCTGCAGGCGGCGGCGCTATGCGGCGCAACCCGCTGGCAGGCGCTGACGCGCGTTCTCATCCCGCTCGCCGCCCCCGGCATGGTCGCCGGCGCGCTCATGGTCTTCGTCATGTCGCTCGGTTACTTCGTTACCCCGGCGCTTTTGGGCGGCACGGCAAACATGATGCTGGCCGAACTGATTGCGCAGTTTGTTCAATCGCTGGTCAATTGGGGCATGGGCGGCGCGGCGGCGCTGGTGCTTCTCGTCGTCACCCTGGCACTCTACGCCGTACAGCTTCGCCTGTTCGGGACCGCCCGCATGGAAGGACGCTGAGATGCTGTTGAATTTCGATCGCCTTGGCGGATGGAAATGGGCGCTCATCGCCATCACCGGCCTGACGGCGGCCTTTCTGATCCTGCCGATCGTCTTTATCGCGGCGTTGTCCTTCGGCTCGTCGCAATGGCTGATCTTTCCTCCGCCTAGCTGGACGCTGAAATGGTATGAAGCCTTTTTTGCCGATCCGCGCTGGCTCGAGGCTGCCGGGACGAGCTTCTACATCGCCGCCATCGTCACGGTTCTGTCGGTCCTCATCGGTCTCGTCGCCTCGTTCGGTCTGGTGCGGGGCCGCTTCATCGGCAAGGAGGGTCTGCGGGCACTGTTCCTGACGCCGATGATCCTGCCGGTCGTGGTGCTTGCCGTCGCTCTCTATGCCTTTTTCCTGCGCATAGGGCTCAACGGAACGGTGACCGGCTTCGTCATTGCCCATCTGGTCGTGGCGCTGCCGTTCTCGATCCTCTCCATCACCAATGCGCTGGAAGGTTTCGACAAGTCGATCGAGGACGCGGCCGTGCTCTGTGGGGCGAGCCCGCTGGAGGCGAAGCTGCGGATTACCCTGCCGTCGATCAGCCATGGGCTATTTTCGGCAGCTGTCTTCTCGTTTCTGACGTCCTGGGATGAAGTCGTGCTGGCGATCTTCATGGCGAGCCCGACCCTGCAGACGCTGCCCGTCAAGATCTGGGCCACGCTGCGGCAGGACCTGACGCCCGTGATCGCCGCCGCCTCCACCCTTCTGATCGTCATCACCATTGCCCTGATGCTTCTGGTCGCGCTGCTGCGCAAAGGACTGAAATCATGACCGCACCCTTCCTGCAAATCCGCAGCTTGAGAAAAGACTACGGCATCGTCACGGCCATCCGGGAGGTCAGCCTCACGGTCGAGCGCGGCGAGTTCATGACGTTTCTCGGCCCCTCCGGATCGGGCAAGAGCACGACGCTCTACATCCTCGCCGGCTTCGAGAACCCGACGGCGGGCGATATCCTGCTGAACGGCCAGAGCCTGATCGCGACGCCCTCGCACAAGCGCAATATCGGCATGGTGTTCCAGCGCTACACGCTGTTTCCGCATCTGTCGGTCGGCGAGAACATCGCGTTTCCCCTGAAGGTCCGGCGTCTTCCCAAGGCCGAGATCGACGCCAAGGTGGCGAAGATGCTGAAGCTCGTCCGGCTCGAAGGGTTCGAGGACCGCAAGCCGGCACAGATGTCGGGTGGTCAACAGCAGCGCGTGGCGCTGGCGCGGGCGCTCGCCTACGATCCGCCGGTGCTTTTGATGGATGAGCCGCTGTCGGCGCTCGACAAGAAGCTGCGCGAGGAAATCCAGCACGAGATCCGCCGCATCCATCAGGAAACCGAGGTGACCATCCTCTACGTGACGCACGACCAGGAGGAGGCGCTGCGGTTGTCCGATCGCATTGCTGTGTTCTCCAAGGGCGTGATCGACCAGATCGGTACCGGCCCGCAGCTCTATGCCAATCCTGCCACCCGCTTCGTTGCGGAGTTCATCGGTGACAGCGATTTCGTCACCTGCCGCGTGCTCTCTGCCCGGGACGGACGGGCGGAACTCGCGGTGGGCACGGACATGACGATCAGCGGCGTTCCCATGCATGGCAGCGCTGCGGCCGGTAGCAAGGCCGCCTTGATGCTGCGCCCCGAACGCCTCTCCCTCAAGCGTGGACAAGGCGGCGGCAACGGCCTGTCGGCTACCGTCACGGACATCACCTTCCTCGGCAGCAACATCCATGTCGCCGCAATGGTTCCGTCCGGCGAGGCGCTGTCGGTGCGCTTGCCCTTTGGACACGAGGCGACCGCCGGCCTGGCACGGGGAGACACGGTATCGCTTGGTTTCGACCCGGCGAGCGCGCACGTCTTCTGCGCCTAGACGGCGCGGCCGCCGCGATGGTGCGGAGGGAGCGTTCTATCGTCTGAACGTCTCGCTTGAGGGGCGTTATGCGCTGCGATACGGTCGGTCTCGGGATATCGCCGATACCCTGAAGCCGCTGTGGCTTCGGAGACGGCAGTCGAGGCTGCGGCACCGGGAGTGGCGGCGTGAACAGGCATGCGAATGAGGCCGCAGTCGATGCGGGCAGTTATGATTTCATTATCGTCGGCGCGGGCTCGGCGGGATGTGTGTTGGCGAACCGGCTGTCGGCTGATCCGAAGACACGGGTCCTTCTCCTGGAGGCAGGGGCAAGCGACCGCTACCATTGGGTGCATGTACCGATCGGCTATCTCTACTGCATGGGCAATCCGCGCACCGACTGGATGATGAGGACCGCGGCGGAAAAAGGGCTGAACGGCCGCTCCCTGCCATACCCGCGCGGAAAGGTGCTGGGTGGCTGCTCCTCGATCAACGGCATGATCTACATGCGCGGGCAGGCGGCGGACTATGACGGCTGGCGGCAGGCGGGCAATACCGGCTGGGGCTGGGACGATGTCCTGCCCTATTTCCTGAAATCGGAGGACAGTTATCGCGGCAAGTCTCAGATGCATGGGGCCGGCGGCGAATGGCGGGTGGAAAAACAGCGGCTCTCCTGGCCGATCCTCGATGCTTTTCGCGACGCGGCCGAGGAACTCGGCATCCCGAAGACGGACGATTTCAACGCTGGCGACAACGAGGGATCGGGTTATTTCGAGGTGAACCAGCGCGGCGGGTTGCGCTGGAACACCACGAAGGCCTTTCTTCGTCCGGCGATGAAGCGGCCCAATCTGCGGGTATTGACCGGAGCGGAGACCGAACGTCTCGAGCTTGACGGCAGACAAGCTACCGGTGTCCGCTTCCGGCGGAACGGGCAGCTCCATGTCGCCCGCGCAGGCCGAGAGGTGATCCTTTCGGCGGGCGCGATCAATTCGCCGAAGATACTGGAGTTTTCGGGGGTCGGCCGGCCGCAGGTGCTGTCCGCCGCCGGCATCGATGTCAGCCATGAATTGCCTGGCGTCGGTGAAAACCTGCAGGATCATCTGCAGATCCGCACCGTCTTCCGCATCGAAGGCGCAAAGACGTTGAACCAGCTCTACCATAACCTCTTCACCCGCGCCGGGATGGGGCTCGAATATGCGCTATGGCGTTCCGGGCCGCTGTCGATGGCACCCAGCCAGCTCGGCATCTTTGCCAAGAGCGATCCTGCCGTGGCGACCGCCGATCTCGAATATCACGTGCAGCCGCTCAGCACCGATCGCCTCGGCGAGCCGCTGCATCGCTATCCGGCGGTCACCGTTTCCGTCTGTAACCTGCGGCCGGAAAGCCGGGGGACGGTACATGTCACTGACGCGGACCTGTCGGCGGCGCCGGAAATCCGGCCCAACTATCTGTCGACGGCTGGAGACAGGATCGTCGCGACGAAATCGATCCGTCATGCCCGCCGGTTGATGGCGGCGAAGGCAATCGGGAAATACCGTCCGCAGGAGATGCTGCCGGGGACCGAGTTCCAGAGCGACGAGGACCTGATCCGTCGCGCAGGCGATATCGCGACAACGATCTTTCATCCGGTCGGCACCTGCAAGATGGGCGGTGACACAATGGCCGTCGTCGATCCCCAGTTGCGGGTTCATGGGATTGCCAATCTCCGGGTCGTCGATGCCTCGATCATGCCGGCGATCGTTTCGGGCAATACCAATTCGCCGGTCATCATGATCGCGGAAAAAGCGGCAGCGATGATCGCAGTGAAAGGATGAGGCGAGGCTTTTGGATCAGGATTTCCGGGTGACACCATCTGGCTTGTGACCTATCTCTTCACCACACCTCTTTACGGCGGCAACGAAAGCCTGACGTATGCCCAGGTGCTCGGCCTTACGCCGGGTTACTTTTCCGACTATGCGCGTGAAAACGGCTGCAACCTGGGAGACCTGACATGATGGCTGGCGTTTTTTCCTTTTTGATCTTTTCCGCGGCGATCGGCGCCGGCCTCAATGCCGGTCTGTTCTTCATCTTCTCCGTCTGCATCATGGCCGCGCTCGGGCGCCTGCCTGCTGAGCAGGGCATTGCCGCCATGCAGTCGATCAATGTCGTCATCCTCAATCCGTGGTTCATGCTGGCCTTCTTCGGAACGGCGCTTCTGTCGCTTGTGCTCGTCGCTGGTGGGTTCATGACCGGCAGCCCGGCGAGGCTCTACGTGATCGCAGGTGGATTTCTTTTCCTCGCCGGCACGATCCTGGTGACGATGGTCTTCAATGTGCCGATGAACAATGTTCTCGTGGCATTGCAGCCGCAAAGCGAGGAGGCCGCCCGGCTGTGGTCCTCGACCTATCTCGTCGATTGGGTCAGGTGGAACCATGTGCGGACGCTGTCGTCCGTCGGTGCGCTCGGTTGCTTCGTCATGGCTTTCCGGGTTGCCTGATGGGCTCTCCGGAAACCAGCTAAGGCACCGGTCGCCCGGTTGCCGTTTCCAACACGTGGAACCAATCCTGAAGTTCAAGCTCGATTTCGCCGGCGCGGGCCAGCGCCTGCACCCGTTTGGGGTCGGTCGAGCCAATGATCGGCAGTGGTTTGGAGGGCAGACGCAGCAGCCACGCAAGTGCAATGGCGCCCGGACCACCCGCATTGTAGCGGGCCGCGAGATCGGTCAGCAGTTCGACAAGTCTCGGATTGCCCTTCTCCGGG
This sequence comes from Pararhizobium sp. LjRoot255, assembly GCF_964252905.1. Lineage (NCBI taxonomy): Bacteria > Pseudomonadati > Pseudomonadota > Alphaproteobacteria > Hyphomicrobiales > Rhizobiaceae > Pararhizobium > Pararhizobium sp. LjRoot255. The sequence continues at coordinate 2,532,690 of NZ_CAXUPQ020000001.1, forward strand.
TCAAACAACCGGCCACCGCCAAGCGGAGACCAGGCCATCGGGAGTACACCGAGGCGCTGGCAGTCGTCGAGCGTGCCGTCATGAAGCGGTGCCGTATGGGTGACGGACAACTCGATCTGGTTTGCCACGAGCGGAATGTTGAGCTTCGATTGCAGCAGCGCGAATTGCGGGGGCGTGTAGTTCGAAACGCCGACAGCGCGGGTCTTGCCCTCCGCAACCAAGGTTTCCAGCACGCCGGCAACCTCTCCGGCATCAAGCAGGGGATCTGGTCGATGCAAAAGCAGCAGATCGACGTGATCGACTTTCAGATTGCGCAATGAGTTTTCGAGCGACTGCCGAATATGCTGGGGAGTGCTGTTATAGTGTTTAATGCGATGATCCGGCCGCGCCGGGCCGACCAGCGCGATGCCGCATTTCGTCACCAGTTCGATCCTGTTGCGCAAATCGGGGCGGCTCGCCAGCATCTCGCCGAAGAGCGCCTCGACCCGGTAGCCGCCATAGATATCCGCGTGATCGATCGTCGTGATCCCTGCGTCGAGACATGTGTCGACCATGCGGGCGATGTGCGCGATCTCGCGCCGCTCCGGATCGTTGGTGACGCGGTACGCTCCCCAGACCAATCTCGAAAGTACAGGGCCGTCGCTGTGAAGCTGGATACGGGACATCATGGTCGCACCTCTAGCCCGCTGCGTTGGCGCGGGTCTTCAGGATCGCCGAAAAGCGCGGGTCGAAGGCGCGGCTGATCGGCTCGGCGGCGGCGCCGAGCGCCACCGACCAGGGGTCGGTCATGCCAAGCTGCAGGCGGGGCAGGGTGCGGCCGGGGCGATCTGCGATCGATGGCAGCAGAGGATGGATGGCGTCGAAAATCCGGCGGGTCAGGGCCTCCGGCGCGCCGGAGCACAGGATGACGGTCTGCGGATCGAAGATCGTTTCGATGAGTTGCACGCCCCAGCGCAGTTCTTCGGCAGCGGCGTCGATCCATGAGGCGATCGCCGGATCGTTCTTGCGGACCAATAGGGTCAACCGTTCGTGAAGGTCCGGATCGGCCGGATCGGCATTCAGATGCTGGTAGAGCGAGGCAAGCGATGCGCGATGTTCGAGTGATGATTGTTCCAGACGCCGAACGGTTGGCGGCAGAAGTGCCATGCCGATTTCGCCGGCATTGCCGTTGCCGCCGGCGTAAAGCTCGCCATTGAGGATAAGACCGGCGCCGATGCCGTAGCCGACATAGAGGCAGACGGCATGATCGATGCCGTGGGCGGCGCCGACCATGCGCTCGGCGGTGGCGCAGGCGGCGGCGTCGTTCTGCAGGGCGACTTCCAGCCCCGTTCCGGCAGCGAGCGTTTCAAGCAGCGGAAAATTCTGCCAGGCCGCCATCATCCATTGATCGTCATTGTCGGAGGCAAGGCCGAATGGTCCGGGCATGGCGACACAGAGGCCGACAAGACGCTTCTGCGAATGTTCCGCGATACCGGCGAGTTCTGTCCTCGCCTGCTGGATCAGATCGAGGATCACTCTCACGCCGTTCGCAGGCCCCCCCGGTGGCAGGTCGGCCTCAGCGCGCACCAGCACGGTGCCGATAAGGTTCACGGCGATCACCCGGGTCATATGGCGGTCGATCTGCAGGCCGATTGCGAACGCACCTTCCGGCACCAGCCGATACGGCGTCGAAGGCTGGCCGCGGCCTTTGCGCACGGCCGCTAGCGACACCACCAGCCCGTCCTGCTCCAGATCGTCGATGATGTTGGAGACCGCCTGCTTGGTGAGCCCGGACGCCCGGGCAAGGTCGGCGCGGGACAATTTTCCGTTCAGCCGCAGCGCGTCGATCATGACGCGGCGATTATGGGCGCTCGTTCCCTCCTGGTTGGTGCCGCTCTTACCCCGTATCACCCGCATCGCATTCACTCGCAAAATCCTCTTGACACTATTAGAATATTGAACAAGAAATAAGTCAAATCAATTGACTTATTGAAGGGAGCCAAAGAGCTCTCATGGGAACGGGAACGGCTTGCGGGAACACTCCCATGGCCGTGCGACACTTCGACAAGGCATGCCGGATGTCGCCGAAAGCGGCTTTCCGGAAAGATGCGCGCGATCGCGCGCCGGCGAAACGATTGTTGTCAATCACTGGAGGCAAGACATGTTGAAATCCAAGCGCAACGCACTCATCGGCGCGACACTGATCGGTGTATTCCTTGCGACTAACGCCTATGCCGAAACCACGCTCAACGCGTTGTTCATGGCGCAGGCGGCCTATAGCGAGGCGGATGTCCGCGCTATGACGGAGGCGTTCAGCAAGGCCAATCCGGACGTCAAGGTCAATCTCGAATTCGTGCCCTACGAGGGCCTGCACGACAAGACCGTGCTGGCACAGGGCTCGGGCGGCGGTTACGATGTCGTCTTGTTCGACGTGATCTGGCCGGCCGAATATGCGACCAACAAGGTTCTGGTCGATGTGTCCTCGCGTATCACCGACGACATGAAAAAGGGCGTGCTGCCCGGCGCCTGGACGACAGTCCAGTATGAAGGCGCTTATTATGGCATGCCTTGGATCCTCGATACGAAATACCTGTTCTACAACAAGGAAATCCTCGAGAAGGCCGGCATCAAGGCGCCGCCGAAAACCTGGGACGAGCTTGCCGAACAGGCAAAGATCATCAAGGACAAGGGTCTGCTCGCGACGCCGATCACCTGGAGCTGGTCGCAGGCGGAAGCGGCGATCTGCGATTATACGACGCTAGTCAGTGCCTATGGCGGCAAGTTCCTCGATGGCGGCAAGCCGGCGTTTCACACGGATGGCGGCCTCGATGCGCTGAAATACATGGTGTCCAGCTACACCTCCGGCCTCTCCAATCCGAATTCCAAGGAGTTTCTCGAGGAAGACGTCCGAAAGGTGTTCGAAAACGGTGAAGCCGCTTTTGCGCTCAACTGGACCTATATGTACAACCTTGCCAATTCAGGCAAGGACAGCAAGGTTGCCGGCAAGGTCGGCGTCGTTCCGGCACCGGGCGTCGCCGGCAAGAGCGAGGTTTCGGCGGTCAACGGCTCGATGGGGCTGGGCATCACCTCGACCAGCAAGCATCCGGACGAAGCGTGGAAATACATCACCTTCATGACCTCGCAGGAGGTCCAGAACCAGTACGCCAAGCTCAGCCTGCCGATCTGGGCATCGTCCTATGAGGACCCGGCCGTGACCAAGGGTCAGGAGGAGCTCATCGCGGCCGCGAAGCTCGGGCTCGCCGCCATGTATCCGCGGCCGACGACGCCAAAGTACCAGGAGCTTTCCACCGCCCTGCAGCAGGCAATCCAGGAAGCGCTGCTTGGCCAGACCAGTCCGGAGGATGCGCTGAAGACCGCCGCCGAAAACAGCGGTCTCTAAAGGCGCGGGGGTCCGCCCCTTCGCTCGCATTCACCATATCCGGGCGGCACCCTCCCTGCCGCCCGGCACCTTGCATCCCATGAATTTCAGGAAAAGCAGCCCCATGTCCGGGACCTCTATGACCACACGCGCATGGCTTCTGATGCTGCCGCTGCTCGCCGTCATGGTTGCCGTCATCGGCTGGCCGCTCGCCGATACGGTCGGGCTCTCCTTCACCGATGCCAGGCTCGTCGGGACCGCCGGAAATTTTGTTGGCATCGACAACTATGTGAAGACGATTTCGGGCGCCAATTTTCAGCGTACCCTGATCACCACGACGCAATTCGCGATCATTTCAGTCTTCGCCGAGATGGTTCTCGGTGTGCTTGCCGCCCTTCTCCTCAATCAGCAATTCTATGGCCGCACTGTTCTGCGCGGACTGATGATCCTGCCCTGGGCGCTGCCCACCGTTGTCAACGCGACGCTGTGGCGGCTGATCTACAATCCGGAATATGGCGCGCTGAACGCGGTGTTGACGCAGATCGGTTTGCTCGACGCCTACCGCTCCTGGCTCGGCGAACCCGGCACGGCGCTCGCATCGCTGATCGTTGCCGATTGCTGGAAGAACTTTCCGCTGGTGGCGCTGATCGCGCTTGCCGCGTTGCAGGCCGTGCCGCGCGATATCACCGCCGCCTCGCTGGTCGATGGTGCAGGTCCGTTTGCCCGCTTGCGCTTCGTCATCCTGCCATATCTGGCCGGACCGCTGATGGTGGCGCTGGTGCTGCGCACCATCGAAGCGTTCAAGGTGTTCGATATCATCTGGGTGATGACTCGCGGCGGACCGGCAAACAGCACACGGACATTGTCGATCCTCGTCTACCAGGAGGCATTCTCCTTCCAGCGGGCCGGATCGGGCGCTTCGCTCGCCTTGATCGTCACCTTGCTGGTGGCAGCGCTCGCTGCCGGCTATGCTGCGCTTGTGCGCAAGACCGCGGGGAGCAACGCCTGATGGAACGCAAGAGCTTCCTGTACTCCCTGTTCATCCATGCCTGCGCACTGCTGCTTGCCGCCGTCATCCTCGCGCCGCTCGTCTGGCTGTTCGTCATGAGCATTTCGCCGGCCGCCGATCTCACAGCAAAACCATTGCGCTGGTGGCCGCAGGCCATGGATTTCTCGCGGTACGGCGTATTGCTCTCCAGCATCGAAAACAGCGCCGGTGCGGCCTTTGTCGCCTCCCTCATCAACAGCATTGTCGTCGCCGGCATGGCGACGATCGCGGCGCTGGCGCTTGCCATTCCGGCCGCCTGGGCCGTATCACGAACGCCTGCGGTCGGCTGGTCGCTCTATATGGTGATCGCCACCTACATGCTGCCGCCGGTGGCGCTGGCGGTGCCGCTCTATTTCGGGCTGTCGCACCTTGGCCTGCTCAACAATGTCTTCGGGCTGGCGCTGGTCTATCTGACTATTCTTGCGCCCTTCACAACGTGGCTGATGAAGTCCGGCTTCGATGCCATCCCGAAGGAGATCGAGGCGGCGGCGATGATCGATGGCGCCGGGCTGTTTGCGACGCTGCGTATCATTACCCTGCCGCTGGCAGCACCTGTGATGGCCACCTCGGCGCTGTTTGCCTTCCTGCTTGCCTGGGACGAGTTCTTCTACGCATTGCTGTTCACCTCCGACCTGCGCGCCAAGACGCTCACCGTCGCCATCGCCGATCTCGCCGGTGGCCGCGTTTCCGATTATGGCTTGATCGCAACCGCGGGCGTGCTTGCCGCCCTGCCGCCCGTGGCGATCGGCCTTGTCATGCAACGGGCCCTGATCTCCGGGCTCACCAGCGGCGGCGTCAAGGGATGACCATGACTTCGAACGACAAACGCCCGCTGGGCCTCCAAGCCATCGATCGCGAAATGGCGCGGCAGAATGCCGATGCCATTGCCTCCTTCGAGGGCAATGGCGAACAGGCAAAAACCGCCGCAGCTTCGATCGGCGGGACAGGCCGTTTGCTGCTGCTCGGCATGGGCGGCTCGCACGCCGTCAACCGCGCCGTCGAGCCGCTTTATCGCGGCTTGGGCATCGAGACGATTGCAGTCACCCTGTCCGAACAGCTCGGCATGCCGCTGCCGATCGGGGGACGCATCGTGCTCGTCACGTCGCAATCCGGAGAAAGCGCTGAGGTGCTGCGCTGGTTCGCTGAGACCGGCGGCACTCGGGATACATTCGGACTGACGCTGGAAGGCACATCCTTTCTTGCGCGGTCGGCTCCGTCTTTGATCGGCGCTGGCGGCACCGAGCTGGCCTTTGCCGCGACACGCAGCTTGACGGTGAGTTTTGCCCTGCATCTTGCGATCCTTGCGGCTCTTGGCACCGATCCCGCGCCGGCGCTGGCCGCGCTCAAAGCGCCGGCCGAAGTCGATATCCAACCGGCACTTTCCGCATTCGGGGACGTTGGTGCCGTTGTGACCTCTGGCCGGCGGCTGCAGGGGCTTGCGGAGGCATTGGCGCTGGGGCTGACCGAACTCTCCCGCCGACCGTGTTTCTCGCTGGAAGGAGGACAGCTTCGACATGGGCCGATGGAGATGCTTGGTCCCGAGATCGGCGTTGTCCTGTTTCGAGGGCAGGATGCCACCGCCGATCTCGTCACCGCCACGGCGGTTTCCGCAGTCGAAACCGGGGCGCCGGTGGTCATTTTCGATTCCTCAGGCATGGTGCCGGTCGAGGGCGCGACAATGCTGGGCTTCGAGCCGGCGGACGGCCTAGCCGCTATCCTCGCGATGCTGCCGGTTGCACAGCGCTTCATGATCGCCTTTGCCGAGAGCCGCGTGGAAAATGCCGGTACGCCGGTGCGCTCAACCAAGATCACCCGGAGTGAATGAAATGCGTCCGCTTGCCGTCATCGGAAATGTCAATGTCGACCTTATCCTGGGACCGGCCGAGCCTTGGCCAAAAGCCGGCACCGAGATCATTGTCGATCATGACGAGTTACGCGTCGGCGGTGCTGCGGGCAACTCGGCGCTTGCCTGGCGGGCGCTCGGTATCGATTTCGACATTGCTGCCAATACCGGCACCGACGAGTTCGGCCGCTGGCTGCGCGAATCCTTCGGCGAAAGAGCTGAAAAATGGCCGATCCGGCCGGAGGGGACGACGCTCTCCGTCGGCATCACCCATCCCGATGGCGAGCGCACCTTCTTCACCACGCGCGGCCATCTGCCACGCTTCTCGCTCGCGGACGTGTTTGCCGCTCTCGATGGTTGCCGCCTTTCGGGCGGCTATGCGCTGCTCTGCGGATCGTTCCTGACCGACGATTTGACGGGTGACTATCCAGCCCTGTTCGACTGGGCCGACAGCCATGGCATCACGCTGGCGCTCGATACCGGCTGGCCGCTCGACGGCTGGACGGAGGCGAACCGGCAGGCCACCCGCAACTGGCTTTCCCGTTGCGGCTGCGCTCTCCTGAACGAGGTGGAATCGACCGCGCTTTCCGGCCGCTCCGACCCGATCGAGGCCGCGCGCGAGATCAAGCGCCATATGCCGGAGGGGGCGATCGTCGTCGTCAAGCGAGGTCCCGATGGCGCCATTGCCGTCGATGCCGACGGCGCATTCGTTTCCGCCGCGGCCCCCAGCGTCCAGGTCGTCGACACGATCGGTGCTGGCGATGTATTCAATGCGGCTTTCCTCGCCGCACTGGCGGATGACCTGCCGCTCTCCGATTGCCTGGCGACCGGCACATGCGTCGCCTCACGCGCCATTTCCACGCTTCCTCGCAGCTATGTCGGCTCGCTGTCTGCCGCGACGGGAGGGGCTGTATCATGAGTGCGCTCGATATCGAGAACATCCGCAAGACCTATGGTGGGATCGAAGCGCTGAAGGGCATCGACATTTCGCTCGACAGCGGCGAGTTCCTGGTGCTGCTTGGATCGTCGGGCTGCGGCAAGTCGACCCTGCTCAATATCATCGCCGGCCTTGCCGAGGCATCGGGCGGCGATATCAGGATTGGCGGACGCTCCGTCCTCGGGGTGCATCCCAAGAATCGCGATATCGCAATGGTCTTCCAGTCCTATGCGCTCTATCCGAACCTTTCCGTTCGCCGCAACATCGGCTTCGGCCTGGAGATGCGCGGCGTGCCAACGGCTGAGCGGCAAAAGGCGGTCATGGAAACCGCGAAACTGCTGCAGATCGAGAACCTGCTGGATCGCAAACCCGGCCAGCTTTCGGGTGGCCAGCGCCAGCGTGTCGCGATCGGCCGGGCGCTCGTCCGCAAGCCGCAGGTCTTTCTTTTCGACGAACCGCTGTCCAATCTCGATGCGAAGCTGCGCATGGAGATGCGCACGGAGCTGAAGCGATTGCACCAGATGCTCGGCACGACGATCGTCTACGTCACGCATGACCAGATCGAGGCGATGACGCTGGCAACCCGGATTGCGGTGATGCGCAACGGCCGGATCGAGCAGCTGGGTACACCGGAGGAGGTCTACGACCATCCCGCCACGCTCTACGTTGCCGGTTTCGTCGGTTCGCCGCCGATGAACGTGCTGGATGGCGTCGTGACGGGCGAGAGCGTTCGGTTGGATGGGTCGGACTGCGTCATCGCGCTGCCTGCCCGTTTCAACAATGCCATCTCTTCAGGCAGGCGCATCAAGATCGGCATCCGCCCGGAAGCGCTGCGACTGGTTGAGGATGGCGACCGGCAACCTGCGCTGGACGTAGCGGTCGAGGTTGTCGAACTGACGGGACCGGAACTGGTGGTCACCGGCCGCGTCAGCGGGCAGCGGGTCACCGCCTGCCTGCCGCCCCGCACAAGGCTTGCGGTGGGCATGACGCAGGCGTTCGCCTTCGACAACGATGCGCTGCATCTCTTCGATGCCGAAACGGAACTGGCGTTCGGGCGGTAGCTTCCGGGGAATTCGTCGCTGCCGCCGTTCCCATCGCCGGCGCGATGTTCTAAACCGCATTCTGATGAAGATCGCTTTCTATTGTCCGCTGAAATCTCCCAACCATCCCGTTCCCTCCGGGGACCGGCTGATGGCGCGCCTTCTGATGACGGCGCTGGAGCGGGCGGGGCATCAGGTGGAGATAGCTTCGGAACTGCGGGCGTTCATGCCCGAGGCGTCGAGCGCGGCTGTCGGGGCTTTGGCGGCCGCAGCGGAAGCGGAGAGGGGGCGGCTTTCGGCGCGCTGGCGCGAAGCCGGCCGGCCGGACGCGTGGTTCTGTTACCACCCTTACTACAAGGCACCCGATCTGATCGGTCCGGCGCTCGTCCGCGATTTCGGCTTGGATTATGTGACGGCGGAAGCGTCCTATTCTGCCCGGCGCAACACCGGCTTGTGGGTGCAGATGCAAGCGCATGTACTGGAGGCGGTGAAGCTCGCCTCCGTTAACATCTGCCTGACGAGGCGCGACCTCGCCGGGCTTGCGGCGGCTCCGGATGCGCGGCTCGCCCTGTTGCCGCCCTTCATCGATTCGGGCCTGCTGCTTGAGAAGCAACCCGCGCCTCGGCCCGGGCAACTGATCACCGTGGCGATGATGCGGTCCGGCGACAAGATGCAGAGCTATGTCATGCTTGCGGATGCGCTCTCGCGGTTGGCTCATCTGCCCTGGCAACTGTCCGTCATCGGTTATGGCCCGCGTGCCGACGAGGTGAGGGCGCTTTTTGCCGGCTTCGATGAAGGGCGCATCGTCTGGCACGGACAGAAAACGGCTGACGAGATCGCCGGTCTCTTGTCGAAAAGCGCGCTCTATGTCTGGCCCGGCTGCGGCGAGGCCTATGGTCTTGCCTATCTCGAAGCGCAGGCGGCGGGTCTGCCGGTCGTGGCGCAGGAGATCGCCGGCGTGCCGGAAGTGGTGGCACACGGCCGCACCGGCCTGCTGACGCCAGCCGGTGATATCGATGCCTATGCGAAAGCGATTGAACGGCTGTTGACGCGGAACGAGGAGCGGCTGGCCCTTGCTGGCGCCGCACGGATTTTTGCCGGCGAGGAGCGCTCGCTCGATCGGGCCGCCGTGCGGTTGGGCACTATCCTCGATCAGCATCTCAAGCGGGCGGAATGAAATGGACGATTTTGACAGGTTCATCACCGAGGAACTGGACCGGTGGCAGCGGGCCGGCAAGGTTGCGCGCTTCTGGCTGCGGGATGACGATGCGGTCGAGCCGAGTGCACCGCTCGAGCGGCTGCTGGAGATCACCGGCGCATTTTCCATACCGCTGACGCTTGCCGTCATCCCGGCTCATACCGGGGAGGCGCTGGCTCGAAGGCTGGAACGCGAGCCTTGGTGCACTGTTGCGGTGCACGGCTGGTCGCACATGAACCATGCAGGCCCGGAGGAGAAGAAGCAGGAACTCGGCCGTCATCGCCCGGCTTCTGAAGTTCTCGGAGAGTTGCAGCAAGGCCTCCGCCATCTGGCGAGGCTGCACCCGAACCGTCTCGTCCCCCTTCTCGTGCCGCCATGGAACCGGATCGATGCGGCGCTCGTGCCGCAGCTTGCCGGCCTCGGCTTTGAAGCACTGTCGGTCTACGGCCCGGAAAAACCGTCCGCCCTGCCAGTGGTGAATACGCATGTGGACGTGATGGACTGGCACGGTACGCGCGGCGGGCGCGACCGCATGGCGCTTGCTGCGGAGATCGTCGCGCGTCTCGGGCAGATGTTCGATCACGGCGGGTCACTGGGGCTGTTGACCCATCATCTGGTTCATGACGAGGCCGCCTGGGATTTCATGACCGCGCTTTTCGATGTCACAGCGCGCCACCCTGCCTGCCGCTGGAGCCGGGTCACGGACATTCTGCAAGATCAGTAACCCGACGGACGGTCGGGGCGCGTTGTTCAGAGGTCGATCGCCTGGCCGTCACGCGCCATGAAGGCGCCCTTGAATTCCTGCACGGCGAGCCGCTGGATGGCGTCAAGCTCGCGGTCGGTGCGCAAAGGTGAGTGGTGGATGAAGGCCACCCGTTTGGCGCGGGCGGCCTTGGCGAGGCGGATGGCCTGCTGCCATGAGGAATGGCCGTAGCCGACATGGCGCGGCATCTCCTCGTCGGTATACATGCAGTCGTAGAGGAACAGATCTGCGCCATCGATGAGATCGAGCACGGCCGGATCGAGCGTTCCCGGCCGATGCTCCGTATCCGTGACGAGTGCCACCGCACGGCCTCCCCATTCCACCCGGTAGCCGATTGAACCGCCGGGGTGGTTGAGGCTGCCGGTCTTGATCGCCACATCCTCATAGGGAACCAGCACCTCGCCGGAACGGAAATCGTGGCAATTGATGGCGGCGCGGCAGATGTCCGGTTCGACCGGAAACCAGGGCGGCCGCATGAATTCGCCGATCATCTGGCGCGTCGACATACGCCCGGCCAGATGTCCCGACCACAGCGTCACCGAGGCATGCGGATCGAATAGTGCCGGCAGATAGGGCAGGCCGATGATGTGATCATAGTGACAGTGGGTGAAGAACAGGTTGAAATCGGAGACGCCGGCGGCCTTGAGCGCCTGGCCCGCGGGCATCAGCCCGGAGCCGGCATCGAACAACAACCTATGCGGCCCGCATTGCATCTCGATGCAGATGGTGTTGCCGCCATAGTGCTGAAACTCGGCCCCCGAGACCGGGAGACTGCCGCGCACTCCCCATAACCGCACCCGAAACACGTTTTCGTTCACTCTCTTGCCTCAGTCACGGCTAGCCGTAACGACTGTCCGTCTGCAACCGTCCCACGTAATTCTTAAGGTCGTCTTTTTATGGCAGGCTTGATTAATCAATCCTAATTTCAATCATGTTAGCCAAACTGCCGGGGTTAAGCGAGACACCAATTCGCTTTTTCTTTCCATATGTGGCAGAGACGAAAGCAAACGAATCCGGTTTGAACCTGCCGACGGAAACTCTGACAGTATGCCGCCCTTTGAGCATCCGCGCATCGCCGTCATCGCCGATGCGCATTTTCATGATCCTTATGCCGATTACGGCTTTCCCGGAATCGTGCAGGGCGGCCGCCGCGTGACCTTCAGGCTGCTGGCCGATGCCGCCCGGTCGACACGGGTCTTCAACGAGAGCTACTTTGCGCTTCACCACGCGCTCGACGGTATCGCAGAAAGCGGCATCCGCCATGTGGTGCTGCTTGGCGATTATTCCGACGATGGGCAGGTGGAAACCGTCAAGGCTGTCAAAAAGGTACTCGACGGTTATGCTGCACGATATGGCATGCGCTTCTACGCTACCGTCGGCAATCACGACATCTTCGGCGCGACCGGCCGCCACCGCGCCAAGCGGTTCATGAACGAGGACGGCAGCTACAGTGTTGTCAGCAGCGATCCGCAGGTGCGCGACCGGGGCGCCCGGTCGATCGTCGGCAGCGATCGCATGTATTGCCAGGGTTATCCGGACGGGCTCGATGCCGTCGCGGATTTCGGGTTTTTTCCGCGACCCGGCGACCTTCATTGGGAGACGCCGTTCGGTACGGATGGCGATCCGTCAGCGCGGCTTTACGACGTACATTCGCCGGATGGGAAAACCACCCGCTCGCTGATGGACGCGTCCTATCTCGTTGAACCGTTCCCCGGCGTCTGGCTGTTGATGATCGATGCCAATGTCTTCGTGCCCGTCGATGGCGTCGTGCCGGGCGAGGCGGGAGACCTTGCCGACAGCACGAGCGCCGGCTGGAACGCCATGCTGACGCACAAGCGGTTTGTCTTTGACTGGATGAAAGACGTTTCGGCGCGGGCGCGCCGGTCGGGCAAAAGCCTTCTGGCTTTCTCCCACTATCCCGTGCTCGATCCTCTCGACGGAACAATGGGCGAAGAAGTCTCCCTGCTTGGCCGGACGGGCATGTCTGAGCGCATTCCGGTTGCGGCCGTTGCCGAAGCCCTGATCGAGGCGGGCATCGACATACACTTCAGCGGGCATCTGCATGTCAACGACACGGCGCAGCATCGTCGCGGCAGCCGGTTCCTGGTCAATGTGGCGATGCCGTCGCTCGTTGCCTTTCCTGGCGCCTACAAGGTGGTCACCATCGGCGAACACCATCTCGACATAGAGACTGTCGGGATCGAGGACATGCCATTGAACCCCGAGCTGCGGCAGACCTACGACCGGGAGATCGTGCCGTCGGGGCTCGATGCGGGCGGCATGCTCGACGTCGGCGACTATGGCGGCTTCCTGTTCGAGCATCTCGGCCATCTGGTCGGGCGGCGGTTCCTCAAGCGCGAATGGCCAAAGGATATGGCAGCGCTCATCCGCAGCCTCGACCTTGCCGATCTGGCGGCGCTGGCGCTGATGGACAAGCCGGTGGCGACGGATGACGCCGTCGGTGCAACCGCGGCTGCCCGCAACGACAGGGTACTGCAAGGCCGCCTCGCGGCCCGCTTGAAGGGTGCCGGCGCAAGATCTGAATTGCTGCGCGACATTTCCGCGATCGACTTCCTAGCCGACTGGTATCGGCTGCGCATGGGGAGCGACCTTGCGCTCGACTGGATCACGCAGGAGCGGATGGCACTTTATCGGGCGGTTGGCCGTCTTTATGCGGATGGTGGTTGGGACGACGCGAATGCGGCGCAGGCACGCTTTGCCCTGGTCTTCCGGATGTTCGAGAAATCCGTGTCCGGTCTGCCGTCCGGCAATTTCCGTATCGACCGGATGACCGGGGCCATCGCCTTGAGAGATCCGATGGCGAATGCGCCATTGGAGAGGCTGGGGGCCAACTGAGGGACGCGCCCTGAATGCGACTTGCCAACAATCGCCAAGGCTTACTCGGCCTTGCGGGCGCGGCTTCTAGCCTCGGACAATTCGCTCGTGGTGTGGCTCAAACGGTCGGCCAGCACGCGCATGATCTCGATGGTGATTTCGGGGAAATCGGTCAGGAGCTTGAGGAAGTGTTCCTTGCGGATGCGCAGGGCTTCCACCGCTGTTGTCGTCTGCACCGTGGCCGTTCGCGAGACATCACAGAGGATGGCGATCTCGCCGACGATGGAATTGGTCTCGACTTCGGCGATCTTGATCGGGCCTGTCGAAGAGTCGACCAGAATATCCGCCTTGCCGGCCAGCACGACATAGGCAGCATCGCCGGTGTCGCCCTGATGGAAGATGGCCTCGCCGGCATTGTAGCTGACACGGTCCGACGTGAAGGCGAGAAGCTTCAGCTTTCCCGGCTCGACATTCGAAAACAGCGGCACCCGCCGCAGCATTTGAACTTCATCCTTCAGAAGCATTTCCGTGCCCATTCCCCATTTTCCTCCTTCCGGGATCAGGCGCCGGTGATGTTCACCGATGCTACCGTTTGGAAGGATGCCCCTGCCTGCACCGACTGCACGCATGGACTTTGCCTTTGCATTATGATGACACAAGTTCCTTAAAGATACCGTTATTCTCAACAAGTGCCGCATGCGTCCCGTCCTCCACCAGCATGCCCCTGTCGAAGACCAGGACACGATCGAAAAGGCTCGACAGCGCGGTATTCGAAAGCACCCAGACGACCGCCGGGTCGCGTCCGTCGCGGCGCACCAGCTTCAGTACGTCGCGGACGATTTCATCCTGAAGACGGTGGTCGAGACCGGGTAACGGACGGTTAAATATATAATAATCCGAACGGCGCACCAGTGCACGCGCCAGATTGAGCTTCTGCCGCTGCACGGCGGTCAAGCGCTTGCCGCCGGCGCCGAGATTGAAGTCCAGGCCGATAGCAATCACGTTCTCCAGGAGGCCAAGCGAGTTCAACAGAGAGCTGACGATCGAACGAATGCGCTTCGAACCGTCGGAATGCTTGTGACTGATGCGGCCGAACAGGATGTTGTCCATCAGGCTTGCGGAGGCCAGGTAGCGTTCCGGGTCATAGCGCTCGATGTCGCCGCGCATGCTTTCAGGCAGGCCGTCATGGAACTGGCGGCGGACATCGACGATCTTCGCCATCAGCTCGGGGGTCAGGAGACCGAAACGATGCCGCGGCTCGATGTAGCGGAAGCTCAAGCGAATGATGGCGCCTTTTTCATCCTCGGAGGCCGCATCGAAGCCCTTGCCCTTGAGTTTCTGCAGGAGCAGTTGATACTCCGGAATGTCGTCCGCGGTCATGAAGGTGAGCTGCTGGAAGAACGGATGATCCGGCGGCAGGTCGGCAAACAGTTCCACCGCGTTTTCCGCGATGCTGTAACCCATGTCGAACATGATACGGTCGAGGCCGGTGCGGCCGACCACGGAGCGGAAATAGGCGTTCTTCCCGATCGCCTTGCCGATGAATGCCGGACCGGTTGCCGTGCCGAACAGAAGGTTCTCGCCGACGGTTGCCTCGGTGTTGTAGGCTCCCGGCTCGAAGGAAACGACGAGGCTGCTGAGGCCCGCTTCCTCAAGCTCCTCGCGAAGGGCATGGCGCATCTCGACGATGCCCTCCGCAAGGCCAGGATGGTCGTTGGGAGACACGGTGCTGCGCAGTGCGAGGTCGAGAATGTCCTTGGATAGCTGCACGGTATCCAGCACCGACAGGACCGGCGTAAACAGATCTTCCCGGTCCGTCGCATCGGCGGCCTGGTAGTCGATCCAGTCGCCGTTGACGTCGTAGTCCGGGTTTCCGGCCATCCGCGCTTCGTTGATCTCCCATTTGCGATGGGCGGCACCGCTGCCCTCATAGCTGGCGTCCTTCAGCGGCGCGTGCTTCAGCCCATAGAGCAGGTTGTCGCGCAGGCTCCCGTAGAAGAAATAGGCATCCGCCGAAACATAGGAAATGCCGCGTCCGGTGATCGATTCCGGCAGCTCGAGAAGGTCGTCGCCGCCGGCGGTAACCTTGCCGCTCTCGGGCCAGGTCAGCCGGCCAAAGGCTTCGGCCAGCATGTCGCCGCCGCCGGCAGCACCACCGACGATCGCCACCGTCTCGCCGGGATGGATCTGCACGGAAACGCGCTCCAGAAGCTTGGCCCCGCTATCGTCAGCAAGCGACAGGTTGACCGCCGCCAGAGGATGTTTCATCGAACCGGCATTGTCGATGGCGACTGCCTGAATGGACGGATCGACCGTCCGGTCGACGCTGAACTGCTCGACGACCTGAACGTATTTCACCTGGACGTCCTGACGGGTCTGATCCCAGTCGATGAGGTCCTTCAGCGGACCGGGCAGGTCCTTGTAGGCGCTGATCACCGCGACCAGCTGGCCGATGTCGAGGCGACCCTGCAGCGCCAGATAACCGCCGATGCAGTAGAACAGGAACGGTGTCAGCTGGGCGAGGAAATTGTTGATGAACTTGACCAGGAATTTCCACTGGTAGAGGTCGTAGCGGATCTTGAAGATGCGGCCGAGGCGCGAGGCGATATCGGCGCGCTCGTAGTTCGAGGTATCATAGGCGTGGATCGTGCCGATGCCGTCGACGATTTCGCTGACACGGCCGGCAAGTTCGCGCGCCGTGAGTTGGCGTGCGCGGCCAAGCACCAGCAGCCGCCGGCGCATGCGCGGAATGATCACCGCCTGGATGCCGACCATGACGGCCGCGATCAACCCGAGCCAGACATTCTGCATGAAGATGAAGAACAGCGCCGTCAGCGCCTGCCCACCGAGCAGCGCTGGCTGAACGAATGCGTCGCCGGTGAAGCCGCCAAGGGGCTCGACCTCGTCCTTCACCATGCTGGAGACTTCCGCCCCCTTCATGCGCTTGAACTGGCTGGGCGGGAAACGCAGGATGCGGTCGACGAGTTCGAAGCGGATGCGCCGCAGCAGCCGCTCGCCGAGACGCCCCTTATAGGTGTTGATGTAGAATTTGAAGAGTCCGTTGACGATCACCAAAGCCAGGAACACGAGGCTGAGCGCGAACAGCATCTGCATGCGCGTCAGCTCGATGCCGCCAAACAGCGTGACCGTGCCGAGCCAGGGCAGGTCGAAGCTGAGGTTCATGAAGGTTTGCGTGGCGCCCGGCTGATCGAAACCCTGGCCCTGGATGGGGCCGTTGACGATCTGCTTGGGCAGGTCGAACGACAGGAAATAAGGAACCATCGAGACTGCGACGACCAGCAGAATCCAGAGCTGCTGACCGCGCGTATGGGTCCAGATATATCGGGAGAGACGTTTTTCCATGGGCGGGTTCAACTGACCGAATAGCGGGTGTCGAGGACATAGAAGCGCCGGGCGGCATAGGGCGTGCCGGCGACCTCGGGATCGTGGAGGTGAAGATCGAACTGCCCGCGAATCTTGACCGATGGGCGGCTGACGATCTGTGGTACCTGTGATGCGGCACGTTCGAGTTCCGGCGCGTATTCGATGACGACGATCCTCGCATTGTCGATCAGCGAGAACAGCAGTTCGCCAAGCGGGTCCTTGCTGCCGAAAGGCTTCAGCGAATAGCCGAGCATGACCAGACCGTAGCTGCCGGGCTGGTAGTGATAATCGATCTGCTGGAACTTGGCCCGAATATGCCGGACATGGCACTGCCTGCCGTTCAGTTCATGCGCGTCATAAGCCTCGGTTTTCGGATCGACGGCGGTCACCGACAGCGGATGATGGGTGAGGTAGGGCGTGATGGGCCGGATATGGCTACCGATCTCCAGGACGTGCGGGCAGTCGCGCATGAAATGCGCGGCAAAGACCTGCCGCATGGTCGCGCCTATTCCTGCCAGATGCGGTATGTCCTTTCCTGTCTCCAGGCTCTCAGAAACGGAGACGGCATCCCTCAGGTTGACTTGCATTCCTTGCACTCCAGAAAAGTCCAGACTACAACACGCGCATGATGAAAACCACCCGAACAAACGAAGCAAACACAACAGATTGGCACGAAAGTGCCTTCGATATCATCCGCGGTCTGGCCGCCTATACGGGAAGCTCTCTGGTCGAAGGTCTTGCGAAAGTCGTCGCCAAATATCCGGACGCGGACCTTGGTACGGCCTTCAACCACAAGCAGGTTGGAAGCAAGATATGGGCACGCGACAGGCTGTTTGAAAGTCTTGGCGGAAAATTTAAGCGCATCGTCATTCTCGGCGGCTGGTACGGCGTGCTGTCAGCCATGTTTTTCGACGACAGCCGTTTCGATATCGGGCTGATCGAGAGCGTCGATATCGATCCGCAGGTTGCAGACGTGGCCGAAACGCTGAACGTCAAGGCGGGGGAGCGTTTCCGCGCAGTCACGCGGGATATGTACGCGCTCGACTACAGGGCTTCCGGGGCTGATCTGGTGATCAACACCAGCTGTGAACACATCGCCGATCTTCCGGCGTGGCTGTCTTTGCTGCCGCGCGGCACGCAGGTCCTGTTGCAGTCGAACGATTATTTCAGCGAGCCTACGCACATCAACTGTGTGCCGACACTTGAAGCCTTCCAGGACCAGACGGCGCTCGGCCACGTTGCCTTTGCCGGCTCGCTGGCGATGAAGAAATACACCCGCTTCATGGTGATCGGCACCGTCTGATCGCGGATCAGAGGAGGCCGCGTAGAATTTCCGCGGTGCGGTGCGCGCCATCGAGATCGAGCGTGTGCGGCCGACGGCCGGAAGCTGTGAGCGCCGATTCGATCGCCTGCGTCATGCTTGCCGGCGACAGCGCGTCCTCGGTGAGGACATGGGCGAGCCCCAGCTTTTCGAGGCGTTCCGCCCTGACCGTCTGTTCGGTTTCGCCGCCGGCGGTGAAGGGGATGAGCAAGGGGTGGCATCCGGCGCGCAGAATGTCGCAGACCGTATTGTAACCCGCTTGTGACACGGACAGTTTGGCGCCCCTGAGAAGGCTCGCGAAGTCCGGGCGGAACCGATAGACGCTGACATGATCCGGCGCATCCGCCGAGATCGCATCGAAATCGGATTGCAGCAGATTGGGACCGGTGATCAGGGCCCACGACAAGGGCTTGTCGATCGACTTTGCTGCTTCGAGGCCAGCGCGGATCAGGGCATTGCCGACCGCGCCGCCGCCGGCCGATACGATGATGTCGAACCGCTCCGCCGGTTCTGCGGGGGGCGGTGCCGCGACGAGGCCGGTGTAGACGACCTTGCCGGCAATCTCGGCTGAAAGTGGAAACGTATCTTCCAGCCTGGCGAAGGCCGGATCTCCGTGAACGAGGACCCGGTCGAAATACTGTTTCAACACTGCGACTGTTTCCTCGTCGCGGCCGGGCTTGGAACGTTCCTGCAGGATATCGCGCAGCGATGTCACGACCATGGGTCTGTCGTCCATCGTGGCGATTTCGTCGAGGAGCGGCAGAAGTTCGAAGCGGACCTGGCGGCGGCCGAAGGGAAAGGCTTCGATCACGACGATGTCCGGCCGGTTGTTCCGGAATGCCGTCAGCAAAAGATTGCGGCGGTTGTCCTTGAAAGCGTCATCGACCGGATTGCCGTTGATATCGGCAAGCCCGGAAAAGCCGGCGTTGCTGGCGGTGATCGGTGGCAAGGCGACGTGGTGCACCTGTGGTCCGGGGAAACCCGGGACCGGCGTTCCGCCCGTTGCCACGGTCACCTCGAAACCATCCGCGGCAAGCGCACCGGCAATGCGGCTGGCGCGCGCAAGATGCCCGATGCCGAGCAGGTGCTGGACATAGAAAAACACGCGCGGCGACGCCGTCCGGCCACTGGTCATTGCGCTGCCTGCCATTCGGTCTCGAAGAGGGTTTTCAGCTGGCCGATGCTGGTGTGGTGGTCGAATTCCCGGCGCACGGTTCGTTCCGCCGCTTCGCCCAGCCGTTGACGCAGGGCTGGATCGCGAATGGCCTTTTCCAGGGCGTCAGCGAAGGCTTGCGGGGCCTCCGGTGGCACCACCAGGCCGTTTTCGCCATCGACGAGCAATTCCGGTACGCCGGAAATGTTCGTCGATACGCAGACCAGCGCCTGGCTCGCTGCTTCGACCAGCACATTCGGCAATCCATCGCGGTCACCGTCTGCCGTGATGCGGCAGGCGAGGGCGAAAATGTCGGCGTTGCGGTAGTGCTGAAGAACGTCCGTTTGCGACAGTGATCCGTGCCAGACGACCTTGCCCGCAATGCCGAGTTCGGCCGCCAGCGCCTGAAGCCGCTTCAGCTGTTCGCCGCCGCCGATATGTTCGAATTGCCAGTTAAGCTCGCTGGGCAGCAGGCTGAGCGCGCGCAGCAAAATGTCGAAGCCCTTTTTCTCGACGGCACGGCCGACACTCATGATCGTCACCGGCGCATCCGGCCGCGAGCCATCAGAGGGTGGCCGGACGCCGTCAAACGCGCCGAAGCGGCTGAGGTCGAGGCCGTGATAGCTCAGATGCACGTGCGGCTTGCCGCCGGCAAGATGCCGCAGATGCTCAAATCCCGTCTGCGTGCAGGTCACCGTCCAGCGCGTGCTCGCGAGCTTGCCTGCAAGTTCCCATTCGGGCGAGGTCCAGATGTCCTTGGCATGGGCCGAGCAGGTCCAGGCGATCCCCTTGATCGTGCTGGTGTAACGGGCAACGGAGGCCGGCGTGTGGATAAAATGGGCGTGCAGCCATTCGCCGCCCTTTGGCCACTCGGCGGCAAGGACCATCGCCTGGCCGAAGCGACGCAGCCGGTTGCGTGTCCGGTCGCGCCAGAGATCGGACAGGAACGCCGGAAGGCTGCGCCAGAAACCGGGTTTCGCAAGGCAGTGTGCGAAGGCGCGAGCGACCCGCAAAGGCTCGTCGTGCAGATATTCAGGAAGATAGTGAACCGGCGCGCGGATTTCGTCGTGCACGGGGTGGCGCTTCTCGTCCGTCGGGCGGCGTAACGCCACCAGCGCCAGTTCGAAGCCGGCCCGTTCCAATCCCAGCAGCTCCTGGGCGATGAAGGTTTCCGAAAGGCGCGGATATCCCTTAAGCACCACGACGATCTTGCGACGCTGCGTCAAAGTGAAGTCATCCCTTCAGGGCGGTCAGATGCTCGTGTTCACGGCGACCGAGCCATTCTCCAACGATCTGCGATATATTGGCAAGACCTTCAAGCGTCATGCCGGAAGCGCTTTTCGACGGCGGCTGTCGGTCCGGCAGGGCCTTGAGGGCTGCGGCAAAGCGCATGGGGTCTCTGGCTTCCTCCGGCAGGAGCATGTCGATCAACCCAAGCTCAGCAGCCCGGCTTGCACGGATCAACTGTTCTTCACGCGGCATGACCCGCGGCACGATCAGCGCCGGCTTGTCGAAGGACAGAATTTCGCAATAGGTATTGTAGCCGCCCATGGCGACCACGGCCTTGGCGCCGGCAATCAGTTCTTCCATCCGGTTGTCGAATTCGATCACTTCGAGATAGGAGATCTTCGCGCATTTGGTGATCAGCTTGTGCCGCTGTTTCGCCGGCATGTAGGGGCCAAGCACGATCAACAACTTGTGCGTCAGCGTCGGATCTTCCTGATAGGCGTCGATCACGTCATGGATCAGGTCCGAGCCGTCGCCGCCGCCGCCGGTGGTCACAAGGATGTAGTCGCCCTTCGGCTTGTGTTCGGACTCCACGTCAGGGGAGACGCTTCTCTGCAGGAAGCCGACGAAATCCATCTTCGCCCGAACGTGCGAGGGAACGTCGAGACCGACGAGCGGATCGTAGAAATCCGGCGGGCCATAGACCCACACGTTGTCGTAGAACTGGCCGATCTTGCGCATTACGTCGTTGGCCTTCCACTCCGCATCGAGCAGATGCGGCGCGTCCATGACCTCGCGCAGGCCGAGAACCAGGGTCGTCCCCTGTTTTTTCAGATAGGCGAGGGTCTCCTCGACTTCGCCCTGCAGGCCCATCGGCTCCTTGTCGACGATGAAGATATCCGGCTGGAAGGTCTCGGCGGTATGGCGGATGATCGACTTGCGCATCTTCAGCGTCTCGTGCAGGTCGATATGCCGGTCCATCGAGGTGTATTCGCCGTTGCGCAGTTTGATGACGCTCGGGATCTTCACGAAATCGACGCGGGCCCGATAATCGAAGGCACCGGCGATGGTGGCGCCGGAGATGATCAGGATGTTGACGCCGCGATAGTCCTCGACCAGTGAATGCGCGATGGTGCGACACCGCCTGAGATGACCGAGGCCGAACGTGTCGTGGCTGTACATCAGGATCCGGGCGTCTTCGATCCGGCGGGTCATGAGCGGAGCCTCTTGTCTCCCCTCGCACTGCCCATCTTCCTCAGCATATCAAGTTCCACTTCACTTATAGGGGTCGGCAGCATCGCGAAGACCGTCGCCCAGGAAATTGAACGCGAGAATCACCAGGATGACCGGAATGGTTGGAAACAACAGCCAGGGATAAAAAGCAATGACGCTGACGCTACGGGCTTCCGTCAGCAGAATGCCCCAGCTCGTGATCGGCGGGCGAAGGCCCAGGCCCAGGAAGCTGAGTGCGGTTTCGCCGAGGATCATGCCGGGGATCGACAGCGTCGCCGTTGCGATCAGGTGCGACATGAAACCGGGGACGAGGTGACGGCCGATGATGCGGCTCGAACCTGCGCCCATGAGCTGCGCTGCCAGAACATAATCTTCCTCACGCAGCGCCAGCAGCTTCGAGCGCACAGCGCGCGCGAGGCCTGTCCAGTCGAGCAGGCCGAGAATGGCCGTGATGCCGAGATAGATGAGGATCGGGCTCCAGGTCACCGGCATGATCGCAGCAAGCGCCATCCAGAGCGGAATGCTCGGGATGGATTGCAGCACCTCGATGATGCGCTGGACGATCAGGTCGAAAATGCCGCCGTGATAACCGGCGAGACCGCCGATGACGATGCCGAGCACGAAGCTCATGGTGATGCCGAGCAGGCCGATGGTCAGCGATATGCGGGCCCCGTAAAGAATGCGCGACAGCACGTCGCGACCGAGGCGGTCGCTTCCGAGCAGGAACATCTCGCCGCCTTCGGCCGGGCAGATCAGGTGTTTGTCGGCTTCGAAGAGGCCCCAGAAACGGTAGGTATCGCCGCTGCAGAAAAAGCGGATCGGCTCGACCCTGTTCACATCGTCGGTATAGATGCGGCGCAGCGTGTCCATGTCCAGCGCCATCGAACGCCCGTACACGAACGGTCCGACGAAATTGCCGTCGTGGAACAGATGCACACGTTGCGGCGGCGAGTGGATGAAGTCGACGTTGCGGGTGTGCAGATTGTAGGGGGCGAGGAACTCGACGATCGTGATGATCGCGTAGAGAAAGCCGAGGAAATAGAGCGAGTATAGCGCCAGGCGGTGTTTCTTGAATTTCCACCACATCAGCCGCATTTGCGACGCCTGATAGACGCGCGATTGCTCCTCGCTCATCACATCGACGGAATGCGGGTCGAAGGGCGCGGTCGATACGTAGTGCGCCAGCGGCGCGCCGGATTCGGGAAGGGATATCGTCACTTGGTGCTACCGCCTTGCAGTCTGATGCGCGGATCGAGCAGGGCAAGCGCGATGTCCGATATAAGCACGCCGATCACCGTAAGGAAGGCCAGGAACATCAGGAAAGAACCGGCAAGATACATATCCTGACTTTGCAACGCTTTTATCAGCATCGGCCCGGTTGTTTCGAGCGACAGGACGATGGCGGTGATTTCGGCACCGGAAATGATTGCCGGGAGGATCGAACCGATATCCGAGATGAAGAAATTGAGTGCCATGCGCAGCGGATATTTGACGAGCGCGCGGAACGGATGCAAGCCCTTGGCGTGTGCCGTCACGACATATTGTTTTTGCAGCTCGTCGAGCAGGTTGGCGCGCAGCCTTCGGATCATGCCGGCGGTGCCTGCCGTGCCGACGATCAGCACCGGGATCCACAGATGCTCCAGGATCGACTTCGCCTTCTCCCAGCTCATCGGTTCGGCGAGGTATTTCTGGTCCATCAGATGGCCGATGGACGTGCCGAACCAGATATTGGCGAAATACATCAGAATCAGCGCGAACATGAAGTTCGGAATGGCGATACCGACCAGGCCGAGGAATGTGAGGCCATAATCTCCCCAGCTATATTGGTGGGTGGCCGAATAGATGCCGATCGGAAAGGCGACCAGCCAGGTGAACAGGATGGTGACGAAGGAGACCAGCACGGTCAGCCACAGGCGGTCGCCGACAACCTCGTTCACCGGAAGCTGATATTCGAAGGAATAGCCGTAGTCGCCTTGCAGCATACCGGCAACCCAATGGAAATAGCGCAGCACCGGCGGGCGGTCGAAACCGTATTGGGCGCGCAACTCCTCGATTTCCGCCATGTCCACGGCTTCGCCCTGGGCCCGCAGTTCGGAAATGTAGCTTTCGAAATAGTCGCCCGGCGGCAGTTCGATGATGGTGAAAACCAACGCGGAAATGATCAGCAGCGTCGGGATCATCGCAAGGATGCGCCAGAATATGTAACGCAACATGATCAGCTAACCTCGCTGCTGTACCAGAAGGTATCCGGCATATAGACCCCGAGGTAACAGGTCGGATCGAAGCCGTAGAGACCCCTTTCCGGAACGTTGCGGATAAACGCCGAGTGCAGCACAGGCTGCAGTGTGCTGTTGACAATGCCGATTGAAAACACATTTTGCGTGTAGATGCTCAGCATCTCGCTCCAGATGCGCGTTTTCTCAGCTGTGTCGGAGGCCCGGCGCCAGGATTTCAGAAGAGCGAGCAGAGCTGCCGCTTCGGGAAGCTCCGGCGCATGACCATATTGTCCGAGTGAAAGATAGTGCATGCCCCAGACTGGCCACTGCAACTGATCGTCGGCGCTGGGGGCGAGCTGTCCGGGGTTCATGTCTGCGGTCGGCACGCCGTTGTCGATGCCCAACCACATGGACATCATGATGTCGCCGCCCATCGCGCGGCTTCGGAAAACGTCGCGCTGCGATGTCTTGACGAAAAGCGAGAAGCCGATTTTCATCCAGTGATCCTTGATCAGCTCCAGCACATCGGTCTCAAGCGTACTTTCGCCAGCGGTCTCGATGACGATCTCAGCCTCGCGCCCATCCGGCAGGAGACGAATGCCCGCGCTGTTTTTCTGCACGAGGCCGACCTGGTCCAGCAGGGCATTGGCCGCATCCGGATCGTGGCTCGCCCATGCCGAGGCATATTCGGGCTTGAACAGCGGGCTTTCCGGAAGAATCGTGTCGGCGCTTTCCTTGCCGAGGCCATAGAAGCTCACCATGTTGATCTCGTGCCGGTCAATCGCGAGCGAAAGGGCGCGCCGCACACGCACGTCCCAAAACAGATCACGCCATACCTTGTCGCTGCAATTGAGGTTGGGCAACAGGGCGATGCGTGAGCCTTGCGTTCTCTTCCAGAGATTGACTTTTACCGGGTAGCGTTTTTCCGAGTCCTTGAAAAACGCATAATCGGAGAAATCAACGCCCGAAATTTGAAGGTCGCTCTCGCCCGCCCCCGTCTTGGCCGGGATGATTTCGGATGAGCTGATATTAAGCAGGAAGCGATCGATATAGGGCAGCTGCAGCCCGTTTTCATCGACCCGGTGGAAGAATGGATTGCGCTCGAAGACGAATTGCTCGGCCGGCGGCGCAGTCCTGTTGACCCATGGATCGAGCGTCGGCAGATCGGGGTTTTCAGGACGGAATTGCCGCGACATCTTGATATGCAGATCGGCCCATTTCTTGACCCGGTACTGTTTCATCAAGGCCGACAGACGGAATTTGTCCTGATACTTCTTGTGGAAATGCCGCATATAGGCGGACGGCAGAAGCAGGATGATCGGGGATGCGGCTGCAAGACCCGGCAGGAAGTCCGGGTTCGGCGCGCTCCAGGTGTAGCGGACGGTCAATTCGTCCAGGATCTCGAAGACGGGTGGTTTTCCATCGGCCAGAAGTTCGCGCTGAACGCCGCCCTTGCGCAGATCCTTGTCGAGGATCACATCTTCCCACGTATAGCGGAAATCCTCAGATGTCAGGTAGCTGCCGTTCGACCAGCGGTGGCCGTCACGTATCTTGAACGTGAAAATGCGGCCTTCCTGAACATCGAAGCTTTCCAGGATATCCGGTTGGAATTGCAGGTTCTCATCGTAGCCGACCAGACGGGAATAACCGTTGATCGTCATCAGCCGGATGTCCTTCTGGCTGCCGATCAGCATGCGAACCGTTCCACCGTATTTTCCAGGCTCCCGGCCCATGGCGGCAAGATTGACGCGGCGCGGATTTTTGGGAATCCGCTCGCTGAGGACAGGCAGCGTTTGCGCGCGCAGGTGGGGTCGCAGATATGCAGGCTCCGGCGTGGCGCGGCTGGTGCCGGGAACCAGCACGGAGGCAAGCATGCCAAGTGTCGTTCTGCGGGTAATCACGGTTGCAACTCCCTCACGTCGGCGTTTCGCCGCGCAAGGACCAGATGGCCGTCGCCAAGATCCGCCGTCGCTAGAACGCCCTCATCTCCCTCATCGGAGAACTGTTTGCCCCAGCTGCGCGTATCGGAGGCACCGCTCGGGTCGAGCATGGAAAAGTCGAGCGGCCGGTCGAGATCGGGAAAGGGTACGGCGGCGAGCAGGGACTTCGTATAGGGATGGACCGGCGCGCGCATCAGCGTTTCGCGCGGGGCGATCTCGACGATCCGCCCGCCGCACATGACGGCGATGCGGTCGGCCATGTAGTCGACGACCGCGAGATTGTGCGAGATGAAGAGATAGGTGAGACCCAATTCTTTCTGCAGGTCCTTCAAAAGGTTGAGAATCTGCGCCTGGACGGAAACGTCGAGCGCCGAGACGGGCTCGTCGCAGATCAACAGGTCCGGTCCGAGAGCCAGCGCCCTCGCTATACCGATGCGTTGCCTTTGGCCGCCGGAGAAGCTGTGCGGATAACGGTTGAGATGACGCTCGTTGAGGCCGATCGCCTTGAGCAAGGCCTTGACTGTCTCGACGCGCGACTTGCCGCTGCCGCGACCATGGATCTCGAGCGGTTCGCTCAGGATGTTCTGCACCGTCATGCGTGGCGACAGCGAGGAGACCGGGTCCTGGAACACCATCTGCACCTTGGTGCGCAGTGCCTGCAGGCCACCGCCCTCGGCATTCAGAACGTCGATCGGGCCGTCGCTGCTGTTGAGCATGACCGCGCCTCTATCCGGTGTCACGGCCCGCATCAGGATCTTGCTGACCGTCGTCTTGCCGCAGCCGCTTTCGCCGACGAGCCCGAGGCATTCGCCACGCATGATGTCGAAGCTGACACTGTCCACTGCCTTGGTCACCGTTGCGGTATTCTTGGTCAGCCAGCTCGATTTGCGGGTGCTGAAGGTCTTGCTGATGTCGCGCACCGAGAGCAGAACGTCGGGCTTGATAGGTTGGGCATGGGCGACGAGCTTCTGCTTTCCGAGCAGGTTGCTGGTATTGACCGGTACCTCGCGCAGGGCTTTCAGCCGTTCCCCCGGCTTCATGTCGAAATGCGGCACCGCGGCCATCAGGCCCTTGAGGTAGGGGTGTGCAGGCTTGCGGAAGATGGTTTCGACCGGCCCCGCTTCCATGACCTCGCCATGATAGATCACCACCACCTCGTCGGCGACATTGGCGACGACGCCGAGATCATGGGTGATCAGGAGCATCGCCATGTTCAGCTTGGTCTGCAAGTCGCGCAGCAATTGCAGGATCTGCGCCTGGATGGTCACATCGAGCGCCGTCGTCGGCTCGTCTGCGATCAGAAGCGAGGGATTGCAGATCAGCGCCATGGCGATCATCGCACGCTGGCGCATGCCGCCCGACAGTTCGAAGGGATACATGTCGAAGGCGCGCGACGGCTTGGCAAATCCGACCAGTCCGAGCATTTCCTCGGTCCGCTCGCGCCGCTCCCGGCCTGACTTGTCCGTGTGGATTTTCAGGGATTCGCTGATCTGGTTGCCGATCGTATGGAGCGGCGACAGCGAAGTCATCGGTTCCTGGAAGATCTTACCCATACGGTTGCCGCGCAGGTGGCGGATTTCCCGCCCGTCGCGCGGCATCTGCAGAAGATCGGTCGGTCTTTCGCCGGTCGCCGGGTCGCAAAAGAGGATGCGGCCGCTGCAGGTCGCCGTCTTCGGCAGGATGCCCATCACAGCTTGGCTGATAACGGACTTGCCTGAGCCGGACTCGCCCACCAGAGCCGTTACCTTGCCCGGCAGCACCCGCAGGCTCGCCTTGCGCACCGCGTCGATCTGCCCGCCGAGCATCGCGAACGAGATACTCAAATCCTCGATCCGCAACAGGTCCGCGCCTGAATTCATGCCAGCAGGTGTCCTTGTTTCATGGCGGCTCGCGACTAGGCAAGGCTCGCCTCCGGGTAGAGGCCCGGCTTCGTTATAGGCAGACTATCCCACTGAATTTAGCCTGTCCATGACCTTCGGCTGGTAAAGTGTGCATGGATATAACGGTGGTGAGAACGTAAAAATTGCAATCATTCGAACGGGATCGTGGTGTTCTGCGTCCGTGAAGGTTATTGCACGCGGGCCGTGCTAATAACCCTGTTCTCTACTGCAACAGTTTGTTCCAGAGAAGGTCGCGCGGTTGCGCTTTCTTCTTGCTGTTGCGGTAGAGCAGCATGACCTGCTCCGCCTCCGAGCGCGTCTCCAACGATCGGCCCTGCATGGCCTCGCCATTGTCCAGCTTCATGATCTCGTCTCCGGGCAGAAGCACCGCGACCTTCTGGCCGACGCCGCGCAACTTCTCGTGGCCAAGCGTGACCCAGTCGCCGCCGCAATAGGTGGCGAAGGACTGGCTGGCGATGATGGGCTTGGAATATTTCTTCGTCAGCCCCTGCAGCCGCTCGACCTCGTTGACCGCCGCTCCGAAGGCGGAAAAGGTCAGGCGGTCGTTGAGGCCGACATTACCGAACATGACGTTGCCGACATGCAGTCCGATGCCATATTTGACGTCGGTCAGACCTTGCCGACGCCGGCCGGCATTGAGTTCCGACATACGCGCCGTTGCCTGGCGAACTGCCGCCATCGCGGCCAAGGCGGCGACTCGTGATGGCTCGCGGTGACGGCCGCAGGGATAGACGGCGAGAAAGCCGTCGCCGACGAAACTCAGGATTTCACCGCCGTTGCGGCTGAACGGCGTGGCGATTGCATCGAAGAACTGGTTGAGCGTATCGATGTAGACCTGCCGGCCTTCCTTTTCCGCAAGTACCGTCGATTGACGCATGTCCGCCATGACGAGTGCCGCGCGGATGGTCTCGCCATCGCCGCGGCGGGTCTGGCCCGACAGAACGCGCTTGCCGGCATTTTCACCGAGATAGGTGGTGAGCATGTTGTCGGCGAGCTTACCGAGAACGGCCATCTTGGCAGCCACGGCCAGGCTGTTCTGGATGCGCAACAAAGCCTCTATGATGTTGTCGCTAAATCCGCCGTGCGCATCGGTGGACCAGGAGCCGATCATCCCCTGACCGGATGTTTCGCCGAAGGATTGCACAAAGGCGATGTAGTCCGTGACGCCGATTTCCTTCAGGTCGTCGAAGATCGGGAATTCGGACGGAGCAGTCGGATCGATCTGCCGGCGCAGATGGTCGAGATTGTTGCTGAGCAGGTAATAATAGGGGCTGAGAAGAAAACGATCGGGTTTGTCGTCGTTGGGGTCGGCGCGGTAGCCCTCGACGGTAACGCCCTGGCCACGCAGCCAGGTGAACCCCAGCGCATCATAGAGGGGGTGCAGCATCGAGAAACTCAGGTGGACACGATTGAGCGGCAAGCCGGCCGCCGCCAGCCTTTCGCAGAAGCCCGTCACCACCGTTTCGAGATTTTCACCGTTGAGTGCGGCCTGCTGCAACCAGTTCGATACGCGGTCCAGCAGGTGAATGGAAACATTCGTCTTGTGGATGTTCATAGCGTGTCTTGCCGCTTTCTATAAGAAAATCCGGCGGTTCGCTGACCCGGTATGTCCAGACCGCTTCTCGGTGGCCGGTGCTAGCGCCTTGATCAATATAGGAGGCGATATCGGCAAAACCAGATTGTGTGCCAATAATTTGGCGGATCGTGGCACGTGCTGTGACGGCCCGATCGGGGCGGATGCTTGACACCCGGAGATTTTATCCTCAACTGACCGGCATCAGCAAGGCCGCTTGCGCGTGCCACGATCAGCCGGGAACATGCATTTGACCGTCCTTTCCTCCTCAAGCGAAACCCTTCTGTCGAAGATCGCAGACCGTACCGCCCATGCCGCCGTGATCGGCCTCGGCTATGTCGGCCTGCCGCTGGCAATCACCCTGGCGCGCAGCGGATTTTCCGTTACGGGCTTCGATATCGACCCAGAGAAGATCGTCGCCATCGATGCTGGACGCTCCTATATCGAGGCGGTGCCGGACGCGGTGCTCTCCGCGGAAACGGCGCAAGGCCGCTTCGGTGCGACGACGGATTTCGGCCGCCTTGCCGACTGCGACATCATCATCATCTGCGTTCCGACGCCGTTGACGAAATACCGCGATCCCGATCTTTCCTTTATCACGACGACCTGCGACCGGATCGCCGAGACGCTGAAGCCCGGACAGTTGATCGTACTGGAATCGACGACGTATCCCGGCACCACGGACGAAGTCGTGCGGCCGATCCTTGAGAAGACCGGGCTGAAATCGGCCAAGGATTTCTTCCTCGGTTTCTCGCCGGAGCGCGAAGACCCCGGCAATCGCGATTTCCACACGTCGAGCATCCCGAAGGTTGTCGCCGGCGATGGCGCCGAGGCGGCGAAATTGATGGAGGCTTTCTATGGCGCCGCCGTCCAGGCCGTGGTGCCGGTGTCTTCAACGGCGACGGCCGAGGCCGTGAAGCTGACGGAGAACATTTTCCGCGCCGTCAACATCGCGCTCGTCAATGAGCTGAAGGTCGTCTACGAGGCGATGGGCATCGACATCTGGGAGGTTGTCGATGCCGCCAAGACCAAGCCGTTCGGCTACATGCCGTTCTACCCCGGTCCGGGACTTGGAGGCCACTGCATCCCGATCGATCCGTTCTACCTGACCTGGAAGTCGCGCGAATACGAATTGCCCACCCGTTTCATCGAGCTTGCCGGCGAGATCAATTCGGCCATGCCGCGTCATGTCGTCGGACGGCTCGCCGAAGCGCTCGACATCCATCTCGGCAAGGCCCTCAGCCGTTCGCGCGTTCTGCTGATCGGCCTGGCCTACAAGAAGAACGTGCCGGACATCCGCGAAAGCCCCTCGCTGAAGCTGATCGAACTGATCGAGGAACGTGGCGGGAGTGCTGCCTATCACGATCCGCACGTGTCCGAGATTCCACGGACGCGCGAATACATGGCTCTGAAGGGGCGGCAATCGGTGCCGCTCACCGAGCCGTCGGTGAAGGCCTTCGATGCGGTGCTGATCGCCACCGATCACGACGCGGTGGATTATGCCGCACTTGCCCGTTGGGCGCCGCTGATCGTCGATACCCGCAATGCCTTCGCAAGACGAGGCATAGAGGGCCAGACGATCCTCAAGGCGTAACCGCGACGGAAGCTGCTGCCGATACCTGATCCTTCAGGCGGCCGGCGGCGACCGCATAACCGCCGGCTGCGCCGTCG
Organism: Pararhizobium sp. LjRoot255; assembly: GCF_964252905.1. NCBI lineage: Bacteria > Pseudomonadati > Pseudomonadota > Alphaproteobacteria > Hyphomicrobiales > Rhizobiaceae > Pararhizobium > Pararhizobium sp. LjRoot255. The sequence continues at coordinate 2,563,331 of NZ_CAXUPQ020000001.1, forward strand.
ATGAAGTGCATGTGGTTGTGGCTGAGCGGCGTCGGCACGATACAGGTCATCAGCGCCGAGTCCTGCCGGTGCAGGCCGTAACGGCAGACGCCCGCCTTGGCCGCGTCCTCCAGCCGCGTCTCAATCAGCCTCAGCCGTTCGGGATCAACGTCGATTGTCATCTTCAGGCCGTCGTCGAACTTGCGGAAATCCGAATTGCGGGCGACCTCCCGCCTGTATTTGCGCGGGTCGAAACTGCCGAGCGTCAGGCCGAGGCGGTAGAGCCAAACAAGGAGCAGATATTGCCCTACAATAAATAGCCGATGCTGGAGGCGTTTGCCCTTAGGGGCGGTTTTCGTCTCGACCGACAGTCCCGCCGCCGACAGTTCGAGCTGCGGTCCTTCGGATGCAACCGGATGGCCATCTCGTTCTTCGCCGGCTGCGAGCGCCACGACATCGGAAATCAGGGCCTGAAACGCTTCGTTGTTGCCGGAGCCGGTTGGCACCGCGATGATCGAGACGATATCGCCGTGGCGGGATTGAATGGGGTTCCAGCGGCAGGAGAGGCCGGTCAGGTCTGGCCGCGCGCCTTCCGGCGCCGGCGGGACGGCAAACAGGCCTTCCTTCATCCGCGCTTCCGCCCAACTCGAGCCACCGCCGGCAAACATCGCGTAGGAGATATTCGGGTTGACCTGAAAGCGTGCGACGCGGACCTCGAGGCCGGCGGTAACAACATCGGTGACGGGAACGAGGGCTGCGCGGAGCGTCAGTTGCAGTTCTTCCGTGACCCATTTCTGCACCGCGGAGAGGGCGGCGCGGGCTTTTTCAATTCCCGAAGGAGGTATGGCGACAAGCGCGCCATCACCGCCGAAGACGAAGGGAAGATCGTGTTTGCCGAGCGCGTTCAAGATCGCCGAGATGACGCTGGCGCCGGCCATGTTGACGGCCTTGTAGCGCCCTGCCGCGATCGCGCCGGTCGAATCGACGATGTCGGCGGTCGCCAGAGCCCAGTCGGGGGGCAATGCCCGGTAATTGCTGGCGTCGGCAACGCCTTCGAATTCGACAAAGACCGGAAGTGTACCGAAGAATGTTTCGCTGGAAAACTGGCTCATGCCGTCAGGCTAGCATATTCACGCGGGGCAGGCGACGACGGTCTGGCGATCGCGGATATCAAAAAGTGCGGATGCGGCGGCCCGTCGCGTGGTTGAAATAGCAGCTTATTTCATGCCGGGCGGTCGACCGGTTGCGCGACGTCATGTTAAGCGGGACAACCCATATGATTTGGCCCGCATGATTTGGCCCCGCATGATTTGGAATGGATGGACAGTATTCGATGAGCCGCCTCGACAGTTTTATTTCACGCATGCAGTCGCAGCGCGCTGTTCTCAACCATATCAGGGACAAGGCGATGGTTGCGCCCGATGGCGTGATTTTGGAAATCGGGCTTGGAAACGGACGGACCTATGATCACATCCGCGAGCTGTTTCCGCGCAACCGAATCATTGCCTTCGATCGTGCCGTCGGTTCCCACCCCGATTCGACGCCGCCGGAGGCGGATCTCATCCTCGGCGACATCCGGGAGACGATCGAGCAGTTTGCCGGAAAGGATGTTGCCTTTGCGCATGCCGATATCGGCACGGCCTATCCGGAAAAGGATGCCCAGACGCTGACCTGGCTGCCGCAATCGGTCGCCGCGGCGCTTGTCACCGGCGGCATCGCTGCAAGCGGCCTGCCGCTCGACCATTCCGCGCTTGAGCCGCTGCCGCTTCCGACCGGCGCTGAGCCTGGACGAACCTATTTCTACCGGAAACGTTGATCGGGCCGTTGCCGTCAGGGCAGGAGCAGGACGTCGAACTGCTCCATCTCGACCGGCATCGCCGTAACTTTCATCTCCACCTGCCGGTCCCCGAAGAAGACGATGCAGTTGTCATAGAATTGTGCGAGATGATCGATGAAGGCCGCTGATCCGTCAGGTCCGTAGAAGACCGGCGAAAACTCCATGTAGAACGGCACGCGGCGCTCGAGCAGCGGCCGCATCGAGCGTGCGGCGAACGGCTCATATCCCTCGATATCCATCCAGATCAGCCCGATCTCTTCCGGCGCGACAGTTGCCTCAGTGAGGATGGTGGTGACGGGCTTTACGGGAACTGTAATGGCGATGTCACGGTCGCTCTGGCGCAGGGCGCTGCTCTTGCCGTGATTGTCGCGGTGCAGGAAGAAATCGAGAGCGCCTTCGCTTTCGCCGGCGGCGCTGTTGATCGCGGTGACCTGATCCTGCAGGCCGTTCTGGTCGATGTTTGTGCGCAGCAGCTTGAAATTGCGTGGATCGGGCTCCACCGTCACGATGTGGCGGAAGGCCTGGCTCAGGGCAAAATAGAGGGTTTGCGTGCCGATATTGCCGCCGAGTTCGAGGAGGACAGCGTCTTGCTTCAGCAAATTGCGCTGGCGCAGGATCCGTAGCAGGCGATCGACGTTTTCGCGTTCGAAATGGCCCTTGCGATAGATTTTCCGGCCGATGTAGTCGTGCGGCGAGAAGGTCATCAGATGGTCGCCGCAATCGGCCGTCATCGACACGATGGTCGGGCTGACAGAACTGACGAGCAGCTCGCGGCCGGTGCGGGTGCTCAGGATGTGTCTTGCGACGCGGTTGCGCCATTTGCGCAGTCGCCGTTTCCAGGATTTCATCGCAGCCATGCCTTCGCCGTCTCCGCATTTTCTTGTCCTTCTTCAACACGAGATGAGGCAAGAAATGAAGTGTTTCCGCGAAAAAGACGGCAATAATCGCGGGTCTGAGAGAACTCAGAACCCTTGACTGACGAGAAAGGCCTTCATTCTCTCCATGGCCAGATCCGGCTTGTCGAGCACATTGGCGTTGTCGGCAAGGCGGAAGATGTCGGCATAGTGCATTACGCCACGGGCCGATTGCATGCCGGCCGGCATGGTGAAGTGCTTCTGGTGACCGTTCAGCCAGGCGAGGAAGACGACGCCGGCCTTGTAATATTGCGTCGGTGCCTCGAAGATCTTTCGAGAGAGCGGCACCGTCGGCTCGATGACGCTGCGGAACGTGGCAACGTCGCCTGTTGCCAACGAAGCCAACGCCTTCGACGCCGAGGGCGCGACGGCATCGAAAATGCCGAGCAGGGCATGGCTGTATTTCCTGCCGTCGCCCTCGATCAATTCGGCATAGTTGAAATCATCGCCGGTGAAGCAGAGCACGCCGTCCGGCAGCCGGTTGCGCAACGCGACTTCGCAGGCATTGTCGAGCAGCGAGATCTTGATGCCTTCGACCTTTGCCTTGTTGTCCTCGATGATCGACAGGACCGTCTCCAGCGCGTCCTCGAATTTTTCCGAGCCCCAATAGCCTTTCAGCTGCGGATCGAACATGTCGCCGAGCCAGTGGAGCACGACCTTGTCCTTCGTCTGGCGAAGAATGTGGCCATAGACCTTGCCGTAGTCGTCCGGCGATCTGGCAATATGGGCGAGCGCCCGGCTTGCCATCATGATCGACCGGCCGCCATGCCGTTCGACGAAGCCGATCTGCGTTTCATAGGCTCGGATGACATCATCCAACGAGCGCGTGTCGGACGGCGAGAGATGGTCGGTGCCGGCGCCGCAGGCGAGATCGGCGCCCGGCACTGCGCGGGCTTCGGCCAGCGAACGGCGGATCAATTCCTGGGCGCCGGCCCAATCAAGGCCCATGCCACGCTGTGAGGTATCCATTGCCTCGGCAATCTTGAAGCCCAGCGCCCAGAGATGATGCCGGAACGCCATCGTCGCATCCCAGTCGATGGCAGGGCGGCCCCAGGGCTCGCGATCGGCCAGCGGATCGGACACGACGTGGGCTGCTGCATAGGCGATGCGGTTGAAGGCTGGAACCGTTGCGGGCCGTGCGATCGGCGTTCCCGAAAGGCGGTACGGCTCGAGCGTGCCATCGGCGCGCGGCAGCGACAGGGTAACGGACATGCGGGCTCCTCCTCGGGTGTTACAGGTCGAATAATTTAGATCGTTCCAAATTTCAAGTGGTGATTTAATGCGAATATTGCGCCGCGGCACGCTAGGCCAGTGGCCAAAGACGTCTCATTCCAAGGTTGTGGAGAGCGATATTTCTTGCAAGAAGTCATTATTATTATTGAAAATCAATTAAATGAGCGACGTGCGATCTGCCCGGGACTTTCATTGAGGACGGGCGGTCGGCCTGCTCGCGTATTTTTCAAGAAATCCGCTTGACAAGTTTGGAACGTTCCAATTATCTAATGGCAGATGTTGAGGCGAAAAGACCTCGCTGGGAGGAAAATGTGGGCAAGGAACGGGTCACGGTCATCGATATTGCGCACGCCGCCGGTGTGTCGAAGTCGACTGTGTCGCTCGTGCTGCAGGCAAGTCCGCTCGTTAATGAGGCGACCCGCGCCAAGGTCAATACGGCCATTCGCGAGCTGGGTTATGTCTACAATCGCGGCGCCGCCAATCTGCGCCAGTCCAATGCCAAGTCGAAAATCATCGGCATCGTCGTCAATGACCTGACCAACAGCTTCTTCGCCGAGCTTGCCGTCGGGGTCGACATGGTCGTGCAATCGGCCGGCTATGTGCAGTTCCTTGCCAATACGGGCGAAAGCCTCGATCGGCAGCGCGAGGTCATATCCTCGATGCGCGAACACGGTATTTCCGGCCTGATCCTGTCGCCGGCACGCGGCACGGAAGCCGCCGACCTGAAGTCTCTGGTGGCGAGCGGTATTCCGGTCGTCAACGTCGTCCGCCAGGTCGCGGGCGCCAAGGTTTCGTCACTGGTTTCGGACAATCATGCCGGCACCCGCGAAGCCGTGCGGCACCTTGCCGGGCTTGGTCATCACCGCATCGCCTTCCTTGGGGGCTTTCCCGATACGGCAGTCTTTCATGAGCGGCTGCAAGGTTATCGCGATGCGCTCTCGGACATGGATCTCGCTGTGCATGACGAGTTGGTCATCAGTTCCGCGCCGTCGCGGGCAGGCGGTGTTGCTGCCATCGAGAGGGCACTCCTGCTGCGCGAACGGCCGACGGCGGCGGTCTGCTTCAACGATGCGGTTGCCTTCGGGGTCTGCGACGGGTTGCGTGCCCATCGTCTCGACCCGGGCGAGGATTTTGCCGTCATCGGGTTCGACGATGTGATCGAGGCGCAGACGGCAGTACCGGCGCTGACGACGGTTTCCGTCGATCCGCAAGGGATGGGCCGGCGGGCCGCGCAATTGCTCTTGAAACAGATCAATGCAGGCCGGGCGGACGCCGAAGCGATCGTCAGTTCGGTGCGGCTCGTCGTACGCCAGAGTTGTGGTGCTGCGACCGACAGACGAGAAAGGTTGTCCTTGCTATGACACATTGGGGTTTGATCGGGGCAAGCACGATTGCCCATGAATGGGTCATCGATGCGATCCGCACCGTCGGCGGTGAGGTCGTGTCGGTGATGAGCACGAGCGCCGATCGGGGTGCTGCCTATGCGCGCGATCATGACATTGCCAAGTCCGTGACCGGGGTTGACGAACTCGTCAATGATCCTGATGTGCAGGCCATCTATATTTCCACCACCAACGAACTGCATCGCGACCAGGTGTTTGCGGCTGCCCGGGCGGGAAAACATATTCTCTGCGAAAAGCCGTTGGCGCTCTCGCTCGACGATGCGCATGCGATGGTGAAGGCTGCTCGTGACGCCGGTGTCGTGATGGCGACCAATCATCATCTGCGGGGCTCTGCCACCCATCGCGCCATGCGCGACGCGATCGCCGCCGGGACGATCGGCATACCTCTGGCGGCCCGTGTCTTTCACGCGGTCTACCTGCCGCCGCATCTGCAGGGCTGGCGCCTCAATAAGCCGGAAGCCGGCGGCGGCGTCATTCTCGATATCACCGTGCATGACACCGATACACTGCGCTTCGTGCTTGGCGATGATCCGGTCGAGGCCGTTGCCTACGGACAACATGGCGGCATGGCGAAGGCCGGGCTGGAAGACGCGGCAATGGGCGTGCTGCGGTTCAAATCGGGGCTCATCGCCCAATTCCATGACGGCTTCACCACGAAATACGCGACGACGGGCCTTGAGGTCCATGGCACTGAAGGTTCGCTGATCGGCCGCGACTGCATGACCCAGCAGCCGGTTGGCACGGTCACGCTGCGCAACGTCGATGGCGAGACCGAACTGTCGATCAGCCACCGCAATCTCTACCAAAACACGCTCGTGGCCTTCGAGGACGCCGTCGCCGGTAGGGGCCAGCCGCTCTGCAGCGGGGAAGACGGCATCTGGTCGCTGAGCACGGGCCTTGCCGTCATGCAGGCTGCGGCGAGCGGCGGCACCGTTCGCATCGAAACCGGACTTTGAGACGAGACTGATGAGCAAGCATATCACCCCGGCGGAGGCCGCTTCCCTGATCCCGGACGGCGCGATCGTGTCGGTGTCGTCGTCGAGCGGGCTCGGTTGCCCCGACCTGATGCTGAAAGCGATCGGCGAGCACTTCGATGCGACCGGCCATCCGCGCGACCTGACGACGCTGCACCCGATCGCCGCCGGCGACATGAGCGGCATCAAGGGTGTCGACCACATCGCCAGAAAGGGCCTCTTGAAGAAGATCATCGGCGGTTCCTATCCCTCCGGTCCATCGACGGCCGAGCCGCCGTTGATCTGGCAGATGATCGGCAATGACGAGGTCGCGGCCTACAACATTCCCTCCGGCGTGTTGTTCGACATGCATCGGGAGGCGGCGGCCAAGCGGCCGGGCGTGCTGACCAAGATCGGCCTCGATACCTTCGTCGACCCGTCGCGCCAGGGCTGCGCAATGAATGCGTCCGCCGCGGCCGAGCCGCTGGTGAAAAAGATCGAATTCGAAGGCGAGGACTGGCTCTATTTCAAGGCGATCGTGCCGCAGGTGGCAATCATCCGCGCCACGACGGCGGACGAGCGTGGCAACCTCACCTATGAGCACGAAGGTGCCACTCTCGGCGGCCTCGATCAGGCATTGGCAGCCCGCAACAATGGCGGCATCGTCATTGCGCAGGTCAAGCGCATCACCAAGTCCGGTTCACTGAAGCCGCATGACGTGCGCGTGCCCGGCATGCTGGTGGATTATGTCGTCGTCGATCCCGATCAGAAGCAGACGACGCTGACGGAATACGACCCGGCCATATCAGGCGAAATCTTCCGGCCGCTCGACACGTTCCGTGTGCCGGAGTTCAACATCCAGAAGGTCATCGCCCGCCGTGTGGCGCAGGAGCTTCAGGGCGGAAGCTGCGTCAATCTCGGCTTCGGCATCTCGGCCAACGTGCCGCGCATTCTGCTCGAAGAAGGCTTGCACGGGTCGGTCACCTGGGTGATCGAGCAGGGCGCTGTCGGCGGCGTGCCGTTGCTCGATTTTGCTTTCGGCTGCGCCTCGAACGCCGATGCCTTCATGCCGTCGCCCTACCAGTTCACATACTTCCAGGGGGCAGGCTTCGATGCCTCGCTCTTGTCCTTCCTCGAAATCGGCAGGGACGGCTCGGTCAATGTCTCGAAACTCTCCTTCCGGCCGCATGTGACGGCGGGCGCCGGCGGCTTCGTCGATATCACGGCGCGGGCGAGGAAGATCGTTTTCTCGGGCATGTTCAATGCCGGGGCGAAACTTTCCATGGCCGACAGCAAGCTGGTGATCGAGAAGGAAGGCAAGCTGAAGAAACTCGTTAACGAGGTCGAGCATGTGACTTTCTCCGGCCGCCGCGCCGTCAGCCAAGGTCAGGACATCACCTATGTCACCGAGCGCTGTGTGATGAAGCTGACACCGGAAGGCATCATGCTCACCGAGATCGCGCCGGGCGTCGACCTGCAGACGCATATTCTCGACCAGTCGGAGTTTCCGCTCCGCGTGTCCGACCGGTTGACGGTGATGGATGAGGCGCTGTTCCATGCGGCGCCGATCGGTCTGATACTGCCGCAAAAGCCGGTGCTGACCCTGGAAGGAGCGTCGCATGGCTGATGCTCGGATCAAGATCGAGATCGAAGATGCGATCGCTGTCCTCACCGTGGCGCGGCCGGAAAAGTTGAATGCCTTCGACATCGAGATGCTGAAAGCGCTCTCGGCCGCCTGCGATACGGTCGAGGCTGACGCCAAGGTGCGGGTCGTTATCCTGACCGGCGAGGGCAAGGCCTTTTCCGCCGGTGGCGACATCAAGGCCTGGGGGGCGATGAGCCCCAATGAATTCGGTCATCAATGGGTGCGCTTCGGCCACCGGGTGTTCGAGCGGCTGGCGACGCTGCGCATGCCGGTGATCGCCGCGATGAACGGCCACGCGCTCGGCGGCGGGCTGGAACTGGCGGCGGCTGCGGACATCCGCATCGCGGAAGCGCAGATCAGGATCGGGTTGCCGGAAACGGGCCTCGGCATGGTACCGGGCTGGTCGGGCACGCAGCGTCTCGTCAAACGGTTTGGCGCGCAACTCGTGCGCCGCATGGTGCTCGGCGGCGAGATGTTTGCGGCCAAGGAGGCGAGGGAGCTTGGGCTGGTCGACGCTGTGGCGGAGACCGGCACGGTGCTGGAGGCGGCGAAAGACTACGCCGGCCGCATTGCCAAGCGCGGCCCGCCGGCACTGGAGATCTGCAAGCTGATGATTGCTTCGGCCAACGGCGAGGACAACGGCACGGCCGTCGAGGCGCTGGGCTCGATGCTTGCCGCCAAGACCGGCGACATGAAGGAGGGCGTTGCGGCTTTCGCCGGAAAACGCCCCGCGGAATTCAAGGGAGAATGGTAATGACGGTTCTGGTGAAGCCCAAGGCGCTAGCCGACGCGAAGGTGCGCGAATTCCGGATGCTGATCGACGGCAAATGGGTGAACGCGGCCGATGGCAGGACGCTGGAGCGTGTAGCTCCCGGCCACGGCGTCACCGTCAGCCGCTATCCGGCCGCCACGAAAGCGGATGCCGAACGGGCGATTGCCGCTGCGCGCAAAGCCTTTGACGATGGGCCGTGGCCGCGCATGACCGCATCCGAGCGCTCGCTGATCCTGCTCAAGGCGGCAGACATGATCGCGGCGCGGGCCGATGAACTCGCCTATCTCGACTGCATAGAATCCGGCAAGCCGATCAGCCAGGCCAAGGGTGAACTCGGCGGCGCGGCGGACATTTGGCGCTATGCAGCCGCTCTTGCCCGCGACCTGCATGGCGAGAGCTATAACACGCTCGGCGACGGCACGCTCGGTGTCGTCCTGCGCGAAGCGATCGGCGTCGTCTCGATCATCACGCCGTGGAATTTCCCCTTCCTGATCGTCAGCCAAAAGCTGCCATTTGCCTTAGCGGCCGGTTGCACCACGGTGGTCAAACCGTCCGAACTGACATCGGGGTCTACTTTGGTTCTCGGCGAAATCCTCGAGGCCGCCGGTGTTCCGGCAGGCGTCGTCAACATCATCACCGGCACCGGCCCGGATGTCGGCGCAGTGATCACCAGCCATCCGGACGTCGACATGGTCTCCTTCACCGGCTCGACCGGCATCGGCAAGCTGACGATGAGCAATGCGGCGCAGACGTTGAAGAAAGTCTCGCTGGAACTTGGCGGCAAAAACCCGCAGATCGTCTTTCCGGACGCCAATCTCGACGATTTCATCGACGCTGCGGTGTTCGGCGCTTACTTCAATGCCGGCGAGTGCTGCAACGCAGGTTCCCGGCTGATCGTTCATCGCGAGATCGTAGATGAGGTCACGCGCCGGGTTGCCGAGCTTTCGGCCAAGGTCAAGGTCGGCGATCCGCTCGATCCCTCGACGCAGGTCGGTGCCATCATCACGCCGCAGCATCTGGAAAAGATCGTCGGTTATGTCTCTGCCGCCTCCGGCAATGGCGCGACCGTGTCGCACGGCGGCGCGGCGCTCGATCTCGGCTCCGGCCAGTTCATGTCGCCGACCATTCTGTCTGCCGTGACGCCCGACATGGCGGTGGCGCGTGAAGAAGTCTTCGGGCCGGTGCTTTCGGTTCTGAGTTTCGAGACGACCGAGGAAGCGATCCAGATCGCCAATTCCATTGATTATGGCCTCTCGGCCGGCGTCTGGAGCCGCGATTTCGATACTTGCCTCACCGTAGGCCGCAAGGTGCGGGCCGGAACAGTCTGGATGAACACCTTCATGGACGGCGCCTCCGAACTGCCGTTCGGCGGCTACAGGCAGTCAGGCCTTGGCCGCGAACTCGGCCGCCATGCGGTGGAAGACTATACCGAGACCAAGACGCTCAACATGCATATCGGCGGCCGCACCGGCTGGTGGATGCCGCGTCCATAGCGCGATTTAAACTAGGTAGCCGAGAGGAAAGGAGGGCGTGATGGGACTGAATTCGAATTTGGAGCGGGGCGGTGCCTCAGTCTCTTTCACAAATTTGCTCCGGTTCGGGGACGCTTCCCCCCCTCTGTCACTTCGTGACATCTCCCCCTCAAGGGGGGAGATCATCCTTTTCCCTTATGGCGACAAGGGTTTCGGTCAGACTGCCGACAGAGCCAGCGGCCGATCCCCCCCCTTGAGGGGGAGATGTGGGCCCCCGGGTCTTGCCTTCGGCAAGCCCGAGGACAGGCTCAGCCGACAGAGGGGGGTAAGTTCGATACTCGGCAACTCAGGATCAACTTTCCGGCGCCGGAAAGTTGATCTGCGGCTTGAGCAGCACCTGCATATCGGTCGTTTCGTCGCCGGCGATCCGCGCCAGAAGAATTCGTCCCATCTGCTCGCCGGTATCCGTCAGGTCTTCGTAGATGGTCTCGACCTTTGGCTGGATGTTGACCAGCAGTTTCGAAGTCTGCTTGGCAACGATGTCGTATTCGACGCCAAGTGTCAGGCCATGGTCGCTCATGCCGGTGATGGTCGCAAGCGCGGAAACTTCGCCGCCGCAGGCAAAACCGTCGGGGGCATCGGGCTCGCCGGCACGGCGGCTGATATAGTCGCGGATCTGGTCGACGGGACAGTCGAGGTCGATTTCGGTCGGGATTTCGTAGGCCACGCCCGCCTCGCGAACGGCGGTCATGAACCCGTGCAGCAGGTGCTGCGCGAAGGTCATGCGCTTCGGCGGCAGGATGATCATCGGTTTGCGGCGACCGCGGGCGATCAGCCGTCTTGTCGCCTCGTAGGCGAACGAGAAATTGTCGTAATCGACGTAAGGATGCGGCGTGGAGAACTCGGTTCGCCCGTGGGTAACGAAGGGAAAGCCGTTTTCGAGCAGAAGGCGCACGCGCGGATCGAAGGGCTCGGTGCGCGAAAAAATCAGGCCGTCCGCCATGCCATTGCGGACGATGTACCTGATGGCGTCGACATTGCTGTCATTGATGAAATTCGGCGTGACGATCAGGTGGTAGGGCGTGTTCTTCAGCGCGGTGGCGAGGCCGAGCATCAGCGACGTGCCGTAGCCGAGGATTTCCGCGTGCGGATCAAGCAGTACGCTAATGACATTGGTTCGGCCAGTCTTCAGGCGCTGGGCGGCGCGATCCGGCAGGTAGCCGATTTCGGCTGCGACCGCGTGAACGCGCTTGCGGGTATCGAGCGAGATCTGCGGTGCATTGCTCAGCGCGCGCGACACGGTCGTCACGGCAAAGCCGGTGATATCAGCAATCGTGCGCAGGGTCGGCTTGCCGCTTTTCCGGATGCTTTCGGAAGGGGCGGATTTGGGAGTGTCAGCCAATGAAATACTCCCCTGAGGCGATGACAGGACGCTTTTGTAACGCGGGACGAACGGATGTGCAACGTCGTTTGTGCAAACGTTTTAAATCATACTTTTCGCTCTTTTTGCTGCAGTGCGGAATCGTGGAGATGGCTTATAAACATCCAAATTCAGTATGTTAAAGCTATTGCCGTGGAGATTGTGAGCAACGCTTGACTTGATGTAGCTTATAACGTTTTAAATGTGCCAGCGGCGGGAGCCGCGACCAATTGCTTCCCGCCTTCGAGACGGGACGGCATTCAACGGCGGGGGAGGAGTTTCCCGCTTTATGACTTGCAAAATGGGAGGAATGCGATGCGCAAGTTTTTGACGATGACGGCAGTGGCAGCGATCATGATGGGCGGCATGGCGGGCGTCAGCGCCGTTCATGCGGCCGAGAGTGTTGAAGTTCTGCATTGGTGGACATCCGGCGGCGAAGCGGCTGCTCTCGACGTCCTGAAGAAGGATCTGGAAAGCAAGGGCATTTCGTGGACCGATATGCCGGTTGCCGGCGGTGGCGGTACGGAAGCCATGACGGTGCTTCGCGCCCGCGTCACCTCGGGCAACGCCCCGACGGCCGTTCAGATGCTCGGCTTCGACATTCTCGACTGGGCCAAGGAAGGCGCGCTCGGCAATCTCGATGAGACCGCCGCCAAGGAAGGCTGGGACAAGGTTATTCCGACCGCCCTGCAGCAGTTCTCCAAATATGACGGTCACTGGATCGCCGCGCCGGTCAACGTCCACTCCACCAACTGGGTATGGATCAACAAGGCAGCGCTTGACAAGGCAGGCGGCAAGGAGCCCCAGAACTGGGACGAACTGATCGCTCTCCTCGATAACTTCAAGGCTCAGGGCATTACCCCTGTGGCGCATGGCGGTCAGCCCTGGCAGGACGCAACGATCTTCGACGCCGTCGTGCTCTCGCTCGGCACCGATTTCTACAAGCAGGCTTTCATCGATCTCGATCCGGCCGCTCTCGGCGGCGACAAGATGAAGGAAGCCTTCGATCGCATGACCAAGCTGCGTTCCTATGTGGACGACAACTTCTCCGGCCGTGACTGGAACCTGGCTTCCGCCATGGTCATCGAGGGCAAGGCCGGCCTGCAGTTCATGGGAGATTGGGCAAAGGGTGAATTCGTGAAGGCCAAGAAGGTGCCGGGCACCGACTTCGTCTGCATGCGCTTCCCGGGCACTCAAGGGTCGGTGACCTTCAACTCCGACCAGTTCGCGATGTTCAAGGTTTCCGAAGACAAGGTGCCGGCCCAGTTGCAGATGGCATCGGCGATTGAAAGCCCGACGTTCCAGTCAGCCTTCAACGTGGTCAAGGGCTCCGTTCCCGCGCGCACCGATGTTCCAGACACGGATTTTGATGCCTGCGGCAAGAAGGGGATCAAGGACCTGGCCGAAGCCAATGCCAGCGGCAAGCTGTTCGGCTCCATGGCCCACGGTCATGCCAACCCGGCCTCGGTGAAGAACGCGATCTACGACGTCGTTACGCGTCAGTTCAACGGTGAACTGTCCTCGGAAGATGCCGTCAAGGAACTGGCAGCGGCCGTCGAAGCCGCCAAATAGGCCTTTGAGCGGGCTTGTGGCCCCTCACCCTAACCCTCTCCCCGCTTGCGGGGAGAGGGGACTTTTCGAGGATGCGGCTTCTACCTTCTCTCCCCGCATGCGGGGAGAAGGTGCCCGACAGGGCGGATGAGGGGCCGTCGCTTTGTTCCAAGGGCTCGAAATGCCCACGGTAGGTTTCAAAACTGTGCGTAATCGATCCGGACCATGAGGGCCGGAGGTATGCGCCAAAGGTGGTGTTCACTATGGATAGCCGCAGCCGGTTGCAGGATATTGTGCCAAAGCTGGTACTCGCTCCAAGCTTCCTTATCGTCCTGATTTTTGTCTATGGCTTCATTGTCTATACCGGCTTCCTGTCGATGACGGACAGCAAGATGCTGCCGTCCTACAATTTCGTCGGCTTGAGCAATTATTCCAAGCTTTGGGCGCTGCCGCACTGGTGGCGGGCGATTTCGAACCTGGCGATCTTCGCAACGCTCTATATCGGCATCTGTTCGGTGCTCGGCCTTGGTCTTGCGATCCTGCTCGACCAGAAAATCCGTGCCGAAGGCCTGCTGCGACCAATCTATCTCTATCCAATGGCGCTGTCCTTCATCGTCACCGGCACCGCGTGGAAATGGTTCCTCGACCCCGGCATCGGGCTTGAGAACACCATGCATCTCTGGGGCTGGGAAAGCTTTGCGTTCAACTGGATCAAGGACCGCAACTACGCGATCTATTGCGTGGTGATCGCTGCCGTCTGGCAGTCCTCGGGCTTCATCATGGCGATGTTCCTCGCCGGCCTGCGCGGCGTCGACAACGAGATCATCAAGGCTGCCCAGATCGACGGTGCTTCTACGGCGACCATTTACCGGCGGATCATCATTCCGCTGATGCGCCCGGTGTTTCTGTCGGCCTTCGTCGTGCTCGCCCACCTCGCCATCAAGGCCTACGATCTGATCATCGCGCTGACCGGCGGCGGGCCGGGGCAGGCGACCGAGCTTCCGGCGACATTCATGTATTCCTATACCTTTACCCGCAACCAGATGGGCATCGGCGCATCCTCGGCGATCATCATGCTGGTGATGATCTTCTCGATCATCATTCCGTACCTCTATTCTGAAATCAGAGGGGAGAAGCGCCAATGAGCGTCCAGAGCCCTGACACCGCCATCTCCAGCGGCCGCCTGATGCGCGCGATCATCTATTCGGTGCTGATCCTGTTTGCGCTCTATTCGCTGCTGCCGCTCTATGTGATGGTGGTCAATTCCTTCAAGCCGCTCGATGAAATCCGTCAGGGCGGCATGCTCAGCATGCCGCAGATCTGGACGATCGAACCCTGGCTGTCCGCCTGGTCGACGGCGCAGATCGGCGTGCAGCCGACCGGCCTTCGCCCGTTCTTCATCAATTCGATCCTGATGGTCGTGCCGGCCGTGGCGATCTCGACCATCGTCGGCGCGCTGAACGGCTATGTGCTGACCAAGTGGCGGTTCCCGGGATCGGGCATTTTCTTCGGCATGCTGCTTCTGTCCTGCTTTATCCCGTTCCAGATCGTGCTCATCCCGATGGCGCGCATCCTCGGTATCCTCGGACTGGCGGGGTCGGTGCCGGGGCTGATCTTCGTGCATGTCATCTACGGTCTCGGCTTCACGACGCTCTATTTCCGCAACTATTACGAGGCTTTCCCGACCGAACTGGTCCGTGCGGCCCAGATCGACGGCGCGAGCTTTTTCCAGATTTTCCGGCGCATCCTGCTGCCATCCTCCGGCCCGATCATCGTCGTCTCCGTCATCTGGCAGTTCACCAACATCTGGAACGACTTCCTCTTCGGTGCATCCTTCTCCGGCGCCCATTCGACGCCGATGACGGTCGCGCTCAACAATCTCGTTTCCTCCTCCACGGGGGTCAAGGAATACAATGTCCACTTCGCAGGGGCGATCCTCGCCGCCCTGCCAACGCTTGCCGTCTACATCGTCTCGGGCCGCTACTTCGTCCGCGGCCTGATGTCCGGCGCCGTGAAGGGTTAAGACCATGTCGTTTCTGAAAATCACCGATCTGCGCAAGTCCTACGGCTCGCTGGAAATCCTCAAGAACATCAATCTCGAGATCGAGGAGGGCGGCTTCCTGGTGCTCGTCGGTCCCTCCGGCTGCGGAAAATCGACGCTGCTCAACACGATCGCCGGTCTGGAGCCGATCACCTCGGGCGAGATTTCGATCAACGGCAGGTCAGTGGCGGGTCTGCATCCGTCCAAGCGCGATATCGCGATGGTGTTCCAGTCCTATGCGCTCTATCCGAACATGACGGTGGCCGGAAACATCGCCTTCGGCATGGAAATCCGCGGCGTGCCGAAGGAAGAGCGCGAAAAGGCCATCCATCAAGTCGCCGACATGCTGCAGATCGGCCATCTCTTGGAGCGCAAGCCGAGCCAGCTTTCCGGTGGTCAGCGCCAGCGCGTCGCCATGGGCCGGGCTCTGGTGCGCAATCCGCAGGTCTTCCTGTTCGACGAACCGCTGTCCAACCTCGATGCCAAACTCCGCGTCGACATGCGCACCGAGATCAAGCGCCTGCACCAGCGCATGAAGACGACGATCGTCTACGTCACGCACGACCAGATCGAGGCGATGACGCTGGCGACGAAGATCGCCGTCCTGAAGGACGGCGTGCTGCAGCAGTTCGGTACCCCGGCGGAGATCTACAACAATCCGGCCAATCTGTTCGTTGCCGATTTCATGGGCTCGCCGGCGATGAACCTCTTGAGCGCCACCGTCGAAGGCGGTGGTAACGACCTGCGGGTGTCCCTGGAGCGCCCGGATGCGGAGCCGCTGCATTTGCCGGTGACGCAGGCCAATGGCCTTTCCGCCTATGCCGGAAAGCAGATCGTCTTCGGAATCCGGCCGGAAGCCTTGACCGATCCGGATGGCGCCGATCGCAATGCCCGCTCGCTGGTCGAAGGTGAGTGCCTCATCGAAGTGGTTGAACCGGCCGGCTCCGATACGTTTGCCGTGACGAAGCTCGGGGGCAAGGAAGTGGTCGCACGCCTGCGCGCCGACGCGCGTATCGCCCCCGGACAACACACAAGGCTTGCCTTCAACCTGGACAAGGCGGTGTATTTCGATCCGCAAAGCCAGCAGCGCATCGGCTGAGCCTGGTCATGGTGAAGCAGCCCGATATCATCATCATCGGCTCCGGCATCGGCGGGGCGACGATCGCGTCTGCCCTTGCGGGTTCCGGCGCCGACATCCTGATCCTGGAGGCCGGCGGCCATATCGAAGACCGGCCGGAAAACCGCGACCAGCGGGCGATCTTCCAGCGCGGCCATTTCCGGCCGAAGGAACTCTGGTACGAGACCGATGGTACCGGCTTCAATCCCGGCAACTACTACAATGTCGGCGGCAATTCGAAATTCTTCGGTGCCGTGCTGGTGCGCTACCGCCGCGAGGACTTCGCCGAGATGCAGCATCTGGAGGGGGTCTCGCCCGCCTGGCCGTTTGCCTATGAAGAGCTGGAGCCCTGGTATAGCCGGGCCGAACAGCTTTATCAGGTGCGCGGAACACTTGGCGAGGACCCGACGGAGCCGCCGCATTCGCAAAGCTATGCCTTTGAGCCGGTTCCGGACGAACCGCCAATCGCATCGGTGCGCGAAAAGCTCAAGCGCAATGGCCTGCATCCTTATTCGCTGCCGCTTGGCGTCGATATCGACAAATGGCTCGCCAAGGCGAAGACGCCGTGGGATGCACATCCCAACAGTTTCGACGGCAAGATGGATGCGGAGACGGCGGCACTGACGGTCGCATTGCAGCATCGGAATGTCCGGTTGCAGACCGGGTCGCGGGTGACGCGGCTGGAAACGGCGCCGGACGGCAAGCGGATCGAGACCGTTCGCTATATCAGGGATGGCGTGGAGCAGACGGTATCGCCGAAGCTGGTCATCCTGTCGGCGGGTGCGGTGCAGTCGGCGGCGCTCTTGCTGCGCTCGGCCAATGCTGTTCATCCGAAGGGGCTCGCCAACAGCTCGGATCAGGTCGGCCGCAACTTCATGAATCACAATTCGAGCGCGGTGATCGGGGTTTCGCCGTTCTACAGGAACGATTCGATCTATCAGAAGACCTTCGGCTTCAACGACTACTACCTCTCGGACGGCGAGGGCGGTCCGCCGCTTGGCAACGTGCAGCTTCTCGGGCGGATTTCCGGCCCGATCCTGAAGGCGAGCATGCCGTCGGTGCCGGAATGGCTGCTCGGTCAGATCTCCGCCCACGCCATCGACTTCTACGCCATGAGCGAGGATATCCCGCATCCGGAAAGCCGGATCATGGTCGATGGCGAACGTATCGTGCTGCAATGGGTGCGCACCAACTGGCCGGCGCATCTGGTGCTGGTGAAGAAGCTGAAGCAAGCGCTGAAGGCAGCGGGCTTTCCGATCGTGTTGTCCCGGCCGTTCGACAAGCGCACGCCGTCGCATCAGTGCGGCACCATACGCATCGGTAGCGACCCGGCGTCTGCACCGCTTGATGTCTATTGCCGCGCCTTCGATCATCCAAACCTGTTCGTCGTCGACGCGAGTTTCTTGCCAACATCCGCCGCGGTCAATCCGGCCCTGACGGTGGCGGCGCAGGCGCTGCGTGTTGCGGATCATATCGTTTCAAAGGATCTGGCGGCATGACGACACGTCCCGTTGCCATCGTCACCGGCGGGCGCCGCGGCATCGGCCTTGGCATCGCCAAGACGCTTGCGAAAGGCGGCTTCGACATCGCCATCACCGGCATCGGCGAAGCCGATCAGGTCGGTTCTGTGCTGGATGACCTTTCGGCACTTGGCGCAAAGGCGATTTTCCTGCAGGCCGATCTTTCCGATCTCTTAGGGCACCAGGCGACGGTCGATGCCGTTCAGGTGCAACTGGGTCCCATCGCCTGCCTCGTCAACAATGCCGGCATGGCATCAGTGGTGCGTGGCGATTTTCTCGACCTGGCGCCGGCGAATTTCGACACGATCGTCGCTACTAATCTGCGCGGCACGGTGTTTTTCACGCAAGCCGTGGTGAAGGCGATGCTGGCGGCCGGTTCCGGTGCGAAACGCTCGGTGATCAACATTACCTCCGTCTCGGCGACGATGAGTTCGCCGGAGCGGTTGGACTATTGCATGAGCAAGGCGGGGCTGGCTGCGTTTTCGCAAGGGTTGGCCCTACGGCTGGCGGACACCGGCATCTCTGTTTTCGAAGTGCGGCCGGGCATCATCCGCTCCGATATGACTGCTGGAGTTTCGGGAAAATACGATGCGCTGATCGATGGTGGTCTGGTGCCGATGAAGCGCTGGGGTGAGCCGGACGATATCGGCAACATCGTCGCGGCGCTGGCAAGCGGTAGCTTCGGCTTTGCGACGGGGTCGGTGATCAATGCCGATGGCGGGCTGTCGATCGGACGGTTGTGAAATTCACCTCCCCCTTGAGGGGGGAGGTCGCGCGGCACGCGCGGGTGGGGGTGACACTGGAGATCTGAGGATCACCCCACCCCGGAGCTTCGCTCCGACCCTCCCCCTCAAGGGGAGGGTGACAACGATTTGAGGAAGACGACATGACCTACGACTACATCATCACCGGCGGCGGCCCGGCGGGTTGCGTTCTTGCCAACCGGCTGACCGAGGACGTCGATGTCAGGGTGCTGTTGCTCGAAGCGGGCGGCAGCGATTGGAATCCGCTGTTCCACATGCCGGCCGGTTTTGCCAAGATGACCAAGGGCGTGGCGAGCTGGGGTTGGGAGACCGTGCCGCAAAAGCATATGAAGGGTCGGGTGCTGCGTTATACGCAGGCCAAGGTGATCGGCGGCGGCTCCTCGATCAATGCGCAGCTTTATACGCGCGGCAACGCGGTGGACTATGACCTGTGGGCGAGCGAAGACGGCTGCACCGGCTGGGATTACCGCAGCGTGCTGCCATACTACAAGCGCGCCGAGGACAATCAACGCTTTGCCGACGACTACCATTCCTATGGTGGGCCGCTTGGCGTCTCCATGCCCGTTTCCGGCCTGCCGATCTGCGATGCCTATATCCGTGCTGGCCAGGAGCTCGGCATTCCCTACAATCACGATTTCAATGGCAAGCAGCAGGCCGGTATCGGCTTCTATCAGCTGACCCAGCGCAACCGCCGCCGCTCCTCGGCGTCGCTCGCCTATCTCTCGCCGATCAAGGATCGCAAGAACCTGACGGTCAGGCTTGGCGCGCGGGTGAGCCGGATCGTGCTGGAGGGCAAACGCGCTATCGGCGTCGAGATCGCCACGTCGCGCGGTATCGAGTTCATCCGGGCCGAGCGTGAGGTGCTCATCACGTCCGGCGCGATCGGGTCACCGAAACTCCTGCAACAGTCCGGCATCGGCCCGGCCGATCATCTGCGCTCGGTTGGTGTCGAGGTGAAACATGACCTGCCGGGCGTCGGCTCCAACCTGCAGGATCACCTCGATCTCTTCGTCATTTCCGAATGCACCGGCGATCACACCTATGACGGCGTTGCCAAGCTGCACCGCACGCTCTGGGCGGGGCTGCAATATATGCTGTTCCGCTCCGGCCCGGTGGCCTCCTCGCTCTTTGAGACCGGCGGCTTCTGGTACGCCGATCCGAATGCCCGCTCGCCCGATATCCAGTTCCATCTCGGTCTCGGCTCGGGTATAGAAGCGGGGGTGGAGAAGTTGAAGAATGCCGGCGTCACGCTGAACTCCGCCTATCTGCATCCGGGCTCGCGCGGCACCGTGCGGCTGTCGTCTTCCGACCCGGCGGCGGCTCCGTTGATCGATCCGAACTACTGGAGCGATCCGCATGACCGCAAGATGTCGCTGGAGGGTTTGAAGATCGCCCGCGAAATCTTCAACCAAGCGGCGCTGCAACCGTTTATCATGGCCGAGCGCCTGCCGGGGCCGAAAGTCATGACTGACGAGGAACTGTTCGACTACGGCTGCGCCAATGCCAAGACCGATCATCATCCGGTCGGCACATGCAAGATGGGCACCGGTTCTGATGCCGTTGTCGATCTTGAACTGAGAGTGCATGGGCTCGAGGGCTTGCGCGTCTGCGACAGTTCCGTCATGCCGCGCGTTCCCTCTTGCAATACCAATGGGCCAACGATCATGATGGGCGAAAAGGGGGCCGACATCATTCGCAACCGGCAGCCGCTGCCGGCGGCGATCTTCTCCCACGAACGCAACGACCAGCGGCCGCGGGCACGCGCCAACATTCGATAGGGACTTGTCATGATCCGCCATTGTGTTTTCATCCGCTTCAAGGCCAGCCTTGCGGATGCCGAAAGAGCATCGATCCTCTCCGACATCGCGGCGCTGAAGCCGCTTGTTCCCGGATATCTTGCCATCGACATTGGCCCCAACGTCAACCCCGAGGGCCTTGGCAAGGGCTACACCAATGGCTTCATCATCGACTTCAAGGATGCTGCCGCCCGCGGCGCCTATCTGGCTCATCCCGATCACGAGAAGGCTGCTGGCCGGATCGTTGCCGCCACGGAAGGCGGCGTCGATGGTGTCTTCGTCTATGATTTCGACGTTGCAGGCTGATTTTACATGATATCTGAACCCCGCGCCTTTCTGACCAGCCTGTTCGAGGCGGCGGTCAAAGCAGCCGATCCGCTCGCCGCGATCCGCGCCCATCTGCCCGAGAAGCCCAAGGGCCGTACCATCGTCGTCGGAGCCGGCAAGGCGGCAAGCCAGATGGCGGCGGCGTTCGAAAGCCTGTGGGACGGGCCGCTCGAGGGAATTGTCGTCGCACGGCACGGGCCGGTTTCTGCCTGCGAACGCATCCGCATCCTGCAATCGGCGCATCCGGTGCCGGACGAGGCGGGGCTTGCCGGCTCGGCCGAATTGCTGCGGCTGGTCAAAGGGCTGACGCCGGACGATCTTGTCGTGGCGCTGATTTCCGGTGGCGGTTCCTCGCTGCTGCCCGCGCCGCCTGCGGGTCTCACCCTTGACGACGAGATTGCCGTCAACCGCGCACTTCTTGCCTCCGGCGCGCCGATCTCGGCGATGAATGTCGTGCGCAAGCATGTCTCGCGCATCAAGGGCGGCCGGCTGGCTTTCGCGGCGGCACCCGCCAAGGTGGTCAGCCTGATCGTCTCCGACGTGCCCGGCGACAATCCGGCCTTCGTTGCATCAGGTCCAACGATCCCCGATCTGTCGACGCCGGCGGATGCTTTCGCGATTGTCGAGCGATACCGGATGGAACTGCCCGAAGCCGTGATGCGTCACCTGACATCATCCGAAGCTGCGGCGCCGCCGCCGGACAACGCGGTTTTCGCCCGTCACGAGCGTCATGTCATTGCCTCTGCCAGCGTTTCGCTGGAGGCGGCGGCTGCCAGGGCGCGGCAGCAGGGCATTGAGGCGGTGATCCTTTCCGATGCCATCGAAGGGGAGGCTGCCGATATCGGCCGCATGCATGCGGCGATCGCGCGCGAAACGGCCTGGCGCAACCGGCCATTTCAGAAGCCTGTCGTCATCCTGTCCGGTGGTGAGACGACCGTGACGATCTCCGGCAACAATTATGGCAAGGGCGGACGCAACAGCGAATTCCTGCTCTCCTTTGCTCTTGATATCGATGGCGCAGACGGCATTCATGCGCTGGCTGCCGATACGGATGGTATCGATGGTTCCGAGGACAATGCCGGCGCCTTTGCCGATGGTGCCACGGTCGCCCGCATGCGCGCCGCGGGCACCGATCCGCGCGGCCATCTGGCTCGTCACGACGCCTGGAGCGCCTTTGACGCAAGTGGCGATCTGTTCGTTCCGGGGCCGACAGGAACGAATGTCAACGACTTCCGGGCGCTGCTGGTCGTCTGATTTCGTTGACGCCATCGCGTGCGCGCCGGTGCCCGGCATCCACGGGTAGGTTGCCAGATAATGCCGATGGTTCTAGTATCGCCGGTGGCGCCTGCCTCGCGGTGGCGCCCAAACGACCCTCTCGTCAGTCATCAGGGGGCGCTGACAGCGGCGGTATCCCCGCCTTCTCCTCGAAAGCTCGATCCTACACGGCGCCGGGACGAGTGTTAAATACATGCGCCGTTACGGTATGCGCCTTGTGTCGGAGGCCCGATCGGCTTCCTATTTCCAGACCTGAAACCGGAACTAGGATGCGGGAAACCCCGTTTCCGCTTGGTTGGTGGAGCTAGGGCATGTTCATACGGTTCGGATACGAGATCGGCATCAGCTGCGATCAGCCGACGCCGATGATGACCTATCTTTCCGTTGATCGCAGCAGGCGGTCCGACATCATCAGCGAGCGCGGCCCGAGTTCCAATCCGGCGGTGAAAATCGGCGAGGTTACTGATCCGCATGGCAATGTCTGCATGCGCATGGTGGTACCGGTAGGCGGGCTGCATTTGAGCTACGACGCCGTCGTCAGGGATAGCGGCCGCCCCGACCGCGTCAATCTCGACGCAAAGGCTGTGCCGGTCGAACAACTGCCCGCCGTCTGCCTGCCCTATCTTTCGGCCAGCCGCTATTGCGAAACCGACCGTTTTGCTGCGCTCGCCTGGCGCCTGTTCGGTGATATCGAACCCGGTTGGCAGCGTGTGAAAGCGATCTGCGACTACGTGCATGATCGACTGATCTTCAGTTACGGATATGCACCAGCCTTGCGGACCGCGATGGAGGCACATGAGGAGCGGGCAGGGGTCTGCCGGGATTACGCCCATCTGGCCGTCACCCTCTGCCGCTGCATGAACATGCCCGCCCGCTACGTCAACGGCTATATGGGTGACATCGGCGTTGCCGGTGACCCGGCACCGATGGATTTCAATGCCTGGTTCGAAGTCTATCTTCAGGACCGGTGGTACACGTTCGATGCCCGCCACAATATTCCGCGCATCGGCCGCATCGCTGTTGCGCGCGGCCGCGACGCCGCCGACATTCCGCTGATCCAGACCTTCGGCAAACACGAGCTGACGACCTTCAAGGTATGGACCTTTGCGGAGGAAACCGGTGCGATGTCGGAGCTGCACGGCCAGCCGGATGTTTCATTGCTTAGCCCCTGGTTCAGCGAGCGATGGGTCAGGCACGTTCGGGAAAGAGAACACAGCCGGGAACATTAAGGCGCCTGCCGCGTTTACTGCGACGGCCGATCGCGCAGAGGACGGTTTTTTCCCCTGAGGCGCAAAACAAAGAAAATAATATCTATAAACTCGATGGAAAATATCGGAGAAAGCTAGGGCGCGATACGGTCAGCAGAAGATCTGCAACAACTCAAGTGGAGGACAGGATGCAAGGTTCGAAACCAGTCATGCAGAATCGCCCAACCGCCTTTGGCCACGCCGGAACTTCCTGGAACATGGCCATGCAAGCGGTCGCACTGGCTGCGGCCTTCCTTTTCGTTTCCGCACTCGTCCTCGGGGCGATCTGACTTTCCGAGAAGGCGACTACAAAGTTTAATGATTGCGAGGCCTCTGAGTCGATACCGGTTCAGGGGCTTTCGTTTGTTTAGGACGTGCCTGGTTGCGTCAACGGGGTCTCACGGCGCTTGTCGAGTTGAGACCCAGCCAGCTTCAATTTGCGATTGCTGACGGCCAGATCGTGCCACTTGCCGCCGATCTTGCCGATATTGTAGCCTTGCTTGCGTGAGGCGGCAGGAGATGAGCATGGAACGCATCGGTCCCGACAGATGGTACGCCGTCAAGCCTCTTGACGACGACGTGACCGCCATTTCCGAGCCGTTCATCCAGCAATTCTACCGCTGCAACATCTGGCACGTGCGCGGCCGTGACCGCGATATGCTGATCGATAGCGGCACGGGGGTCGTGTCCCTGCGCGAGTGGGTGCCGCTGGTAACCGAACGCGGCCTGATCGCCGTCGCCAGCCACACCCATTTCGATCATATCGGCTGCCATCACGAGTTCGAATGTCGCGCGGTGCATTCAGCGGAGGCCGATCTGCTCGCCAATCCGACGCGGGAAAACACGCTTGCCGATCCCTATGTCACAGACGAGATTTTCGAGGCGCTGCCGCCGGAGCCCTATTGCTCGAATGTTATGCCGTAAAAAAAGCGCAAGCGACGCGCATTCTCGAGGATGGCGATGTCATCGACCTTGGCGACCGCGTCTTCGAGGTCATCCATACGCCCGGCCACTCCCCGGGCGGCATTGCGCTCTACGAGAAGGCGACTGAAATTCTGTTCTCCGGCGATATCCTCTATGACGGCCCGCTGGTCGAGAATACTTATCATTCCAACGCCGAAGACTATCTCGCCTCGATGGAGCGGCTGTCACAAATCCCCGTGCGCATCGTGCATGGCGGCCATTTTCCAAGCTTTAGCGGCGAGCGCTATCGCCAATTGATCACCAACTGGCTGACGGAAAAACAGAAGACGATCTGACGGGAGGGAAAAGCATGCTCGACAAACGCAAGTTCTACATCAACGGCGAATGGGTTGACCCGATTACGCCCAATGATCTCGAAGTGCTGAACCCGGCGACGGAAAAACCGGTCGCGATGATTTCCATGGGAACGGCCGCCGATATCGACTGCGCCGTTGCCGCCGCCAAGAAGGCCTTCGTCACCTATAGCCGCACCAGCGTCAAGGAGCGGCTGGCGCTGCTCGAAAGACTTCTGGCGATCTACAAGCGTCGCTATGACGAGATGGCTGAGACCATCACCGTGGAACTCGGTGCGCCAGTGACGATGAGCCGCGAGCAGCAGGCCGATGTCGGCGTCGGCCATCTTCAGGGCTTCATCGATGCGCTGAAGCGGTTGCATGCGCGCGAAGTCCTGCCGAACGGCGACGTGTTGTTGCGCGAGCCGATCGGCGTCTGCGGCCTGATTACGCCGTGGAACTGGCCGATCAACCAGATCGCGCTCAAGGTCGTGCCTGCACTGGCGACCGGCTCGACCTGTGTCCTGAAGCCGAGCGAGTTTACGCCGCTCAATGCGCTGCTTTATGCCGAAATGGTGCACGAGGCCGGCTTCCCGGCCGGTACGTTCAACGTCGTCAACGGTGATGGCCTGAATGCCGGTGCGGCCCTTTCCCGGCACAAGGACGTCGACATGATGTCTTTCACCGGCTCGACCCGCGCCGGCATCGCCGTCAGCAAGGATGCTGCCGATACAGTCAAGCGGGTCACCTTGGAACTCGGCGGCAAGTCGCCGAACATCGTCTTTGAAGATGCCGACCTGGAGGAGCGCGTTACCGCCGGCGTGCTCGAATGCTTCAACAATTCCGGCCAGTCCTGCGACGCGCCGACGCGGCTGCTTGTGCAGAAATCGGTCTATGACAGGGTCGTCGAGATCGCCACGCGGGTCGGCAGGCAGGTCAAGGTCGGTAACCCGGCGGAAGAGGGCAGCCACATCGGGCCATTGGTCAGCGATATCCAGTTCTCTCGGGTGCAGGCGCTGATCGAGGCGGGCATTTCCGAAGGTGCCCGGCTTCTGGTCGGCGGCGCCGGCAAGCCGCAAGGCTTCAAGACCGGCTACTTCGTCAAGCCGACGATCTTTGCCGATGTCAACAACACGATGCGGATTGCCCGCGAAGAAGTGTTCGGCCCGGTGCTCGCCATCATGCCGTTCGAGACGGAAGAGGAAGCGATCGAGATCGCCAACGACACCAATTACGGTCTCGCGGCCTATGTCCAGACCGGCGATCCCAAGCGTGCCGAGCGTGTCGCCTCGCGGCTTCGCGCCGGCATGGTCCACATCAATGGCGGCCCGCATCGCTACGGCAGCCCCTTCGGCGGCTACAAGCAGTCGGGCAATGGCCGCGAAGGCGGCAGGTTCGGGCTCGAGGACTTCCTCGAGGTGAAGACGGTGCACCGGCCGGACGCGGCGTAACGCCTGTGAGCGGACCCCCCGCGGTTTTGCTTGCTGCGGGGCTTGCTTCACCAATTCTCATGCTTCCATAAGGAGAAGTCGTTGTTTCCGGCGGCGGGTTTCTGGTAGCTCCATGCGTCATCGCGCGGGGCGCATTCCCGCGTAAGATCGTATTGGACAGCACGCCGTGTCAGACACTGCCCTTCCTTCTTCCTCGTCACCGGCTTCAGCGGCGAACCGTGTTGCGTTTGTTGCACTGCTCGTCGGTGGAATCGCAATCAGCGGGTCGCCGATCTTCGTGCGGCTGTCGGAAGTCGGCCCGATGGCGACGGCGTTCTGGCGGGTGGCGCTGGCGCTGTTGCCGCTTTTGATCTGGGCCAAGGCGACTGAAAAGACGGTTACGGATTGCCGGCCTGCCGGATTGACGGACTACGGCCTGCTCGTCTTGCCGGGTCTCTTCCTTGCAGCCGATCTCGCCGCCTGGCACCTGTCCCTGCATATGACATCGGTCGCCAATGCGACGCTGCTTGCCAATCTGGCGCCGATCTTCGTGACGCTCGGCTCGTGGGCGCTGTTTCGCGCCCATGTCAGCGGCGTGTTCCTCGCCGGCCTGGCGACGACGCTGGCCGGCGTCGTGGTCCTGAAAGGCGGGCCTGCGGCGCTCAGTGATGGGCATCTGGCCGGTGACGCGACGGCAGTCGTCGCTGCCGTCTTCTATGCCGGCTACATGCTCTCGATCGGCCGCCTGCGCAGCCGCTTTTCCACCAACCGGATCATGATCTGGAGTACGGCTTCGGCAGCGGTGTGCCTATTGCCGTTGGCACTCCTCTTCGAAGACAGCTTCATCCCCGTGGCGCTGTTCGGTTGGGCCATTCTGATCGGCCTTGCGCTTATCAGCCACGCCGGCGGGCAGGCACTGATCATCTATGCGCTCGCCTTCCTGGCACCGGCCTTTTCGTCGCTGACGCTATTGCTACAGCCCGTCGTGGCGGCGATCCTTGCCTGGCTTCTGCTCAGCGAGCCTATTGGTCTGATGCAGGCGCTCGGAGGCACCGTCGTGCTTGCCGGCATCATGGTCGCCCGCCGGGGCTGATCAGATCCCCGGCAGGTGGAACGTCGACAGCCGTTCTTCCAGTTTCAGGATCGTCGGCACGTCCGCGTTGGCGAAGGCGAAGCGCAGGTACCCTTCCTGGCCTTCGCCGAAATAGTCGCCCGGCAGGCAGACGACACCGGCAATCTTCGCCAGCTTCTCAGCAACGAATTCCGAACTGATATCGGGATAGGGGTGGCGGATATAGGCAAAATAGGCGCCGATCGCCTGCAGCTTCCAGCCCTTCAGCTTGCTCATCACCTGTTTCAGCGCCTCTGCACGTCTGGCGATTTCCGCGCGGTTGCCGGCCCGCCAGTCGTCCAGCGCCGGAAGCGCCTTGGCCACAGCCGCTTGCGCAGACCGCGGCGCGCAAATCTGCAGATTGTCCATGACCTTTGCGACCTGTTTTATGACCGCGAGGCCTGCCGTGATCGCGCCGAGGCGGTGACCGGGGATGCAGAAGGATTTGGAGAAACTGTAGAGGCAGATCAGGCCGTCCTGCCACCCCTCGACCGCCAGCAGGTCATGCGGCGCGCCGCTGCCTTCGGCCAGAAAGTCGCGATAGGTTTCGTCGAGGATCAGCCAGGTTCCGTTGGCGCGGCAAAGGTCATGGATCCGCCGCAGCAGGGCAGGCGGATAGACGGATCCGGTCGGGTTGTTCGGCGTGACGAGCGCCAACGCCCGGACGCCCGGCTTCAGCGATGAGGCGATGGCGTCGACATCAGGCAGGAACCCATTGCTGGCATCGCAGGGCACCAGCTCGATACCGATGCCGAGCATGGCAAGCGTCGTTTCCTGGTTGAAATAGAAGGGGTTGGTCATCAGCACCGTATCGCCTGCGCCGGCGATCGCAATCACGGTCGAGATGAAAGCCTGGTTGCAGCCGGAGGTCACGTGAATGTTCTTCGCATTGATCGAGGCGTTGTAGAGCTCCGAAACATGCGCCGCATAAGCGGTCCGCAGAACATGTTCGCCTTCGATCACGCCGTAGCCGGTGAACGCGGGGGAGGCGGCGGCCTCGCCGAGCCATTTCAGCATGTCGGGATGCGGTGGATAGCCGGGAACAGCTTGGCTGAGATCGATGAGCGGTCCGCGTGCGCCATCATAGGCCTTTGCCCAGGCGAGAACGGAAGGCACCGGCGGCGGCGACAGTCTGGCGATCAGCGGATTGAAACGCGGCATTCGGATGATCCTGTGTTTTCAAGACTTGACCCGGCGCTTTGGCGTCGGTTCGGCCCGGCGGGCGCGGGTCGGAGAGGAGACGGGCTTGAAGCCATCCTTGGATGGCAGGTGTTCGGGCGCGCTGACCTTGGCGGCGCGGGCGCGGATGATGGTGCGCGCCGAGGTCTGCAATTCCGGCATCGGATCGCTCTCGAGCGCCGAGAACAGCCAGTCGATGAAGACCTTGACGATGGGGGCGGCGCGGATCTCGTTGCGGCAGGCAACATAGAAGGCGTCGTTGGCGGGTACTGTGAGATCAAAAGGCGCGATCAGTTCGCCCTTGGCGATCAGGCTGCCGGCGGTGATCGTGTCACCGAGCGCCACGCCCTGATTGTGCAGCGCCGCTTCCGTCGAAAGGCGGGCGTCGCTCATGAAATGCTGGCGTCCGCGTTGGATATCGATGCCGTCGGCGGCGGCAAGCCAGGTGTTCCATTCACGGCCGTCGTCGCCATGTAGGATGACATGGTCGCGCAGGTCGCGTACCGAGCGCAGCGGCTGCATGTTGAGCAACGTCGGGCTGACGACCGGAAACAGTTCCAGCCGGCTCCACAGACGCGCCCAGCAATCCGGCCAGTTGCCGTCACCATAGAGCAGGCAGATATCCACATCGCGGGAAAACAGGTTGGCTGTGTCGTTCGAGGCAACCAGTGTCAGCCGCACATCGGGAAATTGCCCGGTGAACTGATGCAGGCGCGGGATCATCCAGAAGGACAGGAGCGCCGGCACGCAGGTAATGCGCAATTGGCCACTGGTTGTCGGTCGCATCATGGCCGCGGTGGCGGCTGCAATGCCTTCGAATGCCTCGGTGACAGCGGGCAGCAGCAGTGCGCCCTGAGAGGTCAGCTTCAGCCGCTTGCCGCCACGTTCGAAAAGCGCCGCGTTGAAGGAGAGTTCCAGCGCTCTTATCTGATGGCTGATTGCGCCGTGTGTGACGTTGAGCTCGCGCGCCGCCGCCGAAACAGAGCCGCGCCGGGCCGTCGCCTCGAAGGCGCGCAACGGGTTCAGCGGTGGCAGGCGGCTGGACAAGGAAACGACTCCGAAGGGCAAAAAAGGATGTGAGTTTTTCTCACATGAAACGCTATAACAATGTCAATTGATTTTCCAATCAAATTGTTTCCTAATATCGGCAACAAAGGCAAAAGCCTGGGGAACATGCACGCAAGCGCTCCGGCACCAATGTCGATGCGCGAACCGTTTTCGGCGAACATTCGAGCCGTTTGAAGGCTTTCCGATCGTCGATCCCGCACGTCTCCTCTGGCCCCGTACGAGGTGACGGACATGGCGTGGGATGAGAAGAAGCTGAGCGAGCTGAAGGCGAAGTATGGCGAAAGCCATGGCGGCGAGTTGTTCGATCCGGCCTTCCGCAAGGTGGCGGACAAAATCTTTTCCAAAAGCGGCACGCGTCTTGCGCCTTATGCCGGCGTCCCGACTTTCCTGACCGCGCCCTATATGCCGGTCGATGCCAATGAGCCCGATTTCGGCAATCTCCAGGTCGCCATCGTGGGCGTGCCGATGGATCTCGGCGTCACAAACCGTCCGGGCTCCCGTTTCGGGCCGCGCGCCATCCGCACCATCGAGCGCATCGGCCCCTATAACCATGTGCTCGATTGCGCACCGGTATTCGATCTGCGCGTCGCCGATATCGGCGACGTACCGTTCCAGAGCCGCTACCGGCTGGAACTCAGCCATGAGGACATCGAGAAGCGGATCAACCAGATCGTCGATGCCGGCGTTGTACCGCTGTCGGTCGGCGGCGACCATTCGATGACCCATCCGATCCTGAAAGCCGTCGGCAAGAAGCGCCCGGTCGGCATGATCCATATCGACGCGCATTGTGATACCGGCGGCGCTTTCGACCAGACGAAATTTCACCATGGCGGACCGTTCCGCAACGCGGTTCTTGACGGCGTGCTCGATCCGACGCGCACTGTCCAGATCGGCATTCGCGGTTCGGCGGAATATCTCTGGGAGTTTTCCTACGAGTCCGGCATGACCGTGATCCATGCCGAGGAGGTGACCGGCATGGGCATGCCGGCGATCATCGAAAAGGCGAAACAGATCGTCGGCGACGGCCCGACTTATCTGTCGTTTGATATCGACAGCGTCGATCCGAGCTTTGCGCCTGGCACCGGCACGCCGGAAGTGGGCGGTCTTACCACCCGCGAAGTTCTGGAGCTGATCCGCGGCCTGAAGGGCATCAATCTCGTCGGCGGCGATGTCGTGGAGGTTGCGCCGCAATATGACGCGACGACCAACACGGCGCATGTCGGCGCCCAGGTCCTGTTTGAGATCCTCAGCCTCATGGTGTTCAGCCCCTTCGTCAACGGCAAGCGGGATTGAGGGCAAAGCCGCCCCTCATCCGGCCATCGTTGTTTCAGAAGAAGGGCCGCCACCTTCTCCCCGTAGGCGGAGAGAAGGGACAAGCGGCAAATTCGATCGTCCCTCCCCCCGTTCACGGGGCAAGGGCTAGGGTGAAGGGCAAAAGCCAAACCCGGTTTTCCGTGCCTGCCATAAACAAAATCACAAAGGGGAATGAAAATGACCAGACTCTCGAACCTGAAATCATCTGTCGCCGCCACCCTGATGCTGGGCGCCGCCGTTCTCGGCTTCACATCCGCTGCCAACGCCGATGCCGTCGACGACATCACCAAGGCGGGCGTCCTGAATGTCGGCGTCTTCGCCGATTTCCCGCCCTTCTCCTCGGCCAGCGCCGATATGAGCCTCAAGGGCTATGATATCGACGTCGCGCAGTACATCGCCGACAGTCTGAAGGTGAAGCTCGTTCCGGTGCCGGTGACCGGCCAGAACCGTATCCCGTATCTCACCGAGAAGCGTGTCGATGTGCTGGTCAGCGTCGGTTACAGCAAGGAACGCGCCGAAGTCATCGATTTCGCGGCCGCCTACGCGCCTTACTATATCGCCGTGATCGGCCCGGCCGCTCTCGAGGTCAAGGGCAAGGAAGACCTCGCCGGCAAGAGCATCGCCGTCAATCGCGGCACGCTCGAAGACACCTCGCTGACGGAAGCCGCGCCCAAGGATGCCGACATCAAGCGCTTCGACAACTACAACTCGGTGATCCAGGCCTTCATCTCCGGCCAGACCGAACTGATGGTTGTCGGCAATGATGTCGGTGCCCAGGTTCTGGCCCGCCAGGAAGCCTTGAAGCCGGAGCAGAAGTTCCAGCTCCTGACCTCGCCGTCGCATCTGGCGCTCAACAAGGGCGAGGACCGCCTGAAGCAGGCGATCAACGACGCCGTCGCCAAGATGCTCGCCGACGGAAAGCTCAATGAAAGCTCGCAAGCGTGGCTGAAGACCCCGCTCAACCCTGAAAACCTGAAAGATTGATCCTTTGGGCTATGCGCTCGATTTCGGCTGGCTGAATGACGCGGTCTCGCTGATCGCGAGCGGCGCGGCCATGACGATCTTCCTGATCGCGGTGTCGGCAGTCGCCGGCATCGTGCTCAGCATTTTGGGCGCGGCGGCCCGGCGCAGCCGTCATGCCGTGCTGCGCCGGGCGATCGCCGGTTATGTCGAGCTCATTCGCAACACGCCGTTTCTGGTGCAGCTATTCTTCATCTTCTTCGGGCTGCCCAGCCTCGGCATTCGCCTCGATCCCGTCGTCGCCGCAATTCTGGCGATGACCTTGAACATGACGGCCTATACGACAGAGATCGTCGGCGCCGGCCTCGATGCCGTGCCGAAGGGGCAGAGGGAAGCAGCACTTGCGCTGGGCTTGCGGCCACGCCTTGTCTTCATCAAAATCGTGCTGCCGCAGGCGCTGAAGGTGATCTATCCGGCGCTGACGAGCCAGATCGTCATCATGATGCTGGAATCCGCCGTCGTCTCGCAGATTGCCGTACGCGAACTGACCTATGAGGCCGACATGCTGCAGGCGCGCACGTTCCGCGCATTCGAGACTTATTTCATCATCACCCTTGTCTACCTCGCGATGAGCATCGGCTTGCGCCGCTTGCTGATCGCCGGCGGCAACCGCATGTTGGCCGGGGGCGTGTCGTGATCGAGTTCACGCTTTGGGACATCGTTCGCAACCTCTTGCTGGCAGCCCGGTGGACGGTGCTTTTGTCGGCGGTCGCTTTCGCGGGCGGCACGATTGTCGGCCTGCTCATCCTGTTCCTGCGGATATCCAAGCGGCGCTGGATGCGGCAGTTCGCCGAATATTACATCGGCCTGTTCCAGGGCACGCCGCTTCTGATGCAGCTTTTCCTGTTGTTCTTCGGCCTGCCCCTGCTTGGGTTTCGCATCGAACCCTGGACGGCTGCCGTGCTCGGGCTTACCCTGTGTGCCAGCGCGTTTCTGGCGGAAATCTGGCGCGGCGGGGTGCAGGCGGTGCCGCTTGGACAGTGGGATGCCGGCAGCAGCCTGGGGCTGCATTATCTCAAGCAATTGCGGCTGATCATCCTGCCGCAGGCCTTTGCAATCACTCGGGCTCCGACCGTCGGTTTTCTGGTGCAACTGATCAAAAGTACGGCCCTGACGTCGATTATCGGCTTTGAGGAACTGGTCAGAACCTCGAATGCGATCAACAATGCAACCTTCGAACCGTTCACGGTCTATGGGTTTGTCGCCTTGATCTATTTCGCCTTGTGTTTTCCGTTGACACGATACGCAAAAGTGCTGGAGCTTCGGGCCTTGAAACACTGACCGGAATGCAATCCGGACTTGCATGCCGGATCAAAAATTGGGAACAGACCGGAGCTGAAAAAAGCGGTACCGGCAAAAACAGGAGAACGATGATGACTGAATTTCTGAAACAGACGATCGGCCGCCGCGCCGTGCTCGGCGCCGGCCTTGCCGGTGTGTCGATGCTCGCCATGCCATCGATCCTGCGCGCGCAGGACAAGTCGCTGAAAGTCGGAGTCTATGGTGGTTACTTCAAGGGTTCGTTCGACAAGAACATCTTCCCGGAATTCACCAAGGCAACCGGCATCGCGGTCGAATCCGTTGCCGAGCCTACGGGCGAAGCCTGGCTGGTGCAACTCGAGCAGGCCGCCAAGGCCGGCCAGGCGCCGGCTGACGTCTCGATGATGTCGCAGGTTGCGATGCTGAAGGGCCAGTCCACCGACCTCTGGGCGCCGCTCGATGTTGCCAAGATCAAGAATGCTTCCAACCTGATCGATCGCTTCGTCAACAAGTATCCGGATGGCCGCGTCGCCGGCATCGGCGCCGTTTCATGGTACATCACGCTCGTGACGAACACCGACGTCTACAAGGAAGCACCGACTTCCTGGGCTGCATTCTGGGATCCGGCAAACGTCGACAAGCTCGGCCTGCTGGCGCTCGTCTCCAACTCCTTCCTGCTTGAGGTGACCGCCAAGACGTATTTCGGCGGCACCAATGCGCTGGACACGGAAGAAGGTCTCGAAAAGGCCTTCGCCAAGCTCGCCGAAGTCAAGCCGAACGTCCGCCTCTGGTACCGCGACGAGGCGCAATTCGAACAGGCGCTGAAGTCGGGCGAAATCCCGATGGGGCAGTATTACCATGACGTTACCGGCCTTGCCGCTGCCGACGGCAACCCCGTCCGCTCGACCTTCCCGAAGGAAGGCGGCATTCAGGATTCGGGTTGCTGGGCGCTGTCGCGCGCCTCGCAGAAGGTCGAGGAAGCCCATATCTTCATCGACTATATGAGCCAGGCGTCGATCCAGGCGACTTTGTCGCGCAAGGTCGGGACCGCGCCGACTGTAAAACGTGAACTCACGGACTTGACGGCAGAAGAGTTCGCCGCCGTCTCGTCCGACATCGAGCCGATCATTCCGCGCTACGACCTCTACCAGACGAAGTCGGATTGGCTGAACCAGAAGTGGACCGAACTGATCGTCGGTTGATTTTTTACCCTCCCCTTGAGGGGGAGGGTCGGCACGCAGTGCCGGGGTGGGGTGACGTTTCGCGGAACCCAATGGATCACCCCCACCCGCAGCTATGCTGCGACCTCCCCCCTCAAGGGGGAGGTAAAGGCCGCTTCGACCTTCGTGTATCTGGAAGCGGTAAACGGACTAAACTATTTTCCGCATGATGCGAAAAGACAGGAAAACAATGTCAGGCCTCGCCCTCAACAACGTCACGAAGGAATTCGGGACTTTCACCGCGGTCAACAATGTCGAGCTGACGGTGCCGCATGGCACCTTCGTTTGCATGCTCGGACCGTCCGGTTGCGGCAAGACCACGCTGCTCCGGATGATCGCCGGGCTCGACCTGCCGACCGGCGGCGGAATCCGGCTCGACGGCGAGGACATCACCCGCGTCCCGACCCACAAGCGCAATCTCGGCATGGTGTTTCAGTCGCTGGCCCTGTTTCCGCATCTGACGGTCGGCGAGAACATCGCCTATCCCTTGCGCATCCGCAGCGCGCCGAAGGAAGACCAGAAGAAACGGGTCGATGAACTCCTGTCGATGGTCCATCTCTCCGGCTATGCCGACCGGCCGGTGTCCAAGCTCTCTGGCGGCCAGCGCCAGCGCGTCGCCATCGCCCGGGCCCTTGCGATTTCGCCGAAACTCTTTCTGCTCGACGAGCCGCTCTCGGCGCTGGACGCCAAGCTGCGCGAGGCGATGCAGGTGGAACTGCGCCAGTTGCAGCAGCGGCTCGGCATCACGACCATCGTCGTGACACACGACCAGCGCGAAGCCATGACCATGGCCGATACGGTCGTGGTCATGAACGGTGGAGAGATCCGCCAGGCCGCGTCGCCGATCGAAATCTACCGCCGCCCGGCCGATACCTTCGTTGCCGATTTCATCGGATCGACCAATCTGCTCGAGGCCGAAGCCGACAGCACCGGCCGTGTCAGCGTGCTTGGCCAGCCGGTCGCTGGCATTTCGCTTGGCGCGCATGCCAGGAAGGCGACGCTGTCGATCCGGCCGGAAGACGTGCATCTGACGGCGCCCGGCGACGGCGCGCTGTCGGGCACGGTGACCTTCGTGCGCGATCTCGGCGGCACGATCGAGACCTTCGTCGACGTTGCCGGTCGTCAGATCATCGCCGTCTCGACGCCGCGGGCGCGGCCCGAGGTTTCCGTCGGCCAGCCGGTCGGCGTGGTGCTGTTGCCCGACGTTTGCGTGGTGCTTGCCAAATGAGACGCGAAACGCCGCAACGCCTGGCCGATTACGGGCCTTTGTTCTTTCCGGCGATGATGCTCATCGTCTTCTTCGTCGTACCGTTCGCGACGATGATCGCCGTCTCCTTCTTCCAGCGCCAGCAGGGCGGCTTCTACGTGCCGGCCTTCGAACTGGCCAACTACCAGCGCTTCCTCAGCCTGTTCTTCGCCAATGTGCTCGGCTTCTCGCTGATGCTGGCGATCGCGGTTGCGATCTGCTGCGTCGTGCTCGCCGTGCCCTTCACCTATCTTCTGACGCGGATGGCGAGACGCGTGCAGATCATCTGGCTGGTGGCGCTGCTGTCGGTGCTGTCGTTGTCGGAAGTCATCATCGGGTTTGCCTGGTCGACGCTGTTTTCGCGCACCGCCGGGATCACCAATCTCCTGGTCATGGCGGGGCTCATGAGCGAGGCGAAGGCATTGCTCCCGAGTTTCGGCGCGGTCCTGACCGGCATGGTCTATCAAGCCCTCCCCTATACGGTGCTGGTTCTTTACCCGGCTTTGGTGCGGCTCGACCCGACGCTGACGGAAGCGGCCCGCACGCTTGGCGCTTCGCCCGTCAAGGCCTTCTTCACCGTCGTCGTGCCGGCTCTCCGCAACACCATCACCGCGACGCTGATCATGGTCTTCATTTTCGCGCTCGGCTCCTATCTCTTGCCGCAGATTCTTGGCCGTCCGCAGCACTGGACCCTGTCGGTGCTGATCACCGATCAGGCGATCTACCAGTCCAACATGCCGTTCGCGGCGGCCATGGCGGTGTTCCTGGTGCTGGTGACGCTCGGCCTCGTGGCTCTGACCGTCATTGCGGGACGCAAGGGAGAAGCAGCATGACCGGCGCACTCAGCAAAATCTATTTCTTCCTGATCGGCCTGTTTCTCGCATTGCCGTTGATCGTCGTCGCCGGCGTCTCGGTGAATGCGAAGCAGACGCTCGCCTTTCCCCCCAAGGGTTTCTCACCCTCCTGGTACGGCGAAATCTTCCTCAATCCGGAATGGCGCAATGCGCTGCTTGCCTCGCTGACGCTGG
Source organism: Pararhizobium sp. LjRoot255 (assembly GCF_964252905.1). Lineage (NCBI taxonomy): Bacteria > Pseudomonadati > Pseudomonadota > Alphaproteobacteria > Hyphomicrobiales > Rhizobiaceae > Pararhizobium > Pararhizobium sp. LjRoot255. The sequence continues at coordinate 2,599,729 of NZ_CAXUPQ020000001.1, forward strand.
CGATCCTGTCGGCGGCTCTCGCCGTGGCGATCGCGCTGCCGCTTGCCTGGTTCCTATGGCGGCGGATCGCGCCCTGGGCAAATATCTTCCAGCTTCTCGGCGTCGCGCCGTTTACGCTGCCACCGGTCATCACCGCGCTCGGGCTGCTCACCTTCTGGGCGACGACCGGGTTTTACGGCCAGCCATGGACGGCGGTCATCAGTCACGCGATCTTCTTCGTGACATTGCCGCTGGTGACGCTGTCGCTCGGCTTTACCGCGATCGACCGGTCCCTGGTGGAAGCTGCCGCGACAATGGGCGCCGACGATCGCACGGTTTTCCGCACGGTCGTCCTGCCGCTGATCCTGCCCTATATCGTCTCGGGTTATGCCTTCGCCTTCGTGCTGTCGCTCAACGAGTATATCGTCGCCTACATGACCGTCGGCTTCACCATGGAAACGCTGCCGATCAAGATCTTCAACGCCTTGCGCTACGGTTACACGCCGACGATGGCGTCCGTCACGGTCCTGTTCGTGGTGACGGCGGCCGTCATCTTCTCCCTTGTCGCACGGTTCGGCGATCTGCCGAAACTGCTCGGCGCCATGTCAACGGATGGCAAATGATCACGCTCGCCGCCCTGCAGATGAGATCGGAAAGCGGCGATGTCGCCGCCAATCTGGCGCGCATCGGCGAGGCGGCGCGGGATGCGGCTGGCAAGGGCGCAAGCCTGCTGATCACGCCGGAGCTTGGGCTGACGGGGTATGGCGCCGGCGACTTCATCCGCGATCTGGCAGAGCCCGCGGATGGGCCCTTGGTGCAGCGACTACAGGCGATTTCACTGGAGACCGGGGTGGCGGTGATCGCCGGATTTGCCGAAAAGGCGGGCTTCGAGGTGTTCAATAGCGCCGTTTATGTCGACGGTGCGGCAGAACCCGTCGTCTACCGCAAATCCCATCTCTACGGTGACTACGAGCGCGCGCTGTTTGCCGCCCCCGCGCCGAGCACGGTTCTGTTTGCGCATCGCGGCATCAAATGCGGCATGCTGATCTGCTATGACGTGGAGTTTCCGGAAAACGTCCGGCGGCTGGCCATGGCGGGCGCGGACGCCGTGCTGGTCCCGACCGCGCTGCCGGCCGGTTATTCCGGCACCTTCATTACCGATCACATGATCCAGACGCGCGCCTTCGAGAACCAGGTTTTCGTCGCCTACGTCAATCATTGCGGCGCGGACGAGCGCTTCACCTTCGCCGGCTCCTCGCGCATCGCCGCACCCGATGGCAGCCTGCTTGCGGGTGCTGCATCCCACGGCGAGACGTTGATGATCGTGACGCTCAACCCCGTTGATTTCGATGTTTCGAAAGGCGAAAATACTTACCTGCACGATCTGCAGCGCAGGCCCTGATCGCCTCGCGCAAAGCCGTGCTTCCGGCGGTCGCCCTTTATTAAACAGCTCAAGCGGCCGATATTCACTCCACATAATTTCAATGGAGGCAGCCATGAGCTTGCAACTGACAGGAATCCATCATCTGACGGCGATCACCGCCAACGCGCCGGAAAACCTGCGTTTCTATACGCAGACGCTTGGCATGCGGTTGGTCAAGAAGACGGTCAACCAGGACGACACCACCGCCTATCATCTCTTCTACGCCGACGGACAGGCGACCCCGGGGACCGACCTGACCTTCTTCGACTGGCCGCTCGAGCCTGAGGGTCGCGGCACACACAGCATTTCGCGCACCGGCCTGCGTGTCGGCGGCCGCGACAGCCTTTTCTGGTGGAAGGCGCGTTTCGACGAGCTCAAGGTCAAATCCGACGCGGTGACCGAGATCGACGGCCGGGCGTCGCTCGACTTCGAGGACGGGGAAGGCCAGCGCTTCCGGCTGATCGACGACGGCGGGCTTTCGCCGTCCCATCCGTGGGACAAAAGCCCGGTTCCGACTGAGCATCAGATCAAGGGTCTCGGCCCCATCACCATGAGCGTACCGGACATCACCAGCACCGCACTGGTTCTGGAAGAGGTGATGAACATGACCAAGGTGCGCCAGTATCCGTCACCGGACGGCATTGGCGAGGTGCATGTGTTCTCGATGGGCAAGGGTGGTCCGGCAGCCGAGCTGCATGTCGCGGTCCAGCCGGGATTGCCGGCGTCCCGGCAGGGCGCGGGCGCCGTCCATCATGTCGCCTTCCGAGCGCCGGACCAGGCTACGCTGCACGAATGGACCGAACGGCTACAGAGTTTCCGACTGCCGTCGAGCGGCGAGGTCGAGCGCTACTATTTTCGCTCGCTCTATTTCCGCGAGCCGAACGGCATCCTGTTCGAGATCGCAACCGACGGACCCGGCTTTGCGGTGGACGAACCGATGGAAACACTCGGCGAGGGCCTGTCGCTGCCGCCGTTCCTGGAGCACAAGCGCAGTCAGATCGAAGCTCGGTTGAAGCCGCTGAACTGAAATCGAAAATCGAAAAGCCGGGCGCGCCGCTTTCCGGCTTTTTCATCTGTACTTTTGCGTGTTTCTGGCCATGCTTCCGGTGAATCAAAAGGACCACCCGCATGACGAAACTGATCGGAATTTCCGGAAGCCTGAGAAAGGCGTCTTTCAACAAGGCCCTTCTGAACGCGGCGCTCCCGTTCGCGCCGCAGGGCGTAACCTTTACGACCGGAACCATCGAGGGCATCCCACTCTACAATGCCGATGTGGAACGGGAAGGCGTGCCGGGACCTGTGCAGCTTCTCAAGGACCAGATTGCTGCGGCAGATGGCGTGATCCTGTTCACGCCGGAATACAATAACTCGATACCGGGCGTTTTCAAAAATGCCATCGACTGGGTGAGTTCCTCGATGACCGGTGCGCCAAACGTCTTTGCCGGTCGCGCCTTCGCCCTTGCCGGCACGTCGCCCAGCGCCTTCGGCACGATCCTCAGCCAAAATGCCTGGCTGCCTGTCCTGCGCACGCTCGGCGCCGATCTCTGGTCCGGCAAGCGGCTGATGCTGCCGAAAGCGCGCTCGCTGTTCGACAAGGAGGGACAGCTTATCGATGAGGATGCCAAGGCGCGGCTCAAGGCCTTCGTCGAGGCCTTTGCCGATTATGTTGGCCGCAAAACGGCCTGAGCTTTTGACGACCGCGATCAGTCCCCGATTGTCTCCAGCCATTCCCGAACGGCTCGCGCATCCCTGTCGCCGATCTCGTGGCCGGCTTTCAGCGTGACGGTGTCGAGTGTTGCCCCTGCTTCTCGCAGAATGGCCTCGAGCGGCGGGGCATAGCGGGAATAGGCGTCCGTCGCTCCCGTCACCGTCAGGATATTGGTGCCGGAAAGATCGGCGTCCGGCACGGTCTCCAGCGGGTTCATCATGCGCAGCAGCGCGGCATTCCTGATCAGCCCGGGATGAAGCAGCATGGTTGCGATCAGCATGTTGGCGCCGTTCGAATAGCCGACGAAAACCATCTTGTCGCGGTCGATGCCGTAGGCGGGTCCCGCACCTTCGATCATCTCGACAAAGGCCTCGGCTTCGGAGACGATATCCTTCTGGTCGAAGCTGAACGGCGTGATCCGGCGGAAGAAGCGCGGGAAACCTTCCTCCGTGCTGCGGCCCCTGAGGCTGAGGAGCAGGGAATTCGGAGCGATCTGCCGGCCGAGCGGCAAAAGGCTCGTCTCGTTGGCGCCGCTGCCGTGCAGCAGCACGAGAGTGCGGCCGTCCGGGTTCTTCGGCTGGTGCAGGCGGTGAATGAAGGGCAGGTCGCGCGGGGTGAAGCGCTCTTCGCCGGGCAGCGCGAACTGCGGCAGGACGACGAGGTTGGATTCCAGATCGCCGCCGAAATGCTCGGGAACGAACAGGCGGGTTCCGAGCGAGGCCACATCCTCGTCCACAGTCATGCCCGGCGCGTCGGTTGCGAATTCGAACAGGGTGCCGCCCGGCTCGCGCACATAGAGCGAAAAGAAATACTTGCGGTCGTGGGCCGAGATCGTTCCGGCGTCCTCCGCCTCCAGGCGTATGCGCAGGTCATCGACCGCGGCCTTGTCGATTGCCCGGAAGGCGATATGGTCGATCGTGCCGGTGCCGGGCGCTGCGGTCCAGAATCCGCTGGCATCGCGCACGTCGATGATATCGCCGGACGCGGAGCCAAGGCGGCGGATCGTCTCGGTTCTTGCCGTTTCGGCATAGCCGAAATGCCGGCCGATGAAGGCTGCCGTCCCCTCCGGTTTGTCCGTCAGGATCGTTGCGCCACGAAGACGCCGGATGGCATCCTGCAGCGGAATCTCCGGCGCGGCGCAGGAGGTGCCGGTGGTAAGGGCGTCCGTGCCGACAAGCTTGACGATGACGCCGTCCGGGTCCTTCAGCCGGATGACGGGCTCGCCGAATTCCTGCGCCGGGCCGGTTGTCGAAATATTGTATCGCAGCGCGCGGGTCAGCCAGAAACCGATGCTTTCCGGCGCAATGGCAAAGGCGATTTCGCTTGGCTGGCCGTGGCCGACCCGGCCCGGCGCACCGTCTTCCCAGACAAGGAACGTCACCAGCGATCCCGGCGATCCGACGGCATCGCCATAGAGCAGGTGCAACTGCATCGCGTCTTCAAACCCCGCCGTCCGCTTGACGAGACGCAGGCCGAGAAAGCCCGCATAGAAGTCGACATTGGCCTGTACCTTGCGGGTGATCAGGGTGATGTGGTGGATGCCGCTCGTCATGTTATGAAACCTTTTGATGTGGCCGCAGGAAAGCAGCAAATGGCGGACCACGCCAGCGCTGCTGCGTGAACAGAGCGTCCACCGCATGAAGCCACAAACAAGCCTGTTGCCGTTAGCCTCAACTGATTTTCGGGCGATCTTTCGTCAAAAACGCCTTGAAGGCCTCAGCGTGGGCGGGATGCCAGCGCGACAGCGGCGGACGGTTCTCGATGATATCGCCAGCGGCCCACAAAATGCGTTTCTCGTCGATCGGGCGTGCGACGTCGTTGTCCGGGCAAAGGATGTAGAAGTCATTCTTCTCGAGGCTCTGCATCATGAAGTCGACCGTTTCCTCCGGCGTCCAGGCGCCCTCCGGCTTTTCCGTGCGGCCCTGGGCGGTGAGCGCCGTATAGACGAAGCCGGGGATCAGCAGATGTGCCGTGATCCGACAGTCGGGCGTGTTGCGCAGTTCATGCTGCAGGGCTTCGGTGAAGGCTTTGACGCCGGCTTTCGTCACGTTGTAAGCGGGGTCGCCGGGCGGGGTGGTGATGCCCTGTTTCGAGCCGGTATTGATGATCAGGCCGGGCTGGCCGTGGCCGATCATGGCGGGTGCAAAGATACGTGAGCCGTTGACGACGCCCCAGAGGTTGACGGCGAACACTTTCTCCCATTCTTCCTGCGCCCCGAACATCGAACTGCCGTGAATGCCGGCATTGTTCATCAACACGTGAACGCGGCCGAAACGCGCGACGGTGTCCTGCTCCAGCGCCCGCAGCGAACCGATCGACGCGACATCCGCAGCGACGGCAACCACACTGTCGGGACCATGCGGGGAGAGCGCCGCCGTCTCGCGTGCCGCCTTGTCGAGCCGCTCGCCCGGCAAGTCGGCGAGCACGACGTTCATGCCGAGGCCGGCGAAGCGCCTGGCGGCTGCAAGACCGATGCCTGACGCGGCTCCGGTCACAACGGCGACATGGTTGCTGGCAAAGGCTGGATGGTTCATCGCAGTTCCGTCCCGTTCTTAAGAGTATGATCTGGAAGAGAAAACTAGTGCTGCCGGGTACGGAAGTCCACCGGTGCATTGCCAATTTCCCTTACCGGAAAACATTGGCTCTAATTTTCATTGTAAATCAAAGCACGGCTTCCCAGGCTGATCGTCACCTCGTCGAGGACCCCATGGCTGCGCCGCCGTTGGTCTTACTGTGGATTTCTGCGATAAATCCCCATGGCATCGGCGGTGTTTTCGCTTCGCCGATGACGTGCGTCCTTGTTCTGACGCGACAATTTCACCCTTCCTTTCCGACCGGCTTGTCTTTGCTATGGTCCCTGTATATTGAGGGTCCACAGTAAATGGGAATGGACATTGGAGCGAGCTGCTGCAGATGAACGCAAAACGAAACTACAGCCTTGGCGGGTGGTGCGCGGTATCGATTGCCGTACTCACCCTGGCGTCCTGCCAGGGTGAGGCGATGCTGCCGGAAAAGGAAAAAACGACCGTGCGCGCGCGGAGCGTTGATTTCGTTGATCACCGGCAGACGGTAACACTGACCGGCGAGGTTGTTGCCCATGTTCAGACCAATCTCTCGTTCCGCGTCAGCGGCCAGATCACCGAGTGGTACGCGGATGTCGGATCGCATGTGACTGCCGGCGAGATTCTGGCCCGCATCGATCCCAAAGAGCAGCAGGCGGATGTCGAGGCTTCCGAGGCTTCCGTCCGTGCGGCGGAGGCGAGTGTAAGGCAGGCGTCGTCCGCGTTCGAACGCCAGAAAGCGCTGCTGGCGAAGAACTCCACCACCCAGGAGGCCTTCGATCAGGCGCAGACGGCCTTGCGGACTGCCACGGGATCGCTCGATTCCGCCAGGGCGCGGCTCGGCACGTCGCGCGATGCCCTGTCCTATACCGAGCTTCGCGCCGATGCAGATGGCATCGTTACCGAGCGCAAGGCGGAGGCGGGGCAGGTGGTCCAGGCGGCGCAGACGATGTTCACCGTCGCCAGGGATGGCCCGCGCGATGCAATCTTCAACGTCTATGAATCGTTGCTTTTCGAAAGGCCCGCGGAGCCGAAAATCAAACTGGCACTTGTCAGCGACCCCTCCGTCAAAACCGAGGGAACGGTCAGCGAAGTCTCGCCCACCATCGATACAGCAACCGGTACCGTGCGTGTCAAAGTCGCCATGGACGAAACGCCCGAACGCATGACGCTCGGCGCGCCGGTCACCGGCCTGGGCAGTTTTGCGCCGACAAAGCTCATGATCCTGCCCTGGACGGCACTTTCTGCGCGTGATGGAAAGCCTGCCGTCTGGGTGGTGGACGAGAAGGACAGTACGGTCAATTTGAGACCCGTGACGATGGCGTCATACGAAACGGGCCGAGTGCTTATTTCCGGCGGCCTCGTCAAGGGCGATACCGTGGTGATCGACGGGTCGAAGATGTTGCGCCCCGGTCAGGTGGTCGATGTGATCAAGGAGCAGGCAGAATGAGCCGCATCTCGCTGGCGCTGCTTTTTGCGCCTCTTACACTTCTATTGCTCGCGGGTTGCCAGGAAAAGGAAGAGCAGGCCGCGCCGGCGATCCGCCCGGTACTTTCGCAAATCGTAAGCCTCAGGCGCCTTCCGGGGGCAAGCTTCGCCGGTACCGTGCAGCCGAAGGTTCAGACGATCTTCGGCCCGCGCGTGACCGGCCTTCTGGTCGCCCGCGATGTCGATACAGGGGACACGGTCAGCCGGGGGCAGTTGCTGGCGGCGCTCGATCCAACCGCGCTTGAGCTTGCCGTTGGATCGGCCCGTGCCGATCTTGCCAACGCGGAAGCGACGCTCGCCAACGCGGTTTCCGTCGAGCAGCGCACCAGGGCGCTTTTCACGGCCGGCACGGAAACGCAGGCCGCCGTTGAAAGCGCGGAACAGACGAGCGCTGCCGCGCAAGCTTCGGTCGTGCAGTCGAGAGCCGCCTTGTCGAAGGCCGAGGAGCAGCTTTCCTACACCCAGATTACGGCGGCGTTCGACGGTGTCGTGACGCAGACCGGGGCGGAGGTCGGCCAGGTCGTTGCCGCCGGTGCCTCCGTTGTGACTGTTGCGCGGCCGGACGACAGGGATGCGGTCATAGATGTCCCGGACGGCAGCGCCCTGTTGCCGGTGGGAACGCCGTTTTCCGTTTTCTTGCAGATCAATCCCGCCATGGGGTTGAACGGCAAGGTCCGCGAGGTCGCGCCGGCTGCGGATCCGGCAACACGGACGCGCCGCGTCAGGATCGCCCTGGAAAATCCGCCGCCAAGCTTCCGGCTCGGCACAACGATCACAGCCTCAAGGGAGGAAGTCGCGGTCGAGCAGATTGTTCTGCCGGCAACCGCGGTTTTTTCGCGCGACGGAAAAACCTATGTCTGGGTGGTCGATGAGGGCGATGGAACGGTCAAGACTCGCGAAGTGGTTATCGGGCCTCAGGCTGGCAATGTGATCATCGTCGTGTCGGGTGTTGAGCCCGGCATGCGCGTTGTAACGGCGGGGGCGCATAGCCTCGAGGAAGGCCAGAAAGTGAAATTCGAAGGCGAGGCACGTTCATGAAAAAATTCAACCTTTCCGACTGGGCGCTCGATCATGCGTCGATGGTCTGGTATTTCATGATCGTCTTCGGCCTGCTCGGCTTTTTCTCCTATCTGAGCCTCGGGCGCGAAGAAGACCCGTCCTTCACCATCAAGACCATGACGATCTCGGCGCAGTGGCCAGGCGCCTCGGTCGAGGAAACCACCCGCCAGGTCACCGAGCGTATCGAACGCAAGCTGGAAGAGCTCGAATCGCTCGACTACACGCGCAGCATCACGACGCCGGGCCAGACGCTCGTCTTCGTCAACCTGAAGCAGACGACGAAGGCCCGCGACGTAGCCTCGATCTGGGTGACGGTTCGCAACATGATCGGCGATATCAGCGGCGAGTTTCCTTCCGGCGTGCTCGGCCCGTCGTTCAACGATCGGTTCGGCGACGTGTTCGGCAATATCTATGCGTTCACGGCCGATGGCCTGACGCAGCGGCAATTGCGCGACTATGTCGAGGACGCCCGCCGGCAGATACTCACCGTCCCGAATATCGGCAAGGTCGATATCATCGGGGCGCAGGACGAGGTGATCTATCTCGAATTCTCGGCCCGCCAGCTTGCAGCCCTCGGCATCAACCAGAACGAGGTCGTCGCTACCCTGCAGGCACAGAACGCCATCGCCCCCTCCGGCGTCGTGCAGGCGGACGGTGAACGGCTGAGCGTCCGCGTTAACGGCCAGTTCACATCGGAAGACAGCCTTCGCGCCGTCAATCTGCAGGTCAACAACCGCTTCTTCCGGCTGAGCGACATTGCGACGATCACCCGCGGCTACACTGATCCGCCGTCGGCCCTGTTCCGCTTCGATGGCCAGCCCGCCATAGGTCTTGCCATCGGCATGAAACAGGGTGCCAACCTGCTGGAATTCGGTGCCCATGTCGAAGAGCAGATCAAGGCGGTCGAGGCGGAGTTGCCGGTCGGCGTCGGCGTGCATCTCGTCTCCGACCAGCCGCTGATCGTCGAGGAAGCCGTATCGGGCTTCACCCGTGGTCTGGCGGAGGCGGTGATCATCGTTCTTGCCGTCAGCTTCGTCAGTCTCGGGATGCGGGCCGGTTTCGTCGTGGCGCTGTCGATCCCGCTGACGCTTGCCATCACCTTTGTCGTCATGTCCTATTTCGGCATCTCGCTGCAGCGCATCTCGCTCGGGGCGCTGATCATCTCGCTCGGTCTTCTCGTCGACGATGCCATGATTGCCGTCGAAATGATGGTGGCGCGGCTGGAGGCCGGCGACTCGCTGCGCAAGGCGGCGACCTATGTCTATACATCGACGGCCTTTCCGATGCTGACCGGCACGCTCGTCACGGTCGCGAGCTTCATTCCGGTCGGCCTCAACAACAGCGCCGCCGGCGAATTCACGTTCACGCTGTTCGTCGTCATCGCCGTTTCTCTGCTGGTCTCCTGGATCGTGGCGGTGGTGTTCGCACCCTTGCTTGGCGTCACCATTCTCCCGAAAACCATGAAGCAGCATCATGGCAAGAAGGGTCCATTTGGGCGAGTTTTTTCCAGACTTCTTCTCTGGTGCATGCGCTGGCGCTGGGTGACGATCGGCTTTACGGCCGTCATTTTTGCGGCATCCGTCTTCGGCATGGGTTTCGTCCAGCAGCAGTTCTTCCCGTCGTCCGACCGCCTCGAACTGATCGTCGACTGGTCGCTGCCGCAGAATGCGTCAATTACCGAGACCAATGCGCAGATGGCGAAGTTCGAAAAGGACAAGCTTGCCGGCAATCCGGATGTCGAGCGCTGGTCCACCTATGTTGGGCAGGGCGCGGTGCGCTTCGTTCTCTCCTTCGACGTGCAACCGCCGGACACCTCGTTCGGCCAGACGATCATCGTGACCAAGAGCCTGGAGGTGCGCGACAAGCTGCGTGCCGACCTGCAGAAATATCTGAAGGAAACCTTCGTCGGCACCGATGCCTATGTGAAGCTGCTCGATATCGGTCCGCCGGTCGGCCGCCCTGTGCAGTATCGCGTCAGCGGGCCGGATATCGGTCAGGTTCGCACATATGCACTGGAACTGGGCAGCGTCGTCGGTCGCAATCCGCTGCTGGGCGATGTCGTCTATGACTGGAACGAGCCCGCCCGCGTGATCAAGGTCGATGTCCTGCAGGACAAGGCCCGCCAGCTTGGCGTCACGTCGCAGGACATTTCCTCGGCGCTGAACGGCATTGTCGGCGGAATGACGGTAACGCAGGTTCGCGACGATATCTATCTGATCAACGTCGTCGCGCGTGCCAAGGCGTCCGAGCGGCAATCGATAGAGACCCTGCGCGACCTGCAGCTTCCAGGCGCCAGCGGCAATTCCGTGCCGCTCGCCGCTGTTGCTAACTTCCGCTACGAAATGGAACAACCGGTCGTCTGGCGGCGATCGCGCATGCCGACGCTGATTGTCAAGGCCGGCATCAACGGCCCGACGCAACCGGCAACGGTCGTCGCGCAGCTTGAAAAGGACGTGGCGGCCTTTGCCGAAAAGCTGCCGCCGGGGTACAAGGTCGCAGTCGGCGGCAGTGTCGAGGAAAGCGGCAAGAGCCAGGCGCCGATTGCGGCCGTCGTGCCGCTGATGCTGTTCATCATGGCGACGATCCTGATGATCCAGCTTCAGAGCTTCTCGCGGTTGTTCCTCGTCTTCGCGGTGGCGCCGCTGGCGCTGATCGGGGTGGTCGCGGCACTGCTGTCGAGCAATTCGCCGATGGGCTTCGTCGCCATTCTCGGCATCCTGGCGCTGATCGGCATCCTGATCCGTAACTCTGTCATCCTCGTCGTGCAGATCGAGGATCTGCGTAAGGAAGGTATTGCGCCCTGGCAGGCGGTGCGGGAGGCGACCGAACACCGGATGCGGCCGATCATGCTGACGGCGGCGGCGGCCAGTCTGGCGCTGATCCCGATCGCCCGCGAGGTGTTCTGGGGACCGATGGCATACGCCATGATGGGCGGCATCATCGTCGGCACGGTCCTGACCCTGCTCTTCCTGCCGGCACTCTACCTCGCCTGGTTCCGCATCAAGCCCCCAAAGAAGGAAGACGACGTGGCGATCGCGGGCGAGGAAGCGCCGGTTCGGGGCGAAGTCGTTCCGGTTTAGGCAAGCGTCCTCGGATAGGCGAGTTCGCATATGGCATGCGTCGCACCTCCTTCATCCTCGCCCTTGTGACGGGGAGCCTTTAGCGCCGCTTCTGCGGCGCTAAAGGCTCTCTTCTTTGAACGGCTGAGCAGCTAGACATACCTCGCGTCCGTTTTTTTCCACCGCCTTACAGCATCACAACGGTCAGTTCCGTCTTGTCATAACCGAAATCCAGCGGCGTGGTGCCGGTGTGCTCCAGCACCAGCCAGTCGCCGGCGTTCAGGAGCGCCATGCCGATCGCGCAATTGCCGTAGGAGGTGGAGGCTGTATCGTTGTCGTTGATGCTGGCGACCGTCGTCGTTCCGTTGACCTTGACAGCGACGGAAAAGGCGCCGGCGGGATTGGCTTCGACACCAAGGCAGACGAGGTAAGGCGCTGTTACCGGGACGATCAGCCGGTTGCCACCACCGGCGACGGCGGCGCCGAGGCTGAAGCCGCCCTGGTTGACGCTCAGGGTGGAAAAGCCGGTCTGGGAGCCGGAGGAGGGCGTCAGCACGCCGCCACCGCGCGTCGCCCGCACCAGCGGCCGTTGCGGCATTCGCACCTGGCCCTGGCCGGTGATGCTGAGCGCTTGGGTCCAGGCCGAGCCGTCCGGGCTGACCTTGATGGCGAACTGATCCGAGCCGGCAAGGCCCATTTCCGCCCGGCCGGACCAGCCGCTCTGGAACAGCAGGCTCGCCGTATCGCCGGCTGCGGCCTTGTTCACTTTCACCTGGTGACCGTTTCCGTCATGGGTCAGCAGTGTGGCCGCCGCCGAGACGGCGAGCCGGTTGGTGCTGTCGGCGGTGGTGTTGATGCCGAGAGACGAGGGCGTGCCGATGGCGTCATAGGCCGCCCAGGCGCTGCCGTCATGGATCTTCAACTTGTCCTCGGCCAGGAACCAGCCGCGCCAGCCCTCCTTCGGGCTGATGAAGATCCAGTCACCGTCCTGGCGGAAGGCGAGGTTTCCGCTCTTTCCGGTCCATGCGCCGGTCGACGATGCGGCAATGTCGTAGCAGGTTCCCTCCTCTGGGTCGGAAGGCGGGGTTGCCAAAGTGGCGGTCACCGTCAGCTGGGTGACAGCATCGAGGCGCTGTAGCGCTTCGTTGTGGGTGACGTGCTTCTGCGCCTGGGAGGGCAGGATATAGGGCAGTTCGAGATTGGCGGTCGTCTCGCTCATCGGGCGGTTCTCCTTGGTCGTCAGGAGAAGGGTACCCGTTGAAGGCGGAGCGGGGATGCGCGTGCCAAGGCTGGGTTGTCTGCAAAGGGAAATCTCTGGCGACTGTTCCCGCTGCCGCACGGATGAAGGCATTCAGCGCCGGTCAGGGAAGGAGGATCAGTTTTTTCCCCGCGACACGAAATGCGGGTTGGCGAAATCCACGTCGGAGCCCTGATTGCGCTTGCCATAGGACAGCGGATTCCCATCCATGGTTACGGTTTCGCCGCCCGCCGCCCGCAGCACCGCGTCGCCAGCGGCGGTGTCCCACTCCATCGTCCGGCTGAGACGGGGATAGATGTCGGCCAGCCCTTCGGCGAGAAGACAGAACTTTAGCGAAGAGCCGATCGCTTCATAGTCGGTGATGCCGTGTTCGGCGAGATAGGCGATGGTTTCCTGGTTGTTGTGGGAACGGCTGGCCAGCGCTACCAGCCTGTCGCCGCGGCTGCGGCAGCCGATAATCGTCGGCGGGCCGATTTCGCGTTGACCCGAGACGACAGCCTTTGTCGCCTTGTTGCGGCTGGCGGCGTAGAGTATTCCGAGCGCCGGCGCGTAGACGACGCCGGCAACGGGTTCACCCTTTTCGATCAGGGCGATATTGACCGTAAAGTCGTCGTTGCGGCCGACGAATTCCTTGGTGCCGTCGAGCGGGTCAACGAGAAAGAAGGACTTGCCCTCGATATCGGGAATGTGGCCGGCGGAGACGGCTTCCTCAGCGACGACAGGGATGTCCGGAAAGGCCGCTGCCAGCCGATCGAGGATGATCTTCTCAGCGCGCGCATCGGCATCGGTGACGGGGGAGGAGTCGGCCTTGTAGCTGACATCCGGCCCGGCATGATAGATGTCGAGGATCGCTTTCCCCGCAGCCACGGCCGCTTCTTCCAGTATGTCCAGCATTTGCTTCCTGTACCTTTCGCCTGGTTCGGGCGTGGTGATGAATTTTCCCGGAAACGGTGAATAATGCTGTCCGGGATGATGATTGTACATCCACGTTCCTTACCGGTCTTTTCAAGATGTGTTCGTCAAATTTTTCCGACTGTGCCGCATTTGGCACTGTATCGCGGGCTCGCTTCGGCTAGAGCAGGGCGGCGGCGCATGCGATCGGGTCCTGCCGCGGCGCTCTTTGCGCCAGCGGCGGCTTGTGTAAATGTGGCGCGGCAACATGGTGGGGGAATTGGGACTGGCATGCGCTATTCGGCATTCTCGATCGTCAGGAACGCGCTTTCGGGCAATCTCAACTGGAAGCCGGCCTGGCGCCGGCCGGTGCCGAAGCCATTCTATGACGTGATCATCGTCGGCGGCGGTGGCCACGGACTGGCGACGGCCTATTATCTCGCCAAGGAATTCGGTCTCAAGAACATCGCGGTGCTGGAAAAGGGCTATCTCGGCTCCGGCAATGTCGGCCGCAACACGACGATCGTGCGCTCCAACTATATGCTGCCCGGAAACGAGCCCTTCTACGAGTTTTCGATGAAGCTCTGGGAAGGCCTGGAGCAGGATCTCAACTACAACGCCATGCTGTCGCAGCGCGGCGTCATCAATCTCTACCACAATGACGGCCAGCGCGACGCCTATATCCGCCGCGGCAACGCCATGTGGATGGAGGGCGTTCCGGCCGAACTGCTTGACCGCGCGGCCTTGAAGAAAATGCTGCCCTTCCTCAATTTCGATCATGCCCGCTTCCCGATCATGGGCGGCCTCTTGCAGAAGCGCGGCGGCACGGCGCGCCATGACGCTGTCGCCTGGGGCTATGCCCGTGCCGCCGACCGCCTCGGCGTCGATCTCATCCAGAATTGCGAGGTGACCGGCATCCGCCGCGAGAACGGCCTGGTGATGGGGGTCGAGACCTCGAAGGGGTTCATCGCCTGCGGCAAGCTGGGCCTGGCGGCGGCGGGCAATACATCGCGCGTCGGCCAGATGGCAGACCTGAAGCTGCCGATCGAAAGCCATGTGCTGCAGGCCTTCGTGACGGAGGGGCTGAAGCCCGCCATCGATCACGTCATCACCTATGGTGCCGGGCATTTCTACATCTCGCAGTCTGACAAGGGCGGCCTCGTCTTTGGCGGAGAGATCGACGGCTACAATTCCTATGCCCAGCGCGGCAATCTGGCGACGGTCGAACATGTGATGGAGGAGGGCGTGTCGATGATCCCCGGCCTGTCGCGCGTGCGCGTGCTGCGCGCCTGGGGCGGCGTCATGGATATGAGCATGGATGGCTCGCCGATCATCAGCCATACGCCGGTCAGCAATCTCTACCTCAACTGCGGCTGGTGTTACGGCGGCTTCAAGGCGACGCCGGCCTCGGGCTGGTGTTTTGCGCATCTGATCGCCAAGGACGAGACCCATTCCGCCGCCCGCTTCCTGCGCCTCGATCGTTTCGAGCGCGGCTATGCCATCGATGAACGCGGCGCTGGCCCGCAGCCCAATCTGCATTGAGACCCTGAATGGCAAGCCTCGTTCATTGCCCGCACTGCGGCATCCGGCCCAAGCAGGAGTTTTCGATCCGCGGCGACGCATCGGTGGTGCGTCCGGCCCCCGAAGCTTCTGATGAAGCCTGGCACGAATACGTTCATATCCGTTCCAATCCGCAGGGTCGTTATCGGGAACACTGGCAACATGTCGCGGGCTGTCGGCGATGGCTTGTCGTCGAGCGCGATACGTTCACCCATGACGTCTTTTCGGTGACGGATGGCGCAGCTGTGGCGCGGGAGGGTGGCCGATGACCGCTTATCGTCTCACATCCGGTGGCGTCATCGACCGCACCAGCACGTTGAGCTTCAAATTCGACGGCCGAGCCATGAAGGGACATGCCGGCGATACGCTGGCTTCGGCCCTGCTTGCCAACGATCAGCTTCTGGTCGGCCGCAGCTTCAAATACCACCGGCCGCGCGGCATCGTCACGGCCGGGTCTTGCGAGCCGAATGCGCTGGTAGCGATCGGCAAGGGGGCGGCGACTGACCCGAATACGAAGGCAACGGTCGCGGAGCTTTACGCGGGGCTCGATGCCCGCAGCCAGAATCGCTGGCCGTCGCTGAAATACGACGTCGGCGCCCTCAACAGTCTTCTGTCGCCGTTCCTGTCGGCGGGTTTCTACTATAAGACCTTCATGTGGCCGGCGGCCTTCTGGGAGAAGGTCTACCAGCCCCTCATTCGCCGCGCCGCGGGTCTCGGCCGGGCCGTGCTGGAGCGCGATCCGGACAGTTACGAGAAATGCTGGGCGCATTGCGACCTGCTCGTTGTCGGTTCCGGCCCGACAGGCTTGATGGCGGCGTTGACCGCTGGCCGTGCCGGGCTGCGGGTCATTCTGGCGGATGAAGATTTCCGGCTCGGCGGTTCGCTGCTGGCCGAGACGACGCAGATCGACGACCGCTCCGCGGCGGATTTTGCCGAGGCATGTCTCGCCGAGCTTCGCGCGTTGCCGAATGTCACGATCATGCCGCGCACCACCGTCTTTGGTTGGTACGACGACAATGTCTTCGGTGCGGTGGAGCGGGTGCAGAAGCATGTTGCCGCGCCGCAGGCGAAGCTGCCGGTGGAGCGGCTCTGGCGCATCGCCGCCAAGCGCGCGCTGCTTGCGACGGGCGCCGAAGAACGGCCGCTGGTGTTCGGCGGCAATGACCGGCCGGGCGTGATGATGGCAGGCGCAATGCGCACCTATGCCAACCGGTTTGGCGTTGCGGCGGGAAAGTCGGTGGCGATCTTCACCAATGGCAGTGCAGGCTACCGGGCAGCCAGCGATCTCTCTGCTCATGGGGTGGAGGTGGCGGCGATTGTCGACAGCCGCGCCGCGCCCGTCGATGCGGCGCCAGCGGACGTGCGCGTTATCCAGTCCGCTTCCGTCATCGAGACGCGGGGACGCCAGCGTGTCTCGGGTCTTGTCGTCGAGCGCTCGGGCTTCGAGGAAACGATCGCCTGTGACGCGATCGGCATGTTCGGCGGCTGGAACCCGGTCATTCACCTTGCCTGCCAACGCGGTGCAAAAGCGGTGTGGTCGCCGGAGCTGAATACGTTTCTTGCACCTGACGTCGGAAACGCGCTCGTCGTTGCCGGTTCTGCCGCTGGCCGATACAGCCTTGCCGGCTGTCTCAAGGACGGCGCGGAAAAGGCGGCGATGATCGCGGCCGATCTCGGTTTTTCACCCGCTATCAATCCGTTGCCGGCGGTGGGAGAAGAAGCCGATCATTCCTTTACGGCGCTGTGGTACTCCCCGGGTGCCAGGGCGAAGGCTTTCGTCGATTTCCAGAACGACGTTCATGTCAAGGATCTGGGTCTGGCTCTGCGCGAAGGCTTCGGCCATGTCGAGCATGCCAAGCGCTACACGACCACCGGCATGGCGACGGATCAGGGCAAGCTTTCGGGCATCAATGCCACTGGCCTTTTGGCGGGCATGCAGGGGATCAGCCCCGCTGACGTCGGAACAACCACCTTCCGTCCCTTCTATACGCCGGTCGCCTTCGGCGCCCTTGCCGGGACATCGCGCGACGAGCACGCCGCTCCGGTACGCAAGTCGCCTCTGCATGCCTGGGCGGAGAAGAACGGTGCGGTCTTTGCCGATTCCGGCCTCTGGTATCGGCCGGCCTATTTTGTCCGGCACGGCGAAAAGACATGGCGGGAAAGCACCGGCCGGGAAGTACTGAATGTCCGCCAGAACGTCGGGCTATGCGACGTCTCGACGCTCGGAAAGATCGAGATTTTCGGGCCGGACGCGGCCGAGTTCCTCAACCGGCTCTATTGCAACCCGTTCTTGAAGCTGCCCGTCGGCAAGGCCCGCTACGGGCTGATGCTGCGCGAGGATGGTTTGGTCTATGACGATGGCACCACCAGCCGGCTGGCACCCGGGCATTTCTTCATGACGACAACGACGGCGCTCGCCGGCGGCGTCATGTCCCATATGGAATATTGTGCGCAGGTGCTGTGGCCGGAGCTCAAGGTTCGCTTCTGTTCTTCGACCGATCAGTGGGCGCAGATGGCCATCGCCGGGCCGAACGCCCGCCTCGTCGTTCAGGCGCTCGTCGAGGACGATATTTCGGACGCGGCCTTTCCGTTCCTCGCCGCTGGCGTCGTCACGCTGAAAGGCGGCCTCAAGGCGCGGCTGTTCCGTATCTCCTTTTCCGGCGAACTGGCCTACGAGCTTGCCGTGCCTGCGGGTTTTGGCGAAGCGCTCGCCGATGCGATCATGGAAGAGGGCAGGGCGCACGGCATCTGCGCCTATGGGCTGGAGGCATTGAACGTGCTGCGCATCGAGAAGGGTCATGTCACCCATGCCGAGTTCGACGGCCGCGTGACGCCGGACGATGCCGGCTTCGGGCGCATGGTATCGGCGCAAAAAACCGATTTCATCGGCAAGCGGCTTTCGACGCGCTATGGGCTGACGGCGGCGGACCGTATGCAAATGGTCGGGTTGAAACCGGTCGAGACGGACCAGCTTATCCGCGCTGGTGCGCATCTGCTGCGCGAAGGTGCCAAGGCGTCGACCCTGAACGACCAGGGTTATGTCAGTTCCGCCTGTTTTTCGCCAACGCTCGGCCATGACATCGCCCTCGCCTTCCTCAAATCCGGCCGCGAGCGTTATGGCGAACGCATCGTCGTCTGGGACAAGCTCGGCGGCAACGAGACGGTGGCGGAAGTCTGCAGCCCGGTCTTCGTCGATCCCGGCAATGCCAGGCTGAATGCGTGAGGTGGATGCAGACATGATCAAGACCTACACCTCTTGCCACCCGCTGGACGGTCGCCTTCCGCTGGAGCCCGGCATTCGCGCCGTCGATCACCTGGAGATCCCGCGCAGACAGGCGATTGCGACGGTCATGGCTGTTGATGGCGAGGAGGCGGCGGTCGCCGCGGGGCTGGCCGCCGTGAGCGGCGTATCCGTGCGCTTCGCCGGGCCGGGCGAATGGCTGGCAGTATCTCCGTCGGAAACGCCCGACAGCCTGCAGCGCAATCTTTCGCTGCTGCTTGCCGAGATCGCCTACATTTTCGATCAGAGTGACGGCCGCGTCGTCTTGCGGCTGTCGGGGCCGAATGTGCGCCGCCTTCTTGCCAAGGGCGTCGCAACCGATCTGCATCCTTCCGCCTTTGTGATCGGCACCGCGTCGAATGTTCTGTGCGGTCATGTCAGCGTCAATCTGGCGCGTACCGGCGACAACGAATTCGAACTGATCGTCATGCGCAGTTTTGCCGAATCCCTGTTTGACGACCTCAGGCTGATGGGGCGTGAGTTCGATCTATCCGCCGATTTCTCCGGCTGAGAGCGAATGCGTCATCGCATGCCGTTTTTACGGCGCGGGTGAAGCAGCGAATGGCGGGAATGGGCAAGACCTGTTCGCGCGGGTGTCTTTCTCCGCCACGGCTTTGACACTACGGTTTCAGTCAAGCTCGCGCTTAACAAAGCTGGCCGATTGACTGGGGACACCTTCCCCAATTGAGCGCCCGAAACCGGAGAATTTTCATGAAAAGCCATGCCAGGGTCGTCGTTATCGGCGGCGGCGTCGTCGGTTGTTCGATCCTCTACCACCTGACGAAGTTCGGCTGGACCGACGTGGTTCTCCTAGAGCGCTCGGAACTGACCTCCGGCTCGACCTGGCACGCCGCCGGCGGCATGCACACCATCAACGGCGATCCGAACGTCGCCAAGCTGCAGAAATATACGGTCGAACTCTACGAGGAAATCCAGGACTATTCCGGCCAGGATATCGGTCTGCACATGACCTCCGGCATGATGCTGGCTGCCACCAAGGAGCGGTTCGACTGGATGAAGTCGATTCTTGCCAAAGGCCGCTACATGGGGCTGGAGGCAGAGCTTCTCAGCCCCAGGGAAGCGCACGAACTGATGCCGCTTCTGGATCCGAGCCAGTTCGTCGGTGCGGTGTTCGATCCGGTCGAAGGCCATCTCGATCCCTATGGCACGACCCATGCCTATGCCAAGTCCGCCAGGAAGAACGGCGCCGACATCTACCTGCACACCAAGGTGGAGGATCTGGTGCAGCTGGAAAACGGTACATGGCGGGTAATCACCAACAAGGGTGAGATCATCGCCGAGCACGTCGTCAATGCGGCCGGTCTCTGGGCGCGCGAAGTAGGGCGCATGACAGGGCTCGAACTGCCGGTGCTCGCCATGGAGCACATGTACCTCATAACGGAAGACATGCCGGAGGTCATCGAGTTCAACCAGACGCGCGGCAAGGAGCTGATGCACTGCGTCGATTTCGACGGCGAGATCTATCTGCGCCAGGAACGCAACGGCATGCTGATGGGCACCTATGAGAAGGCCTGCCGCCCCTGGTCGCCGATCACCACGCCCTGGGACTTCGGCCATGAATTGCTGGCCGAGGATATCGAGCGCATCACGCCGGAACTTGAGGTCGGTTTCCGACACTTCCCGGCCTTCAACAAGGCCGGCATCAAGAAGATCATCAACGGCCCCTTCACGTTTTCGCCGGACGGCAATCCGCTGGTCGGCCCGGTTCGTGGCCTGACCAACTACTGGTCGGCCTGCGCCGTCATGGCCGGCTTCAGCCAGGGCGGCGGCGTTGGCCTTGCGCTCGCCAACTGGATCATCTATGGCGATCCGGGCTTCGACGTGTTTGCCATGGACGTCTCGCGCTACGGCGATTTCGCCACGCTCGGCTATACCAATGCCAAGGTTCGCGAAAACTATTCGCGTCGCTTCTCGATCCGCTACCCCAACGAGGAGCTGCCGGGCGCGCGCCCGTTCCTGACCACGCCGATTTACGACAAGCTGAAGGAGGCGGGAGCGATCTTCGGAGCTTCCTACGGCCTTGAGGCACCGCTCTGGTTCGCGCCGAAGGGCGAGGAAGACAAGTTCTCCTGGCGCCGCTCCAACGATTTCGACGTTGTCGGAGCCGAGGCGAAGGCCGTGCGCGACAGCGTCGGCCTGATGGAGACCTCCGGCTTCGCGAAGTACTCGATCACGGGCACGGGTGCCGAGGCCTGGCTCGACCGCATGTTGACCTGCCGCATACCGGCGACTGGCCGCATGGCGCTTGCCCCGATGCTGAAGGACGACGGCAAGCTGATCGGCGATTTCACGCTGGCCAAGCTCGGCGAAGGCGATTTCCTGCTGATCGGTTCCGGCATTGCCGAGGACTATCATATGCGCTGGTTCGAGAGCCATCTGCCGAAGGACGGTTCCGTTGTCCTGAGGGCGTTGAACCTGCAATTGGTCGGTCTTTCCATTGCCGGCCCGAATTCCCGTGCCCTGATCTCCAAGCTGACCCATCTCGACGTTTCGGACGGAGCCTTCCCGTTCATGGACATTCGCCGCATGGACCTCGGCATGGCGCCCGCCATCGTCGGCCGTGTCAGCTACACCGGCGATCTCGGTTATGAAATCTGGATGAAGCCCGAATACCAGCGTTATCTCTATGACCTGATCATGGAAGCAGGCGCCGAGTTCGGCATCAAGCTCTTTGGTCTGCGTGCCCTGAATGCCCTGCGCATCGAAAAATCATTCGGCAGTTGGTCGCGGGAATATCGCCCGCTCTACGGCCCGCTGGAAGCCGGGCTCGGTCGATTCGTTGCCTTGAAGAAGGAGGCCGATTTCATCGGCAAGGAAGCCGCCGCGAAGGAAAAGGCGGAAGGTGGCACGTTGCGCCTGCGCACCTTCGTCATCAATGCCGTGGACGCCGATGTGATCGGCGACGAGCCGATCTCGCTGAACGGCAAAGTCTGCGGTTGGGTGACGTCAGGCGGATACGCGCACACTTCGGGTGTGTCGGTGGCGATTGGCTATGTGCCCAAGGATGTTGCTGATGAGACGGACGGTTGGCAGGTGGAACTGCTTGGCGAAATGCTGCCGGCTCGCCTGCAGGCGCAACCCTTGCTTGATGCCAACGGATCGCGCATGCGGTCCTGACCATCAGGCCGGCCGGATGGTGACAAATGTGCAGGGCGCGCTGCGCAGGCGGCTGGTCGTAGGATTCACGGTTTGGTGCCCAAAAACACCTCCTGAACTGCTAATTTTTTGATTTTTTGGCTGTTAAAGCGTCAAAATCACTAAACTGGGAAAGAATTTCAGGAAACCGTCATTTTACGCTTCACTTTTGGTTCGAAAGCATTATGGAATCCCTATCGAAAAAAGGCTCGGAAAGAGCTTCTAAAACAAGAGGTCTGACCTAACAGGATCAGGCCCGGGGGATATAGATGGAGTATTTTGTCCAGCAGCTCGTCAACGGGCTGACACTTGGCTCGATTTACGGTTTGATTGCCATTGGTTATACAATGGTTTACGGCATCATCGGCATGGTCAACTTCGCCCACGGCGACATTTTCATGCTTGGTGGCTTTGCCGCTCTGATTGTCTACCTGGTCCTCGTCGGATTGTTCGGTGGCATTCCGATCGCCGTTGCCTTGTTCATCATGATCATCATCGCGATGCTGATGACGGGGCTGTGGAACTGGGTCATCGAGAAATTGGCTTACCGCCCGCTGCGCGGTTCGTTTCGGCTGGCGCCGCTGATCACTGCGATCGGCATGTCGATTGCGCTGTCGAACTTCATTCAGGTGACACAAGGTCCGCGCAACAAGCCGGTTCCGCCGCTGGTATCCTCCGTTTACGACGTTTTCGGCATAGCGCTTTCGCTGAAGCAGATCATTATCGTGCTGGTGACTGCGGTTCTGCTGACCATCTTCTGGTACGTCGTCAATCATACGCCACTCGGGCGCGCCCAGCGCGCCACCGAGCAGGACCGCAAGATGGCGGCGCTGCTCGGCATCGATGTCGACAAGACGATCTCGATCACCTTCGTCATGGGTGCGGCGCTGGCCGCCGTCGCCGGCACCATGTACCTGATGTATTACGGCGTGATCGTCTTCACCGATGGGTTCACACCGGGCGTCAAGGCCTTCACGGCAGCTGTTCTCGGCGGTATCGGGTCCCTTCCGGGCGCCGTGTTGGGTGGCCTCATGATCGGCCTGATCGAATCGCTCTGGTCCGCCTATTTCACCATCGACTACAAGGATGTCGCGACATTCTCGATCCTCGCCATCGTGCTGATTTTCAAGCCGTCTGGTATCCTGGGTCGGCCGGAAGTCGAGAAGGTATAATTTCATGGCAAACATTTCGCACACCAATGAGAGCGCCAACAGCAATCTGATGGCGCGGGCTCTGCGCGAGGCTTTTTATGCCGGTCTCGTCGCTCTCGGCCTGTTCGTGCTGTTCGTCGGCCTGGAGACCGGCCAGAACATCCGGAATGAACTCGAACTCGTTCCGCGCTGGGGTCTTTTGGCGACCTTCGTCGCCATTGCCATGGTCGGCCGCTTCCTGTCTGTCGCCTATATTCGCCCCTGGCTTGAGGCGCGCAAGGCGGCAAAGGCCGCAGGCCCGGTCGTCGAGCGGGAGGCGGGCTTCGTCGCGCGCAATTTCACCCTGCTCGCCATCGCTGCCCTGATCGCGTATCCGCTGGTCATGGTCGCAGCATTCGGCTTCCAGGGCTCGCTGAAATGGGTCGATAACTTCGGTATCCAGATTCTCATCTATGTGCTGCTGGCCTGGGGACTGAACATCGTCGTTGGCCTCGCCGGTCTCCTCGATCTCGGCTATGTCGCCTTCTACGCGGTCGGTGCATATTCCTATGCGCTCTTGTCTTCCTATTTCGGCCTGTCCTTCTGGCTGCTCCTGCCGATGGCCGGTATCCTGGCGGCACTTTGGGGCACGATCCTCGGTTTTCCCGTGCTGCGCCTCAAGGGTGACTATCTGGCGATCGTGACGCTCGCCTTCGGGGAAATCATCCGGCTGGTGCTGATCAACTGGACGGAAGTGACCAAGGGAACCTTTGGTATCTCCGGCATCGCCAAGGCAAGCGTCTTCGGCATCTGGTCCTTCGATGTCGGCGCCGCGAATAATTTCGCCAAGGTGTTCGGCCTGCCGATGTCCTCGGCCTATTACAAGATCTTCCTGTTCTATTTGGCCCTGGCGCTGTGCATGCTGGCTGCGTTCGTCACGATCCGCCTGCGCCGCATGCCGGTCGGCCGAGCCTGGGAAGCGTTGCGTGAAGATGAAATCGCCTGCCGTTCGCTCGGTATCAACACGGTCACGACCAAACTGACGGCATTTGCCACCGGCGCGATGTTCGGGGGGATTGCAGGCTCGTTCTTTGCTGTTCGCCAGGGCTTCGTATCGCCTGAGTCTTTCGTCTTCCTGGAATCGGCGATCATCCTGGCGATCGTGGTTCTCGGTGGCATGGGCTCTCTGGTCGGCATTGCCGTCGCAGCGATCGTCATGATCGGCGGTACCGAACTGCTGCGCGAAATGGAATTCCTGAAGCGGATCTTCGGACCTGATTTCACCCCGGAACTCTACCGCATGCTGATCTTTGGTCTGGCCATGATCGTCGTCATGGTCTGGAAGCCTCGCGGCTTCGTCGGCTCGCGCGAACCCACAGCATTCCTGCGCCAACGCAAGAGTGTCTCCGGCAGCTTTACCAAGGAAGGGCACGGCTGATGGCCCTTGAGACAGACACAATGACGAAAGATCCAATCCTCAAAGTCGAGCATCTGTCGATGCGTTTCGGCGGCCTGATGGCCATCAACGACCTGTCGTTCGAAGCCCATCGCGGCGATATCACTGCGCTCATCGGCCCGAACGGCGCCGGCAAGACAACGGTGTTCAACTGCATCACCGGCTTCTACAAGCCGACGATGGGCATGATCACGATGCGGCAGAAGGCCGGGAAGGAATACCTTCTCGAGCGCATGGCGGATTACGAGGTCAACCGCGACGCCAAGGTTGCCCGTACCTTCCAGAACATCCGCCTGTTCTCGGGCCTGACGGTTCTCGAGAACCTGCTGGTTGCCCAGCACAACAAGCTGATGCTGGCGTCTGGCTACACCATCCTCGGCCTGCTCGGCTTCCCGACCTACAAGGCGGCGGTCGGAGAATCGATCGAGCGTGCAAAGTACTGGCTTGACAAGGCAAACCTGACCGACCGCGCCGACGATCCGGCCGGCGACCTGCCGTACGGTGCACAGCGCCGTCTGGAAATCGCCCGCGCCATGTGCACGGGTCCGGAATTCCTTTGCCTCGACGAGCCTGCAGCCGGCCTCAATCCGCGTGAATCGCTCGCCCTCAACGAGCTCTTGCGCAGCATCCGCAAGGATACGGAAACGTCGATCCTGCTGATCGAGCACGACATGTCGGTGGTCATGGAAATTTCGGACCACGTCGTGGTGCTGGAATACGGCCAGAAGATATCCGATGGAAATCCGGACTTTGTGAAGCACGATCCGAAGGTTATCGCCGCCTATCTTGGTGTTGAAGATGTTGAGGTCGAAGAGGTGATCGAACAGATCGCGGAAATCACGCCAGGAGACACGCACTGATGAGCGATACCCTCCTGAATGTAAAAGCCGTCGAGGCCTACTACGGCAATATTCGTGCGCTTGCCGGCGTCGATGTCGAAGTCAAGCGCGGCGAGATCGTCTGCATGATCGGGGCCAACGGCGCCGGCAAATCGACGCTGATGATGACCATTTGCGGTAGCCCGCAGGCGAAGACCGGTTCGGTTACCTTCGATGGCCAGGACATTACCCGCATGCCGACGCACGAAATTGCCCGGTTGCGCGTTGCCCAGTCGCCGGAAGGTCGCCGTATCTTTCCGCGCATGACCGTCTTTGAAAATCTTCAGATGGGCGCGAGCCTCGACAATATGAAGCATTTCAATGAGGACGTGGAAAAGATCTTCACGCTGTTTCCGCGCCTCAAAGAGCGCCAGGCGCAGCGCGGCGGGACGCTTTCGGGCGGCGAGCAGCAGATGCTGTCGATCGGCCGCGCACTGATGGCCCGGCCGAAGCTTCTGCTTCTCGACGAGCCCTCGCTTGGTCTGGCTCCGCTGATCGTCAAGAGCATCTTCGAAGCGATCAAGAAGCTCAACGAGCAGGAAGGCCTGACCGTCTTCCTCGTCGAGCAGAACGCCTTCGCGGCGCTGAAACTGTCTCATCGCGGCTATGTCATGGTTAACGGCAAGGTGACGATGAGTGGTAGCGGCAAGGAATTGCTGGCCAATCCGGAAGTACGCGCCGCCTATCTCGAGGGCGGTCATTGAGCCATGTCTGCCGGCGGCGTTTTGAAACAGCCGGCGGATATGTGATTTCGGTACGTTGGAGCGCTTTTGCGCGGCTCGAAAGCCGGCCAGCGCTTTGAAGGGGAGAAATGGAATGCAAGGCATTCTCTACGAAGAACCGACCGTTCTGCAGTTTGCGCTGGTGACCGTGGTGATGGGCGGATGGACTGCCTGGCGCACCGGCAAGAGTGCTGCCGAAGGCTGGAGCAAATACTCGACGCTGATTATCTACACCCTGCTTCTGGGTGTGGCGATTCGCTTTATCCATCATGCGCTTTTCAACGGCAGCATGTTGACTTTGCAGTACTATATCGTGGACACCGTCGTCCTTTTGTTGTTTGCTACGGCCGGCTATCGCTATTACCGCACGAAGCAGATGACCAACAATTACTACTGGCTCTATGAGAAGGCGTCGCCTTTCTCATGGAAGTCGAAATAATAGAGGGAACCCCGTGGCAGCGCCGGGTGCGCTGCCTGCGGATACAAGAATACCGGCGCGATTATGGTGGGTATCGTGACCGGTTTAAACGACACCCGCTCAAATTTTTTGGGAGTAACAAGATGAAGAAGTCACTTTTGTCGGCTGTTGCGCTGACTGCAATGGTCGCTTTCAGCGGCACTGCATGGGCTGACCTGCTGGTTGGTGTTGCTGGTCCGCTGACGGGGCCGAACGCAGCTTTCGGCGCGCAGCTCCAGAAGGGTGCTGAGCAGGCCGCTGCTGACATCAACGCTGCCGGCGGCATCAATGGCGAGCAGATCAAGATCGTCCTCGGCGACGACGTTTCTGACCCGAAGCAGGGCGTTTCCGTCGCCAACAAGTTCGTGGCTGACGGCGTCAAGTTCGTGGTCGGCCACTTCAACTCCGGCGTTTCGATCCCGGCTTCCGAAGTCTACGCGGAGAACGGCATCCTGGAAATCACCCCGTCCGCTACCAACCCGGTCTTCACCGAGCGCGGCCTGTGGAACACCTTCCGTACCTGCGGTCGCGACGATCAGCAGGGTGCCGTTGCCGGTGCCTACATCGCTGCCAACTTCAAGGATGGCAAGGTTGCCGTCGTTCACGACAAGACGCCTTACGGCCAGGGTCTTGCTGACCTGACGAAGGCTGCCATGAACGAAGCCGGTGTGAAGGAAGTCATTTACGAAGGTATCACGACTGGCGACAAGGACTTCTCGGCGCTGATCGCCAAGATGAAGGACGCCGGTGTAACGGTGGTTTACTGGGGCGGCCTGCACACTGAAGCCGGCCTCATCATGCGCCAGATGGCTGACCAGGGCCTGAAGGCCACTTTCATGTCCGGCGACGGTATCGTTTCGAACGAACTTGCTTCGATCGCTGGCGACGCTGTTGACGGCACCCTGATGACGTTTGCTCCGGATCCGCGCAAGAACCCGGCTGCAAAGGAACTGGTTGAAAAGTTCCGCGCTGCCGGCTTTGAACCGGAAGCCTACACGCTGTATTCCTACGCCGCTCTGCAGGTCATCGCAGAAGCTGCCAAGAACACCGGCGGCAGCGATCCGCAGGCGGTTGCCGAGAACATCAAGGGCAAAGGTCCGTTCCACACCGCCATCGGCGAATTAAGCTATGACGAAAAGGGCGACATCACCCGTCCGGACTACGTCATGTACACCTGGAAGAAGGGTGACGACGGCAAGTACACCTACTTCCAGAACGAATAGTCGTTCCGGGCATAGATATTGGTCCATCTGGATCGCGAAAGGCCCGGCATTGCCGGGCCTTTTTGCGTGTGCGCGAGGCACGCGAGGCAGCATCGCCGCTATCGCAGCAGGGCTGATCTCAGCGTTGCGATCTCCTTCTTGAGCCGCACCAGTTCGCCCATCTCCAGGCCGCTTGCCTCCAGAATGCAGGGCGGAATGGTTTTTGCCTGGTCCTGAAGGACACGTCCGCTTGCCGTCAGTCGCACCCGCACCTGCCGCTCGTCGGTCTTGTCGCGCGTCCGCACGATATGCCCCAAAGCTTCCAGGCGCTTCAGCACCGGCGTCAATGTGCTCGATTCCAGAAACAGCTTTTCACCGAGGCTCCCGACTGTCCGGTCGTCCTGCTCCCAGAGCGTGACCATGGCGAGGTACTGCGTGTAGGTAAGCCCGATCGCGTCCAGAAGCGGCTTGTAGACGCGGTTGAGGGCGTGGTTGGCGGAGTAGATGGCGAAACAGAGGAAGTCGTCGAGTTTCGCCGCCTCCGTTTTATCGCACGATGTTTGATCCATTGCGTTCGTCCTTCATCTGGTGTGCATAAGATAAATCGTTCGCGATTTAATCGCAAGGCATTGACATTGAAATGCCTAAGGACTAAACGTCGATAACGATTTAATTGTGCACAAGCGAAATCGGCGCTGATCCAAAACGATCGCAGCCAGAACTTCAAGCACGTATATCGTGCACGATTAAATCGCTAATAAGTCAACGCATTGCCGCCAGGCGGCACCACAAACGAAGAAGGAGAACGTCATGTCTGACAGCAGCAACGAACAGAACTTTTCTCGCCGTAACGTCCTGCTTGCCGGTGTCGGCGGAGCAGGCATCGCCGCCGTATCAGGCGCTCTGGCCGGGGCGCATGCGGTCGCCGAGGATCAGGCTGCGCCGGCATCGGCGGATCAGTCGCCGGCAAGGCGCAGCGTCAATACCATAATCACGCGCGATGGCGTTGAAATCTATTACAAGGACTGGGGTCCGAAGGACGGTCCCGTCGTCGTCCTCAGCCACGGTTGGCCGCTCTCCTCCGACAGCTGGGAGGCGCAGGCGTTGCATCTCGCCAACAACGGCTTTCGCGTCATCACCCATGACCGTCGCGGCCATGGCCGCTCGTCCCAGCCCTGGGACGGCAACGATATGGATCACTATGCCGATGATCTGGCCGACCTGATCGACGTTCTGGACTTGAAGACGATCTCGTTGTTCGGCTTTTCTACCGGCGGCGGCGAGATCAGCCGCTATATCGGCCGCCATGGTACGAGCCGCGTCGCCAGGGCGGGTCTCATCTCCGCCGTGCCGCCGCTGATGCTGAAGACGGCGGCCAATCCCGGCGGTCTGCCGATCGAGGTATTCGATGGTATCCGTGCCGCGTCGATCGCCGACCGGTCGCAACTCTACAAGGACATTGCTTCCGGGCCGTTCTTCGGCTTTAACCGCCCCGGCGCCAAGCCTTCGCAGGGCATGATCGACTCGTTCTGGCTGCAGGGCATGACGGCTGGCCACAAGAACACCTATGACTCGATCAAGGCCTTTTCCGAAACGGACTTCACCGAGGATCTGAAGAAGTTCGACGTGCCGACGCTGATCGTTCACGGCGATGACGACCAGATCGTGCCGATCGACGCTGCAGCACGCGCATCGAAGACGCTGGTGCCGCATGCCACGCTGAAGGTCTATGCCGGCGCGCCGCACGGCATCGCCGACACGCACAAGCAGCAATTGAACGACGACATGCTCGCCTTCCTGAACAGCTAGCGTAACGCGCGGGGCGCCTTGGTGGCGCCCCGCTTGTATATCTGTTTCACCCGATTGGCCGCTGGTTTGCGGCCATTCCTGTGTTAAGTGTCTGTTCCAGATTCCAGTCCGGAGCAGCCGATGGCCCAGAACCCCCGCATTCTCGTCACTCGCCGCTGGCCTGAGGCTGTCGAGCGCGTTCTGGCCGAACGGTTCGATGCTTCATTCAATGTCTCGGATACCGCCATGGATGCGGCGGCTCTCGCCGAAGCGCTTCGCTCGTTCGATGCGGTCTTGCCGACGGTATCCGACCGCCTGCCGGCTTCGCTTTTCGATGCCACAGACATCCGCACGAAAATTCTCGGAAATTTCGGCGTCGGTTACAATCACATCGACATCGCTGCTGCAAGGGCGAGGGGCATAGCCGTCACCAACACGCCGGGCGTGCTCACCGACTGCACGGCGGATATCGCCATGTCGCTGCTGCTTGCCGTTGCGCGTCGGGCAGGTGAGGGCGAGCGCGAGGTCCGCTCCGGGCAATGGGCCGGCTGGCGGCCGACGCACATGATCGGAACCAAGGTGACCGGCAAGACGCTCGGGATCATCGGCTTCGGCCGGATCGGCAAGGCGATGGCGAAACGCTGCCATTTCGGCTTCGACATGGATGTGGTCTTCTACAACAGGTCGAAGATCGATACGGCGGAAGCATCCCGCTATGGGGCCAGGCAGATGGATACGGTCGAGGAGGTGCTGGCCGCCGCCGATTTCGTCTCGCTCCATTGCCCGGGCGGTGGTGAAAACCGGCATCTCATCAATGCGCAACGGCTGGCCGTGATGAAGCCGCAAGCCCTTCTGATCAATACGGCCCGCGGCGATGTCATCGATGAAAATGCGCTGATCGAGGCGCTGGAAAACGGTACCATCCGCGGCGCCGGTCTCGATGTCTTCGAGGCGGAGCCCAATGTTCCCGAACGGCTGCGTGTTCTGGACAATGTCTTGCTCTTGCCGCACCTCGGCAGCGCGACGGAAGAGACGCGCACGGCGATGGGCATGAAAGTCGTCGAGAACGTCACGGCCTTCTTCGAAGGCCGGCAACCGCCGGACCGCGTCGCATAAGCCGCTGACTTTCAAATACTAAATATTAGAATGTTGCGATATTGCAACGTGGTGTGTTTGTCGATGGCCACCGATTGCCGACCCGGCGGAATCGGCAGATAATGCTTAAATATAAGGCAGGCTGGCGCTCGCCCAAGGGTTATGGTGACGGCGCCGTGTCCAGGAACGGACGCAGGGTCCGGAAGGATCGTGCCGATGTCGGCGCCGGCGGAATTTTCCGGCGTCAGCCGGTATGCGGGAAGAAACGCTTCGATGGCGGGAACAGCAGTGGTCCCAAACCAGGAGTTCTTCATGCGCTTCTCAAAGGTAGCCTACCGCCCAATCGCCGATGGACATGTTTCGGCTGCGATCCCCATCATGCAGGAAGGAAGATACTATCTTGCCTGGCTGATACCGCCGCTGATCGCGGCCAGCTTATGGCCTGCGGCGGGCAAGGCGCATGATGCGCCGTCCGGCTGGAGCTATCCGTTCTCCTGCTGCTCCAATCAGGATTGCCGGCCGGTCGCAACCAAAGCGATCAGCGAGAAGCCGCAAGGCTACGTCATCAATCTCACCGGTGAGGTCGTGCCCTACGCGGATACGCGCGTCCGGTCCTCGCCGGACGGCGAATACCATTGGTGCTCGGTTGCGGGTGAGGAAAAAACTCGGACCATCTGTCTCTTCGTGCCACCGCATTCCTACTGAAGGTGGCTAAAGCACATCGCCTCAAGACGGATTTGCGCGATGCGCTTTAGGTTTTGTTTTGCATGTCGTTGTCCCAAAACCGCTGCACACTTTTGGGCGACATGCATTAGACCTCACGCAAGGCGTTCGCCGCCTTGACGGCGGCAGACGCGCGGTTTTCGACGCCGAGCTTCACATAGATCTGTTCCAGGTGCTTGTTGACCGTGCGAGCGCTCAAGCCCAGGATTTCGCCGATGTCGCGGTTCGATTTGCCCTTGGCGATCCAGAGCAGCACCTGAGCCTCGCGCACCGTCAGCGAAAAATTCTGGCGGAGAATGTCGTCGTCGCTGGTCTGGCTGACGCCGGTCAGGCGGAACAGGAATTCGTCGCCGCCGATGGCGCCGAGATAGGCAAGCTGCAGCACCGGTTGGCCGTTCTGGTGGATGATCAGCGGCTCCTTGGAGACGCCGTATTTTTCGCGCTCCTCCAGCCAGGCGCGGATATGGTCGGCAAGCGTCTCCAGCCCATCATCCCGGCCCGTCGCGGCATTGACCAGCCGCGTCGCCTGCGGCGTCGACCACTGGATGCTTCCGGTGCCGCGCACGGCAAGCAGGTGCCGTCCAGCCGCGTCCAAGGCAACGCGCGCGCTTTGCGCCGAGCGGGCATTGGCAAGGTGTACGCGGATACGGGCGCGCAGTTCATCGATGTTGATAGGCTTCGAAAGATAATCGACACCGCCGGATTCCAGCGCGTGGACGATATGTTCGGTTTCCGTCAGCCCGGTCATGAAGATCACCGGAACCTGGGCGATGCCGGGATTGGCCTTGAGGCTGCGGCAGGTGTCGAAACCGTCCATGCCGGGCATCACCGCGTCCATCAGGATGATATCCGGCGTGATGCGGTCAACGACGTTGATCGCAGCCTTGCCCGAGGTGGCGATCAGCACCGAGAAGCCGGATTGTTCGAGCGCATCGGTGAGGAAGCCCAGCGTTTCCGGAGAATCATCCACGATGAGCACGATATCGCGTGGATGGACTGCTTCATTCACCGGCGGCTCTCCCCTGTTTGTTTATGCTCTGGAGGAAATCCGCATAGCCGGCAAGGTCGAAAGCCTGGACATAGGTCTTCACAGCCTCGGTAAAGGGCTGATTTTCCTCCGAACGCGCGAGATCGGCGAGCTTCGCCTCGATGCCGCGGACATAGCCGATTTCGCCCAGCCGGATCAGTTCCTCGACATGGGCGACGCCGGGCGTCTTGACCTCGGCGTTGACCTTTGGCTTTGGCGCAGCAGCGGCCGTATCGCTATAGTCCCATTCGAGCGCCAGATGGACGGCCAGCTTGTCATGCAACTGGCGGATATCGAAGGGCTTGGTGAGGGTGTCGTTGTGGCCGGTATGGGTGTCGGCCTCCGTCCCGTCGCCGATATTGGCAGACAGCATGAGCACCGGTGCAGTCTGTCCGTGCTCGCGCAGGCGTGTGACCAATTGCCAGCCGTTCATGCCGGGCATCGAGATGTCGATCAGGAAGAGATCGGGCTTGATACCCTCGATCAGCGTCAGGCATTCTGTTCCGCCTGCCGCTGTCAGCACGACGAAATCGAGCGGCATCAGCACCTCGCGCATCAGGTCGCGATGATCCTCGTTGTCATCGACGACAACGATCGTGCGGCGTGGTCCGGCATAACCGGCGATCTTGCGCACCGAGGGCAGGGATGCGGTCGGCCGGTTGATCGCCGAGAGCATCAGGCGGACACGGAAAGTCGAGCCCTTGTCGCGTTCGCTGTCGACGACGATCTCGCCACCGAGCGTCTGGGTCAGAAGACGGGTGATGGTGAGCCCCAGCCCAAGGCCGGGCATCGGCCGGACATGTTCGGCCTCGCCGCGCTGGAAGGGCTCGAAAATGCGCGGCAGGTCTGTCTGTGAAATGCCGCGACCGGTATCGGAGACGGTGAAGGTCGCAACCTGGCTGCGATAGGTGACGTCGAAGCGGATTGTGCCGCTGTCGGTGAATTTGATGGCGTTGGAGAGCAGGTTGACGAGGATCTGGCGCAGCCGCTTCTCGTCGGCGCGGACATATTGCGGCAGGGTGCCTGCCCGCTTGTGCTCGAAGACCACGCCCTTGGCCTGCGCCTGCGGGCGGAACATGTCGGTGACCTGGTCGAGGAAGTCCTGGATGTTGATCTCGTTCGAATAGACCTGCAGACGGCCGGCCTCGATCTTGGAAATATCGAGCAGCCCGTCGATCAGGCCCGACAGATGATCGGCGCTGCGCTTGATCACCTTGATCGCCGATTGACGCGGTGCCGGAATGGTCTCGTCGCGTTCGAGGATCTGCGCATAGCCGAGAACGGCGTTGAGCGGTGTGCGCAGTTCATGGCTGAGCCCCACGACATAGCGGCTCTTGGCGCGGTTGGCGGCCTCTGCCGTTTCCTTGGCATATTGCAGGGCGGCGTCGGTCTTCTTGTGGGCGGCGATTTCCTTCAGGAGCAACGTGTTTTGCCGCGAGGACTCCTCCTCGGCCACCAGCCGGCTGTCATGCGCGAGAACGTAGAACCAGCAGACGATGCCGGTGACGACGGCAAAGACGAAGAAGACGATGCCGATCGTCCGGTTGATGACCGATGCGGTCTGCGGCGATGCGCTCCCGGTCTGGTGGGCGATCATTGCCAGGATGATGCCGATGCCGGCAATGGAGAGGACGACGGCAATGCCATAGCGTCCGAGGCGAGTGGAGAGCGTTTCGGTGACCTTCTGCGGCAGCAGGGCCCTGGCGACAACGGCGGTCTGCGCGTTGAAGCTCGCATGCGGCTTGCACATGTCGTGGCAGCGGCTGTCGAGCGAGCAGCAGAGCGAACAGATCGGTGCCGAATAGGCCGGGCACCAGGCCATGTCCTCGGGTTCGAACGGATGTTCACAGATCGAGCAGGTGACGGTGGACAGCTTTTTCCAGCTCTGGCGCGGCTTGCGGGCGAGATAGTATTTGCCCTTGGTGGCCCAGGCGATGGCGGGGGAGGCGATGAAGGCGGTGATCAGCGCGATATAGGGGGCCAACGACGATGCCATCGCGCCGAGCAGACCGAAATGCGCGGTGAGGGCGACCAAGGCCGACAGCGTCATGGCACCGATGCCGACCGGGTTAACGTCGTAGAGATGGGCGCGCTTGAACTCGATGTTCGGCGGCGCCAGACCCAGCGGCTTGTTGACGAAGAGATCGGCGGAGATGGTGCAGAGCCATGACATGGCGATAATCGAGAAGATGCCGAGCGTTTCTTCCAGCAGCTTATAGATGCCGAGTTCCATCAACAGAAGCGCGATCGCCACGTTGAACATCAGCCAGACGACACGGCCGGGATGGCTGTGGGTAAGGCGCGAGAAGAAGTTCGACCAGGCGAGCGAACCCGCATAGGCATTCATCACGTTGATCTTCAGTTGCGAGACGACCACGAAGGCCGCCATCAGCAGCAAAGCCGCATTGTGCCACGGGATCATGTAGCCGAAGGCGGTCAGGTACATATGCGCCGGATCTGCGGCATCCTCGACCGGTACACCGGCGCTGAGGCAGAGCACGACGAGGAAGGAGCCTGCCAGCAATTTTGGGGCGCCGACGATCACCCAACCGGAGCCGGCGAGGAAAACCGCGATACGATGATGCAGCTTGCGCTGGCCCTCTGGCGGCAGGAAGCGCAGGAAATCCACCTGTTCGCCGATCTGCGCCATCAAGGCGAGGATGACGGCCGACGCCGCACCGAACTCGGCAAGGGAAAACGGTGCCAGCGAACCTGGAGCGCCAGCGGTCTTGTGGGCACCCGCAAAGGCGAGCCAGAGGTCGAATTTGCCCCAATCGGCCAGAGCAATGAAGACAAAGGGAAGGATGTTGAGGATGATCCAGAACGGCTGGGTGATCAGCTGGAACTTGCTGATGAGCCGAACGCCATGCGTTACCAGCGGGATCACCATGACGGCGCTGATGATATAGCCGATCCAGACCGGGATACCGAGCGCCAGTTCCAGCGCGGCCGACATGATCGAGGCCTCGATGGCAAAGAGCATGAAGGTGAAGCTCGCATAGATCAGCGAGGTAATGGTTGAGCCGATATAGCCGAAGCTTGCGCCGCGCGTCAGAAGGTCGATATCGACGCCATGGCGGATGGCATAGCGGCTGATCGGCAGGCCGACACAAAGCATGACAATGCTGGCGACCAGAATGGCGATAATGGCGTTGGTCGTTCCGTAGGAGAGGGTGATCGCGCCGCCGATCGCCTCCAGCGCCAGGAAGGAAATGGCCCCGATCGCCGTCTGGGAAATGCGCTGCGAGGAGAATTGCCGGGCGCTCTTGGGTGTGAAGCGCAGCGCATAGTCTTCCAGCGTCTGGTTGGCGACCCAACGGTTATATTCGCGTCGGACCGGTATGATGCGCTGGCGAGCTGTCATCGGCGGTGTCGGTTCCCCTTGCTATCTTCGCGGCCGCGACAAAAGTCGTAGCACAGAAGATCGCGATCCTTAAAGGTGCTGCATTGCACACTTCGCCCCGGCGCCTACGTCAATTGACGTATACAGGTTTCTCTGCCCCCGGCGGATAGTCCCTTTACGAACGGTAAAGGTCTCCCAAGAGCCGTCGTCAAAGAACGAGAGGGGTTCACAATGAAAATCAAATCTCATGTCATGAGCGCGTTTCTGGCCGGTGCACTGGCCACGACCGCATTCTCTGGCGTTTTTGCCGCCGAAGACACGATCAAGGTCGGGGTTCTTCACTCGCTTTCGGGCACCATGGCTATTTCCGAGACGACGCTCAAGGACGCCATGCTGATGCTCATCGAAGAGCAGAACAAGAAGGGCGGCCTTCTCGGCAAGAAGCTTGAGGCTGTCGTTGTCGATCCGGCGTCCGATTGGCCGCTGTTTGCTGAAAAGGCGCGCGAGTTGATCTCCGTCAACAAGGTCTCGGCCGTCTTCGGTTGCTGGACTTCGTCGTCGCGCAAATCCGTTCTGCCGGTCTTCGAAGAGCTGAATTCGCTGCTTTTCTACCCGGTCCAGTACGAGGGTGAAGAATCCTCGCGCAACATCTTCTACACCGGTGCTGCGCCGAACCAGCAGGCCATTCCCGCTGTCGATTACCTGATGGAAACGGAAGGCGTCGAGCGTTTCGTGCTTGAAGGCACCGACTACGTCTATCCGCGCACGACCAACAAGATCCTTGAAGCCTATCTGATCGCCAAGGGTATCCCGAAGGAAGATATCCTGATCAACTACACGCCGTTCGGTTTCTCCGACTGGCAGACGGAAGTGGCTAAGATCAAGGAATTCGGCTCGGCCGGCAAGAAGACCGCCGTCGTCTCGACCATCAACGGCGACGCCAACGTCCCCTTCTACAAGGAACTCGGCAACAAGGGCATCAAGGCAACCGATATCCCGGTCGTCGCCTTCTCGGTCGGCGAAGAAGAGCTTGCCGGTCTCGACACCAAGCCGCTGGTCGGCCATCTCGCTGCCTGGAACTACTTCCAGTCGGTCGATGCTCCGGTCAACGCCGAATTCATCAAGCAGTGGCATGCCTTCACCAAGAACGACAAGCGCGTGACCAACGACCCGATGGAAGCTGCCTATATCGGCTTCAGCGCCTGGGTGAAGGCGGTCGAGGCTGCCGGCACCACCGACACGGATGCCGTTCTCGACACGATCATCGGCACCAGCGTTCCCAACCTTTCTGGCGGCTATTCCACCGTCATGCCGAACCACCACATCACCAAGCCGGTGCTGATCGGTGAAATCCAGGAAGACGGCCAGTTCGAAATCGTCCAGCAGACGCCAGCCGTCGTTGGCGACGAATGGTCCGACTTCCTGCCCGACTCCAAGGACCTGATCTCCGATTGGCGCAAGCCGATGTCCTGCGGCAACTTCAACGTTGCAACCGGCAAGTGCGGCGGCAAGGGCTCCTGATTTCAGCACGTAAGTATATTGGGAAACGGCTTTACGGCCGTCTCCCGCAAGTCATTCACGGCATCGTCGAAGAATACCCCTCCGTCCGGATTTCTCACCCGGACGGAGGGACTTTCATCCTTTGCGCCATGGCTGGCATGGTTTCTGCATGGTGTAGGGGTGGGACAGAGCAGCCAGATGCAGGTCGCCTTCGATCTGATCGTCGGACGAGCGCATTGCGGAAACTTTAAGCAGCGCCAGCGGTCAAGCACGAGCCGGAAATCGCGACGCCGCCAACGGAACAAGAAGAGCTCATGTATCGCGCCATCCAGACCTTCCTTGTCGCTCTTTGCCTGCTGGTCAGTTGCCTTGCAACGTGCCTGCGCGCGCAGGAAGATATCCGGCCGCTGGTCGATGCGCTGGGCGCCAAGAGCTTTCCGCAGAAGATCGAAGCGGTGAAAGCGCTCGCCGCCTCGGGCGATGCCAAGGTTGCCGAAATTCTGCAAAGCCTGAGCGACGGCAAACTCTACGCGCCGAAGACCGGCGGCTCCGTTTACCTCGCCGCACCGACGGATGGCGCCTACCTCGACGTGCTGACCGGCGCGCCGGCAGCCGATGTTCCCGGCAATCTTGCGAAGATCAAGCTGAACAACGGTCTGCGCGGCGCGATCGGCGCGGCACTGAGCCAGCTGACGCTCTTGAGCCCCGATCGGGCCGCGCGGCTGGCCGCCTCGCAGGACCTGCTCAAGGATGGTGATCCCGACAATCTCGATTTGTTGAATTCCGCACTGGCGCAGGAGAAGGACCCAGAGGTCAAGGCGACCATGGAAGCAGCGCGTGCAGTGATCCTGCTCAAGACAGACGCCAGCGCCGAGGACAAGAAGGCTGCCATCGACACCATCGCGGCGCGCGGAAATCGCGATGCGCTGACGATCCTGACCGCGGCTCTGGAGAATGCGCCGCAAGACCTGAAACCGGCGATCGAGCAGAACATCGCGTCGATCAAGACCAGCCTTGCAGCATGGGACGTGGCGCAAAACGTCTGGTACGGCCTGTCGCTCGGCTCCGTGCTGCTCCTCGCAGCCATCGGCCTTGCCATCACCTTCGGCGTCATGGGTATCATCAACATGGCGCATGGCGAGATGGTCATGCTCGGCGCCTACACCACCTATGTGGTGCAGCAGACGGTCGCCTCCGTCGCCCCTGGCATGGCCGACTATACGCTCGCCTTTGCGGTTCCTGCCGCCTTTCTGTTCACTGGCCTGGTCGGCGTCGGCATCGAACGTAGCGTTATCCGCTGGCTCTATGGGCGTCCGCTGGAAACGCTGCTTGCCACCTGGGGCATTTCGCTGATCCTGCAGCAAGCGATCCGTACCATCTTCGGGCCGACCAACCGCCAGGTCGATAATCCAAGCTGGATGTCGGGCGCGTTCGAGTTCGGCGGTCTCGCCATCACCTATAACCGGATGTGGATCATCGTCTTTTCGCTCGGCGTTTTCGTTGCGCTGCTCCTGCTTCTGAAGCGCTCCAAGTTCGGGCTGCAGATGCGCGCCGTGACGCAGAACCGCCGCATGGCATCCTCCATGGGTATCCGCACGCCTTGGGTCGATGCGCTGACCTTCGGCCTCGGTTCGGGCATTGCCGGCATGGCAGGCGTGGCGCTCAGCCAGATCGACAATGTCTCGCCCAATCTCGGCCAGAACTACATCATCGACAGCTTCATGGTCGTGGTCTTCGGCGGCGTCGGCAACCTCTGGGGCACGCTCGTCGGCGCGCTCACACTGGGCATCGCCAACAAGTTCCTCGAACCCTATGCCGGTGCGGTGCTGGGCAAGATCCTCATCCTCATCTTTATCATTCTCTTCATTCAGCGGCGGCCACGCGGCCTGTTCGCGCTCAAGGGAAGGGCGATCGAACAATGATCACGCACATGCTGTTCAGCCGGCACGAGACGAAAATCCTCTTTGCCGTGGCGCTCATTCTTCTCGCAGCAGCCCTCGTGCCGCTCGCCAATCTCCTCATCCCGGAAGGCAGCGCCTTCCATGTTCCGGGCTATCTGGTGCCGCTTCTCGGCAAGTACCTCTGCTACGCCCTGCTGGCGCTCGCGCTCGATCTCGTCTGGGGCTATTGCGGCATCCTTTCGCTCGGCCACGGCGCCTTCTTCGCGCTCGGCGGCTATGCCATGGGCATGTACCTGATGCGCCAGATTGGCGATCGGGGCGTCTATGCCAATCCGCTGCTGCCGGATTTCATGGTGTTCCTGAACTGGAGCGAACTGCCCTGGTACTGGTATGGCTTCAACCATTTCGCGTTCGCGGCGCTGATGGTTCTGCTGGTGCCCGGCCTGCTCGCCTTCGTCTTCGGCTGGTTCGCCTTTCGCTCGCGCGTCACCGGCGTCTACTTGTCGATCATCACCCAGGCGATGACCTATGCGCTGCTGCTCGCCTTCTTCCGCAATGAGATGGGCTTCGGCGGCAACAACGGCCTCACCGATTTCAAGGATATCCTCGGCTTCAACGTCCAGGCTGGCGGCACCCGCGCGACGTTGTTTGCGGCAACCGCCATCGCTCTGGCTCTGGCGCTGATCCTGAGTTCCGCGATCGTCCGCTCGAAATACGGCAAGGTGCTGGTCGGCGTCCGCGACGCGGAAAGCCGGACCCGCTTCCTCGGCTACCGGGTCGAGAACATGAAGCTCTTCATCTTCACCGTCTCGGCGATGATGGCGGGTGTCGCCGGCGCGCTCTATGTGCCGCAGGTCGGTATCATCAATCCCGGTGAATTTGCGCCGGCAAATTCGATCGAAGTGGTCATCTGGACGGCCGTCGGCGGCCGCGGCACGCTGATCGGACCGATCATCGGCGCCGTTCTCGTCAATTTCGGCAAGAGCATCTTCACTGCGGCGTTTCCGGAATTCTGGCTGTTTGCGCTCGGCGTGCTGTTCGTTGCAACGACGCTGTTCCTGCCCAAGGGCGTTGTCGGCACGGTCCAACAGTTCGTCGCCTCCCGCAAGGAACGGAGACAAGCCGATGCTGTCGAGCAGGCCTATCAGGACAAGGCCGCTGCAAAGGCCGAAAGCCAGCTTGCCACTCAAGAACCCCAGGCTGCGGAGTAAGACCGATGGATGAAAAGACCTCCCGCAGCCTTCTCTATCTCGACGGCGTCTCGGTTTCCTTCGACGGTTTCAAGGCGCTGAACTCGCTGTCCTTCGTCGTCGAACCCGGCGAATTGCGCGCCATCATCGGCCCGAACGGTGCCGGCAAGACGACGATGATGGACATCATTACCGGCAAGACCCGGCCGGATTCCGGCCAGGTGTTCTTCAACGGTGATATCGACCTCACCAAGAAAGACGAGGCCGACATCGCCCAACTCGGCATCGGCCGCAAGTTCCAGAAGCCGACGGTGTTCGAAAGCCACACGGTCTGGGACAATATCGAGCTGGCGCTCAACCGGAAGCGCGGCGTTTTCGCGACCCTCTTTTATCGCCTGACGCCTGAGGACAAGGCGCGTATCGAGGAGATCCTCGAAACGGTCCGCATGACCGCCCGCAAGGACGATCTGGCCGCCAATCTCTCGCACGGGCAGAAGCAGTGGCTGGAGATCGGCATGCTCTTGGCGCAGGAACCGAAGCTGCTTCTGGTCGACGAGCCCGTGGCCGGCATGACGGATGCCGAAACCGCCGAAACCGCGGTGCTGCTCAAGGAGATCGCCAAGACCCGCTCGGTCGTCGTCGTCGAGCACGACATGGGCTTCATCCGCGATCTCGGTGTCAAGGTGACGTGCCTGGCGGAGGGCTCGGTGCTGGCCGAAGGCTCGATCGATTTCGTCAGCAACGATCCGAAAGTGATCGAGAATTATCTGGGGCGGTGAATGAACGGACAGGTTGAACACTTGCGGGAAAGCGGCTTAACATCGGCAGCCTTTCGCATTCGGGGGTTCAATCAATGCATATTGTCGGATTTTTAGTGATGGTCTTGGCCGGGGCGGCCGTCTGGTACTGGCGTTTGAAAATGGTGCGGGAAGCAGGAAACGAAATCATCGACTCGGTCGAACGCATGCGGGGCGCCTACAAACGCCGCCAGTTCCGCAAGCAGGCCGAGGCCGCGCCACTTGCTTCAATCGCCGAGCCTGCCATTGCGGCCGTCGCCTTTTTCCTCAGCCTCGCCAACGAAAAGCCGGTCTGGAAGGATGCCGCGCGTGACGTGATCCGGCAGCGGATGAACGGCATCATCAAGCCCGGCGATATGGATGAAGTACTCGTGTTCGCCGACTGGGCGGTCAAGAACGTGGTCAATCCGGAAGACCCGATCCGCCGCTTCCGCGATCTGTGGAGCAAGGCGCTGACCATGGACGAATGCCAGGAACTGATCGCCGTTGCCGACGAGGTTTCCATGGTTGGCGGCGAGGCGACGCAGGAGCAGAAACACGTTCTGCAGATGCTGAGGCGGACGCTTTTGAACTGATGCTGAAAAGGGTGATGGGATGCTGACGGTCGATAACATCAATCTGCACTATGGTGCGGCGCAAGCGCTTCGCGGCGTCTCCATCACGGCCCCCATGGGCAAGATCACCTGTGTGCTTGGCCGCAACGGCGTCGGCAAGACCAGCCTGTTGCGCGCCATCACCGGTCAGCATGGGCCGAGCGCCGGAACCATTACCTTCAATGATACCCCGCTGAACGGCATGGCATCCTACAATCGCGCCAAGCACGGCATCGGCTTCGTGCCGCAGGGACGCGAAATCTTTCCGTTGCTGACGGTCAAGGAGAACCTGGAATCGGGCTATGCGCCGGTGGCGCGCAAGGACCGTTTCATTCCGGAGGATATCTTCAATCTCTTTCCGATCCTGCGCTCCATGCTCGGCCGCCGCGGCGGTGACCTCTCCGGCGGGCAACAGCAGCAGCTGGCAATCGGCCGCGCGCTGGTGACCCGCCCGAAGATCCTCGTTCTTGACGAGCCGACCGAAGGCATCCAGCCGTCGATCATCAAGGATATCGGCCGGGCGATCCAGTATCTGCGCGATTCCACGGGCATGGCAATTCTGCTTGTGGAACAATATCTTGACTTCTGCCGCGAGCTTGCAGACCATGTCTATATCATGGATCGGGGCGAGATCGTGCATGAGGGGCCGGCGGACACGCTGGATACGCCGGAAGCACGCCGCCACCTGACAGTCTGACGGCGGGTTTTATGGCTGAAGCGGCGGCAATCGCTCCCCAAAGAGCGTGGGGCAAGGGACGGCTGGTGGCAAAGCCATTTGCCGGGCGCACCCGGCTTTCCGAATTCTACCAGGAAGGCTGCGCCAAGATCCGGCTGCCCGATACGTTCGATGCCACGATGGAGGCGGTGCTGATCAACAGCTCCGGCGGGCTGACCGGCGGCGACCATATGGAGTGGGAATTTTCGGCCGGAGAGGGCACGCATCTCACCCTGACGACCCAGGCTTGCGAGAAAATCTACAAGGCGAGCGCCGGAACAGCGGCCGTAAAAGCAAAGATCTCGGTTGGGGCCGGGGCGACGGTGCACTGGCTGCCGCAGGAAACGATCCTGTTCGACCGCGCCTCGCTGTCGCGCCGGCTAGACGTCGACATTGCGGAAGGCGGCGAGTTCCTGGCCGTCGAGGCCATCCTGCTCGGCCGCAAGGCCATGGGCGAGATAATGCGGACGGGGCTGTTTCAGGATTGCTGGCGTATCCGCAAGGGAGGAGTTCTGCTGCATGCCGAAAATCTGCGCCTGAACGGCGATATCGCCGCGCTGACGCAGGAGACCGCCACGCTCGGCGGGCAGGTCGCCTTTGCCACGCTCCTCTACAGCGGCGTGGACTGCGAGCAGCAGGTGGAGAAACTGCGTGCTCTGGTCGGCGGTGCAAATGGCGGGATCAGCCATTATCAGGTTGCCGGACAGGACAAGCTGATTGCCCGCCTCGCCGCCGCCGACGGCTTCGCCTTGAGAAAAATCCTCATCCCGGTCATTTCGCACTTGCGCAAGGGCGCCTCTGTGCCGAAAGTCTGGAACCTGTAGTCGACACGCAATCTGGTGACCGCGCATGAATCTCACTCCTCGTGAAAAAGACAAACTGCTGATTTCGATGGCGGCGATGGTGGCCCGCAGGCGCCTGGAGCGCGGGGTGAAGCTCAACCACCCCGAGGCGATCGCGCTGATCACCGACTTTGTCGTCGAAGGCGCGCGCGACGGCCGCTCCGTCGCAGACCTGATGGAGGCGGGCGCCCATGTCATCACCCGCGCCCAGGTGATGGAAGGTATCCCGGAAATGATCCACGACATCCAGATCGAGGCGACTTTTCCGGATGGCACCAAGCTCGTCACCGTCCATGAACCCATTCGCTGAAGGAACGGGCGATGCTGCAACTGAGACCGAATTGCGAATGCTGTGACAAGGATCTGCCGCCGGGCAGTCGTGAAGCGATGATCTGCAGTTTCGAATGCACCTTCTGTACGCATTGCGCATCCGAGGTTCTGGACGGGCATTGCCCGAACTGCTCAGGAGAACTCGTCCGTCGCCCGGTGCGCCCTGCGGCCAAACTTGGCAAGTTCCCGGCGTCCACCGAACGCGTTTTGAAGCCGGACGGCTGCGCGCCGATCAGGGCAGCCTGAACAGGAGAAACAGATCATGATCCCCGGTGAAATCATTGTCGAAAGCGGCGAGATCGAACTGAATGCCGGTCTG
This sequence comes from Pararhizobium sp. LjRoot255, assembly GCF_964252905.1. Lineage (NCBI taxonomy): Bacteria > Pseudomonadati > Pseudomonadota > Alphaproteobacteria > Hyphomicrobiales > Rhizobiaceae > Pararhizobium > Pararhizobium sp. LjRoot255. The sequence continues at coordinate 2,643,159 of NZ_CAXUPQ020000001.1, forward strand.
GAGACCGTGACGCTCGAGGTCTCGAACACGGGCGACCGGCCGATCCAGGTCGGCAGCCATTATCACTTCGCCGAGACCAATGCCGGCCTGTCCTTCGACCGGGCGCTGGCGCACGGCAAGCGTCTCGACATTCCGGCAGGCACCGCGGTCCGCTTCGAGCCCGGGCAGACCCGCAACGTCACGCTCATCCCGTTTGGCGGCAAGCGCGAAGTTTACGGCTTCCAGCAGAAGATCATGGGCAAGCTATGAACCGGCTTTCTCCCGCAAGCGTGGTCGTGGCGGGCTTTCTGGCCATTGCGTCGCTTGCGCAGGCACAGGACGAGCCCGAGGTCGATTGCGAGAACGCAATGACCCAGTCGGACATGAACATTTGCGCCAACAAGGACTATGAAGCGGCCGACAAGGAGCTGAACGCCGTCTACAAGACGACGATGACGGCGATGCAGACGACCGACAAGGAACTCGGTGAGATCGACCTGAATTATGTCGGTGCCGTCGAGGCATTGAAGAAGGCGCAGCGCGCCTGGATCGGCTATCGCGACGGTCAGTGCGATCTTGCCGGGTTCCAGGCGCGGGGCGGATCGATGGAGCCGACGCTGGTTTCCGGTTGCCTTGCCGACCTGACGAAGAAGCGCACTGCGGAATTGAAAAGCCTGACCGAAGGCCTTGGAAACTGAGAGGCGATAAGTGACGGTGAGCCGGACCATCATGATCGTCGGAAACGGGCCGGTACCGGAAGGTGCGGCGCCCGTGATCGATGCGGCCGATCTGGTGATCCGCTTCAACGACTGCCGCTCGTGCAGTGCGGGGGGCAAGAAGACCGATATCGTCGCCGTCTGCAATACCGGCCGTCCGGCACTGGCGATGCTGGGCGGCGGCCGGTGGAAAACCCATGCGGCCGTGCGGCGGGCGCGCGAGCTCTGGTGTGTCCGGTCTACGGAAAAGTTTCGGCAACTGCGGCCGGAAATCGAGAAACGCCACCCTGAGTTGGATGATCTCTGCGACGATTATACGGATGGTTTTCGCACTTTCGCGGCGGCGACCGGCCGGAGCTTCCATACCGTCCCGGCGTCCACACATGAAAGCGTCGACGCCGAGCTGAAAAGCGTCGATCCCGGCGACTATGTCGTGCCGAGCAGCGGCCTGATCGTGATCGCCGAGGTGCTCAGCCATTGGCGGCGGCCGCGTGACCGCGTCGTGCTTGCCGGTTTCGGCCACGCCGGCTGGGCGTGGCATCCGTTCGCGGCCGAGCGCCGGCATGTCGACGCGTTGATTTCAAACGGGCGCCTCATGCGCCTCGATCAAAATTATATATCCGCTTTTGCTCAGGGAGCCTGATACCCATGTCCTACAAGATGTCGCGCGCAGCCTATGCCAACATGTTCGGCCCCACCACCGGCGACAAGGTGCGGCTGGCCGATACCGAGCTCTTCATCGAGGTCGAGAAGGATTTCACCATCTATGGTGACGAGGTGAAGTTTGGCGGCGGCAAGGTCATCCGTGACGGCATGGGCCAAAGCCAGGTGACGCGCGCCGAGGGGGCCGTCGATACCGTCATCACCAATGCGCTGATCGTTGATCACTCCGGTATCGTCAAGGCGGATATCGGCCTGAAGAATGGCCGCATCGTCGGAATCGGCAAGGCCGGCAATCCGGATACGCAGCCGGGCGTCACCATCATCGTCGGTCCCTCGACCGAGGCGATCGCCGGGGAGGGCAAGATCGTCACGGCCGGCGGTATGGACAGCCACATCCACTTCATCTGCCCGCAGCAGATCGAGGAGGCACTGATGAGCGGTATTACGACGATGCTCGGCGGCGGTTCCGGGCCTGCGCACGGGACGCTCGCCACGACCTGCACGGGTGCCTGGCACATCGAGCGGATGATCGAGAGCTTCGATGCCTTCCCGATGAACCTTGCGCTTGCCGGCAAGGGTAATGCGTCGCTGCCGGCCGGCATCGTCGAAATGGTGCTGTCGGGCGCAAGTTCGCTGAAGCTGCACGAGGACTGGGGCACAACGCCGGCCGCTATCGACTGCTGCCTGTCGGTCGCCGACGAATACGACGTGCAGGTGATGATCCACACCGACACGCTGAACGAAAGCGGTTTCGTGGAAGATACGATTGCCGCGATCAAGGGCCGGACGATCCATGCCTTCCACACCGAAGGGGCGGGCGGCGGCCATGCGCCGGATATCATCAAGATCTGCGGCCAACCGAACGTCATCCCGTCCTCGACCAACCCGACGCGGCCCTACACGAAGAACACGCTGGCCGAACACCTTGATATGTTGATGGTCTGCCACCACCTGTCGCCCTCGATTCCGGAGGATATCGCCTTTGCCGAAAGCCGCATCCGCAAGGAAACGATCGCGGCGGAAGATATTTTGCATGATATCGGCGCCTTCTCGATCATCTCGTCCGACAGCCAGGCCATGGGCCGCGTCGGCGAAGTGGCGATCCGCACCTGGCAAACGGCCGACAAGATGAAGCGCCAGCGCGGGCGGCTCACGCAGGAGAGCGGCGAGAACGACAATTTCCGCGTCAAACGCTACATCGCCAAATACACGATCAACCCGGCAATCGCCCATGGCGTCAGCCATGAGGTCGGTTCGATCGAGGTGGGCAAGCGCGCCGATCTGGTCATCTGGAATCCGGCCTTCTTCGGCGTCAAGCCCGAAATGGTGCTGCTCGGCGGCTCGATCGCAGCAGCCCCGATGGGCGATCCGAATGCCTCGATCCCGACGCCGCAGCCGGTGCATTATCGCCTGATGTTCGGCGCCTATGGAAAGAACCGGACGAATTCATCGGTCACCTTCGTCAGCCAAGCGTCGCTCGATGCGGGCCTCAAGGGCCGCCTCGGTGTCGCCAAGGAGCTGGTCGCGGTCCAGAACACGCGTCACGGCATCGGCAAACATTCGATGATCCACAACAGCCTGACGCCGCATATCGAGGTCGATCCGGAAACCTACGAGGTCCGCGCCAACGGCGAGCTTCTGACATGCGAACCGGCAACCGTGCTGCCGATGGCACAGCGGTACTTCCTGTTCTAGCGTCGGAGGGAAATCCGCTGGTGGCCTGCAAACGGTCGATACGAGGGTTGTTTGCCCTGGCGCTCGTGCTGGTGTTGGCGGCGATTGCGGGGACGTTGATGCCGCGGCCTTTATGGCCTTCCGCAAAGGCCAGCGAGGCTTTCGGTCAGACGCGCCGTATCCTTGTCCTGTCGAACCCCATCCACACAGACATCGCTATTCCCGTTAATGCCGAAACGCTGGCGCGCTTTCCCTTTCTCGCGGAGAGCGGCATGCCCGTCGCCCATCCGAACGCGCGCTGGCTGGTTTTCGGCTGGGGCGGCCGCGCCTTCTATATCGAAACGCCGACCTGGGCGGACTTGAAGCCCATGCCGCTGATCAAGGGGCTGACGCTTGACCGGTCCGTGATTCATGCCGATGTCGCCGCAGAGATCGTCGAGCCTTCGGCTCGCGTCAGGAGTTTCGAGATCGGTTCGAATGAATATCAGCTGCTTTTGGCGTACATCGAGGCCAGTTTCAAAGCGGAAGACGGCGGTATCACAGCGATACCGGACACGGCCTATGGCCCAACCGACGATTTCTTCGAGGCGAATGGCTGGTTCAGCGCCGCGGTCGGTTGCAACACATGGACGGCAGGGGCTTTGCGGGAGGCCGGCAGCAGGACCGGTTGGTGGAATCCGCTGCCGGTATCGCTGTCCATGTCGCTTGATTTGTACAACTGAAATCCATGATCAGCGACGCGCTGCTCTGGTTCTCGCTTGCGCCGTTCCCTCCAATCAAGTCCACGTGGCGAGTCGAGCAAGAGACGTCGGGAAAAACCGGCCTACGCAGCCATTGCTCCAGAATTCATCCCCGCAAATCTCCGTCTGGAAAACCTGTGCCACGATCATGGCGTCCGGTCGCGGATACACCGCAAGACGTTTGCGGCGAGGCAGGACTGGCGCTCCACGGGAAACCTCGTGGCCTTCGATGAGGGGGCTGCGAACGTCAGGCGGACCGGAAGGAGAGCCCCGGAAAATGGATCCCCTCCGTCCTTATGGGGCGGGCGTGCGAGCATGTCCCGCCCGGCTTCGCCGGGCGAAAGGTGCATGCCTCCATATCAGAATCAAAGCCAGCTTGTCGCGATCCTACGGATCGCGGCGGCTTTGTGGGGCACAGATGTCGGGAGAGGACGCGTGACGTTACCGGATCGAGATTGCTTAATGCCGGTCCGGAAACCTACGCCACAAGGTCGTTCCGAGGCAGAGGGTCTAAAGCCGGGGTCTGTAGGGAGGAAAGCTCCCGAGAGAACGCCAAACGGGGCGCTGGAAGGCGTCACATATCCTATCCATCAGAGGCGGCTTCCAGTGCCCCGTCCGGATGAATGCATTTTTCGAAGACCACGGCAGCGCGCGGGAGGTTTCGGGCTGTCCTGCGGGCAGAGTGGCGGAGTGGCGGGTATTCCGGGGCGGATTGGACTTTCTATCATGCGCGTATCGCATGGCAGCCATGCAAAGCGACTTTCACGGCTGTCTGGTGCTGCATCGCAGCACGGCTTGCTGTAAAAAAGCGGCTTCGAGTCCTGTGCCGGGTTTTTCCCAAGACCTGCCGCGCGGGAAACGCAATTTCAAGGAGATCGCTATGATCGTTGGCAGAAAAGTGCCCTCCGTAACCTTCCGTACGCGCATCCGTGACGAGGCCGTCGGTGGTCCGAATCCCTATCGCTGGCAGGATGTTTCCTCCGCCGACTACTTTGCCGGCAAGCGTGTTGTCCTGTTCTCTTTGCCGGGTGCCTTCACGCCAACCTGCTCGACCTATCAGCTTCCCGATTTCGAAAAGCTGGCCGGCGAATTCAAGGCCCAAGGCATCGATGCGATCTACTGCATCTCGGTCAACGACGCCTTCGTCATGAACGCCTGGGGCAAGTCGCAGAATCTCGAAAACGTCAAGCTCATCCCGGACGGCTCCGGCGAGTTCACCCGCAAGATGGGCATGCTCGTCGCCAAGGACAATCTCGGTTTCGGCATGCGATCCTGGCGCTATGCCGCCATCATCAATGACGGCGCCGTCGAACAGTGGTTCGAGGAAGAAGGCTATTCGGATAACTGCGACAGCGATCCCTACGGCGTTTCCTCGCCGCAGAACATCCTGGAAGCACTGAAGTCGGAAAGGCTCGCAGCCTGAACCGAGCCATGGTGTCGATCTGAATTCCGGTGCCGGGCCTCTTTGGTCTGGCGCCGGTTTTTTTTATGGCTACAGTGGCGGAAAGCATTCCGAGGTTCACATGATCTATGTCATCGCCCATCTCAAGACCCATCCCGGCAAGGGGCCCGCGGTTGTTTCTGATGCCGGTCCCCTGATCGAGGGGACGCGCAAGGAGGCAGGCTGCATCTTCTACGATCTCTACCAAAAGCCCGGCGAACCGGAAACCCTGGTCTTCGTCGAGCAATGGAAGAGCCGCGAAGCGCTGGAGGCGCATTTCGCCGAAGCGCATATCATCGCCTTCCAGAAGGCGACGGCGGAACTGGTGGCGGATGGCCGTATCGAGGTTGTCCATTCGGAGAAGGTCGAGGTTCTCTGAATGCCCTATCGCTCGACCCAAATTCTTTCGCCTGGCCCGGCGGACAAGACGCCTCTGCACACGATCGCGCTTGCTCACGACCAACGGCACCTGCGCCGCAAACTGCTGCATCTCGACAATGATGACGTGGTGATGCTCGACCTGAAAGAACCGGTGATGCTTGCCGACGGCGATCTCCTGGTGCTGGATACCGGCGACTATGTCCGCATCGCTGCCACCCACGAGCCGCTATACGATATCCGCCCGCGCGATCCGCTGCACCTGATCGAACTCGCCTGGCATCTCGGCAACCGCCATCTGCCGGCTGAAATCCGGCAGGATCGGATTCTCATCCTGCGCGACCCGGTGATCAAGGCGATGCTCGAAGGCCTGGGTGCGACGGTGAGTGAGGTGACGGAACCATTCCAGCCGATGCGCGGCGCCTATCATGGTTCTGGCGGGCACGACCATGGACACTCCCACGGACATGGCGGCCATCATCACGCCCATGACTGAGCAGGCAGATACGCGGGCGCTGCTCAGGCTGGTGACGTGGCTGTCGCCGGCTTTTCCGGTGGGCGCATTCGCCTATTCCGGCGGGCTGGAACAGGCGGTTCACGACGGTCTGATCACCGATGCTCCCGCTTTAAGGCGATGGTTGGAGGCGCTGATCCGCCATGGATCGAGCTGGAACGACGCGGTCCTTCTGGCGGAGAGCTATCGGGCTTGCGATGATCCGCTCAGGCTTGAAGCCGTGCGGGAACTGGCCGAAGCGCTGGCCGGCTCACGCGAGCGCCACATGGAAACGACGTTGCAGGGAGAGGCTTTTCTCACTGCAGCGGCGCATTGGCCGCATCCGGTGCTCGATACCCTGATCGGTGCTGTCGCCTATCCGGTCGCGGTCGGCGCTGTCGCCGGCGCGCACAATACCGGGTCGGAGCCTGCCTTGGCCGCCTATCTGCACGCCACGGCATCCAACCTTGTCTCGGTGGCAATCCGTTGCAGCGTGACGGGCCAGAAGCACGGGGTCGGCGTTCTTGCCGAACTGGAGCCGGTGATCGCCGAAACGGCGGCACGGGCGTCATCGAGCACGCTGGACGATCTCGGTTCTGCTACAATTCTTGCCGACATATCGGCGCTGCGCCACGAGACCCTGCATTCGCGGCTCTTCCGTTCCTGACGGCCACGGATACAAGTTCGAGAAAGGAATATTACGATGAAATCTGCGAACGGTCCGCTTCGCGTCGGCATCGGCGGTCCTGTCGGCTCCGGCAAGACGGCGCTGACCGACAAGCTCTGCAAGGCGATGCGCGAGACCTACTCCGTCGCCGTCGTCACCAACGATATCTACACCAAGGAGGATGCCGAGGCGCTGGTGCGCATGCAGGCGCTGCCGTCCGACAGGATCGTCGGCGTCGAAACCGGCGGCTGCCCGCACACGGCGATCCGCGAGGATGCGACGATCAACCTCCAGGCCATTGCCGACCTCAACCGCCGTATTCCCGATCTCGACGTCATCTTCATCGAATCCGGTGGCGACAATCTGGCGGCGACCTTTTCGCCCGATCTCGCGGATATCACCATCTATGTGATCTCGGTCTGCCAGGGCGAGGAAATCCCGCGCAAGGGCGGACCCGGCATCACGCGGTCGGACCTGCTGGTCATCAACAAGAAGGACTTGGCTCCCTATGTCGGTGCCGATCTCGATGTGATGGAGCGGGATGCCAATCGCATGCGTGCCGAGCGGCCATTCGTGTTTTCCGACATGAAGCGCGGCGACGGCGTCGACAGGATCGTTGACTTTCTGAGGGTCGAAGGCGGCCTCTGAAGTCAGTTGCAGTTTCAAAGTGCCACAGCGTCCTTTGCGCGCCAGGTTTGACGCGCGGCGCTGTAAACGAAAAAAGGCCGGCCGCATCATCGATGCGGCCGGCCTTCTGTTTTGCTAATGTCATTCCGCGGCGAGGTGGATGACGTTGCCGCTGCGCTTCGGGCCTTCCAGCTTGTCGAGCCGCTCCCGCAATTGGCTGATGGTCTTGCTCTGGTCGGCGACGATTTCCGTCAGCGCGGTGTTTTCCAGAGGCTCCGTCTCCTGTTCCTTGCTGCCGACCAGGCGGCCAAAGAGCCAGCCGAGCAGGCGGGACAGATCGTCCATGATCAGGAAGAAGGACGGGACGACCACCAGCGAGATCACCGTCGAGACGATAATGCCACCGATCACAGCGATTGCCATCGGCGCGCGGAACGAACCGCCTTCGCCGACGCCGAGCGCCGACGGCAACATGCCGGCCGACATGGCGATCGAGGTCATGATGATCGGGCGGGCGCGCTTGCGGCCGGCCTCGACCATCGCGTGCGTCCGCTCCATGCCGCGATGCATCATCTCGATGGCGAAATCGACGAGCAGGATGGCGTTCTTGGTGACGATCCCCATCAGCATCAGGATGCCGATCAGCACGGGCATCGACATGGCATTCTGCGTGACGATGAGGCCGATCGCGACGCCGCCGATGGCGAGCGGCAGCGAGAACAGGATCGTGAACGGCTGGATGACGTCCTTGAACAGGAGGATGAGCACGACGAGCACCAGCATCAGGCCGAGCAGCATGGCGTTGCCGAAGCCCTGCTGCATTTCCGCCTGAACTTCAGCGTCACCACTTTCGAGGAACTGCACGCTCGCCGGCAGTTTCGTTTCCCTGGCGATCTCCTTGAAACGATCCGAGGCCGAGTTGAGCGCGACGCCGATCGGCAGGTCCGCGCCCATGGTCACGACACGATACCGGTCGTAACGCTTGATCGAGCTTGGGCCTTCCGAATAGTCGACATCGGCGACGCTCGAAATCGGCACCAGCGCACCCGCCGCAGTCTGGACCTTCAGGTTGCGGATGGCGGCAAGGTCGGTGCGGAAGTTCGTATCCACCTGGACACGGATCGGAATCTGCCGGTCGTCGAGCGAAATCTTCGTCAGCGCCGCATCGATGTCGCCGATCGTGGCGACGCGAACGACGTCAGCGATCTGCGAGGTCATGATACCAAGCCGCGACATCTGATCGGCGCGCGGGCGGATCTGCAGTTCGGGCCGCGGCAAGGCGCCGTCGGGGCTGACATTGGCAAGCAGCGGCTCGTCCCGCAGATTGGCTTCAAGCATGCCGACGGCCTTGTTCAGGTCCTCGTCGTTCTTCGACAGGAGGTTGAATGCCAGGTCGCGCTCACCGCGATCGTTCAGCTTCAGGATGCGGACGTCCGGAATGGAGCGGACGGCGGCATAGACCTGCTTCTCGATCTCGGCCTGCGGAATGATGCGGCCGGCTGGTGGCAGCTTGGGCAGATACTGGCCGATCAACGGGGTACGGCCGAGAACGTCGTTCACCACCTTGTTGAGCAAGGAATGATCGAGCTTGCCGAGCATGATGCTGATCGTTGCGCGGCGCAGTTCGAGGTCGCCCTTCGGCGAGGCACCACCGAGGACGAAGACGTCGTCGACACCGTCGAGATGCTTGACCTTGTCATAGATCTGCGCCGTCGTCGTGTCCGTGTCGTCCAGCATGGCGTCCGGCGGCAACTCGACCGACAGCACGATGCGCGAGGCGTCTTCCGGCGGCAGGAAGCTGCCGGGCACCGTCATGAGGAGAAAAACGGACCCGATCACGAAGGCAATCGCCGCCACGAGCGTCGCATAACGCATGTACCAGCGTCTGGTGGTTACGGTTACCAGCCACGTGTAGCCGCGCATCAGCGCGCCGTCCTTGTCTTCGTGATGACCGTCGCCGTCACCCGATTTCATCAGATAGGCAGCCATGACCGGCGTGATCAGACGGGCAACCATCAGCGAGAAGAACACTGCGACCGCGACCGTCAGGCCGAACTGGATGAAATACTGGCCCGGGATGCCCGGCATGAACGAGACCGGCACAAACACCGCGATAATCGTGAAGGTCGTCGCGATGACGGCAAGGCCGATTTCGTCGGCGGCCTCGATGGAGGCCTTATACGGCGATTTGCCCATCTTGATGTGCCGGGCGATGTTCTCGATTTCGACGATGGCGTCATCGACGAGAATACCGGTCGCAAGCGTCATGGCGAGGAAGCTCACCAGGTTCAGCGAGAAGCCGAGCAGTTCCATCACCCAGAAGGTGGGGATGGCCGAAAGCGGCAGGGCCATCGCCGAAATCAGCGTTGCCCGCCAGTTGCGCAGGAACAGGAGAACGACCGCCACCGCCAGCAGGGCGCCCTCGAGCAGCGTATGGATTGCAGCCTCGTAGTTGCCGTAGGTGTAGTAGACGGAATCATTGACCAGTTCGATCGACACGTCCGGGTTCTTCGCCCGCAGATCCTTCAGCGTCTTTTCCACCGTTTCGGCGACGGTCACTTCGCTGGCGCCCTTCGAGCGGAAGACCGCGAAGGTGACGACCGGATTGCCGTTGAAACGGGAAAACGACTTCGGCTCCTCATAAGTGTCGGTCACCTGACCGAGTTCGGAAAGGCGGACGAACCTGCCGTTCGGCATGGCGATCATCGTGCTTGCCAGGCCTTCGACCGAGCGTGCGTCGCCGAGCGTGCGGATCGCCTGTTCGCTGCCGCCCACCTGGCCGCGGCCGGAGCCGAGGTCGGTGTTCATCTTGCGCAACTGATTGTTCACGTCCGCGGCGGTGATGCCGTAGGAGTTCAGGCGAGCATCGTTGAGTTCGACGCGAACCTCACGGTCAGCCCCGCCGTAGCGGTCGATACGGCCGATGCCGCTCTGGCCCTGAAGCGCCCGCTTGATCGTGTCATCGACGAACCAGGAGATTTCCTCAAGCGTCATGCCGGGGGAGGAAACGGCGAAGGTCTGGATCGCCTGTCCCTCGACGTCGATCTTCGAGACGATCGGCTCCTCGACGGAGGCGGGGAGATCGCTGCGGATACGATCGATGGCGTCCTTGACGTCCTGTACCGCCTGGTTGGTCGGCACGTCCATCTCGAATTGGACAGCCGTCGTCGAAAGACCGTCGCTGATGGTCGAGGTGATGTGGTCGACGCCGGAAATGCCGGCGACCGCGTCCTCGATCTCCTTGGTCACCTGCGTTTCGAGCTCGGCCGGGGCTGCGCCGCTCTGGGTGACGCTGATCGAGACGATCGGCACGTCGATATTGGGGAAACGCGTGATCGGCAGCGTGTTGAACGACTGATATCCGAGATACATCAGCAACACGAAGCCGAGGATCGGCGCAATCGGATTGCGAATTGCCCAAGCTGAAAAATTCATCCCGCTGTTCCCGTCAATTGGTCGCCGTGGCGGCGGATGTCACCGGATTGATCTTGTCGCCGTCGCGCACATAGGCGCCGGCCTTGGCGACCACCTTGTCACCCGGCTTCAGGCCGGTGGTGATCTCGATGAACTCACCATCCTGGATGCCGGTGGTCACCGGTGTCAGGCGGACGATGCCGTCATCGACCTTGCGAACGACCGTTTCATCGTGGCCGACTGTAACGGCCGTCAGGGGCAGGACGATGGCCTGCTTTTCCTCGATGATGATCTGCGCATCGGCGTACATCCCCACCCTGGCCTTCTCGGGTTCGGAAAGGCTGATGTAAACGGTCCCAAGGCGGGTTTGCGCATCCACCATCGGTGAAATCAGGCGAATTTTACCGTCAACTTCGGTCTTGCCGTCCGCGAGCGTGACTTTGGCCTTCTGGCCGATGGCAAGCTTGATGAGTTCCGACTCGGTGATGTCAGCCTGCATTTCCACCGCGCCGTCGCGAATGATGGTGAACAGCGGGTCGCCCGTGCCATTGGCGATCGCGCCGATCTTGGCATTCCTTGCCGAGACGACGCCGCTGACCGGCGTTTTGACTTCGGTGCGGGCGAGGCGCAGGTCCAGATCGGATATCTGGGCTTCGACGACCTTGATCTCCGCCGTGGCCACTGCAACAAATTGTTCAGCCGAGTTGACGCGCGCCAATGCAGCGGTCGCCGCGGCCTTTTCCTGATCGCGTTGCGCTGTCGAGATGGTTCCGGCTTCCGAGAGCTTGATGGATCGCCCGCTCACCCGCACTGCTTCCTCGGCATTGGCCCGGGCTTCGGCAAGGAGTGCCTGATATTGTGCGAGCGACGCATTGGCCTTGGCGAGGCTTGCGGCAAACTGGCTCTTCTGCAGCAGCAGCGTGTCCTCGTTCAACGTCACCAGCGTGCTGTCCGCTTCGACCCGGTCACCGACATCGGCATTCAAAGTGCGGATGGAGAGCCCGTCGACCAACGGGGAGACGTAGATCTCCTCCACGGCCTTGATGGTACCGGTTGCGACAACGCGATCGACGACGGGCTTGTTCTCAACCTGGGTTACGACGATCGAAGGCAGTGCTTGCTCGGTCTTGGGCGCGGTGGCTTCCTCCGCAAATACGGCGCTGGAAAGGAAAGTCAGGACCAGGGCAGCAGAAATACCAAATGCAAAGGTCTTGTTACGGGCCATCGGCTTTTCCTTAAAATTCCGGATAGTTCAGTTCGCTAACGCCGCATAGTTCCAAGAAAAGGACGTGTCGTCGTCTAATGCTGGAAGGGAAGAAAATACCGCTTCGATCTCAATTAGCGAAAAATTTCCCCCGCCTCCTCCTCAAAATGCCACGGGGCTCTATTTAGGGAGCGCCTTTCGGCTATGCAAGGCGATACAAAAAAAGAATGGTGCCTCATTACTTTATTTGTTCCACCCATGCAAGACGATGTTCTTTTTCGCGGCGAAATGTAGCAGAAACGGTTCTGCGCGTGGGAGTTGAAAAAAGGACAAAGCGCGCGGGCCACCCCGCGCGCTCCTTTTTGTCTTGGACGATGAGATCGAACTACTTCAAGGCAGCGTCCGTGATCTCGTGGGTAAAGGCGCCTTCCGGTTCCTTGGTGATGACGGGATCGGAGCCACCCTTCATCAGCGAAGCGACCGTGCGCTTGTAGTCCGCCTCGTCGAGCGCGCCGTTCGAGCCGGCGGTGAGCTTGGCGATCTCGCCCATCATGCGCTTCTGGTGCGCTTCGGTCTGGGCGCCCGTCGCGTCGTTTTCGAGAACGATGCCGGCCGCCTCATCCGGGTTGGCCTCGGCATATTTCCAGCCCTTCATCGAGGCGCGGACGAACTTGACCATCTTTTCCTTGAAGGCCGGGTCCTTGAGCTTGTCTTCCAGTGCATAGAGGCCGTCTTCCAGAGTTGCGACGCCCTGGTCTTCATACTTGAAGGTCACGAGGTCCTCCGGCTTGATGCCTGCGTCAATGACCTGCCAGTATTCATTATAGGTCATGGTCGAGATACAGGCGGCCTGCTTCTGGATCAGCGGATCGACGTTGAAGCCCTGCTTCAGGACCGTGACGCCGTCCGGGCCGCCGTCGGTCTTGAGGCCAAGCTGGCTCATCCAGGAGAGGAACGGATATTCGTTGCCGAAGAACCAGACGCCGAGCGTCTTGCCCTTGAAATCAGCGGGCGTGGCAACGCCGGATTCCTTCAGGCAGGTCAGCATCATGCCGGAAGACTTGAAGGGCTGGGCGATGTTGACAAGGGGGACACCCTTCTCGCGGGTCGCAAGCGCCGACGGCATCCAGTCGACGACGACGTCGGCACCGCCACCGGCGATGACCTGCGGAGGTGCGATATCCGGGCCGCCCGGCTTGATCTCGACGTCGAGGCCTTCCTCTTCGTAGAAGCCCTTGTCCTTGGCAACGTAATAGCCCGCGAACTGGGCCTGGGTGACCCACTTCAGCTGCAGCACCACCTTGTCGGCGGCGATGGCCTGGAATGCGGACAGCGAAAAAGCGCTTGCCAGCAGCAGGGATGCAAGTCTTGTCTTCATGTCAGTTCCCTCGTTTTTGTTAAGCCTGTCCACCACGGACAGGCTTTTTCTCAGGCCGTCCGTGCGCTCCGCACGGACGGGTGCCAGAACGTGACGGCGCGCTCGACGAGTGCCACCGCCCCGTAAAAAACCGAGCCAGCCAACGCCGCGACGGCGATCTCGGCCCAAACCATGTCGACATTCATGCGCCCCACTTCCGTGGAGATCCGGAACCCCATGCCGACGATCGGGGTGCCGAAGAACTCGGCCACGATAGCGCCGATCAGCGCCAGGGTGGAGTTGATCTTGAGCGCATTGAAGATGAATGGCCATGCCGCCGGCAGCCGGAGCTTGATCAATGTCTGGAACCAGCTTGCCGCATAGGTGCGCATCAGGTCCCGCTCCATCGAACTCGTGGCCGCAAGCCCCGATACCGTGTTCACCAGCATGGGGAAGAAGGTCATGATGACGACGACCGCCACCTTCGACTGCCAATCGAAACCGAACCACATGACCATGATCGGCGCCACGCCGATGACGGGCAGCGCCGAGACGAAATTGCCGAGCGGCAGCAGGCCCTTCTGCAGGAAGGGCGAGCGGTCGATGGCGATCGCGACGAGGAAGCCGAGGCCGCAGCCGAGTGCATAGCCGGTAATAACGGCCTTCAGGAACGTCTGGCGGAAATCGGCCCAGAGCGTCGGCAGCGAATTGATCAGCCGCGCCCAGATCATCGACGGCGGCGGCAGGAGAACGGAGGGGACGTTTAGCCCGCGCACCAGACCTTCCCAGAGGACGAGTATGGTGATGCCGAAAATCAGCGGCACGGCGAGCCTGGCGGCCCGCGCTGCGGTCCGATTTGCGAACTTCCGGCGAACCAGCCATTCATTGTTAGCCCAGGCAACGAGCCAAAAGGCGAGGGCACTGACGAGAAGACCGGAATTCATGGCTTGATCCCCATACGCTTGAGGACGGCGGTGTGGGCAAGGCCGACGATGATCACCAGCGTTGCAGCCAGGGCCGCCGCCATGAACAGCGCCGACCAGATCTGCACGGTCTGACCGTAATAGGAGCCGGCGAGAAGTCTTGCGCCGAGGCCGGACACGGCACCGGTCGGCAGTTCGCCGACGATCGCGCCGACGAGCGAAATGGCGATGGCGACCTTCAGCGATGTGAACAGATAGGGCATCGACGCCGGCCAGCGCAGTTTCCAGAAGGTCTGGGAGGCGCTGGCATAATAGGTATGCATCAGGTCGAGCTGGATCTGTTCGGGGCTGCGAAGGCCCTTCACCATGCCGACGACGATCGGGAAGAAGCTGAGATAGGTGGAAATCAGCGCCTTCGGCAGCAGGCCGGCGATGCCGACCGCATTCAGGACGACGATGATCATTGGTGCGATGGCAAGGATGGGAATGGTCTGGCTGGCAATGACCCAGGGCATCAGCGAGCGGTCCATCGCCCTGTTGTGGACGATGCCGACAGCAAGCAGAATGCCGAGGACTGTGCCAATGCCGAAGCCGAGCAGCGTCGCCGACAGTGTGATCCAGGCGTGGTAGACGAGGCTGCGCTTCGACGTGATCGGCTTGTTGACGGTCGTGTCCCAGATCTCGGCGACCACCTGATGTGGGGCGGGGAGAACAGGCCGTTGCTGAAACATCGTTTTCGGCAGGATTTCCGAGAAGGTGATCGGCGTTCCGGCGCGAGCTGCCGTGTCCCGCTCGAAGGGGGTGTTGAGAAAGACGGCGGCGACATACCAGATGACCACCAGGGCAAGCAGGATGGCTCCCACCGGCATGATCCTGTCGTTGAAAAAGCTGGGCTTCTCCATGCTCAGGCCTTTCCGCTCGATGGCAAGAGCATCAGCGCCATGGAAACGACGCCGAGGGCGACGCCGGCCATCTGCGAAAGCGTCAGCCGCTCGCCGAACATGACAAAGGCAATGAGATTGACCAGCAGAAGCTGGGCAATCGCAGACGCGGAAATGGCAAGCCCCAGCCCGCCTTCGCGCATCAAGCGCACCATCATCAGATTGCCGATGCAATAGAGGCCCAGCGAAAACAGCAGGATCAGGATGTTGTTGCTGGCGACATAGTAGCGCGAGGCCGTGGCGGCGCTGAGGAATATGGCCATGGACGCGGCGAGCCAGAGGATGAAGGAGGGGTTCATGACAAGCACCTCGTTGTGGCGTGGCACCCCCCTCTGTCACTTCGTGACATCTCAGCCACAAGGGGGGAGATTAGCCGCAGGTATTGTGCTCGGCTTGCCCGAGAGGCGGCGAGGGAAAAGAGTGATTTCCCCCCGTGTGGGGGAGATGTCACGAAGTGACAGAGGGGGGTATCCACCGGCACAATTGATCTATTCATCATAGCTATGCCCCGCCCTCAGCCCTTCGCGGACCCGGCTGGCGATCTCCAGGAACTCCGGCGTTTCGCGGATATCGAGCGGGCGTTCTTTCGGAAGGGTGGACTCGATGATGTCGGTGACGCGGCCGGGGCGGGGGCTCATGACGACGATCTTTGTCGAGAGATAGACAGCTTCGGGGATGGAGTGCGTGACGAAGCAGATCGTCTTGTTGGTGCGATCCCAGAGCTGCAGCAATTGCTCGTTCAGATGATCGCGGACGATCTCGTCCAGCGCGCCAAAGGGTTCGTCCATCAACAGCAGGTCGGCATCGAAGGCGAGCGCGCGAGCGATAGACGCGCGCTGCTGCATGCCGCCGGAAAGCTGCCAGGGGAACTTCTTGCCGAAGCCGGTCAGGTTGACGAGATCCAGCGTCCGCTCGATGCGGGCCTTCTGGTCGGCGGCACTGTAACCCATGATTTCGAGCGGCAGGGCGATATTCTTCTCGATGGTGCGCCAGGGATAAAGTGCTGCCGCCTGGAAAACATAGCCGTAGGAACGGTTCTGGCGCGCGTCTTCTGGTGTCGTGCCGTTGACCGTTATCGTGCCGGAGGTCGGCTTTTCCAGATCGGCGATGACGCGCAAGAACGTCGTCTTGCCGCAGCCGGAAGGGCCGATGAAGGAGACGAAATCGCCCTTGTTGACGTCGAGATTGACGCCGGTCAGCGCGTTGACGGGGCCGTCATTGGTCTCGAAGGTGAGGCCGAGATTGCGGGCTGAGACGACGGATGCTGGTGTGATTGTCATTGGATCCGGTGCGCTCCGTCCTGAATGCCATTGGCTGGAAGTTTGCTGTGTCGTCATTCGGCTGTCTGCCTTCGATAGTCGTACTTCATATTTTTCGAATGAGGTATGCTGCGCGCGATATTGCTGCCGAGGAGATGTGGAAATGTTGCAATCATCAAAACCGACCTGCCGGATCGTGCGCCCTGGCCAGACCTATGACGGCAAGCAGGGGCTCAGTTATTTCGAAGGCATTTCGGCGGAGGCAACAGGTTCGACCGGCATCTGCATGCATCTCCTGACGATCCCGCCGGGCGGCCGCGCCAAGGCGCATCGGCACGAAAGCCACGAGACGGCGATCTACGTGCTGTCGGGAGAGGCGCACACCTGGCACGGCGACCGGTTGGAGCACCACGCCATCGTGCGGGCAGGCGAGATGTTCTACATCCCGGCCGGCGTTCCGCATCTGCCGGCCAACCTGTCGGACCAGCCCTGTTCGGCGGTGATCGCGCGGACAGATCCGAAGGGGCAGGAGAGCGTGGTTCTGTTGCCGGAGCTGGATGCCCTCGTGCCGTAGTAATGTCCGTGTTGCGTCAGCGGGCCCGTCGTTCCGCTCTTGGCCCGCCGGCCGGCGACAGAGTGATGTGCTGGATGGAGGGCGGCTCATTTGCATTTCTTCAGAGGCCCCCAGCGTGTCCCGTCCTTGAAAGCGATGGTGTAGTCCTTGCCGGTGCGCAGAATGTCGACGCTGTCGTCCGCCTCTCCGGTTTCGCCCTCAGCGCTGCAGGAAACTGTGGCGGCAAAGGATTTTCCGTTTTTTGTCACCGGACCTTTGAAGCTGCAATAAGATGCCGCCGTCGTGATGCCTTCGTCGGTCAGCAGAAAGAAGTCGTCGGAGCCGGTATATTCGCCGGTCTTGGCATAGGCGCAGCCGTCCTTGTTGCCATAGGCGCCGTCGAGGAAATTTTGGCTCGCAACGGCCGATCCGGCCGCCGCGACGATGGTCAGAAGCAACACAGCAATGCGAGTTGCGGCGCTCACCATCACACCCCGCTCGCCGGGATGCCGGTGCGCTGGACCTTGCGTGGCGCGGTGATATCCTTCCACGTAGAGAGCGCCTTGTTGACGGCGGTAAAGGGTTCACGGCTGATGAACTTGCCCTGGCCTTCGCGCGTCTTGATCGTCGATTCCTCGATCGCAACCACGCCGCCGGTCAACGTGTAGCGCGGCAGGCCGGTCACGTGCTTGCCCTCGAAGACATTGTAGTCGATCGCCGACTGCTGGGTGGCAGCCGAGATCGTCTTTGAGCGCTTCGGGTCCCAGACGACGATGTCGGCATCGGCCCCGACGAGAATCGCGCCTTTCCTCGGATACATGTTGAGGATCTTGGCGATATTGGTCGAGGTCACGGCGACGAACTCGTTCATGGTGATGCGGCCGGTCGCGACGCCATGGGTCCAGAGCATCGGCATGCGGTCTTCAAGGCCGCCGGTGCCGTTGGGGATCTTGGTGAAGTCGCCGATGCCGAAACGCTTCTGCGCGGTGGTGAAGGCGCAGTGGTCAGTCGCGACCACCTGCAGGGAGCCGCTAGCAAGTCCGGCCCAGAGACTGTCCTGATGCTGCTTGTTGCGGAAGGGCGGCGACATGACGCGGCGGGCGGCGTGGTCCCAGTCGGGATTGGCATATTCGCTTTCATCCAGCGTCAGGTGCTGGATCAGCGGCTCGCCATAGACGCGCATGCCCTTCTGGCGCGCGCGGCGGATGGCTTCGTGCGCCTGCTCGCAGGAGGTGTGCACGATATAGACCGGGGCGCCTGCCATGTCGGCGATCATGATCGCCCGGTTGGTGGCCTCGCCTTCGACTTCGGCGGGCCGGGAATAGGCATGCGCCTCAGGGCCGTTATTGCCGGCGGCGAGCAGCTTTGCCTGCATCTGGGCGACGACATCGCCGTTTTCGGCATGGACGAGCGGCAGGGCGCCGAGCGCTGCGCAGCGCTGGAAGGACGAGAACATCTCGTCGTCGTCCACCATCAGCGCACCCTTGTAGGCCATGAAATGCTTGAAGGTGTTGATGCCCTTGTCCTTGACGATGGTCTCCATCTCGTTGAAGACCTGCTCGCTCCACCAGGTAATCGCCATGTGGAAGGAGAAGTCGCAATTGGCCCGCGAGGTCTTGTTGTCCCACATGGTCAGCGCCTCGAGCAGCGACTGGCCGGGCGAGGGAAGCGCGAAATCGACGACCATGGTCGTGCCGCCCGAGAGCGCTGCACGCGTGCCGCTTTCGAAATCGTCGGAGGAATAGGTGCCCATGAAGGGCATTTCGAGATGGGTGTGCGGATCGATGCCGCCGGGCATGACATAGCAGCCGGTCGCGTCCAGCGTCTCGTCACCTGAGAGGTTCGGCCCGATCTCGACGATCCTGCCGCCATCCACCTTGATGTCGGCCTTGTAGGTGAGGTCGGCGGTGACGATGGTGCCACCCTTGATGACTGTGCTCATTGTGCTTGTTCCCTCATTCCGTGTTCATGATGGTTTTGCCGATCAGTGAAGGCGAAAACCGGATGACGTGGCACCGGGACGCATCGGCTTACTCCACAATCCCTGCCGTCTCCACCACCGCATGGAACAGAACGTCGCAGCCGGCCGACGCCCATTCCTTCGAGATATCCTCCGCCTCGTTGTGGCTGAGGCCGCCGACGCAAGGGCACATGACCATGGTGGCGGGTGCCACCTTGGCGGCCCAGCAGGCGTCGTGGCCGGCGCCGGAAATGAGGTTCATATGGCTGTAGCCGAGCTTTTCGGCGGCGGTGCGCACGGCTGTCACAAGCGTCGGATCGAAGGTGACCGGCGCGAAATGGCCGATCGCCTCGATGGAACAGCCGACACCAAGGGGTTCGGTTATCTTCGGCGCTTCGGCCTCGATCCTGGCGCGCATGCGGTCGAGCTTGGCCTTGTCCGGCGAGCGGATGTCGACGGTGAAGACGACCTTGCCGGGCAGCACGTTGCGGGAGTTGGGCGAGAAGAACACCTGGCCGACACCGCCGACGGCACCGGGCTGGTTTTCCATCGCGACACCCTGAACCATCTCCATGATGCGGGCCATGGCGAGCCCGGCATTGACGCGCATGTTCATCGGTGTCGAGCCAGTGTGCGCTTCGCGGCCGGTCAGCGTGAATTCCAGCCACCAGAGGCCCTGACAGTGGGTGACGACGCCGATGGTCTTTTCTTCCGCCTCCAGGATCGGACCCTGCTCGATGTGATATTCGAAATAGGCGTGCATCTTGCGGGCGCCGACCTCTTCGTCCCCCTGCCAGCCGATGCGTTTCAGTTCGTCGCCAAAGGTCTTGCCTTCCGGGTCCTTGCGGTCATAGGCATATTCGAGCGTATGGACGCCGGCAAAGACACCGGAGGCGAGCATGGCAGGCGCAAAGCGCGCGCCTTCCTCGTTGGTCCAGTTGGTGACGACGATCGGGTGCTTGGTCTTGATGCCGAGATCGTTCATGGTGCGCACGACTTCGAGCGCACCGAGCACGCCAAGCACGCCGTCGTATTTGCCGCCGGTCGGCTGCGTGTCGAGGTGGGAGCCGACATAGACGGGCAGCGCGTCGGGATCGGTGCCGGGGCGGGTGGCAAACATCGTGCCCATCTTGTCGACGCCGATGGTCAGCCCCGCGTCCTCGCACCAGGTCTTGAAGAGCTTGCGGCCTTCGCCGTCGTCGTCCGTCAGCGTCTGGCGGTTGTTGCCGCCGGCAATACCTGGGCCGATTTTCGCCATGTCCATCAGCGTTGCCCAAAGACGGTCCGCATTGACGCGCATGTTCTCGCCCGGTGCTGCTACCATGGCGGCTCTCCTCATTTTTTGCGGGAGGCACGTTGTGTGCGCGTCCCCTTGTTCCCGTCGGTCGAATCGGGGCCGTCTGGTTTTTTCGATTGCCCTGCGATCAGCCGTTGCGTTTGACTTTGAACTGACTGATAATTTGACCGGTTGGTAAAACATTACAACTTCCGTTGCCGCACTCAAGACGAAAAACGGAAAAAACGGAATTGCCGTCCGATTTTTTGAGGCAAGCGGTTTTCGGAGGTTTTCAAACCGCGCGCAGGCGGTGATTGGTGAGAAGACAGGGGGAAACATGGTACTTCCGAGGGCAGCCCGAACACAAAGGCGAACCCGCATCCAGGAGGAGAAGGAAGAACTGATTCTGGAGGCGGCGCTGGAGGTGTTTGCGACCCACGGCTTCCGCGGCAGCACCATCGATCAGATCGCCGATGTGGCGGGCATGTCGAAGCCGAACCTGCTCTATTATTTCCGCACCAAGGAAGCAATGCACCGGGCGCTGATCGACCGGGTTCTCGACAGCTGGCTCGATCCGCTGCGTGAGTTCGACGCCGAGGGAAATCCGGTCTCCGAGATTTGCAGCTACATCCGCCGCAAGCTGGAGATGGCTCGCGATTTCCCGCGAGAAAGCCGGCTGTTTGCCAACGAAATCCTGCAGGGCGCACCGCATATCGAGGACGAACTGAAGGGGCCGTTGAAGGCGCTGGTGGACGAGAAGGCAGAAGTGATCCGGGCCTGGGCGAAGGCCGGCAAAATTGCCAAGTGCGATCCCTACCACCTGATCTTCGCCATCTGGTCGACAACGCAGCATTATGCCGATTTCGATGTTCAGGTGCGCGACGTGCTCGGGGAGGAGCGATCAGGCGAGGGACGATTCGAAGACGCAGCGCGGTTTCTGGAGCAGTTGTTCGTCAAGGGCTTGGAGATCAAGGACGGGAATGCCTAACTGCGCCAGCGTCGCGGCAGTGGGCCTCTGGTCAGGTCGGCGTCTCCTTGAGGTGGTTGCCGGAAGCCATCATTATTTCGATCTCCGCCGTGTTCTGGACGATCAGTGTTTCGAGCATGCCCGCACGGCCACGAATGGAGATGTTGTAGCTTTCCCTGTCGTTGACCACGAGCCCGGCGTAGCGCACGACGTCGGCGGAAACGGCCAGCTGCGCATCATATTCCTTGGCAAACCCTTCCAGCCGGCTCGCGGCGTTGATGGTGTCGCCGACGGCGGTCAGCGACGAGGCCTTGCCATAGCCGATCTGGCCGATGATTGCCGAACCGGCGTGCATGCCCATCGCAATGCGCAGCGGTTTTTCCAGTTCGCTCATGAAATTCCGGTTGAGCAGATCGACACCCTTGGCAATGCGCACGGTTGCGTCGAGTGCCTGGGCGCAGGCCTCCTCGATCGTATTGCTCAGCCCGAAGATCGCCAGCGCGCCGTCACCGATGAATTTGTCGATGATGCCGCCCGATCCTTCGACGGCCTCGCCGATGGTCTCGAAATACCGGTTGAGCAGGAAGACGGTATCGAAGGGCAGTTGCTTCTGGGCAAGCTGGGTGAAGTCGCGCAGGTCGCAGAAGAGGACCGCGATGCGGCGCTCGCGCCCGGCTGCCTGCTGCTCGGTCGGCTGGGCCTTCAGACCGATATTGTCGCCACCGAGAACGGGCGCGATCGACAGGCTGTGGTTCGGCCGCAGCTGGCAGGCGAGGCGAACATCGCCAGGCGCGCGGATTCGCACGAGTGTTGTCCTTTCTGCCTCGTTTGGCGGCGGCAGCCGATCCAATCCCTCCGTCACCCGCACGCGACAGGTCGAGCAGCGCCCGCGCCCGCCGCAGATCGAGATATGCGGTATACCTGCGGCACGGCTCGCCTCGAGCACGCTGAAGCCTTTCGCGACGGAGATGGCGCGCTCGGGATAGGTGATCCGGACCTTCCCCCGCACCGGGATTGCACGCAGGATCAGCGTTCCGCCAATCATCGCCAGCAGGCCAGCACCGATGGAAAGCCGGATTTGTGCGAGGATTTCGGGCGGGGTGCGGTTCGCCATGAACCATGCCCCGGACGGCAACCCGCCCTCCAGCGACCGCGCGGCAACGGCGAAGCCGAGCAGGGAGAGCAGCGGCACGAGGACCGCGAAGGAATAGAAAAACAGGAAGTAACGCGGATACCAGCTGCGGCCGCGCATCCAGAACCAGGCACCGAGGCAGCCATGCGACCAGGCGAGAATGAGGGCAAGCGATTGCCGTATCGCGGTTGGGGTGTTCGACCAGAGGATTGGCAACATCTCGTAGTAGCCGTTGCCATAACCCGTCAGCATCCATTCGACACGCGTACCGACCACATGGCCAACGATGAGGAAGGGAAAGGAAAGCCCGAAGATGATCTTCAGCGCTTCCCGAACCGGCATGCGCAGCGTCTGCCGGCGGTAAAGGCTTTCCAGCGCCAGCAGGAAATGCACCAGCAGCGAGCCGTAAAGCAGGATCGTGCCCGGCCAACTGCGCCAGATCAGGTTGAAAACAACGCGCATTCTCTCCATCGCCTCGACCGAGACAAGGCCAAGCGCGTGATTGGAAAAATGGGTCAGCAGGAACAATCCCAGGCAAGCGCCTGAAAGCAGATGCAGCCTTTTGCGCGTTCTAGATGAGGCGACCTTCAAGCAAAAATCCGGAGTTGGCGGCGAAGCGCCGCATGTTGTTATGGCCTCTTATTGACGAGTTAGCCGCAAGGGGCAACGCACGTTTTGTGGACGCATCGTCGCAATTTCGTGTCCAATCCGTTATCGCCAACCTCGTCCACCGCGGACCACAGGCGCCAGGATAGAGGCCGGGCGCCTGCGCTCATCCTTCAGTTTCGCTCTCCAAAAATAATGATCCCGCTCGATGCCATCATAGCGGCCGGAGGCCAGACAGCAGTTCTTGAAACCGCCTCCCTGATCTGCAGGGGCAGGGATCTTTGCAGCCTAGTTTCCCGATCAGTTCGACGTTGCCGTGAACGAACTGGTTGCCGGTCTGACCTTGGGTTCCGAGGGCTAGGACTTGCGTCGCTTGGACGTGACCTCAAAAGCTCACGTCAGGGAAGGGTTTGCGTGCCATGATGGCTTCTGTCTTGGAGCGCTACGACAGATTGTAGCGTGCGCTTCCTAACAGGTTTGCGGTGCCAATCAAACGGCAATCGGCCGCCTCGATGTCGAAGCGGCCGATTCGCGTGCAAAACCCTTATTCCGCGGCCTGCCGGGCCATCGGATTGTTCGGATGGGTCGTCCAGTTGGCATAGTTCGGATCGACCACCTTGCCGGTGCGCTCGTCGAGCGTCCCCGGCTCAAGGCCGACCATGGTGATGCAGTCCTGTACGGGGCAGACGTTGACGCAGAGGTTGCAGCCGACGCATTCGTCTTCCATCACCTCGAAATGCCTGACGCCATCGACATACTGGGTGATCGCCTGATGCGAGGTGTCCTCGCAGGCGATGTGACAGCGGCCGCACTTGATGCAGGCATCCTGGTCGATGCGGGCCTTGGCGACATAGTTGAGGTTGAGATACTGCCAGTCCGAAACGTTCGGAACCGCCCGGCCGCAGATGTCGTCGAGCGAGCGATGGCCCTTGGCATCCATCCAGTTCGAAAGACCGGTGATCATTTCCTGGACGATCTTGAAACCGTAGGTCATGGCCGCGGTGCAGACCTGGACGTTGCCGGCGCCAAGCACCAGGAACTCTGCCGCGTCGCGCCAGGTGGTGATGCCGCCGATGCCGGAGATCGGCAGGCCGTAGGTTTCCGGATCGCGGGCGATCTCGGCCACCATGTTGAGGGCGATGGGCTTCACCGCCGGTCCGCAATAGCCGCCATGGCTACCCTTGCCGTCGATCGACGGCTCCGGCGAGAACGTGTCGAGATTGACCGAGGTGATCGAGTTGATCGTGTTGATCAGCGAGACGGCGTCGGTGCCGCCGGCCTTGGCGGCGCGAGCGGGCTTGCGGATGTCGGTGATGTTCGGCGTCAGCTTGGTGATGACGGGCATGCGGGTATACTGCTTGCACCAGCGCGCGACCATCTCGATATATTCCGGCACCTGCCCGACCGCAGCCCCCATGCCGCGTTCCGACATGCCGTGCGGACAGCCGAAGTTGAGCTCGATGCCGTCGGCGCCGGTTTCTTCGACCAGCGGCAGGATCGCCTTCCAGGCATTTTCTTCGCAAGGCACCATGATCGAGGCGATCAGCGCCCGATCCGGCCAGTTCATCTTCACCTGCTTCATTTCGCGCAGGTTCGTGTAGAGGTCGCGGTCGGTGATGAGCTCGATATTGTTGAGGCCGAGCAAGCGGCGGTCGGCGCCCCAGATGGCGCCGTAACGCGGGCCGTTGACATTGACGACCGGTGGGCCTTCCTCACCAAGCGTCTTCCAGACCACACCGCCCCAGCCCGCCTTGAAGGCGCGCTCGACGTTATAGGCCTTGTCTGTCGGCGGCGCCGAGGCCAGCCAGAACGGGTTCGGGGACTTGATGCCGACGAAGTTATTGCGGAGATCAGCCATTGTTCATTCTCCCCTTCAGGCGACGGCGATGGCCGGCTGCGTCGCAGCGGCAAGCACGCGGTTGATCGATTCGGCCGCATCGCGACCCATGGCCACGGCGGAGACCGTCAGGTCCTCGCCGCCCAGAACGCAGTCGCCGCCGGCCCAGACGCGCTCAAGCGAGGTGCGGCCCTCGTCGTCGACGACGATGCGGCCGGATTGCAGCGCGATGGCACCGAGACCGTCGGCCTCGAAGGTCTGGCCGATCGCCTTCAGCACATGGTCGGCAGTGATCGCGCCGGTTTCGCCGGTGGTGACGAGACGTCCGTCATCGAGCGCAGTGTAGTCGAGCTCGATGCCGGCCACCTTGCCGTCGCGGGTGAGAATGCGCTTCGGCTGCAGCCAGTGGCGGATGGTGACACCCTTGGAGGCCGCAAGATCCTGCTCGAATTCCGAGGCATTCATATGCTCCTTGCCGCGGCGATAGCAGATCGTCACCTCTTCGGCACCGAGCAGTTTTGCCTGCACGGCCGCATCGATTGCGGTCATGCCGCCACCGAGAACCACGACCCTGCGGCCGACCGGGATATCCGCCCTGGTTTCGGATTGCCGGAGTGCTGCGATGAAATCGACCGCATCTTCGACGCCCTCGGCCGTTTCGCCCTCGGTACGCAACGCGTTGACGCCGGCAAGGCCGAGGCCGAGGAAGACGGCGTCATGCTTCGACAGCAAGTCGCTTAGCGAGAAGTCACGGCCCAGCATCTGGCGGTTGCGCACGTCGATGCCGCCGATGGACAGGACATAGTCGACTTCCTTCTGGGCAAAGCTGTCGACCGTCTTGTAGGTGGCAATGCCGTATTCGTTGAGGCCGCCGGCCTTTTCGCGGGCGTCGTAGATGATGACGTCGTGACCCTTGACGGCAAGGCGATGGGCGCAGGCAAGGCCCGCCGGACCGGCGCCGATGACGGCAATGGATTTACCGGTCGGTTCGGCGCGTTCGTAGAACTGGACGTTGTCGCGCATGGCGATATCGGTGGCATAACGCTGCAGCCGGCCGATCTCCACCGGCCGGTGTTCGGCGGTGTTGCGGACGCAGGCCTGCTCGCAGAGCGTCTCGGTGGGACAGACGCGGGCGCACATGCCGCCGAGAATGTTCTGGTCGAAGATGGTGTTGGCCGACCCGGTCGGGTTCCCAGTCGATATCTGCCGGATGAACAGCGGGATATCGATGGAGGTGGGACAGGCCGTCATGCAGGGCGCGTCGTAGCAGAAATAGCAGCGGTCGGAGGCGACCAGCGCTTCATGCTCGTCCAGCGGCGGATGCAGGTCGGAAAAATTCCTGTCATATTCGGCGAGCGACAGGCGTCCGCTCACTATTCCAGTTTCAGTCGTTCCCATTTTATGGCTCCCAAATGTCATGCCTTAGGATGATGAAACGGTAACATGCTTTATTTTTTTATCAAACGGTAAAAATTCAAAATATGAAAATGTTGGAATCGCGGTGGCGCAAGGGTTTCAGCGTGTTTGCAATCACACGTCAACGGTCAATGTTTGACAGAAGGCGGGAAAAAATGTCAGCACATTTCCCAGGGAGTACGGACAATGGCGCGCAGACCGGAAGCAAGCAACAGGCTCGACGATGCCGCGCGCGCTGGCTGGCTTTATTATGTCGCCGGGCGCACGCAAGATGAAATCGCGTCCGCGATGGGGATATCGCGGCAGTCGGCGCAGCGGCTGGTTTCGCTTGCGATGGCCGAGCGGCTGATCAAGGTTCGCCTCGATCATCCGATCGCCGCCTGTCTCGAACTTGGGCAGCGGCTCAAGGAGAAATACGATCTGCGGCAGGTGGACATCGTGCCGAGCGATCCTGGATCGACATCGACGACGGTCGGCATTGCCGAAGCCGGTGCCGCCGAAATAGAGCGCTGGCTGAAATCCACCGATCCGATCATCCTTGCCATCGGTACGGGGCGCACGCTGAAGGCGGCGATCGACCAATTGCCGGCGATGGAATGTCCGCAGCACCGCATCGTCTCCTTGACCGGAAATATCGGTCCCGATGGTTCGGCTGCCTATTACAACGTCATCTTCTCGATGGCCGATGCCGTGAAGGCGCGGCATTTTCCGATGCCGCTGCCGGTTCTTGTCTCCTCGCCAGAGGAGCGGGCGGTGCTTCACAGTCAGGCACTCGTCAAATCGGCGTTGAAATTGGGCGCGGAGGCGGATGTCGCTTTCGTCGGTGTCGGCGAGTTGGGCGAGCGGGCGCCATTGTGCGAAGACGGTTTTCTTGCCCATGACGAAATGATGCGACTGATGGACGAGGGAGCCGCCGGAGAAATCTGCGGCTGGATGTTCGACCGCAACGGCCAGATGATGTCCGGCGGCATCAACAAGCGCGTCGCCAGCGTGCCTTTGCCACCACGCGACTCGGCGACCGTCATCGGTATCGCCAAAGGTCAGCGAAAACACCTGGCGCTGAGCGCTGCCCTCAAAGGGCGGGTGATCAACGGCCTCATCACGGATGAGGCAATGGCTGAGTTTTTGCTCACCCAGTGAGCCGGTGCTCATAAATAATCAATAAAAAATATCAAATGGTTAGTCCTTCGTTTCTGCAGTGCAGCAACGAATGCCAATTGACATTTTTTGCAAATGTGTGAGTAATTGCCCACGAACAAGGCAAATGCTCACAACTCTTCTGGGAGGAAGATATATGAACTTGAAAACTTTTTTGCTGGGCACGTGCTCGGCAGTCGTCATCGCGGGTTTCGCCCAGGCGGAAAGCCTCACCATTGCCACGGTGAACAATGGCGACATGGTCCGCATGCAAGGGCTGACGGACGACTTCACCAAGGCAAACCCCGACATCCAGCTCGAGTGGGTCACCCTCGAGGAAAACGTGCTGCGCGAACGCGTCACCACGGATATCGCGACCAAGGGCGGCCAGTACGACGTACTGACGATCGGGACCTATGAAGTGCCGATCTGGGCAAAGCAGGGCTGGCTCCTGCCGCTCGACAATCTCGGCGCTGACTACGACGTCGACGATCTGCTTCCGGCCATCCGCTCTGGTCTTACCGTGGACGGCAAACTCTATGCGGCTCCGTTCTACGGCGAAAGCTCGTTCATCATGTATCGCAAGGACCTGATGGAGAAGGCAGGGCTCACCATGCCCGATGCGCCGACCTGGGAATTCGTGGCCGATGCTGCCCGCAAGATGACCGACCGCGCGGCCGGCATCAACGGCATCTGCTTGCGTGGCAAGGCCGGTTGGGGCGAGAACATGGCGTTCCTGACCGCCACCTCCAATGCCTTCGGCGCCCGCTGGT
Source organism: Pararhizobium sp. LjRoot255 (assembly GCF_964252905.1). NCBI lineage: Bacteria > Pseudomonadati > Pseudomonadota > Alphaproteobacteria > Hyphomicrobiales > Rhizobiaceae > Pararhizobium > Pararhizobium sp. LjRoot255. The sequence goes on from NZ_CAXUPQ020000001.1 coordinate 2,671,292, forward strand.
TCGACGAGAACTGGAAGCCTCAGTTCGATCAGCCGGAATGGAAGAACACGCTCGATTTCTACGTGAAGCTGATGAACGATGCTGGCCCGCAGGGTGCATCCTCCAACGGCTTCAACGAGAACCTGGCGCTCTTCCAGCAGGGCAAGTGCGGCATGTGGATCGATGCGACCGTCGCCGCCTCCTTCGTGACCAACCCGAAGGATTCGACCGTCGCCGACAAGGTCGGCTTTGCCCTGGCGCCCGACACCGGCCTCGGCAAGCGCGGCAACTGGCTGTGGGCATGGTCGCTCGGCATTCCTGCCGGCACGCAGAAGGCGGAAGCGGCCCAGAAGTTCGTGTCCTGGGCAACCAGCAAGCACTATCTCGACCTAGTTGCCGAGAAGGAAGGCTGGGCAAACGTTCCTCCGGGCACGCGCGCCTCGCTCTACGCCAATCCGGAGTACCAGAAGGCGGCTCCGTTCGCCAAAATGACGCTGGATTCGATCAATGCGGCTGATCCGACCAAGCCGACCGTGAAGCCGGTCCCTTACGTCGGTGTCCAGTTCGTCGCGATCCCGGAATTCCAGGGGCTCGGCACGACGGTCGGACAGCTCTTCTCGGCGGCTTTGGCCGGTCAGATGACTGTGGATGATGCGCTCGCGCAGGCACAGCAGGTAGCCACCCGCGAAATGACACGCGGCGGTTACATCAAGTAGGTCCCTCCCAAGGGCGGACGACCCGGGGTCTATGATCCGGGTCGTCAAACTGGAACCTGACGTCAGCCGTTAGTCAATCTCCATCGTCATTGCGGCTGACGTCAGGATTTTTCGAGAAGAATACCAAGCAGGCCGGATTGCTGCCCTCCCGGCGGGGCGGGCGCCTGTACCGGAACGAGCGGGAGGGTTGTTTCTATGGCTACGCAGAACACGCGGGCGCTGGCGCGCTTCATGATGGCCCCCTCGGTCGGGCTGCTTCTGATCTGGATGATCGTGCCGCTGGCGATGACGCTGTGGTTCTCGTTCCAGAACTACAATCTGCTCAATCCGGCCAATGTCAGCTTCGCTGGCCTGTTCAACTACCAGTATTTTTACACGGATCCCGCCTTTTTCCAGTCGATCTGGAACACGCTGGTCATCGTCGTCGGCGTGCTGCTCATCACCGTCATCGGCGGGGTTGCGATCGCGCTCCTGCTCGACCAGCCGATGATGGGACAGGGGATCGTGCGCATCATGATCATCTCGCCGTTCTTCGTCATGCCGCCGGTCGCCGCCCTCGTCTGGAAGAACATGATCATGCATCCGGGCTATGGCGTGCTTGCCGATATGAGCCGGGCGCTCGGCCTGCAGCCGGTCGATTGGTTCGCGCAGTACCCGCTGCTTTCGATCATCATCATCGTCGCCTGGCAGTGGCTGCCGTTTGCAACGCTCATCCTCCTGACCGCGCTGCAATCGCTTGACGTCGAGCAGAAGGAAGCGGCCGAAATGGACGGCGCCAATTTCGTCAACCGCTTCATCTACCTGACGCTGCCGCATCTGGCCCGCTCGATCACCGTCGTCATCCTGATCCAGACGATCTTCCTGCTCAGCATCTATGCGGAAATCCTCGTCACCACCAATGGCGGACCGGGTTACGCGTCGACCAACCTGCCGTTCCTGATCTACCGCACCGCGCTGCTCGGCTACGACGTCGGCGGCGCCTCGGCAGGCGGCATCATCGCAGTCATCCTCGCCAATATCGTCGCCTTCTTCCTGATGCGCGCCGTTGGCAAGAACCTCGACAGATAAGGGAGGCAGGACCATGGCCCGCGCAGTCTCGACAAGAAGAACCGTCGCTTTCACCATCGCCGCATGGATCGTCGCGCTGATCATCTTCTTCCCGATCCTCTACACGATCATCACCAGCTTCAAATCGGAAACCGAGGCGATCCGGGGCTTCAGCCTGATCCCGTCGGGCACGGTCGAAAGCTATATCGACGTGCAGACGCAGAAGGATTACTTCAAGCCGTTCATGAACTCGGTGATCCTGTCGGTCGGCTCGACCCTGATTGCGTTGGTGATCTCCGTGCCGGCCGCATGGTCGATGGCGTTTTCGCCGACCAAGAAGACCAAGGACGTGCTGATGTGGATGCTTTCCACCAAGATGATGCCGGCCGTCGCCGTTCTGGTGCCGATCTACTTGATCTTCCGTGATTTCGGCCTGCTCGACAGCCGCATCGGCCTGACCGTCATGCTGACGATGATCAACCTGCCGATCGTGATCTGGATGCTCTACACCTATTTCCGCGAAATTCCGGGTGAGATCCTGGAGGCCGCGCGCATGGACGGCGCTTCGCTCTGGGGCGAGATCATCTATGTGCTGACGCCCATGGCAGTGCCCGGTATCGCATCGACGATGCTGCTCAACATCATCCTCGCCTGGAACGAAGCCTTCTGGACGATCCGTCTGACCGCAACCAACGCCGCACCGCTCACCGCCTTCATCGCCTCTTTCTCCAGCCCGCAAGGGCTGTTCTGGGCAAAGTTGTCGGCTGCCTCGACGCTGGCGATTGCCCCGATCCTGATCATGGGCTGGTTCAGCCAGAAGCAACTCGTCCGCGGCCTGACCTTCGGCGCGGTGAAATAACGACGAACGACGAAAAGACTCGTCACGGCAGAAAGACTGGGGAGAGACGCATGGGCAATATTACACTCAGGAAGGTCAACAAATCCTTCGGCGCGACGCAGGTCATTCCGGGCATTGACCTCACTATCGAGGATGGCGAATTCGTCGTCTTCGTCGGCCCCTCGGGTTGCGGAAAGTCGACGCTGCTGCGCCTGATCGCCGGTCTCGAAGACACGACCTCCGGCTCGATCGAGATCGATGGCCGCGACCTGACCGGCGAGGCGCCGGCCAAGCGTGGCTTGGCCATGGTGTTCCAGTCCTATGCGCTCTATCCGCATATGTCGGTGCGCAACAACATCGCGTTTCCGTTGAAGATGGCCAAGCTCGAGAAGACCGCGATCGACAAGAAGGTGACGGAGGCTGCGCGCATCCTCAACCTGACGAACTATCTCGACCGCCGTCCGGGGCAGCTTTCCGGCGGCCAACGTCAGCGTGTCGCGATCGGCCGCGCCATCGTGCGCGAGCCCTCGGCGTTCCTGTTCGACGAGCCGTTGTCCAATCTCGATGCTGCCCTGCGCGGAACGATGCGGCTCGAGATCAGCGAACTGCATCATCAGCTGCAGACGACGATGATCTACGTCACCCACGACCAGGTCGAGGCCATGACGATGGCCGACAAGATCGTGGTTCTCAATGCCGGCAATATCGAGCAGGTCGGGTCGCCGCTCGACCTCTATCATCGGCCGGATAATCTTTTCGTCGCCGGTTTCATAGGCTCGCCGCGCATGAACTTTGCGACCGGCGAATTCTCAAGGCCGTACAACGCCCATACCATCGGCGTCCGCCCGGAACACCTGCAGCTCTCGACACAGTCCGGGACATGGCGCGGTGTGGTCGGCGTGGCCGAACATCTCGGCTCGGATACCTTCCTGCATATTCATGTCGAGGGTATCGGCCTGGTAACGGCCCGCGTCGGCGGTGATTTCGGCGTCAACCATGGCGACCACGTCTTCCTGACCCCGGACGAGGGCCGCGTTCACCGTTTCAATGACAAGGGACTGGCAATTCGATGACACGTTTACAGGGAAAGAGCGCGTTGATCACGGGGTCGGCGCGGGGCATCGGCCGCGCTTTTGCCGAGGCCTACATCCGGGAAGGGGCGACCGTCGCGATCGCCGATATCAATCTCGGTCGTGCGAAGACGACTGCGGACGAGCTTGGGTCGTCGGCCTATGCCGTGGAAATGGATGTGACCAGCCAAGCCTCGATCGACGCGGCAATTGCCGCAGTCGTGGCGAAGGCCGGTGGCCTCGATATCCTCGTCAACAATGCCGCTTTGTTCGATCTCGCCCCGATCGTCGAGATCACCCGCGAAAGCTACGACAGGCTGTTTTCGATCAATGTCGGCGGCACGCTCTTCACGATGCAGGCCGCCGCGCGGCAGATGATCGCGCAGGGGCGCGGCGGCAAGATCATCAACATGGCAAGCCAGGCGGGCCGCCGTGGGGAGGCGCTTGTCGCCATCTATTGCGCCACCAAGGCGGCGGTTATCAGCCTCACCCAGTCGGCGGGCCTGAACCTCATCAAGCATGGCATCAACGTCAATGCGATCGCGCCCGGCGTCGTCGATGGCGAGCACTGGGAGGGCGTCGATGCATTGTTTGCCAAATACGAGAACCGGCCGCTCGGTGAAAAGAAGAGATTGGTCAGTGCCGAAGTTCCGTTCGGACGCATGGGCACCGCTGAAGACCTGACGGGCATGGCGATCTTCCTCGCGTCTGCCGAAAGCAACTACGTCGTTTCGCAAACCTACAATGTCGATGGCGGCAACTGGATGAGCTGATTAAAGCTCATCGAAAGGAATGAAGACATGACGACCAAACTTTCGCTCGCCAATCTCGACGCCATCAAGAAGACAGCCGCTGTTCCTGCCTATGACCGTTCAAAGCTGAAGGCGGGCATCGTCCATTTCGGCGTCGGCAACTTCCACCGCGCCCATCAGGCGATCTACCTCGATGATCTCTTCAATACCGGAAAGGATCTCGACTGGGCGATCGTGGGGGCAGGGGTTTTGCAGTCCGACGAAGCAATGCGGGCAAAGCTTGCCGAACAGGATTTCCTGACCACCGTCGTCTCACAGGATAACGACAGGAGTGCCGCCCGTGTCACGGCGCCGATGATCGACTATCTGGCCCCCGGCAATGCTGCAGCGACGATCGCGAAGCTCGCCGATCCCGCGATCCGGATCGTCTCGCTGACGATCACTGAAGGCGGCTATTTCATCGACCCGGCTTCCGGCACGTTCAATCCGGGCCATCCGGCCATCGCCTCCGACAGCCAGAATCCCTCTGATCCGAAAACGGTGTTCGGCCTGATCATCGCCGGCCTGAAAGCACGCAAGGACAAGGGCATCGTGCCGTTCACCGTGATGTCCTGTGATAATATTCCGGGCAATGGTGAAGTCACGCATGCGGCTCTTTCGGGTCTCGCCCGCCTGTCCGATCCGGCGCTTGCCGACTGGATCGACGCCAATGTCGCCTTCCCGAATGCCATGGTCGACCGCATCACACCGGCGACCGGGCCGCGGGAGGTCGGCATCGTCGCCGACGATTACGGCATTGACGACAACTGGCCGGTGTTCTGCGAAGACTTCAAGCAATGGGTCCTGGAGGATCATTTTCCCGCGGGCCGCCCGGCGCTCGAAACCGTTGGCGTCCAGTTCGTGCCGGATGTCGCACCTTACGAGCATATGAAGATCCGCATCCTCAATGGCGGCCATGCGGCGATTGCCTATCCGGCCGCACTTCTCGATATCCATTTCGTCCATGAAGCGATGGAGGACGAGACGGTCCGCGCCTTCCTGGCGAAGCTGGAGCACGACGAGATCATCCCGGTCATTCCGCCGGTGCCGAAGACCGACCTCAATGCCTATTTCAAACAGGTGGAGACGCGGCTGTTCAACCCGAAGATCGGCGACACCATCCCACGTCTGGCTCAGGACGGCTCCAATCGCCAGCCGAAATTCATCCTGCCGACGACGGCCGACCGGCTTCGGCGCGGCGAGGACGTGATCGGCTTGTCGCTCGTGTCGGCGCTCTGGTGCCGGTACTTCGCCGGAACCACCGATAGCGGCATGGCGATCACCTTCAACGACGCCAGCGCCGACCGGCTGCATGCCGCGGCTGTGAAAGCCAAGGATGATCCACAGGCCTTCCTTGCGCTTTCCGATATCTTCGGCGAAGTTGCGCAATCACCGCTGTTCCAGAAGCGATTTGTACATGCGCTGCGAACACTTTGGGACAAGGGCACGCGGGCGACGCTTCAGCTCTATCTCGACGAAAAACTTGGAGTATGACGTCATGACCCTAGAGGCCTCGCGTAACGTTGCGGCCGCACTGCGCCGCCGCCTTGGCGTGCAAGCGGTGGCTTGACGGATATGACCTTGCGGCATCCGCCCAAACTGGTGATCTTCGATTGTGACGGCGTACTGGTGGATAGCGAACCCCTGTCGATCGATGTGCTCGTGCGGGTGCTTCGCAATGCCGGCGTCGATATGGACGCCGAAGAGGCGACCGAGCGCTTTCTCGGCAAAAGCCTGAAGACGATGACGGATATTCTGCACGAGGACTACGGACTTGCGGTGGACGACCATTTTCTCGAGCGGATGCGTCTCGATCTCTACCAGCGTTTTCGGCAGGAGTTGCAGCCCGTGGCCGGTGTTGCGACTACACTCGATCAGCTCGACATTCCGCGCTGTGTCGCCTCTTCCAGCCAGATGGAACGCATCCGGCTGTCGCTGACCATCACTGGCCTAATCGACAGGCTCGACCCTTATCTTTTCAGCTCGACGATGGTGGAGCGCGGCAAGCCCGCGCCCGATCTCTTCCTGCATGCCGCTGCGGAAATGGCCACGCTGCCCGAAAACTGCATTGTCGTGGAAGACAGCCCGGCCGGCATCGAGGCTGCCCAGGCTGCCGGAATGCGGGTGTTTGCCTTTGCGGGCGCCTCACATGCGCGATCCGAGCGGCATCTCGCCGCGCTCAAGCGACTTTCGCCTGACGTGCTGTTTGACGACATGCGGGAATTGATCCATTTTGTCCGTGAAGAACAAACGGACGGGAACGCAGTTTAATGCGCGATCTGATTGTTGCTGTCGATGTTGGAACCGGCAGTGCCCGTGCCGGCATTTTCGACAGGCGTGGCAAGCAGTTGGCTCGTGCCGACTATCCGATCGCGATGAACCGGCCCGAGGAAAATCACGCCGAGCACGATTCCGAAAATATCTGGGCCGCCGTCTGCATCGCCGTAAAAACTGCCCGCGCCAAGGCAGGTGCGTCCGCCGAAGCCGTCGCCGCCATTGGTTTTGATGCCACCTGCTCGCTGGTCGTGCGCGACAGGAACGGCGCGCCTTTGTCCGTCAATCGCAAGGGCGATCCACGCTGGGACACGATCGTCTGGCTGGACCATCGCGCCTTGACGCAAGCCGACTTCTGCACGGCGACCGAACATCCGGTGCTCAATCATTCAGGCCGGGTCATGTCGCCGGAAATGGAAATGCCGAAGCTCATGTGGCTGAAGCAGAACCTGCCGCAACAATGGGAAAAGGCGGGATACTTTTTCGATCTGGCCGATTTCCTGTCCTGGCGGGCAACCGGCAATGCCGCACGTTCGCGCTGCACGCTGACAGCGAAATGGAACTATCTTCCCCACAAGACAAACGGCTGGCAGGACGAATTCCTGGAAAGGATCGGCCTTGAAGACCTGCGCGAGCGGGGCGGCCTGCCGGAGAAAACCTTGCCGGTCGGGCAATCGACCGGACACTTGACCGCTGCGGCTGCGGCCGAGCTCGGGCTCCATGAAAAATGCCAGGTGGCGACGGGGCTGATCGACGCCTATGCCGGTGCCATAGGCGTTCTCGGCGAATTTGCGGGCGAACCGGACCGGCTGGAAAGGCAGCTCGCCCTGATTGCTGGTACCTCCAGCTGCATTGTCGCCTTTTCGAAGGACATGAAGCCGGGCTTCGGCATGTGGGGCCCTTATTTCGAGGTGGCGTTTCCTGACAGCTGGCTGATCGAAGGCGGGCAATCGGCGACGGGAGCGCTTCTCGATCATGTCGTGCGCAGTCATAGCGCCGGCGGCGAACCGGATGCGGAAATCCACGCACGGATCGTGTTGCGCATTCAGGAACTGCGCGCCGCCCATGGTGCGGAGTTTGCCTCGCGGCTCCATGTGCTTCCGGATTTCCACGGCAACCGTTCGCCGCTCGCCGACCCGCATGCGCTTGGCGTCATCAGCGGCCTGACGCTCGACAGTTCATTCGATGCGTTGTGCCGGCTCTATTGGCGCACCTGCGTCGCCATTGCACTCGGGGTACGGCATATACTCGAGATGATGAAGCAGGCGGGCTACGAGCTGGATACACTGCATGTCACAGGCGGGCATGTGCGCAATCCGCTTTTGATGGAGCTTTATTCCGACGTGACGGGCTGCACGGTCGTTGTACCTGAAACAAACGACGCGGTGCTGCTTGGTACCGCCATGGTTGCGGCGGTTGCCGGCGACCTCTATCCGGATCTGGGCGCCGCGGGACCTGCGATGTCGCCGGGCGGGCACGAACGTCATCCCAACCCGGCGCGGAGGGAGGTCTATGATCGCGACTTTCGCAAGTTTCTCAGCCTCTACAAACATCGCGCAGAGTTGGAAGCCCTTTGAAGGAGCATCCTGGCAGGGCAATAATCTTCGGAAAAAAGAAACCGGCGCGGAACCTTTTGGCAGCGAGCCCGTTTATGCCGTGTCCGGATAGTCGTTCGCATCGCCCCCAATGCGAACACACCCTAACAAAGATCCGGTATCCAACTCACACGCCCCCTCGGTGAGTTGACGATATCAGCCAGTGTCTTCCCCGGACACTGGCTGTTCTTTTTTGCAGGGGATCATCACGTTCGTTACAGGATCTGCCGCTTCCGCGGGGAGCAGTTTTACTCTTCGACACGGGTAATGATTTCATATTCCCGCGACGGAATGGTCAGGTGATATTCGATGCGATCGGGTGCGGTCATATACATGGCCTTGCCGCCGACGGCGATCGGCACGACGCGTTCCAGCACCGTGCGTGCGAAAGTGTGGTCGTCAGCCTCGCTCTGCAACGTTGATGCCGGTGGCAAGTGTTCGATCCAAGCGAGTTCGATCGCCTTCTGATCGTTCAGCAGTGTTTCGAAACAATCGATCGTCAGCGAATTGACACCGGCGGAAATCGCGCCGTGGGAGGCAGAATTGACGATCAGCTCATGCAGTGCAAGGCCGATATGCAGCGCCGCATTCGGCGACAGATGCGCATCGATGCCTCTGACGGAAATCGGGTTTTCCGTCGCCGGCCAATAGGCGCTGAATTGCCGTTCCGTCAGGGCGAAGAGATAGGCGCCGCGCCAGCTGGAATCGGTCACGAGATCCTGCGAATAGGCGAGCGATTGAATGCGGCCGCGAAACTTGCTTAGGAAATAGTCGAGCGAAAGCGCCTGGCGCGCCGTCTGGGTGGCGATGCCCTGAATGATGGCCAGAAGGTTTTTCGAGCGATGGCTAAGCTCGCGCAGCAAGGTCTTGAGGACGCGTTCGCGGCGGCGGGTCTCGGAGATGTCGGTGATCACCGACAGAATACCGGTCATGCCCATGGAATCGATGCGCTCGATATCGATCCGATAGGTCAGAACACCCGCCCGCGAGGTGACATCGATTTCTGTCGAGGCAGGAGCGTTTCGGCTGGCGACGTCCCGCTTCAGGGCCGTCAGGCGGGCGCTTTCCGCGGATCCGAACACTTCCTCGTCCGCCTGCCGGCCCATGGCCAGCGACTGCAGATCTTGAGGCAGGTTGCCGGAAAGAACGACGCCGAGATCGTCAGATTGATAGAGATAGCCCAAACCGGACTTCTTCAAGACCAGCTCCATCAGGGCCGCGTTTGGTTTGCCGCCGGTCCTGAGGGGGGCTGAACTGCCTGCATTGGCCACGCGATACGCCTTCCATTCTCCGATTGACTGCCTGCCCAGCTCCCGTATCAACGACAAAAGCGGCCCCGCTCGATCGGCTCATCGATACGAAACGGGCCGGTTAAAATCGATATGTCCACCCCGGGCGCCGAGGCGCTCCCCCCGTTGTTTTTTTCACAATGAGCTCGTTCGCCCGGATGCTCCGGGCAAACGGGTCTCAGGCTGCGGCCTTGGTGGATTCGTTGAAGAACAGCGCCTGGCTGATCAACGCCTTGACCATGTCCGGGTTGAACGGCTTGGTGACCAGGAAGGTCGGCTCCGGCCGTTCGCCGGTCAACAGGCGTTCCGGGAACGCCGTTATGAAAATCACCGGAATTGACGTGTTCTTCAGGATATCATTGACCGCATCGATGCCGGAACTGCCGTCCGCCAGCTGGATATCGGCAAGCACCATGCTTGGCCGCGTTGCCTTGAACAGGGCCAGGGCTTCATCCCGGGTGCGGGCAATGCCGGTGACCCTGTGGCCAAGGCTCTCGACCATCTGTTCGATGTCGATGGCAATCAGCGGCTCGTCCTCGATGATCATGATGTCGGTGGCGACCTGGCGTGAAATCTCCTCGGAGGCGCGCTCAAGCAGTTCGTTCATGCCGCTCTCGGTCGTGCCGAGAACTTCTGCCGCCTCGCTTGTGCGGAAGCCTTCGACGGATACGAGCAGGAAAGCCTGGCGCGCCAGCGGCGAGACGGATGCGAGATTGATCGACGCTCGTTTCTCCCAGGCAAAGGGTGAAACGGGCTCGGGGATCAAAACCGAGGAGGAGCCGAACAGCTTTGTATAAAGTTGAAACAGCGCGACCCTATCGCTGCTCGCCTCCGGGAAAATGGAGACATCTGCGATCAGCGCTTCAAGAACAGCCGCGACATAGGCGTCACCCGACGTCTGCGACCCGGTCAATGCGCGAGAGTAACGGCGCAAATAGGGAAGAAACGGAGCGATCCGAGTGGAAAGTGACATTTAAGAACTCCCTCAATCAGGCCGAGGTGATGGCCATGACAGGCAGAAAACGCCACAAGAAAAAAAAGGTTCCTTTGGAGGGAACGATTTTTTTCGCAGTGCATTATTCTGCCAGTTGAACTCTGAAGGTATTTTGACTTTATGACCTACAAAATTGGGGCAGGGCGCGATGGGGCGAAGTCAATGCGCGCCAATAATCCGAATGCACAGATTGCAAGCAAGCTCCGCGCGCTCTATCTTTCTGTACAGGAAGAAGCCATTCCGGACCGGTTCCTCGACCTGCTTGAGAAGCTCGACGCGGTCGAGCGCCAGTCGATGCCGGATGTGGCGGAATGAGTGGCGGCATGACCTCTGAGGAATCGAGTTTCAAGCATGAGATGCTCGCGGCCCTTCCAAGTCTGCGTGCATTTGCGATGTCGTTGATCGGCCGGCACGACCGGGCCGACGATCTCGTTCAGGACACCATCATGAAGGCCTGGGCCAAACAGGACCACTTCGAGATGGGCACCAACATGAAGGCGTGGCTGTTCACGATTCTGCGCAACGAACTCTACAGCCAAATGCGCAAGCGTGGGCGCGAAGTGCAAGATAGCGACGGCTACTTCACCGAGACGCTGGCCCAGCATCCGGCCCAATATGGCTCGCTCGATCTTCAAGACTTCAAGCGGGCGCTGGAAAAGCTGCCGCCGGATCAGCGTGAGGCGATAATTCTGGTAGGTGCATCCGGCTTCTCCTATGAGGAGGCGGCGGAGATTTGCGGTTGTGCGCTTGGAACAATCAAAAGCCGCGTCAACCGCGCCCGCCAGCGCCTTCAGGATATTCTGCAGGTAACCGGCGAGAGCGAGTATGGGCCTGATGCGACATCGGCGCCCATCACATCGCGTGCCTTTGTTTCCTGACCGCAGACATTTCGCGTCCTCCCGTATACGTCTTCAGATTTGGCGGACGTGTCTTTTCGCAGAGCGCCGTGGTGTGGCGGGCATGATTTGCGCCGGGGCTGGCAATCGTGCAGAAACAGTGCGGCGCCTGCAAGGGAGATGTCGCGGGCTCACGCCAATGACGGCGCCCGGGGCTGGGTGTGGAAGGTCATGAACAAAAAGAATAGCGGCCTGCCGGCGGTGATGGCGGCCGTTCTGACATCGCCGCAACGGCTTGAGGTCCTGCGCTCCGTCGTCCCGGACATGGCTGTGCCGGATGCTGATTTTCGCGAACTCGCCGAGATGGCCGCCGATCTTTTCGGCGCGCCGATTGCTTTGGTGACGCTCGTCGATGCGCAGCATCAATGGCTCAAGGCTGCGGCTGGAACCAGCGAGACGCAGGCGCTGTCTGCGGAATCGTTTTGCGTGCATACGATCGCTAGGCCCCTGGATGACGTGCTTGTCGTCGGCGACGCCTCGACCGACCCGCGTTTTTCCGGTTTGCCGCAAGTGGCTGGTGCGCCGTTTTTGCGGTTTTATGCCGGCGTTCCGCTGGTTATCAACGAACAGCCGATCGGCTCGATATGCGTTTTCGATTTCAAGCCGCGCCACGATGTCGGGCCGCAGTTTCGGACCCGAATGCGCCGTCTCGCGCGCGTTGCCGCTTCATTGTTTGAGTTGAAGCACGAAGCGAGCCAGCGGGCCCTGAAAGAGGCGGCGCTGTCGCGCGAGGAGCAGCGCCACGCCATGGCGCTCGATGCGGCCAACGTCGGCAGCTGGCTTTGGGATGTGCGCTCCGGCAATGTATCCTGCAATCCCGCGATGCTGCGCATGTTCGGCATGCGACCGGCCGGGATTGTTCAGGCGAAGGACGTTTTTACGGCCATTCACCACGAAGACCGCAGGGCAACATTTTCGAAGCTGCGGTCCGCCATGGCGCAGGGCGAAGAATATGACAGCACGTTTCGGGTCGCCTCCACCGGGCGATGGCTGCTTGGCCGTGGCCGTGTGCATGAACGCGATGCCAAGGGCAAACCGACGCTTTTTCTCGGCATCAATATCGATGTGACGGAGGAACAAGTTTCGACGCAGCGTACCAGGCTGCTGCTGCGCGAACTCAATCACCGCGTCAAGAACACGCTGGCGATGCTGCAGTCGCTGGCCCGACAGACGTTGCGGCAAACCAGCGATCCGCAAGAGTTCATGACGGCATTCGCCGGCAGGCTGCAGTCGATATCGGAAGCGCACGGGCTTTTGTCGGATCATGAATGGTCTGACATCCGCCTTTCGGCTTTGCTGGCCAAACAGCTGGCACCGCATGTGCGCGACTACGCACGGCAGATCGAAATCCACAAGGACGAGATCTTGCTCGGGCCGGACCAGGCGGTGGGCCTCGGGCTGGTTCTGCACGAACTGGCGACCAATGCTGCAAAATACGGCTCTTTGTCGGTTCCGAACGGCAAGGTCGTCGTAACCGCGCGCGGGGTTGATGAGGACGGCCGCCGTGTCTTGCATATGACCTGGACAGAGGTGGACGGGCCGCCTGTCAGCGAGCCGGCCAAGCGTGGCTTCGGCTCGATCCTGATCGAGCGTAGCCTCGGCAAGGTGATGGGCAGTTCGGCGAAGGTCGAATACCTGCCTGCAGGATTGACGGCGATTATCAGGCTTCCCCTCTGAGCTGTGCTGAAACACCGTCAGGAGCGCTCTCTGTCGTTGCCAGATTTCCTCATCAGCCCAAGCGCGGCTCCAAGCCCGACCGCGACGCCGGCGGCCAGAAGCGGTTGCTTGCGGAACAGCGTCAGAGCCGTCGCGATTACCAGACTGGTTTGCGCCTGCGAGCGCCGGCGCTTGTCCGCTGCGATGCGCCTGTCCCGCGCATTGAGCGCGTACATGATGCCGATGATGACAAGGCCGAGCACGAGGGAGATGACTGCGAGGATCATGGTGGCCGTCAGCGGCGTATAAAATGCGCTGAGATAGATCGCGCCTGCGACGAGGGCGAAAATATAGGCAGTCAGAAAAAACAAGGAAGCCAGCAGCCACATGGCTCCGTTCCGCTTGATGCGCGATACAGTAACGCCGATGTCCGTCAGCACGAGAGCCGAAAGCATTGCGACCAAAGGACCCATGTTTTTCTCCTGGGACAAGAACGCGCGGTCGGCTGGCAAAGTTGCCGCTTGCCAGCTTCGAGTATGACGGGCACCGGCCGATGGGACCGCTGCCGGGTCGGGTTTGGGCTAGCGGCGGATAAGAGCTGCGATCAATAGACCAAGGGCAGCCGCAGCGCCGAGGGTCGCGAAGGGGTGTGCGCGTACGGTGTGGCGGACCTGCCTCTCGGTGAGCGCGTAGCGACTGCGCAGTTCTGCGAACAGTTGCTCGCCATTTTCGATCAGATCGTGCAGGCTGGCTTCAGCGTGCTCGCGTGCATCATGGGCTTTTGTGCGAACGTCCTTCGAGGCTTCCGCGCCGCGCTGCGATAGGAGTTTCGCAAGTGATGCGATTTCATCGCGCAGCTCATTGATCTGATCTTCGATCGGCGCATCGACGAAGCGCTTCTTTGCGCTGGAACCGGAAAAGAGACCTGTTGCCATGATGGGGAACTCCTATCTGCGGCGGGAGTGCGGTTCACTGCAAACCCGGCGTGCTGTCGTACCGACATGTGAAATCATCACCGTGCCAGCGGTTCGCGACCTCAACGCACAGGGAGATGTTTGGTTCCACCGCAACGGCGGATGCTAGCCAACGGCCGTGTGAGGCAGGACGAACGGGACGCTGCCCGCCGGCGTGGCGTTGACCCGCATGGCGCAGCCGAAAACCGCTTCCATGATGGTGTCGGTCATCACCGCGTTCGTGCGCCCGGCCGCACGAACGCGGCCGCTCTTCATCATGATCATCCGGTCGGCGAACATGGCGGTGAGATTGAGGTCGTGCATGATGGCGATGACGCCGCCGCCGCGCGCGCAGAATTCCCGGGCAAGCCGCATGATGGTCAGCTGGTGACGAATGTCGAGGCTGGAGACCGGCTCGTCGAGGAGCAGAAACGCGGGTTCTCCATGCTGAACAGGGTCCCAAATCTGGCAGAGGGCGCGGGCAAGCTGGACGCGCTGCTGTTCGCCGCCGGAAAGCTCCTGGTAGAAACGACCGGCGAAACCCGACAGGTCGACGGCGTCAAGTGCCTCCCTGGTGATCCGGTCGGTTTCATCCACACCGGCCTTTGCGCCAACGGACAACCCCATGCGAGCGATTTCGCGTACCGTAAAAGGGAAGGAGATCACCGTCGATTGCGGCAGAACGGCGCGTTTCAAGGCGAGTTCCCATGGCTTCAGCGTCGCAATGTCGTGACCGTTGATACTGACGGTGCCGTCATAGGAGAGTTCGCCGGCAATCGCCTTGAGGCAGGTGGTCTTGCCGGAGCCGTTCGGACCGACGATGGCCGTCAACTGACCAGCCTCTGCCTCGATATTGACGCCGTGCAACACCTGTTTTCCGGAAAGGCGGACGGAGAGATTGCTGGCCTTGATCATGATCTGTCCTCAAAGCCCCAGGTGGGAGCGCCCGCGCAGCAGGATCCACAGGAAGAACGGCGCGCCGGCAAAAGCCGTGATGATGCCGATCGGCAGTTCCGCCGGCGGCACGATGGTCCGTGCAATCATGTCGGCGAAGATCAGGAGGGTGCCGCCGAGCAGCGCCGACGCGGGCAACAGATAACGATGATCCGGCCCGATGATCAGCCTCAGCACATGCGGCACGACGATGCCGACGAAACCGATGCCCCCGCTGACGGCGACCGAGGCGCCGGTCGAGGCCGCGACGCTGACAATGGCGATGTTCTTCAGCCGCTGAACCGGGATGCCCATATGGAAGGCGGCCGCTTCGCCGAGCGTCAAGGCGTTGAGGCCGCGCGCCAGGAAAGGTACGACGGCAAGCGAAACGAGGATGATCGGTCCGGCGGAGAAGATTTTCGTCCAGTTGGCGCCGGCGAGCGACCCCAGGCCCCAGAACGTCAGGTCGCGTAACTGCTTGTCGTCGGCGATGAAGATGAGAATGCCGGTGACAGCATTGGCAAGCGCCGCGAGCGCAATGCCGGCAAGCAGCATGGTCGCTACCGACGTCTGGCCGCTGCCTGTCGCGATCCGGTAAAGCAAGAGCGTCGTGAAGAGGCCGCCAAGAAATGCGGCGACCGGCAGGGCATAGAAGCCGAAAACGTCAAACAGCGCGCCGAAAACGGAACTACCGAGCACGATCATCAGCACGGCGCCAAGGCTCGCGCCGGAGGAGACGCCGACGAGCGCCGGGTCGGCCAGCGGGTTGCGGAAAAGCCCCTGCATGATCGCGCCGGAGACCGCGAGGGAGGCGCCGACGAGAAGGCCCATGACAGCACGCGGCAGGCGGATGTCGAGAATGATGATCCGGTCGCGGGCGGTCAGCGCCGGTTCCGCACCGTCGACGTCGAACAGCCAGCGCAGCACGTTGCCGAGCGAAGCGTCGGCGGCACCTGTCATGATGGAGGCGGCAAACATCGCTGCCGCCAACGCGATAAGCGCGAGGATCATCAGTTGCGCCAGCCGCGACCGGTCGCCCAGCAGCCATTCGGATTTCAGACGGGCCGCAGGCGACCGCGACTGGTCGTCACCTGCTGCCATTTCACTGTGATGCATTCGGTTTTCCGTAGATCGCTGCATTCAACTCGCGCACTGCGCCTGCGGTGCGCGGGCCAAAACCGAGCAGATGCAGGCCGTCCATGCGGATCACCGCCCGGGTCTTGGCCGCGGGTGTCAGGCTGAGCGCGGGATGGGCAAAGAGTTCGTCGTCGGTCGCAGCATGGCCGCCGCTGCGCGTCATCATCAGGACGACATCGGGCTTGGCTTCGATGATCGCTTCGTCGGTCAGCGGTTTGTAGCCCGGGAAGCTTCCCGCCGCGTTGACGGCACCGGCGAGCGCAATAATGCCGTCTGCCGCCGTGCCGGTGCCCGACGCCATGATCTTTCCGCCCTGGGCGCTCAGGATGAAGATCACGCGCTTGCGCTCGCTCTCCGGACGCTTGGCAGCGTCCGCGACTGCGGCGTCAAGGTCGGCCCGAACCTTCTCAGACAGTGCTGCCGCCTTGTCCGGCACGCCGAGGAAGTCGCCAACGGTCTTCATCTTTGCAAGGATGCCGTCGCGATCGAATGTCTCCGAAACCGTCTGGAACGGGATTTTCGCCTCGTTGAGAACGTTCAGTGCCTCCGGCGGGCCGCTCCCCTCCACGGCAATGACGGCGGTCGGATTGGTGGCGATTACGCCTTCCGGCGCCAGTTGCCGCATGTAGCCGACGTTAGGCAGCTTCGTTGCCGCATCGGGATAGACGCTGGTCGAGTCGCGCCCGACGAGCTTGCTCTCTTCGCCGAGCGCATACACGATCTCGGTAATGGCGCCGCCGACGGAGACCAGGCGGGAAGTGTCGGCTTTCTGCATGTCCTGCGCGACAGCTGTGCGCAGGAAGGAGGGCGGCGAAGCGATCGGCAGCACGAATGGTGCGGAAACGGCAAAAAGAGCCAGAGCCAGTTCCCAGGACCGCAGCCGCCGAAAATCATAGGGAGGGTTCATGATGAGCTCCTTCAGGCTGCCGCGGTGATATCGAGCCGGGCGAGGTTTTCCATGAGCGCGCGCCATTCCGGACGCTCGGCAAAGCCTTCCTTGCGCTTGCCGAAGAACTGGATGACCATTTCGCCCTTGGCGTCGAACGCTTCCAGCGAGGTGACGTGGCCGTCGGCCGTCGGCTTGCGAACGGCCCAGATTTCGGCGAGATGGTCCCTGCGCAGGTGAAGGTGGAAGGTCGGGTCCATGACGTTAAGCCAAGGCCCCATCGTCTGGATGTTGGCGAGTGGTCCGGAGTGGATCTGGATAATGCCGTGATTGCCGACGAAGCACATGATCGGCAGCTCGACCTTGGCGGCGCCGCGCATCATCTCTTCCACGGCTTCCGGCTGCAGTTTCCAGGCAAAATCCTCGCCGACCGATTGCAGCGCCTGCCGGCGGCCGAGCTTCAGCTTGCGCAGGAGGCCATGGAACTGATGGGTGTCGGTCATCCTGCTCCACTCGTCGCGCAGCGCGCCAACGTCAACGGCTGCGTTTTCGCCATTGGCGATGCTCCCGACAGCGGCTTGGGGAGCGAATTCCTGCGATTGGTCTTCCAGCCTGAAGGCTTCCATGATGCTGCGATAGGCATCGAGATTGGAGGCTGTGCGCAGATGCACCTTGTGAACGGCGGTTCCCTGATTGTCGAAGAACTGCAAGCTTCGGCGCACGGTGTCGCCATCGGTTTTCGTGACCGCAAAACCATGTGCCCAGATGCCTGGAAAAATGCGCAGGTCGATGTTCTCGCCGAGCACGATCGAGGAATTCTTGCCGGACTTGATATTCTCGAACACGCCGATTTTCTCGTGAACGGCGCTTTCGTTGCGTGTCAGCGCCATGACCTCTCCAAGCTCGGCTGCGCGTTCGAGGAAACGGTTGGCGTCAGCGTCGATCCGAACGGCGGTTAGCCCACATTCGGCGGCAACGAGGGCCGCTTCTGAAATACCCAGCTGAGCGGCGACGTCGCGTTCACGCATCTTTGGGTTGGCGGCCCGGTAGGCGCGAATTTCGGACGGGGTCGGACGGGTCGTTTGGGTCATGGGAGTGGCCTATTTGTTCAGGATGAGTTTGCCCTGGCGGGTAATTTTCATACGGTAGACGGCGCCGTCATGCGCAATCAGGATTTCGTTTCCGCCGCGAAAGAGATCGCGGCTCTCAACGATGCGCTGCGTCTGGCTGGCCGGTAAGGAAACCGGCGCGGCATCTGGATGGTTCGGTGTCACAGGCTTCTTGTCCTGATCATGGCGGCCGAAAACCGGAGACTGCTCCCCTTCTCAAGCCGGGTCATTGCGATTAGTATCTTGACTTCATTACTCATCTTTTATTATGGACGCAATACAGGATTTTTCTAGTCAAGTTTAATTTGCCGGGCCGCAATCACGTGCCGGCGGTGTACCGCGGCCGCGATGCCCATTTGTGAGAGTGGATAGACAATGATGAAATTCGATCGACTGTTGCCCTTGGCCCTGTTCGCCGCTGTCTATCCGGCACCCGCCGCGCTGGCCCAAGACGCCCGGACGTCCGGCAATCTGACGGTCGAGATCAATGATCTGGCGTCGTCCGACAAAGGCTGCAAGTTGACATTCGTGGCCAGCAACGGCTTGGCCCAATCGCTCTCCAAGGTCTCCTTCGAATTCGTGCTCTTCGATGAAAAGGGCCTGGTCGAGCGGATGGCGGTTCTCGATTTCCGCGATCTGCCGGCCGGCAAGACCAAAGTCCGCCAGTTCGACCTTTCAGGAACGAAATGCGAGGCTGTGAGAAGCCTCTTGATCAACGACGCCCCGGTCTGCGACGGCGACGGTGTTGCCAGGGACGCATGCATGAAGGTGTTGAAGACCGGTTCCAAGTCATCTGTCGAACTGAAGGGCTGAAACGGTTTTTGCATCGGTATCTGCGATGAACAATACGGCAAAATGGACCGGGGCGATCGTGCTCTCGCTGCTTGCGCACGCAGGTGCTGCAAAGCTGTTCGAACCCGCCGAAAAGCCGCCGGAGCAGGCTTTGGTCGCCGGCGGCGAAGCGATGGAAGTGACGGTGCTCGGCAACGCCTTCGAGGAAATGATCCAGGCGGGTGATCCAGCCGAAGCGATGGAGCCGGAGGAGGTCGAACCCGAAGAGGTCGAGCCAACGTCCGTCGAGGTGGCGGAAGTCCCGCCGGTCCAATCCGAGATCGCGGCGGAGACGCAGACCGATATCGTGCCCACCGAAGCCGATGTGATCCTGCCGGCCGAGGAGATTTCGCCCGTTGCGGCCGAGCAGCCCGAAATCACGGCGACGGTCGCACCGGCGGAAACGGTGGTTCCGGAAGAGAAGCCGGAGATGGTGAAGCGGAAACCGGAAAAGAAGCCGGAACCGAAGAAAGAACTTGAGAAGGAAAGGCCGAAGACGAAGCCTGTCAAGAAAAAGGCGGGCGATGCGGGCAAGCAAACAGAGACCCTCAACAAGGGGCAGGCGGATGGCGTCAGGAACGCTGTCTCCAGTTCGAGCACGGGCAAGAAGGGCGCGAAATCCCAGGCGTTCGGCAATGCGGCCGAGAGCAACTACAAGGGTAAGGTTCGGTCAAAGGTGCAGCGACATTTCCGCTATCCCAAGGCAGCCGATCGCGCAGGTATCCAGGGTACCGTTCAAGTTAGTTTCACCATATTGGCCAACGGTGGCGTCAGCGGTGCGAGGATCTCAAAGAGTTCCGGTTCACCCGTTCTCGACGAGGCCGCGTTGAATGCTATTCGTGGAGCCGAGCCGTTTCCGAAAATTCCGGACGCCGCTAACCGTGGTAGTTGGCCTTTCACCATCCCGCTGCAGTTTGGCAGGTAGCCACGCGCCGGCAGACGTCTGGCACCCGAGATTATGCGGCGAGCTCAAAAAATATGACAAAAAAACTCACCTTTATACTTTACTCTTTTTATCAAGTTAAATACGGTCCACCCACCATCAGCCGGACGGCGATTCCGAAACAAAGCGGGGACTGACATGGGTGACAAACGGCATCAGCTCAAGCCGAAGCAGAAGCAGAGCCGCGAGGCTGAAGGGCGTAACGCCCAGGCTGCTGCCGGAGCGGAGAAATCGAAGCTTGAAGGCCGCAGCTTCCTTTATGTCGGCGGCCGGGATTGTCAGGTGGCGCATTTGCGTCAGATCGCCAGTTCCCATGGAGCAGAGCTGATCCATCACGATGGCGGGTTGCGCGAGGCGGTTTCCCGCATCGACAACATCCTTCCCTCCGTCGACTGCGTGTTTTGCCCGATCGACTGTATCAGCCATGATGCGTGCCTCAGGGTTAAGACCGGCTGCAAGAAGTGGGGCAAGGCCTTCGTGCCGCTTCGCAACGGCAGCAAGTCGAGCCTGGAGCGGGCGTTTCTGGATCTGAAGGCGAGCCGAAACAACGCCGGCTGATCGCCCCCAGGTCGATTTTCCCGGTTTCGCAAGTCGATTCCCCAGGAGAGGAAGATGAAAAACAATCGTCCCGATCAGGTCACGATGATCGGCCTGCACAAACTGGCGTCGCACATCGGCGACGGGATGGTTCCGGAGCTTTACGAACTCCTGT
Source organism: Pararhizobium sp. LjRoot255 (assembly GCF_964252905.1). Taxonomy (NCBI): domain Bacteria; kingdom Pseudomonadati; phylum Pseudomonadota; class Alphaproteobacteria; order Hyphomicrobiales; family Rhizobiaceae; genus Pararhizobium; species Pararhizobium sp. LjRoot255. The sequence continues at coordinate 2,691,941 of NZ_CAXUPQ020000001.1, forward strand.
CACGCCGGGCGCAGATGCTTGAAGACAATTTGAATGTCACGGAATTTCCAGCCTGGCAGTCGCGTCCGCCGGCACGGAACGCATTCGGGGTTGCACCTGAGCGAAGGGACAATATTCTGCCATTTCCGTCGGGCGCAGTTGCCGGCGCGCTTGCGAAGGGCAGAGCTTGAAAGGACGCCGCATGTATTTTGCCATGAACAGGTTCAAGATCGCTATCGGCCACGAAGACGCATTCGAAAACGTCTGGAAAAGCCGCGATTCCAGCCTTGCCGAAGTGCCGGGTTTCAAGGAATTCCGGCTCCTGCGTGGCGAAACCATTGCGGACGAAGGCCATACGCTTTTCGTGTCGAGTTCGACCTGGGAAAACCGGGACGCCTTTGTCGCCTGGACGAAGTCGGAGAATTTTCGCGCCGCGCACAAGAACGCTGCCGATAACCGCGCGATGTATCTCGGGCCGCCGAAATTCGAAGGGTTTCTGCCGTTGAGGGCGCTTGACCGCGGGTTGTCGGGTGGGGAACGCCTGATCAAGTATCCGCGCGCTTGAAGAACGCGCCGGCGGCAATAGCGAGCCAGCCGAGCATCATGAGCCCACCGCCCGTTGGTGCCGACATCGGAAAGAGGCCGTGGCCGAGTAAATGCCGCACGGTGAGATCGGCGGCAAACAGAGCCGTGCCAGCGGAAAGCAGGAGCGCGGCCAGCGCCGCCGTCCGCATCATCGGCCAGGCTGCATAGAGTGCGACGAGGGCAGGGGCGTGCGCCAGGCACATGGCCGAGGCACCGCCGAGCAGGCGCGGGTCCGCCCCATGCGACGCAGCCGCGGCGGCGACGACGCCAAACAGTCCCATCAATCCGGCAATGAAGAGGATTGCCGGTCGCAACCGGGCGTTCTGCATGCTCTATTCGTCCTTGTTCTGCATATGGTGGGCAAGCCGCGTCAACGGCTCCAGGATGATTGATCGCAACTGCGGATGCGATACCGTTTCCTCGAGCGCCCGGGTGAAGCAGAGGAGCCACTCATCGCGCTCCTGCGGACCGATCGCTGCGACAAAATGGCGCCGCCGCAACATGGGGTGGCCGCGCTTGTCGGTATAGAGCGGCGGCCCACCGAGCCAGCCGGTCAGATATTCGTAGAATTTCTCCTCGCTGCCGGAGAGATCGGCGGGATGCACGGCGCGGCAGCGGGCCGCTTCCGGGAGCGTGTCCATCAGCTCGTAGAACCGATGGGTCAGCGCCCGCACCGTGCTGTCGCCGCCGATCGCATTGTAAAGTGTTTCCGTCTGCGCGTCCGTCATCACACCGTCCTTGATTGTTGCCACTTCTAGCGCGACGGACTTTTCCGTTCCAATGGTTTTCACGAGAACAGGAGCGTTGCGGCGATTGATCGCGCTTCGGAGGCGTCCATCATTTTTCCTTGACAAACCGTCCAGACGGTATCTTTATAGGGGCATGTCTATCGCTCATCATCGCCGGAAGCAGCCCGAACGCGTTCGCCAGCAATTGCTGGAGGTTGCCGCGCGCCTGTCTCTCGAGCAGGGTGCGGCGGGCGTGACGCTGGATGCGGTGTCGCAGGCGGCAGGGGTCAGCAAGGGCGGTCTTCTGCACCACTTCCCCAACAAGATGGCACTGCTGGATGGGCTGTTCGACGATCTGACCGGCAAGCTCGACCGGACGATCGCCGAGGAAATGCGCAGCGATCCTGTCGCGCATGGCCGCTTTACCCGTGCCTATCTATCCTGTGTCTTTGCCCTGCAGGACGATGCCGAGGCGCAGGGTTGGCAGGTGCTGACCATCGCGCTTCTGTCCGAGCCGCAATTGCGGGCGCGCTGGCGGCAGTGGGTGGCGGACCGCGCCGATGAACATGTCGGCACCGATTCCTCAGCCGGATGTCTGCTTGCACGGTTTGCCGCCGATGGCCTGTGGCTGGCGGATCTTCTGAAGAGCCACGATATCGACCAGGCGACGCGCAAAGAGATGCGGGCACGCCTGATCAATCTTTCCCAGCAGTAACCGTCGCCGGAGCGCCAGATGAACCCGACCATGCTCTATGCCATGCTTGTGCTCGCCATCGTCTTCGAGGTGCTTGGCACATCGGCGATGCAGGCCGCCCAGCATTTCACCCGGCTGCTGCCGACGCTGGTGATGGTGGTCTGCTACGCGGTCGCCTTCTATTTCCTGTCCTGCACGCTGAAGGCCATTCCCGTCGGCATTGCCTATGCGATCTGGAGCGGGCTCGGCATCGTGCTGATCTCTGTCGCGGGCTATTTTCTCTTCGGCCAGAAGCTTGATTTTGCTGCCGTTCTGGGGCTCGGCCTGATCATTGCCGGGGTTGTCGTGCTCAATCTCTTCTCCAAATCCACCATCCACTAGCCAAGCACCGCCGGCCGCCTCGCGCGCAAAGGCGGTTTGGCGCGAGTCACGCGGTCTGCGAGCAGAAGGCCGGTGGTTCCTCCGTGTAAGTTCGATGGGGCCACCGACGATCGGTCGTCGTCAATGAGCCGTCTGCGAATGCTCGCCGCCGGGCTGTGAGATGCCGCTCAGCGCCTCGCCCGTTTCAGCCATCGAGCCATGCGTGGCGATGTCGCCAAGCGAGATAATGCCAACGAGCCGCTTGTCACGATTAAGCACCGGCAGGCGCCGTACCTTGAGGGCGCTCATGGTGTGAAGCACATCGTCGATATCGTCGTCGTCGAAGCAGTATCTAACCTCGGTGCTCATCACATCGCGGATCTTCGCCTCGGGTCCTTTGCCCTCGGCAACACCGCGGATGGCGATGTCGCGATCGGTGATCACGCCGACCAGCCGGTCATTCTCGCCCACCGGCAGAACGCCGGCATCGAGCCGTCCCATTGAAAGGGCGGCTTCCCGTAATGTCTGCTCAGGATCGGCAATCTGAACGTCTTTGGTCATACAGTTGCTAACTCTCATGGTAATCTCCCTTGAGTTGTGGTGCCCCGCCCAATTGTTGATGATGAACAAACAAACAAACGCACGCCGCTCTGAAATGTTCCATTTTATGCCCGTTCGTAGAAAGTTGTTCAGGTCGCTTGGAAAACAGCCAGCCCTCCGGCGAGGTTGGTACGTGCGGTATGCAACCATTGGCCTTTGCGTCAGCCTGAAGGGAATTTCAAACCGAGACGGGCTGACAAACCTTCTCATACCCGGATTTCCACTTGCAAAACTGTTCCGCTGGTTCTATCGCTTCGAATTGAAAGCGGTTTCAATTTTATCAAATCCTGATCGATGGAACGAGGAAGAGGACTGGTCATGACCATCAAGGCAGTCGTGTGGGGTGAAAATATCCACGAACAGACAAACGCGGTTGTGCGGGAGATTTACCCGAACGGCATGCACAATACGATCGCCGCGGCGCTCAACACCGACGTCGGTATCGAGGCGACGACAGCGACGCTGCAGGAGCCGGAACATGGCTTGAGCGTCGAGCGGCTGGCCAAGACCGACGTGCTGCTCTGGTGGGGCCACAAGGACCACGGCGCGGTGGCAGACGAGATCGTCGAGCGCGTCGCCCGGCGCGTCTGGGAAGGCATGGGCCTGATCGTGCTGCACTCCGGTCATTTTTCCAAGCCGTTCAAGCGGCTGATGGGAACCCCTTGCGCCCTCAAATGGCGCGAGGCGGGCGAGCGCGAGCGGGTCTGGGTAATCAACCCACGCCATCCGATTGCCGAGGGGCTGGACGAGAATTTCGTGCTGGAGAACGAGGAAATGTACGGCGAGCAGTTCTCCGTGCCGGAGCCGCTGGAGACCGTGTTCATCTCCTGGTTTGCCGGTGGCGAGGTGTTCCGCTCAGGGCTAACCTGGCGGCGCGGCGCCGGCAACATCTTCTATTTCCGCCCCGGTCACGAGACTTATCCGACCTATCATGACGCCAACGTCCACAAGGTGCTGCGCAATTCCGTGCTGTGGGCTTACAACCCCCAAGGCACCTACAGCGCCATCCACGATGCGCCGAACGTGCCGGTCGAACAGGCGCTGGAGCCGATCGTCGAGCGCGGGCCGAAGCTGCATCAGGCGGGTGAGCAGGGGTACAAATGATGAAGCCTATCCGTCTTCTTATCCTCGGCACCGGCGGCATGGCCAACACCCATGCCATGAATTTCGCGACCATGACGGGTGTTGCGCTCGTGGCAGCGGTCGATGTCGATCTCGTCCGGGTGCAGGCTTTCGCCCTGAGCCACGCCATCCCGAATACCTTCACCTCGCTCGAAGAGGCGATCGCCTGGGGCGAGTTCGATGCAGTCGCCAATGTTACGCCGGACAAGATCCACTATCCGACGACGTTGAAGCTTCTGGCGGCGGGCAAGCACGTGCTTTGCGAAAAGCCGCTGGCCGAGGACTATGCCAAGGCCGACGAGATGGCGGCTGCAGCGGAGAAATCCGGTTTGGTGACGATGGTCAACCTGACCTATCGCAACGTCGCGGAAATCCAGAAGGCGCGCCGGATGGTGCTCGCCGGCGAGATCGGCGAAGTGCGCCACATCGAGGCCTCCTATCTACAAAGCTGGCTGGTCTCGAAAGCCTGGGGCGACTGGGCAACGGAATCGCAGTGGCTCTGGCGGCTTTCGACCAGACATGGCTCAAACGGCGTGCTCGGCGATGTCGGCATTCATATCCTCGATTTTGCCGGTTATGGCGCGGCCAGCGACATCGAACATGTCTTTGCGCGGCTGAAAACCTTCGACAAAGCGCCGGGCAACCGCATCGGCGAGTACGATCTCGACGCCAATGACAGCTTCACGATGACCGCCGAATTCGCCAACGGCGCCATGGGCGTCATTCATGCCAGCCGCTGGGCGACCGGGCATCTCAACGAGTTGCGCCTGCGCATGCATGGCGACAAGGGGGCTATCGAAGTGATCCACACGCCGGACGGATCGACGCTTCGCGTATGCCTCGGCGAAGACATCGAAAAAGGGCTTTGGAAGGATGTCGACGCCGGAACCGTGCTCACCAACTACCAGCGCTTCATCGATGCGATCAGGGCCGGCAAGACGGAGGAGCCGGGCTTCCGGCACGCGGCGGATCTCCAGAAGATACTCGATCTCGCCCTGCTCACGGAGAAGGAGCGCCGTGAACTCGCGGTGTGACGTCAGTCCCGCTTCACAGCGGCCGTCGAGTTGCGGATGACCAGTTCCACCGGCCAGACCTCGCGCAGCGTCTCGGCCGGTGTTCCCTGCAGAAGCTCCAGCACCATTTCGCCGATCCGCGCACCGGCTGCGCGGATCGAGGACCGCGTTGTCGATAGCGTCGGCACGAGGTGGTCGGGGCTGATATAGGGAAAGACGTCGTCATGGGCGATCAGCGAAATGTCCTCGCCGACCTTCATTCCGGCGATCCGGATCGCTCGCATCGCACCGAGCGCCGACATCATCGAGCCGGCAACAACCGCCGTCGGCTTCCGGTCAAGCTTCAGGAAGCCCTGCATCAGCCGGAACCCCATCTCATCGGTGAATTCGCTGTGTCCCGTCAAAGCAGGGTCGATCGCGACGCCGCGCTCGCTCAGAGCGGTCTGGTAGCCCTCCTGCCGGTGTTCGGCGAAAATCCGGCCGCGATAACCGTTGAGCAACGCGATGCGGCGGTGGCCAAGATCGAGCAGATGGCTGGTTGCCTGACGCACCGCGCCGAAATTGTCGATATCCAGCCAGCCGAAATTGCCGCCGGTATTGGTCCGCCCGTGCACGAGGAAGGGCAGGCGCAGAGACGTGAGAAGGGCAATACGCGGATCGTCGAGGAAGGGCGAATGCAGGATGACGGCATCGACGCGTTTACTGGCGGCGAGCCGCCGATAGGTGGCCAGCTCCGCTTCCTGTGAATCGACGGTGGAGACCAGGATGTCGATCTCCTCTTGCTGCAACCGCCCGCCCAGTCCGCCCATGAACTCGCTCGTATGCGGCCCGAACTCGCCACCGCCCTTCAGCACGATGCCGATTGCGCCGACCCGGCCGGTGGCAAGGCCGAGCGCGCTGGTATTCGGCCGGTAGCCATATTCGAGTGCTGCTTTCAGCACACGTTCGCGGGTTGCCTGCTTGACTTCGGGATAACCGCTGAGCGCGCGGCTCACCGTCGTCTGCGAAAGCTCAAGCCGGCTTGCGAACTCCTTGAGGTTCATGTGGGATTCCCTGTTGTCTGCCGTCTTAGTTTAGGCTGCTTTACGGCTGCGTCAAAGGGGTGATGCCCGGCACGCCTTCGCGGATTCGCCGGGAGAAGTCCGGTGCCGTGTCCGCGGCTTGCGCCCGTGCACTGATCGCTCCACCTTCGCGCAACTGCTCAAGCGTGAAGCCTGGCGTGAAGCCGTTGACGTCGACGATATAGGCCGGCAGATAGCCCGAGAACAGCAGCCGGTAGTCAACCGGCAGTCCGGGGACGATGCGGCTGACCATCGCAAAGACGATCGTCGTGCAGTTGGCCGTGATCGTGTTGTAGAAGCGCGGCGTTGCAACCAGGTCATTCGCTTCGTCGACATAGGCCATGAACAGCGAGCGCATCGCCGGTTTGCGCATATTGACGCGGTAGAGATAGACGTCCTCTTTGCGGATATTGGTGCGAACCCGGACGATGTCGCGCTCGTCGGCGGCAATCACGCTGGTCTCGAACTCCTTGAAGAAACCGCCGATCTCCGAAAAGCTCTCATGCTTCCCCTTGCGGATTTCCACCGAAAAGGTGACGAAATTGCCGTCCTCGAAGCCGAAGGAGATCAGCGTATGGGCAATCGCCGGGCTCGACCAGTAAGAGAGAAGCAGATCGACCGAGGCTAGCTTGTCGAGATCGTAGGTGCGGTTTTCCCAACGTACCGTGTAGTCGGTCGATGTCCGCCAGTCGAATTTCCGCACATTGGCGAGCGTCACTTCCGGACCGTTGACCACACCCGCAGTCATCTGCCCGACTTCGTCGGCCCAGTCGCGGTCGTTGCTGGCCGGTATCGAACCCCACCAAAAGAGCAGTGCGGCAATCATCACCGGATAGATCAGAGCGGCAAGCCGCGAGCGCCAGCGCAGATAGGCGACGAGCACTGCCAGCGAGACGACGACCCAGAGGGCAGCTGCTGCGAACCTGACGGGCGAAGCGCCGGGAGCCTGATAGAAAAGGGCGACTGCCCCCCAGGCAGCAAAGCCTAGGATGGCGAGCGTGGACACGGCGCGCACGATGACGCCGAGCAGGTGAAAGCGGGGACGTTCTTGCTGCCCGGTCATCGCGCGCCAGCGATCGCGCGAGGCGGCGCCTTGATATTCCGAAGCTGCAAATCAGCAGTCATCGTTGAAACCCCCGTTTGTGAACAGCAAGCCCATGCCAGATTTTCGAGCAGCATGACACCCTGTTTTGAATTCCTGGTGTTTTTCGGATCTCAAAATTAGCTGTTTCTTGCGTATGGAAATCCGTTTGCTGTGGGGTAAGTCTTTATTCCACAAGCATTTTCAGAATGTTGAATTTTGTCGATGCCACATTGTTATTCGCCGTGCGATTCACTAGCATCATGTTCTTGACCAACTGGACAAAAATGGGCGTCCGCCCATTGGAACATCAGGCAGGACGGGAATTCTTGAATGCAGGCGGTTTTCGACGGGCACAATGACGTGCTGCTGCGGCTTTGGAGCAATGCCAAGAACGGCGCCGATCCGGTTCATGAATTTGTGAACGGAACGGGTGAAGGCCACATCGACGGCCCCCGAGCCAAGCGGGGCGGTCTCGCCGGCGGTCTTTCGGCGATATACATCCCGTCCGATCATCTGGTGCTGAAGACGCCGGACGCGAATGGCCATTACAACACGCCGCTGTCCGAACCGCTGCAGCGGCAGCCCTCTCTCGATATCGCGCTGGAATTCACCGCCATTGCCTTGCGGCTCGATCGCGCCGGCGCCTGGAAGCTCTGCCGTTCGGTCACCGACATCAGGACTGCGATGGCGCAGGGCGTCTTTGCCGCCGTGCTACATATGGAGGGCTGCGAGGCGATTGGAGCGGATCTTGCCGCGCTCGAAACATTCCATGCCGCCGGATTGCGCTCGCTCGGGCCGGTCTGGAGCCGCCACAACGTCTTCGGCCACGGCGTGCCCTTCGCCTTTCCGATGGGACCTGATACCGGACCCGGCCTCACGGATGCCGGTTTCGATCTCGTGCGCGAATGCAACCGCCTTGGTATCCTGGTCGATCTTGCCCACATCACCGAAAAGGGTTTCTGGGATGTGGCCAAAACGACGGACCAGCCGCTGATCGCCAGCCACTCCAACGCGCATTCGCTGACCACGGTCGCCCGCAACCTCACCGACCGGCAACTGGATGCTATCCGCGATAGCAAGGGACTGGTGGGGCTCAACTATGCGACGACGATGCTGCGACCCGACGGCCAGGAGAATGCCAGGACGCCGCTCTCCGACATGGTCCGGCACATCGACTACATGGTCGAGCGCATGGGCATCGATTGCGTGGCGCTCGGATCGGACTTCGACGGTGCGACCATCCCGGAAGAAATCGGCGATGCGGCGGGCAATCAGAGCCTGATTGTTGCCCTCAGGGCTGCCGGATATGGTGATACCGACCTGACGAAATTGTGCCGGGAAAACTGGCTGCGCGTTTTGGCTCAAGCCTGGCACGAAGCCGCTTGAACCGAAAACAAAGGCCCGCATGGGCTCAAAAAAGAGGGAACGGAACCATGATGCACTCACTGAACAAGCATGTCCGAATGTTGACGACCGGTGCGGCCCTGTCGCTGATCCTCATGTCGGGTGCGCCCGCTTTCGCCGAGACGCCGGCCGATACCCTGGTCGAGGGCTGGGCGATGGACGACATCATCACAATGGACCCTGGCGAAGCCTTCGAACTCTCGACGGCGGAAGTCACGGCCAACACTTACAGCTATCTCGTGCGGCTTGACCTCAACGACACCTCCAAGGTCGTCGGTGATCTCGCCGAAAGCTGGACGGTTTCGGATGACGGCCTGACCTATACGTTCAAGCTCAAGCCCGGCCTGAAATTCGCCTCCGGCAACCCCGTTACTGCCGAAGACGTTGCCTATTCCTTCGAGCGCGTTGTGAAGCTCGACAAAAGCCCCGCCTTCATCCTCACCCAGTTCGGCCTGACGGGCGACAACATCACCGAAAAGGCGAAGGCGGCCGACGAAGGCACCTTTGTCTTCACTGTCGACAAGGCCTATGCGCCGAGCTTTGTCTTGAACTGCCTCACCGCGACCGTCGGGTCGGTCGTCGACAAGAAGCTGGTGCTCGAGCATGTCAAGGCCGTCACGCCGTCCGATGAATACAAATACGACAACGATTTCGGCAATGAATGGCTGAAGACCGGCTATGCCGGCTCCGGCGCCTTCAAGATGCGTGAGTGGCGCGCCAACGAAGTGGTCGTGATGGAACGCAACGACAATTATTACGGCGAGAAGGCACCGCTCGCCCGCGTCATTTACCGCCACATGAAGGAAAGCTCCGGCCAGCGCCTCGCGCTCGAAGCCGGCGATATCGACGTGGCGCGCAATCTCGAGCCGGGTGATTTCGACGCAGTGGCAAAGAATGCCGATCTCGCCACCACCAATGCGCCGAAGGGCACCGTTTATTATTTCAGTCTCAACCAGAAGAACCAGAATCTCGCCAAGCCGGAGGTGGCTGAAGCTTTCAAGTATCTGGTCAACTATGACGCGATCGGTTCGACCCTGATCAAGGGCATCGGTGAGATCCACCAGACGTTCCTGCCCAAGGGCGTTCTCGGCGAACTCGATGAGAACCCCTACAAACTCGATGTTGCCAAGGCAAAGGAACTGCTCGCCAAGGCAGGGCTTGCCGATGGCTTCTCGGTGACCATGGACGTACGCAACACGCAGCCGATCACAGGCGTTGCCGAATCCATTCAACAGACGCTGGCACAGGCCAACATCAAGATGGAAATCATTCCCGGCGACGGCAAGCAGACGCTGACCAAGTACCGTGCCCGCACGCACGACATCTATATCGGCCAGTGGGGTCAGGACTATTTCGACCCGAACTCGAATGCCGAGACCTTCACTGTCAATCCGGACAATTCCGACGAGGGAAAGGTGAAGACGCTCGCCTGGCGCAACTCCTGGGACGTTCCGAAGGAATGGACGGAACAGAGCAAGGCGGCCCTGCTTGAGAAAGATGCCGGTAAGCGCGCCGAAATGTACAAGGATCTTCAGAAGAAAGTGCTGGCGAACAGCCCCTTTGTCATCATCTTCCAGCAGATCGAAGTTGCCGGCTATCGCGGCAATCTGAAGGGCTTCAAGCTGGGGCCGAGCTTCGATACCAACTACGTCTTCAACGTTTCCAAGGAATAGACCGGAGACCGCCGGTGACCCTTCCTGAAACCACACAACCGGCCGGGCGCAAACGCGCCCGTGCCCATGGTTGGGCAGGAAACGCGTTGCGTTTCCTGGTCGTCCTCGTCACGACCTATCTCGGCCTGCTGGCCGTGACCTTCTTCATTGGCCGCGTCATCCCGATCGATCCGGTGCTCGCTATTCTCGGCGACCGGGCGCCGGCTCACGTCGTCGAGCGAACCCGAGAACTTCTGGGCTTCAACAAGCCGCTGTACCAGCAGTTCTTCATCTACGTCCGCGACGCTCTGACCGGGAATTTCGGCACCTCGGTCCTGACGACCAATCCCGTCATGACCGATATCCGCCGCGTCTTTCCCGCGACACTGGAACTGGCGACCTTTGGCACCATCATCGGCAGCCTGCTGGGCGTCCCGCTCGGCGTGCTCGCCGCCGTCAAGCGCGGCTCGATCGCCGACCAGATCGTCCGTGTCATCGGCCTTGTCGGTTATTCCGTGCCGATCTTCTGGCTGGCGTTGCTTTCGCTGCTGTTGTTCTATGCCCGGCTGAAATGGGTCGCCTTTCCCGGCCGCATCGACATCGTCTACGAATACAGTTTCACGCCGGTGACCGGGCTTTATCTCATCGATTCCCTTTGGCAGGGGCAGTGGGACGTTTTCCGCGATGTCTTCCGCCACATCATCCTGCCGGCAAGCCTGCTCGGCTATTTCTCGCTTGCCTATATCAGCCGCATGACCCGCAGCTTCATGCTGAATGAACTGGCGCAGGAATATATCGTCGCTGCCCGCGCCAAGGGACTTTCGGAAGCCCGCATCATCTGGGCGCATGCGCTGCGGAACGCCGCGGTACCGCTGGTGACGGTGATTGCACTCTCCTATGCTGGCCTGCTCGAGGGCTCGGTGCTGACGGAAACGGTTTTCGCCTGGCCGGGGCTTGGCCTCTACATCACCAATTCGCTGCAGAACGCCGACATGAACGCCGTGCTCGGCGGCACGATCGTCATCGGTTCGGTGTTCATCGCCATCAACATCCTGTCCGATCTTCTCTACCGGACGCTTGACCCGAGGACGCGTGCGCGATGAGCGAGATCCACCAGTCCATCCCCATGAGTCGCCGTGAATGGCTGATGTCCGACCGGCCGCAATCGCGCCTGCAGGCGCGCCTCGGGCGTGCCTACATGACCTGGCGGCGGTTTTCGGCCAACAGGCTTGCGGTTGCCGGGCTCGGCATCATCCTGTTGCTCATTCTGGTTGCGATCTTCGCCGATGCGCTGGCGCCGCATTCGCCGGTTATCGGCAATCTTGCCGGTGCGCGGCTGCTGCCGCCGGGGAGCGAAGGCTATCTGCTCGGCACCGACGATCAGGGCAGGGACATCCTCTCCCGCCTGCTGCACGGATCGCGACTGACCCTGCTCGTCATTGTTCTCGTTGCGATCATCGCGGCCCCCATCGGTCTGCTGGTCGGAGCCGTCTCCGGTTATGCCGGCGGCTGGGTCGATGCGGTGTTGATGCGGATCACCGATATCTTCCTTGCGTTTCCGAAGCTGGTTCTGGCGCTTGCTTTCGTCGCCGCCATGGGACCGGGCATCCAGAACGCCATCATCGCGATCGCCATCACCTCCTGGCCGCCTTATGCCCGCATCGCCCGAGCCGAGACTCTGACGGTGCGCAACTCCGATTACATCGCCGCCGTCCGGCTGATGGGCGCATCGCCCTTCCGTGTCGTGCTGCGCCACGTCATGCCGATGTGCGTGTCGTCGCTGATCGTCCGCGTCACCCTCGATATGGCCGGCATCATCCTGACGGCTGCCGGCTTGGGCTTCCTCGGCCTCGGCGCCCAACCGCCACTGCCGGAATGGGGCGCGATGATCGCGGCGGGCCGCCGCTTCATCCTCGACCAGTGGTGGGTCGCAACCATGCCCGGCATCGCCATCCTTATTGTCAGCCTCGGTTTCAACCTGCTCGGCGACGGTCTGCGCGATGCGCTCGATCCGAGGGAGAGCGGCCAATGAACCCGATGTTGACGGTCGATGATCTGAGGGTTTCGTTTCCCACCCGCACCGGCCTGATCGAGGCGGTGCGCGGCGTCTCCTTTACGCTCGGCCGCGAGCGGTTGGGTATCGTCGGCGAAAGCGGATCGGGCAAGTCGCAGACGGGCAGGGCGATCATGGGGCTTACGCCAGCGCATGCCCGCATTTCAGCGAAGACGCTCGACTTTGACGGCACCGACCTGTTGACCGCACCGGCGAAAGTCCGGCGCAGCCTTCGCGGCAGCCGTATCGCGATGATCCTGCAGGACCCGAAGTACTCGCTGAACCCCGTCATGAGCATCGGCCGCCAGATCGTCGAGACGCTGCGCACGCACGAGAATGTCAGCAGACGCGAGGCTCGTGATCGCGCCATCGCCATGCTCGAGGCTGTGCAGATCCGCGATGCGGCGCGCGTCTTCGACCTGCACCCGCACGAGGTGTCCGGCGGCATGGGCCAGCGTGCCATGATCGCCATGATGCTGATCGCCGGTCCCGAACTGCTGATCGCCGACGAGCCGACCTCGGCGCTCGACGTGACGGTCCAGCTCGACGTGCTCGGCATCCTTGACAAGCTGGTTGCCGAGCGCGGCATGGGGCTGATCTTCATCTCCCATGATCTTCGGCTCGTCTCCTCCTTCTGCGACCGGGTCATCGTCATGTATGCCGGCCGGATCGTCGAGGAGATCGCGGCCTCGGAACTGGCGCACGCCAGGCACCCCTATACGCAGGGCCTTCTCAACTGCATGCCGACGCTCGGGACGGACCGGCATCCGCTTCCAGTGCTTGACCGCAAACCGGAGTGGGCAGCATGAGGGCGGCGATTGCGGCGGAGAACATGACTGTCGCCTACGACGATTTCCTGGCGCTCGACAATGTCAGCATTGACGTTGCGCCAGGCGAATCCTTTGGGCTTGTCGGCGAATCCGGCTCGGGAAAATCGACGCTGCTGCGTGCCATTGCCGGACTTGCGCCGGTGGCCAACGGCAGGATTGCGCTCGACGGCAAAACTCTTGATGCGCGCGACAAGGCTTTCTATCGCCGGGTGCAGATGGTCTTTCAGGATCCCTACGGCTCGTTGCACCCTCGCCAGACCATCGATCGCCTGCTGCAGGAACCGCTCGCCATCCACGGTATAAAAGATGCCGAACGCCGTATACTGCGCGCGCTCGACGAAGTCGGCCTCGGCTCGTCCTTCCGTTTCCGTTATTCGCACCAGCTCTCCGGCGGCCAGCGCCAGCGCATCGCCATTGCCCGTGCGCTGATCATCGAACCTGAGATCATGCTGCTCGACGAGCCGACCTCGGCGCTGGATGCCTCGGTGCAGGCCGAAGTCCTCAACCTGCTGGAACAGGTCCGGCGCGACCGGAAGCTCACCTACATCATGGTCAGCCACGATCTCGGCGTCGTCACCCATATGTGCGAGCGCCTGGCTGTGATGAAATCGGGCAAAATCGTCGAGCGACTGTCATCTCCCGACCTCATCGCGGGGCGCATCAGCGAGAGCTATACGAAGAACCTGATGGTTGCGAGCAGGGGGTTTGTGCGGACAGCGGCCTCGGCCTGAGTTCGGCGGGGCGGTCGCGGGAGGCTCAAAAACAGCACCGGCGCCCGCAGCTTGTCTCGGTCGGCCGCCCGACATCGGCAGAACCGCGCCTTGTAGTGTGTATTAGAAAGGCGCAATATTCCCGGGCTGGGGCATGGTTCACATGGGAGGAGCGAATCATGAACGATATGAGCCTCATGAATCTGCAGGCAGGAAAGACTTGGATTGGTGCCGCGGCCATCGAGGCATTTGCCGCACGGTTGCGCGGCAAGGTGCTGGACGTCAGCGATGCCGCCTATGACGAGGCGCGGACGATCTGGAATGCGATGATTGATCGCAGGCCGGCGCTGATCGTGCAGTGTGCCGGGGCGGCCGACGTGGTCAACGCGGTGCGATTTGCAAGCGATAACAAGCTGCTCGTCTCGGTGCGCGGTGGCGGACACAACATTGCCGGCAATGCGGTCTGTGACGGCGGTTTGATGATCGACCTGTCGCCGATGAGATCGGTGCGTGTCGATGTCGCCGCCAAACGTGCCTGGATCGAACCGGGCGCGACGCTCGCCGACGTCGACAAGGAAACCCAGTCTTTCGGGCTGGCGCTGCCGACCGGCATCAACTCGACGACCGGCATTGCCGGGCTGACACTTGGCGGCGGCTTTGGCTGGATCACGCGCAAGTTCGGGCTGACGATCGACAATCTCATTTGCGCGGATGTCGTGACGGCGAATGGCGAATTGGTGCGCGCAAGCCAGACGCAAAACAGCGATCTGTTCTGGGCGCTCCGGGGCGGGGGCGGCAATTTCGGCATCGTCACGGCCTTCGAGTTTCAGCTTCACGAACTCGGCCCACAGGTCCTCTCCGGCCTCGTGGTGCATCCTATCGCCGATGCGAAGGCCGTTCTTGAGCAGTATCGGCAAGCGCTCGAAACGGCGCCGGACGAGCTGACCTGCTGGGTCGTGATGCGACAGGCGCCGCCACTGCCGTTCCTTCCGCAGGAGTGGCATGGCAAGGAAATCTTGGTCCTCGCCATGTGCTGGTGTGGCGATCTTGAGGCCGGCGAGACGGCGACCCAGCGCTTGCGCTCGATTGGCAAGCCGATCGCCGATGTCGTCGGACCCAATCCGTTTGCCGGCTGGCAGCAGGCCTTCGATCCGCTGCTGACGCCCGGCGCGCGCAACTACTGGAAAAGCCACGACTTCATCGCGCTTTCGGACCCCGCGATCGAGGTCCTGCTCGATGCGATCGGCAAGCTGCCTGGACCGGAATGCGAGGTCTTCCTCGCTCACCTCGGGGGCGCCGCCGGCCGCGTCGCCGCCAGTGCGACAGCCTTTCCGCAGCGGAATTCGCATTTCGTCATGAATGTTCATGCGCGCTGGCGCGAGGCCGGAATGGATCAGGCCTGCATGGGCTGGGCGCGCCAACTGTTTGAGGCGGCAAAGCCTTATTCGGCGGGAACCGCCTATATCAACTTCATGCCCGAAGACGAGCCCGACCGCGTCGAGGCGGCCTATGGCGGCAACTACCGACGGCTTGCCGAGATCAAGCGACAGTACGATCCGCAAAACCTGTTCCGCATGAACCAGAATGTCAGGCCGGTGGAGGCGGATGATGTGAGCCCGAACAACTGACGATGCATAATACCGGCAGACCGGGAGATGATCGGTCGCCGTAATGGCGATCTCCCCGTGATAGCAAATCGATGGGCAGTCGAACCGGCCGCCGCTTGCGTTCGCGGCGGTCCATTCATCGTTGACTTCGCGGGTGATGAGAGGAAAATGTTCTTTTATGCGTCAGCACGCAACATGAGAGGTACCTACGATGACGATCGCAAGGAAACTTCAGGACTATATCGACGGTGAGGGTATCGCCTATGACACCGTCGCTCATCACCGCACGGCGACAACCAGCCAGACCGCACAAGCGGCCCATGTTCCCGGCAACAGTCTGGCCAAATCCGTGGTCGTACATCACGAAATGGGGTACGTCCTCGCCGTCGTGCCGAGCAACCACCGGATCGAGCTCTCCACATTGCAGGATGTGATGAACAAGCGTCTGGGTCTCGCCTCCGAGGACGAGGTCAGCTCGCTTTTCGCCGATTGCGACATTGGGGCGGTGCCGCCCATCGGATCGGCCTACGACGTGCCGGTGATCCTCGACGAAAGCCTCGGCAACGCCAGCGACGTCTATTTCGAGGGCGGTGATCACAAGACATTGGTGCATATGAGCGGATCAAACTTCCGCAGCCTGATGAAGGATGCGCAGGTCGCCCGCTTCAGTCACGTGGCTTAAACGGGACGAGCCCCGGGGCGCGCGCGCCCCGCTTTGGCCGGCGCGGAGTTGATGCCTGCGGCGGGGCCCGGCCGTGCGCGAGTTCATGGGCTGAAGAGGCACCGGCCGCCGCGCTTGGGCTCTGGAGCGTTTTCGACCATTGATTTTGTTAGGTGGAGGATTCACGGCGCCTTATCTGGCGCCGTATCCTGAAGTGGCGCGCGCCGGGCCAAATTCTTGTGCAGACCAATCGGATCGGGTTCGAGGACCGTCAATCGGCTGGAAGGAATAACGCGCGCGGGTATCGGCGGGAGACTTCGCTCGCCTCGGCTCAAATTCCGACGATTCCAATTATCGGCGGCACGAAGTCCGGAAACCCAAGCCTCGGATAATCACAGCGCCTGTCGAACTTGGAGATCGATTGGGTGCGCGTGCAAGTTGGATCGGTCTTGTAGGCATATCCAGGCAAGTTGACGTACCGACTATGTGGGGTGCACGTCATTATTGCGACTCCGATGAGCAATGCCGCATAGGACTTCATGATCGCGCCTCGTAAGCAAGCAAACTTACACCAATCACTGGAATCGGTTTGTGCGTCGTCGTGATGAAAAGCGTTCACGCTGAGATGCAAGCGCCTCGCGGTTGACCTCGGCGTCCGTGCAAATATCTCATAAACAGAGGGCGAAAACTATTCACACCAAGGGATGAGGGCCGTCTTCAAGTTAGGCATGAGGCAGGAAGAGTGGCAGGCAAAGGTCGGCGCTATCGTCGTTTTGACAACCGATCGCTGCCGGTCGGCGGATATCCCTTGCCAGGCGCACCCTACATCCGCCATTTTGACGTCTGATGTAGCATACATCTCTGTCACCTTGTAACGGCGCCTTCGCACCGTTTGTGCGACCTACTCCTCAAAGCGGCTCGTGGCGTCACGATCGCGGTCATATCGTCTCGTGAGCGGAAACGGCGGCAACCAGGACTCGCGGCGGACGATCCAGCTTTCGTAGGTTGGCATCAGTTGGTCAGGAGCATCCAGGGATCCTAGGTTCACTTCGATTTCGTCTGCGGTGCGTGCGAAAACGGACGAGCCGCAGCGGGGACAGAAAAACCGCCCAGCGTAGTCGCGTGTTTCGCCATCGATCGTCACCGCATCCTGAGGGAACACCGCGGAAGCGTGAAAAAGGGCCCCATGGTGCTTGCGGCAGTCGAGGCAGTGACAAAGGCCGACCCGGTATGGGTGTCCCGACGCCACAATTCGGACGTTGCCGCACAGGCAACCGCCCGTGAATCGGTCCATGCTGCGTCTCCTCTAAAATCATGCGGGCGGAATGTTTACAACGAACAGCACTGTCACCGCAATTGCCCGCCAACGTGCCCATCTGCACAAAATGGGGTGCGGAAGCGGCGCAAAGTCGGCTATACTATTGATTTCTATTGGAAAAAATGATCGAGGTCGCCACATAAGGACGGATTCAGCAGTACTGAATTGATTCATCGGGTCTGGTCCTTTCGCGGGTGGGAAGAGGTTGTCGTCATATCCGCTCGATGAGAACCGGATATTCGCCGCGCACGAGGAGCGGATCGAAGCTGTTTTCAAAGCGGCCAAGCCGGATGAGACCGTCCCACTTGTAGTGCGCGTAGAACAAAGCGAGGTTGCCCCACGGCTTGAAGTAGCAGAGATCGCCGGGCCGTTCGTTGCTGAACGGCCCACTTCCGTCCTCGGTGAGTTTTCGGGGAAGGCGGACAATCTTTTCGTTTCTCCCGTAGTCCTCAATCTTGAGGCTTAGAGGAAGCATGGCGGCGAGGTCGCGTGCCGACGGATTGTCGTAAAGCGTTGCCGTGAGCACGAGATCGTTGAAGGTTAACTTGATCCTGACATCGGTC
Organism: Pararhizobium sp. LjRoot255; assembly: GCF_964252905.1. Taxonomy (NCBI): domain Bacteria; kingdom Pseudomonadati; phylum Pseudomonadota; class Alphaproteobacteria; order Hyphomicrobiales; family Rhizobiaceae; genus Pararhizobium; species Pararhizobium sp. LjRoot255. Next base: position 2,709,965 of record NZ_CAXUPQ020000001.1, read on the forward strand.
GGCTCCTGACTGTTCGGATCGCGTCCCTGTTGCGCCATGGCAGCATAGGGCATGGCCGCGGTCGCCATGGCTCCGCCCAGAACCTGTCGTCGGCTAAGAAAGAAAGATCTCGAAAACATGGCCGTTCCCGTCAGACAGGCTGTGCGGTGGGCCGGAACAGGATTTCGTTGATATCGACATCATCGGGCTCGTTGATAGCGAAGGCCACCGCACGTGCAAACGTTTCCGGACCCACAGCAATCTTGCTGACGAACTCTTTCGTGCCCGCCTGGATATCTTTTTCGCTGATATGCTCTAGGAGCTCGGTACTCACCGCACCGGGAGAGATGATCGTCGTGCGGATGTTGTACGGCTTTACTTCCTTGCGCAGGCCCTCGGAGAGCGCTCGAACGGCATGCTTTGTGGCGCAGTAGACAGTCGCACCGGGATCCACCACATGACCGTAGACCGACGAGACGTTGATGATGTGCCCGGATTTCTGGGTTTTCATATGGGGGAGGGCGGCGGCGACCCCGTGAAGCACGCCCTTGATGTTAACGTCGATCATGCGGTCCCACTCATCGATCTTGAGACGTTCGAGTGGAGCAAGCGGCATAAGGCCCGCATTGTTCAACATCACGTCGATCCGGCCAAACCTTTGTACGGCGGTATCAACGAGGTTCTTGACCTGGTCGCGGTTCGTCACGTCTGTCTTGATGGCGACTACGCTATATCCCTTCGAGGTGAGCTCTGCCGCAAGTGCATCAATGCGATCACCTCTGCGAGCGCCGAGAACAACCAACGCTCCGCGCTCGGCCAGGTGGCGGGCCGTAGCTTCGCCCAGCCCACTGCTGGCACCGGTTATGACGACGACCTTGTTTTCGATTCCCTGCGACATGACGGTCTCCATTGATTTGTGAGAAGTTTCAGATGCGGGGCCGGGCCAGGGCGGCAAGAGCCGCGGATCCGACGAGCAAGATTGCGGCGAGGATGAACGCGCTCCACCATCCGATAGTGTCGAATAATACGCCTCCAGCAGACGCGCCGCCAGCGATTGCGAGCTGGATGAGGGCGACCTGCAATCCGCCTCCTGCCTCAAGATCGCTCGGGATGATCCTGGTCATCCACGTGTTCCAAACCACAGGGATGGGTGTGGAAAACACTCCCCACAGGATGAGCAATGCGGCGGTGATGCCTTTGAATGGGCCGACGACGATCAAAAGGAGAGCAATGATCGCAAGTAGGCTCGGAAGTCCGATGAGAGCGGCGTTGAGGTGTCGACGAAGCACCAAGCCGATGGCGAACGTCCCCACCAGCCCTCCTACGCCCAGGCCCAGCAGGACCATGGACAGCGAGTTGAGTTCGAGGGCGGTCACGCTTTCCATGAACGGCCGAAGGTAGATCGACAGAGAGTTCATGCCGATAAAAGCAAGCGCTGTGGCTCCCATCCCAATGGCAAAGGTGCGGTTTCGCAGCAATCCGAACATGTTCACAACGGATATGGCTGCCACAGGGGGCATCTTCGGCAGGACTGCCATTTGCCATATAAGTGCCGACAGGCCGAGCGGAACAGTGATGAGGAAGGTGCCTCGCCAGCCGATCAGACCGCCGAGAAAACTCCCCAGCGGAGCGGCCGTAACAATCGCCATCGCCGTTCCGCCTTGAAGCAGGGCAATTGCCTTCGGAAGATCTCCCCCCGAAGCGAGACGCGCTAGAATCGCAGTCGAAAGGGACCAGAAGCCTCCTATGGCGACGCCGACCAGTGCCCGGCCGAGCAGGAAGATGAGATAGGTGGGCGCAAGCGCCACGGCCAGGCTCGAAGCGGTTAGAACTGCCGTGTAGAGCAGGACGACTGTTTTCCGGTCCAATGTGCTCAACAGTTTGTTGCCGAACAGACTGGTGAAGACCGCGAAGAACCCTGATACCGCGATCGCCAGTCCAGCCTGGCCTTCGGTGATGGACAGGTCTTGGGCAATCGGGGTCAAAAGGCTGACTGGCATGAACTCTAGCCCAACCAGAAGAAACGTCAGGAGCGACAAGCAAGCTACGGCACTCCACGGTGTCGTCTCCTGCTCCGCCTCGAAGCTTTCGTTCAACGTCAGTTCGGTCATCGTCGTTCGCTCTCTTTTCGTCACGCTTTAGATAACCGGGTTGCGGTTGATCCACTAGGAGGCATAGTCTGCACGCCGTGGTGAAGGAGATTCAACAATGAGGCGGGATGAATTTACAGAGATGAGGGCTTTCCTTGAGGTGGCACGCGAGCGCAGCTTCACGCGTGCGGCCGCGAAGCTCGGGGTGACCCGCTCGGCACTTAGCCACACAATCCGAACGCTGGAGGAACGGCTCGGAATCCGTCTCCTTTCGCGCACGACCCGAGACGTGGCTCCGACTGCTGTCGGAGATCGGCTGGTGCAAAGTATAGAACACCACTTCGAGGGCATCACCGCCGAGATCGCGGCGTTGAAAGCGATGAGCGACAAGCCTTCCGGCCATGTTCGGATTGTCTGTCCCGACGACGCCGTGGATTTGGTTTTCCGGGCCAGGCTTCCGGCATTCCTCCGGGAGTACGCCGACATCACTGTCGAGCTCATTGTTGATAACGGATTCACCAATATCGTTGAGCGCCAATTCGATGCCGGCGTTCGACTGGGTGAGGCGATTGCCCGCGACATGGTGGCTGTCCGCCTCGGTCCTGACGTATCCTACTGCGTGGTCGGCTCGCCCGAATATTTTGAACGGCGTGCTGCTCCGGAAAGCCCTCAGGCCCTCGCCGAGCATAACTGCGTGAACTTGCGCCTGCCGACATCAGGTGGGCTTTACGCCTGGGAGTTCGAGAAGGATGGGCGTGAGTTCAGCGTCCGTGTCGACGGTCAGCTGGTCTACAGCAATATCGGATCCGCGATCGATGCAGCAGTCGATGGGGTGGGGCTTGCATACGCTCCGAAAGACCTTGTTCGCCGGCAACTGGAGGAAGGCAGGCTAAAGGAGGTTCTTCAGGAATGGTGTCCGACGTTTCAGGGCTACCATCTGTACTATCCCAGCCGCCGCAATCATTCCTCGGCATTCGCCGCCTTCGTCGAAGCGTTTAGGTATCGTAGCGCGTAGGGACCATGATGGCACAGGTAGGCTGTCGCCAGAGGGTGCGGTTCCTATTGGATTGCCCGCGTAGGGCTGGCCCTCGCGCAATCTTCGCCAACTTGCGTCTGAGGGCCGAAGGACTTCGTCACGGCGACTGTACATTATGAAGATTCGTCGCGGTGCAGGCAAAAATTCAATCCTTGCATGATGCACCGCGCGGGCCGCGAGATACTCATCTGCACCGATCAGAGATCGTAGGGCTGTGTTCGAAGGACTCGCAAGTAATGGTTGGGTGGCAAATCAATCTTGCCCGGAAGAGGACGTAGGTTGCTAGAAGTGTGCGCCCAAGGGCCCTGCCGTCGGCGGCATAAAAGCGCCTACAAACTGCCAGTCCGCGTTTATGCCGTCAGAATCCGCGCTTAGCGGTATCCAGCCCGCACTTATGGGTGGTGTAGAATGAAGAAAAATTCTCGCTCGCCACGTAAACCTGGATTCAGGCTAACTGTTTTCATTGATAAAAACTGACGCTGATGTCGAATTAGATTAGTTTGTGCCAGTGAATTTGGTTGAGAGAACGTTGTTCGAGGCCGCGCTTAGTTGCCTGCCTTTCTGACTGGAAAAGCGACGCGTCGCAGCGAGCTTGCGTAGGAGAGGCGGGATACGAGCGTCTTCTATGACACCCGTTTCACACCCGGCGGCTGCCATGTCCCTTCGCCCGCCGGCAAGATCGAGGGTTGCGTAGGCTTCGGCCAATACAGGCGCATCACGAGATAGATTTTGTCATCCGGGGCCGGAAGCCAGTTTGCTTCCTTGTCCGCACCGGGACTGTCCTTCTGGATGTATAGCGTCAGCGAACCGTCCGCGTCCTTTTTCATCGCCGGTAGCATCGGAGAGTTGATGAGGTAGCGATTGATCGGGTTCTTGACCAGGAACTGGCTCTTGCCGTCATACATTGTAACGGACCAGAACGCGTTCACTGGCGGCAACTGGCCGGGTGCGAAGGTGATGGTGTACTTGTGCTTGCTGCCGTCGAGCGGCTCACCGGTCGCGTCCGTTCGGGTATAAGGGTACATGGCTTCCACGGCATCGTTGCCAAGGAGACCGCCCTTGGCAGCCCCGGCCCGCATCACCCAATCGCCGTTGAAGAAGGCCTCGTCGCCGAAGAACGAGCCGACGTTCCAGCCGTTGATGTCCTTGTTTCCGTTGGCCAGCCATTTGTCGACCTTGTCGTTGCCTTGCTTCATCGCCACCAGGATTGCGGCTTTGTGTTCGAGCGACAGATCCTTGAACTCGAAGGTCTTGCCGGGACCGATGCCGATCTTCCCAAGTTTTGCCCGGATCGCCTTGTCCCTCGACGTCTCAGGGACGAATTGCAGGGCCGCGTCGAGATACTGGAAGAAGTTTTTCTTGATCCCGGCAGTGGTGGCAGGAAGGAACTCGATCGTCGGCGCAGCGTGCGGTGCAGGTTGATTGAGGAAGGCGGAAAGCGCTTGCGCCTTGTAGCCGGCCTGGATTTTCTCGACGTTCGGCATGTCGTCGGGGTTGAAGAGTTGGGTGCGGATAAGCGCAAGCGGGAACGGCGTCGTCGATCGGAAGACCTGCTTGATTCCGGTGGGCGTTTCACCTTTCCAGTCGGGGCCGACCACAAGATAGTCGCCGGACTCGGTCCCCGTGGCGCGGCTTCCAACGTAGCCGAAATTGTAGGTGTTGCCGTCGATGAGCTGGACCGAATAGTAGCGGTCCTTTTCGATCGCCGGCACCGAGACAACCATCGGTTCAGCGCGCAGATCCAGCCAGATGAACGAGTAAGGCGTGTCGCTGTTCGGCGTGATGACCGCCGTGTCATCCGGGGTCGAAACCTTGTGCTCGTTTTGGATTTCGTTGAACGGTGCCTTGAACTGTCCCGAGTTCCTATCCACGGCGAACTCTTGCATGACGGCATAGTTCATCACAAGCGGCAAGCCGTAGATGAAGCCTTCTTCGGCGATGTCCTTGGCCTCCAGCAGGCTTGGCCATTCGGTTTTGTCCTGTGCGGCGGCGGTGGTGGACTTCGCCGTTGCGGCGACGAGTGCGGCCATCGCAGCAGAGCGAAGCAGATCGCGTTTCGTAAGCATTTGAACGTCCCTTCGATTCACAGCGTGCAATCATGCACGCAAGGGTAGCAGGAGAAATTATGAGACGCGGACACCGATCGAACAGCACCGAACGAGCCTTAGTCATGTGAGTACGCCCTCGATGTCTGTTCGCGTGTTGTGAGCCTACTTCGGAAACAGGAACGTCAGCCCGAGCCGGACGCCAAGCCCCTCGGGACCGTTATCGGGAGCCGCCGCCCAGTATCGAAGCCCGGCGGTCAGGCTGATCGGCTGCTCGTTCACCTTCACCAGCTTGGAGACGGTCAGATTGATGGGCACCGACCATTCATTCGCCTTCCAGTCGTAGGTGGATTCGGTGTTCAGCGCGAACGTCCAGGCGGTCGGTGTCGTGTAAGAGAGAAAGGGCTGCAAGAACGTGTTGCTGATGTCGTTGCGATCCTCATTGCCCGCGAACGACCAGATGTGGTTGGCGAGCACGCCATAGGTCCAGGGGCCGTCCTGCTTCAGCGCGACGATGGTCGGACCTGCGCCCCATTTCTCGCCGCCCAACAAATCGTTGGTCGCGGTCGGGATCAGGAACACGGGACCGGCACCCCAGATTATCCCGCTCTCGGTCGGCTTGGCAGGAGACAGGAAGAAACTTTGGACGGTATCGCCGAGACCGAACTGCGATCCGGATGGCCCGGCGATGTCGTCCTGGTAGGTCACGGGCAGGATCGTGCGGGAGATCAGGTTCCAGTCGGCGTTCAGCGAGATTGGGATCACGGGCTGGATGTTCAGCGTAGTCTTGTCGCCATCGAGCGGGCCATAGCCGTGGTCATAGTTCAACTGGAAGGGGACGCTGATGAGCGAGGCGATGGGGTTCGAAAGCTTCTTGGCCAGATCGGCGCTGGAATCCTGGCCGTAGGCGGCGGCCGCCATGCCGAACGTCACCGCGACAGCGAGCGTCAGGGTTGCCTTTCGCAGCAGGGTCGATGCGGTCATTGCCATTGCACTGGTCTCCATCTGATGCCGAGGTGGCGGTGGGTCAAAGTGGAACCACCTCATGCGCCGGGAGAGTGACGGAAACGGCCGGAAAAGAAACGTATGTTACTGTAGCATACGGCGTTCACCGGCCGTCTGGGGCGTAGGAAATCCTGAACTGGGCTTCGACATCCGTCGCGCTTGGCACTGGCAGCCCGGCCCGTCGAAGCGCTGCGATCATCCGCATGCTGTCATTCGGCGGCAGGTTTCTCTTGCGGTTCTCGGCGACGATATTGGGAAGATAGTCCGGGCGCATTTTCATGAACACCTCGCCCTCGCGCTTCGCCTCTGCTAACAGCCCGGCCTCGGAGTAGATGACCGCCGCAACGCCGTGGAAGAGCGGAAATTTCTTCAGGTCGGCTTTGCGGATCAGCCGCACCGCCTTGTCATGATCGTGGAGCATGCAGGCGATCAGGGCGCGCGTCCCGAAGTAATATCCGGCTCCGCCGGGGTTGAGCTTGATCGCACGATCCAGCAGTTCCGCGCCACGCTGCCATTGCCCCGAGAACGCGACGCGCGTTCCAAGCTCTCCGAGGAACTCCGTGTCGTTCGGGTTGGCGGCGAGCGCTTCCTCGCCGACCTCGAACGCCTCCTTCGTCTCGTTGTTGAAGAACAGAGCCGTCATGAGCGCCTGCAGGGCGCGTGTGTTGCCGGGTTCGAGCGAGACCGCTCGGCGCGCCGAATCGAGCACGCGCTCCATCGCGGGACCCTTGTCACTCTGCGGATTGAACTCGAACCGTCCTTCGTCGAGATGGATGATCGAGAGCATCGACCAAGCCGTTGCGTAGGCAGGGAAACGCGCCACCGCGCTCTCAAGGCAGTCGCGGGCGATCAGATGCGCTTCCGGGTTCAGCTCCTCGCGGTAGGCGTAGAAGCGCAGCGTGCAGTCATGGACGCCAACATCGTCCGGCGGCGGGTTGGCCGCCAATGATTTCGCGATGATGCCATAAGGCTGGGCGATGGCGGTCGCCACCTTGCTGGCGACGTCGGACTGGATGGCGAATGGTTCGTGCGTGTCCAGAACCTCGTCGTAGTCTTGCGACCACAGGATCGATCCGTCGGAGGTATCGACGAGGCGCACGGTGACGCGGACCTTGCCGCCCGCAACGCGGACCCCGCCTGCGAGGAGGTAGCGCGCGCCGAGGCCGTCCCGCACCTGCGATGCCCCGATGCCGGGGGGCAGTGCCTTCGATGTCTCGCGGCCGAAGACCGTGATCTCCTTGAAGCGGGGAAGGGCGGTGAGAAGCTCCTCGGTCAGACCGGCGGCATAGCGTGCAGCCTGCGGGCCGTCGCCCAGTGCCGCGAAGGGTGCGATCACGAGCGTCGGCTCGTGCGGAATCTGCCCGGCGGACCGACCGGTGGCTGGCCCCGTCAGAACGCCCGCGTAATAGCCGAGCCCGACGCAGAGGAACGACACGAACATGGCCAGCACCGGCCAGCCGAAACGCCGCCACCCGAACGCCTGGCGTGCGATGAGATCTTCGTTCGGCTCGTCGTCGGTGTCGTCCGTCGGCGCGTCATTCCAGGTGAACGTCGGCACGTAGCCGCCCTTGGGGATGTCGATGCGGATCGGATCGTTCTGCCCTGCAATGAGATAGTAGCGTTCGATGACCCGGCGCAGCCGTCCGGCCTCGATCCGAACGACGGGATCGTCCTGAGAAAAGCCTGCGCTTCTGTGGAACACTTCGATGGCGACCGAATACGCCTTGAGACGGTGCGCCCGGCCTGCGAGCGCTTCCTCGGTGACATATTTCAGGAAGGCAGCGCCGCGTCCGCCGCTGGGAAACTCGCGGCTGGAAAGGATCCGCTCCAGCTGCGCCCTGACCTCCTCATGGGTCGGACAGGGGCGCTCTGGCCGCTCATCCGGCGGCGACACCGAGGTCTGCATTGTGCATTTCCCCCACCTGTCACAGAATACGCGTGACGGTTACTGCTTGTATTGAAAGCCCCTTTTGCAACCTACCTCTCGAAGAGCATTTCGTCCACAGTTGAACGATGCTTTTCGCAGCCGGGAGGTGTTGTGTTGCAGCGTCAGAACCCTGCGGGGAACGATACCGCACTGTACGGTGTAAGGGCGACCCGTGACGTCGCCGGAGCGCCCCGATCTTTCGGTGTGTGTCCCGTCAGCCATTCCTGCCATTTCGAGAATCCAACAACCATCGAGGTTAGCGCAACTGTCGAGAGGCAATGTGCTCAAGCGCTGCCCGCAGCGGCTCATCCGAGACATGGATAACGCCGAGATACGGATGCGCCATGTCGATGACAAGGAAGATCGCTGCTGCCACCGACAGCGAGCAGACCAGCATGACGCCGATCACGGTCGGATTGGCCGGAGCCTGGAGCCCGAAGGTCAGGAACAGCCACGCGAGCCAGAAGACGAGGATCACGAGAAACGCGGTCGGCAACCCTTCCGAACTGCTTTCGACGAGCATCCAGTGGGCTTCGGCCAGAAGGCCGCTGATATCGAGCGCGCGAGCCTGAAGCAGGCGCTGCGGCCCGGTCGCCGGAACCAGGTTGCGAAGTTCGCCCTGTACGGGCTCGATGCCCTGGTTTTCATCATATGGTTCGCTGGCCGCCTGCTCGGCCGCGGTGCCCCATCCCTGAACCAGTCGGTTCTCGACGAGACGATGGAGCCGGCTGCGCGCATCCGCCGTCTCCGGACCATAGTGCGCCATCACCTGGTCAAGCAGCAACAAGCGGGCAGCGGAGGTCCGCAGTTCGGCTTCGGCGTTGTTGTAGACGTTGTTCGCCGAGGCGATCAGCAGCCCGAGGGCGAGGGCAGACAACGTGGCGACGACCGCCGTCGACAGGCGGATCACGTCCTTGGATTCGGCATCCAGGTGATGGGCTGGCAGGCGGTCACGGACCAGGATGCCGACAAGCGCGGCCCCGAACAGGCAGATGAAGACGAGCGTGCCAAGGGCGATCGAACTCAAGCGGACGCCTCCTGTTATCGCTGCTTTCGGCACGCCGGGTCGGTCGGCGTTGCTGCGCAGTTCTTGACCGCAATCTTCTGCCTTCCGCTGACTTGTCCGGTCAGGCCGCCGACATGATTGGCGTAGTTGCCGCGCGTATCCGCGTCAAGCACCGCGACGGGGGCGGTCAGCACGAGACCCGCGGCACTTCCGGCGGCAGCGGCCACGTCCGTTGTTCCGGCCAGGATGGTGTCGCCGAGACCGACCCGGCTGTCCGTCAGCGTCTGCCCTTCGGATAGCCGCGCGCCGATGAGCTGGACGACTTCCGGCGATTCTGCGAACTTGCTGTGATTGAGATCGTCGCTGACCTTGATTTTCGTGAGGTCGATCACCGAGACCTTGTAGTCGGCGAGTTCAGCCTTGTACGGTGCGGTTTCAGGATCGATCGACCCCAGGCGCGGGATGTTGCCCCAGACCCGCCGCGAGAAGGCAAGTGCCTTGTCGTCACGCGAGACGAACAGCGTGAACTGCGGATGCGGGTCGCCCATGTCCTCGATCTGCGAGCGGAAGACATCGACATCCACATCAGGGGCCGCAAGCATCACATTTTTGAACTTCGCCGGAAGACCGTCATTGCGGATCGCCATCTGCCGGAGCGCTTCCAGCGCCAGCCAGTTACCCATCGAGTGGGCCAGAACGTTGACTTCCTTCACCTCTCCGTCTTTGGCGAGATACTGGAACAGCGTTTCAAGGGCGTTGCGCGTGTAGTTGGTGCTCTCGCGGTCATAGCCGTAGGCCAGCAGGCTGCCGCGCGATGGCCAGGTCACAAGGATCGGCGTGCTGCGGACATTGGAATCGTGGACGATCTGGGCGAAGCGGTAGACGCTGTCTTCGAAGCGGTTGTTGAAGCCGTGGATGAAGACCAGGACGCTGTGGTCGGGGTTCCTTCTAACCGAGGCGTTCAGCCAGCCTTTCGCGCTATCGAGACTGAGATCGTCGGCCTTCAGCGTGGCGAAGTCGGTTTCCGGATTTGAAGGCAGCTTCTTTGGCCAGGCGACGTCACCCTCCTTGCGGACCCTGGGCAGTGAAACTCTCATCTCGGCGAAGGACGGCGTCCTGGCGCGCTCGCCCGTGAACATCTGGCCGGGGACGGTCGATCGGGCGCGCGTCGTCGCGACCAGCATGTCGACGCGGCTGGTCTCCGGCACGGTGTCCGCAACGGGGGTCAGCACGTCTTTCGGGTGTCCGCCACAACCAGCGAGTACGACCAGCGCAAGGCATGGAAGAAGTCGCCGGATACGACCAGCAGTCGATGAGTTAAACAAGCTCAAAACCTTCCCCCTAAGCATTCCGACATCGATGCGCGGTCACACGCCCCGGAGGCAGACAGTAGCTTGTCAATGCGACAGACACTTGTGTTGTTCGCGGTGTTATCGCGGACAGACATCCCAGAAACCTGTCTTCTTGGTGCTGTCGGTATAATACCAGCACATGCCGGACTGCGGCGGCGTGCCGGCGACCGAGGCCGCCGCCGCGCCGGCGATGAAGCCGATGGCAGCTCCCGCCGCAATCGCACCGCCCGCGGGCCAATAACGGCGAGGGTTCACGACGACGACGCCACGCATGACGGGCGGCCGACGGACTGCGACAGCACCGCGACTGCCGACGGCTGCACATCCTCTGGCTCCGCAGCCAGCCACCGCACGGCGGGCTTCGGCCGGGGTCGGAGCGAGCATTGGTGCGGCCACCATCGTCAGGAGGGCCGTGGCCGTCGCGAGTTTCTGAAAGTGCTGAATGAGCTTGTTGAGCTTCATGAGTTCCGTCCTGGTTGAGGGCGTAGGTGAAACTGCGCCTCGCGGATTTCTGACAGGGCGCACCATACCTCCATCAACGCGATTTCCTCCGTATGTTACTGTAGGTTACGGCGTCGCGACGGCGGCCGGGGAGGGCACGCCGAGACGAATTGCCTTCGAGAAGTCGGGCGATAATCCATCCGCCCGCGCCCGCTCGTCGATTTTGGAAATCTCTCGCAACCGGGCGAGCGGCATCGATGTGTCGATGGCTCCCCGGTCATAGGCGTAGTCGGGAAGATAGCCGTTGACGATCAGCCGCCAGTCGAACGGCACCTTATCTCCGGCGACACGCATCAGCTTGGCGACGGTCGTCGTGCAGTTCGACGTGATCGAGTTGTAGAACTGCGGCGTCTGGGCAAGGGCGTTGGCCTCGGCGACGTATTCGAGTAGCAGATTTCGTGCCTGCTCCGGACTGGCTCTCAGCCGATAGATTTGGACGTCCTCGCGACGCACGTTGGAGCGGACGCCGACAACGTCGCGTTCGTCCGCGGCAAGGATCACCAATGGGTCGTTCTTGAAGAGATCGGCAAGGGGAGAAAACGCGCCACCCTCCTTGTGGCGTACCTCGATCGACCAGGCCAGTTGCTCGCCGCCTTCGAAGCCGAAGCTGAAGATGACATGGGCGATCTTCGGCCCCGCCCAGTAGGACATGAACAGGTCGACGGTCTTCACCTTGCCCACATCGTAGGTCCGCGTCGTCCAGCGCTCCGTGAAGTCGGAATTGCTTCGCCACCCGAAGTCCCGGACATCCGTCAAGGTCAGCGAATTTCCGTCGACACGACCCGTGACCTGCCGGGCGACATCCGGTGCCCATGCAGCGTTCGCTTCCGGCTTGATCGAGCTCCACCAGAAGAGAACCAGGGCGAAGATGACAGCGAATGAAAGGATGGCTCTCATGCGCAACCGGCTGGCAAGCGCCGCTACGGTGAAGAGACCGAAGACGAGGAAGACGCCAGCGGCAATTGCCCGTCCGGCATCAGGCAGGGACAGCCGATACCAGAGGGCCAGGGAACCCCAGGCTGTCGAAGCCGCCACGATCAGGGCGACCGCGAAGATGAGGATGATCGCCATCAGTCGAAGCATGTCTGGTCCTTCTTTGTAGCAACCGCAGTGCCGCGATGATGCGGAGATCGCGCGTTCAACGGGCGACAGGGAATGGCACGACCTTGGCGAGGTCCAGCATGATGTGGATTTCCTTGCCGAGGCCATCCATGAGTTCGAGCGCCTCGGCGTAACGGTCGTCTCGTTCCGGAGCCGTAGACGAGTCCCAGTTCCGCACGAGACGATCCGCGATGGAAAAGTCGTTGCACAGTTCTCGGAAACTTTCATTGCGGGAGGCAAGCGCGTCGATCTCATGCGCCTGCTCGGGAAACCTGCGCTTGGCGAACTCCGTGTCGTATTTCATTCCATCGCCTCCCGGACATCCGCGCAGTCGTCATGAACATGACACAGAATCCGGCCGACACCATGTAGGTTACAGTAACATACGGCGAGTTTCTTGCGGTCGGCGGGGGATGTGTGGTCCATTCGGGACATCGGTCCGTCGATGGGCCAACCATGCGAGGACGTTGCCATGAAACCCATTCTGATCTCCGCCATAGCGCTGCTGATATCGACCGGACTGGCGAGCGCAGCCGAGCCGATCGTCGGAAACTGGAAGACGACGCTCGGCGACACCGCCGCGATCGAGCCGTGCGGCGGCGGCTTCTGCATCACGCTGAAGAGCGGCAGGCATGCCGGCGAGAAGATCGGCGCGTTCGAAGGCGACGGCGGCAGCTATTCCGGCAAGATCACCGATCCCGACGCGAAGAAGACCTACAACGGCACCATCAGCGTCTCCGGCGACACGGTCACCCTCAAGGGCTGCGTGATGAAGGTCGTCTGCGAGTCGCAGAAATGGTCGCGCCAGTAGTCCGCGGGAATAGATGATACGGTAACATACGGGCATTTCTGCCGGGATAGGCTATTCTTGCGCCGGGAATCAATTCCGGCAATTGCCGGAGCCACGGAGATCGGGGACTGCTGGCATGATTGAAATGAAAAGCGCTTATTGCGGGTTGGCTCTGGCTCTCGCAGCGGCACCTGCGGCCGCAGCCGACATGTCGGAGCCTCGACCGGTCGTCGTCGACAGCGGCTGGACGTACCAGGTCACGCTCGACGGCTGGCTGGCGGGATTGAATGGCGACATCGGCGTCCGCGGCCTTCCCGCCGCGGCGGTCGACGTCTCGCCGCTGGACGTACTCGAGGATCTGGACGGTGTGTTCGCCGGATCGTTTCAAGCGGTCGGTGATAGCTGGCTGCTCTATTCCGACTTCATGTGGGCCAAGATTTCGACCGACGCCGATGTCGGCCCATTCGGCGGAACCGCTGACTTCGAACAGACGCAGATCGTGGCGACAGCGCTTGTCGGCTACGAGCTCCCGGTCGACGTCGAGAACATGCAGCTCTACGCGACGGGCGGCCTTCGCTACCAGCACAACAGGGTGGAACTCGACATCGATCCCGTGTTCTTCCCGGCGGTCAGTCGCAGCGGTTCGCAAAGCTGGGTCGATCCGATCGTCGGCCTTACCATGCATTATGACATCAACGACAAATGGTTCGTGGACGTCATGGCCGATGTCGGCGGCTTCGGCGTCGCCTCGGACATCACGCTGCAGGGAACCGCGACGGTCGGCTATAACTGGACCGAAACGATCGCTACGTCTTTCGGCTACAAGGCGCTCTACACCGACTACACGGACGGCGGCTTCCGCTATGACGCGACCCAGCACGGCATCTTCACGCGACTGGCGGTGAAGTTCTAGCCGAAACCCGGCTGCGGCGCGTTGAACGCCGTATGCTACGGCCGATGTAACCGTAACATACTTCCCTTTGCGCCCTGAAAGCGCAACGGATGACTGCGGGGAACGTCCCCGAAGATCAACCGTTCACGATGGGGGTTAGCATGTCGACGAGAACCAGACTGATAGGAGGAGCGCTGGTCGCGTTCCTCGCACTGACGGGCGCGGCCCGCGCCGACACGATCAGCTTCGCCGACGCGGTGAGCACGCTCGCCACCGACTGCGGATCCGACATCAAGAAGTTCTGCAAGGGCCTGAACCTCGGAAACGGCCGCATCCAGAACTGCCTCGAGGAACATAGCGGGAAAGATTCGCCGACGTGCACGGCGACGCTGTCGAGCGTGTCGGCATCCATCAAGCAACGTCTCGCCGCACAGTCGTCGTTCACCGCGATCTGCAAGCATGACGTCGCCCAGTTCTGCAGCGGCGTGAAAGGCGAGGGCAATGTCCTCTCCTGCCTGAACAAGGCGAAGCGCGTGAAGGAAGGCCAGTGCGGCCAGGTCATCACAGATGCCGGATGGCGTTGAACGATGTTGAAGGGAAACAGGATCATGAAGAGCTTTCGACTTGGAACGATGTTTGCCGCCGGACTGCTGCTGGCACCCGGTCTTTCATTCTCGCAGGAACTGAGCGGCGCGCAGCTGGTGCGCACGCTCGACCGAGTGGAGCGGGCGGCTCCCGCCATCGACATCGCGGTGCTTGTGGAGGAAGCGGCGGCGAGTGCAGGCAAGGGCGTCGCTGCGCTTCCTGACTGGCAGAAACTTTCGAAGCTGTCGCAGCTCATCGTCGAGATCGACTTCGAGAACGACTCCATCGCCATCGAACCGAAATCCTATCGCACCGTCGGCCTGATCGCCGACGCCCTGCATCATCCGAACCTGCGGCGCTACAAGTTCCTCGTCGTCGGACACACGAGCTCAACGGGCGAAGCCAAGCACAATCTGGACCTCAGCCAGAAGCGGGCGAACGCGATTACGGAGGCGCTGTCGACGACGTTCGCCATCGCGCCCCACCGGCTGTTCGCGATCGGCGTCGGAGAGGAATGGCCCGTCGATCCGGCCAATCCGAAAGCGGCCGACAATCGGCGCGTCCAGCTCGTGAACCTCGGTCTTGTGAAATAGCAGACAGGCTATCTCGTGCCTCCGGACAAGTCGGCGCATCGCGGACGAAAGATGAGAATGGCGGCGATATCTGCCGCCGCCGTGCTCATCTCCTTACATGCTCGTCTGCTACCTGGTGATGCCGGAGCTCTGGATCTTACGGTGACCGGAGCATAGTTGCCGGATCTGAAGCTGGCGCTCGACAACGCCGCGGTCGTGCCTGTCAGGCGGCCCACGCCCTTCACCGTCAGCCGTGCGCAGTCTGCCTTGCAACGCCGTATGTTACAGTAACATACTTGCTCTTTTTGGGTTCCAGCCCACAGTCGCGCCTGGGGTCCTGTCACGATCCATTCCGGCATGCCGATGATCTGCCATCAGCGCCAGTGCGCGCGTTACACCAACCAAACGGGAGACGATACCATGAGGCACCTATCCGGACTTCTCGCATCCGTTGCCGCCTGCGCAATGCTGTCGGTACCAGCCATCGGGCAGACCGCCTCTGAGATCCCGCCGATGCTGATCACCCCGGACAAGGTCGAGTCTCGCATCGGTACGCTCGAGTTCAAGGACGGCGTACCAAGCAAAGCGACGGCCGAGAAACTCTACGACAACCTCGACTTCACCTACGCCTACCGTGCGTTCATGGACAACATGCGAGGCGTCAGCATCGCCTCGCTGCGCCGGGGCATGATGAGCATCGGCATGAAGGACAACGAAGTCATCGTTTTCGAAGAGTTGATGGATGCCAAGTCGTTGTTCCTGACCGCGAACGCCGATACGATCTACGTCATGGGCTTTCTCGATCTCACCAAGGGGCCGGTGGTTCTGGAAACGCCGCCCGACTTTCTTGGCACGGTGCAGGATGCATGGTTCCGCTGGCTGGTTGACATTGGCGCGCCCGGCCCCGATCGCGGGCAAGGTGGCAAATATCTGATCGTGGGACCCGACTACACCGGACCACTGCCGGCGGGAGGGTTCTTTGTCGCGCGCTCCCGGACCAATACCATCCTCTGGTTTGGCCGATCATTTCTCGCAAATCGCAGCGATCCCAAGCCGGCGGTCGAAACGATCAAAAAGTTCACCAAGGTCTACCCGTACGAAGTCGGCGGTGTTGGCACTCCTGTCGCCGACTTCCTGGCTGGGAAGGTGAAGCTCGGCAAGATCACTTCTCCTCCGCCGACGGTGTTTCACAACGGAAGCGGCAAGGTGATGAACACCCTTCCGCCGAACGATCGGAGCTTCTACGAGATGCTCAACGAGATCGTACAAACGGAACCGGCCACTTCGCTCGACCCCGAGCTGATGGGTCCGGTCGCGGCCATCGGCATCGTCAAGGGCAAGCCCTTCGCGCCCGACGAGCGGATGAAGAAGATCATGACCGAAGCACTCTCGGTCGCCAATGCAACTTCGCGCACCCTGTTCATGAGTTCGCGCGATCCGAGCTGGTTCTATTATCCCAACTCAGCCTGGATGAACTACTTGTTCCAGACCGGCTACGAGTTCGAGACGCCGATTCCAGAAATAACGCCCGAGGGTGTCAAGCCATATCCAGCCACCGGCTATCGCACCATGGATGCGCGCACCAATTTCTTCTACGGCGTCACCGGCATCACGCCCGGCATGGCGATGCGCCTGACCGGGATCGGGTCGCAGTATCTGTTTGCCATGACGGATGCCGACAAGAACTTCTTTGACGGTGCCAAGACCTACAAGGTGACGCTGCCGAAGGGCATTCCGGAAGAGAATTTCTGGTCGTTCACGCTCTACGACAACATGACCCGCTCGATGCTCGACACGCCGCAGCGGTATCCGCGCGCCGGCAGCCAGAGCTTTCCGTCGCCCGCCGCTGAGGCCGCCGCAGACGGCACCACGACCATCTACTTCGGCCCGACCCAACCCGATGGCGTCGCACGGGGAAACTGGATCCAGACCGACCCCAAAAAGGGCTGGTTTACGCTCCTGCGCCTCTACAGCCCGCTTGAGCCGTTCTTCACCAAGGCGTGGCGGCCGAGCGAGATCGAACTCGTGCCATGACGACGCAGGCAGTTCGGGTGTTGTCCGGCAACTCGACGTGGCTGGTGGAGGTTTCCTGCGGCTCGGCATGACGCGAGCTATATCGCCAGACCAAGATGGGGGCGTTGAGCGCCAACCTCCCCATGTGGCGAAAGACCTCCGATCCACGATGTTTGTGATCTCTCCGGACCGTCTCTTTGCGATCGGAGTGGGCGAGGAGTGGTTCCGGCGGTTCAGGTCGTGAATCTTGACTGTTGAAGTAGCGAAACGCCCGCAGAAGGGCAAACCGGGAGATCCCTCATGGTTCGGAAATTCGATATTCGCATCCTTGCAATGGCAGCAGGCCTGCTGTCCTTAACCGGGTCGGCACTGTCACAAGACGCGATCAGCGCGCCTGCACAGAAAACCATCGGCGGGACAAAATCGAAAATGGTGCCCTCGCTGGCCGTCCTCAATTCCGGAGGCGCGACACTGGCCAACGGCAAGCTGACTATGACCGACATGTCCGTCGTCTCCATCGTGTTCGCAGACCGCCCGGTGAGATCGGCCGGGCACGTGCTTACCGCCGAATTCATCAAGGAATGGGACGAGGGTACGGACAGTTTTGCGGTCGACCCACCGAACGCGACCATCTCGGTGCTGAACAGCGATGGGTCGGCGATCGAGGATGCGGTCGTTGTATTGACCAAGCCGAAGCTGGAAGGCGGCACGCTGACATTTGATGTCACCGTGCTCGAAGGCGAACTCACCAAGGCCAGCGGGCCTGCTTCGCTCTTCATTGACATGTTCGTGGCCCGAGCTGGAATGGGCCGCGTCGGGGTCGTTGGCGGCGTCGGCGTGCGGGGAGCCGCCTGGCATGGCGGCTGGTACGCCCACCCTGCTGCAGGCTATGGCGCGGCGGTGGCGGCGGGGGCCGTCGTCGGAGCGGCCGCCGCATCTGGGTATCGGCCGTACGATCCCCCTGCATGCGGTTATTATCCGTATCCGCCGTGCTACTGAACGCCAAGCGGTGAACGGCGTGCCTCTCGATAGAGCCATTCCTCGCAGACGCAGGACGAGGGTGGCGGCAATATTTGCCGCCGCCCTGCTGATCGTCTACCTGCTTGTCTGCTATTTCATCATGCCCGAGCTCTGGATCTTTCGTGATCGCAACCTCGTCCCCGATCTGAGCAAGATGGTCACGACCACCGAACAGGATATTCCAGGCGATCCGATCAATGTCGGGCTCGTCGGCTCGAAGCAGCAGGTGATCCGCGCCTTTGCCGCGGCGGGCTGGGATCCAGCCGACAAGATCACCTTGCTTTCGTCGGTCGAAATCGGGTTGAGTGTCGTGCTCGATCGGCCGGACCTCGATGCCCCGGTGAGTGCGCTGCTGTTCGAGGGGCGCAAACAGGATCTGGCCTTCGAAAAGCCCGTGGGCAAGAGCGCCGATGAACGCCACCATGTGCGTTTCTGGATGGTAGCCCCTGATGCCGACGGCGTTCCGCTCTGGCTCGGATCAGCAAGCTTTGATCGAGGCGTCGGCTTCAGCCACGACACAGGTCAGATCACCCATCACATCGGCCCCGACCTCGACAGCGAACGGGAATTGGTCATGGGCGACCTGCGGAACATCAGACAGATTTCCCTAACCTACGAGCGCGCCGGCATCGGCGCAACCAAGGTCGGTCGCAATGGTGGTGGCGATCCGTATTTCACGGACGGGAAGGTGCTCGTTGGAGTTCTGAAGAGTGGTGCCGCGCAGTAGCACAATGACGACTAGCGGTATGGACCAAAGCGTTTTGATCCATACCGACTTGGATGTCGGAAAGGCGTTTCAGCCATATCATGCAGATCAGGTCGGCAGCACGACGACGTTGGGAGACGCGAACTTGAAGGCGGGATCGGAGTTGTCGGCACCATGGTTCTACGCAGTCCTTCTCGCTGCCCAGACGGCTGCGGCCTTCATCCTGTTCTGGATGGTGTTTCCGATTTTCTATAGCCTGGTGACCCACCTCGGGGAGCGACAGAAACTGGACTACCCCCAGCAGCTCGCCATCGTAGCAAGTGCCGCGCTCTTGCACTGCTTCTACTGGACGCGGCTGAAATGGGTGTCCGTCACGCCTCCGTTCCACAGCGTCCTCGTCGCCCATCTGAAGGAGACGCTGGGTGATCGTGAAGCGGTTTGTGGCCGTCAAAATACAACTACGAGTGCTCGCCGCCACGGTTGTTCGTTCAATGCACAGGCGTCTGGACGAAGTCCAAAAGGTCGGCGTCGCCATCGGAACATCGGTGACGGGCGTCTGCACACTCTTTGGAAAAGCAAGCCACCCGCGCAACAAAGCATGGTCCGTTGCTCATTTGCCGTCCTGAACTGCGACCTGTAATCGCCGGACGAGCTCTGCGATCTGGGGATCATCCGGCTGCAGACGGGCCAGCGCCTTCGCAAATCGGAGCGTCTCGGCATAGCGGCGGAGTTTCAGCCCGATCCGAATGGCCGTGCCGAGCAGATTGGGGTCCGTTGCACCATCTGCAAGGGCCGGTTCGAACAGCCCAAATGCGTCCTCCATTCGGCCGACAGAATCCAGGGCGATTGCTGCCGTTGTCCTGTATCTCGAATTGCCCGGATCCAGGCGCACGGCCGCCTCCAATTCTCGTATCGCGTCCTCCGTTGCCTTCTGGCGGACAAGAGACAGGCCATGCCCGTAGCGGAGGTCGGCGCGATCCGGATTGGCCGTGACCGCCTCGGCGTAGGTCTGTTCGGATTTCGCGTTGTCTCCGGTGGCGCGGTAGAGTTCGGCAAGGTTGATGCGCGCCCCTGGAAGGGCGGGATCAAGGTCAATCGCCTTGCCGAGCGCCTTTTCCGCCTCGTCCGGATGCCCCTGTTCAAGCAGAAACGTTCCGTAACTGCTCTGTATCTCGGCTACATCGGCGTTAGCCTGAACATAGGCTTTCAAATCAGCCACGGCGGCATCGAAGTCACGCCGCTGATCGCCGAGGAAGTCCAGCGACTGAGTGCGTCCGAGAGCCCTGGCGGCAGCCACCCGGACCGCACGCGTCTCGTCGCCAACAAGCCCGCCGATGGCCTCGAGCCGATACTCAGGGGGTAGGCTGCCGGCCGCCTCAGCAGCCCCCAGACGCACGAGCGGATCGGTGCTTTCCGCCGCCGCCTTTACGTCTGCGACGACTTCTGCCGCGCCGATCCGGCTCATCTCGGCAATGGCGCTTCCCTTGACGATGCCTGCTTGCTCCGGGGCTGCGATAAGTTTGCGCAGGGCCTCGATCGAGGCCGGGTCGTTCTGCGCCGCTGCCCCAAATGCATGCGCAATCGTCGGGCGTTTACGCCAGCCTGTGCCAAACCATTCGTCCAGGGTCTCCGAGGCCCAGACGTTCGTTTTGTTCTCATGGCATGACGTGCAGGCGTTCGGCGTTCCGTACCTATCCGAAAGGTCGGGGCGCGGGATCACGAAGGAATGGTCACGCCGAGGGTCGACCTTCATGTAGGTCCGCTCGGGCATGTGGCAGTTGGCGCAAAGCGCGCCAGTGGAGCCTCTAGGATGATGGGTATGTGCCGGGGTGTCGAATGCGCCGCTCGGATCGTTGTCTGCAAAGCGCTCTGGGGCGATCTCCGTGTGGCATTGGGTGCATAGCGCATTTCCAACCGCCTTGACGCTGCCCTCATGTGGACGGTGGCAGTCGAAGCAGGTCACGCCTGCTTTTGCCATCTTGCTCTGCTGGAAAGAGCCGTATTCGAACACCTCGTCCAGAATCTGCCCGTCGGGGAAGTAAAGATCACTGCGCAGCAACGCCGGGGAAAAATGGTCGAGGAAGGATCCTCCCGGCTGATAGCCATCGACAAGCCTGGTGCGTCGCGCGTGGCAGGCGAAGCAAGTGTTCGCATCGACCTTCGACAGGCCGAGCCCTGCCACTGCTGCCGTTGACGCATTCGCGAGTTTGGCTCTCGCCCATTCGACATGTTTTGCACCGCCGCCATGACAGGACTGGCAGCTGATGCTGGTCGCGACATAGGACGATTCGTAGTCTTTCGTCTGCGGTCGGAAGTTGGTCTGGGGATCGGTGGAATGACAGTCGATGCAGGTGCGGTTCCAACGATAGAACGGGCCTGTCCAATGAAACGTCGAGCCTGGCTTTTTCGCACTGCCTTCGCCGAGCCAGAACCATTCCTGCTTCTGCGTGTCCCAGGCGATGTCGAGAGCCTGCAATCTGCCGCCACCGAGATCGATCAGATACTGCTGCAAAGGTTCATAGGCAAACGTGTACTTCACCTCGAAGTCGGTTAGTTTGCCGTCCGGC
Organism: Pararhizobium sp. LjRoot255; assembly: GCF_964252905.1. Taxonomy (NCBI): domain Bacteria; kingdom Pseudomonadati; phylum Pseudomonadota; class Alphaproteobacteria; order Hyphomicrobiales; family Rhizobiaceae; genus Pararhizobium; species Pararhizobium sp. LjRoot255. The sequence goes on from NZ_CAXUPQ020000001.1 coordinate 2,731,152, forward strand.
CCTTCGGTGCTGACGAAGAAGCGACGGTCCCGGCGGGAAAAGGTCGTGACAACGCCATCGTGATCGAATTGGACATTGTTGAAGTTGCCAAGCACCGTCTTGTCATCGGCAACAGCCATCGCCTTGGCATGATGGGACTTGGCGAACGCGGCCGCCTGGTCGGCGTGACAGGATGAGCAGGTCTTCTCGTCGACAAAGCCATCGTGAATTCTGATCCGGCTATCATGGTTGGAGGCATGGGCATCGGCCGCAATCACGGCAGAAAATGCCAGCAAGCACAGACAGAGCATCAAGACAGCCGCAGGACGGCATGTTGCCGTGCGCATCGGTGAGAACACGCATCTTGCCGCTGTAGCCGCTGTCGTCACCCACGCTCTCACCCGATTTCCAACCATGCGATGCTACTTACTTCTCAGGAAAGATCCGCTTCCAGTCTGCCTTCATGTCGACCACCGTCCATTGGTTCACGGCGGCCGCATCCAGTGCCTTGTCGAGTCGGCCGAACGCGCTCTGGCGGTCATATGCGTATTCCCGCTCCGCGTCGGTGTGATGAACGACCAGGCCGAAACGGGGTGTCGTGCCGCCCATCGTGGTCCACTGGAGCATTTCAAGGTCGCCGTCGGAGTTGCCGAAGGCAGCGATCGGTCGGCGGCTGATATACTGGTTGATCGCAACTGGCTTGCCTGCCTTGTCATCGATGAAGTCGATCTGTAGCAGGCGGAACAGGGTCGGCACGCCGTCTCGCATCTCGAACTGGGTCTTGATGGTCGACCCGATGACCTGCTCTGGCGGGATGCCGTAAACCTGTTCGGCCCAGGGACGCACGAACTCGACTCCGCCGCCGGAGACGATGAACGTCTTGAAGCCGTTGGCGCGCAGATAGGAGAGCAGTTCGAGCATCGGCTGATAGACGAGTTCGGTATAAGGTTTCTTGAACTTCGGATCGCGCGCCGTGGCGATCCAGTCTGACGCGATCTTCTGGAACTCGTCACTGGTCATCCCGCTATGGGTCGTCAGGATCAGTTCCAGCAGCCCCTTTTCACCGGCTGCGGCAAGCGTCTTCATGTCATTCTCGAGCACTGCCTTGAACGGCTGCATGTCCTTCCACTCGGGATGGGACGGAGCCTCCGCCCTGACGCGGTCGAGCGCGAAGGCGAGTTGCACGTACATCGGATGCTCGGTCCACAGCGTCCCGTCATTGTCGAACACGGCGATGCGCTCCGGTTCGGGGACAAAATCGGGCGTGTTTTCCGTGGTGACCTTTTCAACGAAGGCGACGATGGCCGCCTTCGGGGCAGTGTCGTTCCACGATGGCAGTGCGTCGCTCTCAGCCTGCGCCGAAGTGGCAAGGAGAAGCGCCGCGGCAACAGCCAGCGCTCCGTCGCGCGCCGATTTGAGGAAATCATGAACTGCCAACATTGTGGTGTCCTCCAAAGGTTCCTTGCGAAGGTCAAATTGCCCGTCTGGAAGATGGCGGCCCCGGCAGAACCCGAGCCGCCGCGCGAGGCTCAGTTGCCGGTCGGCATCGGAAGGTTTACACCTTCCTTCGCCAGGGTGTCCCGAACCCATTGGAACCGCTCATAGTTCGAAAGTGTGAGCGGACCCGTGTAGCCCATGCTTTGCAGCTTGCGCGGTGGATACTGCACGTATGTGGCCATGATCTTCTTCAGTTCCTCACCCATGACCACGCCCATCCAGGTCCGCTCGGTGAAGTTGTTCATGAAAATGTCGTAACGTTCCTGCGGGTCCTGCCACAAATCGAAGACCTGCGGTACCGTGGCCACATACTTCTCCTCACCCTTCCAGCCGAGGTTGGCATCGACGGCCAATCCACCGGTCGAGGCTCCGTTATCGCCACGGAGATTGAACGCGAACTTGTAGTTCTTGACGCGGATCGCACCGGGTGAGAGCTCGTTTTCGGTAAAGTAGAACCAGGACTTGCGTGGTGATGGGCCGCTGCCCGTCAGCACCGGCGTCATGTCGAAGCTGTCGAAGATGATGGGCTTGTCTTCGCGGTCCTTGTCGGGTAGCGGGACCCCGCCGGCCGCGGCAAAGGTCGCCATCAGGTCGAGACCGCCGAGAATTTCATGGTTCTTGACGTCAGGCTTGATCTTGCCGGGCCACACGGCGATCGCGGGAACGCGATTGCCGCCCTCGCGCAAGGTGCCCTTGGTGCCGCGAAAGGGGGTGTACCCGGCGTCCGGATAGACATCCTGCCAGGCCCCGTTGTCGGTTGTGTAGAAAACCAGCGTGTTCTTGTCCATTCCGGTTTCACGCAGCTTGTCCATGATCCGGCCGATGCGGGTGTCGAGCTCCACGACCGAGTCGGCATATTTGCTCTTCGACAGGGACTTGTGCTGGAATTCGGGTGCCGGCAGGTTCGGCTGATGCACCTTCATGAAGTTGACGTTGATGAAGAACGGCTCGTCCGGCGTTTTCGAAGCCGTGTCGAGGAATTCGATCGCTGCCTTTTCGACATAGCCGTCGAAGAACGGGATGCCGACAACACCTTCCTTGCCGTCGATCACCGGCGTGTCGACGTACTGGCCGTTGATCTTGAAGTCTTCCTTCACCTCGCCGCCGGCCTTGCCCGAAAGGGAGCCTTTCGTCACCTTCTGGAACATGGCCCGCAGTTCGGGGTCCATGTCAGGGAACCAGGTCGGATCGGCATAGGTGTAGGCGTTGAGATGATAGAGGCCGGCATATTTCATCTCGTCGTAGCCCTGCGCGATCGGCAGCGCGTAGTCTGCCTCGCCAAGATGCCATTTGCCTGTGAAATAGGTATGGTAGCCGCCGCGCTTCAGCACCGACGCCAGCGTCCATTCGGCTGCAGGCAGGCCGCCACCCTGGCCCTGGAAGGCCACCGTCGTCATGCCGCTGCGGTTCGGAATGCGCCCGGTCTGCATGGCGGCACGGCCGGGCGTACAGCTCGGCTGGGCGTAGAACGAAAAGAAGGTCATGCCCTCGTCCGCCAGCTTGTCGATGTTCGGGGTCGGCATGCCGCGGCCGACACCACCGCCATAAGGTCCGAGATCGCCGTAGCCCGTATCATCCGACACGATGAAGAGAATGTTGGGTTTGGTCGGCGATTGCGCTTGCACCGGGGACACAGCCCCCACCAGAAACGTCGAAGCCGCCAAGGCTCCCCACCCGTAAATAACGCGGAAATTCATTGTGAATTCCTCCCTTGAGGTTTTGGGCCGACCGGGATCGCCGGGCGCACGACAAAAAAAATGCGTCTCAGCGCCTTCCGGCGCATGTCCATCTGGAATTGAACGAAACAAAAAAAGCAGTGCCGTGACGTGAACGCCCTTCGAGGGTCGATGGCGCTTCTTAACTGAGCGTCAGTCGTATGCGCGAAGGCCACCCATGGCGCGCAGGCTATCGAACGTCAGGCCGCAGGGATATTGTACCTTTGGGCAAACCGCTGCCTTTCCGATCCACTTGAACGTTAAAGTATTGGTTGTATTAGCAATGTTGCTTTGATAGGTTGCACCTACCTTTTCGGGGGGGAAGTGATGGGCGTTCTGCGTAACTGGAACAGGCGATCACGCTGGCCGATCAAGGGGGTGGGACTATACCTCCTTCTTCTCGTGGCATTTTCCTCTACGGCGGCGGCGAGCCAGGCCATTGTCGGCCGCGTCCCGCGCGTGCTCGTCCTGTATCCCTATGACGAGCGGATAGCCGCCACGACTGCAGCCGGCGAGGCGGTGAGAGCGCGGCTCCTCGAATCCACGGGTGGAAAGATTGATCTATTCTCCGAGTTCCTTGATCTTTCGCGCTTTCCCGAGGATCGTCACATTGACCGCATGGCGCAGTTTCTATCGACGAAATACGCGGATCATCGTCCTGATGTGGTGATCGCCCTTGGTGAACAGTCGGCAAGGTTCGTTGTGACCCACCGCGAGTCGCTTGCGAAAGACGCGCAGATCATCGCGGCCGGCTTCAACAGGTCTACCGCCCGCAGGATGAACCTTCCAGGCGACGTGATCGGAGCATTTACCGAGTTCAATATCCTCAAGACCGCAGAACTGGCCCGACGCCTTCAGCCCGATGCACGCCATCTCTATATTATCGGAGGGTCGTCTGAGTTCGATCGGTGGTGGCTGGAGACGGCGCGAACCGATCTTGCAGATTTCTCGAGGAACTATCAGACCAGATACCTGGAAAACCTGACGATCGAAGAGTTTGTCGCCGCGGCCGCCAGGTTTCCTTCTGACAGCATCGTGCTTGCACTGACGATCTTCAAGGATAGCAGCGGCCGCAACTTCATTCCACGCGAAGCGGTCAGGCAGATCGCAGCGACTGCGACCGCGCCCATCTATGGTCCGTACCCCACCTATATCGACTATGGGATCGTCGGTGGAAACGTCGTGACATTCGAGTCGCTGGGAACCACCGTCGCCGATCTCACTCTCGATGCCCTCGCTGGCAAACCGATCGCGCATGTTCAGGCTCCTCACTTCAACGTCGCAGATGCGAGGCAACTTGAGCGATGGGGTTTGTCCGAGAAGGACCTGCCGCCCGGTACGGTCCAGATGTTCAGGCAGCCGAGTTTTCTGGAGCAGCACTGGCTTGCCGCACTCGTCGCGGCCGCTGTCGTTGCCTTGCAGAGCATTGTGATCACCGTGCTGCTTCTGGAACGCCGCCGCCGGCACGCGGCAGAAATACAGTCGCACCATCGCCTGCTTGAGGTGATCCACCTTAACCAGTCCGCGACAGCGGGGGCTCTCTCGGCTTCGATTGCCCACGAACTGAACCAACCGCTCGGGGCCATTCGCAGCAATGCCGAGGCCGCCTCGATCGTACTCAGGTCCGTCAGCCCGGACATGAAACTAATCGAGCAGATCCTTGTCGATATCCAGGAGGACGATCAGCGCGCGCATGACATCATCTCCCGCATGCGGGGGCTTCTCAAGAAACGAGGCGAGATCGACTGGCAGGAGTTCGACCTGAATGAGCTGATCACAACAGCCATCAAGATCCTCCAGGGAGAAGCCATGCGCAGGGGAGTTGTCGTCAGCACCAGCCGCGCGCCGGGAGCGCTGCCGGTGCGAGCTGACAAGGTTCATGTCCAGCAGGTTGTTCTCAACATTGCGACCAACGCGATGGACGCAATGCTGGAGGTAGCAGGCAGGGAACGAAAACTCACGCTTGAGACACGGTTGACGAAGGATGCAAAGGCGGAGCTGTTGATCTCCGATTCCGGCCATGGCATCCCTGATGACAAGCTCGCAACGATCTTCGAGCCGTTCTATACGACGAAGGCCACAGGAACCGGTCTCGGCCTTTCAATCGCCCGGACAATTGTCGAAACCTATGGCGGCAGAATCCTGGCGTCTAACCGCAGTGAAGGCGGAGCTGTTTTTCGTGTCGTACTGCCGCTAGCGCGAACTGGCTGAACTGGCATGGACCCGATCATCCATATCGTCGATGACGACCAATCCTTCAGAACCGCGGTGGGACGGCTGCTGTCGGCGTCGGGATACAGCATCTCCCTTTACGCGTCGGGGGAGGAGTTTCTTGCTCAACTACCGGCCTCAGCGCCCGGATGCATCTTGCTTGATCTCGACATGCCGGGCTTGAGCGGGCTGGCTCTCCAGGACAAGCTCGCTGAAATGGCCCCGTTGCTGCCGATCGTGTTTCTGACCGGCCATGGCGACGTGAAGGCGAGCGTTCAGGCGATGAAAGCCGGCGCTGACGATTTCCTGGAGAAGCCAGCAACGGGCGAGACCCTCCTTGACGCCATCGCCCATGCATTGCATCGCGCAGCCTCACGGCGCGACGAGCTTGACCGGATCCACGCCTCCCGAAGGCGCCTTGAAAGCCTGACCCCGCGTGAGTTCGAAGTTCTGCGGCTGATTGTTCGCGGCAAGCTCAACAAGCAGATCGCCCATGACCTGGGTACGTCGGAAAGAACGGTCAAGGCGCATCGCCATAATCTCATGGAGAAGATCGGTGCACGGTCCCTGGCCGAAACCGTATCGATTGCTGAGAGGTTGGGACTTGTCGATTCCTCAGAGGATCATCCGCGGCCTTAGAAGCGACACCTTCACCAAAGGACAATAGCCACCGTTCGGTACTCGCCATAGGATCGTCGCCCAAGGGGTCGGCTACGCCGTCGGTCCCGGAAAGGGATCCGTTGGAAAACTCACCTGATACCGTCGCTGTGATCGACGATGATCCGAGCATGCTCAGAAGCGTCGAGCGACTGTTGAACGCGAATGGCTTTCTGACCGAAGGATACTCGTCGGCTGAAGCGTTTCTCAACCATGCACAGACAAGCGTGATCCGCTGCATCATCCTTGATATCCATCTCGGCGGCATGTCGGGGATCGACCTATGGCATCAGATGAAGCACTCCGGCATAAACCTTCCGGTCATCTTCATTACTGCGGTGGACGACGAGACGCTCGAACGCGAAGCGCTCAATGCCGGGTGTATCGCATATCTTCACAAGCCATTCCCGGCGGAATCTCTGGTCGCGGCCATCAACAGTGCGCTTCAGTGTTCCTCCCGGGATTGAGACCGTCCGCTCAAACGACGGTCCGTACATGCAGCGCTGCCGCTGATGCGCTGTGTTGAAGGGGAAAGGAAACCGATTTCATCATCGCTTCCCTAAAGGACAATAGACGCGGCTCCAAACTTAGCCCACAGATCGGCCCAAGTCAGACACCCGCTGTTCGGCGAAGGATGAAATTGATCCATGTTTGCGGATCGGATTTTGCGATGACCAACGGATTTACAGTTTTAGCGGGAGCGGTGCTCCTCGTCTTTCTTTCCTGCGCTTCCAACAGCCGGGCGGATACCATCATTTATGCGAATGCCGTGAGCGTTCTTGCCAACGGCTAGCCCGGTAGCGAGGCTTGAACGGCTCGCGTTGAGCGAAGTGGTGTGTGTGTTTAGTTCAACTTAAAATGGTACGCAGTGGATCCGCGCACCTTAGCTTCCAAGGAGATTATCGATGACTTTGAAACCTCTTTTTGCCGTCGTGGCAATGGCGCTTTGGACACTTTCAGGATGCACAAGCACCGCCTCAAACAACACAACCTACGCACAGCCTCAAGGCCTCGGCCCCGACGCCGTGGTCGGTGGCGATCGTAGCGATGGCATGGATCCTGGTCCCGATCTTGTTGATTGACTGCTGTCAGAGTCCGGGTGCTGTTTCACCTCGCGGTGAGGAGTCCAGGCAAAGGAGAAATGAGTTCTCGGTTTGGCGGCAGTGGACTTGATAAAACTCCAAGTACAATGACGCGAGTCCAGCTTTATGTGGCGAGCGAGAAAAATGGCGCACCCGACAGGATTCGAACCTGTGACCTTTGGAATCGGAATCCAACACTCTATCCAGCTGAGCTACGGGTGCATCCGCGGCGGTTTGAGACCGCCGAAGCAGGCTGTGAGCGGTTCATAGCCCAGGAAATGCTGCGCATCAATGGTCAATGCACAGCTTTGAAAGGAAAATCCCGAGTTTGCCGCATGTTATCGGTGAGGGCTGGATGAGATGACGAAAAATGCCGCGCCTTCGAGCGCGGCATTTTACTTTCACAAAAAGGCGAAACTCACGCCGTCTGCATCGCGCCCGGGCCGGGGATGGCTTTGGGCGGGCACTTGCCGAGGATGATCATGCCGAGCACTTCGTCCTTGGTGACGTCTTCCGTGCGGGCGTGGCCGACGACCTGGCCGTTCTTCATCACCGAGACGCGATCGGCGAGATCGAAGACGTCGTGGATGTCGTGGCTGATCAGGAAGATGCCGATGCCTTCGCGCTTCAATTGCTTGATCAACTCGCCGACCTGCGCCGTTTCCTGTGGCCCAAGTGCTGCCGTAGGCTCGTCCATGATCAGGATGCGGGCGTCGAACAGAATGGCGCGGGCGATCGCCACCGACTGTCGTTGACCGCCCGATAGCGCCTTCACCGGCTCCTTGAAGCGGCGGAAGTTGGGGTTGAGCCGCCCCATCACTTCGCGAGCCTTGGCTTCCATAGCGACGTCGTCCAGTGTGCCCCAGGGGGTTCTGAGCTCGCGGCCGAGATAGAGGTTGGCAGCGGCATCGACATTGTCGGCGACGGCGAGCGTCTGGTAAATCGTCTCGATGCCGTATTTCTTGGCGTCGCGCGGGTTGCTGATATGGACCGGCTCGCCGTTGATCAGGATTTCTCCGGCGTCGCGCTTGTAGGCGCCCGACAGGATCTTGATCAGCGTCGATTTGCCGGCGCCGTTATGGCCGAGCAAGGCCACGACTTCGCCCGGGTAAAGATCGACCGAGGCGTTATCGACAGCATGGATGCCGCCGAAGGAGATGGAAATGTTCTTCATTTCCACGAGGGGAGTGCGTTGTTCCGTCATTGTTCGAACTCCTCTTACTTGGCTCGACCGCGATAAACGGTATCCAGCCAGACGGCCATGACCAGCACGATGCCGATGACGATGCTCTGCAGCGGGGTATCGACACGCAGAAGCACCATGCCCGATTGCAGCGACTGCATAACGATCGCGCCGAGAACGGCCCCTGCGATCGTTCCCATGCCGCCGGCAAGCGACGTGCCGCCGATGACGGCCGCAGCGATCGTATAGAGCTCATCGAGTGTGCCCTGCGCATTGGTGGCGGCGTTGAGGCGGGCGGTGGAGATCGCTGCGGCGATGGCGCAGAGTGCGCCCATCAATGCGAAGATGCGCACGGTGACCCAGCGGGTCTTGATGCCGGCGAGTTCGGCCGCTTCCGGATTGCCGCCGATGGCGAAGACATAGCGGCCGAAGCGGGTGCGGGTGGTGAGGAAGCTCATGGCAATGGCGATACCCACGGCCATCAGGACCGGAATGGCTATGCCGAGCGGAATCTGCAGGCCGCCTTCAGGCCAGGGGATGTTGCGAGCCTCGGCAAATTTCTTGGCGAGATTGATCGGCATGTAGTAGCTGTTCAGCACCCAGACGGCACAGAGCACCATGACGCAGCCGACGACCGAGAGGAAATATTCCGCCCACATTGGCCGCAGCGGGAAGCCGAAGCGCTTGCGCTGCTTGCGCGAATTGATGATCGACGCGACGATGAAGAGGCAGGCGACGACGCCGACGATCCAGCTCGCGGTGGCGCCGATCGACCCTTCCGCGCCGCCGCCCATCAGGCGGAACGTCGTATCCATCGGTGCCACAGTTGCGCCGCTGATGACCAGGAAGGCGCCCGCGCGCCAAACCAGCAGTCCACCGAGCGTGACGATGAAGGAGGGCACGTTGAGGAAGGCGACGATCATGCCCTGAAACGCGCCGATGGCGGTTCCGAGCAAGATGCCAACAGTGAGCGCAATGATCCAGGTGGCGGGATGGTCGAAGCCTATCAGAGGCGGCAGGATCTTGGCCTGGGTGATTGCCATGATCATGCCAACGAAGCCGAGGATCGAGCCGACAGAAAGGTCGATGTTGCGGGTGACGATGACGAGCACCATGCCCGTCGCCATGACCGATACTGACGCGGCCTGAACCGTGAGGTTCCAGAGATTGCGCGGCGTCAGGAACAGCCCGCTGAAAAGTCCGCCTGTCGAAATCTGGAAGCCGAGCCAGATGATCAGCAGGGCCGCGATCATGCCGAGAAGTCGTGTGTCTATTTCCGTCGCCTGCAGAAATCGCTGCAAGGCCGTGCCCTGTGTTTGGCGTACGCTGCTGGAAGGCGCGGCAATGGTGGTGTTTGCCATTTCCTGAATACTCCCCCTTTTTCTTGTCGTTCAATGTTCCGGACATCGGAGAAGCGCCGCAACGATGTACGCTGCGGCGCTTTTGACGGGACCTTATATGTCCAGGATCGGATCAGTTGCAGACGGCAACGGTTCCGGCCTTGACGCCCTGGCAGGTTTCTTCCTTGGAAATCCAGCCGGCGTCGATGACGACGTTGAGGTTGTCCTTGGTGATCGGCTGCGGCGCGATGAAGTAGGAGTTCATCTCGACGCCCTTCGGGCCGCCGGAGAACTTGACCGTGCCTTCGATGGCATCCATGGCAGCGCCGCCGGCAAGCGCAACGGCGATTTCGCCGGCCTTCTTGCCGAGTTCACGCGAGTCCTTCCAGACCGATACGGTCTGCGTGCCGAGCGCAACGCGGTTCAGAGCGGCCTTGTCGCCGTCCTGGCCGGAAACCGGGACCGAGCCTGCGAGACCCTGGGCCTCAAGAGCCGCGACCACACCGCCGGCCATGCCGTCGTTGGAGGAAACCACGCCGTCGACCTTGTTGTCGTTGGCGGTGAGGAACTGCTCCATGTTCTTCTGCGCTACTTCAGGCTTCCAGCCGTCGGTATAGGCTTCGCCGACATTCTTGATCTTGCCGGCGTCCATGGCTTCCTTCAGCACTTCCATCTGTCCGGAGAACAGGAAGTCGGCGTTCGGATCGGTCGATGCACCCTTGATGAAGACGTAGTTGCCTTCCGGCTTCACCTTGAACACTTCGGCGGCCTGCATGCGGCCGACTTCCTTGTTGTCGAAGGTGATGTAGTAGGCAGCCGGATTTTCGATCAGGCGGTCGTAACCGACGACCGGGATGCCTTCGGCGGCGGCCTTCTCGATCGCCGGGCCGATGGCTTCGCTATCCTGGGCCAGAACGATGATGGCATTGGCGCCCTGTGCGATTAGCGACTCGATGTCGGTCAGCTGCTTGGCGGCGGAAGCCTGCGCGTCGGCGGAGATGTATTTGTCGCCGGATGCTTCAAGCGCGGCCTTGATCGCTGCCTCGTCGGTTTTCCAACGCTCTTCCTGGAAGTTCGACCAGGAAACGCCGACCACCAGGTCCTTGGCGATGGCAGCGGAATGCATGGATGCGATGATGGCAACGCCTGCCATCAGTTTCAAAACTGATTTCATGAAGTCCTCCCAAATGGCCGCTGGCCGTCCGTGCGAACCTCCCGCACGGCCCCCGACCAGCCAATATGCCTGTCGCCAACCCAAAAGAGTTTTTTCTCGACAGTCGAGAAAATAGATGTCAGAGTTTTTTGGGGCTGTCAACAAGGCTTTGACAAAGGCTGTTGCACCGGACAGATGCTTTGGGAGGAGCATGTGTTTGTGAAATTGAGCAGTAGTAACAGGGATGCGCGATGCTGACGAAGTCGAGCACCGAATTGGTGCGTCAGCAGAACAGCGCACTCGTGCTGGCGGCGCTCAGGCGCATGGGACCGCTGTCCCACACGGACATTTCCGAACAGACTGGGCTGGCTTCGGCGACCGTTTCGGCGATCACTGCCGAGCTGGAGCGGGCCGACGTCATCGAAAAGGCGGAGCAGCAGGCGCATTCCGGCCGGGGTCGTCCACGCGTGCTGTTTGCGCAGCGCCGCGACAGCGGCTATCTGATTGCGGTGCGGATCTCCTCGGATGTCGTCCAATATTCGCTCGTCGATTATTCGGGGCGCCTGATCGACCGCTTCGAGGATGCGCGCAGTGGCAAGATTGCCGGAACGAAGCATTTCGCTGACGGGTTTCTCGATGCGCTGGCGCGGCTGATCAATCGATCGCATCTGGACAAATCGCAGATTCTTGCCGTTTCGATCAGCAGCAAGGGAACGGTCGATGCCGACGGCAGGCGGCTTTTATGGTCACCGGTCTTCGGCGGCGAGCAGATTGATTTCGCCTGTCTGTTGCAGCCGGAATGGCGCGCCAAGGTCACGGTAAACAACGAGACCTTGCTGGTCGCGCAGGCACTGGGGATGAAGGCGGATACCGCGGAGGCAGGGGCGTTCCGCGCGCTTGCGGCCCTGTCGCTCGGCCACAGCATCGGGCTCGGCATTGCCCGCAAGGATCGGTTTGGCGAGCTCGAGGTGACAGCCCCCAACTTCGGGCACATGCTGCATGCGGCCAATGGCTGTCTCTGCCGCTGCGGCTCGTATGGCTGCATCGAGGCTTCCGCGGGTTTCTACGGTATCCTGCGCACGGCATTCGAGGTTCCGCCCGATACGATCCCGGCGAAGTTCGTACCACTCGCCGAAATGGACAAGATTGCCACGAGCGCGCGGCAGGGAAACCGGATGGCGGGTTATGCCTTCCGGCAAGCGGGCATCGCGCTCGGCAATGGCCTTTCCCGCGTCCTCAGCCTGCACGAACACATGCCGATCTTCATCACCGGGCCGGGAACGCGCTATTTCGATCTGCTGAAGAGGGGCATCGACGAAGGCCTTGAGCAGTCGCACCAGGTGCGCCTGCAGGGGCGGCCGGCAATTTCAGTCATTTTCGACGAGCAGAAACTGGTCTTCGACGGTCATCTCGACCGGGCATTGACCGATATGGACCATGATATCGCAGCGTTTCGGCCGCTTCCGGCGGGAGAGGACTCCTCCTGAGAAGGTTGTGGCGCCTTGTCGCGGAGACTGCAGTCAAAACAAAAGGCCGGGGGAAAACCCGGCCTTTGTTCATGGATCAGGTATCGTTTATGCCTCGATGCGAATCTGACGCTTTTCCGCGACGGATTTCACCGCGGCGTCGGCCAGTGCCAGTGCTGCTAGTCCGTCGGCGCCAGAAGGGGTGATCTTCGTGCCTTTTTCGATCGCAGAAATGAAGCCGGCGATCTCGTTGGCATAGGCTTCGGTGTAGCGCGTCATGAAGAAATCATGCAGCGGCGGGCGGGTATAGCCGTCGCCATTGGCGATCTCGATCGATACTGCCCGCTGGTTCTCGGCCGAGACGACGCCCTTGGAACCGTGAACTTCGATGCGTTGGTCGTAGCCATAGGTGGCTCGGCGGGAATTCGAGATGATCGCCTGCTTGCCGGAAGCGGTTTCGAGGATGACGGAAACGCTGTCATAGTCGCCGGCCTTGCCGATTTCCGGATCGACGAGAACGGAGGCGTGCGCGGTAACGGCAACCGGTTCCTCACCAAGCAGGAAGCGGGCCATGTCGAAGTCGTGGATGGTCATGTCGCGGAAGATGCCGCCGGAGCGCTTGATATAGTCGACCGGCGGGGCGCCCGGATCGCGCGAGATGATCGTCACCATTTCAACTGCACCGATCTTGCCGTCGTCGATCGCCTTGCGGACGGCCGTGAAATGCGGATCGAAGCGGCGGTTGAAGCCGACCATCAGCTTGCCCTTGGTCTCTTCGACCACCTTCATGCATTCGCGGACGCGACCGACGTCGAGATCGATCGGCTTTTCGCAGAAGATCGCCTTGCCGGCGCGGGCGAAGCGTTCGATCAGGTCGGCATGGGTGTCCGTCGGCGTGCAGATCACCACTGCGTCGATATCCGAAGCCTTTTCGATCGCTTCGATCGTGCGGACGTCGCAACCATAGGCCTTGGCGATGGCTTCGGCGGCGGCCGGGAAGGCGTCTGCCACGGCGACAAGAACTGCATCGGGGTTGCCGCTGACGGCCTTGGCGTGAACCTTGCCGATGCGGCCGGCGCCGAGAAGACCAAATCTGACAGTCATGTTACATCTCTTTTTGACGGGCGGCGGATCGCCGCGAAGGGACGAAGTGATGACGCTCACTCCGGACAGGCGTTGTGGAAGTCGGCTTTGCTCGGGCGTTTGATTTGATTTTAGGCGTCCGGCAACTCAGCTTTGCTGGGGCCGGCGCCGTTGTCTCTCTCCCGCCGCTCACTTCCGGTCCAGGCGTGCCTCCTCCGGCGCGCTCGGGATCGGAATGAAAAAGCAATGATTATTATTTTCAGAATTTTTATTCTATTTGCGGCGCTGCCGTCAAGCGGTTAAACCGGTGCTCCTATTGCGGCAACCGTCCTTTTGGACATAAAGCTGTTATCATTGTCGCGGCCGCTAAAACCGCGCCCAACCCGTCAAGGACGTTTTGTATGATCAAGTTCATCGACCCGGACCATCCGTTCTACCGGCCACTCTGGGTTCGGCTGTTGATCGTTGCCTTCTGTGTGGTGTGGACGGCGTTCGAATTCTGGCAGGGTGAAAACACCTGGGGGATGATCTTCCTGGCGGTCTCGGCATATGTCGGTTGTGTCTTGATCATCTTCTTCAAGCCAAAGGCCGACGTTGTCGAAGAGACCAAGACGGACGATCCTGTTTGATCTTCAGTTCCGTTGCATGAGGCATAACCGCTTCTGCGCTTCGTCGATCAGCATGTTGGCGATCTTCATGCGGACGGTTGCATTGCCTCGGAAATCCGGATGATGGCGGTCCGGGTGGTTTTCGGCGGCGAAGCGCCGGCGCTTGTCCGTCAGGCCACTTGCGGTTTCCATGTCCGTCAACCCGAGGTCAGAGGCAATCTGCTCGGGGCGAATGCGGCAAAGATGATCCGGCATGACGGGCTCAGGTGCCGGTTTCGGCGGGGCGAGCATGTCCTCGCTTGCCGTATCGAAATAGGCGCGCCGTACGGCGCCGCTGTCGGCCATGCCAGATGACGTGAGGTTGCCGGCAAAGCCGGCATTAAGGCCAAGTATGCTCGCGCGCGGCAACGGCTCCTCGCGAGCGGCGCCTTCCTCGGTTTCCTCGGCCTTCAGCCGCTCCAGCACCGACTGGAACACAGACATCCCGAACATGTGCCTCTCCCTTTTTCGCGGATATCAAAGCACGGCAAGGTTTTGCGGGCCTGATCATGCCGTGCTTTGCTTCAGGATCAGATCGTAGAGAAGCTTGGCGCTGGGCGGCAGGGCACGGCCGCGCGCGGTGATCAGGCTGTAGGGGCGAATCTTGATGTTGAAATCGGTTGGCAGAATGCGGATTTCACCCGCCTGGCCTCCATTGGTGGCAATCAGACTGGCGACGTCACGGGCGACCGGGGCGATCGCATTGGTGTGCCGGACGATCGAGACAGTCAGGATGATCGACGAGGTGTTGATGATGGTTGCAGGCAGGGGTGTTCCTGCAGACAGGAAGCTGTCCTCGACGGCGCGGCGCAGCAGTGTTCCCTGTGGTTGAAAGACCCAGTCATAGCCGGGCAGATCGGCGGAACTGACGAGGCCTTTGTCGAGCAGCGGATGGCCCTCGCGTACGATCAGGCAGACATCCTCCTCGCCGATCTCGATGAGGTTGAACTGTCGCGGGTCCATCTCGTCGGGTATGCGGCCGATGACGAAGTCGTGCCGGGCGGAGAGGAGTTCGCGCACCAGCACATTGCTGTTTTCGATCTGGATGTTGATCTCGATACCGGGATAGGCGGTCGAAACCTGGCGGACAGCCGGAACCGCAAGATTGAGGGCGGGGCCGGTGACGGATCCGAGCGACACGGAGCCGCCGCTTCCGGTCTTCAATTCGCTGATCTCGCGCGCTGTCTCCCGCAGCTCCAGGAAGATCGTCCGGGCACGCCGGGCCAGTGCTCGTCCATATTGGGTCAGTTCGACGCCGCGGGCGACGCGGGCGCAAAGCGGTGCCTTGAGAATAGCCTCGATTTCGCCGAGCATGCGCGAGGCTGCGGGCTGGGATATGCTCAGCGCGTCGGCGGCCGCGCTGATCTGGCCGTGATCTTCGATAGCGAGAATCAGTTGCAGGTGGCTCATCTTCAAGCCGGAACGAAAAATTCCACGGTCTGAATAATCCACTGGAACGGATGAATGCTGTATCGGATCGTCCATATTTACCCGCCTTCCGAGAAAAACGCCTTCGCTCTCGCGAAAAATCACACTGTTCTGCGTTACTATATCAAAATAGTTATAGATATACACCCATATTGTATTTGACAGTTATGATGTTTGATTCCAGTTTGCCGCCATGTGCGCCAGCGTACTTGGGAGCGTGTAAGGCCTGGGAGGGCTTTCTTTCACCCCTTAAACCTCCGCCGAGGGTCTTCGTCCCTCGGCTACGCGAAGCGCTGCACATATCGAGGCCGGCCGGACAGCTTGCCTGGATCAACACTCAGGGAGAGATACATGAAATTGATTAGCTCACTTCTCGCCGCCGCAGCGCTCAGCGTCGCGTCGTTCGTCGTTCCGGCGATCGCCCAGGACAAGGGCACCGTCGGCATTTCCATGCCGACCAAGACCTCGACCCGTTGGATCTCCGACGGCGAGACCATGGAAAAGCTGTTCAAGGAATCGGGCTACACCCCGGACCTGCAGTTTGCTGACGACGACATCCCGAACCAGCTTGCTCAGATCGAAAACATGGTCACCAAGGGTGCCAAGGTTCTCGTCATCGCCGCCATCGACGGCACGACGCTGTCCGACATCCTTCAGAAGGCTCATGACGCTGGCGTCAAGGTCATCGCTTACGATCGCCTGATCCGCGATTCTGGCAATGTCGACTACTACGCGACGTTCGACAACTTCCAGGTCGGCGTGCTCCAGGCAACCTCGCTCGTGCAGGGCCTCAAGCTCGATGGCGCCACCGAGCCGAAAAACGTCGAACTCTTCGGTGGTTCGCCGGACGACAACAACGCCTTCTTCTTCTACGACGGTGCAATGTCGGTTCTGCAGCCGCTCATCGACGCCAAGAAGATTGTTGTGAAGTCTGGCCAAATGGGCATGGACCAGGTCGGTACGCTCCGTTGGGACGGTGCCGTTGCACAGGCCCGCATGGAAAACCTGCTTTCCTCGACCTACACCGACGCCAAGGTTGATGGCGTTCTGTCGCCTTACGATGGTCTCTCCATCGGCATCATTTCGGCTCTGAAGGGCGTTGGCTACGGCTCGGGCGACATGCCGATGCCGATCGTCACCGGTCAGGACGCCGAACTGCCGTCGGTCAAGTCGATTCTCGCTGGCGAACAGTATTCCTCGGTATTCAAGGATACCCGCGAGCTTGCCAAGGTTGCCGTCAACATGACGGACGCCATCATGGGCGGCAAGGAGCCGGAAATCAACGACACCAAGACCTACGACAACGGTGTCAAGGTTGTTCCGTCCTACCTCCTGAAGCCGGTTTCCGTTGACAAGACCAACGTCAAGGAAGTTCTGGTTGGTGCCGGTTACTACACCGAAGACCAGATCAACAACTGATCCCGTCTCTTCGATCGGGGGCCCGCGATTGCTTGCGGGCCCTTTTATCTTGATGAGGGACTTTGTATTGTCGGTTTGTCTGGCCTCATCATTCACGGACTGCCGCAGGAATACCTGACCATGGACAACATCATTCTGGAAATGCGGGGCATCACGAAGACGTTTCCGGGCGTCAAAGCCTTGGACAATGTCAATCTCAAGGTCCGCGAGGGGGAGATTCACGCGCTTGTCGGCGAAAACGGCGCGGGAAAATCGACCCTGATGAAGGTATTGAGCGGCGTCTATCCCGCCGGCACCTATGATGGCGAAATTCACTACGACCGCGAAGTTCGTCATTTCTCAACGATTTCCGACAGCGAACATCTCGGCATCATCATCATCCATCAGGAACTGGCGCTGGTCCCACTGCTCTCGATTGCGGAAAACATTTTTCTCGGCAACGAGATCGCCGCCAACGGTGTCATCAATTGGCCGCAGACCTTCTCGCGAACACAGGAACTTCTATCGAAGGTCGGCCTCAGGGAGCCGCCGACGACCCGGATCACGGATATCGGCGTGGGCAAGCAGCAATTGGTGGAAATCGCCAAGGCTCTTTCCAAGAAGGTCAGGCTGCTGATCCTCGACGAGCCGACGGCCTCGCTCAACGAGACCGATTCCGACGCGCTGCTGAAGCTGCTCATGGAATTCCGCAAGCAGGGCATGACCTCGATCATCATTTCGCACAAGCTGAACGAGATCAAGAAGGTCGCCGACAAGATCACCATCCTGCGCGACGGCGGGACCGTCGAAACGCTCGACTGTCACAGCGAGGACATCAGCGAAGATCGCATAATCAAGGGCATGGTCGGCCGCGACATGGAAGACCGCTATCCGCCGCGCGAGCCGAAGATCGGCGAGACGCTGCTTGAGGTGAAGAACTGGAACGTCTTCCACCAGCAGCACCGCGACCGGCAGTTCCTGCACAATGTCAATTTCAACGTCCATGCCGGCGAAGTGGTCGGCATAGCAGGCCTGATGGGTGCCGGCCGGACCGAAACGGTGATGAGCATCTTCGGCAAATCCTGGGGTCACAAGATCACGGGTGAAGTCTTCATGCATGGCAAACAGGTCGACGTGAGCACTATTCCGCGTGCCATCGACGCAGGTCTTGCCTATGTCACGGAAGATCGCAAGCAACTCGGGCTGGTGCTGAACAACAACATCATGCACAACACGACGCTTTCCAATCTCAGCGCGGTGGCAAACAACGGCGTGATCGATGACCACAAGGAACGGAAGGTCGCGACCGAATACCGGTCGAAGTTGCGTATCCGCTCCCATTCGATCTATCAGGAGGCCGTCAACCTGTCGGGCGGCAACCAGCAGAAGGTCGTTCTGTCCAAATGGCTGTTCACCAGCCCCGAAGTGCTGATCCTCGACGAGCCGACACGCGGCATCGATGTCGGGGCGAAGTACGAAATCTATACCATCATCAATCAGCTTGCCGCAGAAGGCAAAGGCATCCTGATGATCTCATCGGAAATGCCCGAGCTTCTCGGAACCTGCGACCGCATCTACGTCATGAACGAAGGTCGCATCGTCGCCGAGCTTTCGAAGCAAGAAGCAAGCCAGGAATCCATCATGCGCGCCATCATGCGCTCCGGGGAGAAACACTAATGGTTATCGAAACCAGCGCTCCGAAAACCACGCCCTCCATCGGGGACTATCTCAGGAACAATATCCGCGAATACGGCCTGCTCGTCGCACTCGTGGTCATCATGCTGTTCTTCCAGTTTCTGACGAATGGCGTGCTTTTCAAGCCCGTCAACCTTACCAACCTCGTGCTACAGAATTCGTTTATCGTCATCATGGCGCTCGGAATGCTGCTGATCATCGTTGCCGGCCATATCGACCTTTCCGTCGGCTCGATCGTCGCGTTTACGGGCGGCCTTTCGGCGATCATGCTCGTCAAGTGGGGATTGCACTTCTCCATCGTTGTGCCGCTGTGTCTGGTTCTCGGTGGATTGGTCGGAGCAGCCCAGGGTTATTGGGTGGCCTATCGGAAAATTCCGGCCTTCATCGTCACTCTTGCCGGCATGCTGGTTTTCCGCGGTCTCACCTATCTGGTGCTGCAGAACAGACCGATCGGGCCGTTCCCGAAGGATTTCCAGCTGTTGTCGACTGGTTTCATCCCGGACTTCCTCTATTTCCTCAATCCTCTCCCGGGTGTCATCACCAATTTCTTCGCACTGGTGACAGTGCTGGTGCTGGTCGCATTGGCGATCTACTACGGAATCAGGGACCGCCGGACCAACGATCTGCATGGAACAGAAAACGAGCCTTTCGCTTTCTTTGTTCTCCAAATGGGGATCATCAGCGCCGTGGCCGTTTTCCTTGGCTTCCAGCTCTCGACATACAAGGGCTTCCCGAACGTCCTCGTTGTGATGGCGCTTCTGATTGCCCTCTACACCTTCGTCACCACCCGTTCGACGATTGGTCGACGCATCTACGCGATGGGCGGCAATGAGAAGGCAGCGAAGCTCTCCGGTATCAACACCGAGCGGCTGACCTTCTACACCTTCGTCAACATGGGTGTTCTGGCTGCCCTTGCCGGAATGATCATCGCGGCGCGTTTGAACTCGGCGACGCCGAAGGCGGGTGTTGGCTTCGAGCTTGACGTCATTGCAGCCTGCTTCATCGGTGGCGCATCGGCATCGGGCGGCGTCGGCAAGATCACCGGTGCGGTCATCGGCGCCTTCATCATGGGCGTCATGAACAACGGCATGTCGATCATGGGTCTCGGCATCGACTACCAGCAGCTCGTCAAGGGCCTCGTGCTGCTCGCTGCCGTGTTCTTCGACGTCTACAACAAGAACAAGGGCTGACCGTTTTTGGTCCGTCCAGCGGCGCCGGCTTGCCGGTCGAAGCAAATCTGGTGCCGGAGCGCCTCTCGCGCTTACGTTAGGCGATAGCGCTCCGGCCCGCGTATCATGACGAAAACGGCGGCTCTGCCGTCATGAATGGGAGCGCTCATGCGTCTCCCAAAGGGTTGTTGTTGCCGAGAGCCAGACGCTTGACGCCGAAAAACAGCCCGGATCTAGAAGAGGACAAGGCTGTGCTGATTTCCCAGGTGAAGAACAATGACGGCTCGATCACGGTGGCCGTTCGCGAATTGGGCGAGGGCGCCCGCGCGGTGAAGGGTGCAACCAGCGTTTATGCGCTGGCAATGGAAGCTGCCAATTCCGGCAAGAGTTTGAAAGCCGTCGTCGAGGCGCACGGCCTCGGCGACGAGATCGATCTTCAGGACGTTTATGCCAAGGGGCTGTTCCTGCCGCCGATCACCCATCCGGACGCTGCGCATCTGCACCTGACCGGCACGGGCCTGACCCATCTCGGCTCGGCTGCGACCCGCGACGCCATGCACGCTGCCGTCTCGAAGGTGGAAGAGGGCGCCACCGACACGATGAAGATGTTCAAGATGGGCCTCGAAGGCGGCAAGCCGAAGCCCGGCGAAAAGGGCGTGCAGCCCGAATGGTTCTACAAGGGCAACGGCTCGCAGACGGTGGCTCCCGGCGGCGATCTCGTATCGCCGTCCTTCGCGCAAGATGGCGGCGAGGAACCTGAAATGGCCGGCATCTACGTCATCTCCGACAAGGGCGTGCCGTTCCGCATCGGCTTTGCCGTCGCCAACGAGTTCTCCGATCACGTGACGGAACGCGTCAACTATCTCTATCTCGCGCACTCCAAGCTGCGTCCGGCGAGCTTCGGTCCGGAAATCCGGGTCGGCGAAGCGCCGAGCGATATTCGCGGCACGTCGCGCATCATCCGCAACGGCGCGGTCCTGTGGGAAAAGCCGTTCCTGTCGGGTGAGACCAACATGTCCCACAGCTTCGCCAATCTCGAATATCACCACTTCAAATACGGTATATTCCGCGCGCCGGGCGATGTGCATGTCCACATGTTCGGCACGGCGACGCTGTCCTTCGGCGACGGCATCAAGACGGAAGCCGGCGATATTTTTGAGATCGAGGCGTCGGAATTCGGTCTGCCGCTGCGCAACACGCTGGCAGTCGCCGGCGAGGATGAAGTCACGATCGGCCAGCTCTGATCCGGTTACGCATTTGACTGCGGGTGCCGGTTATTGGCGCTCGCGCAAACCAAGGAGGCTTTAAGCCCATGACACTCCATCATAACCTGATTGCCGGCGAATGGGTCGGCACGAACGGTGTCGAAAACATCAATCCGTCCAACACCAACGAAGTGGTCGGTCTCTACGCGAGCGCCAGCGCCGACGATGCAAAGACCGCGATCGCCGCGGCCAAAGCAGCCTTTCCGGCCTGGTCCCGTTCGGGCATCCTCGAGCGGCACGCGATCCTGAAGAAGACCGCTGACGAAATTCTCGCCCGCAAGGAAGAGCTTGGAAACCTTCTCGCCCGCGAAGAGGGCAAGACGCTTCCGGAAGCCATCGGCGAAACCATTCGCGCTGCCCAGATCTTCGATTTCTTCGCAGGAGAAGCCCTGCGTCTTGCAGGCGAAGTTCTGCCGTCGGCACGTCCGAACATCGGTGTCGAGATCACCCGCGAGCCGATCGGCGTGATCGGCATCATCACGCCGTGGAACTTCCCGATCGCCATTCCCGCCTGGAAGATCGCGCCGGCGCTCTGCTACGGCAACACCGTCGTCTTCAAGCCGGCCGAGCTGGTGCCGGGCTGCTCCTGGGCGATCGCCGACATTCTCAATCGCGCTGGCCTGCCGAAGGGCGTGTTGAACCTCGTCATGGGCAAGGGCTCGGTCGTCGGCCAGGCGATGCTCGACAGCCCGGATCTGGCCGGCATTACCTTCACCGGCTCGACCGGCACGGGCAAGCGCGTCGCTGCCTCCTCGATCGAGCACAATCGCAAGTTCCAGCTGGAAATGGGCGGCAAGAACCCGATGGTGGTTTTGGATGATGCCGACCTCAACGTCGCCGTCGAGGCGGCCGCCAATTCCGGCTTCTTCTCCACCGGCCAGCGCTGCACGGCCTCGTCGCGGCTGATCGTCACCGAAGGCATCCACGATAAGTTCGTCGCAGCGCTCACTGAAAAACTGAAGACGCTGGTGGTCGATGATGCCTTGAAGGCGGGAACCCATATCGGCCCGGTCGTCGACGAGCGGCAGCTTGCCACCGACACAGACTATATCGATATCGGAAAGAAAGAGGGCGCCAAGCTCGCCTTCGGTGGTGAGACGGTCGCGCGCGACAATCCTGGCTTCTATCTGCAGCCGACACTGTTCACCGAAGCGACCAACCAGATGCGCATTTCCCGCGAGGAAATTTTTGGCCCGGTCGCGTCCGTCATCCGCGTTAAGGATTACGACGAGGCGCTTGCGACCGCCAACGACACGCCCTTCGGCCTGTCGGCCGGCATCGCAACGACCAGCCTCAAGCACGCGACGCATTTCAAGCGCAATTCGGAAGCCGGCATGGTGATGGTCAATCTGCCGACCGCCGGCGTCGACTTCCACGTGCCGTTCGGCGGCCGGAAGGGGTCGTCCTATGGTTCGCGCGAGCAGGGCAAATATGCCGCCGAATTCTTCACCGTGGTGAAGACCGCCTACACGCTGGCGTAAGCATTTTTCGCGGGATCGGTCGGTTGCCGGTCCGGCACTTCAAAGGACACGAAGACAATGAAGAAGAAAGCTGAGTGGCCGCGCAAGCTGCGCTCGCAGGAATGGTACGGTGGTACGAGCCGTGACGTGATCTATCACCGCGGCTGGCTGAAGAACCAAGGGTATCCGCACGACCTGTTCGACGGGCGTCCGGTTATTGGGATCCTCAACACCTGGTCTGATCTGACGCCGTGCAACGGCCATCTGCGTGAACTCGCCGAGAAGGTGAAGGCGGGCGTGTGGGAGGCCGGCGGCTTCCCGGTCGAAGTGCCGGTGTTCTCGGCATCCGAAAACACCTTCCGCCCGACCGCGATGATGTACCGCAACCTTGCCGCTCTCGCGGTGGAGGAAGCGATCCGCGGCCAACCCATGGATGGCTGCGTGCTGATGGTCGGCTGCGACAAGACCACGCCGTCGCTGCTCATGGGCGCCGCCTCCTGCGACCTGCCCTCGATCGTCGTCACCGGCGGCCCGATGCTGAACGGCTATTTCCGCGGCGAACGCGTCGGCTCGGGCACGCATCTGTGGAAGTTTTCCGAAATGGTGAAGGCTGGCGAGATGACGCAGGCCGAGTTCCTCGAGGCGGAGGCTTCTATGAGCCGTTCTTCGGGCACCTGCAATACCATGGGCACCGCCTCCACCATGGCATCCATGGCCGAGGCGCTCGGCATGGCGCTTTCCGGCAACGCCGCGATCCCGGCGGTTGATTCCCGCCGCAAGGTCATGGCGCAGCTCACTGGCCGGCGTATCGTCCAGATGGTCAAGGACGACCTGAAGCCTTCGGATATCATGACGAAGGAGGCATTCGAGAACGCCATCCGCACCAATGCGGCCATCGGCGGATCTACCAACGCCGTCATCCACCTGCTCGCCATCGCCGGCCGCGTCGGCATTGATCTTTCGCTTGATGACTGGGACCGCTGTGGCCGCGACATCCCGACGATCGTCAACCTGATGCCGTCGGGCAAGTACCTAATGGAGGAATTCTTCTATGCCGGCGGCCTGCCGGTGGTGTTGAAGCGCCTCGGCGAGGCAGGCCTCCTGCACAAGGACGCACTCACGGTATCCGGCGAAACCATGTGGGAGGAGGTCAAGGACGTCGTCAACTGGAACGAGGATGTCATCCTTCCCGCCAAGAAGGCGTTGACACAGTCGGGCGGCATCGTCGTGCTGCGCGGCAATCTCGCACCGAAGGGCGCGGTGCTGAAGCCGTCGGCCGCTTCGGCGCATCTGTTGACGCATCGTGGCCGCGCGGTCGTGTTCGAGGACATCGACGACTACAAGGCCAAGATCAACGACGACAACCTCGACATCGACGAAACCTGCATCATGGTCATGAAGAACTGCGGGCCAAAGGGCTATCCGGGCATGGCCGAAGTTGGCAACATGGGTCTGCCGCCCAAGGTGCTCAAGAAGGGCATCACCGACATGGTGCGCATCTCCGACGCGCGTATGTCCGGCACCGCCTATGGCACCGTCGTGCTGCACACGTCCCCGGAAGCGGCGGTCGGCGGACCGCTCGCTGTCGTCAAGAACGGCGACATGATCGAGATGGACGTGCCGAACCGCCGTCTGCATCTCGACATTTCCGCGGAGGAACTGGCGCGGCGGCTCGCAGAATGGCAGCCGAACCATGATCTGCCGGCTTCCGGCTATGCCTGGCTGCACCAGCAGCATGTCGAAGGGGCCGATACCGGCGCCGACCTCGACTTCCTCAAGGGATGTCGCGGAAACGCGGTCGGCAGGGACAGCCACTGATCTGCACGGCATTCGAACTCAGCGGAGGCGGAGCATTTGCTCCGCCTTTTCTGATTCGGGGGCCCGCATCGCGCGATCACGCCCTGGGAGATCGCCATGCTGGCGCAGAAGGGGCGTATCGCGCTTGGTGATGACGTCGGCCGATGGATCAGTCGCGCTGGCGCTGCCGGGTATCGCACTTGTGCCCTTGGAAGCTCCGATTTCCGGCGGCAGCGTTCGGCTGCCGGGAGATTTTCATGCCGATCCTGCCGACAGGATGATCATTGCCACGGCGCGTTTTCATCAGGCGCCGCTGATGACGGCAGACCAGGCGATCCTCACTTTCGGCGCGAAGGGCCATGTCGGTACGCTTGCCGCATCGTCATGACCCAGTGTCTGTTTACTGACTCTGCGTCTGGCTCTGTTTGTGTTGCTCGACGGTTACCGCCACTTTCAAGGCTTCGGTCACTGAACCATGAACGAGCCCGGAGATCGGCGCTGCGTCGCGATAGTCGAGCCCGCAGGCGATGCGGACATAGCGATCGTCGGGGCAGAGGTTGTTGGCGGCGTCGAAGCCGACCCAGCCGAGGCCGTTCAGATGCACTTCCGCCCAGGCATGGCTTGCCGCCTGTTCCGGCTGGTCTTCCATCATCAGGTAGCCGGAGATGTAGCGGGCGGGCAGACCAAGCGTGCGGGCGGCTGCAATCATGATATGCGCATGATCCTGGCAGACGCCGCTCTGCTGTTGCAAGGCTTCCTCGGCCGTCGTCTGCGCTCCGGTTTCGCCCGGCTTGTATTCGACAATCTCATTGATCTTGCCCATCAGCGCATGCATCTTGGCGAGGTCCGTGTCGCCGCTCATCGCCTTGGCGAGGTTGCGGATCGGCTTTGTCATCTTTGTCAGCGGCGTCTCGCGCAGGTAAAGCCAGAGCGGCGCATAGGCCTGGTGGACGCCGTAGACGCCAGACTTGTCCTCCGTCTCGACTTCGCCGCTGGCGGTGATGCGAATGGAGGTCTGGTCGCCATTGACGCTGACGAGGTTGACCCGATTGCCAAAGTGATCGTCGTAGCCGACCTCCACATGGGCGCCCTCGACGGAGGTCTTCCAGCTGATGACGGTCTGGCCGGGTTGGGTCAGCGGCGTCAGCCGCAGCCGCTGCAGCGAATAGTGTACCGGCTCGTCATAGGTGTACTCGGTCGTGTGACTGATCTTCAGACGCATCTGTCTTTCTCCCAACCGATACCTAGTAGAACCGGTAGCCGTCGGAGATTTCTTGCCCCAGACGGTTATTGTGGCTGATGAAGTTCTCGATGTATTCGTGCAATCCCTGGTCCATCACATCCTTGATCGAATGACTGCGCAGCGACGCCAAGGTTTCCGCGGCGGTTGCGTGCGCCGCATGGCTTTCGCCGTATTCACGGGCGAGATAACCGAGGTTGCTGGCAATCTTCTCATAGCAATAGGCGAGCGAGCGCGGCATGCGTCCATTGAGGATCAGGAAGTCGGCAATGTGGGAGGGCTTGTATTCCGCCTCGTAGACCCAGCCGTAGGAGCGATGTGCCGAGACAGATCGCAGGATCGATTCCCATTGCACGTTGTCGATCGAGGAGCCGACCTGGGAGACTGCCGGAAGCAGCACGTAATATTTCACGTCCAGAATGCGCGCCGTGTTGTCTGCGCGTTCGATGAAGGTGCCGATGCGCGAGAAATTGAAGATCTCGTTGCGAAGCATGGTGCCATGGAAGGCACCGCGGATCAGGCCGGTCTTGCGCTTGATCGCATCGATTGCCTCAGGCAGGTCCGCGGCTTTCACGCGTCGGGCCAGCATTGTCTTCAGGTCGAGCCAGCATTCGTTGGTGGCTTCCCAGGTTTCGCGCGTCAGGGCCGTTCGAACCATACGGGCGTTGTTGCGGCCTGAGTCGATGCACGACATCACGCTCGATGGATTGGCCTTGTCGCGCAGCAGAAAGTCGATCGCGTCGGTACTGGTCAGATTTTCGTAGAGGTCGTCATAGATGTCGCGGACGCCGGAGCTTTGCAGCACACCGTCCCAGTCGTCTTCCGTCGCCTGCGAGCGTGTGAGTGACATGCGCAAGCCAGCATCGATCAGGCGAGCGCTGTTTTCGGCCCGCTCTATATAGCGGAACATCCAGTAAAGGCCGTTTGCGGTTCTTCCGAGCATGCGTGTCAGTCCTCCAGAACCCAGGTATCCTTGGTGCCGCCGCCCTGGCTGGAATTCACCACTAGCGAGCCGGCCTTCAAAGCCACGCGGGTCAGTCCACCCGGAATGATCTGCACCTTGTCGGAGACGAGGACATAGGGGCGAAGGTCCACATGGCGCGGAGCGATGCCCTTGTTGACGAGGATTGGCACTGTCGAGAGAGAAAGGGTCGGTTGCGCAATGTAATTTGTTGGCCGGGTTTTGAGCTTTTCAGCGAAAACGGCACATTCCTTCTTGGATGCGGTCGGGCCAACGAGCATGCCGTAGCCGCCGGAACCGTGCACTTCCTTGACGACGAGATCACTAAGGTTTTCCAGCACGTATTTCAGGCTATCGGGCTCGGAACAACGCCACGTCGGCACGTTCTCGAGCAGGGCCTTGCGCCCGGTATAGAACTCGACGATTTCCGGCATATAGGAATAGATCGCCTTGTCGTCGCAGATGCCGGTCCCCGGCGCGTTGGCGATGGTGATGTTGCCGGCGCGATAGACATCCATGATCCCTGGAATGCCAAGCGCAGATTCGGGCTTGAAGGTGAGGGGGTCGAGATAATCGTCGTCGACACGGCGGTAGAGGACGTCGATCGCCTCGTAACCGCGTGTGGTGCGCATCTTCACCCTACCGTCGATGACGCGCAGGTCCGAGCCTTCGACAAGCTCGACGCCCATCATGTCGGCCAAGAAAGCATGTTCGTAATAGGCCGAGTTGTAGATGCCCGGCGTCAGTACCGCGACGCGCGGCTTGCCTTCGCAGCCGGGAGGAGCGAGCGAGGCGAGGCTATGGCGGAGCAGATAGGGATAGTTCTCGACCGGGCGGACGCGGTTCTGATGGAAGAGTTCCGGGAACATCTGCATCATCGTTTCACGGTTTTCCAGCATGTAGCTGACACCGGAAGGGGTGCGGGCATTGTCTTCCAGAACATAGAACTGGTCTTCGCCGGTGCGCACGATGTCCGTGCCGACGATGTGTGTATAGACACCGCCCGGCGGCCGGAAACCGATCATCTGCGGCAGGAAGGCTTCGTTGCGCTCGATCAGCTCGCGTGGGATCCGGCCCGCCTTGATAATTTCCTGCTTGTGGTAGATGTCGTCGAGGAAAGCGTTGAGGGCGATGACCCGCTGCTCGATGCCCTGCGCCAGCTTGCGCCATTCGCGGCCGGAAATGATGCGCGGGATCAGGTCGAAGGGGATGAGTTTTTCGGAGCTGTCGGCGTGTCCGTAGACCGCGAAGGTGATGCCCGTCTTGCGGAAGATGTTTTCGGCCTCTTTTGATTTTGCGATCAGGCGGGCCTTGTCCTGGCTGGCGTACCAATCATTGTAAGTCGTGTAAGGCTGGCGCGGGCTATTGTCCGCATTCATCATTTCGTCAAATGCCAACGGTGTGGTCCCCTTTTTTGCCATTTGAGTACAACAGCAGGGGCAATGCAAGAAGCATGCTCACTGGAAGGCAAAAGAAATTTCAGTGACGGATTGCTACTTTTTTGGGCTGGAGGCTGCGTTTCGGCGGCTGAAGCGATGCATGTTTAAGCACTCTCGATTTGCAATCATCGGTGTGATTTCGAACGCCTATAAAATTCCTCGGCGCAACGGATGGGGCTGCCTATTTTTCGCGCATGAAAAAAATGGCTTTTGCGCAGATCGTTGAAGTTAAACATCAGGAATTTTGTTTTGACCATCATCCCGCATCACTCTACGCAAGGCGCCGATCACGAAATCGCATCAGGAGCATGCATGACCCTCGACCGTCTGGCTCCGGCCATTTTCGTCTTGCTCTGGTCGACGGGGTGGGTAATGGCAAAATATGCCGGCATCTATGCCGATCCGCTGACCTTCCTTGTATTACGCTACCTGCTCGCCACGCTGCTTTTCACCGGCTTCTGTCTCGCAACTGGAGCCGCCTGGCCAAAAACATGGGCTGCGGCCGGACATGCGGTCATTTCCGGAATCTTCCTGCACGGGCTTTATCTCGGCGCCGTATGGTGGGCGATCGGGCAAGGTGTTCCAGCTGCGATCTCTGGTATCATTGCGGGGCTGCAGCCGTTGATGACGGCGGCAGTGGCCCCTGCTCTCATCGGTGAAAACCTCTCTGGCCAACAGAAGCTGGGTCTGATTCTCGGCTTTCTCGGTATCGCACTGGCGGTCGTGCCGAAGGTCATGGCAATCGACACAGGCGCGACGCCGATCCACCTGTTTCCGGTGATCATCAACGTTCTGGGCATGGCGGCCGTCACCTACGGCACGCTCTATCAGAAGCGCCACCTGCAGGACGGCGACATTCGCTCGACCGCGACACTGCAATATATTGGGGCGCTGATCGTCACGGTACCGTTGGCGTTTCTCCTCGAGGAGATGCGGGTCGTCTGGAGCGTGCAGTTGTTTGCCGCGCTCGGCTGGGCGGTGCTCGGCCTGTCGATGGGGGCGATTGCGCTGCTGCTTTATTTGATTCGGCGCGGCCAGGTGTCGCGCGCGGCCTCGTTGATCTATCTGGTGCCGCCGCTCGCCGCCGTGCAGGCTTGGCTGTTCTTCGATGAGGCGCTCACACTGCCAATGATCGCTGGAACGGTGATCGCGGTGACCGGCGTTTATTTGACCAATCGCAAGACGGTCCCTGCCCCATACAAAAAACGGCGGGCCGAGCCCGCCGTCTTCAGTTCGCTTGACGCATAGACGAGGCTTATGCTTCGTCGCGGCGCTGTCCGTTGCCGTTGGCGCGGCGGCGCTGGCCTTGCGCACCGGCGCCGTTGCCGCTTTCGCGGCTCTGATTGCCAGCGGCATTGCCGCCGTGGTTGCGGTTGCGCCATTCGCCCTGCTTCTGGCCGGGGCGTCCATTGCGGTTGCCGCCCGGGCGCTTGGCAAGCGCCTGTTCGTGCGCGGCCTGTGCCGCCGGGCCCTGACCCTTGCGGTGCTGCTTCTTCTGCTGGCCTTCGCCAGTTACAAGAAGATCGTCGCCTGCAAACGGGCTTGGAGCCGAACGTTCGGCGCGGTGCACATTGTCGCTGCCGCCCTGTGGGCGCGGGCGGCGTTCGTTGTGGCCGTTGCCGGCGGGGCGTGACGCGTTGCGGGCGCCATTGCCGCCGCGGGCACCCTTCGGGCGGGCGCGGTCGGCAGGAACTTCGCCGCTCGCAACAGCGATGTCGATTTTCATCAGGCGTTCGATATCGCGCAACAGGCGGATTTCGTCCGGAGCGCAGAAGGCGATGGCAATACCGTCGCGACCGGCGCGAGCGGTACGGCCGATACGGTGCACATAGGCGTCCGGCACTTCCGGCAGATCATAGTTGTAAACGTGGGTGACGCCCGGGATATCGATGCCACGCGCAGCGACGTCGGTTGCGACGAGAACGCGCGTCTCGCCGTCACGGAATGCCTTGAGCGCCCGTTCGCGCTGACCCTGGCTCTTGTTGCCATGGATCGATGCGACGGAGTAGCCGACATGCTCCAGATGCTTCATCAGTTTCTCGGCGCCGTGCTTGGTGCGCGAAAAGACCATGGCGCGGCCGTCCGGGTTGTCGGTCAACGTCTTCTTCAGGATTTCGGTCTTCTGGCTGGCGCCGGCGACGAAGTGAACATACTGCTCTACCTTGTCGGCAGCCTTGCCCGGAGGCGAAACTTCGACGCGCTTTGGGTTGCTCAGATATTCGCTGGCAAGCTCGGCAATTGCCTTTGGCATCGTTGCCGAAAACAGCAGCGTCTGGCGGTTCTTCGGAACCAGCTTGGAAATCTTGCGCAGGTCATGGATGAAGCCGAGGTCCAGCATCTGGTCGGCTTCGTCGAGAACGAGATAGCGAGCCTGGGTCAGGGTCACTGCCTTGCGAGCAATGAGGTCAAGAAGACGGCCGGGCGTGGCGACAAGAATGTCGACGCCGCGGGCGAGCTGCTCGGACTGCTTGTTGATAGATGCGCCGCCGACGACGAGGCCGATCTTGATCGGGGTCTTCTTGACGAAGTCCTTCAGGTTTGCGGCGATCTGGTTCACCAGCTCACGGGTCGGAGCGAGAACAAGGGCGCGAATGTTGCGCGGATCGGGACGCTTGCCGTCGGCGAGCATCTTTTCGATCATCGGCAGGCCGAAAGCGGCCGTCTTGCCGGTGCCTGTCTGGGCAAGACCGATAAGGTCATGGCCTTCCATCACGAGCGGGATCGCTTCAGCCTGAATTGGCGTCGGCGTTTCGAACCCCAGGGAGGAGAGGGTCGAAAGAACATGCTCGGAGAGGCCAAGGTCTTTAAAAGTGGTCAATGTATTACCTTTTCGGGGGCGCAAAACGAACATCGCCGGAACTGCACCATGCGGTTCCGGTTTCGCCTTGCGTCAAGAACCCCGCGTGATTTGGGAACTTGTGGGTTGATTAAGCTGTCTGCGCTGCATCTTGCCGCGTTTGGCAAGACATTCTGTGTTGCGCTTATCCTTCGGTACGGATCTGTGAAATCCCGCAGGGCTCGCTCACGCGGCGGCCGGAAGGTGACGCTGCCCCCATGTCGTTGTTTTACCGTCAAAAGTCAAGGGGTAGTTTTTTGCAGGTGCGAAGAGCGTTGCCCTCATGCCATGACGAGCTGAAATTCACCGCCTGCCAGGACTGCGCCGTTTGCCAGGATCTCGAGCCGGTGGCCGCCGGGGTAATATTGCCGCGTGGTGATGGCGCGGATGGAATGCTGGCGGGGCATTTCCACGGTTTCACCGGGGGTGAGCGTGAGGCTCTTCCACTTGAAGACTTTGGGCGCAAGGCTGCCATTGGCTTTGCGATGGTGGATTGCGTAGTCGATCATCACCTGCTGCGATGCAGCACCCTGATTGGTGACGGCCAGCGTGAAGGCGAGCGGATTACCGAAATCGACGCTGCCCGTCTGGATGTTCAAAGTTGCCATGATGCCGGAAAGCGGCGCAAAGCCGAAATTTGCAAGAGCTGCCGCATGTCCCTTTTTCAACAGTGTTCGCGAGGCGTGGCGCAGCAATTGCCGCCGCTCCGACGATGCGCCCTCGACATGCCGTGCCACGAAATCGGCGACCAGATCCGGGTGGTCCTTGGCAATATCGTTCAGGCTGTTGGCAACAGAGCGGCGCACATATTCCTCCGGGTCATCGAGAAGTACGGTCAGGATCGACAGGATCGGCTGCGGATCGCGCATCAGCGCGGGCAGGCGCATCGCCCACGGTAGGCGCGGTCGCGTTCCCTCCGAAGCGAGACGACGGACATGGTGGTTTTCGTCATCTGTCCAGCGGCGGATCGTCGCGAGCGCGCGATCCTGATCCGCGTCGATAAAGGGCCGGATACCGAACTCCGCCGTGAAATGCGGCGTCAGTTGTTTCAGCAGATCAAGCGAGAGATCGAAGTCATCGAGACCCCTTTGCGCCACGAACTGGCTGACCGGCAGGAGCGCCCAGCCTGTCAGGCCCGACCGTCCCACCTGCGGCAGGCTCGCCGATAGAATGGCTGCCGCTCTGGCAAATTCAGCCGGTAAGGTTTCAACCAATGCGTCGCGAATCTGTATCGATCGCTGCATGAGTTCCAGTTGTTGCATGTCACGTGTCGCGAGACTGAAGAAGCGGGCCTTATCGAACGCACCGGCGTTGACAGCGATGAACTCTGCCAACGTTGCGACGAGGGCCGGATGCAGGAGGTTCTTCAGAGGTTCAGGCATGGGGTCTGTCCAATACACGATTTCGCCGGGACATAGGTGCTGATTCGATGGTAATATAGATGGGGTTTTCGCTTTCAGAGAGATTTGGGTTTGCCGGATTTTTCGGGAACCTTCCTTTTCCCCCGCGCGTTGACCCTCTTCAGGTGCCTTGCATCACGAGGCACGGCCGCGTTCAGTCGCAGCGCCGCCGGTGTTGCGTCATATGGACGTCGGCGTGGTTATGCTCAAGGAGCGAATAATGACGACGACATGGCTTCTTGCTGCCGATGGCAATCAGGCGCGCCTTTTGAAGGGCGTGAATTTTCTCAAAGATGGACCACAGAATCCCGAGCAGGAAATCTTTCAGCTGGATACCAAGCGTGCCCAGGACATCATGGCCGACAAGCCTGGGCGAAGCCATTCGTCTGTTGGTCATGGTCGCTCGGCGATGGAATATTCGAGCGATCCGGTGCGCGGGGAACAAGAGAGGTTCACCTCGGATGTGGCCAGCAAGCTCGATACCTATGCACGGAAAGGGGCCTTCGACCGCCTCGTGCTTTGCGCAGCTCCCCAGACGCTGGGTTATTTTCGCTCCATACTCTCCGCTGCTACGCGTGCGAAAACCACGGTGGAAATCAACAAGGACTACAGCGGCATGCCCACCGACAAATTGATCTCGTCGGTTCGTTCGGCAATGTCGAGCTGACCCTTCTCCTTAAAAGTCTGTCGGAACGCCGCCCTCGGCCTTCCGGCGGGCAACGAAGGCGTCGAGTTCCTCTTCGATGGCCGGGTCGAGTGGAGGGCGCTCATATTCGTTCAGCTTTTCCTTGAAGACGCGGTTGGCGTGATCATAGGTCGTCGGTCGTCCGGCTTCCGTCCATGTCTCGAAATTGCGCCAATCGGACAAGATCGGAGAGTAGAAGGCCCTTTCATACCGCGCGAGCGTGTGCGCGGTGCCGAAATAGTGGCCACCCGGACCGACCTCGCGGACAGCGTCGAGACCAAGCGCATCCTCGCTGACGTCGAGCGGTTTCAGGAATTCGGCGACCATCTGCAGCATATCGACATCGAGGACGAACTTCTCGAAGGATGCCGTCAGGCCGCCTTCGCTCCAACCAGCCGCGTGCATGATGAAGTTGCCGCCACCCTGCGTCAGCGCCCAGAGCGACAGGACCGATTCGTAGGCCGCCTGCGCATCGAGCGTGTTCGAAGCGTTGGTGTTGGATGTGCGGTAGGGGATCTTGTAGCGGCGGGCGAGCTGACCGCCGGCGATAACGGCCTTCATGTATTCCGGCGTGCCGAAGGCGGGCGCACCGGTCTTCATGTCGACGTTCGAGGTGAACCCGCCATACATGACAGGTGCGCCACGCCTTACCATCTGGGTAAACGCGATGCCGGCCAGCGCCTCGGCATTCTGCTGCACGACCGCACCTGCGATCGTCACCGGGGCCATGGCGCCAGCCAGGGTGAAGGGCGTGACAACAACCACTTGGTTGCGCGACGACATTTCGATGATGCCCTGGAGCATCGGCCCGTCGAGGCGCAGTGGCGACGAGGTGTTGATGATGGTGAAGAGCGATGGCTCGCGTTCCATCTGTTCGGCGGTGATGCCGCGGCCGATGCGGGCGATTTCCAAAGCGTCGAGATTGCGCTGTGCCCCAAGCGAATAGCAGTGGAAGACTTTGTCGGTGAGTTTCACCATGTCCGAGAGGCAATCGAGATGGCGCACCGAGGCGTGGATATCGACCGGCTCGACCGGATAGCCTCCGGTCGTGTGAATGATGTCATAGGACTGCGCGAGCTTCACCAGCTTGCGATAGTCCTCCTGGTTGCCGGCCCGGCGCCCGCCTTCCCGGTCGGCAACGAAGGGGGCTGAGGCGATCTGCGCGAAGACGAGATTGTTACCGCCGATCTCGACATTGCGGATCGGGTTGCGGGCATGCATGGTGAAGCCGGATGGAACGGACGAGATCATATCCATGATCAGCCCGCGATCGAAACGGACACGATCGGTGCCAGGCGTCACGTCGGCGCCGGCGGCTTTCATTCGGGCGCGGGCTTCCGGCAGGATGACGTCCATGCCGATTTCCTCGAGGATCGTCAGCGAGGCATTGTGAATGGCCTCCAGCGCGTCGTCGGTCAAAACGGTGGATTTTTCCATCGTATTGACAAGATTGAGATATTTTGAATTTCCTGGGCCTTTTCGCAGCCGGTCGGCACCGCGCCCGCCGGTTCGGCGGCGGCGTTCTAGGGGAGCGTCCGAGCCGGTCAAAAAGGAGTGCGGAAATTCGTTCTCGCTCATGGCTTTTCCATCAGTTAGGACAGAAAGTCATGGTGCAGTTTCGATGCGCTGCATGCGCCACCATTTGCGACAGCAGACTTCCTTGGCAGAGAAGGGTGGTTGTAAACGCCGGATTTTACGCGACGCGGGATGTCGCTTTCACGCCGCAAAGCATTTCGCGCTTGCTGCCGAAGCCGGGACGGCGATCGATCGCGAAGCCTGCCGCCTCAAGATTGCGGCGGACGAAGCCGGCCGCGGCATAAGTGGCAAAGGTACCGCCATCGACCGTCTTACCGTGGATGAGATGCATCAGCTCTTCCGACCACATGTCCGGATTGCGCCGTGGCGCAAAACCGTCGAGATACCAGGCATCGAACAGGCCGGAGAAACGGTCGATCTCGTCGAGGGCTACGCCACAGACGACGGTCAGGCGCATGCCGCCGAAATCAAGGTCGACAATGCCGCTTGGTTGCTCCGGCCATTGCGCGCCGAGAGCTTGCCGTTCCGCGTCAATTTCCGGCCAGCGTGACAACGCCCGATCGATCTCGCCGGGGCGCATCGGAAAGCGTTCGAACGAGACGAAGTGAAGCTCTCCGCCTTCGGTGCGGGTTCCTTTCCATTGCCGCCAGGTTTCGCAGAAGTTCAGGCCGGTACCGAAGCCGAGTTCGCCGATGCGGAATTCGCCCGGCCGCCGCCAGCGCTCCGGCAGGCGATTGCCAGAGAGAAACACATGGCCGCATTCCAGCCGGCCATCCTCGCGGCAATAAAAATGGTCGCCAAACTCTTGCGAATAGGGCATATCGCCTTCGCGCCATTCAAGCGTTTGCTGATCCGGCACTGCCGTATTTTCCAGGTTCTCGCGGTTCATGGCGAAGCGATAATCTGCCTATCTGAGAAGGTCAATCGATGACGGATCTGTTGATCATCGGCGGCGGAATCATGGGGCTCTGGGCCGGCGTGATGGCCGAACGAGCCGGATTGCGGACCCTGCTTGTCGAACGCAAGGCGATCGGCGCCGGGGCAAGCGGCGGCGTGCTCGGCGCGCTCATGCCGCATATGCCGGATCGGTGGAACGCAAAGAAGCAGTTCCAGTTCGACGCGCTCATTTCTCTCGAGGCCGAAATTGCGACGCTTGAGGCGGCGACGGGGCTCTCGGCAGGCTATCGCCGTTCCGGGCGTCTCATGCCTCTGGCAAAGCCGCATCTGCGCACGATTGCCCTTCGCCATGAACAGGATGCGATCGTCAACTGGCGTGCCGGCGACCGGCAATTCCACTGGCACGTCGGCGATCGACCCCCGGTTGAGGGGTGGTTGGTTAGCGCTTTTGCCGAAAGCGGCGTCGTGTTTGATACGCTGGCCGCCAGGGTCGCGCCGCGACCGTTCCTTGCCATGCTCTCGATATATTTGCGCCAGTCAAAACATATCCGGATCGAGGAGGGGCGGGACCTCGTTCATATCGATCCCGTTGCAGGGCGCGCGGATTTTGCCGATGGGAGCACAGAGGCCTTCGGTGATTGCATCATCGCAAACGGTGTTGACGCATTCTCCTTCCTGGATGGTTTGGCGGGTCCGCCTGGTTCAAGCGGCACGGGCGTCAAGGGGCAGGCGGCGTTGCTGAAAGCCGATATCGATCCGAGCCTGCCGGTCGTCTTCACCGATGGGCTTTACATCGTGCCACATGAAAACGGCATGGTCGCTGTCGGCAGCACCAGTGAAAACACCTTCGACGCACCTTTTTCAACGGACGAGCAACTTGATGCCCTGCTGGCTCGTGCGGAGGACCTTGTGCCGCGCATTCGCAACGCCCCAGTCATCGAGCGCTGGGCAGGCGTGCGACCGAAGGCGATCGGACGCGATCCGATGGCCGGGCGGCATCCGGATCATCAGCGCATCCATGCCCTGACCGGCGGCTTCAAGATCAGTTTCGGTATCGCGCATCAGTTGGCATCGACCGTGATCGGTGAAATCTGCGGCGAAACGGACGATGCCCTGCCCGCATCGTTCCGCTGCCGGGCTCATTTCGATCTTTTGGTGTCGGAAAAAGCAAAGGCCCCGCAGTAGCGAGGCCCGGAGCAGTCACCTGCTATTTGCCTACATCCAGTAGGGCGGGACGCCGTAATAGTCATAGACGCGGCGACCGTTTTCCTTGTTCCATTCATATTCGTCGTCGCCGTGGTACTTCGGTGCGTTCTCGACCTGCTCGCGCGTCAAATCCGTGCGATAGCCGCCGAGATTTTCATCGTAAGTGAGCTTGGCCCACGGTATAGGGTAGTGATCCTCGCCCATGCCAAGGAAACCGCCGAAAGCGAGAACAGCGTAGGAAACACGCCCGCTGCGCTTTTCGATGATGACGCGTTCGATCGAGCCGATGTGCTTGCCATCCAGACCGTAAACGCGGGTACCCTCGACCTTGTCGCTGGCAATCAGATCGTGGGTTTCCCTGATGTCGGCGTCCTGACGATTGGTATCTTGGTAAGTCACGATTCTTCTCCGTTTTTGGTGGTACCGCAGACAAAACGAAGCAAAAGCTGGTTGGTTCCGACAAAATTTGCGGGTTTTTTCCGAGAAATCTGAGGTTTTCGGACTGAGTTGATTGCGGCTGGTTGGCGACCATTATTATTCGTCATTCTGTCACGCAAATCACGTAACCCCGCTCGCATATTGAGTTGCAACGGAGCGGAGCCGATGCGGTACGCCATCTATTTTACGCCGTCGATCTATGATCCTTTGTCGGTCGCAGCGGCAAGCTGGCTTGGCCGTAACGTCTATTCCGGCGAAGCGCCGGAGGCGCCGTCGATCGCCGGCTTCAGTCGGCAGGAGCTGGCGTTCCATACGGCCGTGCCGCGCCGTTATGGGTTTCACGGCACCATCAAGGCGCCGTTCCGACTTCATTCGGAGACCAGCGAGGCGGCGTTGCTGAAAGCCATGATGCATTTTGCCAGCACCGTGACGCCGTTTGAAATTCCTCGCATGGAAATCGCAAGGCTTGGCGAGTTCTACGGCTTGGCGCCCTCGGCTCCGTGTGAGCAGATGAACCATCTTGCCGCCTCGGTCGTTCAGACGTTCGACATGTTCCGTGCGCCGCTGAGTGACGCGGAGATCGAACGGCGGGATCCGGACCGTCTGACAGCGCCGCAGTTCTCCAATCTGCATCGCTGGGGCTACCCTCATGTGATGGATGAGTTTCGGTTTCACATGATGCTGACGGGACCGATACATCCCAATCTCAACGCCCGGTTCGAACGGGCGCTTCGCGACTATTTCGAACCTTTGCTGAACGAGCCCTTGAAGATTTCCAGCCTTGCGCTCTTTATCGAGCCGGAGGCCGGCGCGCCGCTGCGTGTCCACTCGCAGCACCCGCTCGGAAAACTCTCTGCGCATCGGCCGGTTGCTGCCACAGCGCGGGTGAGTGCGACGGCGATATCGGACGCGCCGCGCGCGTCCGGGACAAAGGCGGCGCTCGCCGCTCGCCTTCTGCAGGCGAATTGCTGAATGGGTGTTGCAGTTGACGCAATAGCATGTTCCCGCCTTGGATAGACTGCGATTTTCGCCATTTTGACTTCGATTTTCCGGCCACGGATGCTACCGTTCCGGTAAATTCGAAGGGTGATTTGATGGCAGAGCAATCCTATCCGCGTAATCTCATCGGCTACGGCCGCAATCCTCCGCAGGTTCGCTGGCCGGGCGATGCGCGCATCGCGGTGCAGTTCGTGGTCAACTACGAGGAAGGCGGCGAAAGTAGCATTCTCGACGGCGACAAGGCGTCCGAATCGCTGCTGTCGGAAATAGTCGGCGCGCAACCCTGGCCCGGCCAGCGCAATCTCAACATGGAGTCGATCTACGAATACGGCGCCCGTGCCGGCTTCTGGCGGCTCTGGCGGATGTTCACCAGCCGCAATGTCGATGTGACGGTCTATGGTGTGACGCTTGCCATGGCGCGCAATCCGGAAGCGGTCGCCGCCATGAAGGAAGCGGGCTGGGAGATCGCCAGCCATGGCTATCGCTGGCTGGAATACAAGGATTTTCCGGAAGAAGAAGAGCGCAGACACATCCGCGAAGCCGTGCGTCTGCACAAGGAACTGACCGGTTCGCATCCGCTCGGCCTCTATCAGGGCAAGCCGTCGAACAACACATTGAAACTTGTTCTGGAGGAGGGCGGCTTCGTCTATTCCTCCGACAGCTATGCCGATGAACTGCCCTATTGGGTTCCCGGCCTCACCAAGGACAATCCGCATCTGATCATCCCCTACACGCTCGATGCAAACGACATGCGTTTTGCGACACCGCAGGGCTTCAATTCCGGTGACCAGTTCTTCGCCTATCTGAAGGACACCTTCGACGTGCTCTATGCGGAGGGCAAGGAAGGCAGTCCCAAGATGATGAATGTCGGCCTCCACTGTCGCCTTGTCGGCCGCCCCGGCCGGGCGGCGGCGCTTGCCCGTTTCATTGACTATGTCTTGGGCCACGAGAAGGTCTGGACCCCCAAGCGGATCGATATTGCCCGGCACTGGTATGAGCATCACAAGCCGGAAGGCGGTTTGTGATGAGCGCACGCGAAAACTTTGTCGCGCGCTTTGGCGGTGTCTTTGAGCATTCGCCCTGGGTGGCGGAACGGGCCTTCGATCAAAATCCGCATGTTGCGCTGACGGCCGACGGCGTGCATGCGGCGCTCGTGACAACGTTCCGTGCTGCCGCGCATGCCGAGCGCCTTGCGGTTCTAAGGGCGCATCCCGATCTTGCGGGAAGACTGGCGATCGCAGGAGAGTTGACCGAGGACTCGAAGTCAGAACAGGCGTCCGCCGGGCTCGACCGGTTGACACCTTCCGAACATGCTCGTTTCACCGAACTGAACGCTGCCTACACCGAAAAATTCGCATTTCCCTTCATTATCGCCGTGAAGGGGCTGAACAAGGACGATATTCTGTCTGCCTTCGAAAGGCGGATTGACAATGACCGGCAAGAGGAATTTGAGACGGCTTCAGCGCAGGTCGAAAAGATCGCGCTCTTGCGTTTGCGTTCCATGCTTCCGGGAGAAGACAATGTCTGACACTATGCCGCCACGCTTCTCTGTGGCGGGACCGGCAATCTGATGCCGCTGCTCTTGACGATCGAGCCTCTGACGCAGGCCGCTTTTGCTCCCTTTGGCACGGTCATCGAAGTGGACCCGGCATCCATGCGCCTGATCAACGGTGGCTCGACCGAGCGGTTTCACGCGCTTGCCT
Source organism: Pararhizobium sp. LjRoot255 (assembly GCF_964252905.1). Taxonomy (NCBI): domain Bacteria; kingdom Pseudomonadati; phylum Pseudomonadota; class Alphaproteobacteria; order Hyphomicrobiales; family Rhizobiaceae; genus Pararhizobium; species Pararhizobium sp. LjRoot255. The sequence goes on from NZ_CAXUPQ020000001.1 coordinate 2,770,717, forward strand.
ATGTCGATGTGACGGGCGAAGGCGGCCGCGTGATCATCAACATTTTTCGCGGCCAGCCGCGCAGCTTCCCCTATAGTCTGACGATGATGGAACGCCATCCGTTGGGGTCGCAGAGCTTTTCGCCGATCGGCGGCGGTTCGTGGCTGGCTGTCGTCGCGCCGGACGACAACGGCAAACCGGGTTTCCCGCGCGTTTTCCTTGCGACCGGGAGCCAGGGTGTCAACTATGGCCGCAATGTCTGGCACCATCCGCTGATGGCCGTCGAGGCGGTCAGCGATTTCCTGGTTGTGGATCGCGAGGGTCCGGGCAACAATCTGGTCGAAGTCTTTTACGACGAGCCCTTCATCATTCCCAATCCTGTGTGAGTGCGAGCAAATCCCAATGAGCAAATCCGGCCGCCTGACAACCCACGTCCTCGATACCGCACTCGGCAAACCGGCGCAGGGTCTGAAGATCGACCTGTTTGTCATCGAAGGAGATCAGCGCCGCCTGCTGCGGACGGTCGAAACCAACAGCGACGGTCGGGTCGATGGGCCGATGCTGGAGGGGGAGGCGTTCTCGGTTGGAACTTACGAATTGCTGTTCCACGCAGGGGACTATCTGCGCGCAACGGGCGCCAGTTTGCCGAAACCCGCTTTCCTCGATCTCATTCCGCTACGCTTTGGAATCGCAGATGCGGCAAGCCACTATCACGTGCCGTTGCTTCTTTCGCCGTTCAGCTACTCGACCTATCGAGGGAGTTGAAGTTACTCTGCGATCACATCCCGGTTGATATCCCGGATATCCCGCTTGCCGCAGAGCGCCATGGTGATGTCGAGCTCCTTGCGGATGATATCCAGCGCAAGCGTGACGCCGGCCTTGCCGCCCGCTCCGAGGCCGTAGAGGAAGGGGCGGCCGATATAGGTGCCCTTGGCGCCGAGTGCGACCGCTTTCAACACATCCTGACCGGAGCGGATACCGCCGTCCATGTGAACCTCGACCACGTCGCCGACCGCATCGACAATTTTCGGCAGCATACTGATGGAGGAGGGGGCTCCGTCGAGTTGGCGGCCGCCATGATTGGAAACGATGATCGCGTCGGCGCCGGTTCGTGCCGCCATCTTCGCGTCCTCGACGTCGAGAATTCCTTTGAGGATCAGCGGCCCGCCCCACATCTCCTTGATCTCAGCCACATTTTCCCATGAAAGCCGCGGATCGAACTGCTCCGCCGTCCAGACTGAAAGCGACGAGAGATCGGAGACATTCTTGGCGTGGCCGACGATGTTGCCGAAGCTGCGGCGCTTGGTCTGCAGCATCTGCATGCACCAGAGCGGCCGCGTCGCCATCTGCCAGATGTGTTTTGGCGTGAACTTTGGAGGCGCGGACAGGCCGTTGCGCAGGTCCTTATGGCGCTGGCCGAGGACCTGCAGGTCGAGCGTCAGCACCAGCGCCGAGCATTTTGCCGCCTTGGCGCGGTCGATCAGGTTCTTGACGAAGTCGCGGTCGCGCATGACGTAGAGCTGGAACCAGAAAGGCTTGGTCGTGGCGGAGGCGACATCCTCGATCGAGCAGATGCTCATCGTCGACAGCGTGAAGGGCACGCCGAATTCCTCTGCTGCCTGCGCCGCCAGCATCTCGCCATCGGCATGCTGCATGCCGGTCAAACCGGTCGGTGAAAGCGCCAACGGCATGGAAACCTTCTGGCCGATCATCGTGCTTTCGAGCGACCGGTTGGTCATATCGACCAGCACCCGCTGGCGCAGCTTGATCTTGGAAAAATCTTCCTCGTTGGCGCGGTATGTGCTTTCGGTCCAGGCGCCGCTATCGGCATAATCGAAGAACATCTTCGGGACGCGGCGCCTGGCGGCGGCTTTGAGATCGCGGATTTCGAGGATTTTGGACATGGCGCGGGCTTCCATCTCAAGGGATGGTTCGGCCATACCATGTTTCGCGAACTGTTGTTAAGGGTCTGGATCGGCAAGAGGTAAAATAAATTTACCTCTTTTGTCATTCGACTTTCAGTCGTGTGCCGCAATTTGCCCGTTGGCCGTCGCATGAACCTCGCGCGCCCGTGGCGGCTTCGCAAGGCGGCGCCGGAAGGTGCCGGGCTTCGTGCCGAACCGGTCGTGGAAGGCTTCATAGAAGCGGGAGAGCGAACCGAAACCCGCCTCGAAGGCGACGCTCGTGATCGGCAGGTCTGTCGAAATGAGCAGTGATTGGGCGGTGTCGAGGCGATGGCGGACGATTGATTGGTTGATGGTCATGCCGACAGTGCGCTTGAAGATGCCCATGGCATAGTTCGGATGCAGACCGACATCGCGTCCCACGTCCTCGGCGGTGACGTTTTCCAAGGCATGTTCGGTGATGAAGCGCATCATCCGCTCGACATGGAACATGCGGTCGGCGTCGTGATGCTCGAAAGAGGCGATGGCCGATCCCTGCTCGCGTAGGTCGCGCCAGCCTTCGCGGTCGAGTCGGCGTACGCGGGCGCCCAGTTCCTCTCGGACGATTTGTTCCAGCTCCTCATCGCCCGACAGAAGCTCCTCGCGCCAGCGCATGAAGATGTCGCGGTCATAGGGGCGGATATCGAGCGCCTCGATCATCGCGCCGCGAAAGACTGCGTCGCGGAACCGGCTGAGGCTCGGCAGCGCCAGAAAGACCGACATCGGCACATAGAGGCAGATGAACCGCGTCGGCTCTTTTATGTCCGTCACCTGATGCGGGATCATGCCCCAGAACAGGCATAGCCGTCCCTCGGAGACGCTGAGTTCGCGTCCGTCGAACCAATAGGTCATCTCGCCTTCGAGCACGAAATTCAGCTCGATCTGGCTGTGCATGTGCGGGCCTTCCATTCGCCGCACGTTGATATTGTCGCCAGCGCAGAAACGGTGATCGCCGAAGACGACCAGCGGATGCGCCGGGTCGCGTTCCGGGTGGACCGGTGTTGCACCGAGCCTGTTCACGAGTTTCGGGCGCCGCGTCATTTCATATCCCGCTGATGTTAGAAAACCGGAAGTTTATGTCGAAATGTCGGAAGAAGATTGCGGGTTTCGGCAGCAAGGTCAAGCGGCTCATGCGGAAAGAGGAACAAGACAGCCGCAGGAGGCAACGGCACCACACGCTGATCCTTGGGAGGATAGAATGATTTCTTTTAAAGCCGCCACCGGGCTCGTGCTCGGCTATGCGCTTACCATGTCTGCAGCCTTTGCAGGCGAACTCGTCATCAACTCCGACCAGTCCGATCCGGCGCCGAAAAAGGCGATGGAAACGCTGCTTGAAGGCTTCAAGGCTGCCCATCCGGACGTCACCGTCAAGTGGAACAATTTCGACCACGAAGGCTACAAATCCGCGATCCGCAACTTCCTGACCGCTGACGCGCCCGATGTCGTCGCCTGGTATTCCGGTAACCGCATGGCCCCCTTCGTCAAGGCCGGCCTGTTCGAGGATGTCACTGACCTCTGGGCCGAAAACAAGCTGGACGATCAGTTGAAATCCGCCGTCAAGTCGATGGAAATCGACGGCAAGAAATGGGGCATCCCCTATTCCTACTATCAGTGGGGCATCTACTATCGGAAAGACATCCTCGCAGAGCAGGGCATCACGCCGCCGAAGAACTGGGCCGAACTGATCGCCGCCTGTGAGAAGCTGAAGACAGCCGGCATCACGCCCTTTGCAATCGGCACCAAGGCGCTGTGGCCGACCGGGGGCTGGTTCGACTATTTGAACCTGCGCGTCAATGGTTACGAGTTCCACATGGACCTGACCGCCGGCAAGGTTCCCTACACCGATCCGAAAGTGAAGGCGGTGTTCGAGAAATGGGCCGAGCTGGTGAAGCCCGGCTATTTCCTTGAAAACCATGCGGCGATCGACTGGCAGGACGCCATTCCGCAATTCGTCCAGGGCAAGGCGGCGATGTACCTGATGGGCAACTTCGCCGTGGCCGCCATGAAGGATGGCGGATTGAAAGACGACCAGATCGGCTTCCTGCAGTTCCCGGAAATCACCCCCGGCATTCCGATGGCGGAAGATGCGCCGACCGAATCCTTCCACATCCCCTCGGGTGCGAAGAACAAGGAAGATGCCCGCAAGTTCCTCGCCTATCTGGCAACGCCCGAGGCCCAGACCAAGATGAACGAGGTCCTGGGACAGCTTCCGGTCAACAACCAGTCCGCCAAGTCTGAAGATCCGTTCCTGAAGGCCGGGTTTGAAATGCTGGCAAATGCCTATGCGCTTGCCCAGTTCTACGACCGCGACGCCCCGGCTGAAATGGCCAAGGCCGGCATGGAAGGCTTCCAGCAGTTCATGGTCAAGCCCGACAATGTGGATGCGATCCTCGAGCGCCTCGAAAAGGCACGCGGACGTATCTACAAGTAATCTTCAAATCGGCACCAGCCCCTCATCCGCCCTCCTTTTTAGACAAGAAGGGCGGGCACCTTCTCCCCGCAGGCGGGGAGAAGGCTAGGGTGAGGGGCAGATACCGGGATTGCGGTCGATTGTTTTCAAACTACTTCAACAAAGGGCAGCGATGAGCAGCACCGTTCCCGCGGCATCCGGTTTCTGGAAGCGCAACCAGCAGCGACTTGCGCCCTGGCTGTTCCTGGCGCCCGGCATGATCATGTTTTCGATCTATGTGATCATCCCGATCTTCCAGTCGATCTGGATCAGCTTCTACGACTGGGACGGGCTCGGCCCGAAAACCTGGATCGGCGTAGCCAACTATGTCGAACTTCTCGATGATGAAGCGTTCTACACTTCGCTGAAAAACAACATCCTGTGGCTGGTGCTCTATCTGCTCGCTGTTCCGGCGGGGCTTGCGGTGGCGCTGTTTCTCAATCAGACGGTCACCGGGATCAGGCTGTACAAGTCGCTGTTCTTCTTTCCCTTCGTCATCAGCCAGGTTGTCGTCGGCCTGATCTTCACCTGGTTCTACGCGCCGGATTTCGGCCTTCTCTCGGCGCTGATCAAGACACTGACCGGCCAAAGCATCGCCATCCTTGCGGACGAGCGTTATGTCACGCTGGGCATCATCGCCGCCGGCCTCTGGCCGCAGATTGCCTATTGCATGATCCTCTACCTGACCGGTCTCAACAACATCAACCCGGAGCAGGTGGAGGCCGCGCGCATGGACGGTGCGAGGGGCTGGTCGCTGCTGTGGCACATCATCCTGCCGCAGCTCGGTCCCGCCACCTTCATTGCCATCGTCGTTACCGTCATTGGCGCGTTGCGCTCCTTCGACCTGGTCTCGATCATGACGGATGGTGGCCCCTACGGCTCAAGCCGCGTGCTTTCGTTCTACATGTATGAGCAGGCGCTGTCGGAATACGGCTACCGCATGGGCTATGGTGCGGCGATCGCCGTTGTCCTCTTCATGATCATGATGATCTTCATCACCCTGTTCATCGTGCGCATGCTGATGCGGGAAAGGCACGCCTGATGTTTCCGACCCCTGTCCAGAAGGCTTCCCCCTGGGTACGCCATGCCTATACGATCATCCTGCCGATCGCATTGATCGTCTGGCTGCTGCCTTTGATCGGCGTTGCCATCACCTCGGTCCGGCCGTCCGCGGATCTGGCCGCCGGAAACTATTTCGGCATGCCCTCGCGCTTCGCCGGCATCGACAACTATACGGCGGTCTTCAGGGATTCGCCGATTGGCTGGTACATCCTCAACTCTTTCCAGGTGACGATCCCGACGGTGATCGGCGCGGTCGGGCTCGCCTGCCTGTCGGGCTTTGCCTTGGCGGTCTACAAGTTCCGCGCCAATCTGCTGATCTTCTTCCTGTTCGTCGCCGGCAACTTCATCCCCTTTCAGATCCTGATGGTGCCGGTGCGCGACATGACCCTGAAGGCGGGGCTCTACGACAGCATCACCGGTCTCGTCCTCTTCCACGTCGCGTTCCAGACCGGCTTCTGCACGCTGTTCATGCGCAATTTCATCACGTCGCTTCCTTTTGCACTGATCGAATCCGCCCGTGTCGAGGGCGTCAGCGAATGGCGGATTTTTCGCTATATCGTCCTGCCGCTGATGCGTCCGGCGATCGCCGCCCTGTCGGTGCTGGTCTTCACCTTCATCTGGAACGACTATTTCTGGGCGACGGTGCTGGTGCAGGGGCAGCATGCCATGCCGGTGACGGCCGGGCTTTATTCGCTGAACGGCCAGTGGATCGCCGCCTGGCATCTGGTGTCGGCCGGCTCCATCGTTGCCGCCATGCCGCCGGTCCTGATGTTCTTCCTGATGCAGAGACATTTCATCGCCGGGCTGACGCTGGGAGCGACCAAGGGATGATCGCTGCATTTTCTACATTTCAACTTCCATCGAAAGGCAGGGCCAATGGCTGACGTCATGCTCCGCAATGTCACCAAGCAGTTCGGCTCGGTCAGCGTCATCAAGGGTGTCGATTTTTCCATCGCCGACGGCGAGTTCTGCGTCTTCGTCGGTCCCTCCGGCTGTGGCAAATCTACGCTGTTGCGGATGATTGCCGGACTTGAGGAGATCTCGTCGGGCGAACTCAGGATCGGTGGCAAGGACATGACCCATATCGGGCCGTCCGATCGCGGCGTGGCGATGGTGTTCCAGTCTTATGCGCTCTATCCGCACATGACCGTCGCCGACAATATCGGCTTCGGCCTGCGCATGACCGGTCACGACAAGGCGGAGATCGAAAAGCGCATGCAGCGCGCCGCCAAGATGCTGCAGCTTGAGCCGCTGCTTGCCCGCAAGCCGTCGCAGCTTTCCGGTGGCCAGCGCCAGCGCGTCGCCATCGGCCGCGCCATCGTGCGCAACCCGGAAGTCTTCCTGTTCGACGAGCCGCTGTCGAACCTCGACGCGGCGCTCAGGGTGCAGATGCGCACCGAGATCAGCACGCTGCATCAGGATCTGAGAGCAACGATGATCTACGTCACCCACGATCAGGTGGAAGCCATGACCATGGCCGACAAGATCGTGGTCCTCAGCGCTGGATCGATCGAGCAGATCGGCTCGCCGCTGGAACTCTACCACCGGCCCAATAACATCTTCGTCGCAGGCTTCATCGGCTCACCGAAGATGAATTTTTTGAAGGCGACGGCAGCACCCGCCGGAGATCAGATTCGGGTCAACCTGCCGGGCAATGTCGATATCCTGCTGCCAGCCGGCAATGCCCGCGTCAGCGAAGGGCAGAGCGTGACGCTCGGCATTCGCCCCGAGCATATCGATGCCGACGGTCGGGACGGGGCCATTCTGCCGGCAAAGCTCCGGCTCGCCGAATATCTCGGCTCCGAAACCATGTTCTATGTCAGCCTCGGCGACGGCACCGACATTGCCGTCAAGGCCGATGGTCTTGCCACAGCACATCCGGGCGCGGATTTCCGCATCGGTATCCCAGCCAAAGCCTGCCACCTTTTCGACGCCTCCGGCGTCGCCATCATCAACGGAGATCTGACGAAGTAATGTTGGGCGTTTGCTATTATCCGGAACACTGGCCAGAAGCGTGGTGGGCGAAAGACGCCCGCCGCATGCGGGACATGGGCATTTCCTTCGTGCGCATCGGCGAATTTGCCTGGTCGCGGCTGGAGCCGAAGCGCGGCACGTTCGATTTCGGCTGGCTCGACCGAGCCATGGATACGCTGGGTGCCGCCGGGCTGAAGGTCGTGCTCGGTACGCCGACGGCGACGCCGCCGAAATGGCTGATGGATGAATATCCGGAGATCGCGCCGGTCGATCAGAACGGCCATGTGCGCGGTTTCGGCTCGCGCCGGCACTACACCTTCTCCTCAGAGGTCTGGTGGCGTGAAAGCGCTCGCATCGTCGAGATCATCGCCAAGCGTTACGGCGAACATCCGGCGCTGAATGGCTGGCAGACGGACAACGAATATGGCTGCCACGACACGACGCAATCCTGGGGGCCGGAAGACCTGAAGGCGTTCCGCCGATGGCTGAGGCTGCGCTACCAGTCGACCGACCAGCTCAATGAAGCCTGGGGCAATGTCTTCTGGTCGATGGAGGTGGCGAGCTTCGAGGACGTCGTGCTGCCGAACCTGACCGTCACCGAGACCAATCCGGCGGCGCGGCTCGATTTCTGGCGCTTCCAGTCCGGGCAGGTGGCCGCGTACGACAAGATGCAGTGCGAGATCATCCGCAAGCATTCGCCGGGCCGCTGGATCACCCATAATTTCATGGGTTTCGTCAACGATTTCGATCACTGGAAGGTCGGTGAAAATCTCGATATAGCCTCGTGGGATAGTTATCCGATCGGCTTCGTCGAGAAATTCCCATTCAGCCAGGAAGAGAGGAACCGTTGGGCGGAAACCTCGCATCCGGACATCGCGCCGTTCCACCACGATCTCTACCGCGGTGTCGGCCGCGGCCGTTTATGGGTCATGGAACAGCAGCCGGGACCGGTGAACTGGGCGCCGTGGAACCCGGTGCCGAAACCCGGCATGGTACGGCTCTGGACCTGGGAAGCGCTGGCGCACGGCGCCGAAGTCGTCAGCTATTTCCGCTGGCGCCAGGCCCCGTTCGCGCAGGAGCAGATGCATGCGGGCCTCAACCTGCCGGGCTCGGACGAACTGTCGGCTGGCGGCCGCGAAGCCGAGTTGGTCGGCCGCGAGATCATCGAAACGGGCGAGTTGCCGGGAACGGAGCAGGCGCCGGTCGCGATCGTCTATGACTACGAAACCTATTGGGCGACGGCAATCCAGCCGCAGGGCAGGGACTTCCAGTATCACGACCTGGCCTTCCGCTGGTACGAGGCGGTGCGCAAGCTCGGTCTCAACGTCGACTTCGTGCCCCCGGGCGCGCCGCTCGACGGTTACAAGCTGGTGCTCGTTCCGTCGCTGATGATGATCTCGGAAGCCGCCCTGCAGGCCTTCAGCGCCGCCGAGGGCATCGTGCTCTACGGCCCGCGCTCAGGCTCGCGCACGCGCCAGTTTGCCATTCCTGAAAACCTGCCGCCAGGGTCGCTGGCTGCGCTGACTGGCGTTCGGGTCACGCAGGTGTCATCGCTGCGCCCGGGACTGGACGATGCAGTATCAGGCGCTGTCTCCGGAGCGGCCATCCGCTGGCGGGAATATGTCGAGACGGAAGGCGACGTGCTCGCGAAGTTCACCAATGGCGATCCGGCGCTGACGGCCAGGGGTGGGCATCACTACCTTGCCTGCTGGCCGGATCAGGAACTGCTGCAGCAGGCGCTCGCTCATCTGGCGGCGAAGGCCGGGCTGGAGACGGTTGCGCTGCCCGATCATATCCGACTGCGCCGGCGCGGCGGGATGACGTTTGCGTTCAATTACGGGACGGAGGTCTGGACGAGCCCCGCCCATGGTACGCTGGTTCTCGGCGAGGCTGAGGTGAAGCCGCAGACGGTCGCGGCCTGGAAAGAATAGGCAATCGGTGTCATTCCCCTTGCGCCTTGGCCAATCTCCCTCACAACGGGGGATTGGAAATCACGCATAGGATGAGTGAATGAGAGCCAGCTTGAGGCAAAAAATCGTGGAAGTCTGCGATCGCAAGATTGCAGACAAAGGTCCGGGCGTCGGACTCTCCTTCTACGCTTTCTTCGCGAACAAAAATGATGACCCCGAATTGCTGATGGAGGCGGCCGAATGGTGGATTCGTACGCATAAGTTGGATCATTTCGAGAAGGCTGTGAAGATCAAGGAGATGGTGGAGGAGATGGGTTGGGGATACTGACCGCGGAACGATCCCCACTTAAAAGCCCCCCTTTTTTCCGCCCATTCGATGGAGAAGGCCTCAGCGAGGCGCAGCGGTAGTCTCGAGCCGTTCAGGCCGAGATTGCTGAACTTATGCGGGCATCTGCGGGCGCAAAAACAATCCGGCCCGCCGCCGATCTTGTCAGCCGTATAAAAGACAACCGAGACGTGCCGTCGCGGCTGAGGGGATCGCCGAGGGTCACCCACCCCGGCGCTTCGCTCCGACCCTCCCCCTCGAGGGGAGGTGTTTTCAAAGCCCAGCCTTTGCCGCCCTACCCGCCACATACGTCTCGGCAATCGCCCGGTCGTCACCCATGGTTTGCAACAGGAAAAGCTCGTCAGCGAGTGAGTTCACCACTTCCGCTTTCAGCGCCATGGCGGGTGTCGCCGCCATGTTCAGCACGATGAAATCGGCATCCATTCCGGGCTCGAGCGTGCCGATCTTGTCTTCGAGCGATAGAGCCAGCGCGTTGCCCAGTGTCATGTAGTAGAAACTCTCGAACGGGTTCAGCCGTTCGCCCTGCAATTGCTGGATCTTGTAGGCCTCGTCCAGGGTGCGCAGCATCGAATAGCTCGAGCCGCCGCCGATATCGGTGGCGACGGCAACGCGCACAGGTTTCTCGCGGTTGACCAGCTTTTTCAGCGGGAACAGACCGGAGCCGAGAAAAAGATTGGAGGTCGGGCAGTGGACGGCGACCGAGCCGGTCTCGCTCATGGCGTCCATCTCACGCGCCGACAGATGGATGCAGTGGCCGAACAAGGTTTTCGGGCCAAGCAGGCCGTAGCGGGTGTAGACATCCGTGTAGTCGACGGCCTCGGGATAGAGCGAGCAGGTGAAATCGATCTCTTCGCGGTTTTCCGAGAGATGCGTCTGGATGTGAAGATCGGGAAATTCGCGCGCCAGAGCTTGTGCCGCAGACATCTGCTCGGGCGTCGAGGTGATGGCGAAGCGCGGGGTGATCGCCACGTGGTTGCGGCCCCTGCCATGCCATTCGGCGATCACCGCCCGGGTCTCGTCGTAGGCCGTCTCAGGCGTGTCGAGCAGCGCCTGCGGCGCGTTGCGGTCCATCATCACCTTGCCGGCGACCATGCGCATGTTGCGGCGCAGGGCTTCCGCGAAGAAGGCATCGGCGGAGGTCTTGTGCACCGAGCAATAGGCGACCGCCGTGGTCGTGCCGTGACGCACCATTTCGTCGAAGAAATGTGTCGCGATACGCTCAGCATGCGCCGTCTCGACGAAGCGGCATTCCTCCGGGAAGGTATAGGTGTTCAGCCATTCGAGCAGGTTGGCGGCATAGGAGCCGATCACCTGCATCTGCGGGAAATGCAGATGCGTGTCGATAAAGCCGGGCAGTATGAGGTGGGGCCGGTGATCGATTTCCACCGCGTCATCGGGCGCCTGCGCCTTCACGGCGTCATAAGCGCCGCTCGCGAGGATGACGCCGTCTTCAACCAATAGGGCGCCATCCAGCTCGTAGGCATAGGCGTCCTTGTCCTGCAGGCCCGCGGGGGCGTGCTTGAAACTCAGCGTGCGTCCGCGAATGAGGGTCGCTGTCATTCTGTCCTGCCTTCAGAAACCGAGCTTTCGAACCACGCCGTCAGCAGTTTACGCTCATTCACCGTCATGTCAGTAATATTGCCCGGCGGCATGGCGTGGCTGCGGCCGGCCTGGATGTAGATGTCGCGGGCACGCGCGACAATCTCCGCGTCGCTCTCCAGTATGACGCCGTTGGGCGGTCGGTTGATGCCCTCATAGACGGGTTCCGCCGAATGGCACATGGAGCAACGGGTCGTGACCGTATCCTTCACTGCTGGGAAATGCGCGTTTGTTGCGAACTGCCGGAAGGCCGGCGACACTTCGGCCGAGGCTTCGCCGGTAAGGACCTTAGGCGCTGTCGATAGCCACATGATCAGGATGAAGATCACAAGCGTGACCAGCCACGTCCAGGTCGGTTTGCCCTTGCGGGCATGGGTCGTGTTGAACCAGTGGCGGATGGTGACGCCCATCAGGAAGACCAGTGCCGCGATCACCCAGTTATACGCGGTCGCGAAGGCGAGCGGGTAGTGGTTGGACAGCATGAAGAAGATGACGGGCAGCGTCAGGTAGTTGTTGTGCAGCGAGCGCTGTTTGGCGATGACGCCGTATTTCGGGTCGGGCGTGCGCCCGGCGATCAGATCAGCGACGACGACGCGCTGGTTCGGCATGATGATGAAGAAGACATTGGCCGACATGATCGTCGCGGTAAATGCGCCGAGATGCAGGAAGGCGGCGCGGCCGGTGAAGACCTGCGTATACCCCCAGGCCATCGCCACGAGGGCGACATAGAGGATGCCCATCAGCGTCCAGGTGTTCTTGCCGAGCGGTGATTTGCACAGAAGATCATAGAAGATCCAGCCGATACCGAGCGAGGCGAGCGAGATCAGGATCGCCGTGGTCGCGGAAATATCGAGCACATGCCGGTCGATCAGGAAAAGGTCGGCGCCGCCGTAATAGATCAGACAGAGCATGGCAAAGCCGGAAAGCCAGGTGACGTAGCTCTCCCATTTGAACCAGGTGAGATGTTCCGGCATGGCTGCTGGCGCAACGAGGTATTTCTGGATGTGATAGAAGCCGCCGCCATGCACCTGCCATTCCTCGCCATAGGCGCCGGCGGGCAGATGATCGCGCTTCACGAGGCCGAGATCGAGCGCGATGAAATAGAAGGAAGAGCCGATCCAGGCGATGGCGGTGATGACATGCAGCCAGCGGACGGCAAAGGCCAGCCATTCCCAGGCTATGGCGAATTCATACATACAGGTCCCCTTTCATCCTCCGCCGCGCCACCTTGCGAAAAAACGAAGGCCGGGGGAAGAGGGCGATTTCGTCGTCAAGCGCTATTTGCGCAAGCTGTTCGTCTCCGGATCGAGCTCGCCCAGAATCCAGTCGCGGAATGCGCGGATTTTTAGCGTGTTGCGGCGCGCATGCGGATAGGCAAGCCAATAGTCATGACCGTCGCTGCAACGCAATTCGAAGGGCTGATAGAGCCGGCCGAGCGCTACGTCGTCCATGTAGAATTCCGGCGTCAGGATGGCGACGCCCTGTCCGGCAACTGCCGCGCGTGCCTCGAAGGTCTGTGCGCCGAGCCTGCTCGTCGGCCTGCCGTCAAGGTCCGGGTCCTGGATGCCGGCGGCTTCGAACCAGAGCCGCCACCACGGGTCGCCGGCGTCGATGATCCTCAGTTTCAGGAGATCGCGTGGTTCGTGAATGCCGCCGATCGTCTCGGCGAGCGCCGGGCTCAGCATCGGCGTGAACTGGATGCGCATCAACGGATGGCTGTCGAGGCCCGGCCAGACGCCGGTGCCGGATCGGATGGCAAGGTCAGCCGCTCCTGTCGTGAGATCGACTATCGTCTCGCCGGTCGTCAGGCGCACCGCGATGTTCGGATGCGCCAGCTGAAAGGAGCCGATATTGCGGGCGAGCCATTGCGAGGCGAATGTCGCCGTCGAACTGATCAGCAATGCGCTGTCCACATCGCCCCGCGCCGACAGCACGGCCTCCTGCAGCATTTCGAAGGCTTCGGTGACGCGCGGCGCCAGTCGCTGGCCAACCTCCGTCAGCGTGATCTGCCGCGGCCGCCGTAGGAACAACGGTTCGCCGACATTCTCCTCGATCAACTTGATCTGATAGCTGACCGCCGTCTGGGTCATGCCGAGTTCTTCGCCCGCGCGAGTGAAACTGCCGAGCCGAGCCGCGGCTTCAAAGACGCGAAGCGCGTTCAACGGGAACTGTTTCGACATTTTCACGGATAAGTTCTCTTGATGCATGCAGACGGTTGTTCGATTGGAAGTTGAGCACGTTTGCGCGCATGCTGCAATCACATTCACAGAAACACAGGGTGCCATCATGGATTGCCAAGCAATTGAAAAATTTGAATCTATGCCGCGATCTCGGGCTGGAGAATGGCGTTCTATGCTGGCGAGGATGCTGCGCGGTCTTCGGCTTGGCTACCCGAAACTTGATCTCGAAGTGATGTCAGATCACATGAAACGAGACATGGGTTTTATGGACGGGCGCGACCCGCGTCACCATTAGGGCCTGCCACCGGCTCGGCGGTGTGTTCGAGCCGGCGGGGCCTTGCGGCGCAGGCGCGCGGGGGGCGCTGTGCTGATCCGCAACAGCGACCCGCATCAGTTGCGCTTACGCCTCTCCAAGGCGACAAGAATCTCAGCCGATGTCATGGCGGCGATGACGGCAGGGCGTTTGTCACTGACAGCCTTGCCGCCGATCGGCAGCACCAGCCTGCCGATTGCGTCATCGCCCAAACCCTCTTTTCGTGCCCAGCTTGCGAAGGTGGCGCGCTTGGCTTTCGAGCCGATCATGCCGACATAGGCGAGATCGTCGCGTGCCAGCGCTTCCCTGGCGATCAGGAAATCGAGCGCGTGGTCGTGGGTGAGGATGACAACGGCCGAGCCCGGCGCGATATCCTTGACCATCGCTTCCGGAATGGCGACCAGCCGATGGCTGGCACCGGCTGACATGAGGTCGAGCTCGCTCTTTCGCGTTTCCACGGCATAGGTCTTCAGCGGCAACAGCAACAGGGCATCGGCCAGCGCCCGGCCGACATGGCCGGCACCGAACAGCCAGACTTCCGGCAGCGACTCCAGCCGCTTCTTCAACCTTGCGTCAAGCGCTGCGCGGGAAGCCTCATCGCCGATACGGAACGATAAGATCACGCGGCCGCCGCAGCACTGGCCGATATCGGGACCGAGCGGAATATCCATCTCGAGCTGGTCACTGACGCCCGCAAGAAGCGCCCGGGCATTGTCGATCGCCAGATGTTCCATCTGCCCGCCGCCGATTGTTCCATGCGTGTCCGTCGGCGAAACCAGCATGATGGCGCCTGCCTCGCGTGGCGTCGAGCCGAAGGTCTGCTTGATCTCGACAACGACCAACTTGTATTCGCGCTCAAGGAAGGCTTCGAGGCTGTCGGCGGCATAGTTCATTTCAATTGCTCTTCACGCTTTGGTCGCACGCAGGCGCTCCACCGCCATCAGCACCCGTTCCGGTGTCGCCGGCGTATCCAGTCTTGGGCATTCGCGGTAGTCCGCGACGCTGGCAACGGCCATGGAGAGCGCCTCCAGCACCGAGATCGGCAGCATGAAGGGCGGCTCGCCGACGGCCTTGGAGCGGCCGATGGTCATTTCGGCATTTTCGGCCCATTCTGCCAGCTTGACGTTGAATATCTTCGGCCGGTCGGAGGCGAGCGGGATCTTGTAGGTCGACGGCGCATGGGTGCGCAGGCGGCCCTTATCGTCCCACCAGAGTTCTTCCGTGGTCAGCCATCCCATGCCTTGAACGAAGCCACCCTCCACCTGGCCGATATCGATGGCGGGGTTGAGCGATTTGCCGACATCGTGCAGCACGTCGACGCGGTCGACCATGTATTCGCCGGTCAGTGTATCGATGGAAACCTCCGAGACGGCGGCTCCATAGGCGAAATAGTAGAATGGCGTACCGCGGCCGGTGTCGCGATCCCAGTGGATTTTCGGCGTCTTGTAGAAGCCGGCAGCGGACAGCTGGATGCGGGCGAAATAGGCTTGGCTGATGAAGTCGGCGAAGGGCACCAGTTCCTCGCCAATCTTCACATGGTTCGGTACGAAGGCGACATTTTCCGGGGCCGTCTGCCAGCGTTCGGCGGCGAAATCGACGAGCCGTTCCTTGATCTGGCGGGCCGCGTCATAGGCCGCCATGCCGTTGAGGTCGGAGCCGGAGGAGGCGGCGGTCGCCGAGGTATTGGGCACCTTGCCGGTCGACGTCGCGGTGATCTTCACATTGCTGATATCGACCTGGAAACTGTCGGCAAGAACCTGCGCCACCTTGGTATAGACGCCCTGGCCCATCTCGGTGCCGCCGTGGTTCAGGTGGATCGATCCGTCCTTGTAGATATGGACCAGCGCACCTGCCTGGTTGAAGGCGGTCATGGTAAAGGAGATGCCGAACTTGACCGGCGTCAGCGCGATGCCCTTGCGGATCACCTGGCTCGTCCTGTTGAAGGAGATGATCGCCTTGCGGCGCGCCTGATAGTCGGCGTCCACCTCCAGTTCGGAGACGATGCGGTGGATAATGTTGTCTTCGATCTGCTGGTGATAGGGCGTGAGGTCGCGGCCCGACCCTTTTTCGCCGTAGAAATTCAGCTTGCGGATGTCGAGCGGATCCTTGCCGAGCGTATAGGCGATCTCCTCGATGATACGCTCGCCGCCGATCATGCCCTGCGGCCCGCCGAAACCGCGATAGGCGGTATTGGAGACGGTATGCGTCTTCAGGGGCTGCGAGGTCAGCTTCACATGCGGGAAGAAATAGGAGCTGTCGGCGTGGAAGAGGGCGCGGTCGGTGACCGGGCCGGAGAGATCGGAGGAATAGCCGCAACGGGCGGCATAATTCGCCTTCACCGCATGGATGCGGCCCTCGTCGTCGAAGCCCACATCGTAGTCGACAAGGAAATCGTGGCGCTTGCCGGTGGCTGTCATATCCTCGTCGCGGTCGGGACGGAATTTGACGGCGCGGTTGAGCTTCTTGGCTGCCACGGCCGCCAGAACCGCAAACTGGCTGGCCTGGGTTTCCTTGCCGCCGAAGCCGCCGCCCATGCGCCGCACCTGTACCGTCACGGCATTCGAGGGCACGCCGAGCACATGGCCGACCATGTGCTGCACTTCGCTCGGATGCTGGGTCGAGGACCAGACGGTGACTTCGTCGTCTTCGCCGGGAATGGCAAAGGCGATATGGCTTTCGAGATAGAAATGCTCCTGGCCGCCGATGCGCATGCGGCCAGCGAGGCGGCGAGGCGAGAGTTCCAGTTCCGCCTCGGCATCGCCGCGCTGCAATGTGAGCGGCTTGGTAACGAGCTCCGCGCCGTTTTCAAGCGCATCGGCGATATCGGTGGAATGCGGTAGGTCGCGATAGGTGATCTTCGCCTTGCGCGCCGCCCGGCGGGCAACATCGCGGGTTTCGGCGATCACGGCAAAAGCGGGCTGGCCATGGAACTGGACAAGGCCATCGGCAAGCACCGGCTCGTCATCCAGATGGGTGGGGCTGATGTCGTTGGAGTGCGGCATGTCCTTGGCGGTCAGCACACAGACGACGCCGGGTGTTGCTTCGACCTCCGATAGGTCCATGGCGAGGATTTCGGCATGGGCGCGGTCGGTCATCCCCAGCGCGCCATGCAGCGTTCCGGCCGGTTCCGGAATGTCATCGATATAATCCGCGGTGCCGGAGACATGCTTGTGGGCGCTGTCGTGGCGCAGTGCCGAATGCATCGGTCCGGCGATCGTCTTGCGCTCTTCGAAGGTGGATTTGTCCATCAGCAAGGACCTCCGGTCCGTCGCATTGTCCGACTGGGCGAAGACAGACGAGATTCCGTCGCCTGTTTTGCGGCCTTCATTTGTGCCGCCGGAATACCCCCCTCTGTCGGCCTTGCCGACATCTCCCCCTCAAGGGGGGAGATCGGGAGCGCGCTGGGGCGTTCTCGCATTTGCGGGTCGTTGCGAGGCTGCTTGCTTTTCGAGAGCGATACGGCAAGCAATCTCCCCCCTTGAGGGGGAGATGTCACGAAGTGACAGAGGGGGGTGGCTCCGCCGGACCGGCTGGGGGGCGCTGAGAGTTGGATCGTCATGCCGTCACCTCGAACCGGACAAGCTCGGCCCTTTCACCTGACGTTTCCACGAAGAACCGCAAGAGCAGGTTCTTCGCCGCCAGCATGCGATAGGCCGCTGTGGCGCGCCAGTCGGTGAGCGGCTGATAATCTTGTTCGAACGCGGTTTGGGCAGCCTTCACCGTCTCTTCGTTCCAGAGCCTGCCGACCAATGCCGCTTCGACATGGGCCGCCCGTTTCGGCGTTCCGGCCATGCCGCCAAATGCGATCCGTGCCGACGTCACCAGGTCGCCGTTAAGCGCGATACGGAAAGCGCCGCAAAGGGCGGAGATATCCTCGTCACGACGCTTTGAGACTTTATAGACGGAGAACAGATCGCCGCCGGGCAGGCTGGGCACGAAGATGCTTTCGACGAATTCTCCGGGCCTGCGATCCTGACGTCCATATTCGATGAAATAGTCCTCAAGCGGAACTGTTCGCTGCCCGGCCTTCGATCGTAGCGTGACACTTGCATCGAGCGCGATCAGGGGCGGCGGTGTGTCGCCGATCGGCGAGCCGTTGGCGACATTGCCGCCGATCGTGCCCATATTGCGCACCTGCTCGCCGCCGAGCCGGTCGAGCAATCGGCCAAAGGCGGGATAGCGCGCCGAGATCAGCTTGAAGGCCGCGGAATAAGTCACGCCGGCGCCGATGGTGATGCCCTCTTTTGTCTCCCGGATCGACTGCAACTCCTCGATGCCGTTGATGAAGATGACCGGACTGATCTCGCGCATCTGCTTGGTGACCCAGAGGCCGACATCGGTGGAGCCGGCGACCATGGTTGCCTGCGGATAGGTGTCGAGAACCTCGGCCAGGGCCGAGGCCGAGCCGGGAACGATAAGTCTTGCCGCGTCATCGCCGATCAAGATCGTCTCATCGTTGCGCATTGCCTTGAGGCGCGCTGTAATATCCCGCCGCACCTTGATGAGAGGGTCGAACACAGCATCGGGCCTCATCTTGCCGACCGCTTCGGCCGCTTTGACAATCGGCTCGTAACCCGTGCATCGACAGAGATTGCCTTGCAACGTTTTTTCGATATCGGCGCGGCCGGGATTGTCCTTCGATAGCCACAGTCCGTATAGCGACATCACGAAACCGGGCGTGCAGAATCCGCATTGCGAGCCGTGATAGTCGACCATGGCCTGCTGAACCGGGTGTAGCACGCCGTCCTTTGCGGCTAGATGCTCGATGGTCACGACATGGGTCGCATTGAGCGATCCGGTGAAGCGGATACAGGCATTGACGCTTTCGTAGACGAGATCGTTACCCGCGAGCCGGCCGACGAGCACGGTGCAGGCACCGCAATCGCCCTCGGCGCAACCTTCCTTGGTTCCCGTCAGTCGCCGTTCGAGACGTAGGAAATCGAGCAGCATTCCCGTTGGCGACACTGACGTCAGCGCGATGTCCCGGTCATTCAGAATGAAGCGGATGCTGCCGGCGGATTGGGTCATGCGGTCTCTTCTTGTTAATTCGACTCTTGAAACTATGCCTAAAACCGGCAGCGTGACAATTGTGTTTTTGCCGTTGTCGCCATTGCTTTTTGCGGGGGCGCAAACGCGTTTTAACTTGCGTTTTGTTTTCGTTTGACATTCGTTTTTGTATCGTATTGAAGTTTTTGAACTGGCTTGCCGTCTTGAGGAGAGAAGCGAGCTCAAGAAACGCTGGGAGGGGCAGAATGAGCGGATATGTTCTCGCGATCGATCAGGGCACGACGTCGAGCCGCGCGATCGTTTTCGACGCGAAGCAGAGGGTGGCCGGTTCCGGGCAGAAGGAATTCAGGCAGCATTTCCCGAAATCCGGCTGGGTGGAACATGATCCCGAGGAAATCTGGGATACCGTCGTCTGGGCGATCAGGGAAGCCATCCGCAAGGCCGGCATCAAGGCGAGCGAACTTTCAGCGATCGGCATCACCAACCAGCGCGAGACCGTCGTCGTCTGGGAACGCGCCACCGGCAAGCCGATCCACAATGCCATCGTCTGGCAGGACCGCCGCACGGCCTCCTATTGCGACAAGCTGAAGCGTCAAGGGCTGGAAAAGACCTTCACGAAGAAGACCGGGCTGCTGCTCGACCCCTATTTCTCTGGCACCAAGCTCTCTTGGATGCTCGCCAACGTGAAGGGCGCGCGCACACGCGGCGCCAAGGGTGAGCTCTGCTTCGGCACGATCGACACATTCCTGATCTGGCGGCTGACGGGCGGCAAATCCTTCGTGACGGATGCGACCAATGCCTCGCGCACGCTGATGTACAACATCGCCGGCAACGACTGGGACCGCGATCTGCTCGAAATCCTGCGTGTTCCCGAAGCCATGCTGCCGCAAGTGCTCGACTGCGCGGCCGATTTCGGCGTGACCGACGCCTCCATCTTCGGTGCGGAAATCCCGATTCTCGGCGTCGCCGGTGACCAGCAGGCAGCCACCATCGGCCAGGCCTGCTTCCAGCCTGGCATGATGAAATCGACCTACGGCACCGGCTGCTTCGCACTTCTCAATACCGGACAGGACATCGTCCGCTCGAAGAACCGGCTCCTGACGACGATCGCCTATCGTCTCGACGGCGAAACCACCTATGCGCTGGAAGGCTCGATCTTCGTTGCCGGTGCCGCCGTACAGTGGCTGCGCGATGGTCTCAAGGTGATCAAGGCCGCACCCGATGCCGGTACGCTTGCCGAAAGCGCCGATCCGTCGCAGGAGATCTATCTCGTTCCGGCCTTCACCGGCCTTGGCGCGCCGCACTGGGATCCGGACGCGCGTGGCGCAATCTTCGGCATGACGCGTAACACCGGCCCGGCGGAGTTTGCCCGCGCAGCCCTCGAAGCGGTCTGCTACCAGACGCGCGATCTGCTCGACGCGATGTACAAGGACTGGAAGAGCGACGGCAAGGAAACGGTGCTGCGCGTCGATGGTGGCATGGTGGCCTCCGACTGGACCATGCAGCGTCTCTCCGATCTGCTCGACGCCCCGGTGGACCGGCCGACGATCCTTGAAACCACCGCCCTTGGCGTTGCCTGGCTCGCCGGCAGCCGTGCAGGGGTGTGGCCGAACCAGAAGGATTTCGCCAAATCCTGGGCCCGCGATCGCCGGTTCGAGCCGAAGATGGACGAGAAATGCCGCACCGGCAAATTGAAGGGATGGCGGAATGCGGTGAAGCGGACGTTGAGCGACCTTTGAATTGATATGCAGCGCAGGCCTCCATCCTGCGCGCGTTTTTCGACGGGCATGTAATGACGGCCTTCCATGGGCGCATTCTCTCAGTCGATGTGGAGATTGCGAAAAAATGTGCAGCGTTGCATGTTCCCGACCGCCGCCCTGACGCCGGAGCGCTCATCGCAGCGACAGCCCTTCATCACAATTTCATTCTTGTTACACGCAACACACGCGATTTCATGAGCACCGGTGTGCAGCTCCTCAATCCGTGGGAAACATGAGGCTCAGGGAAACGCAGTGTTTCAGCTTCCGTGCTGTGATATCCCACCAAGCATGACTATCTTTGAGCTCAAACAACGGCTTGCCCGCAAATCGGGCAGACCAAACAGGCAGGATGCCATGGAACTTGGGCTTTACACATTCGGAGATGTTCACCCCGAGGCGCCGGGTGGGCGCGGCAGGGAGGGTGAGGAGCGGGTGCGTCACCTGATCGAGGAAATCGAGCTGGCCGATCAGGTCGGCCTCGATGTCTTCGGGCTTGGCGAGCATCACCGGCCGGACTATGTCGCGTCTGTGCCGGCGATGATCCTCGCCGCAGCTGCGTCGCGCACGAAAAACATCAAGCTCACCAGCGCCGTCACGGTGCTGAGCTCGGACGATCCGGTCCGGGTGTTCCAGCAGTTTGCGACGCTTGACCTGATCTCGAACGGCCGCGCCGAAATCATGGCCGGCCGCGGCTCGTTCATCGAGTCCTTCCCGTTGTTCGGTTACGATCTTGAAGACTACGACCAGTTGTTTGCCGAGAAACTGGACCTGCTGCTTGCCATACGCGCGGGCGAGAAGGTGACTTGGGCTGGTGAGAAACGTGCGCCGATCAACGGCCGTGGCGTTTATCCGCGCCCGCTCAACGATCCGCTGCCGTTGTGGATCGCCGTTGGCGGCACGCCGCAATCGGTGGCGCGCGCTGGTGCGCTTGGCCTGCCGGTAGCGCTGGCGATCATCGGCGGCGAGCCGGCCCGCTATGCGCCGCTGTTCGATCTCTACCGCGAAGCCGCGCGCCGGGCCGGGCAGGATGCCTCCAAGCTGAAGACCAGCATCAATGTGCATGGTTTCATCGCCGACACGACGGAGACGGCCGCCGATCAGTTCTATGGCCCGCAGGCCGAGGTGATGAACCGCATCGGCCGTGAGCGTGGTTGGGGTCCGACCAATCGGGCACATTTCAACCAGGCGATCGGGCCGAACGGCAATCTGTTCCTCGGTGATCCTGAAACGGTCGCGGAAAAGATCGTCCGTCATCATCGCATCTTCAAGAATGACCGGTTCCTGCTGCAGATGGCGATCGGCCTGATGCCGCATGACCAGATCATGCGCGGCATCGAGCTTTACGGCACGAAGGTTGCGCCACTAGTGCGGGCAGCGCTGGGGGCAAAACAGGCGGAGACCGTCTGATCTCGGCGATTTTCCTGTCAAGGCCATCTGGATTGGTCGCTTTCGGCGCGTTACATAGACCGCCGAAAGCGAGAAACAATGACCCTCAACAATGACGAAGACCTGGCGCGGCTGAAGGAAATCGGCCGCATCTGCGCCAATGCCGTACAGATCATGGGCGCCGCACTCGAACCGGGCATCACCACGGCGGAGCTCGATGCCATCGGCCGCAAGGTGCTCGAGGATGCAGGCGCCCGTTCCGCGCCGGAACTCACCTATAACTTTCCCGGCGCCACCTGCATCAGCGTCAATGAAGAGATCGCCCATGGCATTCCCGGCGCGCGCGTCATTCACGCGGCCGATCTGGTCAACATCGATGTCTCGGCCGAGAAGAACGGCCTGTTCGCCGATACCGGCGCCTCGTTCGCCGTTCCACCGGTCAAGCCGCAGATCGAGCGGCTCTGCCGCGACGGCAAGCGCGCCATGTGGGTCGGTCTGAACGAGGTGAAGGCGGGCAAACCGCTGGCGGCGATCGGCAATGCCATCGGCAGTTTTGCCAGGAAGAACCGCTATACGCTTGTGACCAACCTGGCGAGCCACGGTGTCGGCCGCTCCTTGCACGAGGAACCGACGGAAATCGCCACCTGGCCGGACAAGCACGAGAAGCGCAGGATGACCGACGGCATGGTTTTCACGGTCGAGCCCTTCCTGTCGCTTGGCGCCCAATGGGCCGAGGGCGGCGATGACGAATGGACGCTCTACAGCGAGCCGCGCGCGCCGACCGTCCAGTACGAGCATACTGTGGTCGTCACGCGCAACGGGCCTCTGGTCGTCACCCTTCCGGGTTGATCCGCAAGAGCTGCTATTCACGTCCTGAACAACATTATCAAATTTTGTCGTTTGTCGTCGCCATGCTGCATTGCGATAGATGTGGCATGACTACGCTCGACCGCCCGCTAGACGAGGGCCTTGCTCCCACCGCTTTTGCCGGCGCAATCGCCATGGCGGTTGCCATGGGCTTCGGGCGCTTTTCCTATACGCCGATCCTGCCTGGCATGATGGCCGATCTCGGCCTGACACCCGCCGACGCGGGGATCATCGCATCCGCCAATTTCATCGGCTATCTGCTGGGAGCCATTGCTGCGGGCTTTGGCTGGGCGGAGGGAAGGGAGAGGCCGATCGCCCTTTCGGCGCTGGTTGCGACGGCGGTGCTGCTCGTCGCCATGGGGTTGACATCGTCGCTGCTGTTGTTTTCCGTCATCCGCTTTCTTGCCGGCGTGGCCAGCGCCTTTGCGATGATCTTCACCTCGGCGATCGTGCTTAGCAGAGGGCTTGCCGCCGCCAATCCGCATGTCCAGTCGGTGCATTTCGGCGGTGTCGGCATGGGCATTGCGGTTTCGTCGTTGATGGTCTTCCTGTTGCCCGCCGGCGGTTTCGGTGTTTTTGCAAGCTGGCAGGCGGCCTGGTTCGGCGGCGCCGTCATTGCCTGTCTCGGCACGATCATCGTGGCGGCGCTGCTGCCTGAAGGACCTGCAGGGCGGGGGAACGGCGAGAAGGAAAAACCGCTCGTCTGGACCCGGCCGCTTGTCGTGATCACGCTCACCTACGGCTTGTTCGGCTTCGGCTATGTCATCACCGCGACCTTCCTCGTCGCCATGGCGCGCCAGGGCGCAACCGACCATACCGTCGAGTTTCTCGCATGGCTGATCACGGGTCTCAGCGCCGCAGTGTCCGTGCATGCCTGGCGCCGCACCGTGCCACGGCTCGGCATCGTCGGGGTTTATCTTGCGGGCCTGTTGGTCGAGGCTATCGGGCTTATTCTGGCGGTCGCTCTGCCTTCGCCATACGCGCCCCTAATCGGCGGCCTGATGCTTGGCGCAACCTTCATCATGGTCACCGCCTATGGGCTGCAGATCGGCCGGGCACTCGCGCCGCAAAGCCCGCGCAAGGCGCTCGCCTTCATGACCGCCGCCTTCGGCGTCGGCCAGATCGTCGGGCCGCTCGTCGCCGGCTGGCTTGCTGAAAGCAGCGGCAGTTTTACCGCACCGACCCTGCTGGCGGCGGGGGTGCTGCTTTTCTGCGCAGCGCTCACCTGGGTGGAGATGCGCCGCATCGTTATCGCCACAGGCGCATGAGCGGTTCGCTATTAAATAACGGTAACATTAGCTTGACGTGATTGGCAGGGGATGGCTTTTGCCCTAGGTTCCGGCGTATCGAGAAGGTGGGTATCTGCCCATCAAGAAACGCGAGTACCACGCCTTGTTCCATTCCTTCTTTCCCAATCCGAAGCTGTTCTTTCCCTCCGCACTGCTTTGGACAGTCGTTGTGGTCGCCATATGGTACACGGTCGGGGCTGACATCGGGGGGCAGTTCGGTCTGCCGCAACTTGGCCCCGGTCAGGAGGCCCCCATCGGCCTTGGGCATTTCTTTACAACGGCCTCAGTCTGGTTCTATATCTATTTCATCTCCTCCATGCTGCTCTTCTGCCTCTTCTGGCATTTCTACGCAGCTGAGCACCCCTGGAAATCATGGTCGGTCTGGGGATCCACCTTCATCATTTTCACGGTCTATTTCTCGGTCGATATCAGCGTTGCACTCAACAATTGGCGGCGTCCGACCTATGATCGCATTGTCGAGGCGTTGAAGGCACCGAACACTGTTCAAGCCTCGGAAATCTATGGCTATGCCTTCATCTTTTTCCAGCTCGCCACCGTCTATATTGTTTCGGCTGTCCTGATCAGTTTCTTTACCAGCCACTATCTGTTCCGTTGGCGTACCGCCATGAACGATTTCTACTATTCGGTTTGGCCCAAAGTGCGCCATATCGAGGGCGCTTCGCAGCGTATCCAGGAAGATACGATGCGATTTGCGACGACGGTCGAAGGGCTTGGCGTCCGGCTGATCGATTCCGTTATGACGCTGATTGCGTTTCTGCCGGTGCTCCATGCCCTGTCGAGCAGCATCAAAGAATTGCCTATCGTCGGGGCGATACCGTATCCGCTTGTCATCGCGGCGATTGCCTGGTCAATCTTCGGTACCGTCATGTTGGCCCTCGTTGGGGTGAGGCTGCCCGGCCTGGAGTTCCGCAATCAACGTGTCGAGGCGGCGTATCGAAAGGAGCTCGTGTATGGTGAAGACCATGTCGACCGTGCTCAACCCCTGACGATCCGTGAATTGTTCAGCAATGTCCGCAAGAACTATTTCAAGCTGTATTTCCACTACACCTACTTCAATGTCGCCCGATATTTTTATCTGCAGACGGACAACATCTTCCCCTTGTTCCTTATGGTTCCGTCCGTCGTTGGGGCGACGATCACCTTTGGCCTCATGCAGCAGATCCAGGGCGCTTTCTCGCAGGTTACGAGCTCTTTCCAGTACCTCGTCAATTCCTGGCCGACGGTGATTGAGCTGATTTCGATCTACAAACGTCTTCAGGCATTCGAGGCCGCGATGGAGGGGGAACCTCTGCCTGCAATCGACCGCGAATTTATCGAAGCCGGCGAGAACGAAAGCCTGGCCTGATATTCATGAAACTATTGGGAGGCGGCTTCGGCCGCCTTCTTCTCATTGGCGATCAGGGGCAACGCCTCGGCATAGCTGACGCAGGCGACGTCGGGCTTGCCGCAGGTATCGGTCAGGAACCGGTCGAGCGCCCGCCAATAGGCGCCGCCATTCATCTCGACGAAGTGGAAACCGAGTTGCAGCGGGACGCGGCCGCCCTGGTATTGCGCGTCAAAGGCCTTCCGGTAGGCCTCGATCGCGCGCTCTTCGAAGGCGGCGCTGTCCTTGCGGTTTTCCACGCCCATCGAATGGCGGATGAAGAGATTGTAATCCATGCCGATCACCCGGCGCTGCTGCGGCCCCTCGGGAATGAGAGGCAGTCCGAAACGCGGCATGCTGTCCTCGTCCGACGGCCAGCCGGGGCCCTTGGTGACGAGGCTGGCATCATAGGTGAAGCCGGCCTTTTTCAGCGCAGGTAGCAGGCCGTCGCTCACCGACAGATAGGGCGCGCGAAATCCCTTGATGTCTTTCGCCGCGAAATCCGCCCAGCCCTCGGGCTCCTCGCCTTCGATGCCGCCCGTTTTCCAGGCATTCAAGAGCGCCGTGTGGAAGGCTGTGAATTCCTGTTTCCAATCGGCCGCGCTCCAGCCCTTGCCGTCGAAATGGCCGCAGGCATGGCTGCCGATATCGTGGCCGGTTTGGTGCGCCTGCCAGATGTAGCGGACACGGGCCTGTACTTCCTCGCGGCTTAGGGCGAAGCCGACATTCGAGCGTCCGGCCTTTTGTCCGGGGGCCCGATACGTCTTGCCGCCCTCCGCTTTCGCCATCAGAAAGGTGCAGGAGAGGAAATAGGTGAAGTGCGCGCCCGTTCGCTTGCCGATCTCCAGGCTTTTTTCCCAAAGCCTGTTGTCGTGGGCGCCGTCGAAGGAAATGATGACAAGCTGTTTTCGGCCTGCCGGGGCCGGTGGTTGCATCGCATGGGCGAAGGTGGGGACCAGGGCCAAGGCAAGAGCAAGGCCGGGAGCGGCGGAAAATCTGGGCATGCGGAAACCTTGGAGGGCAGATGCGGAGCAGCGACCCCTGCCGCAAGAATAAGGCAATCCTTTGATCGTGCTGGAATCTTGACTCTGATCCGGCTATGCGAGGGGATAGAAATCTCACAAAACGGCGGATGGGCTTCATGACACTTCTTCTTCTGGGCATCGTCATTTTTCTCGGCATGCATCTCGTGCGCGTCGTTGCACCTGGCCTGCGTGCCTCGGTCATCGAACGTCAGGGCAAGGGCGCCTGGATGGGAATCTATGCGGTCATCAGCCTCGTCGGCCTTCTTCTGATCATCTACGGCTTCGGCGAGGCGAGGGCGGTCACCGGCATGCTCTACAACCCGCCGGTCTTCCTGAAACACATTTCGCTGCTTTTGATGTTACTTGCCTTCATCTGTCTTGCCGCCGGCTTTTTGCCGGCAGGCCGCATTGCAGTCGCGGTCAAGCATCCGCAAATCCTGTCGATCAAGATCTGGGCGCTCGCCCATCTGCTTGCCAATGGCGAGACATCCTCGGTGCTGCTGTTCGGCTCGTTCCTTGCCTGGGCCGTCATCCTGCGCATCTCGCTGAAGCGGCGGCAGCGGGCGGGTGAGAAGGTGCTTCCGGTTTTCCGTTCCGCCTCCAACGACCTGCTGGCGGTGATCATCGGTGTCGTCGTCTATGGACTATTTGTCTGGAAGCTGCACGAGTGGCTGATCGGCGTTGCTCCGATTGTCTTGAGCTAAAGGGGGCTAATACCAAGGATCGATGATAGGAACCCATAGGATGGCTCATGCTGGCCTTTCGGCTAGGCGCGTTTCGAAGAGCGATGCTTTCGCATCGGTCGAGGGACGCAACAACGCCGAAAGGCCAGCATGAGCCACCTTCGGTCGGCTTCTCTTCGCTTCCGGCGGCGTCGAGGCTCTTGCACGATGCGAAAGCATCGTGACTGCGATCCTCTCCTAGCCGGAAACGAAGATCGAGCCGATCCTATGGGTTCCTATCATCGATCCTTGGTATTAATGCGCGTGCCCCCTTACAACGGCCTCAAAATGCGGTAGAAGCGCGCAATCTTACTTTCATCTTTGCAGGGAAGGCCGGGCAACCGGAACTTAGGAATGGCGAACCAGGACGACAGCTTTATCCGCGAGGTCAACGAAGAACTGCGCTCCGACCAGGTCAAGGCCGTTTGGACGCGCTTCGGCAGCGTGATCATCGGGATCGCCATTCTCATTGTTCTCGGCACCATCGGCAAGGTGGGTTACGAATACTGGCGCGAAACCTCGGCCTCGCAGTCGGGCGACCAGTTCCTGGCGGCCCTGACGCTCTCCAAGGAAAACAAGACCGATGAAGCGCTGGCGGCGCTGACTGCGCTTGAGAAGGACGGCTACGGCGCCTATCCGGTGCTGGCGAAGATGCGCGCGGCAACGCTTATGGCGCAGAAGGGCGATGTCGCCGCTGCTGTTCAGGCCTTCTCCGATATCGCCAAGGATGCCAGCCTGCCGCAGGCGATGCGCGATGCGGCCCGGATGCGCGCGGCCTATCTGCTGGTCGATACCGGCACCTATGAGCAGGTTTCGGCCGGAGCCGAACAGCTCGCCGTGCCGGGTAACGGCATGCGCCATTCCGCGCGCGAAGCCCTTGGGCTCGCAGCCTACAAGGCCGGCGACATGGCGAAGGCAAAGACCTGGTTCCAGCAGATTGTTGATGATGCCGAAACCCCGCGCAATCTGGCGAACCGCGCCCAGATGCTGCTCGATCTGATTGCCGCCAGCGGCAAGGCGGCCTGAGCGGGCGTCCACAGCGCCGCGCGTCAGACATGACGCGCAAAGGACGCTGTAACACTTTAAATCTGCTGCATAATTTTATCCTTAAAGGAATTATGCAGTAGAAGACAAACATTAGAGCATGATGCTCTGAAGAAGACAGGATGACTTGATGAACTTCACCGTCGCCATCGTTGGGCGCCCCAATGTCGGCAAATCCACGCTTTTCAACCGTCTGGTTGGCAAGAAGCTGGCGCTTGTCGACGACACGCCGGGGGTTACCCGCGACCGGCGCCCGGGCGAGGCCAAGCTCGTGGATCTGCGCTTTACCATCGTCGATACCGCCGGCCTCGAGCAGTCCGGCCCCGAGACTCTGCAGGGCCGCATGTGGGCGCAGACGGAAGCGGCCATCGCAGAGGCTGATCTGACACTCTTCGTCGTTGATGCCAAGCATGGCCTAACGCCGGCCGATGAGACGCTCGGCGAAATGCTGCGCCGCCGTGGCAAGCCGGTCGTGCTGGTTGCCAACAAGTCCGAAGCCAAGGGCTCCGACGGCGGCTATTACGATGCCTTCACCCTGGGCCTCGGCGAGCCGATCGCCATCTCGGCTGAGCATGGCCAGGGCATGATCGATCTGCGCGACGCGATTGTTGAAGCGCTCGGCGAGGACCGCGCTTTCCCGCCGGACGTCGACGAAGCAGAGACGGACGTCGATCTTCGCCACGAACCGGGCGAGGAAGAAGACGAGGACTTCGAGCCGGCCTATGACGACACCAAGCCTTTGCGGGTGGCGATCATCGGCCGCCCGAATGCCGGCAAGTCGACGCTGATCAACCGCTTTCTCGGTGAAGACCGCCTGCTGACCGGTCCTGAGGCCGGCATTACCCGCGACAGTATCTCGGTCGAATGGGACTGGCGCGGCCGCACCATCAAAATGTTCGACACCGCCGGCATGCGCAAGAAGGCGCGGGTGCAGGAGAAGCTGGAAAAGCTCTCCGTTGCCGACAGTCTGCGCTCCATCCGCTTCGCCGAAGCGGTCGTCATCGTCTTCGATGCAACCATCCCCTTCGAAAAGCAGGATCTGCAGCTCGCAGATCTCGTGATCCGTGAAGGCCGCGCGCCGATCCTCGCCTTCAACAAGTGGGATCTGGTAGAAGACCCGCAGGCGCTGCTTGCCGATCTTAGAGAAAAGACCGAGCGTCTGCTGCCGCAGGCTCGCGGCATCCGCGCCGTGCCGATTTCCGGCCAGACGGGTTACGGCCTCGACAAGCTGATGCAGTCGATCATCGATACCGACAAGGTCTGGAACCGCCGTATTTCCACCGCCAAGCTCAACCGCTGGCTGGATCATCAGCAGGTGCAGCATCCGCCGCCGGCCGTGTCGGGCCGCCGCCTGAAGCTAAAATACATGACGCAGGTGAAAGCTCGCCCGCCGGGTTTCATGATTTCCTGCACACGCCCGGATTCCGTGCCGGAAAGCTATATCCGCTACCTGACTAACGGTTTGCGCAACGATTTCCAGCTGCCCGGCGTGCCGATCCGCATCCATCTCAGGGCATCGGAAAACCCGTTCGAGAACCGCAAGAAGCGGAAATGATCCGGCCTTAGCGGAGGTCCCGCCCGGTCAGGCCGGAAGTTTGTCCTTCGCCACCAGGGCGCCGTGATGCTGAATGACTGCTGCCGCCGTCTTCGCAGCGAACCGGGCGGCCGCTACAGGATCACCGTCAGCGGCGTAACGTGCAAGGAACGCGCCGTTGAAGCTGTCACCCGCGCTCGTCGTATCGACGATCTTGTCCACCTTGGCCGAGGGGACGAATTCGGCTTTATCATCGCCGAAGCTCACGGTCACGCCCTTTGCCCCATCCTTGACAACGACATTCTCCACGCCGAGACCGCGATATCGGGCGATCGTCGCCGCAATATCGGCGTCGCCGAAATGGGCCGCTTCATCATCGAAACTCGGCATGACGAGGCTGGACGCGCGGGCGCCGGCGGAGATGGATTCCAGCATATAGTGCCTGTCGTTCCACAGGCGCGGGCGGATATTGGGATCGAAGACGACCAGCTTGCCGGCAGCCTTGGCGCGGCGCAGTTCCAAGAGCAGCGTCTCGGCGGCGCTCGGCGCAAGGATGGCCAGCGTGATGCCCGAAAAGACGAGGATATCCGAGGCTTCGATCGCCATACGCAGATGGCCGGCGTCGTCGGCAAGCAGTTTGGCGGCGGAAACCGAGCGCCAGTAGGAGAAGCTGCGTTCGCCATCCTTCAGATGGATCATGTAGAGGCCTGGCGAACGGCCCTTGATGGGGCGGATGTAGCGTGTACCGACGCCGGTGTTTTCGATGAAGGCAAGCATCTCGTCGGAAACCGTATCGGTGCCGACCGCCGTGAAATAATCGACGGACCAATCCTCAGGCAGAAACAGCCGGGCATAATAGGCGGTATTGAAACTGTCACCGGCATAGCCCTTGCGCAGGAGATTACCTTCGGCCTGCATCAGTTCCACCATGCATTCGCCGATCGAAAGCAGCCTGCCTGCCATGAAATCCTCCCGCCCAGTTTCAAGTTCTACTGCATAATTCCTTAAATCGGGATCGATTTAAGGAAAAAATTATGCAGCAGATCAAAGCGTTACAGCGACCTTGGCGCGTCTGAAAAGACGCGCGGCGCCTTAGTCGCGCCTACTTGCGAAAGCGGAGATACGGCTTACCAGCGCGGAAGGCAAGCGGATGCCGTGCTGGCGTGCGCGGTTCAGGGCATCGAATTTCGACACTCCAGGAATGTGAACGCCATAGCCGCCTGAAAGCCGTGCCAATTGCGCGTCGAGCCGGTCTTCGAAGTCTTCGTCCAGCAGAGATGGGGCGATGGCGATGACGGTGAGGCCGCCGCCGGGCGTCCTGTCTCCGCTCATGAAATCCGGCGCATCGAGCGACCAGTTCGCGCCGCTCAAACCCGCCGCCAATACCTCGACCATCAGCGCGACATTGGCGCCGCGTGCACCGCCAAAAGCAAGCATCGCACCCTTCATGGCCTCCCTCGCGTCCGTGGTTGGTTGCCCAGTCGCGTCGACCGCCCAGCCTGCCGGAATCGGTTCGTTGTGCGCCGCCGCCTCGCGAATCGTGGCGAAAGCGGTGGCGCTGGAGGATTGGTCGATGAGAAGCGGCGCACCATTCTTGCGGGGTGCGGCGAAGGCGAGCGGGTTGGTGCAATAGACCGGTTTTGTGCCGCCGGACCCGGCGATCAGCGCTGGTCCATTGGTCGCGGCCAAGCCAACGAGGCCCTGTTGCGCCAGCCGGAAGACATAACCGCCGAGTTCGCCGGACGTGTAGCTATTGAACTGGGCAAAGAGTGCAATGCCGAAGGCCTTGGCCTTTCCCGTCAGATCGTCAAAGGCGTGGTCGAAACCCAGTTGCGCAATACCGCCATCGGCATCCACGCGGATCAGGGCGGCGGCGGGGTCTGTCCGCCTGGGCTCGGCCTTGTTGTTGATGCGGCCGGCGACGAGACTTTCGAGATAGTCGACGAGATGGGAAAAGCCGACAGCCGCGGGGCTGCGCGCGTCGGCGTCCACCGTGGCGCGGGCGAGGGATGCGGCCATGGCCGGGCTTGCGCCTGCGCCAAGGAGTGCCGCAACGGCGAATTCATGCGCATGGGCAAGGCTGAATGATATCCACTTCTCGCTCATCTCATCTCCAGCGTTGCTTTTTGATCGTCATGGATGGGTCGCGGAGGGTGACGCCGGCCTTGTGGCGCCGCGGATCGATGAAAAGCCCTCGGGAACTGGCGCTGCACTGGCTTCTCCGGTTGCCTTGGTGGCGGGGCTGGTCATGCCATCATCATTTTTGCACCACGACCCGTCAATCTCAGGAGACGGCAGGGAATGCCGTTTACTCACTCTTTCTGCGACGATACATCTTCCAGCATATCCCTCGTGATCGCGGAGTTTTTGATGGCATCTCCCTTGAAGTCCAATCCTGACTGGTGGCGCGGCGCGGCGATCTATCAGGTCTATCCGCGATCCTTTCAGGATACCAGGGGCGATGGGATCGGCGATTTGAAGGGGGTGATGCTGCGGCTGCCCTATATCGCCAGCCTTGGCGTCGATGCCATCTGGCTGTCACCTTTCTTCACTTCGCCGATGGCCGACATGGGCTACGATGTCTCCGACTACTGCGATGTCGATCCGATGTTCGGCACACTTGCTGATTTTGACGCGCTGCTGACCAGGGCCCATGAACTGGGACTCAAGGTCATCATCGACCAGGTGATCTCGCACACCGCCGACCAGCACCCTTGGTTCAAGGAGAGCCGCTCGGACCGCACCAATCCGAAATCCGATTGGTACGTCTGGGCCGATCCGAAGCCGGACGGGACCGCGCCGAACAATTGGCTGTCGATCTTCGGCGGTCCGGCCTGGGAATGGGACGGCGTGCGCAAGCAATATTACATGCACAATTTTTTGGGCTCGCAGCCTGATCTCAACTTCCACAATCCGGGCGTTCAGGAGGCTCTCTTGGAAACCGTGCGTTTCTGGCTGAAGCGCGGCGTCGATGGTTTCCGGCTCGATACCGTCAACTTCTACTTCCACGACAAGGAGCTGCGGGACAACCCGCCGCTGGTTTATGACGAAGACGCGATCGGCCTCGACGCGCCCGACGTCAATCCCTACGGCATGCAGAACCATCTCTATGACAAGACGCAGCCGGAAAATATCGGCTTCCTGCAGCGCTTTCGCGCCCTGCTTGACGAATTCGGGGATCGTGCGTCGGTCGGCGAAGTGGGCGATGGCGCCCGCTCGTTGAAGACGGTGGCGGCCTATACCGGCGGCGGCGACAAGCTGCACATGTGCTACACGTTCGATCTGCTGGGACCGGATTTCACAGCCACCCACATCCGCCGCTGCGTTCAGGCCTTTCAGGATGCGGTCACCGACGGCTGGGTCTGCTGGGCTTTCTCCAACCACGACGTCACCCGCCATGTCAGCCGCTTCGCGCAGACGGAAGAGGAGCGCGCGCGGGTGGCGAAGCTGGCAATCTCGGTGCTTGCCGCTCTTCGTGGCTCAATTTGCCTCTATCAGGGCGAGGAACTGGCGCTTCCGGAAGCCGAACTCGAACTGGCAGATCTGCGTGATCCCTACGGCATCCGTTTCTGGCCGGCCTTCAAGGGCCGGGACGGGTGCCGCACGCCGATGGTCTGGGAGAAGGAGACGCCCCATGCCGGGTTTTCGACCGTCAAGCCCTGGTTGCCTGTTCCTGAGGTGCACCGCCCATTGGCCGTCGACCAGCAGGAAACGGTGACGGATTCGGTACTCGCCCATTACCGGCAGACGCTGGCCTTTCGAAAAAAGCACGCGCCGCTTCTGGATGGCAGCATGACTTTCCTCGAAACCAATCAGGACATCCTGGCTTTCACGCGGGAAAAGGGCGGGGAGAAGCTGCTGTTCGTCTTCAACCTGCGCCGCGGGCCGCAGACGGTGCAGCTACCAAATGGCCTGAAGATCGCTGACGCCATTACGATGCCTGGTTTCGCGCCTCGGTTAGAGGGGGTGGAAATCATGCTTGAGGCGCTGGATGTGTTTTGCGGGCGGCTGTTACCGTAGCAGCTTATCGTACTGAGCGTGGGTGCCGATCCAGAACCAGATCACGTCGTCGCCCTCTTGCACCGCAAGGGCGCGCCACGAGGTGCCAACGCGCACGGACCAAAAACGCCCAACCTGTTTGAAGTGAAGGGACGGATGTTTGGGATCAGCTTTCAATTTTTCAAAATTGCGATCAGCCAGTTCTCGAACTTGCGCCGGCAAGTCATCGTATGCCCGCCAGAACGATGCGGTCGCGTTGTGCTTCACAGGCTCCGAGACCGACCAGCTTTGAAGTCCGTCAAGGCATTTTCTGCCAACGCGTCCAGTGCACCACGTTTGGCATCCTGTTCAAACTGGACATCCCAACGCTTGGCCTGGAGTTTGTCGAACCATGCTGCAAAGGCGCGCAGTTCGTCCGGTCCAAGTTCTGAGATGGCCTTCTCGATTTGTTCCAATTTCGTCATCTCAAACTCCTACGCTACTAAACCAATTTAAGTGGAGTGAAAGGTCATTCCAAGACAAATATTTTCACCCAATCAGTGCAAACGTATCGACATCGACCAGCCCCCTGTCCGAAATCTTCAGGTGCGGAATGACCGGGAGCGGCAGGAACGCCAGCTGCAGGAATGGTTCCTGCAGCGTCGCGCCGAGAGCGAAGGCGGCCTGGCGCAGGTGGTGCAGCGTGTCGCGCACGCTTTCATAGGGTTCGAGGCTCATCAGGCCCGCAACGGGCAGGGCGATTTCGCCGGTCACCTTGCCGTCCTCGACGACGACGAAGCCACCCTTGATCTCGCCCAGCCGGTTGGCGGCGAGCGCCATGTCGTCCTCGTTGACGCCGACGACGCAGATATTATGGCTGTCATGACCGACGGTGGAGGCGATCGCGCCCTTCTTCAATCCGAACCCCTGGACGAAGCCGTTGGCGTGATTGCCGTTGATGCCGTGGCGCTCGATGACCGCGACTTTGATGATATCGCGACCGAGATCGACGCCGGCCTGATTGCCCGATGCTGGCAGCTTGAAACGGCGGTGCTCGGTGATGATCTTGCCCGGCAGCACGCCGATCACCGATGTCTCGCCTTCGGCATAGGGTGCGCCGAAATCGGCGGCGTTGATATGGCCGGCCTTGACACTGTCGAGGCCGACGGGAGAAACGGCGCGGCGGCTGGCGAATAGTTCATCGGTGACGAGCCGGCCGGCGGCGAACACCTTTTCTGCCTTGCAGCCCTCGAGACTGTCGATAACCACGAGATCGGCGCGCCAGCCCGGTGCCACTAGGCCGCGGTCGCGGAGCCCGAATGCGCGCGCGGCCGAAATGGAGGCGGCGCGGTAGACGGCCAGCGGCTCGACGCCTTGCGCGATCGCTTCACGGATCATGTAGTCGAGATGGCCTTGCTCGGCGATGTCGAGCGGATTGCGGTCGTCGGTGCACAGCGCCAGGAACGGTGACAGGCGTTCGGTGATGATCGGCATCAGCGCATGCAGGTCCTTGGAGACGGAGCCCTCGCGCACGAGAATGTGCATGCCCTTGCGGATCTTTTCGAGCGCCTCGTCTGCCGTCGTGCATTCGTGGTCGGTGCGGATGCCGGTGGAAAGATAGCCGTTCAGGTCGAGCCCGCGCAGCAGCGGCGCATGGCCGTCGATATGGCCGCCCTGAAAGGCTTCGAGCTTGGCGAGGCAGATCGGGTCCTTATGGATGACGCCCGGAAAATTCATGAATTCCGCCAGGCCGATCACCTTTTCATGGTCGCGGAACGGCAGCAGCATCTCGATCGGCAGGTTGGCGCCGGAGGTCTCCAGATGCGTCGCCGGGACGCAGCTCGAGAGCTGGACGCGGATGTCCATGATGGTTTCGAGGGCGGAGTCGAGAAAGTACCGGATGCCCTCGGTGCCGAGCACATTGGCGATCTCGTGCGGATCGCAGATCACCGTCGTTACGCCGTAGGGCAACACACAGCGGTCGAATTCATGCGGCGTGACGAGCGAGGATTCGATATGCAGATGCGTGTCGATGAAGCCCGGCACAACGATCCTGCCGGAAATATCGATTTCCGTCATGCCGTCATAGGCGCCACAGGTACCAACGACCCGATCACCGCAAATGGCGACGTCGGAAGCCACGAGATCGCCCGTCACAAGATCGAAGAAGCGGCCGCCCTTGAGCACGATATCGGCAGGCGTGCGGCCCGCGGCCTGGTCGATCAGCTTTTCAAGTTTTTTGCTCATAATGGATGATGCCTCTTCAATGCCGTGCGCCGGATTGGCTTATTGCCAGCATAGCCGCTGGCGGTCGGCATTGCATAGCAGACCGCAATAAATTGGTGCTTGCGTCAGTGGACTGCCCATAGGTGCCCGTCGGGTGGTCGGTTGGCCAAAAGGAAATCGGGCGCCGTAGCGCCCGATCCCGTTGATGGTCATTCCATTCATTCGGCAGCGACGATCTTGCCGTTCTCCCACTTGTAGAGCGAGAAGCTTGGCGAGGTCAGATCACCGGTCTCGCCATAGGTGAGGTTGCCGATGGCGGTGGTGATCGGCTCACCGGTTTTCAGGACAGCTGCGACGGCTGCCGCGTCTTCGGCGCTTCCGGCCTTCTCGATGCCTGTCTTGATCACTTCGACGGCGGCATAGGCATTGAGGGTGAAGGCCTCAGCCGGGATTTTCGCCGCCTCGAGAGCGGCAACTGCCGCCTTCGAATTCTCGCTCTTCAGCGCGTCCGCAGCATTGGTGAACACTGTCCCGGCAGCGGCATCCGTGCCGATGCTCCAGAATTCGCTGTTGGACAGACCGTCACCACCGATGATCTGGATGTTGGCGGAGATGTCGTGAAGCTGGCGCACCAGCAGCCCGGCTTCCGGATGGTAGCCGCCAAAATAGAGCACATCGACCTTCTCCGCCTTGAGGCGGGTGGTGAGCGCGCTCAGGTCCTTCTCGCCGGGTGTTAGCGCGTCGTTGAAGACCTCCGTGACACCGCCGGCGTTCAGCGTTGTCTTGAAGGCATCGGCAAGGCCCTTGCCGTAGGCGCCCTTGTCGTTGATGATGCCGATGCGCTTGTCCTTGAACTGTTTCAGCACGTAGGCTGCGGCCACTTCGGCCTGCTGGTCGTCGCGTCCGCACGTGCGCAGGACGGTGGTCAGGCCGCGCTTTGTCAGGTCCGGCGTCGTTGCTGTCGGCGTTACCATCAGGACACTGTTTTCGGCAAGGACATCGGAGGCCGGCATGGCGACGCCGGAGGTAACCGGGCCGACGACGAAGCGGATGCCTTCGGCGATGATCTGGTTTGCGGCTGAAACACCCTGCTTCGGTTCGCCGGCATCATCGGCGAGCTTCAGTACCACCTGTTCGCCCAGAATGCCGCCATTCTTGTTGATCTGAGCGACGGCGACCTCAGCGCCGTTCTTCACCTGGTCACCGTAAGCGGCGACCGGGCCGGTCAGGGGGGCAATCAGCCCGATCACGATCTCGGCATGGGCGAGCGGCGTGAAAGCCAGCGTGGCGGCGAGGGTGGCGCCCGTCAGTGTCTTGAAATTCATCTTGCTTCTCCTTGGATGGGTTGGTTCCCCGCGTGTCGGCGCTATCGCCATTGTTCGACGGGAGGCCTGATGCCCGATCCGCCGAAAGCAAGTTGAGCCCATTGGGTTTCCGTCTCTGGCGGATCGGTAGACTCCAATAATCTAGCGTTTAGAAACCGGTAGACAATTTCGCAAGGTGGAATTTTAAACAATGTGCGTAGGATTTATTCAGTAGTTGCACAGAAACGGGCCGAAACGTTCGTTCCGGCCCGTTCGCAACATAAGAAATGACTAAATATTGTTCAGTCAGATGTTGGACTGCAATACCTTGCGGATGCCGTCGATCAACTCGTCGATCTGCGCCTTCGTAATGATCAGCGGTGGCGAGAGCGCGATGATGTCGCCGGTGGTGCGGATCAGGTAGCCGCTTTCATACGCCTTGAGGAAGGCCGAGAAGGCGCGCTTGGTCGGCTCGCCGGCGATCGGCTGAAGCTCGATCGCGCCGATCAGGCCGATATTGCGGATGTCGATGACGTGCGGGCAGTCCTTCAGCGAATGCAGCGCGTCGGCCCAGTAGGAAGCGAGTTCGGCGCCGCGTGTCAGCAGCCCTTCGTCGCGGTAGGTGTCGAGCGTGCCGAGGGCGGCGGCGCAGGCGATCGGGTTGCCGGAATAGGTGTAGCCGTGGAAGAACTCGATCATGTGTTCGGGGCCGCTCATGAAGGCATCGTGGATTTCCGCGGTGACGAACACGGCGCCCATCGGAATGACGCCATTGGTCAGGCCCTTGGCCGTGACGATCATGTCCGGCTTGACATCGAAATACTGCGCCGCGAATGGCGCGCCGAGACGGCCATAACCGGTGATGACTTCGTCGAAGATCAGGAGGATGCCGTGCTTGGTGCAGATGTCGCGCAGCTTCTGCAGATAGCCCTTCGGCGGGATCAGCACGCCGGTGGAGCCTGCGACCGGCTCGACGATGACGGCGGCGATGGTCGAAGCGTCATGCAGCGCGACGATGCGTTCGAGTTCGGTGGCAAGATCGGCGCCGTGTTCCGGCTCGCCCTTGGTAAAGGCGTTCTTTTCCGGCAGGTGGGTGTGCGGCAGA
This sequence comes from Pararhizobium sp. LjRoot255, assembly GCF_964252905.1. NCBI lineage: Bacteria > Pseudomonadati > Pseudomonadota > Alphaproteobacteria > Hyphomicrobiales > Rhizobiaceae > Pararhizobium > Pararhizobium sp. LjRoot255. The sequence continues at coordinate 2,809,103 of NZ_CAXUPQ020000001.1, forward strand.
TGGTCGACGCCGGTCAGCAGCGTGCCGAACATCTTGCGGTTGGCGACGATGCCGCCGACCGAAATGCCGCCGAAGTTGACACCATGATAGCCGCGTTCACGGCCGATCAGGCGGGTGCGCGAGCCATTGCCCTTCACTTTGTGATAGGCGAGCGCCACCTTCAGCGCGGTTTCCACCGATTCCGAGCCAGAATTGGTGTAGAGCACGTGTTCCATCCCATCGGGCGCGATGTCGATCAGGCGGTTCGCCAATTCGAAGGCCTTGGGATGGCCCAGCTGGAAGGCGGGCGCGTAGTCGAGTTCGCCTGCCTGCTCGCGGATCGCCTCGGTGATCAGCGGCCGACAGTGTCCAGCGTTGACGCACCACAGGCCCGCGGTGCCGTCAAGCACCTGGCGTCCGTCATGGGTGGTGTAGTGCATGTCCTTCGCCTTGACGAACATGCGCGGCTCTTTCTTGTACTGCCGGTTGGCCGTGAATGGCATCCAGAAGGCGCTGAGATCGTTGGGCGTGGCGTTAAGGCGGTTCGACATTGTGTTCTCCGTGGCGTCTTTTTGTCTGGCGGCCAAATCCAGGTGGATGAAGCGGAATCTTTACCTGATGGTCAAACTATCAGCGCGCCTTCCAGCGTCAAGCCTTGGCCGATACGGTCAAGCAGGGTTTAGTCTGACGAAAAAACGCAGTCTGAAAACGTTATGAAACCGCGTTTGCGATCCTGTCTTTTCCGAAGTTTAACCTGTTTGCAGGAGAGTGGCGCCGCGTTTCCGAAACTTGGGCTCAGGATGGAAGTCTTTGCCAAAACTTCAGGCCGGTCTGGCGCTCGCGCTTCTCGTTTTTCTTTCCGCACAGGCGCGGGCAGCCGGCATGATTGCCGATGGCGCCTTTGACAAGGGCGAGGACGGCTTCTGGGCGGCCGGTGGCGTCGCGCTGTCGCGCCAACGCGGAGAATTATGCGCCGATATCGAGGCCGGCGGCAAGCCATGGGACCGCTTGCTCGGCGTCAACGATCTGCAATTTGCTGCGGGCACGTCCTATCGGCTGAAGATGACGCTCGACGGCAAGGAGGAGCGTATTATCCAGGTCGTGATCCAGCGCAATGCCGAGCCGTGGACGGTACAGGCGGCGTTCGATGCCGAGACCATAGACGGGCAAGAAGGGTTTTTGAAGGTCTTCAGGGCGACAGAAGCAGAACCCGCCCAGATTATTTTCCATCTGGGTGGCGCCGAAAAACCATGGCGGCTGTGCCTCGATGATGTAACGATTAGGGAAGCCAAGCCCGAGGAAGCCGTGGCGGCCATGAAAAGCGCGACGCGCGGCCTGCCGGCACTCGTCAACCAGGCCGGCTATTTCCTTGATGGGCCGAAGCGGGCAACAATCCTGTCGAATGCCACCAAGCCGCTGGCCTTCAAGCTTGAGGATGCTCGGGGCGTGGTGGTCGGAGAGGGCATGACGGCCCCTGCCGGTTTCGATGAAACGGTCGGAGCAGATACGCAGATTGCCGATTTTTCCGCCTTCACAATGGCCGGCGAAGGGTACCGCGTGGTTGCCGGCGGCAAGACGAGCCACTCTTTTTCCATCGGCCGCGACGTCTATGGCAAATTGCGCGTCGATGCGCTGTCCTGGTTTTATCCGCAGCGCAGCGGCATCGAGATCAGGGGCGAAATTGTCGGAGGGGCCTATGCCCGGCCGGCCGGACACATCCAGGAAAGCCCCAACAGGGGCGATACCCGGGTGGCGTGCCTGACCGGCAAGGTCGCGGTGGACCTCTACGGCGAAGATTGGACCTGTGACTATTCGCTCGACGTCTCCGGCGGCTGGTACGATGCCGGTGACCAGGGCAAATACGTGGTCAATGGCGGCATCGCGGCTGCGCAGCTTCTCGGCACGTTCGAACGCGGCCTGGTCTACGGCAAGGGGGCATCGCCGGTGCTCAGTGACAGCCTGTCGCGCATTCCCGAAAACGGCAACGGTGTTCCCGATATTCTCGACGAGGCGCGCTGGGAACTCGAATTCCTGATGAAGATGATGGTGCCCGACGGTCAGCCCTTGGCCGGCATGGTGCATCACAAAGTCCATGACACGAAGTGGACCGACGTGCCGATGCTGCCGCATCTTGATCCGGAAGAGCGAGCATTGCATCGCCCCTCAACGGCCGCGACGCTCAATCTCGCGGCAGCGGCGGCGCAGGGCGCGCGGCTGTTTGCGCCCTATGACGAGGCGTTCTCCGAAACGCTGCTTGCCGCGGCGAAAAAGGCCTGGCTCGCCGCGGCTGCCAATCCGGTGCTCTATGCGCCGACGTCGGATGGCCTGCAGGGCGGTGGCGATTATGAGGACACCGATATTGCCGACGAGACCTATTGGGCTGCAGCCGAGCTCTACCTGACCACCGGGAAGACCATGTATCTCTCTGCGCTGAAAACCTCTGCCTATTGGGCGGGCCCTGTCTTTCCTGCCGTTGGCGCATTCAACTGGCGCAGTGTTGCCGGCCTTGGCCGTCTCGACCTGGCGCTCTATGGCGACAGGTTGCCCGAGGAGGACAAGGCGATGATCCGCGCCTCTGTCGTCGCCGCTGCCAGAAATTTCATCGGCCTGCAGAAGAATGAGCCCTTCGGGCAGATCTACCGGCCGGCCAACAACCGCTATGACTGGGGATCCAACCAGTTGATCCTGCAAAACATGATCGTCGTCTCGGCGGGATACGACCTGACGGGCGAAAAGCCTTTCCTCAATGGCGTGCGCGAGAGCATGGATTACATCTTCGGGCGGAATGCGATGAACATGTCTTATGTCACGGGTTATGGCGGCGTCTTTGCCAAGAACCAGCATAGCCGCTGGTATGCCCATCAGGTCGATGACACGCTGCCCAATCCGCCGGTCGGCACTTTGGCGGGCGGGCCGAACTCTACGCTGGTCGATGATGTATCGAAAGCGGGGCTTGAGGGGTGCCTGCCGCAGACGTGCTATGTCGATGACATCATGGCCTGGGGGACCAATGAAATGGCTATCAACTGGAATGCGCCGCTGGTCTATATTGCTTCTTTCCTGGCGGATGCGCGATGAGCGGACAGACAGGCATCGCCTTCATCGGCACCGGTTTCGTCGCCGACTACTATATGACCACGCTGGCAAACCATCCGCAGTTGCGGCTGACGGGCGTCTGGGACATTGACGCTGCGCGGCTGCAGCAGTTCTGTGGGTATTGGAAAGTCCGCGCCTATACGTCCGAGACGGAGCTGCTGTCGGATCCCGCCGTTGCCATCATCGTCAACCTGACGCCACCAGAGAGTCATCATGCCGTTAACAAGGCGGCATTGCTCGCCGGTAAGCACGTCTATTGCGAAAAACCCTTGGCAATGACGGTGGACGAGGCGCGGGAACTGGTCGAACTGGCACACGAAAGGGGACTGGTGCTGGCGGGCGCGCCTGCCAATGCGCTCAGCGATGCGCAGGCCCATTGCGCAGAAATCCTCAGCACGGGTGTCATCGGCACGCCGCGCCTCGCCTATGCGGAAATGGAGGATGGGCCGGTCTTCCTGGACAAGTGGCAGGAGTGGCGAAGCCGCTCCGGCGCGAAATGGCCGGCGGTACACGAATTCGAAATCGGCTGCACGCTGGAGCATGCGGGCTATGCGACGAGCTGGCTCGTCTTGCTGTTCGGTCCCGTGGCGCATGTCGCGGCATTCTCGGCGTTGACTTTTCCTGACAAGGGGCCAGGCACCGGACATCTGGCGCTCGGGCCGGATTTTTCCGTCGGTTGCCTGACATTCCGCTCGGGCCTCGTCGCCCGCCTGACCAGCGGACTTGCCGCGCCGCGCGACCGGTCGCTGACGATCGTCGGGGACAAGGGGACCCTCGTGGTCCGCGACCTCTGGGATAACCGCTCGCCGATCCATGTCGAGTTGCCGGGTGCCAGGAAGCCGCTGTTGCATCGGGCGATCGAGCGCCTGGAATGGCAGTTCCAGCGGAAATTTGCGTTTCGGCTGACCGCCGGAAAACCGGTCGCCTACCCGCGTCCTGCCGAGAAAAACGCCCTGCCGGCCTATCCCTCGCAGATCGATTTCGTGCGCGGCATCGCGGCCCAGGCGGACGCGATAAGGCAAAACACCAAACCATTCTTTTCGGGCGAGACCGCGCTGCACCTGACGGATATCGTGCTGGCGCTGAATGCCGGCAAACGGGATCACACGCCTGGCGGTTATGACGCAGGCTGAGCCAATACGGTTTCGATGATTTCCAGCGCAGCAATGCTGGCGCCAAGCGGCATCAGCTGCTGCTCGCATTTTCCCTCGAGGATGGCCCTGCTTGCCGCTTCGATCTCGAACTGCAGCCCACGACCGGGAAAGCCATGCTCATGGATCGTCAGCCCGGGCAGGGGCAGCCTGCGTCCAGCCTTGCCGATCAGGCGCGAGAGGCGTCCGGAGCCAAGCGGGATCGCCAGGTGACGCGCAAGAGGATTTCTCGTGACAATGATACGGCTTGCCTGCAGGAACGGCTCGTTGATCGCGAGGCTTGCCTTGTCGCCTTCGATGATGAAACGATTGCTGCCATTACGATCGAATGCACAGGAGAGTGTAGCATCGAAACCGGGATACTTCATCCTGATCGCCGCTGACATGTCGACGCCCGTGGGCGCGGCGCGCCATCGCCCGCTCACCGCCTGCGGAAAACCGAACAGCGCGAGCGTCAGCCCGATGGGATAGACCCCGAGATCAAGAAGCGAGCCGCCACCGAGCGCTTTCGAGAAGAAGCGGCTGTCCCGGTCGAAGGCTTTGACATAGCCGAGTTCTGCTCGAACGCCCGTGACAGTACCGATTGCGTTGACGGCAATCAGGTTGCGCACCCGGTTGACTGCCGGCAGGAACACGGTCCAGAGAGCCTCCATCGCGAATGTGTTCGTTTCCCTGGCCAGTTGGGCCAGGTGCCGCGCCTCAGCCGCGGTCGTCACCAATGGCTTTTCGACAAGGACAGGTACTTTAGCGCGCAACAGCGATTGCGCATGTTTGAAATGGGCGGTGTTCGGCGTCGCCAGATAGACGGCATCAATTTCGGCGTCGGCTGCCAAAGCCTCGATGCTGGTTAGCATCCGAAGCCCGCCGAAGCGCTGTGAGAATGCAGCGGCCGCTTCTGCCGTCTGCGAGCATACGGCAACAAGCTCGGCATTGCCGGCCCAACGGATGTCTTCGGCAAAGGTGGAGGCGATGGTGCCGGTCCCGAGTACGGCCCATCTGACGATCGACGGCGGCTGCCGGTTATTGGCGGTGGTGTTCATGACGGCGATCCTGCACGGCAAAGTGTCAAAAGCGCGTAAACATCGGCATAGGGGATATCGACAGCGATACGGAAAGCCCCGCGCAACCTGGTCGTGCGATGCAGGATTTGATTCGGGGAGCGGACGGCAGAGCAAGGGCAATTGTCGCCGCCTCGGCTGAAGTTACGGTCATGCCTGCCGCGTTTGGATACGCAGGGTCAGGTGCGACGGGTCAGCGGATTCCCCGCGGAAATGTAAGGATTTTTCACCCAGATCGGGGATGCCGCATTGATAAAATCGGCGATCCAATGTGGCGAAAATTCGAAGGACACGGCAAAGAGGCTGGTAAAAACGGGGACCGGCGGGCGGCCGGTCCCCGTCCGTATCAGGCGGTACGACGCTGCGCGGCCCTTTCGGCCGGGGCGGTTTCTTCGCCATAGATTTCCGTCAGTGTTTTCAACACTTTCAGGACAGCATCCGAAGAGCTTGAATAGTAGATCGTCTGCGCATCGCGACGGGTGGTCACGAGATTCTGGGCACGCAATTTCGAGAGATGTTGCGACAGGGCAGATTGGCTGAGGCCGACCTGGTTTGCCAACGCGCCGACTGCCATTTCCTGGTTCACCAGTGAACGCAGAATCAGCAGACGCTTGGGGTTTGCCATGGCCGACAGAAACTCCGCAGCTATTTCAGCCTTGCCGTGTTTCTGGGGAGAGATCGTTTGCATTCCATACTCCGTGCGAGGTTCACATCACGCTTGGTTATGATTGTGAATATGCAATAATTAGACGTGATGAATAAAAGCACAACCTCCTACTGCAAGAAATCGGGGTAGGCAGGGCAAAGTTAACCACATAGTTTCACCAGCATCATGCGCAGTTCGCGCGCGGATTGCAATGGTGCATCGTATTCCAGTCTCCTTAATTGGTCGCCCGAGGCAAGATCGACCCCAGCGGCATCGAGGCCGCAGATTCGCCAGTCCGTGCCTTCGGCCTTGCAATAGACCTGCGCATAGCGGCTCGCCGCGTCGGGATGGTCGCTGTTCATATGCTCGATTGCCCCCTCTTCCATCGCTGCGAGGTCGTCGATTGCCGGCGAGCGAATGGACAGGTCTTTGCCATCAAGCGCATAGGCCCGGCCAAAGCCGCCATTGAGGCTGGCTTCAACTGGCCGCAACCTGAAAAAGGCAAAGTCCGGAAAGTCGATGTAGAGTTCCGATTTCGGATGGCGGCGGACGAATCGTGCACGAATACGGGCATGCGCGGCGCCGTCCCGTTCGACTTTCTCCGCTTCGCACTGAACGGTCAGACGGGGATGCGCGAGGGGATCGCCCTTGCCGATTTCGCCGGTGAGCAGCGAGCAGCGGCTGTCGGCCGACAGGGCCTGTGTATGAGTCGATAGAGCAGACACAAGGATGACCGGCGTTCCGTCCGTGTCGATGCCAACAAGCACGCGGCTGACGAAGGGAAAACCGTTGCTTTCCGGCTCGACGACGGCGAGGGCGGCGCTGCGGGCGGAGCGCAGCAGGATGCGGGCAAGCTTGCGCGCCTCGTCGTCGGTTTCGCGCAGCACGGAAGGTTTTTCGGCCATCGGAATTGTCCCATGTCTTGAATGCCAAACGCCCGGAGACAGCGGCCCCGGGCGTCCTATATACTGGCATTCGGGCCGGCCCGGTCAACTTCTGTTGCGATGCCGGGTCAAGCCTTCCACGACGTTCTGGGCATTGATGGTGCCGACGACGGCGCCATTGTCGACAACGCCGATGCTGCCCGGCTGGCGCGACATCGCGTCGAGAATGTCGATCAGCGGCGTTGTCGGCTTGGCGGTCGCCGTCACGCCGGCAGCGCCATCGGCGCGGTTGAGGCCCTGTTGCATCACGTCCATCGCCGTCAGCATGGTGATCGGGTTCATGTGCTGGACGAAGTCGGCGACATACTGATTGGCCGGGTTCTTGACGATCTCCTGCGGCGTGCCGCACTGGATGATGCGGCCGCCTTCCATGATGGCGATGCGGTTGCCGATCCGGAAGGCTTCGTCGAGGTCGTGGCTGACGAAGAGGATGGTCTTCTTCAGCCGGCGCTGGAATTCCAGCAGTTCGTCCTGCAAGCGGGTGCGGATCAGTGGATCGAGCGCCGAGAAGGGCTCGTCCATCAGCAGGATGGGCGCGCCGGTCGCAAAGGCGCGGGCAAGTCCGACGCGCTGCTGCATGCCGCCGGACAGTTCCTTGACCTGCCGGCCCGCCCATTTCGTCAGGTTGACCAGTTCCAGCTGTTCGGCAACACGGTCCTTGCGTTCCTTGTCCGGCACGCCGGCGAGTTCCAGCCCGAAGCCGACATTGTCCTCCACCGTGCGCCATGGCAGCAATGCGAACTGCTGGAACACCATCGAGACATCGTGCATGCGGAAGTCACGCAGCGCTTTTGCACTGGTCTTGTAGGGGTTGATCATTCCGTGCCCGGTCTTCACCTGCACTTCGCCGCGGACCACCGGCGCGAGACCGTTGACGGCACGCAAAAGGGTGGACTTGCCCGATCCGGACAGCCCCATCAACACCAGGATTTCGCCCTCGGTGATCGTCAGCGAGGCATCGGCGACACCGAGCACCAGCCCGGTGGCGGCGCCGATTTCATCGCGGGTCTTACCCTGATCGACCATGGCGATGGCCGCTTCGGGCTTGTTGCCGAAGATGATGTCGACATTCTTGAAAACGACAGCTTCGGTCATGCGCCTTCTCCTTCATCGGACGAGCGGAACAGGCGGTCGAGAATAATGGCGAGAATGACGATGCAAAGCCCGGCTTCAAAGCCCTTGGCGACGTTTACCGTATTCAGCGCGCGCAACACCGGCACGCCAAGGCCATTGGCGCCAACGAGGGCCGCGATGACCACCATCGACAGAGACAGCATGATCGTCTGGGTGAGGCCAGCCATGATCTGCGGCATGGCAAACGGAATTTCGATCTTGCGCAGGACCTGCGACGGCGTTGCGCCGAAGGAAACGGCGGCTTCCACAAGGGAGGGCGGCGTCGAGATAATGCCGAGGCGGGTCAGGCGGATCGGCGCGGGAATGGCGAAGATCACCGTTGCGATCAGGCCCGGTACCATGCCGAGACCAAAGAGGATCAGCGCCGGGATGAGGTAGACGAAGGTCGGGATGGTCTGCATCAGGTCGAGGACAGGGCGCATGAAGGCATAGAACACCGGTTTGCGCGCCGCGGCGATGCCGAGCGGAATGCCGACGGCCATGCTGACGAAGCTGGCGGCGAGCACGAGTGCCAGCGTCTCCGTCGTTTCCTTCCAATAGCCCTGATTAATGATCAGGAGCAATCCGAGAAAGGTAAACAGCGTGATGCCGATCGACCGGCGCAGCCACCAGGACAACGCAGTGACGACCGCAACGACGATCAGCGCATGCGGCGTCTGCAGGATGAATAGGAGGACAGCCACGACGCCCGACAGGAAGTTTGCGAGCTGATCGAAGAACAGTTCGAAATTGGTGGTGAGCCAATCGACGAAGGTCTTTGCCCCTGTGCCGATCGGAACACGATATTCGGTCAAAAAATCCACGGAAACATCCCATACCGGAAAAACGAAGCGGAAATCGGTTCAAAAAGGCGGGGAGATCGTCCCCGCCCTGTCTCCGCCGGTCAGAGACCGAGGGCTGTTTTCACGGCCGGCAATCCTTCCGCACCGTCCTTGGTGGTGACGCCGGCAAGCCACGGTTCGATGGCGGCCGGATTGGCCTTGATCCATTCCGTCGCGGCCACGTCCGGCTCCTTGCCGTCGTTCAGGATCTTGCCCATGATCTCGTTTTCCATCGGAAGCGAGAACTTCAGATTGGTGATCAGCTTGCCGACATTCGGGCATTCGGTGGTGTAGCCCGCGCGCACGTTGGTGAACACGGTTGCGCCGCCGAAGTTCGGGCCGAAGATATCGTCACCGCCCGACAGGTAGGTGAGCTTGAAGTTGGCGTTCATCGGATGCGGTTCCCAGCCGAGGAAGACGACCGGTTCACCGTCCTTTTCGGCGCGGGCGACCTGCGCCAGCATGCCCTGTTCGGAGGATTCGACCACCTCGAAGCCCTTGAGACCGAAGGTATCCTTGTCGACCATGTCGATGATCAGGCGGTTGCCGTCATTGCCCGGCTCGATACCGTAGATCTTGCCATCGAGCTCGTCCTTTTGAGCTGCGATATCCTTGAAATCCTTGATGCCGAGCTCTGCACCCTTGGCATTGGTCGCCAGCGTGTACTTGGCGCCCTCGAGGTTGGGGCCGAAGGATTCGACCGACTTGTCGTCGAGGAAGGGGCGAACGTCGTTTTCCTGGGTCGGCATCCAGTTGCCGAGGAAGATGTCGATGTCCTTGTTCTTCAGCGATTGGTAGGTGACGGGAACGGAAAGGACCTTGATGTCCGTCTCATAGCCGAGGCCCTTGAGGATCGTGCTGACGGTGGCCGTCGTCGCGGTGATGTCGGTCCAGCCGACATCGGAAAAGCGGACGGTGCCACAGCTTTCCGGTTCGGCCGCATAAGCGTTCGCAGTCAGCGCAGCCAGCGATACGGCCGCGGTCAGCATGAATTTCAGTGTCAATCTGGTCATCGTATCTGTTCCCCTGCGTCTTATGATTGTAGCCAATCACCAAATGTTCGCCAGTTCAAGCGCCTTGGTGTTACCTTTGAGTTTATTGGGACATTCGCCAGACAGCCCGCGTAAAACGACGTAAGATGTCGCATTGTCCGCGTTCTGCCGGGAAGTGTCGATTTTCTGTGGTTTCTGCGCTCGCGCTCTAGCCTTCCTCGCCCGGTCTGTTCATGAACGGTCGACAGCATACAGAAGAGGACGCCATGGCAAAACTGTATTTCAGCTACGCCACCATGAACGCCGGAAAATCGACGATGCTCCTGCAGGCGTCCTACAACTATCGCGAACGCGGCATGCGCACGGTCATTCTGATCGCCGCCTTCGATGACCGGGCTGGCACGGGCCGGGTATCCTCGCGCATCGGGTTGAGCGAGGACGGCATTTCCTTCACCCATGACGACGATCTCCATGCATTGGTCGAACGCCTGCATGCCGAAGAAACGATTGCCTGCGTGTTCGTCGACGAGGCGCAGTTTCTCGGCGAGGACCAGGTCTGGCAACTGGCGCGCGTCGCCGACCGCATCGGCATTCCGGTCATGGCCTATGGATTGCGCACGGATTTCCAGGGCAAGCTCTTTCCGGGTTCGATGGCGCTGCTCGCCATCGCCGACGAGATGAGGGAAGTCCGTACGATCTGCCATTGCGGCCGCAAGGCAACGATGGTGGCGCGGCTCGACGCAAAGGGCAATGTCGTGCGCGAAGGTGCACAGGTCGATGTCGGCGGCAATGAGAAATACGTCGTCTACTGCCGTCGCCACTGGGAAGACGTGATGAACGAAGGCTGACGGGCTATCGCAGGGCAGTCACGCCGTGCGATAATGGCGGCTTCGTTCTCCGGAGAAAACCACCGATGCCGCTGCGTCTTGTCCTGATCAGTGCCTGTCTCTGTCTTTGGGCGGGCCTCGCCCATGCCGGCGGCGACGCGGAAGCGGGGGCGCAGGTGTTCAAGAAGTGCGGCGCCTGCCATGCCGCGTCGGAGCCGGCGAACCGGGTCGGGCCGAGCCTGATGGGCGTTGTCGGTCGGTCTGTCGCGACCTTTGCCGGCTATGGCTATTCCGATGCCATGAAGGCCTTCGGCGCGGACGGCAAAGTGTGGGACGAAAATCTGCTTGCCGAATATCTTCTCAGCCCGAAAGCGATGGTGACGGGTACGAAGATGTCCTTTCCCGGCCTGAAAAAGGCTCAGGACATCGAAAACGTCATTGCCTATTTAAAGACCACGGCTACCAAGTAGGGCGTTTCCGGCAGGCAGGTTGCCGACAAGGGGATTGAAAATCGGCGGCTGGGCACTTGTGCTTCAAATCGCTGCTCCCATTATATAAATGGATGTCACGACCGAATAATTGACCTGCGCGGCGCGTCTGCACCGAAGCAAGAGGGGGAAACGATGGCGACACTTCAGAATTTTGAGAGCGAGATCGAGAAAACACGCGGCATCGTCGAACAGATGCGCGGCAAGATGAACCAGTCCGCAGTCGTGCTCGACCAGTTCGCCAAGTCCGACACCAAATTGGGCGATGCGAATTTCGACATCGAGAATGCTCGTATCCAGGATGTCATCAACCAGCAGAAGGTGATGGAAGGCAATATCGCCGACCTCATCATCGGACTGGAAGACGCGACCAACGTTTTCGGCGCCGAATTCGAGAGCATGAAGAGCTACACGGGGTATGAGAAGTTCATCGGCATCTTCTCCAAGCAGAGCGCGCAGCGCATGCGCACGGACCGCGTGCGCAACATGTCGCTTGCCGGTAATCTGCAGGAACTGCTCGCCAAATCCGACACCATCGTCGGCATTCTGAAGGAACAGAAAAGCGTTCTCGAGACCCGCTACAAGACCTCCGAGGCCAGTCTCGTCCAGGTGATAGAGCGGCGCAAGGGGACGATGACGAACCTGCAGGAGACGCAGAAGCGGATCGAGGAACTCAACCCGCTGTTGATGGACATCGAAAACAAGATCGCCGCCTCAACAGACCAGATGTCCCGCACCCAGCTCGAAGGCGAGCGCTCCGTACTGGCCACTGAATACAACGAGAAGCAGGCCAAGGAGCAGGAACTCCTGGCCGAAAGCCAGACGCTCGAGCGCTATACCTCGATGTTCCAGACCTTCGTCGATTCGCTCAACAACCAGATTGCCGCGCAGAACACGCTGATCAACAAGCTGACGATCGATACCGAGCAGCGCATCGTGCTCTACAAGGCGCTTGAGGATTCGTTGAAGACGGCCGCGCAGCAGGACGTCGCCCACAAGATCAACACGCTCGGCAGCCAGGTCGATACCGCGGCCGAAGAGACCATGGCCGGCATCGGCTCGGCGGCGCAACGCCACATCGGCGATCTCCTGGAAATGCACGAGAAGAACATGCTCTCGACGCAGGACATCCAGCGCCGCAAGAAACTCGCGGACGACGCCTTTGCCCGGCGGTTCCAGGCCGTCATGGACAAGCACAATTCGGCGAATTACGTGAAGCAGTAGTTCTGAGTATGCTCGCCAACGGCCGTGTCACAAAGCCCCTCACCCTAACCCTCTCCCCGCAAGCGGGGAGAGGGGACTACGGAGTTTGCCGCTTGTCTCTTCTCCCCGTTCACGGGGAGAAGGTGGCCGACAGGCCGGATGAGGGGCCGCGCTTGCCATACAGGGCGTTGCCGCGGGGTATTGCAGCATGAACGCCGCAACCGAAGGCCCGGTCGGCCAGTATTTCGCATCCATTCGGGCTGCGCTCGGCGGTCTTGAGATCTTTCTCGGCGATCGCAATTCGCCGCTTTACCGCAATTCGGTGGTCGGCGAAGTGGTCGTGCCCTATCTTGCGCGGCTGAAGGCATCCTTCTCCTGCTGGGAAAATCGGATCGGCTTCATCGAACAGTTCCGCATTTCCCGCGCCGAAAGCGGCTTTCCGGTGTTCCAGAACGTGCTGGAGCTGGAAAACGACCGGCAAACGGCCGAAAAGCGGCTGTCGGGCATTCCGCAAGCCGATGCGCTGCGACAGGAAATGGCCGACTTCATCCTTCGCCACAAGGCGTTTCCGGCCGCGCTGCAATCACGCATGGCCGAGCGGCTCTATCTCGAACAGATCGGCAAAGGCGATATCTTCTCGCCCTTCATCATGCCCGAGACGATCCGCGTTGCTGTCAATCCGAAGACGATGCGGCCCTATTACGTCGCCTGCTGGGGGGCTTTTGATGGCTCGAGCACCCTGCCGATGGTCTATATGGCGATGATCGAGGATTCGTCGGAAAAAATCGTCGGCATGCTGGTGACGGAGGACGGCAAACTCAATCCTGAGGTGGACATTCCCCTGCCGGTCGGCGGTCTGCTCAATCCGGAACTGGCCAGCCGCTTCGATGATTTCGCCTTGAAGAACAGCGCCTATTCGCTGACGCCGGTGACGATTGCCACCAATCTCGACAAGGATTTTCCCGAACTTCATCCGAAGCAGCTGCGCCGCATCGTGCTCGGGCCATTCTATTCGGCGGGGATCACCGAGAACAATGCCAAGATCAACGAGATACTCTCCAAGGTTCGCAAACAGGAAAATGCCTGGCTTCTGACCTGGACGGTGCAGGAGGTCTTTTCCAAGGCCGAGCGGCCAGCGCAGCGCGGCTTCTGGTCGTCGACGCCGGCAGCGGAAGAATTCCATATCGATACCGATAATCTCGAAGCGACGCGCATGGGCGTGAGTTCCTATGAGAAACATGCGCTGGTCCCGCACGATGCCTATCAGGCTCTCTACGCCGGTGGTGATGCGGCAGAGATTTTCGGCGACTACAAGGTGCATGTGATTTCCGGAAACCAGGTCATCAGCGAGGTGTGAGGCAATGTCACTGAACGCGGGCTTGACGACATTACACGAAGACGACATCGCCAAGCATCAGGCGGTGGCGCAAGGGCTGGTGACAAAGGTTATCATCCTTGAGGCAGATGGTCCGTCCGCCGGCGCGGCGCTCGCCGGCACCGGCCGCCGCTTCGTGTCCACCGTCTCGACCGGTGGACAGCGCCGCACCCGTGAGGTGGAGCTCTCCAAAACCATCCAGTCGGTCCGCGCTGGCGATCCCCTGATGTCGCCCGGCCAGCACGCGCTGCTCTATCGCTCGCGGCGCGGTTTGCAGGTGGCGCTCGCCGTTGCCGATGTCTTTGCCCGGCAGACCAATCTGGAAAGCTTGCAGTCGCGCAATGCCACGGCACCGCTGTCCGGAGATGATGCCAATCATTTCAAGGCGCTTCTGTCTGCCTCCGCCTATATTGCAGCCTTCACCTTCGCTGCCTATCTCGGGGCGACCTTGGCCGGTGAGGGCGAACCTGCCGAGGACGGATCGGAGCCCGATTTCCTGTTCGATACCCCGCAGGATGCGCTAAAAAGCATGATCTCGGCCCTCGATAGGACGATCGCCGGAGCGCCGGACGATGCGGCGCTGACCAGCCGGGCGAGGGTTTTTGCAAGGGTTGCGATCGAAGGTCTGATCGGCCGCAAGGCGCGGTTCACCGGGCTTTCAAGCTTCGAAAACGTCCATATCCGGCTCGATCAGGACGATTTCACCCTGAACGGCTTCGACGTTGCGCCCGGCGCCAGGCGAAAGCCGTTGGTGATGACCTTCAAGAAGCCGGAAGAGATCATCGGCAACCATATTGCCAAGTACCAGGCGCTGAAGCTTGCCAAGATGCTGATGGCCTATGATTTCGACCGGCAGATGAACCCCTTCGTCGAGCTCGGCGGCTTCCTCTTCACGTTCATCGGCGACGGCATGCCCGGCACGGGCAAGACGATCCTGATCCAGATGCTTGCCGGGATGCTCAACGATTACTGCGAGATCGCCGGATACGCCATGCACTACGAGAATTTCGGCGTCGACCAGATTTCCTCCTACCAGGGCAAGTCCGGGCAGAACTGCAAGGAATTCGTCAGCAACGTCATCAACCCGCGCGCCATCGGCTTCGGCACCATCGACGATGTTGATCAGGTGGCGGCCAAGCGTTCGGACGATCGGGCATCGGCCGGCCAGCACGAAGTGACGGCAGTGCTGATGGAAAGCTTCGCCGGCGCCTCGACAGTGATCCGTGGCAACTGCGCGTTCGGCATGTTCTCCAACTATCCGGAAAACGTCGACGATGCGCTGCGCCAGCGCGCCGGTGCCCGCTGGCTTGTCGACGGGCCGCAGTCGGAAGGTGATTACATCGACATTTTTGCGCTTCTGGTCGGCAAGAACCACCAGATTCCGCTCGGCGAGCATCAGCTGTTTGCGGGGCAGGAAATCAGGCAAGCCGTTTCGCAATCCTACGAAGCCCATTCCCGACCGAAGGAGGAAGGCCTCGTTGCCGTCTGGGAACGGTTCGAGAAGGAAGAGGGCAAGATCGAGACGCTCGCCGATGTCGGTTCCTACCTGCACATGATCAAGGAAGCAGAACCGCGCTTCACCGGCCGGGCGATCAGGAACATTACCGACGCGATCAAGATGCGGGCGATGGATGTGGACTTGCCCGACGACTGGTTCGCCGCGCCGGGAGCCTTCATGCACAGATCCTACGACGAGAAAAAAGCAATGATCGAGGAACTGCGCGGACCGGTCACGCTCGATATGGTCATGCAGGAAATCAACCGCTACGCCGATAGCGAATTCCGCTACACCGACAAATCCGACGATGCCGCTGTGGCCGACATCATCCGCCGCGAACGTCAGAGGGAAAAGGCTGTCCGCGAGATCGAGGCGATGAGGAAGGAGAGGCGGTGGTGAGGATAGGAATTTGCTGAGAGCTAATTTTCCTTGCTGTCGGGTTTAAAAGGCCGTAGTTTTCATGAGGAAAATTGTTCTGAGCAAGCAGGCGGCGACGGCGTTGCATCGCATGCCCCAAGCCGACGCAACGCGGATAACGAACAAACTGCAACAATATTCAGTTGATCCGGCATCAATGGCGAACAACGTGAAGAGGCTGCAAGGCTCGGACTATCTGCGATTGAGGGTTGGCGATTGGCGCGTGATCTTCAGCGAGGCAGGCGTTGTTATCGATGTGGTGAAAATCGCCCCGCGCGGGGACGTTTATAAAGGTATGTAGCATGAACTCGGCTGTATCCTTCAAAACGCCAAATGGCGAAGAATTGGTGTTGTTAAGCAAGCAGGACTATGAGGATCTTGTGAGGCAGGCCGAGTTGGCGGAAGACCTCGCAGATGCGGAAACGGTTCGCGTTTTTCATGAAAAGCTTGCGCGCGGTGAGGAAGAACTGATCCCGTTGGAGATTGTCAGCCGATTGATCGACGGTGAAAATCCCATCAGGGTCTGGCGCGAGCACCGAGGTCTGTCGGCGAAAAAACTCGCGGAGATGGCCGGCATCAGCGCCGCGTATCTTTCAGAGCTGGAAACGGGCAAGAAGGACGGAAGTTTGTCTGTTTTCAAAAGTATCGCGACGGCGCTTCGCCTCGACCTGGATGATCTCGTTCGGAACGAAACCGACAGCCCGGCCGACCGTCCATGATTTTGACTGAACGGCTGGCCGCATGAAACTTCTCCTCGAAGCCGAACTCATCTATGGGCGCCTGCTCGAAATTTCCGAGCCGCACCTGATTGCGCGTTACAACAAGGCGCTGCAGGGCTTTGGTCTTCGTCCGACGGCGCTCTCCTCGTTCCGGATCGACATGACCGGGTTTTCGCCGGAGATCGCCGATGAACTTGGTGACCGGGACTATCTCGATCCAAACCGTGTCAACCGCCGTTTCATCATCATGACGCCGGCACAGGAGGAGCTTCCGGTCGTCCATACGAGCTTTTCCAACACCGCCGCGCTGATGCACGAGTTCTTCGCCGCCAACGCCCGGGCAATCAACGCGGTGACGATCAAGGATGCGCTCTACGGCGAAATCGAAGACTCGGTCTCGGCCGTCCACGACATCGATGACCTGCTCTCGATCAACGAGGTTCGGTTTCGCGTGCTCTCGGCCGAGGACATGCTTGGCAAGGCAGCTGAACTCAGGGCTCTGGTCGATCGGTTGAAGGCGGAGCCCACTGCCTGGTCTGACGATGCGCTCTTGAACCGGATGGTCGAGCTTGCAAAAATCACCGGCGACATCCGCGAGAATGCGCTGGTTCCGGATCAGCTGGTTTTTCGCCACGATGCCTTCTGGGCCAATCATTTCGGCGGCGTCTATGTTTTTCTCGATGAAAAGACGACGACCGTCATCTGCGATCCCTCCGTGCCCGGTTTCCGCCGCTCGCGCCCCTGGCAGGTCGGCTATATCAGCCTCTCGGACCACCAACGCATCTACGAATTCCTCGCCTCGACCAACCGGCTGCAACTGCCGCAGGCCTCCTGGGTCGAGAGTTCCGGCCTCTATCAGCACCGGGCGGATATGATCCTGCGCGGGCTGGTCAATCAGGTGGATCCAACCACTGATCTCGGCGCGATCGATGCGATCTGGCTGCAGACGTGGATGCATCGCAACTCGGCGCTGGTATCGTCGGATGGTGCCTATCCTTTCCTGCAGACGATGATCCGCGCGGTGTCCGCATCAGGCACCATCAAGATGCAGGAGGTGGCGCCGGAAAATCGCTTCCTGCTCGTTCGCGCCGCCCCGGAGCATCCGGACCAGTGGCTCACCAACCGGCTGATTGCGCAACTGAACCCCACCGATTTCGTCTCCCGCTTCGTCTTTGACAAGCAGGGGTTTTATGCGGCCTATGAACATTACAGCGAAAAGTTCAGGGAATATGTTGTGGCGACACTGACCGGCACATATCTCAAGGACAAGGTGGCGTTCCGTAAGCATCTTTACGGGCTCAAGGAGGATGATAATGCTTGATCCGATCGTGGCGTTTTTCCAGCGTGGATTTTCCGCGATCGGCCGTGGCATCGGCCTGGTGGTGGCCTGGATACTCTCTCCCTTCATTGCCGTTGGGAATTGGTACCGCGAGCGCAGCTGGATCATCAAGGGCCCGCTCGGCATAGGTCTCCTGGCGCTGATCGCGCTTTATGGCTATTTCGTCTGGCAGACTCAGGCCTGGACCAATTTCGATCCGGATTACGTCAACCGCTACAAGCTCACCGAGCGCAAGAACGATGCCGGCCTGCCGGTCAAGGCAGCGGCCGGGCAGACGGCGCCGGCCAATACCTGCGAACGCTCGGCGATCGTGGACGTGACCGCGGATCTCGTCGACTTCAACGTCAACCAGAATGCCTGGATCTCGTCGATGGTGCTCTACAAGCTCGGCTTGTTCGGGATGGATTGGGACCACACGCCCTGGCTCGACAACAAGGCCTCCTTCCAGCGCGGTGTGAACCAGGCGATCCGCCGCACGACGGTCGAGCTGGTGGATTCGCTCGGCCGCGTGCGCGGTACGTCGAGCATCAACAACAATCTGCAGCGA
The DNA here is from genome assembly GCF_964252905.1 of Pararhizobium sp. LjRoot255. Lineage (NCBI taxonomy): Bacteria > Pseudomonadati > Pseudomonadota > Alphaproteobacteria > Hyphomicrobiales > Rhizobiaceae > Pararhizobium > Pararhizobium sp. LjRoot255. The sequence goes on from NZ_CAXUPQ020000001.1 coordinate 2,827,337, forward strand.
GCCCGCAGCAACCTGCAGTTCGACGAGACGGCCTGGTATTTCGGCCTCGATCCGTTCGGACCGAAAACGCCGACGCCGAGCTTCTATCGCAGCGCCATGCGTGACCTGCAGGCCTTCAACGGATCGCTCGTCAAGTGCGAATCAATCTTCGACGCCCGCTCCGACAACCTGATCGAGTTCCTCGACCGCATCGCCAACGACATCGGCAGCACCTCGGCGATGATCCGCGAGCGCTCGGAAAACCACAATGGCGGCTGGTTCGATACACGGGCGGACGATCGTTACTGGTTCGCCTATGGCCAGCTCTACGGCTACTACGGCGTCATGGCCGCAGCCGGTGCCGATTTCGACGCCGTCATCACCCAGCGTGGTCTTGCGCCGATCTGGCAGGAAAGCATCAAGCAGCTGAGGTCGGCACTGCGCATCCAGCCCCTGATCATCTCGAATGGTCGGGAGGATGGCTGGATTATGCCGACGCATCTTGCGACGCTCGGCTTCTATGTGTTGCGCGTCCGCTCCAATCTCGTCGAAATGCGCGATATTCTGGCGCGATAGGGCGTTTTCATCAAATGGAGACGGAAGGACGCTGTTCTTCCGTCTTTTTGTTTGTTTTTCGGCAAAATCGCGCTGATTTTTGCTTTCGGCGGGTTCGAAAGCAAATAAACGATGGCAAGCGCCTTCCGTTCACGCTCATATGCTCCCAGACCAAAAAAACGGTGGAAGGGGAGAGACACCATATGGCCGAGGTAAAATCCGATATCGAAATAGCCCGCGCAGCCAACAAAAAGCCGATCCTGGAGATTGGCAGCGGACTTGGAATACCGCCGGAACATCTTCTTCCCTACGGTCATGACAAGGCAAAGATCAGTGCCGATTTCATTGCCCAGCAGAAAGGCAAGAAGGACGGCAGACTGATCCTCGTCACCGCGATCAATCCGACGCCTGCAGGCGAAGGCAAGACGACGACGACCGTGGGTCTCGGCGATGGGCTGAACCGGATCGGCAAGAAGACCATCGTCTGCATCCGGGAGGCATCGCTCGGCCCCTGCTTCGGCGTCAAGGGCGGGGCCGCCGGCGGCGGTTATGCGCAGGTGGTGCCGATGGAGGATATCAATCTCCATTTTACCGGCGATTTCCATGCCGTTACTTCGGCGCATAACTTGCTGTCGGCGCTGATCGACAATCACATCTATTGGGGCAACGAGCAGAACATCGACGTACGCCGCATTGCCTGGCGGCGCGTCATGGATATGAACGACCGCGCCTTGCGCCATATCGTCGGCTCGCTCGGCGGCGTCGCCAACGGCTATCCGCGCGAGACAGGTTTCGACATTACGGTTGCCTCCGAGGTCATGGCGATCCTCTGCCTCGCCACCGACCCCAAGGACCTCGAAAAACGCCTCGGTAACATCATCGTCGCCTACCGGCGCGACAAGACCCCCGTCTTTGCCAGCGACATCAAGGCCGATGGGGCCATGAGCGTGCTGCTCAAGGATGCGATGCAGCCGAACCTCGTGCAGACGCTGGAAAACAATCCAGCCCTCGTCCACGGCGGCCCGTTCGCCAATATCGCCCATGGCTGCAACTCACTGGTGGCGACGACGACGGCGCTGAAGCTCGCCGATTACGTCGTCACCGAAGCCGGTTTTGGCGCCGATCTCGGGGCGGAAAAATTCTTCGATATCAAATGCCGCAAGGCCGGGCTCAAACCCGATGCGGCCGTGATCGTCGCAACCGTCCGGGCGATGAAGATGAATGGCGGCGTGAAGAAGGAAGACCTTGGCCGCGAGAATGTCGAAGCCGTCAAGAAGGGCTGCGCCAATCTCGGCCGGCATGTCCAGAACGTCAAGAAGTTCGGCGTACCGGTCGTCGTTGCGATCAACCATTTCACGCTGGATACGGAGGCTGAAATCGCGGCGATCAAAACGTTCGTCGCCACACTGGGTGCCGAGGCGATCCTGTGCAGGCATTGGGCCGAGGGCTCTGCCGGCATCGAGGATCTTGCTCGCAAGGTCGTGCAACTGGCGGAAGACGGCCGCTCGCAGTTTTCGCCGCTCTATCCTGACGACATGCCGCTGTTCCACAAGATCGAAACCATCGCCAAGGATATCTATCACGCCGGCGAAGTGATCGCCGACAAGACCGTGCGCGACCAGCTCAGGACATGGGAAGACCAGGGCTACGGCCACCTGCCGATCTGCATGGCCAAGACGCAATATTCCTTCTCGACCGACCCCAACCTGCACGGCGCCCCGACCGGGCACACCGTTCCAATCCGTGAGGTCCGCCTGTCCGCGGGGGCCGGCTTCATCGTCGTCATCACGGGCGAGATCATGACCATGCCCGGCCTGCCGCGTGTGCCGTCGTCGGAGAGAATGTTCCTCAACGAGGAAGGATTCATCGAGGGGTTGTTTTAAACGCGCCCCCGAAAGTTGGAGCAACCTTCGAGGGGCAGTTCAGAGGGCACAGAGTTTTTTTGACTATCGGCGCCCGGGAATGTGACGGCTTGAAATGCTCAACTATAAGGCCCGAGATAGTCTGCCTTGCCGACGGCAACGCCCTGGTTGCGCAGGATGTCGTGGGTGGTCGTGACATGGAAGAAGAAGTTCGGCAATGCGAACGTCAAGAGGTAGTCGTCGCCGGTGAACGTGAACTTCAGCTTGCCGAAGTTGATCGTCACATCCCTCTCTTCGCTCTTCTCCAGATCGGACGGCTTGACGGTTTCGAGGAAGGCGATCGTTTTGGCGATGCGTTCGCGAAGCTCGGCAAACGTTTTTTCGTCGTCTGGAAAGCTCGGCGCGGGAACGCCGGTCAGGCGTCCGATGGCGTTCTTCGACGTGTCGCTGACGCGCTGGATCTGGCCGGACAAGGCCAGCATGTCCGGGGCGAGGCGCGCATTGAACAAATCGTCCAGCGGTACCTTATTTTCAGCAGCATGGGCCTCGGCCTTGTCGAGGAGGCCCGCAAGAACGTTCAGCCCGCGGATGAAGACGGGAACCGAGATTTTGTACATGGAAACGGGCATGGAAAAATCCTTTGTGATGAGGGGCCAGCCCGGGTTCAAGGCCGGCGCTCTCAGCAGATGGGGTTCGCTATCGCTTCGGGCAAGGCGGAATTGCCGTGCGTCTCGCAACTATATCCACGCGGTTGCGAGAGGAGTGGACATCACCGGCAAAAGCGATAGCCATTCTTGCGCTCCTGAACGTCGAAATGCAGATGGTTTTCGTGCGCCTCGTCGCTGCCGGGATCAAGCACCGTTTCGAAATAAAGACAGCCGGTTGCCGTCACCGCCCGCTGGAAGGCGCCGGTCAGGGTCGGATCCTCGTCGCGCGGCTGGATTTCGATCGATTTGCCGCTCTTGAACGTGAAGGAGGCAATATCGATGGCGTTGCCGCGCGCGTGCTCGGAGATTTTCCCGGTCGTCCCGTTGTTGCGCAACCGGCAGACATAGCTCGATGCCTGGTCGATTGCCGTCAGCGGACCTTCGTTCTTGAGCGCCACCTTGGCTGCCGGCAGAACCGCGTCCTTTGTCCAACGGGCGAGTTCGAGCGCCGTTTCGCAGCGCATCTTGCCTTCCGGTTTCAGCGCGACGCCCGGAAGAACCGTTTCAAGCGTCAGCGGCTTGTCGATACCGCAACCCTTGCCGTCGTCGATCCGCCTCTCCTCATTGAAGGTGGCGCCGATCTGCTTCAGCGCTGTCAGACAAGCGGCGTATTCCTTGCCGTCTTCCGGCTCAATCGTCAGCACCGGCTCAGGCTCGGCCTCAGGTTTCTGCGGTAAAGGCTCGGTGTCCTCCGGCGTAGGGAGAGGTGTCTTGTCCTTGTTCGGCGCAGGCGCGTCCTTCTCCGTTTTCTCCTCCACCGGCTTTGTCGTCTCTGCCTCTACGGGCCTTTTCTCAGGGAGGGGACCTTTTTTGGGAAGGCTGGCGCTTGAAAGAAGGATGGCCGACAGGAGGCAGGCGATGATTCGAAGGTGCATGAACGAACTCCGGGCCTGCCGGGGTGGCAGGGCGCGGCCACAACGCATTCGGGCGTTAATGGTTGCATTGCAGCCGCAGGACGCCGGATCGTTGCCAATCCGGCACGCCCGGGATGGCGCTGCAGGAGTTTGGCAAAAGTGTGACGTTTATTTGTTGACAACAATAGTCATGTTTTTTAACCGATGAAAACAAGGCAGCAGGTTCCGGCTGCCGCAAGCTTCGTCGCCCATTACCTAGCCAGCCCTTTGAGCAGCGTGTCTCAGCAGCCAGCCCGGTGAACTCATCAAAGGATTGCTCCATGATTACCCGGCATTACTGCGCGGCCTTGTTGGCGTGCGCGGCGTTTTTCTCCGTCACATTGCCCCCTCGGATTACCCAGGCGCAGGACGCTGCGGGGACGGTCGCGCCCGACGGGGAGGAGAATGTCACCGCGCTGAAAAAACTCTCGGTCAAGGGCGGCGACGTGAAGGGAGTTGCCGATACGCCGCTGGCGAGCGAAACGACGGCCGAGCAGATCCAAAACAATCAGGTTTCATCTTTCGAAGACCTTGGCCGTACCCTTCAGCCGGGCGTCGGTTTCAACAGGGCGAATGGTAGCGTCAACATCCGCGGTCTGGATGGCCCGCGCGTCCAGACGACGATCGACGGCATTGTCATTCCCTATCTCGACGACGGCGCCCGTGATGCTGATGGTGGTATCGACAGCTTCGATTTCGATGCGCTGTCTGCCGCCGACATCGTTCGTGGTGCGGATTCCAGCCGTGCCGGCGATGGCGCCCTCGGTGGCGCCGTCGTGTTGCGCACCCTGGACCCCGAAGATCTCATCGGCGAAGGCAAGACCTGGGGCGGAATCTTCAAGTTCACCTATGACAGCGAGGATGAAAGCTGGGGAACGTCTGCGGCCGCGGCCGCGCGCTTCGACAACACCGCCGTTCTGTTCCAGGGGGGCTATAAGAAGGGCCACGAAACCGATAATGGCGGCTCGTCCGATATCTATGGTCCGGGCCGCACGGAGCCCAACCCCGCGGATTTTGACCAGAGGAACGTGCTGGTGAAGGTCAAGCAATATACCGATAGCGGCCACACCTTCACGCTGACGGGCGAGCGCTTCGACCGGGACAAGGATATCGATCTCAAGACCGAGCAGAGCGCCTTCGGCAACTACCGTCCAGGCAACTGGGATGGTAACGAGGATATCAAGCGTGACCGCGTTTCGCTGAACTACGAGTTCGAGGCCGTTGATGACGATGCGCTGATCGATGCCGCCAATGCTGTGTTCTACTGGCAGGATCTGACCCGTGACAGCGGCAAGTCGGGCTATCGCTATACGTCGGTGGTCGGCGACTACACGCGTAACAGCGAGGTCGATGAAAGGTCGGTCGGCGCTGCCGGCTACGCCGAAAAGAGCTTCGAGACCGGCAGCCTGCACCACACGGTGCGCCTTGGCGGTGATTTCTCCGTCGGGAAGACGACCCAATATTCCTCCGGTGAGGACACTTGCGATACCGCCTATGTTCCGGCCTGCAACTTCCTGCACACCAATCAGGCCGATATGCCCGATGTCGACAGCAAAAAGCTCGGCATCTACCTTGAAGACGAGCTTTCCATTGGTGACAGCGCCTTCTCTCTGACGCCGGGCCTGCGCTACGACTGGTACGACCAGTCGCCTCAGGAAACCGCTGCCTACACTGCCAACCCGAACTTTGACGGCCTGCCGCCGGGCCAGAGCGGCGATGCGTTCTCGCCGAAGTTGCTCGCCAAATACGAGGCGGCGCGCGACGTCGAACTCTACGCCCAATGGGCGATGGCCTTCCGCTCGCCGACGGCAGCGGAACTCTATCTCGACTACGGTGCGCCAGGCACCTATCTGCGACTCGGCAATCCCGATCTGAAGCCGGAAACCAGCAACGGTTTCGAAATCGGCGCAACGCTCGGCGATGACGATTTCGGCGGCCGCATCACGGGCTTCTACAATCGCTACCGCAACTTCATCGATACGGATGCGGCGCCCGTCCAAGATCCGGCCACCTATCCGTTCGGGATTACCCAGTACCTCAATCGCGATCGCGTACGCATCTATGGCGTCGAGCTTTCGGCTCACAAGTCCTTTGCGTCCGGCTTCCACGTCAGCGGCTCGCTGACCTATGCCAATGGCGAAGACCTTGCGACAGGTTTGAAACTTGGCTCCGTCGCGCCGCTGAAGGGAATTCTCGGGGCCGGCTATGCCACGGAAACATGGGGAGCCGACGTCGCCTTCATTGCCGCGAAAGCAGTCTCTAGCAATTCGGACGCGACGCTCAAGGTGCCCGGCTACGGCATCGTCGATCTGACCGGCTGGTGGAAGCCCGAAAAGGTAGAGGGCCTGACGGTGAGGGCAGGGGTCTACAACCTGTTTGACAAGGAATATTATGACGCCATCAGTGTCCGCGATGTCACGCTCAGCGCAGCCTCGCCCGGCATGGCCTATTATTCCGAGCCGGGGCGCACCTTCAAGATCTCCCTGACGCAGCGCTTCTAAGCGGCTTGCCGGGGATTGCCATCGGGGAGCGGCCGTCGCAGGCCGCTTCCCATTCGTTGCCGACCGGCCCGTTCGCCTAGGCCGCGCGTGGGTATTCCGGCACGAGGCCCGCTTATTTTTTCCGCCGTTCCCCGCTTGCGCAATCCAACATCTCACGCTAACAATTTCGCCATGACACAGGCACGCATCCTTTCGATCTGGTGGTGGGCTCGCTAAAGCGGCCTTGACCAGTCATGCGTGATTGAGACGATAAGCCGCCCGGAAGTTTCGAGGCGGCTTTTTTGTATTCGGGCCGCGGGGGAATGACGGGCCTGAACGGAGCGAAAAATGGCGACGACAATTCTTGAAGACGGTGCGGAAGCCTATACCACCAAGGGCGGCATTTCCGTCACCCGCCGCCGGCGCGAGGCGCCCTATGGCGAGGCGATCTCCAGTTATGTCGATCGGCTCGACGAGCGCCGGGGCGCGGTGTTTTCCTCCAACTATGAATATCCGGGTCGCTACACCCGCTGGGACACGGCGATCATCGATCCGCCGCTTGCGATCTCCTCCTTCGGCCGTTCGCTCTGGATCGAAGCCTATAACGAACGCGGCGAAACGCTCCTGTCAATGATCTGCGAACATCTCGCCGGGATCGCCGACATCACGCTCGGTGCCTCCACGAGCCGGCGTCTCGATCTGACGATCAACATGCCGGACCGGGTCTTCACCGAAGAAGAACGCTCGAAGATCCCGACGGTGTTCACGGTTCTCCGCGCCGTTACCAATCTGTTCTATTCGCAAGAGGATGCGAGCCTCGGGCTCTATGGCGCCTTCGGCTACGACCTCGCCTTCCAGTTCGACGCGATCGAGCTGAAGCTGAAGCGCCCCGATGATCAGCGCGACATGGTGCTGTTCCTGCCGGACGAAATCCTCGTCGTCGATCACTATGCCGCCAAGGCGTGGATTGACCGCTATGATTTCGCCAAGGACGGCAAGACGACGGAGGGCAAGGCCGGCGATATCTTGGCCGAGCCGTTCCAGACCATCGACAGCATTCCGCCGCACGGCGACCATCGTCCCGGTGAATATGCCGAGCTTGTGACGAAAGCGAAGGAAAGTTTTCGGCGCGGAGACCTGTTCGAGGTCGTGCCGGGCCAGAAGTTCTTCGAGCGTTGCGAGAGCAAGCCTTCGGAAATCTCCAATCGCCTGAAGGCGATCAATCCGTCGCCCTATTCCTTCTTCATCAATCTTGGAAACCAGGAATATCTGGTCGGCGCCTCGCCGGAAATGTTCGTGCGTGTCTCCGGCCGCCGCATCGAGACCTGCCCGATCTCGGGCACGATCAAGCGCGGCGACGATCCGATCGCCGATAGCGAACAGATCCTCAAGCTCTTGAACTCGAAGAAGGACGAGTCCGAGCTGACCATGTGCTCGGACGTCGACCGCAACGACAAGTCCAGAGTCTGCGTGCCCGGCTCCGTCAAGGTCATCGGCCGCCGCCAGATCGAGATGTATTCGCGCCTCATCCACACGGTCGACCATATCGAAGGCCGGTTGCGCGACGACATGGATGCTTTCGACGGATTCCTGTCGCATGCGTGGGCCGTTACCGTCACCGGCGCTCCGAAGCTGTGGGCGATGCGCTTCATCGAAGCCCATGAAAAGAGCCCGCGCGCCTGGTACGGCGGGGCCATCGGCATGGTCGGCTTCAATGGCGACATGAATACGGGTCTCACTCTGCGCACCATCCGTATCAAGGACGGCATTGCCGAGGTGCGCGCCGGGGCCACGTTGCTGAACGACAGCAATCCGGAAGAAGAAGAAGCCGAAACCGAACTGAAGGCCTCCGCCATGATCGCAGCGATCCGCGATGCAAAATCCGCCAACACCCGCGGTGCGGGCCGTGACGTCGCCGCCGTCGGCACCGGTGTCAACATCCTGCTTGTCGATCATGAGGATTCATTCGTCCATACGCTGGCCAATTATTTCCGCCAGACCGGTGCGACGGTGACCACCGTCCGCTCGCCCGTCGTCGATGAAATCTTCGACAAGGTGAAGCCGGATCTCGTCGTCCTCTCACCCGGTCCCGGCATGCCGAAGGATTTCGATTGCAAGGCGACGATCAAGAAGGCGCGTGCCCGCGACCTGCCGATCTTCGGCGTCTGCCTGGGTCTGCAGGCGCTGGCGGAAGCCTATGGCGGCGATCTGCGCCAACTCGCCATCCCGATGCACGGCAAGCCGTCGCGCATCCGCGTGCTCGAGCCCGGCATCGTCTTCTCCGGCCTTGGTAAGGAGGTGACGGTCGGTCGTTATCACTCGATCTTCGCCGATCCCTCGACGCTGCCACGCGAGTTCATGATCACGGCGGAGAGTGACGACGGCACGATCATGGGCATCGAGCACATGAAGGAGCCGATCGCCGCCGTGCAGTTTCACCCGGAATCGATCATGACGCTCGGTGGCGATGCCGGCATGCGGATGATCGAGAACGTCGTGGCGCATCTTGCCAAGCGAGCCAAGATCAAGGCTGCATAGCCACCTCCGTGTTTGAGCGGGGTTGTTCTGCCAGCGAGGCTTTGACAAGTCGGTTGCTTTGAACCATATGCGCACTATCCGAAACCGCTGAAGCGCTCGAACCGCTTCAGCGGTTTCGGCGTTCTAGAGAACAGAGTTTTGCAATTCGTTTGCATGTGCAAGGAGAAGGCAAATGGTGAGGCAGGAGGCGTCTGCGGCGCAGCGCCTGGCATTCTGGGGGATTCCGATCGCGCTCGTCGTGCTGGGGTTGAAGATGGTCGCCTGGTGGGTCACGGGCTCGGTGGCGCTGCTCTCCGATGGCCTGGAATCGATCGTCAATGTGGTGGCCGCCGTCGTCGCTTTCGCCGTGATCGGCTATGCCGCAAAACCGGCAGATGCCAGCCATCCTTTCGGCCACCACAAGGCGGAATATTTCTCAGCCGTCATCGAGGGGGTGCTGATCGTCGTTGCGGCCCTTCTGATCGTTTCCGAAGCCATACCGGCCATTCTGTCGCCACGGCTGCCGGAGACGCCTGCGCTCGGCCTGGCGATCAATTTGGTGGCCGGTATCATCAATGCTATATGGGCCTATGCGCTGATCCGCGCCGGTAGAGCCCATCGCTCGCCCGCCTTGTCCGCGGACGGACATCATATCATGTCCGATGTCGTGACCTCAGCCGGGGTGCTGGTCGGCCTTGTGCTGGCGATCGTCAGCGGCTATGCGGTGCTCGATCCGCTGCTTGCCGTCGTCGTCGCCTGCAACATCCTCTATCAGGGCTGGAAGGTGATCGCGCGCTCGATCGACGGACTGATGGACAGGGCGGCATCCGAGGAGGAGGAGGCCGCCATCAAGCAGGCGATCGCGACCCATGCGGCCGGTTCGCTCGGTGTGCATGATCTGAAGACGCGGCAGGCGGGGTCGGTCATCTTCGTCGAATTTCACATGGTGGTTCCGGCCACGATGTCCGTCGGCGACGCGCACGATATCTGCGATCGCCTGGAGGACTCGATCCGCGCGGTCTACCAAGGTGCGAAGATCACCATCCATGTCGAGCCGGAAGGCGAAAAGGCCCATGGAATCAGAGTCAAGGTTGTTGAAGGAATGAAAAAATGACAAAAACCGATGTATCGGGCCTGTCGCAGCTCGGCCAGAATGTCGCCGCGCCGCAGAGTCCGGAAGAAGCTGTGCTGGAACGTGTGCCGAACGGCAATGCCGGCACGGGTTTCGTCGTGCGCTTCACCGCGCCGGAATTCACCTCGCTTTGCCCGATGACCGGGCAACCGGATTTCGCCCATATCGTCATCGATTATCTGCCGGGCGATTGGCTGGTGGAATCGAAGTCGCTGAAACTTTTCCTTCACGCGTTCCGCAATCACGGCGCCTTTCACGAGGATTGTTCGATCTATATCGCCAAGCGCGTCGTGGAGTTGCTTGAGCCGAAGTGGCTGAGGATCGGGGCCTACTGGTATCCGCGCGGCGGCATCCCGATCGACGTGTTCTGGCAGACGGGTGCGCCGCCGGAAGGCGTCTGGCTGCCGGATCAGGGCGTGCCGACCTATCGTGGTCGCGGCTGAAAATGAAACCGGCGGGCATTTGGCCCGCCGTTTCCCTTTGAAGGCCGGCGATCAGTTGAAGATCGGCGCAAGGCCGGCAAACGCGGTCAGACCACCGAGAAGGCGCGAAAACCATCCACCGGAAGACAGTCGGCCGATGCCGAGACCAAGCCCGTTACCGGCACCATGCAGAAGCGCCGTCGCGATGACGAAGCCGGCGCTGAAGGGCAGTGCGCCAGAGGCACCGAGTTCGCCGCCATGGGCATAGCCGTGGAACAGCGCGAAGATGGCGACGAGGGCGACGCAGGCAGCAGCCTGCAGACGCACCGCCATGGCGACCAGAAGACCGAGTGCGACCATCGACGCAAGGATGGCCGGCTCGACGAAGGGCAATTGAACGCCAATCATCGCGAGACCAAAGCCGAAGACCATCGTGCCGACGAAGGCGGCCGGAACAGCCCAGAGGGCGCGCCCGCCGATCTGCGCCGCCCAGAGGCCGACAGCGATCATCACCAGGATATGATCGAGGCCCGAAAGCGGATGGGTGAACCCTGCCATCAGCGAACCGTGCTCGGCGGGATCGAGATGGGCGAGGGCGGGAGCGGTCGAAGCGGCGAAGGCCAGAGCGGCAAGAAGAAGGCGTCTTTTCATAGTGATCCCCACTTAAAGGGCGGAGTGTGGGAGGCAGCCCCGCCGGATGCGAATTCGTGACACCGGCATCTTATGTCGCAATGCTCTCCTGTCCATACGGCATTTGCCTTACCCTCCGTCTTTACCATAGCTGCAAGGCGCCGCTGATTGTCCTTTCATCCGCATCCGCTTTTGTTGCATTGTTTTCGCAGTCGAGTCGCCTTATCTGACTGCGGCAGGACAATTGATTTTATTTCGCGGGAGACAGCGGATGAACGAAGACGAAGACGACAAGAAGACGGAACTGCCTTTGGGCAAAGAAACCGAGGCGAATCTGTTCAAGTCGCGCTCGATTTTCATCTACGGCCCGATCAATCAGGAACTGGCGCAGAAGGTTTGCTCGCAGCTCGTGGCGCTTGCCGCCGCCAGTGACGAGGATATCCGCATCTACGTGAACTCGCCTGGTGGACACGTCGAATCCGGCGATTCGGTCCACGACATGATCAAGTTCATCAAGCCGAAGGTCTGGATGATCGGCACGGGGTGGGTCGCTTCCGCCGGTGCGCTGATCTATGTCGCGGCTCCGAGGGAGCGGCGCCTTTGCCTGCCGAACACGCGCTTCCTGCTGCATCAACCGTCCGGCGGCACGCGCGGCATGGCGTCCGACATCGAGATCCAGGCCCGCGAAATCCTCAAGATGAACGATCGCCTGAACAAGATCTTCTCCGAGGCCACCGGCCAGCCGGTCGAGAAGATCGCCAAGGATACGGACCGCGACTACTGGCTCTCCGCCGAAGAGGCCAAGTCCTACGGCCTCGTGTCGCGGATCATTACGTCGCAGGCCGATATCTGAGCTTTTCGACCTGACGTCTTTCGACCCCGCTGGTTCGCTGGCGGGGTTTTTTGTTTGTCAGCCTGCCGTCGCGGAGAGCGGGTGACCGGCGAGGGCTGCATCGATGGTGACAAGCTTCATGCCTTCGACGGCGCATTGGGCAAGCAGAAGCCGGTCGAACGGATCGCGGGTTGGTGGCTCAGGCTCTGCAGGGATAACGGCGTGACGTTCGGTGATGGCGATGATTTCCATGCCGAATTCACGGGCAAGCTTCGGCAAAAGCTCGGGGGGCTGAAGAATATCCAGCTTCCCCAGCCGCCATTTGATGGACATCTCCCACAGTGTCGCAGCGCTCAGAAAAAGGTCGTTCTCGCTAGCGGCTAGAAGCTCCCCTATTCGTTTTCCGAACTGCTCCGGCTGGGATTTCAGCATGGCAATATAGATGTGGGTGTCCACCAGTAGCTTCATCAGGGCTGATACTTGACAGGCGGCAAAGGCGTTATCAAAAAATCTTCGGGCAACGGATCGTCGAAATCGGGAGACACGTAACCGATTATCTCCTTGATACCATGTTCCTCCTTATATTTTTCAAATCCCTCCCAGTTGATCCCGCCCTTCTTCTTGGCCGGCACAAGCTCCATCACCGGCTTGCCATTGCGGGTCACGGTGATCGTCTCGCCGGCCTCGACGCGGCGGGCGAGTTCGGTCAGCTTGTTCTTGGCTTCGCGGATCGATACCTGGGTCATGAAGATAATGTAGCTGCAAGTGGCCACATTTTCAATGATCGCGATCGGCGCTTGCCCTTCCGCTCATCTGCGGCTATACACCGCCTCATGTCGAACACAGGCGCTGAGATTATCGAACAGGTTTCCCGCGGGCACATCGCCTTTGCGGATCGTTCGCGCGCCTCGCTTCTTCTTCTCGGCCTTACACGCGGTTGCCGGGTTCTTTGAAGGAGCGCCCGGTGGCCGAAAGCCCGCCGGCCCCAGCTCCTTGCCTTCCCTGAATAGCAGACGAAAAGAACCCGAAGAGCCAGCATTTTCCATCGCAAAGCGATTCACGATCGGTTATTGCATGCGGAAATGCGCCTCAGACATGAAGAGAAGCCGCGATGATCATGAAATCCCATACCGTCAAGCAGGGCATGCCCGAGGCTGTCGTCAAGTATCAGCCCTATCCGCAGATCAACATTCCCGACCGCACATGGCCGGGCAAGACCATCACCAAGGCGCCGATCTGGTGTTCGGTCGACCTGCGCGACGGCAACCAGTCGCTGGTCGATCCGATGGGCCACGACCGCAAGGCCCGGATGTTCCAGGTCTTGCTCGACATGGGCTTCAAGGAAATCGAGATCGGTTTCCCCTCCGCCTCGCAGACCGATTTCGATTTCGCCCGCTGGTGCGTCGAGGAGGGCAATGTTCCAGCCGACGTGTCGCTGCAGGTCCTGGTCCAGTGCCGGCCTGAACTGATCACGCGCACCTTCGAGGCGCTGCAGGGCGCCAACAATCCGATCGTCCATTTCTACAATTCCACCAGCGAACTGCAGCGCCGCGTGGTGTTCGGCAAGGATGTGAAGGGTATCAAGCAGATCGCGACCGATGCCGCCAAGATGATCACCGAGATGGCCGCCAAGGCTGGCGGCGGTTTCCGCTTCGAATATTCGCCGGAAAGCTTCACCGGCACCGAGCTGGAGGTCGCACTGGAAATCTGCAATGCGGTGACGGAGATCATGCGGCCGACGGCGGAAAACAAGCTCATCCTGAACCTGCCGTCGACTGTCGAGATGGCGACGCCGAACATCTATGCCGACCAGATCGAATGGATGTGCCGCAATCTCGACAACCGCGAAAACCTGATCATCTCGCTGCATCCGCACAACGACCGCGGCACCGGTATCGCTGCGACTGAACTCGCGCTGATGGCGGGCGCTGACCGCGTCGAAGGCACGCTGTTCGGCAATGGCGAGCGCACCGGCAATGTCGACGTAGTGACGCTGGCGCTGAACATGTTTACGCAGGGGATCGACCCGCAGCTGGATTGCTCGGACATTGAGCGGATCAAGGAAGTCTATGAATACTCCAACCAGATGACGATTCCGGAACGCCATCCTTACGTCGGCGAACTGGTCTACACGGCCTTTTCCGGCTCGCACCAGGATGCGATCAACAAGGGCATGAAGGCGATCAAGGTCGCCAACAAGCCGCTGTGGGAGGTGCCGTACCTGCCGATCGATCCGCAGGACGTCGGCCGCTCCTACGAGGCGATCATCCGCATCAACTCGCAGTCGGGCAAGGGCGGCATCGCCTATATCCTGCAGGAGGATTACGGCATCAACCTGCCGCGCAACCTGCAGGTCGAATTCCGCGAGGATATCCAGCGCATTACCGACGAACACGGCAAGGAGCTGCCATCGAAGGCGATCCATGCGCGCTTCATCGAGCGTTATGTCGATCAGCCCGGCGCCCGCATCCGCTTCGTCGACCACCACACCTTTCCGGTCGGCGAGCACCGGGGCGTGCGGGTGGTGGCGGCTGAAATCACCGACAACGGCGAAACAAAACGGATCGAAGGCAAGGGTACAGGCCCGATCGACGGTTTCATCAACGCGCTGTCGATCTACCTCGGCGTCGAGATGTCGGTGGCGGATTACTCCGAACATTCGCTGCAGCACGGCTCGAACGCTGCGGCTATCGCCTATGTCGAGGTCGAATATCCGGGTGGCAATCTGTTCGGCGTCGGTATCAATACCAACATCGTTGCGGCTTCTCTTGAAGCCATCGTTTCCGCCGCGAACCGGGTACTGGAGCAGAAGGCTCGGTAGTTCCTAAGCACCGAAGTTGGTCTTTTGGACGGATCGAAAACCAAAGCGTCAATGCAACGCGCGCCCCTTCGGGCGCGCGAAATCGTGTCGCCGGGGCTTCCGCGTCATGCGGGAAGCTGCGCGGCGGCGGACATCAGTTCCTGCCTGCTCGGGCTGGTGAACAAGTTACGCCCGTTATCGGGGACTTCGGTGAAGCACCAGCGGACGATGCCGTCCCGGTCGAGCAGGAACTCGCCTGTCAGCTGGCCGTAACCGTCGGCCATCATCTGACGGTCTTCATCTGTCTGTTCGTATTCGTCCAGCTTGTCGAGCAGGTCGCCCGCGGCCACCGGGTTCATCGGTTCAGGCAGTTCGCCGGGCAGGTCGACGCGCATGCTCATCACCGTATTCATGCCAATCTTATACGGCCATTGGTCCTCGTTCTCGGTGAATTTGAGATTGGGCAGGCCAAAGGCGCGGTGCGATACCCGGTCCGGATCGGACGCCGCAAGCAGATTGGGCAAGGGATGGTAGCGAAAATAAAGCCGCGCGCGTTCGGTCGGCGTGTTGACGACTGTCAGGCTGTCGATGCCCTGGTCGCGCAGGGGCGTCTCCAGTTCCGCCATCGCGGCGATCTGGCGGCGGCAGAAGGCGCAGTGCAGGCCGCGAAACAAGCCCACCAGGACGGGTCTGCGGCCGCGAAAATCGTCGATGGCGATCTTGCCGCCGTGGGTGATTGCGTCAAGGACCACGTTCGGCGCGCGGTCGCCGGGTTTCAACGGGCTTTGGTTATAGTTTTGCTCCATTGCTGATTTCCTCCGCTAATCAAGAAACGGCAGTATCACCAGTGTTTTGGGGTCGATATCATGCCGGGCGCAGATATCCTGCGCCAAATCGAAGTAGCGTTCCGCCTCTTCCATGTTGTTGGCATCGAGGCTGAGCGTTGCCAGACCATCATAGCACGGAAAGAGCAATTGCGCCTCTCCGGTGTCACGAGCGGCCTCGAGCGCCTCAAGGTAATGGCGCCGGGCGAGATCCGGCTGACCGTGGCACTGGTAGATCTGCGCGAGCACCAGGAGCGGCACCGGCAGGTGATCCCGCTGGTCGAGCGCCCGGTCGATCGCCAGCGCCTTGTGAACCGCTGGCATGCCCTCCCGCGCGCAGCGATCGGTGAAGGTGCAGTAAGCGACGGCAATGTTCGTCAGCAGCCGCGCCTGGAAGCCGAAATCGCCGATCCGTTTCGCCATCTCGTAGCCGCGTGCACAAATCTCGATTGCGAGCGCCGGATCGATGATCGTGTAGAGCACGCCGAGATTGGTATAGCCGCGACAGGCGGCATTGAGCTCGCCGCAGTGAAGCGCCGCCTCGACGCTGCGCTCGACTTCGGTGACGGCTTCCCTTGTCTTTCCGAGCCGTGCGAGCGCCGTCCCTTTGGTGTTGAGCGCCTGCGCGACCGCCAGCGTGGCTTCGTTCGTGGTTTCCCCGCTGTCCTGTTGCGGCGGCAGCCGTTCGGCGCAGCGTAATGCCTCGTCAGCCCATTTGATGGCGCCGGCATAATCGCCGGTGCGGAAGGCGAGGTGACCCTGTTCCTGCAACAGATGCGCCTGTTCGATCGGGGCGTTTGCACCCTCCAGTAATGCTGCGGCCTCGGCAAAACGGCTGCGCGCAGCCTCGCGATTGCCGGAATCGAAGAGCAGCCGGCCGAGCTTGCGTGATATCCGCGCCGCCGCCGTGCGATCGTCCGCGTCTTGGTGGGCCCTGAGCGCCGTACCGTAAAATTCCATCGCCTTGTCGCGTTGGCCGGCCGGCCCGCAAAGATCTGCAATCCGCTCGCAGAGTACGATCCAGGTGCCGTCACGGCGATCGCCAAGCGCGTCAAGCGCACCACGGTAGAAGCGGAGCGCGTCGTCATTGGCATAGGCCATGCGGGCTCGGTCGCCGGCGGCCATCAGATAGGCGGCCCCCTTCGGCTTCTGCGCGGAACGGCCGAAGTGATGGCCGAGCAGGGCGAGATCCTCAAGCCGGTCTGGATCCGTGCCGTATCGCCGTTCGAGGGTCTCGCCGATGAGCCCGTGCAATTCGGTGCGTCGCTTCAAGAGCAGGTTGTCATAGACCAACTCATGGAGCATCGTCTGGCGAAAGCCATAGGAGGGCGCCGAGGTCGGGGTCCCACCGGCCACCTCCTCGATGATTTCGGCCTCGCACAGGTGGTCGAGACCTGTTTCGATCTCGGCCGGATCGGCGAAGACGGCTTCGAGGACCGATGTATCGAAGCGCGCGCCGATCACCGCTGCCGTCTGGGCTAGCTTGCGCATGGGCGGCGGCAGCCGGTCGAACCTGGCCAGCATGATCGCCTGAACGTTGAGGGGAATGTCAGCCGCGGCTGCCTCTTTGGTCGCCTCCCATCGCGCGCCGTCGCGCCGCAAGCCGCCGACTTCGATCAGGCTGCGGACAATCTCCTCGATAAAGAGCGGGTTTCCGCCGGCACGCTTGACGATCCGGTCGCAGAGCCTTGCCGGCAGTCCGCCCGCGCCGAAGAGAGCGGAAAGCAGGCCATGTCCGTCGGCGGCGGAGAGGGGAGAGAGGCGCAGCATCGTCAGGCTGGCCTTGGCAGAATTCAGCCTGTCCGTTTCGAAGGCAGGCCGATGGGTCGTCAGCAGCATGAGCCGGTTGCGCTCCAGACGGTCCATGGCAAAACGCAAGGTCTCAAGGGAGGCGGCGTCGGCCCAATGCAGGTCCTCGATTATCAAAAGCAGCGGCGCCCGTTCGAGCCGACGCTCGAGGATGGTGCGGATGGCGTAGAAAATCTGGCGCCGCAGTTGTTCGGGTTCGAGGTGTTTGAGCACGCCGCCGGGATCGCCAAAGCCGAGAATATGGAGGAAGAGCGGGATCAGCCGTTCGCTGTCCGCGGCCGTCAGGTCAAGCGCACCGAGACCGGTGGAAAGCTGCCGGCGTGCGTCGTCGGCGGTGTCGTTTGCGCCAATCTCGTAGGCGCAACGGACGATTGCTGCGAGTGTGCCGTATGATGGTTCGCCGAAAGAGGTGCACGCCGTCTGGCGCACGACAACATCGGCAAAACGGGATTCGCTGCGCACCCTGCCAAGGAATTCGGTGATGAGGCGCGTCTTGCCGGCGCCGGCTTCACCTGTCAGACGCACGAACTGCGTAACCCCTGCGCAAGCGGCATCGAGGCAGCGCAGCAGGCTGGCGAGCTCCGCGTCGCGCCCGACCATCGGCGCGCTGAGCCCGAGCGTGGACAGTCCGCGTGGATTGGCCGCTGTCTCGATGCGGCCCGTCAGCCGGTGCACCAGCACGCCCTCGGTCTTGCCGCGCAATGGCAGCGTCCCGAGCGAGCTGAAGGAAAAGGCATGCCGGGTGAGGCGGTGGGTAACAGGCCCGACGAGGATGTCTCCCGGTTCCGCCATCGATTGCAGGCGCTGCGCGATGTTCACCGTATCGCCCGTCACCGAATAGGCCTTGATATTGCCGGCACCCAGGCCCCCGGCAACCACCGGTCCGGTGTTCACGCCGATATGCAGGGCAAGCGGCAGGCTGACGCGGATGCGCCACCGTTCGGCGATGCGCGCCACCCGGCGGATCATTTCGAGCGCGCTGTGCAAGGCCCGTTCCGGGTCGTCTTCATGCGCCTGCGGTGCGCCGAACAGGGCGAGCAGGGCATCGCCGATGAACTTGTCGACAAACCCGCCAAACATGTTTACCGCGCCAGTCAGTTCCTCGAACAGCTCGTTCTGCAGTGTCTGGAGCAGTTCCGGGTCGGTCTGCTCGCTCAGCGTGGTGAAATTGCAAAGATCGGCGAAGAGCACCGTAACGGTGCGCCGGTCGGCATCGGCGTGCTGGTCGGCCCCTGCCGGCTCCGGCGAGGATTCCGCAACCGCTACAGGCGACGGACGGGTATAGGATTGCCGCGGTTTATCCGTTGCCGGCCGGGGGGCGACTTCCCCGCCGCATTGCGGGCAGAAGGCAAAGTCCGGCTGGCAGAGATAGCCGCATTCAGGGCAAGGTCTCGGCTGCTTTGCTCCACAGTTCGGGCAAAAGGCAAATCCGGTTCGGATTTCACAACCGCATTGAACGCAGTTCATCGCCGCAGGCCTCGGGAGCCCGTCGCCAACGGGCTCCCTTGAGCGTGGCGACGGCTCTTGTCGCGACAGATAATGGACCCGATCCCAGTGGGTGGCAAGCGCGCGGCCCCGCTCGCCATCACCCGGATGCAATGTCCGGGCGATGCGGTGCGGCAATGCCTGTTACGCCATCAGATGCTTGTCGAAACAGTATCGGCGAGCTGCTGCAGATTGGCGTCGGCCGAGGGGCCAACGACCACATAGGATGCGCCGCCCTTCTGCCATGAGATCATCGCGATATCGTCGCGTATGCTTTCCGTCATCTTGCCCTCGGGGGTGCCGGGCTTGATTTTCAGGAAACAAATAGCGAAGACGTCGCCGTCCTCGTTCCTGTACATCAGTTGCGCCACCGGCTTTCCACCTGCGACCAGCAGTCGACCACCCTCGAAGCTCAGGCCGCGCGCGCTCAAGTCCGGCAGAGAGAAATTCACGCCGACACTCGATGCAAGCCAGCTCTCGATCCTGCCATCGCCCGAGGCCGGTACTTCGACCAGATGTTCTGCCGTTTGCCGCGAATAGATGCGGTGATAGTCAGCGATGTCGTCGAGCCAGGTGCGGGCCGCGGCCACGTTCGTCGGCGGGGCGCTGTCATTGCTTGTCCTGCCGATGATGTAGCCGGTCGAGCTGCCGATCAGCAGCAAGGCGATCGACGCGGCAAGCGCGCGCGGCCACATCCGGACCTTGGTCTGGCGCGGCGCGGCGTTGACGACGCGCTCGGTTTTCGGATTGACGCCCGGGCCCTGCTTGATCCGTCGCACCAGCGATAGCGGAACCGGATCGTGCAGAAATTCTTCGAACGCCTTGTTGCCAAAGGCATTTCCGGATTTCAGCATTTCAAGCAGCAGCCGGGCGTCGTCGTCGCGTGCCACCAACTGCTCCAGTTCCTTGCGCTCCGCTTCGCTGACTTCGCCGTCGAGATAGGCCGACAGACGAACTTCGAGCGCGAGCCCTTTCGTGTTTTGCAACGTTCAGGCCCTCCTTTCCGTCGTCTCTGTAATCATTGCCGCCAGACGCATGCGTGCTGTCGAAAGCCTGCTCATCACTGTCCCGATCGGGATCTTCAAAATATCGGCGGCCTCGCGGTAGCTATGTCCTTCGACATTCACCAGCACAAAGACGCTCGCCAGCCCTTCCGGCATCGACAGAATCATCTTGTGCAGCTGATTGGCGTAAACGGCCTTTTCGCCGGATGCCTCGATCGACAACTCGTCCTGCTCGGAGGCATCGACGGTGCCGCCGCCGGTGCGGACCTTGCGCTTCCTGATTTCGTCGATCCACAGATTGCGGGTCATGGCGTATATCCAGCTTTCAAGCCGCCCTTCGCCGTTCCAAAGGTGGTTGCGGGTGATCGCCCGCTCGCAGACCTCCTGAACCAGATCATCAGCATCGGCGGCATTGCGCGTCAGTGTCATTGCGAAACGGCGCAACTTGGGCAGAACACTGACCAAGTCCCTTCTGAATTCGTTCGGTTCTGCCGCTGGACGCATTGCTCTTCCAAAGAAACGTTCCGGAACGGGATTTTATTCGTCCGGGTCGAAATACACGCCGATTGATATGAAACATTTGACCCATGGTCTGCAAGTCGGCAGCCGTCAGGGAGCGCATATTTTGCCGCTTCAAAGGCATTTTCCCAATGCCAGATGAAAGGCCGGGCGGCTAAAGCCATCCGACCTCAGCGCGATCAGTAGTGACGGACGCCGCCCAGCGTTTCCAAGAGGGCACGGTAGGCCCATGTACCTTCACCACCGCGGTCGCGGATCTCGATCAACTGCGCCTTTGCTTCTTCGATCTGTCCCTGTTCAACCAGAGCCTGGCCCATATAGGAGCGGGCAAGGATGTAGTTTTCGTCCGCCTGCAGGGCCTGCTTGTAATAGCTCATGCCGAGCGCCATGCGGCCCGCTTTGCGATTGGAATAGCCGCGATAGTTGAGAACGCGGGCGCTGTTTTGATCCTTGACTGCGTCGAGCACCTTCAGCGAGTTTTCATACTGACCAGCATAGGCAAGTTCGCGTGCCGCCTTGAACAGGATGCCGTCGTCAAGACCGCTCTTCTTGGCATCGACGCATTCCTTCTTTTCCTCGTCCCAGATTTTTCCGTCCGTGCATTCCGTGGAGGTCTTGGTCTTTTCGGGTGGCGCGGAGGTGTCTTCACCCGCAGCCCAGGCGTTTTGGCCAAGGGTGAAAGCGCAAACGGTGGAAAAGGCAATCAGTGCGGTCTTGCGATTGATCATGGTCATCTCCTGGCTATGAAACTGCTCCCGGAAAACGGGATTGCCCGACGTCTTAAGTGGCGCAAGCGGTCCTGTCTCCGGTCAGTTTCGTATGACGGATGACGAACGCCGAATATTTCCAACCATAACGCTTTTTGGTCCTTTGGCGAGTAGCGATCGCAGGGTCAGAAGCGGGTGGTTTCAACGAGCGTCACCGAACGGCCATCCATGGTCAGTTCGAATCGTTCGCGGACCAGGTTCCAATGGCCGGGGCTTCCGGAGATGAAAAACAGGTTGAAGCCTGCCGGCGGTTTCCTGCCGCCCCGGCCTTGCGATGCCGAAGCGATGCCGACGACGGGCACCGGTTTGATCTGGCCCTTCAGGGAATAGACCGTGTTCAGGTGAGTGTGGCCGTGCAGGACCAGTTCGGCGCCGCCGGCGGTAATCGTCGCGGCGAACCTTCGGATTCCGAGCATGCGCTTGTGCATGGACGTCGCTCCTCTGATGGGCGGATGATGGATCATCACAACCCGGAACAGACCGGCCTCACCCGCCGCGCGCAGGAGATTGACGGTTTCGCGCGCCTGGCGGCTGCCGAAATAGCCGCTGGCGGCGAAGGGAGGCGTGGCGACGGCGGTCGAGCAGCCAATCAGCGCCACCTGGCCACGGACGCGCAGATAGGGATAGCAGTGAAAATCCTCGTTCCATTCCGCCGGTCCGCGCTCGCCGCGCATATAGGGGTACCAGGCCTTGGTGGTCGTTTCATAGGCACCCGGCACGTAGGCATCGTGGTTGCCGGGTACGATCGAGATGTTTTCCGGGGTGCCAGCTTCCTTCAGCCACTCGGTCATGATCTCGATTTCACGCCAGGAGGCGAGGTTGACCAGGTCGCCGGTGATCGCCAGGTGATCCGGATCGACACGCTCGATCTCGTCCATCAACAGGTTGAGCGTATCGCCGACCAGATGATTGCGCCGGTTGCGGTGCCAGTTGACGAAGCCGGTGATGCGTTTCGATGCGAGCTCACGGTACGAAAGATCGGGCAGGGGGCCGAGGTGAATGTCGGAAATATGCGCGAGTTTGAACATAATTTGTACCTAGCGCATATTCCCGGAAAGGGGAATCGGTCGGGATGCTTTATCCTGGGCTAGACACGGATGAAAGGAACCGGATCGGCATGACGAAAACGCCGCCGGAAATGCGCAGCTGGAAGGCCCGGCTCGTTACCCGCTTGGTACACAGCTATTTCGCCTTCGCGCGGGGCATGACAATGGGCGTGCGTGCCGCCTGTTTTGACGACGATGGCCGGATTTTCCTGGTCCGGCATTCGTACGTACCCGGCTGGCACATGCCGGGCGGCGGGCTGGAGCGGCGGGAAACAGCCTTTGAGGCGCTGGTGAAGGAGCTGCGCGAGGAAGGCAATCTGCAGCTGACCGATCCGCCGGAGTTGTTTCACGTCTATTTCAACCGGCTGACGAGCAAACGCGATCACGTGCTCTTCTATCGTTGCCGCAATGTCCGCCAGACGGCGCCGCGCAAACCGGACCTGGAGATCGTCGAGACCGGCTTTTTTCCGCTCGACGATCTGCCGAAGGACACCACGGCTGCCACGCACCGGCGGCTGGCGGAGCTTTCCGGCAAAATGCCGCCAGCTGATTTCTGGTAGGATCAGGCCGCGAGCCTCTCGCGCTCATGCGCCGTATCGAGATCAAGCTCCGGGCCGGCCGGAACGACACCCGTCGGGTTGATCATCGTGTGGCTGCGGTAATAATGCTCCTTGATATGGCGCAGGTCGACCGTCTCCGCGACGCCTGCAACCTGGTAGAGGTCCTGCAGATAGCCCTGCAGGTTCTTGTAGTCGCCGATGCGGCGGATGTTGCACTTGAAGTGCCCGACATAGACCGGGTCGAAGCGCACCAGCGTCGTGAACAAACGCCAGTCTGCTTCGGTGATGCGGCCGCCGGTCAGGTAGCGCCGGGTCGCCAGACGCTCGTCCAGTTTGTCCAGCACATCGAACAGGATCGTGACGTTTTCTGCATAGGCTTCCTGCGTCGTTGCGAAGCCGGCCTTGTAGACACCGTTGTTGACGGCGCCGTAGATGCGCTCATTCAGGCTGTCGATCTCGCTTCGCAGCTGCTCGGGATAGAAGTCGTCCTTCGACCCCGTCAGTCCGTCGAAGGCCGAATTGAACATACGGATGATTTCCGAGGATTCGTTGGAGACGATCGTGTTTCGCTGCTTGTCCCAGAGGACGGGAACCGTGACCCGGCCGGAATAACGCGGGTCGGCCTTCACATAGACCTGCCAGAGCGTTTCGGAGCCGAACAGATGATCGACGGTGCCGCCGATCTGGTTCTTGAACTCCCAGCCCTTCGACAGCATCAGCGGATCGACGATCGAGACGGTGATCTGGTCCTCGAGCTTCTTCAGCTTGCGGAAGATCAGGGTGCGGTGCGCCCAGGGGCAGGCAAGCGACACGTAGAGGTGATAGCGGCCTGTCTCCGCCTTGAAGCCACGTTCGCCGGAGGGACCGGCTGAACCGTCGGCCGTCACCCAGCTGCGGAATTGGGCGGCGACCCGCTCGAAACGGCCCTTCGTTTCCTTGGTGTCATACCAGACGTCGTGCCAGATACCGTCAACCAGCATGCCCATCATTGATCTCCTGCGGCGGGAGTGCCGCTGTTCGTGACTTGGTTGCGTTGTAAATACCGCGTCTCGGCCGCGCATATTAGCCAGCAAATGCTGAACAGTGCGTTTTGGGCTTTGACAGAGGCCGTTTTTCTGCTATCGGGCCTCCCAGACTTTTTCATGCAACCGGATTCACGTTCGATGTTCTTTCCAGGAAACCCGCGACGACGCTGATGCTGAAAACGCCCTTGGGCGTAGCCATCACCCCTATACGTCTCGCATGCACGGTTTTCTGATGTTTATGAAAAAACACCACCTCGTCTATCTGACCGAAGACGCGTCCCATGACGCAGCCATTGAAATCATCAATGAAGAAGCCTTCGGTCCCGGCCGGTTCGCCCGTGCCGCCGCGCGGATCCGCGAGCAGGGACCGCATGACCTGTCGCTGTCCTTCGTCTGCGCCGACGACGGCGAAACCATCGCTTCGGTGCGGATGACCCCCGTTCTAGCCGGTTCCGTCAAGGGCCATCTGCTCGGTCCGCTCGCCGTGCGGCCCTCGCACAAGAACCGCGGCATCGGCCGGGAACTGGTGCGCATCGCCGTCGAAGCCGCCCGGCGCAAGGGCTCGGAAGGCGTCATCCTCGTCGGCGATCCGCCTTATTACCAGCCGCTCGGTTTCGAGAAGGTGGCTTATGCGGCGTTGACCTTCCCCGGGCCGGTCGATCCAAACCGGGTTCTGGTGGTGCCGATGGGAGAGGATGTGCACGCGCGGCTGAAGGGCGAAATTCGCTGGCACGGATGATCGCCTGGAAAGCGAAGGGGGCGATGACGCCCCCTTGTTAGAGCATGATGCCGAAAAGTGTAGGCGGTTTTCGGATGACATCATGCTCTACTTCTTTGATGCTTGAGCGGATTCAGATTTTAGGTCGATTCGACCTAAAATCATCCGACTCTAGTGTTAAAGGCTGTAGTTCAGCGGGACCCAGCCGTAATTCGTGTCATCCCGGCGCAGATGGCCTATGCCGGGAAATGAGATGTGGGCGCCGGCAACCAGATAGGCGCCGTCGGCGGCGTGTTCGAATGCCAGCTTGCGCGCAGCAACCGCCATCTGCTGATTGACGTCGAAGGCGATCGCCACATCGGGCTCATCGAACTGCAGAACGTCGCCGTGAGTAATATCTCCCCAGAACATCAGCTTCTGGCCTTCGCTTTCGATCACGATCGCGCTGTGGCCCGGCGTATGGCCGGCCCTGAGCACGGAGCCGAAGCCGGGCACGACCTCGGCATCGTCGCCGAAGACTTCGAATTTTTCCGCCTCGATGTAAGGCGTGAGGCAGGCGCGCGCCTGGGCGAAGTATTCCTTCACGGCTACCGTCGCCTTCTTTTCCTCGTTCGCATCAAGCCAGAAATCGGCTTCGCGACGGTTGACGCGTACGGTAGCATTGGCAAAGACGCGCTTGCCGTCGACGACAAGGCCACCGGAATGATCCGTATGGACATGGGTCAGGATGACATCATCGATCTCTTCCGGCTTGTAGCCCGAGGACTGGATATTGGCGACCAACCTGCCAAGCGTCGGGCCGAAAAAGGTGCCCGTACCGGCGTCGATCAGGATCAGCCGCTCGCCGGTATTGACGAGATAGGCATTGACCGACGTTTCCGACGAGGCCCCCTGGAATGCGGCAGCGAGCGCTGCTTCCGCATGGTCGACGGTCGTGTTGGCATAGAGTTTTGCAAGCGGAAGGGCGATGGTTCCGTCCGAAAGCGCGGTAACTTCGTAGGCACCGACCTTCAGGCGGTAATAGCCAGGCGGCTCACCGCCTTTCAACGGCGCTTTGGAAAAGGCGAGATCGGGAAGCGTCGCGGAAGAAGCGGCAACGAGAAGGGTGGTGGCTGTTGCCTTGAGGACCGAGCGGCGGGTCGGCATGGTGGAACTCCTTGAGCAAGATAATCGTGAAGGGCCTTGCAAGCACCTGCCGAAAACGTAACTATGCGACCATCAGCAATCAAATCGATGCCGGTCATGCAAGCTATCGATCATTTCAATTTACGGGCTTTCGATCTTAATCTCCTCATCGCCTTCGATGTCATGATGGAGGAGGGGAGCGTCACGCGGGCTGCGCGGCGGCTGAAGATCGGCCAGCCGGCCATGAGCCACAATATTTCGACCCTGCGCATGCTGTTCGAGGACGAGCTTTTCATTCGTGTCGGCCAGATCATGCAGCCGACGGCGCGTGCCCGCACCTTGGCCGGCCCCATTCGCAACGCCTTGAGACAGGCGCAGGCAGCTCTTCTTTCTGCCGATGTCTTTGATCCGGCAACAGAAAGCCGTGTGTTTCGCTTGGGCATGTCAGCCGAGGTGCAGCTTCTGCTTTTGCCGGATCTGACGGCCCGACTGCGCAAGCTTGCGCCCGGGATCCGGATTCTCGCACGCGGGTGTGTGCCGGATCAGGTCGATGCGATGATCGATAGCGGTGCGCTCGACATCGCGATCGGCTGCACCTATTCGCGCGCCACGCGTCAGGTTTCGGAGGTGCTGTACGACGCGGATGTGCAATGTTGCTATAATCCCGCTCTGCTTTCGCTCGGCGTTCCCGTCGGTCTGGACGACTACCTCGCCGCCGATCACGCCGTAATCTCGCAGAGCGAGAGCCTGCATGGCTGCGTGGAAGACGCGCTGGAATTCGCCGGGGCAGACCTCAATATCGTTGCCGCTGGGCCCGATTTCATGTCAGTCTTGTCGACGGCCAAGGCCAGTCCGGTGATCGCGACAATCTCCGCCCGGATCGCCCGCCGATACGCATCTCTCATGGGGCTGGTCATCAGTCCCGTTCCGCTTGACCTGCGCTTCCCGCCCGTGACCCTCGTCTGGCCTGCCCATGCCGGCAAGGATGCGGCGGGCGTCTGGCTGCGTGATCAGATCCGGGAGGTCTTCAGCCAAGCCCAGGAGTGGCCGGCACCCAGGATCGCGGCGCAGTAAAAGGCCGCATCGCTTGGGCCGCACGGCGTGCCACCCGCGTCTGCTTCATTGAGGTTCACCGCCCCTCGCGGTGCCAGGTGGCGGAGAGAACGAAGAGCAGGGCGGCGAGGCCGAGGAAGCCGGCAAAGAGCGACAGCGAATTGATACCCTTCAGCACCGTCTCGTCGGTCATGCGCAGCGACATGCGCTGGTCGTCGGCGACGCGGACGGTGCCGCGCACCGGCAGGATTGGCGGCAGGTCCACGGCGCCGTCGGCGTCGGCAAGGCGGCGCACCAGCCCCTTGGTCTTCTCCGCCCAAGGTGCAAGCGTTTGCGTGGTCGAGATCGTCGCCTTGAACTCCGGCGCGTCGACGCTGCCGACATGCACGAGCGTATTGAGGTCGCCATTATTTACTTCGAACAGACCGGTTTCAGTTGTGAGGACGTTTGCCTTGTAAAGACCGGGCTCGCCTTCCTTGAGCACGATCTGTTCCGTCTTGCCGGACGGATAGGTCAGCGTCGCTAAACCAGGATCGCCCTCAATCGTCTGCCGGGCGATTTCCAGTGTCCGGCCGCTGGCATGCGCCGTCAGCGCCTCTTCCTCCAGCGCCGGCTCCTGCATCAGCCAGTGGGCGGTGCGGCGATAGAGTGAAACGCTCGGACCGCCCCCTTCGAAGCCGCGCGCCCAGAGCCAGCCCTGATCGGAGAGCAGCATGGCGACACGGCCCTTGCCGACGCGGTTGAGCACAAGCAACGGCTTGCCGTCGGCAGCTTGCATCACGGTCTGGCCGAGCGGCCTGTCGACATCGACCGTGCGGAACCAACGGCCCCAGTGCGGCGGCTCGCTGTCGGCGCCTTCAAGCCCACGCGTCACCGGATGTTTCTTTCCCTCATCCGAGAGCCGCGGATAAAAGGCCTTCTCGTTCATGAAGCCGGTCGGGTTGGCAGGAAGAACAGCCGAGAGAGGGGTCGTCGCGATCGAATCGTCGCCCGCATGCTCGGGGCCGGCGGCGATCAGCAGTGCGCCGCCGTTTTCCACATATTGCGCGATGTTGTCATAGTAGAGGATCGGCAGCACGCCGCGATGCTGGTAGCGGTCGAATATGATCAGGTCGAATTCCTTGATCTTTTCGACGAAAAGCTCGCGGGTCGGAAAGGCGATCAGGGAAAGTTCGTTGATCGGCGTACCATCCTGCTTTTCCGGCGGTCTGAGAATGGTGAAATGCACGAGGTCGACGGCCGCATCGGACTTCAAGAGATTGCGCCAGGCGCGCTCGCCGGCATGCGGTTCGCCCGAGACCAGAAGCACCCGCAGGTTCTCGCGAATGCCGTCGATGACATGAACAGCGCGGTTGTTGGCGTCCGTTACCTCGCCCGGGACCGCGGCGACGGCAAATTCGAGGATATTGTTGCCGCCGCGCGGGACGGTGAAGGTGAACGGCACATCGGTGCCGGGTTCGGCCATTTCCCTGGCGATTTCGTTGCCATTGAGGCTGATGTTCACTTCCGCCGTACCGGCCGGCGCCGTGCCGTCGTCAGCGATGCGGAACGTCACCTTCTGCTCTTCGCCGACAATGCCGAAGCGCGGGCCGCTGACCACCTCGATGCGACGGTCGAATTCGTCCGGCTTGCCCGTGATCAGGCCGTGGACCGGTGCGTCGAAGCCGAGCGGCCGGTTGATATCGGGCACGTCGTGGACCTGGCCGTCCGTGATGAACACCGCGCCGCCGACGCGGGCGGGCGGCACATCGGCCAAGGCCGTCTGCAGCGCCGTGAAGAGCTTCGTCGAGGGCGTTTCGGTGCCCTCGTCATCGGCCGCCTCTACGATGCGGGCCTCGATTTGCGGGAATTTGGCAAGCCGCTGCTTCAGCGTCGCCAGCGCCGCATCGGTCATTTCGCGCCGGCCGGCATTGTCCTGGCTCTGGCTGCGGTCGACGACGACGCCAACGATGGTCGATAACGGTTCGCGCTCTTCCTGAAAGAAAACCGGATTGGCGATCGCCAGCAGCAGTGCCGCAAGCGCTGCCGTGCGGAACGCCGCACCGCGGACGCCGCGCCAGAAGCCGAGCGCCGAAAGGAGCACGGCAACCAGCGCGAAGACGGCGATCAACGGCCAGGCAAGGAGCGGCGAGAAATCGAGTGTCATCGCCACGCCCTCACTGGCCAAGCCGTTCGAGCAGTGCGGGAATGTGCACCTGGTCGGCTTTGTAGTTGCCGGTCAGCATATACATCATGATGTTGACCCCGGAGCGATAGGCATATTCACGCTGCTGCTCGTCCGGCGGCACGGTTGGCAGCAGCGGCGCGCCATTGCTGTCGATCGCCCAGGCACCGGCGAAATCATTGCCGGTGATCATGATCGGCGAAACGCCGTCGCCCGAGCGAGCCGGCCTCCCGGTCGGCTGCGAGCCGTTGTCCGGTTGCGCTTCGATCCACAGCGGGCTGCCGCTGTAGCGGCCCGGGAAGTTCGACAGGAGATAGAAGGACTTGGTCAAGACGTTGTCGGTCGGGACCGGCTCCAGCGGCGGAATGTCGAGATCGCTGAGGATCGCTTGCAGCCGCTCTGAATTCGGGCTCGTGCCGGAGTTCGTTCCAAGCGACGAAAACTGGTCGCGGGTGTCGAACAGCACGGTGCCGCCCGCGCGCATATAGGCATCGATCCGGCTGATTGCCTGCGGGCTCGGCATCGGCGCATTGGCGGAAACCGGCCAGTAGATCAGCGAGTAGAACGACAGTTCGTCCGTGGCGATGTCTAGGCCGACCGGCGGGGCGGGTTCGAGCGTTGTGCGATAGGTCAGGAATTCGGTGAGGCCGGCCAATCCGCGTTCGGAGAGCCGATCGACTTCGGCCTCCCCGGTGACGACATAGGCAAGGTGCGTCCTGTCGAGCCGCCCGAGAATCGTCTCGTCGCCGGGCCTGCTGTCGTCGGCAAGCGACTGGCCCGGTGCCGCAACAAGGGCGCCGGCAGCAAGAGCGATGGCGATGGCCGCCGTGGCCGGCATTCTCAACCGTGCGAAAGCGCCTCCCATGAAGAGCACGATGGCAGAGTCGATGAGCAGCAGGATAAGCGCCACGGCAAAGAGCGACGGTTTCAAGGACCAGGCCTCGGCTCCGATCAGTGCTTCGGATGTATATGCCATGGGAAGGCCGGTCGCATCGATCGGCTTCAGTTGCGTATCGCGGGCGAGAAGATTGAGGGCGGTGAACCCTTCCTCCGAGCCGTAGAGCCCGGGTGGGTTTTCGGCGCTCGAAACAGGCGTCTTGCCCGCGGCGATTTCCAGCGGCCGCGCCCGGCCGGTTTCGCTGATCAGCACGCCGTCGGCATTCAGGAGGCGGTAGGGCGCCAGCGTCTGTCCCGGCGCAGCACCTTCGCTCGCCACGCCGCCGCTGCGCGACAATTGCACGCTGCGCCGCAGCATCTCGACGAAATCGCCGGAGATCGGCAGGTTCGACCAGGTCGCCTCGGCGCTGACATGGAACAGGATGATGCGGCCAGCCCCTTGCGCCTTTGTCGTGACGAGCGGCGTGCCGTCGGCAAGGCTTGCCCAGGTGCGTGATGAGAGATCGGCCGTCGGTTCAGCAAGCACTTGCCGCTTGACGAGGATGCCTTCGGGCCGCGGCATGCCGGCGAACGGGCTGAGCGCCGGATAATCGGCCAGCGGTTGCGGTTCCGACCAGGAGAGCGCGCCACCAAGCGCACGCTCGCCCTGACGGAGCGTCACGGGGACCAGCGGATCGTCGGCGGGAGCGGCGGCAAGGCGAGGCCCGGCGAAACGGATCAGCGTGCCGCCATTTTCGATCCACTTGGTGACCGGCGCATAGGTTTCATCCGGCAGGCGGCCGATGTCGGCCATGATCAGCATCGAAGGCTTCTGTGCCAGGAGCTCCGGGATCGCGACGGCCAGATCGGGTTCGTTCGGCTGAACGAGGTCGGCATAGGGCGCCAGCGCCCGGTTGATATAATAGAGCGGCGACAAAAGCGGCTGCGACTGGTCGCGGGCTTCACCGCTCAAGAGTGCGACGCGACGGCGGCGGAAGCCATCATCGAGCAGGAAGGTGCCGCCGGCGGTTGCGGCGCTGTCGATGGCGATGCGGGCAAAGTCGTTGCGCAGTTCGAAGGGGGCGGCAAGCGTTCCCTTGGCCGCGCCTTCGCCAGCGGCGAAAGCGACCGATCCGTTGGCGATCGCCCGGCCGCGTGTGTCATAGGCTGTGATCGGCAGCGTCCGCGCATCGGTCGTGTCGAGGCGGCTTGCGGTGATCACCATGGAATCGGCGTCATTGGCCGAATTGGTGATGGCCACGGCCTGATCGCCCCTGCCTTCGACCAGCCTGAAATTGGCTGGTGCAAGAGCGGCAAGCTCGGTCATCACTTTGCCGTCGCCGGCCTCGATGCCGTCCGAGAGAAAGACGAGCGTGCCGGGCGCCGTTTCGTTGAGAGCGGTTTTCAGCGCATCGACGGCCGCGGCCCGATCAGGCTGTAACGGCTGCGGCGTAGCCGCAGCGAGCCGGTTGCGGGCGGCCGTCGCCGATCCCGGCACGGCATTATGTTCGCTGTCGGCGGTGAAGACGATCGAAACCGGCAAATCCCTGGCTTCGGCGTCGCCGATCAGCGCTTCGGCCGTTTCGACCCGGCGTTCCCAGTCCGTCGCTGTTGCCCAGGAATTGTCGATCACCAAGGTCAGGGGACCGTCGGTCGACAGCGTATTGGAGCGCGGGTTGAAGACCGGATCGGCTATGGCGAAAATGATGGCGGCTGCCATCAGCATACGCAGCAGTGTCAGCCACCAGGGGCTTTTCGACGGCGTTTCCTCGCGCTTTAGCACGCCGGCCAGGATTCGCAAGGGCGGAAAGACTTCCGTGACCGGCCTCGGCGGCGTCATCCGCAGCAGCCACCAGATTGCCGGAAGCGCAACCAACGCTGCAAGCATCATCGGGTTGGCGAAGACGAACGGCAGGAAGCTCATAGCTGGCCTCCATGGGTCGCGCGTCCGGGCATGCCGGAGAGATACATGTGCACCGCGACCAGCGCCTCGGAGGCGAGATGGTCGGTGCGGTGCGGTGTGAAGGTCCAGCCGAGATGGCGCAAGGTCTCGCCGAGACTGTCGCGCCGGGCGATATAGGCGCGGCGATAGTCATCGCCGACGATCTCGGCGCGTCCGGCGGTCAGTTTCTCACCGGTTTCAGGGTCGGTGAATTCGGTGCGCCCGGCATAGGGAAAGCTCTCTTCCGCCGGATCGGCGATCTCGACGATGTGGCCGCGCATGCCGCGCCGGGCAAGCGGCGCAAGCCGCGCCATGATCGTATCGACGGGATCGAGAAAATCGCCGATCAGCACGAGATCGCTCACGGTGCGGATCATGCCGGTCTGCGGCAGGCCGCCGGAGAGGGGCGTATGCATCAGGGCTGCCGCCAGCCGTTCGGCGGCGTTTCGGGCCGAGACGGGCTCCATGACACCGGGACAGCCGATGCGCTCGCCGGAACGGGCAAGAATCTCGGCCAGTGCCAGCATCAGCACCAGCGCGCGGCTTTCCTTGGAGACGGCGCCGAATTTCGATTTGTACATCATCGAGGGCGAGAGATCGGCCCAGAGCCAGATGGTGTGGGCGGCCTCCCATTCACGGTCGCGCACATAGGTGTGGTCGTCGCGGGCCGAGCGGCGCCAGTCGATGCGCGACAGGCTTTCGCCGTCGCTATAGGGCCGGAATTGCCAGAAATTCTCGCCGATGCCGCGCTTGCGGCGCCCATGCCAGCCGGAAATCACCGTGTTGGCGATGCGCTTGGCCTCGACCATGCAGTCCGGAATCAGCCTGGCACGCATCTGCGCGCGGGAAAGAACCTCTCCCGATGACGTTCGCTCGACGATGTGCCCTATGGCAGCCATTCATTATCCCCTGGCTTGCTTGACCAGGCCGGTGATGACATCTCGCACCGACATACCCTCCGCCCGGGCCGCGAATGTCAGCGCCATGCGATGCTGCAGAACGGGTTCGGCGAGCGCCATGATGTCATCGATGGATGGCGCAAGCCTGCCATCATAGAGCGCGCGGGCGCGGGCGCAGAGCATCAGCGACTGGCCTGCGCGCGGACCGGGGCCCCAGGCGACGTTCTTGTCTGTCGCGGCATTGCCGTTGCCGGGGCGGGCCGAGCGGACCAGCGCCAGGATGGCATCGACCACCTTCTCGCTGACCGGCATCTGCCGGATCAGGTGCTGGATATCCTGAAGCTGGCCGGCATTGATGACGCCGCGCGCTTCGTTCTCGTTCACGCCGGTGGTTTCAAGGAGAATCTGCCGTTCGGCGGCGAGTTCCGGATAGCCGACATCCACCTGCATCAGGAAGCGGTCGAGTTGGGCTTCCGGCAGCGGATAGGTACCTTCCTGCTCCAGGGGGTTCTGCGTCGCCAGCACATGGAACGGCTGCGGCAGGTCGTTGCGCCGGCCGGCGACGGTGACGTGATATTCCTGCATGGCCTGCAACAGCGCCGACTGTGTGCGGGGGCTCGCGCGATTGATCTCGTCAGCCATCAGCAATTGCGTGAAGATCGGGCCCGGCACGAAGCGGAAGGACCGCCGGCCATTCTCGTCCTGGTCCATCACTTCGGAGCCCAAGATATCGGACGGCATCAGGTCGGGGGTGAACTGGATACGGCTGGAATTCAGGCCCAGCACCGTGCCGAGCGTCGCGACCAGCTTGGTCTTGGCCAGGCCCGGCACGCCGACCAGGAGCGCGTGGCCGCCGGAGAGAACGGCAAGCAGCGTCTGTTCGACAACGCTTTCCTGGCCGAAGATCACCTTGCCGACTTCCTTGCGGATCAGGGCGATTTCGCCGAGTGCCTTTTCTGCGGCGGCGATGATCGCCCTTTCGTCAACCGCGCCGTCTGTGGTTTTCATCACACCCATCATCTGTCTCCAGTGGCCGGCAACGGTGCCGAATCGCGAAAAGCGCTCTTTCCGTCTCTGTTTTTCAATCTAAGCTCTGCTCGGTGGCTGACAAGCCGCCGCCGAAGCACTATCTCGTGAAGCCAGAGGTCTATAAACGCAAGAATAAGGCCAAACGGGACGGAACGATGGCGGAAGCCCAAATACATCAGAGCGGCGACGCGGCGGGCCTTGCGGCACTGATTTCGCGCGCCGCCGGTCAGGCAGACGGACAAAGCAGGGGATTGCCGCCCGTCGATCGGTGGAATCCGCCCTTCTGTGGCGATATCGACATGGAAATCCGCGCCGACGGCACGTGGTTCTACATGGGCACGCCGATTGGCCGCCAGCCGCTGGTCCGGCTGTTTTCCACGGTCCTGCGCAAGGACGAGGACGGCAAAACCTATCTCGTAACTCCTGTGGAAAAAGTGGGCATTCGCATCGCTGACGCCCCTTTCGTCGCTGTCGAGATGAACATGACGCAGAGGGAGGGTGAGCAGGTGCTGACCTTCCGCACCAATGTCGGCGACGTTGTCGAAGCGGGCCCGGAGCACGCGTTGCGCTTCGTCATCCATGGCCAAAACAGCGAATTGAAACCCTATCTGCATGTGCGCGGGCGGCTGGAAGCGCTGGTGTCGCGTGCGGTGATGTACGATCTGGTCGAGCTTGGCGAGACGGAGACGATCAATGGGGTCGACATGTTTGTCGTGCGCTCCGGCGGTGTGGTCTTTGCGGTCATGCCCGCCAAGGAACTGGAAGCGCTGTCGACATGATGGGCATTCTGTTTTCAGCCGACGATTTTCGCCGCCGGGCGCTCAGCCAATCCGGTGGCCCGGTGGAGGACGCCTGGCGCGAGCATGGGGACTTCCTGCTCAATCCTGAGATCATACCCCATCTCGAAACGCTGAAGCTCAAGGATGCCGCGGTCCTGGTGCCGGTTATCGATGATGGCGATGAAGCCCGCGTCATCCTCACCCAGCGCACGGCGACGCTGCGCAAGCATTCCGGACAGGTTGCCTTTCCGGGTGGTGCCATCGACCCGGAAGACGAGACGCCGGAACGGGCGGCGTTGCGGGAAACGGAGGAGGAGATCGGCCTCGACCGGCGCTTTGTCGAGACGGTCGGCCGGTTGCCCCATTACATGGCGATGTCCGGGTTCCGCATCACGCCGGTCCTCGCCATAGTCCAGCCGGGTTACGATCTCGTCCCCAATCCGGAAGAGGTCGATGCCGTCTTCGAGGTGCCGTTGTCGTTTTTGATGAACCCTGAAAATCACGGTCGCGGCCGCGCGACTTGGCAGGGCGCCGAGCGGCATTTCTACCGCATGCCCTATGGCGAGCGGAACATCTGGGGCATCACTGCCGGCATCGTTCGCATGTTATATGAAAGGCTTTATGCATGACCTCGGTTGCCGCTGAAACCTGGTTTTCGGCGCCCGCGCTGACGCGCGTCTTCAATCTCCTCAATGCCGATGGCGGCGAGGTCCGCGTCGTTGGCGGCGCCGTGCGCAACAGCCTGATGGGGCTTCCCGTCGCCGATATCGACATGGCAACGACGCTCCCGCCGGACGAGGTTGTCGCCCGGGCCAAAAAAGCCGGCATCAAATCGGTCCCGACGGGCATCGACCACGGCACTGTGACGCTGGTGATTGAGGGCGCGCCGTTCGAGGTGACGACACTGCGCCGTGACGTCGAGACGGATGGCCGCCGCGCCGAGGTAGCCTTCGGGTCGGACTGGAAAGTTGATGCCGAGCGCCGGGATCTGACGATCAACGCGCTCTATGCCAATGCCAAGGGTGACGTGATCGATCTCGTCGGGGGCCTGGCCGACATCGAAAAACGCAACATCCGCTTTATCGGCAACGCCGCCGAGCGTGTCGCGGAAGACTATCTGCGGGTGCTGCGCTTCTTCCGGTTCTTCGCTCATTATGGCGCAGGGCGCCCCGACGCGGATGGTCTTCGCGCCTGTGCGCAGGCACGCTCGAAACTGGCTGCGCTTTCGGCGGAGAGGGTCTGGTCGGAGATGAAGAAGTTGCTGGCAGCCAGAGATCCCGGCAGGGCGCTGTTGTGGATGCGCCAGACGGGTGTGCTCAGCGAAATTCTGCCGGAGAGTGAAAAATGGGGCATCGACGCCATCCCGGCGCTGGTTGCCGCCGAACAGGCATTCGGCTGGCAGCCCGAACCGCTGCTGCGGCTCGCGGCTATCGTGCCGCCGGATGCGGAGCGGCTTGACGCGATGGCGAAACGGCTGCGCCTTTCGAAAGCGGAAGCGGCCTTCCTCTCCGCCTGGGCGAAAGCGCCGCGTCTGCCGGCGGTGATCGCCGATACGGCTTTCGCCCGGCTGCTCTACCGGCATGGTTCAAACGGTCTCGATACCAGCCTGCGGCTCGCGCTCGCCTCGTCGCGACAGAAGTCGGAAGACGATCCGGCGCAACTTCCTGAAACGGCACGCCTTTGGGGATTGTTGGGGCGAACGGAAAATTGGCAGAAGCCGGTGTTTCCTCTTACCGGCGCTGACGCGCTTGCCGCCGGAATCCCCGCCGGACCGCGGATCGGCGAAGTCCTGACCGCGCTTGAGCATCAGTGGGTCGAGGGCAATTTCAATGCCGACCGGGCAACGCTTGTTGCCCGGCTTCAGTCGATGCTCTGAACGTCAGGCAGCCTTCGTTCGTCGACGATGCGGGCCTTGATATTGTCGACCATGTTTTCACGGATCAGGGTTTCGCCGTGTGCCTGGCGCATGTGCTCGACGGCGCGACGGACGACTTCGGCGTCATCGTCGGCGCGGGTGTGCCAGTCGCAGCCGGGCACGAGGGTCCCGCATTCAAACAATCGCATGATGCTCCTCCTTGCTTTTTGGCTTTTCGCTTGGGTTCGTCCGGCAAGCGAAATGCCATTTACTATAACCGGAAATGGCGTCGAATGGTTCCTGATTGTGCAAGTCGCATCCACGTTTCAGGCGTCCTACCCCATTGCAATAGAGGCGAGCCGCGGGCGGCCCTGTCTCGACATGGTCTTGAAGCTTCCTTTCCGGGGTCACATTGTCGCCCGATCCATCCTTAGGTTGTTACCGGGGTATTCCCCTCCGGACAGGCGGTGAAAAGCCGCCTTGAGACTGACTAAAGGAAGGAAAGCATATGACCATTCGCCACATGCCCGTGGCAGCACTGACCGCTGCCGCACTGAGCCTGATCGTCATCAACTCGCCGGCTTTTGCGCAAGGGGCCACTGAACCGCAAGCCACGCAGCCGATGCAGGACACTGCGCCCACCGCCATCAGCGACAAGCAGATCGAAGCCTTCGCCGTCGCCTATCTGCAGGTCGACAAGGTACGGCAGGATTATGCCGCCAAGATCGGCTCGGAAAAGGACGCGACGGCCAAACAGAAGCTTCAGAACGAGGCCAACAAGCAGATGATCAACGCGGTCGAAAAATCGCCCGACATGTCACTTGAAAAATACAAGACCATCATCACGGCAGCGCAGACCAATCCCGAAGTTGCCAAGAAGGTGCAGGAAAAACTGAAGACAACGGCGCCTTCGCAGTAAATCGGGCGGCCATGGGAGCAGGGCGGCAAATTTCGGTCCTGCTCCAGCGCCTGCCGGCTGGAACCGCCCTCGGCGGATTGTCATCCAACAAACCACTATAGAAATGTCCGGCTTTGATGCTATGCCTTCGTCTCCCTGAGACGTCCGCAAAGGCATGCCTTCCATCATGAGCTCTTCTCTCCAGCAGGAACTGATCGCCTCCATCCGCAACATCGCGGACTACCCGAAACCCGGCATCATGTTCCGCGACATCACCACGCTTCTCGGCAATCCGCGCACCTTTCGCCGCGCGATCGACGAACTGGTTCATCCCTTTGCAGGCACGAAGATCGACAAGGTTGCCGGTGTCGAGGCGCGCGGCTTCATCCTGGGCGGCGCGATGGCGCACCAGATGTCATCCGGCTTCGTGCCGATCCGCAAGAAGGGCAAGCTGCCGCATGATACGGTACGCATCGCCTACAGCCTCGAATACGGCATCGACGAGATGGAGATGCATCGCGACGCCATCAAGCCAGGCGACAAGGTCATCCTGGTCGATGACCTGATTGCCACCGGCGGCACCGCGGAGGGGGCGGCCAAGCTGTTGCAGCAGATGGGCGCCGACATCGTCGCCGCCTGCTTCATCATCGACCTGCCGGAACTCGGCGGCCGAAAGAAACTCGAGGCACTGGGCGTCCCGGTTCTGACGCTGATCGAGTTTGAAGGCCACTGAGCTGTCGCGTCAGGGAAATTCGATCACCTTGCTTTCGAACCGGATCACGGCCTCGCCGTTCTGGTTCTCGCCCTCGCACAGGAAGGTGTTGATCCGCCATCCAATGCGGGATTCCAGGTCCTTGGCCGCAACGAAGGTGACGAAATAGGTGATCACATCGCCGGCGAAGACCGGCCGCAGCCAGCGCATGTCGCGAAAACCGGGCGAGGGGCCGAGCTTCGGGGCGGTTATCCCCTCGGCCGCCAGCCGCCGCATTTCGTCCATCCAATAGGGCACGAAGCATTTCATCCAGCCGGCGCAGGTGTGCCAGCCGGAGGCGCAGAGGCCGCCAAAGAGCGATTGCCGCGCCGCTTCCGCATCGAGACGGAACGGCTGCGGGTCGAATTTTTCGGCGAAACGGATGATGTCTTCGGCGGTGAAGGCAACGCTGCCGATCATCACCTTCGTGCCTTCGGGGTGAACGTCAGAGAGCCTCATGCGTCGCTTCCTGCAGGCCGGCAGCGGATCATGTTGGCATAATCGCAGATCGCCACCGTCTCTCCCCGCTGATTGATGACCTCGCCGCGCAATTGCACAATGCCGATCTCGGGCCGGGAACGGGATGTGCGGACCTCGATCACCGTGCAGGCGCCCGCAAGCGTGTCGCCGGCAATCACCGGCTTCTTCCACTCCATGCTGTTGACACCGGGGGATCCTTCGGATGCCGTCTGGTGGATGTAACTGTCGCAGAGCATGCGCATCATGATGGCGCTCGTGTGCCAGCCGGAAGCCGCAAGCCCGCCGAGAATGCTCGCCTTGCCGGCCTCTTCCGACAAATGCATCGGCTGCGGATCGAACTCGGCGGCAAACGCGACGATATCCTCGGTCTTGACCGTCACCGGCTTGAACTCGAACCGCGTTCCGGCCGGAAAATCCTCGAAATGAAGCATGGGCAGAAGTCCTCCTGTCGAGCGTCTTAGCATCGGGGTTTGCTGCTGGGAACAGAGGGGGAGGTCACCGATGTCAGTGCGGCATCGCCAGTTCCTGGCCGTTGATCTTCATCTTGCCGCTCTCATCGACCACGACGTTCCACATCTGCCGCCCGTCGGCTTCTGTCTTGGCGAACCCCTTGACCATCAGGAGCACAAACGCCGCTTGCCCGAACTGCGGAACGGCCTGGGCATTCTGCTGCAGATAGGAAATCGTCTTGTCGAAATCCCTTGCGTAGATCGTGACATCGGTGTTTTGGCGGTCCTTGTGTTCAGGGTAGAGCGTCGTGGTGCCAGAGAGGCTGATATCGTAGACCGACGAGCGGGCAGAAACATCCTCATATCTCATCGTCAGCGCACCGCCCGGAAGGAAAATACCGCCAGCCGCGGCTGACTGCTCGTCCGTCAGCGGTTTTTCGGCGTTGAAGTCGGCATGGTCCAGGAAGTAGCCGATGCCGCTTGACAGGTTGAGGTTCTCGAAGGAGGCGCGAAAGCTAATCGTCTCCGGCAATGCTGCGACGAACGCCTCCGGCACGACACCGGCTGGAACAGAGGGCTTGTCGACGACGATGCCGAAGCCGGCTTTCGCACCGTCCCTCAGGCCGTTCGAATTGACGGTGTAGCGCAAGGTCTCCGCGCCGAAGGTGCCGGTGGGAGTGGCGACCTTGAGGTTGGTCACGTCGATCGACTCCAGCAATGCGTCGAACATCGGCAGGTTTGCGCGCAGTAACGTCTTGACCCGGGCCTGCTCGTCGGGCGTCAGCTTATCGGTCTTCACCCTGTCGAGAATAAAAAACACGATGTCATGCAGCGGCCTGTAGGCCATGCCGTTCACGGCGATGTCGGCTGTTACGCTATCCGCAGAAAGATCGATCCGCGCTTTAGCGGGGTCTATGACGGTTTCAGCGAAAGCTCCCATTGCCATATTGGAGCGAATATCGATGGTGTCTGCCGTCGCCCGCTTGCTGTCGAAGATCGACTTCATCGCGCCGAAACGTGCCTCGACCGACTGCACGGGCGAGTTTGACGTCATGGAGATGCCGTCCGCCGTCATTTCCCCGGACTTGAAATAGAGAATATCGGGATCGTAGATGCCGTCCATGCGGAAAGCATTGATCTTGTAGCTGAAATCCGTCTTCTCGGTTCCGGCGGTGAATTGCCCTTTCACACCGAAATCTGCGGATTGGGAGAAGTTCCACGATCCGTCCTCCAGCGGCCGGATCAGCGACAGGAAGGGTGTCAGGCCGGAAATGCTGAAGGTTTTCGGATCGACTTCCTTCAGAAGCACTGTCGGATCGAAAGTGACTTCGTAATCCGTGGTGCCCGGCCGAACCTTGACCAGGCCGGATTTCGCCAGCTTTTCCGGTAGATAGGAGGTGAATTTCTGCTCGAGCTGCTGGGCGCCCTCATGGGTAATGTCCGCGGCCAGGAGCGGTTGCGTAACGAGCGCGGTGGAGAGCAGAAGTGCGGGAATCAGACGCATCAAAAAAACTCCTCAAAATATGTCTACGGGCAACATATACCCGGACACGGGGACGGCAAGCGTCCCCAATGGCCGGCGAAGGAGTATCCCGAAGAAATCAGGTGTTGAAGCGGAAGTGGATGACGTCGCCGTCCTGGACGACATATTCCTTGCCTTCGTCGCGAGCCTTTCCGGCTTCCTTGGCGCCGGTTTCGCCCCCAAAGGCGATGTAGTCGTCATAGCCTATGGTGAAGGCGCGGATGAAGCCACGCTCGAAATCCGTGTGGATGACACCGGCGGCGGCAGGGGCCTTCGTCCCGCGCTCGATCGTCCAGGCGCGCGTTTCCTTTGGGCCGACGGTGAAATAGGTGATCAGGTCGAGCAGCTTGTAGCCGGCGCGGATCAGCTGGTCGAGACCGGCTTCGTGAAGGCCGAGCGCCTCCAGGAATTCCTTGGCTTCCTCTTCAGGCAACTGGGCAACCTCGGATTCGATGGCCGCTGAAATGACGACAGTTTCGGCGCCCTGGGACTTTGCCATTTCCTCGACCGCCCTGGTATGGGCGTTGCCGGAGACGGCGTCAGCTTCGGCGACATTGCAGACATAGAGAACCGGATGCGCGGTCAGGAGATTGAGGCCCTGCAGGATCAGCTTTTCTTCGGCATCCAGCGTCGGCAGCAGCGTGCGCGCCGGCTTGCCGTCCTGAAGCAGCTTCAGGGCTGCGTCCATAACCGGCAGCAGCGTCATGGATTCCTTGTCCTTGGAGGCGACGCGCTTGCGGGTCTGCTCGGTGCGGCGCTCAAGGCTTTCCAGATCGGCGAGCATCAGCTCGGTCTCGATCGTCTCGGCATCGCCGACGGGGTTGATGCGGCCTTCCACATGGGTGACATCGTCGTCCTCGAAGCAGCGCAGCACATGCACCGTCGCATCGACCTCGCGGATGTTGGCGAGAAACTTGTTGCCGAGCCCTTCGCCCTTCGAGGCGCCGCGCACGAGACCGGCGATATCGACGAAGGAGATGCGGGTCGGGATCAGTTCCTTGGACTTGGCGACATCGGCAAGCGCGCGCATGCGCGGGTCCGGCACCGCCACTTCACCGGTGTTCGGCTCGATGGTGCAGAACGGATAGTTCGCGGCTTGCGCCTGCGCCGTCTTTGTCAGCGCGTTGAAGAGAGTGGACTTGCCGACATTCGGCAGTCCGACGATACCGCATTTGAAACCCATGGCCTTGAAACCTGTCCGATCGAATTCTG
The DNA here is from genome assembly GCF_964252905.1 of Pararhizobium sp. LjRoot255. NCBI lineage: Bacteria > Pseudomonadati > Pseudomonadota > Alphaproteobacteria > Hyphomicrobiales > Rhizobiaceae > Pararhizobium > Pararhizobium sp. LjRoot255. Next base: position 2,868,937 of record NZ_CAXUPQ020000001.1, read on the forward strand.
TTGCAGTGCCTTTTGCGGAAACTCGGCTCCAGGTCAAGCCTAAGTCCGATTCTGAAGGCCTTATAGGGCAGGTGACGAAGTGGGATGTCTTGCTTCAAGGGCCTTCGCAATGCAAAATAGCCTCCTCCTCCATTCCCTGTAATCAAAGGGCGATTTACCCGATGGCGGAAAACGACACCACCCTCAAGCCGAAAACCAAGACCAAGCCGAAGCTCGAAAGGCCGAAGCTCTACAAGGTCATTCTTCTCAACGACGACTATACGCCGCGCGAATTCGTCATCATGGTGCTGAAGGCCGTGTTCCGGATGAGCGAGGAGACCGGCTACCGGATGATGATGACTGCCCATAAGCTCGGCGTCTGCGTCATCGTCGTCTGCGCCCGCGACATCGCCGAGACGAAGGCCAAGGAAGCGACCGATCTCGGCAAGCAGGCGGGCTTTCCGCTGATGTTTACCACCGAGCCGGAGGAATGATCCGTTCGTGCCTCAGATGCGGGCCGACTTTCTGATCTGGAAGCCGGTCTTGTCCTGCACGAAGCCGCAGCCCTCGTAGGCGTCAACGGCCAAGCCTAGTCCCCCTTGTCGCCGAACAGCTTCTTCAGCATGTCTGCCATCGGTCCGGTTGTCGGCAGCTTTTTCGGCTGCGCGTTGTTGCGGGCCTGATGGATGTGGGACTTTCCAGTCGGCTTCGATGGTGCTGGTTCAGGCTCCGGTTTGCTGCCGGTGGCGAGCGCCAGCTTGTTCAGAAGCTGCGAATCCTCGCCCTTGACCAGCATCGCCGCGTTGTCGGCGAGAGCCTCGAGCAGCGGTTCCAGCCAGACGCGATCGGCTTTGGCGAAATCGCCGAGCACGTGGTTGTGCACCTGTTCCTTCGAGCCGGGATGGCCGATGCCGAGCCGCAGGCGGCGATAGTCCTTGCCACAATGGGCGTCGAGCGACTTGATGCCGTTGTGGCCGCCGTGACCGCCCGCCGTCTTGATGCGGGCCTTGCCGGGCAAGAGGTCGAGCTCGTCGTAGATCGCCAGAATGTCCTTCGGCTCCAGCTTGTAGAAGCGCATGGCTTCACCGACCGCCTCGCCCGACAGGTTCATGAAGGTCTGCGGCTTCATCAAAAGCACGCGCTCGCCGCCGATTTCGCCTTCAGAGACCAGCGCCTTGAATTTCTTCGACCACGGCGAAAAGCCGTGGCGCCGCTGGATGGCGTCGACGGCCATGAAACCGATATTGTGGCGGTGACCGGCATATTGGGGGCCAGGGTTACCGAGACCTGCGAAAATCAGCATGGATATATCTCTATCAGTCGGACAGAGCTGTCTTGCACCGCGTCGGAGCCCGCGAGTCAACTGTCCATCGCGGGTGAGTTGTCATTTTTTTGGGCTGGCTCCACCGGATTTCCGGGGTGTTCACTTGTTTGGTCGCAGGCCGTATTTGGCGTAGATGCGATCCTGGGTGCCATCGGCGATCAAGGCGTCGAGCTGGGTCTGCATCTTGGCAATGAGTTCGTCCGGCAGGGCGAGATTGCAGGCAAGACCGTAAAGTTTTCCCTCCAGCACGAGCGCCGATTCAAGTGGCCGGCCTTGATCCCGCATGGTCTCGAAGGTCTTTTCGGACGTCATCATCAGGTCGATGCGGCCGCTCAGAAGCTTTTTCTCCGTCGTCTCGATGTCGGGGGCGAGATCGATCTTGGGGAAGTTGTGCTTTTTCAGATAGTTGGCGGAAAAATCCTCGCGCTGGGTGCCGACAGTGAAGCGCTTGGCTTCCTCGACATTGGCCGGATTGACGCCCGACCCCGCCTTGCGGACCATCACCATGCGATCGGCAAGCAGCGGTTCCACCCATTTGAAGCGCTTGTCGCGCTCGTCGTCATGGCCGGTGGTGAACAGGCAGGTCCAAGGTTGGTTTTCCGTCAGAGACAGCGCACGCGCCCAAGGAAGAACCTCAAGGGAGTATTCCGTGTCGAGCGCCTTCATCATCAGTTCGGCCTGCTCGACCGACGCTCCTTTGACCGCGCCGTTTTCGCTGAAATTATACGGCGGATATTCCTCGGTCAGCAATTTGAGCGTCTCGGCCTGCGCCGTGCCCGACAGGAGAAAAACGAGCGCGAAGGCGAAATGTCTCATACCTGTTTCTCTCTCGTTTCCGTCATGCGTGGCTGGTGGCCTTGGCCTCTGATTCCATCTCTAACATTAGTAACATATTTTCGATCGGCATCGGCCGGCTGAAAAGATAACCCTGGCCGAAGTCGAGACCGAGCTTGCGCAGAAGCTCCCACTGCTCCTTCGTCTCGATACCCTCGGCAACGACGGTGCAGCCCATCTGGTGGGAAAAGGTGCGGATGCCCTTGATCAGCATCCTGCTCTTGCGGCGGATATCGGCCGTTCCCGTCGTTAGCGACCGGGTAAAGGACTGATCGACCTTGACGATATCGACGGGGAAGCGGTTGAGGTAACTGAGCGACGAGTAGCCCGTTCCGAAATCGTCAAGCGCGATGCGGCAGCCGAATTCGCTGAGCTGCTTCAACACGGCATGGACGTCCGGATTGTCGAGCATCAGCACGGCTTCGGTGATCTCGACGACAATGCGGGCAGGGGATATGTGGTGTTTCAGGAGCAGGGCCGCGAGCTTGTGCGGCAACGTCTGCTCGAACTGGAGCGGCGAGAAGTTGACGGCAAGATAGGTCGTCTCCGTCCCTTCGAGTTGCGTCAGCCGCGCGAGATGGCTGATGGCTTTTTCCAGAACGCGCTCGCCGAGGCGGGCGATCATGCCGGTTTCCTCGGCGATGCTGATGATCTTGGCTGGCGGCAGGATGCCCTTTTCCGGATGGTTCAGGCGCATCAGCGCTTCGAAACCGGCGATGCGGCCATCACTGAGGCTGACGATCGGCTGCAGATAGGCCTCGAACCAGTCTTCCTTCAGCGCTGCATCGATGTTCTGTTCCATCTCGTGGCGTTCGCGTGCACTGTCGAGCATGCTGGGGTCGAAGAGGAGCATGCCATTCTTGCCGTCGCGTTTGCGGGCATACATGGCCATGTCGGATTTCAGAAGCAGCTCCGCCGCGTTCGCCGCATGGTCGGGGTAGAGCGCTATGCCGACGCTGGCGCTCACCGAAAGCTCCGCCCCGTCGGCGAGGAACGGTTCGCGCAGGCTGGCGCAGATGCGGTCGCCGATCTCGCTTGCCAGGGCCTCGACTTGCTCGGCATTGACGAGGATGGCGAACTCGTCGCCGCCGAGGCGCGACATGGTGTCATCCGGGCGCAGTGTCGTGCGGATGCGCGTGACGACCTGGCGCAACACCTCATCACCGGCGGCGTGACCGAAATTGTCATTGATCCATTTGAACCGGTCGAGATCGATGAAGATGCAGGCCAATTGCGCCGCGGTCTCGTCGGCGTTGCGAATGGCGTCGTCCAAGGCTGCCTCGAAGCCCTGGCGATTGAGAAGGCCGGTCAGGTAATCGGTGATCGCCTGTGCATGGTTGCGGCTTTCGGCTCGCTTGAGTTCCGTCACATCGGTCATGACGGAGAGCGAAAGACCGCCGCGCTCGTCGCTCGTGGCACTCTTCATCTCTAGGATGAGCACCGTCATCGTTTCGCCGTTTGCCTTGATGAACGGGACGGTGACTTCGCAGATATTGGCATGCGTGGCGTTGCCGTTGCTGCGGCGCGCGCGGTAGGTCTCGTGCCAGTGTTCGTCGACGAAATCGGTGAAGGTGCGTCCGATCACCTGATCGCGGCCATAGCCTGTCGCCATCAGCCAGTAATCGCTGACGGCGGTGATGCAATTGGCCGGATCGAGTGAAAATAGCATCGAGGGCGTGAGATTATAGATGTCTGTCGCCCGCCCGTGCGCCAGTTTCAGCTCCGACTCCTCGCGTTCCAGCCTGCTCTGCATCTCATTGAAGTTATGGGCGAGCGTGCCCATTTCGTCGTCCGACGTCCAGTCTACATGGTGACGCGATCCGAGCCGCCGCGTGGCTTCGATGGCGGCTGTGAGGCGCATCAGCGGCCGCATCACCATGATACGGTTTCCAACGATGGCGGAGGCGAAAACGACGCCGACAGCGACGACCAGAATGACAAAGACAGTTAGTTCGTCCTTACTGAAGCGCGACAGCAGGCCGGGTGCAGACACCCAGATTTCCATTGTTCCGACAGATTTTTGACCGTCCTGCGAGTTGTAGAAGATTTTCGTTGAAAGGGTCGTGTGCGGTACGCTCACATCCATGGGCTCCGCGGGAAGCCGCACGGAAATCGTCGCTGAGCTGTCCTCGACGTGGACGCGCAGGACATGGGCATTGGCGATCAGCGATTTTGCGATCTGCTCGATGCCATCGGTGTCGAAATCCCAAAGGGGCTTTCCAAGCGCCTGAGCGCCGGCCTGCATGAGGATCTGCGTATTCTGCAGGCTTTCACGCGCGACGCGCTCTGACGACAAGGTCAGAAACAACAGGATCAGTGGGGCGACGAAGATCAGCATCGCGCCACAGACGATTGCAATAAAGCGGTTTTCGACGGAATGCATCATCAGATGCACCCAGTCGCATTGTTAGTCCCATGTCCCATTAGGATTCTCGTACACTGAAGCCGGAATAATCCCCCGACGACAACACATCACGAAAACCTTAAATGTTACTGAAATCGCAGGATAAAAAGTTTTAGCTGTGGTTGCAGGATGAAATAGCGTCGCTGACGGTGAACAACAAAAAACCCGCCCCACGGAAATGGGGCGGGCCGTCAATCGAGCTTAGAAAGCACCGATTATTCAGATGCGGTTTCTGCTTCTTCTGCTTCCGAAACGCCGCCGGCCGGGGTGGCAATGGTGGCGATCGTGAAGTCGCGGTCGGTGATGACCGGGGTCGCGCCCTTCGGCAGCTTGATGTCCGAGATGTGGATGCCGTCGCCGACCTTCAGGCCGGAAAGATCGGCCGTCAGGAATTCCGGAATGTCTTCCGCCGAAACGACCACCTCGACTGCGTGACGAACGATGTTCAGCACGCCGCCGATCTTGAGGCCCGGGGACTTTTCTTCGTTGACGAAGTGAACCGGAACTTCGACGGTGACGGTCGAGTCCTTGGACACGCGCAGGAAGTCGACATGCATGGTGAAGTCACGGACCGGATCCAGCTGGTAGTCCTTCGGCAGGACGCGGATCTTTTCGCCGCCGACGTCGATCGTGGCGACCGTGGTCATGAAACCACCGGCGTGAATTTTCTGGGTGACTTCCTTCGTGGAAAGGGCGATGGAAATCGGTGTCTGCTTGTCACCGTAGATGACAGCAGGAATAAGACCGTTGCGGCGAAGTTCACGGGAGGACCCCTTACCAACCCGTTCGCGCGTTTCGGCCTTGAGCTCGTAGGATGCGTGGCTCATGGTCGTACCTTTCTGGTGTTTTTGGAGAGCTCATCCGCTTACGATAAAGACAGGATGAACCGAGACGTTTAACCGTCTCATCCGCGTTTGCCTCCAAGGGTGTCTGCGCGGACGCGCGTCCATAACCGAGAACGCCGTGAAATGCAAGCAAGACGGGTTTGCAGGCACAGCTCTGAAGCCGCGTTAACGGTCATGGGTTTATGATTTCGGCCATATACTGCGGGTTTCTGGCTGCCTTGTCACGCCCGAGTTTGAGGGTGCGCTGGCGCCAAGGCCGAATTGCGACTTGGCCGTTTTGCCTTTGACCTTTGTCGAGGTGGACGTTCTGCCGATTATGCCTATAGTGATGTCAGCGTCAGCCCTCGGGGAGGAGAGCCGATGAATCATTCGGATCATGTTCATTCTGTCGCACAACATGCATCGGCCGCCGCCAGTTCGCCTGTTGCGGCATCCTGGCGCCGGTGCCTGACGGTACATGGCCTTTCTCCGGAGGAAGCCCGTTCGCCGCTGCGGCTGTCGGAGCGTGAATTTCTTGCGGCGCGGGAAAAGTCCGGGCATCTGATCGAAGAGGCGCAAGGTGAACTCGACCGGCTGTTTTCAACGGTCGGTAGGGCAGGCTGCTGCCTTCTGCTCACGGACGGCAACGGCGTTGCCCTCGAACGGCGCGGCGCTGCCGGCGACGACAAGGATTTTCGCGGACTAGGTCTTTGGTCCGGCACCGTCTGGAGCGAGGCGAGCGTCGGCACCAACGGCATCGGTACTGCAATCGCCGACGAGCGCGCCGTCGTCATCCGGCGCGACCAGCATTTCCTCAGTTGCAACACCAGCCTCATCTGCGCGACCGCGCCGATCCGCGATCACTGCGGCCGGATTGCCGCCGCGATCGACATCTCCACCTGCCGGGAGGACGCCGGAGAGATGGCGATGCTCTTGATGTCGCAGGCGGTGCGGGACGCGGCCGCCCGGATCGAGGCAAATCTCTTCCGTCGCGCATTCAGTGGTGCCCGCATCCTCCTGGTGCCCGCCGATGGCAAGAGCAACCCGGCGCTGCTCGCCATCGACCGTGATGACCTCGTGCTTGGCGCGACCCGCGCGGCCCGGCTCCGGCTCAATCTCGATGACCGGCGCATCGCCGCCGGTGTACCTGCCGCCGACGTGCTCGATGAAGCACCGGCAGGGCAGAGCGCGGATCTTCTCGATGCAGAGCGTGCAGCGCTTCGGCGTGTCCTGTCGCGCGCCAAAGGCAATGTCTCGCTCGCAGCCGATACTCTCGGGATCAGCCGGGCGACGCTCTACCGGAAAATGAAAAAGCTCTCGATCCATTGACCGGCCGACGACGGCGCGCGTTGTTGCCGCGCTGCAGCATGCTTCGTGCCATTCGGCTGTCGCACATCTGAGACACTTGCCCGCCCAGGGCGCTCCGCCTCCCTATCCGTTTGGACCGTTCTGGCGCACCTTCCAATCAGCAGATTGTTGGAGTCTGTTTCAGGAGGAGAAATCACATGTTGCATCAGAAAATCGTCGAAAACCCGTTCAAGGAGAAATACGGCAACTTCATCGGCGGCGAATGGCGCGCGCCCGTGAGCGGTCGCTATTTCGACAACACCACCCCGGTCACCGGCGGCGTGCTCTGCCAGATCGCCCGCTCCGAAGCCGCCGATGTCGAACTGGCGCTCGATGCCGCCCATGCCGCCAAGGACAAATGGGGTCGCACGTCGACGACGGAGCGCGCCAATATCCTGATGAAGATCGCGAGCCGCATGGAAGACAATATCGAGCTTCTGGCGCGGGCCGAGACCTGGGACAATGGCAAGCCGCTGCGCGAAACCATGGCCGCCGACATGCCGCTTGCCATCGACCATTTCCGCTATTTCGCTTCCTGCGTCCGCGCCCAGGAAGGCTCGATCGGCGAGATCGACCACGACACCATCGCCTATCATTTCCATGAGCCGCTCGGCGTCGTCGGCCAGATCATTCCCTGGAACTTCCCGATCCTGATGGCAGCCTGGAAGCTGGCGCCCGCGCTTGCCGCCGGCAACTGCGTCATCTTGAAGCCCGCCGAGCAGACGCCCGCCTCGATCCTCGTCTGGATCGATCTCGTCGGCGATCTCCTGCCGCCGGGCGTGCTCAATATCGTCAACGGCTTTGGCCTCGAGGCCGGCAAGCCGCTCGCCACCAACCCGCGCATCAACAAGGTGGCCTTCACCGGCGAGACCTCGACCGGCCGCCTGATCATGCAATATGCCAGCCAGAACCTCATTCCGGTGACGCTGGAACTGGGCGGCAAGTCGCCGAACATCTTTTTCGCCGATGTCATGGCCGAGGATGACGACTATCTCGACAAGGCGCTGGAAGGGTTTGCGATGTTCGCGCTCAACCAAGGCGAGGTCTGCACATGCCCGAGCCGCGCGCTGGTGCATGAGAAGATCTACGATCGCTTCATGGAAAAGGCGGTCAAGCGGGTCGCGGCGATCAAGCAGGGCAACCCGCTCGACATGGCAACGATGATCGGCGCCCAGGCTTCGAGCGAACAACTGGAAAAGATCATGTCCTATATGGACATTGGCCGCCAGGAAGGTGCCGAAGTGCTGATCGGCGGCGAGCGCAACACGCTGGAAGGTGAACTGGCCGGTGGCTTCTACGTCAAGCCGACCGTGTTCAAGGGCCACAACAAAATGCGCATCTTCCAGGAGGAGATCTTCGGCCCCGTCGTCTCTGTCACCACCTTCAAGGACGATGCCGAGGCGCTCGAGATCGCCAATGACACGCTGTATGGCCTTGGTGCCGGCGTCTGGAGCCGCGATGCCAATCGCTGCTACAATTTCGGCCGCAACATCCAGGCCGGCCGCGTCTGGACCAATTGCTACCACGCCTATCCAGCCCATGCGGCCTTCGGCGGCTACAAGCAGTCCGGCATCGGCCGCGAAACCCACAAGATGATGCTCGATCACTACCAGCAGACCAAGAACATGCTGGTGAGCTACAGCCCGAAAGCGCTGGGTTTCTTCTGAGTTAGCTCACCTCCCCCTTGAGGGGGAGGTCGCAGCGTAGCTGCGGGTGGAGGTGACCTATTGGGTTACGCTGAAAGTTGCCCCACTCTCAACCTCTTGAAGGAAGAAAACGGGCTGATGATGAAAGCGCCTCTCTGGACGACGGCATTCGCGAAGGATCACCCCACCCCGGACCTACGGTCCGACCCTCCCCCTCAAGGGGAGGGTAGCCCATGACCGACATCACCAACGGTGAGCCCCGCGTTCTCGCCACTGACGCAGCACTCGCCTTCATCAGGGAAATCCAGCACGACCATCCGCATATCCTGTTCCACCAGTCCGGCGGCTGCTGCGACGGCTCTTCGCCCATGTGTTATCCGGCGGATGAATACATCGTCGGCGACAATGACGTGAAGCTCGGCGAGATCGGCGGCGTGCCTGTCTATATTAGCGCGAGCCAGTTCGAGGTCTGGAAACACACGCAACTGATCATCGATGTCGTTCCGGGCAGGGGCGGCATGTTCTCGCTCGACAATGGCCGCGAGCGACGCTTCCTCACGCGCTCGCGGTTGTTCACCGGTGGCGAGGCCTGCGCCATTCCCCTGTCGCGGTGAGCCTTTGCACCGCCGCGTCGCCTGATCAATCGAACAGGCTGGAGACCGATTCTTCCTGGCTGGTGCGGTTGATCGCTTCGCCCATCAGGCTGGCGGTCGAGATGACGCGGATGTTGTGGGCCGACTGCACCGCCGTCGTCGGCTGGATTGAATCGGTGATCACCAGCTCCTTCAGCTTCGAGGAGGTGACGCGGGCAACCGCGCCGCCGGAAAGCACGCCGTGGGTGATATAGGCCGTGACGCTGGTCGCGCCGTTCTTCAGAAGCGCCTCGGCGGCATTGCAGAGCGTGCCGCCGGAGTCGACGATATCGTCGATCAGCAGACAGTCCTTGCCGGTGACGTCACCGATGACGTTCATCACTTCGGACTCGCCGGCGCGTTCGCGCCGCTTGTCGACGATCGCCAGCTGACAGTCGAGGCGCTTGGCGAGCGCTCGCGCACGCACCACGCCGCCGACGTCGGGCGATACGACCATGACGTTTTCGAGGTTGTAGTTTTCCTTCACGTCGCGCGCCAGGATCGGCACGGCGTAGAGGTTGTCTGTGGGAATGTCGAAGAAACCCTGGATCTGGCCGGCGTGAAGGTCGAGCGTCAGCACGCGGTCGGCGCCGGCCTCGGTGATGAGGTTGGCGACCAGCTTGGCCGAGATCGGCGTGCGGGGACCGGGCTTGCGGTCCTGGCGGGCATAGCCGAAATAGGGAATGACGGCGGTGATGCGGCGGGCTGACGACCGGCGCATGGCGTCGATCATGATCAGCAGTTCCATCAGGTGGTCGTTGGTCGGAAACGATGTCGACTGGACGACGAAAACGTCCTCGCCGCGCACGTTTTCCTGAATTTCCACGAAGATTTCCTGGTCCGCAAACCGTCTGACGGTCGCTTTGCCCAGGGGCAGGTTGAGATAATTGCAGATCGCTTCGGCCAAGAGCCGGTTCGAGTTGCCTGCGAAAACCTTCATCGATGGTCCGCCTGTGCTGGCGCGGGTCGCTACCCACGCAAATTCCGTAAGCCAGCCGGGGTCTCGATCGTCCCTAGCCTCTGCGCGCTTCATAACGTCCTTGACTTTGAATGCAAGAGGATTGCCGCGTTGCAGCGCGGTTTATCCTAAAAAGTTTTCCATCACGATGGTCGCGCGAGCGAGATTCGACGCCCACAAGGCGGTATCGCAGCCGTTCGGCAAGACTATCCAGCGTTTTTCGCGCGCCAGTTCAGATATTCGGCGATCGTCCTGGTGGCGATCGTCTGCATCGTTTGCGGCGGCACGACCGACCAGAGATTGGCGGCGGTGGCATCGACCGTGTTCTGGCCCTGGATGCGGTGCAGCCGGTTGCCGGAGCCATCGAGCACGTCCCAGACATAGACGACCGTCGTCTTGTCGCCGTCCTTCAGCGCCGAGAAATAGCCTTTCAGGATGTGCTGACTGCTGGTATCGGATGCGCTCTTGATCGACAGGCCATGCGAGCGCGCCTCGTTGCCGAGCTGTTTCGACAGGGGCGTGACGGCCTCGACGGGGGCGCCAATGATCGGCAGAAAGCGGATGGTTCCGGCCGCTGTTGCCGGGGCGATTGCTGCTGCCTCCTGCGGCTTTTGGATCTCAGGCGTCTCTTCCTCGGCACGAAGCGGCTCTGCGGATTGCTGTTGTTCGGCCGGGGCGGCTTCGTCGCGAGACGTCGTCTCGGTCGATTCTGCGATGGCGGCACGACGCGAGACCAGCTGCTGCGCCGGGACCTGCCCCTGCTGCAGGCGTCCTGCCTGTGCGTCCAGCGATCCGGCCGGATCAGTATATTCGGCGTCGCCCTGGGCGAGAACCGTACCGGTTGGTCCTTCGACAAAGCCCTCCTGCACGGGCGCAGCGAACTGCGTGCTCTGCACTGGCGTCGTTGCCTGGGGAGTGACCTCAACGGTCTGTTGCGACATGGAATCGAGATCGGACTGGTTGACCGGCGGGGAGCGAAAGGTACCACCGCCGACATCGACCTGTGGGGTTAGATCATCCATGCTGTTGCAGCCCGAAAGGGCCGCAACAATTCCAAGGCCTGCAATGAGCATGATCGATTTGCGCATCGTTCTACCGTCCGGTTTCCTCGGGCGACGGAGTGATCAAGGCCCCCACCTTTCTCCGCCTGTCCCGCGAACGGTAGATCAATTTTCCTAAGCAGTTATGAAGTCCAGTCCATAGCGTGACAGAGCTTTCGGCGCCCCGTCCGTGGTCAGGTAGGTCTGGCCGAGCGTCATGGCCGTGCCGCTGTCGCTGTCCATGATGATCATGTGCACGAAGAGAGACATGTCGGGCGCGATCTCCTGCGGATTGCCGATGTGGAACATCTGGTGTTCCATCCAGGATGGCGAGAAGCGGGCGCCGAGCGAATAACCGCAGGCATTGAGCCGGTGGCGCGCAAGGCCGCGTTCGTCCATGATCTTCGAATGCATGTCGAAGACGGTGCCGAAGGTATTGCCGGGCCTGAGGACCATCTCGATCGCCTGGATCGTCTCACGGCAGGCGCTGTAGAGCTCGCGGTGGCGATTGGTCGGCTCGCCGATGACGACCGTGCGCATCATGGCGGCGTGGTAGTGCGCGCTGACGCCTGCCCATTCCAGCGTCAGTTGGTCCTGCGCGTCCAGTGTCCGGCGCCCGGCCTTGTAGCGGCACAGAAGCGCATCGGCGCCCGATCCGATAATGAATTCATTGGCCGGATAGTCGCCGCCGCCGGCAAGGACAGCGCCCTGCATGGCGGCCAGAATGGCCGCTTCGCTGCCGCCGGCGTTAATCAGGGGAAGCGCGGCATCGAGCGCGTCATCGGCAAGGCTTGCTGCCTTCTCGACATGGAGGATTTCCGCCGGGCTCTTGATCAGGCGCAGGCGGCTGACCAGCAGCGAGGCATCGATCAGTTCGCCAAAATTCGTCAACTGATGATCGAGGAGGCGGGCGATGCGGCCGGTCATGCCATGCGTGTCGTATTCGATGCCGATGCGCGCGCCGAGCAGGTCGAGATCGCTCAGAAGGTTCTTCAGGTCCATGGTCGGGTCGGCATTGACGCGGTCGACCCAGATCTCGACGCGCTCGATATTCGAGGTGTGCTTGGCCTGGCGCAGGTCGGCCGAGCGCGTCAGCAGCACCATCGATCCATCTGCCTTCACCACCAGCGTCTGGAAGAAGCAGTAACCGAAGGTATCGTAGCCGGTCAGCCAGTACATGCTTTCCTGCGCGAACAGGAGCATGGCGGCAAGCTTCTCCTCCTTCATCTTCGCCGTCAGCCGCTCCAGACGGCTCGCGAATTCGTCCTGCGTGAAATGCAGTGCCATGTCATGCCTCCCGAATGGATATTGCAGAGATTTGCCGGCCGTAGTCCGGCTCGCTGCGATGGGTGGTTCGGCGGTAGGAGAAGAAGCGCTCCTCGTCCGCATAGGTGCAAATATCGAGATTTTCCGCCGTGACGCCCGCCTCGGTCAGCCGCTTGATCGTCAGTCCCGGGAGATCGAACATGGCGTGACCCTTGCGCGGCGAGGGGGCAAAGAAGATCTCATGGCCGGGATCCTGTTCGAGAAACCGCTCGATGAACTCCGAACCGACCTCGTAGTTCCGGCGGCTGATCGAGGGGCCAAGACTGGCGATGATGCGTTCGCGGCGAGCGCCGAGCGAGATCATTGCGCCGATCGTGCTTTCGAGCACGCCGGTCAACGCGCCCTTCCAGCCGGCATGCGCGGCGCCGACGACGCCCGCATGCGCATCCGCAAAAAGAACGGGGCCGCAATCAGCCGAAAGCACGCCGATCACCAGACCTGGTGTCGCCGTTGCAAGCGCGTCCGCTGGGACTCGCGTGCCGTCATAGCTGCCGTCGACGATAACGGCATCCGGCGAATGGACCTGATGCACCGTTGCCAGCTTGTGCGGCCCTGCGCCGAACCAAGCGCTGACACGGGCGCGATTCTCTTCCACGCGGGAGCGTTCGTCATTCGAGCCAAGCCCGACATTCAGGCCTCGATAGATGCCTTCTGAAACGCCACCTGCACGGGTGAAGTAGCCATGTTTTACAGCGTTTCCCGCCCGTTCGGACAGAAGCGGGCTTTGCACGGGCAGGGGCAGGGCATCATCCTTCATCGGTGGTTTTGCCCTTTCGAAATGCTGCAATGCGGTTGGTTTCCCGGGCATATCGGACCTACCGCCCCGGCTGATTTGGCCGGATGTTGGCCTCAGGGGCCGCCGCTGTCAATCCGTCGAAACGACAGCCGGTGTCGCCGCCGGCTCTGGCCAGCCGCTATTTCTGGAAGGGCACGAGAGCCACATTCGGGCTGCTGACGACGAGGACCTTGAACAGTTCCCCCATCTTTCCTTCGCCAGCACCAGCCAGTCTTTCTGCGTCCGCGCGAATGTTTCCTTGCGTCTCCGTGTCCTTGTCACGGCCGAGCGCTGCGGCGCGTTCGGCAAGACCCAGCGCAAGCAGAAAGTCGCCCTGATAGGTCAGCCCGTTGATCTGCAGGGCTTCCGTTGCGGCGCGCCGGGCAAGCTGTTCGAAATCGACATGGCTGGTGATATCGGCTTCACCGGGGTGTTTGAGCGGTGGATCGAATTGATGCTCGCGCACCGCCTGCAAAGTATCGCCGAGACCTGTCGCGATATGGCCATAGTCGATGATGACCGCAGTGCCGCCGCTTGTCCTGATGCGTTCGCACAGTGTCGTCATCACGGCGTCACGGGCGGGGGCGATCTCGAAAATGCTGCCGGGCGGGGCGTTTGCGGCGGCCGGTGGCAGGAGAGCCGGATCGATGCCGGCAACGCCGGCGGCAAAAGTCAGCTTACCTTCGGCATCGAGGCCGACGAGCCTTTCCCTGAACCCCTGCGCGGTCTTGACGAATTGGCGGATGGGAATGGCGTCGAAAAGCTCGTTGGCGGCCAAAAGCAGAAAACCGTCCGGCAGCGTATCGAAACTGTCGTGCCAGGAAATCTTGAACTTGTGCGCGACCAGCGTCTGGCTCTGGACTTTCTGCAGCCGTTCGCTGGTTTCCACCAGATGGACATTGGCGGCCTCGTAGAGTGCCGGCGACAGCTTGGCGATGACGCGCAGGATGTCCGCCATCATCGTGCCGCGGCCAGGGCCGATCTCGGCGATGTTGACCGGCGCCGGTTCGCCATGCCGCTGCCAGGCCTGGACCAGGAAGATGCCCATCATTTCGCCGAACAACTGGCTGATCTCCGGCGCGGTGATGAAGTCTCCGGACCGGCCGAAGGGTTCGCGTGTCTTGTAGTAGCCGTATTCCGGGTCAGCTAGGCAGAGCGAGAAATAGTCGGTCACGCTGATCGGGCCGTTGGCAAGAATGATGGCCTTGATCTTTTCTGCAAGAGGCGTCGTCATGGCGCTCCTCTCACGCGGTTGCAGCGCTGGCGCGGCGGGCGCGCGCTATGGCCCAGAGACCGATGAAGACCATCGGCAGCGACAGCAGCATGCCCATGGTCAGCCAGCCGCCCAGGAGGTAGCCGATCTGCGCATCCGGTTCGCGGAAGAATTCGACGAAGATGCGGGCCAACCCGTATCCGACGGCGAAGACGCCGCAGACGAGGCCCGGCGTTTTCAGCGCATAGCCGCGATAAATCATCACGCCAAGGGTCGTCAGCAAGACGACACCCTCGAGCGCGGCCTCATAGAGTTGGCTCGGATGGCGGGCAAAGGGGCCGCCGGTCGGGAACACGACCGCCCATGGTGCAGACGAGAGCCTGCCCCACAATTCGCCGTTGATGAAATTGGCGATGCGACCGAAGAAGAGGCCGATCGGCACGACGGCCGCGACGATGTCGAAAAGGCTCCAGACGGCAATCTTGTTGCGGTGGGCAAACAGGATCATCGCGATCATCGTGCCAATCAGCCCGCCATGGAAGGACATGCCGCCGTTCCAGATTTCCAGCACCCGGATCGGGTTCTGGAGCACTCTTCCGAGATCATAGAACAGGATGTAGCCGATGCGCCCGCCACCGACGATGCCGGCCGCGACCCAGAGCAGGAAATCATCGAGCTGGGCTTCGGTGATGGCCGGCGTCTCATTGCGCCACAGGTGCGTATTGCGCGCCAGCCTGCGGGCATATTGCCAGCCGATCAGAATGCCCGCCACATAGGCAAGGCCGTACCAGTGGATCTGCAATGGGCCAATGGAGATCAGCACCGGATCGATATCCGGGAACGGCATGATCGAGAAGAGTGTCGGTATTGTTTCCAAGGTCTTGCTTCAGTTCCGGTCCGTTGTTTGGCGGAACATGGGCTCCCGGGGAGAGGCGGTCAAGGCGCGTTTGGCGAAGGAAAGGCGGTCATCCCGGTATTTTTCCTTGCATCGGCCCGCCCGTCCTCCTACCTCCTCTCTCAAGCCTGCAATGTGGCAGGTAATGGACGCGAGGACGGAGACCGAGACGATGAGTACAGGCACAAACCGCATTCTGGATGACTTCGCCAAGCTGATGACGGACGCTGCCGGCGCCGCTCAGGGCGTGCGGCGTGAGATGGAAACCGTCTTCCGCGCGCAGGGTGAACGCCTGCTGAATTCGATGGACATCGTCAAGCGCGAGGAGTTCGAGGCGGTCAGGGAGATGGCCCTGAAAGCGCGCGAGGAGAACGACGCGCTTCTGGCCCGGATCGCAGCGCTCGAAGCGCGCCTGTCCGAGGCTGGGAAATAAAGATTCGAGGGCGGCGGCGCTGGTTGCGCCTCCGCTTTTCGCTCGCCTTTGGCGCGTGCGTCCCGGACCGGCACAATGCGCCTGTCCTCAACTGCGGTCTCAACAGCATTTTTCATAAATTTTTCACCCTGTGGACACTGCCAAAAAATGCTTACGGCAGAGTCGCTTATGAACCGGCGCTGAATCAATTTGAGAGAGCCTATCCACAACCGCCGGCGCTATTTTTCGTGCTGGGGGCTTTCATGCGGACTCCGGCATTATACACTGATTTTAAATGATGATTCGAAACGGATCACGCAAGCTCCGGACAGGGTACATCAGTCAGGATAGTCGTGTTTCCGGCAATCATAAGTGTTCGTTTCTGGTGTTTGAGTTTGCAGCCTTCGTGTGTGAGCGCGACGACGCATGCCTGCACCGGGACTTTTGGGGTGATGCATGAGCCTGATGGAACTGGAACTTGAGCGCCAATCGAACCCGGTCGATATGATCGAGTTCGTCGCAGCCAACAATGATTGGAGTTTCGAACGCTCAGGCGAAGACGAGATCGCCATGTCGGTCGAGGGCAAGTGGACCGACTATCATGTCTCCTTCTCCTGGATGGAGGAATTCGAGGCGCTGCATCTCGCTTGCGCCTTCGACATCAAGGTTCCCGAAAGCCGTGTCAACGAAGTGATCCGGTTGCTTTCCCATATCAATGGCCAGGTACTGATGGGGCATTTCGATCTCTGGCGCCAGGAAGATGTGGTAATCTTCCGCCAGTCGCTTCTGCTTGCCGGCGGTGCCGAGCCGACCAACCAGCAGGTCGAGGTGCTTTTGTCCAGCGCGCTCGAAGCCTGCGAATCCTATTTCCAGGCCTTCCAGTTCGTCGTTTGGTCCGGCATCGATGCGCAGAGCGCGGTCGAGGCCGTGATGTTCGAAACTGTCGGAGAGGCATGACGATGAGCGTGAATGCTTCGGGACCAATCGTCCTTATCGGCGCAGGCAACATGGGCGGCGCCATGCTTGCCGGCTGGCTGAAAAGCGGCATTGCGGGCGCCAATATCCTGATCATCGATCCAGGCCCTGCGCCGGCCATGGCAAAGCTGATCGCCGACAACGGCGTACGCCACGAAACCTCAGCGCCCGAGGGTCTGAAGGCCGACGTTCTCTTCCTCGCCGTCAAGCCGCAGATGATGGCAACGGTGCTGCCGCCGCTAGAGCGGCTCGTCGGCTCCGAAACGGTCGTCGTTTCGGTTGCTGCCGGCACGACGCTCGGCTTCATGCAATCCCATCTCGGCGATGCCGCCATGGTGCGTGCCATGCCGAACACGCCGGCGATGATCGGTCGCGGTGTCACCGGCGCCTTTGCCAACGCTGCCGTGTCAAAAGCACAACGTGATCTCGTCCACAATCTCCTGAAAGTCAGCGGCCCGGTTGAATGGGTCGAAACGGAAGCCGATATCGATGCGGTCACGGCCGTATCGGGCAGCGGCCCGGCCTATGTCTTTTATCTCGTCGAGTGCATGGCGGAAGCCGGCCGCAAGGCCGGTCTTCAGGCGGACCTCGCCATGCGGCTTGCGCGGGAAACCGTCGCGGGGGCTGGTGAACTATTACACCAGTCCCCCGATGACGCCGCGAAGCTGCGGCAGAACGTGACGTCCCCGGGCGGAACGACGGCCGCGGCCCTTTCCATTCTCATGGCCGATGACGGCATGCAGCCGCTGTTCGACAAGGCGATTGCCGCAGCCCGCAAACGGGCGGAAGAACTCGCGGGCTAATTCGGGATTTCTCTTATGACCGAGACCATCGCCTACGCCGATTTCGAGCGCGTCGATATTCGCGCCGGCACGATCATCGAGGCGTCTCCTTTTCCCGAGGCGCGCAAGCCCGCCTTCAAGATCGTCATCGATTTCGGTCCGGAGATCGGCGTCAAGAAATCCTCGGCGCAGATCACCGTGCATTACACGCTGGAAAGCTTGATCGGCCGCCAGGTGCTCGGCGTCGTCAACTTTCCGCCGCGCCAGATCGGTCCGTTCCGCTCGGAAGTCCTGACGCTTGGCTTCGAGGATGAAAACGGCGACATTGTTCTCACCGCCGTGGACAGACCGGTGCCGAACGGCAAGAAGATGCTGTAGGAATTTTGTCGATGGACATGAACGCCGTCCGTGAATTCGTCCGCGTCACCTGCCTGCGCGATGCAGCCGCAGTTGCGGGCGATTGGTCGGCCACGCACGTCGTCTCGCTTCTCGATCCGGAGCTGGCCGATGAGTTCGTCCCGCGCATTTCCGGCGCAACGCACCATGTCGTGCGGCTGCGCGATCAGGAAAACGCGCTGGCCACCGGCCATTTTCCCGAAACGATCACGTCGTTTTTCAATCTTGTGGTCCCGGCCATCGAGCAGCATGACAGCCGCATCCTCGTGCATTGCCATGCGGGCGTCAGCCGTTCCACCGCCTTCGCCTATGGCATCATCGCCCACCGTTTTGGCGCAGGGCGGGAAGCCGAGGCTTTCGAGGCGCTGCTGTCGATCGTCAACAAGCCCTGGCCAAACCGCCGCATCATCGAGATTTTCGATGCGCACTGGCAGCGGGAAGGGCGCCTTCTTGCCCCGCTGGACGCGATGCGGGCGCGCCACCCCAAGCGCATCGACGCCTGGCACCGTTTCAACGCGCGGCGCGGAATGACCGGCGGTTATTCGCGGTGACTAAGCCGGCACCCGCACGGTCGCCCTCAACCCACCTAATGGACTATCCGACAAGATAACATTGCCGCCGTGGCTGCGGGCGATGTCGAGGGCGATGGCGAGGCCGAGGCCGGTTCCCGAACTGTCGAGATTGCGCGCCTCGTCGAGCCGGAAGAACGGCTTGAAGACGTCGTCGCGGGACGATTCCGGAATGCCGGGGCCATCGTCGTCGACCGTGACCGTGATCCATTTCGTGCTGTGCTTGGCGTCGATATGGACGGTGTCGGCATAGCGGTAGGCATTGGAGGCGAGGTTGGCGACCAGCCGGGTGAAGGCATTGGGCCGGACGCGCACGTTGTCGTCGCCCTCGATCGCGGTCGTCACGGTCTTGCCCTGCAGTTCGGCTTCCAGCGTCAGCCGGTTCATCAGGTCGTGCAGCTTCAGTTCGCCGACATCCTCTTCCGCCTCGCCGCGAGCGAAAGACAGGTAGCCTTCGAGCATGCTCTGCATGTCCTCGACATCCTGGTTGAGATTGTCGAGATCGGCGTTGTCGCCGGCAAGCGCCAGTTGCAGCTTGAAGCGGGTGAGGATCGTGCGCAGGTCGTGGCTGACGCCGGTAAGCATGGCGGTTCGCTGCTCGATCTGGCGTTCGATGCGTTCACGCATCTGGATGAAGGCAAGGCCGGCACGGCGGATTTCGTCGGCGCCGCGCGGCGAAAAATCGTCGATCTTCTGGCCCTTGCCGAAACTCTCCGCCGCCTTGGCAAGCGCAAGGATCGGCCGGATCTGGCCGCGCAGGAAGAGGATGGCGATGGTCAAAAGTACCAGCGAGGCGCCGACCATCCAGACGATGAAGATATGCGTATTCGAGGCGTAGGCCTGGCTGCGGCGCGCATAGACCCTGAGGATGCGATCATCGGCGAGCTTGATGCGGATTTCGACAAGGTCGGAGTTGCCAACCGTATCGATCCAGAAGGGCAGGCGGATATTGTTGGAAATCTCTTCGCTGAGGATCTGGTCGAGGATCTCGAAGAAGGGTTTTGGGCGCGGCGAAGGCAGTTCGCCATCCGGCTCGATCGAGACGTTGAGGTCTAGTCTCTCGCGTGCGATTCGCACGATCGTCGCATAGTCGCTTTCCGGCATCGTCTCGATCAGGTCGATGACCGCGGCGATGTCGCCGGTGACGGCAGCCGACAAACGCTGGGTGACAAGCTGCCAATGCCGCTCCATGAACACGAAGGCGACAACCGACTGCAACAGGACCATGGGAATGATGACGATCAGCAGCGAGCGGGCGTAGAGCCCCATCGGCAATTGCCGCCGCAGCCAGCGTAGGACACGATTCCAGGTGGTGTCCCCCGTTTTTGTCCGATAGCGCCGCAGGATATCAAAACTTGCCATGAGAGCTCAGCCGGGTCATTTCGCTAGTCCACGCTCAGCCGATAGCCGATGCCGCGCACCGTCTGCAGCCAGACGGGGTTTGAGGGGTCGTCCTCGATCTTGCGGCGCAGACGGTTGATCTGCACGTCGATGGTTCGTTCGCCGACCTCGGCGTCGTCGCTCACCAGTTCATGGCGCGGAATGGTTTCGCCGGCACGCTGGGAGAACAGCATCATGATTTCCTGCTCCCGGTCGGTGAGGCGGATATGGTCCGCGCCCCGGCGCAATTCCTTGCGCACGACGGAGAACGTAAAAGGGCCGAAAATCACCTGTTCGATCTTCGGGGCCTTGGCGGGAGCGTTGCGCCGCAGGATATTGTTGATGCGCAGCACCAGTTCGCGCGGATCAAAGGGCTTGGGCAGATAGTCGTCGGCGCCGGCCTCCAGGCCCTCGATGCGGGCATTCGATTCCGCCAGGGCCGTCAGCATGATCACCGGCACGGTCTTGATCTTGCGCAGGCTCTGGGTCAACGAAATTCCGGTTTCACCCGGCATCATCACGTCGACGATCAACAGGTCGTAATCGATGCCCTCGAGCTTGCGGCGCGCCTCGCCGGCGTCCGCCGCCGTGGTCACGCGAAATCCCTTTTCCATCAGGTAGCGGTTCAGAAGATCGCGGATGCGGCGGTCGTCATCGACCACCAGAAGATGGGCGGCATCGTCGTCGATCCTCGGCGTCTTTGTCATCTCTCGTATGCCCTGTCCTGTCGCTGCCGGCTCGGCAAGCCGGGATTTCAGTTTTCGTCGGCGGTCTTCATGCCGGCAAGGAAGCGCTTGATCGTGTCGCGGGCGCCGGGGCCGGATTTGGCCAGGGCTTCGGCTATGCGCCGCGACTGTGGCTCGGCCAAGGCCCTTGCCAGCGTCTTGCCTTCCTTTGTTGTATAGAGCTTGCGCTGCCTGCGGTCCTCCGGTCCGGCAACTTGGTGAATATACCCTGAATCGATGAGCTGTTTCAAAACACGGGCAAGGCTCTGCTTGGTGATCCTCAACGTGTCGAGCAGATCGGCAACGGTCATGCCGGGTTCGCGGTCGACGAAGTGCAGCACGCGGTGATGCGCCCGCCCGAAGCCGCGTTTTTCGAGAATCACGTCCGGATCAGAGGTGAAATCCCGATAGGCGAAGAAAAAGAGCTCGATGATCTCAAAATCCACTGCGTCCGTCATGTCTGTCCCGGCCTCAGAGGTGTCCCCATCGGCCTTCTGGTTCGGCTGTCCTGCCACGCCGTCATTTCCTTTCACTTTAACGCACTTTGCGAACTTTCGAAAAACATGTCAGCAATGTTGACGTATTTTTTCGCCATTGGTAAGCGTCTTTACCGCAGACAGGCGAACATTCGACGCTGACCTGTCACTGAAGATAGGCCGTGCCGCTCTGATCGCCAATCCAAAATCACCAAAACTGATTTTCCTCGCTTCAGTTTGACGGTAAAACTGAAACAGGAAAGACAATCAACGCAAAGAATGGCGTTTAAGCGCCGGAGGATGAGACGATGGCAGCAGTTCCCTTTGATCAGTTGGACGGTCAGATCTGGTTCAACGGTGAATTCGTCGATTGGAAGGACGCAAAGATCCATGTGCTCACGCATGGCCTGCATTATGCCAGCGCCGTCTTCGAAGGCGAGCGCGCCTATGGCGGCCGCGTCTTCAAATTGACCGAGCACAATCAGCGCCTGCACAAGTCGGCCGAAATCCTCGGCTTCACGGTGCCTTATTCGGTCGAGGAACTGGATGCGGCAACGATCGAGCTTCTCAAGCGCCAGGGCTTCGCCGATGCCTATGTCCGGCCGATCGCCTGGCGCGGCTCAGAATCGATGGGGGTCTCGGCCCAGAACAACCGCATCAATGTCGCCATCGCCATCTGGCAGTGGGGCAGCTATTTCGATCCGGCCGAAAAGCTCAAGGGCATTCGCCTCGACATCGCCGAATATCGCCGCCCGGACCCGAGGACGGCGCCCTGCGCCTCCAAGGCCGCCGGTCTCTACATGATCTGCACCATCTCCAAACATGCCGCCGAGGCCAAGGGCTATGCGGATGCGATGATGCTCGACTGGCGCGGCCAGGTCGCGGAAGCGACAGGCGCCAACATCTTCTTCGTCAAGGATGGCGTCATCCACACGCCGACACCGGACTGCTTCCTCAACGGCATCACCCGCCAGACGGTCATCGAGCTTGCCCAGCGCCGCGGCTACGAGGTGGTCGAGCGGGTAATCATGCCGGAAGAACTTACAGGCTTCACCGAGTGCTTCCTGACCGGA
Source organism: Pararhizobium sp. LjRoot255 (assembly GCF_964252905.1). Classification (NCBI taxonomy): domain Bacteria; kingdom Pseudomonadati; phylum Pseudomonadota; class Alphaproteobacteria; order Hyphomicrobiales; family Rhizobiaceae; genus Pararhizobium; species Pararhizobium sp. LjRoot255. The sequence continues at coordinate 2,890,922 of NZ_CAXUPQ020000001.1, forward strand.
TCGGCCGCCGAAGTGACGCCGGTCTCCGAGATCGGCCCCTACACGTTCAAGCCGGCCACGATTTCCGAGACGCTGATGAACGACTATACGAAGGAAGTCTATCCGGTGCCCGCTGCCGCCGAATGACCCCTGGCGGGGCTCCTGCGCGGAATTGAGAAGGGCGGCCTCGGAGCCGCCTTTCTTTTTGGCGCCATCACGGTGAGCACGCCGCTGTGCGAGACGATCACCCGTATTGCCGGCCCGGCAGCGGCCCCTTCTTCATACGGCATCCGAACAGAAGATCGCTGGCAGGACGGCCACGGCGCGCCGCCGCACGCGTGGCGAAACGGCGCATTCTGCCGGTGTTCCCCATGGAACTGAGAAAATCAGGACAATGCAAAATACTGCAGTTGTTCCGCTTTTGCCGGAACCATTCGAGCAACGGCGGGGTTTAGACGCCAACGGGAGGATATTCAGATGCAAGAGGATATTGCTCAGGATTCGTATTCGACCGCGCGTCAATTGCGCCCGGTCGTCATCACGGTTATCGCCGCCAAGCTTGCGGTCTTCGCTCTGTTGATGACCACGGTCAACTTCCAGCCGCCATTGCCGGCAGCCATTGAAGTTGCCGAAGCGCGCTAAAGCGATGTGTCTGGCCTGGCTGTCGCCGCGCCGCTGATCATGAAGACCGGATCCGCGCGATTGGCCGTTTCCATTGCACCGTGTCCGTCCTATATGCTTCGCAACAAAGTTTGACAGCGAGGCGGCATGCTACAGGCGGGCATCATTCCGGTTACTCATTTCCAGCAGAATTGCACGATTCTGTTCGACAGCGAAACGAAGGAGGGCGTGATCGTCGATCCGGGCGGCGACGTTGACGTCATCCTGCAGACCATCAAGGAAAACGGCATCACGTTGAAGGCGATCTGGTTGACGCACGGGCATGTCGATCACGCCGGCGGTGCCAAAGAACTCAAGAACGCCCTGAACCTCGATATCATCGGACCGCACAAGGACGACAAGCCGCTGCTCGAAGGGCTCGAGGTGCAGGCGGAAAAGTACGGGCTGGCGATGAAGGTCGAGAACGTGCTGCCGGACCGGTGGCTTGAGGAGGGAGATACCGTTTCCTTCGGCGATCACGTCTTCGAGGTGCTGCACTGCCCAGGCCATGCGCCCGGCCATGTCGTCTATTTCAACCGCAAACAGGGTTTCGCCCATGTCGGCGACGTGCTGTTCCATGGCTCGATCGGCCGCACCGATCTGCCAGGCGGCAACCACCAGCAACTTCTTCACTCGATTCGCGACAAGATCCTGCCGCTCGGCGATAACGTCGGCTTCATCTGCGGCCACGGGCCGGGGGGGCAGATCGGCGAGGAGCGCCGCACCAATCCCTATCTTCGCGGCCTCTAAAGCACGTCGCGCAAAAGTGTGCAGCGGTTTTGCGATAACGACATGCGTAAAATCAAAGACCTAAGGCGCGGTTAGCGAATCTGAAAGATCGCGACGCGCTTTAGGCGACGCCGGGGAGGCGCCGCAGCGGTTTCAAAGTGCTACAGCGTCCTTTGCGCGTCAGGCTTGACGCGCGGCGCTGTATCGAAAGCAAGACGACAAAAAAGGCACGTGCCGATCGGCACGTGCCTTTTTTTGAAGTCACATTGCGGTTTTAGCCGGCCCTGCAGAAATACTCCCTGCCGTCATAACCGACGAAGGTGCCGGACTGGGAGTCGAACGAGCGATAGCGTTGCGAGCAATAGCGGTACCAGCCGGGTGTCCATGGCTCCAGTTCGCCATACGTTTCAACCACCACGGGGCGGGCGCGGCGATAGACTGGACGCGGCTCGTAATATTCCGGCTCCGGGTCGACATAGACCCGCTCCTGGTAACGCGGCTGGCTGGCAATGGCGCCGCCGATGATCACGCCGGTGGCAAGACCGAGAGCGCCGGCCGCAACGGCATCACCGCGGTGATGGCGGCGGCGGCCCCAGTCTTCAGCCTGCGCGGACGTGACTGTCGGGATGACGGTCGCCGCGGTGGCAAGGGCAAGAACGGCAGCTTTGATACATTTATTCATTGTTTCGATCCTGTTTTGGGTCGGATAGTTTAGTCCCTGATGATGAAAACAGGATATTGTGGCGAAACTGAACGCAGGGTGAATGAAAAAACCCGGCAGCAAGGCCGGGCTTCAACTGAATCTGTTTGCAGCAGCTCGGCAGCTTAGCCCGAGACCTGCAGGTTGACCGCCTTCGGGCCTTTGCCGCGGCGATCCGGTTCCGTGTCGAAGCTGACCTTCTGATTTTCCGACAGTCCATTCAGGCCTGAGGCCTGCACTGCGGAGATATGCACGAAGATGTCGGCGCCACCGTTATCGGGTTTGATGAAGCCAAAGCCCTTGTCGGTGTTGAAGAATTTAACAATGCCAGTCTCGGCCATGCGTCAGGTCCTTTTTCCTCTGCCCGGATGCGGCGGGCAGCATTACAATGTTTGCCCCAGGGGGCGTGCGGCAGGCAGTTCTCGACTGTGAGGAAAGGGTCCTGTAATTGCAGCCAGCCATCGAACACTGTCTTTATCCGACTGCCCGGTACATTTTGCGTGCCCGGCGCGCGTTATTTAAGGTCTTCCCGTGTTCGCAGATTGCCCGAACCCGATAAGCTTGCTGTGTTTATTTTAAATTGGCAAGCAAAAGTTTTTTGAAACAAGTGTGCCGATTTGGTTTGTTCAAAAAGCAATCAACTGCTGAAAAATATGATTTTTCTACGGATATATTGCAAGATATTGAAAATATTGCGATTTATGCTGCTTTGCTTGTTTTTTGAGCTGTTTGCGGCATGATATGTCGCAGAATGCCAAGGTCTCACGGCTCACTCGGGAAGTTTCGTTAAATATTAGCCTGCTCGAAAACCCGGACGTTTCCCCAGATGACACCGCCGTTATTCCGAAAAGAGATGCGCTTAAAAATCACGCTCCGGCGGGAACGGCTTTCGCCTTCGTCAGTTCAGGTATGATCTCCACGATCAGCATGGCCGCGAAAATGATCGCGCAGCCGACATAGCCGAGCGGGGTGATCGTTTCTCCGAGCAGCAGGACGCCGAACAGAGCGGCAAACAGTGCTTCGCTCGACAGGAAGATCGCCGCCTGCGGCGCGGTCGTATAGCGCTGGCCGACTACCTGGCAGATGAAGCCGATGCCGCTGGAAAAGAAGCCGGCATAGAGGATTTCCGGCAGCGCGTTCGCCACGGCGGTAAGATCAAGCGGCTCAAGGAAGGCGGCGGCTGTGCAACCGAGCACGGCACAGACGGCGAACTGCGTCATCGACAGGGCCATTGGCCGGCCGGTGCTGCCGGCAAAGATGCCGACGAGGATGAGCTGGACGGCCCAGAACATCGCGCAGACGATCGTCAGGACATCGCCGCTCGTGAGGCGCGCCAGCTCGCCGCCGCTCAGGAGGAAAATTCCGAACGTCGCCATGAAGGCCGCCGGCCAGATGACCCAGTGGGGCTTCCTGCGCAGGAAGATGACGGTCAGCATCGGCACGAAAACGACGTAGAGTCCGGTGAGGAAACCCGAATTGGTGACGCTGGTCGTCAAAAGGCCGACCTGCTGGGTCGTGGCGCCTGCAAAGAGCGCAAGCCCGATCCAGATAAAGTTGCGGACGCTCGATTTCGGCATCGGCCCGCGTGCCTTGCGGGTTTCCCAGAGCGCCAGCGGTGCTGCGACCACCGTGGCGATGACAAAGCGCAGGCCGATGAACCAGAGCGGGCCGATCGCATCCATCGCCGTCGATTGCGCGACGAAGCCCGCGCCCCAGACGGCGCCGGAAAACAGCAGGAAGAGATTGGCCTGGATACGGGTCACGATGCGGTTCCTGAAACGGCGACACGGAACGCCGCACGTCGGAACGATAGGCAGGCGCGGCAGAGATGCGGATTGGTCCGGCGATCAGGTAGCAGCTGCATCAAATTCGGGCAAGTGCGCCGCTTGAGGCGAAAAATAGCGCCCCTTCAGCTTTTCTTGTCCGCCGCGGAGACGCGCAGCAGCGCCCCATCGTCCGTCACCATCAAGACCGCGCCGCCGGGCGCTACCTTGACGTCGCGGATACGGCCGAATTCGCCTTCGAACAGGCGTTCTTCCGAGACGATCTGGCCGCTTTCATCCCGTTCCAGTCGCGCCAGCAGCTGGTACTTCAGCGCCGATACCAAGAGATCGCCCTCCCATTCCGGGAACATCGCGCCGTGATAAACGTCGATCGCGCCCGGTGCTATGGACGGATCCCAATAGTAGAGCGGCTGCTCGTAGCCTTCCGCTGCCTGGCCGACGCCGATCTCGGCGCCGGAATAGTCCTTGCCATAGGTGATGACCGGCCACCCGTAGTTCTTGCCCGGCTGCGGCGCATTGACCTCATCGCCGCCGCGTGCGCCATGCTCGACCGTCAGCAACTGGTGATCCTTCGGGTCGATGACGATGCCCTGCGGATTGCGATGCCCCTTCGACCAGACTTCCGGAAGCCCGGCCTTGCCGTCCTTGTAAGGGTTGTCCGCGGGGATGCTGCCGTCCGGCTTGATATGCAGGATCGAGCCCGCATGGTCCTGCATGTCCTGTGCCCGATCCCGCTCGCCGCGATCGCCAATGCCGAAGAACAGGCTGCCGTCGGAGGCGATCGCGATGCGCGATCCGAAATGCTGGCCCTTGCCGGTGAATTTGTTCATCCGGAAGAGTTCCTTGACGCCGGTAAGGTTCTTTGCGTCCTTTGAAAGCACGCCACGCACGATCACCGTTCCATAGCGGCCCCCATCCGCAACCGCCATCGACAGGAAGATCGTGCGGTTGGCTTCGAAATCGGAATCGAGCGCGACATCGAGAAGCCCGCCTTGCCCTTGGCGCGCACTCTTCGGGACGCCGCGGAGCGGCGCGGATGCTTTGCCGTCGCGAATGATGCGAAGAGTGCCGCCAAGCTCGGTGATGATGAAGGCGCCGTCCGGCATCACTTCGACGGACCAGGGATTGTCGAGGCCGGAGGCAAGCGTTTCGACCTGAACAGACACCTTCTCGGTCGAATATTGCGCAGGGTCGTCAGCGGCGAGGGAAGGGCTTGCGAAAAGGATTACCGCCAGACCGGCGGACGTAAACAGGTTTTCAAGCGTCGTCTTCATCTCGGCCTCCATTCGTTACTCGGAATAGCTGGGGTCAGGCACGAAGGGATCAAGGCTGATCAAAAGGATTTTACCGGCAGTTGGATGGGGCGACGAAGCGCCGAGAGCTTCGATTGCGGCGCATTGGAAACAAGCTCCGCTTGGACGATGTAGCGCAGGGGGCCCTGCTCGGTCGCATCGAACGGCCAGCAGGTGGCAAGCGCCAGATTGCGGCCGGGCGCATCCGCGTTGATGCCGCTCTCGTCCCAGCGGGCGATCCGGCCCGGGCCGGCGCGGAATGTCAGGTTTGTTCCGTCCTTGCGGGTGATCACTAGAAGATCGCCGGGCCTGACGTCCTTCAGCCAGCGGAAATGCGTGTCGCGATGGGCGGCGATGACGGAGGTGCCGAGTTCGCCCGGCGCCGGCGTGTTGGCGAGCCGCGCCGGACCGAACGCCAGCGCCTCGCCACTGGCGCCCGACAGCACGATCGCGGTCTGGCCGATGCGGGGCGCGGTGATCTCCGCCTCGGTCGAGAAGTCGGCCCAGGGCCAGGGTTTGACGTTGGTCGCGCCATGCAGGTGCGCCTCGAAGCTTCGCTTCAGCAGTACCTGCGACACCTCGGCCTTGGTCTTCAAGTAGAACCCCTTGCCGACCAGCATCAGGCCAGCGATCGCGACAAGGGAAATGCCCGCGAGCACCAGTGTTTCCAGCATGTTGAGGCGCGCCAGAAAGCCGCCGCGCCCGTCGAGCGTCTGTTTATTGGACACGGCTGCGTGCCTCCAGGATCAGGCCGCGCATCTGCCAGCGCCACAGGCCGAAGGTTGAGGCCGCCATCACGGCGATGGCCAGCAGCATCAGGCCGATCAGGATGTACCGGTCGGCGAGCGTTGCGGTCTGGGGCAGGTTCACCTGATTGCCGGCTTCGGCGATCAGGCTGGCGGCACGCGCCGTCGGCGCGGCGGCCATCCGATCGGCGACCAGCATCGCCTGTTCTTCGGCCTGGTCAAGCGCGGCCTTGCGCTGACTTTCCGGAAGCGTCTTCTCGCCGAACACCTTCTCGAAATCCCACCCCTCCGGCAAGTTGAGCGGCACGTCGGTGCTGGCAACAGGCTCGCCCGCCGGACGCGACGGCGTCACGTCGATGGCAACCAGGCTGGTGACCCGCGAAACGAGGTGATGGGCAAGCGCCACCGACTCGATCTGCTTGTCGAGCACAGCTTGGTCGCTCACTGCATGAGCGTTTGCCTCAAGATCGTCGATCTTGCGCCGCGCCCAGAGCTTGGCAATGCCTTTGCCTTCGGACGCCTTGGCGATATCCATCTCGACACGCCAGGGCTGGTCGCCGGTCTTGCCGGTGATCTGCAGCTTGCCCGCGAGTGTAACACCGTCAAGCTGTGCGGTCAGCACCACCGGCTCGCCGCGATAGAGGTCCGGCATCGGATTCGGCGTGATATCCAGCGCATTCGCGCCGTCGAAGGTGACAGCGATGTCGGTCATCGCCGGGTTTTCCAGCTTGTCGAACAATTCGCCCATGCGGGCGGCCACCTGGTCTTCCGAGCCGATCAGCGTGAAGGTGCCGCGGCCGAGTTCGGCGGCTTTGGTCATGAAGTGGGTGTTGGGAGCCGAGCCGATCCCGACGGTGAAGACACGGGCGTCGCCGCGGTTCCTCGATATCTCCTCGAACAATTGCGCCTCGTTGCCAATCGCGCCATCGGTCAGAAATACGACCTGCCGCAACGCACCTGGCTCGATCGGTCCCTGGGTGCGAAGGGCTGCCTCCAGCGCCGGCAGCATCTCCGTACCGCCATCGGCCGTCAGGCCGCGCACGAACGCGATCGCATCCTCGCGCTTGTCCGGTGTCGCCTGCACGAGGGAGGGAAAATGCACACTCATCGTATCGTCGAAGCGGATGACGTTGAACCGGTCTTCCGGCCGCAGCTTGGAGATGGCTAGCGCCAGGCTTTCGCGCGCCTGTTCGATCGATTTGCCGGCCATCGAGCCGGAATTGTCGATGACGAAGACGACTTCGCGTTTTGGCGCCGTTTCCGTTTCCGTTGCCGTCTCGTCGGCCGGAGGCGTCACGAAGCCGAGCAGATAAGTCCTGCCGTCAATCGTCTGGCGGAAGAGCCCCGCATGCGGCGCCTTGCCGGCTGCTGCGTGCCAGCTCAGCTCGAAATCCTTGTCGGCCGGTACGCTGCCACTCCTTAGGGTGATCCTGCGTGCCATGTCATCGACCGTCTGGACGTCGGTCTCGTGGAACGGCGCGGCGACGGTGCCGATCGGGAAACCGGCATTGAGATTGACCGTCAGCGTCACGGGATTGATCTTTGCATTCTCCGCGGGATCGAGCACGGGGGCCGTGATCTTGTCGCGATCCGGCACAGGATCGCGGACGGCGTAGCCGGAATTGGGATCGAGATCGACGGTCTCAACGATCGGATCCGGATTGTAGCGCGGCGCGACAACCATCGGGAACCGCAGCGAGAATTCGCCGCCCGATTGATGCACGCTGCTCTGATATTCGATCTGCACGATGATGGTTTCGCCGGGGCCAATATTGGCGACCTGGTTGGTGAAGATGTTGGGGCGCTGCTGCTCCAGAAGCGCTGTCTTCTTGCCGGCGGCCTTGGCTTCCTCATAGACCTTGCGCGCTTCCTCGCGGGCTTTGATCTCGCCCTCGATGAAGCGGTCGCCGATCTGCATCTTCAACGTATCGACAGCGGCGTTTTCCGGCAGCGGGAAGACGTAGGTGCCCTCGACCCAGCCCCTGCTCGGGTTCTGGAACCGCTGCGTGACGCGGGTGCGCAGGATCGGTCCGTTGACGTCGATCTGAACGTCGGTCGCCAGCCGGGGTGCCTCGACGAAGGAGCCGGGTTCCTTGGATGGGAAGAGCAGGGCACCGGTGCCCATGTCGTTGGGGCGTACATAGCCGGCGAAATGCTGCGGTCGGCTCTGTCCGGTGTCGGCCGAGGCCTCCGAGAAAAAGCCCATCACGAAAAACAGGACGATCGTTACGGCCACAAGGGCTGCGACCAGCAGATATTCGACATATGGCATGTGCTGGCGGCGCGGTGTCGTGGCGCCGATTTCCGTATCGACAAACATTGCGTGGCCCCTCGGTGCGGATGGATTCGGTAGATCCTCAGAAAAGGCTCCGAAATCGTCTGCACGAGGACGGAATTGCGGCGGCCCGCGGCATTTGTTGTGACCAAATCAAGGCGTTGCGGAAATGTCGCAAAGTTCCTGTTTTTGAAGAATAAATTTCGGCTGTGATACGTTATTCTCCTTCAGGCCCGAAGGCGCTGCACCTGCCTTTCGGGTTTCTTTCGCGGGCATGAAAAATCGGAGTCGATTCAACCATCTGCGCCGCGCTGCCGAGAAAGTGATTCATCCCAATCCGTGATGCGACTGATGAAACATTGTCATGGTCACGCATTTTGCCGGCTCTCCGGGCGCTTTGCGCTTGAAACCGGGGCTGTCTTTCGACATACACCTAACCGCTATGGAGCCTGGCAAAGACCGCTCCCGCTGGCTCGCATGCTGTTTCAACCTGATCAGGATAAACCACATCATGGCCTTTCTTGCCGACGCCCTTTCCCGTGTGAAGCCATCCGCCACCATCGCCGTTTCCCAGAAAGCCCGGGAACTGAAAGCCAAGGGCCGCGATGTGATCGGGCTTGGCGCCGGGGAGCCGGATTTCGACACGCCGGACAATATCAAGCAGGCGGCCGTCGACGCGATCAACCGCGGCGAGACGAAGTACACGCCGGTTTCGGGCATTCCGGAACTGCGCGAGGCGATCGCCAAGAAGTTCAAGCGCGAGAACAATCTCGACTACACCGCCGCCCAGACGATCGTCGGCACCGGCGGAAAGCAGATTCTTTTCAACGCCTTCATGGCGACGATGAATCCTGGCGATGAAGTCGTTATTCCGGCACCTTACTGGGTGTCCTATCCGGAAATGGTGGCGCTTTGCGGCGGCACGCCGGTGTTCGTTGCGGCGACCCAGGAAAACAATTTCAAGCTGACGCCTGCTGATCTGGAAAAGGCGATCACGCCGAAAACCAAGTGGTTCGTCTTCAACTCCCCGTCCAACCCGTCCGGCGCTGCCTATACCCATGCGGAGCTCAAGGGCCTGACCGACGTGCTTTTGAAGCATCCGCATGTCTGGATCCTGACGGACGACATGTACGAGCACCTGACCTATGGCGACTTCAAGTTCGCGACGCCGGTCGAAGTCGAGCCCGAGCTCTACGACCGCACGCTGACGATGAACGGCGTCTCCAAGGCCTATGCCATGACCGGCTGGCGCATCGGCTATGCGGCCGGTCCGCTGGCGCTGATCAAGGCCATGGACATGATCCAGGGCCAGCAGACCTCGGGCGCCTGCTCGATTGCCCAGTGGGCCGCCGTCGAGGCGCTCAACGGCACACAGGACTTCATTCCGGAAAACAAGAAGATCTTCGAAGGCCGCCGCGACCTCGTCGTCTCGATGCTCAACCAGGCCAAGGGCATCGAGTGCCCGTCTCCTGAGGGCGCCTTCTACGTCTACCCGTCCTGCAAGGGCCTGATCGGCAAGACCGCTCCTTCGGGCAAGGTGATCGAAACGGACGAAGACTTCGTCTCCGAGCTTCTCGAATCCGAAGGCGTCGCCGTCGTCCATGGCTCCGCCTTCGGCCTCGGCCCCAACTTCCGCATCTCCTATGCGACCTCGGAAGAACAGCTGGAAGAAGCCTGCAAGCGCATCCAGCGTTTTTGTGCAGCCTGCAAGTAAGGCGAGGTTGATCCCGACAACGAGCCCGCCGGAAACGGCGGGTTTTTTGTTGGGTAGATTCCGCGCGAGTCCCAGGTCCGCTCCACCCCGTTTCGCATTCCCACGTAGCGACATCTAGCCTAACCGCTGCAAATCGCTGTGCCGGACACGCCATGCGGGTTCCTCTCCCGCGTGTTTCCCGTTAAAGCATCGCCTGTCGAGGAGCCAGGTCATGAACATCGCGCCGCATCACAGGATCTATATCTGCTTCTTCCTGTTCGCCGTCTCGCTCGGCGCGCTTCTGGCGCGCATGCCCGATCTCCAGGTCGCCTTGGGCGTCAACAAGTCCGAACTCGGATTGACGCTGATCGGCATGGCGATCGGGGCGCTGATCTCGCTGACGCTTTCCTCGCCGCTGATCGCCCATCTCGGTGCCCGCACCACTGCCTTTATCACGGTCCTCGGCACGGCGGCGGCCTTCGCATTCGTGCCCTGGGTCGGCGCGGCACCCTTGGTGTTCTGCATTTTGTTTTGCGCCGGGCTTCTCGCGGGGGCGCTGGAAATCAACCTCAACGTCGAGATCGACCGCATCGAGGCGCAGCTCGGGCGCGGCATCATGAACCGGGCACATGGCTTCTGGAGTCTCGGCTTCTTCGTCACCGCGCTGATCGCCTCCGTCGTCCGCCAGGCTGAAATATCGATGCAGGTTCATCTGGCCGTGACGCTTGCCGTCGTCCTCGTCGGCGGGACGATCGCCATTTCCGGCATTCGCAACGCTCCGGCGCGCGTCTTGTCGCATGAGGCAAACGCGCCGCTTCTGGCACTGCCGACCATCGGTCTCCTGCCGCTCTGCATCATCGGGGTCGCCGCTTTTCTGGTGGAGGGCGCGGGCATCGACTGGTCGGCCATCTACATGCGCGATGTCTTTTCGGTTGAACCCTTCATCGGTGGCCTCGGGCTGACGCTGTTCACCTTCTGCATGGCGATGGCCCGGCTGTTCGTCGATCCCGTCGTCGACCGCTTTGGCGCCCGCGCCGTTGCATCGACTCTTCTCATCCTGTCGGGCATCGGTATCGCAGCGGTGTGGCTTGCGCCGCACCCTTACGTCGCGCTCGCCGGTTTCGCGCTGATGGGGGCCGGCTGCAGCGCCGTCTATCCTCTGGCGGTTTCGGCGGCAGCCCAGCGCACCGACCGCGCTGCACAGGTGAACGTCGCAGCACTCGGGCAGGTGACCTTCATCGTCTTTTTCCTTGCGCCGCCGCTGCTCGGCTTCGTCGCAGAACATGCCGGTATCCGCACCTCCTACCTCATCTGCCTGCCACTCGTCGTCTACGCGCTGTTTTCCGTGAAGGCGCTGGCAACGCGGCGGGATGTCGGTGATCCGGTGAATTCGACCGCCGTCACGCAGGGCTGAATTCCGGGGTGTACCGTCTGCCGCCGATCCGGCGGGTGATCAGCGCGTCCCGTGCCGGTGCGACCATCCGCACGGCGATATCGGCTCCTGGCGCAGGAGGTCCTCGACTCATCCGACACGTCTGATCGATCGCCGCGAAATGCTGGGACGCTCGGCTGCCTGCCGCCGGAGCAGCCGGTCCGGTAGCGGGTTTTGCCGCCGCCGCACAAGCCAGGGTCCGGTAGCCGGGCAAGGCTTAGTTCTTGAACACGATGCAGGCGCCGCCGCCCTTGCGAATTGCGGAGCAGACCACTTCGGCCTCGCGTCTTGTCTCGCGGCCGATACGGGCCGCATAGCGCAGCCGGTTGCCGAAGGCCCGGTTGCGCTCCCGTAGGATCAGTGGCTTTTCCGCATTGAGCGGCGACGGCATGCGCTTGACGGTGGCGAGGAACAGCCGCTGCGCCACGGATTTGTGGAAATGTGCCGAAAGTTGCGCGCCCCAGGGCGCCCAGGTGCCTTCCTCTTCAAACATCACGTCCTTAAGGCGGCGTTTGTCGGCAAGGGCGGTACAGGCATCGTAGAAAGGCTTGTCTTTGTCGAGCCTGAGATCGAGCGTCTCCGGCGGATTGTCCTTCCATTCCTCCACCGGATGGGCGGTGATGGCGAGCACGTAGGCGCGTGTCTCGTAAGGAAGGTTGCCGGTGCGCAGAAACGTCTCCAGCCCGCTTTCCCCGGCATTGTAGGCCGCGGCCGCAAGGCCGAGATTACCGAAGCGGTTACGCAGGTCATCGAGATATTCGGCCGATTTCCCCAGGGCCTCCAGGGCATCGAAGCTGTTGGAAAGCCCGCGCAGCTTTGCGGTTGCGGGAATGAACTGTGCGATGCCCTCGGCTCCCTTCGGGCTGACGGCATCCGGACGGAACAGGCTTTCCTTCCAGATCAGCCGTGCGAAGAAATCGGGCGGCAAGGCGTTGGTCTCGGCGAAATGGCCAAGGGCGGTGCAGATGTCGCGGCTGTAGCTGTGGGCGCGAACGCAGAGCGTCGTATTTGGCGTTATGGCGGAAAAGATGCAGGGCGGCGCGCGCCATTCCGGCTGTGCAGCGGCGCGGGGCGCGCTTGAGATCGCGGCGAGGCCGAAGGTTGCGGCAAACAGGACCGCAAGCCGTATCCGATCATGCCGCTGGTTCTTGTGCCTCATCCGCCCAGGGACCCGTCCGCCAAACATCTCGACAGTTCTTGATAGCACCGATGCGGCGGCGCCGGGAGATGGTCTATGCTTGATCCGGCAAGGTCAGTTGCATGAAGGTCAGATCCAGCCAGCGGCCAAACTTGGTGCCGACTTCCTTCATCTGGCCGGTGATGACGAAGCCGAGCTTTTCGTGCAGCCGGATTGATGCCGCGTTGTTGGCCTCGATGCCGGCGACCATCACATGTTTGCCACAGGCCGCCGCGCGGTCGATCAGGGCCAGCATGAGCATCTTGCCGATGCCGCCGCCGCGCTGGCTCCTCTCGACATAGACCGAATGCTCGACCGTATGACGATAGCCGTCGAATGCCCGCCAGTCGCCGAAGGAGGCATAACCGGCGATCGTGCCGTCATCGGTGACGGCCACGAGCACCGGATAGCCGAGGCGCCGGCGCTCCGTGAGCCACGCCGCGCGATTTTCGAGGTCCACCTGCGCGTCGTTCCAGATCGCCGTCGTGTTGAGAACGGCATCGTTGTAGATGTCGCGGATAGCGGGAAGGTCGGCCTCTTTGGCGTCACGCAGCTGCATTGGGTTTCTCCGGAAAACGCCGAAGCTCTACCGCATAATTCCTTAAATCGGAATCGATTTAAGGACAGATCCCGCCCGGTGAGGGGCGGGATCTACATCTATACGAATCTCACGCGACCTGCTTTTCAAGCAGCGGATAGTCGGTATAGCCCTTGGCGCCGCCGCCGTAGAAGGTGGCCTGGTCCGGGGTGTTGAGCGGCGCGTTGTCCTTCAGGCGCTGTACGAGGTCCGGATTGGCGATGAAGGGCTTGCCGAAGGCGACGAGGTCGGTCTTGCCCTGCTCGACGGCCTCCACGGCGAGGTCGCGGTCGTAGCCATTGTTGGTCATCCATGCGGCCTCGCCGCCGGCCTTTTCATAAGCCTGGCACAACGCCTTGTAGTCGAACGGCTGATCACCCTGCTGGAAATCGCGCGGGCCGCCGGTCGCACCTTCGATGATGTGGATATAGGCGAGCTTGTATTTCGCCAGGCCTTCGACGACGTAGGTGAACAGCGCCTGCGCGTCCGGATCGGACGAATCATTGGCGGGCGTTACCGGCGAAATGCGGATGCCGGTGCGGCCTTCGCCGATTTCCTTGGTGATCGCATCAACGACTTCGAACAGGAAGCGGGCGCGGTTTTCGATCGGGCCGCCATACTGGTCGGTGCGCACGTTCGAGCCGGAACGCAGGAACTGGTCGATGAGGTAGCCATTGGCTGCGTGGATCTCGACGCCGTCGAAGCCTGCATCGATCGCCGCACGTGCGGCCTTGCGGTAGTCTTCGAGGATCCCGGGAATTTCGGCGAACTCGAGCGCGCGGGGCTCGGATGTTTCGGCGAACGTGCCTGTGCCGTCTTCGTTGATGAGGTAGGTCTTCGATTTCGCCTGGATGGCCGAGGCCGACACCGGCTTTCCGCCGTTCGGCTGTAGCGATGTGTGGGAGATCCGGCCGACATGCCACATCTGCACGACGATCTTGCCGCCGGCCTTGTGGACGGCTGAGGTGACCTGCCTCCAGCCGTCCAGCGCTTCCTTGCTATAGAGGCCGGGAACGTCGGCATAACCCTGACCCTGATGGGTGATCGCGGTCGCTTCGGTGATCAAGAGCCCAGCGCTGGCGCGCTGTTCGTAATAGGTGACGTTCAGCGTGTTCGGAACGGCGCCCGGCGAGCGGTTGCGCGTCAGCGGCGCCATCACGATGCGGTTGGCAAGCTCGATGTCGCCGATCTTGATCGGGTCGAAGAGGGAAGTCATGGGAAGTCCTTTTCGTTCGTTGCGGGGGTAGTCATTCTGGGAGGATAAGGGCTGGCTGGGAGGATAGGGCTGGCTGGAAGGATCAGCACTGGCTGGGAGGATAAGGGCTGGCGGGCGGATCGCCGTCAGAGTGTGTTGCCGATGTCTTTCAGGAACGCCTGGATGGTCTCTTCGTTCCGTTTGTAGAAGATCCACTGGCCGACGCGTTTGGTGGTGACGAGACCGGCGCGCTGCAGGATCGCCAGATGGCCGGAGACGGTCGATTGCGAAAGACCGCATCGCTCGAACTGGCTGGCGCAAATGCCCATCTCCAGCGGATGATGCTGGTCGGAAAAATGCGCTTCCGGTTGCTTCATCCATCCCAGCATCTCGATGCGCTTCGGATGCGCCAGTGCCTTGAGGATCTCGTCCTTGTCCATCAATCGACCTTGTATCGTCAAATCTCGATACGCCGATATTTAGATCGTGTTTGTCCGATATTCAAATCACATCTCTGTGAGGGGGATTCTGGGCAAAAAAAGAGGGCCACGGGAAAACCGGGCCCTTTAAGTGTGAAGGTCAAAAAACCTCCAGAGGGGAACAGCTGCTGCGGTGGCACTGGGAGGAAAAAGACCACCATCTGCACCAGCTGGATTGGATATGGGAAAGGGGATTGCGCATTTCAACCCGCGGCGCCAAGAAAAATTGCAACTATAAGGATGTACTTGAATTCAAGGCAAAAAAAGAGGGCCACAAGAAAACTTGGGCCCTTTATAGTTATGAAGGTATCTAAACCTCCAGAGGGGAACAGCTGCTGCGGTGGCACTGGGAGGAAAAAAGCCACCAAACTGCATCAGCTGCAGTCGATATGATGGTTTTTTGGGCGCACTGCAATCATTTAATATGCATGACAGCCATGTGCCGAGCGCAGGCCTGCGCATTTTTCAAGCGATTTAAATCGCTTATTCACCTGAGGTTGTTAAGGCTTCGGGAAAAAATCAGTTAAAACAGTAGTTTGTCTAGTGGGAATGTAGAGAACATTTTTTGTGCAACTGCGAAGGCGGCGTCAGAAACTCCAGTTGCGCGCTTTTGCGACGATGAAATCGCGAAAGACTTTCAACTTCGCGGCGTTCTTCATCTCGTCGGGATAGCAGAAATAGGTGTCGAAGGATGGAATGGCGGCGCCGATCGGCAGTTGAATGAGGCCGGGGTCGCGACCGACGATATAGTCCGGCATCATGGCGATGCCGATGCCGAGCAGGCAGGCGCGCTTGATCGAGGTCTGGCTGTTGATCTGCAGATGCGAGGGGCGGGGATTGTCCGAATCGCGCCCGGCAATCTCCAGCCAGTTGACGTCGAGCAGGTAGTTGGGCGCAGGTTCGCCGAAGGTGATGATGCGGTGATTGTCGAGATCGTCGAGCGACTGCGGCTCGCCGTATTTGTTGATGTAGGACGGCGCCGCATAGACGTGCATGTGCACGGTGAAGAGCTTGCGCTGGATCAGGTCTGATTGCTGCGGCTGGCGCAGGCGGATGGCGCAGTCGGCGTGGCGCATGTTGACGTCCAGTTCCTCGTTGTCGAGGATCAGCTGAACCTGCATTTCCGGATAGAGCGCCAGGAATTCCTGGACCTTGTCGGTCAACCAGCCCTGGCCGAGACCAACGGTTGTGGTGATGCGCAGCTTGCCGCTCGGCTTGTCGGTGGTCTCGGTCAGCTGGACCCTGACGCTTTCGAGCTTCATCAGCACTTCGTGGGCGGTACGATAGAGAATTTCACCCTGTTCGGTGAGGATCAGGCCACGGGCATGGCGATGAAACAGCTTGATGCCGACATCCTGCTCGAGCGAGCTCACCTGGCGGCTGATGGCCGATTGGGAGAGGTGCAGTTTGTCGGCCGCATGGGTGAACGATCCCGCTTCCGCCGCCGCATGGAAAATGCGCAGTTTGTCCCAGTCTAGCGGCATAGGGCCTCCCATAAAGGCTCGTGGCGGAAAACGGCCTCGTTCTTTCCCGCCAGAGAGCTGATTGTCTGTTCCCACTCAGGAGCGAGAATTCCCGCTCCAATTGTTCGCGGCTTCTATTCGGCCGCAATTGCGACGGGCATATGGCCCGCCAGGTATTTTTCGGCTTCGAGCGCCGCCATGCAGCCCATTCCGGCGGCCGTGACCGCCTGGCGATAGATGTCGTCCGTCACGTCGCCGGCCGCGTAGACGCCAGGCACGTCCGTGGCGGTCGAATCGGCGGCCGTCCACAGGTAGCCGTTCGGCTTCAGGCGCAGCTTGTCCTTGAAAAGCTCGACCGCCGGCGCATGGCCGATCGCCACGAAGACGCCGTCGATCGGCATTTCGCTCACCTCGCCGGTGCGGGTGTTGCGCAGCTTGACACCGTTGACCGAGGCCGGCATCGGCGGCTTGGCCGGCGCGCCGAGATACTCGACGACCTCGTGATCCCAGATCACCTTGATGTTTTCCTTGGCGAACAGCCGCTCCTGCAGGATTTTTTCCGAGCGGAAGCTGTCGCGGCGGTGAATGACGGTAACGGTCTTGGCAAGGTTGGACAGATAGAGCGCTTCCTCGACGGCCGAGTTGCCGCCGCCGACGACGATCACGTCCTTGTTGCGATAGAAGAAGCCGTCGCAGGTGGCGCAGGCCGAAACGCCGAAACCCTGGAAGGTGGCCTCGCTCTCGATGCCGAGCCATTTGGCCTTGGCACCGGTGGCGATGATCAGGACATCAGCCGTCCAGTCGGTGCCGCTGTCGGTCGTGAGCTTGAACGGCCGCACCGAGAGATCGACGCTGGTGACGAGATCACTGACGATCTCGGCGCCGACATGTTGGGCCTGCTTGAGCATCTGCTCCATCATCCAGGGACCCTGGACCGGATCGGCATAACCCGGATAGTTCTCGACGTCGGTGGTGATCATCAACTGGCCGCCCTGTTCCATGCCGGCGATCAGAACCGGATTGAGCATGGCGCGCGCCGAATAGATGGCGGCGGTGTAGCCAGCCGGGCCTGAGCCGATGATGAGAACTTTGGTATGTCGGGCAGTCATGAGCCGGGTCCTTCGATCGTCGGAACGGTATAACACCGTCCGGCTTCGTCATATGGTGAGAAATTGTCCCCTAGTCTAGGGATTCCGGCGGCCTTGTTTCAAGGGCGGCCTCGTTGATACGCACAGATGTGTTGCGCAATTGCCCCGGTTTGGCGAGGTTTTTGTGCATGGCGCGTAAAGACGCTCTCGTTTTTTTATCCTAATACGTGTTACCGACAAAACTTATGACAATCGCCGATCGGACAGACGTGGCAGTGAACAAGCGGAAATCCCCATACCCGTTTCGCAATCCCGGCGATTTCGACTACGGCCGCACGCTGTTTCACCGGTTCGGCACCTGGCTCTACAGCCGCCGCGTTTCTTCCCGCCGCAAGAGGAAGACCGAAACAGTGACGTTGTCGCCTTTGTCGCCCGCAACGTTCCGGCCGTTGCGGAGCGCGGATGTTCCGCTGCTTTTCCTGGCGCATGACGACCTCAAATTCATGCGGTCGCTGCTGGCGCATTATCGCCGGCTGGGAGTGACCCGCTTCATCTGCGTCGATGATCAATCGACGGATGGCACGCGCGAATTTCTTTGCACGCAGCCCGATGTCGACGTCTGGACCTCCGGTGTGCGCTATCGCGAGGCACGGCGCGGCAAGCTGTGGCGCGAAGCCTTGTTTGCCCGCTATGGCAAGAACCGCTGGTATCTGAATATCGATGCGGACGAATACCTCGTCTACGACCGATGCTTCGAAAGACCGCTGCCGCAACTGATCGCCCATCTCGAAAGCCTCGGCGTGCGCCGGTTCGCAGCTCCGATGATCGACATGTACCCCGGGGGCGAGGTCAGCGCCTTTGCCTTCGACGGTTCGACGGAGGCCATGCCATGGGAGGTTGCCGATTGCATCGACGGCAGTGGCTACGTCATCGAGAAGACCAAGCGCTTCCTCAGCCTTGCCGGCGGTCCGCGGCGGCGCAAGTTTGCGGCCGAAGCCGAGATGATGAAATATCCGCTGATGTACTGGGATGACGATTGCAGCTTCGGCGTCAGCATCCATCAGCCGCTGCCCTTCGACCGCAACTTTTCGCCCATCTCCGGCGTACTCTTGCATTTCAAGTTCTTTGCCGATTATCACGCGAAAACCCGTCAGGCGGTGGAGGACAAGCAGTATTTCGGCGGCGCGCGCGAGTATCAGCGCATCCTCGATACGGTGGCGGCCAGCGGCGAACTCGATTTCGTCTATGAAGACACGCTGAAATATTCGTCGCCGGAGCAATTGATCGAGCACGGATTCATGCGCTCGATCTGGTCTGCCGGCGAACAGCTGGGGACTTGAGGACCCATGCGGATCGGATCGATTTCCCACTATTTCTGCCTTCTTCGCGGACTTCTTTTGCCGGGCTATCTGCGCCTCGGCCGTAAATCGCAGATCCGGTGGGGCGCGTTCATCGACGCCTACCGGGGCCGAGTGGTGATCGGCGACCGGTTCAAGATCCATCGAGGCGGCTTCATCGACGCGCAGAAAGGCACGATCGAGATCGGTTCGAACGTGTCGATCAATCCCTACAGTATCCTTTATGGTCTGGGCGGCATAAGGATCGGCAATGATGTCCGTATCGCCGCCCATGTCGTCGTCGTTTCCTTCGATCATCGTTATGACGACGTTTCCAAAGCCATTACGATGCAGGGCGTCGTCGCCAAGCCGATCGTGATCGAGGATGATGTCTGGATCGGTGCCGGAGCGCAGATCCTGGGCGGCTCCCATATTGCCAAAGGCTGTGTCATCGGCGCGAATGCCGTGGTCAAAGGCAAAACGGAACCCTACGGAATTTATGTTGGCAGCCCGGCGCGGCTTTTGAAGTATCGCGGGCAATAACAAATATGGTCTGCACATGCAGGATCGACAAGAAAAACGGGAAGCTCAACCATGGTGATGCGCGTCGACCTTGATGCAATCGATATGAAGATTTTGCGCGAGCTCCAGAATGACGGCCGGATGACCAATGTCGAGCTGGCCGAGCGGGTCGGCATATCGGCGCCCCCGTGTCTCAGGCGCGTGCGCAAGCTGGAGGAGGCGGGCATCATCCGCGGCTATCGCGCGCTGCTGAACGCACCGGCGCTCGGCTATGACCTGGTTGCATTCTGCATGGTCGGTCTCCAGCACCAGTCGGATGCCAATCTCAAGGCCTTTGCCAAGCAGACGGCAAATTGGCCGCTGGTGCGCGAAGCCTGGATGGTCTCGGGCGAATCCGATTTTCTCCTGCAGTGCGTGGCCGAAAACCTTGCAGCATTTCAGGATTTCGTTATTGAGGAGCTCACGGCCACGGAGAACGTGGATACCGTGCGCACGATGCTGACCATCCGGCAGGTCAAGGATGTCTCTCTGATAGAGATGTAGGTTGCTTCCGCGCCGGTGTCTCCGGTTGTCACGATAGGATCAGGTGATTTGAAACGACTGCTGCGATCGCTGCGCAAGAGCTTCCGTTATATGTTCAACGTCCGCACCGTCCGGCTGGGCGGCGTCACGATTGACACGACCATCGGTCATATTCCTGAAAACGTCCGGGAACTGATTTTTCGCGAGATCTACGAAGACACCGAACGCGACCTGATCGGCAGGATCCTCAAGCCCGGCATGCGCACGCTTGAAATCGGCACCGGCATCGGCTTCGTCAGCCTCGTTGCCGCCCGCATCTGCGGCGAACACAGTGTCTTCTGCTACGAGGCCAATCCGGAGTTGGAGCCGACGATCAAAAGAAATTTTGAGCTGAACGGTCTGACGCCGAACCTCACCATGCGCGCGGTGACCGTCGACGGTGCGCCGATTGCCTTCTTCAAGAGCGACAACATCATCTCCTCCAGCCTCTACGACCGCAAGCGCGACGACAAGCAGATCATCGTCGAAAGCGAGGCGCTCTCCGACGTCCTTGCAAAGCATGATCCCGCAGCATTGATCATGGACGTCGAGGGCGCCGAAATCCAGCTGCTCGGTGTCGACCTGAAGAACGTTGCCGACATCATCGTCGAGTTGCATCCGCATATCGTCGGCGAGGATGCCATCGCGGCGCTCATTTCCAATCTGAAGAACCGCGGCTACGTCATGCTGAGCAATAACCGCAAGACCTCCCATTTCGCCCGCGCGGCCTGAAGGGCACTGCTCCATGCCATCGAAGCTCCCGGTTTCCGCCTTCATCATCTGCCTGAACGAGGAAGCCTATCTCGGCAATTGCATCGAGAGCCTGGTGAACTGCGCGGAAATCGTCATCGTCGATTCCGGCTCGACCGACGGCACGGCGGCGCTGGTGCAGTCCTATATCGACAAGGGCTGGCCGATCCGTTTCCTGTTCGAACCCTGGCGCGGCTATGCCGGCCAGAAGCAGTTCGCGCTGGAACAGTGCCGCGAGCCCTGGTGCCTGAATATCGACGCCGATGAGCGGCTGGATGAACCGCTGCAGGCGCTGCTGCCGTCACTGATTGCGGCGCCGGCTGACACCGTCGGCTGGCGCGTCGCCCGCCGGCCCTATCTGATCGGCTACGGCTATACGCCGGACAAGGTGCGCGAACGCAAGAACCTGCGGCTGATCCGCAAGGGCGGGGGGGCATACGACCTTGCGCAAAAGGTGCATGAAGGGATCGTGCCGGACGGCAAGGTCGAGGCGGCGGCGACGGGCAGTCTTTTGCACTACCGGCCGCTTGTTATCGACGAGCAGATCCTCAAGGAAAACAAATATTCGACGCTGAAGGCGGACCAGCAGTTTGCGGCCGGCAAGCCGCCGCGCCCCTACAAGGTGATCCTCAGCCCGCCACTCTATTTCCTCCGGCTCTATTTCCGCAATGGCCTCTGGCGCTGTGGCCTTCCGGGCTTTATCGAGGCGGCAACCGGCAGCGTCTATGCCTTTCTGACGGCGGCAAAGATCTATCAGCGGCATGCCCTCAAGCGCAGGCCGAATTTCGACGACATGGAGCGCGCGCGGCGCGGCAAATGAGGACCGCATGAAGGTTATGCACTACCACTTCGGCAAGGACGGCGGCGCCGAGCGCTTCTTCGTCCACCTCGTCAATGCGCTTGCCCGGCGCGGCGTCGAGCAGACTGCCGTCATCCGTCCGAACCGCCTGTGGCGCAAGGACGTCGAGCCCCATGCCCGGCTGATCGAAAGCAATTTCCGCAACCTGTCGCCGGATCGCATCCTGCTGCCGCTGAAGGTCATGCACCTGGCGCGCCGCGAAAAGCCGGATGCGCTGTTTTCCTGGGCGACACGGGCAAGCCGCCTGATGCCGAACTACAAGGGCTGCATCAAGATTTCGCGGCTCGGCGACTATCCGACCAATCTCAGCTATTTCAAGAACACCGACGTGCTGGTCTGCAACACGCCGGGGATCGGCGAACATGTGCGCCGGATCGGCTGGAAGCGCGGCGTCGAGGTGATATCCAACTTCACCAACACCGAGCGCGTCACGCCGATCGACCGCAGGAGCGTCGATACGCCGGAAAATGCGCCGGTCGTCATGTCGATGGGCCGCTTCGTGCCGCGCAAGGGCTTTGCGCTGTTGACTGCGGCCGTTGCAAAATTGCCGGGTGTCTATCTCTGGCTTGCCGGCGACGGCGAGGAGATGGAAAACGTGCGCAAGCTCGCCACCGATCTCGGCGTCACCGACCGTGTGCGCTTCCTCGGCTGGCAGAAGGACACGCGTCCTTACGTGGCGGCCGCCGACATCTTCGTCATGCCGTCAAGTCACGAACCGCTCGGCAACGTCATTCTCGAAGCCTGGGCACAGCAGAAGCCGGTGGTCTCCAGCCGGTCCGAAGGGCCGACCTGGTTCATGCGCGACGGCGAAAACGGCCTGCTCGTCGATATCGGCGATACCGACGGTTTCAGCAGGGCGATCGAACGGTTGATCAACGACCGGCACCTTGCCGATCACGTCGCCTTGGGCGGCCACGAGACCCTGATGGGGCAGTTTTCCGAGGAGGCGGTTGCCAACGCCTACCTCGAACTGTTCAAGCGCAAGCCTTAAATTTCGTCGTTTTTCGGTTGAATAGGCCCCGTCATGGTAGCCAGCAGCCCCTCACCCTAACCCTCTCCCCGCTTGCGGGGAGAGGGGATTTGCCCGGAGTTTGCCGCATGTCCCTTCTCCCCGTCTACGAGGAGAAGGTGCCCGACAGGGCGGATGACGGGTCGCAACGCACCAATATGTTTGAGGCGCTTAATAAGCCGCCGTATCAGATAAAAAGTTTCTCGTAGACCGCCCCGATCCGCGATGCCTCGCCCTGAATGCTGAAACTGTCGGTCGCACGAGCGAGCCCACGTTCGCCCGCCAGCTTTGCGCGCTCCGGGTCGTCCATAAACGCAGCGGCGGCCTGCGTCATGTCGCCGAGCGAATTTGCCGCAATGAGGATGCCGGTTTCATCCTCGCCGGTCACCAGCAGTTCCGAAAATGCGCCGACATCGGTCGCCACGACCGGCACCTTTGTCGCCATCGCCTCCAGCGGCGTCAGCCCGAAACCCTCCCAGCGTTGCGGAGCGACGAACAGGTCGAGCGCCCGGTACCAGTCCGGAATGTTGGTATGCTCGCCGACGAAGAGGATGCGATCAAAAAGGCCCGCTTGCTTCACCCTGTCCTTCAGTTCGTTTTCGAAGGAGACGTGCGCCGCCGTCGCACGGCCGGCGACGATTGCGATCCAGTTCGGTCGCATCGGCAGAAGTTCGATCATCGTATCGACGAAAAGATCCGTGCCCTTCTGATGGCGCACCCGGCCGAAACAGCCGGCGATCTTCTTGTCGGGGGCAAGGCCAAGTGCTGCCTTCGCGGCCATCTTGTCATCGGCGGGAAAGAATCGCAGCGTGTCGATGCCGTGCATGATCGTCGTGCTCGGCACCGCCAGATAGGCGGCGGTGCGATTGCTGGTGGCGATCACCGCGTCCATCCGGCGGATCAGGAACTTGCTCCAGCCGGAATGCTTGCGCTGCGAGGCGGAGGTGAAGACGATCCTGAGCTTCATCCGCAGGATGTCCCGCAGCACGATCGCCGGCAGCATTTCGACATTGCGTCGCGCATGCCAGACCCTCAGCGCCCGGTTTTTCGGCCGACCCCACAGCCGAAGCAATGCGGAATAGCCGATACGGGGCAAACCGACCGGCAAGCCAGGACCCAAAGTCGCGACCTTCTGGCCGAGCGCACGTTGCACCGGAACAAGCTGGATGATCGTCGAGGTGACGCCGGAAAGGCGGCGCTTGAAGTTCGGCGCGATGATCTCGACGTCGCTGATGTCTTCCACGCTTACGTGCCCTTGTTCTCTAACAGAAAAAGCCCGGAGGCAGCTCGACGTGCCGTCCGGGCTTTTACTGCATAATTCCTTAAATCGGAATCGATTTAAGGACAAAAATTATGCAGCAACTCCAGCTGTTACAGCGACCTTTGCGCGTCTGAACAGACGCGCGGCGCTGTAATGCAAAATGCCGGGGATCAGCCCCAGTTGATCGCGAGGATTTCGTAGGCCTTCGAGCCGCCGGGGGCGACGACCTCGATCGAATCGCCGACTTCCTTGCCGATCAGCGCGCGGGCGATCGGCGAGGAAATCGAGATGCGGCCCTGCTTCACGTCGGCTTCCTGGTCGCCAACGATCTGGTAGGTCTTGTTCTCTTCCGTGTCCTCGTCGACCAGTTTCACGGTGGCGCCGAACTTGATCTTCGAGCCGGACATCTTCGACAGGTCGATCACCTCGGCACGTGCCACGAAATCCTCGAGCTCGCCGATGCGGCCTTCATTGTGGCTCTGGGCTTCCTTGGCGGCATGATACTCGGCATTTTCCGAAAGGTCGCCATGGGCGCGCGCTTCGGAAATGGCTTCGATGATCCGCGGGCGCTCCTCCTGCTGACGCCAGCGCAGCTCTTCCTGCAGCTTGACGAATCCGCTCTGAGTCATCGGCACTTTATCGACCATTTCATTGTCCTTCATAGTCCGCACCGAGCCCGCAAAAGGCGGGCTCGGCACAAAAGAAAACGGTCACCGGAGCGTTAACTCCGGAACCGTCAGAAACATTTGAACAACGCTTATAGCAGAAAGCGGAGTGCAAAAGCCAGATTATTCGGAGGAGGGGGCAAGTCCGGAAAGACGCGTTTTACGGCGAAACCGCAACGAGGGGGAACAATCTCGAGGTATGATCGTTGGTTCTGCAAGACAAGGATCAGCTCATGCCGAACCCATCACCGGACCATCTTGAAGGCAGGCTCAACGCGCACCGAAAGCTCTTTATCGCACTTTCGGCGTTCATCGCGGCAAGCAGCGAGGGCCGCGCGTTTCTCGAGCGTGTCGCGGAGGACAGCGAAACCGTATCCGATCACGAAGAGGATCCGGGCATCGAGCCTGATGACGGCTTCGCGATGCAGCAGGTCGCCGACGACGAGATGCAGTCGATCGTGAAGGCGGCGTTGTCGCGGGCTGCGGCAGCCGAAAGCGAGGAGCAGCGGCGCAGGGATATCGCACCATGAATGAGGTGAGATCATGCAAGATCGCCCGCAGGACAGATTGAAGCTCTACCGCCTGATTCCCGTCGCCGCTGCCAATGATCCGAACTGGGACAATGCCGACTATCAGGGTGAGGTGGTCGTTCGCGCCTTCTCGGCCGCGGATGCCCGGGTCGTCGCCGCGCAGGCGGAACTCGATTTTACCGAGATCGATGCATTGCCGGCCGAAGGCAATTCTACCCGCGATGCCAGCGCATTCCGCAACGAGCGACTCTATACGGTAGTCGAGATGTCTGAGCAGCAGGGGCTTGCGGCCGACGGGCCGCGCGGCGTTGTCGAGGGCGTTGTGTCCGTCGGCACGATCAAGCCGACGCAGATTCCGTGAGACAAAGGAGAAAGACCATGGCTGCACAGGCAAGCCAAGCTGCCCGCACCGCGGAAAAACAGCGCCATATCCAAAAACAGGTCGCCAAGGCCGACGCCAAGGACAAGCAGCAGAAGTCCGCAAAACCGAGGGCGATGCAGGCTGGCGCGCGGCTCTACCCGGTGCCGCCGTTTCCGAAACAGCATCAGCCGAAGCCCGGCGCCGAATACAAGCTCGATCCCGCCCCCTTGTACGATGCGCCGTTTTACAAGGGTTCCGGCAAGCTTGAGGGCAAGGTGGCGATGATCACCGGCGGCGACAGTGGCATCGGCCGCGCGGTCGCCGTGCTCTTTGCCCGCGAGGGCGCCGATGTCGCAATCCTCCATCTCGCCGAGGGCCGCGATGCGGAAGACACCGTGAAGGCGATCGAGGCGGAGGGCCGCAGGGCGATGGCCATTCCCGGCGACGTCAAGGACCGGATATTCTGCCACAAGGCCGTGGCCGCCGTGGTCGAGGCTTTCGGAACGCTCGACGTGCTGGTCAACAACGCCGCCTTCCAGGTTCATACCGCAGATGTGCTCGACCTGACGGAAGAACATTTCGACGAAACGCTGAAAACCAATCTCTACGGCTATTTCTTCATGGCGCAGGCCGCCGTGCGGCACATGAAGGAAGGCAGCGCCATCATCAACACCGGTTCGGTCACCGGCATCGAAGGCAGCAAGCAGCTCCTGGACTATTCGATGACCAAGGGCGGGATCCATGCCTTCACCCGGGCGTTGTCCGGACAGCTTGTCGAAAAGGGCATCCGCGTCAACGCCGTCGCGCCCGGCCCGGTCTGGACGCCGCTCAACCCGTCGGACAAGGAGGCGAAGGACGTGTCCACATTCGGTTCCGACACGCCGATGAAACGCCCCGCCCAACCGGAAGAAATCGCTCCGGCCTACGTCTTCCTCGCGTCGCCGCAATGTTCGAGCTACATCACCGGCGAGATATTGCCGATTGTGGGTGGGTACTGATCGGGGCGCCTGCGAGCGGAAAAATTGATGCGCTCGCGAAAATAGGACTTTACCTCAACTGCACTTGAGGTTGTAACAGTCATGCTTCTTTACTGGAGACGGAAGCATGACGACCGACAATATCCCCTACGTCGAAGAGCAGATGGCTGCTCCGCCCGTTGAATTATCGGCCGGATGGGCCGAACTTCTGCGGCCGCGCCATCTGGTGTCGACGATCACCCTCTGCCTCGGCGTGGCTCTCTTCGCCTTCAACGAATTCTTCATCTCGACGGCACTGCCGACGGCCGTCGAGGATCTCGGCGGCGCCGCTCTCCTGTCCTGGGCCTTCACCCTCTATCTCGTCTTCGCCATCATCGGCGGCATGGTGGCCGCCAATCTGAAGCAGCGGTTCGGAGCGCGAAACACGCTTCTTGTGTCCGCGGCCATCTTCATCGCCGGCACTGTATCTGCGACATTCGCCACGGACATGACGCAGGTTCTTGCCGGGCGCCTCCTGCAAGGAGCGGGCGAGGGCATTGTCGCAGCACTCTGCTATGCGCTCATCCCCGAGCTCTTTCCGCCGCGCCTCGTGCCGAAGGTGTTCGGCGCCGAAGCGATCGTCTGGGCACTGGCCGCATTCTCCGGACCGCTGGTCGCCGGTGGCCTGACGGAGCATTTCTCCTGGCGCGCCGCCTTCTTCGTCAGCATTCCGGTGGCTGCCCTCTTCATTGTTTTGGTGCTGTGCATCGTTCCGCACGGTGTCTCAGGTCTGCAGAAAGCACCGTCGATCCCGTTCGCACGATTGGCCTCGGCGGGTTTCGGCATCCTGATGATCTCGCTTTCCGGCGCGGTTGGCAGCACGGCGCTGATGGCTTTGCTGCTGGCCGGCGCCACGGTCGTGCTCACGGCCGTCGTCTATCTCGACCGCCGCTCGGCGAACCCGGTGCTGCCCAAGGCTGCATTCACCGCGCACAAAGCATTGGGAACGGGTCTTTGGGTCATCCTGTTGATGCCGCTTGCCCAGGCGGCCGGGTCGGTCTTCCTCGTCTACAGCCTGCAGCATCTGTGGCAGCTCGGACCGACCGCGGCCGGCGCTTTGAGCGCGGTCATGGCGATCTCCTGGAGCCTCACCGCGATCGTCGTCGCCAGCCTGCCATCTCTTGCGCTGCGCAACCGGATCATGCTGGCGGGGCCGGTTCTGCTTCTCGCCGGTCTGGCGGCGGTCATGACCGCGATCGGTTCGGGCGCGCTCTGGCTGGTCCTGCCGGGACAAGTGATGATCGGCGCCGGGTTCGGCACTTCATGGGGCACGATCAGCCAGTTGATGATGGATGTGTCCACCGATACCGAACGCGACCGGACCTCGGCGATGCTGCCGACCCTGCAATCGGCCGGCTACGCCATCGGCGCCGCCTTTTTCGGCCTTATCGCCAATGTCATGGGTTTTGGCGAAGCAGCATCGGCCGAAACGATCCGCCAAGCGATGCTCGTCGTCTTCGTCACCGGATGTGCGGTCGCCGCGGTTTCGGTTTTCTTCGGAATGAGGACGGGAACCCTGGCGCGCAGGCAAGCCAAGTTCTGAGACGCGGAATAGAGAAGCGGCGCCCGCAGGCGCCGCTCAAACCATCAATCCTGGAAATAGCTCTGCAGCGTCCGCACCTCGAGGCTTCCGGCCTTCAGTGCCTTGATCGCACGGGCCGCGGCTTCGGCGCCGGCCATGGTGGTGTAGTAGGGCACCTTCTGCATCAGCGTCGCGCGGCGCAGCGATTTCGAATCCGAGATCGCCTTGTTGCCGTCTGTCGTGTTGATGACGAGGTGGACCTGGCGGTTGCGGATGGCGTCCTCGATATGCGGACGGCCTTCCTGTACCTTGTTGATCTTGGTAGCGATAATGCCCTTTTCCGCGAGGAAGCGGGCGGTGCCGCCGGTTGCAAGAACCTTGAAGCCGATATCGGTGAGGTGGCGGATGGCGGGCAGAACGCGTTCCTTGTCCTCGTCGCGTACCGAGACGAACACCGTCCCCTCGCGCGGCAGGTCGACGCCGGCGCCGAGCTGTGCCTTGGCGAAGGCCAGAGCGAAGTCGGTGTCAAGGCCGATGACTTCGCCAGTCGAGCGCATTTCCGGCCCGAGCAGGATGTCGACGCCGGGGAAGCGGGCAAACGGGAAGACGGCTTCCTTGACGGCGATATGCTTCAGGTTGCGCGGGTCCGGCTTCTTGCCATAGGCGGCGATCGCCTCGTCGAGCTTTTCGCCGGCCATGATGCGGGCGGCGATCTTGGCGATCGGCGCGCCGATCGTCTTCGCCACGAAGGGCACGGTGCGCGAGGCGCGCGGGTTGACTTCGAGAACGTAGATCGTGCCGTCCTTGATGGCGTATTGCACGTTCATCAGGCCGACGACGTTGAGGGCCTTCGCCATCGCCTTGGTCTGGCGTTCCAGTTCGTCGACAATCTCGTCGGACAGCGTGTAGACCGGCAGCGAGCAGGCACTGTCGCCCGAGTGGATGCCGGCTTCCTCGATATGCTCCATGATGCCGGAGACGAAGACCGTCTCGCCGTCCGAGAGCGCATCGACGTCCACCTCGACCGCATTGTTCAGATAGCTGTCGAACAGAAGCGGGTTCTTGCCGAGCAGCGTGTTGATCTGGCCGGTCTTGTCGTTCGGGTAACGCTGCTTGATGTCTTCCGGCACCAGTCCCGGCACGGTGTCGAGCAGGTAGGTCTGCAGCATCGATTCCGAATGGATGATCTGCATGGCGCGGCCGCCGAGAACATAGGACGGGCGCACGACCAGCGGGAAGCCGATTTCACTGGCGACCAGGCGCGCCTGCTCGACCGAATAGGCGATGCCGTTGTTCGGCTGGTTGAGGTCGAGCTTCTGCAGGAGCTTCTGGAACCGGTCGCGGTCTTCGGCAAGATCGATCATGTCGGGCGCGGTGCCGAGGATCGGGATGCCGTTCTTTTCCAGTGCCTCGGCAAGCTTCAGCGGGGTCTGGCCGCCGAACTGGACGATGACGCCGACGAGGGTTCCTTTTTCCTGCTCGGCGCGCATGATCTCGATCACGTCTTCGGCCGTCAGCGGCTCGAAATAGAGCCGGTCGGAGGTGTCGTAGTCGGTCGAGACGGTTTCCGGGTTGCAGTTGACCATGATCGCCTCATAGCCGGCGTCCTTCAGCGCGAAGGCGGCATGGCAGCAGCAATAGTCGAACTCGATGCCCTGGCCGATGCGGTTCGGACCGCCGCCGAGGATGACGACCTTCTTGCGGTCGGAAATCTGCGCTTCCGAGCGGGCCGCTCCGTTGAAGGGCGTCTCGTAGGTCGAATACATATAGGCCGTCGGCGAGGCGAATTCGGCGGCACAGGTGTCGATGCGCTTGTAGACGGGGCGCACGTTCAGCCGGTTACGCAGCTCGGCCACTTCCTTCGGCCGCTTGGCCGACAGCGTCGCCAGCCGCGCGTCGGAAAAGCCCATGGCCTTCAGCATGCGCAGGTTTTCGGCATCTTGCGGCAGGCCGTGCTCGCGCACGCGCTCTTCCATGTCGACGATCGCCTTGAACTGGGCGATGAACCACGGATCGATCTTCGAGCCGTCATGCACGTCGGCCTCGCTCATGCCCATGCGCAGCGCCTGCGCGACCATGCGCAGTCGGTCCGGCGTCGGCGTGCCGATTGCCGCGCGGATGGCGTTGTGGTTGTCGCCATTGTCCTCTTCGAGGCCGGGGATCTCGATCTCGTCGAGGCCGGTCAAGCCCGTTTCCAGGCCGCGCAGCGCCTTCTGCAGCGATTCGGCAAAGGTGCGGCCGATGGCCATGACTTCGCCGACCGATTTCATCGCCGTCGTCAGCGTCGTGCCGGCGCCCGGGAATTTTTCAAAGGCAAAGCGCGGGATCTTGGTGACGACATAGTCGATCGATGGCTCGAACGAGGCGGGCGTCGCGCCGCCGGTAATGTCGTTGTCGAGTTCGTCGAGCGTATAGCCGACGGCGAGCTTGGCGGCGATCTTGGCGATCGGGAAGCCCGTCGCCTTGGATGCCAAGGCCGACGAGCGCGACACGCGCGGGTTCATCTCGATGACGACGAGGCGGCCGTTCTCGGGATTGACGGCAAACTGCACGTTCGAGCCGCCGGTCTCGACGCCGATCTCGCGCAGCACCGCGATCGAGGCGTTGCGCATGATCTGGTATTCCTTGTCGGTCAGTGTCAGCGCCGGGGCAACGGTGATCGAATCGCCGGTATGCACGCCCATCGGATCGATGTTTTCGATCGAGCAGATGATGATGCAGTTGTCCGCCGTGTCGCGGACCACTTCCATCTCGTATTCCTTCCAGCCGAGCACCGATTCCTCGATCAGCACCTCGGTCGTGGGCGAGGCGTCGAGACCGGAATTGATGATCTCGAAGAATTCCGAGCGGTTGTAGGCGATGCCGCCGCCGGTGCCGCCCATGGTGAAGGAGGGGCGGATGATCGTCGGCAGGCCGATCTCGTCGAGCGCCTGCGCGGCCACTGCCATGGCATGGCTCATATAGCGCTGCTTGCGGTCGGTCTCGCCGAGGTTCCACTGGTTCTCCAGCTCGTCCAGTGCCTTGTCGAGTTCGGCGCCGGTCAGCTGCGCCTTGACCCTGGCGCGTTCGGCCTCGTGAACCTTGCGGTCGTGATCCTTGATCTCGGTGGCGTTGGCGAGCATCGACTTCGGCGTTTCGAGCCCGATGCGCTTCATCGCCTCGCGAAACAGCGCCCGGTCCTCGGCCATGTCGATCGCGGCCGGCTTGGCACCGATCATCTCGACATTGTAGCGGTCGAGAACGCCCATTCTCTTGAGGGAAAGCGCCGTGTTCAGCGCCGTCTGGCCGCCCATGGTCGGCAGCAGGGCGTCCGGCCGTTCCTTGGCGATGATCTTGGCGACGACTTCAGGCGTGATCGGCTCGACATAGGTCGCATCGGCCAGGTTCGGATCGGTCATGATCGTCGCCGGATTGGAGTTGACCAGGATGACCCGGTATCCCTCTTCCTTCAGCGCCTTGCAGGCCTGCGTTCCGGAATAGTCGAATTCGCATGCCTGCCCGATGACGATCGGACCCGCGCCGATGATGAGGATCGATTTGATGTCTTGGCGCTTTGGCATGGTCTCTATCCGCTTTTCAGCTTGCGCGAAAAACCGGCCAGGGTGGGATATCACCGGCCGGGGCGCGCATGCTTGATCTTTTCAGGCTAGAAGCGGCTTATAGGGAAATGTGCGGGCAAGCGGAACCCCGAAAATGCGAGAATGGACAGGAAAGTTCGCGAGGGTTTTCCCTCTCTTGCCACCAGCTGTGATGTCAGGTTCGCCACGACGCCTGAAACCGGCGGCCGGGTGGCTTACGGGATAGTAAAAATGTTGATCTGGTCGGTAATGCCGCGCAGCGTGACGTTGTGCGACATAGGAGCCAGGCCGCGCTCCGACAGGAGGTTGGAGGCGCGGGGATCGTCAAGGACCGAGCCTGTGGCGAAGATCTCGCGAGACGTAGCCAGATGCTGCACGCGAGAGGCGATGTTCACCGTCTGGCCGAAATAGTCCTGTCGCTCGTTGAGGCTTACCGCGATGCACGGCCCTTCATGGATGCCGATTTTCAAAAGCAGGTCCTCGCTGCCGCGTTGCTCGTTGAGCTTGCGCATCGCCTCGCGCATCCGCATGGCGGCCGCGACCGCCCGGTCGGGCGTTGGAAACGTCGCCATCACGGCGTCGCCGATCGTCTTCACGACCGCACCGGCCTCGGCGCTGACAATCTCGTGCAAGATGCTGAAATGCGTCTTCACCAGATCGAAGGCCGCAAGATCGCCAACCCGCTCGTACAGTTCGGTCGAGCCGCGCAGGTCGGTGAAGAGGAAGGTGAGGCTGGTGATCTTCAGCCGCTGGTCCACGTCGATCGTGTCGGTGCGGTAGATGTCGCGGAACGTCTGGTTGGTGAGCAGGCGCTTCGCGGTCAGAAACGGGCGACGACGGCCGAGCAGATCGTGCAGCGCATCGTTTGCCAGGCACACGGACGGCAGGGTGCGAACCTCGGTGTGATTTTCCACCATGATGCGCACGGGCCCGGGCCGCAGCTCCAGCGTCTCGCGGTGCTGGAATCCGCGGTCGAAGACGAGCGAAAGGCTCGTTCGTTCCTTCGTCGGCTCGCCCTTCACGTCGAGGAATTGCGCTGCATGCGTCACCGGTTCGAAGACCATCACGAAGCCTTCCGGCAGTTGCAGCGATATGACCGCCTTTTCCCCCGACGGCAGTTCGAGTGCCTCGAGAACGAACTCGTCGACCTTTGCCTCGTAATCGTCCTCGGGCAGGTCGATGCCGGAGCCCCAATAGATCTGGCGGAAATACTCCAGCGGCGGCAACTCGTGTGGATTATGAGCTTCGATGTGGCGCACGCGCGGATTGACCGTGAAGGTCACTTCGACCATTTCGTCGAGCGTCGGCTCGTAACCGGCGGCGCAGAGGGCGCAGGTGTAGACATCGTTTTGCACGGTCTTCAGCGAGGTATTGGCGTCGAGCACCCCGCCGCAACCGGGGCAGAGAATGTTCCATGACATTTCGAACAGGCCGAGCCGCGACGCATGCAGGAAGCCTTTGATCGTCTGCTCCTCGTCGAGCCCTTCGCTTGCGGCAAACGCCAGCGCATTCACACGGCCGAGCTTGCGGTCCGGCGCGTCACGGACGAGCCGCTCGATGGCATCGACAATGTCCGGCTTTGCCGATTGGCGCAGCACCGCGAATAAAGACTGGGCCTCACTCATTTACGCAGTTTACACCAAATCCGGCGTGCGGACAGCGTGTGTTTGGGGGTGTCGCAGCAGAAAACCGAAGGGGAGTGCCTTGGGAGCCTTTGATTCCTCCCAAAACAGTGATCCGCCATACTGCAAAGCCGGTGCTACCAACGGCATCGTCGAGTTTGAAAACCGCTCTGAAACTTTATCGTTTTGATCTTGCACAAAATTGCGTCTCGCGCGTTATATGGTTGCTAACAAAGGCTCGACGGCCGAGAAGCAGAGACTGGGAGATCGCATCATGCAATGGAAGGGCCGCCGCCAATCGGGCAATGTCGAGGACGTTCGTGGATCAAGCCCCTCCCGTGGCGGCTTGGGCGGCAGCCCCTTCGGGCGAGGCGGTGGCTTCCGCATTCCGACCGGTGGCGGTCGCGGCGGTGGCATGAGCGTCGGCACGATCATCTTCCTCGTCGTCATCTATTTCGTCTTGAAGATGATGGGTATCGATCTCTTGCAGGTGATGGAGAGCGGGCAGGTCGGTTCGCCCGGCGTCGAGCAGACCGAAACGCAGTCACCGCGAGGCTCTGCGCAGGAGGAAGAAACCAAGGCCTTCGTCTCGACGGTGCTGGCCGAGACCGAAGACACCTGGAACGGCATCTTCCAGGCAAACGGCGAAACCTATCGGGAGCCGAAACTGAGGCTGTTCCGCGACGGCATCAATTCAGCCTGCGGCATGGCCTCCTCGGCGAGCGGCCCGTTCTATTGCCCGGGCGACCAGAAGGTCTATCTCGACATGGCCTTCTTCGACGAACTGGCTGAGCGCTTCGAAGCGTCGGGCGATTTTGCCGAGGCCTATGTGATCGCCCACGAAGTCGGCCATCACGTGCAGAACCTGCTTGGCATCCTGCCGAAAGTGAATGCACAGCGCCAGCGCATGAGCGAAGCCGCTTCCAACCAGCTGTCGATCCGTGTCGAACTGCAGGCGGATTGCTTCGCCGGCATCTGGGGCAAATACACCGAGCAGAAGGGGATCCTCGAACAGGGGGACCTCGAAGAGGCGCTGAACGCCGCCACCCAGATCGGCGACGACACGCTGCAGAAGCGCACCCAGGGCTACGTCGTTCCCGAAAGCTTCAACCACGGCACGTCGGCCCAGCGTTCGACATGGTTCAAGCGCGGCTTCGACAGCGGCAAGCTCTCGTCCTGCGACACGTTCAACAGCGACATCTGAGTGCTGACGGCAGGATCTCTGTTCAAAAAATAGTGTTCGCGCACGGCGCCTGATCGCAAAAGGAACGGGCGCGACCTACATCTCCCTTCTACAGCGCCGCGCGTCAAACATGACGCGCAAAGTGTTGTAGCGCTTTGAAACCGCTGAACGGCGCGCCAAGCGGGGCCATGAAGGAGAATAGACATGAGGAAATTCGTCTTAACTGTATTTGCCGTCAGCGCTCTGGCCCTGCCGGTCGCGCCTCCCGCCGCCGCTGAAACGCTCGGCACCATTCTTTTCGGCCGCCCCCTGGAGCCCGGATTGCTCGTTATCGTCATGCGGCCAAGCTATCATGGCGACGAAGATCGTGTTCCCTCGATCTATCGCTATCCCTCTGCCGAAACCATTGCCCGCGCGCAGAATGAAATCGCATCCAATCCTGTTCTCAGGGAGGCACTGGAGCGCCGGAATATCCAGCCGCACAACGTCGTTGCCGTCCAGACCGCTGCAAGCGGCGGCAAGATCATCTATGCGCGCTGATCGCCAGACTGCGTTTACGCCAGCCTGTGGCAATCGCACCGGCGATACCTTTTTGCCAAACTATCCGGAGGTTCCGCTCGTATCGGTACCGAACCGGTTCGCTCGTCCACGTATGAAAAGGAGAAGACAGTGAAAAAGGCCCTGCTGTTGGCGCTTTTCGCCGCATTCGTCATAGCCGCCGCAAGCACCGCGATCGGGCCAGCCCATGCCCAGAGAGCGCCTGCCGGCATCACGATCATCATGATCCGCGACTATTACGGTCCGGACGATTTCCAGCAGGTATCGCCGATCTACCGACATCCTTCGCCGCAGACGCTCGCGAAAGCGCAGGAGGAGATCAGGTCAAATCCTGATATCCGTGCCCTCCTGCAAAGGCGGGGCATTTCCTTTCGAAATGTCGTCGGCGTGCAGACCGCCCTTAATGGCGGCAAGGTCGTTTATGTGAGGTGACGTGTCTGGCGTCGCCGTTTCATGCGGCCGGACGGCAGATTCACCGACATCCGGGGCCGCGGGCGTCGGCAACAAGGCGGCGACATGCCGGCACCGCTCCAGGCCTTCGTACCTCAAGAGGGCTGACGTTTGCGGCACGCATCAATGTTCCAGCACCACCCATCACGAACATTGAAATGTTCACGGATTGTTTCGGTCGAAAAATTTCGATAAAGACGGTGTGCCGGTTTCCGTTCGCGTTCCGTATTCGTTTTCAGCATCCCGCCATAAAAGGTTTGTTCGATGATCGATGCCAGATCTGCGCGGCGCGGCCTGTCCCTCGTCTTTGTCATCCTGTTCCTCGATGTCATGGGCATCGCCATCATCGTGCCGGTGCTGCCCAGTTACCTGAAGGAACTGACCGGCGATACAATCAGCGAGGCGGCGGTTGACGGCGGCTGGCTGCTGCTCGTCTATTCCGGCATGCAGTTTCTGTTTGCGCCGCTGATCGGAAACCTGTCCGACCGATTCGGCCGCCGGCCGATCCTGCTTGCCTCGGTGCTGACCTTCGCGCTCGACAACCTGATCTGTGCCCTGGCGGTGAGCTACTGGATGCTGTTCGTCGGCCGGGTGCTTGCCGGCATCAGCGGCGCCAGTGTCTCGACGGCCGCCGCCTATATCGCCGATGTCAGCGACGACAGTAACCGGGCGAAGAATTTCGGCCTGATCGGCATTGCCTTCGGCACGGGTTTTGCGCTCGGCCCTGTTCTCGGCGGTCTGCTCGGCGAATTCGGGCCGCGCATTCCTTTCTATGGTGCGGCCGCGCTGTCCTTCATCAACTTCCTGATGGCCCTGTTCCTGCTGCCGGAGACGCTGGAAAGCCACAACCGCCGCCGCTTCGAATGGAAGCGCGCCAATCCGCTCGGGACGCTGAAGCAGATGCGCAGCTATCCCGGCATAGGCTGGGTGCTGCTCGTCTTCTTTCTCCTTTGGCAGGCGCATGCCGTCTATCCCGCCGTCTGGTCCTTCGTCGCCTCCTATCGCTACGATTGGAGCGAGGGGCAGATCGGCCTGTCGCTCGGCATTTTCGGCATCTGCGGCGCGCTCGTCATGGCCTTCGTGCTGCCCAAGGCGCTCCCGCTGCTCGGCGAATGGAAGGCCGGTGCCGTCGGCCTGATCTTCACCGGGCTCGGCCTCGCCGGCTATGCGCTGTCGGTCGAGGGCTGGATGATCTATGCCGTCATCCTCACCACCTGCCTGGAAGCGCTTGCCGATCCGCCGCTGCGCAGCATCGCCTCGGCCAACGTGCCGCCGTCGGCGCAGGGCGAACTGCAAGGCGCCCTGTCCAGCATCGCCAGCTTCACCACCATCCTCGGCCCGTTGATCTTCGCCCACATCTTCAGTGTCTTCACCGCGCCGCAGGCGCCCGTCACCTTCGCCGGGGCGCCCTATATACTCGCCGCCACCTTCGTCGCCGGTGCGATCGCCGTCTATTTCCTGAAGGTGCGCCCGGCCTCCGCCGCACTTGGCGCGGAGAACGCGACACAGTCCGGCTGAGCGCGCTGCCCGGCGCGTCCGTGCGCGGGCGCCCGTTGGAACATTCGGCAGACCACTCCGTTTGAAGATCATGCAAGCGGAGCGGAGGATCGAACATGAACGGCGGGAACGGCAAGGAACGACGCATCCCGGCGCCCCGCGAGGGGACGCCAAGCCCGCGGCTCGACGAGGGCGAATTCAAGCGGCGCTTTCTCATCCAGTTTCAGGACAAGGCTTTTAATCCGTTGACCGCTGAACTCGACAAGATCGCGTCGGCTGCATGGGATGCCTATGATCATCACCGTAAAAGCCCGAAAACGAAGAAAGCCGGCCCCGGCTATGCCGATCCGGACTATGAGCTTTCGGCCGACTGGATCGCCGCCCATCACGCGGTCGAGGAAGCCCAGCGACGGCACGACGATCCCTTGGCGCCGGCGCGCATCCTTTTGATTAGCGGTTCGGCCCGCAGTGAGCACACCTGTCCGGGCGAAATGTCGAAATCCTATC
The DNA here is from genome assembly GCF_964252905.1 of Pararhizobium sp. LjRoot255. Taxonomy (NCBI): domain Bacteria; kingdom Pseudomonadati; phylum Pseudomonadota; class Alphaproteobacteria; order Hyphomicrobiales; family Rhizobiaceae; genus Pararhizobium; species Pararhizobium sp. LjRoot255. The sequence continues at coordinate 2,927,979 of NZ_CAXUPQ020000001.1, forward strand.
GGCTGGTCGAGATCGCGCGCGAAGTCATTGCGCGGCGTCCTGTCGAGGTCGAGGTTCTGCAGCTCGATCGCCTTGCCTCCGAATATGGACGGCATATCCATCCCTGCAAGGCGTGCTTTTCGACGTCGCCGGCCCTCTGTCACTGGCCCTGTTCCTGCTATCCCAATCATTCGCTCGGCCAGGCGCAGGACTGGATGAACGAGATTTATCCGATGTGGGTCGCCGCCCACGGCGTGATGATCGTCTCGCCGGTCAATTGGTACCAGGTTTCCTCGCCGATCAAGCTGATGATGGACCGGCTGGTCTGTGCCGATGGCGGCAATCCCGACCCGACCTTGACGCAGGGCAAGGATGCGGCGCTTGCCAAGAAGATCGAGATGGAGGGCTGGCATTATCCGCGGCATCTGGCCGGCCGGCTCTTCGCCGTCATCGTCCATGGTGATGTCGAGGGCGCCGAAAACGTCCGGCGCAGCCTGTCGGACTGGATGAAATACATGCGGATGACGCCGGCAGGGCCGCTCGCCGAACTCGATCGCTACATCGGTTATTGGAAGGAATATGCGGTCTCGCACGAAGAACTCGATGCCGATACCGCCATCCAGGACGAAGTGCGCAATGCCGCGCAGACGCTGCTCGACGCGGTGCTCGCGAAAAAGGCGGGCAAGCTCGTTGCCGCGGGAGCAGAGCTGCAGCAACCGCGGCAGAAATAAGCGCGTTAGCGAGATGCCGATCCCCAAGAGGAACAAGCCATGCCGGTCAAGACCCTGCGCAAGCCGAAACCGCCACCCGCCTTCACCGGCGAGCGAGCCGATGGTGCCTCCATCGCTGCCCTGCACCGGCAGGCGGAGGATTGTGAACGGTGCGACCTCTACAAGCACGCAACGCAGGTCGTCTTCGGCGAAGGGCCGCCGCATGCGCCGATCGTTCTGGTCGGCGAACAGCCGGGTGACCGCGAGGACGTGTTGGGCCGGCCCTTTGTCGGCCCCGCCGGCCGGCTGCTGGACGAATGCCTGCGGGAGGCCGACATCGATCGATCGCTCTGCTACGTCACCAATGCGGTCAAGCACTTCAAATTCGAGCGCCGGGGAAAGCGGCGCTTGCATTCCCGCCCAAATGCCGGCGAAATCCAGCGCTGCGCCTGGTGGCTGGCAGCGGAAATCGAGCTGCTCGAGCCGAAATTGATCGTCGCGCTGGGGGCAACCGCGCTCTATGCGCTGATGGGTCGCTCGATAGGATTGACGAAATATCGGGGTCATCTCCTCAAGACCATGAACGGCACGCCGCTGCTCGTGACGGTCCATCCGTCCTACCTGTTGCGGATCCGCGATCGTGATGAGGCGCAAGCGGCAAGGCAAGCCTTCGTCGTGGACCTGGCGCGCATGCAGTCGTTTCTGCCGCCTGAATGACGAAGGGCAAGAAAACGGCCGTCGCGCCGCCCGCGCGAAAACGCCCGCAAAATGATCAATTTTTGTGATGCTTAGATGAAAAAATAAGCGCTTTGGTGTTTGTTGCTGGTGCTTTACCGGTGGTTGCTTTATTTCGGTCTCTTCCGTTATGCGGCCCATTCCGGCTGCGACGAAGCCAAGGGCTCAAATCTCACATGTTGACTTCGACCCAAACGCAGACGGGCGTCCGCACCGACAATTCCTGGCCTTCGCATTACCGGGCGAGCATTGCGCTCGGCGTGCCTTTCGTCGGCGCGCAACTTGCGCAGTTCGCCATCCATGCGACGGACGTGCTGATGGTCGGCCGGCTCGGCACGACGGAGCTTGCGGCGATGGTTCTCGCCGCCCAGACGTTCTTCACCGTCTTCATCTTCGGCTGCGGCTTTGCCAATGCCGTGATCCCCGTGGTTGCACAGGCGCAGGGCCGCGGCGACCGCGTCGCGGTCCGTCGCGCCGTGCGCATGGGCATGTGGGCGGTGCTCGGCTATGGCGTGCTGACTGCACCTTTGTTGTGGCATGCCGAAACGGTGCTGCGTGCCATGGGCCAGCAGCCGGCGGTGGCGGCTCTCGCGGGCAACTATCTGCGGGTCGCGCTGTGGGGCATGTTCCCGGCGCTGTTGTTCATGGTGCTGCGCGGCTTCCTGAGTGCGCTCGAGCGGGCGGGCGTCATCCTTTACGTCACGATTGCCATCCTCGTCGCCAATGCCGCGCTCTGCTACGTCTTCATCTTCGGCCATTTCGGCGCGCCGGCGCTTGGCATCGTCGGCGCTGCGATTTCGGCGCTGGCGGTCAATACGCTGAGCTTCGTGCTGCTCTTTGCCTATATCCAGATCACGGCGGAAACCCGTGGCTACGAGATATTCGTTCGCTTCTGGCGCTCCGACTGGCCGGTCCTGAAGGAGGTCGTCAAGCTCGGGCTGCCGATCGCGATCACCATCCTTGCCGAAGTCAGCCTGTTCACGGTCGCCTCGCTGCTGATGGGCATGATCGGCACCGTCGAGCTTGCCGCCCATGGCATCGCGCTGCAGTTCGCCTCCATCGCCTTCATGGTGCCGCTCGGCCTCGCGCAGGTGGCGACGGTCAGGATCGGTCTCGCCCATGGCCGCCGCGATGCGGAAGGCATCAAGCGGGCGGCGATAGCGGTCCTCGTGCTCGGCTCAGCCTTCTCCCTCATCAGCAGCGCCGTCTTCGCGCTTTTCTCGCATGAGCTTGCCGCGCTCTATCTCGATACGCGGCGGCCGGATGCGGCCGAGGTTCTCGCCTATGCCGGGCCGCTGATCGTGATTGCCGGCGCCTTCCAGCTGGTCGACGGCGTGCAGGCGCTGGCCGCCGGCATGCTGCGCGGGTTGAAGGATACGACGGTGCCGATGATCCTGGCGCTGGTCTCCTATTGGGCAATCGGCTTCGTCGCGGCCTATGTGCTGGCCTTCCACGCGGGCTTCGGCGGCGTCGGCGTCTGGTACGGTTTCGTCCTTGGCCTTGCCGCCGCCAGCATCTCGCTCACCTGGCGCTTCTTCCGCTTCCTGTCGCGGGAAAGGAAGACACTGGCACTGGCAGCGTGAACGAAAAGGCCCGCGTGATGCGGGCCTTTGCATGTGTGTCGCTGGGGTAATTACCGCTCCGCCAGAGCCGGTTCGCCCTTCTTTTCGCGCACCAGATTGATGAAGCGGCGGAAGAGGTAGTGGCTGTCCTGCGGGCCGGGGGAGGCCTCCGGATGGTGCTGGACGGAGAAGACCGGCTTGCCGGTGACGCGCAGGCCGCAATTGGTGCCGTCGAACAGCGAAACGTGAGTCTCCTCAACGCCTTCAGGCAGCGACTTGGAGTCGACTGCGAAGCCGTGGTTCATCGAGACGATTTCGACCTTGCCCGTCGTGTGGTCCTTGACCGGGTGGTTTGCGCCGTGGTGACCCTGATGCATCTTCTCGGTCTTGGCGCCGAGCGCCAGCCCCAGCATCTGGTGGCCGAGGCAGATGCCGAACAGCGGGATATCGCTCTTGATGAGGTCCTTGATCACCGGAACCGCATATTCGCCGGTCGCCGCCGGATCGCCCGGGCCGTTCGACAGGAAGATGCCGTCCGGCTTCTGCGCAAGCACTTCCTCGGCGCTGGTCGTCGCGGGCATGACAGTGACCTTGCAGCCGAGGCCGGCGAAGAGACGCAGGATGTTGCGCTTGACACCGAAATCGAGCGCCACGACGTGGTGCGTCGTCTCGGTTTCTGCCAACTCGTCATAGCCCTCGTCCCAGACCCAGGGCTTTTCGCTCCAGCGCGACGACTGGCCGGAGGAGGCAACCTTGGCAAGGTCGAGGCCCTCGAGGCCGCTCCAGGCTTTCGCTTCCGCCTTCAGTTCGTCGAGGTTGAAGACGCCGTTCGGATCGTGCGCGATCACCGCGTTCGGCGCGCCGTTCTCGCGGATCCATGCGGTCAGCGCCCGCGTGTCGATGCCGTAGAGGCCGATGATGCCGCGTGCCTTCAGCCAGGCGTCGAGGTGTTTTGCCGCGCGGTAGCTGGAAGGATCGGTGATGTCGGCCTTGAAGATGACGCCGACTGCGCCGTGGCGGGCTGCCGGCGTCAGGTCCTCGATGTCCTCGTCATTGGCGCCGATATTGCCGATATGCGGGAAGGTGAAGGTGACGATCTGGCCGAGATAGGAAGGGTCGGTCATGATCTCTTCGTAGCCGGTCAGCGCCGTGTTGAAGACCACTTCGGCCTGCACCTTGCCGGTGGCGCCGATGCCCTTGCCTTCGATGACTGTGCCATCGGCCAGAACGAGCAGGGCGGTTGGTTTTGCGGTGGTCCAGGGCGCGGTGCCGGTCATGTTCTTCATCCCGTTCAGGCGGCGCGTGGCAGACGTTCCATGGGACGCCGGCCGGCCGTTTTGGTTCGCAGGCGGGCAGAAGCGGGCGTTGGGCGCGCGCTGTCAGGCCTGGTCACGATGTTTGTGCAGGTGACGGTAAATAGCTGCCGCTTCGCGCAAGGTCAATCTTGAAGACGGACGGATAGGGCTTTTCCTTCAGCTTTTACCGGAGATTTGCGCAATTCGTTTGCTCCCGGCTGTCCGGCTGGTTTATGTAGCGCCATTCAACAGGAGTAAGGACAATGATGCGCGATCAACTCGCCGCCGCCCTCAAGGATGCGATGAAATCGAAGAACGCGGAGCGCCTTTCGACGATCCGTTTGGTTCAGGCCGAGATCAAGAGCCGCGACATCGCCAATCGCGGCGCCGGCAAAGGCGATGCCAGCGACGACGAAATTCTGCAGATCCTAGCAAAGATGGTCAAGCAGCGCGAGGAATCGGCAAAGATCTACGAAGAGAACGCCCGCCCCGAACTCGCTGCCAAGGAACGCGCCGAGATCGTCGTCCTCCAGGATTTCATGCCGAAGCAACTGTCGGAAGCGGACGTGCGGACCAACGTCGCCGCCGCGATCGCCGAAGCCGGCGCGGCCGGCCCGAAGGACATGGGCAAGGTCATGGCGGTGCTGAAGGAACGTTATGCCGGCCAGATGGATTTCGCCAAGGCGTCTTCTGTCCTCAAGGAACTGCTGTCAGCTCTCTGACCGGCGGCATTGACGCTGTCTCCCGATGGAAGACCGCGTCGATGATCGCGAATTTCTCGGCCTGGTAGATCAGGTACTCCTCGACGAAGCCCTGCGACAGCCACAGCACATTTTTGCCGGAGATCGTCTCGAAGCCCAGGCTGCCCGTCGCGGCGGCCCTGCGCATCAGCCGCTTCAGATGCGTCTGCGAGATCATGTAGCGCTGGCAGATATCCGCCGACGAAATCGGACCGACCAGGGTGCGCGGCGCTTGCGGATCGAAATCGTCGATCATGGCGATGAAACCATCCATGACCACGCCGCCGGAATTGGCCCAGGTGAACAGGTTGAACGTCTCGCCGGGATTGCGAACCTCAGGGCTTTCCAGAATTCCCTGCGCTATGGCGGGCTGAAGCCGGGCAAAAAGCCCCGGTTCCTCCGCCAGTTTCGCCGCTCTTGCGCCGCCGTCCAGATGATCGAGGATGGCGAGGTGGGCATAGAGCCACTTCACCACCGATTGCACGGCCACATCCGTCGGCTCCAGCGGCCGCATGCGATTGTCCGGCGGGTTGTCGCTATGGCGGGCGAAGCGATAGGCGAGCATTTCCTGGAGGAAGGCGGCGGCGGTGTTGCGGCTGGCAATGCCGTGTTCCACCGCGGCCGCGACGAAACGTCCGATGTAAAGCCCCTTGGCGGGGTCGTTCGGGTCACGCCGGTAGTGCAGCGATATCCCGAGTTGCGCCATCAGCCAGCGCTGATGCGAGGCAAAGATCGACGTCAGCCGTGGGTTCTCGTCGAACATCGCCGTCAGTTCGGTGGCGAGCAGGCGCATGGCGATAAAGAAGGCGCTGCTTTTGGCAAGATCACGGGCTGCGAAAGTCATCAGGCGGGTTCCGGGAGGAAGATTGGCAATTCATGTCTTGGCTGACGTTTTGTAGCAACTTTTTATTCTAGGTCGTCTAGCGGCTCTCGATCTCTCGTCAAGCTGTGAATTGCGGGTATGATGCATAGCCTTGCTGGCGTGGGCCGCGATTGCCGCCTATATGGAAGCCAGCCCAGAGGTATTCATGCGTTTTTCCAATTCCTTCCTCGACGAGATCCGTGACCGCGTGCCGATATCGGACGTGATCGGCAAGCGCGTCACCTGGGACCGCAAGAAGACCAATGCCTCGAAGGGCGATTATTGGGCCTGCTGCCCGTTCCATGGCGAAAAATCGCCGAGCTTTCATTGCGAGGACCGTAAGGGCCGCTACCATTGTTTCGGCTGCGGCGTGTCGGGCGATCATTTCCGCTTCCTGACCGATCTCGACGGCATGGCTTTTCCGGAAGCCGTGCAGCAGATCGCCGACCTTGCCGGCATCGCCATGCCGCAGCCCGATATCGAGGCCGAGAAGCGCGACCGCCAGCGCACCGGCCTGCAGGACGTCATGGAAATGGCGACGCAGTTCTTCGAGGCGCAGCTGCAGACCGCAAACGGCGCGAAGGCGAGGGCCTATCTGCGCGATCGTGGCCTGACCGGCCGCACGATCGAGACCTTCCGCCTCGGCTATGCGCCCGAAAGCCGCAACGCGCTGAAGGAACATCTGGCCGGCAAGGGCGTGCCTAAGGACGAGATCGAGGCCTGCGGCCTGGTCGTCCACGGCCCGGACATCCCGGTCTCCTACGACCGCTTCCGCGACCGCATCATGTTCCCGATCCTGTCGTCGCGGGAAAAGGTCATCGCCTTTGGCGGCCGCGCCATGTCGCCGGATGCACCTGCCAAGTATCTCAATTCCAACGAGACCGAGCTCTTCCACAAAGGCAACGTGCTCTATAATTTCGCCCGTGCACGGCGCGCGATGTCCGGCGCTGACGGCGCCGGGACCATTATCGCCGTCGAAGGCTATATGGACGTGATCGCGCTGCATCAGGCCGGCATCGAGAATGCCGTAGCGCCACTCGGCACGGCGCTCACCGAAAACCAGATGGCACTCCTGTGGAAGCTGACGCAGCAGCCCGTCCTCTGCTTCGACGGCGACGGCGCCGGCGTCCGCGCCGCCAACCGGGCGGTCGATCTCGCCCTGCCGCATCTGAAGCCCGGTTTTTCCGTGCGCTTTGCCATGCTGCCGGACGGCAAGGACCCGGACGATCTCGTCCGCCACGAGGGCCGCGCGCCCTTCGACAAGGTGATGGCCTCGGCGCGGTCGCTATCGGAAATGGTCTGGCTGCGCGAGGCGCAGGCCGGCTCCTTCGATACGCCGGAGAGCCGCGCCCAGCTTGAGGCGACGTTGAAGCAGGTGGTGTCTGTCATCGCCGATGAAAACGTCCGCCGCCATTACGGCCAGGATATCCGCGACCGGCTCAATCAGTTTTTTCAAGGCGCGTCGCGCCGCGAGGGCGGCCAGCGAAATTTCGACCGCAACCAGCGTCAGGGCGGTGCAAACCGAAATGGCGGGCAGGGGCGCGGCGGCCAGCAGGGCGGGCGCACCTCCGAGCGAAGCGGCATCTCCGACCGGCTTGCGCGTTCATCGCTGGTCAGCGGCCATCAGGCTTTGCCGCCACTCAGAGAAAGCGTGCTGGCGCTCACCATCGTCAATCAACCGCAACTGCTGTTTGAGGAGTATGACGAGATCTCCGCGATCGACTACGACAACCGCGACCTGCAGCGCTTCTGGTCGTCGGTGCTCAATGCCGCCGCTGCCAGGGGGCCGCGCCTGTCGCGGGAAAACCTCGTCGAGCAGCTGGAGGCCGAAGGTTTTGGCGACCTGCTGAAATCGCTCGACCAGCAGATCCGCTTTGCCCGCCTCTGGACGGCAACGACCGCCGCAGCCCCTGAGGATGCGCGCGAAGGCTATATCCAGGCGCTGTCGCTGCACAAGCGCACCAAGGCGCTGCTCTGGCAGCGCCGCGAACTCGAAAGCGAACTCGCCTATGCCACCGAAGAGGGCGACGACGACGCCGTCAGCCAGATCCTGCGCAACCTGCAGGAGGTCCAGCTGGAAGTGACGCGGCTGGAAAACCAGGAAGCCATCATCGACGGTTTCGGCGTGCTGTCGGGACGGGTGAAGGGGCCGGCGGGGAAGTAGTCCATTCCCTGTCAGGCGGTTACAGCCTGCCTGCTCCGCCCGATGTTGCGGCCATACCGATGGAACGGCAACTCGATGAAGACGTATGAGATCCGCGAGATCACGAGGGCGCCGACCAGGGTTGCAAAAACGAGGACCGCGAACTGCGGCCAGGGCTCCTTGATGCCGAGGGCCTGGACCGCTTGCAGCATCAGGATCAACACGATCATGTGGGACAGGTAGACCGAATAGGCCATGTTGCCGACCCACTGCAGCGGCCGGGCATTCGCCGCTCGGCTGAAAAGTGCGGCCACCCCGCCTTTCTTTTCCCGGGCGCAGATCACCAGCATGATGACCGTTGCCCAGATCAGATAGGGCAGAACGCTGACGGATCGCTGCAGGACCAATCCCGCCAGGACGAGCGCCCAGACCTTCACGACCGGTATCAACCGCACCGGATGACCTTCTTTTTCCCTGTATTTCATGAAGTAGAATGTCGCGATCCCGAGGGTGAAATCGATAAGCCATCCACCGATGAAGCTTTCCGGCATGCGCGGCAGGATCAAGGCAACAATGACGACGCCGATAAGCAGCAGCCCGATACGGATGGCATTCATCCTCGTTGTCAGGAGGGCGATGAAAAACGGCGCTATCAGATAATATTGCCACTCCAGCGATATGCTCCAGGCCTGTCCAAGAAAGGCGTAGTCGGTCGAGGGCAGCAGGCGCGGCGGCACCAGACCATGCAGCGCCGGCAAGTGCGCAGCGACATGCCAAGGCCAATAGGTCATCGTGTCGGTCGCGATCTTTATTCTCGCCGCCTGCATCGCGCCGGCAGATGCATGTACCCAGGTTTCGAGAGCGAGATTTGCCAGGAGGACTGAGAGCGCCAGGTAAAACAGGTAGACCGGGAAAATCCGGAATGCGCGCCGCGTGATGTAGAGACCGTAGCTCTCCTGCTTTTTGTCGATCAACGCTGCGATTGCAAAGCCGCTCAGGAGGATGAACACGGTGACTGCGTAGAAATTATAGAGCTTCGCTTCGATAAGCCGTCCGTGCAAGGCTGACGCGGTCGCCACGTGCCCGACCACGACCCATATTGCCAAGACCCCGCGCAGGGCTTCAAATTCTTTTACGTAGCGCATCAAACCACCGTTTGTTGATCCCGTTACGCCAGCCTTATCGTGATGCACTGCAGCAATTTTTAGTCAACGTGAGAGATTTATGCATGGTTTGTGGAAACGCGGCTGCCGAACTTGAGGCCCCGACGAGCAAGGTGACCTCTTGCCGACCGGCCAGCGAATTGCAAAAGTCACTTACGAGAGCCGTTTTCATAAGGAGTGGAACTTATGACTGAAATCACCTTGCTGGCTTTCTCACTCGTCTCGTTCATCGGCATCGCCACGCCCGGCCCGACGGTGCTTCTGGCGCTGACCAACGGTTCGCGCTTCGGCGTCCGTCGCGCCCTCGTCGGCATGATCGGCGCGGTCCTGTCCGACTTCGCTCTGATCAGCGCCGTCGCGCTTGGCCTTGGGGCGCTGCTGGCCGCCTCCGAATTCTGGTTTTCCGTCGTCAAATGGATCGGCGCCGGTTATCTCGCCTTTCTCGGCATCATGCTGCTGCGCTCGAAGGGCTCCTTGAACGAGACGTTGCATGGCCCGGCGGAGAACGGCTTGGGATCGCCGCGCTCGATCTTCCTGAAAAGTTTCCTGGTCGCGGTCACCAATCCCAAGGGCTATCTGTTCTTCTCGGCCTTTCTGCCCCAGTTCATCGTGCCGAGCGAACCGCAGGTCCCGCAATATGCCCTTCTCGCCCTCGTCTTCGCGGTCATCGATTTTCTCGTCATGTTCGGCTATGCGGCGCTCGGTTCGCAGGCCGTGCGCGTGCTGAAGACGTCCGGCGCGCTGTGGCTCGACCGCATCTGCGGCGGTGCTCTCCTGGCGCTCGCCGGTTCGCTGGCGTTCTATCGGCGTGCGACCGCGTGACAGGCGGGCGCAAGCTTCCGAGATTTCACCTGAGACCGAATATGGGATCACCGAAGAAAGCGACGACGACCGTCAGCCAGATTCTCCGCGACCTGCAGGAGGGCCAGCTGAAAGTGATGCGGCAAGCATGCCCGGCACCCACGGCCGGGGGCCGGTAACATGTCATGGAATGGGCGTGTCGGCGTGATCGACTTTGATGCTTAGTTTGCGGCGAAGCAGTAGAAAAGTCCGTCGCCGCCTGTGCTTTTGAATGCCTCCTGGGTGCAGCCACCACGCGTCGCGTGGGAAGAGTTCCAGGATTTGGCTGCCGCGGAATCGTCGAGGCCTGTGCGGTCGCTGTGGCCGACGATCGCCGCGCCGTCAGCACCGCCCATCGTCCAATTGCCACAGGTCTCCGGTGCTGCGGTGCCATCTGGTAGCGATCCGGTCAGGATGTCGTGGCGATTCGGCGTGTCGCCGCGCCCGTTGATGACTTCGCCTTTTTCGTTGAGCGCCGTCTGCTTGGTCAGATTGCTCGCGTCGCCGTGCAGCGCGGCAACATCGTCGGCGATTTTTTCGCCCTTCGCGTTGTACCAGGGGCCTGTGCCGATGCGGTCCTTGGCGTTTTCGGTATCGGTGGAAAGATAAGCCTTCCAGTTCTTGCCGGTCGATCCGCTGGGGGTTGCGAGCGTGTTGCAATAGGCATCGGCGCCGGCAAGCCCACCAAGATCACCCCCCTTGCCGGGGTTGGCGCTGGTGACGAAGAAGCTCATGCTGGTGTCCTGCGCGTACGCCCCTGCGAACGATAAGGCCAAGGCCGTCGCGGCAAGTGCAAGCCTGCGTTTCATCGGTTCTCTCCCTGGTTCGGATTTCGAGCGGGAAAGTCTAGAGCGGCCAAAGATCTGAGTAAAAACGAAATGTCGTGATGAGCGGTGAGGAGCTGACACACGCACACACCCAAATACCTTCCCGGCACGAGATTTAGATCAAGACGCGAGGAGGGATGGATCGACTTGCGTTGGCTTCTGGGAGTGCGATGCAAGGAAAAATAGGAGGGGGGACACCGCCCTCGGCCGCTTTGCGATAGCTGGAGATTGAAGCTCGCGCCCACCCTTGCACCTGTGCCATAGTGCGCGTCTCCCACGAAAGCGATTCCATGCCGCAAGACCAATCCCGCATCGATCCCTTGTTCGATAACGCAGGCGCGAAAAACCCGCTCGCCGTCCTGAAATCCGTCTACGGCTATTCGGCCTTTCGCGGCAAGCAGGCGGCCGTGGTCGAACGGGTGGTGGCGGGCGGCGATGCCGTCGTCTTGTTTCCGACCGGTGCCGGAAAATCGCTCTGCTTCCAGATCCCGGCGCTCTGCCGCGATGGCGTCGGCATCGTCGTCTCGCCGCTGATTGCGCTCATGCGTGATCAGGTGGAGGCGCTGAAGCAGCTCGGCGTCAGGGCGGCGGCCCTCAACTCGTCGCTGACGCGCGAGGAATTCCTCGATGTCCGCCGGGCGATTGCCAACGGCGAACTCGATCTTCTCTACGTCACGCCCGAGCGCATCGTCACGCCGGCCTTCAAGGAGATGATCGGCACTACGCGGATCGCCCTCTTTGCCATCGACGAAGCGCACTGCGTCTCCCAATGGGGCCATGATTTTCGCCCGGAATACCGGGAATTGGGCCAGCTTGCCGAGCATTATCCCGGCGTGCCGCGCATGGCGCTGACGGCAACGGCCGATCCGCATACCCGCGAAGACATCATCGACAGGCTCGGCCTGCGCGGGGCGCACGTCTTCACCACCTCGTTCGACCGCCCCAACATCGCCTACGAAATCGTCGAGCGCGACCAGCCGCGCCAGCAATTGCTGCGGTTCCTCTCCCGCCACACGGGCTCGAGCGGCATCGTCTATTGCCTGTCGCGCGCCAAGGTCGAGGACACGGCCGAATGGCTGAACGGACAGGGTATCCGCGCGCTCGCTTATCACGCCGGCATGGACCGCACTGTCCGCGACGCCAATCAGGACGCGTTCCTGAAGGAGGAAGACCTCTGCCTTGTCGCCACCGTCGCCTTCGGCATGGGGATCGACAAGCCGGACGTGCGCTACGTCGCCCATCTCGATCTGCCGGGTTCGGTCGAGGCCTATTACCAGGAAACCGGCCGTGCCGGGCGCGACGGGCTGCCGTCCGATGTCTGGATGGCCTATGGCATGGCCGATGTCATCCAGCGCGGCCGGATGATCGACGAGGGCGGCTCGGCTGACGAAATCAAGCGGGTCGAGCGCGCCAAGCTCAACGCCCTGCTCGCCATCTGCGAGACGCCGACCTGCCGAAGGCAAGCCATTCTTGCCCATTTCGGCGAGGCGCATGGCGGCAATTGCGGCAACTGCGACACCTGCATCAAACCCGTCGAGACCTGGGACGGCACGGACGCCGCCATCAAGGCGCTGGCCGCGATCTATCGCACCGGTGAACGCTTCGGCACCGGCCATCTGATCGACGTGCTCATCGGCACCGTCAACGAGAAGACGACGCGCTTCGGCCATGCCGACATGCCGGTGTTCGGCGTCGGCAAGGACATTCCGTCGAAGACCTGGCAGTCGGTTTACCGTCAATTGCTCGCCGCCGGCTTCGTCAGCGTCGATCACCAGGCATTTGGCGCGCTGAAACTGCAGCCGGAGGCGCGCGCCGTCTTCAAGCATGAACGCGAAGTCCGCTTCCGCAAGGACCGCCCGACGACGGCCAAGGCGCAACGCACGGCCAAGTCCGGCAACGGCGCTGCGGCGCGAATCGATCTCTCGGATCGAGATCACGGGCTTTTCCAGAAACTGAGAGCGCTCAGGGCCTCCATCGCCAAGGACATGAACGTCCCGCCTTACGTCATTTTTCCGGATACGACGCTGATGGCGCTCGCCAAGGAACGGCCGACAAGGGGCGACGACCTTCTCGGCATCCCCGGCATCGGCCAGACCAAACGCGATCGTTATGGCGATGTATTCCTCGACGTGATCCGCAACGACGGCTGAAGCGCCGGTTACATCCTGACCGTCATGCCGCCATCGACGGTCAGCACATGGCCGTTGACGAAGGAGGCAGCGTCGCTGGCGAGGAAAAGGGCCGCACCGGCGATCTCGTCCGGCCGGCCCCAGCGCTCAACCGGGATGCGCTGGCGCACGAAGGGCATCAGGTCCTCGTCAGCGGCCAGCGCCGCATTGGTTTCCGTCGCAAACCAGCCCGGCGCGATGGCATTGCTGGTGATGCCGTAAGGTCCGTATTCCACCGCCATCGCCCGCATCAGCCCGGTCAGCCCCTGTTTGGCGACGGGGTAGATGCCGTCGCCCGGCAAGGCGACATGGCCGTTGATCGAGGTGATCGAAATCAGCCGCCCATGGCCGTGCCGCTTCATGATCGCGGCCGCATCGCGCGCGAGTGTCGTTGCCGCGATCAGGTCGGTGCGGATCAGTTCGATGATCGCCTCGTCGTCGAACTCCGCCAGCGGCCGCCGGTCGCGCGCGCCGACATTGTTGACGAGGATGTCGAGCCGGTGATGGCTGCGCTCGATATCGGCGAGCGCCGCGCGCTGCGCTTGCCGCTCGGTGATGTCGAAGGCGGCGGCCTCGGCGCTGCCGCCTGTGGCCGCGATCCGGCCTACGGCTTCCTCAAGCGTTTCCGCCGTGCGACCGTTGACAACGACATGCGCTCCCGCCTCGGCAAGCGCACGGGCGATCTCGAGTCCAAGCCCGCGCCCGCCGCCGGTCACCAGCGCCACCCGGCCCTTCAAGGAAAATCTGTCGAAGATGGTCATGGCTCCCTCGTCGCATAAAATACATTGCCCATCGACACTGAAATAGTTGACTCAGTCAACTAGCTTTTTCCGGCTCGCGTGTTTCCGGCCGGGCATGCTTCCTTGAAACAGCCAGCGCGCGGCCAGACAAGCCCCTTCGGCCCCGTCTCGCGGCAGCGCCGCGTGCCGCCGCCGTCTTCTGCTTTCTTCTGCGCGGGAATATGATAGGTCTCCATCGCAACCCGATCTCCGTTTGGAAAGCGCCGCCATGACATTAGCCTTCATCCAGCATCTCTCGTCCGAACTCGAAGGCCTGAAAGCCGCCGGTCTCTACAAATCCGAGCGGGTGATCACCTCGAAACAGGCAGGCGAGATCGAAGTTGCCTCGGGTGCCAGGGTCCTGAATTTCTGCGCCAATAACTATCTTGGTCTCGCCAACAACGAGGAACTCGCCGAGGCCGGCAAACAGGCGCTCGACCGCTACGGCTACGGCATGGCCTCCGTCCGCTTCATCTGCGGTACGCAGGAGGAGCACAAGCAGCTCGAAGCGCGCATCTCTTCCTTTCTCGGCATGGAGGACACGATCCTCTATTCTTCCTGCTTCGATGCCAATGGCGGCCTGTTCGAAACGCTGCTCAACGAAGAAGACGCGATCATCTCCGACGCGCTCAATCACGCCTCGATCATCGACGGCGTGCGGCTTTCCAAGGCCAAGCGCTTCCGCTACGCCAACAACGACATGGCCGCGCTCGAAGAGGAACTTAAGAAGGCCGAAGGCTCGCGCTTCAAGCTCGTCGCCACCGACGGCGTCTTCTCTATGGACGGCATCATCGCCAATCTGCAAGGCGTCTGCGATCTCGCCGAAAAATACGGTGCCATGGTCATGGTCGACGACAGCCACGCCGTCGGTTTCGTCGGCAAGCATGGCCGCGGCTCGGCCGAATATTGTGGCGTCGAGGGACGGGTGGATATCATCACGGGCACGCTTGGCAAGGCGCTCGGCGGCGCCTCCGGCGGCTACACCTCGGCGAGACGAGAAGTGGTGGAGTGGCTGCGCCAGCGCTCGCGGCCCTATCTCTTTTCCAACACGCTCGCCCCGGTCATTGCGGCCGCCTCGCTGAAGGTCTTCGACCTGATCGACAATGGCGACGCCCTGCGAGCGCGGCTCGAAGCCAATGCCGCGCTGTTCCGCACCGAAATGGGCAGGCTTGGCTTCAGACTTGCCGGCGAAGGCCATCCGATCATCCCGGTCATGCTCGGAGACGCGTCGCTGGCACAGGAAATGGCGGCAAGGATGCTGGAAAAAGGCGTCTACGTCGTCGGCTTCTCCTTTCCCGTCGTCCCCAAGGGCCAGGCCCGCATCCGCACCCAGATGTCGGCCGCCCACAGCGAGGCGGATGTCCGCCGTGCGATCGCGGTGTTCGAGGAGGTCGGCAGGGAACTGGGTGTGATTTGAGGAATTGCCCCTCATCCGGCCTGTCGGCCACCTTCTCCCCGAAAACGGGGAGAAGGGACAAGCCGCGGGTTTCGATGTTCGTATCAGTTGCATGCGGGCGGCAATCTCGATCATTCCCTCTCCCCGCCTGCGGGGAGAGGGCCAGGGTGAGGGGCAGCGCGCAGCGCATCGATATCTAAGGAATGAAAATGACCAACATGATGAAAGCCCTCGTTAAATCCAAGCCGGAAGTCGGCCTCTGGATGGAGCATGTGCCGGTGCCGGAGCCCGGCCCGAATGACGTGCTGATCAAGGTGAAGAAATCCGCGATCTGCGGCACCGATGTGCACATCTGGAACTGGGATCAGTGGGCGCAGAAGACCATTCCGGTGCCGATGGTCGTCGGTCATGAGTTCGTCGGCGAGATTGCTCAGATCGGCTCGGCGGTGACCAAATACCATGTCGGCGAGCGCGTCTCGGGCGAGGGCCACATCGTCTGTGGCAAATGCCGCAACTGCCGTGCGGGCAGGGGACATCTCTGCCGCAACACCCTCGGCGTCGGCGTCCACCGGCCCGGCTCCTTCGGCGAGTATGTCTGCATTCCCGAATACAATGTCGTGGCGATCCCCGACGAGGTGCCGGACGAGATCGCCGCGATCTTCGATCCCTTCGGCAACGCCGTGCACACCGCGCTCTCCTTCGATCTGGTCGGCGAGGATGTGCTCGTCACCGGCGCCGGCCCGATCGGCATCATGGGCGCCATGGTCGCCAAGCGCTCCGGCGCGCGCAAGGTCGTCATCACCGATATCAACCCGGTGCGGCTGGCGCTCGCCGAAAAGGTGGGCATCGATTATGTCGTCGATGCCTCGAAGGAGAATCTGGCGGATGTGATGACCCGGATCGGCATGACCGAAGGTTTCGATGTCGGGCTCGAAATGTCCGGTGCCGCACCGGCCTTCCGCGACATGATCGACAAGATGAACAATGGCGGCAAGATCGCCATCCTCGGCATCGCGCCGACCGGCTTCGAGATCGACTGGAACAAGGTCATCTTCAAGATGCTCAACCTGAAAGGCATCTACGGCCGCGAGATGTTCGAGACCTGGTACAAGATGATCGCCTTCGTGCAAGGCGGGCTCGATCTCTCGCCGATCATCACCCACCGCATCGGCATCGACGATTTCCGCGATGGTTTCGAGGCGATGCGCTCGGGCAATTCCGGCAAGGTGGTGATGGACTGGTAGGACTTGCAATCACGTCCGGCTGCGTCATCTCTCAGCGGGATGAGGAAAAGTGCGGGGCGGCGACCGCGATGCGAGCGCTGTCACGTCGTCCGGTTATCTCTCTGTGGAGATTCTCCGGACCCTTGTCTTTTTATGAACAGTTCCTACATTTCCGCCAGTGAACTGAATCTTTGAAGCGATGAGCTTGATTCAGCCTTTTTTGCCGTTTTGAACGGTTTTTCGCCGGAAATGCTTGACGGGACCGAAAATTGTGGGAATCACCATTTCTAATACAGTAGGTGAAATGGGTACGGCGGATACGATCATCATGCAAATGATGTCTAACCGGCGACGCTGTCGCAGCTGGCCGGTCTAACCTCGGTGTGACTATCGTGGTTAAGCAGGAATTAAAGGTCATCCCGTTACGTCAGGGGTAATGATTCGCGGTGGGAGCGATTGACGCGCCCGAGCCTCGAAAAAGTTTTGCACCGCTCACGCGTTGAATGCTGTCCAAGGAAAGCGACGAATACATGGCAACCAAAGTCAAAGAGAACGAAGAAGCAGAAGCCGAACGCGAAGGCGCACCCGACGGCCCGCTTCTCGATCTCTCGGATGACGCGGTCAAGAAAATGATCAAGGCCGCCAAGAAGCGCGGCTACGTCACCATGGACGAACTGAATGAAGTTCTGCCGTCCGATCAGGTCGATCCCGACCGGATCGAGGACATCATGGCGATGCTCAACGAAATGGGCATCAATGTCGTCGAGGACGAAGAAACCGAAGAGGGCGCTGCGGCCGCCGAGGAAGAAGACGGCGACGCCGACGCCGACAGCGAGGGCGGCGAACTTGCCCCGTCCGGCGGCACGGCCGTAGCGACTGCGAAAAAGAAGGAGCCGACCGATCGCACCGACGATCCGGTCCGCATGTACCTGCGCGAAATGGGCTCGGTCGAGCTTCTGTCGCGCGAGGGCGAAATCGCCATTGCCAAGCGCATCGAGGCTGGCCGCGAAACCATGATCGCCGGTCTCTGTGAGAGCCCGCTGACCTTCCAGGCGATCATCATCTGGCGCGACGAACTCAACGAAGGCAACACGCTGCTGCGCGAGATCATCGATCTCGAAACCACCTATTCCGGTCCGGAGGCAAAGGCCGCCCCGCAGTTCCAGAGCCCGGAAAAGATCGAGGCCGACCGCAAGGCTGCCGAAGAGAAGGAAAAGAACCGCCGGCCGCGCGCTGGCGACGACGACATCACCAATGTCGGCGGCGAAGGCCTGCCGCCGGAGGAAGAGGAAGAGGACGACGACGAATCGAACCTCTCGCTCGCCGCCATGGAAGCGGAACTGCGTCCGCAGGTCATGGAAACGCTCGACACCATCGCCGAGACCTACAAGAAGCTCAGGAAGCTGCAGGACCAGCAGGTCGAAGCCCGCCTCCAGGCGACCGGCACGCTGTCGCCCGCCCAGGAGCGCCGCTACAAGGAGCTGAAGGACGAGCTGATCACGGCGGTCAAGTCGCTGTCGCTCAACCAGAACCGCGTCGACAGCCTCGTCGAGCAGCTCTACGACATCAACAAGCGCCTCGTGCAGAACGAAGGCCGCCTGTTGCGTCTGGCTGAATCCTACGGCGTCAAGCGCGATAGTTTCCTCGAGCAGTATTCCGGCGCCGAGCTCGATCCGAACTGGATGAAGTCGATCGCGAACCTTGCGGCCAAGGGCTGGAAGGAATTTGCCAGGAACGAGAACACGATGATCCGCAACATCCGCGCCGAGATCCAGAATCTCGCCACGGAAACCGGCATCTCCATCTCCGAATTCCGCCGCATCGTGCATATGGTGCAGAAGGGCGAACGCGAAGCGCGCATCGCCAAGAAGGAAATGGTCGAAGCCAACCTGCGCCTCGTCATCTCCATCGCCAAGAAATATACGAATCGCGGCCTGCAGTTCCTCGATCTGATCCAGGAAGGCAATATCGGCCTGATGAAGGCAGTCGACAAGTTCGAGTACCGTCGTGGCTACAAGTTCTCGACCTATGCGACCTGGTGGATCCGGCAGGCGATCACCCGCTCGATCGCCGACCAGGCGCGCACGATCCGCATTCCGGTGCACATGATCGAGACGATCAACAAAATCGTCCGCACGTCGCGCCAGATGCTGCACGAGATCGGCCGCGAACCGACGCCGGAGGAACTGGCCGAAAAGCTCGCCATGCCGCTCGAAAAGGTCCGCAAGGTCCTGAAGATCGCCAAGGAGCCGATCTCGCTCGAAACGCCGGTTGGTGACGAAGAAGACAGTCATCTCGGCGATTTCATCGAGGACAAGAACGCGCTGCTGCCGATCGACGCTGCCATCCAGGCGAACCTGCGCGAGACGACGACCCGCGTTCTCGCCTCGCTCACCCCGCGCGAAGAGCGCGTCCTGCGCATGCGCTTCGGCATCGGCATGAACACCGACCACACGCTCGAGGAAGTCGGCCAGCAGTTCTCGGTCACCCGCGAACGTATCCGCCAGATCGAAGCCAAGGCGCTCCGCAAGCTCAAGCACCCGAGCCGCTCGCGCAAGCTGCGGAGCTTCCTTGATAGCTAAACGACAGCGGTAGTCGATTGAAAAAATGGAACCCGGTCGGTGAAAACTGGCCGGGTTTTTTCGTCAAGTCGCAAGCTGTTGATATCGGCGCCATTCATCCGTTGAGGTCGGTCAATTCCGCCTCCAATCGGTCGCCCCCCGCTCGCTCTGCTCACTCTTCCGATGACTTCGTCTTTCTTGTTCCCTCAGGCCGACAGGACTATACTTCTCTGCTTGCCAATACCTCGAGCTTTCATCGCGTGCGTTCTGTTGAGTGAAATCGGCCGTCCGCGTTGTGGATGGTTTGTCCGATGAGGCGGAGGCGGAGGCGTCAATCGCGGCGCCACTTTCACGGTCGTGCCGCATGGGAGGTGTGCTATGACCATGTATATCATGCTGATCAACTGGACGGACCAAGGTGTGAAGACCGTACGCGAGTCGCCGAAGCGTCTCGACGCGGCGAAGAAACTGCTGAGTGATATGGGCGGCTCGTTCAAGGATTTCTACCTGACCATGGGCGAATATGACATGGTGGCGGTCTGCGAAGCGCCCGACGACGCTGTTGCCGCGCGGTTCGCCCTGTCTATCGGGACGGCTGGCAATGTACGCACCCGCACATTGAAGGCCTTCCCCGAGGCAGCCTACCGCGAACTCATCAATTCGCTGGGCTAGGGCGAGCCTGACCGCCCGGACAAAACCGCAATGACGAAACCTGCGCCGGGCGAGGAGAACCATATGTCCGAAAAACCGATCAGGATACCTGGTCCGGACCATCCAATCACCATCACGCGGAACCCGGGCCGCGTGGTGGTGAAGGCGGGCGGAAAGACCCTTGCCGACAGCCGCAACGCCCTGACGCTGCGGGAATCCTCCTATCCACCGGTGCAGTATATTCCGCGCGCCGATGTTGATATGGCGCTGCTGGAGAGGACCGATCACGCCACCTATTGCCCTTACAAGGGCGATTGTTCCTATTTCAGCTTGCCTTCCGGCGGCGAACGGCTGCGGAATGCCATCTGGTCTTACGAGGCGCCGTACGATGCGATGAGCGCCATCAAGGATCATCTGGCCTTCTATCCCGACCGTTTCGAGATATCCGACAACGAGGGTTGAGCGGGGTACGTGCGTATGTTTCGCGCTCGCTAGGAACGCGTGAAGCCGCGTGCTACTGAACACCACGCCGGCCCTCGGGCTGGCCGAATTCCGTCCTTCCCATCTCCGGCCGGCCATGCTCCGGTCAGTATCCGGCCGTATCCACCCATTCATGCAGCAGACACTGGAAAAACGGCGGGGAAGTTTTGGTGCGGGGCTTTTCGCCTCCGTTGCGCTGCATGTCACTATTGCCGCACTGCTTCTCTTCCGCCTGCCGCCCGCCGCGCCGGAGCCGGAGAAGGAGGAGACCGTCAAGGTCGAGATGGTGCCGGAACCGGAGAAGAAACCGGAGAAGAAACCCGAGAAGAAACCGGCCGAGAAGCAGGTGGAAAAACCCGCCCGGCAACAGGCTCAAAGGCAAGCACAGAAGCCTGCGGAAAAGCCGCCTGCCAAGGCGACGTCGGAACAGAAAGCTGCCGAGGCTCGCAGGAGCCTGCCGCAGGCCTTCGAGTCCGCCTCGAAACAGGGCGAGAAGGAGCCCGCCGCCGGAACGCCGTCCGAGGACAAAGCCGACGGTGCGCCGGACGCGGCGTCGCAGGCCGAATCAGACAGGCCGGCAAGGACCGGCCAGCAGCCGAAACAGGACGCCAAATTGGCGGAGACGGCAAAAACGGCCAAGCCGCCCGAACTTGACCTGCCGCAGACGGCAACCGTCCGGCAGAGCATCAACGAAGGAACTGCCATCGAGCAGACGGTGCCGACGGCGGAAACGGCAAAGCCTGAAACCAGGCCCGATGGTTCGGAAGAGACCGCGATCGTCAGGGGCAAGTCGTCGGGCGAGCGCCCCAAGCCTTCATCCGACATGAGGAAAGCCAAGGAAATTTACTCGGCCGAGGCGCTCTCCGATCCGCGCGTCCGCCAGGCTCTCGGCAAGCTGCCGAAAGATCGGCGGATAGTGCAGATGTGCATGATCGAGGCGCTCGAGCAGATCAGGCGCGCCAGCCCGGATACGGTGCCGGAAGGGCTTTTCTTCGATCCGTCGAAAGACGCGTCACCGATCTCGGGCCAGACGCTGAATGCGACTGGCGCCGCCTATCGCAGCGGCCAGGCCTGGTACGACGTCGATTTTCAATGCACGGTAAACGACGAAGCCGACGCGATCACCGCGTTCAATTTCGCGATCGGCGGTGCCGTTCCCAAAGGCCAATGGAAGGCTCGGCAGTTTCCCGCGGATTGACCCGCCGCGCCGCCCGATCTGCTACTTGTAGAATCCCTCGCGCAGATTGATGCCATGCTCCAGCCAGACCTTCATGGCGCAGAGAGCCCCTGTCCAGCCCTCGCAATTGCTGTAGGAGCCCTTGAGCCCGCCGGCCGTCTCGCGCCAGCCTTCCTCGGAAATCGTCACCAGCGTTCGGCCGTTATCGACGGGCTCGAAGGTCATGGTGACGGTCGTATCGTAACCTGCGGTTTCGGCCGTGCCTTCATTGGCCGCCCATTGCAGCACGACCTTCTTGTCCTTCACGACATCGACCACCTTCACCGGAAAGGCGCCGGGAAAATCGTGAAAATCCCATGTGACGGTGGCGCCGGTCTCGAGCCGGCCCTTGGCGCCGCCGGTGGTGAAATAACGAGACAACTGGGCGGGATCGACGACCGCCGCGAAAACCTCTGAGACCGGCTTGGCGATCCGGCCGGCGACCTTGAATTTCAGTTCCATGATCTTTCCTCCTGTTTTCCTGTTCCGGCTTGTTCTCCGCTCCATTATGTTATAAAAACATAACATGTCAATCGATGAGAAAAACGACAGAATCTTCAAAGCCTTGGCCGCCTCCAGCCGGCGTGCGATGCTCGATATGCTGAAGGATCACCCGCAAACGACGGGCGAATTATGCGCGCGTTTTCCGGGCCTCGACCGCTGCACGGTGATGCAGCATCTCAAGGTTCTGGAGGAGGCGGACCTCGTCATCGTTAAACGCGAGGGCCGCGAGCGCTGGAACTATCTCAATCCGCTGCCGATCAAACAGATCCACGACCGCTGGATCGGTCCCTATGCCGCCCAGGCGGTGGACCTGCTCGGGCGGCTGAAGGAGGACATGGAGGGGTGAGGCTTTCGCGCGGCGCTTTAGCCTGCCGCAGCCTTCTCCAGCCCGGCCACGTCGATCTTCACCATCCGCATCATCGCGTCGGTGGCGCGTCTGGCCCGGGCCGGGTCCGGGTCGTTCAGAAGCTGCATCAGCGCATCGGGAATGATCTGCCAGCTGACGCCGAAGCGGTCGGTCAGCCAGCCGCATTGCTGCGGATGTCCGCCTTCCAGCAGCCGCTCCCAATAATAGTCGACCTCTGCCTGGTCGGCGCATTTGACGAAGAAGGAGATGGCCGGCGTGAAGTGATAATGCGGACCGCCGTTCAGCCCCATGAATTCCTGGCCTTCCAGTTCGAAGGCGGCGGTGAAGGTTTTCCCGTCCGGTCCGTGCTTGTGATAGGTCACTTTCGCATTTTTGAAGATCGACGTGTAGAACTCCAGCGCCTCGTCGAGCCGGTCGTCGAACCAGAGAAACGGCGTGATCTTTTGCATGCTCTTCTCCCTCCCTTGAGCTATGCGATTGATCTATGTCCCTTGCGCCCGCAATCAACCCGCACGATCGCCGAAACCCGCGGTCAACGCCCGTCCGCCTGAAAATTACGAGAACGGCAACGAAGGCTGAGCGGCCCGCCACAACCTTGCACGGCCGCAGGCACCGGGTGCCTGCGGCCGCCGTTCCCGTCTTGCTCGTCCTGCCGCCACCGCCTGTCGTGCGGCGCCGCCCCATCGCTAAAAAATCGGAAGCACGCTACACTGGCGGCGGGGGCGTAACGGGACACGGATCGCGCTGAAATCGGCTTCGCCAGACCTGCGGGATCCGTTTCATCCATCTGGGACACTCGGGCGCTTTTTCAGAGGGGGGAAATGCAATGGCGCAAACGCTTCATCCTGCCGCAACTGACCACTTGCCGGTCTTCATCACCGAGCCTGGGCAAACCGATTACCTCTTCAACGCGGTCGTGATCTTTCTGCTGATCGGCGTCCTCGTCCTTGGCAATTTTTACTTTCAGCTTCATGCCTTTCCGGAGCGCCGGGCGCACCGGACCAGCAAGGTGCAGATGGAAATCGTCGCCATTCTGGCCCTGATCTCGCTTTTCACGCACAACCATATCTACTGGATAGCCGGCCTGCTCCTGGCCTTCATCCAGATTCCCGATTTCTCGTCGCCGCTCCATTCGATTGCCCAGTCGCTGGCGAAACTGTCCGGGCGTGATGCCGAAACGGCAGAGAATCCGGCGGTGGTGGCTGAAGAGCCGGTCGAGGCAAGCGAGCCGGCGCAAAGGACGGAAACGCACGGGGGAGGGATCTGAGCCATGTTCGAGTTGATGCTCTGTTCGTTGCTGACGGTCTTCCCCGACTATCTGTTTCGCCGCTATGCCCAGGGTAAGCGGATCGGCCGCGAAATTACCTTCTACACCGTATGGTATGAGCTGCGCTGGGGCATTACCGCCTGTCTGCTCCTGACCATTTCGCTGATCACGCTGATCTTCTACTTCCACCCTTCGACCAAGCACGTCACGGCCGTGTTCCGCACGGTGACGATCCTGCCGGAAACGGTCGGGCGCGTCGATGAGGTCTATGTCGGCAACAACCAGAAGGTCGAAGCGGGGGCACCGCTGTTCCGGCTCGACGGGTCCCAGCAGGAAGCCGCCATGGAGACCGCCCGCCGGCGCATTGCGGAAATCGTTGCCGAGACGCAGGTGGCTGAAACCGAGCTTGCCGGCGCCGATGGCCAGATCACGGAGGCTCGGGGTGCCTATCAGACCGCGGTGGACGAATACGAGATGAAGGCGCAGCTTCTGAAGAGCAACGCCGTGTCCCAGCGCGAGGTCGACCGCCTGCAGACAACCATCGACGGCCGCAAGGGCGCGGTCGATGCAGCACTTGCAAAGAAAAAGACCCTGGAGACGCAGATCGCCGTCCTGCTGCCGGCGCAAAAGGCAAGTGCCGAAGCCGCCCGGGCACAGGCGCAGGTCGACCTCGACAAGACGCTCGTCAGGGCCGGCGTCGCCGGCTCCGTCCAGCAGTTTACGCTGCGGCCCGGCGATGTCGTCAACTCGATGCTGCGGCCCGCCGGTATTCTCGTGCCGACAGAGGCGGGTCGGGTAGCCCTCATCGCCGGTTTCGGGCAGATCGAGGCGCAAGTGATGAAGCCCGGAATGATCGCCGAAGCGACCTGCGTCGGCAAGCCCTTCACCATCATTCCGATGGTCGTCACCGGTGTCCAGGACGTCATCGCCACCGGACAGTTGCGGCCGACGGATCAACTCGTCGATGTGCAGCAAATGGGCCGGCCGGGAACGCTGACCGTCTTTCTGGAGCCGCTCTATCCCGGGGAACTGGAAGGCATTCCGCCGGGAAGCAGCTGCATTGCCAATGCCTATAGCAACAACCACGATGCCCTCGCAGACGAAAACATCGGCACGCTGCGATGGCTGTTTCTTCATGTCGTCGACGCGGTCGGGCTCGTGCACGCCATGATCCTGCGGATGCAGGCCGTACTGCTCCCGGTGCAAACGCTCGTCCTGTCTGGCCATTGAGGCTGAAGGATGCGAGCCAATTTCCTCTTCTCCCCAGCGGGGAGAAGGTGGCGCGCAGCGCCGGATGAGGGGGCCGCTGGCGCCGAACGCCGAAAACCCCCTCATCGCCTCGCCTACGCTCGGCACTTCTCCCCGGGGGGAGAGGAGGTAGCTTGCCGCGATCGCCTTCGCTCCACATGGAACTGCCCTTGAGGGGGGGGTACACGGCAGGGTAGAGGGGTGAGGCGGCCAGTGTCGTGTTACTGTGGTTCGACACGCTGAACAGGGGCAGACGCGTGCCCGGAAGTTCGTTCAGTCTCGCTGTTTACGCTTGCTCATGAGCCGATGTGGGGCCATTCTCTTGCCGGTTAGGCGAAAGGTCAGGCCGTGCAGCGCTTGATGTCGCCCTCGGCGCGGAGCCGAGTGCTCTTTCGTCTTCGAGCAAACGTTTGCGCCAGCGGGCTCGGCCTTGAAGCGTGCGCCTTTTCCCGGCTGGTACCAGGGCGAGGAGGTTGCCCATGTCCACACATTCTGTCGATCACCTGTTACAACCGGGCGACCGGGTCCCGAACATCATGCTGGATGCGATCTCGCGTGAGGGGAAGATCACACTTGATGATTTTCGCGGACGCAGCCCGTTGCTGATCGGTCTGTTTCGAGGCCTGCATTGTCCGTTCTGCCGGCGTTATGTCGCAGCGATGGCACAACTCAACCCGGCCCTGCGCGAAAAAGGCATCGAATCTCTGGCGGTGGTCAACACACCGGTCGAGCGCGCGCGCCTCTATTTTCGTTACCATCCGATACCCGATCTCCTTGCCGCGTCCGACCCCGCGCGAACTTCGCACCGAGCCTTCGGCTTGCCCATCGTCGAGTTCACGCAGAATGAGACCGTCTGGCCAAACAAGGTCGGAATGGACGAGGTCATGACCATGCGGGTCGATCTGCCGGAACTGCCCGAACCGATGGACCCGCCCACGGCAGGCGACCTTCTCAACCAAAAGGATGGCTACGAAATGATGGAAGCCGATCAACAGGTGCGGATAGCCGGCCACATGCAGCTTGTCGGCCACTTCCTGCTCGATCGCGAAGGCGTCGTGCGCTGGAGCTTCACGGAAGTCGAAGACGAAGGCCGAAACGTCTGCCGGGCGCTGAACCCCGAAGAACTGATGTCGGCAGCCTGCGAGGTCGCGCATTGATCGCAAAAACCACGACCACTGTCGCGTGGGCCCGCAGCGGGCGACGCCTGCTCCTTGCAGCACGTCGTTCCCGCGTGCCTCACGGCGGCTTCCCCATTCCGATCTTCCTGATCGTCAAGGCATGGGGGCGGCTTTGGACGATCAACAGGGCGAGAACACCGAAACCTTCACTCCCTACAGCGCCGCGCGTCAAACATGACGCGCAAAGGACGCTGTAGCACTTTGAAACTGCTGCATAATTTTATCCTTAAATCGATTCCGATTTAAGGAATTATGCAGTAGCACTCAAGATAATCCGGCGGACCTCATGCAGATCACGGGTGACGAAGCTGCAGAGAGCTCGAATTTCGTCCGTAGGCTCAAGAAGGTCCGGCACCATCGCGGTCATCATGCCGGCAGCGCACGCCGATCGAACGCCGTTGTGAGAATCCTCCAAGGCCAAGCACAACCGTGGCTCGAACCCTAGCCGCTCAGCAGCCACCAGAAACGGATCCGGGGCCGGTTTGCTGGCAGTATAGTCGCCGTGCCCCACAATTGCGTGAAACCGCCCCCCCAGGTCGTGAGCATTCAAGTGATCCTGGACCCTATGATGAGCCGACGACGTGGCGATAGCCCGAGGAAGCTGCAAATCGTCTAAAGTGTCAAGCAATTCGACCACGCCCGGCTTTAAGGTAAGAGAGGTCGCCGCCATCAGATCAAAATGCCGGAACATGGCCGCGAAGAACTCATCCACGGGAAAGGCCGAACCGTAGAGGTCCAAGAGCAGGCGTCGGCTCTGATCCACGGGACGACCGATCATAAGGCTGCTGGCCGAAGTTAAATCATGCCCGCCTTCGGTCGCTGCCGCAGCAATTGCTCTCTGGTAAAGCGCCTCAGTATCAAAAAGCAGACCGTCCATGTCGAAGACAACGGCGGCTGGGGTCCAGGGAAGATGCAAGGGAAGGTTTACCTGAGCTATGCATGAATTTGCGTGATCGGGCCGCGTGGTTTCCCAGCATGTGGATGACCTCGATGCCGTTGCCGTATTTGACATATGCGATGAGCGGTTGCAACTGATTGGTGCGGCCCGGATATTGGGTGCAGCGTCCGGCAATTTTTGCGACGTCGAACCCGGTACGATGATGGTGGCCTTGGCGACGCTCCCGATAGGCCTTTTGCCCGCCCGTGACCCCAAAAATATCCCCGTTCATTCCCGCCCTTTGCACCCGTGCCATACTCCCCTCGTCCCGCCACGGATACACCGGTTTGCGTTGCCGGCGAGGCGGGGCCGGTGCCCGGACGATTTGGCGAAACGCGCGCGAAATCCCCGGGGCTGCGTGAAAGGCGGTTCTCCTCCGGTTCGCAAATGAACCGGGCGTGCCGGGCATGTCCCACCGCGGCGGGTCACCCCGCCGGACGGCTTTGCCGTCCACCGGTCCAGGGCCTGCCCCACCTATTGAAAGGCCTGGCGGATAAGCGGCCGGGCCGGGGCATTGGAGGCTTCTCGTGACAGGAGAAGCGCAGAAGAACCTGAGAAGCGCGGCAAAAGACACCGAAGCGGGGCACATCGCGTGTCACCTACTATTACCCACTAAGGCACCCGATGTGCCCCGGCCGATCCCGCCGTCCCTCTGGCCGGCAAACTGAAGAAAATGTCAAGCCGCGGGCGAAAAACGCCGCGTGAACGAGAAGGTGTGTCCGCATGGAAGAGCAGACAAAAAAGGAAGAGCCGGTTCAGCGTAAAATCCTGTGGGGCAAGCAGATGCCGTTTCTGCAGTTCGTCGTGCTGTCGCGCATGGCCGTGAACAACATGGAGATATCCCCCTTCTGCGGCTTGCGCCGCTGCGCCCGCAAGGGGCACTGCGCCGGCAAGCTGATACCGCGGAAAATCCCGCCGGTTCTCGGCGATAGCGACGATCTTACCGTCTGGCTGCCGCTCTGCATTGCCGGTGCCGACGATCAGTGGCTGGAGGGCTTCATCACTTATTGGCACGCCTGCCGCGACGCGTATTTCGTGCGTCCCATTCGCCCGCCGGAGGCTGAGCCCGAGATCCCGCCGCTGTGCGAGGAGTGGCCGCATGCCGATGCGTGCGATCCGCAGACACTGCCGCCTTTTCTCTATCCCCTCGGTTGACGATCCGGCTTGCCGCTCCATTTCGCTTGGCATGGTTCACAGTGGAGGAAACCTCAAATGCACTATGTCGACGGATTTATTGTCGCCGTGCCGAAGGGCAATATCGAGGCTTACAAGGATATGGCCCGTACCGCCGGCGAAGTCTGGAAGGAATATGGCGCGCTGTCCTATGTCGAGTGCATCGGCGACGATGTGCCCTATGGCGAACTCACCTCCTTCCCGCGCGCCGTCCAGGCAAAGGACGACGAGGTCGTGGTCTTTTCCTGGATCACCTATCCCTCGCGCGAGGAGCGCGATCAGATCAACGCCAAGGTCATGGCCGACCCGCGGCTTGCGAGCGACAAATGGACCATGCCCTTCGACGGCAAGCGCATGATCTATGGTGGCTTCAAGAGCTTCCTGGAGCTATGAGGGCTGCTCGATGAACGAAAAACGGTGACCCTGCCTGACGAACGAAATGCGGGCAGGGCCCGGAAAAAGGACGCCATGCCACAGACGATCATCAGCCTGTCGACGCGCGGAGCCGGTCTCTACGAATTCACGCACGAGGCGCAGGCCTTTGTTCATAAGAGCGGTCTGGAGGAAGGGCTGCTCACCGTCTTCGTCCGCCACACCTCCTGTTCGCTCCTCATCCAGGAGAATGCCGACCCCGACGTCAGGCGAGATCTCGACCAGTTCTTCAAGCGTCTGGTGCCGCCGTCGAGCGATCCGTCGATGCGCTGGATCATCCACACGGCGGAAGGACCCGACGACATGCCGGCCCATATCAAGGCGGCGCTGACGCAGGTCTCGATCGGCATTCCGCTCAGTGGCGGCCGCCTGGTGCTCGGCACCTGGCAGGGGCTTTATCTGTTTGAACACCGCGACCGGCCGCACCGGCGCGAGATCGTCCTGCATCTCGGGCGGTGATTGTCGGCTTTGTGCTGGACAAGCGGCCACCGGCCGGTGCAGTCTGGCCCCGGTATCTGTTTCCATTCCGGAACAAAATCAGGGCTTTGGCGTTATTCTCAGCCGGTCACCGCAAGGCTCCGGCTCGACAATCAGGGGGACGTTCGTTGACCGACGCGCAGACGATAGCCAGCCGCTTCATGGAGGCCCTGAACGAGCGGGATTTCGATACGCTCGCCACCTTTCTCGATGAGGACGTGGCGCTGGATTCGCTGACCGGACAGCGGACCATAGGCGCCGGCCCGCTGCGCATGGGCGTCATGAGCTATTTCCGACATTTCGACGAGACCTTCGGCGACATGGTGCTCATGCACGATGCGCTGGGCCAGCGCGTCGCCATCGACGCAACCGCCCGCGGCACCTACCGCGAAACCATGCCAGGCTTCCCCGCCGCCAGCGGCCAGTCCTATTCGATCCCCAGCGTCTTCGTCTTCGAATTCGAAAACGGCGCCGTCACCCGGCTCAGCCACTACCGTAACATTCGCGTCTTCGAAAAAGAGCTCGCCCGCTAGCCTGCATAATTCCTTGAATCAATCGATTTAAGGATAAAATTATGCAGCAGTTTCAAGATGCTACAGCGTCCTTTTGCGCGTCATGTTTGACGCGCGGCGCTGTAGCCCGACGCTTCTCTTCGAGCGATTCGTTCCGCGCCCCGGCCACCTGAACCGCCGATGAACGGCGAGTTCCGATTCCGTTCAGCCGCCCCGGCTTACCTTCCCTCCATGCCCCGAAACGAAAACCCACGGGCGGACGTTTGAATTTTGGACCCAACACGGAGAAACACTCATGAGACAGATCCTTACAAAACTGGCACTTGCCGGCTTCATCGGTCTGACGGGTCTCGGCGCAACGGTCGCCCCGGCCGTCGCCGACACGCTGACATTCGGCATCCATTCCGGCGGCGCCGTTGATGTTCAATACCGTGATCGCGACGGCTATGGCGACGAAGGCGACTGGGGCCGGGATCGCGACGGCTATGGCGACGAACGCGACTGGGGCCGGGATCGCCGCCATCGCCCGGACTGGGGTGACGGCTGGGGTCGTGAGCGTCGCGGCCGTTGCGCTCCCTGGCTCGCCGTCGACAAGGCGCGTGACTACGGTCTGCGCCGGGCCTATGTGGCCGACGTGTCGCGGCGCCGCGTCGTGGTCGAGGGCCGCCGTCACGGCGATTACCGCCGGATCGTCTTCGCCAACGCACGCGGTTGCCCGGTCATCGGCCGCTAAGGGCACGCCGCCCTTGGCGCTGGCATCAGCGGTTCTCCGCCTCGTCGCCCCCCGGCCGGCGGAAAGTCTCGCCCTTCGCGGTTCGCCCGCGGGGGGCGTCGCCGTTTTATCGCCGCCGTCGGGCAGTCTGCGGCGCAACGACATCCTATTGCCGGCTTGTGCCCGGCCGCATGAAGCACCCCGCCACAAGGGCGGGCATGAGGGCCGGGCATGGGGGCCGGGCATGGGGGCCGGGCATGGGGGCCGGATTGAGACGCTGCTTTGCCCCATGATCACGGGTTCACCAAAATAAAACCCCGCCGAAGCGGGGTCCGATTTTCCACGGTCGTCTGCGACCTGATATTATTGCGCAATCGCGAAGGTGACGTTGACGGTGACGTTGTAGCTGTTTTCTCCCGCCGCGATCGGCACGGCATCGGCGGCATATTCCTTTGCCATCGTGCGCATCATCGGCAGCGGTTGGGGCCGGGATGAGTTCTCTGAAATCTCAATGATGCGGCCGAGAGCGACGCCGGCGGCCTCCGAAAGCACCTTGGCCTTGGCGACGGCATCGGCCACCGCCTGCTTGCGGGCTTCGGTGATCGTCGCTTCCGGCTGGTCGTTGGTGAACTGGATCGAACCGCCCTGGTTGACACCGAGCGTCACCGACTGGTCGATGATCGCGCCGAGCTTGGCCAAGTCGCGCACCTTGATGGTCAGCGAATTGGCGACCTGGTAGCCGATCAGGACCGGCGGGCGGCTGCCGCCATCGCTGTTGTCCGGATACTGGTACTGCGGATTGACCGCAAAGCCCGAGGTCTGCAGATCGCGCTCGGCAATGCCGGCGCTCTTCAGCGCGTTGAGCACGTCCGCCATCGCCTTGTTGTTGGCGTCGAGCGCCTCGCGGGCGGTTTTTGCATCCTTGACGACGCTGAACGACAGGATCGCCATGTCGGGCGCCACTTCCGAATGGCCCTCGCCGTAAACGGTGATCACCGCTTCGCGCGGCGTGTTATCCTGCGCGAAGGCCGCCGCGCTTGCGATGCCCGCAAAGGCAGTCGCCAGCATGGCGGTCCTGAGGCGGCGGAAAAGATAGGCTGAGGTCATGGATGGGTTCTTTCCGGTTGTGTCTCGTCCCTGCCACCCTTCATGATGATTGATTGTGTAGGGATTGCGGCGACGTCTTGTGGGAAAACCCGTTTTCCGCTAGAGCCAGTCCACCGCCGTCTGCCATTGGCCGGCGGGATACCGGCTGCAACCGGGGCAGGGCCTGTAGCTCAATGGTTAGAGCCGGCGGCTCATAACCGCTTGGTTGGGGGTTCGAGTCCCTCCGGGCCCACCATTTCTTTCTAGTTCGTCAGACTCGATGATTTTTTCGTCAAAGCGATTGTCCCGCCAATCGTTGTTTTCATTAGAGAAACGGTGTTTGGGGGTGTTTGATACTCTTGAATCGTGCTCCGTCGTCGAGTGACGTTCTTAATTTGGAGCCGGCACTCTCGAATTTCGTCGGAGTCACCAGTTTGTCCCAGCGAGCGCTGTTTTGTCCCTGACGCTTCATGGAATCGCTCAAAAGGTTTGTCCCTACGAGCGCTGTTTTGTCCCTGACGTTTCAATAGATTTGTCCCCGAGATCAAAACCTGCTTTTCCTCATTCCAAGTCTTTGATTTACTTCCAAGTGGCGGGAAGCCATACGGCTCAGCCGAGGGCCCCTTCCTCAATATGAATTGTCGCTGAGGCATCAATGCAAATTTGTTGCGCCGCTCCAGGGGTAGGAGCTTGGGCGGTTGAAGGCTGACTCAAGCTTGATCCTCACATCGCAGGCCGTCCATAAGCCGAAACTGTGACATCACCCGGTTCGCATTGTTGAGCACGATGTCATTCGGACTTATGTCTAGGCGACCGATCTCGAACTCCAGGCACCGCATGACCCTCGAAGAATTCACCGCGCAACTGAACGGCTCCACCTTCTGGAAAGAGTTCACGTTCTCACAGAACCAGTTTTCGCCGCGGCCTGGCCAGGAACTCGAACTCGCCGATAGCTTCGTCTGGCTCGGCGACACGGCCTTCATCATCCAGATGAAAGAGCGGGCCGAACCAAAGGACGATCCCGAAGCCGAAAGGCGCTGGTTCAAGGACGCAATCCTGCGGACTGCAGTACGGCAGATCAAGGACTCGCTCCGTTTCTTGAACGAGCACGCTTCGATCTCGATCGCCAATGAGCGCGGGCAGCGGCACGACGTGAGTGGCGATGATATCCAGCATATCGAAAAGATCATCCTCTATGCCGCTGGTCCGTCACTGCCGGAAGATTGTCGGCGCATTCAGTACCATGCTAGCCAGACCGCTGGTTTCATCCACGTATTCGAGCGGGATACCTACAGCCATGTCGTCAAGACCCTTGCGGTTCCCGAGGAGGTGCGGCGGTACCTGGAGTATCGGCAGAATGCCCTTCTAGCGCTCTCGGATGCCAAGGTGACCGTTGTCGAGGCGGACATCCTCGCTGCCTACATGTCAGACGAGGCGCTACCAACGCCGACATCGCACAAGGCGCTGGACCGCCTATTCGACGATGCCGCCCAGACTGACCTGTCGCCGATCATGAACCGTCTTGCCGACCACATCCAAAACCCGGACAGCGGTAGTGACTACGTCCGCATCCTCATCGAATTCGCCAAACTGCCCAGGTCGGGCTGGAGGGCGGCCAAGGAACGACTGGACCTCGTTATCAACCAAGCCAAGAATGGCGAATTCGAACGCCCCTATCGTTTCGCATTCCCGCCTACCGATTGCAGTTTTATGTTCTCGCCGTTCTTTCCTGGAATGCAGACCACCGGCCCCGAGGGCGAGCAGACGAGGAGGACGGGCCTCCTGAACCTGACTACTGTCGCCAAATACCTCGGCGAAACCGCCAAGGGGGTCGGCGTCCTCGCCTCGAAAGACGGTGATCACTTCCATCTCGATTGGTGCCTGATCGATCATGCCTGGGAACAGGACCCCGATCTCGAGGCCCACCTTGAACGTGGCAACCTGTTCGGTGCCGTCAGGGAGAAAAAGATCGACGGGTACTATTTCGTCAACGAATAGATCAAAGCCGCCAGTGACTGGCCATGGCCATCGGCGGTGAACCTCAAAGCCCGCCTATTATGCAACTTTACGGGTTGGTCCGCCCTTGCTAAACCTTTCCCGGGCAGAGGGCGCAAGAAGCATGGCGATTTGGTACTACACGATAGGACAGGAACGTAAGGGACCTGCCAGCGAAGAGGAAATCCGCGGCCTGATCGAAAGCGGGAAAATCGTCCCTCAAGCGTATGTATGGCGCGACGGTATGACGAACTGGAAGGTTGCGGGCGAACATCCCGACTTCGCGGACGTCTTCGTCACGCCACCTCCCCTCCCAACATCGGCCATCCCGCCCAACTTCCCGCCCCCTGCGTTCCAGCCTGTTGCGACGAAACCTGGTGTTGTCCTTACCTCGCGACCCTGGCCGCGGTTCTGGGCGAGGTTCTTCGACAACCTGCTCTTCGTACCATTGTTGGGGTTCGGGATCGGCCTCTGGTCAGCCGTGTATGCGCCGGACATCTACATAAAACTCGTAGCCATGAACGAAGTTCTGTTCAGCCTCATGATTATGCCTCTGGTCGCCTTATTGCTTGCGGTCAGCATGACATTGCTCGGCAGCACACCAGGCAAGGCCATTGTCGGTGTGCAGGTCCCCGTTCCGCCAGGAAGCAGTCGGTTCTGGTTCTACCTAACCCGAGAGTTCAAGGTGTGGATCGCGGGTCTCGGGATGGGTATTCCGTTTGTCGCCCTCTTCACCCAGGTTGCCCAGTACCGTCGCCTAGCGTCTGGCCGCCCAGCCAGCTACGACGAGGGCAATCCATCAATCGTCGCCACCCCGGGTAGACTGCGCCTCGGCATAGCCGTTGCATTGGTTGCAGCCCTTCTCATCGGCAACACCATCTTGCGGACAGAGGACAAGAGGGCCGCGAACAATCTCACAGCCACTCAGACCTGGGTTAGCCCCGTGACGAGTAAGTCAGCGACAATAGGCAAATCCTGGCAGCCTCAGCCTGTCGATGCCGACAGTGGGAGCGCATTCTATTTCGTCGCAAGTGAATTGCTTTCCGAGGCTATCTTCGGCCACGAGACGCTTCCCTCGGATAACGTTGATACCACGACATACGCGAACGCCATCAAGGATGCGATCGCGTCGGAGATCACTATCAACTCCGAGTGGCGACCAGTGCAAGTGAACGGCATGCCAGGGGTACGAGCGACGGGGATTTCAACGAGAGCATCAGATGCCAATGTCGAGGTGACAATTGTCGTCAGCGGGCGAAATGCGTGGCGAACCTTGATGTTCACCCGAGGTAGCTCCGCCGAACAACTGACCGAGAAGGATCGGTTCGTGAATGCCATGTTTGGGACCGCCAACTGAACAACCTTCTTCGGCTATCGCGTATGAAATAGGTAGAAGTGCCAGGATTTAACGAAATTCGTGAATTAATCATATTGGTACTGTGCAGTCTTCCAGTAAGGCGTGTAAATCCAAATCACCTTCAATCGAGTTAGCTACATGCCTGCCGTTTCACCAATCGAATGGGATATCGTCGAAGCGAGAGTATCTACGGCAATGGCTCGCTACGGGCTTCAAGGGCCATCACTTGCTTTTCTTTACCTCGTGCTGGAGCAGTATTTCCCGGACAGGTCGTCAGACTATCCGGAAATGATCGTTGACGGGGGCAACGATCTCGGTGTGGATGCCATAGAAATCCTCGAGCGCGAGGACCGAGCGGAAGTCTTCATTTTTCAATCGAAACATCGAACCTCATTGGCATCAACCGATCGAACGATCAATGACGGGGAGGTCCTGAGAATTGGGGCCTTCCTTCATGGGCTTTTCGACAGGGAAGATCGGCTGCTAAAAACCGGAAACCTTCAGTTGACTGAAGCCGTGGCGCGAATTTGGCAACTCCACAAAAACGGTGTCATTTGCCGCTATCGCGTCGTCTTCTGCAGCAACGGTAAGGGATTGACCCCTTCTGCTAAATCAATCTTCGACAGCACGTTGAATTCTATGCCTAGCGTTGACTACGAGGTCTACGGTCCGGCCGAGATAATGCGTGACATCGGGTCAACCGGCCGAGAACGCGAAATTGGTTGCCTTCAGGTAATCGGGAAAGAAGCATTCGAACGAACCGACGGAGATATCCGCGGGGTCATAGCGTCTGTTGACGCACGATCATTTGTCGAAATGATCCAAACCTCCGACAAGAAGTCAATCAAGCGGCATTTGTTCGACGAGAACCTGAGAATCTTCCTCGGGGCGAATGGCGGATACAACAGCAATATCATCCAAACGGCAGTCTCAGATGACAGCCATTTGTTCTGGTATCTAAACAACGGCATTACGATCACTTGCAAGGGCTATGCTTTCAACAAGGGGCACTCGAATCCCGTAATCCGGATTGAAGACTTCCAGATCGTGAACGGCGCTCAAACCTCGCACTCGCTCCTCGAAGCCTACAAGAAATCACCTGAGGCGTTTGAGAACGTTGTGTTGATGGTGCGCGTTTACGCCACGGCACGAAGTGACATAACTGAAAGGGTTGCCGTCGCGACCAACAGCCAGGCGCGCATCCAGGCTCGCGATCTGAGGGCCAACCACTCCGTTCTGAAAAAACTTGAGATTGCCTTCCACGACCGCGGCTACTTTTTCGAACGCAAGCGCAACATGCACGCCGACCGTGACCCCAAGAAGCGTGTTGATGCGCTGAAGCTGGGTCAGATACTGCTCTCGTATGAATTGGGTGAACCTGATCGGGCGAAAGCCGATTCCGACACTATTTTTGGGGAGCGTTTCAATGTGATCTTCCACGAGCATCACGTCATCGATGACCTATGCCGTCTGGTCGAGCTCTATCGGTTGATTGAGGAGATGCGTGACGCCTATGCTTCCCGGCAACGAGATGTGATTGAACCACCGACAGGCGAGCATCAGTATCTTGTCTACGGCCATTGGTTCGTGCTGTACGCTGCTCATTTGATCCTCACGCAAAAGAAGGCCCCGTTGCCAGTCGATGACGAGGCTCGAAAGCTCGTTTTGGAGGCCTTGACGCTCGTGGCTAACGCATGCGCCAACGTGAAAAGCACCGCGCACTATCAACTCTTTCGAAGCTCCAAAACAAAGGGGCGCATTATTGCTGAATTAGAAGGGCTTCAGATGAACCTCTTTGATCTTTAAAGGGCATTTCCGAGTTGAGACGCGGATGGATCGCAATCGTCTTTAATCATCTGGCATTGTGATGGACGATGGTACGAGACAGTACACCTTCATAGGTCCGGTTCAGGAACCGAATAGAGATTAGCAACAAAAAAGGCTCCGCATGCGGAGCCTTTACTAAGGTAGAACTACGAGGCTGCTAGATCAGGCGAACTCGAGACGCTCGATGCGGCCCAATTCTATGCCACGAGTAAGTGCTGCACGGGCAGCAGTCGGGTTCGCTTTAGACCAGTTGTCGAAGAGCGCTACGATCGCCTCCGGTTGATACTTGGCGATCCATTTCCCAATGCGCTCGATCGAATAAGCCTCAAGCCAGTCTGCTCGTTCCCAGATCAAGACGAATTCCTTCACCGCATCGACCGCAACCTGTCGCGTGGACGCATCATCGAAATGACGGCCAAGAACTGACCGATCGCTAGGGCGGAAGGTGCCCAGTCGGGAGATCAAAATCTTTACGTCTTCAGACATGGCTCACTCCATGAGCGTGTAACGCTATCGCACTATGCGACAAGAACCTTGCGCAAGAATTAAGCGCGCTCCCTTACAGAACACGCTAGTCGTAGTCAACGACTACATCAACCCCTAGTTCCCTGAATCGGTCGGCAACGAGATCGATTTGTTCCTTTTTTGGCGGCTTTTGTCGGCAATACCGACCGGAGTTTGCGTTGATCACCCAATGGAGGGCATCGTTCTCATCCTCGTCGAATGCAAGCTCGCCCGCAATCCTGGCATGTCCCTCACCGATGAGCGTAGGATGACCAAGTTTCTTATCCTCAGACGGATGCCTCAAACCTCGTCTCCGTGGATACCCGGGGTAGATCGTTTCAGGCTTCTCGATCGCCAACTCTTCAACCGCGACGACTATCTTGCCATCCTCGTCCATTGCCCAGATGTAGCTCTTTGCCCTCAGCGCGTAGCGCATGAGTTTGGTCTGAGCCAGCTTATCCAGCTCACACAAAGTCGTTGCCAAACCTTTGTTCAGGTCTGAAAGGGATTCAGGTGTACGCCCTTTTTCCCAGTCATCAACCTTTTCCGGAAGCCGTGGAGTACCGAATTGAACGTTCAAGTCTTCAGACATTTGCGCGATTCTTATATTTGTTCTGGACTTGCGACTATCAAATGAAGTCGGCGCAGGAAAGAGGGGGTACTCGTTTTACGCTACTTTTCGCGTTGAAGGCGAATTTTTCGGCAGCTTGAACCGTCGGCTGCCGCATCCCCAACTATTCCGCGAGATGCGGTGTCCGACAGGTACGCCTTAGATTCCCATAAGCTTGTCGAATTCGTCATTCGTGAAAGGGAAGACCTCAAACTCATCCCTGAGGTCTTCGAATGACATCGGATCGCACCCATAGGTGCCGATGTCGGCGAGATTGGCGATGTAGTCGGACATGACGCGGTTGGCGTTGAACATGGCAAGTGTCTCCTATTCCGCGCATCGGTGGCGGCGGGTATCGTTTTGAATCGGATGTGAGAAGCGGCGATCCCCCTCGGGATCAGCGACCTATTCGAAACGGGAGGCGGGCTACGGACATGGTGAACACCCCTGTGAAATGACGAATGCGGAAAACGCCGTCGCGGCGTGAGCCGGCGGGGTCATATTCGCGCGCTATTCCTGCGAACCTGGGTCATCGATTTTGTCCTTCGAGCGGAATGGTCGTCGCTCAGGACGTCGACAAATAATCCGGAATTTCAGCGAGTCAACCGGGCACTCCCGAAAAAGTTGACGAAAGTTTTTTTACAGTGCCCGGTTGATTTTCTTATTTTGTTCGCTAAATGTTCCCGTATGAACAAAAACCCGCACCACCTCATACGAATAGGTTGACCTCCGCTGCCGCGATGACCGCGGCGACGACCAACCCTTTTTGTCCGAGGATGCCATGGGAATTGCCAAGCAGGCCGCCACGTTGCGCGCCGCCAGAAACTCCGCGACGATCAGAACCTTTCATCCGGCCGGCACAGTAAAGTGCGATGGCGTGCGCCTCTTCCGCTCCCAGTCGGCGCGCGATGTCGGGTGCATGCTGGACGTCAACCCGTCGGTGGTATCGTGGCGTTGTATGCCGATGCCTTTCGGCGCTGGCGGGATCGCACATGTTCCCGACTTCCAGGTCTTCGACGAAGACGGCAGCACCCTGTATCTCGACGCACCTGACCGAGCCATGTCCGTGGACACCACCCTCCTTGCGACCGAGGCAGAGCGCCTGAACGCCCGC
Source organism: Pararhizobium sp. LjRoot255 (assembly GCF_964252905.1). Taxonomy (NCBI): domain Bacteria; kingdom Pseudomonadati; phylum Pseudomonadota; class Alphaproteobacteria; order Hyphomicrobiales; family Rhizobiaceae; genus Pararhizobium; species Pararhizobium sp. LjRoot255. The sequence goes on from NZ_CAXUPQ020000001.1 coordinate 2,966,609, forward strand.
TACAGGTTACTCGATCGAGGCGAAATCTACGACGGTTTCAGGCTGCGGAACGCCAAGGACCTGCTGCGCTATGCCGCGACCGTCACGCCCCTCGGGGATCGGCTCAGGTTGCTGGCCGCGCTCGATGAACACGGTTCCCTGCCGCTTGCGGAATGCCTCAAGGCTTTCCAGGAAACGAGGCCCGTTCCCGGGATCGCGTCGCTCATTCTCCATGGTTACGTCGAGGTGAACCTTGACGATGCGCCGCTCGGTCCCGAGACGGCGGTGCGGCGGATATCGCGGTGATCTGATCCCGCATGTCCGATCGTGAACCATGAGAGAACCTCCCGATGTCCTACAGATCAGCCAGTCGGCCGAAGTCGCCACCACATCTCGCCGTCGCGGTTGCGCGATGCGGCGTCCGCAATGCCCTTAGGCCTTTCCTTCGCCGCGATAACCTCGCCTTTATCGCCGTGCTCATCGCGCCCGAGGACACGGCTGACTACTATCGGCGTGCAGTGTCGAGCCTCATCCAAGACCCCCCGCATGTCGATGAGTATGGCAACGATACCGCCGCTGTATTCACCGTTGCCGAGTCCACCATCGACCCGCGGTCGGTCTATGACCGTATCAAGCACGCTCGTCAGGTTGTTGTCGTCACGGAGAGGCGCGAATACCTGCCCGCGGATTTCCTGGCGGGTGCCGATCTGGTCATGGACGTGGTCAGGCCTACGCCCGAACATTTTATTGCGGCGGCCCGGGAGTCGAAGGTGCCGGGCATGACCCGGAAGCATGCCGAATTCCTGTCGACCATGTCATTCGACGCGATCCTGGTGGCGGTCAGACCAGCGCGACCGCTCATGAGTTCGGTGCGTCAGATGAAGCGCATGGCGGCACAAACCGTCGATCCGGAGCCGGCCGCGGAGAAACTGCCATCGTTGGGTCTCGAGAACATGCACGGCTATGGGAAAGCCAAGGACTGGGGCCTCCAGCTTGCAGTCGACCTGCGCGCCTGGCGTGACGGAGACATCGCTTGGGACGATGTCGATCGCGGCGCGCTGCTCTTTGGTCCTCCTGGATGTGGGAAAACCAGCTATGCACAGGCTTTGGCAAACTCCTGCGGCGTCAAGCTGATCATCGCCTCGGCCGCACGGTGGCAGGCAGCCGGTCATCTCGGAGATTACCTGAAAGCGATGCGGTCGGCCTTCGCCGAGGCGGCGAAAAACGCGCCGAGCCTGCTCTTCATCGATGAATTCGACAGCTTTGGCGACCGCGAATCCGGGGGCGGCAGCGACCACCGCGACTACAGGAGGCAGGTGATCAACGGGATGCTGGAGTGCCTCGATCCCGTGGAAGGCCGTGAGGGCGTTGTGGTGGTGGCAGCCACCAACAACCCCGATGCCATCGATCGCGCCCTTCTTCGCTCCGGGCGGCTCGAAACCCAAATCGAAATCCCGCTGCCGGATGCCGCCGCCAGAGTGGAAATCCTGCGCCACCATCTTCGCGATAACGCAATCCGCGGCGACCTTGCCCAATTCGTGTCGGCAACGAACGGCTGGTCGGGTGCCGACATCGAGAAGCTCACTCGGGATGCCCGTCGCCTTGCTCGCCGCAGGGGAACACCCCTCGACGAGCGCATCCTCATGGAAGCGATGCCCGAACGCTACGTCCTGAGCGCCGCCGAAGTGCGCCGCACCGCCGTCCATGAAGCGGGACACGCTATCATCGGGACCGTCCTTGGCTCCGAGACCCTGGTCTCAGTAGCCATCTCGCGCGAGGCTCCCGTTGCGGGAGTTGTCGGAAGGGTGGGTACGACGACTTTCGTGCCGCAGAAAGGCGGTATCAGGAACGCCGCCTACTACGACGACTGGATCGCGATGCTCCTTGCCGGGACCGCTGCCGAACTCGTGGTGCTGGGCGACAGGGGTGATGGTGCCGGCGGCGCGCCGTCCTCGGACCTGATGCTGGCGAGCGACGCCGCGACCCGTGTTGAACGGCAGCTCGGTCTCGGTGCAAACCTGTCTGCCGACCTCGGCAAGGGTGATCGCCCGCTCGAACACCTGCGCGCTAGCGATCCCGACCTCCGTCGCCTCGTGGACGCCCGCCTGAGGACACAGTTCGACCGTGCCGTCGACCTGCTCGGCGGGTATCGGCCGCAGCTCGATCACCTGGTCGAACTGCTTCTTTCGAACGGTATCGTCATGGACGCGCAGGTTCGCGACCTCTTTGGCGAGCCGATCCCGAATGCCGCATCCGTCAGGACGTGACGGCTAACGGCGCGTCGGTCCGCCCCGATGTCGGGCGGGCCGACGCAAACTTCGATCGGTCGTAGATGTTCCAAAGGAAGGATTATGACGTGCTGAAGACCTCGAAATCGATGACCCGAGCCGGAATTCATGACTTCAATAGGCAGAAAATGCATTTTCTGGAGGCGACATATGAACTTGGTTAATTTTTGGTTCTGTGCCGTTTCGCATCAAATTCTCACGGCTCGAAAGGTGCGCAGAAAGCTGCACGCCGGAATCTTTTATTCAACCATTGGTAGCGAATGCACCTCTCGCGATGCTCGAAAATCCAAGTATTCAGGCCTGTTCGGGCGCATCGTCGCAAGGAATCACGGAGAAAATATTCAAGAACTCGTCAAGGAGTTGCGTTGCGCGGAATTCCTTCCGGAGCGTGGGCCGCTAGCAATGACTCGCAATTCGAATCCTTTCAGCCGTCCGGGTCGCCCGCTCGACGCCAACGTCCGGCACGGTGACTGGCGTCGGCGTCCACGGGATGGTCGTCGCGGACCACGACTTGTGTCCGGGGTCCGGCCCGAGGTCCGGCGAGCCCGGCAATCCGATCTCTCGAACTGCATCCGCTTGGGTGTCGCCCGCACGACCGATCCCGGCATGCGCCAATCCCCCGTCCAAGGACTCGAGAATGCAGAAATCGCCCGCTTGCGCGACCAAGGAATCGTCGGAAAAAATCCAAGAACTCGTGCAGAAATTAATTCAAGGATTCAATTAGATAAATGCCAACACTTAGAATGCGCCGTTCGGCTCCAGTCACGGGCATGCCGATCCCAGGGCATCGAAAACGGGAAAACGCGTCAGGCGTGCACCGAGGGGGCAATCCGTCCGTTCGCCGTCGGACGCGGGACATGTCCGCATGGACCGTCGGAGAGGCCGTCGGGGATGGGTCACGGGGTCTTCGGCATCTTGCTTTGTCCGAAGACATCGACTTATCTCCGGGCTGTCGACGCCGGGACGAGGTCTCCACCGCCCCATCTCAGGTCGAGGCGCAGAACGGGAAACGGGTCGCGTTGGACCGCGACCCGTATTGAGGCTGGCCTGTTCACAGCAGGTGACAGCCGGATGGCTCAAACTACAAGGAAAAAGCCATGGCGAAGAGTTACCCCGGCTAGCGGGGCATTACAACAGGAAAACCGGCTACTTGGGCTGATGACGCGTAAAGCGTTAACGGCGCTGGCGGAGCCGTGTCTTCCAGCGGACCGCCTGTCGGTTTCCGGGGCACTTGTCGCGGAAACGGCTCGCAGGGCGGATGTCCGGGCGACGGAGCGAATAGGCGGGCGGCACGGGCCGCTTGCCGCCGCTCCGCCCTGACCCGCGGCGCGGCAACGGTCGAAGCTTCAACGACATAGACGGCGAAAGCCGGATTTCCAATCGACCCGTCGTCACCGACGAACGGGCAACAGAAGGACTGTGCCATGAATCTCGTCAGGAACGCTTTCACCGGGTGCCTTCATCTCGGCTCCATGGACTTCGATCTCGAAGGCCTCGCCCAGATCAGCGCCGTCGAACTCGATGAGGAGTTGCAGCGCATGATCTGCTCCGTTTCCGGCCGCCCGGACCACAACGGCCTCTAACCCCTAACCCCACAGCAATGGCAGACCCGGAGCGGGAACCCGGTTCCCGCGACCGGCGGAGCTATGGAAAGGCGCAGATGAAGCACGTCTTCACCGAACCCTACGAACAGGGCCGCACCGTCAAGGACCGCGCCCGCCACCCGACCCTTCCGGGTGTCTTCCCGACCAGGAAGGCCACGACACCCTGGGTCAGGACCAGACTGCCCCTTATGGCGGACGGCTTGATCCACCTCGAGACCGATCCGTGCGTCATCCGCATCGCGGTCTACCCGCCCAAGCTCGAGTATTCCGTCTGGAACGACATCTCCCGGCGCTCGAAGGTCAGGACCGTGTCTCCCGATGTCGCGGTCCAGGAAGACGACGGCCACGTCACCGTCATCGAGTATGTCCCCGTGGCCATCCAGGACGAGCGTGCGGGCTTCGCAGAACGTGTCCGTGTCCTCAGGGAAATCTACCGCGAGGAACACGGCTGCGGCTACGCCGTGCATTCCGAGCTCTCGGTCCGTATCGAACCGAGAATGACGAACCTGCGCCGCCAGTACGAGCACAGCTTCGTGGACGACCGACCCGCGCTCGAGGCCGTGCGGGATGCGCTCTATCGCCATGGGCTTCCATCGACGATCGGCGCTGTACGCGCCGCCGTGAGCCTGCCGCCGCCCGTCTATCAGGTCCTCGGAAGGACCAACGAGGCGGTCTTCTCGCGCACGCTCGATGAAATCGACCGCCACTTCACCGCCCTCATGCAGCTCGCCCACAGGGGCGAGATCGAGATCGACATCTCGCGTCCATACGACAACCGCTCCGTCGTCCGCTGGCCGCGCTACAGCCCAAAGGAGAACGCACGATGAGTATCTACGCCAGACCCGGCGACTTCCTCAATTTCGGGAGTCTGCCGGTCGCCATCACGGCCGCCGAACTCGAGGTTCCGAAGCACGACTTCGCGGCCCCGCTTTCCCAGCCCGTCTCGATCTCCGTGAACGAGAAATACATGATCTTCAGTCCCGGCCGCCGCAAGGTCGGACACTATGCCGTGCGGTCGTGGGATGCCGACGATCATCACGGGGCCGTCGCCACCCTCGTCAACATCTTCGGCGGCGGCACGCTCTATCTCACGAACTACCAGCTCGTGACCCTCGAACGGGAAGGCCGCTTCAAGCCCTACAAGTCCTCCGGCAGCATCGTAAACGACGGCCAGACCCTCGCGCTCAAGGACTGGCAGCGCGAAAGCGCCAAGAAGTGGCTGGGATACGTTACCGAAATCGCCTCAGCCGCCGAAAGGCGCGGCTGTCCGGCTGACAAGGCCCTGATCCTCCAGGTCGCGGCTGACCGTGCCGACCGTCTCGGCGACAATCCACCGCCCTCCTATAGCCGCCTCAGGCAGAAGCTCGCCGTCTACTACGAAAACCACTACGACCCGCTCGTCGCGCTCGCGCCGAAGGTACCGCCCGGCAACCTGATCACGAGCTTCTCGTCACTCACCGAACGGTTGCTGGAGGATGCCGTCCATCAGGTCAGCACCCAGACCGAAGGGGACTGGGACGACGTGAAAACGCTGTTCCTGCACTGGGCGGCGCTGCCTGAAAACGAGGCCGTCGGAAAGGAAGTCTTCGACGGGAGCGGCAAATACCGCGGCCCTTCCGACAGCACGATCCAGCGTCGCTGGGCCAAGGTCGACAACTTCGTCAAGTATGCCAACAGGTACGGCCCCGAGGCGGCACAGAAGAAGTTCAACATCTACATCCGCCAGGTCTTGCCGGACAGCGCCCTCGATACCGTGGACGTTGACTGGACGCAGGCTGACGTGACGGTCATCGACGACGTGTATCCCGTGTTCTGGGAGCGCCCGTGGCTTTGTGTCTTCCGCGACCGCTGCACGGCCGCGGTCGTGGGCTTTGCGGTTTCCTTCGAGGGGCCGAGCTATATCGGCACTCTCGCCGCGCTGAAGCACGCGATCTATCCCAAGGACATGTCCGCGTTTCCAGGGCTGGTCTATCTCCCGTATGGCCTGCCCGCGAAAGTGGGCGTCGATCTGGCGATGGAGAACCTGTCGGAGAACATGCGTTCGGCCGCCGCCGAGCTCGGTTTCCGGATCGTGGAATACCGCGGCTCCCACGGATGGGAAAAGGGCGGTATCGAACGCACGTTCAGGGTCATCAACCAGGACGTACTCCATATCGCGCCGGGTTCGACGTTCTCCAATCCGCAGCGCCGCAAGGAATACGACGACGCCAAGAAGGCGGGGCTGCCGGTGCTGACGCTGTCGGAGCTCGAAGCCTGGCTCCTGACCTACTTCGCGACGAAGTACCACACTCGCCCCGTCAAGGGCATCGGGGTCCTCCGTTCGATGAAGGCGATCCCCAACGACAAGTGGGCTGCCACGATCAAGCAGGCTCCGCCGCGGCGTCCTGTCGATCCACTCGTTTTCGCGCGCCTAGCCGGCGATTTCACCTACAGGACCATCCAGAACGACGGCATCCTGTGGGATTGCCTGCGCTACGCCGATCCGGGCCTCGCTGCCTTCACGGCCGACCCTAAGCACTGCATGGCGGCAGACCGCTCGGAAACGACGAGGTACAAGTGCGTGCGCGATCCGAATGACCTCGCCCGCATCTGGGTGGTCAACCACCACGTCAACCCGCCGACCTTCATCGAGGTGCCAATCTCTGGATCGGATGCCGCATACGCCACGGGCATGACGCTCGCACGCCACCGCGCCATCCAGAAGGTCTATCGCGAGCGTTTGAACGAGGACGCGGCCTCGGTGACCGACCTTCTGTCCCTTCGCGACACGATGACTGACGAGCTCAGGGAGCTGAACGAGCGCCGCAGGACGATGCGCGTCAAGCACAACTTCGAGCGCTTCTTTGCAGGCCTCAAGCGCAAGTTCGCCCGCAGCCGCATCGTCGATCCCGTCCACAGCGGCGCGGCCAGCGCCGAGCGCATGCGGATTGACGAACCGTTCGAGCCGGCCCCGGCGAACAGGTCCCGCGTCGACGCGGAATCCCGCCGCGGCCGCACGCCCGAGGAAATCTTCACGCCGGGGCTCGAAGTCGAAGGCGACGGCCACGCCGTCCCGCTTTCCGGCGATCCCCTTGTAGGACACTCGGCGGACATCGAGCCACGCACCCGGCGCACGCAGGTCGCGCCGCCGCCGCTCGACGGTTGCACCGATACCGAGGCCCGCACGTCCGCGGCGGACCTCTTCGACAGGTTCCACAGCGAAGGAGAAGACGAATGAGGGTATTTCCGCAGTTCAACGTCACCGCCATGGTGACCCCCGAACAGCGCGCCGAGGCGGCATCCCGTCCCCCGGCCGAACGCCAGGCCATGGTCCGCGACGTGCTGTTCCGCAGTGACGACTTCCTCGCGCGGTTCAAGGACATCAAGCGCTTCCATATGCCCGTCGAGGGCGGCACCCCCGATGTCGGCCAGGTCGGAACGCTGCTCGGCGACTACCGCAGCGGCAAGTCCTTCGTTCTCCAGTACTTCGCCAGCAAGCATCCTCCGGTCCAGACCGAAACGGGCTACCAATATCCCGTGCTTTACGTCGAAGCCCGCCGTGACTGGAATTCGATGTCGCTTGGCCGTGAAATCTACGACGCGACGGCCGCCGCCGCGATCCCCAATCTCTCCGCGGCCACGATCAATAAAATGGCGACGACGAGGCTCATGAAAATGGGCGTCAAGCTACTCGTCATCGACGACGCGCACGCGATCCTGAACGATCGTGGCCAGCGCAGGACCGTCGCAATGTCGCTGGTCAAGTACGTCGCCGACCGCCGCTTCTGCAATGTCCTACTGGTGGGCCATCCCTCGATCGAGAAGGCGATGCTGGAAATTCCGGAGATCGAGGGACGCGGCGGTCTACCCCGTTTCCGCATGCGCAGGTACGACCAGAACAGCGTGGAGGACCGCCAGCGGCTCCAGTACTTCCTCCACGGTGTCGACCGCCTCCTGCCGTTCCGCGAACTGTCGGGGCTTGGCGAGAACGAATATGTCGCCGACTTCTTCCACATCTGCCGCGGCACGATCGGCTGGCCGATGAACGTCATCACGGCCGCTGCTTTCTTCGCCATCAACGACAACAGTCCCCGCATCACCCTCCAACACCTGCGCCGCGCCGCCGCCGAGCGCCTTTCGCTGGACGCTGACTACGTGCCCTTCGGCCGCGGAGGTGACCGCCATGTTTGATCGTCTGACTATGCCGTTCAGCAACTGGGCTATCGAACCCGGGCGAGTGGAAGGTGGTCATGCCTACGTCTGTCGCCTCGTGGACGACGAAGGGCACGACAGCATGCGGGTCTATTCCAGCTGGATCGAAGTCAATGGTCGTAACATCGTGCCCTCCGCGATGCTGGAGGTCGTATCCAGCCTGCCGATCACGGACGAGCGGCGTCGCCAGCTGGCGCACGCCACCCCGGTGGAGAGGGACGGGTCGTACTGGCTGGGCGGCCAGCGCTTCGCCCTGCGCGACCTTTCGTTCTCCACGAGGCGCTGGTGCGCGGCCTGTCTCGCAGAGAAGGCTTATCACCGCAGCTGGTGGGACATCGTCGCGGTACGTCGGTGTCCCTACCACGACCTCGAACTCGTCGACCGCGATATCGACGGCCGGCCGGTCGGATGGTGGTGGCCGAGGTTCGACGTCACGAAGAGCGGGCGCGATCTCGCCTGCGCACGCATGCCGAGGGTGCTGCGCAGCGGGACGCTCGCCGCCTACCTGCTGATGCGCATGGGCTACGAGGAGCGCTGGAGCGCGCCGCTTCTCGACAGACTGGACGCGACCGATGCGATCGACCTCTGCCACCTGGTCGGCCGCCTGGTGTCCAACCCGAAGTCGGAGGCAATCCCCGATCTGACGTCCCGCACGGCGGACGTCGGCTACCGCGCCCTGCGAAGCGACCGTTCGCATCTGGTGGCCGTCGTTGCCAGGTGGCTGTCGAATAACGTTCCGAGCGCCGACATCGACGACTCCTATTCGAACGTGTTCAGCTGGGCGTATCTCCAAGCCCGCTCGCTCCCGGACCTGCCTACGCGCCGCATGCTTCTGGCCCTCTTCCGTAAGGCGCACTCTGCCGCCCTGACAGGCAGCCGCGTTCTCGACGCCGATGACGACGACGCGGTTAGCCTGACGACGCTGGCCGACGATCTCGGGGTCGACCGCCGCGGTGTCGCCAGTCTCGTCAGCGCCATCGGATCGGTCGATACCGGGAAGTGTGGCAGAAGGCGGGTCTCCTTCGACACATCCCAGGCCGCCGCGATCAGGCGGGAAATCGACGCGTTGTTGACGAGGAACCAGGCGGGCGAGCTGCTGGGCGTTCCGGGCTGGGAGGTCGAGCCTCTCGTGACGGCTGGCTATCTCCGCCCCGTCACCCACATGTCCGGCCAGACCCGGGGTCTCCGGTTCCTGCGCCGTCAGGTGGACGACATCCTGGGAAACCTCGCGGACGTGCCCGTCGTGCAGGGCGAGACATCGCGGAAATTCGTCACGTACTGCCGCTCCGGAAAGCTCCGTGCCGGCGACGTGGCGGTCGCGATCCTGAAGGGAGAGGTCGGCGTCGTCCGCGTCGAACCCAGTCAGCGGGGGTTTCGGGGTCTTCATATCTCGGTTGGCGCTGCCACCGCCAGGACTTCCGCTTCGAACGTGCCGCTCGTCTCGATGGCTGAAGCCGAGGCGATCATGAACCTGAACAGGGGTACTCTCGGCTGGCTGTTGGAGAACGGGAAGCTCGGCCCCGCGTCACGAACGCCGAAGCTTTGCCTGCTCGATCGGAGCGCCGTCGAGGACTTCGCGGGCCGTTACCGCAGTGCCGTCGAGTTCTCGGGACCGCTCGGGACGACCAACGCCGGTCTTGTCCGACGCCTTGCAGGGATCGGCGCTTCGCCGCTCGTCTCTTCGACGGACGGCGCGCTGTTCAACACCGTGGTGGCGCGGGATGCCGTCATGGCGGCTTTCGGTCTGGAGCGCGACCCGTCGGTCCTGGACGACGACGGTCTCACGTCCTTCTGGGCGGTGCTCAGGTCCCTGGCGCGGACGCATTGCCCCGGGTTCAAGTTCCCGGCGCGCCTGCCTGCGGTCGGTCAGCGCGTCTGGCGCGGCGACCGGAAGGGAAGCGTCTTCTTGGAGTTCGATCCCGTTGCCCGCGAGGTCCACTACCGCCTCATCGGCCGTCGGTTTCTCGAAGATCGCCGCGACGACGGCCGCCGGCACCGTTTGCCGGTCACAAGCAACCCACTGCCCATCATCGATCTCATCAGCATGGAGTGTACTGCGTGAACGCAAAGAAGATCGAATACCCGGCATTCGCCTCTCGCCCTGTTCTGTCTCTCCCCAATCCGCCCAAGCTGCTTCCCGATGCCTCGAACGATGCCGCTTTCTCCGAGCCTCCTGCTCGCGGAGGGCGTCGAGGCTGGGACGATACCAAGCTCACCATCACGCGAAAGCCGCGGCCCGGGCAGGTCTATTTCATCGCGGCCGCTTCCGGAGCTCGCGCACCCGAATTCGAAGGATACCATCCGGGTGTGATCATCCGCGTATCTCCCCACTTTACGGCAGATGCCTGCACGGTAGTCTACGTCCCACTCACGAGGCACGAGCCTGACGGCGGTTCTGGAAGGGTACTGCCCTACATCCACCAGCTTTCGGCAGCCCCCGGGCCGGACGGTGAGAGACCTGCGTGGGCTGTGTGCGATCATATCATGACGGCCAACGTCTGCAGGTTGGAACGTTTTCACTATCCCGGCGAAGGGCCGCGGATTCCCGACATCTCCCGTGAGGACTTCCGCGCGATCAACGAATGCCTTGGAGTCGCCATGCCGTCGGTGCGCAACCAGATCGAAGCGCGCATGATCGCCGGGTTCGACCGTGAACGGGAGGAACTCCTTCGTCGCCACGCGGAGGAAGTTGCCCGCCTGAAAGGAGAATACGACGAACGGATGGCCGCTCGCGAGTTCGAATTGATGGACGACCTTACCAGTCCGAAAAAAGTCGACTGAAGCTGTTGACGTCTTTCGGGGTGCCCGGTATCTCTTGGTTCTGATCTGAGGATCAGCACAGGTTCTGGCGACAGGGCCAATCGATATTTCTGGTCTGCGGGCCAGCACAAGAGGCAAGGGAAACCTTGCCTTTTCAAGTTTTCAGAGATGTATTTCGCGGGGCCCCGGAGCGGATATGCCGCTTTCGGGGCGTTTCCGCTTCTAGGACTTCGTCCTCCGGATGGCCCTAGAAAAGACCTTTGCGGCCTTCCGTGGCGTGTTCGCCTGCGAAGATGTGTTCCCGCACGCTGTCGGGCAGGTCGAACGGCGGGTCTTGGTTCTCTACGATGATGAATTGGGCGTCCCCAGACCGCGCAATGAGGTCGTTGTAGAAGTAGACCTTCAGATTCGCGGCTCCCAAGGCCTCTTCGTCAGGCGAAAGCGGGCCGTGCCGCGACTTCAGGGGGTCGCGGCCGCCGTTGACATTCTGTTCGAAAACGAAGGCGTCTGCGTGTCGAGGTCAAGCAATTTTCGCTCGTCGCCCGCAATCGGCCCTAACCGGGCTCTCGCGCCAGAACTGTGGTGTTGGTTAGCTTCTTTGTGGTAGGCATTCCCCGCCTCAGGCAGAGCCAACGAGATGGAGTCAGCCGCATGAAGTGCCTTCGCATCTATGCTACCCCGGATGGCGAGTCCCATTTTGATGAAATCGAGTTGCCAACAACGAAGAGCGCAGTACATCCCGACGCCGTTCCGTTCGACGTTACAGGTAGCTATCCAGCGTCTCGTGTCCGCATAACCCACATCCCGGCGGGGATGCGCGAGGTTGCTTGGCACAAGGTGCCGGAGCCGGTGCTCACGGTTAGACTGGACGGCTCAGTGGAATACGAGACGAGCGACGGAGAGGTGCGCCACGTTCAGGCGGGCAGCTTCGTGCTCGTGGAGGACACCCACGGTAAAGGTCATCTGTCACGCCATTCCCCGGAGGCACAGACCGTCATCTGGATTTCGCTACCGAACGGTCTTGAAATACCGCCAGCATAGTCGGTCCTAATGAGACGACCGCTTGTGGCGCATTCCAGCCGACATCGCGTCCGCTCCACTTGTACGGCGTTCAACGTCTTTTCGCGGCCCGCGCTTCCCCGGATATCCCGTTCCCTAAGTGCTGCGGTTCGTCAGCGCGTGTGTTGACTGGCGATCGCTTCTTATTGGCCATCACGCCCCTATATGTTGAACAGCGAAGTCTTCACCCATTGGCTTCGGGGTCTATGGAGGTGACATGACGCTTGAAGACTTCACGGCGAAACTGAACAGTTCGACTTTCTGGAAGGAATTCACCTATTCCGAGACCAAGTTTTCTCCGCGCCCCAAACAACAAGTCGAGCTGGCTGACGGAATCGTGCTGATCGGATCGCTGGCATACGTCTTCCAGCTCAAGGAACGCACGGGGGCCACAGAAGACCCAGACGCCGAGAGAAAGTGGTTCCGCAACAAGGTCCTCGGCAAGGCGACGAAGCAGATCAGGGACACCCTTGGTTACTTGTCGGCCCATGAAAGTATCCAGCTTACGAACACACAGGGTCATTCCCTTGAGGTCAGGGGTGCCGAACTGAGCGACATCAAGAAAGTGATCGTCTTCTCGGCGACGGATGCGTTGCCTCGCGACTGCCGCGAAACCCAGTTCTATGTCAGTGATACGGCAGGTTTCATGCACGTCATAGCTGCTCAAGATTATCTTGGTGTCCTCGACACGCTACGGGTTCCGAACGACATCCGGCTCTACTTCGAGTACCGGGAATCTGTCCTACCTCGGCTCCGTGAAGCAGGTACGGTTGTCGAGGAACCCGACATCATGGTCGCGTTCCTGTCCGAACTCGACCTTCCTGTGCCAGGGGCGCGGGAAAGGCTGCGCGGATTCGTTCAGGACCTGGAAGCGTTCGATCTCAGGAGCATTTTGGGGGACTTGCTGGCGCACATCCAGAATCCGGACCCGAACCATGACTATTACCGGATACTGCTCGAGTTTGCGCGTTCGTCGCGGTCTGTCTGGCGGGAATTCAAACTGCGCCTCGTCAAGTCTCTCGACGCATGCAAAGCCGGTAATCCCTGTCGTCCTTTCCGTTTCACGATTCCAGACAACGATTGCACGTTCATGATCGCGCCGCTTGACCCCGACTGGCCCTCGACGGGGTCAGACGGCGAGAGGATGCGGATCAACGCCCTCGTGATGTTCACCGAAGCGGCCAAGTATGCAGCGAAATCCACCAAAGGTGTCGGGCTGCTGGTCTCAAAGGATGGCGATTACATTTGCCTGGACTGGTGCCTGCTTGATTATCGCTGGGAGAAGGATGCAAGAATAGAAAACCTGCTGGCGACGACGGAACTCTTCCGCGATGTCAAAGAGAGGATGGTAGACAGCTTCTTTTTCAGGGGCGATTGACGTCCGCCAGAATGAGGTCATCTTCAGGCCCTCTATGCTTCAGAGGGCTGGCATCATGACAAAAAGCTGCGAAAATGCATTCGCCATTGTTGATCTTATTCGAAATGACGAGGCCTCCGGCACCTGCGGCGTGGATGCATTTTCCTTGGCTCTCATTAGAAGCGAACGACAGATAAGACGAGTGTTCACCAATCTGGTGTTTCAGGCGTCAGCATTCGAGCGTAAGGATGTCAATGAACTCAAGGACACCCTGGCCAAACGGAAAAGGCTGTACTTCCGCCATTTCAAAGTGGCCTTCGAGCAGTTGATAGGCATCCCGATCTCGGCCCTAGTCGTCGATTTTGATCGACTATCTGACAGGATGGAAGAAGCGGCGAAATACAGGAACAAACTGTTCCACGGTCAATTGACCGGCGACAGCCTTACAACTTCGCGCCTGCTATCACTCGAAGATGACGTTCGCGCTTGGTGTCTTAGCCTATCAGATAGCTCGAATGAGCGTTTTGGCTACGATGGCTTCGCGGGTAGCACTTCTTTCGTAAAAAACGGCAAGCCAGAAATTTCAAAAATTGTCGATCAGAGAATCTCATCGATCGGGGCCTATGGCGCTTTCCTGAAAGAACTAGAAGGTAAGGCACAACGGAAGACCGCGGATAGGGCGGATCAGAGTTCTCTGTAATGTTGAATTCGCGCAGCCGAGATGACGGTCACCCTGGTTTATGCCGTTCAGTAAAGTGCAACTGTGAATAATTGGCGCAGGGTGCCAGATGTCGGCGGTCGCAAATACAATTTTGACAAAGGTATTACTGGTTTGAAGTCTGTGGAACGCATCGACATTTCAGGTGAAAACCCGATGGCAATCCGATGGGCTATTGCAACCAAGGACAGCGCCGTACATCATTCTTCAAGCTATAAGTTTGAGGAAAAGCGATGCGACTGCGGACTGTCCAGATTAATAACTTCAAGCATATCCTCGATTCTTCTCCGGTGGAAATCGACGACGGGATCACCTGCCTTGTCGGAAAGAATGAATCCGGCAAATCCGCTTTCCTCGAGGCCTTGCGCCGCCTTAAACCCGCTCAAGGCGCAGTTAAGTTCGACTCGGCAAAGCACTATCCTGCGTGGCTGGAGAAGAAGCGTCGTCGCGAAGCCAAGGCTGACGGCAAAGACCTCGACGAAACGATCCCGATTTCAGCCACCTTCGAACTCGAGGCGAGGGATCATGAGGTCATCGAGGCTCTTTTCGGACCAGGTGTCCTAACTTCGACGAACTTCACTTACCAGCGTCGATATAACAACAACACATTCGCAATATTCGACACGGATGAGAAAGCGGCTGTCGCGAATTTTATAAGCGAACACGCCGCCGAAGGGGCGCTCGCCAAGCTGGGCTCTTGCAAAAGTTTCGAGGAGCTGCGAGCCGCGCTCGAGGCTTATGAGGACGACGAAGAAACAGACACGTCCGCCCAGCGCAAAGACCTGAAAGCGGCGATCGACGAACTTGTGCCGAAGAGTGCAACGATGCGATCCGTGATCGCCACAAAGCTAGCCGAGCTGGTTCCCAAGTTCTTCTATTACAGCGATTACAGCAGCCTCCCGAGCAGGGTTCCGATTAGGGAGCTGCTGAACGCCGATCCGGATACCTTGGATGAGAATCGGCAGACCGCCTTGGCCTTGCTCCAGCTTGCTGAGTTCGAAAAGGAACACCTCCTCGATACTGACTACGAAACGCGCAAGAGGGAGCTTGAGAACACCGCGAACGAGTTGACGCGCGAGGTCTTGGCCTACTGGTCGACCAATACCAATTTGCGCGTTCTCATCGACTTGACGATGACGAAAGAGCCCAACGGGAGGGTGGAAACGCCTGTCGTTGATGAGTTGCAGGTACGCATGTATGACGACAAGCACATGCTGTCTCTTCCATTCGACGAACGCTCGTCCGGTTTCCGTTGGTTCTTCTCGTTTTTGACGGCTTTCTCGCGCTATGAGTACGATAGCACACCCGTTGTCATACTCCTTGATGAACCCGCGCTGGGCCTTCACGCGAAGGCCCAGAAGGACTTCCTCCGCTTTATTGAAGAGAAGCTGTCGAAGCGCTGCCAGGTAATCTACACAACTCATTCGCCGTTTATGATCCAGCCAGACCGGCTCGAGCGTACGCGGCTCATTGAGGATAAGGGCCTCGAAAAGGGTTCCGTAGTCACCGCTGACGTTCTGACGACCGATAGGGATACCCTATTCCCATTGCAGAGCGCGCTGGGATACGACATCGCTCAGCATCTGTTCATCGCGAAAGACAATCTCGTTCTCGAAGGCCCGTCGGACTTCATATACCTGGACACGATTTCGCAGCATCTGAAGTCGATAGGCCGAACTGGACTCCATGATCGCTGGTCGATGATGCCGATTGGCGGGGCGGACGTAATTCCTGCTTTTGTGGCCCTCCTCGGGAACCACCTGGACGTCACCGTGCTCGTCGATTCCCGCAAAGAAGGGCATCAGAAGTTGACGTCGTTGGCGAAGGCTGGGTTTCTCACGGACAAGCGAATTATCACCGTTGGTGAGATGACCGACACGAACACGGCCGACATCGAAGACATCTTCGACGTGGATGACTACATCAAGCTTTACAACAGCGCTTTCGGAACGAAGATCAAGAAGTCGGACTTGAAAGGTTCCGATCCCATCGTCGCCCAGATAGCACGCCTTGCTGGTGAGAAGCGGTTTGATCACAATAAACCGGCGGACAATCTGCTGAGAAACAAGCACAAGTTGGTCCAGGAGCTATCAGAGACGACACTCTCCAACTTTGAAAAGCTCTTCGTCAGGATCAATGAAACGCTTGCCTAAAAATCTTCACCGTCGCGCCGAGGGCCTGAAACCGCCAATCCGCATGATGTAACGGAACAGCCCTGACATTTGGCGGAGATTGTGGCGTTTGCTACCTCAGTTCGGATGTTTTCCGTCGGGGTGACGCGATTGTCGATGACGACGTCCCTCAGAAACATCATGTACGCGAGGATGTCGTCATGGGGTCTTGCTTTTGTGTGCGCCATCGCCCGGTTGTAGACAAGGACCCAAGCGGATATGGCTCCGCTGAGGAGGAACCAGGGAGCATAAATGTACACGAGACAGTGGGCGCTGGATCGAAGACTGAAGGCTTTTCAGGAAACGATCGCTGCGCCGAATACGTACGCGCTCCGCAAGTCGTGGAGCGCGGAGGTCGAGAGCCTCGTACTTTCCAGTCGGCGATCCCAGTTCATCAGCGACGAGATCGATTACTTCAAGTACCGCGTCATCGAGATGAGCATTGTGTATCGGGAGCGTACACTCGCTATCGCACTTTTCCGCGAATGGTCCCTGACTGAGGGCTACTTTCCAAGCCATGAATACTTCGTCAAGGTGGCTGATGCGATAACCCAACAAGACTACGAGATGGCCGAATTCGTCGCGAGTTGTTGGGATGAGGACGACCATCCACTGTATTACGGGAATATCGTCCTTTTCGACCGGCTTTCGATAGCTGAACCCAGCCCCCTTATCTGGCCGTGCCTTCTAAAGGGCATTGATCGGCAGTTTTCAAGAAACGGATCGCTGATGGTTTTGAAGGCTTTCCCTCTGGAGTTCGAGGGGCGCATCGAGGACGGCACGGGTAGCAACATCGCCGACGGTCCGGAGTTTGACCTGCGTCAGGCTGCCATGAAGCGCCTCTATCGCTGGAGGCTCGATATGAACGATAGTGTCGGTGAACACGGCAAAGATGGCTGGATGTGGCGGACCATGCGGGGTCCCATTCCCGATTTTGGCTAGCCAGTCGCTGGCTTTTTGGTGGGTCTTTGGTCGGCAGTCCGGCGGCAACCGATGTCCGCCAGTCCAGGCTTCGAATGTTTCCGGATAGCCAACACGTTAAGCGAGAGGCGTACGAAGTCTGAATATCATCGGCATGCACCCCTCGATTTCTGTTCTTGGATACCCAGCACAATCGGATGTGACGATTCACCCGTCGCGGAACAATGAATGTGACGACCGCATACGAGGTAGCTGACGTCAGCCTGACAAAAAGGCAATGAAATCAATGACGGTCAGCTCCCACGTATGTGACGAGCCACATTCTTGTAGCGCGCCCCACGATCCTCTGAACTTACGCCACCGACATCTGAATTCGAGTGGCGTGACCGCAGGGTGAATTTTGTTCGTTCCGCCGGCCGCGGATTCCACATCAAGCGTCGTATATAGGCGTCGTCCATATTGTTTGGGAGGGGATGACACTATAAATGAGTGTTGTGTTGAAGTGATTCAATAAAAATCAGTTTGTTTCATTTTTACGCTGCTGATTCTTGCGTAATGTCATCCATGTCGGCGAATATCACTCGTTACGCCTCTCACATGTGTCGTTTTCGTTCAGAATATAGTGCTACATTGTTTTTTGTTACAATCATTAATTGCCAAAATTTGAATAACAACTTAATTTTGTTTGAATTTTATTTCGGTTAACTATTGCGCTTTACCGCCGTTTAGAACTTCACGGCTATTGTCTCGTCCGACGAGTGTAGATGCGTGGCCGTCGGCCGCGCGGTGAGGACGGGGTGGTCACAGTGCGTGTATTGAAAAAACTCTTGGCGGACCGGTCCGGCAATTTTGCCCTGATGGGCGCCATCGTGATTGTGCCCATTCTTGGCTGTGCCGGCATGGCCATCGATTTCGCCCGTGCCATGGAACTCAAGGCGCAGCTTCAGAACGCTGCCGACGCTGCCATCGTTGGATCCATCGCGGAAAAATCCGCCGGCGTTGCGCAGGCGATCAACATGCCGCAGGACGGCCCCGTTCCGCTCAGCGAAGAGGAAGCGGAGGCTCTGTTCGAGGCGCAAATGGACAGCAGCACGGGAAACACCCAGTACGACCCGGAGGCTGCGGCGGATCTGAAGATCGACACCGTGAACGCCTCGGTCAGAAAAAGCGGCAAGGACATCTACGCCGAACTGACCTATCAGGCGACCTTGAAAACATCCTTCCTGCGCGTCATCGGCAAGGAGAGCATCACGGTCTCCGGCAAGGCCACGGCCACCTACCAGTCGCAGTCCTTCATGGATTTCTACATGCTGCTCGACAACACGCCGTCCATGGGGGTCGCCGCGACGCCGGCCGACGTCGACAACATGATCAAGGCGACGGCAAAGGTATCGGATAGCGGCTCGAGAAACTGCGCCTTCGCCTGCCACATCGTTTCGGAAAAGGGCGTGATCAAGACCGACAGCAACTATTTCGTCGCCCGCAACAACGGCATCACCATCCGCATCGACGTGGTGGCAAAGGCTGTCGCGGCGCTGACGCTGGAGGCGGAGCGGACGCAGAGCTATTCCAACCAGTTCCGCATGGCTGCCTATACATTCGGCGAAACGGCGGTGGACGTGAAGCTCCTGAAGGTCGCGGCACTGACCGCCGACTTGACGAAGGTGAAGGCCGGTACCGACAAAATCAAGCTGATGAGCATTCCCTACCAGGGATACAACAGCGACCAGCAGACGAGTTTCGACAACGCACTGACCAAGATCAACGCCGAGATTGGAACGCCTGGCAATGGCACGAGTTCCGCCAGCCCGGAGAAGATCGTCTTCTTCGTCTCCGATGGGGTCGGCGACAGCTACAAGCCGAAGGGCTGCACGAAGAAGTTGACGGGATCACGCTGCCAGGAGCCGATCGACACGACCTTCTGCAAAACGCTGAAGGATCGCGACATCAAGGTCGCCGTCCTCTACACCACCTATCTGCCGCTGCCGAACAACAACTGGTACAACAGCTGGATCAAACCCTTCCAATCGGAAATCGGAACGCGCATGGAGGAATGTGCGTCGCCGGGCTTCTATTTCGAAGTGAGCCCGACAGAAGGCATCGAGGCGGCCATGAAGACCCTGTTCAACAAGGTGGTGCGGTCACCGCGCCTGACGAGCTAAGTTTCAACCTCAACAGAGGCGAACAAATACAGCACCACAGACAACAGCCATGCATCCGACGATGCATGGCTGTTCTAAATTGGGCTTTTCGCCGGATCTTGCCTGATCGGGTTTTGCCGGGCCGCCGCGTTCGCTCTGTACAATTCGCGCCGGGCACAGTAAGAGGACGCGCATGTATTGGCTTGCGACGTGCTGGCCGCGGGGACTGCGCTCTTCCTCATCGACCGAGACGCGCACGGCATCCGAATTCCGAAAGACAAACATATGACAGAGTTCGACAGCATCGCTCCGGCGATCGCTCATGCGTTGACGAAGCGCGGCTATTCCGAGTTGACCCCGGTCCAGAAGGCGGTTCTGGGCGCCGAACTGGAAGGCCGCGACGCGCTGGTCTCGGCGCAGACCGGATCGGGAAAGACGGTGGCCTTTGGCCTCGCGCTCGCCTCGACGCTGCTTGATGGGCGGGAGCGTTTCGCCCAGGCCGGTGCGCCTTTGGCGCTCGCCGTGGCTCCGACCCGGGAACTCGCCCTGCAGGTCAAGCGCGAACTGGACTGGCTGTACGAACTGACCGGCGCGACGGTTGCTTCCTGCGTGGGCGGCATGGACATGCGCAGCGAAAGGCGGGCGCTGGAGCGCGGCGCCCATATCGTCGTTGGAACGCCGGGACGTCTTTGCGACCATATCCGTCGCGGCGCTCTCGACATGTCGGCGCTGAAGGCCGTCGTTCTCGACGAGGCCGACGAGATGCTCGACCTCGGTTTTCGCGAGGACCTCGAATTCATCCTCGAGGAAGCGCCGGCCGAGCGGCGCACCTTGATGTTTTCGGCGACTGTGCCGCGCTCGATCGCCAATCTTGCCAAGAGCTACCAGCGCGACGCCGTCCGCATCTCGACCCAGGCTGAGCAGAAGCAGCATCTCGACATCGAATACCGCGCGCTAACCGTGGCGCCGTCCGACCGGGAGAACGCTATCATCAACGTCCTGCGCTTCTACGAGGCGCGCAATGCACTGGTGTTCTGTTCGACCCGTGCGGCTGTCAATCACCTGACGGCCCGCTTCAACAATCGCGGTTTCTCGGTCGTCGCCATGTCGGGCGAGCTTAGCCAGAACGAGCGGACCCATGCGCTGCAGGCGATGCGCGATGGGCGTGCCCGGGTCTGCATCGCGACCGACGTTGCGGCGCGCGGCATCGATCTGCCCGGTCTTGAACTGGTCATCCATGCCGACCTGCCGACGAACCCGGAAACGCTGCTGCACCGCAGCGGCCGCACCGGCCGCGCCGGCCGCAAGGGCGTCAGCGCCCTGATCGTGCCGAACAGCGCCCGCCGCAAGGCCGAGCGGCTGTTGCGCGATGCCAATATCACGCCCACCTGGGCAAAACCGCCGTCGGCCGACGACGTGACGCGCCGCGACGACGAGCGCATCCTGGCCGATCCGGCCTTCGAGGAGGCAATCCGCGAGGAAGAGCAGGATTTCGTCCGGGAGCTCCTGGAAAAGCACGGTGCCGAACAGGTTGCGGCCGCGTTCGTGCGCTTGTCGCGTGCCGGACGCTCGGCGCCGGAAGATCTGATGGACACGCCATCGTTCACGCCGTCGACGGATCGCGGCGACCGTCCGGAGCGTGGCGAGCCGAGGGCGCCGCGCGGCGATTTCGGTGACAGCGTCTGGTTCTCGCTGTCCGCAGGCCGCAAGCAAAATGTCGAGCCGCGCTGGCTGATCCCGATGCTCTGCCGCATCGGCCGTATCACCAAGCAGGAGATCGGCGCCATCAAGATGCAGGCCGACGAAACCTATGTCGAGATCGCCCGCGACTGGGTGGATCGTTTCGTCGAAGCGATCGGGCCGAAGCGGGCGCTCGAAAAGGGCATTCAGGTCAGGCAGCTCGACGGCATGCCGGATCTTTCCGGCGGGTCGCGCGGCGCGCCCTATGCGGGCAAGAAGGCAGGCAAGCCCGACTGGAAGAGCGAAGGCAAGCCCGATTGGAAGGGCTCCGATTGGAAGGGGGAAGGCAAGCCGAAGCGCAAGTTCGACGCAAAGCCGGAATTTGCCGGGGCGGACAATCGCTCTTCGGAGAAGACGGATACCAAGCCATGGAGCAAGAAATCCGGTAAGCCCGGTTTCGACAAGCCGAAATTTGACAAGCCGGGCGCCGAAGGCGCCAAGCGCAAGCCGTTCAAGAACAAGGCGAATTGAGTTTGATTCTCGGAGTTCTGGGGTGAACGGCTCCGACCTGGTGCCATCACTGCCCCTCACCCTGACCCTCTCCCCGTAAACGGGGAGAGGGGACTTGAACGGAGTTTGCCGCTTGTTCCTTCTCCCCGTCATAACGGGGAGAAGGTGCCCGACAGGGCGGATGAGGGGCGAGCCACGCGGCGGGAAGAACCCAACCCGTGGTCCAGCCTTTGATCATTCTTACTAGCTGCCAAGCCGTTTGATCTGGCCAACGAGCGTTGAAGCCAGCCGGAGGCTCGCGCCGCAGGCGATGGCCATTTGCGGCAGGATCATCCATTCGAGCGTCCAGGCGGCACCGGAGCGTTCCTGCTCGTGAACCATCGACTGGTGTATGCCGGAAAGCTGGACAGCATTGAAGCGGGCGAGCGCGACCAGCGCTTCGGCGGTCACCGGATTCTGCTTGTGCGGCATGGCCGAGGACCCGCCACCCCCCGACAATTCGATCTCATCGCCGGCCTGTGCCAACAGCGCGATGTCCTGGCCGAATTTGCCAAGGCTGCCTGATATCAGGGACAGGATATGGGCTAGGTCGGCGATCGTCGTACGCTGGCTTTGCCATTGCGGATGATCGGCGAGACCGAGATGTTCGGCAAGGGCCGCACGCACTGCGCTGGCCTTGTCGCCCAGCTTTTCGAGCGTGCCTGCGGCGCCGCCGAATTGCAGGGGGAAAGACACGACGGCCATTCGCTCCAGCCGGTCCTCGTAGCTGGCGAGCGGTGCACTCCAAGCGCCGACGCGATCCGAAACCCGGATGGCAATCGCCGCCTGCATGCGCGTCTTCGCCATCAGCGGGCTTGTACCCCATTGCCGGTTGATCTCCTCGAAAGCCGCGCGAAGCTTATCCAGGCGGCCGCACAGGAGCCGGCAAACCGATGTCAGGCGCAGCATCAGGCTGGTGTCGATCACATCCTGGCTGGTGGCGCCGAAATGCAGTTTTTCGGCAGCGTCTCCGCCGATCGCCTTGCGCAACTGGCGGACAAGTTCGGGGATCACCACTCCGTCCGTCGCCGTTGCGCGCCGTAGGGCGAGCACATCGGGGAGGAAGTTGCCGCAGATCTCGGTGATGCGTGCCGCGGCCACGTTGGAAATGACGCCATGTTCGGCCTCGGCTTTCGCCAGTGCCGCCTCGAATGAAAGCATGGCGCGGACGTCGGCGTCAACCGAGAAGAAGGCGGCGATTTCCTCGTCGCCCAAGAGGCCCGAGAGAAACGGATGATCGAAGACGGAGGCGGTCATGTCTTTCCCCAGGCCCTAGAGCGCTTCAGTTCTATCACGGAACGCTCTAACCCTTGTTCTTACGTATTTCCGGACGGAAAACCGTTTCACACTTTTCCCGGAAATGGCCTAGATGTCGAGAAAGACGGTTTCCTTCTCGCCCTGCAGGTGAATGTCGAACGTATAGATAGAGCCCTTGCGCGGCGCGACCAGTGTTGCGACGCGATGGCGGTGTTCGATGCGGGCAAGCAGCGGGTCTTCGGCATTGGCTTCCGGCTCGTCGGCGAAATACATACGGGTGTGCAATCCGATATTGATACCGCGTGCGACGATCCAGAAGGTGATGTGCGGCGCCATTTTCCGCCCATCCTTGTAGGGCGCGCGTCCAGGCTTGATTGTTTCGAAGGTGAAGACGCCTTCGTCAGCGCTGGTCGGGCAGCGGCCCCAGCCGGTGAAATTCGGGTCAGCGGTGCCGCGCAACTCGGAAGGACTGTTGTAGAGACCGGCCGCATCTGCCTGCCAGATTTCGACAAGCGCGTCCTTCAGCGGCGTTCCAGCGCCGTCGATCACCCGGCCACGCACGGTGATGCGCTCACCCAGCGTCTTGTCGTTGACCATCGATGAGCCAAGATCCGTCTCATAGATGCCGGCGATGCCCGCGAAATTGGGTGTGCAGCCGATATGAACGTAAGGGCCGGCGGTCTGCGACGGCGATTCCTTGAGGTATCCGAGATCCTGGACCATCAGTTGCCCTCCAGCCGGTTTTCAAACAGCGTCGAGCGGCGGCCGCGCAGCACGATGTCGAATTTGTAGGCGCGGGCATCCATCGGAATGGTGTTGGCCCAGTCGAGCGGCGCGATCAGCTGCTCGATGGCGCGGCGGTCCGGAATGGTGGTGACGATCGGACATCTCCAGATCATCGGGTCACCCTCGAAATACATCTGCGTGATCAGCCGCTGGGCAAAACCGTGGCCGAAGATGGAGAAATGGATATGCGCCGGGCGCCAGTCGTTGACGCCGTTCGGCCACGGGTAGGGGCCGGGCTTGATGGTGCGGAAGCGATAGGCGCCATCCTTGTCGGTGATGGTACGGCCGCAGCCGCCGAAATTCGGGTCGAGCGGCGCGAGGTATGTTTCCTTTTTGTGGCGATAGCGGCCGCCGGCATTGGCCTGCCAGAATTCGAGCAGCGCGCCGGGAACCGGCTTGCCCCGCTCGTCGAGTACACGGCCATGGACAATGATCCGCTCGCCGATGGCGCTCTCGCCGGACCTGGCGAAATTGTTGATGAGATCGTTGTCGAGTTCGCCGAGGATGGAGTGGCCGAAGACCGGACCGGTGATTTCGGAAATCGTGCCGTCGAGCGAGAGCAGCGCCTTTTGCGGCGAGCGCAGCACCGAGGTCTTGTAGCCCGGCGTCAGCGCCGGCGCATGCCAGGCGCGGTCACGCTGGAAAAACGCGCCGGTCTCGGGCTTCTTGTTGGAAAGGTCGGACATTTTCGCTTTTCCTCAGGCTGTCTGTTCGGCGTCCATCTGTTCGAAAACCTGCTTGGCGATCTTGATCGCGCGATTGGCAGCGGGCACGCCGGCATAGATTGCCACATGCAACAGCGCTTCGGCGATATCGGCGCGGCTGGCGCCGGTATTGGCCGTTGCGCGCACATGCATCGCCACTTCTTCGTCATGGCCGAGGGCGGCAAGAAGCGCGATCGTCACCATCGAGCGCTCCCGCTTCGTCCAGGTCGGCCGCGACCAGAGGTTGCCCCAGGCGGATTCGGTGATCAGTTCCTGGAACGGCTGGTCGAAATCGGTGGTGGACGACTGGGCCCGATCGACATGCTTGTCACCAAGCACGGCGCGGCGGGTGATCATGCCCTGACGGTAGCGTTCGGTCGGCGCGGCGGCATCATTCATGGCGTTACTCTCCAGACAGGACGATATCGATAAAGTTGCGCAGCACGGCTGTCAGCGCCTCCGGCTGTTCGACGCAGGGGATGTGGCCCGCATCGCGGATCACTTCGTAGCGCGCGCCGGGGACAAGCTTTGCGGTCGAGAGAACGAGATCGGGCGGTGTCGAGCCGTCCTGATCGCCGACAATACACAGGGTGGGCACCGCAATGCGCTTTGCGGCCTCGGTGAAGTCGGCATCGCGGATCGCTGCACAAGTGCCGGTATAACCGGTGACCGGCTGGCGGACGAGCATGTTGCGGTAGCCATGATAGGCGTTGTTTTCCGGCCGGCGAAAAGCGGGGGTGAACCATTTCTCGAGGACGCTATCGGCGATGCTCGCGATGCCGCTCTGCTCGACGGTCGCAATGCGCGCGTCCCATGATTCCACGGTGCCGATCTTGTGGGCGGTGTCGCAGAGAATGAGCGCACGCAACAGATCCGGTCGCGTTGCATACAGCCCCTGCGCGATAAGGCCGCCGACCGACAGGCCGCAGACGATCGCCTGCTTCACCGACAAGAGATCGAGCAGGCCGGCGAGATCGGAGACGTGTAGCTCCATCGAATAGGGGACATCGCCGATGTCGGAAAGGCCGTGGCCGCGCTTGTCGTAGAGAACAATGGCGAAGTCACCCGCAAAGCGCACGATCACGTCCCGCCAGATGCGGAAATCGGTGCCGAGCGAATTGGCAAAGACCAGCACCGGCTTGTCATTGGCAGCACCGATGACCTGATAGTGAAGCGTGATGTCGTTGATATGGGCAAACTGCACTGGAATTCTCCTCCGCCGCCAGATTGGGACTTTAATCTGGTTAGGTAAAATGACATTTTATTGCTTATCATTAACTCGCAGGTTATGAATCCTCATGATCGATGCCCGTGTAAAATTCCGCCATTTGCAGACCTTTGTCGAGGTCGCCCGCCAGAAGAGCGTGATGAAGGCGGCCGGCCTTCTTCATGTCAGCCAGCCGGCCGTGACCAAGACGATCCGCGAACTGGAAGAGGTGCTGGGCGTCAAGGTATTCGAGCGGGACGGCCGCGGCATCAGGATCACCCGGTACGGCGAGGCCTTCCTGCGGCATGCGGGGGCGGCGCTGACGGCCATCCGGCAGGGGCTGGATTCGGTCTCGCAGGAGCGCGCCGGCGAGGGGCCTCCGGTGCGCGTGGGCGCGCTTCCGACGGTGTCGACGCGGATCATGCCGCGGGCGATGGCGCAATTCCTGAAGGAAGAGACCGGCAGCCGCATCAAGATCGTCACCGGCGAGAATGCGGTGTTGCTCTCGCAGTTGCGGATCGGCGACCTCGATCTGGTCGTGGGGCGGCTGGCAGCGCCTGAGCAGATGACGGGATTTTCCTTCGAGCACCTCTATTCCGAGCAGGTCGTCTTCGTCGTGCGCAAGGGTCATCCGCTGCTTTCGGCAAAGCGGTCCGTGTTCGATAATCTCGCGGCCTATCCGGTGCTGATGCCGACCCGCGCCTCGATCATCCGGCCGTTCGTCGAGCGCTATCTGATCGCCAACGGTATTGCCAGCCTGCCGAACCAGATCGAGACCGTGTCCGATTCCTTCGGCCGCGCCTTCGTGCGGGCAAGCGACGCGATCTGGATCATCTCGACGGGCGTCGTTGCGGGCGATATCGAGGACGGCATGCTGGCGGCGCTGCCGATCGACACGAGCGAGACGAAGGGCCCGGTGGGACTGACGGTGCGGGCCAACGCCATTCCCTCCATGCCGCTTGCCATCCTGATGCAGACGATCCGCGAGGCGGCTGCCGAAGTCTCGGGCAAACCAGTGGAGGCGGCCGGGCGGCGATAGGGAACGCCGGACTGTCCGGAATCACAGGCGACGCGACAGACCTACAGCGCCGCGCGTCAAACATGACGCGCAAAGGACGCTGTAGCACTTTGAAACTGCTGCATAATTCCTTAAATCGATTCCGATTTAAGGAATTATGCAGTAGCCATCAATCGCCCGAATAGCGCTGCTCACGCCAGGGGTCGCCAAGCATGTGATAGCCGTTCCGTTCCCAGAAGCCTGCCTGGTCGCCGAGAAGGAATTCGATGCGGCGCAGCCACTTGGCGCTTTTCCAGAAATAGAGATGCGGGATGACCAGGCGCATCGGGCCGCCGTGGTCGCGCGTCAGCGGTTCGCCTTCCCAGGCGGTCGCGAGGATGCCGTTCTCGGAGGCGAAATCGTCAAGCGGCAGGTTTGTGGTGTAGCCGTCATAACTGGTCAGCATCACGAACCTGGCTTCCGGCGCCGGCATCACCAGATCGAGTAGGTCCCGGGTTGAGACGCCCTGCCAACGATTGTCGTAGCGCGACCAGGTCGTCACGCAATGGATGTCGGACAGCCTGTTGCTTTGCGGCAGGCGGTGGAAAGCGTCCCAGTCGAGTTTCATCGGATTTTCGACGGCGCCGATGATCTGCAGTGCCCATTCGGTTGTCTGGATACGCGGCTGCTGGCCGAGATCGAGCACCGGCCAGTTCTTGACCAGATGCTGGCCGGGCGGCAGGCGGTCTGTTTCCGCGCGGGTGAGTTTCCCTGTCAGGAACCTGCCTTGCTCGGCCCAGCGCCGTTTGGATGCGGTGAGTTTCGTCTCAGGAGTCTCGTCGGTCATGAGTAACTCGTTGCTTACGCCGGGCCGGCGGGGAATAGGCCGCGAAATTACAGGTTGAATCGCCCGCGAAGTCAAGCGCGGGCGAGATGCGCTCCCTTTGCGACGATCAGAAGGGATAGTGCTGGGCGGAATCCTCCACTGTGATCCAGCGCAAGTCGGTGAATTCGTTGATCGCCGCCTTGCCGCCGAAGCGGCCGTAGCCGCTGCCCTTGACGCCGCCGAAGGGCATTTGCGCCTCGTCATGCAGCGTCGGGCCGTTGATGTGGCAGATGCCGGATTCGATCCGGGCCGCAACCGCCATCGCGCGCTGGACGTCGCTGCTGAAGACGGCGGACGACAGGCCATATTCGGTGTCATTGGCGACGCGGATCGCTTCTTCCTCACCGGAGACGCGGACGATCGGCTTGACCGGGCCGAAGGATTCTTCCGAATAGACGCGCATGTCGGGCGTTACATGATCGAGCAGCGTTGCCTCGACCACGGTGCCGGAGCGCTTGCCGCCCGCCACCAGTTTTGCGCCCTTCGCTGTCGCGTCGGCGATCAGTTCTTCCATTTTGATGGCTGAATCGAGGCTGATCAGCGAGCCGAGCACAACGTGGCCACGCGGGTCGCCGGCGGGGAGCTGGCTGGCACGAGCGGCCAATTTGGCGACGAACTGATCGGCGATGGCCTCGTCGACGATGATCCGCTCGGTCGACATGCAGATCTGGCCCTGATTCATGAAGGCGCCGAAGATGGCGGCGTTGACGGCCCCGTCGATATCGGCGTCATCGAGGATGACCAGCGGCGCCTTGCCGCCGAGCTCGAGCAGGGCTGGCTTCAGGTACTTGCCGCAGGTCTCGGCGATGATCTTGCCGACCCTGGTCGAGCCGGTAAAGTTGACGCGCTTGACGGCCGGGTGGGCAATCAGGGCGGCGACGATTTCCGGAGCGTCCTCCGGCGCGTTGGTGACGACATTGATGACGCCGGCGGGCAGGCCGGCCTCGGACAGTGCGGTGGCGATCAGCCGGTGCGTGCCGGGGCATTGTTCGGATGCCTTGAGGATGACGGTGTTGCCGCAGGCAATCGGCATGGCAACGGCGCGGGTGCCGAGGATGACGGGTGCGTTCCAGGGCGCGATGGCAAGGCAGACGCCGGCCGCCTGCCGAACGCCCATCGAGAGCGTACCGGGCTTGTCGGAGGGAATGATCTCGCCCGAGATCTGCGTCGTCATCGAAGCGGCCTCACGCAGGATATTGGCGGCCAGCATGACGTTGAAGCCAGCCCAGGGGGCGGTGGCACCCGTCTCCTCGATCATCAGTTTGGTGAATTCGCCGACCTTGGCGTCCATGATGTCGGCCGCCTTCATCAGGATCGTGCGGCGCTGGCCGGGGCCGGTCTTCGACCAGGCGGGGAAAGCGGCTGCGGCGGCATCGATGGCTGCGGCGACATCGTCCAGCCCTGCTGCGGCAGCACGGCTTGCGAGCTTTTCGGTAAAGGGATCGATCCGGTCATAGGTCCGGCCGCTCGAGGCTGCGCGGTCGGTGCCGTTGATGAGAAGGGAAATGTTCATGAGGGACTCCTTGAGGGAATGAATTAGAAGCCGAGGACTTCGGCATTGATCGAGGCTTCGAGGCCGCCATCGGCGGAAAGATTGACGCCGTTGATCCAGCGGGCGCCATCAGAGCAGAGGAAGAGGATCGCCGGTGCGATATCGGCGGATGTGCCGGCGCGGCCGACGCGGGTGATGTCGCTGTCGACGCGGGCATCCCCGAGCACGGCGCGGAACTGTTTGAGGATCGGCGTTTCGACCGGACCGGGGCTCACCGCATTGACCCGGATGCCGCGCTGCTTGAACAGCGGCTGATGGGCGGCGCGCATGGTCCAGAGCAAGAGCAATTCCTTGGAGAGCGGATAGCCTTCCTCGTCCCTGAGGTCGTGTTCGGCGGCAACCGTCGACACGTCCGGGAAGCCATCGATGCCGGTCAGCGCCTTTGCCCGCTCGAGATTGGCGCGCCAGCCGTAACCGGCGATAGACGCGACATTGACGATGGCGCCGCCTTCGCGCAGGCGCGGCGCAACAGCTTCGGACAATGCCCGTAGGCCGTAGAAATTGACTGATAGCGTCGGGACGACGCCGGTATTGCCGGAGAGGCCGGCAACATTGGCGAGCGCGTCGAGGCGCATCGGAAGCTGCGCGACGATGTCGGCGACGCCGGCTGCGGTCGAAAGGTCGCCTTTGATGAAGGCGGCGCTTCCATTGGCTGGTTCGTGGACGTCGACGCCGATGACCTCGGCGCCCATCTGGCCGGCCAGGTCGGCCGTGCGCGCGCCAATGCCGGAGGCGACGCCGGTTACCAGGATGGTTTTACCGAAAAGCATGAAGTTCACCTTTCACAAGAGAGTCCGGGCCGCCGGGCATGTCATTGTTTCCATTGAATCTTGGTCGGCCCCGGAAGTTTCAGCCGGTAGCCGACGGGAAGAAGTTGCAGGTCGAAGCGGCGCTCGATTTCGCCCCAGAGACCGCGTGGAAGATAGAGCGAGAAGATCACGGCGGTGGCCCCAAGGCCGATCAGGTACCAAACGCCGAGCGAGCCGAAGAAGGTTTCGATGATGAAGAACAGCACAGCGCCGAGGATCGCGCCCTCGAACTTGCCAATGCCGCCGACCAGCACCATGAAAATCATGTAGGCGGTCCATTGAACACTGAAATAGGTCTTCGGCTGGAAGGTCGTGGCTGATGCCAGCCACAGCCCGCCGGCAACGGCGATGCCGAAGGCGGCGAGCACGAACAGCAGGCGCTTGGTGCCGATGACATGCACGCCGACGGAGGCAGCGGCGTCCTCATTGTCGCGGATCGCCTGGATCGCCGCGCCCGTGCGGCTGCGCAGCAGGGCAAAGAGGATGCCAAGGAGGGCTGCCATCGAGGCGAGCGCCAGCCAGTAGATGACCGCACGGCGGGTACCGCTGTCATAGGCGTTCAGCGAGATCAGCGAGGTGCCGGTCTCGCCCTGGATCAGCCGGTCGAGATTGACCAGCATATGCGTCAGGGCGGAGATTACCCACATGCCGATAGCGAACTCGCCGCCCTTCAGGCGCAGCATGAAGAGCGACAGGGGCAGTGAGATTGCGCCGGTGATGAGGGCGGCGGCAAACAGCGAGAGGAACGGGTTCAGCCCGGCATCGGCAAGGCGGATGGTGAAATAGGCGCCGAGGCCGAAGAACACCTGTTGCCCGACCGAAACAAGGCCGCCGAAGCCGGCAAGCGCGTTCCACATCGCGGCGAGGATGACGTAGACGAACAGCGCCGTCATCCGGTCGACCGCACCCGCGCCGAGAACGAGCGGCGCAAGGGCGAGGAGGCAGAGCACCGCCGCCATGGTCGACAGGGCAAGACGGGATGACCGGGTCGAGCGTTCGATGGAAATGTCGTTGGTGAGAGCTGTCATGTCTTGCTCCGAAGCGGTAGGCGGATTTTTCCGATGCCGGCCCGGCCGACGATGGGCACGCCGGTCAGGAACAGCCGGGCGAAGAGCGCCAGGAGGAAGGCAATGTGGCCGCCGATCAGGAAGCCCTGCGGGTGGAATTGCGCGCCGAGCGACTGGGCAAGGCCGAGCACGACCCCGCCGATGAGGGTGCCCCAGAGCGAGCCCGCCCCGCCGATCACGGCCGCCTCGAAGGCGAAGAGCAGTTGCGGGCCGCCGGAATAAGGATCGAAGGTGGCGCGCATGCCGAGGAAGGCACCGGCAATGCCGACCGTGATCATGGCGATCGCCGCGGCCAGTGCATTGACCTTCCGGGCGTCGATGCCGACGAGACCGGCCGTGTCGGGATCCTCCGCCGTTGCGCGGATGGCGCGGCCGAGGGCAAAGCGACTGAGGAAGAACTGCAGGCCACCAAGCAGGGCAATCGCTGTTGCCATCATCAGGATGGCGAGCTTGCCGACATAGATCCCGCCCGGCAATTCCCAGCTGTCATAGGACAGGCTGCCGATGAACGGGGCCAGCGAGCGCGTGTCGGCGCCGAACTGCTCGAACAACAGGTTGTCGATGACGATGGCGAGACCGAAGGTGGTGAGGATCGGCAGGAGCGCACCGCCGCGGGCGCTGCGCTCGAGCAGATAGCGCTGCAGCAGCCAGCCGACGGCCGCCATGACGGGCAGCACGATCAACAGCCCGGCAAAGGGCGGGATGCCGAACCTGGAGGCGAGCAGCCACAGACCATAGCCCGATGCGACCGCCAAGCTGCCATGGGCGAGATTGATGATCCGCATGACGGAGAACATGAAGGACAGGCCGCAGGCGATGACGGCATAATAGCCGCCAAGCAGAATGCCCTGGATCAGGGTGTCGATCACGATGCTGCCCTCCCGGTGTTCGTCCGATGCAGCCCGAAATAGGCCTCGGTGATCTGGTCGCGGGTGACGCCGCGCGTCGGCTTGTCGAGCACGATGCGGCCTTCCAGCATGCACATGACGCGGTTGGCGACCGCCATGGCGCGGCCGAGATCCTGCTCGACCAGCACGATGGTGGTGCCGGAGGTGAGCAGCGACTGGAGTTGGGCATAGACGCGATCGACGACCAGCGGCGAAAGCCCGAGCGAGACTTCATCGAGCAGAAGAATATCGGGGTTGCTCATCAGTGCCCGGCCGATCGCCGTCGCCTGCTGCTCGCCGCCGGAGAGGTGTCCGGTCTTGGCATGGCGGCGCGGGACGAGGTTGGGGAACGCGTCGAAGACGCGGTCGATGGTCCAGTTACCTTGCCGACCGGCGGTTTTCCCGAGCAGCAGGTTTTCCTCGACCGTCATCTGCGAAAACAGCTTACGACCTTCCGGCACCAGCGCGATACCCATGGCGATGCGCTTGTGCGAGGGGACGGAGGCGAGGTCTTCGTCGCCGAGCAGGATGCGGCCGGATGCCGGCAGATGCGCGCCGGCGATGGAGCGCAGGAGCGTCGTCTTGCCGGCGCCATTGGCGCCGACCAACGCCAGGACGTCGCCCTTGGCGAGATCGAAGCTGACGTCGCGCACCGCCTTAAGCAGGCCGTGGCGGACTTCAAGATTGCGGATGGAGATGAGGCTCATGCGGGTGTGCCTCCGAGGTAGGCCTTGACCACGGCAGCATCGCCCATGACCGTTTTCGGCTCGCCGTCGGCGATGATGCGGCCGGCATCCATGCAGATCAGCCGTTCGGCGACCTGCAGCAGGATATGGACGATATGCTCGATCCAGACGATGCCGATGCCGCGGCGGCGCAGTTCGAGGATCGTGCCGACCAGTTCCTGTGCCTCGCCATCGGTCAGCCCGCCGCCGATCTCGTCGAGCAGCATCAGTTTCGGTTTTGTTGCGAGCGCCCGGGCGAGTTCCAGACGTTTGCGATCGAGCAGGCCGAGCGTATCGGCCTGACGGTTGGCGACGCCGCGCATGCCGCAGAGCGTCAGCGAGTCGACCGCGCTCTCATAGGCCTCGTCGCGGCTGGCCGCACCGCCATGGGTCGCGGCAACAAGGACGTTTTCGAAGGCCGTCATGCCGCTGAAGGGTTTTGGAACCTGATGGGTGCGCACGAGGCCGAGGCGACAGCGGTTCGCCGCTGCTTGCGCGGTGACGTCGCGGCCGTCGAAACGGACCGTTCCGGCGCTCGGCGGGAAGGCGCCTGCAAGGACACTCAGAAGCGTCGTCTTGCCGGCACCATTCGGGCCGACAATGCCGACCGCATCGGCCTGGCCCATGGAGAAATCGACATTGTCGAGTACCACAAGCGCCCCGAAGCGCTTGTGGATGCCGGTCGCCGAGAGAAAGGTCTCTCCCGGCGGTGTCTTCCTGACTTGCTGCCGCACGGAACTGTTATCCATTATAGGGAACAGTCTTGACCCCCACCGGCACATTCGAGTCGGTGGCGTTTTCCGTGACGACGTAATCGAGCGTGAATTTGCTGCCCTCCGGCGCCTTGACCCACTGCGCGCCGATGATCGGGCCGGGCGAGACATTGGCCACCGGTCCGCTGGTGAAATCCACCTTTCCGGCAATCGTCGTCGTCTGCAAGGTGCTCAGCGCCTTGGCGACAGCCTCCTTGTTCTTGGCGTCGGTTGCCGCTTTCAGGGCTTCGAAGCCGGCGTCGAGCAGCGACAGGCTGGCGCCAAGCTGCTGCGTCCATTGCTTGCCGCTCGTCTCCTCATAGCCATCGGCAAGTTCGCTGCCGGAGACACCGGTCAGCGAGGACTTGTAGGGGAACGCCTTGTGCCAATAGGCGGCGCTGCAGATGTTGAAGCCGAGATCGCCCAGCGCCTCGATGTCGGAGGGGAAGAGACCGGTCTTCGCCACCTGGCAAATCTTGACCTGGCGGGTAAGGCCCTGTTGGGCCGCCTGACGCCAGAAGGCCGCGAAATCCGGAGGGATCGGGAAAGAGTTGAAGATTTCGACGCCTTCCTGCTTGAAGAGGGCGATCTGGGCGGAAAAATCCGTCGTGCCGGTCTCATAGGCGCCGGGGTCGACGATCGTGAAACCTTCCTTGGCAAGAAGCGGTGCCAGATTGGCGCGGATGGCATTGCCGTCGGCGTCGTTCGGATACATGACGCCGACCTTTTTGTTGGTCTCGATCAGGTTCCACTGCGAGACATAGGTCTTGAAGAACTCGTGGACGCCGAAGCCGAAATGATAGGTCCATTTGAACGGCGAGGGTGCGCCAGGCTTTGCGCCGCGGCCGAAATACCAAGCTTCCCAGGGCATGACGGTGGAGAGGCAGGGGATACCCGCCGCCTCGCAGGCATCTGCCACCGGATTGATGGTTTCCGGGGTGGAAACGGCGAGCATCAGGTCGATACCCTGGTTGTTGATCAGGTCCTTCGCCAGTTGGCCGGCGCGGGAGGGATCGGACTGGGTATCCTGATCGAGGATTTCGACTTGGAATGTCCTGCCGCCTGCCTGGAAGCCGGATGCCAAGGCCTTGCGCGCAAGGTCGAGCACATAGCCGTCGGTCTGGCCGAAGCCGGCGAGCGGGCCGGTCCGGGGGCTGATGAAACCCACTTTCAGCGTTTCGCCGCTTTGCGCGAAAGCCGTGCGGCCTGACAGGGCGAGCGCTGCGCTGCCTGCTGCCGCCGCGGCAATGAAAGAGCGGCGGGTCAACGATGCCTGATCGAATTTTCCGTTGCGGACGTTCATGAAATTCCTCCCTGTTGCGGGCCTTCCAGCCCGTTGGTATGTTCATTCCCGCCGATCCGGCCCCACCTCCGGATGCCTAGATCGGATAATCCCGTTTGCCGGATGCCAAGGTGATCCAGCGCAGTTCGGTGAATTCGTCGATCGCCGCCTTGCCGCCGAAGCGGCCGTAACCGCTCGACTTGACGCCGCCGAAGGGCATTTGCGGCTCATCGGAAACCGTTGCCTCGTTGATGTGGCAGATGCCGGATTCGAGCCGCCTGGCGACGGCCAGCGCCGCGTTGATGTCCCGGCTGAATACGGCCGAGGAGAGGCCGTATTCATTGTCGTTGGCGACCGTCACCGCTTCGTCGGCACTGCCGACGCGGATGATTGCCGCCACCGGCCCGAAACTCTCCTCGCGATAGATGCGCATGGCCGGCGTCACATGATCGACCACGGTGGCATCCATCAGCGTGCCGTTGGCAACGCCGCCGCAGACGAGGACCGCACCTTTCTGCAATGCGTCGTCGACGAGACCCTTCACGCGCCGGACGGCCTCGGCGTTGATCAGCGTGCCGAGCGGCGTATTGCCATCCTGCGGGCTGCCGGCGACGAGGGTTTCGGCTTTCGCCTTAAACTTGCCGACGAAGTCGTCGGCGATCTCGTCCATCAGGATGATCCGTTCCGTCGACATGCAGATCTGGCCCTGGTTCATGAAGGCGCCGAAGGCG
The DNA here is from genome assembly GCF_964252905.1 of Pararhizobium sp. LjRoot255. NCBI lineage: Bacteria > Pseudomonadati > Pseudomonadota > Alphaproteobacteria > Hyphomicrobiales > Rhizobiaceae > Pararhizobium > Pararhizobium sp. LjRoot255. The sequence goes on from NZ_CAXUPQ020000001.1 coordinate 3,001,669, forward strand.
GCAGCGCGGACGGCTTCGTCGATATCTGCGTCGGCAAGCACGATGAACGGCGCCTTGCCGCCGAGCTCGAGCAGGCAGCGCTTCAGGTGCCGGGCGCTGGATTCGGCGATGATGCGACCGACGCGCGTCGAGCCGGTAAAATTGACACGGCGGACGGCGGGATGGGCGATCAGCGCCTCGACCACGGCGGCCGCGTCCTTCGGCGCGTTGGTCACGACATTGACGACGCCACGCGGAAAACCGGCCGCGCGCATGACGTCGCCGATCAGGCAATGAGTCTTGGGGCAGAGTTCGGAGGCCTTGAGAACCACGGTGTTGCCGCAGGCGAGCGGCATGGCGATGGCACGGGCGCCAAGGATGATCGGTGCGTTCCAGGGCGCGATGCCGACGCAGACCCCGGCCGGCTGGCGCACGGCCATGGCGAGACTGCCCGGGATGCCGGAGGGGATGATCTCGCCACTGATCTGCGTGGTCATTGCCGCGGCTTCCCTGAGGATATCGGCGCCGAGGCCGCAGTTGAGCGCCGCCCATTGCGCGGTCGCCCCGGTTTCGCCGGTCATGGCGGCGATGAACTCCGGCGTGCGGGCAGTCAGGATGTCGGCGGCGGCATTCAACAGTCGGCGCCGTTCGCCAGGGCCGGTTTCCGACCAGGCGGGGAAGGCGGCGGCTGCGGCATTGGCGGCCTTTGCCATGTCGGTGACCGAGCCCGCCGGGGCGATCGTCGCGACATCGCCGGTCAACGGATCGACGCGCTCGAAGGTGGACGCATCGGATGCATCCATCGCTTCGTCGTTGATCATCAGCTTTGCCACAAACACCGTCTTCACCCATTCGCCTGCAGGCTGGGCCTGCGTTGATCCTGAAGGGAGATGCACGCACGCAAGGGCCGGGCCGAGAGGGCCGCGTGTCCTGCATGGGTCTGTTGAGGTGCCTCCTCCCAAAGGCTGATGAGGGAAGACTACGCCGATGTTTAAGGGATGGAATGTGTTTTATTGGGTTAATATTGTTATTATCTGGTATTTATGGCTTCGATTTGGTGTTCGGGAGGAAGAATGCGATGGCGACAGATGGTGGCATCCATCATCACGCGCGCGGCGAGCGGCGGGAACCGTCCTTATCGTATCGGCGCATCCGCTTTCAAAAAGGGCTTTATGCCGATTTTCATCATTTCTTCCTTTTGACGGAGGGAGAGGCCGAGCTTGAATTCGACGATGGCGAGCATCGGCGGCTGCAGGGTCCGGCGCTCGCTTTCCTGCCACCGCAGGCGCAGTGCGAGGTTTCGATGGCCGCCGGAGCTGAAGCCTATCTGATCGGCGCGTCGCCGCAGATCATGGTCGATGCGATCGGCGACAAGGTGGAATCCTATTCGCTGCGCATCTTCATCGAGCAGCCGAAGTTGATCGAAGAACCGGACGCCGTGTCGGTCAATGAGATCAATCCGCTGATTTCCGGCTTCGTGCGGGAACTCGGCGATCCGTACCGCGCCTCCTGGATGGTCGTGTCCGCCTATATGCGGCTGATCCTGATGGCCGTATGGCGCACATCGGGCGGCGAGAAGGCCGAGCAGCGTGGGCGCGGTGAAAGCGGCTCGGCCCTGCAGAGATATCGGCAACTGGTGGAGGTGTGGTTTCGCCAGCACCGGCCGATCAGCGACTATGCCGCAGAACTGGGCGTCACGACCGATCGGCTGCATTCGATCTGCCAGCGGGCACTCGGCCGCTCGCCGATCCAGCTTCTGCACGAGCGGGTGGTGCAGGAGGCGAAGCTCAGGCTGGAGCGGTCGGCCCGCAATATCCAGGAAATTTCCGACAGTTTGGGTTTTCGTGATCCGACCTATTTCAGCCATTTCTTCAAGCGCAAGACCGGGCATTCTCCGGCCGGTTATCGTGAGATTGCCCGCGCTTCGGCCGGTTCTGAAAATAGTGTCCTGTCTTCCGGTTACGCTGACTGGCCCTGAAAAATGGAAAGGGGCGATGCGCGGCCCCGCGATGTGTCGCTTCCGAATAGCGTGGATTTGTTGGCACGAAGCCTCACGCCAACGGGTTGAAAGTCAGAGTTTGAAGGCTTCGCGAAGGTCGCTGCTCTTGTTCTCGCGCATGTCGAGATCGGCCTCGATATGGTCGATGTGGTGGATCATCAGGTGGCAGGCATGGTCGAGATCGCCGCGCTCGATCGCCGTGACGATGTCCTGATGCTCCTGATGGCCACAGCTTGATATGGCCGACTGGCCGTAGAGTGCGATGACGAGCGATGAACGGGCGACGAGTTCGTCCATGAAGCGCTGCATGACGGCGTTGCCGGTCATCGAGGCGAGCATCAGGTGGAAATCGCCGGACGCCTTGATTTCGGCGCGGCGGGCCGTCTGGCCGCGTTCACCCATCAGCCGGCCTTCTTCCATCAGCAATTGCCGCAAGTGCTGCAGATGCGAAGGCCCCATATGCCTGGCCGCCTCGCGAAGGATGCCCGGCTCGATCAGCCGGCGCGTGGCAAATATCTGCCTTGCTTCTTCGGGCGACGGGTAGGCAACGAAGGCGCCGCGATTTTTCTCGACATTGACAAGGCCCTCATAGGCGAGCGCCTGCAGCGCGCCGCGCACGAGGGTGCGGCTGACATTGAACAGCGCACCGACATCCGCCTCCGACAGCTTGGTGCCGGGAGCGAGCCTGCGGTCGACGATCGCATCTCGGATGGAATCGCGGATAGATTGTGTGCTGACGTCGATCTGATCGTTGGCGGGAACTGCTGCGGTTTTCATCAAGGCTCATTCCGGGTTCTGCGCCGCATGTTATCGTGGTTTTTGTATAAAGTGAATCAGGATTTTGTGCTCATGTGAATGGTGAAATTGTATACGATGTTTTGCGCATATTGCAGACAAACGCATATATTTTAAGCAAAACCTAACGTGCAAAAATTTCGCGGCATTCCGGGTGGTTCGTAATAATAGATACATTTCAATTGCTTATAATTTCATCTCCGGTCTGGCACGCGGGATGCATTGAATACTCCGTCACAGGAGAGACTGGATGACCAAAGCGGCAGAAATCGATATCGTATCCGTTTCCAAGGTTTATGGCAGCACAACCGCCGTGCATTCCATCAGTCTGAAAATACCCTCCGGCAGTTATTGCTGTTTTCTTGGTCCGTCCGGTTGCGGCAAGACCTCGACGCTCAGGATGATTGCCGGACACGAGAGCATTTCGTCGGGAGACGTCCGTCTCGGCAATGCCGTCGTTACCGACCTGCCGCCGGCCAAGCGCGGCACGGCGATGATGTTCCAGTCCTACGCCCTGTTTCCGCATCTCGACCTCGTCGACAATGTCGCCTTCAGCCTCAAGATGAAGGGTGTCGATAAAGAGGAACGCCGCGCCAAGGCGCTGGAGATGCTGAAGCTGATGCAGATGGAGCCCTATGCCAACCGGCGTCCGGCCCAGCTTTCCGGCGGCCAGCAGCAGCGCGTGGCGCTCGCCCGCGCGTTGATCACCGATCCGGAGGCGCTTCTTCTCGATGAGCCGCTGTCGGCGCTCGATCCGTTCCTGAAGATCCGCATGCGGGCTGAACTGAAGAAGCTTCAGAAGAGCCTCGGCATCACCTTCGTCCATGTCACCCATAGCCAGGAAGAGGCGATGGCGCTGGCCGATATCATCGTCATCATGAATGACGGGCGCATCGAGCAGGCGGCGCATCCGCGCGAGGTGTTCGAACGTCCGGCCACTGCCTTCGTCGCCCGCTTTATGGGCGATCACAATGTTCTTACCGGCCGGGTCGTGGAAAGCGGCGATGGCAAGGTGACGCTGGAAGTGGCCGAGGGGCAAAAATTCACCGTCGCAGGTCCGGCCCAGGCGCTGGGATCGCCGATCGATATCGGTGTTCGCACGGACCGGGTCAGGCTCGCTGCGCCATCGGAAAAGACGCTCGGTTTCCAAGGCGTCGTGTCGAACGTCGAATATCGCGGGGCTTCCGTGAAAATCACCGTTCTGGGCGCCGGCAGCGACGATTTCACCGTCATCGCCACCGACGCGGATTATTTCGAAAAACCGGTATCCGTGGGCGATGCGGTGCCGCTGAGCTGGGGCCTGGATGACGCCGTGCTTCTCGGCCGCGTGGCCGCCTAATCCTTTATCAACATCAAAAAGAGGGAACTGACATGACAACCGAAAACAAGACTCCAAAGGGAATTTCTAGGCGCGGCCTCTTGAAGACCGGTGCCGCGGCAACCGGCGCGGTCATCGGTTCCGGCCTGATCACCGGCTTCCCGACCATCTGGGCGCAGAACCCGATCACGCTGCGCCAGTTCGGCACCGGCGTTTCGAATATCAATGCGATCGCCGAGAAGTGCAAGGCCGACCTCGGCATCACGCTGGAGATGACGGCGACCGACTCGGACGCCGCTGCCCAGCGCGCCGTCACCCAGCCGGACTCTTATGACATCGCCGACATCGAATACTGGATCCTCAAGAAGGTGTTTCCGGCCGGCGTCATCCAGCCGATGGATATCAAGAAACTGAAATACTACGACAAGATCGTCCCGCTCTTCAAAACCGGCAAGCTGAAGCCGGACAGCGTCATTGCGCAGGGTACCGCGCCGCATACGGTAGGCTTCGTGGAAGCACCGGGCGAGAAGACCTTTGCCAAGGCCGAAACCCAGTTCTTCACCATGGTTCCGACCATCTACAACGCCGACACGCTTGGCATCCGACCGGACCTCGTCGGCCGCGACATCACCTCCTGGGCCGATATCATGGACCCGGCTTTCAAGGGCAAGACATCGATCCTCAACATTCCGTCGATCGGCATCATGGATGCGGCGATGATCATGGAAGCCATGGGCAACATCAAATATGCCGACAAGGGCAACATGACCAAGGAAGAGATCGACGCAACGATCGAATTCCTGATCAAGGCCAAGCAGGACGGCCAGTTCCGCGCCTTCTGGAAGTCGTTCGATGAATCCGTCAACCTGATGGCGTCGGGCGAAGTTGTGATCCAGTCCATGTGGTCGCCGGCCGTTGCCGCCGTCCGCTCGAAGGGCATCGCCTGCAAGTACCAGCCGCTCAAGGAAGGCTACCGCTCGTGGGGCGGCGGTCTCGGCCTTGCAGCCCATCTCGAAGGCGCACAGCTCGATGCGGCCTACGAGTACATCAACTGGTACACGTCCGGCTGGGTCGGCGGTTACCTCAACCGTCAGGGCTACTATTCCGCCGCCATGGACACGGCCAAGGAATTCATGTCCGCCGATGAGTGGGGCTACTGGATCGAAGGCAAGCCGGCTCAGGGCGATATCATGTCGCCGGAAGGCAAGGTCATGGAGAAGGCAGGCGCGGTGCGCGACGGCGGCTCGTTCGAAGAGCGCATGGGCAAGGTCGCGTGCTGGAACTCGGTCATGGACGAGGACCGCTATATGGTCAAGCGCTGGAACGAGTTCATCGCTGCGTAAGGGAACTTGCCCCTCACCCTAGCCCTCTCCCCGTAAACGGGGCGAGGGGACGACGGAGGTTGCCGCTTCTTCCTTCTCCCCGTTCACGGGGAGAAGGTGCCCGCCCTTCTTTTCAAACAAGAGGGGGCGGATGAGGGGCGTGCCTCCTTGAATCAACGAAATGAACCGGAGACCCAACACGTGACAGCAGCCATCACGGAAGAGCCCCCGCAGATCGAAGCGCCTACCAAACCGGCCTTCGCTGCCAGTATCGGCAAGATCGCGGCCGCTGTTGCGTCCTATCTGCAGGCGGCACCGCTGGCGCTGATCCTCGGTTTCTTCTTCCTGTTGCCAATCCTGATGATCGCCGTCGTCAGCTTCTGGGATTACGACTTCGCCGGGCTCTACCCGGATTTCCTGACAATGAACTATACCGATACGCTCGGTTCCTGGGTCACCTGGAAAACCTATCTGAACACGCTGAAATACACGGCGCTGGTCTGGGGACTGACGCTGGCGATCGGTTTCTGGGTCGCCTATTTCCTTGCCTTCCACGTGCGCACGACCACCATGCAGATGGTGCTCTTTCTCGTCTGTACCGTGCCCTTTCTCACCTCCAACATCATCCGGATGATTTCCTGGATCCCGGTGCTTGGTCGAAACGGTCTCGTCAATTCGACGCTGATCGAGATGGGCCTCATTCCGGCGCCGATCGAATGGCTGCTCTATTCCGATTTCGCCGTGGTGCTCGCCATGGTGCATCTCAACACGCTGTTCATGGTGACGCCGATCTTCAACACGCTGATGCGTATCGACAAGTCGCTGATCGAGGCGGCGCGCGACGCCGGAGCGAACGGCTGGCAGATCCTCTGGAACGTCATCCTGCCGCTGGCGAAGCCCGGCATCGCCATCGGCTCGATCTTCGTCGTGACGCTGGTCATGGCGGATTTTTCGACGGTGCAGGTGATGTCCGGCGGGCAGAGCGCGTCAGTCGCGCTGATGATGAAGAACCAGATGTCGTTGTTGCAGTATCCGGCCGCCGCCGCCAATGCCGTCGTGCTTTTGATCGTCGTGCTGCTCATGGTCGCCGCCATCCTGCGCGTCGTCGATATCCGCAAGGAGCTGTGAGCCATGTCCCACGAAAAGCGCACGCTGGAATTCTACGTGCTGGCGATCTTCTTCGCTTTGTTCGTCTTTTTCCTCTACGGCCCGCTGTCGGCCGTTCTTATCCTGTCCTTCCAGGGGCCGGACGGGGGCCTGACCTTTCCGCTCAACGGCGTTTCGGTGCACTGGTTCTACAATCTTTTTGAACAGCAGGCCGTCGGCGATTTCGGGGCATCCTTCAAGCGGTCCTTCTCGCTCGGTGTGATGGTCATGGTGGTCAACGTGCTCGTTTCGCTGCTTGCCGGTCTCGCCTTTCGACGCAAGTTCAGGGGGGCGACGGTACTGTTCTACCTGACGGTCGCAAGCCTCGTCGTGCCGTCGATCATCATCTCGCTCGGCATCGGCGTCGTTTTCCAGCAGCTCGGCCTCAAGCCCGCTTGGTATTCGTCGGCTTTCGGCGCGCACCTGACCTGGACGCTGCCGTTCGGCGTGCTGATCATGTTTGCCGTGTTCAACCGGTTCTCGCCCTCCTACGAGGAAGCTGCCCGCGATCTCGGCGCGACCTCGTGGCAGACCTTCCGGCATGTGCTGCTGCCGATGATCGCGCCGAGCCTGATCGGGGTGGGGCTGTTCGGCTTCACGCTCTCCTATGACGAATTCGCCCGCACGCTGATGACATCAGGCACCTACAACACGCTGCCGCTCGAAATCTACGGCATGACGACCAACGTAACGACGCCGGTGCTCTATGCGCTCGGCACGGTCACGACGCTCTTTTCCTTCTCCATCATCCTCCTGGCGCTTGCGATCATCCTGGTGATGCGCCGCAGGCAAGCAAAACTGGTCTGATCCCGCATGCGCATTCTTGTCGTCAATCCCAACACCACCCGCTCCATGACGGAAAAGGCGGCAGAGGCCGCCCGCGCCGTCGCCGGTCCCGGAACCGAAATCATCGCGGCCACGGCGCAGATGGGGCCGGCCTCGATCGAGGGGCACTATGACGGCGCGCTCGCTTTGCCCGGTCTGCTCGCGGAGATCAAAAAGGCGGAGGAGGCGGGTGCGCAGGCGGCGGTGATTGCCTGCTTCGACGATACCGGGCTTGATGCCGCGCGTTCGCTGGCCGGGTTTCCCGTGCTGGGGCTCTGCGAATCCGCGCTGGTCACGGCCGGATTTCTCGCCCAGCGCTTTACCGTCGTGACGACGCTGGAGCGCTCGCGGGTCCTGCTTGAAAACTTGTCGCGGCATTACGGCTTCGGCGGCCGGGCGAAGGTCCGTGCGGCGGACATCCCGGTGCTCGAACTGGAAGACGCGGCCTCCGGTGCGATCGGCAAGCTGCGCCGCCAGATCGAATTGGCGCTTGTCGAAGATGGCGCGGAAGCCATCGTTCTCGGTTGCGCCGGCATGGCCGATCTCGCCCGCGCCCTGCAGGAGGACTATGGCGTCCCGGTCATCGACGGCGTCTCGGCGGCGGTGAAGCAGGCCGAGGCGCTGGTCGCCCAGCGGTTGACCACAAGCAAGCGCGGGTCCTATGCGACGCCACTCGCGAAGGAGTATGCGGGGGCGATGGGGGCGTTTGCCCCAGGCGCGGTTTGATCTTCCCTTTGAGCGAGATGTCAGTAAGTGATAGAGCGGGTAAACAGCCTTGCTTGAGGCCCCGCGGCTGCGTCCGGCTGAGGAGCGGAAAGTGACGAGCCAAGTATGTGATTTCCTGAACGCGACCGGCGAGCCCATTCGTGAGTGAATTTGATGCAGATGTGATCGTGGCCGGGGCCGGCTTTACCGGCCTTTCGGCGGCGGAGGCGCTCGTTTCCGCGGGTATCGACGTCATCGTGCTCGAAGCGAGGGATCGTGTCGGCGGACGTGTGGAATCGGTGGCTTTCTCGGATGGCATGCGGGTCGACACGGGCGGCCAGTTCGTCTGTGACGAGATGCCGGAAATCATGGCCTTGGTGCGCCGGTTTGGCAAAGCGCTTGCCGAGACGCCCATGGAGGGCGCCTTCCTGATACAGCGCGATTCCAGGTCCACGGAAACCGGTTACACTTTTGCGGAATCCGGCCGTATCCGGGCGCGGGCAAACAGGATCGACCCGCACGATCCGGCCATCGCCGGGCTGACGGCGGAGGCGTGGCTTGCCAGACAGAGCGATCCGCCGGATGCCAAGGCTGGCTATCGGGCGATGGTCGAGGGGCTCTGGTGCCGTCCGATAGGCGAAATTCCGCTCTGGTACCTGATCGACAATGATCGCCGCACCACCAGCAATGGCAGCGAGCTGCAATATTTCGTCGAAGGGACGATTCATGCCGTTGCCGAGGCCTTGGCGGCAACGCTTGGTCCCCGCTTGCAGCTTAATACGGCCGTCACCTGCGTTGAGCGAATGGACGGATCGGTCACGGTCACCACCGGCAATCGTGACGTGTTCAGGGCGCGGCAGATTATCGTCGCCGTGCCGCCGGTGATGGCGTCGCGGATGACTTACGAGCCCGATCTACCGAAGCCGCTGATCGACGCATTTGCTGCCTGGAAAAGCGGCACCGTCATCAAGACGTTTGTCCGTTACGAGCGCCCTTTCTGGCGCGATCGTGGATTGAGCGGCATGGTGATGTGGCGCGATGTACTCGGTCTTTTCGCCTGCGATGTCAGCAGCGACCGGGCGGCGGCGCTCGTCGTGTTCGTCGGAGGACCGCTGGCTGCCCAATGGAGCGGCAAGGGGGCTGGGTTCGTCCAGGCCGAAATCATCCGCCGGCTCGTCGCGGCGCTGGGCAGCGAGGCGGGAGACTATACGGATTTACGGATGCGCGACTGGGTCGACGATCGCTGGAGCGGCGGAGGTTACAGCGATGTCATCACCGACGCATCAGCCTACCACGCGGAAGCGATTATCCGGGTCGGTGCACCGCCCGTGCATTTTGCCGCTTCGGAACTGGCGCCGTCCTTTCCGGCCTACATCGAAGGTGCAATCATCGCAGGCCGCGAGGCCGCCGCGCGCGTGATGGCGGCATTGCACTCAAAAGATCAGCCGGCAAGCGCAATCAGCGCATCAGCGTCATAAGGTGTCATAGGCGCGCCGAAGGAAATAGCGTCGGACCTGGAACCTTCTACCGGTCCAGTTCGGGATAGACCCGATCGAGAAAACCGGGGCGCAGTTTCTCGCCGATCAGGCAATCGGTCCTCGGGGCTGTCTGGACGGGAATAACCTGGCTGGCGTGTCGCTTGCGGCTCACCTCCATGACCAATTTTTGCCGGATCGCTACGGCGAAATCCTCCGGGCGGTGAACGGGCAGGACGAAGGAGCCCGGACCACCGATTACGCAATCGGCGTAGTAGCGGTCGAGCTTTCCTGCGCTGGCAGAGGGGCGGATGACGATGGCGAGGCCGTTGATGATGATGCCGTCGTCGACAGCCGCGTCGCGGATGGGATCGACCGGCGGCCCGATATTGTTTGGGCCATCGCCGGACACATCGATCACCCGGCGCGTCGCATTATAGGGGGTGGTGGCGATCAGCCTCGATGCAAAGGCAATCGCGTTGGATATCGATGTGCCCCGCCGCGTGTAAACCGGGCGGGCGGCGATACGTTCGGCGAAAGCTGCGGCATCCTCGGCGTCGTCGATCAATTGCCATTCGACCAACGAGGTTTCGTTGACGCTGCCGGCCCACTCGAAATAACTCATGGCGATGCGGCCATTGAGGCCGGCGGTTACCGCATTGATGAACTCCGCATGGCGTAGGGCATCCACGTATCCCAGCCGCTGCACACGCGCTTCCTCGATATCCATGGAGCCGGACATATCGACGGCGAGCACGAGCGCGACATCAACCTGGGTGTTGCTCGCGGCGGGGGTGACTGAAGCAGCGCCCGAGAGACTGAAAAGTATCGCAAGTGTCGTGAACATCAGGTCGTCCAATCACTGCTGCCGCTCGTAGGAAGCAAAAAGTGTAACACAGGTCATCCGTCAGGCGATCCTTTCGTATAATGGCAAGTTCAACAATCGGTGATTTGCCGATGCGTCCGGGTTGTGGTGAAACTTGTGGTTGATTGGAGTGCTTGATGAAATGCTTTTGAAAAACGACACCGACGCGGTCCTTCTCGACCGGTTCCAGCAAGCGGCGTTCGGTTACTTCCTTGAATACGCCAATCCGGGCAACGGGCTGATCGCCGATACGTCTCTCCCCGGCGCCCCGTCCAGCATCGCAGCGACGGGGTTTGGCCTTTCCGCCTATCCGGTCGGCGTCGAGAGGGGCTGGATGAGCCGGCAGGATGCGGCGGCAAGGACACTGGCTACACTGCGCTTCTTCGCGCAAAGCCCGCAAAGCCGCGATAAAAGCGCGACGGGATACAAGGGGCTCTACTACCATTTCCTCGACATGAGGACCGGGCAGCGGACGTGGCGCAGCGAGTTGTCGCTGATCGACAGCGCCCTTCTTATCTCCGGCATGCTGACGGCCGCGGCCTATTTCAACCAGGAAGATGAGGTCGAGGCTGAGATACGCTCCTTTGCGGCGATGCTCTATGCCCGCGCCAACTGGGCTTGGGCGCTCGACGGTAAAGGGGCATTCTGGCTCGGCTGGAAACCGCGGAGCGGCTTTCTACCTCATCGCTGGGAATCCTACAGCGAAGCGCACATCCTCTATGTTCTGGCGCTTGCCTCTCCTTCCTATCCGATCGGCAGGGAAAGCTACGATGCCTTTGCCGGGAAATTCGACTGGATGACGGTGGAAGGAAAGCCGTTCCTCTATGCCGGACCGCTGTTCATTCATCTTTTTTCGCATGCCTGGATCGATTTCCGCGGCATTCGCGACGCAGCCGTCGCGGCGAAGGACACAGATTATTTCGAAAACACCCGGCGGGCGATTGCCGTGCAGCGCGATTATGCGCTCAGCAATCCTGGCGGCTTTGCCGGCTACGGTGCCGATATGTGGGGGCTGACTTCCTGCGACGGCCCCTTGCGGCCGCGCCGTCTGCAGGATGGCCGCCACCAGCGGTTTTCTGGCTATACGGCGCGCGGTGTGCCGTTCGGACCGGACGACGGCACGATCGCGCCCTGGGCGCCGCTCGCCTGCCTGCCGTTCGAGCCGAAGGCTGCGATCGCGGCTGCCCGCCATATCGTCTTGACTTATCCCGGGGTGATCGAGGAAGGGCGGTTTCTCGGCAGTTTCAATCCAAGCGTTCCCGGCAAGACGGCCGAAGGATGGCTCAACAATCGCAGCGTCGGACTTGACCAGGGCATCCTGTTGATGATGATCGAAAATCATCGCACCGGCCTCATCTGGAACCTGATGCGGGAATTGCCGATCATTCGGCGTGGCTTGAAACGAGCAGGCTTCTCCGGCGGCTGGCTTTGAGATAAACGGGCAGCCGGCATGGAAAAGGCGGCGCCTTTGGACAAGAACACAGATACCGGCGGTTGGCCGGCCTCTCCGTGGAAAGAGGACGCGCAAGCGGCTATGGCCTGGCAGGCGCAGCGATTTCCGCAAGTTGCAGCCTCCCTTGCCGGTGACGGCGCGGATTTTCCGTTGGTGACCGACGTATGGCGCAATGACAGTGCCGAGATCGCCGATCTCTTGCACTACCAAGGCCGGTTTGCGGCAGGAATGGATGATCGCACCAAGGGCGCCCATCTGGTCGCCTTCTACAGCCACCAACTCAGCATCGCTGCCGGTGCTCTTTATCTGAGGACCGGTCTGGTGCCGGATCTCGATCCGGGAAGCCTCGCTTTCCGTTTTGAACCGTACGCCCCGAAGAACGCGGGCGAGGGTGCGCTGGCCTGCCCATCCGATGCCCGCCGCTTTCATTTTCGCTTCCGCCATTTTCGCCGTGGCCGTGACAATGCACCTCTGTTTCACGACAGCTTCGTTGCCAGCCTTGTGCCGGTTGTCGAAACGGTGAAGGCCCGTACCGGTTTGTCATCGGTTGCACAATGGCGGCTGGCCGCCGACGGCATTGCCGGTGCTTTTCTCGAAATAGGTGCGGCATCGGCGCAAGAGGAACAAGCGATGGTTTCGGCGCTCGCGATCGTCAACACCGAAGGTTCGCCGCTGAAGTCAGACGCATTGCGCTATCAAAAGGTCGCCGCGATCATGGATGGCGTGCCGGTCGAGCGCAATTTTCGGCTCAGAAGCGGTTGCTGCCTGTATTACCGAACGGATGGTGGGACCTTTTGCGATGTCTGCGTGCTTCTCGACGAGAAGACGCAAAGGTGCCGCCTGCGCGCCCATCTTGAACGCGCAGGCGGCTAAGATTGCAAGCCGGTTCGTTACGCCGATTTCAGGAAGCGGTCGTTGAAAAAGCCCGAGACAAGGCCGAGCACGATCCACGAGGCGAGCGCGGTTGCCAGCGCGGCGACAGCGAATTCGGCGCCGAGAACGGCCGGAACCGGGCTCGAAATATCCGCAGGCTGCGGCGCGCCGTAGATATGCGGCGCCGCGAGGACGACCAAGCCGGCGATTTTCGCAGCGATTTCGCGGCGCAGCGCAAGGAGATAGAGGCCTGCGCCGGAGAGCAAGACCGTCGCCATCCACCATATCTGCCGGTCATGCAGGTCGGCAGCTGGAAAGCCGGGCAATTCCGGTGGCAGGCCGATGGCAGGCAGCATGTGGACCGCCAGCCAACCGCAAGCGCCCCAGAGGACGCCGTTGCGAAGCGTGATGGGATAGCCGATCAGCAGGCTGATGCCGGTCAGCAACAGGCTGAAACCTGTGCCGGTCACGAGATTGGCGAGCAAGGTTCCTGAAAAGCGGCTCATGCCAAACATGATGCCGCCTTCGTCTTCATGCTCGCCCTCATGGGCGTAGGCCGGCGTGATTGGAGAGAATGCCGCAAGTATTTCGCCGATCGTGGTTGTCTGCTTGAGCGACGAGTGCTGTTGCTGCCTGTCTGTGCCGCCGGGCTGTTCCGTCGCGGGCTCCTTGCCCTCATATTCTTCGGCATGAAGGATGATCGGAACGACCCGCGCAGTCTGCGCCACCGTCGTAAAGACACCCGCAATCAGTCCGGCCACCAACGCGGCCAGAAGCGTTTTGACAATCATTTCGATACCCCCCAGGTTCAAGCGGAGCGGATGCTCGTCAACGCTCTCTGGCTTGCTATGTTTGAAAACCCCACGGCAAATGCCGCCCGGTACCGCAGCACGGGCGCATGTACCATCGATGCATGGTTTCCATGGAAACCCGCATTCTGTTGCCGGATTGAATGCGAAAAGCGCGCGGCTTCTCACATCAGCCGATCAATGGCAGGGAAAACCGTAGGAGTGGCGAACGTCGTGTGCGGTGTCGTGCAGCACTGCGGAATTCGCGAGACCGGCGCCGAAAACCAGGAATCCGCCGATCAGAAGGGCGAGGATACCGGCGGTGATGCGGTCGTTGAGGGAGAGCGGGATGCTCGAAACTGTAGACGTAGCCATGACAACCTCCGTGATGGCGCGTGGGAAACTTCCCACCAAATGGGCACCATGCCCTTTATCAACCGGCAGGTTTCCTGGCTCGCGGCGTCAGGTGCTTGCACCAAGTGAACCTGTCTCGCCTTCCCAAGGTGCGGGCCAGGCCCGCCGCCGCAGTGGCTTTTGCCGGATTAACCGGCATGACAAATTCCGACCGCTCTACAGTCGCGGGGTCGGCCGTGATTGAGATGCCCAGCATGGGTCCATCCGTCACGTTCCCATTTACTCCCCGGAAACGTTCGCTTCCAAGGGAACCAATTGATCGACGATGATTATGATGTCGCCCTGCTCATGTCAATTCGAGGTTACGACGTGCGATGCCGCTTTGCCGTCACCATTTGCGCAAGTTCGCTTGCACATGTATCTTTCCAGGTTAAGCGCAAATTACACGGTGTACGGCTATTTGTTGTGAAATAGCACTGAATAGTTGATTGTATTGCGGATTACATTTCGCGTTTTTGTGAGGCAATATTTCTTTAGGAACCTTGCGGCAGAATGCCGCGCACGTCCGTATGGAAAGAATCATTCATAGAGAAAACAATGAAGGCGGCGAGGTCCGAACAGGAATTTCAGAATATTCTTCGGAGACTGGAGCTCGCGCTTGACGCCTCCCGGATCGGCGTATGGGAACACGATACGCAGAAGGATGAGGTCGTCTGGGACAAGCAGATGCACCTGCTCTATGGAACCGGCAGGACAAACAAGCGCGTCAAGGCGGCGTTCTGGATCAAGGCGGTCCATCCGGATGACCGGGAGCAGGCCGAGGCGGATTTCAACTATGCCATCAAGAGCAAAGGCAACTACTCGTCAGAGTATCGCATTGTTCTACCGGACGGTAAAGTTCGCTATCTCCGCTCCAGGGCGCATTGCTTCGAGCAAGACGGAAATATCACCTTCATCGGCGTGGAATGGGACGTGACGGCGGATGTGCTGCTCAATCGGGAACTGCAGCGGCAGAAGGCCATTGCCGAAAAACGCGCAGTTGAGCTTGAGGCGAGCGCCCGGAGGATCGAATACGCGGCCGAACACGACTACCTGACCGGGCTGCCGAACCGTAGCTTCTTCGATCGCAGATTAGGGGAACTTTCAGAGGATGCCGGGCTGGAAAAGCTCGCCATCCTTCATATCGGCCTCGACCGGTTCAAGCAGATCAACGACACGGCCGGGCATTCGGTGGGCGATGATGTCCTGAAATCGATCGCCGGCCGGATTGTTGCCACATTGCCGAATAACGCCTTCGTCGCCCGCATAGGCGGCGACGAATTTGCGGTTCTTGTTGCAAACTTCAACTCCGTCGAAGACTTGAAGACGGTTGCCGAACGGCTGGCGCAGCAATTGAAGCAATCGATATGGCACAATGACGAAGTGCTGCGCACCGGTGCCTCGATCGGCCTGGCTTCCGCCACCGGTAGAAATATCACCAGCCTGCTTGCGGAAGCCGATATCGCCCTTCATCGCGCCAAGAAACTTGGCCGGGGCAGGGTGGAGGTGTTCTCGGCGCACCTCAAGGCGCAGCTCAACAACGAGCGCCGCGTTGCCAAGCAATTTGCGCGCGGCCTGGAGAAGGGAGAGTTTGTTCCCTTTTACCAAGCGCAGGTCGATGCGCGGACACGCCGCATCGTCGGCTTAGAGGCTTTGGCGCGGTGGCGCCATCCGAAACGCGGGGTTCTGTTGCCGGGCGAATTCATCGATGTCGCGGGAAATCTCGGCATGCTGGATGATCTGGATGCCGCAATCCTGCAGGCGGCGTTGAAGGATCGCCGTGCCTGGATGCGGCACGGCCTGCGCGTTCCACGGATCGCGGTGAATGTTTCGGCAGCACGGCTGTCCGATCCGCTTTTGATCGACGAGTTGCAGCAACTGGATGTCGAGCCGGATACGCTGTCATTCGAACTGCTCGAGACGATCTTTCTCGACGAAAGCGAGGAAGGCGTACTTTCCAATGTCGCCGCGCTGAAGAATATGGGCATTGACATCGAGATCGATGATTTCGGCTCGGGCCATGCCTCGATCATCGGGCTGATGAAGGTGAAGCCGCGGCGACTGAAGATCGACCGGCGGCTGGTGTTTCCGATCACCACCTCGCGCGAGCAGAAGCGTCTGTTGCGCTCGATCGTCGATATCGCCAAAGCGCTAGACATCGAAGTGGTGGCCGAAGGGGTCGAGACGCCGGAGCATGCCAGGCTTCTGACGCGCCTGGGCTGCGATGTCCTGCAGGGTTATGCGATCGCCTATCCCGTCTCGGGGGCTGAGATACTGGCGCGGCTCATGGAAACACAGAACGCCGCGCTTGCCGTCCAGCTTTGACGGGTTTTCTGCAACGGTATCCAAGAGGCGAGCAGATGCCCTGCGCGCGGCGTCCGTTCGCGCTATTGCGTTCCCGGGCCGATCGCGCCGATGGAGCAGAACGAGTTGCCTCATATCAGAGCTGGTATCTGGATGAGATCAGCGCCGGGCGAGTTGGCGGCAGGGTTCTCATGGCAGCGCGGTTCATGGCAGCCGTCCGCGAACCTCCGTGACCTGGTACGACCATTTGGGCGCGGTTGGTTCCACGCCGTAGCGGTTGGGGAAGGTGAAGAAGGTTTCGAAGCTCTGGCTCTGGCCCGCGGGAATGCGCGCCAGAATGAGGGCGGTGTCCTTACCGAGCGTCCTGCACTGGTTATCCGGGCAATCGTCAAGCGTCACAGACAGCCTGAAATAGTCGAGATTGAAGCTACTTTTGTTGACCGCCGTGCCGGTCGCACGATAGCTCGTGTCCGGCTGGTTGCGCGTGAACGCCAGTCCTTCAACGGAGATATCCTGCGGCGTCGGCGCCGGTTGCGTCTGCTGTCTGTTCGGATTGCTCTCCGTGTTGGGAGAGTTGCCGCCTTCATTGATCCAGATGATGAAGGCGATGATCAACCCGCCCGCAACCATCAAACTCAATACCGGCTCGGCAAATCGCCGGAAGCGCGACGAACGTGTCGCGAAATAGACAATCAAAATGCCTGCAAGCGCAGGAAATATCCAAATCATCAAAGTCCTCCCGCTCTTTATATAGGCGGGGCGTTGACGCGAGGGAAGCGGGGCGCGACGTCGGGCGGCGATTGCAATGCGAGGCGGAACAAAGTGCGCCCCAACCCGTTTTCCGTCTGTCGTTCCGACGCTTCAAATCACGGAAAAGGAGGAAACCAATGGCACAGAAAGCCCTGGAAGACCTGTTCTACGACCTGCTCAAGGACGTCTACTATGCCGAACGCAAGATTCTGAAGGCCTTGCCGAAAATGGCCAAGGGCGCCCAGAACCCCAAGCTGAAGGCAGCGTTTGAAAAACATCGCGACGAAACCGAAGGCCAGATCGAACGTTTGCAGCAGGTGTTCGAAATTTTCGGCAAGCGCGCAGTCAGCAAGAACTGCCCGGCGATCGACGGCTTGATCGAAGAAGGCGAGGAAGTTCTCGAAGACTTCAGGAATTCACCGGCGCTCGATGCCGGCCTGCTGGCGGCGGCACAGGCCGTCGAACATTATGAAATCGCCCGCTATGGGGCGCTGAGGACGTGGGCAACGATGCTCGGTCTCAAGGATGCGGTCAAGCTGCTCGATGAAACGCTGCAACAGGAAGGCAAGACTGATCACGACCTGACGGCATTGGCGGAAGCCTCGATCAATGCGATGGCTCTCAAGAAGGCCGCATAATAACATTCCATCAAAATGGCCGGATTTACACCCGGCCATTTTGCTATTTCAGGCTGATCCAATAGGATCCTCTGAAGGGCACCGCGGCAAACCGGATATAACGCTGGTCAGCGCGCAACTTAAAAGACCGCGTCTTGGAAAGGCGCGGTCTTTGGAAGTGGCGTCGGCCGACCAGTCGGCAGAGCCGTTTTATCCGTGATTGATCATCACGTGGCGGACGGCCGTGTAATCCTCCAGCGCATAGATCGACATGTCCTTGCCATAGCCGGACTGCTTGACGCCGCCATGCGGCATTTCATTGGTCAGCATGAAGTGGGTGTTGATCCAGGTGCAGCCATATTGCAGGCGAGATGCCGCCTTCATGGCCTTGGAGATATCCTTGGTCCAAACGGAGGAGGCGAGGCCATAGTCGCTGTCGTTTGCCCAGGCGACGGCCTGATCGTTGTCGGTGAAGCGGGTGACAGAGACGACAGGGCCGAAGACCTCCCGCCGGACGATCTCGTCTTCCTGGGTAGCACCGGCAACGACGGTCGGCTGGAAGAAGAAGCCGTCCTTGCTGCCGAGGTTGCCACCTGTGGTAATCTCGATGTGCTTCTGGTCGCTCGCGCGCTCGACGAAGCTTGCCACCCGGTCGCGCTGGCGCTTGGAAATCAGCGGGCCGATCTCGTTTTCGGTGTCGTCGGCGCGATTGTAGCGGATGGTCGAGACGGCGGCGGTGAGGTCGGCGACCAGCTTGTCGTAGATGCCGTCCTGGGCGTAGATGCGGCAGGCCGCGGTGCAGTCCTGGCCGGCATTGTAGTAGCCGAAGGTGCGGATGCCACCCACGACGGCCTCGAGGTCGGCGTCGTCATAGACGATGACCGGGGCCTTGCCGCCGAGTTCGAGATGGGTGCGCTTGACGGTCTTGGCAGCCGCCTGCAACACCTTTTTGCCCGTGGCGATATCGCCGGTGATCGACACCATGCCGATCTTCGGATGGTTGATCAGCGTGTTGCCCACCGTTTCGCCGCGCCCGAGGATGACGTTGACGACGCCTTCCGGCAGGATATCGGCGAGCAGCCGCGCCATCTTCAGCGCCGTCAGCGGTGTCTGTTCCGACGGCTTGAAAACCACCGTGTTGCCGCCCGCGATCGCGGGCGCAAGCTTCCAGGCCATCATCATCAACGGATAGTTCCACGGCGCGATGGAGCCGACGACGCCGATCGGATCGCGGCGGATCATCGAGGTGTGGCCGGGCAGGTATTCGCCGGCGACAGTGGCATGCAGCGAACGGATGGCGCCCGCAAAGAAGCGCCAGCAATCGATGATGGCCGGCAGTTCGTCATTGCGCACGGCATTGATCGGCTTGCCGCAGTTCAGCGCCTCGAGGGCGGCAAAGGCGTCGGCATCCTTTTCGATCGCATCGGCGATCTTCAGGAGGTAGGCGGAGCGTTCGGCGGGCGTCGTCATCGACCAGCTGGAAAAGGCCTTTTCGGCCGCGTCGACTGCCCTTTCGATCTGCGACTGCGAGGCTTCGGCGAGGTCGATGATCTTGGCGCCGGTGCGCGGATTGAGGATCAATTCCTCCGCTTCGGTTCCGGCCTCGAATGTCGATCCGATCAGCAATTGTGTATCCATGTCCGTTCTCCCTTGTTTGCTGACGTCTGTTTCTGTCGGAAAACCGGTGTCCGCTTTTCCGAAACGGACGCGTGATTATTTACCGGCGCCGGCGATCTGGTCGCCGTCGCGCGTGAGGTAGTAGGCCGCCAGGATCGGCAGGAACGTCACCAGCATCACCACCATGGCGACGACATTGGTGACAGGCCTCTGGCGCGGGCGGATGAGTTCTTCGAGCATCCAGATCGGCAGCGTCGATTGCTGGCCGCCGGTAAATGTGGTGACGATGACCTCGTCGAAGGACAGCGCGAAGGCGAGCATGCCGCCGGCCAGAAGCGCCGTGCCGATGTTCGGCAGGATGACGTGGCGGAAGGTCTGGAAGCCGTCGGCGCCGAGATCCATCGAGGCTTCGATCAGCGAACCGGAGACGCGGCGGAAGCGGGCGACCGCGTTGTTGTAGACGACCACGATGCAGAAGGTCGCATGGCCGAGCACGATGGTCCAGAAGGAGAACGGGATATCGGCAAACGAGAATGCCGAGCGCAGCGCGATGCCGGTGATGATGCCGGGAAGGGCGATCGGCAGGATGACGAGCAGCGATATGGCTTCCCGGCCGAAGAAGCGCGTCTGGCTGACAGCGGCCGCGCAGAGCGTGCCGAGGACGAGGGCGACCGCCGTCGCAATCGTTGCGACCTTGACCGACAGGGTGAGTGCTGCCCAGACGTCTGGCCGGTCCCAGGTCACGGCGAACCATTGCAGCGTCAGGCCCGGCGGCGGAAACTGATAGCTCTTTTCCTCCGTGGTGAAGGCATAGAGGAAGATCAGGAGGATCGGGATGTGCAGGAAGGCGAGCCCGCCGATAGCGGCAGCCTTCACACCGAGCGGCGCTGCGTTGGAGCGGTCAGAGCGCATCGAAGGCCCCCATGCGTTTGGCCATGAAGAGATAGAGGCCCATGATGACGATCGGCACGACGGTGAACGCGGCGGCGAGCGGTATGTTGCCGGCCGTACCCTGTTGCGCATAGACGGCCTGGCCGATGAACAGCCGCGACGAGCCGATGATCTGCGGAATGATGTAATCGCCGAGCGTCAGCGAAAAGGTGAAGATCGAGCCCGCGACGATGCCCGGCAGCGCAAGCGGGAAGAGCACGTAGCGGAAAGTCTGCTGTGGCGTGCCGCCGAGATCGGAGGAGGCCTCGATCAGGTTGGCAGGCACACGCTCAAGGGCTGCCTGGATCGGCAGGATCATGAAAGGCATCCAGACATAGACGAAGACGAGGAAGGTGCCTGTATAGCTGACCGAAAGCGAATTGCCGCCGATGACGGGAAGCGAAAGCCAGCCGTCGAGCAGCCAGAGCAGGTTGAGCTTGGTGAAGGCCCAGGTGAGGATGCCTTCCTTGGCAAGGATCAGCTTCCAGGCGTAGATCTTGACGAGGTAGCTCGACCACAGCGGCAGCATGACGCCGAGGTAGAAGACGGCCTTCCATTTGCCCCTGGCGTAACGGGCAGCGTAATAGGCGATCGGGAAAGCGATCAGTGCCGAAAACAGCGTCACCGTGGCAGCCATCAGCACCGTGCGGACGATGATGTCGAAGTTCGCATCCGAGAGCAGCTGCTTGTAGGTCGCAAGCGTGAACTCGTAGTTGATCAGCCCGGAGAAATCATCGATCGAGAAGAAGCTCTGCAGCAAGAGTGCAAACAGCGAGCCGAGATAGATGATGCCGAGCCAGAGCAGCGGCGGGCCGAGCAGGATCGTCAGGAGCACATGCGGATGTTTCCAGAGAAAATCCGAGAGGCTTCCCGTCAGGCCGGGCCTGTTCGGCAGGATCGTTTGCGTGGCGACGGCGCTCATGCAGCCTCCATCAGATGAAGGTCGTTGCGCGAGAAGGCGAGCTGAACCTCAGAGCCGATATCAGGCATGGGCATGGCGGCGGGGCTGGCAACGATGATCTTCTCGCCATTGCAATCGACGCTGATGCGATTGACGGCTCCGAGGAAACTGCGCGCCGTCACCCGGCCGGGCAGGGTGAGCTGTTCGGCCCAGGAGGTGCCGATGGCGATGGCTTCCGGCCGCAGGCTGGCCGCCGTTGCCGGCACCCCGAGCCTTGCGCAGGTTGCGCTGGAGAGAATATTCGATGAGCCGACGAAATCGGCGACGAAGCGGGTCTGCGGCCGCTTGTAGATATCTTCGGGCGTGCCGAGCTGCTGGATCCTGCCGTCGTTGAAAACGGCGATGCGGTCGGCCATGGACAGGGCCTCGCCCTGGTCATGGGTGACGAAGACGAAGGTGATGCCGAGCGATTTCTGCAGGCTTTTCAGTTCCTCCTGCATCTGCTCGCGCAGCTTGAGGTCAAGCGCGCCGAGGGGTTCGTCGAGCAACAGCACCTTCGGCTTGTTGACGAGGGCGCGGGCGAGCGCGACGCGCTGGCGCTGGCCGCCGGAGAGCTGGCCCGGCCGGCGCTCGCCGTAGCCCGGCAGCTTGACCATGGCGAGCGCGTCTTCGGCTGCCTTGCGGCGTTCCTGCCTGCCGATGCCCTTGACCATCAGGCCATAGGCGACATTGTCGAGGATGGAGAGGTGCGGAAAGAGCGCATAGTCCTGAAATACGGTATTGACGCTGCGGCGATAGGGCGGCACACCCTCGGCTGTCTCGCCGAAAATCTCTATATGGCCGCCGGTCGGCTGCTCGAAACCGGCCATCAGCCTGAGGCATGTGGTCTTGCCGGAACCGGACGGGCCGAGCATCGCGAAGAATTCGCCCGCCGCGATTTCAAGGTCGACCGCATCGACGGCCTTGACGGTGCCAAAATGGCGGGAGACGTTTTCGAACAGGACGGCGGCGGTCATGGGAGACTCCGAATGTTGTGCATACGACATCGCTTCCGCGCTCCTTGATCGGGTGCGGAGCTCGCGGTGATCTCCCCCCTTGAGGGGGAGATGTCGGCGTCGCCGACAGAGGGGGGTAAGCCCGCTCCGCATATGAGGAGAGTGTACCCCCTCTGTCACTTCGTGACATCTCCCCCTCAAGGGGGGAGATTAATTCCGTGGTTGCCGCTTACCGGCCGCCGATGACGCCGATGTAGTCCGATACCCAGCGATGATAGGGCACGCACTCGCTCTGGCTCTGGCATTTGGAAACCGGCGTCTTCCAGAACTTGATCTTCTCGAAGTCGTTGTAGCCATTGGCGGCGCACCCTTCGTCGGTCAGCAGTTCGTTGCCCTTGCAGGCAGCGGGAACCGAGGGAACGGTGCCGAACCAGGCCGAGACGTCGCCCTGAACCTTGGGTGACAGCGAGTGTTCCATCCACATATAGGCGCAGTTGGGATGTTCGCTATCGGCATGCAGCATGGTCGTATCAGCCCATCCGGTCGTGCCTTCTTCCGGGAAGACCGAAGCGATCGGCTGTTTTTCGGCCTTTAGGAGGTTGACCTGGAAAGGCCAGGAGCCTGAAGCCACGACACCTTCGTTCTTGAAGTCGTCGATCTGGATCATCGCATCGTGCCAGTAGCGGTTCGCCAGCGTGCGCTGGACGCGCAGGAGATCGAGGGCGGCCTTGTACTGGTCTTCATTCAGTTCGTAGGGGTCCTTGATGCCGAGTTCCTTCTTGTGGAACATCAGGTAGTTGGCAGCGTCCGCCACATGGATCGCGCCGTCGTAGGCCTGGACGCGGCCCTTGTTGGACTTGCCGTCCGGCAGGGTCATCTCTTCGAACACGACCTTCCAGCTCTTCGGCGCTTCGCCCTTGAAGGCCTCGGTGTTGTACATCAGCACGTTCGGGCCCCAGACATAGGGTGTGCCGTAGTGGGTGCCGTTGACCGTGTGCCAGGGGGCGTTCTGAAGGCGCTCGTCGATGGTCGACCAGCTCGGGATGAGGGCGGTGTTGATCGGCTGGACGCGCTTGCCGGCAACGAGGCGGAGCGATGCATCGCCCGAGGCGGTGACGAGGTCGAATCCGCCTTCATTCATCAGCGCGACCATTTCGTCCGAGGTCGCGGCCGTCTTGACGCTGACCTTGCAGCCGGTGTCCTTTTCGAAGCCGGTGACCCAATCATAGGCCTTGTCGGTCTCACCGCGCTCGATGTAGCCGGCCCAGGCGACGATCGACAGTTCGCCTTCGCCCTTGCCGAGTTCCTTCAGCGGTTCCTGAGCAACAGCATGGGTGGCGAAAGCGAGCGAAAGGGTGAGCGCGGTGCAGGATTTCAGAATCTGCTTCATCTTCAGTCTCCCGGTTTGGTCCGTGTTTCACGGTTCTGTTCCCAGAAGAAAAGGTGCCTCCATTTTGCCGCTTTCGCAAATTCATTAATCAGAATGTTGCTATCGGTTTTCCCGATATCGATCGACTTTACCGGGACCTGCCACTGCGCAAGGCCTCTGCAACCCCGATGAAGTCCTTTGCCGATTGCGGCAACCCTGAGCCCTTGCGCCAGACCATGCCGACCTGGACGACGGGGAGAGCGCCGGAGACGTCCCGGCTTTCGATCCGGTCGCCTTCCAGAGACCAGGGCCGGTAGACGAGATCGGGCAGGAGCGCGATGCCGGCGCCGGTGGCGACCAGGCTGCGCACGGCCTCGACGGAGCGGGTGCGAAAGGCGACATGCGGGCGAGCGCCAAGCGCGGTCAAAAGCTTGCCGGTGTTCTCCTCGATTTCGTCGACCGTCAGCATGATCAACGGCTCTTTGGCGATATCGGCAACGGAGATGATATCCGCCGAGACCAGCGGATGGCCGAGCGGCAGCCAGAGACGGTAAGCCGAGGTCTCGATGATTTCTGCCTGCAACGCCATGCGGTCGCGCAGGTTGGAGATGACCATGACCGCGACATCAAGCTCGCCGCCGACCAAGAGATGTTCGAGATAGGAGCCATTGTCTTCGATGGCACTCACCTCGACCTCCGGGCAGGCGCGGCGATAGCGGGCGAGAAGATCGGAAAGGACGTAACCGGCCACGAGCGAGGTGACGCCAAGATTGAGCTTGCCGCCGGTGCGCTCAACCCGCTCCTGTGAAAACGAGCGGCGGGCATCCGAGACGCCGGCCAGGATCTTGGTCGCATGGCGCAGGAACTGGTGGCCGTTATGGGTGATATGCAGACCGCGCGGGTGGCGCTCGAACAGTTCGACGCTCAGGTCCGTCTCCAACTCCTTGATGGCTTCGGTGATCGAGGATTGCGAAATCGAAAGGTTCTGCGCCGCCCGGGTGATGGAGCCCTGTTCGGCGACGGCGACGAAATACTGGAGCTGACGGAGTGTGAAGGCCATGGTCTAGCTAACACGGGCGGAGGGGGGAGTGGCAAGGTGGAATTAGGTGCGACAACGGTCTTTGGTGGCAACGTCACTGACACGAGAAGCGATCCAATATGCCGGTTTCCGGATAGCGCGACCAATGTGTTTTGATAGGTTACCGAGAGCAGGAGAAAATGGTGGATACGATGCAGCCAAAGCCTTTCCCCTCTGAACCCGGCATTCTCGCCTTCCACAAACGCTGCGAGGAGTTTTATCCGGCCGATGGCGTCGATGTGCTGATCGAGCAGCAGCGCAGATGGTACGACGCGCTCTGCGCCGAATTCGATGCGCCGTCGCCGGAAGGACTCACGCGGCAAGACGAACTGGTTGGCGGCCGGATTCCCGTGCGCCGCTACAGACCGGTGGAAATCGCCACGCAAACGCGGATTCTCTACATCCATGGCGGCGGTTGCGTGGTCGGGTCGCTCGAAAGCCACGATGCCATCTGCGCGGAGATTGCGCATGCGGCGAAGGCCGAACTGGTATCCGTCGACTACCGGCTTGCGCCGGAACATGTCTGGCCGGCCGCCTTCGACGACTGTTTCGAGGTGCTGACCTGGCTGCTTGCCGATGGCCGGCCGCTGGTCGTCGCGGGCGACAGCGCCGGTGGCAATCTGGCGGCGGGGATTGCACTGAAAGCCAAGGCGGAGGCTGTTGGCGGTATCGTCGGGCAGGTGCTGATCTATCCGGGGCTCGGTGGTGACCTGAAGTCGGGCTCCTATGCAGAAATGGCCGAGGCGCCGGGCCTGTCGACGGCGGATGTCCGCCACTATCGGGACGTGCTGAAGGCGCCACCGGAGAATGCCTTTGCTCATCCGCTAAAAGCCGACGACCTCTCCGGGTTGCCGTCGGCCTATATTACCTCGGCGCATTTTGATCCCTTGCGCGACGACGCCGCGGTCTATGCTGAGCGCCTGTTCGCCGCCGGTGTGAATGTGACCTATCGCGACGAGCCGCAGATGATCCATGCGTGGATGCGCGCCCGTTTTATGAGTGAGGGCGCGCAGGAAGGTTTCCGTCAGATTTGCCTCGGAGTCCGTGGTTTCGTCGGAACGCTTTAGTTCTTGGTTTCATGCCTGTCGTTGCCCCAAAACCGCTACACACTTTTGGGCGACATGCACTAGCCCTTGGCCTTCAGGACCAGAACCGGCTCGGGGCTGAATTTCGCCGGGAACAGCGCCTTCAGGTTCTCGATCTTCGGCATGTCGTTGTAGACGATGTACGGGTAGGTCGGATTGAGCGTCAGGAAATCCTGGTGGTATTCCTCGGCCGGATAGAAGGCGGTCATGTCCGAGACCTTGGTGACGACCGGTTCGCCGAAAACCGCAGCCTCGTCGAGCTGGGCGATATAGCTCAGGGCGATCTTCTTCTGCTCACCATTGGTGGTGAAGATTTCCGAGCGGTACTGCGTACCGTGGTCTGGGCCCTGATAGTTCAACTGTGTCGGATTGTGTGCCACCGAGAAGAATATCTGCAGCAGTTGACCGTAGGTGACCTCTTTCGGATTGTAGGTGATCTCGACTGACTCTGCGTGACCCGTCTTGCCGTTGCTGACTGTTTCATAGACGGCCGTCTCCTTCGTGCCGCCGGAATAACCGGAGACGGCGTTTTTCACGCCCTTCACATGCTGGAAGACACCCTGCACGCCCCAGAAGCAGCCACCGGCGAAGACGGCCTTTTCGGTCATCGCGCTCGCCGTTTCATCGACAGCGGGAGGAGGAATGACGACCGCTTCTTCGGCGGCGTTGCCGAAGGTCGAGGACATCGCGAAGAGTGCGGCAGCGACTGCCGCTGCGCCAAGGCCGAGCGCGAGGGAGCGTCCGGTGTTTCGCGCGGCAGATTGTGTTTTGATGGACGGCATGGCATTCCTCCTGTTCTGTCGCGGACGCAATGTGGCTCCCGGCCTGAACCCGGCGACATTACGCCTTTGCTTCATGAGCAAACTGTGGCCCGGCGCTTGATCATGGGTCAAATCGCAAATGCGTGCGTAACGCCAAAGTGAAAGGTCACCTTTAGTGGTACACGCTTGCGTGATGGGCGAGTGGCCCGGAGGCTAGGAAGCGAAAATGGCGGCTATTACCGATCTCGACGTGCTCCTGCGCGACATGCGCCCGGACTTGCGTCCCGCAGACTATGTGTATTGCACGGTAGCGGGCGAGGAGGCGGGTGACTGGCTGTCGCTGTCGCCGCTTGGTTTCTTCCGCGAGGACGAAGGCCTGACGCTGATCCTCGAGCGCGCAGTGGCGGACAAGGCCGGTCTGCCTTATGGCCCGGTGATGCGCTGCATCACGCTGACGGTGCATTCGGCGCTCGAGGCAGTCGGCCTGACAGCGGCGGTTGCGGCGGCGCTGACGCGGCATCGCATCAGCGCCAATGTCGTTGCAGCCTACTACCACGACCACATCTTCGTGCCGGCGCAGGATGCGGAGCGGGCGCTTGCGGCCTTGGCCGAGTTGGCGCCCGTCTGATCCGTTACATGAAGTCACGCGGCACGCGCTTCTCGAAGGTCTTTTCGAATATCTGCGTTTCGCCTTCGAAGGCCGTGACCGAGGCGGAGGTCAGCCAGTCGGTTGCCGTGCAGGAGATTCGCGAGGTCGAAACGGTTTTGACGGACCAGTTTTCGCGCTTGGCAATGCAGGTCCAGGTGGAGACGCCGGTCATCGACAGCGGATCGGCCGCGACAATCGTCCAAATCTCGTCGCGAATGTCCTGCGTGGCGAAGCCGGTGTCCGGATGCTCGAAAAGGCCGGTGTCCTCGTAAATATGGTAGCGCGTCGTGCCCGCCGTCATGTCGCGCTCGACCCGGCGGCTGGTCTTGCCCGGCGCAAGCTCGGTATATTTCGGCAGCGGATCGGGATTTGCCGGCTCCGGCATGGTGATGACCTGATGGTCACCCAGTTTCGGCAGGGCAAGGCCGAGGGAAGCGAGATCGAATGTCAGGCCCGGATCGGTCGGCGCAGGCAGGACCATCGGCCAGTAGGATGTCGAGAGCGACAGGCGGATGCGGTGGCCGGCGCCGAAGCGATAGCCGCAGGCATCGAGTACCAGTCGGATCTGCGTTCTCTTGCCCTTCTCCATAGGCTTCGGCTCGGCATGACCGTCGCGGTGGGCAAGGTTGAGCACGCCGAAGGTGACACGGGTCGCCGTGCCATCCGGGTGGATATCGACGAGGCGAGCGATGAGGTTTGCCCAATCTCCGTCGCAGCAGAGTTCGACGGTCAGCACCGGCTGGCCGAGATAGTCGACCGCATGGGACAGCGGCGCGGTCTGGAAGGTCAGCGAGCCGGCATCGTCGATCCGCTGGTCGCCCGCCATTTCGGCGTCCGGTTTCAGCGTGAACCATTCGCCGGCGGTGGTGCCCGTATCGAGCGGCGATCTCAGATAGGCGTTGTGGTCGTGGGCGCCGGCGATCGGCATGCCTTCCTGCAGGCTGCCGAACTGGTCGACATAGAAGCACTGCATTTCCGGCGGCTGCCATGTGTCCTTGGCGATCCAGAAACCGGGGTCCACATCGCGCCGCAGCGCCGGCTTCGGGCCATCGAGAATGAAGGCCCGCATCTGCGGCAGGTTTTCGACGCCAGTGTCCTCGTCGCGCAGCCAGCGGTTCCACCAGGCGATGGCCTCGCCATGGAAATCGGCGCGCGGTTTCGGCCATGCGAAATGCGGATATTTGTGTACCCAGGGGCCGATGAGGGTTTTCACCCGATCGCCCATGCCTTCGGCCGCCTTCATCGGCGTGTTGCGGTAGCCGTCGGCCCAGCCGGCGATGACCATGGCGGGTACCGGGAAGCCGTCGAAGTCCTCGCAGATCGAGCCGTGCTTCCAGAAGGCGTCACGGCGCTGGTGCTCCAGCCATTCCTCGATGAAGAAGGGTTCGAGCGCCAGGCGCTCCAGCCACATCTGCCTCCACATGTCGCCGACCAGAGCCGGATCCGGCGAACGGGACTGGTAGGCGAGCATCGTTGCCGCCCAGGAAAGTTGCGCGGAAAGATGCGTACCGTTCTTGTAGTGGATGTCGTCATTGTAACGATCGACGGTCGAGGCGATCGAGATCACGGCCTTCAGCGCCGGCGGTTTCAGCGCCGCCACCTGCAGGCAGTTGAAGCCGCCCCAGGAAATGCCCATCATGCCGACCTTGCCGTTCGACCAGGGCTGTGCGGCGATCCAGGCGATCAACTCGCAGCCGTCGGCCAGTTCGCGGGGCGTATATTCGCCGTCGATGACGCCGTCGGATTCGCCGGAGCCACGGATATCGACGCGAACACCGGCGATGCCGGCAGCGGCGAAAACCGGGTAGGTGGATTCGTCGCGCGGGCTGGTGCCGTCACGCTTGCGATAGGGCAGGTACTCGAAGACCGCGGGAACCGGATTGCTGTCGGCGCCGTCCGGCATCCAGATGCGCGCGGCCATCCGCGTCCCATCCATGAGGACGATCCATTGGTTCTCGATGACGGTGAAATTGCCTGTGGTCATGGGCTGGTCTTTTCTGCATGCTGTCGCAGCCGCATTGTCGGCGGCGTCGCGGGAGGACGAGAATGTTGAAGAGAAATGTTTTGGCGGGCGTTTTGATCCTTGCCTTTGCGGCTTCCGCCTTGGGTGACGACGCGCCACCGCTCCCGGCTTGCGCGCTGTCGGGCGCCACCAGCGTCATGATCGGCGGTCAGCCGGCGCTCAGGTTGTCCGACGTCGCCAACTGCCCTCCAGAACTCTACGAGACCGTGCCGAGCATCTTCATCGAAGGGCAGCCCGTCGTGCATTTCCGTGCCGGCGCCGTCGCGAAGGGGGACTGCTCGGCGAAGGCCGATCCTTCGGTCATGCTGGAAGGCGAGGCCGCGCAGCGCCAGGGCGATGTCGCCTGCACCGCCAAGTAAGATTGCAGCCCGAGATCGGCTTCGGGCTGCCTTTGGATCGCAGATGCTCAATTCCCCGCGCTTTCCATCCTTCGTGTCGTCAGCACCTTCTCCAGCCAGCCGAGTTCCATTTCCGGGACCGATTTCAGAAGCAGGTCGGTGTAGTCGTCGAAGGGCGGTGAGAGCACCTTGGACTTCGGGCCGAACCGGACGAGCTTGCCGCGGTGCATGACGGCGACGCTGTCGGCGATGGCGCGGACGATAGCGATGTCGTGGGTGATGAAGACATAGGAAACAGCGGTTTCCTCCTGAAGCTTCAGAAGCAGATTCAGGATGCCTTCGGCCACAAGCGGATCGAGCGCGGAGGTCGGTTCGTCGCAGAGGATCAGTTCCGGCTTTGCCGCCAGTGCTCGGGCAATGGCGACGCGCTGCTTCTGGCCGCCGGACAGTTCGGCCGGGTAGCGGTCGAGGAACCGGTCGCCCATCTCGATCTGGTCGAGCAGTTGCCTGACCCGCTCCGTTTTCTTCGCCCCGTGCAGGCCATAGTAGAAGGAGATCGGCCGGCCGATGATGTCGCGCACCGTCTGGCGCGGGTTCATCGCCGTATCGGCCATCTGATAGATCATCTGCACGCGGCGAAGCTCATCCTTCGTACGCGAACTCAGAGCCTTCGGAAGCTCCCTGCCGTCGAACGTTATCTTGCCTTCCGATGGTGGCAGGAGGCCGGTGATGACGCGGGCCAGCGTCGATTTGCCGGAGCCGCTCTCGCCGACGATCGCCAGCGTCTGGCCCTTGGGCAGATGCATGGAAACATCGTGGAGCACCTTGAAGCCGTTGGCATAGCCGGCGCTCACATGCTCGATTTTCAAAAGCGTATTGCTCTGGTCGACGGCTTCCTCGCGCTTGGTCTGGCGGACGCTGACCAGCGCCCGGGTATAGTCTTCGCGAGGGGCTTCGATGATCTGCTTGGTGGTTCCGTATTCGATCGTCTTGCCGTGACGCAGCACCATGATGTCGTCGGAGATCTGGGCGACGACGGCAAGGTCATGGGTGATGTAGAGCGCCGCGGTATGCGTCTCCTCGATCGCATGCTTGATGGCGGCCAGGACGTCGATCTGGGTGGTGACGTCGAGCGCCGTCGTCGGTTCGTCGAAGACGATCAACTCCGGGTTCGGGCAGAGCGCCATGGCGGTCATGGCGCGCTGCAGTTGGCCGCCGGAGACTTGATGCGGATAGCGGTCGCCGAAGGTTTCAGGGTTCGGCAGGCCAAGAACCCGGAAGAGGTAGAGCGCCCGTTTTTCCGCCTCAGTGCGGCTCATGATCTTGTGGCGCAATGACGCCTCGATCACCTGTTCGCCGAGCCTGTGAGCCGGGTTGAAGGCGGCCGCCGCCGACTGGGCGACATAGCAGACCTTGCAGCCGCGGATGGTGCGAACGCCGTCACGGCCGAGCGTCAGGATATCCTTGCCGTTGAGCAGCACCTGGCCGCCGGTGATCGATGCCCCGCCACGGCCATAGGCGAGCGCTGAAAGCCCGATGGTCGACTTGCCGGCGCCGCTTTCGCCGATCAATCCAAGCACCTTGCCCTTTTGGACATCGAAGGAGACGTTTTCGACCAGGGTCACCGTCTTCGGCGGTTCGCCGGGAGGATAGCTGGTGGCCTCGATCTTCAGGTTCTTGACGGAAAGTAGATCAGGCATCGCCGCGCCCTCCCTTGAGGCTCGAGGTTCGCTTCATCAGCCAATCGACGACGAGATTGACGCAGATGGCAAGGCCGGCAATCGCGCCGCCCGGAACAAGGGCTGCCGAGATGCCGAAGATGATGCCGTCCTTGTTGTCCTTGACCATGCCGCCCCAGTCGGCAGCCGGCGGCTGGATGCCGAGACCGAGGAAGGAAAGGGTGGAAAGGAACAGGATCGAGAAGGCGAAACGCAGGCCGAATTCGGCCAGAAGCGGCGACAGCGTGTTTGGCAGGATTTCGCGGAAGATGATCCAGCTCGTGCCCTCGCCGCGAAGGCGCGCTGCCTCGACGAATTCCATCACCGCGACATCGAGCGCCACGGCGCGGCCGATGCGGAAGACGCGGGTACTGTCGAGCACAGCCATGACGAGGATCAGGATCCAGAGCTGCTGCGGCAAGACGGCAAGGACGACGAGGGCGAAAATCAAGGTCGGGATCGCCATCATCAGGTCGTTGAAACGCGAGAACAGCTGGTCGATGAGACCGCCGGTGACTGCCGCGGTAAAGGACAGGAGCATGCCCAGCGAGAAGGAAATGAAGGTTGCGGCGAGAGCGACGAAGATCGTTGTTCTCGCCCCGTAGATGAGGCGGGAAAGCAGGTCGCGGCCAAGATTGTCGGTGCCGAGCAGGAAGTCACCGCCCATCGGCAGCCAGATATCGCCGACGACGTCGCGCTCGCCGAACGGGGCAATCCAGGGTGCGAAGATTGCGCAGAACAGGGCCAGCACGATGCCGGCGATGCCGACCCAGGCACTTATGGGAATGGAGCTCAATCTCATCGTGGGTGCCTCAATCTTGGATTGGCGAGGATGGCAAGAATATCCGCGGCCATGTTGAGGAAAATGTAGAAGGCGGCGAAGATCAGGCCGCAGGCCTGCACCACCGGCATGTCGCGCACCGTCACGGCATCGACCATGTACTGGCCCATGCCCGGATAGACGAATACCACTTCCACCACGACGACGCCGACCACGAGATAGGCGAGGTTGAGCGCGATCACGTTGATGACAGGCGCAACGGCGTTGGGAGCAGCATGCCGGGCAATGATGCGGAAGGCGCTGAGGCCCTTCAGTTCCGCCGTCTCGACATACGCCGACGACATGACGTTGAGGATCGCAGCGCGGGTCATGCGCATCATATGGGCGAGAACGACAAGCACAAGCGTTGCGACCGGCAGGGCGATGGCGGACAGGCGTTCGCCAAAACCCATGCTGTCGTAGACGGTAGCCGGGAAGGTGGCGACGCCCAGCTGAACGGCGAAAAACAGGATCAGCAGGTAACCGACGAAGAACTCGGGCAGCGAGATCGCCGCGAGCGATATGACGTTGATGATCTTGTCCGGCAGCCGGTTTCGATATTGCACGGCGAGCATGCCGAGCGCGACGGCAAGCGGCACGGACACCAATGCTGCGAAGAAGGCGAGGAACAGCGAGTTTCCGAGCCGCTTGCCGATCTGTTCGCTGACCGAATTCTTGCTGGCCCAGGACGTGCCGAAATCACCCTTGACGGCGCCGCCGAGCCAGTTGAGGTAGCGTTCGGTCAGTGGCTTGTCGAGGCCGAGATCCTTGCGGATGTTTTCGACCGCCTGCGGAGTCGCCGACTGGCCGAGATAGGTGGTGGCGAAATCGCCGGGCAGGGCTTCCACGCCGCCGAAGATCATCAGCGACACGGCAAAAAGGAGACCAACGCTTAAACCCAGGCGCTGGATGATAAGGGCCGCCAGGGGGCGACGCAGGGTGAAACGGCGCCAGAACGTGCCGGTCACGACACCCGTCGGGGGTGTGACCAGGGCTCCGGGGATCGGTGCGGGCTGCGAGAGGCCTTCGCCCCCCGAAGCCGGACCCGTCGATAGCGCCGGCCCCGTGATTGGTCCGCCGCCCGCCATCAGGCGTCGAGCCAAACGCGGGTTGCGACGTAGCCGTTCGACATGTCGTTGCCGATGTCGTGGACATAGCCCTTCACCTGCTTGGTCGAGGCGTTCACGAAATCGTTGAACATCGGCAGGATCAGGCCGCCTTCATCGCGCACCATCATCGCCATGGTGCGGTACATTTCCTTGCGCTTGGCTTCGTCCAGTTCGGAGCGGGCTTCGAGCAGGATCTTGTCGAAATCCGGACGCAGGAAGCGCGTGTCGTTCCAGTCGGCAGTCGACAGATAGGCTGTCGAATACATCTGATCCTGGGTCGGGCGGCCACCCCAGTAGGAGGTCGAGAAGGGCTGGACGTTCCAGACGTTCGACCAGTAGCCGTCTCCGGGCTCGCGCTTCACTTCGATCTCGATGCCGGCCTTCTTGGCGCTTTCCTGGTAGAGCACTGCCGCGTCGACGGCGCCCGGGAAGGCGACGTCGGACGTGCGCAGCAGAACCGGGCCACTGTGGCCGGACTTCTTGTAGTGGAAGGCGGCCTTGTCCGGATCGTAGGCGCGTTGCTCGATGCCTTCCGGGAAGAGGGCATAGGTGGAGTTGATCGGGAAGTCGTTGCCGACCTTGCCGTAGCCGCCAAGAATGGTCTGGACCATGTTTTCGCGGTCCATCGCGTATTTCAGCGCCATGCGCAGGTCGTTGTTGTCGAACGGTGCTGTGTTGCAGTGCATGATGAAGACATAGTGGCCGCGGCCGGCGGTCGAGAGGATTTCGACTGTCGGCGCGCGCTTGAGGAGCGCAACGGTCTTCGGATCGATACGGTTGATGTAGTGAACCTGGCCGGAGGAAAGTGCTGCGATACGCGCGGTCGCGTCGTTCATGTTGATGATTTCAACGCTGTCGACATAGCCGCGGTTCGGGTTCCAGTCGTTCGGATTCTTTTCGAAAGTGGCGCGCACGCCAGCCTCGAAGCTGGTCAGCTTGTAGGGACCCGTGCCGATGGCGGCGTTGGGATTGTCGTAGCCGCCGCCCGGCTGGATGATCAGGTGATAGTCGGACAGAAGCAGCGGCAGGTCTGCATTGCCTTCCGTCAGCGTCAGGACGAGATCGCCGCCCTTGTTCTCGATCGTCTTGATCGACTTCATCACGCCAAGCGCGCCCGATTCCGACTTCTCGTCGGTGTGGCGTTGCAGGGTCTTCACGACGTCTTCGATCGTCAGTTCCTTGCCGTCGTGGAACTGCACGCCCTTGCGGATCTTGAAGGTCCATACGGCAGCATCCGGCGAAGGCTGCCAGGATTCGGCCAGGGCCGGAACGGCAGCACCCGTCAGCGGATCGGATTCGACCAAGAGGTCGCCCCAGTTGCGGCCGACGCAGAAAAGCACTTGAGAGAGGGCCTTGGCCGGATCGAGCGCGTCGGTGGCCGAGCCGCCTTCGAGACCGAGCTTCAGATGTCCGCCGCGCTTCGGTTCCTGCGCGGCCGCGCTTGCCGCAAACAGTGTGCTGGCGCTCGACAGGGCGATGCCGGCTGCGAGTGCCCGGCCCATGAATTCGCGCCGGTTCATCTTGCCCATCTTGACCTGATTGGCGAGGTAGTTCTTGTAATCGCTCATTCCCCTGTTCCCTTGTTTGATGGCTTTTGCCGTTATGATTATTGTTCGATCATTGGTTGATCGGGTTGCTGCTAGAATGCCTGCCCGAAGGCAGGGAGGCCAGTCATTTTTGCGGATTTATCTCCCGCCGCTACACCTTTCCCGAAGTTGGCCTGCCGATGCCGGAAAGCCTTGTTAAAATTGATGGTATCGTTCAAAGGTTGAACCGTATTCACGTAAAAATTCTGCAGTTTTCATAAATATGGCTTATGGTATTGCGCTTGCGAGATGCACTGCTCGGCTGGTCTGCTGCCATCATTTCGCAGCCCGCTATTTTCCTTTCCAGACCGGTTCGCGTTTCTCCGAAAATGCCCGCGCGCCTTCCAACTGGTCTTCGCTCGAATAGAGAATGTCGACCGCCTTGAACTGGCGCCTGGTGATCTTGTTCATCGTTGTCTGGAAGTCTTCGCCTTCGGCGGCGCGGACCACTTCCTTGATCGCGGCATAGACCAGTGGCGGGCCGCTTTCGAGCAGGCGGGCGAGTTCCCAGGCTCGGTCGGTCAGCTTGCCGGCGGGCAGGATCTCGTTGACGAAGCCCCAGCGGTGCGCCTCGGCGGCATCGAGCCAGCGACCGGTCAAAAGCATGTCCATGGCGATGTGATAGGGGATGCGCTTCGGCAGCTTGATCGAGGCGGCGTCAGCGACCGTTCCCGAGCGGATTTCCGGCAGCGCGAAGGTCGCGTGCTCTGCGGCGAGGATGAGATCGGTCGAAAGCGCGATCTCCAGCCCGCCGCCGCAGCAGATGCCGTTGATGGCGGCAATGATCGGCTTGTTGAGGTCGCGCAGTTCCTGCATGCCGCCGAAACCGCCGACGCCGTAGTCGCCGTCAACCGCATCACCGGCAGCCGCCGCCTTCAGGTCCCACCCCGGGCAGAAGAATTTTTCGCCGGCGCCGGTGATGATCGCCACGCGCAATTGCGGGTCGTCGCGGAAGTCGCGGAAGATTTCGCCCATGATCCGGCTGGTCGCCAGATCGATCGCATTGGCTTTCGGCCGGTCGATGGTGACTTCGAGAATACCACCTTCGCGGCGGGTTCTGATTGGTCCGGTCATAGGGTCATTTCCTTCGACGGATCAAGGCGTCGGCGGCAACGGTCCCAGACCCTTGCGGCAGTACCATGATAGGATTGATATCCAGTTCTTCGAGCTTGGAAGCGTTTGCTGCGACATAGGATGCCACGGCAGCGACAGCCGCCGCCAGCGCCTCGACGTCGCCTCTCGGGCCGCCACGATAGCCATCGAGCAGCTTTTTGATCTTCAGGCCGGAGATAGCGTCACCGATCGCCTCCGGTGTCGTCGGCAGCGTCAAAATCGCGGAATCGTCCAGCAATTCCACGAGGATTCCACCGGCACCGACGGTGAGCACGAGGCCCGCGACGGGATCGCGCAGTGCACCGACGATGATTTCAGCGACGGGTTTGCCGATCATTTTTTCGACGAGATAGCCGGATGCGACGCCCTTCATGGCATTGGCCGCGTCAAGCACGGATTGGCGGTCGCCAAGATTGAGCTTGACGGCTCCTGCTTCCGTCTTGTGGGCAACGCCAAGTCCCTTGAGGACAACGGGGAAGCCGAGCGCCTCTGCCGCTTCGGCGGCCTCGTCAGCGGTCATCGCCACCGTGCCCATGGGGACGACGAGGCCGAACGCTGTCAGTTCCGCCTTGGCTTCACTCTCGCTGATCGTGACGATCTCTCCATCGGACGGTGTCGCGGACAGGAGCGGGCCGGAAGCGGGCTTCGCCCAGGCCGCCCCTATGCCGGCCGAGATTTCGGCCGCGGCCAGCGCTTCGTCGATGCCGCAGAAGGGGACGACGCCGGCTGCCATAAGCGACAGCGCCGTTTCCTCCGGCATGTTCTCGCCAAGGCTGGCGACGATGCCGGCGGCTGCGCCGGTCGCCCTGGCCGAGGCGATGACGGCCTTGCAGGTGGTGTTCCAGTCAGCCGCGTCGCAGCGGTCCTGGCGCGGGAAGTCGAGGACGACGAGGTTGAGGGCATAGTCGCCCTTCATCATCGAGGTAAAGGCGGTCGTCTGCTTCTCCAGATTGCCCCAGACGAAGGTGTGGTAGTCGAGCGGGTTGGCGATCGTGACCATTTCGCCGAGGCTTTCGCGCAGCGGCTGGCGCTGTTCGTCTTTCAGGGCGCGAAATACAGTCCTGCGCTTCACGCCGGCATCGGCGATCAGCGATGCCTCGCCGCCGGAGCAACTCATCGACGAGATGTCGAGGCTTTTGAGCGGCGGGTGAAGGTGCAGCAGCTTCAGCGTTTCCAGCAGCTCCGGCAAGGTATCGACTCGGCCGATGCCGAGGCGCTCCAGCAGGGCGCCTGAGACGGCGTCGTTGCCGGCAAGCGAAGCCGTATGCGACACGGTCGCAAGTTGGGCGGCTTCGGATTTGCCGACCTTCAGCGTGACCACCGGCTTCTTCAGTTCCCGCGCCCGCGCGGCTAGCCGCTGCAGGGCCTCGATGCTGTCGAAACCCTCGATGTGCAGGCCAACGGCGGTGACGCGGGGGTCTTCCAACGCTGCGATCGCGAGCTCGGAAAGACCTGTCTGTGCCTGGTTTCCGGCCGTCATGATATAGGCGAGCGGCAGGCCGCGCCTCTGCATGGAGATGTTGCAGGCGATGTTCGAGGACTGGGTCAAAACGGCGACGCCCCGGTCGACGCGCTGCATGCCGTGCTGGTCGGGCCAGAGCAGGGCGCCATCGAGCGCGTTGATGAAGCCGTAGCAGTTCGGCCCGACGATCGGCATGCCGCCGGCAGCCGCCACCAGCGCGTCCTGCAGGTCGTTGCCGTCGGCAAGCTCGCTGATCGCCTCGCGAAATCCGGACGCATAGCATATTGCGCCGCCCGCGCCGCGGGCGGAAAGGTCGCGGATGATGTCGATGGTGAGCTGGCGGTTGACGCCGACGAAGGAGGCATCCGGCGCGGCCGGAAGTTCTGCCACGGAGCGGTAGCACCGGCGGCCGAAGATCTCGTCTTCTCTGGGGTGGACCGGCCAGATATCGCCAGTGAACCCCATCTTGTCGCATTGCTCGATGACCCGGTGCGCCTCCTTGCCACCGAAGACGGCGATGGACTGGGGGCGAATTAATCGGTCGAGTGAGCGCGTCATTCGGTGGCTCCTTCGTTTGACGCGGATGCCCCTCCCCAACCCCTTCCCACAAGGGGGAGGGGCATAACCTGCCGCAGCGCCATTGCGTCAATTGCCCGCCCAACGAAGGCGGGAACTCCCGCACATGACAATCGGGAGAATTGCGCAAGGGAGCGGCGAATTAAGTGCCTCCCCCTTGTGGGGAGGGGTTGGGGAGGGGTGTCTTGCCAGATCGAAATCATCCTCACGCCCCCAGCGGCCGCAGCAGGTCGCGGCTGATAATGTGCCGCTGGATTTCAGACGTGCCGTCCCAGATGCGCTCGACGCGGGCGTCGCGCCAGAAGCGGGCAAGCGGAAGGTCGTCCATCAGCCCCATTCCGCCAAAGATCTGGATTGCCTCATCGGTGACGCGGGCGAGCATTTCCGTTGCAAAGACTTTCGCCGAGGCAATTTCGCGGTTCGACGGAAGGCCCTGGTCAAGACGCCAGGCGGCCGACAGCGTGAGCAGATCGGCCGCATCGATATCGGTGATCATGTCTGCGAGCTTGAAGGAGACGCCCTGGTTGGCGCCGATCGGCTTGCCGAACTGCTTGCGTTCGGCTGCATAGGACAGCGCATAGTCAAAGGCCCGCCGGGCTCGGCCGACCGAGGTCGCAGCCACCGTCAGACGCGTGGCGTAGAGCCAATCATTGGCGATGTCGAAGCCCTTGTGGACCTCGCCGAGAATCTGCGACGAGGGCAGGCGGCAATCGTCGAAGGTCAGGATGCAATTCTTGTAGCCACGATGTGACACTGAATTGTAGCCGTCGCGGATCTCGAAGCCGGGGGTGCCGCGATCAACGAGGAAGCAGGTGATCTTCTTCTTCGGGCCGCGCGGCGTGTCTTCTTCGCCCGTGGCGATGAAGACGATGACGAAATCAGCGATGTCGGCGTGGCTGATGAAGTGCTTGGTGCCGTTGACGATCCAGTCGTCGCCGTCCTGCCTGGCAAAACATTTCATGCCGCGGACGTCGGAGCCGGCATCCGGTTCGGTCATGGCGAGCGCATCGAATTTGTCGCCGGTGACGGCGGGGATCAGGTATTTCTGGCGCTGCTCCGCGTTGCAGGCCATCAGGATGCCGGAGGGGCGGCCGAAGAAGACGGTGAGTGCCATCGAGCCGCGGCCGAGTTCGCGCTCGACCAGCGTGAAAGTCTGGTGATCGAGACCGGCGCCGCCGACTTCCTCGGGCATGTTGCAGGCGAAGAAGCCGAGCGCCTTGCACTTGGCCGCGATCTCCTGGCCGAGTTCGCGCGGCACGAAACCGGTGCGCTCCACCTCGTTCTCGTGCGGATAGATTTCGGTTTCAACAAAACCGCGCACAGTATCGACGATCATCTGCTGTTCTTCGGTCAGTGCGAAATTCATGATGTTCCCTCGTATTTATTATTTCTGCTTCGGCCTCTCCCCAGGCCTGCCCCTCACCCTAGCCCTCTCCCCGCAGGCGGGGAGAGGGGACGACGGAGGATGCCGCTTGTCCTTCTCCCCGTCTCGACGGGGAGAAGGTGCCCGATAGGGCGGATGAGGGGCAACCTTGCCGTCCCTTTAACGCTTCTGTCCCACTGATCGTCCGACGCCCTCCGGCTTCGGCAAACCGGCATGCGCCTCCGCAATCGCCTTCACCCTGGCAATGACCTGAGGGAGCGCAGGAACGGCCTTGCTCGCCTTCGAATCCACATGCAGCAGCATCTGCTCGGCGGTCGCGACGGGCTCATTGTTTGCCGCGTTGTAGATGGTCGAGAAGATGTGCAGGCGCTTTTCGTCGTGCGACAGGATCTGGCAGGTCGAGTACAGCGCGTCGCCGAGCTTGGCTTCGCCGAGGTTCCGGATATGCGTTTCGACGGTGTAGTAGCTGTGGCCGTTTTTGACATATTCGAGATCGACACCGATCAGGCGCAGCAGGCCGTCGGATGTGTCGCCGAAGACCTGCAGATAGCGGTGTTCGGTCATGTGGCCGTTGTAGTCGACCCAGGCGGCATTGACCTTGGTGTCGAGGATGCGGATCGGCCGGGAGGCACCGAGATCGGTCTGCGGCCTTTCCGCATTCGCCCAGAGGCGCTGTTCGAATTCTGCGAGCAGCTTGCCGGCACCCCAGCCCTTGCCGCCGTCGCCACTCTTCAGCGCATGCATGATGCCGACGAGGTTTTCGTCGCGGATGCGTTCCAGTTCGCGGATCGAGCGTCCAGCCGCCTGCGCATCCGATTGGGCGCCGATCTTTTCGACCAGCGCATCGTCGAGGTTGACGACATCCGTGAATTTCGTCCAGGGCCATTTCAGGCAGGGGCCGAACTGGGCGAGAAAATGGCGCATGCCGGCTTCGCCGCCCGCAATGCGGTAGGTCTCGAACAGCCCCATCTGCGCCCAGCGCATGCCGAAGGAATAGCGCATGACGTTGTCGAGTGTCTCGGTGTCGCAGATATCGTCCTTAATCAGCCAGAGGGCTTCGCGCCACAGCGCTTCAAGCAGGCGATCGCCGACGAAGGCTTCGATTTCCTTGGCGATGACGACGCCTTTCATGCCGATCTGTTCGACGGCGACGCCGGCGCGGGCGATGGTTTCCTTCGAGGTCTTCCTGCCGCCGACGAGTTCGACCAGCGGCAAGAGGTAAACGGGATTGTAGGGATGCGCCACGAACATGCGCTCAGGATGCTTCATCTCGGTCTGCAGGTCGGACGGCATCAGGCCGGAGGTGGAGGAGCCGATCAGCGCGTCCGGGGAGGCGGCCGCGTCGATCTCAGTGATGACGCCACGCTTCAGCGCCAACCGCTCGGGCACGCTTTCCTGAATCCATTCAGCGCCTTGAACGGCCTTTTCAATACTCTCGCAGAAGGTGAGCGTGCCCTTCTTCGGCAGTGGCGCCATGGTGAGCATGGCATAGGCCTTTTCGGCATTGGCCATGACTTCGCCGATGATGCGCTTTGCTTCCGGATGCGGATCGTACATGTTGACGTCGACGCCGGCCAGGATGAAGCGCGCCGCCCAGGCCCCGCCGATAACGCCGCCGCCGATACAGGCCGCCTTGGTGATTTTGGTCATGAGTTTCCGCGTTCCCTCTAGAATTCTGTAGTCGGGTTCCCCCTCATCCGGCCCGTTGGGCCACCTTCTCCCCGCTGGGGAGAAGAGGGAAATTGCCGGCTCGCCTTGTCTTCAAACCAACAGCTTGTGAAGCGGTTCTGTACTCACCCTCTTCTCCCCAGCGGGGAGAAGGTGGCCCGAAGGGCCGGATGAGGGGCCTTCGCTTCATACCCGCATTCAGCGCTTCACCAGCTTCAGCTTTTCACGCACTTCGGCCGGGCCGATCACCCGCGCGCCCATGCCCTCGATGACGCTCACGGCCTTTTCGACAAGCTGGCCGTTGGTCGCGAGCTGGCCCTTGCCAATATAAAGATTGTCTTCGAGGCCGACGCGGACATTGCCGCCGGCGAGCACCGCAGCCGCCGGATAGGCGAGCGCATTGCGGCCGATCGAGAAGGCGGAGAAGGTCCAGTTGTTCGGCACATTGTTGACCATCGCCATGTAGGTATTGATGTCGTCCGGCGCGCCCCACGGAATGCCCATGCAGAGCTGGATAAGCACCGGATCCTCGATCAGGCCTTCCTCGACGAGCTGCTTGGCAAACCACAGGTGGCCTGTGTCGAAGGCCTCGATTTCCGGACGGACGCCGAGCGCTGTCATCTGGCGAGCCATTTCGCGCAGCATGGACGGTGTGTTGGTCATGACGTAATCGCCGAGCGAGAAGTTCATGGTGCCGCAGTCGAGGGTGCAGATTTCGGGGCGGCATTCGGCTACATGGGCGACGCGCTCGGTGGCGCCGGCCATGTCGGTGCCCTGCGGATTGAGCGGCAGCGGCTGTTCGACATTGCCGAAAATCAGGTCACCGCCCATGCCGGCGGTGAGGTTCAAGACCACATCGACATCGGCGGAACGGATACGGTCGGTCACTTCCTTGTAGAGATCGAGGCGGCGGGCGGCAGCGCCGGTTTCCGGGTCGCGCACATGGCAATGGGCAATGGCAGCACCGGCTTTCGCCGCCTCGATCGCGGCATCGGCGATCTGCTTGGGTGTGATCGGCACATGCGACGATTTGGAAACGGTGTCGCCTGAACCGGTTACGGCACAGGTGATGAAAACCTCACGGTTCATGCTCAGCGGCATAAAAATCTCCCCTTGTTCCTGTCGCCCATTACGAGCCAAGAACGAGCGCTCTGCTTTCCATTTTCAGACACGTATTATACATTTCCGGAATTCGCGTACGGGAGAGACGGATGCTTGCGCCGAAGGACGAGACCCAGCACATCGACCTGCTCGTGCTGCCGGAGACCAATCTGATCCTGGTTGCATCGGTGATCGAACCCTTGCGCGCCGCAAACCGCATCGCCGGAAAAGTCCTCTATGACTGGGAAATCTTCAGTCCGGACGGCAAGGCGATCGAGACCAAGAGCGGCATCCCGATCCCGGTGGCCGGTTCCTTTCGGCCACAGAAGGAGACCGCGCCACTATTTGTTCTCTCGAGCTACAACTGGCAGGCCTACACGACCGCGCATCTGCGCATGCTGCTTTCGCAGACGGCGCGTTATCGCGAGGTGATGGCCGGCATCGAATCGGGGTCCTGGATGCTGGCCGAAACCAGCCTGCTCGACAATTTTTCGGCCACGACCCACTGGGAGGATTTCGAGGATTTCACCGCAGCCTATCCGCAGATCACCATGGTCCGCGAGCGCTTCGTCATCGACGGCAAACGCATCACCACCGGCGGCTCGTTGCCGACACTCGACCTGATGCTGGAACTGATCCGCCGGCAACACAGTTATTCGCTGGCGCTGGAGGTGTCACGGTTGTTCATCTACGAGCAGGAGCGCACGCGCGGCGACCTCCTCCAGGTGCCGGCGATCGGCAATATGCGAATATTGGACGCGCGCGTTGGCGCGGCCGTCAAGCTGATGGAGGAGACGGTGGATGCGCCGCTGACGCTCACCCGTCTCGCCAAGCGGGCCGGGATCAGTGCGCGTCATCTGCAGGACCTTTTCCAGGAGACTATGGGCGTCGCGCCGCATGCCCATTATCTGGCGCTGAGGCTGAATGCGGCGCGGCGCAAGGTCATCGAGACGCGGGCCGATTTCGCCGATATCGCAGCTGCTACGGGCTTCAATTCCTCCTCGGCCTTTTCCCGCAGCTACCGCGCCCATTACCGCGAAAGTCCGAGCGAGACGCGCAGGCGCCTGAAGCTCAAGAAGTGATTCAATCCCTTCACGCGCCGATTCAAGTGGCGATCGATTTCGGAGTCGATTCAAGGGATTGCGGCGTGGTCCGGAGATTTCATTTCAATCGAGGTGGCCAGCATCATTGCCAGCATCGCTTCCCCGACCTGGCGCGACAGGGCGTTCTTCTGCCAGACAAGGCAAAGGTTTTGCATATAGCCAGGCCCCAGCCGGCGCATGGCAGGGGCGTTTCGCACGCGCGCCGTGGAGCTTTCCGGAAGGATCGAGAGGTATCCGTGGTTCATCACCAGATTGAGGATAACGGGAATGGAGTCGACCTCGGCCACAGTCAGCCGGTTGCGGTCCTGTTCCCCGACAGTCTCGCTGAGGAATTGCTCCGCCTGCTGGCGCAGGCCGCTCTTCAGGCTCGGAACGGCGATCGGCTTGGCCTGAAGCAATCCGCGGATGTCCTCGCCATGGGCCGCAAACAGCGATGCATGCCCGGTCAGCGCCAGCGGCGCGCGCGAGATCAACCGTCCTTCGAATTCTGCCGGAAAGGTTTCAAGATCGAGCAGCACCACGTCGAAGCGGCGGCTCTTTAATCCGGCGATCAACTCGTCTGCGGTGGTGCTGGAGATGAAGAGCGGCTGGCGCGGGCGGGCGCGGTGCCATTCGGCGGTCAGAGCCGCCAGCATGCGGGCGATCTCGCTCTCCGGCCCGAGCGGCATGACCGAGCCGAGCCGCCATGTCGCGGCCGCCCGCCGGAACCGGTCGCCGGACGCGCGCGACAGTCGCTGCCAGATATCGAGCAGGCTTTCAGCGATTGGAATCGCGGCCAGGCCCTCTGGCGTACAGGCGATGCCGGACGGGGAGCGGATCAACAAACTATAGCCGAGGTCTCGTTCGAGATCGGCCATCTGCCGGGTGAGTTGCGGCTGGC
Organism: Pararhizobium sp. LjRoot255; assembly: GCF_964252905.1. NCBI lineage: Bacteria > Pseudomonadati > Pseudomonadota > Alphaproteobacteria > Hyphomicrobiales > Rhizobiaceae > Pararhizobium > Pararhizobium sp. LjRoot255. The sequence continues at coordinate 3,045,542 of NZ_CAXUPQ020000001.1, forward strand.
CGGTGCCCGCTGTCCTTGCGGCGCCGCGAATGCTGCCGCTGCGCGCAACGGTGACGAAACGGTCGAGCGCAGTCAGGTTGATCGAGGGCACGGTGTACAATTGTCTGGCCGGCCCCGGTGAAAGCAGCAACTGGATTGCCCGGTTCGCCGCCGAAAGGTCCGGCATCCGGCTTTGCGCCTCGAGCGTCGGCACGAAATTGCCGCCTTCGCGCCTGACGAGCGGTACCGCGATGGCAGCTTCGAAGCGCTTCAACGCGGCGCTGACGCTTGCGACCGGCCGGTTTCCGGCTTTGGCGGCCCGGCGAATTCCGCGCTCTTCAAGGATCGCATGAACAAGAGAAAGCGTGGCGATATCCATGGCCGGTTTGTCTCAGCAAGAGGTACATGCGGGATGAAAGCCGGATGTTCCGTTCTTCATATCTCATGTTCCGTTTTTGGGATATATCACAATCGGGAAGATTGGGCATAGCATGTGCGGCATCAAACGTGAGTCAAAGCATGCACGCATCGGTAAAAACCATTGTCCTGACGGGCAATCCGCTCGACTTCGCCGTGCTGGAGAAGATCGGTTCGGGCGTCTATGTGCCGACGGTGGCCGAGCAGTCTTTCGCGCGGGTGGAAGCGGCGCATGCCGTCATTGCCGATCGTATCGCCATCGGCTTGCCGGTCTATGGCGCCAACACCGGCGTCGGCTCGATGAAGGACCGTCTGTGGACCGTCGATGACGTCACGGAATTCAACGCCGCGCTTGTCAAGGCGCATCACTTTGGCACCGGCGAGCTCTTTTCGCAGGCGATCGTGCGCAAGGCCATCGCCATCCGCGTCAATACCGCGCTTGGTGGCCATACCGGCTGCAGCGTCGATCTCGTCCAGGCGTTTCTCGGTCTTCTGGAGCGTGGCGTCGTGCCCGCCGTCCATCGCCATGGTTCGATCGGTTGCGCCGATATCGGCCTGATGGGGCAGGTGGCTTCCGTCTTGACTGGCTCCGGCGAGGCATTTTTCCGTGGCGAGTTGCTGCCCGCCGCCGAAGCCCTGCTTCGTGCCGGGCTCAAGCCCTTCGTCATGCAGCCGCGCGACGCGCTGGCAGCGCTAAGCGTCAACGCGACGGCCTTTGCCGCCGCGGCCGATGTCCTGCGCGAGGCAGCCTCCGCCGTCCGGGTTTCAATGGCGACCGGCCTGATGTCATCCTTGTCATTGGGAGCCTCCGCCGATCCGTGGCGGGTCGCGGCGGCGCTCGCGACCCGCGGCGAAGCATTGGTCGGCTCCTGGCTTTACGGCCAGTCGAATGTCGTCGATTGGCCGTTGCCGACCGCGATCCATGATCCTTTGAGCCTGCGGATGACCGCGCAGGTATTCGGCGCTGTCGTGGATACGCTTCTCGTTGCGGCCGAACGGCTGGTCGATGCGACCTACATGTCGGACGACAATCCGGTGGTGCTCGGCGGCCAGGTCCACGCGTCGGGCGCCTCGCTGCCACTGACGACCACGCTTTATATCGAGACGGCGCAGATCGCCTTTTCCCATGTGGCGCGCAATATGTTGAACCGCTGCATTCTCCTCTCGAACGGGGTGCGGCGAAACCTGCCGATCAATCTGGTCGCTCCCGGCGAGGTGGCGAGCGGGCTTGGGCCGCTGATGAAACTGGTCGTCGAGCTCTATATGCGCGTCCAGTCGATGGCTGTGCCGCTTTCGGCGCAGTCGATCGTCGTCGCCGGTGGTCTCGAAGAGGAGGCAACCTTCCTGCCACTGATCGTCGAACGCATGGAGACGCAGGTGCGCGATCTGCGCCAGATGGCGGCGATCGAGGCGCTTCTGTCGGCGCAAGCCATCGATCTGCTCGGCGACAAGCCGCAAGGCGTGACGCAGATCGCCTATGATTGTGTCCGTGCGCTGAGCCCGATCTACCTGAAGGACCGGCCGCTCTCAAAGGAGATCGAGGCTCTTCACGAGGTGTTTGCGTCCGAGGATTTGCTGTTCGCCCTGGTCGCTGCGGCTCCGATGCCTGAATTCGACGACTTCTTCGCGCTGGGTAAATGACGAAGGGAGGCGCAGATGTCTGATTTCGACCTGGTTCTCAAAGGCACGGTGGTTCTTGCCGACCGTATCGTCGAGGGCGGACATGTGGCGGTGCGTGACGGCAAGATCGCCTTTGTCGGGCAGGGCGCAATGCCCGCCGCGCGCGAGCGCCATGATCTGGGACGGGCACTCATCCTGCCGGGCGCCATCGATGCGCAGGTGCATTCCCTGAGCCAGAAGGATCAGGAGGATTTCATCTGGTCGACGCGCTCGGCCGCCGCCGGCGGCGTGACGACAATCGTCGACATGCCCTATGACGAGGGCAATCTCGTCTGCTCGGCCGATGCAGTAAAGCGCAAGATCGCCCACGCCGGAGCGCAAGCACGCGTGGACTTTGCGCTCTACGGTACGATCGACCCCGAAGAGGGGCCGGCGCGGATTGCCGAGATGGTCGCGGCGGGTGTTGCCGCCTTCAAGTTCTCCACCTTCGGCACCGATCCAAAGCGTTTTCCGCGCATTCCGGCCGGTCTTCTGGAAGACTGTTTTCGCGCCATTGCGCCGACTGGACTGGCGGCAGGCGTCCATAATGAAGATGACGAAGCCGTGCGGGCGGCGATCGACAAGGTCAAGGCGTCCGGGATCACCGGCTACCGGGCACACGCCCTGTCGCGGCCGCCGCTGACGGAGCTGCTTGCCACAAACCAGATCTACGAGACGGGGGCCGCGACCGGCTGCCCGGCCCATGTGGTGCATTGCTCCGTCGGCCGCGGCTACGAGATCGCCGCCGCCTACCGGGCGCAAGGGTACCGCGCCACCATCGAATGCTGCATCCACTACCTCGTTCTCGACGAGGAGAATGATGTGAAGCGCCTCGGTGGCAAGGCGAAGATCAATCCGCCGATCCGCCCTCGCGCCGAGGTGGAAAAGCTCTGGCGGCATGTGGCTGCCGGTAATGTGACGCTCGTCTCGACCGATCACGTCAGCTGGTCGGAAAACCGCAAGACCAATCCGGACATGCTGGCCAATGCCTCCGGCGTGCCGGGATTGGAAGTGATGCTCCCGCTCTTCGTCAAGGGTGCGCTGGAGCGCGGCATTCCACTGACCCGTGCGGCCGAACTGATGGCGCGCAATCCCGCGCGGCATTTCCGTCTCGATGACCGCAAGGGCGCGCTCGAAATCGGGAAAGACGCAGATATCGCCGTTCTCACTGCTGAGCCTTACACCTATGACGCCGCTGAAAGTGGCAACAACGTCGTCGGCTGGTCGCCCTACAATGGCATTCGGCTCCCATGGCGCGTGGCTGCGGCCTATAATCGCGGCAGGCTCGTCTTCGACGTCAAGACCGTGCTGGCCGCGCCTGGCGGCGGCGAGTTCATCCGGCCGCTGGCGAGCCTGCCGCTGCGCGAGGCTGTGTGATGACTGCGATCGAAACCAATCTGCCGGTCGATGCCCGGCGCATCGCCGACCTCATCAAGGGGCTGGCCCGCATCACCGAGCCGGACCGGCCCTATACGCGGCGCGCCTTCACGCCGCTGTTTCTGGAGGGGCGCAGCTTTCTCGAGCAGCGCTTCAAGGCCGCCGGTCTCGAAACCCGGATCGATGCGTCGGGAAACCTGATCGGCCGCCGCAAGGGCCGGAAGTCCGGCCTCGGCACGATCATGCTCGGCTCGCATTCGGATACGGTGCCGGAAGGCGGGCGGTTCGACGGCATCGCCGGCGTGGCGGCGGCGCTGGAGGTCGCGCAGGCATTGCATGATGCCGGCATCCGGCTCGATCACGATCTTGAGGTCGTCGATTTCCTTGCCGAGGAAGTGTCGGTCTTCGGTGTCTCCTGCATCGGCAGCCGCGGCATGGCGGGGCTGATCCCCGACGGATGGCTGAGCCGGACTCATGGGGAATTGACGCTGCGCCAGGGCATGGTCGATGCTGGCGGCGACCCCTCGCGATTGGCCCAGCAGAAACGATCGGACATCAAGGCCTTTCTGGAGTTGCATATCGAACAGGGGCCGGTGCTCGAAACTGAGCGCTACGATGTGGGTATCGTCACGGCCATCGCCGGCACTACCCGCATCGAAATCCTGTTCGAGGGGCAGGCCGATCATGCGGGCACGACGCCGATGGGCCGCAGGCGCGACGCGCTGACGGCGGCGGCCCGGCTGGTCGGTGAAGTCGAGCGCCTCGGGACTGAATTTTCCAAGGGTGAGGGGCACTTCACCGCGACGGTCGGCGAATTTTCGATCGAGCCGAACGCGGCCAATGTCGTGCCGTCGCGGGCGCGGCTGCTGATCGATGCACGGGCGGAGCAGCGGACCGATATGGAGCGCTTCATTGCCAAGATCGACCAGATGGCTGTCGATATCCAGCGCGATACCGGCGTGTTGATCGCCTCGCCGAAACTGATCTCCGACAATTTTCCGACGCCCGCCGACCCGCTGGCGCTGCGCAATCTGGAAGCGGCCTGCGACCGTGTCGGCGCAAAACATCGGCGCATGGCCTCCGGAGCCGGTCACGACACTGCCTGGATGGCACGGATTTCGAAAGCGGCGATGATCTTCATCGCCTGCAGGGACGGCCGGTCGCACACGCCTGACGAATGGGCCGACAATGACGACATCACGCTCGGTGCGGCGGTCCTGTTCGAGGCCGTCAGGAAACTCGACGCGGATTTGCAGGGAGGGTGTTGATGGGGCGGATACTGACGGAAAAGGACGTCGAGGCGGCGGTCAAGGGCGGCTCGGTCTATGCCGCCGGCGGCGGTGGATGGGCTGATCACGGACGCATGCTCGGCTATGCCGCGGTCTCGATCGGCAAGCCGGAGCTCGTGTCCATCGATGAGCTCGATGCGAATGACTGGGTGGCGACGGCAGCCGCGATCGGTGCGCCGGCCTCGACCACGCCCTGGGAAATGCGCGGCGTCGACTACGTCAAGGCGGTGCAACTGCTGCAGGAGGCGCTCGGCGAAAAGATCGCCGGGCTGATCGTCGGCCAGAACGGCAAGTCGTCGACGCTGAACGGCTGGCTGCCGTCGGCCATTCTCGGCACGAAGGTGGTCGATGCTGTCGGTGACATCCGCGCCCATCCGACCGGCGACATGGGTTCGATCGGCCTTGCCGGATCACCCGACCCGATGATCCAGACGGCCGCCGGCGGCAACCGCGCGGAAAACCGCTATATCGAGCTTGTCGTTCGCGGTGCAACGGCAAAAGTATCGCCGATCCTGCGCACGGCCTCCGACATGTCCGGCGGCTTCATCGCGTCGGCCCGAAATCCGGTGCGCGCTTCCTACGTCAAGGCCAATGCGGCGCTCGGAGGCATCTCTCTCGCCTTGACTCTGGGTGAAGCGATCATCGCAGCGGAAGGCAAGGGCGGCACTGCCATTATCGACGCGATCGTCAAGACGACGAACGGTGCGATTCTCGCGGAGGGGACGATCACCGACAAGTCGGTCGTCTATACCAAGGAAGCCTTCGATATCGGCACGGTGACTCTAGGGAAGGGCGATGACTCTACGGTACTCCACGTCATGAACGAATACATGGCGGTGGAGAATGCTGGAGCTGTGCGGCTCGCGACCTTCCCGGATGTCATCACGACGCTGTCGCCCGAAGGCGACCCGTTGAGTGTCGGCCAGTTGCAGGTGGGCATGAAGATCTTCGTGCTGCATGTGTCGAAGACGGTGATCCCGCTGGCGTCGAGCGTGCTCGATCCGTCGGTCTATCCGCCGGTCGAAAAGGCCATGGGGATTGAACTGGCGCGCTATGCTTTGTCCGGCCGGATATGAGGAGAACGAGTCATGTCGCGCGACCACGGTCTTGAGGAACTGATCAGGCAGGAGCTTGGTGAAAGGCCGGGGCTTTCCGAAAAGCCGATGTTCGGTGGCCTTGCCTTTCTCCTCGACGGCAATCTTCTTTGCGGCGCGCGCAACGACGGCATGCTGGTGCGCCTCGGCAAGGGCAATGATGGCTGGGCACTAGCGCTTGCCGGCATCGAGCTCATGGTGATGGGTGATCGTCAGATGAACGGTTGGGTGCGCGCTGGCCCGGCAGCTTTCGGCGACGATGCCCTGCGCAAGCGCCTGCTCGATGCGGCACGCGCCTATGTTCTCTCCCTGCCGCCGAAGTGAACGACAAACGATGCGTACCTCCTCTTTGCGCTAGTTCTTCCGCGGGAGCGGTGAGAGAGGCAGGGGTACGATTCGCAGATAAGAAGAAGGAAGAACCGCGATGCCGAAACCCAATCCACGCCACCCCAATTTCCCGATCCCCGGCGGCACGGAGTTGCGTGCCAAGGGCTGGCGGCAGGAGGCGCTGCTGCGGCTTCTGGAAAACGTGCTTTCGGTCGGCGAGGACCCGGACAATCTGGTCGTCTATGCGGCGCTCGGCAAGGCGGCGCGCAACTGGGCGTCCCACAAGGCGATCGTCAAGACGCTTTTGGAAATGGACGAGGACCAGACACTGGTGATCCAGTCCGGCAAGCCGGTGGGGCTCTTGAAGACCCATGCGAAGGCGCCGCTCGTCATCATGGCCAATTGCAACATCGTCGGCCAATGGGCGAAGGCCGAGGTGTTCTATGAACTGGAGAGGCAGGGGCTGATCTGCTGGGGCGGCCTGACGGCCGGTGCATGGCAGTATATCGGCAGCCAGGGCGTCATCCAGGGCACCTATGAAATCTTCATGCGGATCGCCGAAAACCGCTTTGGCGGCGATCTCGCCGGACGCTTCATCCTGACCGCCGGTCTCGGCGGCATGGGTGGCGCGCAGCCGCTCGCCGGTCGCATGGCGGGGGCTGCGATCCTCTGCATCGACATCGATCCCGTGCGCGCCGAAAAGCGAAAAGACATCGGCTATCTCGAACATGTGGCACCGGACCTCGACACGGCGCTCGCCATGATCGACCAAGCCGTAAAAGAAAAGCGCGCCACCTCCATCGGTCTCGTCGGCAATGCTGCGACGCTCTATCCGGAAATCGCCAGACGTGGCATCGTGCCCGATATCGTCACCGACCAGACCTCGGCGCATGACCTGGTCTACGGCTATGTACCGAAGGGCATGAGTATCGAGGAGGTGAAACGGCTGCGGGTCGAGGGGCAGGGCCAATTGATGGCTGCCAGCCGCGCCTCGATCGCCGATCATGTCAAGGCGATGCTGGAGTTTCAGGCGAAGGGCGCAGAAGTCTTCGACAACGGCAACCTGATCCGCACCCAGGCGCGCGAGGGCGGCGTATCGAACGCTTTCGACATCCGCATCTTCACCGAGGCGTATCTCAGACCGCTGTTTGCCCGCGCCATCGGGCCTTTCCGCTGGATGGCGTTGTCCGGCGAGGAGAGCGACATCGCGCGCATCGATGATCTGCTCTTGGAGATGTTCCCCGACAACAAGATCGTCACCAACTGGATCAGGCTGGCACGGGAAAACGTGCCCTTCGAGGGCCTGCCCGCCCGCATCGCCTGGCTCGGCCACGGCGAACGCACGGAACTCGCGCTCGCCGTCAACGCGCTGGTTGCGTCCGGCGAGCTCAAGGCCCCGATCGCCTTTTCCCGCGACCATCTCGACGCCGGCGCCATGGCGCATCCCAATATCATGACCGAGCGGATGAAGGACGGCTCCGATGCCATCGCCGACTGGCCGCTGCTTGATGCCATGCTGCTCTGCTCCTCCATGGCGGATCTCGTCGTCGTCCACTCCGGCGGCGGCGGCTATGCCGGCTACATGACCAGCTGTGGCGTGACTGTCGTTGCCGATGGCACGGAGAGCGGGGCGGAACGGCTGAGGCATGCGCTGACGAACGATACGTCGCTGGGTGTCATCCGCTATGCGGATGCTGGGTACGAGGAGTCGATGGACGAGATCGGCAAGAAGGGGATCGGGTATATCGGCTTGAGTTGACGCGAGGACTGCGTCTCGCTCGCGGAGCCTTCGGAGGTCGATGGCTGACGCCTTGGCAATGATCATGGCGCGCGGTAGCATGTCCGTTTGGAGGAGGCTTCCATGACGTCGAACTTCAATGTCCGCAGCGCGTCTGGTTATGAGCAACTCATGGGGCGCTGGAGCCGGCAGCTCGCACCTCGTCTGATCGACTTCGCAGGTCTGGCGGATGGCGAACGTGTCCTCGACGTGGGGTGCGGGACTGGCAGCCTGACATTTGCGCTTCCGAAAGCTGCCAATGTCAGCGAGATTGCCGCGATCGACTATTCGCCTGTCTTTGTCGAGGAAGCGACACGGCGCAACGCCGATCCGCGGATCACCATCCAGGAAGCAGATGCGTGCGCCCTTCCGTTTAAGGACGGGTACTTCGATCGAGCGCTGTCGCTTCTGGTTCTCCACTTCGTACCCGAGGCGGGAAAGGCGATCTCCGAAATGCGGCGCGTCGTGCGTCCGGGTGGTGTGGTCGCCGCCGCGGTCTGGGACCACCTCGGCGGCATGCCGGGCATGCGAATGATGGTGGATACCGTGGCCATGCTGGACGAAAATGCGCGCCAACTGCGGAGCCACTATTGTTTCCAGCCGATGATGCGGCCGGACGAAATGAAGCAGAGCTTCATCGAGCATGGGCTCACGGAGGTGGAGCAGGCCTCGCTCCTGATCCGAATGGACTACCAGTCGTTCGAAGATTACTGGGAGCCCATTGCCGCGGGCGAGGGGCCGCTGGGCAAGTATGTGGCTGCGCTTGCCCCTACACAACGGAAAGTTACTGACGCTGCGGTGAAGGCCGCCTATGAGGCGGGTCAGCCCGACGGACCAAGGTCGTTTGCAGCGGTGGCCTGGGCTTGTCGGGGCGTCGTTCCCTTCGCCTGATGGCCGGCTTTCGGAGCCGCCCTACTTCGCGGATGATCGCGATGGCTGCGGCGCGGCACCACTTTCAGGATACCGCGCCGTCCTGATCAGGCGTCGACGAGCGCCAACTGGGCCCGCGCCTGCAGGATCTGCGAGCAGGCGTTGGCGGCTTCCACACCCTTGACGACGAAATGGTCGCGGAAGAAGCGGATATGGGCTTCCGATTCCTGGAAATTGTGCGGTGTGAGTACGGTGGACAGGACGGGCACGCCGGTGTCGAGCTGCACCCGCATCATGCCGTCAAGCACGGTGCCAGCGACGAAATCGTGGCGGTAGATGCCGCCGTCGACGACGAATGCCGAGCCGATGATGGCCGAGAAGCGGCCGGTTTTCGCGAGCGTCTGCGCATGCAGCGGAATTTCAAGCGCGCCGGGTACGTCGAAGATTTCGACCTCCGATGCCTTGCCGCCGAGCTTTTCCCATTGGGCGACGAAGGCGTTGACGCATTGATCGACGATATCGGCGTGCCAACGCGCGCGGATGATGGCGATTTTCTGGGTGGGGTGGGAAGCGATTGTCATGTCAGTCTGGCCTTTCAAGGGTTGAGCCATTTTTCAATGATCCCTTGGGCGAACACGCAGGCGCAGTGACCCCTTGGATGGAGGTCGCCTGGTCTGCTTGCTCTCTTTCATCCGGACTTTAACCGTCGGCTCCGGAATTCAACCGGATCTGCTGACCTTCATACAGATATGCGGGCATACAGGTATGCGGGCATACGGGCATATGAAGCGCTCGCGGGCTCCGGAAATTTCTTCCCGTTACCGCCGGTGGGGAGTTTCACCCCGCCCTGAGAACGTGCAAGGCTGACTATAAGGATCGGCGTGCGGGCGTCAAACGCGGGGTGCGACGCGCGCAGCGAAAAAGGCGACAGATTTTTCCAATCAATCTGTCGCCCGGAACATATTTTTGCGGGATCGCGGATCGTTATTCGCGAATGATCAGCAGATCGCTCGCCGTAAATCGCAGGGTGACGACGTCGCCGACGGCCGGCGGGTTGAGGCCCGGTGCGTTGAACATGTCGAAGGAAATCACCTCCTCGCCGACCTTCATGCGGGTGCGGATGACGGAGCCGAGGAAGTTGCTGGAAACAACTTCACCGGTCAGTGCGGTGTCACCCTTTGCGCCCTCGGCGATCGAGCCCGCTTCGGGCCGCAGCGCCAGCGAAACCGTGTCGCCGGCCTTGACCGGGCCGAGAGGCTCGCGCAGCGTGATGCTCTGATCGCCGATCGCGATGCGATTTGCCGCGGGATCGACGACCTTCGCCTCAATCAGATTCAGCGTGCCGACGAAGGAAGCAACGAAGCGCGTCGCCGGCTTGTTGTAGATGTCGAACGGCGTGCCGATCTGGTCGGCGCGGCCAGCGTTCATCACGACGATGCGGTCGGAGATCGACAGCGCCTCTTCCTGGTCGTGCGTGACGAAAACGGTGGTGATGCCGAGCTGCTGCTGGATCATCCGGATTTCCTCGCGCAGGGAGACGCGGATCTTGGCGTCGAGGGCCGACAGCGGCTCGTCGAGCAGAAGCACCTGCGGTTTCGGCGCAAGGGCCCGGGCGAGGGCCACGCGCTGCTGCTGGCCGCCGGACATCTGATAGGGAAAGCGGTCGGCGAGGTGGCCGAGATGGATGAGCCCCAGCATTTCCTTGACGCGCGCTTCGACGGCCGCCTTGTCCATGCCGGCGACCTTCAGGCCGAAGGCGACGTTGTCGTGTACCGTCATGTTCGGGAACAGCGCATAGGCCTGGAAGACCATGCCGATATTGCGCTGGTTCGGCTTCAGTTCGTTCTGGTTGCGGTCGTTGATGACGACCGTTCCGGCCGATGGCGCTTCGAAGCCGGCGATCATTCTCAGAATTGTCGTCTTGCCGCAGCCCGACGGGCCGAGAAAGGAGACGAATTCTCCCTTTTCGATGGCCATGTCGAAATCCTTGACGACCTGGACGGGGCCGAAGCTCTTCTGAATGCCGGTGAGTTTGAGAAAGGACATGGACGATCAATACCTCAGGGCTTGGGAGGAGCCGATTTGTTGAAACGGGAGGCGAGCTGCAAAAGCGCCATCGAGAGCCAGGTGATCGCGAAAGCGATGATCGCAAGCGCCGGCGGCTCATAGGCGCGGTTGGCGCCGATGAGCTGCAGATAGGGACCAAAGGCCGGGCGGTTGAGCAGCGACGGCATGGTGAATTCGCCGATGACGATGGCAAAGGTGATGAAGGCGCCGGAGAGAACGCCGCTCATGACGTTCGGAAAAATGCATTTGAACATGATGGTCGGCCAGGATGCGCCCAGGCTCTGCGCCGCTTCCGTCAGGGTGCCGACGTCGATGGTGCGCATCGCGGTATCGACCGAGCGGTACATATAGGGCAGCGACAGTGTCATGAACGAGAACATCAGAAGCGTATCGGTGCCGCGTGCCGAGCCCGTGAAGGGGATATAGGACGACGAGTTGTAGAGGCGCAGGTAGCCGAACACGATGACGATCGCCGGGATGACCAGCGGCATCAGCGTGACGAATTCGACCACCGGCCGCATCTGCGGCAGGCGCAGGCGAACCCAGTAGGCGGTCGGCACTACCAGCAGGATGCCGAAGATGATGGTGAGGATCGCCATGACGATCGAGTAGCTGAAGGATTCCCGGAACTGGACGTCGGAGAACACCGAGCGATAGGCGTCGAAGGAATATTCGCCACGGCGCATGCGCAAGGAGAATTCGAACGTCGCGATCAAGGGGATGATGAAATAGGACGCGCCGAAAAGGATAGCGATCCAGGCGCCAATCTTCTGTGTCTTCATTTCTGCCACCGTTCGGCGCGCATGCGGAGCCAGATGTAGATGAGGTTGGAAATGCCGGTGATGACGATCATGCCGAGCGCCAGTGCATAGCCGAGGTTCGGATTGTGCAGCACGTCACCGCGGATCTGCGCATAGAGCTGGATCGGCACGATGTTGAAGGTCGAGCCGGTCAGCGAGTAAGCCGTGGCGATGGCGCCGAAGGCATTGGCGAAGAGAAGCAGCGTCGTGCCGAGGATGCTCGGGAACAGGATCGGCAGCGCCACTTTCATCCAGTATTGTGTATTGGTCGCGCCGAGGATTTCCGCCGCTTCCCGCCATTCCTTCTTCATGCCATCGAGCGCCGGCGTGATGATCAGCACCATCAGCGGGATCTGGAAATACATGTAGGTTAGCGTCAGGCCGATGAAGCTCAACAGGTTGAAGCCGGTGGCGTAGAGATTGATGCCGAACCAGTCGCGCAGCAAAAGCGTCACGAGGCCGGTGCGGCCAAGCGTGGCAAGAAAGGCGAAGGCCAGCGGCACGCCGGCGAAATTGGATGCGACGCCGGAAAAGGTCAGGAGCGAGGAGCGGATCCAGGAGGGCAGGCCACCGAGCACGACGGCCCAGGCGAGAAAGAAGCCGATGAAAGCACCGCCCAGCGACGACGCGAGGCTGACCTTTATTGAAATCCAGTAGGAGGCCAGAATCTTGTCGGTGAAGAGACCGGAAATGTTGTCGAAGGTGAACTCGCCGGCTGGGTTCAGGAACGCGCCAGTCACCAGATAGAGTGTCGGAGCGACCAGGAACATCAAGGCAAATATCATGAATGGCAAAATGCCGAGCCAATCAATCGCCGTCTTCTTTAAATCAATGGCCTGTCGAGCACTCATCCAAAAACCGATTTGCTAAATTGAGAAATGGCCTCCCCGCGCGGTCGCGGGAAGGCCTTGATGCGATAGCCTTACTGTACGTTCGCGCCGACGACGGTATCCCAGCCCTTGGTGATGACTTCCTTGTAGGCTTCCTGTTCTTCGAGTGTCGGGAACACGGCCTTTTCATAGGACGCGGCCGGCGGCAGCTTGGCGAGCAGATCCTGCGGGATCTTGCCGTTCTTGGCGAGATCGTTGAAGCGGATCGGGTGGCAATAGCCCTTCAGCCAGCCGAGTTGACCTTCGTCGGAATAAAGGTATTCCATCCACAGCTTGGCAGCATTCGGGTGGGGGGCGTAGGCCGAGATTGCCTGGACGTAGACACCGGCGACAACGCCCGTCTCCGGCACGACGACGTCGACCGGCGGGTTGCCGGCAAGCGTGTCACGGTCGGCGAGCGCGTTGTAGTCCCAGCGCAGGATGATCGGCGTCGTGCCCTGAGCGAGCGGAGCGGACTTGCCGATGACCGGGACGAAGTTACCCTTCGAGTTCAGTTCCTTGAAGAAGGCGAGGCCCGCTTCGCCGGCCTTGGCGACGTCGCCGCCAGCAGCCGAAAGACCGGCTGCGAACACGCCGGAGATGGCCTGGTTTGCGGTGCGCGGATCACCGGCAAGGGCGACCATGTTGGCGAATTCCGGCTTCAGGAGGTCGGCCCAGTCCTTCGGGCTTTCCTTGACGAGGTCCTTGTTCACTTCGAAGGCCATGACGCCGTAATAGTCGCCATACCAGTAGCCTTCAGCGTCCTTGGCCGAATCCGGGATCGTGTCCCAGGTTTCGACCTTGTAGGGCTGGATCAGCTTGTCCGCCTTTGCGGACGGGCCGAAGGAGAGGCCGACGTCGATAACGTCGGGAGCCTGGTCGCCCTTGTTGTCCTTGTTGGCCTTGATGGCTTCGATTTCATCGCCCGAACCGGCGTCCGGGTTGAGTTCGTTAACGGTCAGGCCGTACTTGGCCTTGAAGCCTTCGATGACGCCGCCGTAGCCGCACCAGTCGTGGGGCAGGGCGATGGTGGTCAGCGTGCCTTCTGCCTTGGCGGCGGCAATAAGTTCGGCGCTCGGCTCGGCGGCGGCAATGGCGGTCGATGCCATGACCATGGCGGTTGAAAGCGAAAGCAAGCGGCGCATATGTGAAATCACGGGTCTTCTCCTCTTGTGGTTATATCAGGCAGCTTCGGTGGAAGCTGATACTGGGGTCCGATGAAGCTTATGTGACGGGCAGTGTTCCCTTTGCGACGAGACATGCGCAGCCAGAACACCTTCATTTCATTTTCAAAATTTGAATCCGCCTGGATGCAGGCGGCAATTATACCACTGTTGAATTGCGGTTCGCGACATCCTTCGCCGGAATCCGGCGTCACGTCGCTGTTTCGTGCTCCTTTTAAAGCGGCTTGCGAAAAAGCCGTGTTGAATCGAACAGGCCCTCGAGCGTTTTCATCCGGTCGCGCGTCTCGTTCCAGATGGAACTCTGCACGGCCTCGATCAGCGCCTCGACGGCAAAAAGAATGACGACCGAGCTGTCCCATGCGGACGGTGCTTCGATCTGGATGCGGAAAACACGTCGTGCTGACTTGGCAATCGGAGAGCTCCACTGGTCGGTGAAGAGAATGATTTCGACGCCGCGCTCGCGGGCGATGCGGGCCAGCGTCTCCATCTCCTGCTCATAGCGGCGGATATCGAACATGATCAGGACGTCGCCCTTCTTCATGTCGAGCACGTAGTGCGGCCAGGAACTGGAATTGGTGGCGATCTGGGTCACGCCGGAGCGAATGACCTGCAGGTGCGTGAAGAAATAATCGGCCAGCGCACCGGTGATACGGCCGCCAACCAGATAGATATTGCGCTTGCGGTCGGCAATCATCGCGGCCGCGCCGTCGAACTCAGCCGTTTCGAGTTGGGCGAGAGTGGCGCGCATGTTGTTCATCATTGCGTCGGCGAAACGATTGAGGATATGCGTGCCCGGCGCATTGGCCGCCCAGCGGTCGTGCTTGCTGATCGGATTGGAGATTGTCGCCTCCAGCTCCTGATGAAGGCGGGACTGGAAATCGGGAAAACCGCGGAAACCGATCTTCTGCACCATGCGGGCAACGGTCGGTGTCGACACGCCTGCATTCTCGGCAACAGTCGTGATGCTGCCGAGTCCGGAAACCGGGTAATTGTCGAGAAGCGTCGCCGCCAACTGCTTCTCCGCGCGCGTCAGCACGGAGAAATGGGCGTTGATCACATCCGACACCGTCATAGTGCCTTCAGAGCTTGTCAATATCGATCCCCTGAGCCGGTCTTTGCCAGCTTTGTGACAGAGTAAACATCGCTGTCACAATTGGAGTCAATGGGTTTTTTGAAGAGATCGTTTCAGATTTCGGTTGACATGGGGAGGACTGTGAAGAATTCTTTTCATTAACGAATGCTGCGGCCCCTTTTTGCCGGGCCTGCTTTCAGTTCTGAGGGGCAACTGAAAAGGAAATCGCATCTGATGAAGCTTTTGACAGAGGCGGAGGGGTCGCCCGTCGCGGTGGAAAATCCGGAGGCATTGAGCCCGTTTCTGCTGGTATGCGAGCACGCATCGCGCCGTCTTCCCGAGAAAATGGGGACGCTCGGTCTTTCGCCCGACGCCCTGTCCAGCCACATCGCCTGGGATCCGGGGGCGCTTGCCGTGTCCCAGCTCCTGGTGAAAAGCCTCGATGCTGCGCTGATCTATCAGCGCTTTTCACGCCTGGTCTACGATTGCAATCGCCCTCCGGAGGCGGAAGCTGCCATGCCGCCCGTTAGCGAAGTGTTCGAGATACCGGGCAATGCTGCGATTTCAGCGTCAGAGCGCCAGGCGCGCACGGATGCGCTCTACGTGCCGTTCCGGGATGAACTCGCGGATTTCATCGCGGCGCGCAAGGCGAGCGGACGGCTACCGGTGCTGGTGACGATGCACAGTTTCACGCCCGTCTATCACGGCAGGCAGCGCGGCGTCGAAGTCGGCATTCTGCATGACACGGACAAAAGGCTGGCCGCCTCCATGCTGGCGGTGGCCGAGAGGACGAAGCGCTACGACGTTCGCCGCAACGAGCCCTATGGGCCAGCCGATGGCGTGACGCATACACTGATCGAGCACGGCGTGAAGAACGGTCTGCTCAACGTAATGATCGAGATCCGCAACGATCTCATACAGGATGAAGCCGGTCAAAAGGTCATGGCCGGCTATCTGACGGGCCTGCTGGGCGAAAGCCTTCAGGCACTGTCGTTATAAAAATAGACCTGGGGAGCGGCATGTCCGCGGAGACTGGTCCATGGGCATCCATGGACACTGGCACTGCAGCCGGCCGGCAATACCGCCGGAGGCTGGTCGATATAGGGGAAAAAGATGTCAGACTATACAGATACAGACAAGACGCAGGACATCCACGTCCTGCATTCGATGGGCTACGCTCAAGAACTCGAACGGAGCATGAGTTCGTTCTCGAACTTCGCCATTTCATTTTCGATCATCTGCATTCTGTCGGGTGGCATCAACTCACTGGCGCAGGCAACATCCGGCGTCGGTGGTGCTGCAATCGGAATCGGCTGGCCGGTCGGGTGCATTATCTCCGGCTTCTTTGCGTTGGGCATGGCCCAGATCGCTTCGGCCTATCCGACAGCCGGCGGTCTCTATCATTGGTCGTCCATTCTGGGGAACCGCTTCACCGGCTGGCTGACGGCATGGCTCAATCTGCTCGGGCTGATCACCGTTCTGGGCGCTATCAACATCGGTACGGCTCTATTCCTTGGCGGTACGTTCGGCGCGCAACTCGGTCTTCTCGGGGAAGACGGCCTCGTGTCGCCTGCAACCCAGGTCCTGCTTGTCGCAGGCTTTACACTCGTGCAGGTCATGATCAACCATTTTGGCATCAGCCTCACGGCCAAGCTCACCGATTTTTCAGGTTCCTTGATCCTGGTAACAGCGGCCGTTCTGACCATCGCCTGCCTGTATTTTGCACCCACCTGGGATTTCAGCCGCCTTTGGACGTTCACCAACAATTCGGGTGAGATCGGCGGTAACGTCTGGCCGCGATCCGAAAGCATGTGGTATATTTTCGGGCTTGGCCTTCTGCTCCCAATCTACACCATCACGGGGTATGACGCGTCCGCGCACACTTCCGAGGAAACCAAGAAAGCGGCTCATTCGGTGCCGCGCTCGATGGTATCTTCTGTGGTCTGGTCGTCGCTGGCGGGCTGGATCATGCTGAGCGCCTTTGTCATCGCCATTCCGGATATGGCGGAAGGTGCAAAGCAGGGCTGGAACGTGTTCTTCTATACGGTCAACACGATCATGCCTGCATGGCTGGTCACGATCCTGTTCATCGCGATCTTCATCGCGCAGTTCCTCTGCGGCCTTGCCACGGTCACGTCGGCATCACGCATGATCTTCGCTTTTTCGCGTGACAAGGGTCTGCCGGTTGGTTCCAAGGCGCTGTCCTCGGTCAGCCCGAAGTACCGCACGCCGGTCACGGCGATCTGGACGGCCGGTATTCTCGAGGTGCTTTTCGTCTGGGGTGCGCTGTTCATCTCGGTCGGTGAGGCCAGCCTCTACGTCACGGTCGTCAACGCCACCCTGATCTTCCTGTTCCTGTCCTTCGTGTTCCCGATCGTGCTCGGCATCTTTGCTTACGGTACGTCGAAATGGCCGGCTGCAGGCCCATGGGATCTCGGCGCCGGTCTCTACAAGCTGATCGCCACGCTTGCCGCCATCGGCATGGTTGTCATCATCTACATCGCCATCCAGCCGCCGAATGACAAGGTATTTGCCGTCACGCTGGGCTTGATCGTGCTGGCGGTGATCATCTGGTTCGCCTTTGAAGCCAAGCGCTTCCAGGGGCCGCCGATCGGCGACATGATCGAAAAGCGCAAGGCCGTTATCCTGGCTGCCGAAAAGGCCGTGGGCGAAGCCTGATCGTGACGGATCAAGATCTGGGCCGGCGGCTTGTCCGCCGGTCTGTTGTGCCAACCAGACGGCGCCGGGCGCCCAACACTGGATATTGATATGAGCGCGAGCTATTCGTTTGAGGAATTAAAACAAGATGTCGCCGAAGGCCGCATCGATACGGTTCTGGCCTGCCAGGTCGACATGCAGGGACGCCTGATGGGCAAGCGTTTCCATGCGCAGTTCTTTGTTGATAGCGCCTGGGAAGAGACCCATAGCTGCAACTACCTGCTGGCGACCGACATGGAGATGGAAACCGTTTCCGGCTACAAGTCGACCAGTTGGGAAGCGGGCTACGGCGACTATACGATGAAGCCGGACCTTTCGACGCTTCGCCGCATTCCATGGCTTGAAGGCACCGCGCTGGTTCTCTGCGACATGCTCGACCATCACACCCACAAGGAAGTGCCGCATTCGCCGCGCGCCATCCTCAAGCGCCAAATCGCTCGCCTGGAGGCCATGGGCCTTAAAGCCTACATGGCGACCGAACTCGAATTCTTCCTGTTTGACCAGAGCTATGACGACGCGCGCGAAAGTGGCTACCGCGACCTGAAGCTCGTCAGCGGCTATAATGAGGACTACCACATCTTCCAGACGACCAAGGAAGAAGATGTGATGCGGGCGATCCGCAACGGCCTGCAGGGTGCCGGCATTCCGGTTGAAAATTCCAAGGGCGAAGCGTCCGCCGGCCAGGAGGAAATCAACGTCCGCTATGCCGATGCGCTGACCATGGCCGACCGCCACGTGATCATCAAGAACGGCTGCAAGGAAATCGCCTGGTCGCGCGGCAAGGCGATCACCTTTCTCGCCAAGTGGAACTACCATGCCGCCGGCTCGTCGTCGCATATCCATCAGTCGCTCTGGAGCCTTGACGGCAAGACGTCGCAATTCTTCGACAAGGAAGCGAAATACGGCATGTCGGACACGATGCGCCATTACGTCGCCGGCCTTCTGACGCATGCGAGCGAGATCACCTATTTCCTCGCGCCGTACATCAACTCCTACAAGCGCTTCATGGCCGGAACCTTCGCACCGACCAAGGCCGTCTGGAGCAAGGACAACCGCACCGCCGGCTACCGGCTCTGCGGCGAGGGCACCAAGGCAATTCGCATCGAATGCCGCGTCGGCGGCTCCGATCTCAACCCCTACCTCGCGATGGCAGCCCTGATCGCCGCCGGCATTGCCGGCATCGAGGGCAAGCTGGAACTGGAAGCCCCGTTCGTCGGCGACGCTTATGGCGGCAAGAATATCCGCGAAATCCCGGGCACGCTGCGCGATGCGACGCGGGCCATGAACTCCTCGAAGATGTTACTTGACGCCTTCGGCGAGGACGTCATCGAGCATTACACCCGCGCCGCCGAATGGGAGCAGGAGGAATATGATCGCCGCGTGACCGATTGGGAGGTTGCCCGCGGGTTCGAGCGGGCGTGATTTTATCGCAACAATTGTGAAGGTTGTTGCTTTTTTTCTGCGTCCTTGCGATTATTGCTGCAGTCTTGTTGTGGTATTCGAAGGGTGCAGATGATCGACAGCGCATGGTTCAATCAGAAGCTCATCGAGAAAGGCGCGTCAGCTAGTGACCTGGCCCGTTTTCTCGGCGTTGACCGGAGCGCTGTATCGCGAATGCTGAAGGGACAACGAAAGATGAGCGCGGAAGAGCAGGACCTGATCGCTGACTATCTTGGCGCCAGCCTCTTGGAGGTCGCGGCCCGCAGGCGTGGCGAGTTGACGGGTTTTGCTGAGAGCAAGCAGGAAGGGTATGTCCATGACACGGCAAGAACAAATGGAAGGGGTGCTTTAGCCAAGGCCGCGCGGCGTGATACGGCCAGTGGGGACGCTCACTCATTGCCCGTGCATCCTGCTTTCGGCTGCATGGCGGGAACAATGACCATACCGGACGATCTGGATTTGACGGCGCCGATCGACGTTGAGTGGAGCGACAAACTTTATAATGAGTGAGGGACTTCTGCTCGATACCTGCGCGATTATCTGGATGGCAAATAAGAAATGGATGTCGCAGGCATCAATGGATGCATTTAGGGCGTTGTCGATCAACGGCGGTACGCTCTGTGTGTCAGCCATGTCCGCCTGGGAAATTGGAATGCTGATATCGCGCGGCAGGCTATCGGCCACGAAAGATGCGCTGCCATGGTTTGAGGATTTCGTGACGGCCGGCGATATAGTGGTCCATGCTGCGACACCCGCTGTCTTGATCGGCGCCGCTTACCTTCCCGAGCCACTGCACCGGGATCCTATGGATCGGATACTCATCGCCACCGCGCGTGAGCACGATCTCACCATAATCACACGCGACCGGGCCGTTCTTGAATACGGCGCGGCCGGACACGTTAGAACGCTCGCTTGCTGAGCCTTTGGAGTCGAACTATGAGTATGATCCAATGTATTTCCCCGGTGAACGGGGAGGTTTACGCGGAACGCCCGGCTGTCGACACGGCCACCGCTGCGGCTGCGGTCGCCCGCGCGCGGGCGGCTCAGAAGAGCTGGGCGAAACGGCCGGTCGAAGATCGGGTCAAGCTCGTGCTTGCCGGTGTCGCACGGCTCAACGAGATGGTTGACGAGGTCGTGCCTGAACTCGCCTGGCAGATGGGGCGGCCGGTGCGCTACGGCGGTGAGTTCCGCGGATTCAACGAGCGTTCGAACTACGTGGCGGCCATCGCAGCCGATGCGCTCGCGCCGATCATCGTCGAGGACAGCGCCAGCTTCGAGCGCCGCATCGAGCGTGTCGCCCATGGCGTCGTTTTCGTCATCGCTCCCTGGAACTATCCCTACATGACGGCGATCAATACGGTCGCGCCGGCGCTGATGGCGGGCAATGCCGTCATCCTCAAGCATGCGAGCCAGACGATTCTCGTCGGCGAGCGCATGGTGCGTGCTTTTGTCGAGGCCGGTGTTCCGGAGGATGCATTCCAGAACATCTTCCTCGACCACCAGACGACCTCTGCGCTGATTGCCGCCAAGAGCTTCGATTTCGTCAATTTCACCGGCTCCGTCGAGGGCGGCCGTTCGATCGAGCGGGCAGCGGCCGGTACCTTCACGGGTCTCGGCCTCGAACTCGGCGGCAAGGATCCGGGCTATGTGATGGAAGACGCCGATCTCGATGCGGCCGTCGACACGCTCATGGATGGCGCGATGTTCAATTCCGGGCAGTGCTGCTGCGGCATCGAGCGCATTTATGTGAATGAGAACCTCTACGACGCCTTCGTCGAAAAGGCCGTAGCCTTCGCCTCCGCCTACACGCTCGGCAATCCGCTCGAGCAGGAAACCACGCTCGGCCCGATGGCGCATAAGCGCTTTGCCGCAGAAGTCCGCGCACAGACGGCCGAAGCGATTGCCAAGGGCGCCAGGGCGCTGGTCGATCCGAAGCTGTTTCCGCAGGACGATGGCGGTGCCTATCTTGCGCCGCAGGTGCTTGTCGATGTCGATCACTCCATGAAGGTGATGACGGAAGAAAGCTTCGGCCCGGTCGTCGGCATCATGAAGGTGAAGACCGACGAAGAAGCACTGGCTTTGATGAATGACTGCAAGTACGGGCTTACCGTGTCGCTGTGGACGAAGGATGCCGAACGCGCGGCCCGGATCGGCAACGACCTCGAAACCGGCACCGTCTTCATGAACCGCGCCGATTATCTCGATCCGGCGCTCTGCTGGACCGGCGTCAAGGAAACGGGCCGCGGCGGCTCGCTTTCCGTCATCGGTTTCCAGAACCTGACCCGCCCGAAATCCTATCATCTGAAGAAAGCCTAAGCGATGACCATCACAGCCAACTGGAGCTATCCGACCGCCATCAAGTTCGGGGCGGGGCGGATCAAGGAACTTGCCGATCATTGCAAGGCACTCGGTATCAAGAAGCCTTTGTTGATCACCGATCGCGGCCTCGCGCCGATGCCGATCACCCAGAACGCACTCGATATCCTCGATGCCGCCGGTCTCGGCCGGGCTCTTTTCAGCGATGTCGATTCCAACCCGACCGACGTCAACCTCGCGGCCGGCGTCAAGGCCTTCAAGGACGGCGGCCATGACGGCGTGATCGCCTTCGGCGGCGGCTCCGGCCTCGATCTCGGCAAGTGCGTCGCCTTCATGGCCGGGCAGAAGCGGCCGGTCTGGGATTTCGAGGATATCGGCGACTGGTGGACGCGCGCCAGCGTCGAGGGCATCGCCCCGATCATCGCCGTGCCGACGACGGCCGGTACCGGCTCCGAAGTCGGCCGCGCTTCCGTCATCACCAATTCAGAGACGCATACGAAGAAGGTCATCTTCCATCCGAAGTTCCTGCCGGCAGTGACGATCTGCGACCCGGAACTGACGGTCGGCATGCCGAAGGTCATCACCGCCGGCACCGGCATGGATGCGTTTGCCCATTGCCTTGAAGCCTATTCCTCGCCGTTCTATCATCCGATGTCGGCCGGTATCGCGCTTGAAGGCCTGCGGCTGGTCAAGGAATATTTGCCGCGCGCCTATAAGGACGGGACGGATATCGAGGCCCGCGCCCATATGATGAGCGCAGCAGCCATGGGCGCCGTCGCCTTCCAGAAGGGGCTCGGCGCGATCCATTCGCTGTCGCATCCGGTTGGCGCGATCTACAACACCCACCACGGCATGACCAATGCTGTCGTCATGCCGCCGGTGCTGCGCTTCAACCGCCCGGCCATCGAGGACAAGATCGGCATGGCTGCCGCCTATCTCGGTATTTCCGGCGGCTTCGACGGCTTCTATGACTACGTCCTGAAGCTGCGCGAAGAACTGGGCGTGCCGGACCAGCTGTCGGCGCTTGGCGTCGGCACGGATCGGATCGACGAAATGGCTGCAATGGCGATCGTCGATCCGACAGCAGGCGGCAACCCGGTCGAGCTCACCCTTGAGGCTGCCAAGCAGCTCTTCAAAGAGTGCATCTGACCGGAGACGTGTCGCCTTTTTTCAAAGGGCGTCCTGATCTGCAATCATCATTTGAACGGAGCGATCCCGGCGGTCGCTCCGTTTTTTGTTTTCCGGCTAATGATTGTTTGCCGTTCGTTAACCCTGATTTGCAAGGCTGTAAGGCAATGAACGCCCTTCCATGAAGGGCGTGGCGATGGCAGTTGAGCGTGCCGGTGGAAGTGAGATGGCAGTAATTTCAATCGCGAATGCCAAGGGGGGAGCCGGCAAGACGACGGTGGCATTGCTTCTGGCCATGGAGTTTGCGCAAGCGGGCGGCAAGGTTGTCATTTTCGATTGCGACCCTCTGGCGTTCGCAGCCAAGTGGCACGGGTTGTCCGGTGTGGTCGACGGAATAGCCGCCGTGACCGGTGTGACCTTCGCCAATCTCGGTGCCAATCTGCGAGCCCAAAGCGGCCAGGCAAGCCATGTCATCATCGACCTGTCTGGAGCGCGCGACGCGCTGATCGCCTTGGCTGCCGGTCTTTCCGACTTGGTGCTCATTCCTGTGCAGGGCTGCGCCATGGATGCACAGGGCGCCGCGCACGTGCTCGATATCATCGGACAGGTGGCAAACAATGCGCATAGCCGCATCAATCATGCCGTGGTCCTGACCCGCGTCAGCTCGTTCGTCACCACGCGCGCCATCCGAAGCGTCAAGGCGTTGCTCGCCGAGCGCAACGTGGTATTGCTCGACACCCCCATCATCGAGCGTAGCGTTTATCGCGACATGTTTGAACATGGCGGCACGCTCTATACGATCGACGAAACAAAGGTCAGCAATCTCGCCAAGGCTTGGCGAAACATGCAAGGGCTGGCGACGGAGGTCCTGCACCTGATCAGCGGAGGGCCGCATCTGCAATCGAGCGGTTCCCTTGCGCGTATCCACTACAACGCGCCGGACCGCATCCCTCAATCAGAAGGCCTTGCCGATCATTCGCCGGTGGCGCGCGCGGCTCTGTCCTTCGAGCGCGACGCGATGCCTCCTTCGGCCGGCATCGTCAATTCTAACGAGGGGCGTGTTTAGATTTTCTTAACCACGATCTGAAAGGTTTGATTAACCGGAGCGCGATCGATCTTGCGCTTTACGGAGAGCCATGCCGGGGCTCGGACGCTTTTTCAGACAGGGACAGCAATGCCAGTCATCACATTTGCAAATACCAAGGGCGGCGCGGGCAAGACGACTGCCGCGCTTATCCTCGCGACGGAACTCGCACGCAACGGCGCACGCGTCACCATTCTCGATGCCGATCCCCAGCACTGGATCTCCCACTGGCATGAGATTTCGGGAAAGGTCGCGAACATCGAGGTCATTTCGAATGTGACGATGGCGTCGCTCCAGACGCATATTCGCGAAAACAGGGCCAGGACCGACTATTTCGTCATCGACCTCGCCGGCGCCCGCAACACGCTGATGGCCACCGCGATCGGTCTGTCCGACCATGTGATGATCCCGATCCAGGGCTGTGCGATGGATGCCAAAGGCGGCGCCCAGGTGCTTGAATTGCTCTGTCAGCTGCAAGAAAAGGCTGGCATCCGGATCAATCATTCCGTCGTCCTGACGCGCGTCAACTCGCTGGTAACGACACGGGCCCTGCAGGTGGTGAAGCAGCTGCTGGCCGAGCGTTCCGTTCCGGTGCTCAATACGCCGATCATCGAACGCGCCGCCTTCCGCGACATCTTCGACTGTGGCGGCACGCTGCAAGCGATGGACCCGGGTAAGGTCAGCAATCTCGACAAGGCCTGCGAAAACGCCCGCGCCTTCGGCGAGGAAGTGCGCAAGCTCGTTCCGCTTCGGTCGTTCAACCCGGTCCGCCGGGCGGCCTGATTGTACGACTGCAAATGAAAAAGCCGTGCGGAGCGACCCACGCGCCTTTCACGTTCAGATTTCAAAAGCGGCGGTCGATGAAGTGCTTGGCCTGTGCGCCGGCGTGATAGAACGCCGATTTGATGCCGCGCCATGGATCGGGCGTCAGCGGCGTTTCGGCAATCGGCAGGGCGTTCGGCTCCCCAGTCACGTGATTGGCTAGCGCCCGGCCGAAGACCGTGCCCGGCGCGATGCCGCGACCGTTATAACCGCTGATCGAAAAGACGTTCGGCGCCATCACATGCATCTGCGGCAGGTGGTTGGTGGTCATGCCGATGCGGCCGTCCCACCAGTATTCGAGCCGGACATCGTCGATCATCGGGAAAAGTTTGCGCAGCGACCGCTTGACGAAAGCCCGGTGCGTTCCCTTCGCAACGGCGTCCAGCCGGCCGATGCTGCCGAAGATCATCCGGTTCTGCTGGTCCATGCGGAACGACGTCATGACCAGGCCGGTGTCCCAGCAGCCCTGGCGCTCCGGCAGGATGCTGCGGGCGATGTTGTCGCTGAGCGGCTGGGTCGCGAACTGGAAAAAGGGCAGGATGGTCAGTTCTTCCGTATGCGCCGACCAGGGCGCGCGCTCGATGAGCTTGCCATAGGCATTGGTGGCAAGGATCACGCTTTTCGCCGTGATCGAGCCACCCGGCACGGCCAACTTCCAGACATCGCCCTTGCGTTCGGCGGACAGAAGCGGCGTTTCCGTGTAGATTTCAGCACCGGCTGCGAGGGCTGCGCGGGCAAGGCCGCGGGCATAGGCGAGCGGCTGGATCGTACCGGCGCGCCGGTCGAGCAGGGCGCCGGCGAACCCTTCAGCGCCGGTCAGCGCTTTGGCGCGCTCGGCGGACAACACCTCGACGGGAGCGCCCAATTTCTTCCATTGTGCTTCCCGATCCCTGAGTTCCGTCAGGCCCTCGGCGCCAACGGCCATGTGCAGCGTGCCGTTACGCACGGCCTCGCATTGGATATCGTGCTTGGCGACCAGGTCGTAGACGACGGACGGTCCGTCACCGAGTTCGGTCAGCAGACGCTTGCCGGCATCAACGCCAAGCGTCGCGATGAGATCATCGGGCTTCGTCCACATGCCGGCATTGACGAGGCCGACATTGCGGCCGGAACCGCCGAAGCCAATCATCTTCGCCTCTGCGACGGCGACCTTCACGCCCCTTTCGGCGAGGTGCAGGGCCGCCGAAAGACCGGTGAAGCCGCCGCCGATCACCGCGACATCGACGGTGATATCGCTTGCAAGCGGCTGGGTTTCCGGAGCCGCGGGCGCCGTGGCATGCCAGAGGTTGGGAAGGGAGCGTTCGGCGGCCATTACGGCATTCCTCGTCTGTCGGAATTGAATTTACTTTCTTCCGACAGATAGAGCATTGCTGCAATGTTTTTTAATGACAAAACATGATGAGGTCATGAAGCGAAGGGCTGTGGGGAGAAGCCCTGAGACAGTTGGGGCCGCGGTGCTTCCAAGCTATGCACCGCGGCCCCGATTTCCATCTTCCGAATGTGTGCCCAATACTGCCCTGGCCGGGCGCACGGCTACTCCCGGTGAATGTCTTGGTGCTGAAAGCGCCAAGCGCGCTGCGGTATGACCCTCAGCCCTCGGCACCCCTCATTTTTAACAGTTTTTTTGCGTCCTCACTCCCCCAAATGGGGGATGTCGCGCATTTTTTTAGTCGAGGAATTCGACGGTGGTTCCGACACTGACGATCTTGGCGAGTTCGGTTGCGTCCCAGTTGGTCAGGCGCACGCAGCCATGGCTCTGGGTCTTGCCGATCTTTGACGGTTCCGGTGTGCCGTGAATGCCATAGGTCGGTTTCGACAGGGCGATCCAGACCGTGCCGACGGGGCCGTTCGGGCCGGGCTGCAAGGTCAATATCTTGTCGTTCTCACCCTGCTTGAAGTTAATCTTCGGATTGTAGGTATAGCCCGGATTGAATGCGATACGATCGACCTGAACCGTGCCGGAGGGCGATGGCGTATCGGACGAACCGATCGTCGCTGGATATGCGGCGATCAGCGTGCCGGCCTCATCATAGGCGAAGACCTGCTTGCGGTATTTGTCGGCGACGATGCGGGAAACCTTGCCCTTCTTCATGTCACCGGGGTTGATCACCTTGATGATCGTGCCGGGGATAGTGAAATCGGCGCCGGGATTCAGCTCCCGCAGATAGGCTTCGTCCATATGGAACTTTTCGCCGAGCATTTCCGTCGTCGAGGTGAAGGACAGATGCGGCAGGGCAGCCTTGTGGGCGTAGTCTTCCGGAATGGAGGCGACATAGGGGCCGGCGGCATCCGCAGCCGTGATCGTATAGCTAGTGATTGGCAGCCCGCCGGAGAAGCGCAGCCGTTCCATGATGTCATCGGTGTTGTTCGGGTCGAGCGTCTCGCCGGTCGCCTGCTGCCAGGCCTCGATCGCCTTGGTTACGTTCGAGCCGCTCCTGCCGTCGATTACGCCCGGAGAAAATCCTTCGCGATCGAGAAACACTTGCAGGGCGGTGATTTCGGCGCTGGATTTCTTGGTGATCTGCGCGGCGGGAGGCAGGGTCTGGCGTTCCT
Source organism: Pararhizobium sp. LjRoot255 (assembly GCF_964252905.1). Lineage (NCBI taxonomy): Bacteria > Pseudomonadati > Pseudomonadota > Alphaproteobacteria > Hyphomicrobiales > Rhizobiaceae > Pararhizobium > Pararhizobium sp. LjRoot255. Next base: position 3,072,384 of record NZ_CAXUPQ020000001.1, read on the forward strand.
CCCGCGGTAGGGCTTCCATGTCGTTTTCGTCCGGGAGCGCCGAATACTCGTCCGGCAGTTCCTGGCGCTCGACACTTGGCGGCGTCGCATCGCGGTAATCTGGGACGGAGCCGGTCACGGCGCCAGGCTCTGAGAAGCCTTGTTCGGGATATCCCTCTCCGAAAAACCCGAAGCCCTGATCGGCGTAGTCGTCATGGCTCGTCTCGCGGCGGCGTATTTCGTTACGCTGTCTGCCACTGCCCATCACGGTCGCCACCACATTGCCCCAGGAATCGACCAGAACGGTGCGGCCGCGGCGGTCACGCATCATCTGCACGTCGCCCGATTCGGGCAGGTAATCGAGAATTTCGCCCTGGGGCGTAACCAGAACCGCATCGGCCGGCAAACGGCCGAAGCTGTCCTGCGCCATTGCCCCAGAGGCAAGCGCGAGCACGTTGGCGGCAGCGAGGAGGGCTATTCCGGCTCTGGAAACGAACGTCACGATGAAACCTTTAATCTGGCGGTTGTGTTCGGGGCCTACAAATCAAATGGGACGGTAATATGAATAAACTGAATTCATCGTGAACAGTTCCCTAAAATCCATTTAATTCGGTGGGTTGCGCGTTGCAAGCGGCAGATTTGGCGCTTTCTTTGATTTAGATTTCTCGGGCTGATTGTCGGCGGTTCTCACCGACTCACGCTCAGGGGGGAGATGTTTGATGCCGCGCACGATGTTCGGCCGGGACGGGGAAGGCGAATTCCAGATCCTGCTCGACCGCCGGTCGGCGCTGGATATCGGCGCCTTCGTCGTCGACGGCGTCGATATTTCGCCGGGCACGGCGATCCCCTCGGACGGCGACCAGCGCATCGACCATGCGCTGCGGGGCTTCCTTTTCACCTGCGGCCCGGACCATATCCGCCATCCGGAACCGGTGGAGGGTTTTAAGGACGGGCGGAGGTTTCCGTTGCATGGTTCGCTTTGCGGCACGCCGGTGCGGCGGACCGAGATGTCCGCGCCGGACGAGCCGCCCCGCTGTCGTGCCGAAACCGAGGTTCCGCTTGCCAATGGCGGGACGGCGCTGGTGTCGCGGCGCTGGGCGATCAGCACGGATGAATCACAGGTTCTGCTGTCGGACCGGGTTACCAATACGGGCGCCAAACCGTTCGCCCCGATGCTGATGTATCATGTGAACATCGGCGGCCGGATGCTTGGCGACGAAACATATATTGCCGGGACGATGTTCGGCGACGACCGATGGCCATGGCGGTTCGGCGATGGCGAAAGCGCGCACTTCTGTCTGCCGGCCGCGCCAACGGCCATAGACGGCTGGGCGCAGGTGAGCCTTGGTCCGTTCGAGGCGTTGTCCGGCCGCACGCTGATCGTCCGGTTTTCGACGGCAACCCTGCCGTTCCTCCAGATGTGGCGATGCCAGCGCGGCCCGGCCGACGTCATCAGCATCGAACCGGTGTCCCACCGGATTGCCAAACGGACCGATCTTGCTGCTGCGGGGGAGATGCCGATGCTCGCACCGGGAGAAACGGTGGATTATACACTGGCGTTCCAGATCCGCTGAAACCGGCTTTCCGATTGACGCCTTGCGCCGCTGGTCCTACATCAATGCGGACACCGTTTTCAGGAAGGTTTTCCCATGGACATTCGCCAGATCAACGATGAATATTCGGTCACCGGACAGATTTCCGTCGAAGACCTCGATGCGATCAAGGCGATGGGATTCAAGTCCATCGTCTGCCACCGCCCGGACTTCGAGCAGCCGGACCAGCCGCAGTTCGATGCCATCGCCGCCCGTGCCAAGGAACTCGGCCTCGACATCACCCATATTCCCGTCGGCCCGATGGGCGTGACGGCGGATGCCGTGCGTGACATGGTCGATGCGCTGGATACGTTCGAACGGCCGATGCTCGGCTATTGCCGCTCCGGCGCTCGCTCGACCAATGTGTATCAGCAAACCCAGCACATTCGCGGCTGAGAGTTTTTACGAACGGCGCGCTTTTTTGAGCGCGCCGTTCGCGCCCTCCTGAAGCCTAACCGTTCCTGATCTGGCTCAACGTCCGCGTTGGCGTGATCGCCTCCGGATCGAGCCTGATCTCGATGATCGACGGTTTGCCGCTTTGCCGCGCCCGCTCGAACGCCCCGGCAAACTCCCCCGTCTTTTCCACGCGTTCGCCATGGCCGCCAAAGGTGCGTGCGTAGGCTGCAAAATCCGGATTGGTGAGATCGGTTCCACTCACCCGGCCGGGATATTCCCGCTCCTGATGCATTCGGATCGTGCCGTAGATGCCGTTGTTGATGACCAGCGTGATGATCGGCAGGTTGTAGCGCACGGCGGTCGCGAATTCCTGTCCGTGCATCAGGAAGCAGCCGTCACCGGCAAAGCAGATCACCTCGCGTTCAGGAAAGAGATGTTTTGCAGCAACAGCCGCAGGCAGGCCGTAACCCATCGAACCCGATGTTGGAGCCGCCTGGGTGTTGAAGCGGCGGAAGCGGTGGAAGCGGTGCAGCCAGGTCGCATAGTTTCCCGCGCCGTTGGTGAAGATCGTATCCTCGGCCGAATTCGCCTCGATGTACTGGATGATAGGCCCCATCTGCACATCGCCGGGGCCGGTTTCCGGTGGGGTGGACCAGGTCAGATAGGCTTGGTGCATCGCTGCGGTGCGATCGCGCCACAGCGGCGGAACGGCGGGCTTCAAGTCGTCCAAGGCAGCTGTTAAATCGGCGGGCGCCGCCGCAATTGCCAGATCCGGGCGGTAGACACGGCCGAGTTCGCCGGGATCGGGATGCACATGCACCAGCGTCTGGCGCGGGTAGGGCACATCAAGCAGCGTGTAGCCCGAGGAGGGCATTTCGGAGAAGCGGCCGCCGATCAGGAGCACAAGATCCGACTCACGGATTTCCTTGGCGAGTGCCGGATTGATGCCGATGCCGACGTCTCCGGCATAGTTCGGATGCAGATGGTCAAACAGCATCTGGCGGCGGAAGGAGCAGCCGACCGGCAGATCGAACCGCTCGGCGAAGGCCTGGAACTGCCGGATGGCTTGCTCGCTCCAGCGGGTGCCGCCGAGAATGGCGATCGGCCGCTCGGCTTTTGCCAGCAGGCTTTCGAGCGCCTTGATCTGCCCGGGGCCGGGATGGCTTTCAACCGGTTGATAGGGTTTGGCCGCTTGAGCCTCCGTCCTCTCGGTCAGCATATCCTCCGGCAAGGTCAGCACCACCGGACCGGGGCGGCCGGAGGTTGCGACCGAGAAAGCGCGGGTGACGAATTCCGGAATGCGGGCTGCGTCATCGATCTCGCCGACCCATTTGGCGATTTCGGTAAAGGCACGGCGATACTCGATTTCCTGAAAGGCCTCGCGCTCGCGGGCATCGCGCTGCACCTGGCCGATGAACAGGATCATCGGGATCGAATCCTGGCGGGAGATATGCAGGCCGGCCGACGCGTTCATCGCACCCGGACCGCGGGTCACCATGCAGATGCCGGGTTCGCCCGTGAGGCGGCCCCAGGCATCCGCCATCATCGCCGCGCCGCCCTCCTGACGGCAGACCACGACGTCGATGTCGGTGTCATAAAGGGCGTCGAGCACCGCGAGGTAGCTCTCTCCCGGCACGCAGGAGATCCGCTTGACGCCGTTCGCCCTCAACGCCTCTACGATCAACTCCCCGCCTGTCTTCATGTCCGCTCCTCCCAAAGCCTGTGAAAACTATTTTGTCAGATTGCAGGCGACATCGGCGCCACACTGGCGCTGTTGTTGATCCGGCGTTCGCGCCAGATGATATAGGGGCCGGACGCGATGATCATCGTGCCGATTGCCGACTTCGCAAGAAATATTGTTCATGCCATGCCATCGTTATGTCGCCGTTCGACAACAGTGAGGCACCAGCCGGCAAAATCCCGCATGGCGCTGTCGCGTTCCGTTTCATTCAGCGTTTCGTGACGCATCGCCGGATAGACGACCGTCGTCACGCGTTTCAGTCCCGCCGCTTGCATGTGCCTGGCCAGCCACTTGATTTCCCGGGCACCGTTGGTGGCCGGATCCTCGCCGCCACCGACGAGATGGATTGGCAGGTTGGGGGGGAGGCGTCGCAATCGATCGCGCCGCGCGCCCAGGAATGTCAGGTCAAACAGGTCGATCCACAGCGAGACGCTGGCATCGAAGCCGCAGAGAGGATCGTCCACATATTTCTGAACCTCAAAGGCATCATGCGACAGCCAGTCGAAATCGGTCTTGCGGTCCTTGATGGACCGGCCCCAGGCGTCGAAGGTCAGTTTCGGTAGAAGGCGGCTCGGCACGTCCGAGCCCTTCAGCATCTTTTCGGCGGCGAGAATGACCTGTGCGGCACGTCCGGCAAGGCCCGGATTGAAGTTCGAGTTCCACACCGCCAACCCATCATAGAGCCCCGGATCGCTCTCTGCGGCGTTGAGCGCGATCAGCCCGCCCATGGAATGACCGAACAGGATAACGGGAAGGCCGGGGTGGTCGGCGGCTGCCATATCGCGCATTGTCCTGACGTCGCACAGCACCTTGTCTGCGCCTTGCCGGTGCGCATACCGGCCAAGCGGCGCATCAATGGCCTTGGTTGCGCCATGTCCGCGATGATCATGCGCATAGACGTGAAAGCCGTGGCCGGCCATAAACTCGGCGAAACGGGTGTAGCGGGCGGAATGTTCGGCTAGGCCGTGGCTGACGATCAGTATGCCTCTTTCCGGGCGAGCAGCCGGCTGGCGGCGCCAGACGAGCGCAGCTCCGCTCGGGCTTTGCAACGTTTCGACCTTGGCAAACACGCCAACCCTCCCAGGCGAAGTTCCAGCACGTCCCTGCTATCAACTTGATTTGTTGCCGAAAGGCAATCTCCGCTTGGTGCTCGTTTCGCATCAGGTCAGGAAATATTGGTCCGGCAACGATTTCAGGTTGCATTTTTCCCGTTTTAGTCTCTAATTGATCATGTTTTGTTCTAATTTCAGGAGGGGCATTCATGCAAGGGAATATCTTTATGCCATTTCTACGCCGTTTGGGTCTTGTCCTGCTGGCAGCGGTGGCTGCGTCTCCGGCGCTTGCCGACGAAGAGGCGGCGGCACCGAAAGGAAAGACCGAATATATTCTCGCCGTCAGCTGGCAGCCGGGATTTTGTGAGACGCGACCAAAGCGGAAGGAATGCGTTGGCCAGACCGCCGAACGCTACGATGCGACGCATTTTTCCCTGCATGGTCTCTGGCCGGTGAAGAAGAGTTACTGTGGCGTCGCCGCGGATGTTCGCGCGCGTGACAAGAAGGGCGACTGGCTGGAACTGCCGCAACTGGCGATGGCCGAAGAAACGGCGGCGAAGCTGCTGATCGCCATGCCGGGAACCCAGTCGGGTCTCGACCGGCATCAATGGCTGCGTAGCGGCACCTGCCAGGGCGGCACGGCGCAGGACTATTTTGCCGTCCAGCTGCGTCTTCTCGACGAACTCAATGGCTCGGCGGTGCGAAGCCTGTTCGCCGGTCGCCTCGGACAAGAGGTGACGGAGGGCGAGATCAAGCAGGCGTTCGACACGAGTTTTGGAAAGGGGGCCGGCGACCGGGTGCGGATGCGTTGCCAGAAGGCGGGTGAGCGTAGCGTCATCACGGGGTTGACGATCGGGCTTTCGGGCGATGTCTCCGCCGGCGCTCGCCTGTCGCCGCTGATCCTTGCCGCCGGAGATACCGATTTCAAATGCAGCAGAGGGATCGTTGACGCCGCCGGCATTGAGTGAATGGCTGAGTTAAAGCCGGTTTCTTCATTGCTCCGTCGGGATAATTCGCCTACATAGCGGGCAAAATCCCATTCCCGTCGGAGCAGTCTCTTTATGGCACGTCAATTCATCTATCATATGTCGGGGCTGAATAAGTCCTACGGCACCAAGAAGGTGCTGGAGAATGTCAATCTGTCGTTTTACCCGGACGCCAAGATCGGTATCCTCGGCCCGAACGGCGCCGGCAAGTCAACCGTGCTGCGCATCATGGCCGGCCTTGACAAGGAATATACCGGTGAAGCCTGGGTCGCCGAAGGTGCGACCGTCGGTTACCTGGCACAGGAGCCGCAGCTCGACCCAACCAAGACGGCGATGGAAAACGTCATGGAAGGCGTGGCCGACAAGACAGCCATCATCGAGCGCTACAACGAACTGATGATGAACTATTCCGACGAGACGGCGGACGAGGGCGCGCGCCTTCAGGACATCATCGATGGCCAGAACCTGTGGGATCTGGAAAACCAGGTCGAGATGGCGATGGACGCGCTGCGCTGCCCGCCCGGCGATGCCGACGTGACGAGCCTTTCGGGCGGTGAGCGCCGTCGTATCGCGCTCTGCAAGCTTTTGCTCTCCAAGCCCGACCTGCTTCTGCTCGACGAACCGACCAACCATCTCGACGCCGAAACCATCGGCTGGCTGGAAAACCATCTGCGCCAGTATCCGGGCGCCGTGATGATGATCACCCACGACCGCTACTTCCTCGACAACGTGACGGGCTGGATCCTCGAACTCGATCGCGGTCGCAGCATTCCCTATGAGGGCAACTATTCGGCCTACCTGCTCGCCAAGGCCAAGCGCATGGAGCAGGAAAACCGCGAGGACGCCTCCCGCCGCAAGGCGATCAGCCGCGAGCAGGAATGGATCGCTTCCAGCCCGAAGGCACGTCAGGCCAAGTCGAAGGCGCGTATCAAGGCCTATGACGAACTGGTCGATGCCGCTGATAAAATGCGTCTCGGCGATGCGCAGATCATCATTCCGATCGGCGAACGTCTTGGTCAGGTCGTCATCGAGGCCGAGAACATCACCAAGGGTTACGGCGATCGCGTACTGATCGACGACCTGTCGATCAAGTTGCCGCCGGGTGGCATTGTCGGTGTCATCGGACCGAACGGCGCCGGCAAGACGACCCTGTTTCGGATGATCACCGGTCAGGAGAAGCCGGACAGTGGCAGCTTCCGGGTCGGCGATTCGGTGAAGCTTGGCTATGTCGACCAGAGCCGCGATGCGCTTGATGGCAACAAGACCGTCTGGGAAGAAATTTCCGGCGGCGCCGAAGTCATCAAGCTCGGCAAGCTCGAAATGAACTCGCGCGCCTATTGCGGCGCCTTCAACTTCAAGGGCACCGACCAGCAGCAGAAGGTCGGCAACCTCTCCGGCGGTCAGCGCAACCGCGTCCACCTTGCCAAGATGCTGAAGGCCGGCGGCAACGTGCTCCTGCTCGACGAACCGACCAACGACCTCGACACCGAAACTCTGGCGGCGCTGGAAATCGCGCTCGAAAACTTCGCCGGCTGCGCCGTGATCATCAGCCACGACCGCATGTTCCTCGACCGTCTTGCCACGCATATCCTTGCCTTCGAAGGGGACAGCCATGTCGAATGGTTCGAGGGCAACTTCGAGGATTACGAGAAGGACAAAATCCGCCGCCTCGGCCCGGAATCAGTCAATCCGAGCCGCGTCAGCTACAAGCGTCTGACGCGCTGAGGGCCGGCCGCGAGGACCCTCTCGGGCGCCTCGTAGTACCTGTCGATCAAAAGGCGGCTCTTGTGGCCGCCTTTTCCGTTTGTGGACGTTGCGGCATGGCGTCACATTTCATCTTGCAGCACTCGCGAAAATCACATAAACATATCTTTATGTGTTGATGAGGATGATGATGGCGAGAGAGCAAGGGCTTGGACTGGACGCGTTGGTGGACGTCCTGAAGGCGGCGGGAGAGCCGACGCGCATGCGTCTTCTTGCCCTGTTGGCCGCCGGCGACCTGACCGTCACCGATCTTACTGAAATTCTCGGCCAATCGCAGCCGCGAATTTCCCGCCACCTGAAACTGCTCGCCGAAGTCGCGCTGATCGATCGTTACCAGGAGGGCGCCTGGGCCTATTTTCGTCTGAAGGGCGAGGGCGCGGGCGTCGCGCTGGTGCGTGATCTGCTCGCCGCTTCCGACGTCTCGGATGCGGTGTTGACGCGCGATGCAGAACGGCTGATGGCGCTGAAACAGGCGCGCTCGGAGAAAGCGCAGGCCTATTTCAGCCGCAATGCCGCCGAATGGGACGAATTGCGCCGCCTGCATGTCAGTGAGGCGGACGTCGAGGCTGCGCTGAAAAAGGTCGTCGGCACTGAACCGGTCGATGGACTGCTTGATCTCGGTACCGGCACCGGGCGTATTCTGCAACTGTTCGAGGGGCTCTACCGGCGCGGCGTCGGCGTCGATGCCAGCCGTGACATGTTGGCCGTCGCCCGCGCCAATCTGGATCGTGCCGGCATCACCAAGGCATCGATCCGGCATGGCGATATTTTCAACCTGCCGCTGGACGGGCGCCAGTTCGATCTGGTGACGATCCATCAGGTCCTGCACTTCCTGCAGCAGCCGGAGGCGGCCATTGTGGAGGCTGCCCGCATGCTGTCGCCCGGCGGCCGGCTGGCGATCATCGATCTCGCCCCGCACACGCTGGAGTATCTGCGCGACGATCATGCCCATATGCGTCTCGGCTTTTCGCGCCAGACCATGGCGGAGTGGCTGGAAAAGGCCGGGCTCAGTGTCGAAGAGGTCGTCGATCTTGCTCCGGAAAAGGACCGAGACCGGCAATTGACGGTGACCATATGGCTTGCCCGAGACAAGCGGCAGGCCGCCACTGCCGAGTTATCAGAGGGCGGCAAAGCCCTAGCCTATGCCGGGAGGACCTGACATGCCGATACACACCCTTTACCCGGCCGAACGCGGCAATCTGAGCCTCTCCTTCGAATATTTCCCGCCGAAGAATGACGAGATGGAAACGCAGCTGTTCCAGACTGTCGAGGATCTCGCCGCCTTCAACCCGGCGTTCGTGACGATGACCTATGGCGCGGGCGGTTCCACCAAGGCGCGCTCCCTGACGGCCGTGCGGCGGATGATCCACGACGGTTTTCCGAACACGGCCGCGCATCTGACCTGCGTCGGCGCGGCCAAGGACGAGGTGGATGCGATTGTCAGCGAGTTCATTGATGGCGGCGTGCGGCATTTCGTGGCCTTGCGTGGCGATCCGCAGGGCGGGATCGGCGCCCGCTACGAGCCCTTTCCTGGCGGTTATGAAAACGCGGCGGCTCTGGTCGCCGCGATCAGGGCAAGAGGCGATTTCGAGATTTCCGTTTCCGCCTATCCGGAAAAGCATCCCGAAAGCCCCGACGTCGTCACCGATATCGATATGCTGAAGCGCAAGGTCGACAACGGCGCAACGCGGGCGCTCACCCAGTTCTTCTTCGACAACAATGATTTCGAGCGCTACCTCGAACGCGTGCGGCGCGCCGGCATCACGATCCCCGTCGTTCCGGGTATCCTGCCGATCAACAACCTGGCGCAGGTCAGCAAGTTTGCCGGGTTGTGCGGCGCGCGGGTTCCGGAGGCGATCGTCACCCGATTGATCCATCTCGACGAGAGCCCGTTGGAACGCTTCAAGGAAGCGACCCACATCGCTGCCGAACAGATCGTCGATCTCGCCCGGCGCGGTATCCGTGATTTCCATGTCTACACGATGAACCGGTCGCCGCTCGTCGCCGCCGTCTGCGATCTCGTCGGATTCCAGCGGGAGACGTCCGCGGCCGTTCCGTCTCGTGCGGCGGGCGCGGCGGCCTGACGCCAGGGATCGATGATAGGAACCCAAGGGTGAACCACCTTCGGCCGGTTTCTCGTCGCTTCCGGCGGCGTTGAGGCTGCGAACCTCTCCTGGCCGAAAACGAAGATCGTGGCGACCCATGGGGTGACGTGCCAACAGAAAAGCCCTTGAGACCGCATGGCTTCAAGGGCTTTGCTTGTCTGGCAGTCTCGCTTCGCAGTGCTCGGTAGAGCCACTAACCTGCTCGATCATGCTGCAATTGATTTACGGTATTATAGTCCTTTTTACCGATTGGACTGTTGCCTGACGTTTTCAGATGAAAAGCATGGTTGCTACGAAAACGAACGCTGCACTTATCATGAGGACATTCAACGAATGTGCTATTCCCATAACCGGCCCTCCTTGCGTTAACGCACGAAACATAGGGTGAAAATGTCACGGGTGAAAGGAAAAGTTATGCTGCGCTGCAGTACCTGAAGCTTAAAAATTGGTTATGCACAGGCCTAACCTGCTGGTTAAAAAAGATTTTATCTGCTGCCACATTTTTTTCATAATGTCTTCGATCTGGTTAATGTAACGCACTGAAATGCGCCGTGAGTGACCGAAAAGACACATTTGCGTTCCGCGCGGACAGTTCCGATTCCGGTGCCTTCAGGTTAGACGGCCAGGTAGGATACGGCCGTCGAGAACGACCAGTCCGGCGGCAATCAGCAGCATGCCGGCGATGTCTGTCAGTTCAAGCGTTTCCCCGAGGAACAGGAAACCGAGCAGGATTGCGCTTGGCGGTACCAGCAGCGTCACCAGCGAGGTGTTCGTCGCGCCGGCGCGGCTCATGATGTGGAAGAACAGGATATAGGCGTAGGCGGTGGACAGCATCGCCAGGGCCAGGACCGCTAGGACGGAGGTCAGCGGTGGCACCTGCAATTGCCAGGGCGTGTCGATGATCACCGAGAGCGGCAGCATGATCAGCGTCGATGCGGTCAGTTGCCCGGCCGCGGTCACCGGCGCCGCCACCCTCCTGAAACGCTTGCCGTAGGTTGCGGCAAAACCGTAGCTGATTGCCGCGATCAGCGGAAAGAGCAATGCCCAGAGCGGAATGTTGCTGCCCGACGTCGTCAGCGCGGGCAGGGCGCTTGGGCCGATCAGAACCGCCGTTCCGGCAAGGCCAAGCAGGCAGCCCGCGATCTTGGAAAGGTTCAGCTTCTCGTCATGCGTCAGCGCATTGGCGATCAAGACGGTCCAGACCGGTGTCGTCGCGTTGAGGATGGCGGCGAGGCCCGCGCCGATCTGCGTCTGGCCGAGAAAGATGAAGGTATGCGGAATGGCGTTGTTGATCAGCCCCAGCAGCAGGAATTGCGGCCAGCGGGCTCTAAGCTCGCGGTAGATGTCGTAGCGGCCAAAGACATAGACGTGCAGGGCCAGAGCCGCGAGCGCCACCCGCAGGAGAACGAGCGTCAGGGCCGGTACATGCTGGATGGCGATGCGCGCGAAGAAGAATGAACTGCCCCAGATCAGCCCGAGCAGCGCCAGAAGGCCCCAGGTGGCCAGTGTCATCCGGTGCTGCAAACCGTCCGTTCTTGCGTGCATGCGACTTGACCTTCCCCTGCCTCATTCGGAACATAGCGAGGGTTAAGGTTTTGGGCGGGATTTATCCACCTGATTCTTGAACTTAGCCATCGACACGAGGACGATCCGCTGGAGCCCCTGACGACACAATCCATCGCTGCTGCCGCGCATGACGGGCAGGGGCTTATCTCGATCGCGATCGTGGTGGCGGTTGCGGCACTGCTGGGGCTGGGTTTCCTGCGTCTGCGCCAGCCGCCGCTGGTCGGCTTCATCCTGGCCGGCGTCGCGCTTGGGCCAACCGGCTTCGGCTTCATCTCCTCCAGCGGCAACGTCACGCTGCTGGCCGAGATGGGCGTCGTCGTCCTGTTGTTCTTCATCGGCATGGAACTCTCGATCAAGGCGTTCGTGCTCAGCCTGCGCCAGGCGCTGTTCGTCGCAGGCGGTCAGGTTATCGCCGCCATCGCGGCCGCCGGGCTGATTGCCTTGATGACCGGGGCAAGCCTGGCGGAAGGGCTGATCCTCGGTTTCGTCATCGCCATGTCCTCCACCGTCGTTGCCATGAAGATGCTCGAGGACATGGGCGAACTGCGCAGCGAAACCGGGCGGATCGCCGTCGGCGTGCTGATTGCCCAGGATATCGCGGTCGTGCCCATGCTGATCCTGGTCTCGAGCCTGGGCGGTGAGGAGGTGCGTATCGGCACGATCGTGGTCAAGATGCTGATCGCCATCGCCATTCTCGCCGCCTTGCTGTGGTGGTTCGGCCGGCACGGGAAACTCAGGATTCCGTACAGCGAGGCGGTCGAGGACAAGGTCGAGATACTGGCGCTCGGCGCCCTTGCCGTCTGTTTCGGCACTGCTGCGATTTCCGGTCTTGCCGGCATGTCGCCAGCTTATGGCGCCTTTCTGTCTGGCATCGTCATCGGTAATTCCACCCTGCGCAGCCGCGTCATCCCAGTCATCGAGCCGATCCAGAGCGTGCTGCTGGTGGTCTTTTTCCTGTCGATCGGCCTGCTGATCGACCTAACCTTCATAGGAGAGAATTTCTGGTCGGTGCTGGGTGCTGCGCTGATCGTCATCGCCGCCAAGACGGTGCTCAACATCTTCCTGCTGAGAAAGACCGGATCGTCACCGCAGATCGCGCTGATTGCCGGCCTTTCGATGGCACAGATCGGCGAATTCTCCTTCGTGTTGGCGGCTGCCGGCTTGAGCGCCGGCGTGCTGCAGTTCGATACCTACAAGGTGGCGATCGCCGTCACCGCCGTCACGCTCTTGGTATCGCCGTTGTGGGTCAGCGTGATGCACCGGCTGGAGAACACCGCTTCCGAACATCTCTCGACCTACCGCAAGGCTTTCGCGGTCGCCTATGCGCGTGAACTGAGCGAGGTATCGAAAGGAGGGGCAGCACTTGCGGACGCCCGCTGGTCGCTCCGGCTGCGTTACCGCGCGTTCCGGCTCGCCCGCCACCATCGGCGGCAGGCGCGTTTGCACAGCGAGCGCGAGACCGATGTTAAAGAGCGTTGAGAACCGCTTCCGTGGCCCAACCGTCGGCGGGCAGGCCGAGGCGCAACTGTTCCTTTTGCAGCGCCGTGCGCGTACCGGAACCGAGGATGCCATCGATCTTGCCGACATCGTGGCCCATGGTCTGAAGTTTCACCTGCAGGGCCTTCATGCCCTCGTCGCTTAATCCCTGTTCAGGGGTGCGCGTCTCGTAAGGAGGTGCACCGGCGAGCCGGGTGGCGAAATAGGCGGCCGAAGTCGTGTAGATGAACGACTGGTTCCATTCGAGATAGATGTTGAAGTTCGGATAGGTCATGAAGGCGACGCCGTGGCGTCCCTGCGGGATGACGACCGAGGCGGTAAGCTGCGCAAACGCGGTGTTGCCGTCGCGCGGCTTGACGCCGAGTGCAAACCAGTCGCCGGCGGTCATGCCGGACTGCAAGCCGGTCTTCTCCCAGGGCAGGTTCTCCGGCAGGACAACTTCCTGGATCCATGGCTGGCCGGCGGTAAATCCGAGGCTCTTGATGAATTTCGCGGCCGTCAGGATCGCATCCGGCGCGCTTTGCTTGAGGTCCACATGGCCATCGCCATCGCCGTCGACGCCCTGAGCGATGATGTCTTCCGGCAGCATCTGCACCTGTCCGATTTCGCCGGCCCAGGCACCAGTGGTGGTTGCCGGGTCAAGGTCGCCGTGCTGAACCATCTCGATCGCCGAAATCAGCTGCGGGCGGAACATTTCCGGGCGGCGGCAATCATGCGCCAGCGTCACGAGCGCGTTGCGGGTGTTGAAATCCCCCTGAACGGCGCCGAAATCCGTCTCCATCGCCCAGAACGCCGTGATCACCGGGGCTGGAACACCGAATTCCCTTTCCGCCCGTTCGAAGACTGCGGCATATTCCTTCATCTTCTTCGCGCCCGTATCCAGACGCGCCTTGCTGACGGTGCGTTGGGAGAATTCGGTGAAGCTCTGCTTGAAGACGCCTTGCGCCCGGTCGCGGCTCAGCACCTTCTCGGAAATTGCAGCACCAGCGAGCGCGCGATCGACTGCTTCTGCCGGGATACCCTTGGCAATCGCTTCCGCCTTGACGCCTTGCAGGAAGGAAGCGAGGTCGCCGCCACAGGGGGCTGCGGGCGTGGTCGTTTGCTGCGCAAGGGCAGACGAGGTCAAAAAGGTGAGGAAGCCGATCGAAAGAACGGAGCGCAGGGTACCGCGTGTCATCGCAAGTCCTTGTTGTCGGGCCGGGACCGGCCGTATGCGGCCCGAAAAAGAGCCGCGGTTGTCGCGAAATTATGAAAGCCGCTGTCGCACGGCAATGGGGCGGAAAGAAGAAAACCGCGCCTGGTTACTCACTCGCGATCTTTTCGCGCGCTTTCGAAACGGCGGTCACCCAGTTCTTCCAGTTCTTGGGCGATCCGGCGAAGACGTTGATGTCGGCATCGCCGTCAATGCCGGGGATGACGCCCGTGCTGGTATATTGCCAGAAGGCCCAGCGGCGCTCCGGATAGATCTGCGTCGGGTGCTTGGCGACGGAACGGACCCAGAAGTGATAGTCCTTGAACTGGCCAACCAGATTGTCGCGGTGGAAGTCGACCGAGGTGTAGATGATCGGGCGCTTGCCGTAATGCTGCTCCAGCCGGTCCATGAAGCGCTTCATTTCGGTCTGCACGGTCAGCGGCGAAGGCCGGTAGCGGCAGGTCTTTGATTCACCGTTCCATTCGACGTCGAGAACCGGCGGCAGATAGACCGCGCTCTTCGGCACATTGGCGATGAACCAGTCGGCCTGCTGGTCGGCCGTCGAGCAGAAATAGTAGAAATGATAGGGCGCATAGGGCAGGCCGGCGGCGCGGGCGCGCTGCCAGTATTCGTTGAACCGTGTGTCGACCCTATCCTTGCCTTCCGTCGCCTTTATGAAGGCGAAGGAGACACCGGATCCCTTCACCTTGACCCAGTCGATATCGCCCTGCCACTTCGAGACATCGACGCCATGGATATTGTGATTATACGGCGTGCGTGCGCCGAAATCCTGCGGATCCTTGTCCTGGAATCGGGGCGGGATCGATGCGGTGGAAACGAGATCGTAATCTGTCGACGTACAGCCGGAAAGGAGCGTCACAATAGGCAGTAGAGCCAGAAAAAGCCGGCGCATGAGGTTCCCGTTCTGAAACGATCGACGATGATGCCTCACACGATGATATCCGCTGATGTGAATCCCCCGGGAGGCGTGAACCTCATTTCCATCATATCATCGTAAAAATTGCGTTAGTTTCAAGCAGCAATTGTCAAAGCTGCACCGCAGAGCCGAAAGTAGGTGCGGGTCTGCGGCCGATCCTATAGAGCTGGATCGTTGCGCGGAGCTTACCCCGCTTATTTCACTTGGCGGCGGTAAACAAAGAGCCAGGCATAGCCGCGGCCGATCGGGCGATGCTCGACCATGTCACCAAACTGTTCGGCCTTCTGCCTGAGCACAGTCGCCATCGTCTCGCGCGGCGTCACGTGAAAGCGTTTCAACCAGGCCTGGAGCCCGCGCCGGAACAGGTGCGGCAGGCGTTCCTGCTGGCCGAAATCGGCGATGTGAAGCGAACCGCCGGGATTGAGTGCTGCAATCGCGGCGTCGATTGCTTTTTCCCAGTCCGGGATCATCGACAGCGCATAGGAAATAACAATGCGGTCGAAGGCGGTTTCGCCGAATTCCGAAGGCTGGAAATCGGTTGCGTCGGCGACACGCAGAACCGTCCTCGTGCGTCCGGGTTTGGCGAGTTTCGCCTCGGCCGAAACGAGCATTTCAGCCGAGATGTCGAGCCCGAACAGACGCGCCTGCGGAAAACGCCGTCCGATCAGCGCCAGATTGCGGCCGGTGCCACAGCCGATTTCAAGCACACGGCCGCCGATCGGCGCATCAAGTTCCCGGATCAGCGTGTCGCGGCCGAACAGATAGTATTTGCGGGTCAGATCGTAGAAATGCCGCTGCGTGCGGTACATCCGGTCCATGCGCTCGGCATGGGTGGTGTTTACGCCGGTATCGATCGCCGTCATGCCGTTTTCCTGTAGATATGAAAGCCGCCATAGATGGCCGAGCGATCCTTGAGGTTCAGGGCCTGCGACTTGTCTTTATCGTAGTGCCACTGACCGAGCAGGGCCTGCGACACACGGCCTTCCAGGATGCTGGCTTCGGCCGCGGTGCGGAAGATGACGACCGCACCTTCTGCCGAGGTCCGGGTAATTTCGGTCCACAGATCATTGAGCTGGCGGTCGCTCATCCAATCCTGCGCATCGAGCAGAACGTAGCGATCGACGGATCCGGCCGGCTTCTTCGCCAGAAGTTCGGTGAAGCTCGCGTGGTGCACATGGACGCGTTCGGCATTGTTGCGGATCGTCTCGTGACGGCTGGCCTGCAGGTAGACGGGCAGTTCGCCCTCATGCGGCATCGGATAGCGGCGCGCGAAAGCCTGCCAGGCGAAATAGTTTTCCTTCAGCGGGAAATGGCAGGAGAGCTTTTCCAGGCGCTGGCGCAGCACTCCTGCGAGCGATTTTTCGTCGCTTAGGCTCGCGAGTTCGTCGAACTGCTGCGGCGGAATGCCAAGCCCGAACAGCGAGCTCTTGCGGCTGGTGATCCAGCGGATGACCGGCCGATCGAAGAGGGGCGCCAGCCGCTCGTCGAAGAACTGCCGTTGTTCGCGCATCGAGCGCGCATTGGTGAGTTCGGCCGGATCGACGCCGTGCAAGCGCGCCAGAAGGTGACCGAGGCTGATGAAGCGGCCAAGCAGGCCGGTACGATAGATGTTCCTGCCGAAAACCCGGATACGGCGCTGACCCGTCAGGCTGCGGCTGTTCCAGTATCTGCGCGTAGCGGTGTCGAGCTTGGGCGCGAGGAACATATCGAAGGCCTGGACGTTGCTGGCAATATCGTGCCGGGCAAGGAAGCGAACGGCGTCCGCGTGGCCGGGCAGGTGCCGGAAAGCCGCAAGTTTCAACCGGTTGAGCGCGATATGATGCGGATTGAGATCGACGACGTCGATGCGCTCGGGGGCGGCGGAGAGATAGGCGAGCATGTTGCAGCCGCCGGAACCGATGGTGACGATATGGTGCTCCGGCCGGATTTGCATGGCCTCCATATCGACAGCCGGATCCTCCCATATCTGCGGATAGACGAGACCGGTGAAAAGCAATCCGAAAAGCCGTTCCGACAAACCGTCGACGGTCAGCGCCTTATGCTGGAGCAGAGCGGTCTTGAGCTTGCGGTTCTTTTTGCCATAGCCTGCATCGGGGGCGAGATCGGTCATGTCAGCCTGCCATCTGTTGAAGTTGGAAGGCTTCTAAGACGAGTCCGCTACACTTTGATGACGGATGGCTGATGCAATTTCTCGTTCATAAAAATCGGTTGAGTTTGCGCATGTTGGCTGAGCCATCTCCCGACGGCCCGAACACGACGTCAAAGGTCCTTTTTGATTCCCATCCGGTTTCAGCAGAGGATGTGATCTGCATTCTGCGGTGTGAAGCGGCCAAGGTCGCGGCACGATCAATAGGTTAGAAACATTTATCGCGCCAAAGTGATTGCCATAAACCCTTCCTAAAAACATGGAATCCTGTTTTTGTGGCGGTGGCGAAGCAGGGGCGGTGCGTATGCGCAGAAGATTGTGGTGGCTCGCGGGCGCGATGCCGGTTGCCGTTGCGGCGATCGCCGGCTGGCTGGTGGTCATGCCGCCCGAATTGTTGCGCGTCGGTGACAGTTATGCCGCCAAGATCGTCTGCTCCAGTGTTTTCATAGCTGGCCGCGACGCCGATGCGGTGCTCGCCGACGATGTTCAGGCGCCCGGTCATCCTCTTTTGCGCCTAGTGCGCCTATCGGTCGATGAAACCCGCAAGGCGGTCACCGCCCGCATGTTCGGCTTTGCGGCTCCAGGCCATGCCATCTACCGCGAGGGTCTTGGATGCACCAATGTCACCGAAGGCGAGTTTGCGGCGTTTCCGGGCAACCGGCAGCTTCGCCGCAGGCCGCCGCAATCGGATGAGGGGAAGCCCTGGCCCGACGGTAGCGGCACGAACGTCAATCCTGCGGTGCAGACACTGCTGACGGATCCGCAGCTTGCCGGACCCGGCATGCGCGCCATTGTCGTCGTCAAGGACGGCAGGATCGTCGCGGAACGTTATGGCGAAGGTTTCAACAGCGGCACGCCGCTGCTCGGTTGGTCAATGACCAAATCGGTGACGGCGGCGCTGATCGGCTTGCGCATCAGGGATGGCCAGATGGCGCTCGATCGAACGGAGCTTCTGCCGCAATGGCGAAACGACCCGCGCAACCAGATAAAGCTCGGCGATCTTCTGGCCATGCAGAGCGGTCTTCAGTTCAACGAGGATTATGGCGATGTGACCGACGTCACCCGGATGCTGTTCCTCGAGGGGGACATGGCGAACTTCTCGGCGTCGAAACCGCTCGAGGCGCAACCGGGAGAACGCTTCAGCTATTCCAGCGGCACGTCGACGATTCTTTCGCGGCTCTGGATGGATAGTTTCGGCAGCCTCCGCGAGGCACTCACCTTTCCGCGTGCGGCCCTGTTCCGGCCGCTCGGCATGACAAGCGCGGTGCTGGAGCCGGATGCGCACGGCACTTTCGTCGGCTCCTCCTACATGTATGCGACGGCGCGGGACTGGGCCAGATTCGGCCTCTTCCTGCTGCAAAACGGCAACTGGAAAGGTGAGCAGATCCTGCCGCTGGACTTTGTTACCTTCATGCGCACGCCGACAAAGGCATCAAACGGGCGCTATGGGGCAGGGCATGTCTGGACGAAGCTCGGAAAGGATGGTGGGCCGCCCCTGCCTTCGGACGCCTACTGGCTGCAGGGCCATGACGGGCAGACCTTGATGCTGGCCCCATCCATTGGGCTTGCCGTCGTTCGCCTGGGCCTCACGCCGTCGAGCCTGCGCTATGACGTGCGCATGCTGGAGGCGAAAATAGCTGAGACGGTCAATTGACCGCCGCTGAAGAAATCCGTGATATTGGCTGACTGAGAGGCTTTATTTCATGCCCAGCGTTTCAAGCAGGCCCTTGCGCTTGGCGTGGTAATAATAGCCGCTGGCATAGAGCCTGACGGCGCCGTCGTTCTGGTTGTCGGCGACCATCCACGCGCCTGCCAGATACTTCGTTGCATATTTCAAGTTGGTCTCTGCATCGAAGAGGCCTTCGGCCGGACCTTCGTAACCAAGGCCCTTGGCCGTGTTGTAGCGAATCTGCATCAGGCCGTAATTGCCGGCATGATAGGCGCGCGGATTATAGGTGCTTTCGCGCTTCACGACGCGATGCACCAGCTCTTCCGGAATATTGTTGAGTTTGGCGTAGTAAGCGATCAGGCGATCGAGCTCAGGACGCGAGCTGGTCGGCTTCTCCGTGGTCAGTGAAGCAAGCACCGCCTGCGGAGCGGACAGAACTTTCTCGGCCATCGAAGGCTTCTGCACCGGTACGATCATGCGTCTTGCGACGAGGGTTTCCAGTCCGACTGGTTCGCCGGTGTCGAAATCCGATTCCATCGCGGCCATGACCATGCCTTCGGGAATCTGAGGCGCACTCGCCATTGCGGTCTGGTTGGCGGCGGGAGCGACCATGGCGTTTGCGGTCTGCGGCAAGGCGCTTGGCGTTGCCGCCTGAACGGTTGTCGATGCCTGCGGCGTGGCAAGCGGGTCGGTGGTGGCGCCGTTCGTCACGGCCGGATTCTCGCCGGGCGTCATCATCGCGGTTTCGGCCGCAAGCGCCGCGGCCGTCGCGGTCGCTGCGCCATCCGGGGTCGGCAAAGCGTAAGCCGTCATTTCCGTTCCGGGCTTCGGCAGCGGCGTCACCGTCTGCACCGCCATCAGCTGTTCCATCGGTGTTCGTTCGACACTCGAGCATCCGCCGGCAAGCGCCACCGAGACCAGAGTGCAAGCCGTAACAGCCGGTTTTGAAACGGAAAAACGGAAATTAGCCATGCTGTCGCTTTCGTGCTGTCAGGCCCCGCAGCCCTTGCAAATCAGCAGCCGAAAGCCGCCCCGTGCAAAACTTCATTAACTGATGGGGCAGGGAACCGCAAGCACGGGATGCCTTTTCAGGCGCCGGCGCGCCGCAGGCCCGCTGTCACAAGGCCTGCGCCGATCAGCAGCGAGCCGCCCGTCCGGTTGACGATGGCCTGAACCTTCGGCTTTCGAATCGTCTTGCGGGCGACTGAGGCCATCAGCGCATAGGCCGTTGCGTTGGCCGCGGCGAGCACCAGAAATGTCGTTTCGAAGATCAGCATCTGGCTAAACAGCGGACGGCTGAGATCGAGAAACAGCGGCAGAAAGGCGACGAAGAAGACGATGCTTTTCGGGTTCAGCGCGGTGACGACATACATGTGCAGGAAAATCCGCAAGGGTTGCTCGACGGGAACCGCCATCGTCCCGTCAGTGGCCTCGGCCGCGATCGGCGTGCGCCACAGCTTGATGCCGAGCCAGATGAGATAGGCGGCGCCCACCCACTTCAGAACCGTGAAAATTGCGGCCGAAGTGGCGAGCAGTGCACCGAGGCCGAGCATCGAGGCGGTCATCGCCGTGAAATCGCCAAGAGCGACACCGGCAACCGTGGCACCTGCAACAGTGCGTCCATGGCCCAGCGCATGGGAGATGACGAGCAGGATTGTCGGGCCTGGAATCGCAAGCAGGATGGACGAGGCGACGACGAAGGCCAGCCAATGCTCGATCGACATGAAAAAAGGCTCCGTTTGGACGTGGCGTTCCATCGAGGAAGCCATGCGCAAACGGAGCCGTCAATAGGCCTTGTCAGCAGAGAATCAGGATGCCGGTGACCACTTCTGTCCGATCACGTCCATCACGTCCCCGAACCACTTGACCGACGTATCGAAATGCTTGCCACCGCGGATGCGCGGGAATTCGATCGTCCTCAGCCTGCCGCCCTTGTCCTCATCGTGACCGGTGACGCCGGAGACCTTGTTGAGCGCGCTTTCGACGGCGAGATCGACCATGCCCTGGATAAGGCGCAGATCGTCCACGTTGGCGGGTGCGGAGCGGGCGTAGTAGCCCGATTTCTGCACCATCGAGCGTTCCGCGCCGAGGAGGGCCGCGAACTGCTTGGAGAACCAGCCGCCGACATTGATCGTGTCGATCTTCACATGGCCGAAGGCGTCGCGTTTCACGGTTTCGCCGGCAGCCTCGCGTTCGGCGACGACGGCGTCGAGGCAGGCGCCTTCGCTGACGAACAGGGTGACGAAGCCTGCCTTGTCCATCGTCGCGCGCAGCCGCTCGGCCTCGGCTTCGAGATTGAAGGCGGTTTCGGGCAGGTAGAGGCCATCGATGTTCTTCAGCTTTGTGTCCATCATAAAGCCGTCGACGAATTCCTTCTCGCCGGTCATCTGGATATAGGCGCGCGCCGTCGCGGCCGTCAGCCAGCCGCAGTGGCGGCCCATGACTTCATGAACCACCAGGGTACGCGGGGCGGCACTCTGTTCATTGCTTACATTGTCAAAGAACCTGGCGCCGTATTCGGCGGCCGTCCAGGCACCGAGCGACTGGCGAATCGGCACCACGTCGTTGTCGACGGTCTTCGGCAAGCCGACGACGGTCAGGTCGTAGCCATTGGCGCCGAGATAGGCGGCGAGATCGGCTGCCGTCGTGTTGGTGTCGTCGCCGCCGATCGTGTGCAGAATAGTGATTCCATCGGAAGCGAGCTGCTCGGCAGCGACCCGCAGCGGGTTCTGGCCTTCCTTGACCAGGCCGCGCTTGACGCAGTCTGCAGCGTTGGTCAGCTTGACGCGGCTGTTGCCGATCGGCGAGCCGCCATGGCGGTGCAGGATATGGGCTTTCTCGCGCATGTCGCGGGTGATCTCGATCCGGTCGGCAAGAAGCAGACCCTGATAGCCGGAACGATAGGCGACGAGCTCGATATCAGGCGAGATGTCGGTGTAGCGTTCGATCAGACCACCGACGGCGGAGGACAGGCAGGGGGCGAGGCCGCCTGCGGTCAGCATTGCAACTTTCTGTTTGGGCATGAATTCCTCCTCGGGGATTTCGGCAGATCGTCCGAGGTCTCTCTAGCGCAATTCCCGTGGAAGTTAAATGACACTCAATCAATTCGGCAGTGTGACGCGCTATGCAACGCGCGCCTTGCGGCCGAGCCAGACGATGACGGCGACCGCGACGGCAAAGGCGACCGTCGCCGGGCTGATGACTTCGCCAAGTAGCACAGCCGACACGGCGAGGGTGACGAAGGTCTGCAGTAACTGCACCTGCGCGACGCGGCCGATGCCGCCGAGGGCGAGGCCGGCGTTCCAGAAGACAAAGCCGCCGAACATCGACATCAGGCCGAGATAGGAGAGGGCGCCGAGCTCCGCATTGGTCGGTGCATCAATGCCGTTGGTCATCGCCGCAAGCGTTGCCGCGAGCGACAGCGGCGAGGTGATCACCAGTGCCCAGGAAATCACTTCCCAACCGGGGATGATGCGTGACACCTTGGCCGACAGCACATAACCGAGCGATGCAGTGACCGCCGCCAGAAAAAGCCAGACATCGCCGAGTTGCAGATGAAAGCCGCTTTCACGAACGGAGAAAAAGACGACAAGGGCGGCGCCGGCGACACCGTAGGCCCAGAAGGCAGGCCCAGGCCGTTCGCCGTCGACAGCCGCTGCAAAGATCGAGGTCAACAGCGGCAGAAGGCCGAGAATCACGCCGCCATGACTTGCCGGGATCGTCTGCATCGCGATCGAGGAAAAGATCGGAAAACCATAGACCACGCAAATGCCTGCGCCGAGCAGCATCGCGCCCTGTCCCTTAGGCCAGCGTTTGCCAAGCAAAAGCAGCGTCAGGCCCGCTGCGGTTGAGGCGATGACGGCGCGACCGAAGGTGATGAAGAAGGGAGAGAAGCCGCCGAGCGCGATGTGCGTCATCGGCAAAGTTGCGCCAAAAATCGTGACGCCGATCAGACCTAGGGCCATGCCCATGGCCTGCGGGTGGGTGGAAATGCGCATGGGAACTCCCGGATGTACAGCTTTCGCTCGCATCCTGGCAGGACCAAAGTCAAATTCATTTGCATCATCGACGGATCACCCAATTGAATGGAAAATAGTGAGGTGCCATCACAAATTCGTCATTTGGGTCGATTCGGCGGGCTGTATGCCTTGCAATCCGCGACAACATCTGGTCATGCTGTTCCCTGAGCTGCCCGCCTATTGCGGCCGCATCGCTGTGTCTGCCTCTTTGCACCTGCGCATGGGCGCCTTGCCCATGCGGCCGCCTCCCGAAAGCAATGTGGATCAGCAACCAAGGGAAAGAACGTGCCTATGTCCTTCTGGGATCGCATCCTCAGCATCG
This sequence comes from Pararhizobium sp. LjRoot255, assembly GCF_964252905.1. NCBI lineage: Bacteria > Pseudomonadati > Pseudomonadota > Alphaproteobacteria > Hyphomicrobiales > Rhizobiaceae > Pararhizobium > Pararhizobium sp. LjRoot255. The sequence continues at coordinate 3,095,347 of NZ_CAXUPQ020000001.1, forward strand.
TCACCGCGACGGGCAATGCGCTTGCCGGCGTTGTCGAGGCGATCAGGACGCTGTTTGAAGGCGACCCGGAGACGCGCCGCAAGGTGGCCTTTTCCGTCGCCATGATCGCGCTGTCCGCCAAGATGGCAAAAGCCGACGGCGTCGTCACCGAGGCCGAGGTGTCTGCTTTCCGCGATATCTTCAAGTTTCCCGACGATCAGGCCCGCAATGTCGCGCGGCTCTACAATCTCGCCCGCCAGGACGTTGCCGGTTACGAGGCCTATGCCGAGAAGATGGCGTCGCTGTGCGCTTCCTGCGATGAGAACTGCCCGGTGCTGGAAGACATCATCGACGGGCTCTTTCATATTGCCAAGTCGGATGGCGCCCTGCACGAAAAGGAGATCGGGTTCCTCGCGCGCGTGGCGGAAATCTTCCACATGGAAGAAGAGCGGTTTCAGGAGATCATGGCCCGCCATGTTCACGCGTCCGATGCCAACCCTTACGACGTGCTCGGGGTCTCTCCGAAGGACGACTTCTCGATGATCCGCAAGCGCTACCGTGTGCTCGTCTCGGAAAATCATCCGGATATGCTGGTCGCCCGCGGCGTGCCGGAAGAATTGCACGCGATCGCCAATGATCGCATGGCGGCACTCAACGCTGCCTATGAGGCGATCGAGAAAGAACGCCGCGCCGCATGACGCCCTTCGCCTGCGACTACCCGGCTGCGCGCGCCGTGCCATCGCCCAACCATGGCGAAAGGGCGGGCGGCCAGAAGCCGGACATGATCGTTCTGCACTATACCGGCATGGAGACGGCGCAAGCCGCGCTCGACTGGCTCTGTTGCGAGGAAAGCCAGGTTTCCAGTCACTACTTCGTCCATGAGGACGGTCGCGTCGATCAGCTCGTCGCCGAGGATCGTCGCGCGTGGCACGCGGGCAAGAGCGTCTGGAAAGGCGAAACAGACATCAATTCCCGCTCGATCGGCATCGAGATCGCCAATGCCGGCCACCTCGCCGGACTTCCGGACTTTCCCCCGGCGCAGATCGAAGCGGTCGCTGAATTGTGTCGGGACTGTGGCAGTCGCTGGTCTATCCCCCCGGAAAGGGTACTTGCGCACAGCGATGTGGCCCCCATTCGCAAGGCGGACCCGGGAGAAAAATTTCCTTGGGATCAGCTCCATTCGAGCGGTGTCGGGCACTGGGTTCCGCCAGCCCCGATCGGTGGCGGACGATTTTTCCAAAGGGGCGATCAGGGCCAGCCCGTCGAGGCGGTGCAGACCATGCTGTCTTTCTATGGTTACGGAATTGAAGTGACAGGCGTTTTTTGCGAGAAGACGGAGGGGGTGGTTGCCGCCTTCCAGCGACATTTCCGTCAGTCCCAGGTCGACGGCATCGCCGATATTTCGACCCTCGATACGCTCCACAGGCTCTTGTCCGCGCTGCCGAATTTCAGCCGCTGAACAGGCTTGCCGGACGGCTCTTTCGCGCCCTTGTCAGGCGTCCGTCGCATTAATTTTGTGCACTGCCACATGATCGTCACTATGCCGGGGTCTTTTGCCGGCGTACCGAGCCGTGGGTGATTTCAAGGCGCAAGGCCTTCTCCTGCTGATGACGAAAATCGGGGACGCTTGATGGCAGGGCGGGGTGCGCCCATATGCTGCTGCGCCCGAAAGTGGAGATTTCAAGCTAAATGAGACTACCGCATCTTGCTGCAACTGCGGCATGCTTCTGCATGCTTTTTTCCGGGGTTGAAACGTCGTATGCCGGGGGCATCGACAAGACCATAACATCCTCCATCAAGCCAGCCACGAGAACCACGGGTTATCCGGCGCCGGGCGCCTCCCTCGAGACTTCGGCCTATAGTAACTTGATCCAAACCTATGCGAAGCAATACGGTGTTCCTGTCGATCTCGCCCATGCGGTCGTCAAGGTCGAAAGCAACTTCAATCCGAAGGCACGTGGCAGCGCCGGCGAAATCGGCCTGATGCAGATCAAACCGGCGACGGCCCGGATGATGGGTTATAACGGGGGCAAGGGCGGCCTGTTCGATCCCGAGACCAACATCAAGTTCGGTATGAAATATCTTGCCGTGGCACATGAACTGTCCGGCGGTTTCACCTGCGGCACGATCCTTCGCTACAATGCCGGCCACGGCGCCAGGAAGATGAATCCGGTATCGCGCCGCTATTGCGGCAAGGTCCAGAGCATCATCAACTGATAAAAGCCGCGGTCCGGGCGCCGGGTAGGGTTTTGCGTACCGGCATTTTTCAAGTTTTCAGCTGCCAGCCGGCAGATGCCATGCCATCTCCGCCAGATCGTCCTCAAGGACGGTGGGCATGGCGGTAACATTCGATTTCATCATCGTTGGCAAGGGCATGATGGGCGCAGCTCCTTGAGAACGGTCAGCTGGCATACGCCGGAATACGAGACGGATTTTATCGTCTGCTACCAGTAGAAACACGGGTGGGGACACCTTATTTTCTTTTATCTATGGCAATTGGCGGATGCGTCAGTTATGCACCGCCTGCCAGTTGGCCGGGCAGCCGCTCTCCGCTAGGGCCGAAAGGCTGCGGGGGGAGGAAAGTCCGGGCTCCACGGAAAAACGGTGCCGGATAACGTCCGGCGGGGGTGACCCCAGGGAAAGTGCCACAGAAAGAATACCGCCTGCCTCTGGCAGGTAAGGGTGAAAGGGTGGGGTAAGAGCCCACCGCGCGCATGGCAACATGGGTGGCAAGGCAAACCCCACCGGGAGCAAGACCGAATAGGGATGACGTGGACTGCGCAAGCGGTCCGGCCTTTTCCGGGCCAGTCATCCGGGTGGGTTGCAGGAGGCAGCGCGCAAGCGTTGTCCCAGATGAATGGCTGCCACGTTCCGGCTTTCGGGCCGGAGCCATACAGAACCCGGCTTACAGGCCAACTGGCAAATTCTTCTTCTTTGATCCCGGCCAACGCGATGTCAAAAATCGTGTATCCGCTTGAATGCTTATTGGTTTTATACTTTGCTAATATTGAAAGTATTCATTTTACCGAAGGGATTCGACAGTGAATCCAAAGTGTTGAGGTGTCTGTCGTAACCATTTGTTAAACTTAACAGACTATCAATATTTGCTGACGACGCGTGCTGAAATAGAGCAAATCCCATTGACGCCCATATGGTCCCATGGTATCCCAATCATACACAGTACACGGGCTGATTCAGGCCGATTCACCGCAAGTCTCGGGACCCCTCGTTGGGGGATTTTCGAACGGGCATGTCGCCCGCTGGTGGAGTGTTGTGTCTTGTCTTGAGGGGGTGCGCGGGCTATTGGGGTTCGCGCGTTTACCGGAAACGGCCGTATCGCGTCATGAACCGCTTCCTATCGCATGCGACAAACCGGATCGATGCAAAGGGGCGGGTTTCCGTTCCTTCGACGTTTCGCTCTGTTCTGTCGGCGCTCGATATTCGGGAGCTTTATTGCTTTCAGGATTTCGTCTTTCCGGCAATCAGCGCCGGCGGTCCGGAATTGCTGGATCGGTTCGAGAGGCAAATCGGCGGCGAGGATCCGTTTTCGCCGCAGGCCAATCAGATGTCGCTCCTCATTCATGGGGGCGGGGTCTTCATGAAGCTCGACCAGGAAGGCCGATTGATGGTTACGGATTTCATCCGCGACTTCACCGGAATAACCACGGAAGTCACCTTCGTGGGGCGAGCGGATCATTTTCAGTTGTGGGCGCCGCAGGTGTTTCTGGAAACACAAGCGGCGGCGCGGGAAGAACGCAGGTTGCGAGGTCGGCGTTCGGACTAGAGTGGAGAAGCGGAATGATGGCGGATCAAGGCGAAGGTTTACCCGATGCCGATGGCGGACCGGTCCGTCACATTCCGGTTCTTCTCCCAGAGGTTCTTGCGAGCCTTAATCTCGCCCCCGGTAAGATCATCCTCGATGGCACCTTTGGTGCCGGTGGCTATACCTCTGCCATTCTGGCGACCGGTGCCGATGTGATTGCGCTCGATCGTGATCCGGCGGCCATTCAAGCCGGACAGCCGCTGGTCGCCGCCAGCAACGGCCACCTCACCCTGGTGCATTCGCGTTTCTCCAACCTTGCGCAATATGCCCCGGAGGGCGGACTTGACGGGGTCGTGCTCGATATCGGCGTTTCCTCCATGCAGATCGACGAAGCCGAGCGGGGCTTCTCCTTCCAGAAGCGCGGGCCGCTCGACATGCGCATGTCGTCGGATGGCGTTTCCGCGGCCGACGTCGTCAATAGGGCCAAGGTTTCGGACCTGACACGCATCTTCGGCTTTCTCGGCGAGGAGCCGCAGTCCGGCCGGATCGCCCGCGCCATTGAAAAGCGCCGGCTCGAGGAGCCTTTTGTCACGACGCGCGACCTTGCGGGCCTGATCGAGATCGTTACGCCGCGCAAGGCCAAGGACAAGATTCATCCCGCCACCCGTGTCTTCCAGGCGCTGCGCATCTTCGTCAACGACGAACTCGGCGAACTTGCCCGGGCGCTGTTTGCCGCCGAGCGCGTGCTGAAGCCCGGCGGGCGGCTGACGATCGTCACCTTCCATTCGCTGGAAGACCGGATCGTCAAGAAATTCTTCCAGGATCGCGCCGGCAAGGCTTCCGGTTCGCGTCACATGCCGCTGGTGCATGAGCGTGCGGCAACTTTCGCACCAGTTGGGAAATCTATGGTGGCGGCCAGTGAAGAAGAAGCCTCGCGCAACCCGCGCGCCCGGTCCGCCAAGATGCGGGTTGGCGCCCGCACCGATGCCCCGCCTCAGGCAGATGATCTGTCCATCTTCGATTTGCCGAACCTTGCGAGCCTTGGAAAGATTGGGGGCTGAGACATGTTACGCACCTTTGACATCGTCCTGATCGTCGTCATGACGGCCGCAGCGACGGTCACCTACACGATCAAGCACCGGGCGGAAAACAAGCTGGAAGACGTGCGCAAGCTGGAGGCGGAGATAAAGCTCGAGGAAGATACGATCGACCTTCTGCGCGCCGACTGGGCGCTGCTCACCCAGCCCAATCGCCTCGAAAAGCTCGTAACCGTCTACCAGCAGGACCTGCATCTTACGCCCACCGCCTCGACCCAGCTTGCCCGTCCGGAAGAGCTGCCGATGCTCAAGGCCGATCTGCCGCCGCCGCAGGATGTCCTCGAAGCGATGGGCATGGTCAAGGGCAAGTCGAAAAAACCGCTCGCAAAGACGGATGATATCGCAACAGGTTCGGTGGCACGCTGATGTCTTTTCTGTCCCGTATCATGGTCGTCAAGAGCAAGGCTCATTTCTCCGCCGGCGGCAACAACCATCCCGGTGATCTCGGCATTCCGTTCCAGGGAACGCGTAAGAAGAGCAGCAACCAGGCGAGAAGCCGTGTGGCGATCGTCATCATCAGCTTCGCGGCGGTCTATTGCGTCATCGGCGGCCGTCTCGTGCAGTACGGTCTGGCCAATCCAGACACGGTTTCCAGCATCGGCCGCGCCGACAATCTGATGGCCTCGCGTCCTGATATTCTCGACCGTAACGGCGAAATCCTCGCGACCGACATCCGCACGGTCTCGCTCTATGCCGAGCCGCACAAGATCGTCGATGCCGACGAGGCGGTCGAGCAATTGTCGACTGTCCTGCCCAATCTCAACGTTGCGGAAATCTACAACAAGCTGAAATCCAAATCGCGGTTTCAGTGGCTGCGTCGCCAGTTGACCCCGAAACAGCAGAGCGAAATCCTGGCACTCGGCATTCCCGGCATTGGCTTCCGGCCGGAGAAGCGCCGTTTCTACCCCGGCGGGGCTACCGCTTCGCACGTCATCGGTCATGTCAATGTCGATAATCGCGGTATTGCCGGCATGGAGCGCTGGATCGACAACCAGGGACTGGCCGATCTTGCCGCCATCGGCATGACGAGCGATGCGAAGATCGAGCCAGTCAAGCTCTCGATCGACCTGCGCGTCCAGAACATTCTGCGCGATGTCGTCGTCGATGCCATGGAAAAGTTCAAGTCGCTTGCCGCAGGCGGCGTGGTGATGGACGTGAAGACCGGCGAAATTCTCGCCATGGTGTCCTATCCCGACTATGATCCGAACAAGCCCGCCGATGGCGCCAAGGAAGGCTGGATGAACCGCATGTCGAACGGCACGTTCGAGATGGGGTCGACCTTCAAGTCGTTTACGACCGCGATGGCGCTCGATTCCGGCAAGGTGACATTGAACGACAGCTTCGATGCCCGATTCCCGATCAGAATCGGCGGCTTTACGATCAAGGATTTCCACGGCAAGCATCGTGTTCTGACGGTGCCGGAGATTTTCCAGTATTCATCGAATATCGGAACGGCCAAGATGGCCGATATCGTTGGCATCGCGGGTCACAAGGAGTTCCTGACCAGGATGGGCCTGCTCTCCAGGATGCAGACGGAACTGCCCGAAGTGAAGACGCCGAGCCAGCCACGCGAATGGAAGAAGATCAACTCGATCACCATCTCCTTCGGTCACGGCGTATCCACGACGCCACTGCAGACGGCGGTGGCCGGTGCAGCCCTGTTGAACGGCGGACACCTCATCGAACCGACCTTCCTGCCGCGCACGGCGCAGGAGGCAGAGGCCGCCTCGACGACAGTCATCAAAAAATCGACCAGCGACGATATGCGCTACCTGTTCCGTCGGAATGCCGTCAATGGCTCCGGCAAGAACGCGCGTGTGCCAGGCTTCAATGTCGGCGGCAAGACCGGGACCGCAGACAAGGTCGTGAACGGCCGTTATTCGAACGCTGCCAACTTCAACGCCTTTCTGGCCGGCTTCCCGATCGATGATCCGCGCTACGTGGTCCTGACCTTCATCGATGAACCGAAAACCGACAAGGGCAATGGCGCAGCACTTGCGGGCAATACGGCTGCCCCGATGGTTCGCGATATCATAAGCCGATCTGCGCCGCTTCTCGGCGTGGAGCCGAAGTTCGGCGAAGACGGTTCTGCCTTGCTTGTGTCTTATTGACCATGGAATGACAATCTGGAGGATTCGCCGCCCGGCGGGTCGGTATAACTGAAAAGTGCATCCATGAAGATCAAAGACCTGATCGGGAAGGATTTCCCGGAAATTGCCGCGCAGTTGAACGCCGCCGCCGGCGATATCGATATTGCCGCCATCACCGCCGATAGCCGACAGGTCGTCCCCGGTGCGCTGTTCGTGGCGCTTTCGGGTAGCAAGGCGGACGGCAAGGCCTTCATTGATGACGCAATTGCGCGCGGCGCCGCAGCCGTGGTCGCGGGCGCAAAACCCACGGAAGATGTTGCGGCGCCGATTTTTGCCGCCTCGGCGCCTCGCCGCGTGCTTGCGCTCGCAGCCGCCAATTTCTACGGGCGCCAGCCACAAACGATGGTGGCTGTGACCGGTACGGCCGGAAAGACGTCGGTCGCCTCGTTCACCCGACAGATCTGGGCGCATTCCGGCCATGCGGCAGCAATGATCGGCACCACGGGCGTCATCGCGCCCGGTCGCAACGATTATGGCTCGCTGACGACACCGGATCCGGTTTCGCTGCACAAACTGCTCGCCGAACTCGCCGACGCCGGCGTCACCCACGCGGCCATGGAGGCTTCCAGCCACGGGCTCGACCAGAGCCGGCTGGATGGCGTGCGCCTTGCCGCCGCCGGTTTCACCAACCTCGGCCGCGATCACATGGATTACCACCCGACCGTCGAGGACTATATGGCCGCCAAGATGCGGCTGTTCGAGGGCGTGCTGCCGAAGGGATCGCCGGCGGTGATATTCGCCGACGACGCCTGGTCGGGACCGGCAATCGCCGCAGCCAAGGCAACCGGTCAGGAGGTGCTGACCGTCGGCCGCAGGGGGGATTATCTGAGCCTCAAGCGCGTCGAGCATTTCCGTCACAAGCAAATCGCCGAGGTTCATATCGGCGATGAGATTTTCGAGGTGCATGTACCGCTGGCCGGCGACTTCCAGATTTCCAATGCGCTCGTGGCGGCCGGCCTCGCCATCTCCACAGGCGTCAGCGCCAAAGCGGCGATGGCGGCGCTCGAAAAGCTTCAGGGTGCTTCAGGTCGCCTCGAACTGGTTGGCCACACCAAGGATGGTGCGCTCGCCTATGTCGACTACGCCCACAAGCCGGATGCGCTCGAAAACGTCCTGACGTCCGTCCGTCCGTTCACGACCGGCCGGGTCATCGTGGTCTTCGGCTGCGGCGGTGATCGCGACAAGGGCAAGCGTCCGATCATGGGCGAGATCGCCACGCGGCTTGCCGATGTTGTGATCGTCACCGACGACAATCCACGCTCGGAAGTTCCCGAGATCATTCGCAGCGAGATCTTGGCGGCGGCCAAGGGCGCGACCGAAATCGGCGACCGTGCGGAAGCGATCAGGGCTGCCGTCACTCTGTTGAAATCCGGCGATACGCTGATCGTCGCCGGCAAGGGGCATGAGGAGGGGCAGACCATCGGCTCCGTCACTTTGCCTTTCTCCGACCATGCCGAGTTAAGAAAAGCATTGGGAGATCAATGATTTGAGCTTTCTCTGGACAGTTAGCGACCTGATGGCGGCCATGCATGGCCGCCCGATGGGAAACCTGCCGGAAGGCATTACCGGCATCTCGATCGACAGCCGCTCCATCGCCAAGGGCGAGGCTTTCTTCGCGATCAGGGGCGACCGGGTCGATGGCCACGACTATGCCGGGATCGCGATCGCCAATGGCGCAGCGCTGCTCGTCGTCAGCGAGGCGAAACTGCCGGCGCTCGGGCGTCTGATCGCGCCGATGATCGTCGTCGATGACGTGCTGGAGGCGATGGTGCGGCTCGGCTGCGCCGCTCGAGACCGCAGCGCCGCGAAGATCATCGCGGTGACTGGTTCCGTCGGCAAGACCACCACGAAGGAGATGCTGCGTCACGTCTTGTCGCCGTCCGGCCGGGTGCATGCCTCCGTCGCCTCGTTCAACAATCATTGGGGCGTGCCGCTGACCCTGTCGCGCATGCCGGAAAACACCGATTTCGGCATCTTCGAGATCGGCATGAACCATGCCGACGAGATCCGGCCGCTGGTCAAGATGGTTCGTCCGCATGTGGCAATCATTACCACGATCGCTGCCGCGCATCTTGGCAATTTCAAGGATCTCGGCGAGATTGCCGCTGCCAAGGCGGAGATCATGGAAGGGCTCGTCGATGACGGCCATGTGATCCTCAACCGCGATAGCGAGCAGTTCGAGACACTGGAAAAAGCAGCAGCGGTGCTGGGCGTTGCCCATGTGCACAGCTTCGGCAGCAGCGCCAAGGCCGATTTCCGCATGGTGGAATTCGCAGGCGGCTCGGACGGGGCCGTGCTCTGGGCGGCGATCGGCGGCAGGACGCTGGAAATCCAGATGGGCGCGCCGGGCCGGCATGTCGCCGAAAACGCGCTTACTGCACTCGGTGCCGCCGCTCTGGTCGGGGCGGATGTGGATGCTGCGGTTGCCGCCCTTGCCACCCTGGTGCCGGAAAAGGGGCGGGGCGCAAGGCACCGTCTGCCGATCGGCTCGGGTTCCTTCGTTCTGATCGATGAGAGCTACAACGCCAACCCGGCCTCAATGCGGGCGGCGATCGCGCTTCTCAAGGATTCCGAACTGCCGGAGGGCGGGCGGCGGATTGCCATTCTCGGCGATATGCTGGAGATGGGCGAGTTCGCAGGCAAGGTCCATGCCGGGCTTGCGGCACCGCTGGTTGAAGCCGGTATCGGCGCTGTCTGGCTCGCCGGACCGGAGATGGCGCATCTGCGCGATGCACTGCCTGAAGACATCCACGTCGAATACCGTGAAACGGTCGATGAGCTCAAGGAATTTGCTCTCGGCTCGATCGCGGCCGGAGATGTGGTGATGATCAAGTCGTCCAAGGGGACCGGTTGCGGCAGGATCGTTACCGCTTTGCTCGAGAAATATCCGCCTTCGCCCGGGACGGGACGCACCGAATAAGGCTGGGACAAGGCTTTCATGGCCGAAGTTCCATGCTGACACTTCTGATACGACGCAGTTATTCTTCCATTCGGTGATTCTGATGGATGACACCTGCAACGAACCTTTGGGGAAAGGTCCCTTATGCTCATCTGGCTTGTCGAACTGGCGGACCATTTTCAATTCTTCAACCTCTTCCGGTACATCACCTTCCGTACCGGCGCCGCCCTGTTCACATCGGCAATCATCGTCTTTCTGTTCGGTCCGCGGATGATCTCGTCGCTGCGTGTCCGGCAGGGCCGTGGCCAGCCGATCCGCGCGGACGGGCCCCAGACCCATTTCAAGAAGGCCGGCACGCCGACCATGGGCGGCCTGATGATCCTTGCCGGTATTGTCGGCAGTTCGCTGCTCTGGGCCGATCTTTCCAGCGTCTATGTGGTTTCGACGTTGCTCGTGACGCTCGGTTTCGGCGCTATCGGCTTCTACGATGATTATCTCAAGGTGACGAAACAGTCGGACAAGGGATTTTCCGGCAAGGCCCGCCTCGGGATCGAGTTCGTTATCGCCGCCATCGCGGTCTTTTTCATGATGCGGACCGCCTTGTTGGCTGGAACGAACGGCTCGACGTTCGGCTCGTCGCTGACATTCCCCTTCCTCAAGGATTTCACTCTCAATCTCGGCTATTTCTTCATCCTGTTCGGCGGCTTCGTCATCGTCGGCGCCGGCAATGCAGTCAACCTCACCGATGGTCTCGACGGTCTTGCCATCGTGCCGGTGATGATTGCCGCCGCCTCCTTCGGCGTCATCGCCTACCTCGCCGGTAACGCGGTGTTTGCGAACTACCTGCAGATTCATTTCGTGCCGGGCACCGGCGAGCTTGCGGTCATCCTCGGCGCCGTCATCGGCGCCGGCCTCGGTTTTCTCTGGTTCAACGCACCGCCGGCGGCGATCTTCATGGGCGACACCGGGTCCTTGGCGCTCGGCGGCCTGATCGGCACAGTTGCCGTTGCGACCAAGCACGAGATCGTCATGATCATCATTGGCGGCCTTTTCGTCATCGAAACGCTGTCGGTGATCATCCAGGTCTTCTGGTTCAAGCGCACCGGCAAGCGCGTCTTCCTGATGGCGCCGATCCATCACCATTTCGAGAAGAAGGGCTGGACGGAGAGCCAGGTCGTCATCCGCTTCTGGATCATCGCGGTCATTCTCGCCATGATCGGCCTTTCGACCCTGAAGCTGCGGTAAGCCGATGATCCCGGTCACGACATTTCAGGATAAGCAGGTCGCGCTCTTCGGTCTCGGCGGCTCCGGTCTGGCGACGGCGCAGGCGCTGGTCGCCGGCGGTGCCAAGGTTACGGCCTGGGACGATAACCCCGACAGCGTTGCCAAGGCGGCTGCCGAGGGCATCGGTACCGGTGATCTGCGACAGGCGGACTGGAGTGCCTTTTCCGCCTTCGTTTTGTCGCCTGGCGTTCCGCTCACGCATCCGAAGCCGCACTGGACCGTCGATCTCGCCCATGCCAGCGGCGTCGAGATCATTGGCGATGTGGAACTGTTCGTGCGCGAGCGGCGGGCCCATGCGCCGGATTGCGCCTTCATCGCCATTACCGGCACCAACGGCAAATCCACGACGACGGCGCTGATCGCCCATATCCTGAAGGCCAGCGGCCGCGACACCCAGCTTGGCGGCAATATCGGCACGGCCGTTCTGACCCTTGATCCGCCGAAAAACGGTCGCTTCTATGTCGTCGAGTGCTCGTCCTACCAGATCGACCTTGCGCCGACGATCAATCCGTCCGCCGGCATCCTCCTCAACCTGACGCCGGATCATCTCGATCGGCACGGTACGATGCAGCACTACGCCGGCATCAAGGAACGTCTTGTCGCCGGAAGCCGCGTTGCCGTTGTCGGTGTCGATGACAGTTTTTCGAGCCTGATCGCCGATCGCGTCGAGCGTTCAGGCACCAAGGTCGTGCGGATTTCGCGGCGCCAGGTGCTGGCGGATGGTCTCTATGCCGAGGGCAGCCGGATCGTGCAGGCCCTGGCCGGAGCAACCAGCCTGTTCGCCGATCTCGATGGTATCCAGACCCTGCGCGGCGGCCACAATGCCCAGAACGCGGCAGCGGCGATTGCCGCTTGCCTTGCCGTCGGTGTTTCGCAGGCAGACATCGTCAAGGGCCTCTCCTCTTTTCCCGGGCTGAAGCACCGCATGCAGCCGGTCGGCCGCAAGGGGCAGGTGGTTTTCGTCAACGACAGCAAAGCGACCAATGCGGATGCGGCAGCGCCCGCTTTGTCGAGCTACGAGCGGATCTACTGGATCGCGGGCGGCCTGCCGAAGGAGGGCGGCATTATGACGCTTTCACCGTTCTTTCCGAAAATCGCCAAGGCCTACCTGATCGGCGAGGCTGCATCCGCTTTCGCAGCGACCCTTGGCGAGGCTGTGCCCTTCGAGATTTCCGGGACTTTGCAGCAGGCCGTCGCCCATGCCGCCGCTGATGCGGCCAAGGACGAGGCGGGGCCATCCGCCGTGATGCTGTCCCCGGCTTGCGCAAGTTTCGACCAGTACAAGAACTTTGAAGTCAGGGGCGATGCCTTCGTCAGCCATGTGGCCGCGATCGACGGCGTGACGATGCTGATATGAGGCCGCATCTTGCGGTTTATGAGGGCCGATAGCCTGATGATGACGGAATGGCGCCGGACGCGCCGTTGAAGGGGACGAAGAGATGGTAAGCCGTGCCGAACGTGGCCCCGTGGCCGACTGGTTCTGGACGATCGACAGGTTCTTCCTGGCGACCTTCATTCTGCTGATGGGCATCGGCTTTATGCTGTCCTTCGCGGCAAGCCCGGCGGTCGCCGAGCGGCTCAATCTCGACAGCTTCCATTTCGTCAAGCGGCACGCTGCGTTCCTTCTGCCATCGCTCGCGGTGATGGTTGGCATTTCCTTCCTGTCGCCCCGGCAGGTGCGCCGAACGGCGATGATCCTGCTTCTCGCCTCGCTCGGCATGATGGTGCTGGCACTGTTCTTCGGCGCCGAGGTCAAGGGCTCCCGCCGCTGGATTTCGCTTGCCGGCCTGTCGGTTCAGCCGTCCGAATTCATGAAGCCGGCCTTCGTCGTCGTCTGTGCCTGGCTGTTCTCCGAGCATGCGCGCCAGCCGGAAATTCCAGGCAACCTGTTCGCCATCCTGCTTTACGGCATCGTCGTCGCGCTGCTCGTGGCGCAACCCGACCTTGGCCAGACCATCCTGACGACGGCCGTCTGGGGCGGCATGTTCTTCATGGCCGGCATGCCGTGGCTCTGGATCATCGTGCTCGGGGGGTCGGCAGTCGGGGGGCTGGTGGTCGCCTATACGATACTGCCGCACGTAGCCGGCCGTATCGACCGGTTCCTGACCGGCGAGGGCGACACCTTCCAGGTCGATACTGCGCGCGAGGCGATCATTCGCGGTGACTGGCTGGGGCAGGGACCGGGCGAAGGCATCGTCAAGCGGATCATCCCGGATAGCCACACCGACTTCATCTTCTCGGTCGCGGCGGAAGAGTTCGGCATCGTCTTCTGCATGGCCATCGTGCTGATCTTCGCCTTCCTCGTCATGCGCGGTCTTTCCCACGCTTTCCGTGAGCGCAACGACTTCACCCGGTTCGCCGTTGCCGGCCTCGTGCTGCAGATCGGCATCCAGTCGATGATCAATATCGGCGTCAATCTCGAACTCCTGCCGGCCAAGGGCATGACCCTGCCGTTGATCTCCTATGGTGGTTCCTCCATGGTGGCGATCTGCGTGACGGCGGGCTTCATCCTGGCGCTGACCCGCCATCGCCCGGAAAAACGCGCCGTCGAACGCAGCCTGTTCCGCTCGGGCATGGGCGTGCCAGCGGAGTGAGGCCACTATGGAGTTCGTCGTGAGTTACCCCCCTCTGTCCCTCCGGGACATCTCCCCCTCAAGGGGGGAGATCGGCCGTCAGTTTTTTGCCTCCCTGACTTTGATAAAAGGCAGGCGAGGGAAAAGAGTGATCTCCCCCCTTGAGGGGGAGATGTCACGAAGTGACAGAGGGGGGTATTACTCTCCGCGTGCATGGGCGGGCACCCTATGACCAAAGGCATCATTATGCTTGCCGCTGGCGGGACCGGCGGCCACCTGTTTCCGGCGGAAGCGTTGGCGCACGAATTGAAGGCGCTCGGTTATTCCGTCCACCTGGTGACGGACAGCCGGGCCGAGCGTTATGCAGGAAAATTTCCGGCCGATGAAATCCATGTCGTGCCTTCCGCCACGATCGGGTCTAAAAACCCTATGAAGGTCGCAGGCTCGCTGTGGACGCTCTGGTCCGGCATGCGTATCGCGCGCCGTTTGATGGCCAAGGTGCGGCCGAAAGTCGTCGTCGGCTTCGGTGGCTATCCGACCATTCCGCCACTCTTGGCCGCAACCGGGATGGGCATTCCCTCGATGATCCACGAGCAGAACGCCGTCATGGGAAGGGCGAACAAGGCTCTGGCCAGGCGCGTCAGGGCAATCGCTGGTGGTTTCCTGCCGGAGACGAATGGTCCTTATGCCGCAAAGACGGTGACGACGGGCAATCCGGTCCGTCCGGCGGTGTTGGAGGCCGCCAAGGTGCCGTATCAGCCGTCTGGTGAAGGGGAAGAATTCCGCCTCGTCGTCTTCGGTGGCAGCCAGGGCGCGCAGTTTTTTTCGAAGAGCGTGCCGACGGCGATCAGCCTGCTCGACGACAGCTTGCGGGCGCGCCTGCGCGTCACCCAGCAAGCCCGCGCCGAAGATATGCCGATGGTCGAGGGCTGCATTGCCAAGCTGGAGATGAAGGCGGACATCGCGCCGTTCTTTACCGACATGGCGGAGCGGATCGCCAAGGCTCACTTGGTCATCTGCCGGTCAGGCGCTTCCACGGTGTCGGAGATAGCGGTGATCGGCCGTCCGGCGATCCTGGTGCCTTACCCTTATGCGCTTGATCATGATCAGGCTGCCAATGCAGCCGCACTTGCCGCGACCGGCGGCGCCAAGGTGATAGCCCAGGCAGAGCTTTCCAGCGAAAAACTGAGCCGGATCCTGACGGAGGCCATGAATAACCCCGCCAAGCTCGCCGGTATGGCCGCAGGCGCCAAACAGGCGGGCAAACCCGATGCAGCTCGCTTGCTTGCCGCCATGGTTGAAGCTATTGCCAGCGGTTCGACGATTGCACAGTTCAAGGAAACACGCTCATGAAAATGCCGCAGACGATCGGCCTGGTTCATTTCATCGGTATCGGCGGTATCGGCATGAGCGGCATTGCCGAAGTGCTGCACAATCTCGGTCACCGGGTGCAGGGCTCCGACCAGTCCGACAGCGCCAACGTCCAGCGGCTGCGTGACAAGGGCATCGAGGTTTTCGTCGGCCACAAGGCTGAGAATATTGGCGATGCCGAAGTCGTCGTCGTCTCGACCGCAATCAAGAAGACCAACCCGGAACTGATCGCCGCGCGTGAAAAGCTGCTGCCGGTCGTGCGTCGCGCCGAAATGCTCGCCGAACTCATGCGTTTCCGCAATGCGATCGCCATTGGCGGCACCCATGGCAAGACCACGACGACGTCGATGGTTGCCTCGCTGCTCGAAGCCGGCGGGCTCGATCCGACCGTCATCAATGGCGGCATCATCAATGCCTATGGTACCAATGCCCGCATGGGCGAGGGCGAGTGGATGGTGGTCGAGGCCGACGAATCGGACGGCACCTTTTTGAAGCTGCCGGCCGACGTCGCCGTCGTCACCAATATCGATCCGGAGCATCTTGATCACTACGGCAATTTCGATGCGGTCCGCGCGGCCTTTCGCCAGTTCGTCGAGAACGTGCCCTTCTATGGCTTCGGCGTTATGTGCCTCGATCATCCCGAAGTGCAGACCATGGTTTCGAAGATCGAGGACCGCAAGGTCATCACCTACGGCGAAAACCCGCAGGCGGATGTGCGCTATTCCAATATCCGCATGGATGGCGCGACGTCGGTCTTCGACGTCGAAATTCGCCGCCGCCGCACCGGCCAGATTATCAAGTTGCCGGACCTGCGGCTGCCGATGCCAGGCCGTCACAACGTCGCCAACGCGACGGCTGCGATCGCGGTTGCCCAGCGCCTCGGGATCAAGCCGGAAGACATCGCCAAGGGGCTTGCCGCATTCAGTGGCGTCAAGAGACGCTTCACCCTCACCGGCGAGTGGAACGGTGCGCGTATCTATGACGACTACGGTCATCATCCCGTCGAGATCAAGGCCGTGCTGAAGGCTGCGCGCGAAGCTTGCCAGGGCCGCGTCATCGCCGTGCACCAGCCGCACCGTTACTCTCGGCTGCACAGCCTCTTTGAGGACTTTGGCGCGTGCTTCAATGATGCCGATACGGTCCTGCTCGCGCCGGTCTATTCGGCCGGTGAGGATCCGATCGAAGGCGTCAGCTCGCCGGAACTCGTCTCCCGCATCAAGGCGGGGGGGCACCGCGACGCGCGTTTCATCGACGGCCCGGAAGCGATCGCGCCGATCGTCTCCGCCATTGCGCAACCGGGTGACTTTGTGGTTCTCTTGGGGGCTGGCAGCATCACATACTGGGCGGCCGCCCTTCCGAAGGAACTCGCAGGCATTTCAGGAAATTCCGCATGAAACAGGTTGATGGTACCAAGCTTCTGGCCTCTCTCGGGGACAGCGTAAACCAACTGCGCGGGCGTCTGACGCCGGACGCGCCGATGGACCGCGTCACCTGGTTCCGTGCCGGCGGCCTTGCTGAACTGATGTTCCAGCCGCATGACGCCGATGATCTCGTCGCTTTCCTGAAGCTGCTGCCGGACGAAGTGCCTGTCATGGTCGCAGGCGTCGGCTCGAACCTGCTCGTGCGCGATGGTGGCATTCCGGGTGTCGTCATACGGCTCTCGGCCAAGGGGTTCGGCGATGTCGAGCTGGTTTCGGAAATCCGCGTCAAAGCAGGAGCGATCTGCCCGGACAAGAACCTTGCGGCGATGACGCTGGATCACGGGATCGGCGGGTTCCATTTCTACTACGGCATCCCCGGCTCGATCGGTGGCGCACTGCGCATGAACGCCGGCGCCAATGGCGGCGAGACGCGCGATCGTGTCGTCGAGGTTCACGCGGTCGATCGCAAGGGCAACAAGCATGTGCTCACCAATGCCGATATGGGCTACACCTACCGGCATTCCTCTGCGCCAGACGACCTGATCTTCACCCACGCCGTCTTCGAAGGCTATCCGGAAGACAAGGCGAAGATCCGCGCCGACATGGATGCGGTGCGCCAGCATCGCGAAACAGTACAGCCGATCCGCGAGAAGACCGGCGGTTCGACCTTCAAGAACCCCGACGGCCATTCTGCCTGGAAGTTGATCGACGAGGCGGGCTGCCGCGGCCTGATGATCGGCAGCGCCCAGATGTCGCCGATGCATTGCAATTTCATGATCAATACCGGTCAGGCAAGCGGCTACGAGCTTGAATATCTCGGCGAAACCGTACGCCAGCGGGTGTACGAAACATCGGGCATCAAGCTCGAATGGGAGATCAAGCGCATCGGCAATTTCATGCCCGGCTACGAAGTGAAGGAATTTCTCGGTCAGCTGACGGCCTGAACGCCAAGGACCTCAGACTCCGTCATCCCGCAAATCCCGCCGTCAATCGGCTGTAAAGAGGCTTCGCGCGCAAACGTGCGGGGCCTTTCCTTTTATTGGTTGCCGTCTTCGAAAATCGGTTGCATCGAATTTAACTCTCTGATTCCAAGCGATGAATCGAACAGCCTGTTGATTCGAGCAAATATTTCATCCATCCCCCGGACCGGGTTAACCAAAGTAAACGGTTCATTAACCATAATGCCGTTCTAGTGGGGCTGTGCCTGAGGGTGCGACTCGTAAGCGCGAATAAGCTAGGCGCAAGCGGAATTTGTAAGACTGGCGTAATGTCGGGGGTTTTTATGAGTGGTAAGCACGTCGCTGTCCTGATGGGCGGATTTTCTTCGGAGCGGCCGGTGAGCCTGTCCTCCGGGGCTGCGTGCGCCGATGCCCTGGAGGCCGAGGGCTATCGCGTGACCCGCATCGACGTTGATCGCAACGTCGCCTCCGTGCTTGCTGATCTGCGTCCGGACGTCGCCTTCAATGCGCTGCACGGGCCTTTCGGTGAAGACGGCACGGTTCAGGGCATCCTCGAATATCTCGAAATTCCCTACACCCATTCCGGCGTTCTGGCGTCTGCGCTTGCCATGGACAAGGCGCAGGCCAAACATGTCGCAAGTGCCGCCGGCATTCCGGTTGCCGAGGCGCAGATCATGGATCGCCACGATTTCGGTTCGCAGCATCCGATGAAGCCGCCCTATGTCGTCAAGCCGGTCCGTGAAGGATCAAGCTTCGGCGTCGTCATCGTGAAGGAAGGTCAGTCGCATCCGCCGCAGGTGATCACCTCCAGCGAGTGGCGCTATGGCGACCGCGTCATGGTCGAGCGTTATGTTTACGGGCGCGAACTGACCTGCGGCGTCATGGGTGACAAGGCGCTTGGCGTAACCGAGATCATTCCCCAGGGGCATGCCTTCTACGATTACGATTCAAAGTATGTAAAAGGCGGCTCAAAACACGTCATTCCGGCGGATATTTTACCGAATATTTACCAAAAAATACAAACACTCGCAGTCAAGGCGCATCAGGCGATTGGATGCCGCGGCGTAAGCCGCTCCGACTTCCGCTTTGACGACCGTTTCTCTGAAGACGGAGAGCTCATCTGGCTGGAGGTCAACACTCAGCCCGGAATGACTCCAACCTCTCTGGTGCCTGAAATGGCGGCTTATGCCGGTCATACATTCGGTGAATTCCTCAGGTGGATCGTGGAGGACGCGTCGTGTTTGCGTTGAGAGGCCGGAAGGCAGCAAGGGTGCTTACTTCGCAGGAGATGGCTGATCTCGACGGTCAGCGCGTTCTGCCGCGCCCTTTGCGCCGCGTCGTCCGCTTCCTCGTCAGCCTCGGAACCGGCCGTATCCATTTCGCCCCGCACACCGGCACCGTCTCGGCGCTCGCTTTCCTGGCGGCGACCGGCTTCTACGGTATGTCGCTCGGTGGCCACAGTCAGGATTTCGCGCAGACGACCACCACTGCCGCCGGTTTTGCGATCGAGGACGTCAAGGTCTCCGGCAACGAGCAGACCTCGGAAATCGATATTCTGCAGCAACTCGGCCTCGACGGCGCGACGTCGCTGGTGGCGCTCGACATCAATATCGCCCGCAAGCTGATCAGCGAAATGCCCTGGGTCGAGGATGTTGCGGTCCGCAAGATCTATCCCGGTACGATCGAGGTCAGTCTCAAGGAGCGCAAGGCCTTCGGCATCTGGCAGCATGGCTCCGATCTTTCGCTGATCGAGGCGAGCGGTAGCGTGATTGCGCCGCTGCGTGACAACAAGTTCGCAGACCTGCCGCTGTTCGTCGGTCGCGACGCCGAGACGGCTGCTGCCGAATTCTATGAGCGTTTCTCGCAGTGGCCGGAAATCGCAAAGCGCGTCAAAGCCTATGTTCGCGTTGCCGGTCGCCGCTGGGATCTGATGCTCAACAACGGCATCACCATCAAGCTGCCCGAGCACGATATCGATCGCGCCATGCAGGTTCTCTCGACGATGGAAGAGGGGCAGCAACTGCTGGAGCGCGATATCGCCGCGGTCGATCTGCGGCTGGAGGATCGCACCACGATACAGCTGACGCCCGAAGCTGCCGCCCGCCGGCAGGTGGTTCTGGAAGCGCGCACGAAGATGTTGAAGAAGCAGGAACAACAGGAGAACCGTATATGAGTCTTTTCGGTTCTTCGAATTTTGGCCTTCCCCGCCTGAAGCCGCTTAATTCCAAGCGGTCTCATGTCGTTTCGGTGCTGGATATCGGCTCTACCAAGGTGGTGTGCATGATCGGACGGCTGACGCCGCGCGCCGAGAGCCAGATCCTGCCGGGTCGCACCCATTCGATCGAGATCATCGGCATTGGCCATCACAAGTCCCGCGGCATGAAGAACGGCGTGATCGCCGACCTCGACGCCGCCGAAAGCGTCGTTCGTCTCGCGGTCGATGCCGCCGAGCGCATGGCGGGCCTGACGATCGACAGTCTGATCGTCAACATCTCCGCCGGCCGCCTGCAGAGCGATATCTACACCGCTTCCATCGATCTCGGTGGTCAGGAAGTTGATGCCGCCGATCTCAAAAAAGTTCTCGCCGCCGCCGGCCAGCAGTCGCTGCGCCAGGACCGTGTCATCCTGCATTCGCTGCCGACCGGCTTCTCGCTCGACGGCGAGCGCGGCGTCCGCGATCCCCTGGCAATGTTCGGCGACCAGCTCGGCGTCGACATGCACGTGCTGACGGCCGAACGCGCTGCGCTCAAGAACCTCGAACTCTGCATCAACCGCGCGCATCTCTCGGTCGAAGGCATTGTTGCAACACCGTACGCAAGCGGTCTCGCAGCGCTGGTGGACGATGAGGTCGAACTCGGCTGCGCCGCCATCGACATGGGCGGCGGCACCACGACGATCTCCGTCTTCGCCGAAGGCAAGCTGGTGCATGCCGACGCCGTTTCGCTTGGCGGCCATCACGTCACGACCGATCTGGCGCGGGGCCTTTCGACCCGCATCGAGGATGCCGAGCGCCTGAAGGTGGTTCATGGTTCGGCTCTGCCCAACAGCGCCGACGAACGCGACATCGTCTCGGTCCCGCCGATTGGCGAGGACGACCGCGACCAGCCAACGCATGTGCCGCGGGCGCTTGTCTCGCGCATCGTGCGTGCTCGCATCGAAGAGACACTCGAACTCATCCGCGACCGGATCCAGCGTTCGGGCTTCTCGCCGATCGTCGGCAAGCGCGTCGTGCTGACGGGCGGCGCCAGCCAGCTGACCGGTTTGCCGGAAGCGGCGCGCCGCATCCTGGCCCGCAACGTTCGCATCGGCCGTCCGCTCGGCGTGTCGGGCCTGCCGGCGGCGGCCAAGGGTCCGGCCTTTTCGACGGCCGTCGGCCTGATGATCTATCCGCAGGTCGCCGACATGGAAACACATACGGCGCAGGGCGGTCTGCTCGCGTCGCTCGCAGGAAACAACAGCCGTATCGCCCGGATGGGCCAATGGCTGAAGGAAAGCTTCTGATCCCTTCGGCTTCGGCTGAACGGATGCAATACGGAATTAGTGATTTGGCCGGCTCGGCAAGGCGGCCAGAAACCAGGAAGGAACGGGTACAATGACGATCAACTTGCAAAAGCCGGATATCACCGAGCTGAAGCCTCGCATCACCGTCTTCGGTGTCGGCGGTGGCGGCGGCAACGCTGTCAACAACATGATCACCGCAGGCCTCGAAGGCGTCGATTTCGTCGTCGCCAACACCGATGCCCAGGCGCTGACCATGACCAAGGCCGAACGCATCATTCAGATGGGTGTCGCGGTTACCGAAGGTCTCGGCGCCGGCTCGCAGCCGGAGGTCGGCCGGGCTGCCGCTGAAGAATGCATCGATGAGATCATCGATCACCTGAACGGCACGCACATGTGCTTCGTCACTGCCGGCATGGGCGGCGGTACTGGCACCGGTGCTGCTCCGGTTGTCGCTCAAGCGGCCCGCAACAAGGGCATCCTGACGGTCGGCGTCGTCACCAAGCCGTTCCATTTCGAAGGTCAGCGCCGCATGCGTCTCGCCGATCAGGGCATCGCCGAGCTGCAGAAGTCGGTGGACACGCTGATCGTCATCCCGAACCAGAACCTGTTCCGGATCGCCAATGACAAGACCACGTTTGCCGACGCCTTCGCGATGGCCGACCAGGTTCTTTATTCTGGCGTTGCCTGCATCACCGACCTGATGGTCAAGGAAGGCCTGATCAACCTCGACTTCGCCGACGTCCGTTCGGTGATGCGCGAGATGGGCCGCGCCATGATGGGTACCGGCGAAGCTTCCGGCGAAGGCCGCGCGATGGCCGCAGCGGAAGCTGCGATCGCCAACCCGCTGCTCGATGAAACCTCGATGAAGGGCGCTCAAGGCCTGCTGATCTCGATCACCGGCGGCCGTGACCTGACGCTGTTCGAAGTCGATGAAGCTGCGACCCGCATCCGCGAGGAAGTGGATCCGGATGCCAACATCATCCTCGGCGCAACGTTTGACGAAGAACTCGAAGGCCTCATCCGCGTTTCGGTCGTGGCAACGGGTATCGATCGCACGGCCGCCGAGGTGGCCGGTCGTTCTGCTGACTTTCGTCAGGTAGCAAGGCCGATCGTCCGTCCGTCCGCTGCCATTCCTGCGGCTCCCGTCCAGCAGGCGCCGGTCGCGGTTCAGCCGCAGCCGGCCCCGGTTGCCGCTCAGCCGGCACCGGTCGTCCAGCAGACTGTCGCCCAGCCGGTTCAGCAGACCTCTGACGACATCGCCCGCGCCATCCGCGAAGCCGAACTGGAACGTGAACTGTTCCTGTCGATGCCGCGCGGCGGCGGCGCCGCTCCGGTTCAGCAGGCACAGGAAGAGTTCCGCCCTCAGAGCAAGCTCTTTGCTGGCTCTGCTCCGATCGAACAGCCGTTCGTCCAGGCTGCTGCCCCGGTTCAGCGCACCGTTGAAGCGGTGGCTTACCAGCCGCAGCCTGCCGTTCAGGCACCGGTCGCCCAGGTTCGTCAGGAGCCGATCGCTCCGGTGATCCGCCAGCAGGCCGAGCCGGTCCGCATGCCGAAGGTGGAAGACTTTCCGCCGATGGTGAAGGCCGAAGCCGAACATCGCGCCCAGCCGGTACCCCAGGAAGAACGCGGCCCGATGGGCCTGCTGAAGCGAATCACCAGTTCGCTCGGACGCCGCGACGAGGAAGAGCACAACGTTACGGCAGATATGACCGCCGGTGCGCCGAGCGCCGCTTCGCAGCAGCGCCGTCCGCTGTCTGCGGAGGCAAGCCTCTATGCGCCGCGCCGGGCTGCCCCCTTGGATGACCGTGCCCGCGCTGCCTCGCAGCCGCGCGTGCATGAAGACGATCAGCTCGAAATCCCTGCGTTCCTGCGCCGTCAATCGAACTGATCTTTTACCCGCCTTCCACCTTGCCGAAATGCCCGGGTTTGCGCCCGGGCATTTTTTATGGATTATCAATTGGTTTCAGTGGTTACCCTGCGTAACAAAGCGAAAGAAACATTGATTTGGAATGACAGTCCGGTGCCCTTATCTTCACACTCGGGACTGACGGGGCTGAACCGCGATTCGAAATATCGCCGGCTTGCAGGTTGAACCGGTTGGTGGCGCTTGGCGTCGCTAACCGACTGTGTGCCTTGCGGCATTTTGAAAATGCGCTGCACCGGTCTCGGGAAAAAATTCGGCGGCAACGCCAAAAGCATTTGAAGGCGAGAAGCATGGGATTGGGAATTGGACTGCTTGGGTTTCAGACAACGATTGCAAACTCTGTAACTCTTAGCGGCACGGGCGTTCATTCAGGCGCCGAGGTAGCAATCACGTTCCATCCGGCGGAACCCGATAGCGGCATTGTCTTTCAGCGGGTAGACGGCGAGCAGACGATCAGTGAATTCAGGGCCGTGTCCTCGCAGGTCGGCAACACCGATCTCTGCACCGTTCTCGGCTTTTCTCCTTCCACCTCGATCGCCACGATCGAGCATGTGATGGCGGCGATCTACGCGCTCGGGCTCGACAATCTTCTCATCGAGGTGCAAGGCGCCGAAATGCCGATCATGGACGGCAGCTCGGCTCCTTTCATTGAAGCGATCGAACAGACGGGCATCAAGGCCCTTGCCGTCAAGCGCCGCTATATCCGTATCCTCAAGCCGGTTCGCATCGAATCGGGCTCTTCCTGGTCGGAATTCACGCCCTATGACGGCATGCGCTTCGAAGTGGAGATCGATTTCGATTGCCCGCTGATCGGCCGGCAGGCCTGGAAGGGCGACATCACGCCGTCGGTCTTCAAGACCGAACTGTCGCGTGCCCGCACCTTCGGTTTCATGCGCGATGTTGAGCGCATGTGGGCCGCAGGCCGCGGCCTCGGCTCGTCGCTCGAGAATTCGGTCGTCATCGCCGACGACGACACGGTGATCAACATCGAGGGCCTGCGTTACACGGACGAATTCGTTCGCCACAAGACGCTGGACGCCGTGGGCGATCTGGCTCTGGCCGGCACGCCGTTCATCGGCTGCTACCGTTCCTATCGCGGCGGCCACAAGATGAACGCGAACGCTCTGAAAGCGCTGATGAGCGATCCGACGGCTTATGAAATCGTCGAGACCCCAACGCGGCGCCAGCGGGTTGCCCCGCGCGAAGTGGTTGCCGTCAATGCTCCGTAAGCCGGACTAGGGTCTTTCGGAGCCGGAAAACCAGTTCTGTTCTTTGCCAAAGCCGGTCTTTCGACCGGCTTTTTCATGATCCCGCCGCCACAAAATTGCGTTAATCGATCATCATGACGTTGCGGTCTTGTTGCATCTTGATCTAAAACGCGGTTCATAGGCGGCGGTATTCTTACCGCTGTGCGAGTTGGGATTTACGAATGGTATTTGCAGGCCAGTTTGAATTGAAGAAGATGGCACGTGTTGCCGTCATCGCGCTTGCGGCTTCCGCGACCAGTGTGCTGGTGAGCGCCTGCCAGAACGATCCCGACATCGATATCACCAAGCTGACGGTGGAAACGGATCCGCCGGAAGTCCTCTACAATCAGGGTCTTGCCAACCTCAATGCCGGCAAGACGACGGAAGCGGCGCGCAAGTTCGAGGCGATCGACCAGCAGCATCCCTTCTCGGAATATGCCCGCAAGGCACTGGTGATGAAGGCCTTCGTCAATTACCGCAATGGCCAGTATCAGGACGCCATCAACGGCGCGACGCGCTATCTCAATCTTTATCCCGAATCCGAAGATGCGGCCTATGCGCAGTACATCGTCGGCCTTGCTTATTCGAAGCAGATTCCGGCGGTGACGCAGGACCAGAAGCCGGCGATGAGGACGATCGAGGCGATGCAGGCCGTCGTGACCAAATATCCGGATTCGGACTATGTCGAGGATGCCGAGGCCAAGATTCGTTTTGCCAAGGACCAGTTGGCCGGCAAGGAAATGCAGGTCGGCCGCTACTATCTTGAGCGCAAGGAATATCTTGCTGCCGTGACGCGTTTCCGCACAGTGGTCGAACAATATCCGAACACCAACCAGGTGGAAGAAGCCTTGTCGCGGCTGGTGGAAAGCTATTTCGCCATGGGTATCACCGCAGAGGCGCAGACGGCGGCTGCGGTTCTCGGCCACAACTATCCCGATAGCCAGTGGTATGCGGATTCCTACAAGCTGCTGCAGACCGGCGGCCTTGAGCCGCGCGAAAGCGGCAATTCGTGGATTTCGCGCGCAGGCAAGAAGCTTCTGGGCGCTTAATGCGTATTGCCCGAGAACGTGCAGCGTTTTTGGGCAATGACATGCATAAAAACAAAGACCTAGGCGAAGAGATTTGAAACGGGATGCTTTCACAGATTTCGATCCGCGATATCGTCCTGATCGAACGGCTTGATCTGTCCTTCGATTCCGGCTTGTCCGTGCTGACAGGGGAAACCGGTGCCGGAAAATCCATCCTGCTCGACAGTCTCTCGCTCGCGCTTGGCGGGCGCGGCGACGGTTCGCTGGTCCGCCACGGTAGCGACAAGGGGCAGGTGACGGCGGTTTTCGATGTCGGGATCAGCCATCCGGCCCGCCTCATGATTCGCGAAAACGGCATCGACGACGATGGCGACCTGATTTTCCGCCGGGTGCAATCGGCCGATGGCCGCACCAAGGCCTATGTCAACGATCAACCCGTTTCCGTGCAACTGATGCGCCAGGCAGGGCAGCTGCTCGTCGAAATCCACGGCCAGCACGACGACCGCGCTCTCGTCGATACCCATGCCCACCGCACGTTGCTCGATGCCTTTGGCGGCCTTGCCGACGAGGCGGAGAATGTGGCGGGTCTCTACCGCGTCTGGAAGGATGCCGAGCGCATGCTGAAGAAGCACCGCGACAAGGTCGAGGCCGCCGCCCGCGAAGCCGATTATTTGCGCTCGTCGGTGGATGAGTTGGAGGCACTCTCGCCGCAGGACGGCGAGGAGGACGATCTCGCCGAACGCCGCTCGCGGATGATGAAGGCCGAACGCATCGCCGTCGATATCAACGAGGCGAGCGAGTTCCTCAATGGCAATGCGTCGCCGGTTCCGCTGATCGCCTCGCTGGTGCGCCGGCTCGAGCGCAAGAGCCATGAGGCGCCAGGGCTGCTTGAGGAGACGGTCGAGTATCTCGACACCGCGCTCAACCATCTCTCCGATGCGCAGATGGCGGTCGAGGCGGCGCTCAGGAAAACCGAATACGACCCGAAGGAACTGGAGCGCGTCGAGGAACGCCTGTTTGCGCTTCGGGCCGCTGCGCGCAAATATTCCGTGCCGGTGACAAACCTTCCGGCTCTGGCCGTGAAGATGATTTCCGATCTTGCCGATCTCGATGCCGGCGAGGAGAAATTGAAGCAGCTCGATGCGCAGCTTGGCGTGACTGGGCGCGCCTTTGATGCCGCCGCCGCCGCACTCTCCGCCAAGCGTCACAACACCGCAACGGCTCTTTCCGAGGCAGTCATGGCCGAGCTTCCGGCCTTGAAGCTGGAGCGGGCTCGTTTCATGGTGGAGGTCACCTCCGATCCGGATTCCGCGACAGCAGATGGCATCGACGTGGTCGAGTTCCACGTCCAGACCAACCCGGGGACGCGTCCGGGCCCGATCATGAAAGTCGCCTCGGGCGGCGAGCTTTCGCGTTTCCTGTTGGCGCTGAAGGTGGCGCTTGCCGATCGCGGTTCGGCGCCGACCCTGGTCTTCGACGAAATCGATACCGGCGTCGGTGGCGCTGTGGCGGATGCCATCGGCCAGCGGCTGAAGCGCCTGTCGAAGAACGTGCAGGTGCTTTCCGTCACGCACGCCCCGCAGGTGGCTGCCCGCGCCGCGACGCATCTGCTCATCTCCAAGGGGCCATCGGCGGAAAAATCCGAAACCATCGCCACCCGCGTCGCCCGCATGGACGACAGGGCTCGCACCGAGGAAATCGCCCGCATGCTCGCCGGTGCTTCGGTGACCGAGGAGGCGAGGGCGGCGGCAGCGAGGCTGTTGGCCGGGAACGTGTAGTTTTACCCTCCCCGTGAGGGGGAGGGTCGGCACGTAGTGCCGGGGTGGGGTGATCCTTTGTGCTCACGTTACAATCACCTCACCCGCGCGTTCCGCACGACCACCCCCTCAAGGGGAGGTGGGTTTCAGCATCTTCCCATTCTTCGAAATTTCACTAAAACGACTCCCAAAATATGGAGTCCCAGCATGTCGACCGAATCTGTTGCCGTTGAAGATCTGACGCTCGAAGATGCCGCGGCCGAGCTGGAGCGGCTGGCCAAGGCGCTTGCGCATCACGATGCGCTCTATCACGGCAAGGACGCGCCGGAGATTTCGGATGCGGAGTATGACGCGCTGAAGCGGCGCAACGAGGAGATCGAGGCCCGCTTTCCGGAATTGATCCGCGCCGACAGCCCGTCGCGGAAAGTCGGCGCTGCACCTTCGGCCATCTTCCAGCAGATCACCCATGCCCGGCCGATGCTGTCGCTGGACAACGTGTTTTCCGACGACGACGTCCGCGACTTCATTTCCAGCGTCTACCGCTTCCTCGGCCGCCTGCCGGATAATTCGATTGCCTTCACCGCCGAGCCGAAGATTGACGGTCTGTCGATGTCCCTGCGCTACGAGAACGGCAAGCTCGTCAGTGCCGCCACGCGCGGCGACGGCACGACCGGCGAGAACGTCACCGCCAACATCCGCACCATCAGGGAAATCCCGCAGACGCTGCCGTCCGATGCCCCCACAGCCGTCGAGGTGCGCGGCGAGGTCTATATGGCCAAGAGCGATTTCCTGGCGCTCAACGAGCAGATGGCGGCGGAAGGCAAACAGACTTACGTGAACCCGCGCAACACGGCGGCAGGTTCTCTGCGCCAGCTTGATCCGGCGATCACGGCGAGCCGCAAGCTGAAGTTCTTCGCCTATGCATGGGGCGAGATATCGGACATGCCGGCCGATACGCAATTGGGCATGGTCGAGGTGTTCAATCGCTGGGGCTTTCCGGTCAATCCGCTGATGCAGCGCTTGTCGTCGATCGAGGCGATCCTCGAGCATTACAACGACATCGGCCTCAAACGTCCCGATCTCGACTACGATATTGACGGCGTCGTCTACAAGGTCGACCGGCTGGACCTGCAGCAGCGCCTCGGCTTCCGCTCGCGCTCGCCGCGCTGGGCGACGGCCCACAAGTTCCCGGCCGAGCAGGCCTTCACGATCGTCGAGAACATCGACATCCAGGTCGGCCGCACCGGGGCGCTGACGCCGGTTGCGCGGCTGACCCCGGTGACGGTCGGCGGCGTTGTCGTCACCAATGCGACGCTGCACAATGCCGACTATATCGAGGGTATCGGCAATAGCGGCGAGCGCATCCGCGAGGAGGGGCACGATATCCGTATCGGCGACACGGTGATCGTCCAGCGTGCCGGCGATGTCATCCCGCAGGTTCTCGATGTCGTCATGGAAAAGCGTTCGGCAACGGCAGAACGCTATCAGTTTCCGAAGACCTGCCCGGTCTGTGGCAGCCATGCGGTGCGGGAAAGGAACGAGAAGACCGGCAAGCTCGATTCGGTGACCCGCTGCACCGGCGGCTTCGTCTGCCGTGCGCAGGCCGTCGAGCATCTGAAGCATTTCGTGTCCCGCAATGCTTTCGACATTGAGGGCCTGGGCTCCAAGCAGATCGATTTCTTCTTCGAAGCAGAGGACCCAGCGCTTTCGATCAAGACGGCACCGGATATCTTCACGCTCGAGAAGCGGCAGAGCTATTCACCGCTCGCCAAGCTCGAAAACATCGACGGCTTCGGCAAGGTCAGCGTCCGCAAGCTTTTTGACGCGATCAACGACCGGCGGCAGGTGGCCTTGCATCGGCTCATCTACGCGCTTGGCATCCGCCACGTCGGCGAGACGACAGCAAAGCTCTTGGCGCGCTCCTACGGCAGCTACACCGTGTTCGCGGAGGCGATGAAGGCCGCGGCGGACACGTCGTCTGAAGCCTGGGCCGACCTCAACACCATTGACGGCATTGGCGAAGTGGTCGCCCGGGCGATCGTCGAGTTCTACACGGAGCCACGCAACATCGACGTCGTTTCGCGGCTGCTCGAGCAAGTGACCCCGCTCGACGCCGAAGCACCTGTTTCGAGTTCGAGCCCGGTTGCCGGCAAGACCGTCGTCTTCACCGGCTCGCTTGAAAAAATGACGCGCGACGAGGCAAAAGCCATGGCGGAACGGCTGGGAGCCAAGGTCGCCGGTTCCGTGTCGAAGAAGACCGACCTGCTCGTCGCCGGTCCCGGCGCCGGTTCCAAGCTCGAAAAAGCCCGAGAACTCGGCGTCGAAACCACCGATGAAGACGGCTGGTTTGCCCTGATCGGTGGGTAACCGCCACTGGTTGCGATCGCAGCTTTAGCCGAGGCTGCCTGCGAACCGCCCGGCCAGCCGCTCGCGGCGGAAGTGTTCGGCGACGAAATCGATGAAGACGCGGGTTTTTGCCGGCAGCAGCGTGCGGTTGGCATAATAAAGCGAAATCGGCCCGGCATCTGCATACCAGAGCGGCAGCAGGCGCACGAGGCGGCCGTTTTCGAGATGGGCGAGAGCATCCGGAACCGAGACGATGGTTATGCCGAGCCCCGATAGGGCTGCCTGGACCATGGCCGCCGGCTCGTTGAAGATCGTGCTTTCGTCCATATCGGCTGCCATTTCGTCTCCCTCCGCATTGCGCATCAGCCAGCGGCGGATGCGGCCGGTGCGGGCAGAGCGCATGACGATGCCATCGAGATCGGCAAGCCGTCTGTCGCAGGCAGGCGTTGGCCCACCAACCTGTTTTCATTGGAGGAACGTCATGTCGCGGAGTTCCCTTCTCGAGCGGTGCCGCAAATTCGACGCGACACCCGCCGTCAAATAGTGTCCTATGGGTGCAGGCGACCGCAGAGCCGCCGCTTTTGAACGGAACCGAGGAACACCCATCCATGAAGCTTGCTACCTTGAAGGATTCGACCCGGGACGGAAAACTCGTCGTGGTTTCGAAGGATCTGACGCGCTGCTCGGAAGTCGGCCATATCGCCCGCACGCTGCAGGCGGCGCTGGACGACTGGGCGCACGTCGCGCCCCGACTGCAACAGGTCGCGACCGGCATGGAGAGCGGCTCGCAGCCGACCATGCGGTTCCATGAACATGATGCGGCTTCGCCGTTGCCGCGCGCCTTCTTCTGGACCGGTGGCTCCGGCGGCTTTTCCGGGCCGCGCAATACCGTTCCGCTTGCGGATGATGCATCTGGCATCACTGTCACCGCGCAGGTCGCCGTCATCACCGACGATGTCGAGGCGCAGGCCGCCAGCGCCGACGCGAAGGGCGCTGTTCTTCTTGTCCTCCTCGCCAGCGATGTTTCGGTTGGCAATGCGACGGCAGTGTCGACGTTTTCTCCGGTCGCCGTCACGCCTGACGAACTGGGCGAAGGCTGGAATACCGGCGACCTGGCACTGCTCGTGCGCCGCAACGGCAAGGCTCTCGACGGTGGCGAGATCGGCAGGAAGGAGGCGGCGGAGATCGTCGCCAAAACGGCAGCAATCCGCCCGCTGATGGCTGGCAGTATCGTTGGGACGGGTCTGTGCAAGACATCCTGCCCCCTTTCCATCGGTGATGCCCTTCGCATCGAGATGAACGATCGGAGCGGACATTCCATCTTTGGCGCCATCGAGCAGATGGTGGAAACGCGCCGCAAATGATTGTCACGGCACGCCGGGACCCTATTTCCCGGGAGGCAATTCTTGAATTGTCTTTTTGCACTGCACACGTTAGGGAAATCGCGCCGGATTTTCACGGGAGCTCTCATGAATATCCGGCAAGAGCCAGCCGCCACGCCTAAGGCGGCAGCCTTGACGGATTGGAGGATCCCGGGATGGAAACGATCACCACGATTGCAGAGCTGCGCGCGCGCCTTGCGGATCACCGCCGTGCCGGCAAGACCATCGGTCTGGTGCCGACCATGGGTTATCTGCATGTTGGCCATATGGAACTGGTCCGTCGTGCGAGGGCGGAAAACGACATCGTCGTCGTCAGCCTCTTCGTCAATCCGCTGCAGTTTGGCGTCAACGAGGATCTGGCGAAATATCCGCGCGATCTCGCCCGCGATCAGGCGATGCTCGTTGAAGGCGGCGCCGATTTCCTCTTTGCGCCCGGCGTCTCCGACATGTATCCGCGGCCGATGGAAACGGTGGTCGATGTGCCGGCGCTCGGCAGCGAGCTCGAAGGTTCCGTCCGGCCCGGCCATTTCGCCGGCGTCGCCACGGTCGTCACCAAGCTCTTCAACATCGTCCAGCCGGAACGCGCCTATTTCGGCGAGAAGGATTTCCAGCAGTTGCAGATCATTCGCCGCATGGTTGAGGATCTGGCGCAACCGGTCGAGATCGTCGGCGTTACCACCGTGCGCGAAGCCGACGGGCTCGCCTGCTCGTCGCGCAATGTCTACCTGACACCCGCCGAACGGACCGCCGCGGCGATCGTGCCGAAGGCACTCGACGAGGCCGAACGTCTCGTCGCCGGCGGGCTGACGGATGTCGCAGCCCTCGAAAAAGCGGTGACCGATTTCATCGCTTCGGAGCCTCTGGCAAAGCCGGAAGTGGTTGCTCTTCGCGATCCGGAAACACTGCACACAGTGACGGAAATTGGTGAGAAACCGGTTCTTCTGTTGCTTTTTGTCCGTTTCGGGAGCACGAAACTGCTCGATAACAGGGTTTTCACGCCGAAAACCGCAAGATTTGCAAAGGTGGCGTAAGCATGAGTGTACAGGCATTGAAGCGTCGCCTGAGCCCCGGCAACATCGAGGCGCTCAAAGGCGAGCGGCCGATCGTCAGCCTCACGGCCTATACCACGCCGATCGCCCGGCTGCTCGATCCGCATGTCGATTTCATGCTGGTTGGGGATTCGCTCGGCATGGTGCTCTACGGCCTCGATTCGACTGTCGGCGTTACCCTCGACATGATGATCGCCCATGGCCAGGCCGTGATGCGCGGCTCGGAAAAGGCCTGCGTCGTCGTCGATCTGCCTTTCGGTTCCTACCAGGAGTCCAAGGAACAGGCCTTCGCCACCGCAGCCCGCGTTCTGAAGGAGACCGGCTGCAGCGCGGTGAAGCTCGAGGGTGGTGCGGAGATGGCCGAGACGGTCGATTTTCTCACCCAGCGCGGCATTCCCGTGCTCGGCCATGTCGGCCTGATGCCCCAGCTCGTTAACACGATGGGCGGCTACCGGTCGGTCGGCCGCAACGACAAGGAGGCGGCGAAGATCAGGCGCGATGCCAAGGCGATCGACGATGCGGGGGCTTTTGCCATCGTCGTCGAGGGCACGATCGAACCCCTGGCGCGCGAGATTTCGGCGGAACTCAGAGCGCCGACCATCGGCATCGGTGCGTCGCCGGCCTGCGATGGCCAGATCCTCGTGTCGGACGATATGCTCGGCATCTTCAGCGACTTCAAGCCTCGCTTCGTCAAGCATTTCGCCGAGCTGGCACCGCAGATTTCCGCGGCCTTCGAGGCCTATGCCAATGAGGTGAAGGCGCGGACCTTCCCCGGTATCGAGCATACGTTTCAGGTCAAGCGCTGACACGCGTGGCGGATCGGGCGCTGTCCCGGTCAGCACTGATCAGAAAATTGGATCACTACATCAATCTTATTGAATTGTTCCCTGGCCGGTCACGGCCTATCTGTGCGTTTCATCTCTCACACATCTCGGGAGGCGTCGTTTGGCCTTTGGTCGCCGTCGTTCCGGAAAGTTTCCTTCATGACTAAAGACCGTTTCTGGCAGGGTGTTCGCGGTGGTTTTCCCGTCATGGTGTCGGCGTCCCCGTTCGGCGCGCTGTTCGGCGCGCTTGCGGTCGACAATGGCTTTTCGGTTTTCGATGCGGTGTTGATGAGCGCCACGCTCTATGCGGGCGCTAGCCAGATGGTCGGCATCGAGCTGTTCGGCCACAAGGTCCAGCCATGGCTGATCGTGCTTTCGATCTTCGCGGTCAATTTCCGCCATATCCTCTATTCGGCGTCGATTGCCCGGCATATCCGGCATTTTTCCGGCGTGCAGAAGCTTTTCACCTTCTTCCTGCTGGTCGATCCGCAATACGCCGAAACCGAGAAGCGGGCCGAACGCGGCGAGCCGATAACCTTCAACTGGTATCTCGGCTTTGCGATGATCATCTACATACCCTGGCAGATCATGACGCTGCTCGGGGCGATCTTCGGGCAGATGATCGGCGAGCCGCGTGCGGTCGGTCTCGACGTGCTCTTGCCGATCTATTTCATGGGGTTGGTTCTCGGTTTCCGCAAACGGGACAACTGGCTGCCGGTCGTCGTCGCCAGTTCGCTCGCATCCATTGCGGCCATGCATTTCGTCGGCTCGCCATGGCATGTCAGCATCGGCGCGATCGCCGGCATCCTGCTTGCCTCCTGCCTGCCGCTGCCGAAACGGCATGAAGAGCCGGTCACATTGGAACACGAGGTCTGATCATGGATAGCTCAGAGCACATGCAACTGATCTACATCATCCTCGCGGCCGCCTTCGCGACCTTTCTCACCCGCATCGGCGGCTATGTTATGATCACGCAGATGAAGCGCATCCCGCCGCGCATGGAGGCGGCGCTGAATTCGGTGCCCGCCGCCGTGCTCTCGACCCTGGTTGCTCCCGCCTTCGTCCGTGGCGGCTTCGACGTGGCAGCCGCCATGCTCGTTGCCCTCGCCGTCGGTTTGCGCGTTTCGTCGCTCTGGATGCTGGCCGTCGGCTGGCTCGTCGTCATGGCGATCCGCTATTTGACCGTGTAGGAAGCGAATCACTTCAGGCTTGCCCCTCATCCGGCCCTCTTTGTTTTAGAAGAAAGGCGGCCACCTTCTCCCCGTTCTGACGGGGAGAAGGGACAAGCGGCGACCTCCGTCATCCCCTCTCCCCCTTGCGGGGAGGGGTTAGGGTGAGGGGCAATCACAAAACTTTCGTGTCGCGTGATCCAGCTTTTAAGGGATTTTTAACGCTTCAGCGGCGCCGTCGCCGCCTTCAACCACTCCAGCGCTTTTTCGTCCGAGATCAGCGGCGACAGCTTTTCGCGCGTCTCGGCGTGATAGGCGTTCAGCCAGGTGAGTTCTTCGTCCGTCAGCAGGCTGGTAACGACAAGACGACGGTCGATCGGGCAGAAGGTGAGGGTCTCGAAGCCGAGCATCGGCAGGTCGCCGCCCTCGATCGGGCTTGGCTCGAGGACATGCACGAGGTTCTCGATGCGAATGCCGAAGGCGCCGGGGCGGTAATAGCCAGGCTCGTTCGACAGGATCATGCCGGGCAACAGTTCCTGCGTCGAAGCGCGGGAAATGCGTTGCGGGCCTTCATGCACCGAGAGATAGGAGCCGACGCCGTGGCCGGTGCCGTGGGCGTAGTCGGCGCCTGCCTTCCAGAGCGCGATGCGGGCCAGCGGATCGAGATCGACGCCGCGCGAGCCCTTTGGAAAGCGGGCAACGCTGATGGCAATCATGCCCTTCAGCACCAGCGTGAAGTAACGCCGCTGTTCTTCCGGCACTGTGCCGATTGCCACCGTGCGGGTGATGTCGGTGGTGCCGTTGACATATTGGCCGCCGGAATCGATCAGGAACATCGTTCCGTCGGCGATGGCGAGATCGCTCTCCGTCGTCACCCGGTAATGCATGATCGCGGCGTGTTCGTCGGCACCGGAGATCGTGTCGAAGGAAATGTCCTTGAGCGGGTTCTGCATCCGCTCGCCGACGGCCACGCGGCAGGCTTCGAGTTTTTCGACTGCGGCGATCTCCGTGACAGTTTCGGCATGTGTACCGTCAAGCCACGCAAGGAACTCGACCATGGCTGCACCGTCCTGCAGGTGGGCGCGGGCGGAGCCTTCGAGTTCCGCCCCGTTTTTCCGGGCGCGGGGCAGGCGGGCGGGGTCGATTGCATCGATCACCGTGCCGCCGCTGATGCGGATGCGCTCGGCGAGCGCAAATGGTGCGTGCTCCGGATCGATCATGATCTTTGCGCCGGTCGCAGCGAGCGCTGCGACACGATCGTCGAACGAGGCGGGAGCCTCGAGGCTCGAAAGCTGGGTGAGATAGGCTTCCTCCTCGATTCCCGTCTTGCGCTTGTCGAGGAACAATTCTGCCTTGCCATCGGCGTGAACAATGGCGCGGGCCAGCGGATGTGGCGTGTGCGGCACGTCGCTACCACGGATGTTGAAGGTCCAGGCGATCGACGAGGGGTCGGTCAGCACCACGGCGCTAGCATCTGCCTTGGCTACTTCCTGCGCCATCGTCTCGAGCTTG
Source organism: Pararhizobium sp. LjRoot255 (assembly GCF_964252905.1). Lineage (NCBI taxonomy): Bacteria > Pseudomonadati > Pseudomonadota > Alphaproteobacteria > Hyphomicrobiales > Rhizobiaceae > Pararhizobium > Pararhizobium sp. LjRoot255. The sequence goes on from NZ_CAXUPQ020000001.1 coordinate 3,130,582, forward strand.
TCCTTGGCAAGCACGCCGGCATGGTCCAGCGGCTGGATCTTGACGCGGCCGAGCGGCGCTGCCGGCCTGTCAGCCCACTGCCGGTCAAGCGGATTGTGATCGAGGAAGATGAGTGTTCCGCCTAGTCCCTCCAGTGCCTTCTGGAGCTTGCGCACCTCTGCGCCGGTGTGCAGCCACGGATCGATGCCCAGGCGGAAGCCTTTTTTGCCATGGTGTTCAAGCCAGAGATGCGGCGGTTCGCCGACCAGATCGCCGTCTTCGAAGACCGTGCCATCCACCTGTTCTTTGAGCTGGGTGACGTAACGGCCATCCACAAAGACAATCGCCTGCTCCTGCGTAATGAGCGCGATGCCGGCGGAACCGGTGAAGCCGGTCAGCCACGCCAGCCGTTCGGCTGATTTCGGCACATATTCGCCCTGGAATTCGTCGGCGCGCGGCACGAGGAAGCCGTCGATGTTTAGGCCAGCGAAGGCGGCGCGCAGCACATTGACGCGTTCCTTGCCGAATTGCGGAGCGGAGGTGACTTCGAAAGACTGGAACATGGATTTTTCCTGCGAGGGTGTCCGAAGAAGGAGCCGGTGGCCGGGATCACGCCGCGCAAAGTGCAGGCTGATTCCTGAAAGGGTGCCGGTACTCTAGCGGAAACAGACGGCGCAGCGAAAGCCCGTGTTTCTTGCTCAGCTTTTGATGACTTCGAGGTTGCCCGCCATCGTTGTCGTAATTATCATACTTATGCGCCTCATGCATGGCACCCATGCTGCAAGTCACCTAGCCCGATTTCAAACTTCGTTTATAAGGGCGCTCAACGAACACGGACGCAACTCTGTTGTTCACGCGAATGCCGAAAGGCAAGAGCTGCATGATCTGAGAATGGTTGGTCACCCTTCTCCTCCTCCCTCCGGGTGGCCAATTTTGGATCATGAAGAGTCCGCTTGAGCGCTCCTCCTCCTCAAGCTCGCGGACATGGCCGGCTTGCCGGTCAGCGGGCGGTGCTTCGGCATCGCCTTTGTTTTGAAAAACCCGCCTGTCCATGACCGGCGGGTTTTTCATTTTTCCGAACTTCAACATCCCTCCGTCAGGGACGGTCGAGATGGATCGTCACCCAGCCGTTGCGCCAGATGGTGCGGATATGGCGGAGATGCTGACCATTATAAGCAGACAGCACCTTCCAGCGCTGCGATGCCAGAATGCCCGACAGGATGACCGAGCCGCCGGGCGCGAGGTGGCCGGCAAGCTGCGGCGCCATTTTGCTCAGCGGGCGGGCGAGGATGTTGGCGATGATCAGGTCGAAGGGACCATGCGCGGCGAAGGCCGGTGAGTGGAAGCCGGGGGCGGTGACCGTGGTGATGCCGGTGGAGATGCCGTTGCGGCGCACATTCTCGGCGGCGACACGCGTCGCGATCGGGTCGATGTCGGTTGCGAGAACCGGGATCGGCTTCAGCTTGCGCGCCGCGATCGCCAGCACGCCGCTGCCGGTGCCGAGATCGAGCGCATTGCGAACCTTGCGGGCGCGCATGACCGTTTCGATGACTTCGAGGCAGCCCGCCGTCGTGCCGTGGTGTCCGGTGCCGAAGGCCTGGCCGGCATCGATCTCTAAGGAGATGTCGTTGACGCGAACCTTGTTGCGGTCATGCGAGCCGTGGACGAGGAACCGGCCGGCGCGCACCGGCGACAGGCCCTCCAGCGATTTGGCGATCCAGTCGACATCGGGAATGACTTCCCGCTTGATCGTCGCATCGGGAAAGTGCGCCACGATGACGTCGCTCAAGCGCGCCCGCATCTCGTCTTCCTCGTCGAAATCGATGTAAAGCGACGCCTCCCAGATATCCTTCTTTTCGTCCATCTCCATGGTGGCGATGGCATAGCCGTCATCCTCGAACGCTTCGGTCATCAGGTCCATGATGACTTCTGACTGCTTTTCGGTCGTGGTGATGAACAGGCGAAGGTCGCTCAATGTCTTTATCCTTGGTCGGCGGACGGCTTGTGCGGCTCTAGCACGCCCGCCGATCAAAGGTAAAGCGCAGGCCTATCTGGCGTCGGGAATCCACGGCGGCGGCGGCGTGTCCTGGCCGGAAACTTTGCGCAGCGCCGCCGCCGTGAAACCGGGTATTTGGTTCAATAGCGGCATCAACAGCGTACGCCCGCCTGTCAGGAGAGGATTCTTCAGGGTGATGAAGGCGGTGTAGCGCCGCGTATCCTTGAGCACGGTTTTGACGACGGGCATTCTCAGCTTGGAATAGTCCCGTTCCCGTCCTTCGGAAATCAGCCAGGCGAGCCAGCAGGCATCCTCGATGCCGAGGTTCATACCACGGGCGCCAGCCGGTGAATGCACGTGCGCGGCGTCGCCGGCAAGAAAGACATTGCCGCGGCTCATCGTTTCGACATGGCGGAAGCTGACGGTGAAGTCCGATTTCCACGTCCGCTCCAGCACCGTGGCCGGATGCTCGATGCGGGGTTCGAAATCCTCGATCGTCGACACATAACGCAGCCTGTCTTCGCGTACGGGCAGGCGACCCAGCACGCCCGGATTGAGGAGGTTCATTTCGGCGAAGCTGGTATCGACCGGCTGGGCATAGCGGTAATCGGCCAGGAAGAAACGGCTTTCGATCGCATCGCCTGGAAAAGCGAAGCCGCAGGCCTTGCGCACATCGGAATGGGCGCCATCCGCGCCGATCAGCATGTCCGGCAGCACCGTCTCTGTTTGGCCATCCGCGTGGCGCAGCATGACGATCGGGCTCCGGACATCGCCGGACACAGCCTGAACTTGCGTTGACCACTCAGGCCTGATGCCGAATGCCGACAGCCGCTGGAGCAACAACCGTTCCGTTTCGCCCTGTGGCAGGGCATAGATCGGACAATAGGGGCCCCGGAATGTCTCGGTGTCGATCGTCAGCAGCAACTTGCTTGCGGAGCAGATCTTGAATTTGGTCAGGCGCCGGGCGTCGGCGAGGATCCGGGCGCTGGCGCCGGAGGCCTCCAGAAGCGTCATGGTCCTCGCATTGACACCCAGCGCCCGGCTTTCATTGATTGGCGCCGGTCCCGCGGCCCTTGAGACCAGACGTGGGCGGAAGCCGCGCCGCGCAAGTTCGAGCGCCAGAGCAAGTCCGGTCGGCCCCGCACCGGCAATCAGAATTGACCTTCCGGTGCGTTCCCCCATCAGCTCCTCGCGGCGATCCTTATGTCTTCAGCAGATTTTCCAGCTTCTTGACCGCGGTGTCCGGATTTTCGCCGTAAGCGATCGTGCCGGTGAATTTGCCTTCGGAATCGAGAAGGAAAACGGAGGCGGTGTGGTCCATCGTATAATCGCCGTCCGGCTTCTTCTCGTCCAGCGGGATTTTCTTGGCATAGACCCGGAAACCCTTGACCATCTCCATCACCTTGTCCGGCGGACCGGAAATGCCGGTGATGCGCTTGGAAACGTTCGAAACATATTGGCCAAGGACTTCAGGCGTGTCGCGTTCCGGATCGACGCTGATGAAATAGGCCTGCAGCTTGGTGCCGTCCGGATCGACCTTTTCCAGCCAGCCGTTCAATTCGAACAGGGTCGTCGGGCAGACTTCCGGGCAGTGCGTGAAGCCGAAGAACAAAGCCGTCGGCTTGCCGGTGAAAGCCTTTTCGGAAATCGGCTGGCCCGTCTGGGACACGAGTTCGAAGGGCACGCCGAAAGGACCGGCCGCGATCTGGTCCTTCGACGCGGTCATTTGATAGGTCATCCAGCCGAGGGCAGCCGCGACGACGGCGACGGCAGCCCAAAGAACGATGCGAAGTGCTTTCATGATGATGTCCGGTCCATTTAACCAATCTCGATGATCAGATAGACCTTCGGACCGCAGGTTGCAAACGTTCGGTCGGCCAGCGTCAATATGCGGCAGGCAGGATCAGAAACACCAGGAGAGGCCGTTTTCGGCCATGGTCAGGAAGATCTCCGGTCCCTGGACGATCCATCCGAGAAAAGCAGCAAGGAACAGAATAAGGCCGCCGCCGGCAAGGGCGGTGACCATCAGGGTTTGCGGGGGCTTTTTCACGTCATCTTGCATGCCGCCATGATACCCGGGTGCGTTGAAGATTGAAAGGCGCGGGATGGCGCGTTTCCGGCGTGGTCAGCGCATTCGAATCGCGAGAATTCGGCACTCATTTTAGCGAATGTTTAATTTGTGTTTGCCATGTTCTAAGCGCGTGAAGGGGGGCTAAATCCCCTTGCTGACATGACGTCGCCGGTTGTCCGAGTCCGGTTTCCCGCATCATCATTCCCTTTGTCTGCGCGCGCGACGCTCGCTGCCGCACTCACGAATTGGATACTGCCGCATGACGTCTGCACAACTCGACCGTAAACTTTCCGTCAGCCAGCGGCTCGGCACTCTTGGGTTCGCCGCGTTCATTGGCTTCGGTTCGATGCTGGCTGTTGGCTGGTATCAGAATTCGCATGTCAACCAGGCGCTCGACAAAGCCATCATCGCGCAGGCTGCGATCAAGAACGCCGAGACCATGCGGCTTACCAGCGTCGAGCTGACCCTGGTGGCGATGGATACGATCGTCGATCGCGAGGAACGCCAGGTCGCGCCGGAACGGTTGAAGGCGATCGCTGATTTCACCTCGGTGCTGGAGGCTGGAAAGGCTGGGGCAATAGAATTGGCCGCATCTCTTGGCAAGCCGGAGATCATGGCGTCGTTCGAGGCCGATCTCGCCGAGATGACCAAGGCTATTCAGGTCGACCTGAAGAAAATGGTGGAGGAGGGCGCTCCTGCGGACGCCTATGGGGCGATCGATGATACGATCGATGGCACTGGCGAGCGCATGGCCCTATCGCTTGGAAAATTGTATGAAGAGGCTGGCTCGGCGCTTGCTGCGCGCGTCGCCGATGCTACCGCTCGCTCACGTGAATCCCTCCAGTTCCAGATCGCCGTTGGGCTCCTTGCCATGGCGTCGCTGATGGGCATGCTCTATTTTCATGGCAATGTCCTTCGCCGTGGCATTTTTGCGGTGCGCGACAGCATGAAGCGCATCCTGAAAGGCGACTACGAAACCGCAGTTGACGCGGTCAACCGAAGCGACGAGATCGGTGAAATGGCCCGTTGCGTCGAGATGTTCCGGGCAGCTGCTGTCGAAAAACGTGATATTGAACAGTCGGCAGCGACAAGCCGCAGCGAAAATGAAGCCGAGCGCGCGGCCAGTGAAGCAGGCCGCGCTGAAGAGGCGCGGCAGGTGCAGTCCGCAGTCACAGCACTTGGACAGGGCCTGAACCGCCTCTCTGAAGGTAATCTGACCGCTACAATCGACCAGCCGTTCCGCGACGATCTCGAAACGTTGCGCCAGGACTTCAACCATACGGTCGAGAAGCTGCAGAGCGTGCTCTCCAGCGTCCGCGACAACAGCAGCTCGATCCAGTCCAACAGCCAGCAGATGCGCGGCGCTGCCGATGATCTTGCCAAGCGCACCGAGCAGCAGGCTGCCTCTCTCGAAGAAACCTCCGCGGCGCTGGACCAGATCACTGTTACCGTGCGCACCGCCACCCAGCGCGCCGAGGAGGCGAGCCAGATGGTCGGCGAGACGCGCACCAACGCGGAAGAATCCGGCCGTATCGTTCGCGAAGCGGTCGAAGCTATGGCCCGGATCGAAAACGCATCGTCCGAAATCGGCAAGATCATCAATGTGATCGACGAGATCGCCTTCCAGACCAACCTGCTTGCGCTGAATGCCGGTGTCGAAGCCGCCCGCGCCGGTGAGGCCGGCAAGGGTTTTGCCGTGGTAGCACAGGAGGTGCGCGAGCTCGCCCAGCGGGCAGCGGGCGCTGCCAAGGATATCAAGGTTCTGGTCGGGCGCTCCAGCACCGAGGTCGGAACCGGTGTTCGACTGGTGCAGGAAACCGGCGAGGCGCTCGGGCGTATCGGCACGGATGTGGTGCGTATCAACGAGCACATGACGTCGATCGTGATGGCCGCCCGCGAGCAGTCGACCGGTCTTCAGGAAATCAATACGGCCATCGGCCAGCTGGATCAGATGACCCAGCAGAATGCGGCGATGGTCGAGGAAACCAATGCCGCCAGCCATACGCTCGCACAGGATGCCGAAGGCCTGACCGCGCTGATCGGCCAGTTCAAGCTCGGCGGCGGCGCGTTCGCTCCGCAAATTCGTCAACCGGTCCGTGTCGCCACATCGGCCACCGCGCGCCCCGCGCCGTCTCCCGCCAAGGCCCTGATGGGCAAGCTGGCGGGTGCCTTTAGCAGCCCCGCGTCGTCCGTGCCGAAGGCATCGGGTTCCGCCGAAAACTGGGAAGAGTTCTGATCATGTCAAACGCAATCAAGCAGTCCGGTGCCTATCTCGAAATCGTTTCGTTCCACCTGGGTGATCAGGAATTCTGCATCGACATCATGGCGATCCGCGAAATTCGCGGCTGGGCGCCCGTGACGCCGATGCCGCATACACCGCCCTACGTCCTCGGCCTTATCAACCTGCGTGGCGCCGTCATCCCGGTCATCGACATGGCCTGCCGCCTCGGCATGAAGATGACCGAGCCGTCCGAGCGCTCGGCGATCATCGTCACCGATATCGCCGGCAAGCTGGTCGGTCTCTTGGTCGAGCAGGTCTCCGACATGATGACCATCAAGAGCGAAGACCTGCAGCCGGCGCCGGAGATCATTCCGGAGGCGCAGCGCGCCTTCTGCCGCGGCATCGTCGCATTGGAAAAGACCATGGTCTGCTTCCTCAACCTTGATACGGTCATTGCCGACGAACTGGCGCAGGCCGCGTGAGCTGATATCTGCAAATTGGCAAGCACCGCGCGGGAAACCGCGCGGTGTTTTGCTGCGTTCGTGATAGATTGGTCGTTGGCAGAAGCCCGGCTGGTTTTTCCCGACACTCCGTTTATTGTGCGATGCGAAATACGGGCGCCGTTCTCTGCCCGAACCTCTGTTGCAATGATAGGAGACTGCCGTGCGATGCCTTCTGCTCGTCGATATCCAGAATGGCTTCTGCTCGGGGGGAAACCTTGCGGTACCGCATGGCGAGGATGTGGTGCCGGTCGCCAACCGGCTGATCGCCCAAGGCAAGTATGATCTCGTCGTCGCCTCGCAGGACTGGCATCCGGCCGATCACGGCAGCTTTGCCTCGCAGCATCCCGGAAAGAAGCCTTTCGAGATGGGTACGCTAAACGGCAGGCCGCAGATGCTGTGGCCGGATCATTGCGTCCAGGGGACCCGCGATGCCCAGTTCCATCCCGGCCTGAATTTCGCCGGCATTGATCACGTGCAGCGCAAGGGGGCGAATCGTGAGGTCGACAGTTACTCCGCCTTTCGCGACAACGATCACGCCGCGCTGACAGGACTTTCGGGTTACCTGATCCGGGCACGCGTCGGCACCCTCGATATTTGCGGCCTTGCCACGGATTACTGCGTCAAGGCCTCGGCGCTTGACGCGAAGGCGATGATGCCCGGCGTTAATGTCCGGTTTATTGCCGATGCAAGCCGCGGCATCGATCCCGCCGGCGTGCAGGCGGCAATTGCCGAAATGGCCGCGGCAGGCGTCCGCATCATTACTTCCAAGGATGTCTTCGCCGAACGGTAGCGCCGTTACTTCGGCGCACCGTTCGTCCAGGTCACCGGCTGGCCGAAGAGCGGAATGGTCGAGATCGACATCTTGGCGGAGCCGTCGGTCAACTCGCGCGAATGGGCGAGATAGATCAAGGTATTGTTTTTCTTGTCGTAGATCCGGTTGACGACAAGTTTCTTCCAAATCAGCGAAAGCCCCTCGCGAAAGACTTCCTCGCCTTCCTGGCCGAGATCGATATCGCCGATCGTCACCGGCCCCGTCTGGCGGCAGGCGATCGAATTGTTGGAGGGGTCCTCGAACCAGTTGCCCTTTCTCAGGCGGTCGATGACGCTGCGGTCGAAATAGGTGACGTGGCAGGTGACTCCGGCCACCTTCGGATCGGTGACGGCATCGATCAGGATATCGTTGCCGAGCCAGTCGACGCCGACCTCGCCGACGGTTTCGGCCTGTGCGGGCAGGGATGCAAGGATGGCCGCGAAAAGGGCACAAGCGCTGAGAAGGCAGAGGCGAAGGGGAAGCGGCATTGATTGTTCTCCGGAAGCGTTTTCCCTCACATAGGATGGCCGCTTGGCAATGCAAGCCGCACGCTCGGCAGCACCGCCGGCAACGTCAATCTTAGCCGACGTTCGACAGGGGCGGTGCTGAGGCAACCGCCATGGCTGCTGCAGCGCGCATCTGCGCAGCGGGTCCTGCAAGCGCCCTGGCGCTGGCTGAGGAAGCCGCTTCAAGGCTATCGGCAATACTCAACCGGTCGCGTCCCATCGCCTTGGCTTCGTAGAGCGCCACGTCCGCCTGCATCATCAGATCGGCCAATGCGCCGCCGGACTTGGCGATGGCGATGCCGATACTGACCGTCAGTGCGATCGTCATGCCTTTGCCGGCGCTGGCCGGCGTTGTCCTGACAGCCGTGCAGATGGCCTCCGCGACCGCGACCGCTTCCGCGCGGCCGACGCCGGCCAGAACAATGCCGAATTCCTCGCCACCCAAACGCCCCAAAATACCGCGCCCGGCAAGCGTCTGTTGAACAATCCTGGTAAAGTGCCCAAGCGCTGCGTCGCCGCCGGCGTGGCCGTGCTGATCGTTGATCTGCTTGAACCGGTCGAGGTCGAGCAGCATGAACGCCGTCTGGCGCCCGTAGCCGGAGGCGGCGTGGGACATCCGCTCGCATTCGGCCATGAAGGCCCGCCGCGACAGGGCGCCCGTCAGTTCGTCATGCGCGATCAAATGACGAAGATTGGCGATCATCCAGCCGTGCAACAGCAGAACGACGCCCAGCAAAAACAGCGGCATCATCAGTTGACGGGCAGCCACAAGCGCTGTTGTCCACATCTGCGGCTCGACGGCGCTGCCGAAATCGGTGGTGGCGGCAATGGCGCGAAGGGCATTCAGGGCAGCCATCGCAAAGGCGGACACGCAGCAGAACAGCACGTAAGGTGCGATCGCCCGTTGCCTCGACCAATGGCGCATGATCATGATGCCAGTGAGGAAATAGATCAGCCCCGCCAATCCGGCACTGAAAGCGACGCAGACATCCCGACTTTCGAACACGTGGCTGAAGACGCCAGGGACGATAGCCGTGCAGGCAAGGGTTGCAACGAGCAGCGGCAATCTGAGCAGTTTTTGCCCAAGGAAGTCACGGAAACCGTTCAAGGCGGCCAGAGACGCAGCCACCGTCAGCGTTGATCCGGCCACCACATCGAACCAGGGGGGCGCAATCGTCGATGTAAGAACGGCGCCGGCGGAAAGCATCGAAAGAATGCATGCGAGGCAAAAGCTGCCAACACCCGGTACACCGCTCTTGCGCAATAGCAGCAGTACGGGAAGCATCACCGCAAGGGCAATGACGGCGATGGCGGAAAGGAAGCTCATAGGCGTGGATTCCTGCCGGGCGGCGCTGAAAATGGTTGGGTCCGTTTGCGCGGATAAGCCCGAATTCGTAGTCGCAGCGCTTTAATTTTTTCGGCCGAAATTCGCTGCAATTTTATCCAAACAGCACACACCTCGCGATTTCCGACGCTATTTGCACGGCGGCGGACAGCGTTACCGCGCTCCACCACTGATTTAGGTGCCGCAAGCTTGCATATGCATCATCGGCAAGGGGCCGGATGCGCACGCCGCACGAACCGAATTCCATTTTGAGTGGACTGAAACTGTCGGCTGCATGATGTGGAATGAGATCGGAAATCGCGTCGAGCAGGGAGGGCCGCGCGCAAGGGGGAGGGGTGCGAAGGGAATGCGCGGGGCCAGAACGAATACAGTAAGTCCGAGAAAAAGCCCCGCTATCTCCACAATATCGTCAAAAATAAAGGTTTTGAGACCAAACGCAGGCGCCGACCGCCGAGCCTCGGCTCGGTGCTGGCGTTGATGCAGCCATGTGTCCGTTGGACCGCAATATCCCTGGCGGCGAGGGTACAACCTTCGTCGCCCTTTTCTGTGCCGCAATGCTGTTCTTCCTCCCGCATCCTTCTCCTCGATTTCGCGGGGTCAGCGTAAAGGAATTGGTTACCATACTTTGTCATTCTTCTGATCGATCGGCATGCCCGGGAAAGCGCAGAGTTTGGCGCCCCTCAAGCATTGGACCGGCCTCCTCGGCAATGCGTTCCGTTGCCTTCGGATTGTGTAATGCGTTTTGGGTAACGAGTATCATGGCGTTTGCGGTCGAAAAGTTCAGTCATGTCGCCTCATCCGGCAAACCGGCAGGCCGCTCGAAAAAGGCGCATTCTCTCGTCTCCGGCGCGGCCTTTATAGGTGTCGGCATCGCCGCTTCGATGTGGGTGATCGCGACCTTTGCGGCCATGCAAACCATGGGGCCATCGCTGCCGTCAGACAATCAATCTCGTCTGGAGGCCTCCCTGGGGCTCAACGCGATCGTGCGCGCCGCCCCGCAGCAGCGCGTGGTGCGGCTCACCAAGTTCTCGCGGCTGACAGTCCTGCCGCGCATCCATCTGGCCTCCACGCTTGTGCCACAAAAGAGCATCGCGGCCGTTGCGCTGGCGAAACCCCCTGTCGATTTTATCGAAAAGACGCAGGTTTTGGCGCTGGCGAAGGCGGCTGCGGCGAGGGGTGACGACGTAATCACTGGCTCGACGCCCGTGATGGCCAATGCGCTCATCGAAAACGTCTCGCTCAAGCAAGGCTTGGGCAAGCCGTTCAGCCTCGTGATGGAGGAACCGGCCTCATCGCTGAATGGAATGTTGCCGGATCTGGGGCCGACGCCGCTTTCCAAGCCGCGGAGCCTCGCCGACAGCGCCGGCAAACCGGCCAACCGGACCAGACAGCCGGGGACCAAGGAACTTGCCTATGCCAAGCCGGATCTTCCCATGGACGATGATGACGAGGTTCGTCCGACTTTCCGCGGCCGCAAGGGCGTTGCCTACTACGATATTTCGGCCGGCGTGGTTTACATGCCGAACGGCGAGAAGCTCGAGGCGCATTCCGGCATCGGCAAGATGCGCGACAATCCCGCTTACGTCCATGTGAAAATGAAGGGCCCGACGCCGCCCGGTACCTACAAGGTGACGATGCGCGAGTCACTGTTCCACGGTGTGGCGGCCGTGCGCCTGACGCCGGTCAATGGCGTCGCGCCGCATGGCCGCGTCGGTCTGCTCGCCCACAGCTATCTCTTGCGCAACCGCGGCGACTCGCATGGCTGCGTCGCCTTCGAGGAGTATCCGCGCTTCCTGAAAGCCTTCAAGCGCGGGGAAATATCGCACATGGTCATCGTCAAGAGCATGAAGGGTGGCTTCTCCGCGCCGAAGAAGACGCTGGCCTCGCTGTTTTCCAAGGGCGTATAAGCCGTCGCTTGCGGCCGGATCACCCCACGCGGATCGCGAGACATATAAATTACATTGTGCTAATGTGCCCCCTCTCGAGGAGGGGGAGATGTTTGCTCCGGATCGGGCCGTTGTCGTCGCATTCAGTCTGTTGCTCTCCGCTGCAACCCCGTCCGTTGCTGCGCAATCGATCGGCAAGGCCATTCACATCAAGACTGCGGTGACGGGGGCGAGCGGTGAGCTCGCGATCGACGATCCGGTGTTCCAGGACGAACGAATCAGCACGTCCCGATCCGGGCTGGGCCAGTTTGTCTTCCGGGATGGGACCAAGCTCGCCGTAGGGTGGGGCTCATCCGTGGTTATCGACAAGTTCGTCTTCGATGGCTCGCGTTCGGTGAAGAAGCTCACCGTCAAGGCGGCCAAGGGCACGTTTCGCTGGATAAGCGGAAACTCCAAACACGCCGCCTATGAGATTTTGACGCCAGCCGGAACGATCGGCGTTCGCGGGACCGTTTTCGATTTCTATGTCGGTGCCGACGGCACGACCGCCATGGTGCTGTTGGGCGGATCGGCCAGTTTTTGCGGCCCGGGCGGCTGCCGAGAATTGAGGCGGCGTTGCGACTGCGTGGTTGCCACCCGCAACGGAGGCCTGACCGAAACCCGCCCGGTCGACCGCGGCATCTTCAAGACGCTCGGCAATACCAAGGCGCTGCCGTTCCTCTCCGGCAGCCAGAGGCTTTCAGCGGGCGGCGGCGGCGGTTGCGGCCTTGCGAACGTCGTCGATATTCGGCCCGACCGCATCCCTGCGACCGTTCGCGAGCAGCGCGATGTGCCGGATAAGCCGGATATACCCGACAAGGACGATAAGCCCGACAAGCCGGATAAGGACAAGCCGGACAAGCCGGACAAGCCGCGCGAGCGCGACAGGCACCACAACCATCATGATCGTGACGGCAACAGCGTTGACGACGGCAGCCAGCATCACGGTGACCACGACGACGGCTACCATCGCGGCCGCAACAAGGACCGCAACGATCGCGGCAAGAGCAGGAAATGACGGGAGGGATCGTCGCCGGCGTGGCGCTCGCGATGTTGCCGTCAACACGGCTTTGTACCGCCGAAATGCCGCTGCGGGCATGAGGTGTCATGTTTTCCCGTCAGGATGGACGCGCGGCGCTACGGCGGGCCGCTGGAGAAAATGGTCGGCTCGGCGCGAGATGCGGCGATAGAATTCCGCCAATCCCACCGGCAGTTCCGCCGCCTTGCGTTTTGCCACACGTAGCATTTTGCGGGCAGCCGGCGACCGCGATGCCATGGCTTCGATCAGTTGCCCGTGAACATGCTTCAATGTGGCAAAATCGGGGGAGATGGCGAGGCGCTCGTCGCCGACCACCGCGAAGGTGCGGGTTCGCGTACTCTTACCCTTGAGCGCCAACGCACCCGCCTCAAGAAGTGCATACTGCGGCGCCAGGCTCGCAGTGCTCTCAGACACCAGAATGTCGAAACAGACGTCCTTGCAGGCCGCCTCGATGCGTGCGGTGACGTTGACGGTGTCGCCCACGGCGGAATAATTGAAATGGGTCTCGGCGCCCATGTTTCCGACGCAGGCTAGGCCGGTATGGATGCCGATGCCGATGCCCACGGACTGTCCATTTCCAAACCCGAAAGCGTCATCGGCATTGAGGCGGGCAAGCGTCTCGCGCATGGCCAATGCGGCACGGACCGCCTTGACCGCATGGTCCCCGACATCGACGGGCGCATTCCAGAAGGCCATGATCGAATCCCCGATGAACTTGTCGAGGGTGCCCTCGTTCTCGATGACATGGCGGCTCAGCGCATCAAGAAGGGTGTTCAGGAATCCGACGACCGCGGTGGGCGCCAACCGCTCGCTGATCTCGGTGAAGTTGCGGATGTCGACGAACATCACCGTCAATTCCCGGTCGTCGCCGCCGAGACGCAGGGCGCCCTGGGTGTGCTCGATGCGATAGAGCAGCGAGGGGGAGAGGTAGTGGCCAAAGGCGGCGCGGACCTCCCGGCGTTCCCGGTCGATCACCAGGAAACGGAACGCGGTTGCCGCGAAATGCGTCATCGATCCGCTGATGATCGGCGCCAGGGGATCAAGCAGGAGGCCGCCGTAGAGGAAGGCAAGCCACGAGGCGGCGAGAGCGAGCGCCGTGATCAGCAGCCCGCAGGCCAGCGCTACGGCGGGGCTGACGAATGTGGTGAGGATGACGAGCAGGGTGCCCGCAACCGCGATGGACAGGATTTCAAGGCCGTCGGCCCAGTCGGGCCGCGAGAGGAACCGCCCGGACAGGATCTGCTCGACGGTCTGGGCCTGGAGCGAGACGCCGGGCACGTTCTGACCGAGCGCCGTCGTGCGAATGTCCTGGAGGCCCGCGGCCGAGGTGCCGATGAAGACGATGCTGCCTTCCATTGCCGCGGCTGTTGCGGGCGAAACCCCTTCGGCAGCCAGTATCTGTCGCGCCGAAATATACCTGTCCGCCCTGTCGGGAGTGACATAGAGCCAGAGTTCACCGGCTGCCGTCACCGGGACGACGAAATCTCCGATCTTGATCAGGGTAATGGTGTCCGGCGCATCCGGCGCATCGGCGAGCACGTAGGTGGACGCGCCCTGCGCGACGCGCAGCGCTTCGAGCGCAAGGTTGGGATAGAGTTGTTGCCCGTCGCTCAAGAGCAGAGGCACGGTGCGCACCACCGCCGACGGATCGCCGGGGTTGAGGCTGATATGGCCGATGCCGGCGGCATTGGCCTCGAGTTGCGGGCGCAGGGGTGTCGCGCTGGTGATGCGGGGCGGCGCGTGGAAGGGCGGTTCGCCGGTGAAGGCAAAGCCGGCCTTTACCTGAGGCCGGTCGTTGCCCTCGTTGGAGAGTGCAAAGCCGAGCACGACCGGCTTTTCAGCGATCGAACGGGCGAAAATTTCGTCATTGTCCGGGAGCCGTTCAACGAGCGAGGGATCGACCCCGGCGACATCGCGCATGACCGTGCGTGGCGAAAGGCGATCGGGTTCGGAGAAGAGAATGTCGAATGCGATCGCCGCCGCTCCCATCTCCGAAAGCCTGTTCACCAGTTTGGCCATGCGGTCCCTCGGCCATGGCCATTGGCCGAATTCTTTCAGCGACGCTTCGTCTATGTCGACCACGCGGACCGGCAGATCCTGGAATGCCCGCGGCGCGATGCGCTGATACTCGTCGAACGCGACTGCACGGGCCTGCCGCATGAGTTGAGGGTCACTGGCGCGCAACATCGTCAGGATCGCCACGATCATCAGACCGACGATGACGCCAACTTGCTGTGCACGTGTCATGACTACGCCATCCGCCCCTCTGGCATCGAGCCTAGCACAGCCGGCGCCGATGGGGAAAACAGGCGTTGGCGGCTGTGAGCGGGTGGCTTTCAGAAGGGACTTTTCCCGCTCGCACCGGTGCGGGCAGCAGATTCTTGTCGGGCGCCTTTGTTGCTGCGGCCTCCTCTTTGGTGTCGTCATCCTCGGGCTTGAACCGAGGATCCAGAACCGGAGCCAACCCACGTCTGCGCGTTGGGTTTGTGTGTGGATCCTCGGGTCAAGCCCGAGGATGACGACCGGGAGGGCACGGTTCCATCCTTCACGCGCGATCGCTCGCCGTGTTTTTGGTTTCTGTTCGGACGGGGCGCTGAAAGCTGCCTCGTATGAATAGAATAGGTGACACCTCTCAGCGCCCCGTTCGGCGGTTTTTGCCCGCAAACTCGTTCCGCTACGGCCTTGTCGGCCCTCTGTGCGATTGCACGCCCGCAGCAGCATCGGCCTGCGGAGGGGAACCTTCTTGTGAGCCCCGGCCTCGGGGACGTCCGTCCTTTCCCCGAACCCGCCGCCGGCCCCGCCTCGTTGCCACGGCTGGCAGTGTATCCGTGGGCGGGACGAGCGGATTATGGCATGGGTGTGAGGGGCGGGGATTTTGCGGGTGATTTTTTCGCGGCTGGGGGTCGGCATTGGCGCTTGACCGAAGTTTGTGGGCTTGGGCTTTGGGCTTTGGAGAGCGCGGCTGTGGATCCTCGGGTCAGGCCCGAGGATGACTACCTTGGGTGGATCGCGCCAATAGCAAACATCCTACCGCCGGAGGTATCCGGTTTTCTCCGCCGAATTCCTCCCCTCCGTCACCCTCGTCCTCGGGTTAAACCCGAGGATGACCCGAGGATCCAAGCCGAGCGTCACACCCGCTCCACAAACCCGTCCAGCACCCGTTTCTGCCCGGCCCGGTCGAAGTCGATCGTCAGCTTGTTGCCCTCGATGCCGGCGATGTTGCCATTGCCGAACTTGATGTGGAACACGCGGTCGCCGACGTTGAATTTCGAGGGCTCGTCGATCTTCGACTTGGCCACGAGTTCGCCGTCGATGGTGCGGGCGCGGGGGCCGCTCTCACCGTAGCCGATGCGCTCGATCGAGACGCCGGAGCGGGAGCCCCAGTTGTCGCGGGTGGCGTCGGTCTTGTTGGCCTGGGCGCGTTTCCAGCCGGGGGTGGAATAGGCGTTGGCGAAGGGTTCCTGCTTGTCGAAGCGCGACTGGCCGTAGCCGCCGCGGTTGTAGCCGCCATAGGACTGTTCGGTCTCGGCGACGTCGACATGGGTGACGGGCAATTCGTCGAGGAAGCGCGAGGGCAGCGTCGATTGCCACAGGCCGTGGATGCGGCGGTTGGAGACGAACCAGATGTGACAGCGGCGTTTTGCCCGCGTCAGGCCGACATAGGCGAGGCGGCGTTCTTCCTCCAGCCCCGAGCGGCCCCCCTCGTCGAGCGCACGCTGGTGCGGGAAGAGCCCTTCCTCCCAGCCGGGCAGGAAGACGGTTTCGAATTCCAGGCCCTTGGCCGAATGCAGTGTCATGATCGAGACGGCGTCGAGGTTTTCGTTCTGCTCGGCATCCATCACCAGCGCTATATGTTCGAGGAAGCCGCGCATGCTCTCGAACGCTTCCATCGAGCGGATAAGTTCCTTCAGGTTTTCCAGGCGCCCGGGGGCTTCGGCCGACTTGTCGTTCTTCCACATGTCCGTATAGCCGGACTCTTCGAGGATGGTTTCGGCAAGCTCCGTATGCGGCGTGGTTTCAAGCAGGCCCTGCCAGCGCTTGAACATGGTGACGACGTCGAACAGCGATTTGCGCGGCTTGGCCTTCATCTCGTCGGTTTCGATGAGATCGGCAGCCGCTGCGAGCATCGGGATATTCCGGCTGCGGGCATAGTCGTGAAGGCTGCGCACCGTCGTATCGCCAAGGCCGCGCTTCGGGGTGTTGACGATGCGTTCAAAGGCGAGGTCGTCGGCGGGCTGGCAGACGAGGCGGAAATAGGCCAGCGCGTCGCGGATTTCGAGCCGCTCGTAGAAGCGCGGGCCGCCGATAACGCGGTAGTTCAGGCCGAGCGTGACGAAGCGGTCTTCGAACTCGCGCATCTGGAAGGAGGCGCGCACCAGGATCGCCATGTCGTTGAGATCGTGCTTCTGGCGCTGGAGCTGCTCGATCTCCTCGCCGACGGCGCGGGCTTCCTCTTCGGAGTCCCAGGCGGCATGGACCTGCACCTTGTCGTCGTCCGGATTGGTGCGGTCGGTGAACAGCGTCTTGCCGAGGCGGCCTTCATTGTGGGCGATCAGATGGGCGGCGGCGCCGAGGATGTGCTCCGTCGAGCGGTAGTTGCGCTCCAGCTTGATGACCTTTGCGCCGGGAAAATCCTTCTCGAAGCGCAGGATGTTGTCGACCTCGGCACCGCGCCAGCCATAGATCGACTGGTCGTCGTCGCCGACGCAGCAAATGTTGACGGTGCCGCCTCTGATTTCCCCCCTTGAGGGGGAGATGTCGGCGAAGCCGACAGAGGGGGGTGAGCCACTTGCTGCAGAGGCCTGCCGCCTACCCCCCTCTGTCCTGTCGGACATCTCCCCCTCAGGGGGGGAGATTGGGCCGCGTGCGCGCGGCCGTTGGGCAAGCAGCCGCAGCCACATATATTGCGCGGTGTTGGTGTCCTGGTATTCGTCGACGAGAATATAGCGGAACTTGTCGTGATATTCCTTCAGCACGTCCGGATGGGCGCGGAACATGCGGATCGGGTGGAGCAACAGATCGCCGAAATCGCAGGCGTTCAGCGTCATCAGCCGGGCCTGGTAGGCAGCGTAGAGCTCGCGGCCCTTGCCGTTGGCAAAGGAGCGGGCATCGCCTTCGGGGATGTCGGCAGGGCCGAGGCCCTTGTTCTTCCAGCCGTCGATCATCTGGGCGAATTGCTTGGCCGGCCAACGCTTGTCGTCGATGCCCTCGGCCTGAATGATCTGCTTGATGAGGCGCACCACGTCGTCGGTGTCGAGAATGGTGAACGAGGACTTGAGCCCGACAAGTTCGGCATGGCGACGCATCAGCTTGACGCCTATCGAGTGGAAGGTGCCCATCCAGGGCATGCCCTCGACGGCCGAGCCGACCAGCACTCCGATGCGCTCCTTCATTTCGCGTGCCGCCTTGTTGGTGAAGGTGACGGCGAGGATCTGGCTCGGATAAGCGCGGCCGGTCGTCAGGATATGGGCGATGCGGGTGGTGAGCACGCGGGTCTTGCCGGTGCCGGCGCCGGCGAGCACCAGAACAGGGCCGTCGAGGGTTTCGACGGCGTCGCGCTGTTCCGGGTTCAGGCCGGAGAGATAATCGGGTGCCCGATGCTGGTCACGCGCTGCCATGGCGCGGGCGGCGATGCCACCGGCAGGGGCGGGCGGTGCCGGCTGGTGCCCGCGCGCAGGACGCGGCGCCGGCTCCTCATCGAAGAAGGGAATATCGTCAAATCCATTGCTCATGCGGCTCAATGTAGTGATTCGGCGCCGAAAGGCCAGAATTCCGTTCTTCTTTTATTCCGTGAAGTCCAGCTTCTTTGCGCCGGCAACCGCTTTTGTGCCGCGATCAGGGCCGATGATCGGCATCGAAGACGGGATCGACGGGAACCTGCAGCGCGGTTGCCAGCTGGTTGGTCTTGGCGGCGAGCGAAATGACGCGCAGGAGATCGGCGTGCATTTCGGCGGTCATGCCCTTGGCCTTCGCAGCTGCCGTATGGGAATGGGCGCAGTAGCCGCAGCCATTGGTGACCGAGACGGCGACATAGAGCATTTCCTTGGTCAGCGGATCGAGCGCCGACGGCGTTGCCATCACCGCCTTGACCTCGGCCCAGGTATCTTCGAGCAGGCCGGGATCGAAGGCGAGGTAGTGCCACATATTGTTGATGAAATCCGACCTGCGAGTGGCGCGGATGTCGTCGAACACCGCCTTGACGCGGGAATTGGCTTCCGGGTTCTGATTTTTGGCGATGGTGCTCATGGGGCCTCCGGGCTTCGTTTGATTGAAAGCGGCCGCTCTGGACCGAAAATGGCTTTCATTACAAGTGCGTAATGATGGTATTCTGGCATTGCCCGGGCTGCGGCAAAAGGGGATAGTTGGCGTTGTTGATGGACCCCGCGCGCCGCTGTGGCCGGGAGCCGTGGATTTCAATGGAGTTCCTTGATGCGGCTTTGGAAGCAGCTGTCGATCAGTCTGATCATTCTTGCGGTGGGCCTGGGTATCTGGGTCCGCTTCGTGCCGGGCGCCGGCGCGATGCTTGCCAAGGCGGGCGTGCCCGGGCAGTTGCTGGTTTTTGCCGCAAAGCCGGCGGATGGGGTGGGCGGCCAGGGACAAGGCCAAGATTCCGGCCGGCGCGGGCAAGGCGGCGGTGCGCCGCTCGTTGTCACGCAGCCGGTGGATAGCGCCGTCGTCAACGACAGGCTGAACGCGATCGGCAATGGCGAGGCCATCGTCTCGGTTGCCGTCACGCCGCAGGCGACCGGCAATTTGACCGAGATTCTCGCCAAATCCGGCGATCAGATCGAGAAGGGCCAGGTGATCGCCCGGCTCGACAGCGACGAGCAGAAGATTGCGGCGGCCCAGGCCAAAGTCGCCGTCGACAGTGCCCGCGAAAAGGTC
Source organism: Pararhizobium sp. LjRoot255 (assembly GCF_964252905.1). NCBI lineage: Bacteria > Pseudomonadati > Pseudomonadota > Alphaproteobacteria > Hyphomicrobiales > Rhizobiaceae > Pararhizobium > Pararhizobium sp. LjRoot255. The sequence continues at coordinate 3,149,863 of NZ_CAXUPQ020000001.1, forward strand.
GAGCGTAACCGCAGGCTCGGCAATGCCGTCTCTGTTGCCGTATTGCGCGAGGCGGAATTCGCCATGCAGGCCGCCGAACTCGCCCTGCAGACGGCCGAACTCGATCTCAAACGCCGCGACATCGTCGCGCCGTCGGGCGGCGTCGTCGGCATCATCACCGTCAATCCGGGAGACTACGTCACGACCTCGACGCCGGTCGCCGTCGTTGACGACCGCTCGCAGGTCCTCGTCGATTTCTGGGCGCCCGAGCGGTTCTCAACGAAGATCTCCGTCGGACAGGCGGTCACTGCGTCGGCCATCGCCCTGCCGGGCTCGGAGTTTTCCGGTGCCATTCACGCCATCGACAACCGCATCGACCAGGCAAGCCGGACGCTGAGGGTCAGGGCGCGGATCGATAATCCCAACGATACGCTCAGGGCCGGCATGTCCTTCTCCGTTTCGGTCCGTTTCCCCGGCGACCAGTATCCGACGGTCAATCCGCTGGCGATCCAGTGGAGCGCCGACGGCTCCTATGTCTGGCGCGTCGATCAGGAAAAGTCGCAGAAGATTCCGGTGAAGATCATCCAGCGCAATTCCGACAAGGTGCTGGTCGAGGCGGAGCTTGCCAAGGGCGATGCCGTGGTGATGGAAGGCGTGCAGCGCCTGCGTGACGGCGGCGCCGTGCGTGTGGCGAGCGACGAGAAGCCGCGGCAACAGAAGCCGCAACAGGGCGATCAGGAACGGAAGGTCTCCGAAGCGGAGGCCACGAAATGAGCGGGGCAGGCGACCATCACGAAGCAGGGCGCACGGCCGGTTTTACCGCATTGTTCATTCGCCGCCCGATTTTCGCGCTGGTGGTCAACACGCTGATCATTGTCGCAGGTCTCGCGGCCTTGAACGGCATCGAGATCCGCGAGTTGCCCCAGGTGGATCAGCCGGTGGTGTCGGTCAACACGACCTTCGACGGGGCTTCGCCGGAGACGGTGGACCGCGAGCTGACCTCGGTGATCGAGGGCGCCGTCTCGCGCGTCCAGGGCATCAAGGATATTTCCTCGACCTCGCAATATGCCCAAAGCCGCGTCACGCTGCAATTTTCCGATACGACCGATATCGGCCAGGCCTCCAATGATATCCGCGACGCGCTCGGCCGGGTGGCGAACCAACTGCCCGAGGATGCTGACGAGCCGCGCATCGTCAAGGCCGACGCCGACAGCCAGCCGATCCTCAGGCTGGCGCTGACGTCCGATACGCTGTCGATGGAAGACCTGACGCTGCTTGCCGAAAATGAGATCACCGATCGGCTCGCCGCCGTCGAGGGCGTTGCCGACGTGCAGATCAACGGCGACCAGGAGAAGATCTTCCGCATCGACGTCAACCAGTCGAAGCTCGCCTCGCGCGGACTGACCGTCGCCAACCTGCGCGACGCGCTGGCAACTGCCTCGCTCGATGTGCCGGCGGGATCGCTGACCAGCGCCGACCAGGACATTTCGGTGCGCGCCACTGCGGGCCTGCAGACACCGGAGGAATTCGAGAACCTGATCCTCGGCGACAATGTGCGGCTTGGTGACATCGCGACGGTGACGCTCGGCCCCGATATAGGCACGTCGTCGCTGAGGTCTGACGGGCGTCAGGGCATCGGGCTCGGCATCATCCGGCAGGCGCAGTCGAACACGCTCGATATTTCCGAGGGCGTGAAGAAGGCGGTGGCAACGATCGACGAGATATTGCCCGAGGGTACGCAGCTCAAGGTCACCAGCGACGATGCCGTGTTCATCGACGGCGCCATTCACGAGGTGGAGATTGCACTCGCCGCCTCCGTGATCATCGTCACCATCGTCATCTATCTCTTCCTGCTCGATTGGCGGGCGACGCTCATCCCGACGCTGACCATGCCGATCGCCCTGGTCGGCACCTGTGCGGCGATCTATATCGCCGGTTTCTCGATCAACATCCTGACGCTGCTGGCGATCGTGCTGGCGACGGGGCTGGTGGTGGATGACGCCATCGTCGTGCTCGAAAACATCGTACGGCGGCGCGGTGAGGGCATGGGGCCGCGGGCGGCGGCCGTGCTTGGTACGCTCGAAGTGTTCTTCGCGGTCATTGCCACGACGGCAACGCTTGTGGCGGTCTTCGTGCCGCTGTCGTTCCTGCCGGGACAGACGGGCGGTCTGTTCCGCGAGTTCGGTTTCGTTTTGGCTTTCGCCATCCTGCTCTCGGCCTTCGTGTCGCTGACACTCTGCCCGATGCTGGCCTCGCGCATGCTGAAACCGCATGGCGAGGAGCATGGTCACACCGGCTTCATGGCCAGGATCGGCATTTTTGCGGCCGGTTTCTACCGGCGAACGCTGCGGGCCTGTCTCAACTCACCGCTGATCGTCTTCATGGTGGCAGTGATGGTGACGGCGGCGGGCGCCGGCGCCTTCACGCTGCTGAAGTCGGAGCTGACGCCGACGGAAGACCGCGCCCGCATCATGCTGCGGATGCAGGCGCCGCAGGGCGTTTCACTGGAATACACGCAGGCGCAGATGCGGCGCGTCGAGGAGGGACTGAAACCGCTCGCCGACAGCGGCGAAATCGCCAATATCTTCTCCATTTCCGGACAGGGCGGATCGGTCAACAGCGGCTTCATGGTGCTGACGCTGGCGCCCTGGGGCGACCGCGAGCGTACCCAGCAGGAGATTTCCGCCGACATCACCAAAATGACGGCGAATATCCCGTCGATCCGCGTCTTCCCGATCCAGCCGAACAGCCTCGGCATCCGTGGCGCCGGCAATGGGCTGCAGGTGGCGCTGGTCGGCAACGACTACGGCAAACTCGGCGTTGCGGCTGCAAAACTGGTGCGGCAGATGGAAGACAGCGGCCGTTTCGAAAACGTCCGCCTGAACTACGAGGAGAACCAGGCGCAGCTTTCGGTGACCATCGACCGCGAAAGGGCATCCGATCTCGGCATCGATATCAAGGGCCTGTCGTCGGCGCTGCAGGCGATGCTCGACGGCAACAGCGTGCTCGATGTCTATGTCGAGGGCGAGGCCTATCCGGTCAAGCTCCTGTCGACGACCAACCCGGTCAATGATCCGACCGACCTGCAGAACATCTTCCTGAAGACCGGCGACGGCAAGATCGTGCCGATGTCGTCGATTGCGACCGTCGAGGAAAAGGCGGTTGCGCCGCAATTGGCGCGCGAATCGCAACTGCGCTCCGTCTCGCTCTCCGCCGGCCTGACATCCAGCCTCGCGCTCGGCGACGCCCTGTCGATGGTCGAGCAGATGGCCGCTCCGCTCTTGCCGCCGGGATCACGCGTGGTGCCGCTTGCGGAGGCAGCGACGCTCGACGAGAACGCCAACGGCATGTTCATCACCTTCGGCTTTGCGCTCGTCATCATCTTCCTGGTGCTGGCCGCACAGTTCGAAAGCCTGGTCAGCGGTCTGATCATCATGTCGACCGTGCCGCTCGGCCTTGCCTGCGCCGTCTTTGCCATGGTGATGACCGGTAACACGCTGAACATCTACAGCCAGATCGGCCTGGTGCTCCTGGTCGGCATCATGGCAAAGAACGGCATCCTGATCGTCGAGTTTGCCAACCAGCTGCGCGACCGCGGCGAAGATCTGCGCTCGGCCATCGAGAACGCGGCGAATATTCGGCTCAGGCCAGTGATGATGACGATGATCGCCACCATCGTCGGCGCCCTGCCGCTGGTGCTGGCAAGCGGCGCCGGCGCCGAGGCCCGCATCGCGCTCGGTGGGGTGCTGGTCGGCGGCCTCGGGCTTGCAACGGTCGTCACGCTGTATCTGACGCCGGTCGCCTATCTGGTCATCGCCCGGTTTACCAAGCCGCATGTCGATGAAGAACGGCGGCTGCACCGCGAGCTGGAACAGGCCGAAGCGCTGCAATTGGCTGAAGCTGCGGAATAAAGGGCTCCTCCGGGCCGCCTTCCGGCAGGCAATTGCATAGGGATTTGCCGCTTGGTGGCGCGAAGCGCCGGATGAGGCTGGCACCGAAATCTCCGAGACCCCCTCATCGCCTCGCATACGCTCGGCACTTCTCCCCGCCGGGGAGAAGAGGGAGCCAGTCGCAATCGTCGACCATTCACTGCTTCAGCTGCCGTGAGCGGCTCATTCGGGAGCTGCGATGCGAATGGGACGTGTTCCGACCGGGGCGCCGGTCGCGCGGTCGATGGTGACGGGATCGATCTCCGTTCCGGTCTCGGCGTCGAAGAACCGGGTCACCTTGCCCCCGCCGCGATGCTTGCGTCCCCACGCGCCAATCGCAAACAGAACCGGCAGAAAGTCGCGGCCGGCTTCCGTCAGCACATATTCGTCCCGTGGCGGACGGTCGGAATAGCGGCGTTTCTCCAGCAGTCCCTCCTCGGTCAGGCCTGAAAGCCGCCCCGTCAGCATCGTCGGCGCGATACCGAGGCTCTTGCGAAAATCATCGAAGCGGGTCAGCCCCGCATGGGCGTCGCGCATGATCAGCATGCTCCATGCGTCCCCCACAAGCGCCAGGCTGCGGGCGATCAGGCAGGGCTGATTCGAAAGATTCTTCATGTCCATATCTTTTTAGTAGTGACTTGCTATTAAATTGATAGTAACTGATTGTTCATCGATGTTCCACGACAAAATGAAAGCGGAAGAGATGAGCAAGACAGAACGCGGCGTTGCCCTGGTCACGGGGGCTTCCTCCGGCATCGGGCTGGTGACGTCACAGGCGCTGCGGCGCGATGGCTACCGTGTCTTCGGTACCAGCCGAAAGCCGATGCCAGACACCGCGGATGGGATCACGATGCTGGTCTGCGACGTGATCGATGACGCATCCGTGCAGAGCGTCGTCGACGAGGTTCTAAGCCGCGCGGGGCGGATCGATCTTCTGGTCAACAATGCCGGTCTCGGCCTCTTAGGGGGCGCCGAGGAATCCTCGGTCGCACAGGTGCAAGCCCTGTTCGACGTCAATCTGTTCGGCGTCATCCGCATGACCAATGCGGTGTTGCCGTCGATGCGGCGGCGCGGCAAAGGGCGCATCATCAACATCGGCTCGGTCTTGGGCCTCATACCTGCGCCGTATGCGGCTCATTATTCAGCGGCCAAACACGCAATCGAGGGCTATTCGGAATCACTGGATCACGAGGTTCGTGCCTTCAATATTCGCGTCTCAGTTATCGAGCCGGCGTTTGTCCGTACTGTCTTCGACCAGAATGGGATCAAGCCGGATTCCATATTGAATGAATATGATCGCGCTCGAGCTGACGTCGACGCGCTCCTTCGCGATGTGATGCCTAAAGCCGATCTGCCGGATGTGGTGGCCGATGTGGTCGTCAAGGCCGCGACCGATGCCCGTCCGCGGCGGCGCTATACCGCTGGCAAGGCAGCGCAGCAAATCAGCCTACTGCGCCGGTTTGCCCCCGCAGAGATATTCGACAAGAGCTTGCGCAAGCAGTTCCGCTTGCCGGCCTGACGGCACTGCTGGCTCACCACAGAAACGAAAGTTGATCCGATGAAATCATTCCTGATCGATCGCTATGCGAAAGGCGGCGCTCTGCGGCTCGGCGAAAGTCCTGTGCCGGAGTTGAAGGACAACGACGTCATGGTGGAGATTCATGCCGCCGGAGTGAACCCCTTGGATAGCAAGATCAGGGACGGAGAGTTCAAGCTGATCCTGCCCTATCGCCTTCCCCTGGTGCTGGGCAACGATGTCGCGGGCACCGTCGTCCGGGTCGGGGCCAAGGTCCGGCAATTCAAGCCCGGCGACGAGGTCTATGCACGTCCGGCCCAGGATCGCATCGGGACATTCGCAGAGTATATCGCCATGGACGAGGCCGATGTAGCAATGAAGCCCAACAATCTGACCATGGAAGAGGCCGCATCCATTCCGCTTGTCGCCCTGACGGCATGGCAGGCGCTTGTCGAGCGGGCCAACGTGCAGAAGGGGCAGAAGGTCCTGATCTATGCCGGATCGGGCGGCGTGGGCGTGATCGCGATCCAGCTTGCCAAGCATCTCGGGGCATATGTGGCGACGACCACGAGCACGGCCAATATCGCTCTTGTGAAAGATCTCGGCGCAGACGTCGTGGTCGATTACAAGAAGGATGACTTCGAGAAAGTGCTGCAGGGCTACGACGTCGTGCTGAACAGCCTCGGCAAGGACACGCTGGAGAAATCTCTTGGCGTGCTGAAGCCGGGCGGAAAGCTGATCTCGATTTCCGGTCCGCCCGATCCGGACTTTGCGAGGCAGAACGGCTCGGGGTGGCTGCTTCAACAGGTCATGCGCCTGCTGAGCTCTGGCATCAGGAGAAAATCGAAACGCCTAGCGATCAGCTATTCATTTCTCTTCATGACAGCGAATGGTGGGCAGCTCGGAAAGATCACCTCCCTGATCGAGGCGGGTGACATAAGCCCGGTGATGGACCGGGTCTTCCCCTTCGCGAGGACCAACGAGGCACTGGACTATGTCGAAACGGGTCGCGCGAAGGGGAAGGTCGTCGTCGCAGTGAAGTAACGCCTGGGGGGCAAGGGGCCAAAGGCATTGCCACCTGGAGCGACGGATTGAACCAATTGCAGAGCAAGGAGGCACTGCAATGAGTGATTTAATGCCGTTATCCGCGCGCAAATACGCCGAAATAAAGCTGCACATTTCCAATGTCGCGCGGTATTCCGCGGGTGGATGATCGTAAGGTCACAAGTGGCAGTATATTCGGTCATGGCAGCGGATTGCGAAGGCCGCTGCATATGGACGGCGGTAGCCGTCATCTTCCGGCTCAGATTGACGAGGCCTGATTCCAGGCTCTTTCTCCCCCTGTGTCCCGACTGTCTCACTTCGGCGCAATTCCATGCTAAACCTGTGTGGTTGAGGACGAGGTTCTGGACAAAATGATTCCGATTTGCACAGTAGCGCGTTGAAATCTAAGAATTTCCGCGACGTGCGGCGGCGGTTCGGGAGGAAGGCATGGCGTTGAAGGCAATCAAGGCGGGCAGCCGCAACGAAACCGGCATAGCAACGGCCGTGCGGCTGATGAGCGAACGGTTCGGAGCGCGTTTCCAGACCGGTGAAGCCATCCGTGCGCAGCATGCCCACGCGACGACCTATATCCCGGCGCAATTGCCCGATGGCGTCGTCTTTCCGGAGAGTGCGGCCGAGGTCGAGGCGATCGTTTCGATCGCCAGCGAGCATGGCGTTCCGTTGATCGCCTTCGGCACGGGCTCGTCGCTTGAAGGTCATATCAATGCGCCGCATGGCGGCATCAGCGTTGATATGAGCCGCATGGACAAGGTGCTCGAAGTCAATGCCAGCGATTTCGATTGCACCGTCCAGCCGGGCATCACGCGCGAGGCGCTGAACATCTATCTGCGCGACACGGGCCTGTTCTTCCCCATCGATCCGGGCGCCAATGCCTCGATCGGCGGCATGGCCTCGACGCGGGCCTCCGGCACCAATGCGGTGCGCTACGGCACGATGAAGGACAATGTGCTCGCCGTGACCGCAGTGACGGCGCGCGGAAAGGAAATCCGCACCGCGCACCGGGCGAGGAAGTCGTCGGCGGGCTATGATCTCACCCGTCTTTTCGTGGGTGCCGAGGGCACGCTTGGCATCCTCACCTCGATCACGCTCAGGCTGCAGGGCATCCCGGAGGTGATCGCCGGCGGCGTCTGCTCGTTTCCTTCTGTCGGCGACGCCTGCAACACGGTGATCCTGACCATCCAGTCGGGCATTCCGGTGGCGCGGATCGAGCTTCTGGACGCCGTGCAGATGCGGGCGAGCAACGCCTATTCCGGATTGTCCTTCCCTGAAATGCCGACGCTGTTCGTCGAGTTTCACGGCAGTGCGGAGAGCGTGGCGCTGCAATCGAAGCAATTCGGCGAGATCGCCGCCGAATTCGGCAGTCCCGAATTCCTCTGGACGGCCAATACCGAGGAGCGCAACGCACTGTGGAAGGCGCGGCACAATGCCTATTGGGCACAGAAGAGCCTGGCGCCCGGGCTGGCTATACTCTCGACCGACGTCTGCGTGCCGATCTCGCGGCTCGCCGATTGCGTCGAGGCGACGCAGGAGGATATTCTCGCCAATGGCCTGATCGCCCCGATCGTCGGGCATGCGGGAGACGGGAACTTTCATGTTGGCCTGCTGTTCGACGACAAGGACGAAGCCGACATTGCGAAGGCGGAGGCCTTTGTCGCCCGCCTCAACGCGCGGGCGCTGGCGATGGATGGCACGTGCACCGGCGAGCACGGCATCGGACAGGGCAAGATGCCGTTCCTCGAGGCTGAGCTTGGCGACGCGCTCGATCTGATGCGGCAGGTGAAGCGGGCGCTCGATCCGGGCAACATCTTCAATCCCGGCAAGATTTTTGCCATGTGAAAAGCCTGAAGCGGTGTTAATACCAATTATCGATGACAGGATGCGCGCCGAAGGGCGCCATCGTCCGCAGCAAACGGGTTAGGACTTTCAACTGGTGCTTTCGCGAATTCTGGTTTTCGTCGGTGGTCTTCTGGTCGTGGCTCTATTTGCCGCGCTGATTGCGCCACTGTTCGTGGACTGGACCGATTTTCGCAAGGATTTCGAGCGCGAGGCGAGCCGGATCATGGGCAAGCCCGTGGTTGTGCACGGCAGCGTTGATGCGCGGCTGATCCCATTCCCGTCGGTCACCCTCAATGATGTCCGCGTCGGCCAGTCCGAGAGCGGCGAGCCGCTGATCCAGGTCGCGCATTTCTCGATGGATGCAGAGCTCGCGCCTTTCCTTTCCGGCGAAGCGCTGATCTTCGACATGCGGCTGGAACAGCCGAAGGCGAAGGTACGGCTCCTGCCGGATGGTACGCTTGACTGGGCGCGCGGGCGCAAGGCCTCCATTCCGGCCAAGATCGTAATCCTCGAAAACGTTGCGATCACGGGTGGCCAGATCGACTTCATCGACGAGCAGACTGGGCGGATCCGGCGGATCACCGGGCTCGAGGCCGATCTCTCGGCCCGTTCGCTTGCAGGTCCATGGAAGATGGAAGGCCGCGCGGCGCTGGACGGGGAAGCCGGCAGCTTCGCCTTTTCCAGCAGCGAGGCCGACGATGGAGCCGGAACGCTTGGCATGCGGGCTCGATTGACCCCGGACAAGCGCCCGTTTGGCGTGGAACTGGACGGCGACCTGAAGATCGTCGACTTCAAGCCGGTCTATCAAGGCAAGTTCACGCTGACCGAAAACAAGCCCGCCGAGGCGCAGCCGGTGTCCGATCAATCCGGCGCCCTGCGGGTGACGGGCGGTTTCGAGCTCACCAACGAGCGCATCCGCGTGCCCGAATACCGGCTCGAAATCGGCCCGAAGGACGATCCCTATCTGGTGACCGGCGAGGCGACGCTCGATACCGGCAAAGAGCAGGAATTCCTGCTTCTGGCCGATGGCCAGCAGATCGATGTCAGCCGCATCGGCAATACCGGCGAGGCGGGCAAGACCGGTCGCGACCCGGCAATCTCTGTTCGCCAGAGGCTGGCTGCGATGATGGCGATCGCGGCGGATATCCCGATCCCGCAGGTGCCCGGCCGGGCGAGTTTGAAGCTGCCGGCGATCGTGATCGGCGATACGACGGTGCGCGATGTCCGCCTTGACCTCAGACCAGACGGGGCCGGCTGGATGGTTGACAACGCGGTGGCGCAGCTGCCCGGCCGCACGCAGTTCGAGGCCAAGGGCAGGCTGCAGCTGAGCGGCCAGCGCGCCTTCCGAGGCGAAATGCTCATCGCCTCCAACCAACCGTCGGGCCTTGCGGCCTGGGTTGCCGGCTCGGTCGATCCGTCTATCCGCAAGCTGAAGACCGCCGGTTTTTCGGCCACCGTCAACCTGACCGACACGCTGCAACAGTTCGAGCGCCTCGAAGTCGCGGCCGGGCCGGCCGTCCTGCGCGGCCGGATCGAGCGGCAGGCTCTCGATGGCGTTCCGCCGAACCTGTCGCTGCAGCTCAAGGGCAACCGTATCGACCTGGAAGCGCTGCAGGCACTGGCTGGGCTGGTGGCGGGCGACGCATCGAACGAAACGGTGCTGTCGCACACGATCGCCGCCGATCTTTCGGCCGAGCATTTCTCCGCTTTCGACGAGGATGCGAGCGACGTGCAACTGGTGGCGACCCTGAAAAACGGCCAGCTGCAGGCCGAGCGCGTCTCGATCGGCAATATCGCCGGAACACAACTAGCCTTGTCAGGCCGCATGAGCGGCGACCTGTCGACACCCGTGGTTTCGGCCAAGATGAAGCTTGCCTCGCCCGATCTGACGCCGTTCCTGAAGATGCTCGAGCGTCATGCGGTGGCCCACCCGGCGCTGGAGCGGCTGGTTAAGAGCGGGCCCTACTACACGGACACGGCTCTCGACGTGACCGTGACCTCCGGCGGCCAGGACGGCAAGGCGCCGGTAACCTTCGGCATTATCGGTACTGCGAATGGCACGAAGATTGCCGCCAACTATCAGGCGCCGAATGTGGCGCAGGCGCTGACGGGCCAAGGCATCCTCTTGGAGGCAACGATGGAGAACCCTTCGACGCCGGTGCTGCTCGGCCAGGTCGGCTTTGATCCGCTGCCGTTCGACGTCGATAAGAATGCGATTTTCTCGGTCAAGCTGCAGGGCACGGACGGCCAGAAGGCCAACGGCTCGCTGACCTTTACCACCGAGCAGACGTCCTTGACCGCCAATGGCGATATCGACCTGTCGCGCGAGAATTTCCTGTCCGGGCAGTCGAAGGTGACGCTGGAAAGCCGGGATTTCGAGCCGTTTTTGCTGTTGCAGGGCATTGGCCTGCCGGAGATGGGAACGGGGCTGCCGCTCGCTTTGATGGCCGATATCGCGACGACGCCGGAAGCGGTGACGCTCTCGGCAATCGAGGGCAAGGCTGACAGCAACGCCTTTTCCGGGACCATCGCCATCGATCGCAGGACACCGGGCAAGGTGGCGGGGCAGATTGCACTCGATACGCTTGATCTTGCCTGGATCGGCGAGGGCATCATCGGACCCGTTCAGGATACGACGAGCGGCGATCTGTCGATGTCGCCCGTCGTGCAGCCGGCATGGAACGGGCTCGACGTCGCTCTCGATTTTTCAGCCAAGCGGTTCTGGCCGGGTATATACGGAGCCGTCTCCGACCTGACCGGCAAGCTTGTCTGGAAGGGCGACCAGATCGCGTTCGACACGCTCGCCGGCAATTGGCTCGGCGGCAAGGTCGAGGGCCGCCTGTTGCTCGGCAATGGCGACGGCTCCGGCTTTTTCCAGACGCGGCTTGACCTCAAGGATGCGGACCTGGCCGCAGCCGCCTGGAAAGCGGGCGGGGCGGCGGTGGCCGAGGGCAAGGCCGATCTGACGATTGCCATGGAGGCCTCCGGCAAGACGGCGCGGGCCATGGCCGAATCGGCCAGCGGATCCGGTACGGCGACGCTTCGGGATACGGTCGTTCACGGGCTGAATACGGCGGCGCTGCCGGATATCATGGCGGTTGCCGATCGGCTGGAGGGGGAGATCACGGCGGATGTCATCAAGCCCATTGCCGAGAAGAATGTGCTGACCGGGCAGGCGGCGCTTGGCGCGGTGACTGTGCCCTTCAACATTGCCGGGGGCACCCTGCGGGCGCAGAACGTGACGGCGGGCGATGCTGCTGCCGGTCTTTCCGCCGATGCGGAAATCAGCTTTCCGGACGAGCGGATGAAGGCGGGCTTGACCGTCGATTTCAATCCGGGCGAGGAGGCGCTGACCGGCGCCGAGGCGCAGGTGACGCTGGACTATGCCGGCCTGCTCAAGTCACCCGGCATGACGCTCGATGCCACCGGCCTGTCGAATTTCCTGTCGCTCAGGGCCTTCGAGCGGGAACGGCGCCGTGTCGAGATGCTGCAGGCGAACGTCTTGGAAAAACAGCGGCTCAGACGGGAAGTGGCACTCTACAAGGCCAATGCCGCCGAGCGCGAGGCGGCGCGGCTGCGGGCCATCGAAGAAGAGCGGCGGCGCCAACTTGCCGTGGAAGCGGCAGCGCGGCAGAAGGCGGAAGCCGAGGCAAGGGCGCTTACCGAGAAGAAGGCGGCAGAGGAGGCCGCTACGGCCAGGGCGGCGGCAGAGGCTGCGCGCAAGGCCGAGGAACAGAAGAACCTTCTGCCGTTCGATCCGACCGGGGGCGTGTTGCGCGGCGGCGCGCTGGCTGCGCCGCAGGATGGCGGCACGACCGGGCAGCCTGCCGATGAGCAGCCAACGGTCCAGACGCCGCAGCCGGGACTTGATTTCAATACGCTGCCGGGTGTTACGGCGCAGTAGGACTGTAGCGGTGATCAGCCTGATGCGGCGGCGCGCCTTTGCCGGTCGGCGACGATAGATGACCCGCTGGCAGCGGCCGCCCATCACCAAGGGCACGACATTGTGCGGTTGAATGGCAAGCGGCGTCGAGTTCCGGCTCGGCAGGCCGCATGCCGAGGGTCATCGATCCTCGGTATAGTGTCCGTGGGTCTTGATCCAGTTCAGCACGTAGACCCTGAGCGCCGAGGAGAGGTTGCTGTCGGCGAGGCGTGCGTCGTCGATCTCGGCGATCAGTTGCGCAAACGCGATTTTCCGGGCGTCGGCGATTGTCTTCAATTCCAGCCAGAATGGCTCTTCCAGCGAGAAGCTGGTGCGATGGCCATGCAGGGTCGCGGAATGCTTGCGGATCAACGATTGTGCCTCAGAAAATGATTCAGGTCGTTTGGAATTTGATTCTGGTAGGCTCTTTAACCCGTTGATCTGGCGTGAAAATGACGATCGGTGCCAAGGGCGGCTAAGACCGGTCGTCGCTTTCGTCCGACGTCTTTTCGCGCCGGCCCTGTTCGTGTGCCTTGCCAGCCTTGTCGTTCAGCGCGGTGGTGAGCTGCTTCTCAGCCTTTGTCCGGCCGAAGGAAATGCGGTTCTGCTCAGCGTGCTTGTCCTTTTCCGTCCGCGCCTTCTGCTTGCGGAATTGACGGAGATTGACGACGTCGCCGGTCATGGGGAACCTGTCTTGAGGAGTGGATTCAGTTCTTCTTGCGGAAGGAATCGAGCGAGATCACCGAGCCGCTCTCCTTCTTGCCGTCTTCGCCGGACTTTGCCGCGGCATCGGTCTCGGAGTCACCCGCCTTGTCCGACTGCGTGATCGGATAGGCGGTGATTTCGGCGCCTTCGTCTTCCTCGGCGGCGGCAACGTCAAATTCGAGCTCGAAGTTGACGGAAGGGTCGTAGAAGCCGCGGATGGCGTTGAACGGGATGACCAGCTTTTCCGGCGTATCGGAGAAGGAGAGGCCGATCTCGAACTGGGTTTCCGAGACCTTCAGGTCCCAGAACTGGTGCTGGACGACGATCGTCATCTGCTCGGCATACTTGGCCTTGAGGTGCTGGGAGATGCGCACGCCCGGCGCGCCGGTGAGGAAGGTGATGAAGAAATGGTGATCGCCGGGAAGGTGACCTGTGGCTGCGACTTCGGTCAAGACCTTGCGAATGACGCTGCGAAGCGCGTCCTGCGCGAGAATGTCGTAGCGGATATGGTCTTGGCCCATAAGATCCCCGTCTTTCTTGTAACTCAACTCTGTCACACTCTATGCCGTCTGCTCTCGTAGCAGGAAAGTCCTCGCATACGAGTCAGTTGCATCATCTATAGACCATTTCAAGGCAGGGGAGAAGGTGAAGGCTTCTGTTGCCAGGTGCCTTCGGACCCCGCCTAAGAGTGCGACCCCTTAGGACTTGATTTGAAGTGTCACACCGCGATTAAGCAGCGAGACGAGCTTCCGCATAGTTGTCGTTTGCAACTACAATTTTAGCCCGATAACGGTGGTACAATGCCGAGCGAAAAGTCGATCTTTACACCCTTGTCGATCCTATTTCGCCCCCATCAAAAGCCGGTCCGCACGTCATGTTCGACCGGTTTTTGGTGGAGGCGCCGGGTACCGCCCCCGGGTCCAATAGGTTTATTTCACCGCCTGTTTATCGCCATAGCCGCCCGAAGACGGCACCTCACATATAGGTCGTAAACGGTCCCAAGAAAAGGGGTTTGCGGGAAAATTCACTGTATCCCTGCGCCTGACCCTGCAGTTGGCCTTCGCGGCAAGCGTTCGGCGTGAAAAAACGCCTGCTGCATGTCTTCCATAAAGGAAGATGGTGCGCGACGTTCTACGATCTGGCTACTATCTGGCCACTATCTGGCTACTATCTGGCGGCAAAACACCTCGGCGAGCTCGTGGCGCTCCGATCGCACCCTGGGGAAACCCGGGATTTACCGATTGGTTCGCCGGCGACTTGCGCCTATTTTAGCGCGAAACGAATCGGCGGCGGACCCAATGAAGCAGTATCTCGATCTTTTGCGTCATGTGATGGACACCGGCTCCGACCGCGGCGACCGGACGGGAACCGGTACGCGCTCCGTGTTCGGTTACCAGATGCGCTTTGATCTGTCCGAGGGCCTTCCGGTCCTGACGACCAAGAAGCTGCATCTGAGGTCGATCATCCACGAACTTCTCTGGTTCCTGCAGGGCGATACCAACATCGCCTATCTCAAGCAAAACGGCGTCAATATCTGGGATGAATGGGCCGACGAGAACGGCGACCTCGGGCCCGTCTACGGCTACCAGTGGCGATCCTGGCCGACCCATGACGGCCGCCATCTCGACCAGATCGCCACCCTCGTCGAGGGCCTGAAGAAGAACCCGAACTCCCGCCGTCATATCGTCTCCGCCTGGAACCCGGCGCTGGTGGACGAAATGGCGCTGCCGCCCTGTCACTGCCTGTTCCAGTTCTACGTTTCGGACGGAAAACTGTCCTGCCAGCTCTATCAACGCTCGGGAGATATCTTCCTCGGCGTACCATTCAACATCGCCTCCTATGCGCTGTTGACCCTGATGGTGGCGCAGGTTTGCGACCTTCAACCCGGCGATTTCGTCCATACGCTCGGGGATGCACACATCTACCAAAACCACTTCGACCAGGTCCGCGAGCAGTTGACCCGAACGCCCAAGCCTTTGCCGAAGATGCACTTGAACCCGGATGTAAAGGATCTATTTTCCTTTAAATTCGAAGACTTCGAGCTAACCGGCTATGAGGCCGATGCGCATATCAAGGCGCCGGTTGCGGTGTGATGCAGACAAGCGTGGCGCGCTGACAACGTCGCCGGCGGCGGAACGGTCGGGAGGACCACATGCTGACATTGATCCATGCGCCCATGTCGCGCTCGGGCCGAATCCTGTGGCTGCTGGAGGAACTCGGGGCGGAATACGACGTCCGCTACGTCTCGATCCGCCGCTGGGACGGTTCGGGCGGGCCGGACGACAACAATCCGCATCCGCACAAGCAGGTTCCCGCCCTTCTGCATAACGGGTCGTTGGTCACGGAATCGACGGCGATCACGCAGTACCTGACGGAGCTCTATCCGGATTCCGAGATGGGGCGGCCGCAGGGTCACCCCGAGCGGGGCGCCTATCTGTCCTGGCTTGCCTACTACGCCGGTGTGATCGAACCGGTAGGGAGCGCCTTCATCAGCGGCCTGACGCAGACCAGTCCGGAGCTTGCGAAAGGCTACCAGGATATGTGTGCGTACGTGGTCGCGACGCTTGACAAGCAGTCCTACCTGCTTGGCGAGCGGATCAGCGGCGCTGACCTCATGCTAGGTGGTGCGCTCGCCTGGATGCGCACGCTTTTGCCGGAAAGCGCCAGCGTCGATCGCTACGTGCAGACATTGACATCACGGCCGGCGCTTGCGCGCGCCCGCGAGATCGACAGCAAGCCGGACGGATTTCATGACTGAGCCGGACGCCGTATTTGGGTTGCCTTCGACGAACATGTATAATGTGAGTTCGTTGCGCCTGCTCGCAGAACGAGGTTGTTTTGAGGTCACATCTTTGACAATAGACGCTGGCTGACGCGATCAGTTGATTGTGTCCGTGACATGGAAAAGGTCTGTCGTCGTGTCGAGTAAACCGCGTGTGAAGATGCCCTCCGCAACCTCGGTTGTGGCTAGAAGCTATCCTGATAGAATTATCGGGGTAGACAATCAGCTCCCTTGGCATTTGGGCACTGATTTGAAGAACTTCAAATCGCTTACCCAAGGCCATGCGATTATTATGGGTAGAAAAACCTTCGACTCATTGGGCCGGCCTTTGCCAAACAGGGTGAATATCGTCCTGTCGCGGAGTGAAATTGAAGATACTAATAATGTTAAATGGGCCAAAAATCCAGAAACGGCACTGCTTTTGGCGGATTTTTATTCAATATCTATGGATAAGAAACAATTTTTTATTATAGGTGGTGATAAAATATATAGCTTATTCCACCGCTATATTAACAGAATATTTCTCACCGACGTAAATAGCGGGCCTATAAATGGCGACGCAAAATTCGACTTCGATTTTAATTCTGACGAATGGTATTATAAATTTGAAAGAGAATTTCCAAAGTCCCCCATTGATGACTATTCATTCCGAATATCTTATCTTCTCAGACGTAAGCCTTTTCACCGCGACCGTATGCTGACGGAATTTCTGAACCGTGATCCCCTCTTTGAAAGTAAGTGGGCGAAATACGAGGCCGTTGACAAACAGGCAGAGGCGGACATCGAAACGGCCCAACTGAGCTTCATCCAGAATCTTTGAAGACTCTGCGGCTGTCCGTGTTGAGCCATCCTTTCTTGACGCGCACGAGGTTACGAACGAAAACAGCTATTGTGTTCAACTATTTTGCCGGATTTACGGTGAAGTTGGATGCGCTGCGTTGAAAGCCGTTCTGGAGATACCTATAAGGGGGTCACATCACGGCCAGCGGCGTGTCCGCAGGGTGTCGATCCTGGAATTTTTTTCGTGGAAGAGGTATGAATGCCCTGGAGCAATCAGAACGGCGGCGGCGGCGGTCCTTGGGGCGGCGGCGGCGGAAATAAGGGTCCCTGGGGCCAGGGGCCGAACCGCCCGCGCGGCGGTGGCCGCGGCAATGGCGGCCCGCCGGACCTGGAGGAAATCTTCCGCCGGGGACAGGATCAGCTGAAAAATGTTGTTCCGGGCGGTTTCAACGGTGGCGTTGCCGCCATCATCGGCCTTCTCATCGTCGGTTTCGTGCTGATCAATTCGATCTACACCGTCCAGCCCGACGAGCGCGGCGTCGAAATGCGGTTCGGCAAGCCCAAGGACGAAATTTCCATGCCGGGCCTGCACTACCATTTCTGGCCGCTTGAAAAGGTCGAACTGGTCAAGATCACCGAGCAGCAGCAGAATATCGGCAGCAAGTCCAGCCTGGCGAGCCAGTCGTCGGCCGGCCTGATGCTCTCCGGCGACCAGAACATCGTCAACGTGCAGTTTTCCGTGCTGTTTTCCGTGACCGACCCGAAGGCCTATCTCTTCAACGTCGAGAACCCGGCAGAGACACTGCAGCGGGTTGCTGAAAGCGCCATGCGCGAAGTCGTCGGCCGCCGTCCGGCGCAGGACATCTTCCGCGATAATCGCCAGGCGATCGCGGCCGACGTCAAGACGACCATCCAGGCGACGATGGATGCCTACGGCGCCGGCATTTCCGTCAACACGGTTGCCATCGAAGACGCAGCACCGCCGCGCGAGGTGGCCGATGCCTTCGACGAAGTGCAGCGTGCCGAACAAGACGAAGACCGGTTTGTCGAAGAGGCCAACCAGTATTCCAACCAGGTGCTCGGCAAGGCGCGCGGTCAGGCCGCACAGATCCGGGAAGAGGCGGCGGCCTACAAGGGCCGTGTCGTCAAGGAAGCGCAAGGTGAGGCGCAGCGCTTCATCTCGGTTTACGACGCCTACGCCAAGGCGCCCGATGTGACGCGCAAGCGCCTCTATCTCGAAACCATGCAGAGCGTTCTCGGCAAGTCGAAGAAGGTCATTCTCGACGAGAAGAACGGGCAGGGCGTCTTGCCCTATCTCCCGCTCAATGAAATCGGCAAGCCCGCGCAGTCGGGAGGGGCCCAGTAATGAACAACCGTCTCCCTTATATTCTGATCGCTCTCGCGCTTGTCCTGATGACGGCCTATTCCTCTGTCTTCATCGTCAACCAGCGCCAGCAGGCGATCGTCGTTCGTTTCGGCGAGATCAAGGACGTCAAGAGCGAGCCGGGCCTCTACTTCAAGCTTCCCTTTGGCTTCATGGATGCCGACCGCGTGCAATATGTCGAGAGGCAGGCGCTGCGCTTCGATCTCGACAACATCCGCGTTCAGGTCTCCGGCGGCAAGTTCTATGAAGTCGATGCCTTCGTGGTCTACAAGATCTATGACGCGCAGCGCTTCCGCGAAACGGTTTCCGGCGACCGGGAATCGGCGGAATCGCGGCTGCGCACCCGCCTCGACGCTTCGTTGCGCCGGGTCTACGGTCTTCGCGGCTTTGAATCCGCACTTTCCGAAGAGCGGGCATCGATGATGCGCGAAGTGCGCACCGACCTGAAGACTGACGCCGAATCGCTTGGCCTCAACATCGAAGACGTCCGTATCCGCCGCACCGATCTGACGCAGGAAGTCTCGCAGCAGACTTTCGAGCGGATGAAGGCCGAGCGTCTGGCGGAAGCCGAACTGATCCGCGCCCGCGGTAACGAGAAGGGCCAGACGCGCCGCGCGGTTGCCGACCGCCAGGTGGTCGAGTTCGTCGCCGAAGCGCAGCGCGATTCGGAAATCCTGCGCGGTCAGGGCGAAGCCGAGCGAACCGCCGTCTTTGCCGATGCCTTTTCCCGCGATCCGCAGTTCTTCGAGTTCTATCGCTCGATGGCGGCCTACGGCACGGCGATCGGCAGCCCGGATACGATGCTTGTCCTGTCGCCGGACTCGGAGTTCTTCCGCTATTTCAATAGCTCGGAAGGGGCTGCTGTTCCATCCGCCACCCAGCCCGCGACAGGAAACTGATCAGCGCAATGAGTGATTTTCTGACGGGAATTGCATTTTTCCTGATCATCGAGGGGCTGGTGTACGCACTGGCCCCTTTGGTTTTGGTGGAAATGGCGAAACGATTGCCCCATATTCCGGAGCAACAGTTGCGGCTGTTCGGACTTGTCTCCGTTGCCATCGGCGTGGCGCTTGTCTGGATGGTTCGAGGATAGAAAATGACCCATAAACTGCTGATCCGCCTGGTGGACGCCGAATATGCGATCACAAGGCTCAACATCGGGACGCCATTGCCGGAATGGTTGATGGGGCCGGGGTTCTGGACAGTATCGAGTTCGCGCGAGGAGATGACGCTGGTCTGCCGGGCTGCGCGCATTCCCCCCGGCGTCCAGTCATCCGGCGGCTGGCGCTGTCTGCGCATCGAGCAGCATTTCAGCTTCGATGTCCCGGGCGTGCTCGCCTCCGTGCTCAACCCGCTGTCAGAGGCAGGTGTCGGCATCTTCGCCAATTCGACCTTCAGCACCGACTATGTCTTCATCATGGGTTCGGACCTCGACAAGGCCGTGGCGGCGTTGAAGGCGCATGGCCACGAGATCACGACCTGAGCGGGTCCGCGGCCGACCAGGCTTTTCCGCGCTAACGAAAAGATGACTGGACGCGTCCCAAATCGGCCTTATCTTCAGACAGAATTTAGGCCACATTGTGCGGTGGAAGGCTGGTGGAGATGCGATCCCGCAGCTGCCACACGCGCCGGCATGACGGACAACCTCCTGTCGGTCCGTCTTTCTCCGGCGTGCCACCCCTAATCGAGAGGACCCCATGGGTTTGTCCATCCGCGCTTCCTTCCTCCGCACCGCGACGCTGGCGGCAAGCGCCGCGCTCATGATGAATTCTGTGTCGCTGCCTTCGTTCGCCGAACCACAGACGAAGGCGCCCGTGGCACAGCACGGTCCGGAATCGGTCGCCGACCTCGCTGCCGGGCTGCTCGATGCCGTCGTCAACATATCGACTTCGCAGAATGTGAAGACCGACGACCAGGCGCCGATGCCGCAGGTGCCGGAAGGCTCGCCCTTCCAGGATTTCTTCGATGAGTTCTTCAAGGGCCAGGGTGGCGAGGGCGGCAACCGTCAGCGCACCGTCAACTCGCTCGGCTCCGGCTTCGTCATCGACCCCACCGGCTTCATCGTCACCAACAACCATGTGATCGAGGGCGCAGACGACATCGAGGTCAATTTCGCCGATGGCACCAAGCTCAAGGCGAAGCTGATCGGTACCGACACGAAGACCGACCTCGCGCTTCTGAAGGTGGAGCCGAAGAGGCCGCTGACCGCCGTTCCGTTCGGCGATTCCCGCCAGATGCGCATCGGCGACTGGGTGATGGCGATCGGCAATCCATTCGGGCTTGGCGGAACGGTGACGGTCGGGATCATCTCGGCGCGCGGCCGCAACATCAATGCCGGGCCGTATGACAACTTCATCCAGACGGACGCGGCCATCAACAAGGGCAATTCCGGCGGTCCGCTGTTCAACATGAAGGGCGAGGTGATCGGTATCAACACGGCGATCATTTCGCCAAGCGGCGGCTCGATCGGCATCGGGTTTTCCGTGCCGACGGAACTGGCGCAGAACATCATCAACCAACTCAAAGAATTCGGCGAAACCCACCGGGGCTGGCTCGGCGTACGTATTCAGCCGGTGACGGACGAAATTGCCGAAAGCCTGAAGATGCAGAGCCCGAAAGGAGCTCTCATTGCCGGTATCATCAAGGGCGGACCGGTCGATGGCGGCCAGATCAAGACGGGTGACGTGATCGTCAAGTTCGATGGACGCGATGTCGTCGAAATGCGCGACCTGCCGCGTGCTGTCGCCGAAAGCCCGGTCGGCAAGGCCGTCGATGTCGTTATCATTCGCGACGGCAAGGAGATGACCGTCAAGGTGACGCTCGGCCGTCTTGAGGATGGAGAAAACCTCGCAGGGGCCGAGGCGGACCAGGACCCGCAAACCCAGGAAGGAACCGACCAGGCTGAGCCGCCGGCGGCGGACCTGCCGGCGTCCGACATCGTGCTCGGCATGAAGCTCGCCGTTCTCGACGCGGAAAGCCGCAAGACCTATGGCATTTCAGAGGATGTCGAGGGTGTCGTCATTGCCGAGGTCCAGCCGCAGTCGGCGGCGGCCGAACGGCGGATCGCGGCGGGCGACGTGATCGTCGAAATCGGCCAGGAGGCGATGAAGACGCCGGATGACGTATCGGCGCGGGTCGAGGAACTGAAGGCCGACGGCCGCCGCAATGCGCTCTTGATGATTGCCAACAAGACGGGCGAACTGCGGTTCGTCACCGTGCGGATGGAGTAGCTGTCTCATTCGTCGATCGCGAATGGAGGTTTGAAGGCGGACCGCAAAGCGCGCCTTTATCGCGCCAGCCATTCGTTCCGGCTGATGGCATAGAGCACATGTGGCTTGAGCTGCGGCGCCGTGTCAGGCACCCGAGGATGCTCGAAGTCACGCGCCGGGTCTCGCCGCATGCCGATGCGTTGCATCACCGCTGTCGAGCGCGTGTTGTTTGCCACCGCGAAGGAGACGATTTCGGCAAGGCCGTGCTTTTCGAAGCCATGCCTGAGCATCGCTTCCGACGCCTCCGTGACGTAGCCCTGGCGCCAGAAACGAGCGGCCAGCCGCCAGCCGATTTCGACCGTGCCGTCTGGCAGGAACGGCTCAAGATCGGTGCGGGCGAGCCCGAGAAATCCGATCGGCTCGTCCGTGTCCCTGAGCGCCAGTGCGAAAAAGCCGAGGCCGGTTTCGCTGATCCGGCGCCGGGCTTCGTCCATCAGGGCGTCGGATTCCTGCCGCGAGCGTTGGCGCGGAAAGAATTCCATGACCTTCGGATCGGCGTTGATTTCGGCAAAGAGCGGCCGGTCTGTCTCCAGCCAGTTGCGGATGCACAGCCTCGCCGTTTCGAGGACGATCAAAGGACGAAATCCGTCATCCTGTATCCCTGGATATAGAGAAGGGCGGTCAGGTCGGCGTGATCGATGCGGATTTTTACCTGCGACGAAACAACGGGCTTTGCATGCAGGGCAACGCCCGATCCGGCGAGATGCAGCATGCCGAGGTCGTTGGCGCCATCGCCGACGGCAAGTGCGTCAGCCGTCGAAATGCCGAGCCGGGTGGAGATATCAATGAGCGCATCGACCTTGGCCTGCTTGCCGAGGATGGGCTCGGCAACAGTGCCGGTCAGGTAACCGCCTTCTTCGAGGAGGATGTTGGCGCGGTTTTCGTCGAAGCCGAGGATTTCGGCGATCGGGTGGGTGAAGACGGTGAAACCGCCGGAGACGAGGGCGGTGTAGTATCCCTTGGCCTTCATCGTCGCGATGAGTTCCTTGCCGCCGGATGTCAGGGTGATGCGGTTGGCGATGACTTCGGCGATGACGGTGACCGGCAGGCCCTTGAGCAGGGCGACGCGCTCGACCAGTGCCGGTTCGAAGGCGATCTCGCCGTTCATGGCCCGCGCCGTAATGGCGGCGACCTTGTCCTTGAGGCCGACCTCGGCGGCAAGCTCGTCGATGCATTCCTGGCCGATCATGGTTGAATCCATGTCGGCGATCAGAAGCTTCTTGCGGCGTGTCTCGGCCTGCTGGACGATGACGTCGACCGGCGCATCGCCGACGACGCCGCGCAGCAGCGCTTCCTGCCAATCGGGATTGGCGCCATCCTTCAGCGCGATGTCGCAGGCGATACCGTCGGCGAGCCAGTAGAGGCCCGACGCGTCGACGGCGGCCGCAGCCTCTTCGGCGAGCGCCGGTGTCAGAACTGGATTTGACGGATTGGCAACAAGCGTGGCAACGAAGGCCATGATGAAAAACCTTGAGATTGGACAGGACGCGATCCTGATAACCGGGCCGACCGCCAGCGGCAAGTCCGCTTTCGCCGTGGAAATGGCGAAGCGGCATAATGGCGTGGTCATTAATGCCGATAGCATGCAGGTTTACGATACGCTCCATGTGCTGACGGCGCGGCCGTTCGAACAGGATATGCAGGGCGTTCCGCACCATCTCTACGGCCATGTTCCGGCGTCGCAGCTCTATTCCACCGGCGAATGGTTTCGCGATGCGATCAAGGTTCTGCAGGCCGTGCGCAGCGAGGGGCGCATTCCTGTTTTCGTCGGCGGCACCGGGCTTTATTTCAAGGCGCTGACCGGCGGCCTGTCGGACATGCCAGCGGTTCCGGCCGCCATCCGCGATGATGTCCGCAAGCGGCTGCAGGAAGAGGGGGTCGAGGCGCTGCACGCCATCCTTTCGCTAAAGGATCCAGAAACCGCCGAGACCCTGCGGCCGGGTGATGGCCAGCGCATTGCCCGGGCGCTTGAAATCTTCGAGGCCACGGGGCAGTCCATCCGGGCCTTCCAGGCGCAGCAGGGGCCGGTTGCCATCGATCCGGAAAAAGCGCTGAAGATTGTCGTCTTGCCGGAACGTGACGCGCTGCGCCAGCGGATCAACCGGCGCTTTGCCCAGATGCTGGACGGTGGCGCCGTCGAGGAGGTCGAGGCATTGCTATCCCTTGATCTGAAGGCCGAAATGCCGGCGATGAAGGCGATCGGCGTGCCGCAGATTGCCGCCATGGTGGCCGGGACGATGACGAAGGCCGAGGTGATCGAAACTGCCTCCGCCGCCACGCGCCAATATGCCAAGCGGCAGATGACATGGTTTCGCAATCAACTGGACGAGAGCTGGCTGCGCTGGGATCCGGACGCTGGCTGTTGAGACCCGTCGGCGCTTCCACGCGACGGAGCCGCCAAACCGGGAATGATCTATTTGCGAATGATGCTGCTCAGCGGTTTTTTCAGGAGGCTTTCGCGCAGAGATGGGCGGGGCAGGTCCGATCCGGGCTGGGCAAAGCTTGGGGCGACACGCGGCGGTGGCGCCTGGTAAGACTCCGGTTTCGGTTGAGCTGGAAGATCTTCCGAAAGCAATTGATTGCGGATCTGGTTGAAACGCTCGAGCTGCGGGTTGACAGCCTCCGCCAGCGGCAGCATTGCCGGGTTGTATGGTTCGATAGCCGGAGCATCGCGTTCGCCTGTCGGGACCTCCCCGATACCGGCTACCTGCTCGTCGGTGAAGTCGTCTTCGATGGGCGCGCTGTCGTGCGCGTGCGTGTCGATGCTGGCGGAATAGGCCTGCTGGAAACTGGAAATGTCGGGGCCGTTCAGGGCACGCATTCTTGCCACTACTGAGCGCAGATCAACTGTGTCGGGTGTTTCGTCCGTTGCCTTGACGCCGACGCCGTTGGCTTTCGGAAGGTTCTTTTCATCGACGCGGGTAAAGCGCATGCGCATCGGTACGGCCACCGCCTCGCCGAAGGCGATGGCTTCGCCATTGCCAATCGAGGAGATGAAACTGGTCGTCGAAATCGACGAGTTCGGGATGGCCGAGCGGATGATGTCCTGGTCCCGGTCATTGGAAAGGCGCATGGCAAAGACCGTCGAGCACTGGGACAGGATGGTCGGATCGAGTTCGCCGGGGCGCTGCGTGACGACGCCGAGCGAGACGCCGTATTTGCGGCCTTCCTTGGCGATGCGGGCGATTGCCTGACGGGTCGGAACGAAGCCGAGGCTGGCATCGGCCGGGACATAACGGTGGGCCTCCTCGCAGACGACCAGCATATGCACGCCGCCATTGCTCCAGAGGCCGATTTCGAACGCCATCCGGCAGAGCACCGAAGCGACGGAATTGACGACTTCCGAGGGAATGCCGGCGAGCTGGAATGTCGTCACCGGCTTGCCATCGCCGGGAATGCGGAAGATTTTGGCGATCGTCTCGAGGATCGTATCGGTGATGGTGTTCGACGAGAACATGAAATTGTAGCGCGGGTCGTTGATGGCGCCGATCACCTTGACCTTCAGCGAGCGCAGATGCGGCTTGTCACTGCGGCCTTCCAGCCGTCCGATGCGCTCATCGATCAACGCCAGCAGGTCGGCCATGCGGTAGGGAACCGGGGTGTCGGCAGTGATCGAGCTTTTTTCGCTGGTCCGGCGAGCAAGGCCGGATTCGGCAGAGCCCTTGAATGCCTTTTTTGCGTCCGGAATGACATCTCGAAGGATGTCGAGTTCTTCCGGGACGGCCGGCCGGCCGCGAAAGATGACTTCCGCGAATTCCTCGAGCTTCATCAGCCAGAAGGGCAGATCGAGGTTGTCCGTGTCGACGACGACGGCAATATCGGGAAAGGCGGCCGCGAATTCATTGTGCGGATCGAGGATCAGCACACGCAGCTTCGGATCCGCCGCGATCGCCTTGCGCAGCAGCAGGCTGACGGCCGTCGACTTGCCCACGCCCGTGGTGCCAACGATAGCGAAATGCTTGGACAGCATCGAGGGCACATGGATGGCGGCATCGAGGCTTTCATCCTGGGTGAGCTTGCCGATGACGCAGACATCGTTCTTGCCCGTGTCGTAGATGCGGGCAAGGTCGGCCGAGCGAATGCGGTGAGCAATGGCGCCGAGGTGGGGATATTGGCTAATGCCGGCGGAAAATTCCTCTCGACCAGTCGGGCCGACATGGACTTCGCCCATCAGTTCGACTTCGATGCGGAAGACGTTGTCGAGTTCCTCGCCCCACTCATTGGTGGCGGTCTGCATCGAATAGACGAGGGCGACGACGCGGTTGTTGCCGACACTTATCGAGATCAGCCTGCCGACGGACCACAGTTCGGTCAGCGAGGTCTCACCCTTTTCGGCAATGGCAGCAACCGTTGCCCGCGACCCGCTGCACGCGACAACGCGACCGAGGAAGCGATTGCCCCGTGTCAGAGCGTCGCGCCGATCCTGTTCTCCAGCACTGGTCGACGAATGAAGGTCACTGTTCAGCAATGCGAAACCTCTGGCCAAGAGTTCGCTATATTATCGGACGGGATTTAATAAGTTGTTTCTTGGGCTTGGGCTAATTTGTGCCGTTTTGGACCCGTGCCGGTTGTTTTCGGGAAAGGCGTTGACGGGGTCGGCATTTCTGGTTATCACTGCGCCCCATGAAAAAGATCGTTGCTATTCTTGTGGTGGGACGGCGCATGGGCAGGATGGTGTAACCATCCGGCGATAGCCACCCATGCGCAAACACGAGGCCCTCACCGGGCCTTTTTTTATGCCTTCAAACACGATACTCACAGCCAAAATCGCGAAACATGGACGGAAACAGGCCAATGAGCGGCACAGACAACCAGACGCAGGGCAACCAGATGCAGGACAATCGCATGACTGGGGCGGAAATTGTTCTTCAGGCACTGAGGGACAATGGCGTGGAGCATATTTTCGGCTATCCGGGCGGTGCCGTCCTGCCGATCTATGACGAAATCTTCCAGCAGGACGATATCCAGCACATCCTCGTGCGCCACGAGCAGGGCGCCGGCCATATGGCCGAAGGCTATGCCCGCTCGACCGGCAAGGTCGGCGTCATGCTGGTAACGTCCGGACCGGGTGCGACCAATGCGGTCACGCCGCTTCAGGACGCGCTGATGGACAGTATCCCGCTCGTCTGCCTGACCGGCCAGGTTCCGACGTCACTGATCGGCTCTGACGCCTTCCAGGAATGCGATACCGTTGGAATTACGCGCCCCTGCACCAAACACAACTGGCTGGTCAAGGACGTCAACGAACTGGCCGGCGTCATCCACGAAGCCTTCCGCATCGCCCAGTCCGGCCGTCCGGGCCCGGTTGTCGTCGATATTCCCAAGGACGTCCAGTTCGCGACCGGCACCTATACGCCGCCATCGGCCGCCAAGGTCCAGCACAGCTATCAGCCGAAGGTGCAGGGCGACATGCGCCGCATCGAGCAAGCGATCGAGCTGATGAAGGGCGCCCGTCGCCCTGTCATCTATTCCGGCGGCGGCGTCGTCAACTCCGGTCCTGAAGCCTCGCATCTGCTCCGTGAACTGGTGGAGCTGACGGGCTTTCCCATCACCTCGACGCTGATGGGCCTCGGCGCCTATCCGGCTTCGGGCAAGAGCTGGCTCGGCATGCTCGGCATGCACGGCACCTACGAAGCCAACATGGCGATGCATGACTGCGATGTCATGGTCTGCATCGGCGCGCGTTTTGACGACCGCATCACCGGCCGTCTCAATGCCTTCTCGCCAAACTCGAAGAAGATCCATATCGACATCGACCCGTCGTCGATCAACAAGAATGTTCGTGTCGACGTACCGATCATCGGCGATGTCGGCTCCGTTCTGGAGGACATGGTTCGCCTGTGGCGCGCGTCCGCCGCAAAGGATGCGGACAAGAGCCGCCTTGAAGACTGGTGGACCAGCATTGCCCGCTGGCGTGCGCGCAATTCACTCGCCTACAAGCCGAGCGACGACGTCATCATGCCGCAATACGCCGTCCAGCGGCTGTATGAACTGACCAAGCACCGCGATACCTACATCACGACCGAAGTCGGCCAGCACCAGATGTGGGCGGCGCAGTTCTACGGTTTCGAACATCCGAACCGCTGGATGACCTCGGGCGGCCTCGGCACGATGGGTTACGGCTTCCCGGCGGCGGTCGGCGTCCAGGTCGCGCATCCGGAAAGCCTCGTCATCGACATTGCCGGCGACGCCTCGATCCAGATGTGCATCCAGGAGATGTCTTGTGCCGTGCAGTATAACCTGCCGGTCAAGATCTTCATCCTGAACAACCAGTACATGGGCATGGTCCGGCAGTGGCAGCAGCTGCTGCACGGTAACCGCCTGTCGAACTCCTACACCGAAGCAATGCCCGACTTTGTCAAGCTTGCCGAGGCCTATGGCGGCGTCGGCATCCGCTGCGAAAAGCCTGCTGATCTCGACGCGGCGATCCAGCAGATGATCGACAGCCCGGCGCCGGTGATCTTCGACTGCCGCGTCGCCAATCTCGCCAACTGCTTCCCGATGATCCCCTCGGGCAAGGCGCATAACGAGATGCTGCTGCCGGACGAAGCCACGGACGAGGCGGTTGCCAATGCGATCGACGCCAAGGGCCGCGCGCTGGTTTGATGAATAGGAAAAGGACAAGATCATGAACGCACATCTTCAGCCGACCGGCTCCGCCTATTTCATCGCCAAGGAAACCGAGAAGGCGGAAAACCACACGCTTTCGATCCTCGTCGACAACGAGCCGGGTGTTCTCGCCCGCGTCATCGGCCTGTTTTCCGGCCGGGGCTACAATATCGAGAGCCTGACCGTCTCGGAAACAGAACACCAGACGCACCTGTCGCGCATCACCATCGTCACGCGCGGCACGCCGCATGTGCTGGAGCAGATCAAGGCGCAACTTGAGCGTATCGTGCCGGTGCACCGGGTCGTCGACCTGACGGTCCGGGCCGCCGAGCTTGGCCATGACCGGCCGATCGAGCGCGAAGTGGCGCTGGTCAAGGTCAGCGGGCACGGCGAGAGCCGGGCGGAAACGCTGCGCCTGGCAGACGCCTTCCACGCCAAGGTGATCGACGCGACGCTCGAGCACTTCATCCTCGAAATCACCGGCAAGTCGTCGAAGATCGATCAGTTCATCGCCATCATGAAGCCGCTCGGCGTCATCGAAGTCTGCCGCACCGGCATCGCGGCGATGAACCGCGGCCCGCAGGGGATGTAAGACGATGCGCTAAGCCGGCGACTGCGAGCGCCGGCTTTCCGCTCAGATCATCTCCAGCGGCATCTTTCTTGCTGGTGGTGGGAAAGCCTTGTCGAGTACCGCCAGATCGTCCTCGGTCAGGTGAACCTCCACGGATGCCCGGTTTTCGCGCACCCGTTCCGGCATCCCGGTCTTCGGGATGACGATGACGCCGGGATTGCGGATGAGGAAGGCAAGGGCGATCTGGGCGACGGTTGCCTGATGGGCCTTGGCGATATGGATGAGGTCCGGATGGCGCAGGAGCCGGCCTTCGTCGAGCGGCGAATAGGCCATGACCGGCATGCCGCGAGCCTGGCTGTCCTTCAGAAGATCATATTCGATGCCGCGGCGGTTAAGATTGTAGAGCACCTGATTGGTCGCGACGTTGCCGCCGCCCGGCACGGCGAACAGTTCCTCCATGTCGTCGGAATCGAAATTGGAGACGCCCCAGCCGCCGATCTTGCCCCCCTGCCGCAGCGTCTCGAAGGCGTCCACCGTTTGCGAGAGCGGGTAGCGGCCGCGCCAATGGAGCAGATAGAGGTCGATATGATCGGTGCCGAGCCTTTTCAGGCTCGCCTCGCAGGCCTTGATGGTGGCGTCGCGGCTGGCATTGGTGGGCAGGACCTTGCTGACGACGAAGGCGTCGCTGCGCCGGCCCCTGATTGCCTCGGCAACGATCCGTTCGGCACCGCCATCCGCATACATTTCCGCCGTGTCGATCAGCGTCATGCCGAGGTCGAGCCCATGCCGCAGGGTCCTGGCTTCTTCGGCGGCGCTCGCCTTATGCTCGCCCATATGCCAGGTGCCCTGGCCGATGACGGGAACGGTCCGGCCGTTGGGAAAGGTGGTGGTCGGAATGGCGTCGCGCATCAGAATCCTCTTTGACTTGCAGGTTGGCCCAGTCGTATGAACGGTCGATGTCTCATTTAAGGCGTATCGCTGCGGCGCAAAGGCCGTGTGTCAAAAACGATGACGCCCGGTAGCTCGTGCTTCTTGTCACCGTGACAAGTTTCGGGTGGTCCTTGCCGATAGGTCAGCTAGATTGACCTAAATTTCGGGAGGATCCCATGCAGGCCGACACGTTACTGGCGTTGTTTCTCTTTGCTTTCACGACATCGATCACGCCGGGGCCGAACAACATGATGCTGTTCGCATCGGGCGTGAATTTCGGCTTTATCCGTACCCTTCCGCACATGTTCGGCATTGGCGCCGGCTTCCTGTCGCTCTTGATTGCCGTCGGTCTCGGGCTTGGCGCGGTCCTGCATTCCGTGCCGTTCATCTATGCCGCGCTGAAATTCGCAGGCGGCGCCTATCTTGTCTGGATCGCCTGGAAAATCGGCACGTCGCGGAACCTTTCCGAAGGGAAAGCCAATGCCGTGCCGATGACTTTCCTGCAGGCCGCCGCGTTCCAGTGGATCAATCCGAAGGCCTGGGTGATGGCAGTCACCGCGATGGCGACCTATACGAGCCAGCAAAGCTATCTCGCCAGCGTGATCTTCGTCGGCATTGTCTTTGCAATCGTCAACGTGCCAAGCGTCTCGACATGGGCCGGTTTTGGCTCGGCATTGAGGCAATGGCTGTCCGATCCGGTTCGGCTGAAATGGTTCAATATCACCATGGCGGTCTTGCTCGTCGTTAGCCTTTGGCCGATGCTGAAATGAACAGGGTAGCGGAATCAAAACCATGACCTCTCACTCCCACGACAATCACGACGACGATCATCACGACAACCATTTTTCCGATATGCAGGCGCGGGTGAAAGCGCTGGAGACGGTGCTGACGCAGAAGGGGCTGATCGACCCGGCGGCAATCGACGCGATCGTGGAGACCTACGAAACGAAGGTCGGTCCGCGCAACGGTGCCCGTGTCGTTGCCAAGGCCTGGAGCGAGCCGGATTTTGCCGATTGGCTCAGCCGCGACGCAACGGCGGCGATCGCCAGCCTTGGTTACACCGGGCGGCAGGGAGAGCACATGCGGGCGGTGTTCAATACGCCGGAGACGCACAATCTCGTCGTCTGCACGCTGTGCTCCTGTTACCCCTGGGCGGTGCTTGGGCTGCCGCCGGTCTGGTACAAGGCGCCGCCTTACCGTTCACGCGCGGTGATCGATCCGCGTGGCGTGCTTGAGGAATTCGGGCTAACGCTGCCTGATACCAAGAAAATCCGCGTCTGGGATTCGACGGCGGAGCTGCGCTATATCGTCATTCCGGAGCGGCCGGTGGGATCGGAGGGGCTCGACCAGGAGGCGCTCGCCGATCTGGTGACACGCGATTCGATGATTGGCACGGGGCTGGTGAAACCGGGCGGAGAACGGCCATGAACGGCGCGCAGGATCTCGGCGGCCAGCACGGAATGGGTCCCATCGCGCCGGAAAAGGACGAGCCCTATTTCCATGCCGAATGGGAAAAACGCGCGCTCGGGCTGACGCTTTCCTGCGGCGCCTTCGGTGCCTGGACGATCGATGAAAGCAGGCATGCCCGCGAAAGCCTGCCGCCCGCGACCTATCTTGCCGCCAGCTACTATGAAATCTGGATACGGGCACTGGAAACGCTGCTGAAACGGCATGGGTTCGTCTCCGCCACGGAACTGGCCGAGGGCCGCATGCTGGAAAAGGGCAGGGCGCCGAAGCGCATCCTGACGGCCGATATGGTGCCCGGCGTGCTGGCAAAGGGTGGCCCCTGCGACCGGCGCGTGGCCGAGGCTCCGGTCTTTGCCGTGGGTCAACGGGTGCGGACCCGCAATTTCAATCCGGAAACCCATACGCGGTTGCCGCGTTATGCTCGCGCCAAGACCGGCATTGTCGAGGCGGTGCAGGGCTCGTTCGTCTTTCCCGACGACAATGCGCACGGCAAGGGCGAAAACCCGCAATTCGTCTATACGGTGGTCTTCGACGCCGTCGAAATCTGGGGCGAGGGTGCCGATCCATCGCTGACGGTTTCGATCGATGCCTGGGAGAGCTATCTTGAACGCGCATGACCCTTCAAACCTTCTGACGGGTTCGCCGGAACTGCCGAAGTCGCCGGAGGGAGATCCGGTCTTTGCCGAGCCATGGCAGGCCGAAGCCTTCGCCATGACCGTGCGTCTGCATGAGAAGGGCGTGTTTTCCTGGAGCGAGTGGGCCGAGGCGCTGTCGCGGGAGCTTTACCGGCCGGGGCGTCGTACGGATGGCAGCGATTATTTCGATTGCTGGGTTGCGGCCCTGTCGTGCCTGGTGACGGAGTTGTCGATCACGTCGGAGTCGCAGCTCGACCAATTGACGCGAAGCTGGCAGCGAGCGGCGGAAGCGACGCCGCACGGCCAGCCGATTCTCCTGGAAAACGATCCGGCTCGCTGAGGCGAAATTTCTCCCGCTCATGCCGAGGGCGATAAGGCGAGGGCGTTGATGGCCATTAGCGAGAGGTTCGCGGGGGCCGGGGTCCACGACACCGTCCTTAAACAAAAAGGAAGATATTCTTCGCTAATGTAGGGTGATCTATTGTAACGCGGCCTAAGAATCCACTCTGAGGGAACAAGTCCTGACACAAGTTGTACCCTTAGCGAAGCTGAAAGATGCTCTTCGCCACAGCCGGTTTGAACCCGCGTTTCAGCCGCTTGTGGATATGTCGAACGGTTTGGTCGTCGGTTTCGAGGTTCTGGCGCGATGGGTTGACCCTGCTTTGCCAGCTATTGGTCCTGTCCATTTCATTCCGGCTGCTGAACGGTACGGCTTGATCGGACCGTTGACGCGGCAAATTCTCAGGAAAGGATGCACTGAGGCCCTTCAATTTCCCGGCGAACCGATCCTTGCATTCAATCTCTCGCCGATTCAATTTCGCGATCCGGATCTTTTCGATTTCGTCATTGCGGTTATCGAACCGACCGGATTTCCGTTGCGACGCGTCCACATCGAGATGACCGAAAGTGCCTTGACCGGCGACGACGGGGTCGCACTGGCGACCGTCCAGCGATTCAAATCTGTGGGGATAGGTGTCGCACTGGACGATTTTGGAACGGGGTTTGCCAGTCTAACCAGGCTCCACGCGTTTCCGTTCGAGACACTGAAGATCGATGCCAGTTTCGTCCAGACGATGGAAACCGACCCAGGTAGCCGCAAGATTGTGGCCTCGGTCATCGGGCTCGGCCAGAGCCTCGGAATGACGATTGTCGCAGAGGGTGTAGAAACCGAGCAACAAGCCACGATCCTCCGGCGCCTTGGATGTGACATCGCCCAAGGCTGGCTATTTGGCAAACCAGCGGCTGCGTTGGAAATCGTGAGATCGCTTCCGTCCCCCACCGGAGGCATACAGAGGAAATCGACGCGCGTTTCGCCCTTGCAGCGATTCCATCAATTGGAGGCGCTGTATAAAGACGCGCCAATCGCGCTTGGGTTCGCTGATCTCGATCTCAGCTACGTCAGCGTCAACGACCGGCTGGCGCAAATTCTTGGTCGGCCGGCAGCCGACATCGTCGGCCATCCCATAACGGAGAAATTGCCCGCGCGTCACAAGCTGGCGATGACCCGCCTGCTTCAGCGAATCATAGACAGACGATCAATCAAATCCCACGAATACAGCGACGGGGCGATGGCGCGCTCCTACCTCATCTCCTGCCAATGCGTGTGCGATGACGTGGGTGACGCGATTGGATTGTCGATCACTGCAATCGACATTACGCAACGCAAAGCGGCACAGGTCGCGCTGAAAGCAGACGAAGAGCACTTCCGTCGTTCCGTGGAGCTCAGTCCGAATGTCGCATGGGCGGCGAAGCCATCGGGTGAAGTGGACTACATGAGCCCCGCGCTCGGGATTGGCGAAGCAAGCGCGATGGCTGATAGGATTGCCGACTGGTATGCGCGCATGCACGAACAGGACAGGGCGAGGGTAAGGCAGGAATGGCTCGCATGGCTGCCGTCGCAACGGCCGTTTTCAACCCAATTCCGTATAAAATGGAACGACGGCGAATGGCGCTGGGTGTTGAGCCGGGCAAAGCCCTTTTTCAATTCAAGGGGGCAGTTGGAACGATGGTACGGTGTCATCAGCGATATCAGCGATCAAAAGATCCTGGAGGCGACAGTCGCTCAAATGGCAAGCTTGCCTCAGGAAAATGCCCAAGCTGCACAGATCTTGAAGTTGTTCCGCTGAAGACACGCAGCCCTCTGGGAATACGGCGTTGTGTTCGAGAGATTAGCTTTCGAACTGCCGGTAGCATTCCTCGGCGATCGCCTGCAGTTTTGCGCGGGTGACTTCGCCGGTGACTGCATAGCCGATCTCGCCGTCGATCCAGT
Source organism: Pararhizobium sp. LjRoot255 (assembly GCF_964252905.1). Taxonomy (NCBI): domain Bacteria; kingdom Pseudomonadati; phylum Pseudomonadota; class Alphaproteobacteria; order Hyphomicrobiales; family Rhizobiaceae; genus Pararhizobium; species Pararhizobium sp. LjRoot255. Next base: position 3,183,511 of record NZ_CAXUPQ020000001.1, read on the forward strand.
AGAAGGTCTCAATCGATCCCGAGGTTTCGAATCGGAAGCTGGTCTCCCTGCTTTCCGGGTTCTTGCCGAGGAGAACGGTGAGCCGTTCGCCGCCGGCATCCTGGTACATCAGCATCGCACCGGCCCTGCCATTGACGGGCACGAGCCTGCCGCCCACAAGAGAGAAACCCTCTGAGCGGAGATCGGGCGCGACGAGTTTGTAGTCAAGGCGCCTGCCGAGCCAGGTGATCAGATGTGCCTCTTCGTCCGCGCCAACCTCGACTGGGTGACGTTTTTCGCTGGCATAGACAAGAAAGGCCGTTCTCGACTGGCCGGGCAGGCTTTCGAGCGCCGAGGCCATCTCGAACGGCGGGCTTGCCAGGTAGAATCGGTCGGCATAAATGCCCGCACCTGCACCGGACAGGAAGAGCAGCAGCGATGCGGCAAGCAGGCCAACTCTGCGCCAGAAGGGGGCCGGCCTCCCGGCTTGCGCCTGGGGATTCAGGAGCGCGCGATCGTTCTCGCTGAAACGGGCATAGTGCGAAAACGCGGCCTTCAGGTCTTCGGCCTGCTGCTGCCATTGCCGGACCTCGGCGGCTTCGTCCGGATGCTCTTTCAGCCAGAGTTCAACCTGACGCCGGCGGTCATCGTCGAGACGTCCATCGACGAAGGCATGCAGGTCGGCTTCGGTGACCGGAGTTTGTTCGTCTGTCATTTCGGTCTCCGCAGTGTAACAATATTGTCCTCAGCAAGGTACGCGGCCATCTGCCGGCGTGACCGCGACAGGCGCGACATGACGGTGCCGATCGGGATCGACAGCATGTCGGCGACATCCTGATAGGCATAGCCTTCGACAACCACGAGCATCAGCACCGAGCGGTATTCCGGCGTCAGCGCGTTCAGTGCCCGCTGCAGCCGCGTTTTTTCCAGCGGGTCGCCGGAAACGTCTTCCGCCGTCAAGCCAAGCGTCTCGTCCAGTTCGACAGATGGATGCTGGTTGAAACGGCGATGGCGGTCGCGATGGAGATTGGTCATGATCGTAAACGCCCAGGCGCGAAGGTTGATGCCGCGCCACTGGCCGCGGCGGACAAGAACCTTCTCGACGCAATCCTGCAACAGGTCTTCGCCGTCGCTGTCGGATTTGGCAAGGCTGCGGGAATAGCGGCGCAACGACGGCACCAAAGATAGGACCTGGTTTTCAAACGTCTCCGCGGAAGGGGGGATACCCCCCTTCGCGCGAGAAGCCTCATCAGGGGCGTGCGGCATCCCAGACCTTTCCTACGCCGTCACCGGTGGCGTCGCCCTTTTTCGTGTCCTTGATCCAGAAGTAGAGCGGCATGCCCTTGAGCGCCCATTGCTTCTTGCCATCCTTGCGTTCGATCAGCGTATAGTCGCCTTCGGCCGCTGCGGATGCGTCAGCGAGATAGGGCGGCCAGTTGGTGGCGCATTTATCATAGCAATAGGATTCGCCCTTTTCATCCTTCTTGTAGGTGTAGAGCGTCATGCCGTTTTCCGCGGCGATGACCTTTCCCTTGTCGGTGTCGACAGTCTGAACCGGGGGAGCGGCAAAGGCGCTAGTGGCCGCGGCGATAGAAAAGGCTGTAACGAGCGGCAGAAATCTCATTGGATATGTCCTCTCTGAAAATTTCCGAACGAACCGCCTTTTTTTAGCCGGTTCGAACGTAAGACACATCCGGGCTGCTTGTTATTCCCGCCATTTTTGAAAAACTTATCGCGGCGGTGCGGCCTTCGAGGCGACAAAACGTGCGAGTGAGGGGCCGACGGCCATGACGAGCAGCAGGCGCGCCGTCTGCAAAGCCATGACGAAGGGCACGTCGACCTTGCTGGAAGCGGCGATGATGGCGATCGAATCCATGCCGCCGGGGCTGGTGGCAAGATAGGCGGTCAAAGGATCGATGCCGACCGCTTTGACAAGGACGAAGGCGAGCAGGCCCGAAAAGCTCATCAACACGAGGATGGAGACGATCGTCGGCAGCAGCGCCCGGCGGGCATGGGCAAGGATCGGCCGGGTAAAGCCAAGGCCGATGTTCCAGCCGAGCATGGCGTAGCTGATGGCAAGCAGCCATTCGGGAATTTCGATCGTCAGCATGCCGGTGACGCTGAGCACGGAGCCGAGCAGGAAGGGCAGGAGGAAGACGCCGGCCGGTACGCGCAGCCATTTGCCGAGAAAACCGCCGACGATGGCAACGGCTGCGGTTTCGAGGAAGGGTATCAGATGGATCGGCCCGAACCAGATGATCTCCGGTCCCGCCCCGTCGACCTCCGCCCAGTAGCGCGCCACCAGCGAGGCTGCGGCGGCGACAAAGACGACGCGCAGATATTGCATGAAGGCGACGAGCCGGATGTCGGCGCCATAGGCATCGGCCATGACCAGCATTGATGTTGCTGCACCCGCCGAGGAGCCCCAGATCGCCGTCGTGCCCGGCAGGATCTTCAGCCGGCTCATCACGAAGCCGCTCAGCGTGCTCATCGCGATGACGGCAGCGACGATGGCGAAAAACAGCGGCGAGTTGGCAAAGAAGGTCACCAGAATGCCGGGGCTTATGGTCTTGGCGATCATCGTGCCGATCAGCGCCTGGCCGCAAAGAAGCGCCGGGCGCGGCAGGCGGATCGAGCCGCCGTTCATGCCGACGACGGCGCCGGCCACCATCGGTCCCATCAGGAGGGCGGCCGGAATGCCGGCAAGCTCGAGGCAGCCGGCAAGAATGGCCGAGAGGAGGAGCAGCAGACCCCATTGCAATGCGGCGTTCCAGCGGCCGATGCCCGACGTTACGGGTGCAAACGGGTCTTCGGCAGGATCAGGTCTCACATCGGCACTTTCGGAATCCAGAAAAGTCAGCGCTTGGGAGGCGGCTCTGAGGGAGTATTATCACGGGCGGTATCCCGGCGATACGAGCGGCGGTGTGGCAGTTTCTTGCCGTATCCGGCCCGTCGTGCCGGATTTCGATGTGGCCAATGCGAGGCGTGGGGTCCTGCAGGACGTGGAAGGCGACAGGCTCGTGCGAATCGGGCAATAGAACAAACATGGAATTCGCACCGCAACAGGATGAGGCCCTCAAGGCCGTTTCGCGCTGGCTGAAGGAAGGGCGCTCGCCGCTCTTCCGGCTGTTCGGCTATGCCGGAACGGGCAAGACCACGCTTGCGCGCCATTTCGCCGAGCACGTCGACGGCGATGTGCTGTTTGCCGCCTTCACCGGCAAGGCCGCTCAGGTGCTGCGCTCCAAGGGGGCGACCAACGCCAGGACGATCCATTCGCTGATCTACCGGCCGCGCGGCGAGGAGGAGGTCTCCGACGAAGAGACCGGCAAGACCTCGATCGCGCCGATGTTTGCCATTAACCGGCAGTCGCCCGTCGCCAAGGCGGCGCTGATCATCGTCGACGAGTGCTCGATGGTCGACGAGGCGCTCGGCAAGGATCTGATGAGCTTTGGAACGCCGATCCTGGTGCTTGGCGACCCCGGCCAGCTTCCGCCCGTGTCCGGTGGCGGCTACTTCACCAATGAGGAGCCGGATTACCTGCTGACGGACATTCACCGGCAGGCGCGCGACAATCCGATCATCCAGCTTGCCATGCATGTGCGTGAGGGCAAGGAGATCATGCATGGCGACTATGGCACCACGGCCAAGGTGATTTCGAAGAACGAGGTGACGCAGAGCCTGGTGCTCGACGCCGACCAGGTGCTGGTCGGCACCAACAAGACACGGCGGCGCTACAACATCCGCCTGCGGGAGTTGAAGGGGTTTACGACCGACTATCCGCAATCGGGCGACAAGCTCGTCTGCCTGCGCAACGACCCGGCAAAGGGTCTGCTCAACGGCTCGCTCTGGCAGGTAATGACCTCGTCCAAGGAGACCGTGAAGCCCGGCATCAACCTGATGATCCGCCCGGAAGACGACGACATGGATCGCGGCGCCGCCAAGATCAAACTTTTGAAAACCGCGTTCGAGGATGTCGAGGGAGAAATTCCGTGGTCGACGCGCAAGCGCTACGATGAATTCGACTACGGCTATGCGCTGACCGTCCACAAGGCTCAAGGCTCGCAATGGAACGACGTCGTGCTGTTCGACGAAAGTTGGGCCTTCCGCGATACACGCGAGCGATGGCTCTATACGGCGATCACGCGGGCTGCCGAAACCTTGACGATCGTGCGCTGACGGTTCACTCGGCGGAAACAAGGCCCATCAGCACCGCCTTGGCGACCGCCTGAAAGCGGTGGTTGACGTTGAATTTGCGGATGATGTCGGATTCGAGCGTCAGCACGGCCGTCAGGTCCATGTCCATCAGGCTGGCGATCTTGTTTGCCGGATAACCTTCGGCCATCAAGGCAAGGCACTTCGCTTCGATCGGGGACAGATGGATCGGCATCACGGCGGCATGTCCGTCGGCATCGCCGTCCGCCGCCGATTCCAGGAGTTCGCTGACCCGTTGCATCTGGCGCCGCAGGATCGATTGCTGCGCTGCCAGTTCCCGCTTGCGGGCATTGAGCGCAATTTCGAATATCCGCGCGGCGTCATCCTGGCTTTCGCAAGCCGTCAGCGCCCGCATCAGGTCCTGGATTTCGGCGATCGGCATGTCGATCTCGCGACAGGCGTTGATGACAGTCATCCGCCGGATGTCGTCCGGACCGTAGACCCGCATCGGCCCCATTCGGTCGGCTGTCAGCAGTCCTTTCTCCTCGTAGAAATGTAAGGTGCGGTGCGTGACGCCGAAGGCGTCCGCCATGTCGGCGATGGCGACATGGTTGTCGGGAATGGCTCCCGGCAAAGGCAGATGCGGCAGGAAACCGGCACCCGTACGGCTGGCCGGCGCAGAATGAATGGTCTTCGACTGTACTGGCATCTGTGAATGGCCCTCGCTGGTCGTGCGCGGCAGAAATTCCTGGAGATTGCAATCTGCCCGTTGGCATCGAAACGACGCGGCAGTTGCCTCCCTCTGTGCCCTCCATGTCATGCACACCACCCGCCCGGGGATGGATACTCGCGACCACTGTGCCTGCTGATGAGCGATCAGGCCTTTATCCCGCTTGCCCGGCAAGACTACACGCGTGACGGGAAAAGGGATAGCCCGTAACATTAGGGATGAAATCTGGGTTTTTGATCGAATCCGCGCGTCTCGGGCGGCTACAAATAATATTGCTGGCAACGTCTCGCAGTTCGGCCTCGACTGACCCGCTATCAGTCTAGCGAATGAGCGTCGAGGGCAGGGCGCCCGCGCTGATGACGAAGTTCAGCTTTCGGAGATGCTCGGCCGACAGTTTCTCCTGGCAGGCTTTGGCCTCGTGAAAGGATTGGCGCGTCTGCAGATGCCGGTAGGTGTCCGTCAGCGCCATGCATTTCATCAGCGGGCTGTCGATTGCAACGCTGTTCGCATAGCGGAAAATGTGCCCGTCGGCGGCCAAAGTCTTTGCCGCAAGGGCAAGGCTTTCGTAAAGAATGTCCGCGTCACCGGCCACGTGCGCCTCGTCGAGAAACCGTTCGTGGACCGTTTCGGAGGTCGTGTCATGGGTGACCATCACCCGCAGACCGGCCGGTGACGGCTGCTGCGTGATGGAAATCGTGAACGCCAGCCGGTCGGTTGCCGGCGATTGCGGCCGCTGCCAGAGCACCGTGCCGGGCACGGCGGTGATCGTCCGGTAGTGCGACGCGGCGGTGCGAAACGCTTCGGCAAAGCGCGCGGCGCTGCTCGTACGCGGCGATTGCGACCGCACCGTTATCTTCGGCAGATCGTTGGCGAATTTGCGCTCCAGGAGCGCCCCGTGCAGACGCGACTGTGCCGGGATGCTGACGCTCATGGCGGGCGAGGACAAGGGCACGAAAATCAAGAGCGGCAGGACGGAAAGCAGAGCGAGCGGCGAGGACAGTGGAGCCGGCAGCCAGGGAACCCGGCGGGCCGCGGCGAGGCGCGGCCGTACCGGCAGGCGTTGCGTTGCCGTCAGCGCGGACGGTGCTACACGCTGGCGCAGATATTCAGGCACATAGGTGCCCTTGGGGATATCGATGCGCCACGCGTCGCCGGCGCCTTCGCCGGCATAATAGGCCGTCAGCAATTTCCGCAGCTTGCCGGCGTGGACGCGCACAAGAGGGTCGCTATCGGCATTGAAGGCCTGCGGCCGGTCGAAGACATCGATGCCGATCGCATAGCCTTTCAACTGGTGGCCATTGCCCTCGATTTCCCTTTCGACGACATATTTCAGGAAGGCGCGCAGCCGCTCGGAGCGCGAAAACAGAGCGCTCGACAGAACACTGTCCAGCGCATCGAGGATGGCATGGTCGTCGGGCCTTTCGCGCTCGTCCATCAACGCGTTCTCCCTGAAATACGCGCCAATATCCGCGCTTCATTGTCTGGAGCGACAGTCGATTCGGTGATGTCGCGGCAAAAACGAAGGCTCATTGGTTTCGGTTTGGGTCCTTCCGTGGGATTTTCAGCACCGCTGCTCGCCGACCGGGGAGCATATAGCTTGTACTTGAGTCTGTATTTAACCGGACTTTTGCCCGTTTGTCAGGTGCTGCAATCATGAAACTTGAGTTTCAAGTGAAATGGTCCGACGAGGCCGGCTTGCGGTTTATTGTGACGGGTACACTTTCGGGATTGCCTGTTTGTTGCGAGCCGAACAAGGAACCGCTAGAAAATACCCATTACGACGCCATTCCCATCGAAAGTGCTGAAATGCCTGCGAAACTCTCGGTAAACCTGAACGCGATCGCCATGCTTCGCAACCGGCGCGATCTTCCCTGGCCATCGGTGACTGGGCTGGGGCAAATTGCGCTCGAGGCGGGCGCCAGCGGCCTGACGGTGCACCCGCGCCCGGATCAGCGGCATGTCCGTTTCTCCGATCTCGCCCCGATCCGCGCCCTGATCGACGATCTCTATCCGCAGGCCGAATTCAACATGGAGGGTTTTCCGAATGAGGAATTCCTGGACCTTGTCGAGCGCCACCAACCCGAGCAGGTGACACTGGTGCCGGACGATCCGGCGCAGGCGACCTCGGACCACGGCTGGGACTTTCGCAAGAGCCACAATCTGCTTGGCAATGTCGTCGGGCGCTTGAAGAAGAAGGGTTTTCGCGTGTCGCTGTTTGCCGATGGCGATCCGGACATCGAGGCGCTGACGATCGCCAAGGAGACTGGCGCTGACCGGATTGAGCTTTACACCGGCCCCTATGGCGGCTGCTACGACGATCCAGAGCGGGGTGCTGTGCTTCTGGAGGAACTGGGGCGCACGGCCGATCTTGCAGTCGGACTTGGTCTCGGGGTCAATGCCGGGCACGACCTGACGGTCGCCAACCTGCCGGCGCTGGCGGCGCGGATTTCCAGCCTCGCCGAAGTTTCGATCGGCCACGGCTTGACCGCGGATGCGCTGCAATACGGTATGACAGAAACCGTCCGCCGCTTCTGCCGCGCTTGCGGGCAGGACATCTGAGACGGTCCATTTCCCCCTGAAAAAGGGCTCCGTGGGACCGGAGCCCTTTCCTTTCTTAGCTGAGCAGGACTGACTTGCTGGCGCTCAGGAAGCTTTCGAGCGTCATCAGCTTGTCGCCGGAGAACTTGCCGGCATCCCCGGTGACCAGATCGATGTGGCCTTCGCGTGTGTTGGTATCGAAGGAGACGATGATGGGGATGAGGAAATCGGGGAGGCCCGCGGCCTTCAACCCGCCTGCAAGCTGCTCGTCGCTGACGTGCACGACGTCGAGCGGCTTGCCAGCGACCTTCGACACCATGGCGCCGATTTCGTTCACGGTGTACTTGGTCTCGCCGGTCAGCGTGTAGGTCGCGCTTTCGGTCGTGCCGGAGGCGAGGGCGGCAGCCGTTGCCTTGGCGATGTCCTTGCGTGCAATATGGGCGATCTGGCCCTCGCCGGATGCACTGTACCACCGGCCGTCGGCGATCGCGTGCGGCAGCGCCAGGAACAGGTTTTCCATGTACCAGCCATTGCGCAGGATTGTGTAGGGGATGCCGGTCGCCTTGATCGCGTTTTCGGTGCCGAGATGGTCGGGCGCGAAGGGGATGACGGACGTTTCCGGGTTCGGCATCGAGGTGTAGAGAATGTGCTTGGCGCCTGCCTTCTGTGCGGCTGCCACGGCCGTCTGGTGCTGGCGCAGGCGCTTGCCGGCTTCGTCCAGTGCGTCGGTGGAGATGATCAGGATGCGGTCAGCGCCCTTGAAGGCGGCTTCCAGCGAGGCGGCATCGTCGAAATTGGCCGAACGGGTCTGGACGCCCTTAGCGGCATAATCGGCGAGCTTGGCGGCATCGCGGCTGGTGGCGATGATGTTGGCCGGCAAGACCTTGCCGGAGACGAGCAGTTCGTCGAGGACGAGGCGGCCGAGCTGGCCGGCGGCGCCGGTGACGAGAAGGGTTTCGGACATGACGCTTCCTTTGTTTGTCAAACGGCGTCCGGTTTGTTGCCGAAACATCCCGTTTGAGATATGGTTCCAAAATGAGACCTTCTCTTATTTCGTTATCGCTAGACGGATGTAAAGGAGGCAGTTTTTTATTCGGTGGTTACGTGAAGGGAACCAGGCCGTGAACAAAGCAGCAGGCAAACCGGTGGGCGAGCGGGTGATCGTCGTCATGGGCATGGCGTTTTCCCGCCAGGATTGCCCCGTCCGCGACGTCATCGACAATATCGGCGGTAAATGGAACACGCTGATGATCCTGGCGCTGGCCGACGGACCGATGCGCTTTTCGGCGTTGCGGAGGCTGATCCCGGATATCTCCCAGCGCATGCTGACCCAGACGCTACGCGACCTGCAGCGCGACGGCTATATCGGCCGCGCGGTCTTTCCGACCCAGCCGCCGAGTGTCGAATACCGGCTGACGGCGCTTGGACAGTCCTTCCTCGTGCTCGTCAAGGGACTGGTCGACTGGTCGACGGCGCATCATGACGCGATCCGGGCGGCGCGGGCGGAATATGACGCAGCCGCATGACGATGTGACCGCGCTTGCCTCGCTTTACGGTTCGTGGCGCAGGCTGCTACAGATGTCGATGGGGACGATATCTGGATAGCATTGATGAAACAGCTCGATATTGGCGTGGCGGGAGCCGGACCGGCAGGTCTTGCCGCGGCCCTTTTTTTGTCGCGCGCCGGTCACCGCGTCGAAATCCTCGAACGGTTCGAGACGCCGGCGCCGGTCGGGTCCGGACTGTTGATGCAGCCGACGGGGCTCACTGTTCTCAACGCGCTTGGGCTGTCCGATACCATCTGCGCCGTCGGCAGCCGGATCGACCGGCTGCACGGCGCCGATGCCAAGAGCGGGCGCACCGTGCTCGACGTGCGCTATGACGCTGCCCCGGGCGGGCGGTATGGCCTTGCGGTGCAGCGGGCTGCGCTCTTCAATGCGCTGCATGACGCGGCCGTTGCTGGCGGCATCCGGATCCGCACCGGCATCGATCTTGCCTCCGCCGGACTACGCGGCGATCGTGCCGTGCTGAAGAATGCGGAAGGCGTGGAGGTTGGCGACTACGATCTGGTGATCGATGCCAGCGGAGCGCGTTCGATGCTGGCTGCCAGGTCCGTTTCCGCGCCTTCCGTTCGCGACCTGACCTATGGCGCCTTCTGGGCGACGCTCGACGGGGCAGGCGCGGTCTACGACAAAAGCGCCCTGTCGCAGCGCTACGACAAGGCCAAGGTGATGGTCGGCGTGCTGCCGGCCGGGCGGACACGGAGGGATGAGCCGGAGCGGGTGGCCTTCTTCTGGAGCCTGAAGGTTGCCGATGTCGAGGCGGTCAAGGCGGCCGGGCTCGACCGATGGAAGGCGGTTGTACGTGGCTACTGGCCGGACTGCGTGCCGTTTCTCGACCAGATCGAGGATTGGGATCAGCTGACGCTGGCGCGTTACGCGCACCGGACCGCCTTGCCGCCCTTTTCGGACCGGCTGGTCTTCATCGGCGACAGCGCCCATTCAACCAGCCCGCAATTGGGGCAAGGTGCCAATATGGCGCTGCTCGATGCGGCGGCGCTCAGCCATGCGCTGGCGTGCTGTGCCGATATCCCGTCCGCGCTTGCGGCCTATGCCCGGGCGCGCCACAATCACGTGCGGCTGTTCCAGCTGCTGTCGCTCGCGTTTACGCCTTTCTATCAGTCGGATTCGACCGTCATCGCCTGGGTGCGCGACCGGCTGGTTTCCACCATCGCCAAAATTCCACCGATGCCGGGGCTGTTGGCGTCGATCGTGGCAGGCACGCTGATCGATCCCTTCGGGCCTGCCGGCCTGACCGAATGCAGGTGGCAAGAGGACCTTAGCCTGCTCAGCGGCATGGCGTAGTATCGGCCCGGTCGTCGCTGCTGCTATCAGAGCCCGAGCTGCCACGTCTGGCCGTTCAGATCCTTTCCGAAGCTGTGATGCCGTTCCTCGGCAACAAGAACGAAGCCCTCCGCCTCGTAAATCTTGCAGGCGCTGGCGAGAACGTCGTTGGTCCACAGCGTCAGCGTTTCGTAGCCAGCCTCTCGGGCAAAGGTGATGCATTGGCGCACCAGCGCGCGGCCGATGCCGAGACCGCGGGCGAAGGGCTCGACATAGAGCAGCCGCAGTTTGGCGGTGCCGCCGCCGGCATCGACCAGAAACACCGAACCGGCGATCTCGCCGCCGAATTCCGCGATCCAGCAGAACTCGCGGCCGGGTTTGAAATTCTGGATGAAATCGGCGGCGATCTGCAGGATTAGCCCTTCATACTCGCCGTTCCAGCCATATTCCTCGATGTAAAGCTTTGTCTGGCGGCCAAGAACCCAGCTGATGTCGCCGGGATGGTGCGCACGAAGCGTGAAGTTCCTGACTGACGGGGCCGAAAGCAGCGTTTCGATCCGCCCCATGGCCGTGGCGATCATCTCCTGCTGTGCGGCATTCAGCGGCGACAGCATGGCCGCGATCTCCTCACGGGAGCGGACGGCAAGCGCGCGGGCCTGCGACACACCCTCTGCGGTCAGTTCAAGCAACTGGCTGCGCTGATCCTGCGGGTCCGGCCTGGTAAGAAGCAGCCCGTCGTTGCGGAATTTTTTCAGGATGCGGCTGAGATAAGCCGGGTCGAGATGCAATTCCTCGATCAGCTTTTTCGCCGGCAGACCGGGCCGCGCCGCCAATTCGTAGATGATGCGCGCTTCGGTCAGGGTGAAGCGGCTGTCGAGAAAGGCGCGGCCGAGCAGGCCGAGCTGATTGGTGTAAAAGCGGTTGAAGGCCCGCACGGTCTCGATGCGGTCGGCCGGCGGATCATGCAAGGTCGCGTGTGTGTTCATGGCAATCTCCCTGCTGGAAGATTGCCATTATTTAGTTGACTGAGTCAAATAAATTGCGACGGCGTCAGGCCGCCTGTTGGCCAGGCTGCGATAAACCTTTCAGCGCGAAATCAACGGCCGCTTCGGCGTGGATCGCGGTGGAATCAAAGCCGGGCAGGGGCAGGTTGTGCGGATCGAGGATCAGGCAGATCTCGGTGCAGCCGAGGATGATGGCGTCGGCGCCCTCACTTTTGGCGTGCTCGATGACCGTCATGAGCGCCTGGCGGGAGGTGTCGAGGACGGCACCGGCGCAGAGTTCGTTGAAGATGATGTCGTGCACGAGGGTGCGGTCCTCGGCGTTCGGAACCATGACCTCGATGCCACGCGCCGCCATGTGGCCGGTGTAGAAGCCGTGTTCCATCGTGTAGCGCGTAGCCAAAAGCAGCGGGCGCTTGACGCCGGCGGCCTTCATGGATGCGGCGGTCTCGTCGATGATGTTGATCAACGGAACCGAAATGGACGACTGAACCGCGTCGGCGATCAAGTGCATCGTGTTGGTGCAGATCAGCACGCAGGATGCGCCTGCCGCCTCAAGGCCTTGCGCGACCTCGGCGAGGCGCTTGGCGGCATCATCCCAGCGGCCGGCCTTCTGAAGGTCGACGATGCTCTGGAAATCGACGGAATGCAGCATGACTTCGGCCGAATGCAGGCCGCCGAGGCGTTCGCGCACGGCTTCGTTGATCATGCGGTAATAGACTGCCGAGCTTTCAAAGCTCATTCCACCGATGAGGCCGATCTTGCGCATGAGGCTGTTCCTGTCCTGTCTTGTTTTCTGATGCAGGGATTGTCGCCCGGAGCGAGCGGAAAGTGTTTGCTTTGTTTAGTGACATCGCGACCGTTTGCGCGTATTTTTTGCATTAATGCCTAATATCGTGCAAATTTATCGCGTTTGTGCTACTTTAATGGGGAGGGAATGGCGTGCTGGACGAAAGAGACCGGAAGATTCTGTCATTGCTGCAGGAGGATGCGAGCCTTTCTGTCGGCGACCTCGCCGAAGGGGTGAGCCTGTCGCTCTCGGCCTGCTCGCGGCGCATCCAGCGGCTGGAGGAGACTGGCTATGTCGCGCGCCGCATCGCGGTGCTCGATCGTGACAGGATGGGTATTCCGACAACCGTCTTCGCCCTGATCAAGACCGCCCATCACTCCGACGACTGGATCGACCTCTTCCGTAAGGTGATCGCCGATATTCCCGAGATCGTCGAGGCGCACCGGCTGACCGGCAATTACGACTACATCCTGAAGGTCGTGCTGCCGCGCGTCGAGCACTACGACGTGATCTACAAGCAGATCGTCCGCAAGGTGGAACTGTTCGACGTCTCGGCCTCGATCTCGATGGAGGTGCTGAAGAGCGGGATGGCGGTGCCGGTGGAGTATGCGCGGTAGGGGCGGCACCGCTTTCGCCTTTGAGCTCACGGAATAATCCGCTGTTCCCGCATCTTGCGGAAGACCGACAGGAACATCTCGTCGGACTGCACATAGCCATGGAATCCCAGTCGGCGCGCCTTCGTGCCGTCGGCGAAGAAGTCGTAATTCCAGCCGAACACCGCGTCGCCGAAGGCCCAGGAGGAGACTGCTTCATAGGGGTGATCGGCAAGGCCGTATTTCTCTTTCATCTGCTGCCAGAGTCCAGCCTTGTCCGCCATCACGACCTTGAGCGACATCGGGAGAGGAGCGGCGGTTTCCATCTCGAAGAAGCGGCCAATCTTCGGCCACATCTCGTTCCAGCGGAAGAGATCGCCATTGGCGATGTTGAAGGCCTGGTTGGCGCATTGCGGATTGGTGGCGGCCCAGACGGTCGCCCTGGCGAGCAGTCCGGCGTCGGTCATTTCGAGCAGCGTATCGTAGGCGCCTGGTTTGCCGGGAAAGCGCAGGGGCAGGCCGCGTTCCTTCGACATAGAGGCGTAGAGGCCGATCACCATGGCAAGGTTCATCGGATTGCCGGTGGCGGTGCCGATGACAACGGAGGGGCGCAGCGCCGACCAGGTCCATGATTTGCCCTGTTGCCGGGTCTGCAGGAACGCCTGCTGGTCCATGTTGAATTCGGGCGGCATATGGTTGTCTTCGTCTTCGCGGGCCGGTGTCTTGAAGGGCCCGAGATGGGCGCCGTAGACCTTGTAGCCCTGCATCAGGCTGACGTGCTCAAGGCCCGGTGCCACGCGCTCGACGGCGGTGACGACATTCACCAGCATGGCCAAATTGGGCTCGACCAGTTCGGCCCAGGTGGGACGGTCTTGATAGGCGGCGTAGAAGATATGCGTCACCGTGGTGAGGTCACTCGCCTTTCGTGCGACATCCCCAGGATCGAGCAGATCAACCGAGATGTGCCGGATTTTTCCGGTTGAAACGCCACCGCGGCGGGACAGGCCGATGATCGCCCAGTCGTCGAGCGTTTCGAGATGGCGGGCGAGGTTGCCTCCGATGACGCCCTGGGCGCCGACGATGAGGGCGGTTTTGTGCTGGTCACGCATGACGATCTCCTGATGTCCTGATGGAGGAGATATGGACGCGGCGCGATTTCGGAACTAGACAGCAGACAAGCACAGGATTTGTGAGGTGAAGTCACAATGGCACGGCTGGACGTCAATCGATCGGGCGAGATGGAGGTGTTCGTGCGGGTTGTCGATCTCGGCGGCTTTTCGGCGGCTGCCCGCCACTTCGCCATGACGCCGTCGGCGGTCAGCAAGCTGGTCTCGCGGCTGGAGGCGCGGCTCAATGCGCGGCTTGTCAACCGCTCGACCCGCAAACTGCAACTGACGCCGGAAGGCTGCCGCTACTATGAACATGGCGTGCGGGTTCTGGCCAATCTCGACGAGGCCGAAAGCGCCGCGGCCTTGGCCGACAGTCCGAGCGGGCGGATTCGTGTCAGCTGCAACATTCCCTTCGGGAGGCATATCCTGTTGCCGGTGCTGGCGGACTTCATGGCACTTTATCCGGATGTGTCACTGGACCTGTCATTAACCGATAGTGTCGTCGATCTCCTGGAAGACCGCGCCGATGTGGCCGTTCGGGCAGGGCCCCTGAAAAGTTCGGCGCTGATGGCGCGCAAGCTTGGAACGGTGAAGATGCACATCGCCGCGGCACCCGGCTATATCGAGCGCAGGGGCGTGCCGCACTATCCCGACGACCTGCAGAAACACAATCTGCTCGGACCGAGTTACGTCCGCGCTACCGGCGGCTGGCCTTTCGTTGCGGGCGGCGTCAACCTGACGATCAAGCCGGCGGGGAACATCCAAGCCAGCGACGGCGAGGCCTTGCGCGAGCTTGCGCTTGCCGGGGCAGGGCTGGCACGTCTTGCCGACTTTCAGGTGCGGGAGGATTTCGTACGTGGAGCGTTGACGCCGGTGCTCGAGGCCTTCACGGCGACGGACAGCGAAGATGTGCACGCGGTCTTTCTCGGCCAGGGCGGTAATATGCCGGCGCGGGTGCGGGTGTTCCTTGACTTTCTCGCCGCCCGCTGCCGGGTAGGCTGAGGTCTTTCAACAGGGCAGCCATTCCGACAGAGCAGTTGTGTCGGGCCAACGGAGCGTGGACACTGCGGCGCGAAATGGAGATTGCGCAAATGCCAGCATCGAGCCGTCACCATCTGGTCGTCGTCGGAGGCGGATTCGGCGGCCTTCAGCTCGTCAACGATCTGAAAGGCGCACCGCTCGACATCACGCTCGTCGACAAAAGGAATCATCATCTTTTCCAGCCGCTTCTCTATCAGGTGGCCACGACCCTTCTGGCGACCTCGGAGATTGCGTGGCCGATCCGCCGGCTGTATCGCGACCGGCCGGAGGTGACGACGGTGCTGGCCGAGGTCGACGGTGTCGATGCGGGTGCGAAAACCATTCGCCTGTCCAACGGCACGACCGTCCCTTATGACACACTGGTGCTGGCGACCGGTGCCACTCACACATATTTCGGAAAAGACGAGTGGGAAGCGGTGGCTCCGGGTTTGAAAACGCTGGAGGATGCAACGACCATTCGAAGACGCGTGCTGCTCGCCTTCGAGCGGGCGGAAGTCGAGACCGATCCGGTGGGGCGCGATGCGCTTTTGACGTTTACCATCATCGGTGCCGGGCCTACCGGTGTCGAACTGGCGGGTATGATCTCCGAACTCGCGCAGTCCACCCTGCCGAAGGAGTTTCGCCGCATCGATACGCGCACAACGCGGGTTATCCTCGTGGAGGCCGGCCCGCGTGTTCTGCCGGGATTTTCCGAAGACCTGTCGGCCTATGCGCATCATGCTCTGGAAAAACGCGGTGTCGAAGTGCGCACCGGGCAGAAGGTAACGGCCTGCACGCAAGCGGGCGTGACGATAGACGACAATTTCATCGCGTGTCGCACCATGGTCTGGGCCGCGGGGGTTCAGGCTTCGCCGGCCGCCCGATGGCTCGGCATCGCGGCGGATCGTGCCGGCCGTGCCGTCGTCGAGAAGAACCTCACCGCGCCCGGCCATCCGGATGTCTTCATCATCGGCGATACGGCTTCGGTCTTGCGGGAGGACGGCACCGCGGTGCCGGGTATCGCGCCCGCTGCAAAGCAGCAGGGTGCTTTCGTCGCAAAGGTCATCCGAACCCGGCTGAACGGCCAGGCGGAGCCTGCCGGTTTCCGCTATCGCCACCAGGGCAGCCTGGCAACGATCGGCAAGCGCTCGGCGATCATCGATTTCGGACGCGTCAGGATGAAGGGGACGCTCGCCTGGTGGATATGGGGGATTGCCCATATCTACTTCCTCATCGGCACGCGAAGCCGCTTCGCCGTTGCCTGGAGTTGGCTGTGGAGCTACCTCAGCGGCCAGCACAGCGCGCGGCTGATTACGCAGAAGGAGACCATGCGCGACAGATCCGTTGACGGGCGCGCCGAGTGAGAGGCATGGTTTCCTTGGAGCAGCGTCAGTTGTTGATGCGGGTCACGGCCCAATGCGATGAGCTGCAATCGTCATTGTCGCAGATGCCGCTCATCCAGACCGCGCCGTCCGCCAGCATGACGCCATCGCTGTTGACGAAGAGTTGGTCATATTTCTGGTGTGCAACGGCCTCGCGCGTTTCCGGCGTGACGAGGACGTCGAAATTTTCAACGAAATCGTCGGCGTTCTGAATGTCATAGCTTTCGCCATTGGCGGCGACCCGCAACGGGTATTTGGCGAGACCGGCGATCGTTGCCGCATCGCCGTTGCCCATGGCTTCCGCCAGGCTCAGCAGCGGCTCGGCAAGATCTCCGGCATTGCCGTGCAGGGCTTCGATCCGGTTATAGACCTCTTCATCGGATTGCGCCGCCGCCGGCACAGCCATCAGCATCAGGGCGGCGGACAGAAGCCTGGCGGCTTTATTCAGGTGAGGCATGAAAACTCCGGGAAGAGGGGCGTGTCGGCAGCCGCACACTAGCGGAACCGGTCTTGAAACGGAACCGGGGTGGGCGGATGCCAGGATCCATTTTGGGGTTTGTCTCTGGCTGTCTCCAATACGTTTGGCGGCGGCGCAATATTCGGCAGGATCGCGCGTGAGAACCGGTCTCAAGTTCCCAATATGTCGTGGGTGCCCACATGGCCGTGCTGGCAGGGTGGTTGGATGCGCCGCAGCGCCCGCCGCCGACCAGCCGGGCTGCGGGCGTCCGAACGCTATGAGATGCCTTCACGGCTTGTTTTTAACGCAGTTCGGCGTAATTCTTTGTGTCATGAGACACTGGTCGGCTCGTAAGCTTTTCTCCTTGCTCCTCGCGGCTTTTATCGCCGCGGGGATGAGCCTGTCGGTTGCTCAGGCAAGCGGCATGACGGCCAGGATGGCGACCATGTCCGAGATGGGCATGCCGGATCATGGTGGCTGTCAGGACTGCCCCGACCAGCCCGGTGACAACGGCATGAAGGCGATGGCCTGCGGAAGTGTCTGCGCCGCCCCGGTTCTTGCGACGCTGCCCGCTGCTGCGGTGCCCGTGTTGGTCGACGAGATGGCCGCTTTCATTGTAACGGGCGATCCGCTCCTGCACGGCAGGGCCTTGCTCCCCGATCCCTATCCGCCACGAACCTCCGACATCCGCTGATGCCTCGGCTGTCGCGTCAAGCGACCGGGCCGGGCAAGCGAAACGTATGCGCTGTTCTGCGCCGAGCGGCCGACACGGTGAGAGAAATCCCCATAGGCCGATGCGTTCCTTCATCCACGATGATTGGAAGGATCGAATGTGAATACCGAATCCAATAGCCTAGTGTCGCGCCGGGAATTGCTCCGCACCGGCGCTGGGCTCCTGCTGACCACTGCATTGCCATTGCCGGGACACGCGGCGGGGTCCAACGAGTATCGGATCGTCGCCGTCCCAGCCCGTGCACGTCTTGCTGGTGCAGGTCGTCCGGAAACCGATGTCTGGGCCTATGACGGCACCATACCGGGCTCGCTCGTGCGCCTGCGCCAAGGCGAGCCGGCCCGTCTTGTCGTCGAAAACCGGCTCGATCAGGCGACTACCGTCCATTGGCATGGAATCAGGCTGCCCAACGCCATGGACGGCGTTCCCGGCCTGACCCAGCCGCCGATCAAACCGGGCGGGAGCTTCGTCTACGAATTCACCCCGCCGGATGCGGGGACCTTCTGGTACCATCCGCACGCCAACAGTCTCGAGCAGCTCGGCCGAGGTTTGGCCGGACCGGTGATCGTCGAGGAACGCCAACCCGTCATTGTCGATCGTGATCTTCTCTGGTTCCTGGCCGATTGGCGACTGACCTCGGAAGGCGGGATCGCCTCCGGCTTCGGCAACCGTATGGAGGCGGCGATGTCCGGCCGCGTCGGCAATACGGTCACGCTGAACGGCCAAGTCTCGGAAGACGAACCGGTCCGGGCCGGAGAACGCATCCGCCTGCGCCTCGTCAATGGCTCGCTCGCCCGTATCATGGCGTTGCGCTTTGAGGGGCACAGGCCCTTGATCGTCGCGATCGACGGTCAGCCCTGCGATCCGCATGTGCCCGAGCGCCACCACATCCTGCTCGGTCCCGCCATGCGCGTCGATGTCATGATCGACATGCAGGGCGAACCGGGTCGGCGCTACGGCGTCATCGACGATTTCTATGACGGCCTGTCCTATCTGGTGACGCAGCTCGCCTACGACGGCAGTCCGCCAGTCCGCGAGCACCCTCTCGACGCCTCGCTTGACCTGCCGCGCAATCCTTTGCCGGAACCCGACCTTGCCGCGATCGAGCGTCACGACCTGACCCTCCAGGGCGGCATGATGAGCGGCATGGGTGGCATGCAGGGCGGGGGGATGATGCATGGAATGATGGGCATGGTCGGCAGTCCGACATGGGCGATCAACGGCATGTCGATGTCAGGCGACGGCCATGCCGGAATGGAGCCTGCCCTGACATTCCAACGCGGCCGCAGCGTCATCCTCACGCTGCGCAACGAAACCGCCTGGTGGCATCCGATGCATTTCCATGGGCACAGCTTGGCGGTGCTGAGCCGCAACGGCAAACCCGTCCCGCATCGCCAGTGGCAGGACACCGTGCTGATGGCACCGAAGGACGTCGTCGAGGTCGCTTTCGTCGCCGACAATCCCGGCGACTGGATGCTGCATTGCCATGTCATGGATCACCAGATGGCAGGTCTGATGACCGTGCTGCGCGTTGCTTGAAACCAGCACTTATTTATCCAAGGAGAAACCGAAATGAACCGTACAATCCGTTTCGCCAGCCTCACCGCTCTCATCGCCTTCGCGACACCGGCGATTGCCGAGCCGCTTCAGGCGACCCTCTACAAGAACCCGCAGTGCGGCTGCTGCGAGGGCTATGCCGCCTACCTTCGCGACAACGGTTTTGAGGTCGACGTCAAGCCTACCAACGACCTCCTCGAGATCAGCCACAAGGCGGGCGTGCCGGAAGGGATGGAAGGCTGCCACACGATGTTCATCGACGGCTACGTCATCGACGGACACGTGCCCGTGAACGTCGTCCGCAAGCTCCTCAGCGAGAAGCCCGCGATCGCCGGCATCACCCTGCCGGGAATGCCGATGGGATCGCCCGGCATGACCGGGACCAAGACTGAAAAATTCGTGATCTACACCGTCACCAAGGACGGCAAGGCACAGACCGTCTACGCGACGGAATGACGTCGGAACAGGAGGGCATTCGCATGGCTCAAATGACTGACAAGTCATTGAAAACGGATGGCCGAAGGACGGCCGTGCCACGGCGTTGGCTGCTCCCTGGAGAATTTGCCGGTGCTCGCCCGTATCGGCTGACACGCAAACGACGGACGTTGAGTGTTGAGAAAATTCGTTCTCGGCGCGCCGCGTAGAAGGTGATGGCAATGAGTGCTGTCGTTCTCGAATCCGTTTTGACCTGCCCGCGTTGCGGCTTCACCAAGCTGGAAACCATGCCCACGGACGCCTGCCAGTTCTTCTACGAGTGTCTCAACTGCAGGACTCTGCTGCGCCCCAATCCGGGGGAATGCTGTGTGTTTTGCTCGTTCGGTTCGGTGAAGTGTCCGCCGGTCCAGCATGAGCGCAGATGCTGCAGGTAGGGGCGGGCGGTTTCTCGTTTTTGAGGCGTCCGTCGTCGGGGCAATCCCGCTATTGGGTGGCAACTGCCACCAGGCGTCGACCGCGCCGACATTCTGCCCAGTAATCAAGATGTCCTCGACCAGATGGCGGCGGTGGGGGCGTGAATGTTGGCGGAATGACTCAATTAAGTCCCCTTATTAAGAGGAGCCTTGACCGCCTTCCCGATTTGCGGCATAACCGGCGAACCGTACCGTACGGTACTGTCACTGGAGTCGGATTTTTGCCGCTTGCCACCCACCCGCATCAGCCGGATTATTCGCCGCGCCAGAACGCCGTTCTGGACAGCGCGTTGCGGCTGCTTGTCGATGGCGGCGAGAAGGCCTTGACGACCGCCGGCGTGGCGCGGGCCGCCAACTGTTCGAAGGAAAGCCTCTACAAATGGTTCGGCGATCGCGACGGCTTGCTTTCGGCGATGATCGGCTTCCAGGCAAGCAAGGTCCGCACGTTCGAAGATAACGCCGAGGCATTGACGGAAGTCACGTTACGGGAGCATCTGGTTCTCTTCGCGCGTGACCTCTTGGAAGTTCTGGCCGGCGACGTGTCGCTGGCGCTGAACCGGCTGGCGATCGGGCAGGCGAGCCGGGAAGGCTCCAAGCTTGGATCGATGCTGCAGGAACGCGGCCGGCGGCAGGTCGGCAAGCGGGCAGGGGCGTTGCTGGAAGCGGGACGTCGTGCCGGGTTGCTTGCGTTCGATGATCGTGACGAGGCCTATGACAGGCTTTATGGGTTGATCGTTTCCGATCTGCATCTGCGCATGCTGCTCGGCGAGGATAGCGGCCGTATGGCCAAGGATTTCGGACGGAGAGCGGAGCGGGCGGTTTCGGCCTTCCTTCGCCTCTACGGCCGCGAAAAGGGTTCGGTCCAGTCCTGAGGGCGGCCGGAAAGACTTAAAGAGACAAGCAAAGGGAAGGAAAATACAATGCGCGTCTATTACGATCGTGATGCCGATCTCAACCTCATCAAGTCCAAGAACGTCGTTATCGTCGGTTATGGTTCGCAGGGCCGTGCCCATGCGCTGAACCTGAAGGATAGCGGTGCCAACAACGTCGTCATCGCGCTGAAGGCCGGTTCGGCCACCATCAAGAAGGCCGAAGCCGACGGCTTCAAGGTCATGACCGTTGCCGACGCCGCCAAGTGGGGCGACCTTCTGATGATGGCGACCCCGGACGAACTGCAGGCCGACATCTACAAGGCTGAAATCGCCGGCAACATCCGCGACGGCGCTGCCATCGCTTTCGCGCACGGCCTCAACGTTCATTTCGGCCTGATCGAGCCGAAAGACACGCTCGACGTCGTCATGATCGCGCCGAAGGGCCCGGGCCACACGGTTCGCGGCGAATACCAGAAGGGCGGCGGCGTTCCTTGCCTCGTTGCCGTTGAGAAGAACGCTTCCGGCAACGCGCTTGACCTTGCTCTCTCCTACGCCTGCGGCGTCGGCGGCGGCCGCTCGGGCATCATCGAAACCAACTTCAAGGAAGAGTGCGAAACCGACCTCTTCGGCGAACAGGTCGTTCTCTGCGGCGGTCTGGTCGAACTGATCCGCGCCGGTTTCGAAACCCTGGTCGAAGGCGGATATGCGCCGGAAATGGCCTATTTCGAGTGCCTGCACGAAGTGAAGCTGATCGTCGACCTGATCTATGAAGGCGGCATCGCCAACATGAACTACTCGATCTCCAATACGGCGGAGTGGGGCGAATATGTCACCGGCCCGCGCATCATCACGGCAGAGACCAAGGCTGAGATGAAGCGCGTCCTGCACGACATCCAGACCGGCAAGTTCACCTCCGACTGGATGCAGGAATACCGTTCGGGTGCTGCCCGCTTCAAGGGTATCCGCCGCATGAACGACAACCACCAGATCGAAGAAGTCGGCGCCAAGCTGCGCGGCATGATGCCGTGGATCGGCAAGAACAAGCTGGTCGACAAGGCCAAGAACTAATCTTTGCTGCAAAGCAACATTTGTGTGTTGCGCCTGCTCTATACTGGGCGCCGGAGAGAGATCTCCGGCGTTTCCGTTTTGTCTGTACCCGACAACCGTAATATTTGGAATATTTAGGCTTTTGCAGTATTCTTTTTGACAGGAGGATACTGCGATGGAGACCTTCTTCTACCATTTCGCCTTGTTCGACGCCTTGATCCTCGGCGCCATCGTGTTGCTGCTGGTCCTCAGCATGTTCGGGCACCACGAGGCCTGATCAATCTTCCGGAACTGAGGCGGACAATGACCGTAAGCGCAGCGGGCGCGATCAAGCCGCGTGCCTGTCCTTGTGAATTGTCATCCCCCGAATTGGCTCCATTTCGCGCATCTCGCTCTTTCCGATCAAGCTTCCGCAACCTTCGCACATGACCGTGACCCGCTGGGCAATCCCGTCATCGACTCGTTTGGCCATCACCATCGGCCGAATAGGGAGAGAAAAGGTAGTTCCATGTCGAAATATAGGTCAGTATTATTGACTTAATAAACCAGCCGTGTTGTGCTCCGGCAAAAGCATAACCTGAGGAAACTTCCATGCTCGATTGGGAAAAGATATTCGCGACGCGGTCTTCACGGATGCGCGCTTCGGAAATCCGTGAACTTCTGAAACTCTTGGACCGGCCGGACATCATCTCCTTTGCCGGTGGCATTCCCGACCCGGCGCTGTTTCCGGACGAGGACTTCAAGGCTGCCTATGCCGATATCTTCGGTGGTCCGGCCGTCAGTGCCGCCCTGCAATATTCGGTGAGCGAAGGCTACCTGCCGCTGCGCCAGTGGCTTGCCGGCCGCATGGCCGCTATCGGCATTCCGTGCGAAGCGGAAAACATCCTGATCACCTCCGGCTCGCAGCAGGCGCTAGACTATCTAGGCAAGCTCTTCCTGTCGCCGAACGATACGGCGCTGGTGACATGGCCCACCTATCTCGGTGCATTGCAGGCCTTCAACGCCTATGAGCCGGCTTACGACCAGCTGTCGCCCTCCGGCAACCGCACGCCGCAGACCTATCGTGATGTTGCGGCGGAAGCCGGCGGACGGGTGAAGTTCGCCTATATGTCGGCCGAATTCGCCAATCCGACCGGTGAGACGCTCGACCTTGCCGCCCGAAAAAAGGTGCTGGAACTCGCCGAAGAACTCGATATCGCCCTCATCGAGGACGCCGCCTACCAGTCGCTGCGGTACGACGGCGAGGCCGTGCCGCCGATTCTTTCGCTCGAGATCGCCCGCAAGGGCTCGATCAACGAAACCCGGACGATCTATTGCGGCAGTTTCTCCAAGACGCTGGCGCCCGGCCTGCGCGTCGGCTGGGTTTGCGCCTCCAACCCGGTGATCCGCAAGTTGGTACTGATGAAGCAGGCGGCCGACCTGCATTCCTCGACCATCAACCAGATGGCGATCTGCCATGTCGCCGAACGTGGCTTCGACAAGCAGGTCGCCAAGCTCAAGGCCGTCTACAGCAAGCGGCGTGACGCCATGCTGGCCGCCCTCGCCAAATACATGCCGGCGGATGTGAGCTGGACGGCGCCGGAAGGGGGCATGTTCGTCTGGCTGACCTTGCCGGCCGGCATGGATGGTGCCGAGCTGCTTGCCAAATCGCTGGCGACGGCAAAGGTCGCCTTTGTGCCAGGCAAAGCCTTCTTCGCGGATGGTTCCGGCGCGAATACCTGCCGTGTCAGCTTCTCCTGCGCCGACGAGGCGATGATCGAGGAGGGGATTTCCCGCCTCGGCGGGCTGATCGGCGAGGAGGCTCTGGCGGCCTAACTCTTGTCTTCGAGGCAGGCGACGGCCGCCTCGAAAATCACATCCGGGAGCACGTCGAACGCATAGGTCATTTGGACGCGCTCCCATTTCTGATGATAGTCGCGGCCCCATGGGCCGATATTGACCACCGGATAGGACAAAAGCCCGTCCGGTGCCTCGTCGACGAAGGCCGAACATGGCGTGTTGCTGGACAGAATGTGTGTCTGTTCCGTGGCCGCACGGTGTCCGAAAAAACTCATATCGGAGATGCCGGCGAAGAACTGCTTTGCCTTGATGCCCGTCCCGTGCCGTTCCGCGCATCTTTCGGCGGCCGACATCACGTTTTGCTCGAAAATGCGGCCTGCCGTTCCGGCGCTGTCCAGATGGACCCGCGGATAGTGCAGGGTGGAGAAGCCGATAATCACCAGCGGCCCTTCGAGGCCCGCTTCCGTAAGCGTCGCCGCGACGATCTGGCGGGTGGTCGACAGCGGGTCTTCGCCGCTTGACAACGACTGATCGAGCGCGTTTAGCCGATCGGCCGCGGCCTGTCTGCCATGAGCGACGGCCAGTTCGTGCAATTCGGCGTAGGACAGCACTCGCCCCTCGTGTGATCCGGCGTGACCGGTGCCTTGCCGGTCGAAGAAATTCTTCGCATTGCGTGTCTGCGCATCGAGTGCCGTTCGCATGGCGGCGGCGACGAGCGCGCGGAATTCGTTGAGCACGTCTTCTGGCGTGCGCCGGTGCGTCAGCCAGTTGAACGACAGCCAGACATGCGCGGGTGTGGTGACTTCGTAGCCGTGGCGCACGTCATTCGCCTCCAGGCAGACCGGCGCGGGCGAAAGCTCGCCGTGAGCCTCGTCGCAAAGCGCGCTGTTGATTTCCATGGCGCGCATGATTTCGGCACCGATCAGATGCGCGCTGACGCCGTTGAAGGCATATCCGGCGTGGGTCGGCCGGCCGGCGACGAAGGCGAAGGGCGAGAACTTCCCGACCGAGCCCAGATAGACGGCGCGGCCTTCCGTTCCGTCGCCATAGTCGCCGCTGGCGTCCAGATTGATGCCGCCGATGATGTCGAGGTCGAATTTTTCGGCGATTGCCGGCAAGGCGTCTCGGAACGTGCGCATGCCGCGCGACCGGTTCTCTTCGTCCGGCGTGGCAACAAACAACAGGTTGCCGGGCGGTTCATCGCGTCCAGCAAACCGCTCGAGTGCGGCGATACCGGCTGCGAGACCACTTTTCATGTCGAGCAGGCCGCGACCAGCGAGGAAATCGCCGCTCAAGAGGTCGATGAGCGCCTTTTCCTCCGCCGGGTTGCGTGCCTTGTTCGACAATTCCTCGATCAGAGCTTTGGTAAGCGCTTCCGGCTCGCAGGCGAGCGAGGCCAGCGAGCCGTAATTGGCGATCGAGACGGTATCGAAATGTCCAGCCAGCACGAGGCATCGGCGGCCTTTGCCGCGCACCAGCGCCAGTACGTTCTGCCGGGTCGGGTCGCCATGGCTGTCCAGCGCCAGCAGTTGCTCCGGATGCCTTCGGAAATAGGGGGTGTCGCCGAGTAGCGCCATCAGCCGTCCGGAAAAGGCGGCCTCGTCATCGCTCTCCGTCACACTCTGCCAACGGGTCATTTCAATGGACAATTCGCCGGCGCGCGATAGCGGATGAGGAATCGTCGAGGGGTGGTTGGACAGCATTTGATTGATCCTCCGGAGAGACTGCTAGGGCCTGCATTGATGAGGCTCACAAACACTAGCGGGCCGTTCGATGAAGCGAAACGGCAATATTATGGAAATTTGCTTGATATTTTTGTCAAAATGACATGATCGTTTAGCGAATTGATAGAGGCGAGGCTTCATGGACACGATCGACCGGCGTTTGCTGGCAATTCTCAGAACGGATGGCCGCGCTTCGATCTCGAAGCTGGCGGAGTTGCTGAAAATTTCGCGCGGAACGGTACAGAACCGGATCGACCGGCTGACCGCCGAGGGGATCATTGCCGGGTTCACGGTGCGGATAGCGGCGGCGGAGGATCCGCACGCGGTTCGTGCGGTAATGCTGATCGAGATCACGGGTCAGAAGACGGTATCGGCGATCAAGATGCTGCGCGGCATCCCGGAAATCCGCGCGCTGCATACGACCAACGGCGCCTGGGACCTCGTTGCCGAGATCCAGACGGAGAATTTGGCAGAATTCGACCGCGTGCTGCGTCATATCCGGGCAATGGACGGGGTGTCGAAATCGGAAACGAGCCTGCTGCTGACGACGATTTGATTCGGAATCAGATATAAGGTCCGAGCAGCGACAAATCCGCTTCACCGAGCCGGTCCTTTGCCGTACGCAACTGGTGCCAGTAAGGGTAGAGCACCGGCGGGGCGCTGACCTTGTCGAGGCGCTGGCGTTCTTCATCAGACAGAGTGAGGTCTGCTGCGGCAAGATTGTCCTTGAACTGGGCTTCGGTGCGGCCGCCGATGATGACGGAGGTGATGGCCTTGCGGCCGATCAGCCAGGCGAGGGCGATTTGCGCGGCGGAGACGCTGCGGTTTTCAGCAATGTCGACAAGGGTATCGACGATGGCCCAGAGGCGGTCCTCGTCGCGGATCGGCGGCTCGTCCCAGCCGGCGAGCTGGCGTGATCCTTCCGCCGTCCTGTTGCGCCGGTGTTTGCCGGAAAGAAGGCCGCCGGCCAGCGGGCTCCAGACGAGCACGCCGAGGCCCTGGTCGATCGAGACCGGCAGGAGTTCATATTCGGCGTCGCGCGATTCGAGCGTGTAGTGGATCTGCTGGCTGACGAAGCGCGGGCGCCGGTCGGCAGCGCTGACGCCAAGCGCCTTCATGATGTGCCAGCCGGAGAAATTCGAGCAACCGATATAGCGGACCTTGCCTTGGCGCACGAGCATGTCGAGCGCTTCCATGGTTTCCTCAAGCGGCGTCTGGCCGTCCCATTCGTGCAACTGATAGAGATCGATAACGTCGGTTTTCAGCCGCTTCAAGCTCGCTTCGCAGGCGCGGATCAGATGGTGCCGGGAGGAGCCTGCGTCGTTCGGGCCGTCGCCCATCGGGAACCGGGCCTTGGTTGCGATCAGCACGCCGTTCTTGCGTCGGCCGCCGGTGATTTCACCGATGATTTCTTCCGACACGCCTTGCGAATAGACATCCGCCGTGTCGATCAGGTTGACGCCGGCATCGAGGCAGAGATCGACAAGCCTGCGCGCCTCGTTGACGCCGAGGTCGCCGACGGTCCTGGCCCAGCCTTTGCCGCCGAAGGTCATGGTGCCGATGGTCAGTGTCGAAACCTTGAGGCCGGAGCGGCCGAGAAGACGATAGTCCATGATGATAGCCAATCGATTTGAGAATGCGAAGACGCGGCGAAACTAGGGCAGTTCGGCGAAAAGGAAAGGGGCGGCGACTGGAAAAGCCGTCGCCCTGTTCTGTCGTTGTTGCCTAGTTCCTGGCGAGGACGATGAGGCGGTCGGTCTCGCTGTAGAGCAGCTTTTCCGACTTCCGCGGATTGACCGTAACGCCGCCGAGCTTGCGCAGATCCGGATTGTCGTCGCGCTGTCGGCGATAGCCGATGGCCACTTCACCGCGGCGCAGGGCCGCCAGGCAAATCGTGTAGAAGGTGACCGGTTCACCGATCGCCACATAGTCGCTGACCGGGCGCATGTAGATTTCCGATCCATCCTCGTCGAGCAGCTCGTCGAAGATAGCCGCCATCGACTCGTTCTCGGAAGCCTGCGCCAGCATCAGGCTGACGAGCTTGTTGCTGACGACGAAATCGTCGGCGCGGGTCACTTCCGCCAGCTCCCGATTGCGCACGTCGGTCATCTCGCTGACGACGCTGATGTGCCGGCCAGCCTGTTCGGCGATCTTGCGCAGTTGCAGCAGCGTCACCAGCGTGCGGGTATCGGCGGGCTGCGGTGCCATGTGGTCGCTGTAGCCGAGAACGAGAACATGGTCGTAACTCGGAATATCGAGCGCATCGAGTTCGGCACGGTTGCTCGTATCGATGATGCGGTAGTCGACGGTCATATTGTCGTTGGCAACCTTGAGGGCTTTGATGTCGTCTTCCAGTTCCGGCGTGTCGGCTGCGATCGTGAGGAGCGAGCCGGGGGCGACGTAGCGCGACAGCTCGAAGGTGATGACCGATCCGCGACGGTTCCAGCCGAGCAGCAGCGTCCGCTCCGGTCTCGGGTCGCGTGCTTGCGCGGGCAGGATGGCATCCTTCTCGATACGGATTTCGTTGGTCCCGGATTTGATTGCGGCATCGTCCTCGGCGATGATGACGGCGCGTTCGCCCTGTTTGAAGAGGCGGCCGCGTGGCGGATTGAGATGCACCTTGCCCTCTTCGTCGCAAAGCCCGATCAGCGTCGAGGTCTCGTAGGCCATGACGGCGGCGGCAAAGCTCTTGCCGGTGATGCCGGGCTGCTCCAGCGTGTAGATCTCGCAGCCGTCGAAATCGAGCAGTTCAGAATAGACGGCGCTCAAGCCCGACTGTCGGCTGGAATGGACCACGATGCGGGCAATCAGGTTATCGGCTAGAATGAGCTGCAACTCGCTGCCGCCGACGATGCGGGCGACATCGGCGTTCTTACTGTCGCGAATTTCGGCGGCGATCTGATAGGGTCTGGCCCGGCGGTTAGGATCGTTGACGAGCGCGAGCACGCTCTTGATCACCTGCGAATCCGGATCGTCGCCATCCGGCGAAAGCACGATGACGGAGCGGGATGTCTGCGGATTGACGATGCTGAGGTCGTAGAGATCGGTCGGGTCGCCGCTGCGGCAGATGATCTTGGTGTTCTTCAGGTCAGCCACCTTGGTGGCGATCTCGTCCTCCATCTCCACCTTGTCCTTGTTGGCCATGATGACGATGCGCGGCTTCCTGCGACTGCTATTGGCGATGACCAGTTCGGAGATGACGTCGAAGATCGACGGCGACCAGTTGAGGATGATGGTGTGGTCATTTTCCAGAACCTGGGAGCGCCCCTTGCGCAGGTCCTCAAGCTTGTTTTCGAGGCCGGAGCTCAGCACGCCGATCAAGGCCGAGAAGACGAAGATGCCGGCGATGGTGACGAAGAGCGAGACGCCGCGGAAACTCCAGCCGACATCTCCGCCCATGGTTCCGGCATCCATCGTCCGCATCAGCGATTCCCAGGCGCCTTCAACGAAGCTCACCGGCTGACCGCCTTCCGGCGCAATCTGCGTGAAAGCGAGAAAGGTCCCTGCGACGACAATGACGATAAGCGAAATGACCGCCAGCCAACCGATCAGCGCGATCGGTCCTGCGGCCATGCTCTTGTCGAACTCATAGCGCAGCCGCGCGCCCCATGGCGTACCCTGTTTCATCGATTTCTCCTGGCCCCGCATGCTGCGCCCCGCTCTCGAATCGCAGGTATTTCTAATATAATCAATAGGTTTAGGCCGCCGCGGGCCAATCCCCCCAGATATGTTCAACTGCCCGGAACATGTCGACGCGGATCAGCAAGGGATACCGTTGCAGTTTGGAATGCTGCGCCTTTGAGAGGGAGCGCCGGTCCTGATGTCGCGCAGACCGGGGCAGGGCATCAGGGCCTTCCCCCCACGACAGCGGTTCCTCCGGGGCCACGGACGTTCATCATCCGGCAGGTATGGCTGTTGTGTGCATACCCAGCTTGCGGTCAGTGTCCGCCGGAACACTGCCAGCGGATCACCTCGCAACCGTAGGAATGACTGGAACATGCGGCCACGGCCGCTCTTTGGGCCTGCCTGCGTCCAGGCGCCCAGTCTGCGCCCCAGCCGTCCGGTCCGCGTGCCACCGCGCCACAGGCGTTCTTGAACCAGATCGCCACGCGACAATCGCCGGCATACTTGTAGCAATGGGATTGCGCCACCTCCTCGGCCTTCCACCGCGACGCGTAGTCGTGTGACCAGCCCGTTGCCCCCGTCGCCGGCGACAGAGAGATTGCGCCGAAACTGTCGGCATGGGCCGCGGCGGCGCCCGTGAGAAGAGCGATCATGATGAGCGCGGCTTCCAGTGTTGATTTCCAATGTGGCATTGCGGTTTCCCCTGATGCACTTTCGTACCGTGGATCGATCTTGCGTATGAGGAACGGCTCATCAAGCCTGATTATTCGCCGGCAACCGATCGCTCCAATTTTGGTCCTTTGTCGTCCGGTGGAGAGGTGGATCTGGCCTTGAGAAAGGCGTTCGACTTTTGCCGGTGATTGTCTAAAGTCGCGGCGATCGCATACGGAATCGTCTGATGTCCCTTCGCCTTGCCACGTTCAATATCGAGAACCTGATGAGCAGGTTCGATTTCTCCGGCTTTCGCAATAACCTCAAGCAGGACCGTGTCCTCAGGCTTTTTGACGTGAAGAGTGAGGCGGAATATCAGCGGCTGGAGGAAGCTCGCACCATCGCCCACACGGACGATACGCGGCAGATGTCGGCGCTGGCGATCGCCGATTGCGACGCCGATATTCTCTGCCTGCAGGAAGCCGACAACATGGCGGCGCTGCAGGCCTTCGAATACGGCTATCTGTTCAAGATGGTTGGCAGCGGCTACCGGCAGAAATATCTGATCGAGGGCAATGACAGCCGCGGCATCGACGTCGCCGTGCTGGTGCGCGAGGAAACCCGCGACGGCCAGAAGATCGAGTGTGTCGATGTCAAATCCCACGCCGCCGTTACCTATGCCGATTTCGATCTCTTCAACGATGCGCTTGCCGCGACCAACGTGCCCGGTGACCGCGTCTTCAAACGGGACTGTCTCGAACTGGACTTCCGCATAGGCGGGCGGCCGCTGACCCTGTTCGTCGTGCACTTCAAATCGATGGGGCCGGCGCGCGAAGGGCTTGATGGGCGCACGGCGACGATGCCGGTCAGGCGGGCAGAGGCGGCGGCTGTCCGCCGCATCATCGAGAGCCGTTTCGGCGCCGGCAACATGGCGGACAAGATGTTCGCCATTTGCGGCGACATGAACGACTATCAGGAGCGGATCGACGTGCTCGGCGACCGGCGCAACGGCTATAGTTTCGTGCCGCGGCAGGAAACGCAGAGCGCGCTGGACGTTCTGAGCCACGACGGCTTTGTCGAAAACACCATGCGGCGGCGGCCCGAACTCGACCGATGGACGCTGTTTCACAGCCGTGGACCGGAGGAACGACACCTCTGTCAGCTCGACTATATCTGGCTCTCGCCGGCTCTTGCCAAGCGCAACCCGGCGAGCGTGCCGGAAATCATTCGTGCCGGTCAGCCCTACCGCACGATCTTCCCGAAAGGACAGGAGGTCGAGCGCTATCCGAGAACCGGATGGGACCGGCCGAAAGCTTCAGACCATTGCCCCGTCGTCATTTCCCTCAACGTGTGATCCCCATGGCGCAACTGACCAGCAACATATCCGAGTGGCCCGATGAACGCCTGGTTTTTCCCGTCAGCTACGTCGACTTGCGCGTAGCGGAGGGACCGCATCCCTACTTTCTCGCCGAGCAGGACAAGATCGCGGAAAACTGGGCGCAGGAGATTTCAGCCAATCCCGCCCTTTATGACGGCCGCATGATGCTGTCCCGCGCGGTGCAAATTCGCGACGGCGTGATTTCCGGAGAAACGCATATCGTGCCGTTCTCGACATTCCTGTTATGGAGGAGGACACGGCCGGTGACTTCGGCAATCCACGTGTTTGCTCTCCCGGTTATTGTTTCGTCAGATGGTGCGGTGATCGCAATTCGCATGGGCAAACACACCGCCAATCCCGGGCGCGTCTACTGCGCGGCGGGGTCGCTGGATCCCGAGGATATCCGCGATGGCATATGCGACATGGACGGAAACATGGCACGCGAGGTGCTGGAAGAGACCGGGCTTGCGTTGTCCGATGCCGACAGCATGTCTGGATTTCATGCGCTGCACGACAGGGGCGTCATCACGGTTTTCCGCTCCTACGGGTTTTCCGCGACGGCTGCGGACCTGATCGAACGCATCGCCGGTCATATCGCTCAGGATCCCCAGCCGGAAATCGACGAGGCCCTGGCCATCCGCAGCCCCGATCCGGGGTTGCATCTCTATCAGCCTTTCATGTCACCGATCCTGGAATGGGTTTTCAAGAACAGGTGGTGACGCTTTTTACGCTTGCCGCAGGGTGTCTGCCGTGCAAGGTCTGGAATTAAAAAACATACAGGGAGCTTACCGTGGCGCGGCGCTATGCAATCTACGACGTCTTCACCGCCAACAGGCTGGAAGGAAACCCGCTGGCTGTCGTTTTCGATGGCGACGGCCTGAGCGACGCGGCGATGCAGGCGATCGCCATCGAGTTCAACTTGTCGGAAACTGTGTTCGTCAAGCCTGCCGAGAACCCTGCACATACCGCCCGGCTGCGGATTTTTACGCCCGGCTACGAACTGCCCTTCGCGGGCCACCCCACGGTCGGCGCGGCGATCGCCCTGGCGGAGGCCGCGCGTGATGCCGACGGCGAGGACTATGATCTTGTCCAGATGCTTGAGGAAAATGTCGGTCCCGTGCGCTGTGCCGTGCGGCGCCGGTCCCCGTCGGCATCCTTCGCAGAATTCGACATGCCGAGGAAGTCGGTGCAACTCAACGCGAAGTTCGACCGGCAGGAGATTGCCAATGCCTTCAGCCTGAAGGCGACGCAGATCGGTTTCGAGAACCACGTGCCGACCTTCTGGAGTGCCGGCGTTCCGTTCGTCATGATCCCGGTGCATGACGTGGCGGTGGCCGGCGCCGTCGAATTCGACGCAGCAATCTGGGAGCAGATCACGCCGATGGCCGAGGGACGGCTCGCCAGCGCCTATCTCTACTGTCGTGGCGGGATCAATCATATAGCCCGCTTCCACACCCGCATGTTCGCGCCCGCCATGGGCATCGTCGAAGACCCGGCGACCGGCGCTGCGGTTGCTGCCTTTTCCGGGGCGATCCACCATTTCGACCAGTTGATCGACGGGCATCATCCGTTCCTGATCGAACAGGGCGTCGAAATGGGCCGGCCATCGCTGCTGCACCTTCATCTCGACGTTTCCGGTGGTGAAATCGTAACCGCGCGGATAGGCGGGCAGGCGGTGAAGGTCGCAGCAGGCGAACTTTATCTTTGAAAAACAGGCCCTAAAGGGCCAATACAGATTTTTTTGAGAAATCCGGAAAGAAAATCGCTGTGGGGGTAGACAAGGCCGGCGAAGGCCATTATACGCCCCATCAGACCGCAGCAACGCGGTTCTGGACGGGTGATTAGCTCAGTTGGTAGAGCAGCTGACTCTTAATCAGCGGGTCCACGGTTCGAGCCCGTGATCACCCACCATTCTCCTTTGTTATCAAGGGGTTAGTTGTCAGCACAAAAGATCACAATAGATCAAAAAGATCACGCTGAGATCACAGAGACCCTTCAAAAAGATCACGACAACGTCGTTGACAAGGCCAGCCCTGGCCTCGATTTTTCCTGTGGATAATTGGTTGTCGGACGTGGTCAGGCATCAACCGAATTGAAGTGCGCCCGTATATTCGGATCCAGCATGACGACCCGACCAGCCTCCGCTTGTCGCGCAAGCCCAGTATAGGTTTCCCCGCACGGCTCGCAAGCCAGGCTGATGCCTCCAAAGAACAGCGCCCTGACCTGCGGTGAGAGCACCGGCAGATCATCGGGAGCAAGCATTCGTCCCGCCGAATTCTCATCGAAGAAGGAATAACTTGGCTGGCCTCCTTCGAGTTTGACGAACGCAAGTGTCGTTGGCCGGCCAGATACAATCACATGCGACGTATCGACCTGGCTTTCCGGAGCGCCGAGATAAGTTGTTCTCCAAACAGATCATTCGACAGGCCTGCCAACATGCCGGTTTGTATGCCCAGTCGTCCCAACGCAATTGCAGTGTTGAAGACGGCGCCGCCAGCATGGGGAACGTAGCCGCTCCCTCCGTGGCTTATTGAAGCCGGAATCATGTCAATCAGCGCTTCGCCGCAGCAGAGAATCGTTTCGAATACCTTTCAAGCACCTGCGATGATGCAGTGGTCGAGATTTCCAGGCGATCGGGGTCGATATTCACGTAGCCGCGGCGCGTTCCACAAACCGCTCCGCCGTCGGCGAAGATCTCGACGATTCCGAAGTCATGAAACAGACGAAGGTCTTTCGCCTCGCCGAGCTCCGCCACATAGTGGATTGAGCCGTCGTCCTGGGCGAGGCGAATCGAAAGCATGCCGTCGGCGACGCTCACCTCGAAAGCAAGCTCGCCACCTTTCGTCGCGACAAGCTTGCTGCCTTCGAGCGGCCCGGCAAGCCGGATTTCAATGGGAGCTTTCGGCAGCGAGTATTGGCCGTTTTGGTCCTCAATGACAGGGTCGGCGGCATAGCGCTCGTCGACTTCAGTCACTGGCAGCATGAGCAGCTTCTTCTTGTCTTCGCTCAGGCTTAAAACGCGCGGCAGGGACATCTCGCCGGAATAGGATGAACCCTCGGGCTTGCGGTATTCCCAGTTGAAAAGCCAGGCAAACGCGATCTGGCGCCCTCCCGCATCGAAACTCTGCATCGCGTAATAGTCAGTCCCGAAATCCAGCAATTGCAGCTCCGGCGTGTCGGGCACGAAATGGTCGTCGTTCAACTCACCGATCAGCGCGTAAAGAAGATTGTGGCGCCGCGTTCGTGGCTCGACATGGCCCACAAAGCCCATCACCAGAACCCACTTATCCCCCAGCCGAAGAAAATCCGGGCATTCGACCGCACGTGCGCCTTCTTGGCGGAAGTTAACCGGCGCACGGTAGAGCGGCCTGAGATATTGCCAATCGAGGCCATCGCCGGAGCCGAACAACAAGACCGCGGGATCGCCCTCGATCGAAGCGCCGAGTATCATGCGATAGGCGTTGGCTGCGTCGTCCCACCAAACCTTTGGATCGCGGAAGTCGTGCTCGACCCCGTCGGGACGCTGCTCCAACACCGTCACAATGCCTTCCGCCTTGATCATCCGCCGATCTGGGCGCGCTATTTTCTGAATTTCCCGATAACCCTTGAAAAGGTCATAGGCGGGCAGGCGCTCGGTGTAAAAGAACATCAAGCTTCCATCTCGATCCCGAAAGGCGTTGCCGGAGAATGCGCCTCCTGTGGCGCCGAGACGCCACAGGTTCTGTTCTGGATGCAGAAAGACCGGCATGTGAAGCCAATTGACCAGATCGCGGCTGGTCGCATGTCCCCAGTGCATCGGCCCCCAATCACTGCCGCTGGGATGGAATTGATAAAAAAGGTGCCATAGCTCGCCGATCTTGCAGAGACCTACGGGGTCGTTCATCCAATGCCGGATTGGCGAGAAATGAAGCGCAGGACGATCCGGATCGGACCGAAGCCAATCTTCAATTTCCGCACCGGTGCGTTGAAGGATCCCTTTTTCCGAAAATTCAAACACTGTTATACCGGTCTCGTTCACGGTTTGAGGCTGATACCCATAGGCCCAAAGAACAGCGTCCGGCGCATTGGTGACAATGGTGACCTCGCAAGCCTCCCTGTGGTGATACTTGAAAAACTCCGGATGGATGGCAAATGACCGAGCCTGCCAAACCGTTTTCCCATCAATGTTGAAACGAAAAAAGCCGTCGCCCGCGGCCCAAAATTCCAAGCAATACCCCGAGGGTAGGAACAGGTTTTGCTTCATCAACGGGCCATCTTCCCGTTCCATTTGGTTCGTCATGAACACAACTCCGAATAGTCACTGAATTTTCGACAGACGGTCGGTCTAGCTACGCTCGGTCTATATTGAAACTTTGCCGACTAATGCCCAGGAACCGGAGTGCCCCTAAATGCATTCATTGTTCTGTCCATCTCAACCTGTTCGTCATTGCCTGAATCGAGGACTGTATTCCGTACCGACCCCTTTTGCACCAGTACTGCCGTTACTTCGAGCGCCTTCAAATCGTTGGTTGAAAGCAAGGCGCCCACTTGTGTTGAAAAACAGGCACTGTTTGGTGCATCAGTGATTTGAGATATTTCGGTTGTGGCTACAATGTGATTATTGGCTATGTAATTGCCGCTACCGGAAACCACATTAATTATCACAGGCTTTACGGCGAGAGGCTTGATATATTTGGTATCTATTGTTTCCGAAATGTGGTTCGCGATTACCGAATTGTTGCTGCCATCAATTTGCAAAAGTCCGAACAGATCATCCAAGCCGTTATCGTACTTCTGCATGGGCGCCCATGGCTCGCGATCGCGCAAAAAGTGATTTGAGGAAACCAAGTTCTCGCAACAGTTAGCAGCAAAAACCAACATTCCGGAATAAAAGGAATGGAATCTATTTCCTGTGATCGAGGAACGCACCACGCCGGAAAAATAGACACTGCTAGCTCCTCGAGGGAATACGTTGTTTGAGGATACTAGAATGCCCCCATAATTTTCAGCGTAAATGGAATGTCCCCTATATCCGGCTCCGACAAAATTATTTGCTATTCTTGAGGCCTGCCCCATACCTTTCAATTCGATACAGTTGCCGCACTCTGCAATGAAATTGTTATCTATCGCCAGCGCATCTGCATCATGAACAGTAACTCCATGCTCCAGATAGATAAGACCCATCCCCGTTATTCGGAATGAGTCATTGGCGCTGCCTACATAGATTCCCGTTTTGCCATTCTTGTATGTATTTTCTGCATCATTTTGCCCCGAACCATCGTCAATGAAGTGCAGGCCATCGATGCAAAAGTCAGCAAACTCCACTGAGCTTATACGAGGATTTCCGGTGCGCTTAACATAAAACGCGGCTCCAGCAGCCTCACCGTCGGCGGCCTCTGGAGAAATGTCCACAAGTATGCGACTTCCGCCCGGCCACACTTCGTGCCAGTGTGCCAGCTCGTTTGCGGGCGTGTTGAAACGGATGCTCGACGACGTAAAACCATGTCCAGAGCCCACAATTTTCAGATAGCTCACGTCTATAACGACTTGAGTGACAAGACGATAATCGCCTGGCGGTATATAGATAACTGCTCCAGGTTTTCCGCCATCATTTAGATCGGAAACTGGTTGCCTGCTTTTAATATCCGCAATGATGCTATTGATGACCGCTCCAATATCCTCATAGGGGTTCCCTACGGGATACTTTGTTACGTCGTAACAGTTTTCACTAACCATTGTTAATGTCTCCTCGGACATCTCTTACTCTACAGCGAGCGTGGACTGATGTTCTTGATTGGCTTGTTGCTCGCAAGCCGCCGGGGGAAATGCGTTCAACCAGCTCTCTGTTTGAGTGTGGAAGATCCTAGCTGGAGATCCGAAAAGAGTTGCAGGCGACTGGTGGCGATAGATGGGCTAGTCATTCTTGTTTTTCTCCTGGCTATACCATCACCAGATGCTGGTGCGGGTGTCCGGCTCAAAGAAGTGAAGTTCTTCGGCATCGACAGCGATGCGCGCGATGTCACCTGTGCGTACTGTGCTCTTCGGAGAAAAACGGGCTACAGCAGCTTTTTCGTCGCCGATGTCGGCGACGGCGTCCGGGTCGCCAGCATCCACCCTGGGCGCGTCGATATTCAGATGCACCATGGATTCAGAACCTAGCGCCTCAACAAGAGTGGCCGGGGCCGAGATCTCGGCCGAAGAAGGCCGGATTGCGGCGTCGTTCATGTGCTCGGGCCGGATACCGACAATGACCTGACGGTTAGACGCACCGTTGAGCGAGGGGCGGTATTCGAAAACCCGGTCAGGGATTTCGAAACTGTTGCTGCCCAGGGTCAGCGTCCTTCCATTCAGAACGGCCTCGTACAAGTTCATCGAGGGCGATCCGATAAAGGCGGCGACAAAGACATTGTCAGGGCGATTGTACAGGTTTTGCGGTGTGTCGACTTGCTGCAGCACGCCGCCTTTCATGACAGCTACCCGGTCACCCATCGTCATCGCTTCGACCTGGTCGTGGGTGACGTAAATCGTAGTGACATTCAGTTTTCTTTGGAGGCTGGCGATCTCGGCGCGCATCTGCACGCGCAGCTTGGCATCGAGGTTCGACAACGGTTCATCCATCAGGAAGGCCGCTGGTTTGCGGACGATCGCTCGTCCCATGGCGACACGCTGACGCTGGCCTCCTGAAAGGAGTGCCGGCCTGCGGTCGAGCAAAGTCGTTAGTTCGAGGATGCGTGCGGCTTCGTCCACGCGGCTGGCAATCTCGGTCTTCGGCAGGCCTGCCATCAGCAAGGGAAAGGCAATGTTCTCCCGCACTGTCTTGTGCGGGTAGAGCGCATAGGACTGGAAGACCATGGCGATGTCGCGATCCTTGGGATCGACATCGTTGACTAACCTGTCACCGATCCTGAGTTCACCGCTAGTAATGCTCTCCAGGCCAGCGATCATCCTGAGGGCCGTCGACTTTCCACATCCTGACGGACCGACGAAAACCATGAACTCGCCATCCCTGATGTCGAAGCTCAGATCGTGCAGAGCGTGAAAGCTGTTTCCGTAGATCTTGTTGATATTGCGCAGTTCCATGCCGGCCATGCCTTTGCCTCCCTCATCCCTTTACAGCGCCGAAAGTCAGGCCGCCGACGATTTGTTTTTGAAGTGCGAGCGTTACGATGATGACCGGCAGCGAGTAGAGTACGGCCGCAGCTGTCATCGCCCCCCAGGCAAGCCCATAGACCGAATTGTATTCGGCGATGACGATCGGCGCCGTTTTGGTCGCCTCCGACGTCAACAGCAGCGCGTAGAGGAACTCGTTCCAGCTTGTGATGAAGGTAAAGAGCGCGGTAACCGCTATCCCCCCTGTCATGACCGGAAGGACAATCTTTCGAAACGCCTGGAATCGTGTGCAGCCATCCATGCGCGCCGCTTCTTCGAGCTCCTTCGGTACCCCCTCGAAGAAGGCGGACATGAGCAGCAGTGCCAGTGGTACCGCGGCCGACGTGTGAGCGAGAACCAGGCCTGGAATTGTATCGAGCAAACCTAGCGACTTCAAAAGCTGGAACAGCGGCACTCCGAGCGCCACCGACGGCACCATGCGCGTCACCAGTGCGAAGAGTAGGAAAATGGTGGTGATCCGGCGCCGGTACTGCGTGGCAACGTAAGCAGCAGGCACGGCCACTGACAGCGAGAGAGCAGTCGTCAGCACCGCGACGGTGAGCGAATTGACGAAGGCTCTCGGCAAGGTTGAGGATCGCAGCACTTCGCGAAAGTTCTCGAACGATACGACAGCGGGAAAGAAGCTTGGCGGGATCTGCTGGACATCAGCCGCCGGCTTTATGGAGGTCATCAGGAGATAAATGTAAGGCAGCGAGTAGGATAGCACCAACACGAGGGCTGCCGCGTTGATCAGGACTCCGCTGACATTGAGGCGGGGAGCTCTATGCATGTACCGGCCTCCATATCTTCCAATAGGCGACTGCCGCCAAAAGCATCATGACTATGAGAAACAACGTTCCAGACGCGGAAGCCTCGCCTAGATCGCCGAACCGAACCATGCGCTGGTAGATGTTCATCGAAAACACCTCAGAAGCATGACGGGGACCACCCTGTGTCTGTATCCAGATCAAGTCGAATGTCTTTGCAGCATCCACGCCCCGCACGATCACGACGACGGCGATCACCGGCCGCATCAGAGGAAGAGTGACATGCCAGAAGCGCTTTAGCGCATTCGCCCCGTCGATCCGTGCTGCCTCCAGGAGATCCTTTGGGATGTTCGTCAGCCCGGCATAGGACACAAGGGCGACAAAGGAGGTCGTCAGCCAGATGTCGGCAAAGGCAACAGAATAGATGACGATATCTTCGCTGGACAACCATGCGATCGCTTCTGGATCGCTTATGAGACCCAAACGGACGAGCCCGTAGTTCAGAATGCCGATATTGCCGACGAGCAGAAATCGCCACAGTAGACCCGCAACGATAGGCGGAACCATCAACGGCAGAGCGAAGATCGTGCGATGCCACCGCGATTGACCGGCAAGCGCCGAAAAAAGCAGCGCCGCACAGAAGCCAAACGTAAACTCGAAGAACAGCGCGAAGACCGAATACTGAACGGTCCTGAGAGCGCTTTCCGCGACACGTTTCGAAGTCACGGCATCGAAATAGTTCTGCAGGCCGACCCATTCGCGTATATGGGGCGTGATCGTATCGACCTTGAAAAAGGAGTCGAATACCAGGAGCCCTACCGGATAAGCGACCAGCACGCCGAGGATGGCGACTGCAGGCGCGAGCATGCAAAGTACAAATCGGTCTTCATCCGACATGTCCGTCTCCGAAAGCTAGGGACGCGGGTGGCATATCCTCCCCCGCGATGCTGAGGAATGTCCGAGGTTAGTTGAGAATTTCCTCGATCGTTTCCTTGGCTTCCGTCAGGACTTCACCGACATCTGCCTTACAGGTAAGTGCCTGCTGGACGGCGGGCAGCACAGCTTCGTCGACTATTTCCTGATATTTCTCGTTCATCGGCCGACCTCGCGTCGCGGGAGCACTCAGCGTCTGAAGAAGCGGGGTGAAATG
Organism: Pararhizobium sp. LjRoot255; assembly: GCF_964252905.1. Lineage (NCBI taxonomy): Bacteria > Pseudomonadati > Pseudomonadota > Alphaproteobacteria > Hyphomicrobiales > Rhizobiaceae > Pararhizobium > Pararhizobium sp. LjRoot255. The sequence goes on from NZ_CAXUPQ020000001.1 coordinate 3,223,420, forward strand.
CTCATAACCGGGCTTGCCGGCGTAGCTGCCATAGGCGGAATTCGTCGCGGCGAGGCCGAGCGGCGCCTCGATGCCTAAGGCGTTATTGGCGATAGCAAACGCGATGAACTTTTTGGCGGCGTCCTTGTGCTGGGAGGTCGATGGGACGACGTTGTACCAGGGCCCCGGAATGGCCGCGATTCCAGCATCGCCAGCCAGCATCGGCGCGACACCGACCTTACCGCTGATCTTGGAGTCCGGGGGCGTCATCTTGTACGCGTGACCCCAGAATTTCATCATCGCCGTCTTGCCCTGGTAGAAGAGGTTCTGGGCCTCGCCCCAGCCGATTTCATTGACGTTTTCCGGGACGGAATGATCGATGCAGTGCGACGCGATGTAGAACTCGAGTGCCTTCTTGTGCGCCTCGTTGTCGATGATGACCTGCCCATCCTTGTCAAGGATCACGCCCGGCGACCCCGCCTGCAGCACATGCGCCATCCACTCCTCCGAAAAGGTGCCGATGGTGTCGGTGCCCCAGAAGTCGGCCTTGCCATCACCGTCGGTATCACGCGTGAAGAATTTTGCGATGTCGCGCCATTGCTGCCAGGTCGCAGGAGGAGCAAGGGGGTAGCCATACTTTGCCTGGAACGCCTCCTTTTCCTCCGCTTTGTCGAAGAGGTCCTTGCGATAGAAGACGATCTCGGCGTTTGCCCATCCGGGCATGCCGATCAATTTGTCACCGACCTTTGCGTCTGCAAGTAAAGCCGGCGGCAGGTCTGCCCGAATCGCGTCAGTGAAAAGAGGGGAGAGGTCTTCGACATGGTCTGCAAACTTCGCATTCCACACGACATCGATCGTCACGACATCGAACGCGGAAGAACCAGAAGCGATCTCGGCCGAGAACTTGTCAAAGACACCCTGATAGGGAACGACGGTGAAGCTCACCTTGATGCCCGTTTCGGCAGTAAACTTCTCGGCGACCGCCTTCTGCAACATTTCGCCGCCGCCTTCGACCAAAATATTGATGGTTTCGGCATTGGCGGTGGCAGCCATGAAAACAAGCGCGAGTGCGCTAGCACCAAGCAATTTCTTCATCGATTCCTCCCATTCGGCTCGTTGCACTTGCGTTGAGCCCTCCTTGTTGGTGCGAAGGTAATCCTCGTATGACGACGTTGTCAATATCGAATGTCGACGTTGTCAGAAAAATATGTCGACGTTGTCATGCGTCTGGTTTAAAACGAATCTCGGCAAGGAGATTTGCGGACATGGTGAGCATAGTCAGCGTCGCGAAAGTGGCGGGGGTTTCGAACAAAACTGTCTCTAGGGTGATTAACGGCGAACCTTATGTGACCGAGGAGACAAGGGAGAGGGTAGAAAAGGCCATTCGAGACCTCGGATACGTGCCGAACATGGCCGCGCGCCTCATCCGCTCAAGTCGCTCCAACACATTTGGCATCATCACCGATTATGTGTCGACCACGCCCTACTCGGTGGATATCGTTCGCGGAGTCCAGGATTGGGCAAATGCGAACGGAAAGACCATCCTGATGGCAAACACCGGCGGCGCCTCCGAGCGGGAGATTGAAATTTGGAAGATGTTCCAATCCCATCGCATCGACGGTGTTCTCTATGTAACGATGTTTCATCGCATCGTCGACCCCGAAACCGGCGATGTCAGCATCCCCACGGTGATGATCAACTGCAGGCCTCAGACGAACGAACTGTTACCGTCGATCGAGCCTGATGACTACCAGGGCGCGCAAGATCTTACCCGCTATCTGCTTGACAGGGGTCATCGAAAGATCGGCTACATCCGGCTCAATCCCATCTTGTTGGGTGCGCAACTGCGCCTCGATGCCTTCCGTAAAACCGCTGGAGACTTTGGCCTTGCAGAGAGCGAACTGAGTATCCGTCTGGGAATGGAAGGACCGGTTGGAGCGGAGAAGAACTACGTTTTTGCCGTTGCGACAGAGATGCTGCAACAAAAGGATCGACCGACTGCAATCATGAGCGGCAATGACGAAATGACGATCCAAATCTACATCGCGGCAATGGCATTGGGTCTCCGCATCCCCGAGGATGTCAGTATTGTCGGCTTTGACGATTTCCGGACGGTTTCCCTGGCGCTGAAGCCGGAACTGACCACTGCGGCCTTGCCTTATTACGACTTAGGTCTGGAAGGGGCGGAATTGTTGAATAGCGTGGTGGCGGGAAGCAAGGCTCGGCCGAGCAGTCGCGTTGTGCCCTGTAAGCTGGTCGAGCGAACATCAGTGTGCTCCTTATAACCTGATTTCCAGAACCGAGAACGTCTGGTCGAGCGAACAATTCGGCCTGGATGTGCGTGTCAGCGTCGCGGCATCAAAAGCGACCCTCATCCCTTTATTCGCAGCAAGATACCATCGAGCGCTGCGGTCAGGGCTTGGCTGCCCCCATTCTCATCGAAATCGCGGAAAACCTGCTCGTTTAGACCGCCCTTGGTAGCAAATTCCCGGCTCATGTCGATGAAATCGACGTCCTTTCCGGCTAGCCCGGCAGTCTCGGAGAGGCTGGAAAAAAGAGGCGCGATATAGGCGCGGCCCTTTTCCTCCGGCAGGCCCTTTTCAGCAAGCCATTTTGTCGTGTGGTGCATGATGCCGAAATACGTGGCCATCAGGGCGCTGGCGGCGGCGAGAAGATCGTATTCCGTCTTCGTCTCGCATTCGACGGCGTTGCCGAGCACGTTGAATAAGGCGGCGGTCGCCGGGTCCGGCGGATAGACGGCGGTGACGCCCTTGCGCCGTGCGACGAAGGGCAGGGGTATTGCTTGGCTGAGGCGCACGTCCGCGCCGATCCAATCGAGCAGGGCGGGCCGGCTGGTCGCGGCGACAACACTGATCACCTTCTGGCCGTCCCGGAACTTGAGGGGGCGGATAACCTCCTCGACGATCTGAGGGCGGATTGCCAGCACGACCGTATCGCAGCCATTAACAATGACCTGGTTGTCGTCGGCGACGAACACGGTTGGAAAATCCGCCGCGAGTTTGGCAGAAATCTCCACGCTGCGCTGGGAGACCATGATCTCAAGCACTGCGGCCGGCTCTGCAAGAAGCCCGCGCACTATGGCGTCGGTGATAGCGCCGGTCCCGATGAACCCGATCTTTTGAGAAAGAGGCATAACTATTCCGCTGCGACAAGCCGACCAAGAGATACGTCGGTCGTGTAGTTTTCGCGCAGGAACTGGATGAAGTTGTCCTGGAACTGACGGGTGTGGGCATGCGCCAACTCGTCGGCAAGCTCGACGTTCTTGGCGCGGATCGCATCCAGCATGAGCTCATGCTCGCCCGTCAAGAGATAGCCGTCGCCGGTGCGTTCGAGATATTCGAAATGCAGGTGCAACATGCGCTGGCCCTGGTTGAGCAGGCGCTCGTAGAAGGAAGCGAGATAGGGGTTTTTGCCGGCATAGGCGACGGCCATGTGGAACTGCTTGTTGGCCTCAGACATCTTAAGGTGCACACCAGTCTTGACCGCGACTTCGAATTCTTTCTGACGTTTGGCGATGATCTTAAGGTCGGCGTCGGTGCGCAGCGCCGCAGCGAGCCGGGTATTCATCCGCTGGGCCACGTCCAGCGCTTCCACATATTTCGGGAAACTCGCGACCTCGATCGGGGCGACGATCGTGCTGCGGTTTGAGAGCGTGACGACCAGGTCTTCCCCCGCCAGCCGGATCAGCGCCTCGCGCACCGGTGAACGCGACATGTCGAAGCGTTCGGCGAGCGTTGTCTCGTCAAGAAGCTGGCCTGGCGGTAGGCTGAGCGCCAGAATCTCACCGCGGAGCGTGTCGTAAACGCTTTTCCAACCCGTGCCGCGCACTCGTCTCGGTTCAATCTCATCAGACACTTAACTTCCCCTCGCGCTTCGTTGGCATTGGGCCAGAAAAACAACGTGTCGGCAATCCTAGTCTTTTTGCTTGACTTTGTCGACACGCTGACGACATAACTAACCTAGTCGACACGAAGCCGACACAAAAAGACGAAAAGAACGGCCGATGCCGACGGGTGGAACCGCGCTTGAATGCGCTCAAAGATGGGGAATGCACATGCTATCGGGAATGATAATGTCCGCCCTGCGGATGACGGCCGCGCTCACGCTCGTGGCGGGCCTTTCGACAACGGCGGCATCGGCGCAGACGGCCGAAGGATACTGGCAGGGCGTTCAGAAGAACGGTTCGCTGCGCTGCGGTGCGGCGGTGGCACCGCCCTACGTCATGCGTGATCCCGCCTCCGGCGAATATACCGGGTTCTTCGCGGACCTTTGCCGTGAGCTGGCTGATACGTTTCAAGTGAAGCCGGAATTTGTCGATACGACTTGGGACAACATTGTCGCCGGCCTTCAGGCCGGAAAGTGGGACGTATCGCTGGCGCTCAACCGGACCCCCGCGCGCGCCATGGCGGTGCAGTTCTCGATCCCGGCGATGGAGTACCAGATTTCGCTCGCCTACAATAAAGAGAACCCGAAGGTTCCGGCGGGCGCAAAGTCGGTCGCCGACCTCGATCAGGAAGGCGTTACCCTTGCCGTGATGTCCGGAACGGCGCAGGACAAGGCAATCTCGGCCGCCGTCAAGAAGGCGCAGATCCTGCGTCTGCCGAGCAATGACGAAACCCGCCTGGCAGTCGTCTCGAAGCGCGCCGACATTCTGGTCGACGCTTCCGACACCAATCAGCTCTTCACGCAGTCCAATCCTGACTGGGCTGTCGTGCTGAATCCGGAACCGGCGCTCGCCAAGCAAGGTGTCGCCTTCGGCCTTCCGCATCAGCTCTCCGCGGCCGACGTCGATGTCGTCAATATCTTCCTGGAAGAACGGGTCGCTACCGGCCATGTCGAAGAACTTATCCGCAAGGCGGTCGACGAAGTCCTGAAGACCTCGAATTGATCTTCGCCGGGGCCGTCATCGAGCGGCCCCGCTTGCCCTAGCAACTCGACAATCACAACCCCGAAGGATTGCGCCATGACGTCGCCATCATCGACGCCGCTTGTCAAAATGGAAGGCCTCCGCAAGAGCTATGGCAATGGAGCCATCAAGGTCCTGCAAGGCCTCGACATCGAAATGAAGGCGGGAGACCGCGTCGTCGTCATCGGCCCGAGCGGCGGCGGCAAGTCCACGCTGCTGCGCGTGCTGATGGGTCTCGAGAAGATAGACCAAGGCTCTATCACCTTCGGCGGCAAGCCCTATATTTCCGCCAACGGAAGCGGCAAGACGCTGATCGACACCAATGTCCGACGGTCGATCGGCATGGTCTTCCAGCATTATACTCTCTTTCCGCATCTCGACATTATAGGCAATCTCATCCTCGCACCCACGAAGGTGCGTGGAGAGAACAAGGCCAAGGCCAAGGAGCGCGCCATGGCTTTGCTTACGCGCTTCGGTCTGGCACAGAAGGCCAATGCCTATCCGGCTCAACTCTCCGGCGGCCAGAAGCAACGTGTGGCAATTGCCCGCGCACTCATGCTCGATCCCAAGCTTATGCTATTCGACGAAGTGACTTCCGCGCTCGATCCTGAACTCGTTGCCGAGGTCGAGCAGGTGGTCCTGCAACTCGCTCAGCAGGAAATGCCGATGGTGATTGTCACCCACGACATGTGGTTCGCCAAGCACATCGCTTCGCGGGTAATCTTCTGTGCGGGCGGTGTGGTCGTCGAGGATGGGCCACCGGAGCAGGTGCTCGGTGCACCGAGGGAAGAACGTACCCGCGAGTTTATAGAACGGGTCTTCCACATCAAGCATTGAGGGCTGCGTCATGGATTACGTTTTCGATTTCGCGTCCGTGTTCCGCAATTTCGGACCGCTCTGGGAAGGACTGTGGGTAACGATTCAGCTCACGGTCGCGGCGAATATCGTCGGTCTGACCCTTGGTTTCATACTGGCGCTGTTGGTCATGAGCAAATGGGCAGTCATCCGCCTTCCGGTCATGCTGTTCATCGAATTTTTCCGCTGCACGCCTGCGATCATCCAGATCGTGTGGTTCTTCTACTGCGTGCCGATGCTGTTCGACGTCTTTCTCGGGTCCGCGGCGATGGGCATCATGGCGCTTGGTCTGAACCTCGCGGCGTTCAACGCCGAAGCATACCGGGCATCTATCCAAGCCGTCCCGCGTGAACAGCTCGATGCTGGTATCGCTCTGGGCCTCAATCCCTTGCAGCGGATCGCCTACATCGTCCTGCCGGCGGCCGTCCGCAACTCGATCCCAGTCCTGCTCACCAACGGCATCGGCACCTTTCAGCAGAGCGCGCTTGTCGCGATCGTCGCGGTCCAGGACCTGATGTACCAGGGCAAGACGCTCGCGACCCAGACCTATCGTCCGATAGAGACCTTTACGATCGTCGCTCTAATCTACTTCGCTGTCTCGTTCCCGGTGTCCCAGATCGTCGGATACCTCGAGCGTCGTCGCGAAATGCAGGCAAGCTGAGGAGATCACGGTCATGACCTACGATTTCGCCATCGTTCTCAAATTTCAGCACGCGCTTCTTCTCGGGCTCTGGATGACGATCAAGCTGACGTTGATCTGCGTTCTTCTCGGATGCGCCCTCGGTTTCGTCTTGGCGCTCGCCAGGACATCGAAGAGTGCCGTGCTCCGGGGCGTCTCGGGTGTCTATGTCGAGTTCTTCCGCGGCACACCGGTCCTTATTCAGCTGTTCTGGATTTTCTTCTGCCTGCCGCTGCTGCTGGGCTTCGAGCTGTCGAACATGACATCAGGCATCATCGCGCTGACGCTCTATATGGGCGCGATCACCAGCGAGACTTTCCGGTCGTCGCTGAAATCGGTCGGCCAGGAGCAACTCGACGCCTGCGTCGCCCTTGGCCTTTCGCCGTGGACCCGGACTACGAGCGTAATCCTGCCACAAGCGGTTCTACGTGCCGCACCGACGCTCCTTTCGAACGTCGTTTCGCTCTTCAAGGAGTCGGCGCTCGTCTCGGCCGTCGGCATGGCTGACCTGATGTTCGTCGGACAGAACATCTCGAACAACACGGCGCGCCCGATCGAGGTCCTCACCGTCGTCGCACTGATCTACTTCGTCATCGCATTCCCGCTCACCCGGGCCGTTACGGTCCTCGAGCAACGCATCCTCAAACGGCTCGCCGTCTGACACCGACCCCAAGAACAACACCGATGGAGACCAAGATGAAACTTTCTGGCGTCATGCCTGCTCTCGTCACGCCGTTCGACACCAGGGACAGGATCGATTTCAAGGCATTCGAAAAACTCCTCGCCCATCTGCGCGATGCCGGTGTGACAGGCTGGGTTCCGAACGGTTCGACCGGCGAATACTTCAGTCAATCGACCGAAGAACGCCGTGAAGTGCTGCAGTTCGTCAAGGATTTCGCCAAGCCCGGCGAGATGCTGATTGCGGGCACCAACGCGTCCGCCACCCGCGAGGTGATCGAGCAAACTGCAATGGCCAAGGACATCGGCTATGACACCGTTCTTCTGGCCCCTCCTTTCTATACGCGCCCGACACAGGCAGAACTCATCAAGCACTATGAAGCCGTGCTGGACGCAGTCGACGTCAATCTCGTGCTCTACAGTTATCCGGCCAAGGACGGGTCCGACATCAGCATCGAACTGATGGATCACTTTGCCGACAATTCGCATGTGATCGGTATCAAGGAAAGCTCCGGTGTTCTGCAGCGCGCCATCGACATCGCCAGCCGCTATGAGGGCAAGATCCAGCTCGTCAGCGGCTCCGACGATATCGCGCTCGACTTCATGTTCTGGGGCGCCGATTCCTGGATTTGTGGTCCCTCGAACTGCATGGCCAAGGCCTGCTGCGACCTCGACCGCACCTACAGGGCCGGTGCCATCGACGAGGCCCGTGAGATGATGAAGACGCTCTACCGCGCGATGAACATTCTCGAATCCGGGAAGTTCGTTCAGAAAATCAAATACGGCTGTGAACTGCAGGGCCTGCCGGTCGGCGAATGCCGCGCGCCGCTTGGTCCTCTGACGGACGAGGAAAAGGCGGAGTTCCGCGCAGCCATGGAGCCGATCCTCAGCTGGTAAGCTGCTCCTGGGGTGGGGCTGCGTCAGTGCGGCTGCGCCCTGGTCTGTGCACCGGGCAGGAAGCGAGATGAACGACAACAGCAAATCCACTCTCGTCATAGGCGCAGGCGTCATCGGGACCGCTATCGCCCACGATCTACAAAAGCGTGGGCGACAGGTCGTGCTCATCGATCGAGATGCGCCTGGTCAGGGGGCGTCGTTCGGCAACATGGCTTCGATTGCCGTGACCGAATTCATGCCGGCCTCACGACCCGCCATCTGGCGGCAGATGCCGGGCTGGATGCTCGACCCTGAAGGACCTGTTCGGGTGCGGCCCTCTTATATGCCGCGTTTGATCCCGTGGTTCGCCCGATTTCTTGCCGCGAGCCGCCCAAAGAAGCTGCGCGAGCTTGAGGCTCACGGCGCCGCACTCTGCAAGCGTGCGCTCGCCGATACCCAGACACTGATGACGGAGCTTGGAATCGCCAGCGACCTCACGGAAACCGGATGTCTCTCGCTCTACCAGAACGAGGCCGAATATCGTGCCGATCGTGAGCACATCGAGATCCTCGACCGCTTCGGTTTCGCCCATGAGGTCTTGGGCCACAACGCGCTTCATGATCTGGAGCCTGAGATCTCCGCTAAGATCGGCATGGCCGTGCTGTTTCCTGATAACCGATCTCTGCGTGATCCGTATGCCTATGTTTGCCGGCTAGCGGAGAGCTTTGAAGGGCAGGGCGGGCGTCTCCTGCAAGCCAGGGTCTCGGGCTTCGAGTTGGCCGAGCGGATTAAAGGGGTACGACTGGAAGACGGCCGCGTGCTCGAGGCCGATCAGGTTGTGCTTTGCGCCGGCGCCTTCACCGCACGGCTCGCCAGAATGCTGGATGAGCCGATCCCGCTTGAGACCGAGCGCGGCTATCACACCCAGATCATGGCACCAGGCACCAGTCTTCGCCATTCCGTCATCTGGCCTGCGCGCGCCTTCATGGTAACGCCGACGGCGGGCGGGATCCGGATCGGCGGCACGGTGGAAATGGCAGGTCTTGATGCACCACCCGACTATCGACGTGCGAAAGTCACTGTGCGGCGCGCCCGGGAGGCGCTGCCGAACTTACAGGTCGAACAAGCAACCGAGTGGATGGGCCACCGCCCTGCCTTCCCGGACACAGTGCCGCTAATGTCCGCGTCCGCCAAAGTGCGGGGCATTTTTTACGCGACCGGACATGGGCATCTAGGTCTAACCAATGCGGCGACCACGGCGCGGCTGATGGGGCAGCTCATTGCGGGCGAGCGCCCAGATCTCGATCTGCGACCCTATAGCATCGAGAGATTTTGAAGGAGAAGGATATGACCGACAAGGTTTGCCTCAGTACCGGCGGCGGTCGCCGCATCGGTGCAGCGGTAGCACATGATGACCTCGACGTCGGCAAGTTTGCCGATCTCGCCGCACTGGAGCGGATCGGCAAGGTCGAGGAACAGGCGAAGACCGCCGCATTCCTGCTGACCGACTTTCGAGCGACATCACCGGCCAGACGCTGATCGTCGATGGCGGCCTGACGAGGGCGATATGAGCAATAGGCAAGGAGTGCCCGAGGCACGACCCTAACGAAATGAGGATGCCATGAGAGACAAGCTTTATATCAACGGTGAATGGGTCGCCCCACTTGAGGGCGGCGCGCTGCCGGTGATCAATCCTGCCACCGAAGAGGTGTTCCACTATATTCCTGCCGGCACTGCGCCGGACGCTGAGGTAGCAGTTGCCGCGGCGCGCGCGGCCTTCGACCACGGCCCGTGGCCGCGGATGACCGGTGTCGACCGCGCAAAAATTTTGCGCGCCATGGCGGAAGGCATCCGTTCCCGCCTGCCAGAACTGACGCGGCTGGAGGTTATGGACAACGGCAAGCCCATCCCCGAAGCGGAATGGGATCTGACCGACGCCGCAGGCTGTTTCGACTTCTATGCAGGCCTTGCTGAGGAACTGGACGGCGAAGTGGAGGAAATAGCGCTGGCCGACGGGCGCTTCACGTCGAAAGCCGTGCGCGAGCCGCTCGGCGTTGCCGTGGCGATCGTACCCTGGAACTATCCGTTGCTCATGGCTTCGTGGAAGGTGGCGCCCGCGCTTGCGGTAGGCTGCACCATGATCCTCAAACCGGCGGAAACCACTTCGCTCACGGCGCTGGAATTAGGGGTGATCGCCGACGAAGCGGGATTGCCGAAAGGCGTGCTGAATATCCTCTCCGGCAAGGGTTCAATCGTCGGACAGGCGCTCATCGACCACCCGCTGGTCGACAAAGTCGCTTTCACCGGCTCCGGTCCCGTGGGCTCGCGGATCATGGCAGCGGGCGCGAAGGATATCAAGCGGATCAGTCTCGAACTGGGTGGCAAGTCTCCATTCATTGTCTTTGCCGACAGCGACATCGAAAAAGCCGTCGAATGGATTATGTTCGGTATCTTCTGGAACCAGGGGCAGGTCTGCTCTGCCACCTCGCGCGTGCTGGTGGAGCGTTCACTTTATCCGGCGCTGCTGGAGCGGTTGGTTGCTGAGACGAAGAAGATCCGGATCGGCGACGGGCTGGAGCCCGGCGTCCTGCTCGGCCCCCTGGTCAACAAAGGTCAGTACGAGGACGTCAAGCGCCACATTGCTCGCGCAGTGGAACAGGGCGCGACGGTTGCCTGCGGTGGCAAGCGGCCGGAAGGCTTCGAAAAGGGCTATTATCTGGAGCCGACCATCCTAACCGACCTGCCCCTCGACAGCGGCGCTTGGGTGGAGGAAATATTTGGTCCCGTCGTCTGCATCCGACCCTTTGATACAGAGGAAGAGGCGGTGCGCCTTGCCAATGACTCGCGCTTGGGTCTTGCCGCCGCGGTGATGTCGGCCGATGATGAACGATGCGAACGGGTAGCCGCAGCGTTCCGGGCAGGTATTGTCTGGATCAACTGCTCGCAGCCCACCTTCACCGAAGCACCCTGGGGTGGCTACAAAGAGTCGGGCATCGGTCGGGAACTGGGGCGCTGGGGCCTCGATAACTATCTCGAGACGAAGCAGATCACCCGGTTCACCGGCAAGGAGCCGTGGGCCTGGTATCTGAAGGGGTAGGCGATGCGCTGGACGCGAACCTTGCAAACAGTGGACGTACATTGCGCAGGCGAGATCGGCCGTGTGGTGAGCGGGGGTGTGTTGAACATCCCCGGCGCGACCATGGCCGACAAGCTGCGCCACCTCAACGAGGTGGACGACAGCCTGCGCCGATTCCTCTGTTCCGAACCGCGCGGCACTCCCGCAGGCTCCTTCTGCCTGCTGCTACCGGCATGCGATCCAGCCGCGGATATCGGCTTCATCGTCCTTCAGCCCGACCAGGCGCATGCCATGTCCGGATCGAACGCCATGTGTGCCGTCACCGCCATTTTGGAAACGGGTATGAAGCCGATGACCGATCCCGAAACGGTGGTTACGCTCGATACGGCCGCGGGGCTTGTACGTGCGGTGGCGTATTGCGAGAGCGGCAAGGTCACGCGCGTCGCGTTGGACATGCCGCCCTCCTTCGTCGTCGAGACGGGAGCGTTAATCGAGACGGAAGAATGGGGCGAGGTGAGGTATGATCTTTGCTTCGGCGGCGTCTTTTATGCGCTTGTCGATGTCGATCAGGTCGGCCTCACCATCGCGCCCGAAAATGCTCGCGAACTGGCGACGCGAGGGGTGCGCTTGCGCAACCTGATCGCGGAGGTCCAGGAGGTAAGGCATCCCCTCAACGCCGCGCTCGACGGTCTCGCCTATGTGATGTTCCGCTCGGAGGAGTCCGATGGCGCGGTGCGCACCTGCACCACACTGCGGCCCGGCCGTGCCGATCGCTCCCCCTGCGGCACGGGATCGAATTCGAACATGGCGGTGCGCCACGCGAACGGTCGAGCTCGCCCCGGTGATGTGATCGTTTCGCGATCCATCATCGGCGGCGAGTTCACCACCGAATTCTTGGAGGAAACACAGGTCGGCCCCTACCGGGCAACGCGCAACCGCGTCTCCGGCCAATGCTGGATCTATGGCATCACGCAGATCGGTTTCGATCCAACTGACCCGTTTCCCTCCGGCTTCACCCTTTCCGATACCTGGGGCGGCTGAAACCCGCCCTGCTTGTCAATTTCGGCCACGGAGACACGGCTATGAGCGAACCGATACTCACCACCACCGACTACCCGCGTGATCCTGCCTTCCTCGATGCGCATTGGATGCCCTTCACCGGCAATCGCGACTTCAAGCGCGATCCGCGGATGATCGCCTCGGCCAGCGGCTGCTATTATACCGATGTGGACGGCCGCAAGATTTTCGACGGTCTCTCCGGCCTGTGGACCTGCGGTCTGGGGCATTGCCACCCGGCGCTGAATGAGGCGATTGCCCGCCAGGCATCCACGCTCGACTATTCGCCGGCCTTTCAGTTCGGTCATCGGCTGTCTTTCGAGCTTGCCAACCGTATCGTGGAGATGATGCCCGAGGGTCTGAACCGGGTGTTCTTCACCGGCTCAGGATCGGAATCGGCGGATACCTCGCTGAAAATGGCGCGGGCCTACTGGCGCGCCAAGGGTCAAGCATCAAAGACTCGCCTGATCGGCCGCGAGAAGGGCTATCACGGCGTCAACTTCGGAGGCATCTCGGTAGGCGGGATCGTGGCCAACCGCAAAACGTTCGGCCAGGCGGTTGAGGCGGACCACCTGCCGCATACGCTGTCGGCAACCAGCGCATATTCCCGCGGGCAGCCCGCTTCCAACAACGGGGTCGAGCTGGCGGACAGATTACTCGAACTGATCCAGTTGCACGACGCCACCAACATCGCCGCGGTCATCGTCGAGCCGATGTCCGGTTCGGCGGGGGTAGTCGTGCCGCCGGTCGGCTACCTCGAGCGCCTGCGCGAGATTTGCACCACTCACGACATCCTCTTGATCTTCGATGAGGTCATCACCTGCTTTGGCCGCATGGGCGCCAATACCGGTTCTGAATATTTCGGCGTCACGCCGGACATTCTCAATGCCGCCAAACAGATCACCAATGGCGCACAGCCTCTCGGCGTCGTCGTGGCCAAGCAGGAGATCTATGACACCTTCATCGCGGCAGGGGGACCGGACTACATGCTGGAATTCCCACATGGTTACACCTATTCCGCCCATCCCATCGCCTGCGCGGCCGGTATCGCTACTCTGGACGTGATGAGGAAGGAAGGGCTGATCGCCCGCGTCGCCGAGCTGGCGCCTTACTTCGAAAACGCCGTGCATAGCCTCAAGGGTGCGAAAATTGCGACTGACATCCGCAATATCGGCCTGGCGGCAGGCCTGACGATCGCCGCCGCCCCGGGCGAACCGGCAAAACGACCTTATGAAATTGCCATGCGCTGCTGGCAAAAGGGTTTTTACGTGCGCTACGGCGGCGACACCATCCAGCTTGCCCCGCCCTTTATAGCCACGGAACGCGAAATCGACGATCTGATCAACGTTCTCGGTGAAGCCATTACTGCGACGGCGTGAGGAGAACGGCGATGATACAACGTTTTACGGGTAAGACGGCCGTTGTCACCGGTGGAGCAGGCGGAATCGGCAGCGCAATCTGCCACCGCCTTGCCCGTGAGGGTGCTTTCGTCTGGATCGTTGATACCGAGCGGACGGCGGCATCCAGTTTGGCCGAGGCACTTCGTAGCGAGGGTTTGCGTGCCGACTGGCGGGCGGTCGATCTCGCCGATGCAAAAGCAATTCACGACTTTGTCAGTCAGATCACACCGACAGGTGCGCGCATCGACGTGCTATGCAACAATGCGGGCATAAACCGACGCGGGGCGTTGCTTGATCTAACCGAGCAAGACTGGGAGATTTCCTTCACGGTCAACCTCAACGCCATTTTCCACATGTGCCAGGCGGTGTTACCTCGTATGATCGAGGCCGGCGGCGGATCGATTGTCAATACCGCCTCGCAATGGGGGCTTTACCCGGCGCCCGGTCATATAGCTTACAATACGAGCAAGGCGGCCGTGGCCGCTTTCACCCAGAACCTCGCGCGCGATTACGCGCCACAAAAAGTCCGCGTTAACGCAGTCTGCCCCGGCGAGGTGCGCACGCCCATGCTGGAATCGAACCTCGCGCGCAGCGGCCGCAGTCTTGCTGACCTGAACGCGCTGGTTCCTTTCGGGCGCATCGGCGAGCCAGAGGAAATCGCCGCACTTGTCGCCTTCCTGGCGTCCAACGAGGCTCCTTATCTTTGCGGTTCGCTGGTGGAGATAACTGGCGCCCAGGCTGTGGCTTGAAAGGGGAACGAATGCTCGCCGGAAAAACCATTCTTGTCACCGGGGCGACCCGCGGCATCGGTGCAGCCATTGTGGCCGCGCTACATCACGAGGGCGCATCCGTCATCGGTCATTTTGGCCGCGGCACGGCAGAAGCACAGTCGATGCTCGGGCGCTACCCTGAACGCCTGCAGATGGTGCAGGTCGATCTGATGCAGCCCGAGGGTGCTCTGTTGGTCTGGCAACGGGCGCTCGATCTGGCGCCATGGGGCATTGATGTTGTCGTCAACAACGCAGGTATCTACGTCGCCTCGCCGCTTGGGGATGCGAGTGCCTGGGCCGAGGGCTGGCAGGCGAACCTTCAGGTCAATCTTCAGGCCCCGGCCGATCTTTGCCGCCTTGCCATCGGACATTTCGCGGAGCGCGCGGGCGGAATCATCATCAACATGTGCTCGCGCTCATCCCACCGCGGTGACGGGCCGGAGCATCTCGCCTATGGTGCTGCCAAGGGTGGTCTCCTGGCACTGACCAAGGGCATCGCCCGGGGCTATGGCGCCGACGGCGTGCTGGCCTACGTACTCGCGCCGGGTTGGGTCAGGACGGCAATAGCCGAGGATCACATCGCGTCAGTGGGCGTAGGCGAAGTGACGAAGAATCTTCCCCTGCGCGAAGTGACCCCGCCCGAAGATGTCGCCGCCATGGTGGCCTTCCTCGCCAGCGGCCGCTGCCGCCATGCCACTGGATCGACCATCGACATTACCGGCGCCGACTATGTCCGCTGAAGTCCTGCGCAACCATTTTCTCTTATTCCAGCTACTAAGTGAGGCCGAGCCGGGCCGCTCGGTGTCCGCGCATCAATACTAATAGTGCCAGCAAGCTCCAGTTAGAAAAGGAGAACGGGCATGCCAACACCTATCCATCTGCGTCTTAGAACCATCGACTCACATCGGGAGAAACGTCCTGTCCGAATATAAACCGGGATGCTGAACAAGCTTCGTGAAAGCGGTAAAACGCATCCACGGAACCTTGGGTACGGGTCAGGCGTTTGGGATTCACCGTTCAAAGGAGAAAGACCATGCGGTGGATTTCAAAGCCCTTGCTCGTTGGGGCGATGCTGCTTTCAGGTGCAGGGCTCGCGCAAGCGGCCATGATGGCGACGACGGCGACGGACCTGACGGTCTATTCCGGGCCGAGTACGGAATATCCTTCCGTCGGCGTCGCGACGCGCGGCAGTTCGGCAGTGCTTGACGGCTGCCTGGACGGCGAGAATTGGTGCCGCATCGACGTCAATGGCATGCGTGGCTGGGTTTTCGCCCAGGAACTGATCGTGGACTACAATGGCGCGCCGGTTATCGTTCAGGAACGCCGCGTCGATCTCGGTGTGCCGATCGTCAGTTACGAGCGGACTGGCAGCATCGTCGGCCCTGCCGATCCGGCCCCGGGTGATGAATTGATCGGCAAGGTCGGCGAAACCATCGTACCGCCGCCCGAAGTGATCACCTATATCGAGCGCACGCCCATGGAGACGATTCCCTATGACGGGGAAGTCGTGGTTGGCGCCACCTTGCCGAGCGACGTGGTGATCTCTGCGGTTCCCAACTACCGATACAGCTATGTCCGCGTCAATGACCGGCCGATCCTGGTCGATCCGCAGAGCCGCCGGATCGTCTATGTTTATGAATAGACGCTGATTTTGCAAAGTCTGGCCCGCGCCGCGGAAGGCGCGGCCCGGGCAGGGGCATATCGTCCCGGGGAGGAACGGACATGACCTCTCGCACAGTCATGATCGCCGTGATCGGCTTCGTGGTCGGTTCGATCCTCAGCGTCCTTGTCGTTCAGCATTTTGCTCCGGACGAGAACATCAAAAGCACCACGCCCCCGGACCCGCTTGTCGTTGATCCGGAAAATGCCGCTGAGGAGACCCGATAGCGGAGTTGCGACCTTTTGCCCATCACTCCCCCACGGCGATGTCCCGCCGCAAGGCGTCTTCGCAGGCTCCCGTCAAAACAACGAAGTCCCGTTCACCGCCCTGGTAGAGCCGGACCATGATGTTGGCGCAGATTTCCATGTCACTGTCCGATCGTGCCCTGTGATGTGCCTCGCAAAACTGATCGAAAACGAGCCGTAGTGTGTCGATATCCTCGGCACAGAGAACGTCCATAGGCATATCGGCGTGCGCCATGGCGATTCCTCCTTTGCGTGGGGCGGCTGCAACCCGTTTTTTCTTTGCCCCGACTACGTGATGATGATCGCAGTTTAGCGCGAATTTAAGACGGGGAATTGTATAAGCTCGATTGCGGGCTATTGCTTGGCCAGCGCCGGTCCCGCGTCCCGCTCCCCGATCGCTCGCACCGCGTCGAGCAGAGCCGGAACGACCAGCGCGGCGCCCGCGTCTGAGAGGTGATCGTCGTCGAAGTAGAAAACCCTGTCGGCGTTGACGCTGTTGATGCATCGCTCCTTGATGAAAGTGCTGCAGAGGAAATCTGCGGGCTTCACACGGAAGAGATTGGGATGGGCGATCGCGTCGAAGGCGGCGATGACCGCCTGGTTTCGCTGCCTATAGCGTTCAAAGCTGGTGCTGAACTCCAGGTTTTTGCGTCCGGTCATCGCGCTTTTCGCCACAAGCTCGGGCACGTTCCACCCGGCTTCGGGTATTGGATAGACGAGCACCACATTGCGGCCCGCATCGAGATAGGTTTGGATATGCGCCACATACTGTTTCAGCACGCGGGCCTTGCGCGCCGGATCATCCTCGCTCGTGGCCTCGCCCAGACGATCGAAGAGATCGACATAGGTCGGCTTCAGAAGCTCGATGCCGCCCTCGCCATTGTCGAAGGGCGTGCCGTCGAGATACAGGCTCCAGCGACTTGCCAGGACAATGGTCGTAGTGCCGCTCTTGCGGATGTAGTCTTCGATGCCGGTGAAAAAGGAGTTGCAGCGCAGGCGGTATTTTGGACTGGAAACGTAGAATCCGGAAAAGCCGACGCAGGCGGAATGGGTCATCACATAGAGATCGGCGTCATTTGCGTCGAAGACGCGGAGCGCTTCTCCGGCGAGTGCGGCTGCGTGAGAATCGCCGATCAGGATCGTCCCGCTGCCGGTTGAATGTTTGGTCAGGCAGTCCCGGACAGGATGGGGCAGGGATGCCTCGCCCTTGTCGAACAGACAGGTGTCCATGATCGGGTCATGACGCTCCTGGGCAAGGGCAGCCTGCGCCTCCAACGGCAGGCGGAATAGCAGGCCGCCATTGGAAAGACCGTAAAAGCCTGTTCCGATGAGCAGTAAGGCTGTCACCGCAGCAGCACTCAGAATCTCGACCGGCCGTGGCAGAAGTGTTGTTTTGGCGCCCTTGCGGAACGGTGTCTCGACGAATCGCCAGGAGAGGTAGGCAAGGGGAAAACAGCCGAGCACCAGCAGGCCCATCGCCAGCGCGGAAGGCTCGGTCAAGCTGCGGATGCGCGCGAAAGCGAACACCGGCTGATGCCATAGATAGAGGCTGTAGCTGATCAGGCCGATTCCGACCATGGGACGTATGGAGAGCAACCGTGCCGTTACCGTTTCCGTGGAGCCGAACAGGATGACCAGAGCGGCGCCGAGAACGGGGGCGAGCGCATAGAGGGACGGAAAGGGTGTCGCCTGATCATAGGCGAAAATCGCAAAGACAATGATCGCCAAGCCCGTCAGGGACAGGACGTTGCTTTTGCATTGTCGCCCGCTCGCCAGCACAAAGGCGCAGAGCGAGCCGGCCAGCAGTTCCCAGGCCCGTGTGTTCGGCAGGTAGAAATTTGTCGTCGCAAAATTCTGTGAACCATATTGGGCAAGCAGCAGACTGGCGATCGCGATCGCCGCGACGGCACCGATGAGCGCCCGGCGGCCGAAGCGCCAGACCAGTATCACGAACAATGGAAACAGCAGGTAATACTGCTCCTCCACTGCCAGGCTCCAGGTGTGCAACAGTGGCTGCTCTTCCGACGCTGCGGCGAAGTAGCCGCCGCTCTCACCCCAGAAAAAGAAGTTGGAAGCGAACAGGCAGACGGAGATGACGCTTGTGGCGAAGCTCGTCATCTGGTCAGGCAGCATCCAGGCCCAGGCAAACGGCAGTGAGCACAACAGCACGAAGAAGAGCACGGGAAGAATGCGGCGGGCCCGGCGCTCGTAAAATTTGAGCAGCGAAAAAGTGTCCTTTTCCCGTTCCGCGATGATGATCGAGGTGATCAGATAACCGCTGATGACGAAGAAGATGTCGACACCGATAAAGCCGCCGCTGAAGCGCTGGAAACCGGCGTGGAACAGCAGCACCGGAACGACCGCTACCGATCTCAACCCATCGATTTCGCGTCTGTAGTTCATTCGGCCCTGCAGCGATCAAAACAGGCGTATTGCCCGGCAGGATGCGACGGCTTGATACCGCGGATCAAGCTGTTCCTGCCAATCAAGTGTCCAAGCAACAGCATTTTGTGGCGAAACAGGAAATGCCGTGGCTCGCGGTAAGCGGCATCGTCACCGGGGGCGCGCCCCCGGTGTGTTTTCAGCTTATTGCGGTATGGTCAGTCGCGGAACAGTTTCCAGCGGGTCGGCCTGAAGGCGAGGCGGGACCGGTCGGAGGTTGCCTTTTCCGGGGGCAGTTCGATTTCGACCTTCGTCTTGGCTGCGCCGATATCGAGCTCGACGTGGCGGGTGCCGGCAACGCGGCGCGTCTGGACGACAATACCGGCAATGCAGCCGCCGCCGTCGAGCATTTCTATGTCGTGCGGGCGGAAATAGAGCTGCGCTGGCCCATCCGCTTCGCCCGGTGCGCTGACGCCGATCGAGCGGTCTTCGAGCCAAAGCTGGCCGTTTTCAACGCGCACTGGCAGAATGTTCGACTGGCCAATGAAACCGAAGACGAAGGGCGAGTTCGGCGTGTCGTAGATCTCGTCCGGCGTACCGATCTGCTCGATCTTGCCCTTGCTCATGACGACGACGCGGTCGGCAAGTTCCAACGCCTCGTCCTGGTCGTGTGTCACGAAGACGGTGGTGTGGCCGGTGCGGTCGTGGATTTCGCGCAGCCAGCGGCGCAGTTCCTTGCGCACCTGCGCGTCGAGCGCGCCGAAGGGCTCGTCGAGCAGCAGCACGTTCGGCTCCACCGCCATGGCGCGGGCGAGCGCTACACGCTGGCGCTGGCCGCCGGACAGTTGCGCCGGGTAGCGCTTTTCAAGGCCGCTCAGCTGCACGAGGTCGAGCAGTTCCAGCGCGCGCTTGCGGATATCGGCTTTCGGCGGACGGCGTCCCGCCGGGCGGATCGTCAGGCCGAAGGAGACGTTGTCGAGCACAGTCATGTGGCGGAACAGGGCGTAATGCTGGAAGACGAAGCCGATGTTGCGCTCCTGCACCGTCTTGCGCGAGGCGTCCTCGTTACCGAAATAGACGGTGCCTTCCGTCGGGCTCTCAAGGCCTGCGATCAACCGCAGCAGCGTCGTCTTGCCGGAGCCGGAGGGGCCTAATAATGCGATCAACTCGCCAGAGCGAATGTCGAGGGACACGTCGTTGAGCGCTGGAAAGCGACCGAATTCCTTGCGTATGTTTTGAACGCGAACTTCCATGTAAACTTGACCTTTCAGTGCCGGCGGCTGGCAGCGATCTGGGCACTGTATTTCATTTCGAGCAGCGACTTCAGAACGAGGGTGACGAGAGCGAGCAGGGCGAGAAGCGTTGCGACCGCGAAGGCGGCAACGAAATTATATTCATTGTAGAGGATTTCCACCTGGAGCGGCATGGTGTTCGTCAGGCCGCGGATATGACCGGAGACGACGGAGACCGCGCCGAACTCGCCCATGGCGCGGGCGTTGCACAACAGGACGCCGTAGAGCAGGCCCCATTTGATGTTGGGCAATGTCACATGCCAGAAGGTCTGCCAGCCGCTAGCGCCCAGGGACAGTGCCGCTTCCTCGTCGCTTGTTCCCTGTTCCTGCATCAGCGGGATGAGTTCGCGCGCGACGAACGGGAAAGTGACGAAGACGGTGGCGAGAACGATGCCGGGCACGGCAAACAGGATCCGGATGCCATGGGCCTGCAGCCAGGGGCCGAGCAGGCTGTGGGAGCCGAACAGGAGCACGAAGACCAGACCGGATATCACCGGCGAAACCGAGAAAGGCAGGTCTATCAGCGTGGTGAGGAACGCCTTGCCCTTGAATTCGAACTTGGCGATTGCCCAGGCGGCGGCGATGCCGAAAACCAGATTGAGCGGCACGGCGATGCCAGCGACGAGCAGTGTCAGCTTGATCGCCGCAAAGGTTTCCGGATCTGACAAAACGGTGAGGAACTCGCCAGGACCGTTGCGCATGGCTTCGGTGAATACCGCCGCCAGCGGCAGGACGAGGAAGAGGGCGACGAAGGTGAGCGCCGCAGCGATCAGTCCGTAGCGCGCCATCCTGTGTTCGGATGTGGCGATCCGCACCAGCTCGGTGTTTCCGGTACCACCGCCGGGCGTAACAGTATCATGCGCCATAGCCGTACCTCCTTCTGCTCCAGGCCTGAATCGTGTTGATGATCAACAGCATGGCGAAGGAAATGGCAAGCATGACGGCGGCGATCGCCGTTGCGGCCGGATAAGCGAACTCCTCCAGACGGATGACGATCAAAAGGGGCGCGATTTCCGACACGTAAGGAAGGTTGCCGGCAATGAAGATGACGGAACCATATTCGCCCACACCGCGGGCGAAGGCCAGCGCGAAACCGGTGAGAACCGCGGGAGAGAGCCCCGGCAACAGCACGCGTCGAATCGTCTGGAGACGGTTGGCACCGAGCGTTGCCGCCGCTTCCTCCACTTCCTTGTCGATTTCCTCCATGATCGGCTGCACGGTCCGGACGACGAAGGGCAGGCCGACGAAGACGAGCGCGAAGACGATGCCGAGCGGGGTGAAGGCGACCTTGATGCCGAGCGGCGTCAAGAGGCTGCCGATCCAGCCGTTCGGTGCGTAGAGCGTCGTCAGCGCGATGCCGGCGACGGCCGTCGGCAGCGCGAACGGAAGGTCGACCATGGCATCGATGACGCGCTTGCCGGGGAACCGATAGCGCACGAGGACCCAGGCGAGGATGACGCCGAAGACGACATTGATCAGCGCGGCAAGAAAGGCCGTGCCGAAGCTGATGCGAAGCGCGTTGACCGTGCGCTGGTCGGTGGCCAGTTCCCAGAAGGTTGCCCAGCCCAAGGCGCTGGAGCGCCAGACGAGGCCGGAGAGAGGAATGAGAATGATGAGAGTGAGCCATGACAAAGTAACGCCGAGCGCCAATCCGAATCCCGGAATGACGCTCGGCTGTCTGATTTGCCACAGCGAAGCTGTGCGTGTGCTCATAAAGTCTTATTGTCCTGGCTTGTAGATCTGGTCAAAGAGCCCACCGTCCCCAAAATATTTTGGCTGAGCTTCCTTCCATCCGCCGAATTCGTCAATAGTCACGAGCTTAACATCGGCAAAACGTTTGATGTCCTCCGGGTCGGCGGCCTCCGGTTTGAAGGGGCGATAGTAGTGTTTTGCCGCGATCTTCTGGCCGACGTCCGAATAGAGATACTGCAGATAGGCCTCCGCTACCTTGCGGGTTCCCTTGGCATCGACGTTACCATCGACCAGCGCGACCGGCGGTTCAGCCTTGATCGAGATGGACGGTGTGACGATATCGAAGTTATCCGGGCCGAGTTCCTCGAGCGAGAGATAGGCTTCGTTCTCCCAGGCAAGCAGAACGTCGCCGAGACCGCGCTGCACGAAGGTGGTCGTCGCACCGCGGGCACCGGTGTCGAGCACGGGAACATGCTTGAAGAGCTGGCCGACATATTCCTGCGCCTTGGCATCGTCGCCGCCATTGGCCGCGCGCGCCCATGCCCAGGCGGCCAGGAAGTTCCAGCGGGCACCGCCCGAGGTCTTCGGGTTCGGCGTGATCACCTGGATGTCATCCTTCACCAGGTCGCCCCAGTCCTTGATGCCCTTGGGATTGCCCTTGCGCACCAGGAACACGATGGTTGAGGTATAAGGAGCGCTGTTGTTTTCGAGTTTCGTCTTCCAGTCCGCCGGAATCTTGCCGGTTCCCTTGGCGATGGCGTCGATGTCGGCCTCGAGCGCCAATGTCACGACGTCGGCTTCCAGCCCGTCGATGACGGCACGCGCCTGTTTGCCGGAGCCGCCGTGCGATGCCTGGATCGTCACCGTTTCTCCCGTATCCGCCTTCCACTTTTCAGCGAAGGCTGCGTTGAAATCCTTGTAGAGTTCGCGCGTCGGGTCATAGGAGACATTGAGGAGCGTCGTATCGGCAAATGCGAAACCAAGCCCGCCGATCTGGATGCTGCTGGCGAGAATCGCCATCGTAAAAAAATTCGTGAGTCGTTTCGCTCGCATGTCTACCTCCGTTGTTAGCAGGCATACTCTATTCATTAAGTGGGATATTATAACGCAGAACTTTTCCTTTCCCGGATCACAGGGAGAAAGTCCTGCCCTTGGCATGGGCCAATGCCGAAATCATTTGCTTCAAGCCACCTCAGGCTCCTTGGCCGTTGCTGGGAGGCTACCACATCGCAGCGCCTTCCGGAACGTCAATCCTCGGCAAAGCCGCTAAAACCATGTTTTGCTGGCGACATGCTTGAGCGACGCGGTCGACTATAATGCCATAGATCGCCTCGATCCGTTCACCCGGGGCAGGGGCAGGGCGCGCAAAGCGGTGATCTGAGCATCCCTCGTCCGGAACGTCCTACAATCGGCCGCCCGGGTTCAGCGTGAACTCCAGGGATCTGCGTCTTGCAATAAGCTTGAGCGAGCGATCGGGTTGTATCTGGTAGGTCTCGCTCCAGCCGTTTCCGGCAGGGTCGAGGAAGGTGTGACTGAACGTGCTGCCGATCGGCGATTTGGTCAACTTGGTTCGGGGCTGGCCGCCATAGGTGATGCTGCCCGCTATCGGCTGAAGTTCGCTGTTGGATTGAGTTTGTGCGCAGGACGTCACGAGCAGAGCGGCAAAGGCCGCAATGATTATCTTTTTCATCGCAGAATTCCCCCTGGGGATATTTTGATCCCCTGCTTCTGCGGACATAGTGTTTGCGCGGATATATTCCAACCCTCAGAGGCTGGCTTGGAGGCGCGAAGACGTGATGGAAAAGATCGCCGACATCGTCGCCTTCGCCCGTATACGTCCAGCGCTGGAGATGGATACGGTTTTCGGTAACCGCGATCGCCACCAGCCAGAAAATCGGAAAATCCAACCGCGATTACGACGAGATCGACGCGATGACCAATGCGCGTGACGATGCGATGCGCCGCGGCAACGCTGAAGTTGCATGCGAAACCGGCAGGCAGCAGTATCGGCCGGGCGGGAATGCCTTGCCGGGCCTGCTGCGCAAGAGATAAGCTTTCCCAAAGCCGCGCGGACTTCCAGGCGCGGAATCCTGACCTCGAAGCGCGCCATGGAAAGCGAGAACACGTTTCTATGTCCGTCCAGCGGCGATAGCGGCGCTTTGCGGTTCCGAACGGATGACGAAGGAGGCGATCATGGCGGATGCCGCCGGCATATGTTTACCGGGCGAAATTCTGTCGTTCTGGTTTGATGAACTGCGTCCCGAACATTGGTTCAATCCCCCTCCGGGGCTGGACCAGCAATGCGACCGGCGGTTCCGCACGACGCATCTGGCGCTTTCGAGGGGTGTTGAAGCCGAATGGCGGGAGACGCCGGAGACCCGGCTTGCTGCCGTGATCGTCCTCGACCAGATGCCGCGCAACATGTACCGGGCCTCGCCGATGGCTTTTGCGACAGACGGTCTGGCGCTGAGGGAAGCAAGCCTTGCGCTGGACGCGGGTGTCGATCAGGAGATGTCGGTCGATCAGCGCGCCTTCCTCTACCTACCGTTCACGCATTCGGAAAATCTCGTCGATCAGGCGCGTGGCGTGAAGCTCTTTACCGAGCTTGGCGATGCCGAATACCTCAATTTTGCCATCCGCCACTGCGAGATCATCCGGAAATTCGGCCGGTTCCCGCATCGCAACGCGATTCTGGGTCGCGTCTCGACGGCAGCGGAGATCGACTTCCTGTCGCAACCGGGTTCTCGGTTCTGATGCGCGCGAAGGATCAACTGCTCCGCAACGCCAAAATCGGATTTTGCATCTGGCGGCGCCCCGGCCTATGCAACGCCGACCCGTCCGAGCCGCGCTTCGATTCTGTTTTGCAGTGCCGGCCGCCGGAAAAGGAAAATGTGATTGCCGATGATGTCGAAACTCTTTGCCACCCTTCTGTCCTTGTGGATGGTTGCAGCCCCCGCGCTCGTCATGGCGCAGCAACCGGCCGCGAATGTCATTCCGCAGCAGGCTGAGGAGGTAGCGAGCCCACAGGCGCAGCCTGGCGAGCAACTTGAGACGGCCCGCAAGAACCTGGCGCGGCTGGCAGAGCTTGTGTCAAAGGAGAAAGATAACGATAGCCGCCTTGCCGAACTCAAGGTCGAGGTCGATGCGACGGCCAAGCAGATTATAGCGACCTCGGTCGCCACCCGGCCGCGTCTGGATGAACTCAAGGCGCGATTGACGGAATTGGGGGATCCGCCCGGCGACGGCGCGCCGCCAGAGGCCGAAGTCGTGGCGCAGGAACGCAAGCGCCTTCTCGCCGAGCGGGGCGAGATCAACGCGCTGACGGGCACCGCTGAAGATCTGTCGATCCAGGCAACGAAACTGTCGAACAGCATCACGGCGACGCGGCGTGCTCTGTTCAGCAATACGCTGCTCAAGCACACCGATATCAACCGGACCATGGTGATGGATGCGATCGCCGCTATCAACCTGGAACGCCAGACATTTATGCGCACGGTCGGCAGCTGGCTGACCTTCGCGTGGAACTTCAAGCGTTTGCAATTGCTTTCGGCTCTGTTCCTGTCGCTCTGTGCGGCACTCGTTCTGCTTGCAGGCACGCGCCGGTTGTTTTCTCCGTTCATCCACCGCGAGGTCCGGAGCGAAGAGCCGGGCTACATCACCCGCCTGTCGGTGGCATTCTGGTCAACGATGATACCGACTATGGCGATGGCGGCCTTTGCCACGACGAGTTACTTTTTCCTGCAGAATTTCAATGTGCTGCGGCCCGACATTGCGCCGATCGTTTCGGTCACCTTGGCGGTTTGTGTCGCCTTGCTGTTTGTCTCGACCTTGTCGAACGCCGTTCTTGCGCCCCGACAGAGCGGCTGGCGCCTTGTGCGCGTTTCCGATCGCGGTGCGCGTTTGCTGGTTTGGTCGATCTTCGCCATGACGGTTGTCAATGGTCTCGATTATCTGGCCGGCACGATCAGCGAGGTGATGGGATCGCCGATCGTTCTCACTGTCGTCAAAAGCCTGATCGCGTCGATCATCATCGGCCTGATCCTGATGGCCATGTCGTTGATCAAGCCGATCGTTCCGGCCGGCAAAACGCTGGATAGTCAAGGCACGCCCTGGCCGCGCGCCGTTTGGTTGCTGTTCGTTTTGACCGGCGCTGCGCTCATCATTGCCGCGCTGTCGGGGTACGTTGGTCTTGCCCGGTTCGTTGCAACGCAGATCGTCATGACCGGTGCGATCCTGGTGACGATGTATATCGGCATCCTGACGGGCAAGGCCGTCGCCAAGCAGAACGCGCTCGCCGACACGATCGTTGGCCGCTATCTCGAAAAGCGTTTCCGGATGGAGCAGATCGCTCTCGATCAGGCGGGACTGGTTGCCGGTCTCGGCATCTATGCGCTGGTTATTCTGTTCTTCATCCCGCTCTTCCTTTTGCAGTGGGGCTTCCAGATCGCCGACATCCAGGCATGGGCGTACCGTATTTTCACGGAAATCAAGATCGGAGGCATCACCATTTCCATTACCGGCATTCTTGCCGGGATATTGCTTTTTGCCGCGGTTTATGTCGTCACCCGCTGGTTCCAGCGCTGGCTCGACGGCAGTGTCATGGCCCGCAGCCGCGTCGATCCGGGCGTTCGCAATTCGGTGAAGACCGGGGTCGGCTATCTCGGCTTGGGGCTCGCCGGCCTGATGGCGATTTCGGCGGCAGGGCTCGACCTTTCGAACCTGGCGCTGGTTGCCGGTGCGCTTTCCCTCGGCGTCGGTTTCGGTCTGCAGAACATCGTTTCCAACTTCGTTTCCGGGCTCATTCTGCTGGTCGAACGGCCGTTCAAGGTCGGGGACTGGGTGGTGACGGGCACGACGGAAGGGTTTGTGCGGCGCATCTCCGTTCGCGCGACTGAGATCGAGACGTTCCAGCGCCAGACGATCATGGTGCCGAACTCCCTGTTCATCAACGCTTCCGTCGGTAACTGGACGCATCGCAACAGGCTCGGCCGGTCGGATATTCCAGTGACGGTCAGCTACGATGCTGTGCCCCGGCAGGTGATGGATACGCTGCTGCAGATTGCAGGCGCCCATCCGCTGGTATTGAAGAACCCCGAGCCGCAGGCCGTATTCACGACTTTCGGCGAAACGACCATGACCTTCGAAGTGCGCGTTTATCTGGCCGATATCGTCAATGGCAACAGCGTGCGCAACGATCTCAGGCTGGCGATTTACGAGCGTTTCCGGGAAGAGGGGCTGGGGGCGCCGTTTCCCAGGGATGAACTCGAACCGGAGGAGCCAATGCCCGAGCTGGCGCTGGACACGCCGGCGCAACAGACCGCGCCCGCAGAAGGCGTTGAGAAACCGGTCGTCGACGAGCCGGTCAAGCGCAGCGGCACGCAGCGGCGGCCCCGCAGGGTCAGCGTCGAGGCGGTGGGCGACAGGGATTGAGAGCCCGGCGATCAACCACCAGCGTCTCATCCCAGTTACCAACTGGTCCCCATCCGTGGACTGCGCGGCTCTGGTCGTGCAGCATGATGATTATGTCGTAGACAGGCTCTACTCCTCCAGGGCCAAGCCCTAAAGTCCGCTTCCAGTATTCAATCAGGGTCCAAGCAATGGCAGAATTTCCTCAAAAGGCGAAGGTCGTAATTATCGGGCTGGGCGGTATCGTCGGCGCATCAATCGCTCATCACCTGATCGAGCGGGGATGGGACGACATCGTCGGCATCGACAAGTCCGGCATTCCGACCGACATCGGCTCGACCGCGCACGCTTCCGACTTCTGCTATACGACAAGCCACGACTATCTCTCGGTCTGGACGACGCAGTATTCGATCGATTTCTACGAGAAAATGGGTCACTACGCCCGCATCGGCGGCCTTGAAGTCGCGCGTACCGGCGATGAAACCTGGATGGAAGAGATCAAGCGCAAGGTGTCTTCCGCCAAGGCCTTCGGCACCCGCGCCCATTATGTTTCGCCTGCCGAGATCAAGGAAAGGTTCCCGCTGATCGAGGAAGATCAGGTTATGGGCGGCCTGTTCGATCCCGACGCCGGCCTCGTCGTTCCGCGCTCGCAGACGGTTGCCGGCAAGCTGGTCGATGCTGCCGAGAAGTCGGGCAAGCTTCAGATGTTCGGCAATACGCCGGCCCAGTCGCTGATCGTCGAAAATGGCCGCATCAAGGGCGTCGTCACCCATCGCGGCACGATCATGGCCGATCACGTGATCGTCTGTGCTGGGCTTTGGGGTCGGCTGATCGCCGAGATGGTTGGCGAGGACCTGCCGGTCATGCCGGTCGATCACCCGCTGACCTTCTTCGGTCCGTATAACGAGTTCGAAGGTACCGGCAAGGAAATCGGCTATCCGCTGCTGCGTGACCAGGGCAATTCCGCCTATATGCGCGACACCGGCGACCCGAAGACCACCGAAGGCGGTCAGATCGAATGGGGTTACTACGAGAAGGACAATCCGCGCATGTGCCATCCGCGCGAATTGCTCGAGAAGCACGAGGCGCGCCTGTCGCCCTCGCAGCGCGACCTCGATATGGAGCAGATCATCGAGCCCCTCGAGCGCGCCATGGAACTCACCCCGATCCTCGGAGAACTCGGCTATAACGAAGGCCACTCCTTCAACGGCCTGCTGCAGGTCTCCGCCGCCGGCGGCCCGTCCTGCGGCGAGAGCCAGAAGGTACGCGGCCTCTGGTACTGCGTTGCCATCTGGGTCAAGGACGGCCCGGGCTACGGCAAGCTGATCGCCGACTGGTTGACGGATGGCCGCACCGAGATTGATCATAACAGCATCGACTATGCACGCTTCTATCCGCACCAACTGACGGAAGAGTTCATCGCCAACCGCTGCTACGAGGCTGCCCAGAAGATCTACTTCCCGGCCGTGCATACCCGCGAACCCTATGCCTCCAGCCGTGGCGTCAAGCGCTCGCCCTTCCACGAGCGCGAGAAGGAACTCGGCGGCTACTTCATGGAGCTCGGCGGCTGGGAGCGCGCGCACGGCTACGCCGCCAACGAGCACCTGCTGGAGAAGTACGGCGACCGCGTGCCGGTGCGCGAGAACGAATGGGACAACCGCCATTTCTGGCGTGTCTCCAATGCCGAGCATCTGGCGATGAGCGAGGATTGCGGCATCGTCAACCTCTCGCATTTCCACATGGTGGACATCGAGGGACCCGATCATGTCGAGCTGCTGGAATGGCTGTGCGCTGCCAAGATCGGCGGCGACAACAATATCGGCAAGGGCATCTACACCCACTTCCTCGATGATGAGGGCATGGTCCGCGCCGACTTCACCGTCATCCGCATGGCCGACCGCTGCCGCCTGATCAACGGCGCCGATGCCGGCCCGCGCGATTTCCACTATATGCGCCGCGTCGCCGAAGACCGGGGCCTTGACGTCACCATCACCGATGTGACCGAGAAGTTCATCACCATCGGCATCTGGGGCCCGAATGCCCGCGAGACGCTGAGACAAGTCGTCGCTGATCCGGCCGGTCTTGATCCGGAAAACTTCGCCTTCGCCGCCATCAAGCAGATCGAGATCGGCGGCAAGCCGGTCACCGCTTTCCGCATCTCCTATGTCGGCGAGCAGGGCTGGGAACTGCATATGAAATACGAGGATGGCCTCGCCGTATGGGACGCGCTGCGCTCCACCGGCGTCATGGCCTTCGGTGTCGAAACCTATGCCAATTCGCGCCGCATGGAAAAGAGCCTGCGCCTGCAGAACGCCGACCTCATCACCCAGTACAACCTCATCGAGTGCGACCTTGCGCGCCCGAAGGTCAAGGAAGCCGATTTCCGCGGCAAGGCCAAGCATTTGGAATACAAGGCCCGCGATCATCAGCCGGCCATGCTCTGCACGCTGGTGATGAGCGACAATGTCGATGCCAAGGGCGTGGCCCGCTATCCGGTTGGCTCGATGCCGGTCATGGACCCCGCGTCCGGCGAGACGCTGGTCGACGAACTCGGCCGCCGCTCCTACACGACCTCGGTCGCCTATGGCCCGACGATCGGCAAGAACATCGCGCTTGCCTATCTGCCTTGGGCCTATTGCCAGGAGGGGCGCAAGCTCAATGTCGAGTATTTCGGTGAGACCTTCCCGGTTGAGGTGGCAGGTGTCGGCTACAAGCCGCTCTACGATCCGCAGAACCTGAAGCCGCGGAGCTGATCTTCCCAGACGGTTCGATAGACCATCTGCCAACGATCTTGGCGCGCCTGCCCGAAACCGAGCAGGCGCGCTTTTTCATGGCTGCGTAGCCCAAGCCACGCGGCCATTCAGCCTCTATTCAGCCGACCCGCAATATTTATCATGCAATTCTTCCGGCGTGAGTTACGTTGAAGTCGGGCTGAAGGGGTGTCTCGTCTCGTCCGGGTACGTCGCCTGGAACCGCAAGACGCCAAGAGGGGCGGCGCTGGGGCGCTGATGGGCAATGAAAACATTCGTAAGTGCATGTGTTCTGACTGTACTCACAGCTCTGCCGGCGTGGTCCGCCACCGTGACCAACACGGACGGTGAGGCTGCCGTGCTTGTTGTCGTTGAAGGCGAAAGCCGTATGGAAGTGGCAATCAGTGCCGGCGGCACGGAATCGATCTGCCCCAGCGGCTGTTTCATCACGACGCCGAGCGGCGACCGCATTGGCCTGCAGGGCGATGAAACCATCGAGATCGTCAACGGTTCGGCGGTCGTGAAATAATACCATCGACGATCCCTGGTATATTTCAGCAAGCGATTAACGACTGCGAAAACCTTTCTGCGTAGCTTGGGCCTAGGGGACAATCTTTTCAGATAGGCGATCTATGTCATTTTTCGGTGTGTCCGGAATGTACTATTCCGGTGAATCCTTGCAGCAGCATCGCATTGTGCTTGCAGAGGACTCCAATCTCTTCTCCGCCATGGTTTCCAAGCGGCTGAAGGAACTTTTCGACATCGACGTGATCGTGTGCCGTGACTATGAAGAACTGCAGTTTTCCGTCGAAAACGCCTCCTTTCCGGCAACGCTTGCCATTTCCAATATCAATCTCCCTGGTGCCGAGAACGGCGAGGCTTTGTCCTACCTCATCGACATGAGCGTACCGACGGTCGTCTTCACCGGCACCTTCAAGGAAAGCACGCGCGAGACGATCCTCGCCCAGGACATTGTCGACTACGTCATCAAGGACAGCGTTTTTGCCGTCGACATGCTGGCCGAATCCGTCTGCCGGTTCCTGACGAACCACCGGCACCACGTGCTGATCGTCGATGACAGCCCGACGGCGCGCGCG
This sequence comes from Pararhizobium sp. LjRoot255, assembly GCF_964252905.1. NCBI lineage: Bacteria > Pseudomonadati > Pseudomonadota > Alphaproteobacteria > Hyphomicrobiales > Rhizobiaceae > Pararhizobium > Pararhizobium sp. LjRoot255. The sequence continues at coordinate 3,254,240 of NZ_CAXUPQ020000001.1, forward strand.
CTGCTGACGACGCAGTTGAAGCGCTACAATTTCCGCACGAGCTCCGCCGAAAGTGGCGCTGCGGCACTGGAACTGCTGAAGAAGCATCCCGACATCGGCCTGGTCATCACCGATTACAACATGCCCGATATCGACGGTTTTGAGCTGACGCGCCGCATCCGCGCGGCCTATGGGCCACATCAATTGCGGATCATCGGCGTTTCGTCCTCGGACAACCGGCTCCTGTCGGCACGGTTCCTGAAGGCGGGCGGCAACGATTTCATGCTGCGCCCGTTCGTCAACGAGGAGTTCTACTGCCGCGTCAACCAAAACCTCGACACCTTGACGAAAATCCAGACTTCGGGTGCAAAAATTGCCCGTAAGGCCTGAGATCGGGCACTGAGCGGTAACATTTTCCCGTACGCGGGTGGTCATTTTTGCCGTAAGGCATGAGCAATTAACGAATTTGCAATCACAAGTGGATTTGATGGCGTGACGGGACGAGGATGGGAAGCGGCGTCAGTCCGCTCACAAAATCCATTATCGTGAAAATGTTATCTGAGAGCCAGCGTTCAGCAATAGCGGCGCCTGCGGCTCATATGGGACTGGCAGGAACGTGGGCTTTCGCAAAGTGTCGGGGCTGGGAAACAGCGTGCAGAAGCATTCGGGCCGGCGAATGCTCCTCGTCGAGGATTCCCGCATGTTCTCGACGGTGCTCAAATACGCACTGGAAACCATCCACGGTCTCTCCGTCACCCATTGCTCGTCGCTTTCGGCTCTTCGCAGTGCTGTGGACGATGGCTATGGCGAATTTTCTCTCGCGGTCCTCGATCTCAATCTTCCCGATGCGCCGAATTGCGAGGCGTTGGACTATGTGATCTCCAGGAGCATCGCCGCGATCGTGTTTACCGGTTCGTTCAATGATGGCACTCGGGACACCGTCCTTAATCGAAATGTCGTGGATTGTGTCATCAAGAACCAGCCGGATTCCATCGGTCACCTCATTTCGGTCGTTGATCGGGCGCTGACCAATGGGCGCACCCATGTTCTTTTGGCCGATTCCGAGGAGGCCTCGCGCGCCGAGCTTCTGGCGCTTCTGCGGCAGCAGCAATTCAACGTGACCGAGGCCGGCAGCGGCGCCGAGGCTCTGCGCCTGCTCGACGCCCGCGACGACATCGACATGGTGCTGTGCGATATCGCGCTCTGCGACATGACGGCCTACGGCCTGCTCGGTGAAATTCGTCAGCGACATCACGAGGATGCCGTCAGCGTCGTCGCTGCCTCCGACGATCGCGCCCACGCCGCCAAGTTCCTGCAGAGCGGCGGCACGGAGTTCATTCAGAAGCCCCTTTTCGTTGAGGAGTTCAACGGCCGCCTGTTTCAGGTCGCAAACATCCAGAAGCGCATCCAGGCCCTGCACCGCCTTGCCGCTCGCGACTATCTGACCGACATCTACAACCGCCGCTACTTTTTCCAGTACGGTCCAAGAATGGTCGATCAATGCCTGCGGCGAGGCGGGACGACCTCGATCGCCATCCTCGACATCGATCATTTCAAGCGGTTGAACGACACCTATGGCCACGAGGTTGGTGATCTTGTGCTCAAGGCGGTGGCAAGACGCCTTCGCGCGCTGGTTGGAGACGAGCACCTGCTCGCCCGCCTCGGTGGCGAGGAGTTCGGCATCCTTTTCAACGAACTCGACGTCTCCGCTGCCCATGATTTCTGCGAGACCGTGCGCCTTGATATCGCGGGAGCCAAGGTGATAGCCGATGACGAGGAATTATCGATCACGATATCGATCGGGCTTGCCACGATCGAGGGGCCGGAAACCTTCGACAACTACCTGCACGCCGCCGACCAGTTCCTTTACATGGCTAAATATGACGGCCGTAACCGGATCGTTTCCGAACGGACCGTTCTCAAGGCCATGGTGTCCTGAACTGCGGCTGGTTTCGCCGTCATGTCTGGTCCGAAGATCGAACCGTGTGTTTTATCGCGCTGCCTGCAGCGTGAGTTTGCGCTCGGCGCGCTCTTGCTGAGGGGAACGGTTGTAGAGCTCGCGATAACACTTCGAGAAGTGCGAGGCGGAAACGAAACCGCAGGCGACGGCCACCTCGACCACCGGCATGGCCGATTGCACCAGCAGGTGGCGGGCGCGATCGAGCCGGATTTCCAGGTAGTAGCGGGCCGGGGAGCGCCCCATTTCCTGCCGGAACAGCCGCTCGATCTGGCGCCGCGACAGACCGGCGCCGTCGGCGATTTCGAGAAGCGAAAGCGGCTCGGAGAGATTGCCTTCCATCAGTTCGATGATCGACAGAACCTTGGCGTTCTGGACGCCGAGGCGGGCACGCAGCGGCAGGCGCTGGCGGTCGTGCGGGCCGCGCACCCGGTCGGTCAGCGCCTGTTCGCAGACGCGGTTGACGAGGTTCTCGCCGAAATCCTGGTCGATCAGGTTCAGCATCATGTCGAGCGACGCGGTGCCGCCGGCGCAGGTGTAGATGTTGCTGTCGATTTCATAGAGGTCGGCATAGACATCGACCTGCGGGAAGCTCTCAGCAAAGCCGGGCAGGTTTTCCCAGTGGATCGCACAGCGCTTGCCCGTCAGCAGACCCGCTGACGCCAGCACATGCGCGCCAGTACAGAGGCTGCCGACCGAGACGCCGCGATTGTAGACTTCGCGCAGCCAGGCATTGACCGACTTGTTGTTGAAGTCCTCCACATAGATGCCGGAACAGACGAGAACCATCGAGGGCCGGTTCTCGCCGCCGAGGAACTTGCGTTCGTCGGCAAGCGAGGTGTTGACCTCAAGCCCGATACCGCTCGACGACAGGACCTGGGTGCCGTCGGTGGAGGCGAGCCGCCAGGTATAGGCCTCATAGCCCAGCATGCGATTGGCGATCCGAAGTGTTTCGATTGCCGCGGAAAACGGCAACATGGAAAAGTTCGGTACCAGGAAGAAGACGAGCGAACGTTTTTTGGTCAATGGCTTGTTCATTGAAAGGGTTCCATGCGCCGCAGATGTCGCATTTGTCACGCGGAAAAGCGGCATCTGGCTTTTCTGAAAACGACATTGGCATGGACGCGAGCGACTGCAAAGAAATAAATGTTTGCGACATCGAACAATCTGCTGCGAAAATCGGCATGAGTCCTAAAAAGCGCCCAGTTTTTTCACTCTGAACGACAAAAATGTCGCATTCCAATCTTGTATCTACAGGCGCATGGAATGCCACCAACGCGCATTGTGATGTTCTGTTTGCAATTTGCGACATACGTTGCTGCGGCGAACCTGTCGGAAACAGACTATGCCGAACGGCGGCGCCAGTGCCTCGAGATTGCTAGCCGGAAAATGGAAAGGGCATTTCGCCATCATGGTCGAAATGCCCTTTTCAAGCGTCATTCACATTTGTTCGACACGGAGGACCATCCTCGGCCGCTACGGGTGTCCGATCCGTCATTTGGCCGGCGTATCCTTGTGGGCCATGCCTTCCGCCATGTCGATGGACGGAAAGCCGATGTCCTTGAGCGTATCATAGGAAAGGCTTTCGAGAGCCCGCTCCGCGCGGTGACGCTGCCAGGATGCGACGGCGCGAGCGCGCAGGCCCGCGAGGCCAGACACAAAGGACGAATGCCTTGGATCGGGTGTATGTTCTAGACTGAAGAATGCCATGTTGTGGTTTCCTTTTGATTGGGAGGCTTCAAAAGGTCGCGACCATGAAAGAGTAATGCCGCACGGCCATTCATCATTCAAGCGAATATAATTGATCTCATGCATCAAATATCATGATGCTTCGTGAGGGTTGAAACATCTTTGTCAGGTCCTCGAAAGCAGAGGAACAGCTTGGCTCTCCAGCCGTTTTCCTTAGAATTTTTTGGCTGTTTTTAAGGCTGAGCCGGAGGCAGGGTGCTCCACATCGTTTGAGCATCCTGGTTGAAATTCGCAGTTAAGGCTCGGAAGACCGGCCTTTGTTTTTGGACAAACCGCGATGTTGAACGCATGACCGGTATGCCCGGCAAGCCGGTCATGCGTGTCGGCGACGGGTAGATCAATCCTCTTCCTGGAAAACCGCTTCGCGTTTGGCTTTGACGGCCGGCAGGAACACGACGACCAGGACTGCGAGCGCAATCAACAGCAGGAAGGCGCTGATCGGCCGTGTGACGAACGTCATCGGATCGCCGCGCGACAGGATCATCGCCCGCCGCAGGTTTTCCTCCAAAAGCGGCCCGAGAACGAAGCCGAGCAGCAGCGGCGCCGGCTCGCAGCGCAGCTTGACCAACAGGTAGCCTGCGATGCCGAAGAAGGCCACGGCATAGAGGTCGTAGACGTTGGAATTGACGCTGTAGACCCCGATCGAGCAGAAGGCCATGATGATCGGGAAAAGCACGTAGTAGGGGATGGTGAGCAGCTTCACCCAAAGCCCGATCAGCGGCAGGTTGAGCACGACCAGCATCAGGTTGCCGATCCACATCGAGGCGATGATGCCCCAGAACAGCGCCGGCTGCTCGATAGCCACATTCGGGCCGGGCACGATCCCTTGAATGATCATCGCGCCGACCATCAGAGCCATGACCGGATTGGCCGGGATACCGAGGGTCAGAAGCGGAATGAACGATGTCTGCGCACCGGCATTGTTGGCCGACTCCGGTCCGGCGACGCCGGCGACCGCACCGCGGCCGAATTCCTCCGGCGTATTGGAAAGCCGCTTCTCGACGGTATAGGAGGCAAAGGCTGCAAGAATGGCGCCACCGCCCGGCAGGATGCCAAGCGCCGAACCGATAACGGTACCGCGTAAGACCGGTGCGAACATCTGCCTGAAATCGTCGCGCGTCGGCAAAAGGCCGCTGACCTTGGCCATCAGCACCGTGCGGGTCTTCTCGCCCTCCAGATTGCGCAGGATTTCGGCGACGCCGAAGACGCCGACAGCGACCGCGACGAAGTTCAATCCGTCGGCATATTCGCGGATGCCGAGGGTAAAGCGAGGCGTGCCAGTGTAAATATCCGTACCGACGAGGCCGAGCAGCAAGCCGAGCGCCACCATGGCCAGCGCCTTGACGATGGAGCCATGCGCGAGCGCGATCGACGAGACGAGGCCAACGACCATCAACGAGAAATATTCGGCGGCCCCGAATTGCAGTGCGATGCCGGTGAGCGGAATGGCAAAGATCGCCACCAGAAAAGTCGAGACGGTCCCGGCGAAGAATGAGCCGAGGGCGGCGATCGACAGTGCCGCGCCGGCCCGGCCCTTGCGGGCCATCTGGTAGCCGTCGATGGCGGTGACGGCGGAGGAGGATTCGCCCGGCATGTTGATCAGGATCGCCGTGGTCGAGCCGCCATATTGGGCGCCGTAGTAGATGCCGGCAAGCATGATCAGCGAGGAGACGGGCTCCAACTGGAAAGTGATCGGCAAAAGCATGGCGATCGTCGCGGTGGCACCGATGCCGGGCAAAACGCCGATCAACGTACCGAGCAGCACGCCGATCAGGCAGAACAGGAGGTTTTCGGGCGAACCTGCGGTGGAGAAGCCGAGTGCGAGATTACTGAAAAGGTCCATGATAATGTCCTAGAATCTGACCCAGGGGCCGAAACGCACGAAGGGCAGGCCGAGCGCGTAACTGAACACGCCGACCGAAAAGAACGTCAGCGCGATCGAGAGCACGATTGCGGTCAGCGGCTTCATGCGGTGAGAGGCGAAGCAGGCGATCAGCGTGGTGAAGAACAATGAGGGCACGAAGCCGAGGCCGCGCACCGTCAGCCCGAAAAAGATCGGCGCGGGCAGGATGAACAGCATGCCGCGCCAAGCGATTGGGCCGAATGGTTCCCCGTGCACACGCGCCGCCTGGATCAGGATGACGAAACCAAGAAGAGTCAGGATAACGGCGAGGATCAGCGGAAAATAGCCAGGCCCCATTCTCAGCCCCGTGCCGAGCTCAAGACCGAGGCATTGATAGACGAAGAAGCCGCCGGTGGCGATAAAGAGCGCGCCGCACAGCGCATTGGTCGTGTCGAGTGATAGGGATTTCATAGTTGCCTCCGTGAAATCGGCCCAGTCGTCAACGTTCATCATCTCTTGAAAGGACAGCGAAGGGAAGAGAGGTAAACGGGCGCCTTCCCCCTCGAGAGGCGGAAGGCGCAAGACGTGTCAGGCCCTTGCCATGACGGGAACAAGGATCAGTCGGCGTACTGGCCAGCTGATTCGATGACCGGCTTCCAGCGGGCGATCTCGCCTTCGAGCTTGGCCTTCAGGGCGGCCGGCGTTGCGTCGGCTTCGGAGGACGGGACCGTGCCGAGCTCGGCGAAGCGCGCGACGACGTTCGGATCCTTCAGCGCCACCTGCAGCGCCTTCGACAGGCGTTCGACCGCTTCCGCCGGCGTGCCCTTCGGCGCATAGACGCCATGCCAGATGCCGACCTGGAATTCCGGCAGGCCGCTTTCGGCCGCTGTCGGGACGTCCGGCAGGATGGGCAGGCGCGCCGCCGAGGTGACGGCATAGGCCTTGATCGTACCGCCGAGGATCTGCTTGGTCGTGTTGGTGCTCTGGTCGCACATGATATCGACCTGGCCGCCGAGCAGATCGGTCATCGCCGGGCCGGTGCCCTTGTAGGGGACGGTAACGAGCGGCGTTTCAATGGCGCTCATGAACATCATGCCGCAGAGATGCGAGGCGGCACCGATGCCGGCATTGGCGACGGTCACCTTGTCCTTGTTGGCCTTGACGTAATCGATCAGGCCCTTGAGATCGGTCGGCTCGAAATCCTTGCGCGCGACGATGGTCATCGGCACCTCGGTGACGAGGCCGACATATTCGAAGGCGTTCAGCGTGTCATAGGCGAGCTTGCGATAAAGCGTGGCGCTGGTCGCCATGCCGATATGGTGCAGGAGCACGGTGTAGCCGTCCGGATCGGACTGTGCCACCCGGCCGGCACCGAGCGTTCCGCCGGCGCCGCCGACGTTTTCGACGATGATCTGCTGGCCGAGATCCTTCGACATGGATTCAGCGACGAGACGGGCGACCGTATCTGTCGGTCCGCCGGCCGAGAAGGGGACGACCATGGTGATCGTGCGCTCGGGATAGGTCTGGGCATTTGCAGAAACGGAAATGAGCGAAGCGGCAGCAAGAGCCGTCATGCCAAGCATGGCTTTGAAGATTTTCATCGAAGTCCTCCCGGATGAATATGTGACCAGCTGGCGCAGCTCCTCCCGCGCCGATTCTGGATGCGTCATTTGCGACCGATATCGAAAAGGGATCAACGGTTTCACCGAGGCATTCGTTCCTTTTTCTCAATGCGTGCGGTGCATCATGGGTGAGATCGGAAACAATTGCCGTTTTGAATGGGTGGATTTCCACCCAATTCCGCTCAAACGACGTAATCATCATCCGTAATCGTCATCTTCTTGTCGAGGCCGTACCGCTGCATTTTCTCGTAGAGCGTCTTTCGCGAAATACCGAGTTGCTCGTAAACGGGTCGTAAACTGCCGCCATGGGCAGCCAGCGCGCTTGCGATAATGCCCCGCTCGTAGGCTGCCACCTTGTCTGCCAACCGCTGCCGCTCCGCCGGGGCGGGCGTCTCCTCCGGTTTTGGATCGAGGCCGAGCACAAGCCGGTCGGCAGCGTTGCGCAATTCGCGAACATTGCCCGGCCAGGTTCGCTCGGCGATCTCGGACACCAGTTCGGGCGGCACATCGATATCGTTGCGCATATAGCGGGCTGCCGCCTCTCGGACGAGCTGGAGAAAGAGGAGCGGGATGTCGGCCTTGCGCTGCGTGAGCGACGGCACGTGCAGCGTCGCGACGTTCAGCCGGTAGAGTAGGTCGGCGCGAAAGCGACCGGCGGCAACCTCCGCCTCGAGATCGACCTTGCTGGTGGCGATGAAGCGAACGTCGAGCGGCACCGGCTCGTTCGATCCGAGGCGGGTGATAACCCGTTCCTGCAGAACACGTAGAAACTTTGCCTGCAGATCGAAGGGCATGGAGCCGATCTCGTCGAGCAGGATAGTGCCGCCGCGGCCGTGCTCAAACTTGCCGTAGCGGGGGCGAAGCGCGCCGGGAAAGGCGCCGGCTTCATGGCCGAAGAGTTCACTTTCGATCAGGTTTTCCGGAAGTGCTGCGCAGTTGATGGCGATCAGCGGCCGGTCGGCGCGGGCGCTGATATCGTGCAGCGCCCGCGCGACCACTTCCTTGCCGACCCCGGTTTCGCCGATGATCAGCGTATCGGCGTCGGTTGCGCCGATGGCACGCAGCCGGTAGCGCAGATCAACCATCGCCTGGGTCCGTCCAGGAAGCCTCGCCTCGATGTCATCGCGCTTGCCGGCAACGGCCCGTAGCCGGCGGTTTTCCAGAACAAGGCTGCGGCGGTCCATGGCGCGACGGGCGATGGCGGCCAGATGCTGCGCGGCGAACGGCTTTTCGATGAAATCATAGACGCCTTCGCGCATCGCCTTGACGGCCAGCTGCACATCGCCATGGCCGGTGACCAGGATCACCGGGATTTCGGCATCCACTTCGCGGATGCGCTGCAAAAGGGTCATGCCGTCCATGCCGTGCATGCGAATATCGCTGACCACCACACCGGAAAAACTATAGCCGATCAGTTCCAACACATTCTCGGCGCTGGAAAACGTATCGACGTCAAGCCCGAACAGACCCAGCGCCTGCGCGGTGGAATGGCGCATTTCCTCTTCGTCGTCGACCAGAAGGACGCGGGTTTCACTCATTCGGCGGCCTCCTGTGCCACCGTGGCGGCCTCCAGTTCGATGCGAAACAGGGCGCCACCCTCGGTATGGTTCGAAACGGACAGGCTGCCGCCGAAATCCTTGATGATGTTGTAAGAGATGGAGAGGCCAAGGCCGAGCCCCTTGCCGACGCCCTTGGTGGTGAAGAAGGGGTCGAAGATGCGCTCGGCGATCGCGGCCGCCACGCCCGGGCCGTGGTCCCTGATTGTCAGGATGACCTTACCGTCGAGATGCTCAGCGGAAGCGTGAATGCGCCGGTCAGCGAGGCCTTCGACCGCGTCCGCCGCATTTGTGATGATGTTGACGAGAACCTGCTGCAGCCGAACGGAGCCCGCCTTGACCATCGGTGTATCGGCCAGATCGATCTGTAGATCGGCATCGGCTGTTTTCAAGCGCGCGGCGACGATTTCCAACGTGTCGGCCATGACGGCATCCAATGCCACCGGCCCGAGTTTCTCGTTCGGCTTACGGGCGAAATTGCGCAAGTGGCGGCTGATCGAGGCCATGCGGTCGATCAGGCCGGAAATGCGCCGGACATTGTCGCGGGCTTCGTCCACCCGCTCGAGGTCGATCAGCATTGCGGCGCTGTCGGCGTAGGTCTTGGCCGCAGCCAGCGGCTGATTGAGTTCATGGCTCAGTGCTGCCGACATCTGGCCCAGTCCGGCGAGCTTGCCTGCCTGGATGAGATCGGCTTGCGTCTTGCGCAGTTCCTGCTCGGTCAGCCGCCGCTCGGCAATCTCCTCCTCGATGCGCCGGTTGACGAGGGCGAGATCGGCAGTGCGCTCTTCGACCCGGTGCTCCAACTCGTTGCGCGCTTCAAGTTGCATGCGCATGCGCTCCTCCAGCCGGGCTCGCCGCTGCAGGAAAATCGCAAGCGCAAGGCCTGCGAGGCAGAGGAACAGCACGATGGCGACGATGGTGGTGCGCGCCTGGGCGCGCGCGGAGGCCGTGTCCATCAGGACGTTCACCGTCCAGTCAGCTTCCGGCATATATTGCGACAGCACCAGATATTCCCGCCCGCCGGGGTCGTTCGCGGTCATCAGCTGGTGGCCTTCCAGGCTGCTGCGCTTTATCGGAAGGTGTTTGAGCTCAGCCTCGGCATAGCGCCGCGACGCCTGCGTCCTTTGCAGGCGTTCGGCGTTCAGAGGCAGGATGCTGGAATAGAGCCATTCCGGGCTGCCGGTCATGAAGATGATGCCTTCGGGGTCGGAGACGAAGATCTTGTATTCGCCGCCGCGCCAGGAGGTCTCGATGGAATCGATATCGACCTTGAAGACGATGACGCCGCTGATTCGGCCGTCGACGTTTATCGGCGAGGCGAAGTAATAGCCGCGTTTCAGGGAGGTCGTTCCGAGCGCGTAAAACCGCGACTGGCCTCCCTTGGCTGCTTCCTGGAAATAAGGCCGGTAGCTGAAATTCTGGCCGACGAAGCTTGTCGGCTGCTCGTAGTTGCTGGCGGCAATGGTGCTGCCATCCATCGTCATGACGTAGATGTCGGAGGATTCGAGCAACGTGTTGATCTCTCTCAGGTAGAGGTTCGCCGCCTCTCGCAGGGAGTTGTCGTTCGGATGCGCAACCAGGTCCTTGATGCCGTCATGATCGGCGATCAGCGCCGGCAGCGGTTCGTAGCGGCTGAGATGTCCGCTCAATGCCGAGACCGCCAGACGCAAGGCCGAGCCAGCCTGAAGCGATGCTTCATTCATATAGCTTTGTGTCGCCAGCGCTCCGCCCTGGAAAATCACGGCGTAGAGAAGGGCGGGAATCAGGCAAATCGCCAGGACAAGGCGGTATCTAACGGACTGCAAGGCTCCTCCCTCATTCCTCCCGGCGGCCTTGGCGCAGCCGAGAGAAAGAGTTTAGAGGTCAATGCCACCGTTTCCAAGAGCCGTCGTGATGGGGCTCCGCTTGTGCGTCATCGGGTTCGATCTTGGCGAGCCCGATGAGAAGTGCGTGCTGTTCACCGCTTTTGATTAGGACCAGTCACGCTCGATAACTGCGCCGTCGGCCAATCCGAGATCCTGCCGCAGGCTGGGTGGCAAAGTGGCGATCTCGCGCTCAGCGGCTCTGCGCGTTTCTTCGATCTTGCGAGCGTGGTGCCTCTCGCTGACCTGACGAATAAGGGGCGCAAACATTTGGCGCATTGCGAATGTAAAACTGCCGGCGCGCAGGCTGACGGCATTCTTCCGGCTTGTCGTCGTGTCGTGTTGCAGGGACATGGGAAGCTCCTTTCATCACGTCTTCGATGTTTGCAACTTGACTATCGCCCTCCAATGAGGTTCAATCAAACGAAATGAAGTAATGGTATCATTCAGAAAATCTGATCCGAGAGGTTTCGACCCATGAACATGATGCTGCGGCATGTCCTTCCGCTTCTCGAATTGGACATCCTGAAAACCTTCGTCGCCATTGCCGAAACCGGGAACTTCACCACGGCTGCCGAGACCGTCTACCGGACGCCGTCGGCCGTCTCGATGCAGATCAAGAAACTCGAGGAAATGCTTGGCTGCGTTCTGTTTTTGCGCGACGCCCGGTCCGTATCGCTGACCCCGAAGGGCGAGGTGCTGCTCGGCTTTGCGCGGCGCATGCTGGCGCTCAACAACGAGACGGTCTCGCGCTTCTTGCTGCCGGACATGAACGGCGTCGTGAGGGTCGGCGCGCCCGAAGATATCGGCGAGCGTATCCTGCCGGAAGTACTCAAGCGCTTTGCCGAATCCTATCCGAACGTCACCGTCGACGTGACCATCGGCAACAGCAGCGCCCTACGCAAGCGTGTCGATGAACACCGAATGGATGTCGCCCTCTTCAACAGTATGGCCGGTGAAAATACCGGCGGCGGGGAAATCCTCGTGTCCGAGAAGCTGGTCTGGGCCGGAACGAAATGCGGTACCGCGCATACGCGCGATCCGTTGCCGATCTCCATGTGGGAGGACGGTTGCGTCTGGCGTGCCGATGCGGTGGAGCAGCTCTCCAGAGCCGGTCGCAAGTTCCGTGTCGCCTTCCTGAGCGCCCACACGACCGGACAGCGCGCCGCCATCCAGGCGGATCTGGCGATTGCGCCGCTGCCGCGTTATCTGGTCCAGGGCGATCTGGTCGCGCTCGGCGACGCGGAGGGCCTGCCGGAATTGGGCCACTACAATATCGGCCTGCAGGTGATCGACAACGCCTCGGCCCCGGTTCTGGCCGTTGCGGAACACGTCCGGACCGCCTTCGTCGGTCTGCAATAGTTCAGACAAGGGCGGCGCTCGCTGGATCTCATGCGTACAGGCTTGTCCACACGCGTTGAGAGGGCCTTTTGGGCGCTCCCTAACGCGCTATGTCCGACGAGACGGTCATCTGGCTCATGAAAAGACTGAGAGCCCTTTGTGCTGCACGGGATGGCGGATCGGATGGATGCCACTCCGGGAAATGACCATCTATCGCCATACGTGCCAAACCGTATACGAGCGCGCGGGCAGCAAGCACCAGATGATCAAAGTCGATGTTGCGGGCAAGCTTGCCGTGTTGCTGCGCTTGGGCAAGGAGATCGACCATGCTCCGGCGAATGGCTTCGTTCTGATTGCGAAGGCTGTCCGATGCCTCGAAATCGATTAGGGTGCGGGAACTGATAATCTGGAAATGTGTGGGATTGGCGATCGCCCATTGCAAATAGCCGTGTCCGATTGCCTCGAAGGCCGCGAGCGGATCCGCGCTATCGACGGTTGACCGGGCCTTCCCGACAGCCTCTGTCAACCGATCCATCGCCTGTTCAGCGACTGCAGTCAACAGTGCTGTTTTCGACCGAAAGTGCCGGAACGGGGCGCCTGGCGAAACGCCGGCCCGTTTTGCTGCCTCACGTACAGACACATGCTCGACGCCACGTTCCTGGATGATCTCCACGGTTGCGGTGATGAGCGCCTCGACCAAATTGCCGTGGTGGTAACGCTTGGAATGGTCGGGAACATTGCTGCTTGAACTCTTGGCCATGTGGGAGCGATATCACAATATCGTTATGTAATCACCGTTTATTTTCTTGCGACGGTCCATTATGTAATCGTCGATTACATACCAACGGAGGTTCCCATGTTTCGTTCAGTCGCACTTACCAGCTTTGCCCTCATCGCAGCGTCATTCGTGCCGGTCCAGGCTCAGGATCGGCCCACGCTCGAAATCGTCTGGCCCAACAAGGGCTCCGTCATTGAGCTCGCAGGTGATCCGGAGAAGGCCATAGGGGTCGTCGTAAGGAGCAACTTCACATTGCTTCCCGCGGGGCAGTGCGGCGAAAACAGACAATGCGGTCATGTGCATATGAAGATCGATCCCGATGGCGACACCTGCAATATTCCCGGGAAGCCGTACAACAGCATGAACAGCGATTTCGGCGGTAGTCTCATCATGGCTCGCTTTGGCCATTGCCCGAACGCCGCGGGCACGCACGTCATTGGGATACTCCTCGCCGACGACCATCATCGCCCCGTTCTCGTGGACGGAAAACCGGTTACCGTTTTGGTGACCGTGATAACGAAGGAGAGGTGATCAGACGCTGTGCGAGAACGGACGGCGGCGGCTACGCCGTTGGACTCGATCGTTGCCCGGCGTCGCCCTTCTTCAGCCAGCGCTGCACCCTGATCTCGTCGTCGTCCATCCAGCGCGTCAGCGTTTCGCTCCTGCTCGGCCGCATCTGCAGGAGGCCGCCGAGTTCACCACTCTCGAAATCCTCGAAAACCTGCGGATGAATATAGGATGACCGGCAGACTGCGCGGGTATTGACCAAACGTGCGGCGATGGCATCGACAACATCGTTGACCTGCTGCTTTCGCTGCCGCTGGCTGGGACCGCGCTCGACGGCCGCCAATGCCGTCGCTGCCATACGGGTCGCTCCCCACGTGCGGAATTGGCGTGAGGAGAAATCGGCGCCGCAGGCCTCACGGATATAGGCATTGACGTCTTGCGAGCGGATCGGACGGCGATTGCCATCTTCGTCGAGATACTGAAACAACAGTTGGCCCGGCAATTCCTGCAGCATGCGGATCGCCTTGGTGATCCGCCGGTCGCGGTAGCTGAGGCGCCATTCCTTGCCGGACTTGCCCGTGAAATTGAAATGAACGCTGTAGCCCTCAGTCTTCACATGACGGTTGCGCAGTGTCGTCAGTCCGTAGGAACCGTTTTCTTCGGCGTAACTGGTGTTGCCGACGCGGATATAAAGATTGTCCATGAGCCAGACGACCGTCGCCAGGGCCTTGTCCATGCCCGGTTTTCTGGGGCGCAGGTCGGTATCGACCTTTTCGCGGATGTTCGGCAACCTGGCGGCGAAGTCCGGTAACAGGGCGAATTTGGCCTTGTCGCGCTCGGCCGACCAATCGGGATGATAGCGATATTGCTTGCGACCCTTGGCGTCACGTCCGGTTGCCTGCAGATGCGAGTTCGGATCGGGAGAGATCAGCACATCGGTATAGGCGGGCGGGATGGCAAGGGCTGCGATCCGGTCAAGTTCCGCCCGGTCCGTAATCCGCCGACCGGCGGCATCGTAGTACAGGAATGCGTGTTTGCCCGGTCTGCGGGTTATGCCGCCGTCGAGATCGGCGCGATAGACGAGCTCCGTCGATCGCGGTGCTACCGCATCGGTTTCTTGCGCGTTTGGTTTTCCGGTGTGAGAGGGTGTCTGGTCCACAGTGACGCAAAAACGCCGCCGTGATCATTTGGTTCCAGTCGTGAACCTGGTCCTGCGTTATTCGCGGCTGCGACGCCGACGTCGGCCGCCACCTTCGCCGCCGCCATCGTCGGCAAGCAGCTTGCGCTCCGGCAGTGTGACCACCTGAGCCAGTTTCGGGAAGGTGTCGACCTTGTTCGGAAGAGCCATCGCGTACACGAAATGCTCCTGAAATTTCGATTCAAGCGCCGTCTCTATCTTCTCGATTTTCTTGATGGTTTCCTCGATCTCGCGGCGATGGCCGCGGTTGAGCAGCGCCATCAACGCGCCGGTACCGGCGGCGTTGCCGACGGCCTTGACCTCGGAGAGCTCGCAGTCGGGAATGAGGCCGAGAACCATCGCATATTTCGGATCGATGAAGGAGCCGAACGCGCCGGCGAAGCGGATCGTATCGACATGGTCGATATCGAGCTTTTCCATCAAGAGCTTGATGCCAGCATAAAGCGCAGCCTTGGCGAGCTGGATGGCGCGCACGTCGTTCTGCGTCACCGTGATGCGCTGGTCGCCCTCATGGAGCAGATAGGAGAACGTGCGGCCGTTCTGGATGATGCGCGGGCTTTTTTCCGCCATCGCGCCATCGACCACGCCGTCCTCCGAAATGATCCCCGAGAGATACATCTCGGCGACGACTTCGATGATCGCCGAGCCGCAGATACCGGTGACGCCGACTGCCGCCGATGCCTCGGCAAAACCATCCTCGTCGGACCATTTGTCGACGCCGATGACACGGAATTTCGGCTCCAGCGTTTGCGGATCGATGCGCACGCGCTCGATCGCTCCCGGTGCCGCGCGCTGGCCAGACGATATCTCGGCACCTTCGAAGGCAGGGCCGGTGGGCGAGGAGGCGGCGACGACAC
The DNA here is from genome assembly GCF_964252905.1 of Pararhizobium sp. LjRoot255. Classification (NCBI taxonomy): domain Bacteria; kingdom Pseudomonadati; phylum Pseudomonadota; class Alphaproteobacteria; order Hyphomicrobiales; family Rhizobiaceae; genus Pararhizobium; species Pararhizobium sp. LjRoot255. The sequence continues at coordinate 3,269,489 of NZ_CAXUPQ020000001.1, forward strand.
GCTGACGATTGCCGAGCACGATTTCGGCGTTGGTGCCGACATCGACCAGAAGCATCATCCGGTCCTGCCGATATGGACCTTCAGCAAGCGTCGCCCCGGCGGCGTCGGCGCCAACATGGCCGGCGATGCAGGGCAGCATATAGAGGCGGGCGCCGCGGTTGACGTCGATATCGATCTCATGCGCCCAATATTGCAGAGCCCCTGAAACGGCGAGCGCAAACGGCGCCTGGCCAAGCTCCGTCGGGTCGATGCCGAGGAAGAGATGGTGCATGATCGGGTTGCCGACGAAGACCATGTCGAGAATGTCGTGCCGGTCGACTTCGCCCTCTTCGCAGACCTTGCCGATCAGCGAATTGACGGCGCCGCGCACGGCCTTGGTCATCGCCTCGCGGCCGTCCGGGTTCATCATCACATAGGAGACGCGGCTCATCAGGTCTTCGCCGAAGCGGATCTGCGGGTTCGAGGTGCCGGACGAGGCGACGATACGGCCGGAGAGCAGCGACACCAGATGCATGGCGATCGTCGTCGAGCCGATATCGCAGGCAATGCCATAGGCTTCGTTCTTCAGGCCGGGCCAGAGGCCGACGATGAAGGGGCGCGAGGAATCCATGTCGCGGTGGATGGCGGCCGTGACGCCCCAATTGCCCTTGCGGAGAATCCCTTGAATCTGCGGAATCAGATGCGGCGCGATGAGAAGGTCTTTCCAGCCCCAGTCCTTTTCCAGCATCACCTTCAGGCGATCGAGATCGCCGAGCGGCTTGTGCATGTCGGGCTCGTCCACCTCTACATAGCAGAGCTGGACGGCGGCATTGCGCTCGATCACCCGGTCGGTCGCAGCCTTGCGCACCACCTGCGCATTGATGACGGTGTCCTGCGGCACGTCAATGACGAGATCGCCGAGGACCTGCGAGGAGCAGGAGAGGCGGCGACCATCCGGCAGGCCGCGAATGCTCTCGTAGCGCTCTTCCTTTGGTCCCTTGACGGAAATGTTTTCGAGCGAGGAGACGATCTTGTGCTTGGCGAAATTGCCTTCCTGAACCGACACCTGGCAGCGCCCGCAGGTGGCGCGACCGCCGCAGACGCTTTCGACGTAGACCCCTAAAGAACGTGCCGCATCGAGGATCGGCGTGCCGATGGGAAAACGGCCGCGTTTGCCGGACGGCATGAAAAGGACGAGGGGATCGCTTTTGTTTTCCTGGGCCGACACGGTCAATTCATTCCTATTTGCTGAGGCGCAGCACGTTGGCGCGGACCCGCTCGCCATATGGTTTCAGCGCCGCCACTGCAACGCGGTCGGAAGCGCCGGCCAGGCCGGCGCTCGTTCCCATCGCAAAGCCCGCGGCCGCGTCAATGCCTTCCTTCACGAGCGCCACATTCACGGCAGAGACGCTTTCCATCGCGGCCGCCAGTTTCTCGGTCACCATTCGGCCCATCTCGCTCGAACCGCCGAACACGCCGGAGAAAGCAAAATCCTGCATGCGGCTGGACATTACGAGGGGTGCCTGAAACCACAGGACGGCGAATTCTTCGATGAGGTCGGCTTTCACGGGCTTATCTCTTTCCGGGCGGTCATTCCGCCCTTGCGTTTCCGCCGGCGCGCCCGGCGCGACCGCCACGGCGGCCGCCGCCGGCACCTGCCGGGGATGCTGCGGCGGCAACAGCGCCACCTTCAGCCGGCTTGTGATCACGATAGGTCATGATCCAGTTGCCGCAGTTCGGATCGGTGCCGTTCAGGACGTTGGCCGCGCGAACGGCTTCCATTTCCTGCGGACGGCAGGGGTTCATGATCGCCGACGTCATGCCCGCACCGATAACCATCGGGATGAAGCCGGCATTGATGCCATGACGATGCGGCAGGCCGAACGAGATATTCGACAGGCCGCAGGTGGTGTTGACCTTCAATTCGTTGCGCAGGCGGTGCAGCAGCGCGAAGACTTGGCGGCCAGCATCGCCGAGAGCGCCGATCGGCATAACGAGCGGATCGACCACGATGTCGTGCGGCTTGATACCATAGTCCATGGCCCGTTCGACAATTTTCTTCGCAACTGCGAAACGAACGTCCGGATCCATGGAAATACCGGTCTCGTCATTCGAGATCGCAACGACCGGAACATCGTATTTCTTGACGAGCGGCAGAATGGCTTCGAGCTTTTCCTCTTCGCCGGTGACGGAGTTGACCAGCGGCCGGCCCTTGGCGACACGCAGGCCGGCTTCGATCGCGGCGGTTACCGAGCTGTCGATCGACAGCGGCACGTCGACGAGCCCCTGCACGATTTCCAGCGTCTTGACGAGCAGGCCCGGTTCGGTCTCGTTAGGATTGACGGAAGTGACGCCGGCATTGACGTCGAGCATGGTGGCGCCCGCTGCCACCTGTTCCAGCGCATCCCTGATGACGGTCTCGAAATTGCCCATGATCATCTCGGCTGCCAGCTTCTTGCGGCCGGTCGGGTTGATGCGTTCACCAATGACGCAGAAGGGCTGGTCGAAGCCGATGATGATTTCGCGGGTGGCGGAGGCAACGATGGTGCGGGTCATACTGGTCCTCTGGGTCGGTGGGCGCGTCTTCTAGTACAGCGCCGTAATGGATTGCGATAGGCGCGGATGTCGCGACGCCTTGAGTTGTTCACTGGCATTGTCAATGCGGATGATGTGCGGCGATGTCGGCCATCTCTTCCTGATTTTCCGTCTTGCCGTCCTTCAGTTGCTCCAGCCGCTGGGCGACCATGCTGTCGCCCGGATTTTCCTCGCGCTTCCACGGCGTGCGGCCCTTCAGCACGCCCGACTCATGGACGATCTCGGCGACATATTCCTCCTGCCGGTAGGCCATGACATGCACTCCGGAGACGCCCTTGATCTCCTTCACCTCGTTGATGATGTCGATGCAGAGCTGCTTGCCTTCCTTCTTCTGGTCCTGTGCGCCTTCCAGCCGCTTGATGACCGCGTCGGGAATGTGGATGCCCGGCACGTTGTTGCGGATCCAGTTGGCGGTCTTGGCTGACGCCATCGGGCCGACGCCGACGAGGATGAAGCATTTTTCGTCAAGCCCGAGGTCGCGGACCTTCTTCATGTATTCCCTGAACATCGGAACATCGAAGCAATACTGGCTCTGGACGAACTGCGCGCCGGCCTCGATCTTCTTGGCGAGGCGGTAGGGGCGGAAGTCGTAGGGCGGTGCGAAAGGGTTGATGGCAGCGCCGAGGAAAACCTGCGGCGGCGAAGTCAGCTTTCGGCCCGACAGGAATTTCGCATTGTCGCGCATGATGCGCACGGTTTCGAGCAGCGACATGCAGTCGAGGTCAAACACCGGCTTCGCGCCCGGCTGGTCGCCGGCCTGCACGCCGTCGCCCGTCAGGCACATGATGTTGGCGACGCCCATGGCGGCTGCCCCCAGCACGTCACCCTGAATGGCGATGCGGTTCTTGTCGCGGCAGGCGATCTGCATGATTGGCGCGTAACCCATGCGGGTCAAAAGCGCGCAGATGCCGACGGACGACATATGGCAATTGGCGCCCGACGCATCGACCGCATTGATGCCGTCGACCCAGCCTTCGAAGATCGCTGCGCGTTCGTAGACGTCCTCCGGATTGGCGCTGTCGGGCGGGTTGAGTTCCGCCGTGACGGCGAATTCGCCGCGGCGCAGGACGCGCTCGAGACGGCCCCGCGAAGAATGTCCGGGCAGGGGATCGAGCGGCAGGTGGCGGCCGAGCGGATTTTCGTCGATATGGGCCATGCATCAAGCGTCCTTGTTTGCCGCAGCTTCGCGGGCTTCGGCGGCCTGCGCCGTCACCCGCAGCCAGGAGGAGGTTTCCCTCAGCGACTGGTTGACGGGCTTCTGCACGTTCATGATTGCATCGCCCCTCACCATGTTGCGCGAGCCTTCCCAGGCCTTCACCCAGACGCAGGGCATATCCGGCTCGACTTCGCAGTTGCCATTGGCGCGCACGCCACCGCAGGGGCCGTTGCGCAGCTGTTTCGGGCAGTTCATCGGGCAGGACATGCCGGTCGACGACAAAACGCACTGGCCGCACATGCGACAGTCGAACAGCAGGCCCTTGACGTTGCGCTCGACGAAGGTGATCGGTGTTTCCACGCGGTCATAGCCGAGCGCCTTCCACAGAGGATGGAGAAGCAGGAACATGTCGGCGAAACGGCTGTAGAACCATTCGAGGAAACGCGAATGGCGCACCGCCCAAAGGCGGATCGTGTAGCTGCGGCGGGCGCGGCGATTGGGCGAGACGCCGGAGGGCGTATAGGCGCCGGTCGCGGCCTTCTTGGCGGGAGCGGCATTGCCGGGTTTTGGATCAGCCATTGTCTTTGCCACCGGATTTGACGAGGGCGACGAGACGCTGCTTGTCGTAGGCTGCCTCGAGCTCTGCGGCGGCCTTGTCGGCCTCCGCCTCCAGATCGTCGGATACAGGGACCGGGTCGGCCTTGCGCCATTCCGCGAGATAATCGCCGCTGTCGGCAGCACCGGTGCGCATCGCGCACATGTCGATCGCCTCAGTGAAACGCAGGGTCAGTTCCCGCTTGGCGCTCTTGCGGCCCTGCTTGATGATGACCTGTGCGGGAATGTCACGCCAGTAAACGATAATGCGATCTGCCATATGCCCGAAATCTCCTCTTGGCCGACAATGCGCATCTATGCGCCTCATGGCTCACCTTGGCACGACGCGCGCCATGCTCAAAAGCGACCCCGTTGTCCATGCTGAGGATATAACTACCAGATGCCGCGCGTGAAGCCGTTCCAGAGCCACGTCCAGATCGGCGGATGATACCATTGGCGGGAAGATCCGTTTGCTGGCAAGGGTTTGAGGGTGCCAGAAAGGGCGTCTTCGACAGCACGGATCGTGATGGCGGTTGAGGCTGCCGTCTGAAGCAACGGGTAGGTGTGCAGCGTGTCGCTTTTCGACGGTTTCATGCGCGACTGATAGAGAACGTCGCCGGTATCGACGCCTGCATCAACCAGATGCACGGTCGCACCGAAATTCTCCTCGTCGTCCTCGACTCGCGCCCAGTATCCACCCATCAGGCCGCGATATTGCGGGTTGATGCCGGCATGGAAATTGATAACCGGGCAGGGCATGGCCGCCAGAGTCGAAACCGAGAGCATGCGGCAGCTGACGAGGAATACGACCGCGGGACCGATTCGCCGGATGTGCTCGATCGCCGCCGTGCTGTTGATCGATTCGATCTCGGTGATCGGGACCGTTGGATCGACCGCGTCGCTGACGCCATAGTCGCGCACGATGTCTTCGGCGCGTTGCTCGGCAAACCGTTTTCCAAACTTCGACACCACCATCGTCGCGAACTGACCGGCAGCGGTCGTCCAGCCGAGTTTGCGGGCGCGGCGCTTCAGGAAGAGCGTCTTTGATTCCGGCTGTTCGATGAGAACCGTGACGTTGGCAAAACGGGCATTGAGCGCATTGATCAGGACCTGCGGGTTTCGCCCGCCCGCTGTCACGACCACGATCGGTTTGTTTGTTGCCGTTTCCATTGCCGCAATTTTCAGACGATGAAGGTAAGAACCGCACCGGCGGCGGCAATGACGGCGCCGGCCACCACCAGCGACGCGACGCCAATCAGGGCGCCGGCAACGAGCCCGAGGCCATCCCGCTCCATGTGGGCGAAGCCGATGACGGCCAGCGCGAAGGCGGGAAGCCAGTTGCCGAAGGGAATGGGCAGGAAGATCACGATCGCGAGGATCAGGGCCAGCAGGCCGATCATGCGCTCGGCCAGCCTGCCGCCGAGAAACCAGCCGCGCGGCTTGATCAGCGTCTCGGCGCGTTGCAGCCAGGGCGAGATCCGGTTGACGAAGACGAAGAAGGTAGCATTTTCAAAAGCGTAGTCACCCATGCGCTTCGGCAGCCAGATGCGGGTGTGCCGCGATACCAGCATCTGCCAGGCGACGAAAATCAGCGGCAGGCCAAGAATGAAGGTCGCACCAGGCGGCAGCGGGATGAGGTTGGGAAGGGCAAAAACGACGAGAAATGCGCCGAACGATCGATCTTCCATGGCGACCGCAAGATCACGCAGCGTAACTTTCGGCCCGGCGGTGAGCGAGAGATTGCGCAGAAGCTGGGAAAGTTGTTGCGGGTGGCTATGTGCGCCAGTCCTCGGCAGTGCCACCGTCGCGAAAGTGTCCGTCATCCCCGTCCCCCTTTTGTTGTTTTGTTCGGGGAGTGTGGCGGGCAGCCGTTACGATGAACTTAAATCAAATGCGATCATCGCCGCAAAATTCAGCGCAGGGCTAACAGATGGTTTCCGCACCGAGAAACGTCAGGCGTGAAGCAGCGCCTGCGTCAGGTCGCCATAACCGGTAAAGCGGTACTCATAGGTGAGGCCGAGCGTCTCTGCCGCAGCTCTTGCCTTTTGCTGCAGCTTTTCATCCTCGACCTGCGACAGGTAGACGAGCTTCTTGTAGTGTCCGAAATACATGTCGCGCAGCTCCGGATGGCGGTCCAGCCCAAGGGGCTCGATGACGAAGGCTTCGAACTGGCGTGCCAGGAAATCGGTGAGGAAAAAAGAGGTGAAATCGTCATCCCAGCGAGCCTCGAAGGCTGCATTACCGGCGAAGAAGGAAAAACAGTGCGGTCCGGCAATGCGCTCGACCTTTTCCTCTTCGCAGAGCCTGTCCAGCAGGCCTCCCGTGCCGCAATCGGCATAGGCGATGAAGATGCGGCCGAACCCTTCGGCGCGCGCCTTGTGGATAGCGGCCTTGATGCCGGGCGTGATCTTTTCGGGGGTGTTGTGCCAGATCGCCGGCAAGCATATGAGGTCGATGTGGTCGAGCCCGTTTGCTTCGCACACCGCGAGGATTTCGCGGGCAATTGCGCCACAACCGATGACGTGAACTTTTTCCGCTTTCGCGCGTTGCATAGCCGAAGATGATTCTGCCATCTTGCCCACCTGTTCAGTTCAAGGAACCCAAGCCATGACAGCAAAGACAATCGCCACCATCGGCCTCGTGCTCTTCTCGATCGCCACGCTCACTTCATGCGGCAACACGATTCGCGGCATGGGCCGGGATACTGCGAACGTGGTGGATGCAACCCAAGACGCCGGCCGTTCGGTCGAGCGCTCTGCCAATTAAGGCTTGGCCCAGTATATAAGAAAACCGGCCGCGCTTTTCATCATCGCGGCCGGTTTTGCATGGTCAAATTTGTCTTAATCACGCGCCGGACAGCTGGTTGTGCTTGCGCTTCATGAAGTCCTTCGCCGTTTCGACAGCGACCGCGGCATCGCGGCAATACGCGTCGGCGCCGACGGCCTTGCCGAATTCCTCGTTGAGCGGCGCACCGCCGACGAGAACGACGTAATCGTCGCGCATGCCCTTTTCCTTCATCGTGTCGATCACGACCTTCATATAGGGCATGGTGGTGGTCAGAAGCGCCGACATGCCGAGAATGTCCGGCTTTTCGCGCTCGATGGCGTCGAGGTAGTTTTCGACGGGGTTGTTGATGCCGAGGTCGACGACGTCGAAACCGGCGCCTTCCATCATCATGCCGACGAGGTTCTTGCCAATGTCGTGGATGTCGCCCTTGACGGTGCCAATGACGACCTTGCCCTGCTTCGGTGCGCCGGTGGCGGCAAGCAGCGGGCGGAGAATGAACATACCGGCCTTCATCGCGTTGGCGGATAGGAGAACTTCGGGAACGAACAGAATGCCGTCGCGGAAGTCGATGCCGACGATGCGCATGCCTTCGACGAGAGCCTGGGTCAGGATGTCGTAGGGCGCCCAGCCGCGCTTCAGAAGGATGTTGGTGCCATCCTCGATCTCTTCCTTCAACCCGTCATAGAGGTCGTCATGCATCTGCTGCACGAGTTCGTCGTCGGAGAGATCCTCGAGAATGATTTCGTCGTCTGCCATGATAGGTTTCCTCGGTTCCTGGCGCTGCCGGCTCACCCCCGGACGCACGCACTATACTTAGCTTTGTTGGTTCCAAAAGCTCTTTTCGAATGCGACGTCGCAAGCGATGAAAAACGACGGCACTCGGATGATCCGTCCTCGCCGCCATCTGTACCTAACAAAAACAAGGTTTTATATGACAGCTCGGCAGCGATTCTGCCAGATATTGACTCTTTTGTTCATGAGGATAGGCGAAAATGCGGCACGCCCTGTCTTCGGGCGGGGAGCTCTGTTAAGGCCCGTGTCCGAGTTGCGCCACTTGTTGGCGCATAGAGAACCGTTCCGGTGCCGAGGCTTGGTAGCATAGGCTCGACAAGTGCGCAGGATTAGGCGCGGGAAGAGGATATCAAATGACCGAAGTTACGGAACAGACGGAAGAAAGTGGTGGCGGCCGGCGTACGCGCGGCGAGGGCCGGGGTGCCGCGGCAAGGCGCGCCTCGCGCACCGGCGGCGGCGCGGGTCCGTCGCTTCCCTATATCACCCGCAAGATCCGCGAATACGAGGTCCTTGATGAGGAAGGCCTGCAACTGATCGAGCGCAATGCCGATACGGTGCTCGAAGAAATCGGCATCGAATTCCGTGAAGACGCCGAAGCCTTGGCGCTGTGGAAGGAAGCCGGCGCCGACGTCAAGGGCGAGCGGGTGCATTTCCCGAAGGGCCTGTGCCGCGAACTCCTTAAGTCCGCGCCGCCGGTCTTCACCTGGCACGCGCGCAACCCCGAGCGCAGCGTGCAGATCGGTGGCAAGGCCACCGTATTCGCGCCGGTCTACGGCCCTCCCTTCGTGCGCGATCTCGAAGGCGTCCGGCGCTATGCGACGATCGAAGACTTCCGCAATTTCGTGAAGCTCGCCTATATGGCGCCGTCCATGCATTCCTCGGGCGGCACGGTCTGCGAACCGGTCGATATTCCGGTCAACAAGCGCCATCTCGACATGGTCTACAGCCATATCAAATATTCCGACAAGCCGTTCATGGGCTCGGTAACGGCGCCCGAGCGCGCCGAGGACACGATCGCGATGGCCAAGCTCGTTTTCGGCGATGATTTCGTCGAGAACAATTGTGTCACGCTGAACCTGATCAACGCCAACTCGCCAATGGTCTTCGACGAGACCATGGTCGGCGCCTTGAAGGTCTATGCGCGTCACAACCAGGCAACGGTGATCTCGCCGTTCATCCTTTCGGGCGCCATGAGCCCGGTGACGGTCACCGGCACGCTGACGCAGATCCTCGCCGAGGTGCTGGCGGGGGCCTCGTTCACGCAGCTGATCCGCAAGGGCGCGCCGGTGCTGTTCGGCACGTTCGCGGCTTCGATTTCGATGCAGTCCGGTGCGCCAACCTTCGGTACGCCGGAGCCGTCGCTGGTCTCCTACGGTGCGGCCCAGCTTGCGCGACGCCTGGGTCTGCCGTTCCGCACCGGCGGGTCGCTTTGCGGCTCCAAGGTTCCGGATGCGCAGGCGGCGCATGAGTCGGCCAATACGCTCAACATGACGCTGCTTGCCGGCACCAACTTCTCGCTGCATGCCGCCGGCTGGCTCGAAGGCGGTCTGGTATCGTCCTACGAGAAGTTCATGATCGACCAGGACCAACTCGGCATGATGCAGAAGATGGCCGAAGGTGTCGATCTCTCCGAAAACGCGCAGGCGCTCGATGCCATCCGCGAAGTCGGCCCCGGTAGCCACTATCTCGGCTGCGCCCATACGCAGGCCAACTTCCAGACGGCGTTCTATCGCTCGGCACTGGCCGACAACAATTCCTTCGAGCAGTGGGAAATAGAGGGCGAGAAGCGGATCGAACAGCGCGCCAATGCGTTGGCCCGAAGCTGGCTGGAACACTACGAGGCGCCGTATCTCGATCCGGCGATTGACGACGCGCTCAAGGACTTTATCGCCCGCAAGAAGGACTCCATGCCGGACGCCTTCACCTGAAGCGAGCCCGAGAACGCCAGGGAGCAAGGCGGCGCGGCACAGGTGGCTGACCTCATCCAGAAGGAGGTCTGGCGTCCGCACTACGACAGGCGGGGGCCGAAGCCGAAATGAGCGGCCCACTGACATCATCGGACGATGTTTTGGAGAAACTCCGTGCGGTCCTTGAACCGCACGGATTTTTTTTGCGCGGGGTCGTCAATTTTGCCGAAGGGGACGAGGCGCCAGTCCTCAAAGACGGACAGGTGGCTTCAAGTATCGTCCTGCTCGGGAATATCGGCAGTTCCATCTGGCCGGCGTTCGAACGCTGGGGCGACGTGCCTGGGAACAAGGACGCGCAGAACCCGCTCGACACCTGGTCGAAAGCCGTGATCGGGCCGGTCGCGCTCGACTTCGGCGCAACCGCCTATTTCCCGTCCGATCCGCCGTGGCAGCCTTTCCAGCAATGGGCGACGCGCGCCGAGGATCTACGGCCGTCGCCTCTCGGCATTCTCATTCATCCGGAATACGGCCTGTGGCACGGCTATCGCGGTGCGCTCGGCTTTGGTCGTGCTCTTGCCGCCGCGCCGCCAGCGCGCCATACGCATCCCTGCGACACTTGTTCCGGCAAGCCCTGCCTTTCAGGTTGTCCCGTGGATGCTGTCTTGACGTCGGGTTTTCAGATTGCGCCTTGCCGCACGCACCTGAAAACGGCGGAAGGCAAGACCAACTGCATGATCGCCGGGTGCCTTGCCCGAAACCTCTGTCCTGTCGGAACGGAGTATCGCTATCAGCCGGAACAGCTGCGTTTTCATATGGCTGCGCTCAATTTGTAGTATTTCAAACTTCATTTTGCGTTTGTCCCTTGGCAGGGTCGGATGCGGCATGAAAAGGTAGTTGAATGCTCCGCTTGCGTATCGGGTTGGCCGTGATTGTTTTCGCTTCTTCCGCTGACGACGCTGCTGCCGCCTGCCGTAAGGTGATGCATCTGACCCAAACGTATGCGGTATGCAGCTTCGACCCCGCGGCGAGCGATATCCGCGTCTACCATCGTGGCCGCGACGGCCTGCCCTATGCCGGTTTTGAAAACATTGCCCGCGACCTGCGGCAGGAGGGGCAATACCTCGAATTCGCGATGAACGGCGGCATGTACGAGTCGGACCTGACGTCTGTCGGCCTGCTGGTTATCAACGGCGTCGAGCGCAAACCGATCGATCGCGACAAAGGCTGGGGCAATTTCTATCTGAAACCGAACGGCGTATTCTTCCTGCGTGGTGACCGGGCAGGGGTGATGGAAACCGAGGCCTATGTCGCGGCGGAGATAAAACCGGATTTCGCGACGCAATCCGGGCCGATGCTCGTCATCGAGGGGACGCTGCACCCGGCCTTCCTGCCGCGAAGCGACAGCCTGCAGGTTCGCAACGGCGTCGGGGTCGCCCGTGACGGAAAAGCGGTTTTCGCCGTTTCGCTGGAACCGGTGCGCTTTCATGATTTCGCGACGCTGTTTCGCGATCAGCTTGATTGCGCCAACGCGCTTTTTCTTGACGGATCGATCTCCAGCTTGTTCGCGCCCACTCTGAACCGCTACGACAATACCCATCCGATGGGGCCGATCATCGCCGTGACGAAAAAAGAACCCGGCGCGCAAAAATAATTTGCGCGTCGCCCCAAAGGATCGGGCCACGCGGAACGTCTCAATACCAGTTGCAACAAATCCGGGCTGATGACTTGGACCAAGAGCTGATCGAAAAGGCGCAGAGCGGCGATCGGAATGCCTTCGGCCTGCTCGTCGAAAGACACTATGATTTTGTGCATTCCGTTGCCTGGCGCTGGTCCGGCAATGTCAGCGATGCCGAGGATATCACGCAGACGGTTTGCGTGAAGCTCGCGAATACGATCCGGACCTTCCGTGGGGCCAGCCGGTTTCGAACCTGGCTCTATGCGCTGACGCTGAACACGGCGCGCGACCATCAGCGCCGCCAGGCGCGAGAGCGGCGCAATGCGGCGAGTTTTTTCGCCGATCCGACCAGCACTGCAGCCAATGACAATCACGATCAGGTCGAGGCGCTCTGGGAGGCGGTGCGGCAATTGCCCGACAAACAGGGTGACGCGGTCCTCCTCGTCTATGGCGAGGGGCTCAGCCATTCCGCCGCGGCCGATGTGATGGGATGCTCCGAGGCGACGGTGTCATGGCACGTGCATGAGGCTCGTAAACGCCTGAAGATCCTGCTCGGCAGGGAGATGGTATGATGAACGACGAACTGAAGAATCTTGGCCACATGACCCCGCCGGCGCCGTCTTCCGAAGCGCGGGGCCGGGCGCTGTCGCTTGCGATGCAGGCGTTCGACGCGGCGGAAAATAATTCGACTATCACCCAAGGAACCGCCGAGCGTCGGCGTCAAAGCTCCATATTCAACAGGCTATGGAGCCCCGTCATGAACAGGAAATTTCTCGCAGGTTCGGCGCTTGCCACACTGCTCGTCGTGCCTGCCGCTGCTTTTCTCACGCTGGAACTGACACGCAACGGGTTGCCGGTCGATACCAAGGGGCAACAGGTTGTAGTGCCCGGAGAGGCATTGAAAGGTGCCGAAACGCACGTGGCGTTGCCGGAAAAACAGAAGTCGGAGATTTCCGTTGATCAACGCCCCGCATCCGAACGGATCGGAGCGTTGCAATCGAACTCCGACGCCCTAAAGGCTCCGGACAACCTTTCGAGCGAAGCGGAAATCCGGAGGCTTCGCGAAGAAGACATAAGTGGTACGGGCACCACGGCGGCGGAGCCTCAGCCGCAAATTGCCGAGCAGGGTACGTCGGGCGCCATAGCGAGGAGGGCCCAGAGCGCAGTGCCGGAAAGTCGGGCGGTTGATGCCCAATCGTTGGCCGGCGGTTCGGTGATGCAGACAATGCCGGCACCGTCCATCGTTCCCGGCGACATCGTGATTCCCCGGGAAGAAAATCGTGATCGCTTCACCTCGGACGAAACCAATCCCGTCAAGAGCGTCGCCACCGATCCGGTTTCGACCTTCTCCGCGGACGTCGATACCGCCTCCTATTCCTTCGTGCGCAAGGCACTGATGGCCGGAGAGATTCCGGACACTGACAGCGTGCGCGTCGAGGAGATGATCAATTATTTCCCCTATGACTGGCCGGGTCCGGAAAGCGAAGCCGAGCCGTTCAAGGCGACCGTCACCGTTGTGCCGACGCCGTGGAATGCCAATACGCGGCTGATGCATGTGGGGATCAAAGGCTATGATGTCGCTCCGGCAACGGCGCCGCGCGCCAATCTGGTGTTCCTGATCGATGTTTCCGGCTCCATGGACGAGCCCGACAAGCTGCCGCTCCTGAAAAGTGCCTTCCGCCTTCTGGTCGACAAGCTGAAGCCGGAGGATACGGTCGCGATCGTCACCTATGCCGGCAATGCCGGCACGGTGCTCGAGCCGACCGCCATCAAGGACAAGGCAAAAATCCTTGCGGCGATCGACACGCTCCAGCCGGGCGGCTCGACTGCCGGTGCGCAGGGGCTGGAGGCGGCCTATGATCTGGCAGAGCGGGCCTTTATCAAGGGCGGCGTCAACCGGATCATGCTGGCGACCGACGGCGATTTCAATGTCGGCCCATCCAGCGACGCGGAACTGAAAGCGGCGATCGAACAGAAGCGCAAGAGCGGCATCTTCCTCTCGGTTCTCGGCTTTGGCCGCGGCAATTACAACGATGCGCTGATGCAGACGCTTGCACAAAACGGCAATGGCACGGCAAGCTATGTCGATACGTTGGCTGAAGCGCAGAAGTCACTGGTGGAGGAGGCGGGCTCTTCGCTCTTCCCGATCGCCAAGGACGTGAAGTTCCAGGTTGAGTTCAATCCGCGTGAGATCGCCGAATACCGGCTGATCGGCTACGAGACCCGCGCCCTGAAGCGCGATGACTTCAACAACGACAAGGTGGATGCCGGCGACATCGGCTCCGGCCACTGTGTCACCGCGATCTACGAGATCACGCCGAAGGGCAGCCCCGCGGTCTTGAACGACGACCTGCGCTATGGTGCTGCGCCGGCAGCGCAGCAGGCCGAACCGGCGGAGAAGTCGGGCGAACTGGCCTTCCTGAAAATCCGCTACAAGAAGCCGGACAGCGACACCAGCAACCTGATCACCACGCCGGTCACTGAAGAAAACGCCGTGCCGTCGCTGCAGCAGGCCCGGCAGGATGTCCGATTCTCGGTCGCGGTCGCGGCCTTCGGCCAGAAGCTGCGGGGAACGGACGCCGTATCCGCCTATCCCTACGGTTCGATCCTTGATCTGGCCGCGGGGGCCAAAGGTGAAGACACCTACGGATACCGCGCCGAGTTCCTCAATCTGGTTCGCCTGGCAAAGAGCCTTGGCGGCGAATGAGGCAGCGAAAGGTCAGGCTTTCGGGTAGGCTCTTTCCAGGCCACCCGACCTGACCAGCCCGGTCCTGAAAGCCTGGTAAGCGGCGTGCTGACTGGAGCGCGCCGTTTCCATTAGGCGGATCTGCAGCCGGGCAGGGGCGTTCGCACCCAACCATCCGCCCAGTTTTTCGAGCTTGAGCGAATTCAGCAGACGTGCTTCCGCGGCAAGGCTTAAGTGCCGGTACAGTCCCTCGATCAGATTTTCATCCTGTGCGGCATTTTCCATCAGCAGCATCAGGTAGGATTGGTCGCTCTCGCCGAGGGCTGCGAATTTTTCTGCAACGGAATCGCGGCCCGGAAAAGTTGCTGCTGCCTGCATTGTCGATCGTCTCTCGTCATATTCGTCTTGTGATGGGACCAGCGTCTAGCAGATCAGGCTGGGGCAAAACTGGATTCGACGGGATCGTGGGATGCAACTGTTGTGTTGATGGTTGGGCTGATATGCAAAAGGGCTCGGGAACCGTCCGGTCCCGAGCCCTTCCGTCGCATGTTGTTTTGCGCTTATCCCCGGCGGCGGCCGCGTTCGCGCACTGGCGCCGAAGGCACTTCATTGGCGGTTTTGTTGCGCATCGGGCCGATGCGTTCGACGATGGTTTCGACCGTCGGCCGCTCGCCCGGTACATAGGTGTCGAGCGCGACGCGCATCGCGGCCAGATGTTCGCAGGAGGTGCCGCAGCAGCCGCCGATGATCTTGGCGCCAGCATCGCGGGCAAGGCGCGCATAGTCGGCCATCAGCGGCGGTGTGCCGGAATAGTAGATTTCCGAACCGCGGAATTCCGGGATGCCGCAATTGCCCTTGACGATGATCGCTGCAGCCGGGTTGGCCTCCGTCATGTCCAGCAGCGAGGACAGGATGTCCGAGGCGCCGACGCCGCAATTGGCACCGGTGGCGACCGGGCCATCGCCGATATCCCTGGCAACGCCGTGAATATCCTTCGGATGGAGGCCCATCATCGTCTTGCCTGCCGTATCGAACGATCCGGTGTAGACATAGGGAAGCCCAACCTTGACAGCAGCTTCTGCCGCCGCGCGAATTTCGTCGGGTGAGGACATCGTCTCGATCCAGGCGACTTCCGCGCCGCCGGCCTTCAAGCCTTCGATCTGCTCGACGAAGGCCGCGACGGCATCGTCGTAAGTCATGGCACCGAGCGGGACCAGCAACTCCCCGGTCGGACCGACGGAACCGGCCGTGATCACCTTGCGCGGCGCCTTGTCGGCAACGGCGCGGGCGATTTCCGCAGCCCGCTTGTTGAGGTCGTGGACGCGGTCCTGTGCCTGGTGCAGCTTGAGCCGGTGGCGCGTGCCGCCAAACGAATTGGTCAGGATGATATCGGCGCCGGCATCGACGAAGTCCTGATGTAGCTTGGTGATGTTTTCAGGCTTGGCCTCATTCCACAGTTCCGGTGCTTCGCCAGCCTCGAGACCCATCGCGAACAGCGAAGTGCCGGTCGCGCCATCGGCGAGCAGCACGCCCTTGGCGTTGAGAAGGTCGGAAAGCGGGTTAGCGTGCGCGGTCATGGTGGATTCCTGATTTAATCGAGTGACACAAGCATATAAAGATATCTTTATGTGATTGCAATGGCTCGCTTTGATCAGTGCGGCATCCGCACGCCCATTCGCGCCGCAATTCCCAAGCCGAAAACGGCCAATGCCATCATGAGCCACATCGGATCGGCGCGGTTGAGCAGGAAACTTTCCATCATGCCGTTATAGGTCATGAAGATGATGACCATGATGCAGAAGTCCGCGAAATGACGGCTCGCTGCCTGTCGGGTCGCGCGCATATAGTCGTAGAGCGGCTTGGCGAAAAGCAGGACGATCATCGACAACCCGCCCGGCAAGCCGAAGGTGAGGACGGTGTCTAGATAGCTGTTATGGCCTGAGACGATGCCGCGCACGTCCCAATTCGCCTCGAAATTTGCTTCCAGGCCGCGAATGATCGGCGACAGCCAGAAACTTGCATAGCCATGGCCGCCCCACAGATGATCGGCAATGCTTGCGCTTGCAAACTTCCAGATGTCGTCGCGTCCGGTGAAGGTCGGATCTTCGAGCAGCGCAGTGGTGATCGACAGGAACAGGTTCGAATAGATGGTACCGAGCGTCAGGCAGAAAATCAGAATCGAGAAGAGAAAGTGGGCAAAGACCGTCAGGCCTGGCTTGCCGACCGCACGGCTGCCGAGCACCAGCATGATTGCCAGCGGCAGGAACCCGATCGTGGTCTTCGAGCCGGTGTGAAGTACGAAATTGGCGGCAAGAAGGGCAATCAGCAGGCCCCGCACGGTGGCGCCCGCCCGCAGGCAGTAGATGCCGAACATGCACAGTACGGAAAACACCGGTGCCGTGACGTTCTTATGGATCAAGTGTCCCTTCCAGAAGCCTGCATGCCACGGTTCAGAACCGGTGGCGGTGTGAATGGCAATGCCGGGTGCGACGACGAGTGCCGCATAGTCGACGAGGATCAGAAAGAGGATGGCGTTTGCGCCGGCATTGACGAAATCCTTCTCGCTGCGCGGCAGGACCAGCACGCCAGCCACCAGGATCATCGCCACCAAACTCAACATCAGGCCGCGGGCTGATGCCGTCGGATCATAGGATTGCAGGCAGGACAGGAAGGCGATGGCGAAGACGGCGACCCATGTCGGCGATACGATCCGCTTCAACACGCGCCTGTCGACGATCAAAAGCATGGCGAAAAGATATATGCCGCCGAGGCCGAGGTAGCCGAGTTGATTGACGATATTGCCTTCGTTGGCTTTAGAGGGGTCGAGGTCATAGGTGCCCTGAAACGGAATGAGCGTGAAGGCGATCAGGAACAGGCCGGCGCCGGACAGGAAGGCGGCCACTTTTCGCGTGATCCGGGCCGTGAAAAAGCCCGCGCTTCCCAAGGGAGGGATGGCAAGGCGGTGAAAATCCCGCGACGCTGTCGAAGCATGATCCTGCATCTCATCGGCCGGATTGAGGACCGCCCGACGGACGGGGCGTTTCTGATACCATGACGGTTTATGGTTAAATCGAGGTGAATGGCAGGCCCAACAAAAAAAGCGCCCGTTTCCAGGCGCTTTGCGGTGCTCCACGGCGGTTTGCGATCATTCCGCCGCCTGGGGCACCTTTTCGTGGCTGATTGGCGTCACCATGGCGGAAATGATCGTGCCGAGGTCGATCGATCCAACGGCTTTGCCGTTGGCATCGACGACATGCGCGATGTTCTGGTTGGCGACGGTCATCATCCGCGCAGCACTTTCGAGCACGGTGCCGACCACGACAGGCACACCTTCCGGAATGCCAGACAGCGGCCTCATGATCGTTTCGACATTGATCACGCGGCCACGGTTCACTTCCTTGACGAAGGCGGTGATATATTCGTCGGCCGGCTTCAGCACGATGTCCTGGCCCGTGCCCTGCTGGATCACCTTGCCGTCACGCAGGATGGCGATCTTGTCGCCGAGTCTCAGCGCTTCGTCGAGATCGTGCGTGATGAAAACCACCGTCTTCTTCAATTCCTTCTGCAGGTCGAGCAGGACGGTCTGCATGTCGACGCGGATCAGCGGATCGAGCGCTGAATAGGCCTCGTCCATCAGGAGGATGTCGGCATCGTTGGTCAGCGCCCGGGCCAGGCCGACGCGCTGCTGCATGCCGCCGGAAAGCTGGTTCGGATAGTGGTTCTCGAAGCCGTTGAGGCCGACCCTTTCGATCCAGCCCTGTGCCCGCTTGCGGCTTTCCGCATCCGGCACACCTTGGATTTCCAACCCGTAGATGGTGTTCTCGATGACTGTGCGGTGCGGCAAGAGCGCGAACTTCTGGAACACCATCGCCGTCTTGTGGCGGCGGAATTCGCGCAGGTCGTTTTCGTTCATCTTGCAGACGTCGACGCCGTCATAGAGCACTTCGCCTGCCGTCGGATCGATCAGGCGGTTGATATGCCGGATCAGGGTCGACTTGCCGGAGCCCGACAGACCCATGACCACCATGACGCCGCCGGCAGGCATGGAGATGTTGATGTCCTGAAGTCCGAGCACATGGCCGTGCTTCTCGTTCAGTTCGCCCTTGGTCATTCCGGCTTTCACCCGGTCGACGAAGGCGTCGCCGCGGGGCCCGAAGATCTTGTAGAGGTTCTTGACCTCGATTGCATGACTAGCCATGAACTACCTCCGAGTGCTTCTGCAGCCGCTTGCCATAGGCTTGGCTGGTGCGGTCAAAAATGATGGCAATCGCAACGAGCGCGAAACCATTGAAGAAGCCGACGGTGAAGAACTGATTGTTGATCGCCTGCAGCACGTTGCGGCCGAGACCGCCGACACCGACCATCGATGCGACCACGACCATGGCCAGCGACATCATGATGGTCTGGTTGATGCCGGCCATGATGGTGGGCAGGGCGAGCGGCATCTGGACGTTCTTCAGCCGCTGCCAGGGCGACGAGCCGAAGGCGTCCGCGGCTTCGAGCACCTCCTTGTCGACGAGACGAATGCCGAGGTTGGTCAGACGGATCATCGGCGGGACGGCATAGATGACGACGGCGATCAGGCCGGGAACCTTGCCGATACCGAAGATCATGACGACCGGGATCAGGTAAACGAAGCTCGGCATCGTCTGCATTACGTCGAGAATCGGGTTGATGATCGACTGCACTTTTTCGGAGCGGGCCATGACGATCCCGATCGGAATGCCGACGAGGATGGCAATCAGCGTACAGACCGTGACCATGGCCAGCGTGATCATGGTATCGTTCCACAGGCCGACAAAACCGATCGCTAGCATGGATACGACGGTGCCGATGGCGATGCGCATATTGCGGCTGCCGTAATACACAATCACGACCATCAGGGTGATGATAACGATCCATGGAGAACTGACGAACAGCCTTTCAAGATAGTTTAGAAACCATTGAAGCGGCTGGACAAGCACGTCGATGGCGGTGCCGTAGCTGCGGACAAGGCCTTTGAAGCCTTCGTCCACGCTCTTGCGTGCCATGCGAATTGTCGTGTCGTCGATCGCCGGAAATTTACAAAGCAGATCTGGCAAGTAACTGCATATTGCCATTGTGTTCCCCTTTTAACCGGAAATTTTATGGTGCCGGCTACGTCATCGGGCCTGTTCAAGGCTCGCGCGCAGACTTGGGTGGTCTCTGCGGACCCCGGCATTTGAGAATATGACAAGTTTCGCCGCAAGCGACTATGCCGTTTGCGACGATCTTCGTTTTCACATTCGCATTTGGTGAAACACCAGCGGCATCTCGCGCCGCCGGGCACCGGCCCGTTGTCTTCCGGTTGCTGCGATTTGCTGCGTTGCCGGATCATTCGGATAGTCACAAGAATTGAGACGGCGAAGCGTGAAGCTTCGCCGCCCATCGGCACTCGTCGTTAGAGAGCAGCCTTGACCTTCTCTGCGACGTCAGGCGCGACCCATTTGCTCCACATGTCGGCATAGTTTTCCAGGAAGTGCTTTGCTGCATCTTCATTCGTGCCCTGGTTTTCGTCCATCCAGGCGAGAACTTTGTTGACCGTGCCGTTGTCCCACTTGCGGACCTTGACGTAGTCCATGGCAACGCCGGCCTTCTCGGAAAATGCCTTGGTCACGACGGTGTAGACGTCCGAGGTCGGATAGGAATTGACCTTCGGGTTCGGGCAATCCGGAACCGCGGTGCAGGAATCCCACTCGGCCTTGTCGTTCTCGACGCCGAAGCTGAGGCGGGTCATCTCGTACTTGCCGAGAATGGCGGTCGGAGCCCAGTAATAGCCGAGCCAGCCGGCCTTCTTTTCAAAGGCGTTGGAGATCGAGCCGTCGAGGCCTGCCGCCGAACCGGTGTCGATCAACTCGAAGCCGAGCTTTTCGGCACCGAGCGCCTTGTAGAGGTTGGCGGAGGACACCTGGCAGTTCCAGCCCGACGGGCAGTTGTAGATCGCAGCCTTGGACGGATCCTCAGGCGCCGGGAACAGTTCCGGATGCTTCAGCGCGTCCTGCACCGTCTTGATGTCGGGATGTGCGTCGGCGATGAACTTCGGAATCCACCAGCCTTCGACACCGCCTTCGCTGAGCAGCGGTGCGGCTTCGATCAGGCGACCTTCTTTGATGGCGGCGTCGAGAGGCGTGCGCACGGCATTGACCCACAATTCGGGCGCCATGTCGGGCTGGGCCTTCTCGTTCATGGAGGTGAATGTCGGCATGGTGTCGCCGGTGACGAGCGTTACCGTGCAGCCGTAGCCATTTTCAAGGATGAACTTGTCGACATGCGCCGCAACGCCGGCCGATGCCCAGTTCATTTCTGCAATGCTGACTTCGCCGCACTCTGCGGCCTGCGCCGATCCGGCCATAGCGTAAAGGCCGGCGGCGAGAATGGTGGAAGCGAGGAGCTTCTTCATGTTTAAGACCTCCCAGTCTTAATGCAGTCAAAAATCTTGGGGGCGGACCAGAATACTGCAGTCCTGGGCGCCCAATCGTTCAGGTTGAAGCAGGCAGGGGCTTTTTTGAGCCAGTCTTTATCCCCGCTGCAACGGTGTTCGAGTTTCTCGCCTGACCGCAGACCATAGTCTCCAGTCATCTCTCTTTTTACCGTTGCGGGCAGCGTAAGTATTCCTCCGGAGAAATCAACCTCCGCGATCGCCCGGCAAGGTTTTTGAAGTGCGAGAATGCAGGCGCAAGCTGTTGAAGTTTAACCAGATGGGCAAGATTTTTGTGCAAATTCCGCCGTCCTTGGTGGAAAATTAGCACTGCTTCACAAAGCGTCCTTAGGGCGCGTTTTATCACAGACAAATTGTGTTCCGTATGCGCCTCGGAAATGTTTTTTGAGAGCGCGAAAAAAAATCTTAAAAAATACGGAATTCACCTTTGGTTAAGCTCTCACTAACCATCCGGTAACACTGTCAGGCTAATTGTCTCCCTGCGGCGGGGGAAACTTGCCGCCCGCCCGGATCAGGTATTGCGTCCCGGGCCGGAGCGTTCTGCGGGTGTAGGCCGCAGAAGCCATGCGTATATTGGCAGGCCGCACAGTTCCGAGAGGGGCGGGTGCGGTTTTCGCGTTTTGGGCCAGGAAGATTTCGAGCGTGCATTCCGGCAAAAGAAAAACCGCGCCGGTGGTGAGGCGCGGTTTAAGTCGTCGTCCGGGAGGAAATGAATCAGCCGACGCTGCGCGTCCTGATGAAACCGAGCGGGCCGAACGGTGCCGGCATTACGGTGTTGCGAATGCGCGACTGGCTTTCCGGTGCCTTGGAGTTCCAGGCGATCTGCACGAAATTGGGCTTGCTGAAGATGAACAACACTGGGAGTGACCTCGGGGGTAGAGCACTTGCGCTCGGTGATCTGATTGATGCTCATATACGCCTGTTCTTGCGCAACGCAACAATCGTTTTCGCCGTGCGATGTCGTTTTCCGGATAGTCCGGCGGTGAAGCTGTACAAGGCTTGCTGCGTTCTGTAATACGGCGTGAAAGGGCGGCTGAAAAGGCGGCAAAAATGCGACAAAACATGGCTTTGCTTGTGGCGGCGGCGATGCTAGACGAGACGTCATGACAAAGACGATCATGCTTCAGGGAACCGGCTCCGATGTCGGAAAAACGGTACTCGTGGCGGGCCTTTGCCGCCTCATGGCCAATCGTGGGGTAAAGGTTGCTCCGTTCAAGCCGCAGAACATGTCCAACAACGCTGCCGTTTCGGATGACGGCGGCGAGATAGGTCGTGCCCAGTGGCTGCAGTCGATGGCCGCGCGGATACCATCTTCGGTTCACATGAACCCGGTTCTCCTAAAACCCCAGTCTGAAACCGGCAGCCAGATCATCGTGCAGGGCAAGGTGGCAGGGCAGGCGAGAGGACGGGACTATCAGGCCCTGAAGCCGAGGCTGATGGCCGCCGTCATGGAAAGCTTCGAAACGGTCGGCGGCG
Source organism: Pararhizobium sp. LjRoot255 (assembly GCF_964252905.1). Classification (NCBI taxonomy): domain Bacteria; kingdom Pseudomonadati; phylum Pseudomonadota; class Alphaproteobacteria; order Hyphomicrobiales; family Rhizobiaceae; genus Pararhizobium; species Pararhizobium sp. LjRoot255. The sequence continues at coordinate 3,291,593 of NZ_CAXUPQ020000001.1, forward strand.
GGCGTGATCTTGTTGTCGTTGAAGGGGCAGGATCGCCCGCCGAGATCAATCTTCGCGCCGGCGACATCGCCAATATGGGCTTCGCCACCCGCGCCAACGTTCCCGTTGTGCTTGTCGGCGATATCGACCGCGGTGGTGTCATTGCATCGCTGGTCGGCACCCACACGATCCTGTCTGATGAAGACCGGCGGATGATCAGTGGCTATATCATCAACAAGTTCCGAGGCGACGTTTCGCTTTTCGACGATGGGATCAAAGCTGTCCAGGGCTTCACCGGCTGGCCGTGTTTCGGCGTCGTGCCCTGGCTGAAAAGTGCAGGCCGGCTGCCTGCCGAGGATTCCGTCGTGCTGGAAAGGCTGGCGCGAGGTGGCGGCAAGGCGCTGAAGGTTGCCGTCCCCGTGCTCTCGCGCATCGCTAATTTCGACGATCTCGACCCGCTGGCCGCTGAACCGGAGGTCGATCTGGTCTTCGTCCGCGCTGGAGAACGCATTCCGGCCGATGCCGGTTTGGTGGTCATCCCGGGCTCGAAGGCGACGATCGCCGATCTCTCCGATTTTCGCGCTCAAGGATGGGACCGTGATCTTCAGGCGCATGTGCGGCGCGGCGGCCGCGTCATCGGCATCTGCGGCGGCTACCAGATGCTGGGCGAGCGCGTCACCGACCCGCACGGCATCGAGGGAAATGTGGGCGAGATCGAGGGCCTGGGCCTTCTTTCCGTCGAAACAGAAATGGCGCCTGAAAAGACAGTGCGCAACAGCAGCGCGCGCTCCGCCATCTATGATGTGGCTCTGGAGGGCTACGAAATCCATTTGGGCCGGACGACCGGATCGGACTGCGCTCGTCCTGCCGTGATCATCGACGGCCGGGCGGACGGTGCCGTCTCGGCGGACGGCCAGGTCAGCGGCACCTATCTGCATGGGCTCTTCACCAGCGACGCCTATCGCGCTGCGCTTCTCAAAAGTTTCGGCATCGAAGGCGGCGGCGAAAACTATCGTCAATCCGTTGATCGGGCGCTCGATGATGTCGCAATCGAACTGGAAGCCGTTCTCGACCCGCGATGGCTCGATTCTCTGATGCCGTGACGTTTTCGTGGCGGCCGGTGTTTCAATTGACAGGGTCCGGCGGAGCGCCTAATCATCAGCCATTGGATGGTTCCCGGACCGGCGTTTCGGTTCGGGAGTAAATGGGAATGTGAAGGAATGGACCCAAGCCGGGCATTCTTATCGCAGCCGACCCCGCGACTGTAGAACGGTCAGGGTTCGCCATCCGGGAAAGCCGGTATTCGGACAGGCCGCGCGGTGCGTCCTGCGGAATGGCCGGTCCAACCGGAGAAGCCACTGGAGTGGCATCATGATCAGCCGGGGCCGGACGCCTCTATTTCTACGAATCGTCCACCTCTTCGTGATGCCCGTCGATTGCGGTCACGCAATCTGGCGCGAAAACTTCGGGAAGGCGAGGCGGACCCGTTCGGGCCTTGAAAAGGTCCGTGACGCCGTGAGCCAGGAGACCTGCCATCCGCAGGGCATCGTGCCCGATCCAGGGAGAGACGCTCCCGATGCCAGCACGGAGGTTGTCATGGCTTTTTCGTTCCGTTTCCCCAGCGGCCATTCTTGCGTTTCTCGCCTCAGCGCCTGCGTATTTCCCGGCGAACATTAAGGCTGGGATCGTTCCATGACATCGACGACAGCGGGACCTGTGCTGGTCCTTGGCGGCGCCCGTTCAGGAAAATCCTCCTTCGCTGAAAAATTCGCGATAGCGTCGGGTCTCGGCATGCATTACGTCGCGACCGGAAGGGCCTGGGACGGCGAGATGCAGGCAAGGATTGACGAGCATCGCGACCGGCGGGGGCTGGATTGGCAGACGCATGAGGAGCCTCTTGAACTTGCCGCCTGTCTGAAAGCGATCGACGCGCCCGACCGTGTCATCCTGATCGATTGCCTGACCCTCTGGGTCACCAATCTCATGATGGAAAACCGCAATATGGCGGCGGAATTTCAGAACCTGGCCGCCTGGCTGCCGCAGGCGCGGGCGCGGCTGGTGTTCGTTTCGAACGAGGTCGGGCTCGGCATCGTGCCGGAAAACCGCATGGCGCGCGACTTTCGCGATCATGCCGGTCGGCTGCACCAGTTCGTTGCGGAGAAATCCGCGGAAGTCTATTTTATCGCGGCCGGATTGCCGCTGAAAATGAAGGGTTGATCCATGACCACCGCAAAAACCGCCCACGGCAAGATCCCGGCAACCGTCATCACCGGCTTTCTCGGCGCCGGCAAGACGACGATGATCCGCAACATTCTGGAGAATGCCAACGGCCGGCGTATCGCGCTGATCATCAACGAGTTCGGCGATCTCGGTGTCGATGGCGACGTGCTGAAGGGCTGCGGTGCCGAAGCCTGCAGCGAGGACGACATCATCGAACTGACCAATGGTTGCATCTGCTGCACCGTCGCCGACGATTTCATCCCGACCATGACGAAGCTGCTCGAACGCGAGAACCGCCCGGACCACATCATCATCGAAACCTCCGGTCTGGCGCTGCCGCAGCCGCTGATCGCTGCCTTCAACTGGCCGGACATCCGCAGCGAAGTCACCGTCGATGGCGTCATTACCGTCGTTGACAGTGCTGCGGTTGCCGCCGGCCGGTTTGCCGATGACCACGACAAGGTCGATGCCCTGCGCGTCGAGGACGACAATCTCGATCACGAAAGCCCGATCGAGGAGCTGTTCGAAGACCAACTCACAGCCGCCGACCTGATCGTTCTCAACAAGACCGACCTGCTCGATTCGACCGGCCTCGCTTTCGTCCGCAACGAGGTTGCCGCCCGCACCAGCCGCAAGCCGTCGATGATCGAGGCGAAGAACGGCGAGGTTTCGGCGGCCGTGCTTCTCGGTCTGGGCGTCGGCAGCGAAAGCGATATCGCCAACCGCAAATCCCATCACGAGAGGGAGCATCAAAATGGCGAGGAGCACGATCACGACGAATTCGACAGCTTCGTCGTCGAACTCGGTGCGATCGCTCATCCGGCGGGCTTCGTCGAAAAACTGAAGACCGTCATCGGGAAACATGACGTGCTGCGGATTAAGGGGTTCGCCGACGTGCCCGGCAAGCCGATGCGCCTCCTGATCCAGGCCGTCGGCGCCCGCATCGACCAGTATTTCGACCGCGCCTGGGCGCCGGGCGAGACGCGCGGCACCCGCCTCGTCGTCATCGGCCTGCACGATATGGATGAGACGGCCGTGCGCGCCGCCATCGCTGCGGCGGTTTAGAGAATGGTGATTGCGGCATACCCCCCTCTGTCCTGTCGGACATCTCCCCCTCAAGGGGGGAGATTGGCTGGGGCAACCTCGCATTCAAAAAAGTTGCGTGGTTATAGGTTCCGCTTGCTCCCGATCTCTCCCCTTGAGGGGGAGATGTCACGCAGTGACAGAGGGGGGTACTTCGGCCCCCGGAGAATGCCATGCATCTCCTCCTAGCCCAGAAGGGCACCATTTCGGATGGCGAGGAAGCGATCGACCTCGGCCAGTCGCCTGCCGATATCCTGTTCCTGTCCGCAGCCGACACCGAGCTTTCGGCGGTCGCCGCCGCGCACCGCGTGCGGCAGGGCAAATCCAGCCTGCGGGTCGCAAGCCTTCTGACCCTGAAGCACCCGATGTCGGTCGATACCTATGTCGAGCGCACCGCACGGCATGCAACGTTGATCATCGTCCGCCCGCTCGGCGGCGCCAGCTATTTCCAGTATGTGCTGGAAGCGTTGCATGCCGCTGCCGTCACGCACAAATTCCAGATCGCCGTCCTGCCTGGCCACGACAAGCCGGATCCGGGCCTGGAACCGTTTTCGACGGTTTCCGCCGAGGACCGCACCCGGATGTGGGCCTATTTCACCGAGGGCGGTGCCGACAACATGGCGCGGCTGCTCGCTTATGCCGAGGCGCTGATCGGCGGTTCGGAGAAACCGGAACCTGCCGCGCCGTTGCTCAAGGCCGGTATCTGGTGGCCGGGCGAAGGTGTTATCGGCGTCGAGGCATGGAAGAATGCGGTTGGGTTCGTCACGAGTGGAGAGCTACCCCCCTCTGTCAGCTTTGCTGACATCTCCCCCACAAGGGGGGAGATTGACCCGCGGCAACTGGGGCAGCCCAACGTAGGTTTCGAGATTGTTGCAAGTTCATTGGAGGCGGGAGCGCGCGCTCCAGCGATCTCCGCCCTTGTGGGGGAGATGCCCGGCAGGGCAGAGGGGGGTAAAGCCTCCACCCATCCGAAAGCGCGAAACGGTACGCCCATCGTCGCCCTCTGCTTCTACCGAGCCCTCGTCCAGAGCGGCGAAACCAAACCCGTCGAGGCCCTGATCGAGACGCTCGCTGCCGAGGAAATGAGCGTCCTGCCGGTCTTCGTCTCGAGCCTCAAGGACGCCGTGTCGATCGGCACGCTGGAGGCGATTTTCGGCGAGGCGCCGCCGGACGTGGTGATGAACGCCACCGGCTTTGCCGTCTCCGCGCCGGGTGCCGACCGCCAGCCGACGGTGCTGGAATTCACCGACGCGCCGGTCCTGCAGGTCATCTTCTCGGGTTCCACCCGGAAGGCATGGGAAGCCTCGCCCCAGGGTCTCATGGCGCGCGACCTGGCGATGAACGTGGCGTTGCCCGAGGTGGATGGCCGCATTCTTTCTCGCGCCGTGTCGTTCAAGGCGGCCGCCGTCTACGATCCGGACGTCGAGGCCAATATCATTGGCCACGAGCCTCTTGCCGACCGGATCGCTTTCACCGCGAAACTGGCGGCCAACTGGGCGAAACTGCGCAAGACCGCGCCGCGCGATCGGCGGGTGGCGATCGTCATGGCGAATTATCCGAACCGCGACGGACGGCTCGGCAACGGTGTTGGATTGGATACGCCGGCCGGGACGATCGAAGTGATGAAGGCCATGGCCGCAGGTGGCTACGAGATCGATAATATCCCGGACGACGGTGATGCGTTGATCCGCCACCTGATGGCGGGGCCTACCAACGCGTTGCGGGTGGATTGCGAAATCAGAGAGACGATTTCGCTCAATCAATACAATGCCTTCTTCGCGTCTCTTCCGGTTCAGATTCAGAATCAGGTCGCGGGTAGATGGGGCAAGCCGGAGGCTGATCCGTTCTTCCGCGACGGCCGGTTTGCGCTGCCGCTTGCCCGCTTCGGCGAGACCCTGGTCGGCATCCAGCCCGCGCGCGGCTATAATATCGATCCGAAGGAAACCTATCATTCGCCGGACCTCGTGCCGCCGCACGGCTATCTCGCCTTCTATGCGTTTCTGCGGCTGGAATTCGGCGCTCACGCTGTCGTCCATATGGGCAAACACGGCAATCTCGAATGGCTGCCAGGCAAGGCGCTGGCGTTGTCCGAAACCTGCTATCCGGAAGCGGTCTTCGGGCCGATGCCGCATCTCTATCCGTTCATCGTCAACGATCCGGGCGAGGGCACGCAGGCCAAGCGCCGCACCAGCGCCGTGATCATCGACCATCTGACGCCGCCGCTGACCCGCGCGGAATCCTACGGACCGCTGAAAGACCTTGAGGCGCTGGTCGACGAATATTACGACGCGGCCGGCGGCGACCCCCGGCGCCTGCGGCTGCTGAGCAAGCAGATCCTCGAACTCGTGCGCGACATCGGCCTCGATCAGGACGCCGGCATCGCGCGCTCGGACGCCGAGGACAAGGCGCTCGAAAAACTCGATGCCTATCTCTGCGACCTCAAGGAGTTGCAGATCCGCGACGGCCTGCATGTCTTTGGCGTTGCGCCCGAAGGCCGGCTTCTCACCGACCTGACGGTTGCTCTGGCGCGCGTGCCGCGCGGGCAGGGCGAGGGCGGTGATCAAAGCCTGCAGCGGGCGATAGCCAAGGATGCGGGGTTGGTGGGCGCCGCATCGATCTCCCCCCTTGAGGGGGAGATGTCCGACAGGACAGAGGGGGGTAAAGCCTCCGCAAACTCAGACGCCGCGGTACCCCCCTCTGTCGGCCGGGCCGACATCTCCCCCTCAAGGGGGGAGATCAACCCGGGGCGAGCTTTCGACCCGCTCGACTGTGTCCTCTCCGATCCCTGGACCGGTCGGAAGCCTGCGATCCTGGCCGAGCTCAGCGATACCCCTTGGCGCACCGCGGGTGACGCCGTCGAACGCATCGAGCTTCTGGCTGCAAAATTGGTCGCCGGCGATTTGCCGTGCCCTGAAAACTGGACTGCCACGCAAGCGGTCCTGCAGGACGTCGAAGCCCGCCTGAAACCGTCGATCGTCCAATCCGGTCCCGCCGAGATCGCGGCACTGATGACCGGCCTCGACGGCCGCTTCGTTGCTCCAGGCCCCTCCGGCGCGCCGACACGCGGCCGGCCGGATGTCTTGCCGACCGGCCGCAATTTCTATTCGGTCGACAGCCGCGCCGTGCCGACGCCGGCGGCCTTCGAACTCGGCAAGAAGTCTGCCGAGCTCTTGATCCGCCGGTACCTGCAGGACCACGGCGAATGGCCGACCTCCTTTGGCTTGACGGCCTGGGGCACCTCGAACATGCGCACGGGCGGCGACGATATTGCCCAAGCTTTGGCATTGATCGGCGCCAAGCCGACCTGGGACATGATGTCCCGCCGGGTGACGGGCTATGAGATTGTCCCACTTGCGCTCCTGGGGCGCCCGCGCGTCGATGTGACCTTGCGCATTTCCGGCTTCTTCCGCGATGCGTTCCCGGATCAGATCGCCCTCTTCGATAACGCGATCCGAGCCATCGGCGCGCTTGAGGAAGACGATGCCGACAATATGATCGCGGCCCGGATGCGGGCGGAAACCGTGCGGCTTGAAGCGGCCGGTGTTACGCCGAAGGAAGCCGCGCGGCGCGCCTCCTACCGCGTCTTCGGCGCCAAGCCGGGTGCCTATGGCGCAGGGCTGCAGGCCTTGATGGATGAACAGGGTTGGGAAAACCGCGCCGATCTGGCCGACGCCTATCTCACCTGGGGAAGCTATGCCTATGGCGCCGGTGAAGATGGGAAGGCGGAGCGCGGGTTGCTCGAGGCAAGACTGAAGACGGTCGAGGCGGTGGTGCAGAACCAGGACAACCGCGAACATGACCTGCTCGACAGCGACGACTACTATCAGTTCGAAGGCGGCATGAGCCTTGCCGTCGAACAGATGAGCGGAACCCGTCCGTCGATCTACCACAACGATCATTCTCGCCCGGAAAAACCGGTGATCCGGTCGCTGGAGGAAGAGATCGGCCGGGTGGTGCGCGGCCGCGTCGTCAATCCGAAATGGATCGAGGGCGTCATGCGCCACGGCTACAAGGGGGCGTTCGAGATTGCCGCGACGGTCGACTACATGTTCGCCTTCGCGGCGACGACCGGGGCGGTGCGCAGCCACCATTTCGAGGCGGTCTACCAGGCCTATGTCATGGACGAACGCGTCCGCCAGTTCATGGAAGACAAGAACCCGGCGGCGTTTCGCGAGATGACCGACAAAATGCTGGAAGCGATCGACCGCGGCCTGTGGTCGCCGCGTTCCAATTCGGCGCGTTTCGAACTGCAGGGCCGGGCGGCCGCGGAATAAGCCAATGCCCGTCCCCAAGACAATCAAATTCTGAGAGGACACACCATGAGCGAAGACGATCTGCCAACGACCGAGACCGGCCCCGTCCATGACGAGGCGCGCCATGCCATGAAAATGGCGAAGAAGAAGACCGCGCGCGAAAAGATCATGGCGACAAAGACCGACCAGAAGGGCCTGATCATCGTCAATACCGGCAAGGGCAAGGGCAAGTCGACGGCCGGTTTCGGCATGATCTTCCGCCACATCGCCCATGGCATGCCCTGCGCTGTCGTCCAATTCATCAAGGGAGCGATGGTGACGGGCGAGCGCGATCTGATCGAAAAGCATTTTGGCGATCTCTGCCAGTTTTACACGCTTGGCGAGGGCTTTACCTGGGAAACCCAGGATCGCGCCCGTGACGTCGCCATGGCTGAGAAGGCCTGGGAGAAGGCCAAGGAACTGATCCGCGACGAGCGCAATTCCATGGTCCTGCTCGACGAGATCAACATCGCCCTTCGCTACGACTACATCGATGTCGCGGACGTCGTGCGCTTCCTCAAAGAAGAAAAGCCGCACATGACCCATGTCGTTCTGACCGGCCGCAATGCCAAGGAAGAACTGATCGAGGCGGCCGATCTCGTCACCGAAATGGAATTGATCAAGCACCCCTTCCGCTCCGGCATCAAGGCGCAGATCGGCGTCGAATATTGACCGCCTCTGCGGCTACAATCCAAGCCAAGTCCGGAGCGGATGGGCCGGATCGGCCAGCAGCCTGATTGCCAGCGCGATGCAGGTGACGACCAAGAGCGGCTTGATGATGTTCGCGCCGTTCTTCATGGCGAAACGCGAGCCGACCTGCGCGCCGGCGAATTGGCCGGCGCCCATCAGGAGGCCGACTTTCCAGAGGACTGCGCCATAGAACAGGAAGACGATCAAGGCACCGATATTGGAGCCGAAGTTGAGGAATTTCGTGTGGGCGGTTGCCTTCAATACGCCGAACCCGGCAAGCGCGATGAAGGAAAGCATGAAGAACGAACCCGTACCTGGGCCGAAGACGCCATCGTAGAAGCCGATCGCGGGTACCAGCGTCAGCGAAAACAGGAAGGGTGTCATCCGCCGCGCCTTGTCGGCATCGCCGAGGCTCGGCTTGACGGCGAAATAGAGCGCGATCGCCACGAGCAGGAAAGGAAGAACCGTCTTCAGCACGTCGCCCGGAACCACTGTTGCCAGGATGGCGCCGAGCGCCGCTCCCAACGCCGACGTTGCGGCCATCGGCAATTGTTCACGAAGGTTGACATGACCGTGCCAGGCATAGGCAAGGCTTGCCGAGCCCGAGCCGAACAGCGACTGCAGCTTGTTGGTGCCGAGCGTTTCGAGCGGCGGAATGCCGGCGATCAGCATGGCCGGAATGGTGATCATGCCGCCGCCACCGGCGATCGAATCGATAAAACCGGCGAGAAAGGCGGCGGCAAACAGCAAGGCGAAGAGTTGGGGGGCAAGATCGTGCAAGAGAGACTCGCGAGAGGTGGGAATTCAGCCCTGTTTGTCAGAGGTCGAACGGAAATGCAAAGGTCGCCGCACACTGATTCCGGGCCAAGCAGTCGCTTTCTACGCCATGGCGTTGGCCGCATGCCGTATGACGCAATCCGGTTTGACCGGCCGGATGCCGTTCGGTAAAAAGAATGGACGTGCGACGGCGCCCATCATGGTGGGCTGAAAGAGCGTCCGGTGCGGCCGACCCATCCAGGGGGCTTCATCCGGTGCTGTCCAGACCGCTTCGAAGCTCTGTGGCGTCGAAGGCCCGCGTATCGTGACCATACGGCGTGGGAGGCCTCTTTTCTGATGCATGTGAATACCGGCAATCCGGCGGGTGTTGCGCCGTTTTTTCTCGGCCTTGGCTGCGAGCGCGGCACACCGTCTGACGAGGTGATCCTGCTTGCCGAAGAGGCGATGGCGGCCGCAGGGATCGATCGCCATGCGCTTGCCTGTGTCGCGTCACTCGATGCGCGCGCAACGGAGCCGGCGATGATCGCCGCGGCCGCCCATTTCTCCGTTCCCTTCCGGGTCTTCGACGCCGAGACGCTGGAGGCCGAAGCCACGCGGCTGGAGAATCCCTCGGAGATCGTTTTTGCGCTGACTGGCTGCCACGGTGTGGCGGAGGCTGCGGCGCTGGCGGCGGCGGGCAAGGCGAGTTGGTTGATCGTGCCGAAAATCAAATCCGCCGGGGCAACCGCTGCCGTTGCCGGCGGCGCATTTATCGAATCAATTGAGGATGTTGCCGCAGATTGTGAGCAAAACGATTCTGCATCTTCACAGTCTGATTCATTTCGGATGCTGCGGGTCATGTCGAGGATGAAGCCATGACGGATGCACTGTTTTCCGGTCTGCCCGAACTTGAGCCGGGCTCCGTCTGGCTCGTTGGCGCGGGTCCCGGCGATCCCGGCCTGCTGACGCTGCATGCCGTCAATGCGCTTCGCCTGGCCGATGTCATCGTCCACGACGCGCTGGTCAATTCCGATTGCCTGGCAATGGCAAAGACCGGCGCGGTTCTGGAGTTTGCCGGAAAGCGCGGCGGCAAGCCGTCGCCGAAGCAGCGGGACATTTCCCTGCGCCTGGTCGAACTGGCGCGCCAGGGCAAGCGCGTGCTGCGGCTGAAGGGCGGCGATCCATTCGTCTTCGGAAGGGGTGGGGAGGAGGCCCTGACGCTGGTCGAACACGGCATCCCGTTCCGCATCGTCCCGGGCATCACGGCCGGTATCGGCGGGCTTGCCTATGCAGGCATTCCGGTCACGCATCGCGAGGTCAATCACGCCGTGACCTTCCTCACCGGCCACGATTCGTCCGGCGTCGTTCCCGACCGCATCAATTGGGAGGGCATCGCCAAGGGCTCGCCGGTCATCGTCATGTACATGGCAATGAAGCATATCAGCCAGATTACGGCCAATCTGATCTCCGCCGGCCGCTCGCCGGAGGAGCCGGTTGCCTTCGTCTGCAACGCCGCGACGCCGCAACAGACGGTGTTGGAAACAACGCTGGCGCGCGCCGAGGCGGACGTTGTCGCTTCCGGGCTGGAGCCGCCAGCCATCGTCGTTGTCGGCGAAGTCGTTCGCCTGCGCTCGGCCCTCGACTGGCTAGGCGCCCTTGAGGGGCGCGTGCTCGATGCAGATCCACTGTCGAGCCGCGCCTTCAGGGACCCCGCATGAACGGTCTCCTAATCGCGGCGCCGTCATCGGGTTCCGGAAAGACGACGGTAACGCTCGGACTGATGCGTGCGCTGCGCAATCGTGGCATCGCATCGGCGCCGGGCAAGGCGGGGCCGGACTATATAGATCCGGCTTTTCACACGGCCGCCAGCGGTAAGCCCTGCTTGAATTACGACCCCTGGGCGATGCGGCCGGATCTGCTTCGCGCCAATGCTGGCACGACGACCGCCAACGGCGAAACACTCGTCATCGAGGCCATGATGGGGCTTTACGATGCGGCAGCCGACGGAACGGGGTCGCCGGCCGATCTTGCTGCCTTGCTCGGCCTGCCGGTCATCCTTGTCATCGATTGCGCCCGCATGGCTCACTCGGTTGCTGCCCTGGTGCGCGGCTATGCCGACCATCGCGACGATGTCCATGTTTCGGGCGTCATCCTCAACAAGGTCGGCAGCGACCGTCACGAAAAGATGCTGCGCGACGCACTGGAGACGAGCGGTATGCCGGTGTTGGGCGTGCTTCGCCATAACGCTGCCCTCAATCTTCCGGAACGCCACCTCGGTCTCGTGCAGGCCGGCGAACATGGCGAGCTGAATGCGTTTATCGAGCGGGCGGCGACGCATGTTGAACAAGGCTGCGATCTGGATGCGATCCTGTCTGCAGCACGCTCCGTGTCGCCGCGCCGTTCAAACACGGATGTCCGGCCGCTGAAGCCGTTTGGCCAGAAAATCGCGATCGCCCGCGATATCGCCTTCGCCTTTTGCTACGAGCACCTTTTGTCCGGCTGGCGTAAGGTCGGTGCCGAATTGTCGTTCTTTTCACCGCTCGCGAATGAAGCGCCTTCGGAAGACGCCGACGCGGTCTATCTTCCGGGCGGCTATCCGGAGCTTCACGCCGGGATATTGGCGAATGCCGCGCGGTTCAAATCGGGCATGGCACTGGCACGCGACCGCCGCGCCCGGATTTTCGGCGAGTGCGGCGGTTACATGGTGCTCGGCGACACGCTTGTCGCAGCGGATGGCGCACGGTTCGAGATGCTGGGCTTCCTGCCGCTCTCGACCAGCTTTGCCGAGCGCAAGCGGCATCTCGGCTATCGGCGGATCAGGCCGCTCGACACCACGTTTTTTGACGGTCCGTTGATGGCGCATGAATTTCACTATGCTTCGATCCTGTCCGAGGGTGACGCCGATCGGCTGTTCGACACCACCGATGCCGTCGGCACGCCGCTTGGGCCTGCCGGTTTGCGGCGGGGACAGGTCGCCGGCTCGTTCATGCACATTATCGATACGGCCGGTGTCCCATGAGTGCTCCGATCATCCATGGCGGCGGGATAACCGAAGCGGCAGCCGCGTTCGGCGGAGTGCCAAGGGACTGGCTCGATCTGTCGACCGGCGTCAATCCCAATCCCGTGTCGCTGCCGGATATTCCGGTCAATGCCTGGCATCGGCTGCCAGACCGTCACCTGGTTGATGGCGCGCGAGCTGCCGCCGCCCGCTACTATCGCAGCGGCGATGTCCTGCCGCTTCCGGTTCCGGGCACGCAGTCGGTGATCCAGTTGCTGCCGCGTCTTATTAAAGCTGGCCGTCGCGTCGCCATTTTCGCGCCGACCTATGGCGAATATGCTCGCGTTTTACTAGCCGCCGGTTTTGCCGTCGATGAGATAACGGCGCCTGACGACCTCACGGCCGAGCACGGGTTGGCGATCCTGGTCAATCCCAACAATCCGACGGGACAGGCCCATTTTCCGGGCGAAATCATTGCCCTGGCGCGGCGAATGAAGGCGAATAACGGCACGCTGTTGGTTGATGAAGCCTTTGGCGACACGCAGCCTGATCTGAGTGTCGCGTTCTCGGTGGCAGAGCACGACAACCTGATCGTCTTTCGGTCGTTCGGCAAATTTTTCGGCCTTGCCGGCCTGCGGCTCGGTTTCGTCATTGCCGGCGAGCCGGTGCTGTCGGCCTTTCGCGAATGGCTTGGGCCATGGTCGGTATCCGGTCCGGCACTGGTGATTGCCGCGGCACTCATGAACGCTGATACGAATGCCGTTCAATCTGCCATCACGGAGCGGAAGACCGCGCTTGAAGATGTCCTCCTGAGGGCCGGGCTGAAGATCATCGGCGGTACGCCGCTTTTCACGCTGGTGGAGCTTGAGCAGGCTGCGCATCTCCACACACATCTGTGTCGGGCTTACATCCTGACGAGGAAATTCGATTATGCGCCGTCCTGGCTGAGGATTGGGCTTGCGCCGGATGTTGCAGGCGATACACGTTTGGCGGACGCCCTGCGCCGCGCGGACCTCGCCTGAACGGACCCCTTGCATGTCGACCGAAATCCTCGTTGTCCTCGTCGCCGCTTTGGTGCTCGACCGCATTGTCGGCGATCCCGACTGGCTCTGGCGCCGTCTGCCGCATCCGGTTGCGCTGTTCGGCACCATGATCGGCTGGTGCGACCGGACCTTCAATCGCAAGCATCTGGGCGACGATGCGGTGAAAATCAGCGGAGTTCTCGTCATTGCCGCGCTATTGGCGTGGAGCCTTGTCTGTGGCTGGCTGCTGCATCGGCTGTTTGCTCGATTGGGGCTATTCGGAATGGCGCTTGAAACAGTCCTCGTCGCTATCTTCCTGGCCCAGAAAAGCCTTGCCGACCATGTCTCGCGCGTCGCTTCGGGGCTGCGTCGCGGCGGGATGGAAGGCGGACGCAGGGCAGTATCGATGATCGTCGGGCGGGATTCGGAGACGCTGGACGAGCCGGCGGTCTGCCGTGCCGCGATCGAGAGCCTGGCCGAAAATTTCTCCGACGGCGTCGTCGCGCCCGCCTTCTGGTATGCCGTTCTCGGTCTGCCGGGGCTTCTCGCCTACAAGATGCTCAACACCGCCGATTCGATGATCGGCCACAAGAGCCCGAAATATCTGCATTTCGGCTGGGCCTCGGCCCGTCTCGACGATCTCGCCAATCTTCCTGCAGCTCGGCTGTCGATCTTCCTGATCGCCGCGGCTGCCGCTGTCACTGATGGCCGCCGAGCCGCCCGGAACGCCATCGGCACGGCGCTACGCGACCATGGCCTGCATCGTTCGCCGAATTCGGGATGGCCGGAGGCAGCGATGGCGGGCGCGCTCGACATTCAACTGGCAGGCCCGCGGATCTATACCGGTTCTCTTGTCAATGAACCGATGATCAATGGTTCCGGTCGGGCAGTTGCAACCGTCGGTGATGTCGAAACCGGTGTTTCCATATTCTACGGCGCCTGCACGGCGCTCGTCCTGTTGAGTGCGTCTGTCGCTGTCCTTGTCAGTGTAGCCTAGCGTCTTTACCGAGATCGGAAATTCTGATCCGGATTTGTTAATCCGGCATTTTCCATTTGTCTTAAGCGAATATCATTCGAATATTGTTAGGTCTGCGTCCGTTGGAACACCAGTAATAAGGTGCTTATATCCGGAGAGGACTTTAATGCGTAGAATCGTCGTGGCCCTTTTGGCCTTCTTGTTCATGCAAATTCATTTGCCGTCTGCATTTGCCGCTAATCTTATTGCCAATATCAGTCTTTCTTCTCAGACGATGACAGTCTCGCAGAACGGCATCGTCCGCTATCGCTGGAAGGTCTCGACCGCGCGCAAGGGCTATGTCACGCCGCAGGGAAGCTGGAGCGCCAAGTGGCTGTCGAAGAACCATCGCTCGCGCAAATATGACGACGCACCGATGCCCTATGCGGTGTTCTTCAACGGCGGTTACGCCGTTCACGCGACGTTCGATCTCAAGCGCCTCGGCCGTCCGGCTTCGCATGGGTGCGTTCGCCTGCACCCGGAAAATGCCGCGGAGTTCTTCTCGCTTGCAAGCCAGTACGGTCTGAAGAACACCAAGATCGTCGTGACCCGCTGAAGCTTGCGGCGGTTAAGCGGATGGAGTGGCTCCTGCGCAGCCGGACTGGCGGCGCGGGCCGCTTATCTGATGTTTGCGCAACACAATCGTCATAAATGCAACTCTTGGGCTCAAGGCCATTGGCTTTTCAGCGGCATTTACCTATAGGTTCGCCAAAACATGAATTCTAAAGAGGTATGCGCGTGACAGCTACATTCGACAAGGTTGCCGACATCATTGCAGAAACGAGCGAAATCGATCGCGAGACGATTACGCCGGAAAGCCACACCATCGACGATCTCGGCATCGACAGCCTGGACTTCCTCGACATCGTCTTTGCGATCGACAAGGAATTCGGCATCAAGATCCCGCTCGAAAAGTGGACCCAGGAAGTCAACGAAGGCAAGGTTTCGACTGAGGAATATTTCGTCCTCAAGAACCTGTGCGCCAAGATCGACGACCTGAAGGCTGCCAAGGGCTGACGAATGTCCCGCGTTCAGCACGCGGGAAACACGTGCATGAACGATCTCAATGCCGCCTGTCGCGTGGACTGCGCTTGACAGGCGGCATTTGCGTTTTTACTTGACGGTCGCATGATCGCGCCGCCGCACCGGTTTCGGGCGGGCCAAACCAGGCGGGATCATGCGCGGATTTGAAATCCGGAGCAGTTCACGCGCCACTTCTGATGCGCCGCGCTCCGGGCCAAGCTGGATTTGCTCCTGATGCTCCTTGAATATTTTCAGATGATCGACCGGATCGAGACCCTCGATCTCACCGCCAAGACGTTGACGGCGCGCTCGGTTGTTCCCGCCAAGAGCCCGGTGTTCGAGGGGCACTTTCCCGGCTATCCGCTGGTGCCAGGCGTTCTTCTGATCGAGACGATGGCGCAGGCCTCGGGTTTTCTCGTTCTTGCCGCCACCGATTTCGCGGCCATGCCGTTCCTGATGTCGGTTGATGGTGCCAAGATGCGCACCTTCGTCGAGCCGGAAGCCGTGCTCGACATCGAGGCCTTTCTGGAACATGACGGCTCCGGCTTTGCCGTCACGAAGGCGAAAATCACCTCGCAGGGCAAGAAGGTCTGCGACGCGCAATTAAAACTGCGAACCATGCCGTTCGATCAGGTGCCGCTTGGCCCGATCGTCAAGAAGCGTGCCGAAGAAGTGGGGCTGATGGCGGCGATGGCAGCTATGGCCACGACAGGAGAGTGACCATGAGCAAGTCTGCCAATGACGTAGTCATCACCGGTGTCGGCATCGTCACCAGCCAGGGGGTGGGCACCGAGGTGCACACTGCGCTTCTGACCGCCGCTCAGCCGCCAGCCGTGCGCATCGAGACCGAACGTTTCGCGCCCTATCCCGTGCATCCGCTGCCTGAAATCGACTGGTCGCAGCAGATTCCGAAACGCGGCGACCAGCGCCAGATGGAAAACTGGCAGCGCCTCGGCGTCTTCGCCGCTGGCTTGGCGCTGGATGATGCCGGTTTCAAGGATGACCTCGAAGCCTGCGGCTCGATGGACATGATCGTCGCGGCCGGTGGCGGCGAGCGCGACATCACCGTCGATTCGCTGATCGTCGACGAGGGGCTGAAGCGCAACGACCGCGAGCGGCTGCTCAACGAGAAGCTGACGACGGAACTGCGCCCGACCCTGTTTCTCGCCCAGCTTTCAAACCTGATGGCCGGCAATATCTCGATCGTTCACAAGGTTACCGGCTCCTCCCGCACCTTCATGGGCGAAGAGGGGGCCGGTATTTCGGCCGTGGAAACCGCCTTTGCCCGTATCAAGGCGGGCCAATCCACCCATACGCTCGTCGGCGGCGCCTTCGTTGCCGAACGGCAGGACGTGCTGCTTCTGGTCGAGGCTATCCAGGGCCACGCCCGCGGCGAATGGCAGCCGCTCTGGGCGCGCAAAGCCGAAGATGGCGGCGGCATGATCCTCGGTTCGGTCGGGGCTTTCCTCGTCCTGGAATCGCGCGCTCATGCGGAAGCCCGCGGCGCCCGCATCTATGCGTCGATCGACGCGATCGAGGGCGACCGCGGCAATCGCGACGCTGGCCGGTTGGAGGCGCGGCTCGAACGGCTTCTGGAGCCGGCGAAGGAGCGGGCAGGCGACGGGACCGTCGTTTTCTGCGGCACGACCGGCTTTCAAGATTTGGCCGCGCGCGAGCAGGCCGTGCTCGAGGCCACAGTTCCCGGTGCAGCACTTCGCGCCTATGGTGGCCTGACCGGGCATGCGCTCGAAGCCCAGTTTCCGCTTGGCTTGGCGCTCGCTGCGCTAACGCTCGACGGCCGGGCGAAGGTACCGCCGTTCGACACCGGCCGGGAACGGGCGATGACCGCCGGGGCAACGACGGCCGTCGTCACAACTGTCGGCCATGTTCGCGGTGAGGGTGTTGCCCTCCTGTCGGCCAATGCGTGAGGAGTGAACCATCATGACCGCATCGAAATTCACCGATCATCTCGGCCGTCCGATCATCGCCGTCACCGGCATGGGCGTCATTACCTCGCTCGGCCAGGGGCTGAAGGATAACTGGGCGGCGTTGACCGCCGGCGTCTCCGGCATTCACGCGATCAAGCGCTTTCCCACGGAAGGATTGTCGACCCGCATTTCCGGCACCGTCGATTTCATCGATGTGCCTGCGGAAAATTCCGTCGAGCGTTCCTATGCCTTCGCGCGTGCGACGACGGAGGAAGCACTGGCGCAGGCCGGGCTTTCCGGCGATTTCAACGGGCCGCTATTCCTCGCTGCCCCGCCGATCGAGCCGGAATGGAGCGACCGTTTCGCGCTCGCCGACCGGGCACCGGCCTCCGAACGCCCGGGCGATGCCTATGACCGCTTCATGGCGGTCCTGCGCAACAAGGCCGATCCGGTCTTTCACGAGGCCATGCTGTTCGGCGCCATTTCCGAACGTCTGGCCGATCGTTTCGGCACGCGCGGCCTGCCGGTGACGCTTTCGACCGCTTGTGCTTCCGGCGCGACGGCGATCCAGCTTGGCGTCGAGGCGATCCGCCAGGGTAGAACCGATCGTGCACTGACGGTTGCGACCGACGGTTCGGTCAGCGCCGAAGCGCTGATCCGCTTCTCGCTGCTGTCGGCGCTTTCCACCCAGAACGATCCGCCGGAGAAGGCCTCCAAGCCCTTCAGCAAGGATCGTGACGGTTTCGTCATCGCCGAAGGTGCAGCAACGCTGGTGCTCGAAAGCCTGGAAGCGGCGCTTGCCCGCGGCGCCCGCGTTCTCGGCATCATGAAGGGCTGCGGCGAGAAGGCCGATCTCTTCCACCGCACCCGCTCGTCCCCGGATGGCGGCCCGGCGATCGCGACGATTCGCGCGGCGCTGTCTGATGCGGGCCTTGCCGAAAGCGGCATCGGCTACATCAATGCTCATGGCACCTCGACGCCGGAAAACGACAAGATGGAATACGGCGCCATGTCGGCGGTCTTCGGCGAGGCGCTTGCCAGCATTCCAGTCTCATCGAACAAGTCGATGATCGGCCACACGCTGACGGCGGCCGGCGCGGTCGAGGCTGTCTTCTCGTTGCAGACCATGCTGACTGGCACCTTGCCGCCGACGATCAACTACACCAACGCCGATCCAGCAATCGTGCTCGACGTCGTGCCGAATGTGAAGCGGGATGCAAAGATCACGGCAGTCCTGTCGAACTCCTTCGGCTTTGGTGGCCAGAACGCCAGCCTTGTCATGACGGCGGAACCCGCCTAATCGGTCAGGCGACACTTTATCGATGAAGACGCCTTTGGGCGAAGGACTAAAATATCATGCGCGCTTTGCAACTGATCGACGACCGCAAGCTGGAAATCACCGACCTTCCCGAACCGGAAGCGCCGGGTCCCGGTGAAGTCACGCTCCGGGTCAAGGCGGTTGCGCTCAACCATATCGACGTTTGGGGCTGGCGCGGCATGGCCTTTGCCAAGCGCAAGATGCCGCTGGTGATCGGCGCGGAAGCGTCTGGTGTGGTCGATCAGATCGGCCCGGGCGTCGCCAATGTGCTGCCGGGGCAGCTCGTCTCGATCTACGGCGCGCGCACCTGCGGCCTTTGCCGCCCCTGCCGCGAGGGCCGCGACAATCTCTGCGAACATGTCGGCGGCGTGCACGGGTTCCATCTCGACGGCTTCGCGCAGGAAAAGGTAAACCTGCCGGCACGCCTGCTCGTTCCCGCACCTCCGGGCGTCGATGCGGTGGCCGCGGCTGTCGCTCCGGTGACCTTCGGCACCGTCGAGCACATGCTGTTCGACAATGCCAAGCTCGAACCCGGGGAAACCATTCTCATCCATGCCGGCGGCTCGGGCATCGGCTCGGCGGCGATCCAGCTTGCCAAGAAGATCGGCTGCACCGTTATCACTACCGTCGGTTCCGACGACAAGATCGAGAAGGCCAAGGCACTCGGCGCCGATCATGTCATCAACTACCGTACCGATCGCTTCGAGGGCGTCGTTCGCAAGCTTACCAAGAAAAAAGGCGTCGACGTCGTCTTCGAACATGTCGGCAAGGACACATGGGCAGCCTCCATGTTCAGCCTGAAGCGCGGCGGGCGTCTGGTGACGTGTGGGTCGACCTCAGGCGTCTCGACGGACATGAACCTGATGATGCTCTTCCAGCAGCAGTTGAAGCTGCTCGGCTCCTTCGGTTGCCGCATGGAGAACATGGCCAACGCCATGCAGAAGATGGCGCGTGGCCTCGTTCATCCGGTCATCGACACCGAAGTCGGCTTCAATGAAATCGACCGGGCGCTCGAGCGGATGGAGACACGGCAGGTCTTCGGCAAAATCATCCTGCGGATGGACTGAACATCGTGCGCATGCTGATCACACGGCTGGTTCTTTCGGCGGAGCACTTCCGCCAGTGGTCGATCGCCCAGTTCGTCTTCCTGTTGCTCGGCACGCTGAAACTGTTTCCAGCCAACGGCGCCATCGAATTCGCCGATCGTTTCACTCGCTGGCTCGGGCCGAAGTTGAAGCACCGGCACAAGCTGACCATGACCAATCTGCGCAATGCCTTTCCCGAAAAGAGCGAGGCGGAGATTGAGGCGATCGCGCTCGAAAGCTGGGGTAGCATCGGAAGGCTGGCGGCCGAATACGTCTTTCTCGACGAACTCTTCGATTTCGATCCGGCCAACCCCGAGCCGGGCCGTATCGAAGTTTCCGGCATCCCGTTGTTTATCGAGTTGCGCGACAATCCGCGACCGTTCATCGTCTTTACCGCCCATAGCGGCAATTTCGAACTGCTGCCCGTCGCCGGTGCGGCCTTCGGGCTGGACGTGACCGTGCTTTTCCGCCCGCCGAACAACCCTTATGTCGCCGACAAGGTGTTCGATTTCCGCAGGCAGCGCATGGGCAACCTCGTTCCCTCGCATGCCGGCTCGTCATTCACGCTTGCGCGCAAGCTGGAGGCGGGCGGCGCCGTCGGCGTGCTCGTCGACCAGAAGTTCCGCAAGGGGCTGACGACGAAATTCTTCGGCCGGGATGTCCGCACCAACCCGCTGCTGGCGAAACTGGTGCGGCAGTTCAACTGCGAGGTCTATCCGGCGCGCTCGATCCGGCTGCCGAACGGACGGTTCCGGCTCGAACTCGAACCGGCCATCACCATCCCGCGCAGGGCTGACGGCGGCGTCGACGTCAACGCGACGGCGCAACTGCTCAATGACAAGGTCGAGAGCTGGATCCGGGAGTATCCCGGGCAGTGGCTGTGGTACCACGACCGCTGGAACATCAAGCGCAGTCTGAAGGATTGATCGAAAGCGCCGGCGCGTCGCCAATGCGATAAATCACGATTGGCATATTCTGCCCGCATCGGTGCGATTCCCGATATTTTTTCGCGGATTAGCCGCCGAGTTGCCGCGGCACCTCTTCGCCGTGCTGCGGCATTTAAGCCATTTCGTTGCAATGCCAAAAATAAACTCAACGGCAACGTTTCCGGCCCGGTCCCGGGTGTTGTACGTGGTCTCTTTGCGTGTAGACTGAAGTACTGCAGCAGGCGATTGCAAGCGCTTCGGACGATCGAACATTCATATCTGGATTGCGATGCTTATTCCGTGGCTTCGGGCGCTCGGGTGGCGCGGGAGTGGGGGTGGAAAATTGAAGGCACTGATCGACCTTTTCTGGTTCAAGTATTCCCAGCTGCAACATGCCGTCAAATCTGGCGATGACCTTCTGATAAATATTCTTGATCGAGAGATCGAACCGGTTCTTGACGCCATCTATCACGAAGAAGCGAACGATTCGACCGACGCCCGTTTGCAGTTCCAGTTCGTTCTCGACCTGCTGCAGAAGGAGGCCGGCGACGTTTCGAGCGTGCTGCGCCAGCGCGGCGTCCTGCAGACGCTGGCGGACCGTTATTTCGCGGCGGGAACCGGTGACGTTTTCGAAAAATCCTTTGCGCCGCAGACGGCCGGTGGTTTGCAGAAGGGTCGTGTCGACGAGGGCTTCCTCAATGAGGCGATCCTCGACTGCATGCCGGATCGCATCGCCGTCATCACCACCGACTACAGTTATCTCTACACCAACTCGGTCAATGCCGCGCGGCTGGAAGAGCGGCCGATGGATCTTGTCGGCCGCCATATCGTCGAGTTCGTCGGCATTCAGCGCTTCGAGGAGCGGGTCAAACCGAACCTCGACCGATGTTTTTCCGGCGAACTGGTGGATTACACCTACCCCAAGGACGTTGAGAACCAGACGATCATCGTGCGGTGTCGGATGACGCCCTGCATCTCGAGCACTGGCAAGATCATCGGCGCAATCCTCATCCTTCAGGAGATCGCCGACCGCCGCCGCGCAATCGCCGCATAATGGCGGAAGGCGAGGGCCGGCCGCCCTCGCGCCTCATTTCGTCTCGGCTATTTGTCCGACCAGACCGCCAGTTCGTAGCCGTCCGGATCCTGGAAATGGAATCTCCTGCCGCCCGGAAAGGAAAAAGTCTCCTTGACGATGCGCGCGCCGGCCGCCTCCAGTCGCGCTTGCGTGGCTGCGAGATCGTCCGCATACAGGATCACCAATGGTCCGCCCGGCTTTACCGTTCCTGTCGTCAAGCCGCCAGTCAGCCGGCCGTCGCTGAATTCGCAGTATTGTGGACCGTAGTCGGTGAACGACCAGCCGAACGCAGCGCCGTAAAATGCCCTCGAACGGGCGATGTCGGCAACGGCGAATTCGATATTGTCGATCTGGCGATCGGTGCCTTTCTGGCCCATGTTCGTCTTCCTTGTTATGTTTCCAGCAGTTTTTTCAATGTGTTGAGGTCTTTCAGCACCCAGTTGGAATCGGCAATAAACTGTTCCTCGCTGGTATCGGGCAGTTTCAGCACCGTGAACATCACCTCCGAGCCGTCGCCATTCGGCACGACGCGCAGCGCATTGTTGACTTTAAGCCCCGATTCCATCGTCACGACATGGTCCATCACACCGAGATCGTTCCTCGGCGCAAATTTTACGCGGACGTCGCCAAGCGGGCCGTGTGCCACCCAATCCTCATCGTCGGGCTCCAAACCGCCGCCGAGGCCGGACGCCCAGAGCGGCATGTTTTCCGGCTTGGCAGCAAACTGATAAACGTCACGCCAGTTCCTGTTTATGCTGACATGGACGACTTTCGCTTCCATCACGTCCATCTGGTTTTCCTTTCATCGTTCCGACGAGCCCGGGAACGAACGGATCGGAATCTTGAACAAAATGAACAATCAGCCCGCCAATTGCCGGCAGCCGTCGCCAGGCGAAACGCTTGTCGGCATTCGTAGCT
Source organism: Pararhizobium sp. LjRoot255 (assembly GCF_964252905.1). Lineage (NCBI taxonomy): Bacteria > Pseudomonadati > Pseudomonadota > Alphaproteobacteria > Hyphomicrobiales > Rhizobiaceae > Pararhizobium > Pararhizobium sp. LjRoot255. The sequence continues at coordinate 3,313,921 of NZ_CAXUPQ020000001.1, forward strand.
CGCAGGACATGTGGGCCTCATCGCCGCAACGGTCGAACCCTGTGTCCACCTGCGTAAAGCTTACCCGGCATACCCGGAAAAGTCCTCCTTTTTGACAACAATCGCTTGTCGTTAATCGATTTGAATGCCAAAACTCCGTCAGTATTCCGCAAGGCGCTTTCACGCATCCTGCTGCACGAAACGTCCTGCTCAAAGTCAATCTGGTGGAGTTATCGCGCGTGTCCAGCCGGGCATCGGCCACTTCACTGTCTAACGGAGGCACATACGTGGCACAGGCGGAAATCGGCCTTATCGGGCTCGGCGTTATGGGATCGAATCTGGCGCTCAATATTGCCGAGAAGGGCAACAAGATCGCAGTTTTCAACCGCACGGTCGAGGCGACGCGAAAGTTTTATGCCGATGCCGGTGAGTTGCAGAGCCAGATCGTGCCGTGCGAGACCATCGAGGAATTCGTTGCCGCCATCCGCCCGCCTCGGCCGATCATCATCATGATCAAGGCCGGCGAAGCTGTCGATCAGCAGATGGAACTGCTCAAGCCCTATCTTGAGAAGAACGACATCATGATCGATGCCGGCAATGCCAATTTCCGCGATACGATGCGCCGCTTCGACAATCTCAAGGACAGCGGCCTGACCTTTATCGGCATGGGCGTTTCCGGCGGTGAGGAGGGCGCACGCCATGGCCCGTCGATCATGGTCGGCGGCAAGGAGGAGTCCTGGAAGCGCGTCGAGAAGGTGCTGACCTCGATCGCCGCCAAGTACAACGGCGATCCTTGTGTTGCCTGGCTCGGCGAAAATGGTGCCGGTCATTTCGTCAAGACCATCCATAACGGCATCGAATATGCCGATATGCAGATGATCGCCGAAATTTACGGCATCCTGCGCGACGGCCTGAAGATGAGCGCCACCGAAATCGGCGAAGTCTTCGGTGAGTGGAACAAGGGCCGGCTGAATTCCTACCTGATCGAGATCACCGAGAAGGTGCTGAAGGCAGCTGACCCCATCACGGGCAAGCCGATCGTCGATCTGATCCTCGACAAGGCCGGCCAGAAGGGTACCGGCAAATGGTCGGTGATCGAAGCGCAGAACATGGGCGTCCCGGCAACCGGCATCGAAGCCGCTGTCGCCGCGCGCAGCATCTCTTCGATGAAGGATGAGCGCGAGACGGCCGAAAAGGTGCTGGGCTTGCCCAATGTCGGCGAGTTCAGGGTTGCTGACAGGGCCGCCTTCCTCAAGGATCTCGAGAGTGCGCTGCTCGCATCGAAGATCGGTGCGTATGCGCAAGGCTTTGCCGTCATGTCCGCCGCGTCCAGGGAATTCAACTGGAACCTGCCGATGCCGAGCATTGCCAAGATCTGGCGCGCCGGCTGCATCATCCGCTCGCAGTTCCTCGATGAGATCACCACGGCTTTCACCAAGGATCCTGATGTCGCCAACCTGATCGTTACGCCCGCCTTTGCAAGGATGGTCAAGGAGAGCGACGGCGCGCTTCGCCGTGTCGTTTCGGCGGCGGCTCTCGGCGGTCTGCCGGTGCCGGCACTCGCATCCGCGCTCGGTTATTTCGACAGCTACCGCCGCGGCCGCGGCACCGCAAACGTCATTCAGGCGCAGCGCGACTTCTTCGGCGCCCATGGCTTCGATCGCGTCGATGGCGCAGACGCGCATCACGGCCCTTGGGGCAGCGGCCTGAACACCTGACCTCAACGGTCTGCCGGTCGTTGGACAAAAAAGCCGCGCGGATCGATTCGCGCGGCTTTTCAACGCCTGGATGTCAGGTCAGCGCGCTTTGCTCAGACTCTGCAATTCTTCCGCCGGCAAACCGGCAATGCGGCCGATCACGGCCCTGGCCAACTCGCGGCCGGCGTGGCGGATGTCCTCGTTTATGGTGATGACTTCGGGACGCAGCCAGCTGAGGAAATCGCTGGGGACCTTCGAGACCATGTCGACATCCTGGTTGAGCTTTTTGCCAACGGCTTCGAGCCCGGCGATCAACGCGATCGAACCGGCGCCGGAACCCGAAACGATGCCGTCGGGCGCGTCGTCTGCGCGCATCAGCATCTCGAATGCCGCGCGGATTTCCACCAGACTATTGTCGAGGTCCACGGAGTTGAAGGCAACAGCCTCGACGCCGAAATCGCGAATGCCTGCATCAAAGCCCTTTCGCATGTGCCTATGGAAGGTCAGATGCGGCGGCGGCTGCAGGAGCACCATGCGCTTGCGCCCGAGAGCCGCCAGCCGCCGGACGGCCTCGTAGGCAAATCCTTCATTGTCGAAGTCGTGATAGGGATGGATCAGTCCCATATCGGTGCGGCCATGGGTGGCGAAGGGGAAATTCCGCTCCATCATCACTTCAACCCGCGGGTCCTTCGGCTCCGTACGCGAAATGATGACACCGTCCGCCGCACCCGTGTCGAGCACGTAGCGGACCGGGGCGAGAGCGTCCTTCGAAAACCTATAGGGTGTGATGACCAGATGATAGGGGGTCGAGGCCAATACCTCCGAAATGCCGACCACGATCGGGCTCGTCAGGCCCATCACCTCTTCTTCGAGGGATAGCACCAGGCTGATGACGTTGGTCTTGCCGGTGCGAAGGCGCACGCCGGCGCGGTTCGGCTGGTAGCCTACCTGTTTGGCGACGAGCCGTACGCGTTCCTTGGTTTCAGCCCCGATATCTGGGGCATCCTTCAAGGCACGAGAGACCGTCGTGATGCCAAGGCCCGTCATGAAGGCGATTGTCTTCAGGGTCGGACGTTCCTGCAATGAGGAGGGCGCCGGGGCCTGACTGCTCTTGGTTTTCTCGTCCATTCCCCGCCCATCGCCTTCCCATGTTCAGGCCGCATCGTTGCGGTTGCCTGCAGCAGACCCTCTGGTCTTTCATGCCTTATATATGATTTGTGACATATAGGCACCCATCGCACGCTCCTGCGTATTGTCGAAAATCTGTAACGATACAGTTGGCTTGTCGAGGGCTTTTTTTGTCGGCATGCCGCCTCCTTCTCCGTAGAGTTGAATCCTGCGTTCCATCACTTCAGCTTTGCATCTGCGAAGAAGCACGGGAAGTTCATGACGCGGAGCTTATGAGGAAATTCTCTGAAATAACTGGATAAATATGGATTTTTGAAAAGATACTGCACTGCAGCAAGTGGGCGAAGTGAATTTGTCGTGACATATATGTTTACATCCTATGCGAGTATTATATATTTTTTCATGAATTATGCGTTGTGGCTGTTGCGCCGGCAAATCGATTGAACTAAGTTTTTTCCGGTAACGTTACAGTGAGGGAGGAAAGCTCATGAAATTGCGTTTGTTGGCCGCTGCTTTGGCGGCGACTGTGGTGCTTCCATTCAGCGCAGCCAGCGCTGCAGATCTGGAAGTGACCCATTGGTGGACGTCGGGTGGTGAAGCCGCAGCGGTCGCCGAATTGGCAAAGGCGTTCGATGCTACCGGCAACAAATGGGTCGACGGTGCGATCGCCGGCTCCGGCGGTACAGCCCGGCCGATCATGATCAGCCGCATCACCGGCGGTGATCCGATGGGCGCCACGCAGTTTAATCACGGCCGGCAAGCCGAGGAGCTGGTCGAGGCCGGCCTGATGCGCGACCTGACCGATGTTGCGACGAGGGAAAACTGGAAGGACATCGTCAAGCCGTCGAGCCTGCTCGACAGCTGCACCATCGAGGGCAAGATCTATTGCGCGCCGGTCAACATTCATTCCTGGCAGTGGCTGTGGCTGTCGAATGCGGCCTTCAAGCAGGCCGGTGTCGACGTGCCGAAGAACTGGGATGAATTCGTCGCTGCGGCTCCGGCTCTGGAGAAGGCCGGCATCATACCGCTCGCCGTCGGTGGCCAGCCCTGGCAATCGGCCGGTGCGTTTGACGTGCTGATGGTCGCGATTGCCGGCAAGGACGTCTTCAATAAGGTGTTCGGCGAGAAGGATGCCGAAGTGGCCGCCGGTCCAGACATCGCCAAGGTCTTCAAGGCCGCTGATGATGCCCGCAAGATGTCCAAGGGCAGCAACGTGCAGGATTGGAACCAGGCTACCAATCTGGTCATCACCGGAAAGGCCGGTGGTCAGATCATGGGCGACTGGGCGCAGGGCGAATTCCAGGTTGCCGGCCAGAAAGCTGGCACGGATTATACCTGCCTTCCGGGTCTGGGCGTCAACGAGATCATCTCGACGGGTGGCGACGCTTTCTACTTCCCACTCCTGAAGGACGAGGAAAAGTCGAAGGCCCAGGAAGTGCTCGCCTCGACGCTGCTTGATCCCAAGACGCAGGTCGCCTTCAACCTGAAGAAGGGATCGCTGCCTGTACGGGGTGACGTCGACCTCGCCACGGCAAACGACTGCATGAAGAAGGGTCTCGAGATCCTTGCCAAGGGTAACGTGATCCAGGGCACCGACCAGCTTCTGTCTGCAGACAGCCAGAAGCAGAAGGAAGACCTCTTCTCCGAGTTCTTCGCCTCTACGATGACGCCGGAAGATGCGCAGAAGCGCTTCACCGACATCATCGCGTCGGCCGATTGATCAACGGCTACTCTGTCGAAAGCCGGTTCCGCGTTGCGCGGGGCCGGTCCGACCTCAAACCTGAATGATCAACTCGGTGTTGCGGCGGGCTCACGATGTCGTGCCACGGCCGGCGATCCTTCGGACTTGAGGATGGAGCGAAGTGGTGCGGTGTCCGCCGCCGCTTTCAATCGGTTGAACACTGACCCAAGGGAGGAGTGAGACATGACGGGCCAAGCGTATGCCGGCCGGCCAAATCAGTTGTTGCGCAATCTGCATTCCAAGATTGCCTCAATTCCGATGATACTGACCGCCGTTGTCATCTTTCTCGGCGGCACGCTTTGGACGGTGTTTTATTCCTTTACCAATTCGAAGCTCCTCCCGCGCCTCTCGTTTGTCGGGCTCGATCAGTATGAGCGTCTGTGGGCGGCCCCGCGCTGGCTGGTGTCCATTGAGAATCTCGCCATTTACGGCTTCTTCTCGCTGATTTTCAGCCTGGTGATCGGTTTCGTGCTCGCCGCATTGATGGACCAGAAGATCCGTTTCGAGAATACGTTCCGGACGATCTTCCTCTATCCGTTCGCTCTCTCCTTCATCGTCACCGGCCTGGTCTGGCAATGGGTGCTCAATCCGGAGTTCGGCGTGCAGTCGGTCGTTCGATCGCTCGGCTGGACGAGCTTCACCTTCGATCCGCTCTACAATCAGAGCATCGTCATCTATGGCATCCTGATCGCCGCCCTCTGGCAGGGAACGGGCCTCGTCATGTGCCTGATGCTCGCCGGCCTGCGCGGCATTGACGAGGACATCTGGAAAGCCTCCCGTGTCGATGGCATTCCGATGTGGAAGACCTATCTTTTCATCATCATTCCGATGATGCGCGCCGTCTTCATCACCACGCTCGTGATCATCGCAAGCGGCATCGTCCGGGTCTACGACCTCGTCGTGGCTCAGACGAGCGGCGGTCCCGGCATCGCCTCCGAGGTGCCCGCCAAATATGTCTACGACTACATGTTCCAGGCGCAGAATCTCGGTCAGGGGTTTGCCGCCTCGACCATGATGCTGATCACCGTTGCGATCATTATCGTACCCTGGGCCTATCTGGAATTCGGAGGACGCAAGCGTGGATGACACCGTATCGCTGAAGGCGCGGGCTGCCCATGGCGCCTCAAGACTGGCTCCGGGCCCACAGGGAAAAAAGCCTCGCCCGATTTTTTCGCCCAGAAACATCATGATCTATGGCGCGCTGATTTTCGCCGCGGCTTACTATCTCCTACCGCTCTACGTCATGATGGTCACCTCGCTGAAGGGCATGCCGGAAATCCGGCTCGGCAATATCTTTTCGCCGCCCCTCGAGATCACGTTCGAGCCTTGGGTCAAGGCCTGGTCCAGCGCCTGCACCGGCCTGAATTGTGACGGCCTGTCCCGCGGGTTCTGGAACTCGGTGCGGATCACCATTCCCTCGACGATCGTCTCGATCGCGATCGCATCCGTAAACGGCTACGCACTGGCGAACTGGCGCTTCAAGGGCGCCGACCTGTTCTTCACGATCCTGATCGTTGGCGCGTTCATCCCCTACCAGGTGATGATCTATCCGATCGTCATCGTGCTGCGTGAGATGGGCCTCTACGGTTCGCTCACTGGTCTGATCATCGTCCATACCATTTTCGGCATGCCGATTCTGACGCTCTTGTTCCGCAACTATTTCTCGTCGCTGCCGGAAGAGCTGTTCAAGGCGGCGCGTATCGACGGAGCCGGGTTCTGGACGATCTATTTCAAGATCATGCTGCCGATGTCGCTGCCAATCTTCGTCGTCGCCATGATCCTGCAGATCACCGGCATCTGGAACGACTTCCTGTTCGGCGTGGTGTTCACGAGGCCGGAATATTATCCGATGACCGTCCAGCTCAACAACATCGTCAACTCGGTCCAGGGCGTGAAGGAATACAACGTCAACATGGCGGCGACCATCCTCACGGGTGCCGTTCCATTGATCGTCTACTTCGTTTCCGGACGGCTTTTTGTCCGCGGTATTGCCGCCGGCGCAGTGAAAGGGTGAGTGCATGAACAACGTCAGCGTATCGGTCAAGGATCTGTCGTTGAGCTTCGGTGCCGTCACCGTGCTCGACACGCTGAACCTCGACATCAAGAACGGCGAATTCCTCGTCCTCCTCGGCTCGTCCGGTTGCGGCAAGTCCACCCTGTTGAACTGCATAGCCGGTCTTCTCGACGTCACCGGCGGCCAGATCTTCATCAAGGACAAGAACGTCACCTGGGAAGAGCCCAAGGACCGCGGCATCGGCATGGTGTTCCAGTCCTATGCGCTCTATCCGCAGATGACGGTCGAGCGGAACCTGTCCTTCGGCCTGCGCGTCGCCAAGCTGCCGGCCGCCGAAATCGACAAGCGCGTCACGCGCGCCGCCGAAATCCTGCAGATCCAGCCGTTACTCAAGCGCAAGCCATCGGAGCTGTCCGGCGGCCAGCGTCAGCGTGTCGCGATCGGCCGGGCATTGGTGCGCGACGTCGACGTCTTCCTGTTCGACGAGCCGCTTTCCAACCTCGACGCCAAGCTGCGCTCGGAACTGCGCGTCGAAATCAAGCGGCTTCACCAGTCGCTGAACAATACGATGATCTATGTCACCCACGACCAGATCGAGGCCCTGACGCTGGCCGACCGCATCGCCGTCATGAAGAGCGGCGTCATCCAGCAGCTTGCCGATCCGATGACGATCTACAATTTTCCCGAAAACCTCTTCGTCGCCGGCTTCATCGGCTCGCCGTCGATGAATTTCTTCCGCGGCGAGATCAAGGAGCGGGGAGGGCGCAAGGTGGTGGAAGTCAACGGCGTTGATTTCGGCATGGAGGCGTACCCGGCGCGCGGACCGCTGGAGGCCGGCCGCAATGTCGTTCTCGGCGTGCGACCGGAACACGTCAAGGTCGATGAAAACATGCCTGGAACGGAAGTTCACGATGCGGTCGTCGATATCGAGGAGCCGATGGGCGCCGACAACCTCCTTTGGCTGAGGCACGCCGGGCAAACCATGTCGGTGCGCATCGCCGGTTCGCGGCGCTACAAGCCTGGAACGGCGCTCAAACTCAGCTTCGACATGTCGATGGCCTCGGTCTTCGACGCCACCACCGAAAACAGGATCTGATCAATCCGTACCATCGGCCGCGCTTTCCGTGGCCGCCCAAAGACGATGACGCCTGTCCCCGAGCGGGCGCAGGCAGCCAATGGAATTTTTGACAATGTCTGCTGACACCTTCACGTCCGAACCCGTAGCGCTCGACCTATCCGGCGACTGGCTGCTTGCCTCGTCCGACAATAGTCATGCGCTGACGATCGCCATTCCGGGCGACGTCCACAGCGCCCTGCAGGCTGTCGGCATGATCGCCGATCCCTATGCCGGCCGCAACGAGAACGATGTTCAGTGGGTGGCGCACAAGGACTGGGTGCTTGAGCGTACATTCGAGATCGATGCGGCCGATCTCGCCGGTTTCTGGTATCTCGATATCGAAAGCCTGGACACGATCGCTTCGGTCTATGTCAACGATGAGCTGGTTCTTCAGGCGGAGAATTGCTTTCGCCGCTATCGCCCAGCGGTCGGTCCGGCCTTGAAAACGGGCCAGAACCGGCTGCGCGTCGTCATCCACTCGTCGATCGCCGCCGCCGCCGAACGGCAAGCGGCCCAGCCCTTCTATATTCCGTACTCGACCGGAAACTGCCCGATCCCCAACGGCAATATGCTGCGCAAGCCGCAATGCCATTTCGGCTGGGACTGGAACATCGCAATCGCGCCGCTCGGCATCTACGGTTCGATCGCACTCAAGAAGCTTGCGGTCGCCCGCATCGAACATGTCACAACCCGGCAGGTGCCGCAGGCCGGTGGTGCAATCGACCTTCAGGTGACGGTGACGCTTTTCGCCGAGGATCCCGGCATCGTCCGCATCGACTTTTCGCTCGACGGCGCAAGAGAGCATCTGGATTGCGCCGTCAATACCGGTGAGACACAGGTCACGCATGTCTTTACCGTCGAAGATCCGAAGCTCTGGTGGCCGGCTGGCAGCGGCGCGCAGGCATTGTGCGAACTCACCGTCTCGTTCCCGGGCGAGACGGTAACCCGGCAGATCGGCTTCCGCACCATCGAGCTGTTGACGGACGAGGACGACGCCGGCAGCCGCTTTGCCTTTCGTGTCAACGGCCGCGAGATTTTCTGCCGCGGCGCCAACTGGATCCCGGCCGATGCGCTCGCCTCGCTGGTGACGCCGGAGGGCGTCGAGGACCTGCTGCGCTCGGCGGTCGATGCCAACATGAACATGATCCGTGTCTGGGGTGGCGGCTTTTACGAGACGGACTGGTTCTACGATCTGTGCGACCGGCTGGGCCTGATGGTGTGGCAGGATTTCATGTTCGCCTGCAATCTCTACCCCTCGACCCCGGATTTCCTCGAAAACGTCGCGGCGGAGGTGGACTATCAGGTCAAGCGGCTATCGTCGCATCCATCGATCGCGCTCTGGTGTGGCGACAACGAACTGGTCGGAGCGCTTAACTGGTTTGAAGAGAGCCGCAGGGATCGCGACCGCTATCTCGTTTCCTACGACCGCCTCAACCGCACGATCGAGGCTAGCATCAAGGCCGCGGCGCCGGACGCGATCTGGTGGCCATCCAGCCCCTCCGTCGGCCCGCTCAACTTCGGCGATGCCTGGCATGCGGACGGTTCCGGCGACATGCACTATTGGTCAGTCTGGCACGAGAACAAGTCGTTCGACAATTACCGCACCGTCCGGCCGCGCTTCTGCTCGGAATTCGGTTTCCAGTCCTATACCTCGATGCCGGTCGTCCGACAGTTCGCGGAACAGAAGGACCTGAACATCGCCTCGCCGGTGATGGAAACGCACCAGAAGAATGCCGGCGGCAACGAGCGCATCGCCGCGACGATGTTCCGCTATTTCCGCTTCCCCAAGGATTTTTCGAATTTCGTCTATCTGAGCCAGATACAGCAGGGACTGGCGATCCGCACCGCCGTCGATTTCTGGCGGTCGCTCAAACCGCATTGCATGGGCACGCTCTATTGGCAGCTCAACGACACCTGGCCGGTTGCCTCATGGGCGAGCCTTGATCATGGCGGCAACTGGAAGGCCATGCATTACATGGTGCGGCGCTTCTTCCAGCCGGTGGCTGTCGCAGCCATCCCCTCCGACGATGGAAAGACCATCGCCTTCTCTATGGTCAACGACACCGCCGCGCCGGTCACGGTCGAGCTGCAGACCTTCCTTGTTTCGCTGTCGGGCGAGAAGCAGCCCCTGACGGCCGCCGCCGGTACCTGCAGCCCGGATCGCGCCGCAACACTGCTGACGATCGCTGCTGCGGATATCCCGGAGAACATGCTGCTGTTCTGGTCCTTCGAAGCATCGAATAGCATGCGCGGCGAGGGGCATCATGTGCAAGGCACCTACAAGGCGCTCGATCTAGTTCCGTCCGATCTCTTGATCTCGACGAGCGAGGCCGCTGACAACACCTACGAGGTCACGGTCACGGCGACCGGCCTTGCCCTGCATGTCGTTGTCGAGGCTGATGTCGAAGGTCGCTATTCCGACAATGCCTTCGACCTGACGGCCGGCGAGAGCCGCCTGATCCGCTTCACACCGAAACAACAGGCTGCTTCCGGCAACGCCCCGAGTTTCATGGCCTTCGATCTTCAATCCTGCCAGGGCAATGGCTGAGGCCCGCTCTGGCACATCCCCGTCCACCGAGGAGAATTCCGATGAAAGATATCAGCTTCCAGCTTTACAGCGCCCGCAATTTCCCGCCGCTTTCCGATGTCTTGAAGACAGTCGGTGCCGTCGGCTACAAACAGGTCGAGGGTTACGGCGCGCTGTACGCCGCGCTCGACGATAATGCCCTTGCTGCGCTGAAGGCCGACATGGACAAAAGCGGCGTCATCATGCCAACGGCCCATTTCGGTCTGGACATGCTCGAATCCGATCCGGCTGGCGTCCTTAAAATCGTCAATGCCCTCGGCATCAGGGCGATCTATTGCCCCTATCTGCTTCCCGAACAGCGGCCGACGGATGCCGCCGGCTGGAAGGCATTCGGGGAACGCCTGGAAAAGGCGGGAAAACCCTTCCGTGACGCCGGCCTCGACTTTGGCTGGCACAATCATGATTTCGAATTCGCCACGCTGCCGGACGGCTCGATCCCGCAGGACCATATCTTTGCCGGCGGACCGAAACTCTCCTGGGAAGCCGACATTGCCTGGGTCATCCGCGGCGGTGCCGATGCCTTTGCCTGGATCGAAAAATATGGCCGCCGCATTACGGCCGTCCACGTGAAGGACATCGCTGCAGCCGGCGAAAACGCGGATGAGGACGGCTGGGCCGACGTCGGCCACGGCACGGTCGATTGGAAGAGACTGTTCAAGGCGCTGACCGCGACACCTGCCCGGTACTACATCGTCGAGCACGACAACCCCAAGGACTTCAAGGCGACGGCCGAGCGCTCGATCGCGTCGATCAAGACCTACTGATAGAAAGAGCACATCATGACAAAGGAACTCGGCGTCGGCATCATCGGATGCGGCAACATTTCCACCACCTATTTCAGGCTTTCGCCGCTCTTCAAGGGCATCCGGGTGCTCGCATGCGCCGACATCAATCCGGCGGCCGCAGAGACGCGCGCATCCGAATATGACGTCAAGGCGCAGACCATCGAGGAACTGCTTGCCAATTCGGAGATCGACATCGTCGTCAACCTGACAATCCCGGAAGCGCATTTTCCCGTTTCCAAGATGATCCTCGAAGCCGGCAAGCACGTCTATTCCGAAAAGCCGCTCGTACTGACGCTCGAGCAGGGCGAGCAGTTGCGCGGCATCGCCACGGCCAGCAACCTGAAGGTCGGCTGCGCGCCGGACACCTTCCTCGGCGGTGCGCACCAGCTGGCGCGCGACTATATCGACCAAGGCAAAATCGGCCGCGTGACATCGGGCACCTGCCACGTGATGAGCCCGGGCATGGAAATGTGGCATCCGAACCCGGACTTTTTCTTCCTGCCCGGCGGCGGCCCGGTCCTCGACCTCGGCCCCTACTACATCGCCAACCTCGTCAACCTGATCGGCCCGGTCAAGCGGGTGGCGGCGCTGACCTCGATGGCCAACCATACGCGCACCATCACCAGTGAACCGCGCAAGGGCGAGGTCATTCCGGTGAAGACGCCGACCAACATCCATGCGCTGCTCGAATTCCAGAACGGAGCGACGGTGACGCTGTCGGCGAGCTGGGATGTCTGGTCGCACCGCCACGGCAACATGGAGCTCTATGGCACCGACGGCTCACTCTTCCTGCCAGATCCGAATTTCTTCGGAGGCACGGTCCTGGCGAGCGGCCGCGACAAGGATATTCAGCCCGTCGAGATGTGGGATCATCCCTTTGCTATTGACAATCAGGAACACCCGCAGGGGCCGATGGCCAACTACCGCACCGCCGGCCTTGCCGACATGGCGCTCGCCATCCTCGAAGGTCGCGATGCCCGTTGCTCGCTGGAGCGCGCGCTGCATGGCGTCGATGTCATGGTGTCGATCCTGCAGTCGGGCGCGACCGGCCAGTTCGTCGAACTGACGACGACCTGCACGCAGCCGGCGGCGCTCGGCATCGAGGAGGCCAAGGCGCTGTTGCGATAGGCCAAATTTGGGGGTGCAGGGGCAGTATCGCTTTGCACCGTCATCGCAGTAAAATATACCGATCCAAATCATTCCCGGAGCCGCGCTGCTTCGGGAATTCCGTTTTCAAGTATATTTCAGGCACAGGGCAGGATGAAACGATGAGCTGGCAACCCGCAGACAATCGCTATGAGACGATGACGTACAATCGCTGCGGCAAGAGCGGGCTGAAGCTGCCGGCGGTGTCGCTCGGCCTCTGGCACAATTTCGGCCATGACACGCCGCATGAGCGCAAGCTCGACATGTGCCGCACGGCCTTTGATCTCGGCATCACCCATTTCGATCTCGCCAACAATTACGGTCCGCCTCCGGGCTCGGCCGAAACCGCTTTCGGCGAAATCATGCGCACCGATTTTGCCAGCTTGCGCGACGAGCTGATCATTTCCTCAAAGGCCGGTTACGACATGTGGCCGGGTCCCTATGGCGAGTGGGGCAGCCGCAAATATCTGATCGCCTCCTGCGACCAGAGCCTGAAGCGCATGGGCCTCGACTATGTCGACATCTTCTACTCCCACCGCTTCGATCCGGCTACGCCGCTCGAAGAAACCTGTGCGGCGCTCGATCATATCGTCCGTTCGGGCAGGGCGCTTTATATCGGCATCTCGTCCTACAACTCGCAGCGCACCCGCGAGGCGGCTGCAATTCTCAAGGATCTCGGGACGCCGCTGCTTATCCATCAGCCGAGCTATTCGATGCTCAACCGCTGGGTCGAGGATGACGGGCTCATCGATACGCTCGAAGGCCTCGGCGTCGGCTCGATCGTGTTTTCGCCGCTGGCGCAGGGCATGCTGACGACGAAATATCTCGGTGGCATTCCCGCCGACAGCCGCGCGGCGCAGGATCACTTCCTCAAGAAGGACTTCATCCGCCCGTCGATCATCGACAATATCAGGAAACTTAACGAGATCGCCGAGAGGCGCGGCCAGACGCTGGCCCAGATGGCGATCGCCTGGGTGCTGCGCGGCGGCCACATCACCTCGGCGCTGATCGGCGCCAGCCGCTCGTCGCAGATCGTCGATTGCGTCGCCGCGCTGAAGAACGACACGTTCACGGCCGAGGAACTGGCAGAGATCGATGTCTACGCCAAGGAAGCTGACATCAATCTCTGGGCTTCGTCGGCGGAACGCGACTAGGCAAGCCGGCGAGAATAAAACAAGGCATCGGATCGTCGGATCCGGTGCCTTTGTCCGTTCGAAAGCCTGGTATATGCGCGGCACGCTTTTCCGGCGCTCCGGCTCTTTGACGATCTTGCCTGGCCGGTAACGTAAGTCGCTGCAAACATTGAAAGTTGTTATTAGACAAAAGTCGAAGAAGGGCTTTTCTTGGCACGGCTGGACATGAGGGGGCGAGCGTGTAATCTGCCCGCGGAGGCGGGTGATTTCATTGGAATTATCTGCCCGAATCTCGTGAATTCGAAAACGCGTATGTCCGTTTGAGCCAGTCGAAACCGAGTGGTGCGGCCAGCGCCCCGCGGGGAGGAACAGTTTCGGCAAAGCCGGCTGTCCGCGAAAACAGAGGAGAGAACATGGATCGCCGTTCATTCATCAAGCGTGCAGGTCTCGGTGGCGTCGGCGCTGCCGCGGCAACGACGCTCGCAGCGCCCGCCGTCGCCCAGAGCAGCCCCAAGATCAACTGGCGTCTCGCATCATCCTTTCCGAAGTCTCTCGACACGATCTATGGCGGTGCCGATGTGCTGTCGAAGTACGTCTCCGAAGCGACCGACGGCAATTTCCAGATCCAGGTCTTCGCCGCCGGCGAAATCGTCCCTGGCCTGCAGGCAGCCGACGCCGCCGCGGCCGGCACGGTCGAAGCCTGCCACACGGTTTCCTACTATTATTGGGGCAAGGATCCGGTCTGGGCTCTCGGCGCAGCAGTCCCGTTCGCGCTGAATGCCCGCGGCATGAATGCCTGGCACTATCATGGCGGTGGCATCGACATGTTCAACGAATTCCTGGCGACGCAAGGCCTCGTTGGATATCCCGGTGGCAACACCGGCGTGCAGATGGGCGGCTGGTTCCGCAAGGAGATCAAGACGGTCGCCGACATGCAGGGCCTGAAGATGCGTATCGGGGGCTTTGCGGGCAAGGTCGTCGAGAAACTCGGCGTCGTACCGCAGCAGATCGCCGGTGGCGACATCTATCCGTCGCTCGAAAAAGGCACCATCGACGCCGCCGAATGGGTCGGCCCCTATGATGACGAGAAGCTCGGCTTCTACAAGGTTGCGCCGTACTACTACTATCCCGGCTGGTGGGAAGGCGGACCGACTGTGCACGCCATGTTCAACAAGGCGGCTTTCGACGGCCTGCCGAAAAACTATCAGTCGCTGCTGCGCACTGCATGCCAGGCAACCGATGCGAACATGCTGCAGAAGTATGACTACCTCAATCCTGCGGCGATCAAGCGTCTCGTCGGCGCCGGCGCGAAGCTTAGCCCTTACAGCCCGGAAATCCTGTCGGCCTGCTTCGACGCGGCCAATGAGGTTTACGCTGGCATGGAAGCCTCGAACCCGACTTTCAAGAAGATCTGGGATTCGATCAAGGCGTTCCGCGGCGAGTACTACCTCAATGCCCAGATCGCCGAATACAACTACGACACCTTCATGATGATCCAGCAACGCGGCGGCAAGCTCTAAGCGCCGTCTCATCCCTGAAACGAAGAAACCCCGAAGCGCTCTGCGCTTCGGGGTTTTTCCATGCCCGTCATTGTCTGGAGGAGGGCCGGTGCGAACACCGGCCCGGCTTGTAGATCAGTTGAAGGACGGCGGGGCGCTCAGGTCGTTGGCGGGCTTCTTCTGCTCGCCACCGGCGCCATTCTGATCCGTCGGCTGCTGGCCGCCGTCGAGCGGATTGCCGCCAGGCAGTTGCAGACCACCCGGCAATCCGAGACCGCCGCCATTGTCCGGCAAGGTCAAGCCGCCACCACCCGTGCCGAAACCGGGCACCTCGATCTTGATCGTTGCTGGGTCCACGACGGCGGCGTCGCCCTTGTAGTGCATGACCATCTGTGGGAACATGATCGTCAACGCCACCATCAGGATCTGAATGCCGACGAACGGCACCGCCCCCCAATAGATCTGCCCTGTGGTCACGGGTTTCGTCAGCTTACCCGTGACCCGATCGAGATAAGGCACCTTGGCCGCGACCGAACGCAGGTAGAACAGCGCAAACCCGAAGGGCGGATGCATGAAGCTCGTCTGCATGTTGATGCCGAGCAGGACGCCGAACCAGATAAGGTCGATGCCGAGCGCGTTGGCCGCCGGTGCCAGCAGTGGCACGATGATGAAGGCGAGTTCGAAGAAATCCAGGAAGAACGCCAGGAAGAACACGAGCAGGTTGACGGTGATCAGGAAGCCGGTTTCACCGCCGGGCATCCCCACCAGCAGATGTTCCACCCAGACGTGGCCGTTGACTCCGTAGAAAGTCAGCGAGAACACCCGTGCGCCGATCAGGATGAACAGCACGAAGGCCGACAGACGGGTCGTGGCGGCCAGCGCGGAGCGGACCACATCCAAGGTCAGGCGTCCCTTGGCCGCTGCCATGATCAGGGCGCCGACAGCGCCCATGGCGCCGCCTTCCGTCGGCGTTGCAATGCCGAGGAAGATCGTCCCGAGCACGAGGAAGATCAGGGCCAGTGGCGGGATCAGGACGATGATGACCTGCTGGGCAAGCCTGGACATTGCATTGATCTTCAATCCCCTGTCGATGAGCGCAACCACGTAGATGAAGGCCACGCCGATAGTGGCGCCGAGAATATCGGCGTTTTCGCCCTGCGTCGACGAGAGGTAGATATGCGCCGCATAGGCGATACCCGCCGCAACGGCGAGCGCGACAAAGAGCGAGGTAACGCCCGAGCCGAGCGTGCGGGCTTCGAGCGGCAGCGCCGGCATCGAGTCACGCCGGACGAAGGTCATGATCAGGATATAGAGCATGTAGAGCCCGGTCAGCACCAGGCCGGGGATCAGGGCGCCGGCATACATGTCGCCGACCGAACGGCCGAGCTGGTCGGCAAGAACGATCAGGACCAGCGAAGGCGGAATGATCTGGGCAAGCGTGCCGGACGCCGCGATGACGCCGGAGGCGACGCGCCGGTCATAGCCGTAGCGCAGCATGATCGGCAGCGAGATCAGGCCCATGGCGATGACCGAAGCTGCAACCACGCCAGTGGTGGCTGCGAGCAGCGCTCCGACGAAGATCACCGCATAGGCAAGGCCACCGCGAATGGGGCCGAACAACTGGCCGATCGTGTCGAGAAGGTCCTCCGCCATGCCGGATCGTTCGAGCACGATCCCCATGAAGGTAAAGAAGGGGATGGCGAGCAATGTGTCGTTCGACATCACCCCCCAGAATCGTTCCGGCAGTGCATTGAGCAGAGGCCAGGAGAGATTGATGGAGCCGGCAGACAAGGGAGCAAGCTCCACGCCGATGAAGAAGAACAAGAGGCCATTGGCGGCGAGCGAAAAGGCAACGGGATAACCCAGCAGGAGGAACACGATCAATGACACGAACATGATCGGTGCGAGGTTTACGGCGATGAACTCGATCATGGGCGTGCCTCCGGGATGACGGCTTCGTCCAGCGGTGCGTGGGTCGGTACGTAGGGCGTCGGGTCATCCATGTTGCCGGTCATGATCGCGATCTTCTTGATGATCTCCGAAACGCCCTGCAGCGCGAGAAGGATAAAGCCGAAAAGGAGGATCGCCTTGGCTGGCCAGACGATCAGGCCACCGGCGCTGGATGAGCCTTCCTGCGAGCGAACGGACATCAGCACATAGGGGATCAGATAGTATGTCATCAGCAATACGAACGGCATCAGGAAGAAGACATGTCCGAACAGGTCGATCCAGTGCTGCACGCGGCGCGAAAACTTGCCGTAGACGACGTCGATGCGGATATGCTCGTTCTGGCTGAGCGTATACGCAGCCGCGAGCATGAAGGCGGCACCGAAAAGATACCACTGCGCCTCCAGCCAGGCGTTCGACGACATGTTGAATATTTTTCGGATGATAGCATTGCCGGCACTGACCAGAACGGCCACCAGGATCAGCCAGGAGACTGATTTGCCGATGATTTCCGTGACACGGTCGATGAGCCTGCTGATACCGAGCAGTGCGGTCATAAGAGTTCCTCCCCGCCAAGCTGATTTTCGATTTTGTTGCCAAGCATAGCCACAGTGCCGATTTCAAGCCCCGTTTCAAGCCTGCGGCTGGATTTTCCCGTGTGGTATGGCAACGTCATACCAAAGTTGTACCTAGGCTTTGCTGCAGTGCCCAAAGGATGGGCAAAAATCGCGGGGAATCGCGTTGTTGCGGACGAGTTGGCGAGGCACAGTCTGCATGGAAGCCGGGCCGCGAGTCGGACGGAGAAGGCGAATTTCACCACCGATACCTCCGCAAGGGACTTGAATTGGCGGCCAGTTTGGGGATTGGATGATGTCTAAGAAACGATGAGGTACGTTCGTCATGAGCGCGTTGATCCGTAACCCCATTCTGCCGGGCTTCAATCCCGACCCGTCCATCTGCCGCGTGGGCGAGGATTACTACATCGCCACGTCCACGTTCGAATGGTATCCCGGCGTGCAGATCCACCACTCGCCCGACCTGGTCAACTGGCGGCTGGTGCGCCGGCCGCTGGAGCGCGCAAGCCAGCTCGACATGCGCGGCAATCCCGACAGCTGCGGCATCTGGGCGCCATGCCTGTCGCACGCCGACGGCCTGTTCTTTCTGGTCTACACCGACGTCAAGCGCTTCGACGGCAACTTCAAGGATGCGCACAACTATATCGTCACATCCGAGTCGATCGAGGGCGATTGGTCGGATCCGACCTATGTCAATTCCTCCGGCTTCGACCCGTCGCTGTTCCACGATGATGACGGCCGCAAATGGTTCCTCAATATGCAGTGGAATCATCGCACGGAAAGCTTTGGCGGTTCGCCGAAGAGCCCGGCTTTCGATGGCATCCTGCTGCAGGAATGGGACCCGATCTCGAAAAAGCTCGTCGGGCCGATCAAGAATATCTTCGCCGGCAGTACCCAAGGGCTTGTCGAAGGTCCGCACCTCTTCAAGCGCAATGGATGGTACTATCTGACCACGGCCGAGGGCGGCACGGGATACGATCACGTCGTGACCATGGCTCGCTCGCGGACGATCGAAGGCCCCTACGAGATACATCCGCAGACGCATCTGATCACCTCCAAGGATGCGCCGGACGCGGTGCTGCAAAGGGCAGGGCACGGCCAGTATGTCGAGACGCCGGACGGGCAGGCCTATCATACGCATCTCACCGGGCGCCCGCTGCCGCCGCTCCGGCGCTGTACGCTCGGCCGTGAGACGGCGCTGCAGAAATGCGTCTGGGGTGATGACGGATGGCTCTATCTGGAGCAGGGTGGTGTCGTACCGGCCGTCGAGGTTCCGGCGCCGGGCGAGACCGCTGTCGTCGAAAAGCCCGCAAGGATCGAAACCGATTTCGACCGCCCGGCGTTGCCCGATGATTTCCAATGGCTGCGCACGCCTCTGCCCGAGCGGATTTTCTCGCTGACGGAGAAGCCCGGTCATCTGCGGCTGTACGGCCGCGAAAGCATCGGCAGCTGGTTCGAACAGGCGGTGGTGGCGCGCCGCCAGGAGCACCATTCCTTCCGTGCGGAGACGGTCGTCGAATTCGAGCCGGATACCTATCAGCAGGCCGCTGGTCTGACCCACTACTACAACCGCCATAAGTTTCACGCGCTCGCTGTTACCCTGCATGAAAAGCTCGGCCGGGTCGTGACGATCTTCTCCTGCGCCGGCGATTTTCCGCATGGCCGCATGACGTTTCCCTCCGACGGCGGCATCACCGTCCCGTTCGGACAGGTCCATCTGGCAATGGAAGTCCGGGGTAACGAGCTACAGTTCTTCTGGCACCCTGACGGCTACCAGGCCTGGCGCAAGATCGGCCCGGTGCTCGATGCGGGCGTCGTTTCGGACGAGGGCGGGCGCGGCGAACACGGCTCGTTCACCGGCGCTTTCGCGGGCGTTTTTGCGTTCGACACATCGGGTCGGGCCAAGGTCGCCGATTTCGATCGCTTTAGCTACGAGGCGTTGTAATTCACCGTTGAGTGAGAAAGCACGGTTGTCGAGAGCGGCGTCGTGCCGCCTTTCGAGAACAGCGGATAGTGCTCGCGCCGCTAGCTCGCCCTGGCGGACCAATCCGCGAACGGATCGGGCAGTGTCCGCCAGTGCTCTGGCGTGAAGCTGCCGGCATCAACCAGACAATCGTCAAGCTCGGCTTCCAGTGCCGTCTGGTTCATCGGGTCGGCGCCGATGAAGACGATCTCCTGGCGCCGGTCGCCCCAGATGGGATCAAGGTAGGGCTTCATCATCGCCAAAAAACCCGGATCGTCCGGCCACTGGGCTTTGGGAACCGCCGACCACCACAGGCCCATCTTCGATGTGCGCACCATGGGACCCGCCTGGCTCAGTTCGCCGACATGATGCGGCCGTGTCGCCAGCCAGAAGAAGCCCTTGGCGCGGACGACGCCCGGC
This sequence comes from Pararhizobium sp. LjRoot255, assembly GCF_964252905.1. Lineage (NCBI taxonomy): Bacteria > Pseudomonadati > Pseudomonadota > Alphaproteobacteria > Hyphomicrobiales > Rhizobiaceae > Pararhizobium > Pararhizobium sp. LjRoot255. Next base: position 3,333,652 of record NZ_CAXUPQ020000001.1, read on the forward strand.
CAGGAACGATTGATGAAGGCATGAAACCGGGCGGGATCGAACGGCCGTTTCGCGCGGTAGACGAAGGAGCGGATGCCATATTCCTCCGTTTCCGGCACATGGTCCTTGAAGCCGTGCAGTTCCTTGTACCAGAGCGGATGCTGCTCGGCCTTCGCCATATCGAACAGCCCGGTGCCCAGCACATCGCGTAGCGCCACCCGCCCGAAATCCGTCTCGAGCAGCCGTGCATCCGGATTGAGGCCGACGATGATCTTGCGCGCCGCGTCAAGCTTTTCGGGCGTGGCGCTGCCGGTCTTGTTGAGGATGACGACGTCGGCGAATTCGATCTGTTCGACCAGCAGATCGACAAGCGTGCGGTTGTCGCCCTCTCCGGCCGTGTCGCCGCGGTCGGCGAGGAAATCGTCGCAGGAATAGTCGGCCAAGAGGCTCGCGGCATCGACGACGGTTACCATCGTATCGAGCCGCGCCACATCCGAGAGGCTGGCGCCGTTTTCGTCGCGGAACTCGAAGGTCGTTGCGACGGGGAGCGGTTCGGCAATGCCGGTCGATTCGATCAGCAGATAGTCGAACCGGTCCTGCTCGGCGAGTTTGCGTACCTCGTTCAGAAGGTCGTCGCGTAGCGTGCAGCAGATGCAGCCATTGGTCATTTCGACCAGTTGCTCCTCCGTCCGCGACAGGTTCGCGCCGCCGTCGCGCACCAGTGCGGCATCGATGTTCACCTCGCTCATGTCGTTGACGATGATGGCGACGCGCAAGCCATCACGATTGTTGAGGATATGATTGAGCACCGTCGTCTTTCCGGCGCCGAGAAAGCCGGAGAGAACGGTGACCGGAAGTCTGTCGGACATTATCCTGCATCCTTAATGTTATACTATTACACAAATTGGTCTGAAAAAGGCGGACCTGTGGCCCGCCTTCAAAGGTCGTTGGGAGGGAACCTGTTTAGCTGCCGTTGGAAAGGCAGGTTTTCAGCGAGGTGCCGATGCCTTCCATCAGCTGGAAATAGAGGTCGGGGCCGGCCTCGAGGGTGGCGGCTTCCGGGTCGAGTGTACCGGATTTCGCCGGGGTGCCTTCGAGCACGACATTGACCAGCTTCGGCTCGAACTCCGGTTCGGCAAAGACGCAGGTTGCGCCAAGTTCGACGATCTTGGCGTGGATCTCAGACAGGCGCTCGGCGCCGGGCAGAACCTCGGGGCTGACGGTGATCGAGCCTGCCACCTTCACATGGTAGCGATGTTCGAAATACTGGTAGGCGTCGTGAAAGACGATGAAGGGCTTGTCCTTGATCGGCGCGACGGTTTCCGTAAGCGTCTTGTCGAGTGCGTCGAGCCGCGTGTTCAGGGCTTCGAGATTGGTCTTGTAGGTTTGGGCGTTGCCCGGATCTGCGGCCGCCAGCGTCTTTTCGATTTCGGCTGCCATCGCCTTGGCATTGGCCGGATCGAGCCAGAGGTGCATGTCGAACTCACCCTCTTCGTGGTGGTGACCCTCCTCATGGGCGTGATCCTCGGCGCCTTCTGCGCTTGCTTCATGTTCGCCGCCGTCGTCATGCGCCTCGAACGCACCGCCTTCGCGGAATTTCAGCTTCTCAAGTCCGGGCACATCGTCCAGTTCGACGATCTTCGCGCCGCTGCCCAGTGATTCCAGCGGCTTTTCCAGAAAGGCCTCCAGCCCATGCCCGACCCAGAAGACGATATTGGCGTTTTCCAGCGCCGAGGCGTTGGAGGGCTTCATGCTATAGGTGTGGGGGGAGGCGGCGCCCTCGACGATCAACGTCGGTTCGCCGAGCCCTTTCATGATCGAGGCAACCAGCGAGTGGATCGGCTTGATCGATGCAACAACGTTCGGGACTTCGGCATGGGCGGTGCCCGTTGCCAGAAGCATGGAGGGGGCGAAAAGCAGGGAGGATGTGAGAAGGAGGGATTTTTTCAGGCTCATGCGGGGACTCCTGTCTTGTAAATCAATGTAATGTTATTACATCAATTGCGTTATGCTATAACGTGTGGCATAGCGGCTGGCAACACCGAAATCCGGATTTTTTGGATGCTCCGCACGCCCGACCAGAAGCCTCTCGTCCTCATGAACAATGCCGGCGTGCGCCGCAGCGGCCGCTGGCTGGTGCGCGGCGTCGAGTTCTCGATCATGAGCGGCGAGATCGTGACACTGATCGGCCCGAACGGTTCGGGCAAATCGACGACAGCGAAAACCGCGATCGGCGTTTTGAAGCCGGACGAGGGCTGGGTCGAGCGAAAGCCGGGCCTGAAGATCGGTTATGTGCCGCAGAAACTGGCCATCGACTGGACGCTACCCCTGACGGTCGAGCGCCTGATGACGCTGACCGGCCCGCTGAAGGGCCGCGAGATCGAGGAAGCGCTGCAAGCGACCGGCATTGCGCATCTGGCCCGCGCCGAGGTGCAGCACCTGTCCGGCGGCGAATTCCAGCGGGCCCTGCTTGCCCGCGCCGTTGCCCGCAAGCCCGATCTGCTCGTTCTCGACGAACCGGTGCAGGGTGTCGACTTCTCCGGCGAGATCGCGCTCTACGACCTGATCAAATCCATCCGTAACCAGACCGGCTGCGGCATCCTGTTGATCTCCCACGACCTGCATGTGGTGATGGCCGAGACCGACACGGTGATCTGCCTCAACGGCCATGTCTGCTGCCGCGGCACGCCGCAGATCGTCAGCCAGAGCCCGGAGTATCTGAAGCTGTTCGGCAGCCGCGCGGCCAAGACGCTTGCCGTCTACAGCCACGATCACGATCACACCCATCTGCCCGACGGCCGCGTGCTGCATGCCGATGGCAGCATCACCGAACATTGCCACCCGGAGGATGGCCACCACCACGCCCACGACGCCCATGATCATGCCGATCATGTCCACGGCCCGGATTGCGGCTGCGGCCATCAGAGCCGCCTGCAGGGCTTCGACAACAAGGAGACGCGCCGTGTTTGACGATTTCTTCACCCGCGCGCTCGTTGCCGGCATCGGCCTTGCCATAACCGTCGGCCCGCTCGGCTGCTTCGTCATCTGGCGCCGCATGGCCTATTTCGGCGACACCATGGCCCATTCGGCATTGCTCGGCGTGGCGCTGTCGCTGCTGTTCGAACTCAATCTCATGCTCAGCGTCTTCATTGTCGCCGCGGCCGTGTCGCTACTTCTGCTTCTCCTGCAGAAGCGCGGCGCGCTTTCGACCGACGCGCTGCTCGGTATCCTCTCCCATTCGGCGCTGTCGATCGGCCTCGTCATGGTCGCCTTCATGAGCTGGGTGCGGATCGACCTCGTCGGCTTCCTGTTCGGCGATATCCTCGCGGTCTCTGAAGCGGATATCGATCTCGTCTGGGGCGGCGGTATTCTCGTCTTGTTTGCGATCGTCTATCTCTGGCGGCCGCTGCTTGCCTCCACCGTCAACCCGGAACTGGCCGAGGCCGAAGGCCTGCAGCCGGAGCGCGCACGGCTCTATTTCATGCTGCTGATGGCCTTGGTGATAGCGATCGCCATGAAGATCGTCGGCATCCTGCTGATCACATCGCTGCTGATTATCCCGGCGGCAACCGCCCGCCGCTTTGCCACGTCGCCCGAGATCATGGCCGTGCTTGCCTCGGTCATCGGCGTGCTCGCCGTCACCGGCGGATTGTTCGGCTCGCTGCACTTTGATACGCCGTCCGGACCCTCGATCGTGGTTGCGGCGATGGGGCTTTTCGTCCTCAGCCTTCTGCCGTTCGGCCGCAACGGCGAAACCGAAACAGCCATTCACTCGACGCATGGAGGGCATCACTGATGGCGCAGCAACTCACCAAGAACCAGACGCTGGTGCTGGATGCGCTGACCCACGCCGAGGGCCCGCTCAGCGCCTATACCATCCTCGACAAGCTACGCGACCACGGTTTTCGCGCGCCGCTGCAGGTCTATCGCGCGCTGGACAAGCTGCTAGAATTTGGCATGATCCACCGTCTCGAAAGCCTCAACTCCTTCGTCGCCTGCGCCCATCCGGATCATCATCATCACCATGATCACGGCGTGACGGCCTTTGCGATCTGCGAGGACTGCGGCCAAGTCACCGAAATGCATGATGCGGGTATAGAGGAACGGCTCTCGGCGCTCGCCGGCAGGGAGCATTTCAAGACGGAAAAGACGACGATCGAGATTCGCGGCCACTGCCAGAACTGCACCTGCGCATAATCTCCGTCAGGACCCGTCAAACCATATCCATTTCAAGCGATGTCCGAACATCCTGATCACCGGCGAGCCTTTGCCGGTCGAAAAGATCACGGGCGCGCTGAGGTCACAGGCGGCACCATCAACCGCAACGGCACGCTGGTCGTACCGGGTCGAAATGGTGGCATCGATACGGTCCTGTCGCAGGTCGTCGAGTGGTCGCCTCGGCCCAGCGTTCGCGCGCGCCGATCCAGAAACTTATCCGGCGGGTTTGTGCCTTCCGTCGTCGTTGTCGCGGTAGCGGCTTTCGTCGGCTGGCAGGTGCTCTACCGTTGACCGGTCGCCGCTCTCGCCGATGATTGCCGCCGCCGCCATGAGCCTGTCCTCGGTCTCCGTCGTCGCTAACGCGCTCCGGTTGAGGCACTGAAACTTTGACCGCAACTACCCAAGGACTGACAGGCTTGTCGCGAAAAGCTGCCATTTCTTGACATAGCCGTTCGCCGAGTTCTTCAAACCGGCGACGGCCGCATCATCCAGCAGCCTGATGGCCTTTGCCGGTGCGCCGACGATCAGGGAATTGTCGGGAAAGACCTTGCCTTCCGTTACCAGCGCGTTGGCGCCGACCAGGCAGTTGTTGCCGATGACCGCGCCATTCAGCACCGTCGCGCCCATGCCGATCAACGAATTGTCGCCAATGGTGCAGCCGTGCACGATGGCGTGATGGCCGATGGTGCAGCCTTGGCCGATCGCCACCGGAAAGCCGGGATCGACATGGATGACGACGCCTTCCTGGATATTGGTGCGGGCGCCGATCCGGATCGGCTCATTGTCGCCGCGCAGCACAGCGCCGAACCAGACGCCGACATCCTCGCCCAGTTCGACCCTGCCGATGACATGCGCGTCCGGCGCCACCCAATAGCTGCCTTGCGCCGGGACAGATGGTCGGGTTGGGCCAAGTGCATAAAGCGGCATGATTTTTCCTTCTTGTCCTTAAACGACCGTGACGGTCAGCGTCGCAACGCCGTCGATACCACAGGAAACCACATCACCGCGCGACACCGGTCCTACGCCCGAGGGCGTCCCCGTCATGATGACGTCTCCGGCAGCAAGCGTGAAAAACGTCGACAGTTCGGCGATGATTTCCGGCACCTTCCAGATCATCTGGTTGAGGTCGCCATACTGTTTCCTGTCGCCGTTGACCGTCAGCCAGATATTGCCGTCGGCGGGATGACCTATGGTCGCGGCCGGAACGATCTCTGAAACCGGCGCCGAGTGTTCGAAGGCTTTCGCCGCCGTCCAGGGCTTGCCAGCCGCCTTCGCCGCGGCCTGGAGGTCGCGGCGGGTGAAATCGATGCCAACGGCATAGCCGTAAACGCAATCGAGGGCGTCGCCTGTCGCGATATCGTTGCCGCCCTTTTGCAGCGCGACGACAAGTTCGACTTCGTGATGAACGTCTAAGGAAAGCGGCGGGTACGGAAAGTCCGTGCCCCGCAGCACCAGATTGTCCGGATTTTTCTGAAAGAAGAATGGCGCTTCGCGATCGGGATCTTGGCCCATCTCTATTGCGTGGGCCGCATAGTTGCGCCCCACGCAATAGACGCGGCGAACGGGAAAGGCCCGCTCGGTATTCGCAACCGGCAACAGAACCGGGGCGGGAAGGGGAACAATTGTGGTCATCGGCATCCAGGCATTCGATTGCGGATGCCGGACGATAGCACCCCTTTACGGGGTGGGGAAAGGTGCATCAGCTGCAGGCATAGGCCTCAAGCTGATCACGCGTCAGAAACCGGCTTCCAGCTCGGGAATTGAGGTCCGGGTGGGTATATTCGAGGCTGGGGACATCCGGAAGCTCCAGCGCCTGGCGCACGGTCATGATGCCGACGTCACGGCGATCAGCACCACGCTTCAAACTGACTTCAACGATGCGATACAGATTTTCCTCTGCCATGTTTTCTCTCCCGTCGCGTTATTTTTTTTGATTCTGGATTGCAGTTGTTACTCCGAAATCGGTTTTTATGGGGCATACATCTAATAACATGCCACAGGTAAACGAATCACAACAGTCATTTTTCAGCAAAGGGCTTGATTTCGTGTCGTAACGATGGCGTGATCTTCTATCGAAAGAGCCGTTCGGGCGCATTTTTCGAGCATACGCCCAAGGTTCGGGCATCCTCTCCGTCTTTTGATGGAACTATATTACTTTTGACATGTTTCCTTGCTGAAGAAGAAGAGGAGCATGAAGATGGCAAATATCAAAAAATTGCGAACCGGTTTCACGGGCGAATTGGGTGAGGCAGGCGGCGCATCTGCAAAAGCAAAGCGGGCGGCAAGCTATGTCAAGGATGAAGCTACGGCGGTCGCAAGGATTGCGCACGATCACCGATCGGCAACAAGCACGGCGTTGCTCGTTTTCGGCGCCGCGGCTTTTCTTGCCGGCTATCTGATCGGCAGTGCCGCGAACCCGCCACCGCATCGCAGCCATTATTGGTAAAATTGCTGCACCGCATAACATTTGCCTTGATTTTGCTGCAATGCGGTAATAAAGTCATATTTATCGCAGCGATTCACCTCCTCCCGGAAAGCTGCGATCGATCAGCGGTCACCTCCTCCCGACCGTGGGTCATTTTCAGAAGCCTGCCGCACCTCCTCCCGCGGCAGGCTTTTTTCATTTTGCCGACTGCCCAGCCGGAACCAAATCGGTTATCCTCCGATTATGGTTTGGCAAGAAAATCGGAGGAGACGCTCATGCCATATGCCAAATGGTCCCGTCCCGTGGAAGTTGGGTTTGGACAAAAAGGCTCTCAGCTCGTCCAGGGACCGTTCGATGCCCTGATCTGCCTGATGGACACCTGGCCGGATCTGCGTGGTCCGCGCTACGTCGCCGCCAGGAGCCTGTGCCGTGCAGCACTCGACGGCCGCAAGTCGCCCGAGGAAGCAAGGGAAGTGTTCATTTCGGCCGCGAAAGAGGCAAAGCTTCAGGCGCATTGATGCGTCCGGCATAGAATTGCGAAAACCGGCCGTGCATCAAGCCGCGGCATCCTGCCGTTGTTTTTGCGGCAGAGCCGGTTCGCACGATTGAAATCGATCATCGTTACATGCCGGCGATGGGCCAGGCGGTCTTCTCGCTCCTCTTGCTTTACGTACCTGTGCACCTTGTCGTCTCGCGCCTTCACCCAAAGTTCCATCTCGCTTTCAAAACCGGCCCGCTGTATAAGGCCGCGGTTAATGGCGCCGTTTAGCCGGATGATACCTTCCCGCTTGTGCGCCCCAGCCTCATTATGCTGCCTGCGGAGCGTGCGGGGATGAAAGTGTTTTCATGAGCGACGAAACAACATTGGCGGCTGGCGCGAGCGGTTCGGCGTATTTCAGGGCACCGGTTTTCGCGGTTGCGCCGATGATCGACTGGACCGATCGTCACTACCGGTTCATGGCCCGGCAGCTTTCGAAGCATGCGCTGCTCTATACCGAAATGATCGTCTGCGAGGCGATCCTGCGTGGCGACCGGCAGCGGCTGCTGGGGCTTGATGACACCGAGCAGCCGGTGGCGTTGCAGCTCGGCGGCAACGATCCGGCCAAGATGGCGGCAGTGGCGCGGATCGGTGAAGACTTCGGCTATGCCGAGATCAACATGAATGTCGGCTGTCCCTCGGACCGGGTGCAGTCGGGTACGTTCGGGGCCTGCCTGATGCGCGAGCCGGCGGTGGTGGCTGATTGCGTGGCGGCGATGAAGGCGGCGGTGTCAATCCCGGTGACGGTCAAATGCCGGATCGGCGTCGACGACCAGGAGCCGGAGGTGGCGTTGCGCGATCTCGCGTCCCAGGTCGCAAAGGCTGGTGCCGATGCCGTCTGGGTGCATGCGCGCAAAGCCTGGCTGCTGGGGCTGTCGCCGAAGGAGAACCGCGATATTCCGCCGCTGGATTATGATCTGGTTCATCGTCTCAAATCAGAAAATCCTCATCTTTTCATTGGTCTGAACGGCGGTCTTGGAAGTCTGAATCAGGCCCTTGAGGAGCTGAATCGTGAGTCTAAGGCGGAGCGGGATGCGGGCGGAAAACCGCTGCACACTTTTCCTCATCCCGCTCTGGATGGCGTCATGCTCGGCCGAACCGCCTATCATGATAGCGCCATGCTGACGGCCGTGGACCAATATTTTTCGCATCCGCTGACCGGGGCACCGCCGATCGACTTGAGCGGCGAGGCCTTTACCGCCGACGGGCACCGGCAGTCGCTGGCGTTCTGGGCCGATGTCCGTGACGCGATGATGTGGCATGCGGCCCGGCATATTGCCTCGGGCGGACGGCTGATTCATGTGACGCGGCACATGGTCGGCCTGTTCCAGGGCTGGCCGGGGGCGCGGCGGTTCCGGCAGATCCTGTCGGCCGATGCGACGCGTGCCGGGGCCGGGCCGGAGGTGATCGCCGCGGCGTTTGACGCGATTTTTGCCGCGGCCGAGGCGAAACAGGCGGCGGAGTAGTGCGTAGCCAATAGCCAATAGTCAGTAAAGCATTGATTCTATTGGCTACCGGCTATTCGCTATCACAACAAAAAAACGGCGCCCCGAGGGACGCCGTTCAATTCAGTCATCGCAAAGCGATCAGATCCGGCTTAGGCAGCCTGGATGTTGACGGCCTTCGGGCCTTTGCCCATGCGATCCGGCTCGGTGTCGAAGGTGACCTGCTGGCCGTCCTTCAGGGTCTGGAGACCAGCGGCCTGCAGCGCCGAGATGTGGACGAAAACGTCCTTGGCGCCGCCTTCCGGCGTGATGAAGCCAAAGCCCTTGTCCTGGTTGAAGAATTTTACGGTGCCCTTGGTGGCCATGGGAGAAGTCCTTATTCCCTTGATGATGTGCCTTCACCCCTGCCAGGGTGGAGACCTTTTTTCTTTCCGGTTTTGTCTTTATTCCGGAAAGCCAGTCGGAGAAGTCGATAACGGGGAAAGAACGCCTACAGTGCCTTTTCGGCACGCCCGGATTTCTCCGGGACCATACAGCCAGTCCAGTCTCCGGGATGCAAACGCCCGAACGTTGAAATAATTGGCAGCAATTCGTGAAAATAGCAAGCGATTAATGGCCAATATTTCAACCGCATGCTGTCTCTTTTCCGGGGCAATCTCTGCAGGTTGCGGCCTGGGACGCAATCGCACAGCCGGCCGGGGAAAACCGCCCGTTGCCGCCGTGTCTCCACAATTTCGTCCCGGCCATGGCGGAAGAAGGGGCGGCCCGCCCTCCGGTCCGCCTTGATGCGGGGGGCGCGAAGGGGTAGGGCGGGAACGACGGATGCTGGAAGACGAGGTGGCCTGGTGATCGATCCTTATGAAACGCTTGGACTTGAGCGCGATGCCGACGAGCAGGCGATCAAGACGGCCTGGCGCAAGGCGGCGAAAACTGTTCATCCCGACCAGGGCGGCGACCGGGACGATTTCGGCCGGCTGCAGGCCTGCTACGAGCTGTTGAAGGACCCGGTGCGGCGCAAGGTCTATGACAATACCGGCTACGACCCGCAGCTTGCCGATCCGCGCGACCTGAAGGGCATCCTGATGCTGGAAACGCTGGTCAACGAGTTCATCCTCGACGAGCGCGAGCCCGGCAGCTTCGACCCGCTCGCCGCCATGCGCCGAAAACTGTCGGACGACATCGTCAAGAGCCGCTTCCACATCCTCGAGCTGGAACGCCACCGCGCCCGCGTGCGCCAGCACATCGACCGGCTCGGCCGCCGGCCGGCCGCCGACGTGCTCGGCTCGATGCTGCGCACCCGCTCGCAATCCATCGCCGACGCCATCCGCAATGCCGAAAGCCAGATCGAGGCGATCGAGCAGGCCTATACGATGCTCGAGGGCTATTCGTATGAGCTGGAACTGCTGCCGGAGGTGAAGGCGGCGGAGTAGGGTGGCGCCGGTCATGCGGTTAGTAGTAGCGGGCGGGGGCTTGCGCCGCCGCCGTAAGCGAGACTACGGCGCGGCCGGGCTTGCCGGTGGTCATCCTGTACCAGCGGGGCAGGGCCGCATGCAGCCAGTGGCCGCGCAGCTGGGCGCGGCGGACGATCTCGCCGACGAGCATCAGGAAGGGATCGTCGATTGCGCGGATATAATGCCCGAGGAAATGGATGTGATCGTCGTCGGCCCATTGGCAATGGTCCAGCAATCGCTTGTAGAATGTCTGCTCGCCGGGGGTGAGGTGATGCAGGCAGGCCGGCCCCTGCGCCGCGCCGCCCTGGCAGCGCCCGCGCCGCCGGCAGGCGGGATCGGCGCAGCGGTCGCCCGGCAGGCCGAACATCTCGATGGTGCGTTGCCGCAGCGCTGTTCGGCGTCGCTCGGTAAATGACGGGGGCATGGCTTTTCTCCGGTTGGTGACTGGGTGATCGGGTGGGCACGCCATCGCCTTCACGCGACCGGCCGGCCCGCGGTTTGCCGCATTGTCATGTCCGCCGCCTGTCTGGCTTCGGACGGGGCGCTCGCGAGAGCCTCGTTGGGTGGTGGGAAAGTGGCTCTCGCCAGCGCCCCGTTCGGCGGTTTTTGCCCGCGCACTCATTCCGCTACGGCCTTTTGGGCCCTCTGTGCATCGCACGCCCGCAGCAGCATCAGCCTGCGGAGGGGAATTTTCGCACGAACCCCGGATCTGAGGACTTCCGTCCTTTCCCCAAACCCGACGCCGGTCCCGCCTCGCTGCCACGGCTGGCAGGGTATCCGAGGTGGGACGGGGGGATTATGGCATGGGGGCGGGGGGCGGGGATGTTGAGGGGGTGGCGGAGATGCCTTTATCGGCAAAGTGTGGGACTGGGATTTTGACTAAGGTGTTGATTTTGTGTTCGCTGCCACGGGGAGCGGTGGGGAAGGTGTCGCTCTCGCAGCAGATTGTCATCCCCGTTTTGCCGAGCGGCGTGGTACTTCTCCCCTGTGGGAGAGGAAGCAGATTGAATAGATCTCACTTCATAGTCGTTGTGCACGCTATCTTGGGGACAAATACCGGTTCCACGATGCGTTCCAATTGGGGGGGCGGGGATAAGACGATGAGTTTGATTGAGAGATTTGTGCAAAGAATATCGACGTTGCGGATTGAGGACTGCTTCAATCCTTATGCCGACGCTTGTTCAGTTTTCGACAAAAAACTAGCGCCCTCCATCCGGCGCCAGAATCTGTTGCAGATACTAACCTCTCTAAGTTCAGCGCAGATGATTGATGTCTGGGTAGGTCGGGACTTGGGTTATAAGGGGGGACGTAGGACGGGCCTAGCACTAACTGATGAGTATAGCTTGGCTCTTTACGCGACGCATCTCAAGTTAAATTCTTTGGAACGCGCGACGAACGGGCCAGCGTCAAAAGAGCGGACCGCAGCAAATATCTTCCGAATACTTACGGAGGTCGATCTGCCTGTCTTAACATGGAACGTGTTTCCTCTGCATCCACATGAATCGGGAAAGCCCTTTAGCAATCGCCAACATACACGGGCAGAGGCAGAAGTAGGGGTGACCTTTCTCAAAGAACTTTGCACAATCTTTTCCGTAAGGCGCGTCATCGCAATCGGCAACGATGCAGCGGCTTGGACGCGGTCCATTACTCCAGAGCAGTTCCACGTTCGTCATCCGAGCTATGGGGGGCAAACCGAATTTCTTACGCGAATGCGTGAGCTTTACTCGCTCTCGTCATAGGCGGCACGCGATTGAAATTGCTTTAGTTTTAGCTAACTCACCACGCGTGGTTCGTCCGTCGCTCTTCACTGCCTCGGTCGCCCGTCTTGCTCTTCGTCTTCTTCTGCCGCTTCACATCGCCCGCGTCCTCCTGGGAGCCGACGCCGGGCTTGGGGTTTGGCGTCGTCGGCGCTGGATCCTCGGGTCAAGCCCGAGGACGACGGGGCGGGAGAAGCCTCTCTTGCTGCATATCTCTCCCTACCGCGCGCCATCAAACAACGCGCTCAAGCTCCACGGATACTCCCCCTGCTGGTTGGCGATGTCGTCGACCTTCCAGCCGCCGTGTTCCTTGACCAGGGTGTAGTACAGCGTCACCGGCACGGAGTTCTTGAAGGTCACCTCCACCTCCGCAGTGTCGTCGATGACGATCGGCTGGCCGACGTCGATGTCGGTGGCTTCGCCGTCATTGCCTGAAATGACCGGGTCGAAATCGATGGTGCCGGCGTCGCCGGGTTCGGTTTTGTCGAGGTCGGCCTGGAAGCGGGCGTTCAGCTGGTCGGAGAAGAACGGGGAATAGAGCGAGGGGGCGTCCGGATCGGTCTCTGTGGTGTCGTAGCGGTAGAGGGCTTGCAGCAGGGCCTGCGGTGTGTCGAAGGTTTCGGCGGCGGCGGGGAGGGCGGAGAGAGCTGAGAGTGCGGCAAACAGCAGGGCGAGGGTGGGCAGGCGCATGACGGGGTCCTTTGCGGCGAGGTCAGCGAGGACTAACCGATGTTCGCCGGTCGGGCCATGGTGCATTTTTGGGGATATGGGAGTGCGGAGTTTGCTGGCTTGCCCCTCACCCTAGCCCTCTCCCCGCACGTGGTGAGAGGGGATGACGGAGGGTGCCGCTGGTTCCTTCTCCCCGTTTCGACGGGGAGAAGGTGCCCGATAGGGCGGATGAGGGGCATTCTGGCTGCGAGGGTGTCAGTGGCCCGGCCGCCCCGTCTTGCCCTTGGTCTTCTTCTGCCGCTTCGCATCGCCCGCATCCTCGTAGGAGCCGACGCCGGGCTTGGCGCGGAGGAGGGGTTTGGGGTCGTCGGCGCTGGATCCTCGGGTCAAGCCCGAGGATGACGGAGGAGAGGCCGAGGATGACGGAGGAGGGGCCGAAGATGACGAAGGAGAGCCCGAGGATGACGGAGAGGAGTGGGGCTCGCGCTTTACCGGCTGGTCCTGCATTTGCGGTTTATCGGGCAGCTTGCCCTTGGTGTTGAGCGGTTTTTCGGTGCGGCCGACGGTCATTTCGTCGAGGGTGTTTTTGCGGAAGAGCCCCTCATCCGCGCTTCGGGCACGGGGAGAAGGGATGGACACGTCGCGGCCCATCTCGTCGAGGCCGGGTTTGGTGAAGAGGCTGCGGCCGGGTTGATCTCCACCCTTGTGGGGGAGATGGCCCGAAGGGTCAGAGGGGGGTATCGCAGCGGATTCCGAGTGTGAGGAGGCTTTACCCCCCTCTGTCCTGTCGGACATCTCCCCCACAAGGGGGGAGATCGACTCGCGGCTGGCTTTGCCGCCCTTCTTGCTGCTTCCGCCTTCCAGCGCCCTGGCCTCCTGCCGTGCCATCGGGTCGTCCATGACGGCGAGTTCGGCGGCTTTGAGGCGTTTGATTTCGTCGCGCAGGCGGGCGGCTGTTTCGAAGTCGAGGTCGGCGGCGGCGTTGCGCATCTGTTTTTCCAGCGCTTCGAGATGGGCGGCGAGGTTGTTGCCGACCAGCTGGGTGATGCCGCCCTTGACGCCCTTGATGCCGATATCGGCGCGGACATGGTCCTTCTCGTAGACCGAGTCGAGGATGTCGGAGATCTTCGCCTTGACGGATTCCGGGGTGATGCCGTTGGCCTCGTTATAGGCCATCTGCTTTTCGCGGCGGCGGGCGGTTTCCTCCATGGCGCGGCTCATCGAGCCGGTAACCGTGTCGGCATAGAGGATGACCTTGCCGTCGACGTTGCGGGCGGCGCGGCCGATCGTCTGGACCAGTGACGTTTCCGAGCGCAAAAAACCTTCCTTGTCGGCATCGAGAATGGCGACGAAGCCGCATTCGGGGATGTCCAGGCCTTCGCGCAACAGGTTGATGCCGACCAGCACGTCGAAAGCGCCCAAGCGCAGGTCGCGGATGATCTCGATGCGCTCCAGCGTGTCGATGTCGGAATGCATGTAGCGGACGCGGACACCCTGCTCGTGCAGATATTCGGTCAAGTCCTCGGCCATGCGCTTGGTGAGCACGGTGACGAGGGTGCGGTAGCCGGCCGCCGCGGTCTCGCGGATTTCGCCGAGCACGTCGTCGACCTGGGTCTTGGCCGACCTCACCTCCACCGGGGGATCGATCAGGCCGGTGGGGCGGATGACCTGTTCGGCAAAGACGCCGCCGGCCTGTTCCAGCTCCCACGCAGCAGGCGTCGCCGAGACGGCGATGGTTTCGGGGCGCATGGCGTCCCATTCCTCGAAGCGCAGCGGCCGGTTGTCCATGCAGGATGGCAGGCGAAAACCGTATTCGGCCAGCGTCGCTTTTCTTCTAAAGTCTCCTCGGTACATGCCGCCGATCTGGCTGACGGAGACATGGCTCTCGTCGATGAACAAAAGGGCGTTGTCGGGGATGTATTCGAACAAGGTCGGCGGCGGCTCGCCGGGCTGGCGGCCGGTCAGGTAGCGCGAATAGTTCTCGATGCCGGCGCAGGAGCCGGTCGCCTCGAGCATCTCGATGTCGTAGCGGGTGCGCTGCTCCAGCCGCTGGGCTTCGAGCAGGCGGCCGCCCTTTTCCAGCTCGGCGAGGCGGAGTTTCAGCTCCTCCTTGATCGACTTGATCGCTTGGTTGAGCGTCGGGCGCGGCGTGACGTAGTGGGAATTGGCGTAGATTTTTACCGATTTCAGGTCGTCGGTCTTCTGGCCGGTCAGCGGATCGAACTCGGTGATGGCGTCGATCTCGTCGCCGAACATCGAGATGCGCCACGCAGCATCTTCAAGGTGGGCCGGGAAGATCTCGATCGTGTCGCCCCGAACTCGGAAGGAGCCGCGCTGAAAATCCATGTCGCGGCGCTTGTATTGCTGGGCGACGAGGTCGGCCAGAAGCTGCCGTTGATCCAGCGTGTCGCCGACCGTCATCTGGAAGGTCATGGCGGTGTAGGTCTCGACCGAGCCGATACCGTAGATGCAGGAGACCGAGGCGACGATGATGACGTCGTCGCGCTCGATCAGCGAGCGGGTGGCCGAGTGGCGCATGCGGTCGATCTGCTCGTTGATCGAGGATTCCTTCTCGATGAAGGTATCCGAGCGCGGCACATAGGCTTCCGGCTGGTAATAGTCGTAGTAGGAGACGAAATATTCCACCGCGTTGTCGGGGAAGAAGTTCTTGAACTCGGAATAGAGCTGGGCGGCCAAGGTCTTGTTCGGCGCCAGGATGACGGCGGGGCGCTGCGTCGCCTCGATCACCTTGGCCATGGTGAAGGTCTTGCCGGAGCCGGTGACGCCGAGCAGGACCTGGGTGCGGTCGTGGTTCTCCAGCCCCTCGACGAGGTCTTTGATCGCGGTCGGCTGGTCGCCGGCGGGCTCGTAGTCGGATTTCATGACGATCCGCAGGCCGCCCTCGGATTTCTCCGGCCGGGCCGGCCGGTGCGGCGTCCACAGTTTGCCATCCTTGAACAGCGGATTGCCGCTCTCGATCAGCGCCGAGAGGGCTTCGACGGTGGCGGTGACGCCATTTTCTGCGCTCACGGGCTGGTCGCCCTCCGCGCGGGGCGCCGGACGGCCGGCGGCGGACGCTTGTCCGCTGCGCTTCGCTCCGGAGGTTCCCTGCCGGCCAAGGCCCAGCCGTTCGGCTTCCTCCAGCGAGATGTCGAGGCCGGCGACCGGATTGAGCCCGGCGGCGGCGCGGGTCTTCGGATCGGTGGTGCCGCCCATCGACGTGCCGCGCGCGGAGCGGCTGGCGCCGACGCCATCGCTGTTCTTCGCCTTCTGTGCGGCGATCTCGACCTTCTTGCGGTGTTTTCCGGCCTTCGAGGCGACATCGTGGCGGGTCTCGATCGTCTCGGCCTCGGCCATGCGCTGCAGCTCTTCGGCCCAGTCGGCGACGTTCGACGACAGCGGTGCGCCTGTCAGCGGGGCCTGAGGGGCTTCCTCGAAGCCGGCGGATTTTTTCGGTGCTTTCGACATGCCGGGAATATGGCGAGAGTCCGCCGGAAAGGGAAGGGGGAGATGAGTACAAAAAGGCAACGGATATACCGCTGCTGCCAGTTTCTGACACGGGCTGCGGCGCATTCCCGGCGGGGCTTGCCGGTCGCGGCGCAGTCCGGCTAGAAGCGGATTGCTGTCAAAACCCTCCCAGGATTCCTCCATGGCCTTTGCGATCAACCCGGCCGCCGTCTGGCCGATCCTGCTGCTGCTGTGTCGAACGTGTTCATGACCTTCGCGTGGTACGGCCATCTGAAACACGCCTCGTCGCCGCTCTATATGGCGATCGTCGCCAGCTGGGGCATCGCCTTCTTCGAATATTGCCTGGCGGTCCCGGCCAACCGGATCGGCAACGCGGTCTATTCGGCGGCACAGCTGAAGACGATGCAGGAGGTGATCACGCTCGCCGTCTTTACCGCCTTCTCCGTCTTCTGGCTGAAGGAAACCCTGACCTGGAACCACGCGATCGGCTTTTGCCTGATCGCTGGTGGCGCGGCCTTTGTGTTCAAGGCGTAGCGTCGCAGGCCCGCGCGCGACTTTGCCTGCCATGCCGACTTCGACGCTTCCGGCGCCCGGAGCTTACGGCGTGGCCGCAATTTTTCCTCGGGACGCCATGATTCTCAGGCTTCCGGCGGTACCGGTTTCGGCCGGCCGGTTTCGTCCAGCGCCACCATGACGAACAGCGCATCGGTGACCTTGTCCATGCGGTCCGAGAGATAACGCTGCGCCCAGGCTTCCACCTTCAGCGTCATCGAGGTACGGCCGACCTTGATGACATCGGTATAGATGCAGAGCGTATCGCCGATCTTGACCGGCATTTCGAAGGCCATTTCCTTGACGGCGGCGGTGACGACGCGGCCGCGCGCCCGCTCGGCGGCGCGGATACCGCAGGAAAGGTCCATCTGCGCCATCACCCAGCCGCCGAAAATATCGCCGGCGGCATTGGCATCCGCCGGCATCGCCAGGGTGCGCAGGGTGAGGTCGCCGTTCGGTTTCGTCATCATCGAGCTTCTCCGTTTTGTTCGATGTAACCCAAGGCGGCGCGATCGGCAAAGACCCGTGAGAAAATATGGGTTGGGCCAGCATCACGGATGCATGGGATCAGGCGCTAACAAAGCGTAAATTGAAACCTGTCAATTTTGGCGTTCGATTGTTAGGGAGTTTGAAAATACGTGCCTGTACCTTGTGGCCTCTAAATCCGAGGGGGGCCTTGCTCTATGAAGAATTTTCGTATTTCCGTGCGCCTGTATGCGCTGGTGGGACTGGCACTTGTGACCATGGCCGCCGTCATGATGCTTGGCCTGTTCCAGGAGCAGGACAAGCTGGTCGCGCAGCGCAAGGCGATGCTCGCGGCGATGAACGAGAATGCCGTCACGGTCTTCGAGGCCTATTACAAGCAGGAACAGGCCGGCACGCTCAGTCAGGCGGACGCGCAGGCGCGCGCCATCGAGGCGGTCAGTGCGATGCGCTATCAGGGCAACGGCTATTTCTGGATCAACGACATGCATCCGAAAATGGTGATGCATCCGATCAAGCCTGCATTGAACGGTACGGACCTTACCGAAAACAAGGATCCGAACGGCAAGCATCTGTTCATCGAGTTCGTTAACACCGTTAAAGCCGAGGGCAAGGGCTTCGTAGACTACTACTGGCCGAAGCCGGGTGCAGAAGAACCAGTGCTGAAATATTCGCATGTTGCCGGATTCAAGCCCTGGGGCTGGGTCGTCGGTACCGGCGTCTACGCCGACGACCTTGCTGCGATGTTCCGTGAAGGCCTGATCCAGGTTGCGGTGATCTGCGGCGTCGCAGCCCTCATCATCCTGCTTGCCGCCTTTTCGATCGTTCGCAGCGTCGTTCGCCCGGTCGAACGCCTGAAGGCCTCGATGCGGGCGATCGCGGACGAGGATGTTTCGGGCGCGGTGCCGGAAACCGACCGCAAGGACGAGATCGGCCAGATGGCGAGTGTGCTGGTCGTTCTGCGCGACTCGGTCAAAGAGCGCATCGAGCTTCGCGAGCGCGAGGCCGGACAGCAGAGCCAGCTCGATGAAGAACGGCGCAGCAACGAGCACCGCCTGCAGTCGGGCGCGCAGGCGCAGGCCGATGCCATGTCGACGGTCGGAGCAGCGCTGGAAAAGCTGGCGAGTGGCGACCTGACGGCCGAAATCGGCCGCATCGCGCCGGAATATTCCAAGCTGCGCGAGGATTTCAACACGGCGGTGACGGCGCTGCGCGGTGTCATCCAGTCGATCGCGCAATCGACCGAAGTGGTCCATGGCAGCGCCGGCGACATTTCGCAGGCCGCCAACAACCTGTCGCGCCGCACCGAGCAGCAGGCCGCAGCGCTTGAAGAGACCGCGGCGGCGCTGGACGAGATCACCTCGACGGTGAAGAGCGCATCCGAGCGGGCGGCCGAAGCGCGCGAGATGGTCAACGAGACGAAGGGCAGCGCCGCCAAATCCGGCGACATCGTCCGCAACGCGGTTGCCGCGATGAGCCGCATCGAGGGCTCGTCCAGCCGCATCAGCCAGATCATCGGCGTCATCGACGAAATCGCCTTCCAGACCAACCTGCTTGCGCTTAACGCCGGCGTCGAGGCGGCGCGGGCAGGCGAAGCCGGCCGCGGCTTTGCGGTCGTCGCCCAGGAAGTGCGGGAACTGGCGCAGCGTTCGGCGGGTGCTGCCAAGGAGATCAAGGAACTGATCCGCAATTCGGCAACGGAAGTCGAAACCGGCGTGACGCTGGTGCGTTCGACCGGAGACGCGCTGATGGAGATCGAGGCGCTGGTCAACCGGGTAAACGACCATGTGGCCTCGATCGCCACGGCCGCGCGCGAGCAGGCGACCGGTCTTGCCGAGGTCAATACGGCCGTCAACAGCATGGACCAGATGACCCAGCAGAATGCGGCGATGGTCGAGGAGACGACGGCGGCGAGCCAGACGCTGGCGCAGGAGAGCCGCGAACTGAAGAGCCTGCTGCAGACCTTCCGCCTTTCATCCAGCAGCGGCAGCAGCCAGACCGCCTATGGGCGCGCTGCCTGATCCCTACAAAAAGACGGAAATGCCGACTGCCCGCGTTCGCAAGGACGCGGGCTCTTTCTTGTTCCCTGGCGATTGTGCGATATGAAAAGGCGCAATCTGAGGTTTTTGGGCGATCGTCGCGCCATTCGCGACGCATGCCTTGACCATGCCGGATTTGCAGCGAGAATGGCGCTGCGATTCAAGATGTTACAGCGTCCCGCCGCGTCGGTTTCGATGTGCGACGTTTAAAAAAATGGGAGGACTGCCAGTGACGCCGTTTCGACGTGTGATGTCCCGGATCGGGGCGCTGGTGGCGCTGTCGCTCAGCGTGCTTTCGGCCTGCACCGTGGTCGTCGACGAACCCCGCCCGCGTCCGGAACCGTCCTTCGCGCAGATGTGCACGATGGAATACGACCCGGTCTGCGCCCGTCGCGGCGACGACCGCAGGACCTTTGGCAATGCCTGCCAGGCGCGGGCAGAGGGATACCGCATCATCGGCCGCGGCGAATGCCGACCGGAGCGGCCCGATTTCGATGATGATCGCCCGCAGGTCTGCACGCGCGAATACGATCCCGTCTGCGCCCGGCAGGGACGCCTCCAGCAGACGTTCGCCAACGGCTGCATGGCCGAAGCCGAAGGCTTCCGCGTGATCGGCCGCGGCGAATGCCGCCGCCCGGAAACTCTGCCGATTGATGACTCGGGGATGCGGCCGGGCCGCGATCCGGATCGCCGGCCGCAGGCCTGCACCCGCGAATACGCGCCGGTCTGCGCCCGCCAGGGACGCCAGCGGCAGACCTTTCCGAATGCGTGCACGGCGGAGGCCGAGGGGTTCCGGGTGATCGATAATGGGCCGTGCCAATAAGGCAGGCACACTCGTCTGACGATCGAGCCGCCCTCAGGGCGGTTCACAGTTGGGGACGGAAAACAGGAAGCGGCGGTATGTCTCTGCGCATCGTTTCATTGAACACCTGGGGTGGCCGGGTTTACGAGCCGCTGATGCGTTATCTCGTCGATGTGGACGCGGATGTGATCTGCCTGCAGGAGGTGGTGCGTACGGGGGCTGCCAAGGCGGACTGGCTGGTCTACCGGGATCATGGCGTGGAACTGCTGCAACGGGCCAATCTGTTCGACGAGATACGGACCGCACTTCCGTCCCATGATGCCTTCTTTTGTCCCACCGCGCGCGGCACGCTGTTTGATGGCGACGAGGAAGTTCCATCCGAATTCGGACTGGCAACGTTTGTGCGCCGTTCGCTGGCCGTCATCGGCCAGGCCAGTGATTTCGTCCATGGTGAATTTTCAGCGGACGGCTGGGGGCCGCATCCGCGGGCGCGCAACGCCCATTGTGTCCGGCTGTTCAGCTATGCGGACGGCTTTCCGGTGACCATCGCCCAGATGCACGGTCTTCGCGATCTCAACGGCAAGGGCGATACGCCGGCGCGCGAAGAGCAGACGGAGGCGCTGATCGACATCATCCTGAACCTGTGGCGCGGCGATGAGCGGCTGGTGGTTTGCGGCGATTTCAACGTCCTGCCGGAGAGCCGGATGTTCGGTGCGCTCGCCGATCTGGGGTTGTCCGATCTTGTGACCGCGCGGGGGCATAACGATACGCGGACGTCCTACTACGAAAAACCGGGACGCTTTGCCGACTATCTGCTGGTGACGCTGAAGGTGGAGGTCGTGGGCTTCGACGTGGTCGAGCAGCCCGAAGTCTCCGACCATCGCGCGCTGCTGCTGGAGATGCGATAGGATCGGCATTCGCATTGTTCCGTGATGGGGCTGGGAAAAAATGCGAGGACGGGCAGATGCAGGTTGACGTTACCACGATCGGGTTCACCCAGAGCAGCGCGGCGGATTTCTTCGGCCGTCTCCGGCAGGCCGGCGTGAAGAGGGTGATGGACATCCGGCTTCACAATACGTCCCAGCTGGCCGGTTTCGCCAAGGCCGGCGATCTGCCGTATTTTCTTAAAGAACTGTGTGGCGCGGACTACGTCCATCAACCGCTGCTCGCGCCGACCGAAGACATTCTCACCGCCTTCAAGAAGGACAAGGGCGACTGGAACACGATGCGCCATCGGTTCATGAGCCTGATGGCCGAGCGCCGGATCGAGAGCCGGCTCGAGCCCGCGATGTTTGCGGGGAGTTGCCTGCTCTGCTCCGAGGCCTTGCCGCACCAGTGCCACCGCCAGCTTGTCTGCGACTATCTGAATGGAAAATGGAGCGGGGCGCTCTCCGTCAGGCATTTGTGACGGACGTTCTTGCCGGCGTCGAGGCGGGCTGGGACCACATCCGGCAAGGAAAACGAAAGGCTTCGTTTACCCTGTTTGCATAAAATCTGCTTCGATCACGGCCTTTGCGAATTGATGCCCGCCTTTCGACACAGGTGGACCTCAGGTTTCATGCGGGCCGGGCGGCTACGGATGGTGCGTTCCGGCGCATCGTCACCACGAGCTAACAGCGTTGCAGCGTCTTGACCGGCGGTTTGACGCTCGGCACTGCAGAGGGCGGCAATGAGTATGGCGTATGTTTCCCTTTTCCGGCGGCCCGCGCTTGTCTTCGTGCTGGAGCTTTCGCTTTCGCTTGCGGCCTGTTCGACGGATGATTTGAGCCCGCCGGCCCGGATCGATTCGTCGGCGCGGGTAAGCGCCATCGAACCGGTCGGTGATCACGGACGGGGGAGGCGCGAAACCGCCTATCCCTCGGCGGAAACACCGGTCGGCACATTCTCGGAGAACGCGGGCTCGGAGAACGCGGGCTCGGAGAACGCGGGCGATGCGGTGCCTGTCGATCCGCGGCTGCAGACAAGTGAGCGGCTGCCGATGATCGATAGCGAGCCGATGAACGATGCGCAGCAGCCTTCCGCTGTCGCCAGCGTGCAGCCGATGGTGGTACCGCCCGAAGGCGTCAACATGGACGCGATGCTGGGCGTCGAGCCGGTTTCGGCGCCGGTCGTCGGCCTTGCCGAGGAACAGAGCCGCGATATCGCCGTGAGCAATGAGATCGCCGAGGGCAATGCCAGCCAGCCGGTCGTCGGCGGCATCGGTGGCGATACGGTGCAGCAGCTTGGCGGGCCGCAAGGTGTGATGGCTTCGGCGCAGGCGGATCCCGGCTATGACCCGGACCTGCCGCCGTTGAGCCCGGAGAAAATGGCGGCCGAGGAAGCGCGCAAGGCGCAGTTTCTCGAACAGCAGCAGCGGGTGATGCTGCGCCGGCAACAGGCGCAGGAAGAGCAGCAGGTGGCTTTCCTGCCGCGCGCCGAAAACCCCGTGAGCGAACCCGATTTCACCGGCCGCATGCCGGCCTCCGAAGTCGCCTGCCGAAAGCGGCTGAAGAAGCTGCGCGTCGAATTCACCGACATTCCGCGCATCTCCGATAGCAAAGCCTGCGGCATCGACTATCCAATCGAACTGACAGGCCTTTCCGGCGGCATCGACGTCAAGCCCGCCGTCAAGCTCAACTGCGAGGTGACGGAAGCCTTTGCCCTGTGGGTGAAGAACGAGCTGGCGCCGTCGGCCCGCTACCGCTATCTCTCCGGCGTCAAGACGATCAAGCCGCTCGGCGGCTATTCCTGCCGGACGATGAACTCGCGGCGCGGCAACCCGATGTCGGAACATGCCCGCGGCAACGCCATCGACGTCGGCAAGTTCGTGCTGAAGTCCGGCAAGAAGATCGACGTGCGCAAGCCGGGCTTCTTCGCCTTCCGCGAAAAGGGGCTGTTGAAGGCGGTACGCAACGACAGCTGCAAATATTTCAACACCGTGCTCGGCCCCGGCAGCGACCCGCAGCACAAGGATCACTTCCATTTCGACCTGAGGAACCGCAAGTCGGGCTACCGGCACTGCGATTGAGCGCGGGCATGTGAGCGCTTTCGGGTGAATGGCAACGGCAGCAATCTGCCAAAGCGGCCATTGGTCCGTGCATGCTTTTCATAGCCTGTCCGCAGAAGTGACGTCGTGCTGGCGGGTGCATACACCAGTTGTGCAACCGCCCGTGTCGCTGGAGTCCACGGACATCGACGATATTCTGATAACTCAGATTGTGGCGGTGTCGGTGGAACCCGACCCAGATATTGAGCGTTTTGCGGCGGTACACATGTAGGAGGACGTCATGAACGCTCATGCCATGCCAACGAAGGACGAGATCGTGGCCCTTGAGAAGTCCTATTGGGACGCAATGAAGGCGAAAGACGGCCGGCGCACTTCAGAACTATCGGGGAAGACCGCCCTCGTCACCGGTGCACAAGGGGTTATGCGTATCGAGAAACAGAAAATGGGGAAGATGACCGAGGACGGAAAATGGACCCTCGAATCCTATGATCTCGAAGACGTCGAAGTATCCACGCCTTCCCCCGACATTGCGCTCATCGCCTACACTGTCAGGCAAAGCGTCACGATGGACGGAAAGTCGCGAAATCTGCGAGCAGCCGATAGTTCTGTTTGGATACGCGGATCAAAAGGATGGGAGTGCCACGCCCACAGCGAGACGGTTCTAAAGTGAGCGTGGGTGACTGCCAGAGTAGTCCTTACGTGCGCGAGGCCGTTCATGGGGGCGAGGCGTCTAGATGTCCGTGAAGTCGAACGCGCCTAGGGGATTCGCGGACATTTAAGCTGCAGTTTATCGACTCCACCGCACCTCCGACGGATTGGAAGAGCGGTCGATAGACACCAACCCGGTTCCGTCGGATCCAAAATTCGCGAAATCGACGGCATCCAGCGCCCTTTTCATGGATCAATGACATCGAGGATGAACCGGCGCGCTGGTTCCAGGGCCGGTTTTTACCGGCCTTCCTTTTTCGTGAGGCGGGTCGGGAGCCGCCAGGCGGCCACTAGCATCGTCTTTCACTGAAGGTGAACCGAACCGAAGGGGGACTGCGGGCAGGTTCTTGCAGATCATGCGAGCGGTGTTCCACGGCGCGAACATGAGGGACGACCATCATGGTTTCATGACAGGCAGGGCCTATTTCCCAATCGTCGCGATCGCTGTTGCGCTTTCGGCCGGCGAGGTTGGCCACGTCGCCGGCCGCTGTTTGATCCTGTTCCTGATCCAATGCCGCTCTCGCCGTCCGGCGGGCAGGGCCGTCTTTCGCGTTTTCATCTTGAAAATCGATAATATACAATATATGTAATTGTTAATTGGTGTGGCGTCCTGGAATGGTTTCATGTCGCTGGATGCCGTCGCGCCGTTTGCTGCGCAAAAGCCGGATATGCGGGGATTAAATTCCGCTGAATGCGTGAAAGGACATGACCTTGACATCGAATGCCGGCCTGTCGCGCCTGCGCGCCGACATGGCCACGCGCGCCACGGATGCCGCCGAGTTTCTGCGCATCCTCGCCAACCCGAACCGGCTGATGATCGTCTGCACGTTGGTCGAAGGGGAGCGATCGGTGAGTGAGCTTGAGGGCCTGCTCGGCATTCACCAGCCGACGCTATCGCAGCAACTGGGTGTCCTTCGCGATGGCGGTTTCGTCGAAACGAGGCGGGATGCCAAGCAGATCTTTTACCGCCTGACCGAAGACAGGGCCGCGCGCCTCGTCACCGCCCTCTACGACATCTTCTGCGCCGATGGAGGCGGCATATGAGCGTATACCTGATCTCGCTTGCGGGCGGCATGCTGATCGGCCTTTCGGCGGTGATCCTGATGTTGGCGAACGGCCGGGTCGCCGGAATAAGCGGTATTGCCGGGCGGCTTCTGCAGGGCCGGCAAACGGGTGTGGGTACTGCGTTCGTAGCCGGCCTCATGCTCGGCCCCATATGCTACCGGGCCATCGCCGGGGCATGGCCGGCAGTCACGATACAGGCCTCGACGCCGCTTCTGATCGTTGCCGGCCTGCTCGTCGGCTTCGGCACGCGGATGGGCTCCGGCTGCACCAGCGGCCACGGCGTCGTCGGGCTGGCGCGCCTGTCGCCGCGCTCGCTTGTCGCCGTCGCGACATTCCTGGCAACGGCGGTGCTGACGGTATTTTTAATGGGAGCCGTTTCATGAGAACGCCTGCCGGCCCCCGCATGATCGCTGCCCTGGTTTCCGGGCTTGTTTTCGGTCTCGGCCTGTCTTTGTCCGGAATGCTCGATCCCGCCCGCGTGCGTGGTTTTCTCGATATCACCGGTGCCTGGGATCCGAGCCTTGCCTTCGTTCTCGGGGGCGCGGTCGCGGTCGCGGCTTTGGGCGCGCTTGTGGCCAACCGCATGCCGGCGCCGATGCTTGACGACCAGTTCCATTTGCCGCACGGCCGGCTGATCGATAGCCGCCTGATCGCCGGCTCGGCCATCTTCGGCATCGGCTGGGGTATTGGCGGGCTTTGCCCCGGACCGGCGCTGGCATCGCTGCCGCTCGGATTACCGGCGACGGTCTGGTTCGTCGCTGCCATGCTGGCGGGCATGATCGTTCACGACCGTTTCGTGGTGCCAAGGACATGAGCGCCACCCTTGTCGCTACGCTCTGTTCGGGTGGCATCGTCGGCTTTACCCTCGGTCTCGTCGGTGGCGGGGGATCGATCCTCGCCGTGCCGCTGCTTCTCTACGTGGTCGGCGTCGCCAATCCACGTGTGGCGATCGGGACGAGCGCCGTTGCCGTTTTGGGTCAATGCCTTCGCCAAGTTCGTCTCTTCTGGCCATTGGCACATTCGGGCTTGCGACAGCGCTGAACCATGCCGCCTCCGGCCTGATTGACTGGGTGGTGGCCGCTGAATTCGTCGCCGGCGGAATCCTGGGCGGCATTGGTGGAACCATGCTCGGGGCACGCCTAGCGCGGCGCAAGGCGGTCCTCAACCGGATATTCGCGGTGCTGATCCTGGCAGTCGCACTCTCTGTCCTTGCCCGCAGCGCCTTGGTCTTCTGATCCGCTCGGGCAAAAAAAGGCATCTGCCTATTTTTGCGATGCCGGGGTGAACATTGCTGCGGAAAGGTCCATATAGAGCATCTCTTTCTGCACCTACCCCTCCGGAACACAATTCATGGCACCCATCGTTTCCGTTTCCAATCTGGTGAAAACCTATGCGTCCGGCTTTCAGGCGCTTAAAGATGTCAGCCTCGAGATCGAGGAAGGCGAAATCCTCGCGCTGCTTGGCCCGAACGGTGCCGGCAAGACGACGCTGATCTCGATCATCTGCGGCATCGTCAATCCGACGAGCGGCGAGGTCAGGGTCGGCGGTTTCGACGTCATTCGGGATTTTCGCGAGACGCGCTCGATCATCGGCCTGGTGCCGCAGGAACTGACGACCGACCAGTTCGAGACCGTCTGGAATACGGTGTCCTTCTCGCGCGGTCTGCACGGCAAGAATCCGGACCCGGCGCATATCGAGAAGGTGCTGAAGGACCTGTCGCTCTACGACAAGAAGGACAACATGCTGCGCGAGCTTTCCGGCGGCATGAAGCGGCGGGTGCTGATCGCCAAGGCGCTTTCCCACGAGCCGCGCATCCTTTTCCTCGACGAGCCGACAGCGGGTGTCGACGTCAACCTTCGCAAGGACATGTGGCAGGTAGTCGAGAAGCTGCGCGCAACGGGCGTAACGATCATCCTGACGACGCACTACATCGAAGAGGCGGAAGAGATCGCCGATCGGGTCGGCGTCATCAATGGCGGCAAGATCCTGTTGATCGAGCAAAAGAACGAGCTGATGAAGAAGCTCGGGCGCAAGGAACTGCGTGTCGATCTGCAGGAGCCGATCTCGATCATCCCCGAAACGCTGTCCGGCTACGAACTGACGATCGAGGACGGGGGGCATTCGTTGATCTACGATTACAACACGGCAAGCGAGCGCACCGGCATTACCACGCTTTTGACGGCGCTGGCCGAGGCCGGGATCAGGCTCAAGGACATCTCGACACGACAGAGTTCGCTCGAGGATATTTTCGTCGAACTGGTGGGAGCACGCGCATGAACGTCGAAGCGGTCAAGTCGATCTATTTCTTCGAGATGGCGCGGACAAGGCGCACGCTGCTGCAGAGCGTCGTCTCGCCGGTCATCTCGACCTCGCTCTACTTCATCGTCTTCGGCGCCGCCGTCGGCTCGCGCATCCAGGAGATTGACGGCGTCTCCTACGGTGCCTTCATCACGCCGGGCCTGATCATGCTGACGCTGCTCACCCAGTGCATCGGCAACGGTTCCTTCGGCATCTACTTTCCGAAATTCACCGGCACGATCTACGAGATCCTGTCGTCGCCGGTGTCCATGACCGAAATCGTGCTCGGCTATGTCGGGGCGGCGGCGACCAAGGGGGTGATGATCGGCACGATCATTCTCGGCACCGCGGCGCTGTTCGTGGACCTGCACATCGCCCATCCCCTGGTGATGATCCTTTTCTTCGTCTTGACGGCCATCACCTTCAGCCTGTTCGGCTTCATCATCGGCATCTGGGCCAAGGATTTCGAACAGCTCAACCTGATCCCGATGCTGGTCATCCCGCCGCTCGTCTTCCTCGGCGGCAGCTTCTATTCGATCGACATGCTGCCGCCCTTCTGGCAGGCGGTCAGCCATTTCAACCCGGTACTCTACCTGATCAGCGGCTTCCGCTGGAGCTTCTTCGAAATCGCCGATGTGAATCCGATCGCCAGCTTAACGATCATCATCGTCTTCCTGGCGGTGCTGATGGGACTGCTGACGTGGATTTTCCGGACGGGGTATCGGTTGAGGAATTAGGACCGCCACCTTTGCGACCAAGCCTGCGGGCTCAGCTTCTGGTCGTCGGGTTTTCCTCGGACGGCTTCCTGTAAATTGCCTTGATCGAGCTGGTCGTGCCGTCCTTGGCTTTGACCAACATCAGCAGGTGCAGGTCTTCGCCGCTGAGCGCCAAGCCGATATCGAGGGGCTGATTTCCCTCCCGTTTGCTGCCCGATCCCGTGGCGAAACTGGAATGCCCTGGAAGTTCCGTTTGCCAAATCGCCGACCAGCCCGTGTTTGCTGTGAGCATCAGCACAGTCCCGTGTTGGACGACTGCGATCAGGCAGGACTTGCAGAAACCGGCGCTTGAATACACCTGCTGCCACCGTCCAGCGAACTGGTTTTCATCGGCATGCGTAGCGCTTGCCGACAGAATCGCCGCGGATAGAAACAGGAGAGTGTTCCACGGCATCACATCACCTAATCCCTCAACCGCAACTCATCCGTCTGCATCTGCAGGAAACCCAGCGTCGAGAGAAAGCTCATGCCGAGCAGGCTCTGGTCGAGCTTGCCTTCCTCGGCGACGCTGGCGCGGATGTTGTTGCGGACGATCGCGCCGATGGCGACTTCGGCGAGCGTGACGGGGGCGGCGCGAGCCGTGCCGTTGGCGGTCAGCACGGTCTGGGAGTAGGTGAGGCCGGCGGGATCGAGGCCGAGCTTTTCGGCGTCCTCGAAGGATATTGCGACGGTACTTGCGCCTGTGTCGACCAGCATCTGGACGCTTTCTCCATTGATCGTCACGGGCGTTTCGAAATGGCCGTTCAGAACCTTGTGCAGCACGACTTCCTGGCGACCCTCATTGTCGGTGAAGACCGTTGCGCGGCCGGGAATGAGACCGCCCGCCAGCCGGTTGCCGAAGGACTGCAGGTCGGTGCGGTAGAGATAGACCGCAACGAGAACCAGGATGATCAGCACCCAGATGGCGAACTGGCGCAGGCTCTGGCCGATATGGCGCCGGCTCCGAAGGATGCCGGTGCTGATCAGGGCCGCGATCGCGCCGAGCGAGACAAGACGGCCGAAGTCGTCGTTCATGATGCCGAAGGTGCGGCCGCTGTCGTGGTTGAGGATGAGAAAGAGGAGCCCGACCCCAAGGATACCGAGAAGGATGGCGAGCCTGTTCATTCGCTCTCGACCCTTTCGCGGGCCATGCGGGTCCGGCGTGTTTCGCGGCGCGGCTTGCGCTCCACGGTTTCGAGCCGGGCGGGCAAGAGGTCCATGATGTTGCGGCGCTCTTCGGACGTATAGAGCGTCCAGGCGCCTATCTCGTCACGCGTGCGGCCGCAGCCGAAGCAGTAGCCGGTTTTCATGTCGATCGAACAGACGAGAATGCAGGGCGAT
This sequence comes from Pararhizobium sp. LjRoot255, assembly GCF_964252905.1. Lineage (NCBI taxonomy): Bacteria > Pseudomonadati > Pseudomonadota > Alphaproteobacteria > Hyphomicrobiales > Rhizobiaceae > Pararhizobium > Pararhizobium sp. LjRoot255. The sequence goes on from NZ_CAXUPQ020000001.1 coordinate 3,362,631, forward strand.
TCCATATAGGCGTAACGTCCATCAAGAGCGGTTCGAGATTATATCGGCGTTTCAAATCGCCAGCGCAAGGGCGGCGAGAACGGCGATTTCGCTCAGTTGTTGCGCGGCGCCGATTGTGTCGCCCGTGTGGCCGCCGATCTTGCCGGCGACGATCCGGGTGAAGGCGGGAACGGTGGCGGCAAAAGCGGCAATGGAAAGCACCGCGGCAAGCAACGAAACACCCGAGACAAGCAGAAGAAGAGCCGCCGAAACCACGCCGAGAACAAGCGCGAAGGTCACCGCAGCCGCATCCGGTTCGCCCGCCGATGCGGCAACGCCATCCTTGCGAGCCGGCGGCAGTTTCGACCAGTGCCAGACCATCGCCGTGCGGCTGAGTGCGGCGGCGGCAAGGACCAGCAGACCGGCGCCGCTCGGCGAGACCAGCGGGATCACCGCGGCAAGCGCCGAGACCCGGAGGCCGAAGGACAGGATGAGCGCGACCGCGCCGTAGGTGCCGATCCGGCTGTCCTTCATGATGATCAGCGCGCTTTCCTTCGTTCGGCCGCCGCCGAAGCCGTCGGCGGTGTCGCTGAGACCGTCCTCGTGCAGGGCGCCGGTGATCAGCGTCTGGATGGCAACAGCAATGAAGGCGGTGAAGAGCGGGGCCGCCTGGATGGCGCTGAAGATCGACACGATGGCGGCGGCCGGCAGCACGATCAGCAGGCCGGCCACCGGAAAGGCGCGCACGGCGCGGCCGAGGCGTCCGTCGAAATTGACGAAATGACGCTGCGGCATATGGATGCGGCTGAGGAAGGCGACCGAGCGCGCCACGTCGTCGATGAAATCGCGGAATTCGAACATTGATGCTCCCCCCGCGTTTTTCCGCCGTTCGAGCGAACGTGGCAAACGCTTCGATGTGATTTTAGGGCATCTTATCCGCTTGCAAGTGCTTCCACTTGAAGCGGGGATGCTTCCCCCGCGAATCGGTGTTTTCAGGCTGATCATGCGACGGCGACACGAACAGGCGCAAATGCCGTTGCCGGATTTGTCATCGCGCTCTATGAGGAAGCACCTTTGCGGGCGAAACATCCGCTGACGACGAGACGACAAGAGGATACCGATCATGAGTGCCAGCGGCCTGCCGTTCGACGATTTCCGTGAGTTGCTGCGCAACCTGCCTGGCCCCGACAGCGCGGCGCTGGTGGCAGCCCGCGAGCGCGACGCGCAGCTGACCAAGCCGCCGGGTGCGCTCGGCCGTCTGGAGGAAATCGCCTTCTGGCTTGCCGCCTGGACGGGCAGGGCGCCTGCCGTCAACCGGCCGCTGGTGGCGATCTTTGCCGGCAATCACGGCGTGACGAAGCAGGGCGTGACGCCTTTTCCGCCCTCGGTGACGGCGCAGATGGTCGAGAATTTCGCAGCCGGTGGTGCTGCCATCAACCAGATCTGCGTCAGCCACGATCTGGGTCTGAAGGTGTTCGATCTGGCGCTGGACTACCCGACAGCCGATATCACCGAAGAAGCGGCGCTTTCGGAGCGCGACTGCGCGGCCACGATGGCTTTCGGCATGGAGGCGGTTGCCGGCGGCACAGACCTTCTGTGCATCGGCGAGATGGGCATCGGCAACACGACGATTGCCGCCGCCATCAACCTGGCGCTTTATGGCGGGACTGCTGAAGACTGGGTCGGCCCCGGCACCGGTTCGCAGGGCGAGGTGCTGGCGCGCAAGATCGCCGCCGTCGAAAAAGCGGTTGCGCTGCATGCCGACCATCTGTCCGATCCGCTCGAAGTGCTGCGGCGTCTCGGCGGCCGCGAGATCGCCGCGATGGCCGGCGCGATCCTTGCCGCGCGCATGCAAAAAATCCCCGTCATCATCGACGGTTACGTGGCAACGACGGCTGCCGCCATTCTGTGCGCCGCCAACCCGGCAGCGCTCGATCATTGCCTGATCGGCCATGTCTCGGCCGAGCCCGGCCACATGAAGGCGATCGAGATGCTCGGCAAGACGCCGCTTCTGGCGCTCGGCATGCGGCTCGGCGAGGGCACCGGTGCCGCGTTGGCCGCAGGCATCGTCAAGGCCGCCGCCGCCTGCCATTCGGGCATGGCGACGTTTGCCCAGGCTGGCGTCAGCAACAAGAGCTGACGGGCGTTCACGGTAGTACGGCCGGTTGCGTCGATGAATGCGGCCGGGCGATGCATGGATTTGTTCTGATGCAGGCCTGAAGGCCGGTTTATACGGTTAATTGCAGCGCTTGCCGCCATCGTCCGGCCATGATGGGGCTTGATACCGCATGCCTTCTCACTTATGCGGAAGCGGCGATCTGATCACAACCCGCAGCCGTTCGACAACATTCAGGCCGGTGTCAGAATTGCATGCTCGATGCATTCGCTCCACGCGGCGCTAGGAGCGAACATGTATCTGGACAGGGACTTTCGTGGCATGGGCAAGCCGGTAAAGAAGCACACGGGCATCCGGCATTTCTTCGCCGCTGCGAGCTACTCGCTGGGCGGTGCCAAGCGCCTGTTGAGCGAGGCCGCGTTTCGCCATGAGCTCATGGCCTTCGGGATCGCCATGGTTGCCTTCGTCATCAGCGGCGCGACCTTATTCCAGTATGTTGCGATGCTGGTCTTGTTCCTGCTGATGATCGCCTTTGAAGCGCTGAACACGGCGATCGAGGAGATCGTCGATCGCGTCTCGCCGGAAATCTCCGAGATGGGCAAGAATGCCAAGGATCTCGGATCGCTGGCCTGCCTTTGCCTGATCCTCGCCAATGCCGGCTACGCGGGCTATGTTGTTTTCCTTTCGAAGATTTTCGCCTTCTGACGCGCGAAGGCTTTATTCCCCTGTGAGCGGTCAAATTAATTTGAGCGGCGGTACGGCATGCCGGAGCCGATCAAAGTTGACGCCGGAAATCATAATTATATACCGGAACCGCTGGGCAGATGGTCCGGCCAAACATTTCGAGAGGCTTCCATGAAAATTTCGATCCCGGGTTCCGCACGTGCGCTTGCGCTGGCAACTACGCTGTTTGGCGCGTCGATGCTTGGCGCGACCGCCGCCAAGGCCGACGACATCGGCATTGTCGTCTACAACGCCCAGCATGAGAGCCTCGGCGTCGCCTGGGCCGAGGCCTTCGCCAAGGAGACCGGCATCCCGGTGACCTTGCGCAAGGGCGGCGACATGGAGTTCGCCAACCAGATCGTCCAGGAAGGTGCGGCATCGCCGGCCGATGTGTTCCTGACCGAGAATTCGCCGGCGATGTCGCTGGTCGACGGGGCGGGCCTGTTCGAGCCGGTCGCCGCCGACACGCTCAAGCAGGTGCCTGAGAATTTCCGCCCGTCGAACGGCCACTGGATCGGCGTTGCTGCCCGCTCGACCGTATTTGCCTATGACAAGACCAAGCTGAGCGAAGACAAGCTGCCGAAATCGATGCTCGATCTGGCGGATCCGAGCTGGAAGGGCCGTTGGGCCGCGTCGCCTTCCGGCGCCGACTTCCAGGCGATCGTCAGCGCGCTTCTGTCGCTCAAGGGCGAGGAGGTGACGGCCTCCTGGCTCACCTCGATGAAGGAAAACTTCACGGCCTACAAGGGCAACTCGACGGCGATGAAGGCGGTCAATGCCGGCGAAGTCGAGGGCGCGGTGATCTATCACTATTACTACTTCGGCGACCAGGCGAAGACCGGCGAGAACAGCAAGAATGTCGCGCTGCATTTCTTCAAGAACGAAGATCCGGGCGCTTTCGTCAGCATTTCCGGCGGCGGCGTGCTTGCCTCCAGCCAGCACAAGGAAAATGCTCAGAAGTTCCTCGCCTGGGTAACGGGCAAGGGCGGCCAGGCAATCCTGCGCGACGGCAATTCCTTCGAATACGCTGTCGGCAATGGCGAAGCGTCGAACGCAGCGCTGCCGGCTCTCTCCGATCTGCAATATCCGAAGGTCGATCCGGCGACGCTCAACAGCGCAAAAGTCACGGACCTGATGACGGCGGCCGGTCTGCTGTGATAGGCAGGGCTTAAACCTGAACGGAACTCTCCGCTTAGGTATGTGATCGGAACTACTGGTGATGTTCGCAGCGGTTCGGGACGGGCGGTTGCGAATATTCTTTTGGTTTGAAGGCAGAGATATTGAGTGCCACTGCGTTTCACGTCGAATCCACCCCCGCCCTGCGGCGGCTGGTTGTTGCCGCCAGAGGCCGTGCACGGGTTCCCTATCTCTGGGTCACGATCCTTGCGGCCCTCGTTTCGCTCGTCAGCCTCGTGCCGCTCGGCTTCATCGCCTGGATCACCATCCAGACCGGCTGGGAGACCGCGTCAAAGCTGATCTTCCGCGCTCGCGTCGGCGAGTTGCTGATCAACACGGCGCTGCTTGAACTCTGCACCATTCCGCTGACCATCGTGCTTTCGGTCGTGCTCGCCTGGCTGACGGAGCGGACCGATCTCCCCGGTGCACGCCTCTGGGCGTGGCTTGCGGTGGCGCCGCTCGCGGTCCCGGCCTTCGTGCACAGCTATGCCTGGATCAGTCTGTTTCCCGGCCTGCACGGCCTGCCGGGCGGCGTGCTGGTTTCAGTGCTTGCCTATTTCCCGTTTCTCTATCTGCCGGTTGCCGCGCAACTCAGGCGTCTCGACCCGGCGATCGAGGATGCGGCAGCCTCCCTCGGGCTCAATCCGTGGCAGGTCTTCTTTCGCACCATCCTGCCGCAGTTGCGACTGGCGATCTGTGGCGGCTCGCTGCTGGTGGGCCTCCATCTTCTGGCCGAGTACGGTCTCTACGTGATGATTCGCTTCGACACGTTCTCGACCGCCATCGTCGACCAGTTCCAGTCGGCCTTCAACGGCCCGGCAGCGAACATGCTGGCCGGCGTTCTCGTCTCCTGTTGCCTGCTGCTTCTCGGCATTGAGCTGATTGTGCGTGGCGGCGAGCGCTATGCCCGTGTCGGTTCAGGTGCTGCACGGCCGGCGGACAGGCGGCGGCTCGGCTTCATGGTGGTTCCGGCGCTTGCGCTCAACATCGTGACGATGGCGCTTGCGATCGGCGTGCCCTTCGTCACCCTGACGCGCTGGCTTTATATCGGCGGTGCCGAGATCTGGCGGATCGATCTTGTCGGTAGCGCGTTCGGGCAGACCATCGTGCTGGCCGTCGCGGGTGGCGTTATGGCGACGATCACTGCTGCGCCGATGGCCTGGCTGTCGGTGCGGGCGCCCGGTCGGCTGCAGCGGATTTTCGAAGCCTGCCATTATTATGTCGGCTCGCTTCCCGGCGTCGTCGTGGCGCTGGCGCTGGTGACGATCACGGTGCGGCTGATCCTGCCGCTCTACCAGACATTCGCGACGCTGTTCCTTGCCTATGTGCTGCTGTTCCTGCCCCGCGCCATGGTCGGTCTGCGCACCAGTATCGCGCAGGCGCCGGTGGAGCTTGAGCGCGCCGCGATGGCATTGGGGCGCACCCCGTTCCAGGCGGTTCGCCAGACGACGATGCGGCTGGCAGCACCCGGCGTTGCGGCAAGTACGGCACTGGTGGCGCTTGGCATCACCAACGAACTGACGGCGACGTTGATGCTGTCGCCAACCGGCGTTGAGACCTTGGCCACCAAATTCTGGTCGCTCACCAGCGAGATCGACTATGTCGCGGCAGCGCCCTATGCGGTGATGATGGTGATTTTGTCGCTGCCGCTGACCTTCCTCCTTTACATCCAATCCAGACGGGCAGCCGGGCAATGACGTTTCTGACCATCGACGCCATCAGGAAATCCTACGGCCCGACAGTGGCATTGGACGCGATCGACATGACAATCGAGGCGGGTGGCCGCACGGCGATCGTCGGACCCTCCGGCTCCGGCAAGACGACGCTTTTGCGCATCATCGCCGGTTTCGAGACGCCCGATGTCGGCTCGCTGATCCTGGACGGACGAGCGCTGGCCGGCAAGGGTGTGCTCGTGCCGGCCCACAAGCGCGGCATCGGCATCGTTTCGCAGGACGGGGCGCTCTTCCCGCATCTGACGGTGGCCGACAATATCGGTTTCGGGTTGGCCAAGAAGGCCGCGGACCGTGACAAGCGGATCGCCGAGCTGATGGAAATGGTCGAGCTCGACGGCATCATGGCGGCACGGCGTCCGCATCAGCTTTCCGGGGGGCAGCAGCAGCGTGTCGCACTGGCGCGGGCGCTAGCGCTGAAGCCCCGGCTGATGTTGCTGGACGAGCCCTTCTCGGCGCTCGATACCGGCTTGCGTGACACGATGCGGCGGACGGTCGCGCGGGTGCTGCGCGCCGCCGGGACGACGGCGATCCTGGTTACGCATGATCAGGCCGAGGCACTGTCCTTCGCCGATCAGGTGGCCGTGCTGCGACAGGGGCGGCTTGTCCAGTTCGGGTCTCCACGCGCGCTCTACGGAAAGCCGCGTGACCGCGAAACAGCGACCTTCCTCGGCGAAGCCATTCTGCTCGACGCCGATATCGTCGCTGGCCGCGCAGACTGTATTCTGGGTTCGCTCCCCGTGGAGCCGGGATCGAAAACGGGGCAGGCGACGATCATGCTGCGCCCCGAACAGATCCGGCTTACGACAGCTGTTGCCAGGAGCGTGCCGGATGGCCCTGTGGGGCGCATCGACGATGTCGAGTTCGGCGGCGGCGACTGCATGGTTCTCGTCCGGATCGATCGCACCGACCGCGCGATGCCGGATTTCCTGTCGATCAAATGTGTCGGTTTCGAAATTCCCGAGCCGGGCGATCTGGTGCAGATCAGCGTCCACGGCCCGGCGCATGTGCTGGCCGACTGACGAGCATCGCGGCGCAGTTCGAGCGAAAGGCTTGGCGGCCTCAGGCGAAGCTTTTCCGGCGCCGCTCGATCGCCGGCGCGTCCTCGACGGCGGGGATGCTCTGCAGCACCCGCTTTGACGGCAGGATGGCGATGGCTTCCGTGCCTTCGCGCAGCTTGGAGCGCAGGATGAACTGGCCATTGTGCTTGGCAAGGATCGCCTGCACGATCGGCAGGCCGAGGCCGGTTCCCTGTTCGGCGCTCTTGATGGCGATCGACCCCTGGCCGAAGGCCGAGAGCACGACCGGGATTTCGTCTTCGGGAATGCCGGGGCCATTGTCCTTGATGGAGAGATACTGCCCGCCGCCGGCCGTCCAGCCGGCCTTCACCGAAATTTCGCCGCCGGACGGCGTGAACTTGACGGCGTTCGACAAGAGATTGAGCGTCACCTGACGCATCGACTTCTCATCGACCCAGACCGCCGGCATACCGTGTTCGAACTGCTCGGTGATAGTGATGTTCTTGGTGCGGGCGCGCAGCTGTACCATGCCGATACAATCCTCGGTGATCTCGACGAGCTGTACTGCCTCCTCGTTGAGGTCGTATTTGCCGGCCTCGATGCGCGAAAGGTCGAGGATCTCGTTGATCAGGTCGAGCAGGTGCTGGCCGGAGCGATGGATATCGCCGGTGTATTCCTTGTAGATCGGATTGTTGAGCGGCCCGAGCACTTCCGTCGACATGACCTCGGAAAAGCCGAGGATAGCGTTGAGCGGGGTGCGCAGCTCGTGCGACATCGAGGCAAGGAAGCGGGATTTGGCGAGGTTTGCCTCCTCGGCGCGGCGCCGCGCTTCGTCCGACATCGACTTGGCGACTTCGAGTTCGGCGATCAGGTCGTCCTTTTCGGACTGCATCGACAGAATATGGATATTCGAACGGTGCATGCGGTTCGTCATGAAGACGAGGAAGATCAGCGACGTCGAAACAACCGCGGTCAAGGCCAGGTAGCCGGGGCTGCCGGTCTTGAGCGTCAGGCCGGCAAGCACCAGCATGACCGGAATGAAGGTGAAGAGCAGGGCATTGCGCAGCAGGAAGGTGCCCATCGCCGTTGCGGCAAGCGCAATCAACAGCACGGCGCCCTTGTAGAAACCGAAATTGACCTCGCCGCAGCGATCGCAATCCTGAAGCATGAAAGCTGCCCAGCAGAGGCCGAGAACGATCTGCACGATCAGGAAGCGGCGGTGCCAATAGGATACTTTTTCTGCAGTGATCTCACGGGTCTTGGCCCGGCGTGCCAGGAGAATGCCGATGGCATGGACGCAGAGCGTCATCAGGCCCCAGGCGACGATGTCGAGTGTTTGAGACAGGTAGACGCCGACGCCGGTGACCAGAAACAGGAAGAGCGGCGTGGCGATGGCGCCCTGCAGCATCGCATCGACATGGAGCCCGAGCATCTCCCTGGCAAAACCGGACGCATTCGACGGGCCGGCCTGCAGCCGTTCGCGGGTCGCGCGCACGGCTTTCGACACAGCCTTGTTGCGATGGCTGCGCGACTTGTCGACAATGATCTTGTCGGTCGAGGTGCTGACGCCCTTACTCATGATCTCAAACGCGTTAACGGAATCCGTTGAACCATAAGGGGAAATCCTTAAGAAGTTGCTGCGATTTCTTGTTTTTAGAGCTGCCTTCCGTAAGGTGAGTTTATCGTTTGCGGCAGTAGGGATAACCATGAAACGTCTGGTGAGCGTCAGCCGCGATCTTCTCCTGACGGTTTTGATTCTCCTCTTTCTCGGGCTTGTGGTGACACGCCTCGACGCTGGCCGTCAGGAACTGAGTTCGGGCCACGTGAAAGTTGTCGATGGCGACACGCTGGTTCTTGACGGCAAGCGTATCCGGCTCGTCGGTATCGATGCGCCGGAACTCCGGCAGATCTGTCAGCGCGACAATCAGCCATGGCCGTGCGGCAAAGGGGCCAGGGACCATCTGGACGCTCTGATCGGTGACGCGAAAACCACATGCGACGCGGGTGGCAGCGACCGCTATGGCCGGCTTCTGGCCGTGTGCTCGTCGGGCGGCCGCGACCTCAATGCGGCGATGGTCGGTGCAGGTTATGCCGTTGCCTTCGGAGACTACGAGGCCGAGCAGGATGCCGCGAGGGCGAAGCGGCTCGGCATCTGGGAGGGTACGTTCGATGCGCCGCGCACATGGCGCCAGACCCATGGCGGAATGGAGGAGGCACCCCATATACCGGACGGCTGGCTTGACGCGGTGATATCGCGGCTTGGCGCATGGTTGAAGACGTAGCTTTCAAGGCTTGAGGGAATGACGGACAAGGCAAGGGATGATCTGGCGGATTTATGCGCGGCGATTGCCGCCTGCCGGATCTGTCGAGACACGCCGGCGCGCGGCCCCGACCATCGGTTGCCGCACGAGCCGCGTCCGGTCGCGGTCATCTCGCCGACGGCGCGCATCCTGATCTGCGGCCAGGCGCCGGGCCTGCGCGTCCACGAGAGCGGTCTGCCGTTCAACGACGCGTCCGGCGATCGGCTCCGGCAATGGCTCGAGGTGACGCGCGATGAGTTTTATGATGCGAGACTATTTGCCATCGTGCCGATGGGTTTCTGTTTTCCTGGTTATGACGACAAGGGCAGCGATCTGCCGCCGCGCCGGGAATGCGCGCCGCGATGGCGGCAAAGGGTCATGGATGCCATGCCGCAGATCGAGCTTGTGCTTGCCATCGGCCAATATGCGCAAGGCTGGCACCTGGGCGACCGCCGCGCCGCGACGATGACCGAGACGGTGCGCAACTGGCGCAGCTATGTGGGCTCCAACACCGGACCGGCGGTGCTGGCCCTGCCGCATCCGAGCTGGCGCAATACCGGCTGGCTGAAGAGGAATCCGTGGTTCGAGGCGGAGGTGTTGCCGGTCTTGCGCGAGCGGGTCAAAAAATTGATTTCCTGAAACAATTTTCTTCCATTTGGCTTTTTTCGCGTTATAGAGAGAAAAATATTCGAAGGAGCTACTTGATGGATCGTCTTGACCGCAAAATCCTGCGTCTTCTGCAGGAAGATTCCACACTCGCCGTTGCCGACCTCGCCAAGAAGGTCGGCCTGTCCACCACGCCGTGCTGGCGCCGGATCCAGAAGATGGAAGAGGACGGCGTGATCCGCGGCCGCGTGGCGCTGCTTGATCCTGTCAAGGTCAATACCAAGGTTACGGTCTTCGTCTCGATCCGCACCAATACCCACTCCATCGAATGGCTGCGGCGCTTTTCCGAAGTGGTCGGCGAATTTCCGGAAGTGGTGGAGTTCTACCGCATGAGCGGCGACGTCGACTACCTGCTACGCGTCGTCGTGCCCGATATCGCGGCTTATGATGCCTTCTACAAGCGTCTGATCGCCAAGATCGAAATCCGCGATGTCTCATCGGCATTCGCGATGGAGCAGATCAAGTACACGACGCAACTGCCGCTCGACTACATGCAGATCGAACAGGCGAAATCGGGCGAGGAGTGAGGCCGGCGGGGCTACAGGCTCAGACGGTCAAGCACCGTGGCGCTCGCCAGTTCGCGGACGGCATCCTTGCCGATCCATCGAGCACTGCGATCCTGGCGTGCGGCGAGCGTCTCAGCCAGCGACAGGGCAGGGCCGTGGCAGCAGGCGCTACGCTTGCCGATCTGGCGTAGCGCCCAGTTTACGGCTTTTTTAACGAAATTGCGCTCGTCGCCGGCATAGGCTTCGATCAGCGCAAGCCAGGCGAGGATGGTGTCATCCGGCTCGTCCCGCAGATGAACGGTACTGACGGCGATCATCGCAAAAGCGGACCGCCGGACGAATTCGCGTTCGTCGGCGGCAAACTCCGGGATGAGGATGTCTTCCAGCCGGGCATCGACAAAGAGATCGGCGACGCCGTCAACGATTTCCCAGGAATTGAAATCCCCGGCCCAAACTCTGGCCGTCTCCAGTGCCAGCGCCTTCGGCTCGGCCGTGAACGACGCAAGCAGCCGCGCCTCGCGGATGCCGCTGGTCCACAGTTCGAGTGCGCGGCTATGATCACGCTTGATCGCCCGCGCGATCCGCCGCAGTTCGGCATTGGAAATGCCGAGCGCCGTTGTGGTTTCGATGCCGAAACGCGCCATTCCCGCACGGTTTTCCTCCCTCCGCAGTGATTTCAGATGGGCAATGACCGCATCTGCCGGAGAGGAAGGCGACAGGTTCATTTTTCCAGCCGCGCCAGCAGCGAGGAGGTGTCCCAGCGGTTGCCGCCGAGCGCCTGTACGTCGGCGTAGAACTGATCGACGAGGGCAGTGACCGGCAGCTTGGCGCCGTTGCGGCGGGCCTCGGCGAGCAGGATGTCGAGGTCCTTGCGCATCCAGTCGACGGCGAAGCCGAAATCATATTTGCCCGCGTTCATCGTCTTGTGGCGATTTTCCATCTGCCAGGAGCCAGCGGCACCCTTGGAAATGACGTCGATGACCTTCTCGATATCAAGCCCGGCCCTCTTGCCGAAATGGATGCCTTCGGCAAGCCCCTGGACGAGGCCGGCGATGCAGATCTGGTTGACCATCTTGGTGAGCTGACCGGAGCCTGCGGGACCCATCAGGCCGACCATGCGGGCATAGGCATCGATGACGGGTTTGGCGCGTTCGAAGACAGCGGGATCGCCGCCGCACATCACCGTCAGAACGCCGTTTTCGGCGCCAGCCTGGCCGCCCGACACCGGGGCGTCGATGAAATGGAAGCCGCCAGCCGACGCGGCCGTGTCGAGCTCGCGGGCGACTTCGGCAGACGCGGTCGTGTTGTCGATGTAGATCGCGCCTTTCCTCATGGTTTCGAACGCGCCATCCTTTCCGATCGTAACGGAGCGAAGGTCGTTGTCATTGCCGACGCAGGAGAAAACGAAATCCTGTCCGTCCGCCGCTTCGGCAGGTGTCGCGGCCGCGCGTCCGCCAAATTCTGCCACCCATTTCTCGGCCTTGGCGGCGGTGCGGTTGTAGACGGTCAGGTCATGCCCGCCACGCGTCTTGAGGTGACCGGCCATGGGATAGCCCATGACGCCGAGACCGATGAAAGCGACCTTTGCCATTCCAATGCTCCTCTACCGCGTATCGCGAGAGACTTAGCGGAAATGGTCCGGAGGCGGAAGGGAGAATGCCGCCGTGCGGCAGCATTTCATGAAAATACGCGGCATGGCAATCAGGATGCGAACGAACTCAGGGTGAAGTAGGCGGCTGCACCAGCAGCGATGGCCGCAAGCGTCGCCAAAGTGAGCGTTGTCGCGTAGGGTCCCTTGCCGCCAGCCGTGAATGCCAGCACGACTTTCGTCATGAGATTGACGACGACCGCGATCAGGATCGCTGCGACGGCGGTGGGAAGATCGACCGACGTCCCTGCCATACGTGCCGTCGAAAGCGTGATGGCGTCGAGATCCATCAGGCCCGACACGGCCGCGACGGCAAAAAGCATGGTTTGGCCGATCCTGTCGACCAGAACCTTTGACACCACGATGACGACGCCAAGCAGGGCGCCGAAACGCAGCACCTCGCCAAGCTCGAATGGGTTTTCGAGTTGAAGATCCGGCGCACCATGCTTGCCGTTGCCACGGCGCACGATCCAGAAGCTTGCGGCCAGCATGACAAGTACGGCCGGCACCAGCGCAATCGCCAGCGGTATCAGAAGGACGGGTGCCAGGGCGGCGCCGATAACGAGGACGCGGATGAGCGACAAGGCCCCGGCAATGGTGGCGCCGGACCCCAGTTGCCGGGCGCTTTCCGGTGCTTCGGCGGCGAAGCGGGCGAAGGAGAGCGTTAGCGCCGTCGAGGAGGCCAATCCGCCGGCGGCGCCGGCAAACAGGATGCCGCGACTGGGTCCGGCAACACGGATGGCGACATAACCGGCGAAGGAGATGGCGGCGATCGTGACCGTCAACAGCCAGAGAGTGAAGGGGTTCAAGGTGTCCCAGGGATCGATGGTCTCGTTCGGCAGCAGCGGCAGGGCGACGAGCGTCATGGCCAAAAGAATGAGGGCTGCCCTGATCTCCAGCCAGGTCAATTTCTCCAGAAAACCGTGGAGGCTGCGCTTGGCGGCGAGCAACGCGGTGGTTATGACCCCGCTGGCCGCCGCGGCCCGCACGTCGCCGACGACCGCTATCGCACCAAGCGCGAAGACAACGAAGGCCGCGACGACAGTGGTGGCGCCATAATCCTCGTCTGCCTCCGACTCTCGCAGTTTGAAGACGACGAAAGCAGCGCCGAAGAGCAGCAGCAGCACTGCAGGCAGGATGGGTCCGGCGAGTGTCTGGATATAACCGGCAAGCCCGCCGAGAAAGCCCGAAAGGCCGAACGTGCGGATACCGGCGGTTCTGCCGCCAGAGGGCACGTCGCGGTCCTGCCAGCCCCTCTCGCAGCCCACGAGGAGGCCGATGGCGAGCGCCACACCGAGGCGCTGGAAAACTTCGACAATTTCCATTCGAGAATGATAGGGCCCGGCGGCGTCAGGGCAAGAGTGGCATTCCGGCTTGCGTCACCGCGGTCCGACACGGAACACGGGAGGATGATTTTTTGCGGAAGAGGGCGGTCAGGCCCGCAGTCTTGCAATCACCAGATGGCCGGCGATCGGTTCCCCCTCTTCCATGCGCACGATGATGTCTGTGAGTTCGACGATGTCGAAGCCGATGGCGTCGAGGCGTTCGCGGACGTAGGTTTCGGCATGGGCGAAGCGCTGGTGCGGGCCGACCATGAAGGTGCGGCCGGCGAAGGTTTCCGCTGGCAGGGTTTCGCTTGAGAAGATGAACAGGCCGCCGGGGTTCATGTTTTCGGCAGCGCCGAAGAACAGGGCCTCGAGCGCGCCGAGATAGGGCAGGACGTCGGTCGCGGTGATCAGATCGAAGGGCTCGTCGTCATTGTCCTCAAGGAAATCGACGACTTCGGCGACATAGAGCGTCTGGTAGAGGTCCTTCTCGTGGGCGATCTCGACCATGTTCTCGGACAGGTCGATGCCGGTGATATCGTCTGCCATGTCGCGCAGCGCGCCACCGGTCAGGCCCGTGCCACAGCCGAGATCAAGCACCCGGGCAAACGGGCCGAGCTTTAGAGCCTGCAGCCGTTGGCGCACCATCATCGGTACGTGATAGTCGAGCTGCTCGACGAGCACATCCTCGAAGACATCGGCGTGCTGATCGAAGAGAGTAGTTACATAGGCGTCCGGCGCCTTATCGGGCGTGTCGCCACGGCCGAGCGACGCGATGCGGATGGCCGCGCCGCCGTGATCGTCCGGATCGATCGCAAGCACCTCCTCATAGGCTTTCACCGCGGCATCGACATTGCCGGATTTCTCCAGTGCAAGGGCACGGTTATAGGCTTCGGCGAGGGCTTCTTCATCAATCTTCTGCATGGCCGCGTCTTTACGGCCGCGCCGTTCTTTTGGCAATGCGAAAACCCGCTTTCCCGGGCATTTTGGGGGTGAAAAACGTTTATCGTGGCCAAAATTGAGCGCATGATAGGCCCAATAACAAAAAGCCCCGGAGGAAAATGGTCATGGACGAACTCAGCCCGGTCGAACTGCTGAAGGATGATAACGAGGCGAAAAGCCCACCCTTGCCGGCAACGCCACCGGAGACCATCACGGCCCTCGTCCACTATTATCGCGGCGAAATCGGCCGCATGGCCGGCTGGCGCGACCGCATTGACCGGACGTCGAACTGGGCGATCACCGTAGCCGCGGCATTGCTTTCGGTTTCACTTTCAACGCCGACCTCTCATCACGGGGTACTGCTGTTCGCGATGCTGCTCATCTCGCTGCTTCTGTTCATCGAAGCGCGGCGATACCGCTTCTTCGACGTCTATCGCGCTCGCGTTCGCAGAATGGAACGCGGCTATTTTGCGCAGGTCCTCAGTCCGCAAGCGCCGTTCAAGGTGAACTGGGCGACGCCGATCGCCGACAGCCTGCGGCGGCCGGCCTTCCTGATGAGCTATCGCGCGGCCGTCTGCCGGCGGTTGCGGCGCAATTATTGCTGGATGTACCTGATCCTGCTCTTGGCCTGGGCCTTGAAAATCTCGTCGCCAGTTCTACAGCCCGATGGTAGCGAGACACGGCATGTGCGCTCCCTCGCGGACGTGGCTACCAATGCGGCGCTCGGGCCTGTTTCCGGCTGGGTGGTGTTCGGCCTTGTTGCCCTGTTCTACGCTGCGATCGCCTATTTTGCGCTTCACAAGGAGCTGGGCGAGGGCGAGCTGGCACATGGCGAGGTTCATGTCTGATCCGTTGCTGCATAATTCCTTAAATCGGAATCGATCTAGGGATAAAAGTGCAGCACTTTAAAATGCTACAGCGTCCGTTGCGCGTCAGGTTTGACGTGCGGCGCTGTAGACGATATCCGCTGATGGCATGTGCAGGATTTCTTGATTGTGATTGGCGACAACTGCTGATTTTATCGCGCCTTCATTGACATGAGGAGACGACGATGACGGATCGGAAGGTTGCAATCATCACTGCGGGCGGGTCCGGCATGGGGGCTGTATCGGCGCGACGGCTGGCGGCGGAGGGCTACCGCGTCGCGATTCTTTCCTCTTCCGGCAAGGGCGAGGCGCTGGCAAACGAACTTGGCGGCGTCGGAGTGACGGGTTCCAACCAGTCCAACGACGATCTGAAGCGGCTGGTGGATACCGCCTATGCCAAATGGGGCAGGGTGGATGCTCTGATCAATTCAGCCGGGCATGGGCCGCGCGCGCCGGTGCTGGAACTGACCGACGAGGACTGGCACAAGGGAATGGACGTTTATTTCCTGAACGTCGTGCGGCCGACGCGGCTGGTGACACCGATCATGCTGGAGCAGAAATCCGGCAGCATCGTCAATATCTCAACCTATGCCACTTTCGAGCCGGACCCGCTGTTTCCGACATCGGGCGTCTTCCGCTCAGGTCTTGCCGCCTTCACCAAGCTGTTTGCCGACAAATATGCGGCCGACAACATCCGCATGAACAATGTTCTGCCGGGCTTCATCGACAGCCTGCCGGAGACCGAGGAACGACGCCAGCGCATTCCGATGGGTCGCTATGGCACATCGGAGGAAGTGGCCGAACTGGTGGCGCTTCTGGCGACCGACCGCGGCGGGTATATCACCGGCCAGAACATCCGCATCGATGGCGGCATCACCCGATCGGTGTAAATTCCTCAAGCTTCGGGGCGAGACACAATTTAACACTGGAGCGACCTTAGCGCGTCCGAAAGGACGCGCGGCGCTCTAGTTGATGATGAACTCGCCCTTGAGTGCCCGCCAGTCCGAGGCCGAGATCAGTTTCCGGTGCACGTAGCGCACTGAATGCAGGGGCCCCTCGAGCGATTCCTGCCAGAATTTCAGGAAGCTTTTCATTTCCGGAAAATCGGGCGCGATATCGTAGTGCTGCCAGATATAGGTCTGCAGGAAGCTCGGATGATCGGGCATGCGATAAAGGATCTGGGCCGTCGTCAGGCCGTAACCCTTGAGCTGCAGTTCCAGTTCATTTGTCATTTGGAACCTCATTCTCGTCAATGATGGTCCCTGGAATTGAAGCACCGATTTGGTTAATCGGGAACTAACAAAATTGTCGCACTGAAATAAATATTCAGCGAAATCAATCTATTAGCAGCGCATCGGCGTGAGTGCTGCTAAGGATGGCATCTGCGCTCAGCGCTTGAGGTGACGGGTGATCCGATCTTCCAGCCAGGCCCAGAGATTGCGCAGAATCTCGACCATGATCAGGTACAGGATCGCTGCCCAGACATACATCTGATAGTCGAAGGTGCGTGAGAAGGCGCGGCGGGTTTCACCCATGAGGTCGAAGACGGTGACGATCGCAACGATGGCCGAACCCTTGATCATCAAAATGATCTCGTTGCCGTAGGGACGCAGCGCCACGATCAGCGCCTGCGGCAGGATGACCTTGAAGAAGGCGATGCGCGCCGGCAGCCCGAGCGCTGCGGCGCCCTCCGTCTGGCCGCGCGGCACACTCTGGATGGCGCCGCGCAGGATCTCCGCCTGATAGGCGGCCGTATTGAGCGTGAAGGCGAGCAGTGCGCAGTTCCAGGCGTCGCGGAAGAACCACCACAGTCCGATCGCTTCCATCTGCGGCCGGAAACTGCCGAGGCCGTAGTAGACGAGAAACAACTGGGCGATCAGCGGCGTGCCGCGGAAGAAATAGACATAGGTATAGGCGGCCCACCCCAGGATCTTGTTTTTCGACATGCGTGCGAAGGCGATCGGCAGCGACAGGATCGCGCCGAGCGTGATGGAGCTGCCGACGATCCCAAGGGTGACGCCGAGGCCGGAGAGGAAGCTCGGTCCGTATTTGGCGAATTTTTCCGGGTCCCAGCCATCGACCATCAGCAGGAAGAGCCCGACGCTTGCCGCGAGCCAGACGCCGAGCGCAATGTTGCCGACCAGGCGTTGTGCGGTAAAGGGCCGGACTGTGCCCGGTGGAGCCGGTTGCGGCGGGATCATGGTTTCGGAGTGGCTCATCGGACCGCCTCCGAACGCTTGGTCCAGCGCTCCAGCGCCGAGAAGACGATGGAGGACAGCATGGCGAGAATGAGAAACAGAAGGCAGGCAACGGCGAAGAACTCGAAGGCCTGCTTGCTGACGCGAGCGGCGACGCCCGTCTGGCGAAGGATATCCGGCAGACCGATCACCGAGACCAATGCGGTATCCTTGAGAAGCGCCATCCACAGATTGCCGAGGCCGGGCAGGGCGATGCGCACCAGCTGCGGCAGGATGATCAGCCGCATCGTCTTGCCGCGATGGAAGCCGAGCGCGTCGCCCGCCTCATACTGGCCGCGCGGTATGGCCTTGAACGCCGACAGGAGCACTTCCGAACAATAGGCCGAGAATACCACGCCGAGCGCGATCATGCCCGCCACGAAGGCGTTGATCTCGACCGCGCCCTGATAGCCGAGCGAGGCGAGGAACTGCTGCACCAGAATCTGCAGGCCGTAATAGACGATGAACAGCGTCAGGAGCTCCGGCAGGCCGCGGAAGATGGTGGTGTAGATGTTGGAAGCAAGCCGCAGCGATTTTTCCTCGGACTGCTTGGCAAGCGCAATGAAGAAGCCGAACACCAGCCCGATAGGCAGGGTCGCAAGTGCCAAAGTCGCGGTGATCATGAAGCCGTAGGAGATTTCGTCGCCCCAGCCGGCATCGTCGCAGGCGAGCAGCGTGCCCGAGCCGAACAATCGGAAAATTCCGATGGGACCGCACAATGGGTCGATCACCGAGCCGAGCCAGACCACGGCGGAAGAGAGGGCGGCAAACAATCCGCTCATGCCAGAACATTCCCCTTTGAAGCGTTTTTAGATGAGCTTCTTTTTATATAGTCCTTGTCAGGCAAAAACGGCGGAAGGGCAAGCCTTCCGCCGTCGCATTTTCGTCATGGGCCAATGCTTTTCCCGCATGGGCGCTTCCCGAATACGGGATGCTCGGCCACGCTCCGGTTCAGCTGCCGTAAACGTCGAAGGGGAAATACTTGTCGTTGATTTCCTTGTATTTGCCGTTCTTGCGGATCGCGTCGATCGCGGCGTTGAATTTTTCGCGCAGCGCATCGTCACCCTTGCGCACAGCAATGCCGGCGCCTTCGCCGTTGATGACCGGGTCGATCGGCAGCACGCCGAGCAGCTTGCAGCAGGCGCCGTCAGCCGTCTTCAGCCATTCCGACAGCACGACGACGTCATCGATGACGCCGTCGATGCGGCCATTGGCGATGTCGAGCTTGTATTCTTCCGAGGTCGGATAGAGCTTGAGCTCCGACTTCTTCATATGCGCTTCGGCATAGTTGGAGTGGGTCGTTGCTGACTGGGCGCCGAGTATCTTGCCGTCGAGCGCGTCTTCCGTCGCTTCGGTGATCGGCGAATCCTTCGGGACGACGATGGCCGGCGGGGTGTTGTAATACTTGTTGGTGAAGTCGACCTTTTCCTTGCGCTCGGCGGTAATCGACATCGAGGCGATGATGGCGTCGAATTTCTTCGAGATCAGCGCCGGAATGATGCCGTCCCAGTCCTGCGTCACGAACGTGCATTCGGCCTTCATTTCTTCGCAGAGCGCCTTGGCGATGTCGATGTCGAAGCCGGTCAGCGAGCCGTCGGACTCCAGGTTGTTGAACGGCGGATACGCGCCTTCCGTGCCGATCACGATTTTTTCGCCCGCAGCCATGGCGGTGCTTGCCATCAGCGCGAGTACGGCTGCTGAAGCGGCCATGGCGAGACGTCTTGAAATACGCATGTTGATCCTCTCTGTTGGCTGGCGGCCGATTTTTCTTCTTCGCGGCCGCCGATAAGCCGACCGTCGTTGTGGTCGGGCTGGCGCGGATATTCCTACGCTTTACGCGAAAAAATCAACAGGAAAGCAGCAAAACCTTCATGAAAAGTCTGAACATCGCCATGCCCGGGGTGGCTTCCCGGTGATGCCGACCTATGTCTGCCCAACATGAACGGACTATTCATGTTGAGTTAATGCAGGATTGGCTAATCCTCGTGGGGTGATTTGGCCGGTGTGCCTTTTTTTGACCGCCTTTTGACGGCTTGGGATTGCCCAAAAGGCGAAGAAAGAAAAAGGCCGGTACGTCCTGCCGGTTGAAAACGACGAAACGGGACCTCTGAAGGAGGAATACATGACCATTCGATCCAAACTCTTTGCGACCGTCGCGTTGCCGATGCTGTCGATGTCGATCGCCATCCAGCCGGCGCTGGCCGATAGCCTGATGAAGCCGTTCCAGGTCGCGCAGGAAGAGGGTATCGCGCAGGAAGGCGGCGAGCAGGTGCCGGAAGAGCTGCTGCGCAAGAAGCGCAAGAAGCGGCAGGACGCCGAGCAGCCGCAGGAACAGCCGGCTGAAGAAGCCCAGCCGCAGCAGGAACAGCCGGCTGAAGAAGCCCAACCGCAGCAGGAAGAGCAGCCGAGCCGCGCCGAACGCCGCAAGAAGCGGCAGGACGCCGAGCAGCCGCAGGAACAGCCGGCTGAAGAAGCCCAGCCGCAGCAGGAACAGCCGGCTGAGGAAGCCCAGCCCTCGCAGGAAGAGCAGCCGAGCCGTGCCGAACGCCGCAAGAAGCGGCAGGAGGCCGAGCAGCAGCAGGAACAGCAGCAACAGCAGCAGCAGCAGCAGGAAGAGGCTCAGCCGTCCGCCGATGACGAGGCGGCCCGCCAGGCGGCCGAAGAAAAGCAGAGGATTCGCGCCGAACGCAAGAAGCGCCAGCAGGCCGAGGAGCAACAGCAGTTGCAGCAGCAGCAGGAAGAGGCCCAGCCTTCCGCCGAGGACGAAGCAGCCCGCCAGGCCGCCGAAGAAAAACAGCGTGCCCGCGCCGAGCGCAAGAAGCGCCAGCAGGCGGAGCAACAGCAGCAGCAGCAGCAGGAAGAGGCTCAGCCGTCCGCCGAGGATGAGGCTGCCAAGGCCGCCGAGGAGCGTGCGAAGGCGCGCGAACAGCAGCAGCAGCAGGAAGAAGTCCAGCCGTCCGCCGAGGATGAGGCTGCAAAGGCCGCCGAGGAGCGCAGGAAGCTCCAGCAGGCCGAAGGGCAACAGCAGGAAGAGGGCCAGCCGCCCGTGACCGAGGAGCAACTGCGCCCGGCGGTCGAGGGTGAGGCCGAGCCGACCGAAACCCGCCGCAAGCGGCGCGACCGCCGCGAGCCTATCCCGGAGATCGTCGATACGCGCACCGAGGAGGAAAAGCAGGAGATTGCCCGCGATCCGGCGGCGACTGACGATACGGTCGTGCTGCCCGTCGATAAGGGTGCTGCCGTTCTCGACAGCGACAAGGAGGCAGACAATGCCGGCGACGAGGGTGTGCGCGAGAAGCGTCGCAAGCGTCGTGAACAGGCGCGTGCCCAGGAAGAAAACGTCGAAATTCCGAAGAGCGACGAGGAAGCCCAGTCGAGCCGCACCGACAGCCGTCCAACCCAGGAGGAACTGGGCGCTGCCATTCGCGAGGAGGGCCGCCGGGTCGAGCGCGTTCCGGAGTTTGGCGTCAATGATCTGATCGACGCCTTTACCGGCGCCGACCGGCCGCGGATCGATGAGACCCGCGATAACCGTGTCGTCCTTGATTTCGGCGACCAGATCATCGTTCGCGGCGACGATCGTCCCCGCCTGCGCCGCAATGCCCAGGAAACCTATTATGAAGAGCTTTCGCGTGGGCGGACCCGCGAGATTATCGAGCGGCCGAACGGTATCCGCATCGTGACGATCTACAATCGCTACGGCGATATCGTGCAGCGCCTGCGCATCGATCGGGACGGACGAGAATATCTGATGATCTATGCGCCGGAGGTCGATGAAGGCCCACGTCCGCCGATTTACGATGTCGGTGAAGAATTGCCGCCGATGCGCCTGCGCGTGCCGGTTCGTGACTACATCATCGATACGTCGAGCGAGCCGGATCGCGATTACTACGACTTCCTGGCCGAGCCGCCGGTGGAACAGGTCGAGCGTGTCTATTCGATCGACGAGGTGAGGAACTCGGCTCGTATCCGCGACAAGGTGCGCCGTATCGATCTCGATACGATCACGTTTGCGACCGGCAGCGCCGAAGTGCCGATGTCGCAGGCCAAAACCCTGCGCAAGGTTGCCGACGCCATGCTGCGGGTGATCGAGAAGGATCCGGGCGAAACCTTCTTCATCGAAGGCCACACGGACGCGGTCGGCAGCGATCAATCGAACCTCGTTCTCTCCGACGAACGGGCTGAATCGGTCGCCTCGCTGCTGACGGAAGTCTAC
This sequence comes from Pararhizobium sp. LjRoot255, assembly GCF_964252905.1. Classification (NCBI taxonomy): domain Bacteria; kingdom Pseudomonadati; phylum Pseudomonadota; class Alphaproteobacteria; order Hyphomicrobiales; family Rhizobiaceae; genus Pararhizobium; species Pararhizobium sp. LjRoot255. The sequence continues at coordinate 3,384,080 of NZ_CAXUPQ020000001.1, forward strand.
GAAATCCCGGCCGAAAACCTGGTGACCCAGGGCTATGGCGAGCGCTTCCTCAAGGTCCGCACGCTGGAAGCCGAACAGGAGAACCGCCGCGTGACGATCCGTCGCGTGACGCCACTTGTCCGTCCGGTGGCACAGAACTAGCCATAGTCCGGCTTCTCAAAGAGACGCCGCAGGAACGGCCCGGTGCCCAGTGCACCGGGCCGTTTTGCGTTCGCGCCGGTGCAGCCAGATGGATCGACGGGGTCCTGCAATTCGAAGTTCGGGGATCAGTCCGGCTGCCTGGCCGGCTGCCTGGAAAGCCCCGTTGTGGCTTCGATGAAGTCGGCGATCGCCATCGTATCGTTGAGATCGAACAGGCGCAGCCCTTGATCCTCGACCGGATGGTCGGATGCGATGGCGACGATATGCGGGTCGGTGGGGGCGAGCGGTTCGCGGTTTGCCGCCTCCAGCCGCCGTGCCTCGATCTTGGGGATCGGCTCGCGTTTGTAGCCCTCGATCAGGACGATGTCGCACGGGGCGAGGCGGGCGAGAATCTCCGGAAAGCTTGGCTCGGGCGCGCCGCGCAATTCATGCATGATGGCATAGCGGGTGCCGGAAACGATCGTCACCTCATGGGCGCCCGCCTCGCGATGGCGAAAACTGTCGGCGCCGACCTTGTCGATATCGAAATCATGATGGGCGTGCTTGACCGTCGAGACGCGATAACCGCGCCGCGTCAGCTCGGTGACCAGCCGGACGGCGAGGCCGGTCTTGCCGGAGTTCTTCCAGCCCGCGATTCCGAAGATCTTTGGTCCGAAGATTTTTGGAGACGTCATCTTTCCAGGTCCTCGATGAGCGGCAGCCAGCGTTCGGCCGTTTCCAGGTCCGCCGGCGTGTTGATGTTGAAGAAGGGGTCGATCGGGCCGGCGGCGGTTTCGATCAGGGGGAAATCGACTGCTACCATTGCATGGCTCTCGATGAAGCTGCGCACCCGGCGCTTGTCGTCGGTCAGTAGCCAGTGCTCAAGCTCGCCCGCGAGACCGACCGGCCAAAGTGCGAAGACCGGGTGCACTGCGCCCGCCGAATAGGCGACGGCGATCTGTGCGGGGCCGGTGATTGCGCCCCGCAGGCGGGGGACGAGGTTGCGCGGGACGAACGGGGTGTCGGTTGGCACCGTGGCGACGTGGCTTGCGGCGGGAAAGCACTCTGCTGCGTGACGCATCGCGGCGAGCACGCCCGCCATGGGGCCGGCATGGCCTGGAACTGTATCGGCGAAGACGGCAATGCCCGGAGCGAAGTCCAAGCGCGCATTGGCGTTGCTGTTGACGCTGAGCCCGGCGGCCTGAGGGGTGAGGCGTTCGATGATGTGGCTGAGAAGTGGCCTGCCGCCCAGCATCACCGCCGCCTTGTCGCTGCCCATGCGCGAAGACCTGCCGCCGGCAAGGATGACGGCGGGCGGGCGATCTGTCGATGCGCTCATCGAATGTCTCTGTCGTTGCATCCGCTCATTTCGGCGATCCCGGGTCCGATTGCTGCGCCAAGGCCGCCGCCCGGCGCTTGTTCTCGCGGGCGAAGGCATAGAGGCCGGAGGCGATGATAATTATAACGCCGGTGACCATCCAGAGATCCGGTTCCTCGGCAAAGAAAAGGACGCCGATACCGATCGACCAGATGAGGCTGGTATAGCGGAAGGGAGCGACCATGGCGATTTCGCCGTTTCGCATCGCGAGCACGATGCACTGGTAGCCGACGAAGAGCAACAGGCTTGCTGCTGCGAGATGTCCGACGGATATCAGCGACATCGGCTGCCAGCCGCCCAGCGGCACCACAAGGGCCGCGCCGACAAGCGTGATGACCACTGCGGTAATGACGGAGATGAAGAGCGACGGCACGGCCGGATCGATCCGCCGGGTGCACAGGTCGCGGATCGCCGCGCAGACGACGGATGCGATCACGCTGAGTGCCGCGCCGGTAAACCCCTCGGGTCCGGGGCGAAGCACGACCAGCACGCCGATGAAGCCGGCAAGGATCGCGAGCCAACGCCGCCAGCCGACCGGCTCCGAAAGGAACAGGGCGGCGCCGAGGGTCACGGCAAGTGGCAAGGCCTGCAGAATGGCCGAGGCGTTGGCAAGCGGGATCTGGCCGAGCGCCGTGATATAGGTGATGGATGCGAAGACTTCCGCCACGATGCGCAGCGCGATGACGGGGGTCAGCACGAGGCGGACCGAGCGCATGGCGCCGAAGTGGCGGGCAAGCAACAGCACGAACAATGAGGTGAAGAAGCCGCGCACCAGCATGATCTGACCGGCATTCATAACGCCGGTGACGGATTTCACCAGCGCGTCATTGCAGGTGAAACCCGCCATGGCGAGGCACATGAAGATTGCACCGCGAAAATTGGCGTTGGATTGCATTATTTTTATTGGCCTATTCTCGTCGCAATCCGGCCTTTTGGCATGGAATGCATTCGCTTCGAAAGCACTGGGGATTGGTCTTGCCTATCTCTAAAGCATCGGCACGCCTTTTATGCAACGTCTATCGGATGGCTGACTTATTTCTCGGCAGATTTGAAAGAATAGTCGTTTCTATCAATATTTTAGAATGTACAAAAAGACTCCGCGCAATTTCGCGCGTACCGGCTAAACCACCGGATTTTTTGGGAAAATATTAAGCTTCGCTGCCTATTGTGCCGATATTCCGCTGCCCTTCGCATGACGCGATTATGGTTGACGTAACGGCAGGTACTTCCGTTCGAGGTCAACCGGATGATGTTCCGGACAAGCGCCATTGGTCGCGTGCCGGTATGTCCGTTCTCCACCGGGAGAGCAGTCTGGCGGGAATGTCCGATTTGCTCAAACTGGAGTTCGGAATGTCCCTGATCGATCGTTCGCTGCAGCGTCTTCGCATTGTCACCAAGGTTCTCCTGTTCGTCGTGCCGCTGGTCGCTCTCATCGCCGGCATCGGCCTTGTCGGCTATTTCACCGCCAGCACGCTCAACGGGCACATGACCGTGACGCGCGAAACGATCAACAACCTTTCCGATTTCCAGGCGCTGCGCAGCGGACTGCAGAGCTTCGCCGACAACCCGACCGAAGAAGCGCGTGCAACGCTGATCGGCCGGATCGATGAGCAGGAAGCAGGCATCCGTGTGCTGAACGACCTGCTGACGGCTGAGGCTGACAAGGCCAAGATCGGTTCGGTCGTCGCGCTCGGCGAGGCGATGCGCGGGCAGCAGGAGAAACTCTGGGCGATCAAGACCGAACGCGACGGTGTGACGGCATCGCTCGACGCCGCCCTTGCCGATATGACTGCACAGGGCAACACTGCCTTCAAGCAGATCGACATCCTGCGCAAGGAGGCCGGTGAGAAGGAATCCTTCGCAAAGGCGCTGCTTTTCGATGCGGCGGCCTATCAGGGGCTTGCCGAGCGCATCAAGAAATTCCGCCTGCCGGTCACCATGGCGATTGCTCCGGACGCCAAGGTGCAGCAGGCCACAAATCTCCTGCCGCATCTGTTGAAGCAGATCGCCGAAGCCGAGAAGATCGCTTCCGACAAGGTGCTGAAGAAGATCGCCGTGGTGAAGGGTGACACGCAGAAAATCCAGGACATCCTGAAGAGCAGCGATACGAATGATATCAAGAAGGGCCTCTTGAGCACGGCGCTGATCAAATTCTCCAAATACGAAGCCGATTTCGCCAAGGAGGCGGTGACCAATTCGGATACCGCCGCGAAGCGCTTCGTCGGCATGGACGGCGAGATTTCGCTTCTGAAGACGCTGATCGGACTGATGAACGAAACCTTCAAGGGGCTCGACGACACGCGGCTGCACATCAGCGAACTGCATCGCAAGCTTGATACTGCAGGCCGCGAGCGCGTGATCGCCGACATCTCCGCCGTGCGTGCGAGCGTGAAAAAGCTTTCGGAAACGGGCGGCAAGAACGCCGCCCTGCGCGATCTGGCGGGCAAGCTGAAACCCTCGCTCGAAGCGATCGATACCGGTACCGCACAACTGATCGATGTCGGTGGACGCTGGCAGACTGCCAAGGCCGAGGCTTCTGCGCTGGTGGCCGACGCCAGCCAGACACTGGAAAACTTCGTCAGCAGCGCACAGGAAGCCGGCAAGCAGGACAGCCAGCGTTCCGCCGACGTCTCGATCATCGCCATGGTCGCCGGCACGCTGCTTGCCATCATTGGCGGCCTCATGCTGATCGAAACCCTGCGCGGACCGCTGAAGCGGGTGACCGAGACGATGACGCGGCTTGCGCAAGGTGATCTCGAGGTCGCGATCGAAGGCCGCAACCGCGGCGATGAGATCGGCGACATGGTGCGCTCGGTTGCCGTGTTCCGCGACAATGCGGTGGAGAACGTCCGGCTCGGGCAGGAAGCCGAAGCCGCCCGCACGCTGTCGGGCGAAGAGGAAGCCCGCCGCCGCCAGGAGCGCGCCCGCATCGAGGCCGAACAGATGGAGGCGCTGAACGCTCTCTCCGACGTGCTGGCCAAGCTTGCCGACGGCAATCTGGAAGAGGGCATGGCGGAAAACCTGTCGGAAGACTACATCGTCATGGCCAGGACCTATAACAATGCCGTCGAGGCGCTGCGCGCGACGCTGATCGACGTGCGTACGGTCACCGACGAAATCACCGGCGGCACCGGGAACCTGGCCTCGTCGGCAGATGACCTTGCCCGCCGCACGGAGCAGCAGGCGGCGGCGCTTGAACAAAGCTCGCGCGCTCTGCGCCAGCTGACGGAAATCGTCCGCTCGACCGCCGAAAGCGCGCGCAAAACGACGGTGTCGGTTGACGAGACTCACAGCTATGCCAAGCATTCCGGCGAAGTCGTCGGCAAGGCGATCGATGCGATGGCAGCGATCAATCGCTCCTCGGAGAAGATCAGCACGATCATCGGCGTCATCGACGAGATCGCCTTCCAGACCAACCTCCTGGCGCTGAACGCCGGCGTCGAGGCGGCCCGCGCCGGTGAGGCCGGCCGTGGCTTCGCGGTCGTCGCACAGGAGGTTCGCGAGCTGGCCCAGCGTTGCGCCGGTGCTGCCCGCGAGATCAAGGGACTGATTTCCGAAAGTTCGGCGCAGGTCCGCGGCGGTGTCGAGCTGGTGCAGGAAACCGGCAAAGCGCTGACCGTCATCAACGACCACATCTCGACGATCCATCAGCTCGTCAGCAACATCGAATCGGCCGCCGCCGACCAGTATCGCGGTTTGAACGAGGTCAACCAGGCCGTCCATGAGGTCGAGCTCTTGACCCAGCAGAACGCTGCGATGGTCGAGGAGAACACCGCCGAAATCCACGGCCTGCGCCACCAGGTGGATACGCTCAACGAAAAGATCGAGCGCTTCAAGACGGGCACGCGCCGGTCTGTCGCGGGTGGCCGAATGCAGGGCTACGGCCGAAGCTACGCCGCCTAAGTGGCAGGCATCAACGAAGATCAAACTCGCGCCTGGACCATGGGCGCGGGTTTTGTCGTTTCAGCCGGGTAGGTGTGAGACCGGACCGCCGGGCGGTAGGCCGAAGAACACCTCTACCGAATGGATTTGCCCTTCCGATACCTCGAAGAGCTCGGTGTTTCGTGCGCGGTTTCCGTTCTTCCACGTTGCGTCGTAAAGCACGAAACATCGGTTTTCAGAAACGACGAGATGCTGCAGCTCCAACGATTCGAACGTACCGGCGACCGGCCAGCAGCGCTCGAAATACGTCCTGCGATCGATATGGTCGTCGTAGGGGCTGGTGAAAGTGAAATCCTGTGCGAGCAGCGTTTCCAGACGAAGCCTGTCGGCCGTAAGGTAACAATCGAAACTGCTGCGTACTATGTCTTCGATAGAAGCGAACATGACAGCGTTCCGCAGATTGCGTTGATCGGTTCAGCCGAACGTGATCCGCGGAAGTTTGTTCCGTTGGCCGCATCCTACAGAGCAAGAAGACTGGTCGCGGCGAGGGGATGTCTACAACGCTTTTTCCGGCCCGTGACAGGTTCAGCCGCCCGTGACGCTCATGTGACGGGCGACGGCGGGTTTGTTGCGGGTGCGGTCGATGATGAAGTCGTGGCCCTTGGGCTTGCGGGTTATGGCCTCGTCGATGACGCGCGACAGATAGGCATCGTCGTCGGAGGCGCGCAACGGCGTGCGCAGGTCGGCCGCGTCGTTCTGGCCGAGGCACATATAGAGCGTGCCGGTGCAGGTGAGGCGCACCCGGTTGCAGCTCTCGCAGAAATTATGGGTCATCGGCGTGATCAGGCCAAGCCGGCCACCGGTCTCGGCGACACTCAGATAACGCGCCGGGCCGCCGGTTTTGTAGGCGATGTCCGACAGGCTGAACTCTTCGGCAAGGCGGTCGCGCATCTCGGAGAGCGGCAGGTAGTGATCGGTGCGGTCCTCGTCGATCTCGCCCATCGGCATGGTCTCGATCAGTGTCAGGTCCATGCCGCGGCCGTGCGCCCAGCGCAGCATGTCGGGGATTTCTGCATCGTTGAAGCCCTTGAGGGCGACGGCGTTGATCTTGACACGGATGCCGGCAGATTGCGCCGCGTCGATGCCTTCCATGACCTTCGACAGCTCGCCCCAGCGGGTGATCTGCCGGAACTTGTCGGCGTCGAGCGTGTCGAGCGAGACGTTGATGCGCCGGACGCCGCAATCGGCGAGTTCTTCAGCGTATTTCGAAAGCTGCGAACCGTTGGTAGTCAGGGTCAGTTCATCGAGGGCGCCGGAATGGACGTGCCTGCCGAGTTCGCGCACCAGGAACATGACGTTCTTGCGCACCAGCGGCTCGCCGCCGGTGAGCCGCAGCTTACGCACGCCCTTGGCAATAAAGGCGGAACAGAGCCGGTTGAGCTCCTCCAGCGTCAAGAGGTCCTTTTTCGGCAGGAAGGTCATGTTCTCCGCCATGCAATAGGTGCACCGGAAGTCGCAGCGGTCCGTCACCGAAACCCTGAGATAGGTGACGGCGCGCCCGAACGGGTCGATCATCGGCGTTTTGGCATCGACCAGCTTGTGGGCGCCGGTCCTGTCGATGGTGACGGTATTCAACGAAATTCTCCCTGTTGCATCAATGTCGTGAGCAAAGCAGGCGGCGTCAAGGCGAAAGCACTTAAAACCGTAAGAAAACCGGCGAAACATTGTCTTTCATCGGAAGGAAGCGAAGGCCCGGAATTCCCTCCGGCGGGAATCTGCGCTAGAGCATGATGCCGAAAAGTGTAAGCGGTTTTCGGACGACATCATGCTCTTCTTTGATACTAGAGCGGATTCAGATTTCAGGTCGATTCGACCTAAAATCATCCGGCTCTGGTGCTCGGGTGAAGCAAGGAGACTGACATTATGAGCGACATCTGGCCGACCGAACTGCGCGTCTCGAAGGACCGCCACCGGCTGACGGTGACCTTCAACGATGGCGCTTCCTTTGATCTTTCGGCGGAGATGCTGCGGGTGCTGTCACCGTCGGCCGAGGTTCAGGGCCACGGGCCCGGACAGGGGCTGACGGTGCCTGGCAAACGCAACGTTTCTATCATCTCGATGACGCCGACCGGCAATTACGCGGTACGCATCGGTTTCGACGATTTCCATGATACCGGGATTTTCACCTGGACCTATCTGCGCGAACTCGGGGAAAACGGCGAAACGCTGTTTGCCGCCTATGAGCATCATCTTGCCGAAAAGGGCATGACCCGCGACAAGGCGGAAAAACCGCGCTGACCGGCATCGCGCCCTGTTTCAGTCGAGATCGTTCTCTTCCTTCAAAAGGCGGCTGATCAATCGCTCCATCGACTTGGCGACAATCAGGCACTCTTCGATCGGTTCGTTGTCCAGCGATTTCTCGATCAGCGTAGTCTGAATTTCCATTGCTTGCTCGGTCAGTTCCCGGCCGCTCGTCGTCAGCGACAGCCGCAATACGCGCTTGTCCTTCGCGTCGCCGCGCCGCTCGATCAGCCCGCGTTTTTCGAGCTGGGGCAAAAGCATGCTCATGTTGGAGCGTCCGACCAGAAGTTTTCGCGCGAGTTCCTGCTGCGAGATGCCGTCGAAGCGATAGAGATTGATCAGGATGTCGAGATGCGGCGGCTTGATGTCGAGGTCGGTGAGTGCGCGCGTCAGCGTCTGCTGCATCAGCTGGCAGGCGCGTGCGACTGCGATCCAGCTGCGGAAACGCGGATGGTCCCAGGGAAAATGATGGTGTTCGATCGTTGCTTGCTTTTTGTTCATCGTTGTACAATAATGTTCATCATTGAACATTTTAGAGGGAATCCCACTATGGCATCCTTTGCGATCGAGGTCACCCGTCTTGCACTCAGATGCGTGTCGGCCTTTTCTCCGGAAACGGCGGGGCGGCTGGCGTTTCGGCTGTTCAGTGTCACACCCGGCCGTAAGCCGTCGAACGGTAAGGAAAAGGCGTTGCTGGCGGCGGCCGCGCCCGCGATGGCCAAGGCACGACCTGTCACGCTGTCCTTCTCCGGCGGTTGGGTTATGGCCAGGCATTTCGAAGCGCGGGCTGACCGCGGTGCGACGAAACGCGTGCTTCTGGTCCACGGCTGGGGATCACGCAGCGATTATCTGGCGGCGATGATCGAGGGGCTTCTGGCCGGGGGTGCCGAGGTGGTCGCGCTCGACTGGCCGGGACACGGCGCCTCACCTGGGCGAACGTTGACGATGCCGGCCGCGGTGCGGGCGATCGATGCCGCCTGGAGGCATTTCGGCCGGTTCGACGTCGCGGTCGGCCATTCGTTTGGCGGTGCGAGCCTCGCCTGTGCTGCGGGTGGCCTTGTTTGCGACGTCCCGCCCCAAATCGCCAAAAGCATGGTGCTGATCGGCGCGCCGAGCGAGATGACATGGCTTTTCAAAGGGTTCGGAAAGCTTCTTCACCTTTCTGCGAAGGCCCAGGGCGCGCTGGAAGGCATGGTCGTGCAGCTATCCGGGCGGCGGATCGAGGACTACGATGCAGCCCGGATTCTCGGTGTGCTCACCGTGCCGACCCTGGTGATCCATGCGGAAGACGACAAGGAGGTTTCTGCCGATCATGCGCGCCGTTATGCGGCGGCCGGCCCGAATATCGAACTTCATTGGGCCAACGGTTTTGGCCACCGCCGTATCGTTTCGGCGACGCCGGTGATCGAGCGGATCAATGCCTTCATTCATGCGGAGGATAGAAGGGCTGCCGCCTGAGCAATTTTTGCGGGTGTCGTCCTGAAGCCGTCATGCTACGGTCGAAAAGATCGCTCGGACCCTGGGAGAACAGCATGACGATCATTCGCTCGGTCGAGGCACTGAACGCGCTCTATGGGGAAGCCGGTGAGGCGTCGCTGGTCAAGGTGACGACCAGGCTGACGCCGGACTATGCCCGGATGATCGAGGCTTCCCCATTTGCCGCGCTCGCCACCGTTGGCCCCGAGGGGCTCGACTGTTCGCCGCGCGGCGACGATGCCCGTGTCGTCAGGATAGAAGACGAGAAGACCGTGCTGATGCCGGACTGGCGCGGCAACAACCGGGTCGATTCGCTCGCCAACGTCGTGCGGGATCCGCGCGTGGCCCTGATGTTTCTCGTTCCCGGCTCGAACACGACGATGCGGATCAACGGCACGGCCGTTGTCAGCGTCGATCCGGCGCTGACCAATTCCTTCGAGGTCGACGGCAAGCATCCGCGCAGCGTCATCGTCGTCACCATCGGCGAGGTCTATTTCCAATGCGCCCGCGCATTGATCCGCTCGCAACTCTGGAACCCCGAGCGCTTCGTCGATCCGCAGTCGCTGCCGACGCCGGGCGCGCTGTTGAAGGCGGCGAAGGCCGATTTCGATCGGGAGACGTATGATCGCGAATGGCCGGAGCGTGCCGCAAAGACGATGTGGTAGGCGCTTGCGCACCCTGAATAAAACAGGTCAGTCGCGCGTCATTTAGAGGACGGCGCGCGTGCCCTGATGGATTGGGCTGGCTTTGGGCGCCGCGGATTGGGGAACATATGAAAAACAGGGGCGTCTTCTTGCTGACGGTCGCGGTGACGGTCGGACTTTCCACCGGAGTGGCGAGGGCCGATCGGCTCGTTGAGGAATACGATGCCTATATCGGCGAGCAAGATCTCTATAATTCCTATGGAGAGCGGCTGTCCGAGCCGTGGCAGATCATCCGCCAGGACCGGGCGAACTATCATCGCTTCGGCACTTCCCAGCCGGGCGATGAAGGCGACAGCTTCTTCGGTTCCGCAGGGAACCGCGAAAAGGCCGAGCGCATGATCGAACATGGCACCATCGAAACGCGTGCCGCCCGGGCGCTGGTGCGAGGCAATGTGCTGATCAACGTGCAGATTTTTCGCGGTGCCGACGGCGACTATATCAATGTCACCGTCGACTGACCGGGCGTCGCTTGTTTTCGCTGCAATGCTGCTTGTGGCTGTTGCGGCTCAAGCCGACGATCTCAGTCTCGCGCAAAAAATAGATCTGCTGACCGACGCCTATCCGGAAACCCTTGGTGGGAGCGAAGACGGATCAATCCTCTTTCGTGATGGCGGACAGAGCCTGCCGATCGATGACGGCAAGACGAAGGACCATGCGCAGAAACTGGCGTCCGGCGATATCGAGGACAGCCTGTCGCAGGTGTATCCGCCGGGACCCTGCGAAAGCCGGCCGGAGGTCAATTTCGATCCGGGCCGCATTCGCAGCGAGGTGCTGATGAAACGCCTTTACGGCGGATCGGCACGGGACGTGGAAGCGTCTCTGGTGGAGGTCGACTGGTTCGGGAGTAAGCTGCCAGTGACAAAAAGACAGGGCGTGGCGCAGGCGCTGGAGCAAGTTCGTGACGAGCTGAAAGCAATGCCCGACCTCAAGGTCTTTCTCACGCCTTCCGCCGGCACTTTCAACTGGCGCAACGTTGCCGGCGCTTCGAACCTCTCCGTGCACAGCTTTGGCGCGGCGATCGATCTCAATACCCGTTATGCCGACTACTGGATCTGGGCGGGCGGCAAGCCGGGCAGGGTGCCGCACTACAACAACAAATATCCGATGACGATCGTCGATGCCTTCGAGCGGCACGGCTTCATCTGGGGCGGGCGCTGGTATCACTACGACACCATGCATTTCGAATACCGGCCCGAACTTCTGGCCATCGCCAAAGCGGCCGGCGTTTCGGCCTGCCGCTAAAGAGTGTTCGCCGTAAAATCAGGTCAGTCGCGGACGATGACCTTGGTGCCGATCATCACATTGGCGTAGAGATGCTCGACATCCTCATTGGCCATACGGATGCAGCCGGAGGACATCGCCTTGCCGATCGAGGACGGCTGGTTGGTGCCGTGGATGCGGTAGATGGTCGAGCCGAGATACATGGCGCGGGCGCCAAGCGGGTTATCGATGCCGCCCTTCATGGTGACGGGCAGGATATGACCCTTCCTGGCTTCACGGACGCGCATCTCCGCCGGCGGGTTCCAGGTCGGCCATTCGGCCTTGCGGCTGACCGTATTGGTGCCGGTCCAGATGAAGCCATCGCGGCCGACGCTGACGCCGTATTGCATGGCGACACCGTTGCCCAGCACGTGGTAGAGGCGGCGGTCGGAATTGTCGACGATGACGGTGCCAGGCGCGACGTTTTCGTTGAAGGCGACCAGTTCGCGCGGGACTGGCGACTGGTTGATGTCCTTCTTCGCGGTCTTGGTCTTTGCCTGCTTGCCCTGCGACAGAATCTGCAGCCAGCCAGTCTTTTCGGTCGCGGTCTGGAGCGAGGCGACTTCGAAGGCTCCGTCCCGGTCGGCGGCCTGTGCGGCAGGGCTGAGAAGGGCGGTTGTGATCAGGGCTGCGATGATGGTCTTCATGTCCGTATCTCCCAGTTCGTGCGGGAGATTTTTTCCGGTTCACTCCGGCTCGCTCCCTTGCATGGAGCCTTTCTAGACAATCACCGGGAGAGCGGCTGTTTCCTGGGGAACGCGAAAAAAAACGGCAAAAGGCGCCGTTTGGGCTCCTTCGGCCGAGATGTATCTTTTTGCTATTTCCGGTAGATGAGCCAGCTTTTGCCGGTGTCTTTCCTCATTCCTTCCTCAAACAGCATGGATCTGTTTCGGCCGGCATTCTTGGCGCAATAGAGCGCTATATCGGCCTTATTGTAGAGGTCGGTCGGGTCGTCGGCCTGCGTTGCCTGGCAGAGGCCGACGGAAAGCGTGATCGGGCCGTAATTGACGCCGGTCTTGGAATTCTTGAAGGGTGTCGTCGCCAGCGCGGTGCGGATGCGCTCGGCCACCTGAAGACTTTCCTCGAGCGTATTGTCGCCGAGGATAATGGCGAATTCCTCGCCGCCGGTACGCGCAACAAAGGCGTCGCGGCGCAAATTGGCACGGATGACCGTACCGACGGTTGCCAGGATCTTGTCGCCGACCGGATGGCCGTAGCTGTCGTTGATCTTCTTGAAATGATCGATATCGGCGACCAGAAGACCCGTTTGGGCGCGAAGATGCTCGGAATTGTAGACGGCGGAAAGTTTCTCGTCAAAGGCCCGGCGGTTGGCGAGACGCGTCAACGAATCGGTATTGGCGATGCGCTTGTACTCGTCGAGCTCCTGCCGGATGATCTCCATTTCGAAGGACTTCAGCGAGACGTTTTCGACCCGTTCCTTGCCCTGGTTCATCGTATCGGCGGTCGCTTCCGTCAGGATGCTGACCGCCTGGCGCAGGATTTCGGCGCTGGCGTTGCTCTTGCAGGTTATGTTCTGATAGGTTTCGTCGAGCAGCCGGTTGTAGTTCTCAAGTGCCGACTGCTCTTCCTTCAGAAGCTGGAGAAGATCGCCGAGTTCGCTTGCCAGATGTGTATGCGCCCGGTCGATGCCGGCTGCGTGGTGTACGTGGGCGAAGTAGCGCGCGCCGATCTCGTCCAGTTCCTCCTGGGTGGCGCGGCTGCCGAGCGCTGCCAGTTCCTTGGTCAGCTTTGGGTTCGAGCCGATATAGGCTTCGTAGTAGAGCTCATAGTTTCGCGGAAGGGGGGCGATCCCCATGATCCGCATGGCATAGGTCACCTGCGCCGCGATATCCGGTATCTGCGCCTTGCTCAAAGCCGCTCGCATTGCAGGCTCCCGTCTTATTGTCTCCAATTGCAAGTTTTAGGGATAAATGATTTTGGAAGGCTTAACGTTTGGCAAAATCGATCGGTAAAATTGAATGCACTTGAAGCCGGTACTCAAACGACAATCAGGCAGCGATCTCTCGCTGCCTGATGTGATTGGTGAATGATGTCAAGGGACTGATCAGGAAGGGCTGATCATGGTTTCCGGGCGGACCACGGCGTCGAATTCCGCGTCGGTGACATAGCCGCCGCCGACGGCTTCCTCGCGCAGCGTCGTGCCGTTCTTGTGGGCCGTCTTGGCGATCTTGGCGGCGTTGTCGTAGCCGATCTTCGGGGCAAGGGCGGTGACCAGCATCAGCGAGCGGTCGAGCGCCGCCTTGATATTGTCCTCGCGGGCCTCGATGCCGGTGACGCAATTGTCGGTGAAGGAGACGCTAGCATCGGCCAGCAGCTGCACCGATTGCAGGAAATTGTAGGCCATCAACGGATTGTAGACGTTGAGCTCGAAATGGCCCTGGCTGCCGGCGAAGGTCAGCGCCGCATTGTTGCCGAACACCTGGACGCAAACCTGCGTCAGCGCTTCGCACTGGGTCGGGTTGACTTTGCCCGGCATGATCGACGAGCCGGGTTCGTTTTCCGGCAGCGACAGTTCGCCGAGACCGGAGCGGGGGCCGGAACCGAGCAGGCGGATGTCGTTGGCGATCTTGAACAATGCAGCTGCGGCGGCATTGATCGCGCCGTGGCTGAAGACCATCGAATCGTGGGCGGCCAGCGCCTCGAACTTGTTGGGAGCGGTTACGAAGGCGATGCCGGTGATCTCGGCGATCTCTGCGGCGACCTTCTCGGCAAAGCCGATCGGCGCGTTGAGGCCGGTCCCGACGGCGGTGCCGCCCTGCGCCAGTTCGCAAAGGCCGGGCAGCGTCATCTCGATCCGCTTGATCGATGAGGCGACCTGTGCGGCATAGCCGGAAAATTCCTGGCCGAGCGTCAGCGGTGTCGCGTCCTGCGTGTGCGTGCGGCCGATCTTGATGATGTGATCGAAGGCCTTCACCTTGGCTTCGAGAGCCGCGTGCAGATGCTTCAGAGCCGGAAGGAGGTCGTGAACGACGCGCTCGGCGCAGGCGATGTGCATGGCCGTCGGATAGGTGTCGTTCGACGACTGGCTCATGTTGACGTGATCGTTCGGATGCACCGGCTGCTTCGAGCCCATGACGCCGCCGAGCATTTCGATCGCACGGTTGGAGATCACTTCATTGGCATTCATGTTCGACTGCGTGCCCGAACCGGTCTGCCAGACGACGAGCGGGAAGTGGTCGTTGAGCTTGCCGTCGATGACCTCCTGGGCCGCGTTGATGATGGCGTTGCCGATCGTCGGGTCAAGGCCCTGCAGTTCCATGTTGGCGCGGGCGGCGGCCTGCTTGACGATGCCGAGCGCGCGGACGATGGCGAGCGGCTGCTTTTCCCAGCCGATCTTGAAATTGCCGAGGGAGCGTTGCGCCTGAGCGCCCCAATAGCGGTCGCTCGCGACCTCGATCGGGCCGAACGTATCTGTTTCCGTGCGCGTTGGTGTCATCGTAATCCCTGCTTTCGTCATGCGGTATCAAGACCGGGAGGTGGATATGGCCGCCGCGTCACGGCGGTCCGAGGCTGTTATGCGGTTCTCTCTGGCCCAGTGCCCGGTGCTTGTAAAGAGGTTGCGAGGGGCTGCAGCATGCTACAATCGTTTAAAATACGGTGCTTCATCAAGCCTTCCATTCCCGCTGGGAAATCGCTCTGCGCGAGCAAGCGCTGCTGGCATGCTGTGCCTTTTCAGACACATCCCGCTGGATAGTTTCCTTGGCCCCGTTGGCGATTTTCGCAGGTCGGGGCGATTTTTTGGGTACGCAAAAAAATAATGCAAAGAATTCAAATTTTTGGCCGCGTTCACCCGTCTTTCTAACCGGGCGCCGTGACGGATTTGTAACGGCCGCGGGAGACCGGGAATGGGTGGCGTTTCCTTTTCATTCACCATCCTTTCTTATAAGTACCAAAGCTCGGTGACATGAAGGGCATCGGGCGCGAACCGCTGATGGCGGCAATGCGATACGGGGACGTGTGAGCCAATGAAATTGATGAAATCTGCAGCGATCGTGACACTCCTTGCCGGGTGCGCGTTCACCTCTTTCGGCGTCCAGGGCGCAGAGGCATATACCTTGATGGATCTCTTTCGCAAGAAGAGGCCGCCCGTGGAAGAGGTGCAGGTGTGGCCCCGCTTTGGCGGCATGCAGGAAGCGAACCCGGCGCAAGATTCGGTGCCCCGTGCCCTGCCGCGCGTGACCTCGCCGCGCTACTACACCTACAAGGCCGAACCGCTGCGGCGCATCGACACTGCAAAGCTTCTCGATCCTGTCGTTACCGGTTCCGTGCGCAACGATGCGCTGCCGCTGGCGCAGGGTACGTCGCTTGCCGATGCCCGCCAGTTCCTGCCGGATGTGGCGGCCTATGCGCCGGCCGATGTGGCCAAGGCCGTCGAGGCCTTTTACGCTGGCCGCGAGGGGTTTGTCTGGATTGAGGGTGACAGCCCGAATGCGGCGGCGAAGGCCGCTCTGGCTGTCCTCGGTGACGCTGCAAGCGTCGGGCTTGATCCGCAGGATTATGCCGTTTCCGTGCCGTCCGACACGTTCGAAGGCAACGACATGATGGCGCGTGAGAAGGCGCTGGTCGATTTCGAAATCCGCATGTCCGCCGCGACGCTGACCTATGTCCAGGATACCGTTCGCGGTCGCATCGATCCGAACAAGATTTCCGGCTATCACGACTTCAAGCGCAAGAGCGTCAACCTGACGGGCAAGCTCGAGAACATCGCCAGAAGCCATGATGTTGCAGCCTATCTCAAGGCCCAGACGCCGACCGGTCCGGAATTCCTGGCGCTGAAACGGGAGTTGGAAGCACTTCAGGCCAAGAGTGGCGATGCGCCGCGGATCACCATTGCGCCGGGCACGCTGCTGAAGCCGGGCATTGCCAATCCGGAGCTTGCCAATGTCGTCGCGGGCATCCGGCAAAAAGGTTCTGACGCGCTGAAGGTCGAGCACGCGCTCACACTTTCCGCCTATCAAGGAACGCCGGACTATACGCCGGAGCTGGTAGCGCTGGTCGAGGGGTTCCAGAAGGAAAACGGCTTGAAGCCGGACGGTATCGTCGGCAAGGCATCGATCCGCATCCTGAGCGGTGGCGATACGACCGAAAGTAAGATCGACAAGGTGCGCGTCGCCATGGAGCAGGCGCGCTGGCTGCCCGCCGACCTCGGCAGCCGTTACGTCTTCATCAACCAGCCGGCCTTCATGGCCTATTATCACGACCAGGGTGCTGAGCAGTTTTCGATGCGTGTGGTTGTCGGCTCGAAGGCGAACCAGACCTATTTCTTCGAGGACGAGATCCAGACAGTGGAATTCAACCCCTATTGGGGCGTGCCGCAGTCGATCATCATCAACGAGATGCTGCCGAAGCTCAGGAACGATCCGGGCTATCTCGACCGCCTCGGCTACCAGGTGGAAGTGGCCGGTCGCGCCGTTTCGTCCTATGACGTGAACTGGAACGGCTCGACCAGCGGCGTGGCCGTGCGCCAGCCTCCAAGCAGCGACAATGCGCTGGGCGAATTGAAGATCCTCTTCCCGAACAGTCACGCGATCTACATGCACGACACGCCGTCGAAGAGCTTCTTCCAGAAGGACCAGCGGGCGCTCAGCCATGGCTGCGTGCGTCTGGCCGATCCGCGCCGGATGGCTGCTGCCGTGCTCGGTACCACCGTCGATGACGTGGCCCAACAGGTCGCCGACGGCCGCAACAAGGGCGTTCAGGTGCCGCAAAGGATTCCGGTCTATGTCGCCTATTTCACCGCCTGGCCGAACAAGGACGGGGCGGTCGAGTATTTCGACGATGTCTATGAGCGCGACATGTATATGAGCCGCGCATTCGAGGCGACGCGGGTCGCCCGCCGCGCCGAAGGCTGAGTGCAGGAAAATCGATGATTCCATAAAGGCGGCTTGAAGGCCGCCTTTTTCATGCCTGCGCGATCAGTCGCTCGATCAGGTCCGGCGTCAGTTCATCGAAATGGCGGATGACGAGATCGGGCGCCAGGCTTTCGACCGGCACGTCGGAATAGCCGAATGGGATGCCGATCGAGCGGACGGATGCGTTGCGGGCAACGAGGATGTCGTTGAGGCTGTCGCCGATCATCACGGATTTTTCTGGCGCGCCGCCAGCAAGGCGGATCGTGGACAAGAGGTGTTCGGCGTCCGGCTTTCTCACATGAAATGTGTCGCCGCCGGTGATCGCGGCGAAGCGCGGGGTGAGGGCGAGCCCTTCCAGCAGGCTTTTCGCCAGCATTTCCAGCTTGTTGGTGCAAACGGCGAGTGTGTAGCCGGCTTCGGAGAGCCGGTCCATAGCCGCGATGACGCCGGGATAGGGGATGGACAAGCCCGGCATCGAGCCGTGATAGAAATCCACGAATTCCTTCATCTGCCAGTCGAGATCGCCGGCGCTCAGCGGTTTGCCGCGCAGCGTGAACGTGCGCTCGATCATCGCCTTGGCGCCGTGTCCGACGAGATGGGTGAGGTCGTGATAGGTCACCGGCGCAAGGCCGGCCTGGGTAACGGCATGGTTGAGGCTTGCAACGAGATCCGGTGCGGTATCGACCAGGGTTCCATCAAGATCAAAGACGACAACGGGGGCGGACACGAAAACCTCTCGGGTGGACTGCGAAACGTTGCAGTTCGGGTAGGGGAACCTGTGGAAAAAAGCAATCGCCACTTTCCGTTTAAGCTGTGGCAGCCATTTGTACCTCGCCTGCTATTTGGGCTTTTGTTTGCCGTGGCAGCCGTGTAAACGTCTCAGCGGAAAAAAAGGACCGGGCGTCTTCGCTCTGGTCCTTGGGATAAGATTTGGGGAGTGCGTGGCGCATGGACGCCCGTGAAATGAAGATCAAGGCTGCCGCGGCAGCACTCGACTATGTCGAAGACGGCATGCGGCTCGGCATCGGCACAGGTTCGACGGCGGAGGAGTTCGTTCGTCTGCTCGCCGAAAAGGTGGCGTCCGGTTTTCGCATCGAAGGCGTGCCGACGTCAGAACGCACGGCGCGGCTATGCCTGGAACTCGGCGTGCCGCTGAAATCGCTGGACGAGCTTCCCGAACTGGATCTGACGGTCGATGGCGCCGACGAAGTGGACGGCAAGCTGCGCCTCATCAAGGGCGGCGGCGGCGCGCTGCTGCGTGAGAAGATCGTTGCTTGCGCTTCATCGCGGATGATCGTGATTGCCGACGAAACGAAGGTGGTCGATACGCTTGGCGCCTTCAAGCTACCGATCGAGGTCAATTCCTTCGGGCTTGCCGCCACGCGTATTGCGGTCGAAAAACTTGCCGCACGGCAGGGGCTTTCCGGCGAAATCGTCGTGCGCGCCTCCGGCGACGGAGCCTTCATGACCGACGGCGGACATTTGATTCTGGATGCATCTTTTGGCCGTATTCCTGATGCAGATGCGCTGGCACATGAACTCAATGCTATTCCCGGCGTGGTCGAACACGGGCTATTCATCGGCATCGCTTCCCTTGCCATCATTGCCGGTCCGGCGGGGGCGCGGGTGATGACGGCCTAGAGGCGAGATTTCCAGCCGTGGCCGAAGGCGGGCGCGGCGGAGTGTTACAACAGCGTTGCCGCCCAAGGGGATCGAGCCCCGATGGTGGCGGCGGCTTAGAAATTGGATTATGCGGGGTTCGCAGGAGCAAGACGCGCACGGAACCCGGCGTCAACTGACAGGAGCGTTTCAGATATGATCAATCTCGCAGGCCTCGGCCGTACAGTGGCTGCAACCGCCATCATCCTTTCCGCCGTCATGGTTCCTGCCGTGCGGGCGCAGGATGTAACGGACGAGCAGGTCAAGGCTGCCCGCGCCGCGATCGAGGCAATCAACGCCACCAACGGCTTCGACAATATTCTGCCTAATCTCGCCGAACGCCTGAAGACGAATTTGATCCAGTCTTCGCCGAACCATCAGGAACTGATCACCAAGACGGTCGATGAAAAGGCGCTCGAGCTTGCTGTGCGCCGCGCCGATCTGGAGCGCGAGGCCGCGACGATCTACGCAAAGACCTTCACCGTCGATCAGCTGAATGCCATTACGGCTTTCTACACGTCGGACGCGGGCAAGAAGCTTCTGAAGGATGGCCCGATCGCCTCGCGCGAAATGATCAAGGCTGCCGATATCTGGGCGGCGGGCATTTCCCGCGACCTCAACACGGCTGCGACCAAGGAACTCGGCGCGACCCTGACCGCCGGGCAGCAGCCGGTACCGGACGCCACGGCCGAAAAGCCCGCTCAATAAGCGGCTTGCCGGTTTCGCCCGGTGCACGCCGGACGACGAATTGCAAAGCCCGGATCATTCCGGGCTTTTCATTTTGTATCGCTCCACCCTATATCAGCAACACATGGCGGGAATCGCCGGGGTCCAGCATAGCCGACCCGGCTCCCAGACGATCCGCCTCCCTCGCACTGACCCGTCCGGGAGTTTTTCAGCATGACGTCTTTCGACTATGACCTTTTCGTTATTGGCGGCGGCTCCGGCGGCGTGCGCAGCGGCCGCCTCGCAGCAGCCATGGGCAAAAAGGTCGCCATCGCCGAGGAATTCCGCTACGGCGGCACCTGCGTCATTCGCGGCTGCGTGCCGAAGAAACTCTACGTCTATGCGTCGCAGTTCACCGAGCATTTCGAGGACGCGGAGGGTTTCGGCTGGAGCGTCGGCGAGCACAAATTCGACTGGACGAGGCTCGTCGCTGCCAAGGAGAAGGAAATCACGCGGTTGGAAGGCCTTTACCAGAAGGGGCTTGCCAATGCCGGCGCGGAAATCCTCAACACGCGGGCTGAACTGACCGGGCCGAACAGCATCCGGCTAGTCGCCACGGGAAAGACCGTGACGGCGGAGCGCATCGTCATCGCCGTCGGCGGCCACCCGACGCCGCATGAGGCGCTGCCCGGTCACGAACTCTGCATCAGCTCGAACGAAGCCTTCGACCTTGCGGAACTGCCGAAATCGATCGTCATTGCGGGCGGCGGCTATATCGCCGTCGAATTCGCCAATATTTTCCATGGCCTTGGCGTCGAGACGGCACTGATCTATCGCGGCCGCGAAATCCTGTCGCGCTTCGACCAGGATATGCGGCGCGGTCTCCACGCGGCGATGGAAGAGAAGGGCATCCGCATCCTGTGCGAGGACCTGCTGCAGTCGATCACGAAGAATGCTGACGGCAAGCTGGCTGCCGAAACCCTGAAGCACGGTACGCTGATTGTCGATCAGGTAATGCTGGCGCTTGGCCGGGTGCCGAATACCAGGGGGCTTGGCCTCGAGGCGGCGGGAGTTGCGGTCAACGAGCGCGGTGCCATAATCGTCGATGCGTTTTCCCGCACCAGCGCGCCGGGCATTTATGCACTCGGCGACGTGACGGATCGCGTTCAGCTGACGCCGGTAGCCATCCACGAGGCCATGTGCTTCATCGAAACGGAATACAAGCGTAATCCGGTCTCACCGGATCACGACTTGATTGCCACCGCCGTCTTCTCTCAGCCCGAAATCGGCACCGTCGGCCTCTCGGAAGAGGATGCTTCAAAGAAATACGACGAACTCGAAATCTACCGCGCCGAATTCCGGCCGATGAAGGCGACGCTGTCGGGACGCAGCGAAAAAACGATCATGAAGCTGATCGTCAATGCCGCCGATCGCAAGGTCGTTGGCGCTCACATTCTCGGCCACGAGGCCGGCGAAATGGCGCAACTGCTTGGAATTACGCTAAAAGCCGGCTGCACCAAGGACGATTTCGATCGCACCATGGCGGTGCATCCGACGGCGTCGGAAGAACTGGTGACGATGTACAACCCAAGCTACCGCCTCAAGAACGGCGAGAGGGTCGGCTAGGCTCCGGCCGGCAACGAGCGAGTTTACCGGCAAACTGCGTGCCAAAATCTCGCAGTGCGTACTTTGGTGGAACAATCGCTTTTCAATCCCCATGTTAACGTTTATAAGCCCGCATCCGCAAAATCGCCGTTTTCCCGGCTGGGGAAGCTGCGGTCAGGAATTGGGCCGATGGAAACGCGATTTCAGATTCCGTTTCCAGCCAGCGTTGACCGGACCTCTCCGGAACGCGGCAGCGACGGCGGACCTCGCGCAAGAGAACAGGTGATTGACATGGCACAGAATTGGACCCCGAACAGCTGGCGGCAGAAGCCCATTCAGCAGGTGCCGGATTTTCCGGATTTGGCAGCGCTCAGCGCAACCGAAGCGCAGCTCACGACCTTTCCGCCGCTGGTGTTTGCGGGGGAGGCACGCCGTCTGAAGAACCAGCTTGCCAACGTGTCGGAAGGCAAGGGCTTCCTGCTGCAGGGCGGCGATTGCGCCGAGAGCTTCGCCGAACACGGCGCCGATACGATCCGCGATTTCTTCCGCGCGTTCCTTCAGATGGCCGTCGTCCTGACCTTCGGTGCCCAGCAGCCGGTCGTCAAGGTCGGCCGCATTGCCGGCCAGTTCGCCAAGCCGCGTTCGTCGAACATCGAACGCCAGGGCGACGTCGAGCTGCCGAGCTATCGCGGCGACATCATCAACGGTATCGAGTTCAACGAAAAGGCCCGTATTCCGGATCCGGAACGTCAGATCATGGCGTACCGCCAGTCGGCTGCGACGCTCAATCTGCTGCGCGCCTTTGCGATGGGCGGTTATGCCAATCTCGAAAACGTGCACCAGTGGATGCTCGGTTTCATCAAGGACAGCCCGCAGGCCGAACGCTACCGCAAGCTCGCTGACCGAATCTCCGAAACCATGGACTTCATGAAGGCGATCGGCATCACGTCCGAGAACCATCCGAGCCTGCGCGAGACCGATTTCTTCACCAGTCACGAGGCGCTGCTGCTTGGCTACGAGCAGGCGCTGACCCGCGTCGATTCGACCTCCGGTGATTGGTACGCGACCTCCGGCCACATGATCTGGATCGGCGATCGCACGCGCCAGCCCGACCATGCACATATCGAATACTGCCGCGGCATCAAGAACCCACTCGGTCTCAAGTGCGGCCCGTCGCTGACGGGTGACGGGCTGATCGAGCTCATCGATCTGCTCAACCCGCAGAACGAGCCTGGCCGCCTGACGCTGATCTGCCGCTTCGGCCACGACAAGGTTGCCGAGCACCTGCCGCGCCTTATCCGCGCCGTCGAGAAGGAAGGCCGCAAGGTCGTCTGGTCCTGCGACCCGATGCATGGCAACACGATCACGCTCAACAGCTACAAGACCCGGCCGTTCGAGCGGATTCTGTCGGAGGTCGAAAGCTTCTTCCAGATCCACCGCGCTGAAGGCACGCATCCGGGCGGCATCCATATCGAGATGACCGGCAACGATGTCACCGAATGTACCGGTGGCGCCCGCGCGCTCTCCGGCGCCGATCTGGCCGATCGCTACCACACCCATTGCGACCCGCGCCTCAACGCCGATCAAGCGCTTGAACTGGCCTTCCTTCTTGCCGAGCGCATGAAGGGCGGTCGCGACGAGAAGCGAATGGTCGTGAATGGCTGATCTTGGGGGCGATCAGCGCCGCTGATCCTCGGCTGAATGAATTGAAATTGACGAAACCGGGCTGGCTGGAGAAGCTGGCCCGGTTTTTTCATGCCCGCGCGATGGGCCAGTCATAAGCTTGAGGGGATAAACATGGCGGAAGAGCATACTGGTTCCTGCAATTGCGGCGCGGTCCGTTTTCATACGCGGGGAAGGTTGCGGGAGGTGATCGCCTGCCACTGCTCGCAGTGCCGCAAACAGACTGGACTCTATTATGCGGCAACCAATGTTCTCGACGCTGACCTGGGCATTCAGGGCGCCGACGCCATCACCTGGTACCGCTCGAGCCCGCAAGCATGCCGGGGCTTCTGCAAGACCTGCGGTTCGGCGCTGTTCTGGAAGATGGATGGCCTCGACTACACCTCGATCATGGCCGGTGCCTTCGATCCGCCAACCGGGCTGGCTTTCGGCTATCACATCTTCTGCGCCGACAAAGGGGATTTCTACGAGATCAACGACAGCCTGCCGCGATTTGCGCAGTCAAACGCCTGACGGGCTCGTATCGGCACGGTTCGGTTCGAGGTCATGCTCCTCTGCCTCAATCGAGCGGACCGCCTTGCTAAAGGCCTGGTCCAGTGCGCAGAATTTGATCGATTGCCAGCGCTTGTAATCATCCACGAACGAGGCCGCGACCCATACCTTGTTCCGGTTGTTGCTGCGGTCCCGCCAGCCAAGCGATCCGAACGCTTCGGCGCGGGCAAAGAGGCGCCGGATATGCGTGCGCGACAGGGAGTAGTGGTTGGACAATTCTGCGAAACGAAGGTCTTCCACCCAGTGGTAACCGTCCTCGGGGACCGCATTGACAATCCGTGAGACGAAATCGTCGAGGATCAGTCCGCCATATTCCGTCCAGACGAAACAGGCGATGCTGAGCGGCGGTTCCCGCCACGCCCTGTCGGCGATCAGCCGCTTGGCGGCGATCGGCTGGGCGCGGCGAAAAATTTCCGGATTGGCCTCCAGCCGCGTGACGCGCTCGCCGCCGTCGAGAAGATCAAGGCTGCGCATCTGGCCACGAAACCACAGCATCATCGCGTCGTGGCTGACCTCGGTCGGCTCCAGGGGACGGCTGCGTTTGCTGGGCGACCCCGGTACGTCGCGGATCAGCTTGTAGGCGAGCAGTTCGGCCAGAAAGGCTGTCGCCGTGTTGCGGCTGGCTGCGCCGAATTCGACGATGATGTCGAGAAGCCGCGAGGCTGTGATGCCGGAGAGGGGATCGGTTGGGTTGCGCTGCAGGTGCAGCGCGTAGGCAGCCTGGGTAAGGAGCCATTTCTGCTGGGCGGCGACCAGGCGACCGATCCTCGGAAAACGGTCATAGAGCTCGATCATGTGTCGCGCGCCCTGTTGCAGAACCGCAAACAACGCCGGGTTCGATGCAAATGTCTCAATCTCGGCGGACGCGCCGGTTTCCGGGCTTTTGATCTCTGGCAACGGCGTACCTGTCATGGCTTTAACGAAGTCTAATAGATAGGCTCATCGGTTTCGGAATTAGGGTGTGTGCAGATAATATTGCTCGTAAAGAGTGTAGTGTCCATCTTTTGTTTCAGGAACAGGCCGGTTGGTTGTCGAAATAAGTGTCGCATAGTCACATTGGCTTTCAAGGAGCCACCGTCGATCCGGCTACCGCAGCAACGCTTCGCTATCCATGGACCAAGGACATTTCAATACACTCTATTGCGCGCTAAAATGACACAAGCAACTCCTGCCGGCGGCGCAATTGTCCCCATCGGTTGCCGGATAAGCGCGAGATCGCGCCGCGATGCGCAAAATCCCTGAGCGGATGGGAGAGCAAACGGTGCACATGAGCGCTTGCAGGAAAGGCAGCAGTCCCATGGCCATGAACGAGACACGCGAACCTACCCGCCGTGACTTTCTCTATATTGCGACAGGCATGGCCAGTGCTGTGGGTGCCGCTGCATCGGCCTGGCCATTCATCGATCAGATGCGCCCCGACGCATCGACGCTTGCGCTGGCCTCTATCGAGGTGGATGTATCCTCGCTTGCCGAAGGTATGGCACTTACGGTCAACTGGCGCGGTCGTCCGGTTTTCATTCGCAACCGGACCTCCAAGGAGATCGAAGCGGCAAATGCGGTTGCAATTGAGGAGCTCAAAGACCCCGTGGCGCGGAACGCCAATCTTGACGACGATCAAACGGCGACTGATCTTGCCCGCTCTGCCGGCGAGGGGCGGGAGAACTGGATCGTGATGATCGGCGTCTGCACCCATCTGGGCTGCGTCCCGCTCGGGCAGGCTGGCGATTTCGGAGGCTGGTTCTGCCCGTGCCACGGATCGCACTACGATACCGCAGGTCGGGTCCGCAAGGGGCCAGCACCGGAGAACCTCGCCATTCCGCGCTTTGAATTCATCTCCGAAGCTGTCGTGCGGATCGGCTAAGCTCCCGCTCGTAAAGACCGTTGTTCGCCTGCCAGAGCATTGTCATGAGGCTCGCCGATGCTTCTGGCCAAAAAGGCTCGAGACCCGCTCGCCAGGGTGTTCGGTACCTTTTTTTTCATCGGCCCGAAGCGCCCCACCCAAGATAATCAAAGATGAGCTCACGCCGAATGTGCCATCCAATCCATCATCACATCGGAGGATTGGCCCCTGCACCTCTTACCAACTTTGGAAGTGTCGTGCAGACCGATTGCTAAGGTCTGCGGTCCGGCAAAAGCTGGCAGGATGGGTGTAGAAGCTTGATCTGGTCAACCCATTTTGGGCGGCAGCCACGTGGATGAGAAAATCCATGCGGTCGCAAGGCCAGGTCAGACGTCCCAACATGATCCAAATTGCCCCGGGAAACACCATGACCCATTTTCGCGAGATCGCTTTCATCGACCCCGCCGTAGCGGATTTCGAGACACTGCTTGCCGGTCTCCGGCCCGACGTCGAACCCGTCGTGCTTTCGCGGGACGAGCCGGCCATTCCGCAGATGGCGCGGTTCCTGCAGGGGCGGACGAACCTGGATGCGATCCATGTGATCGCGCACGGCCGGCCCGGCGAAGTGAGCTTCGCTGCGGGCGCGGTCTCGTACGAGACGATCAGGCACGAAACTGCTGAACTTTCCGGCTTCGGCACAGCGCTTGGAAAAGAGGCGGCGCTGCAGATTTGGGCCTGCGAGGCCGGCGCCGGGGAACGGGGGACGGCCTTCGTCGATTTACTTGCAGCAAGGACGGGCGTTTGTGTCGCGGCTGCGAGTGGCATCGTCGGTGCGGAATTCCGCGGCGGAACCTGGTCGCTGGATCGCGGTGCCGGCCCCGGACGTCCTCCGCTTACACCGGAAGGCATGATGACCTATGCCGGGATCATGGCGACGTTCACCGGTACCAGCGGCAACGACAGGGCGAACGCGACGACGGGGACGCTCACCGGATTCTCCGGCGGTACGGTCGCTCAGCTTCAGGACGCCAGCGGCGACACCTTCAATCCCGGCAGCGGCGCAGATGAAATCGTCGCCGGCAGCGGCGACGACACGATCAACCTGGGTAGTGGGCAGTTTGTGGCCGGCGAGTCGATCGAGGGCGGCGGCAACAGCGCCAGCGGCACACGCGACCAGATCGTGCTGACTGCCGGCGGTACGTTCAACTTTTCGCTTGGCATGGTTTCCGGCATCGAGACGCTTACCGGAAGTACCGGCAGCGATACTGTAACGATGACCGCGTCGCAATGGGCCGGGTTCATCACAATGGATCTGGGCAGCGGCTTGTTGACCACCGATGTGCTGAATGTCCTGGCGAGCGGAAGCATCTCGGCGCTCGCCACACCGACGATCAGCAATGTCGAAACCGGCAATCTCACCGGCACGTCCGGCACTGACACGGTGACACTGAGCGGCGCCCAGCTCGACGCGATCCTGATCGGCACGGGCACGATCAATCTCGGCAGCGGAACCGGCGACACGATCAATCTGACTTCGACCTCGTCCGACCTTAATACACTCGGGGCGACGATTCAGGGTGTCGAGGTGATCTCCGCTTCGGGCGCAGCTGCCGGCGTGACGGTCACGCTAAGCGGCCAGACCGAAGCGTTCACCGTCACCGGCAGCAATCAGGCCGACAATATCACCGCCGGTTCCGGTGGCGACACGATTGTCGGCGGTGCTGGCGCCGACACGATAAACGGCGGGGCAGGCAATGACACGATCACCTATGACGGCACGGATGTTTCGATCGCCGGCGGAACGAACACCGACACTTTGGTGGTAACGGGAGCGGCGACGATCAACCTGTCGTCTGCCGACCAGAGTTCCGGCGACACGGCGAATATCACCGGTTTTGAGAACGTCAACGCGAGCGGATCGAGCGTGGCCCTCAGCCTGACCGGCAGCAGCGCCGCGAACGTGCTCAACGGCGGGTCCGGTGCCGATACGATCGTCGGCGGTGCCGGCACGGACACGATCGCCGGCGGAGCCGGCAATGACACGATCACCTATGACGGGTCGGACACATCGATCGCCGGCGGGGCGGATATCGACACGCTGCTGGTCAACGGTACAGCGACGATCAACCTGTCGTCTGCCGACCAGAGCTCCGGCGACACGGCGAACACGACCGGCTTCGAGAACGTCAATGCGGGCGGATCGAGCTCGGCGGTCAGCCTGACCGGCAATGGTGGCGCCAACGCGCTCACGGGAGGGTCGGCAAACGACACGCTTAACGGCGGCGGCGGCAATGATACGATCAATGGCGGCGGTGGAACAGGCGACACCGTGGTCTTCAGCGGGGCATTCGCGAACTATACGATTTCCCTGGCAGGAGGCACCTACACGATTGCCGACAACCGCAGCGGCTCGCCGGACGGTGCCGATACCGTCACCGGTGTCGAAAATTTCCAGTTCTCCGATGGAACGCGCACCGCAAGCCAGCTCAACCCGACCCAGAACAAGATCGTCCTGGAGAACCAGAAGCAGGGCAATCCGGTCAGCGAATGGGGCATCATCGGCGACGGCGACGTCAACATCCAGGGCTTTGCAACCGAGATCAGCACCAATATCGGTGGGACGGTCAGTTTCAAGATCGCCACCGATTCTACCGACTACCGGATCGAGATCTACCGACTGGGTTATTATGGCGGCGCCGGCGCCCGCAAGGTGGGGACCGTCGATGTGAACCTCGCATCCGCGCAGGTCCAGCCGCATCCGATCGTCGACATGTCGCGCGGCCTGATCGATTGCGGCAACTGGTCGGTCTCGGCAAGCTGGGCCATCCCTTCAGACATGGTCTCCGGCGTCTACATCGCCAAGCTTGTCCGTGAGGACGGCACGGCAGGCGCCAGCCACATCCCCTTCATTGTCCGGGACGATAGCTCGACCAGCGATATCGTCTTCCAGACTTCCGACACCACCTGGCAGGCTTACAACGCCTGGGGCGGCGCCAGCTTGTATTATGGAGAAGTGCCGGTCGATCCAGCCGATATGATCGGCTACAGGCCGCCCAACTGCGGTTGCGGCCTGACCGCGATCGGTCGCGCCTCGGCAGTCAGCTACAATCGCCCGTTCATCACCAACACCAGCCCGATCGGCGGCACTCACGATTTCATATTCGGGGTGGAACATTCGGCGATCCGCTGGCTCGAGCAGAACGGCTATGACGTCTCCTACGTCTCCGGCGTCGACGCAACGCGAAGCGGTAGCCTGTTGCTCAATCACGAGGCTTTTCTTTCGGTCGGCCATGACGAGTACTGGTCGGCTGAACAGCGCACCAACGTTGAGGCGGCGCGCGACGCGGGCGTCGACCTCGCCTTCTGGAGCGGCAACGAAGTCTACTGGAAGGTTCGCTGGGAAACCAGCATCGACGGCAACGGCACGCCATACCGCACGATGGTCTGCTACAAGGAAACCTGGGGTGGGACCCCAGATCCGAGCTCCACGGGCACCGGTACCTGGCGAGACCCGCGGTTTGCCGATCCAGGGCAGGAGCCGGAGAACTCGCTGACCGGCACCATGTTCACGGTGGACAGCTACCGGCAGGACACGATCACCATCCCTTACGACTATTCCAACCTGCGGTTCTGGCGCAATACAGACGTCGCCGAGCTGCAGCCGGGCCAGACCTACTCCCTTGTCCAGAACCTGCTCGGCTACGAGTGGGACTCCGACGTCGAAAACGGCTACCGGCCCGCCGGGCTGATCAACATGTCGCTGTCGACGGTTTCGGTTAACACCTATCTGCGCGACTATGGCACGACGGTCGGTCCCGCCGATGTGACACATAGCCTGACCATGTATCGGGCTGAAAGCGGCGCCCTCGTCTTCGGTGCGGGTACCGTCTTCTGGTCCTGGGGTCTTGATTCGAACCATGAGGGGGCGAATACACCAACCGATCCGAATGTCCAGCAGGCGATGGTCAACATGTTCGCCGACATGGGCATCCAGCCCGGAACGCTCGACGCAAGCCTGATCCTGGCGACGCAATCAACCGACACGGTCAAGCCGACCTCGACCATCACCTCTCCGACCTTGGGCGCGAGTTTCGTCGAAGGACAGAAGGTCACTGTCACCGGCACTGCACAGGATTCCGGCGGCGGCATCGTCGCGGGCGTCGAGGTGTCCCTTGATGGCGGCCAGAGCTGGTGGAAGGCCACGGGCCGCGAGGCCTGGACCTACAACTGGGTCGTGCAGGCGTCCGGGACCTACAACATCATGTCTCGCGCGGTGGACGACAGCCTCAACCTGGGCAATCCTTCCGCGAGCGCCCAGGTCACGGTCAACCTGCCTTCGACATCGAGTGTCTGGACCCTTGCCAGCAAACCGCAAGTCGAAACCAATCTCGACCGGGACGGGGTTGAACTTGGCGTCCGCTTCCAGGCGTCGACGGATGGCGTTATCAACGGCATTCGGTTCTACAAGGGTTTCTATAATGTCGGCCAGCACGTCGTCAGCCTTTGGACTTCCACCGGCACGCGGATAGCCACCGGCACGTCCATAACGGGCTGGCAGACGGTGACGTTCGCCAATCCGGTGCGTCTCACCCCCGGAACGACCTATGTCGCGTCCTATCACACGGGTGGATATTGGTCGTCGAACGCCAACTATTTCACGTCGAGCTATACGAACGACCTGCTCACGGTTCAGGGCGGTGTCTACGCGTATACCAGCAGCAACGGCGTGTTCCCGGGCAACAGTTCCAACACAAACTACTGGGTCGACGTCGTATTCAGCCCGGACCCCAACCAGGCGCCGACAGCGACGGCCGATTCGGGGTTCTCGGTCGGCAAGAACGGGATGCTGCCGATCTCCTTCACCGCACTGGTGGCCAATGACAGCGATCCTAACAACGATCGGCTGACGGTCAGCGCGGTCAGCAATGTCACCAATGGAACCGCGACGCTGGATACGCAGACAGGCAATGTCATCTACACGCCCAACACCGACTATAGCGGGCCGGCAAGCTTCACCTACACGGTTTCGGATGGGCGCGGCGGCACGGCGACCGCCAATGTATCCCTGACAGTTGAACAAGACCCCGCCGGCGTGTCGCTGTTCCAGTGGACAGAAGGGCCAGCGGGACCGGCGGTCAGCGACGGCCAGCCACTGGAGCTTGGAATGAAGTTCACCGCATCCGTGGTCGGCACGATCACGGGCATACGCTTCTACAAGCCAGCCACTGCCACCGGGCCGCACACCGGTTCGCTGTGGTCGTCAACGGGCACGCTGCTGGCGACCGTCACCTTCACCAACGAATCCACCAGCGGCTGGCAGACTGCCACCTTCTCCAATCCGGTTGCGATCACCGCGGGAACGACCTATGTCGCCTCCTACCACACGACCGGAGTCTATGCGACTACCGCGAACTATTTCAACAGTGCGAAGGTGAACGGGTCACTGACGGCCCCCTCAGCGGCGACAAGCGGTGGAAACGGCCTCTATGTCTATTCGTCGGGCACCGCGTTTCCAACGACTGCGAGTTTCCAGGCCTCCAACTATTGGGTCGACGTCGTCTACAAACGTTCGACGGTCAACACCGTGCCGATTGCCAGCAACGACAACGGCTTTACGGTCTCCAACCGCAACTCGATTTCGATTGCCGCATCCACGCTGCTTGCGAACGACAGTGACCCCGACGGCGATCCTCTGACGATCACCGGCGTGGGCGGCGCCACAAACGGCACGGTGGCGTTCAACAGCCAGACCAACGCCGTCACGTTCACGCCGACGTCAGGCTATATCGGGCCGGCAAGCTTCTCCTACACCATATCGGATGGCTGGGGCGGAACGGCGTCTGCCGTCGTAAGCCTGACGGTGGGCCAATCGGAGACGACGGTGAGCCTGTTTTCTCCGTCCAACGCGCCGAGCACCGCTTCCGCCAACGACCCCGGGTCCGTGGAACTGGGGGTGAAATTTATCGCTTCGTCCGCCGGCATCATCACCGGGTTGCGCTATTACAAGAGCGCCCAGGACACCGGCACGCATACTGGCTCGCTGTGGACCAGCGGCGGCAATCTGCTCACGTCTGCAACCTTCACCAATGAGAGCGCCAGTGGCTGGCAGACCGTGACCTTTACCCAGCCGGTCTCGATTTCCGCGGGGGCGACCTATGTCGCAAGCTATCATTCCAATGGCTTCTACGGGGTGACGCCGAACTTCTTCGCCACCAGCTACACCAACGGCCCGCTGACGGCGCCCTCCAGCGCGTCGAGCGGCGGCAACGGTGCCTATGCTTATGGCACGAGCAGTCTCTTCCCGACCGCCACCCACAATGCGTCGAACTACTGGGTGGATGTCCTCTACGAGCAGGCGACGGGAAATCTTAGCCCTGTAGCACTCGACGATTCCGGATTTGAGACGCCGTTCAACACAGCGTTCTCCGTTCAGGCGAGTACACTGCTTTCGAATGACAGTGACCCCAATGGCGATCCGGTGGTCATTACCGGCGTCGGAAGCGCCGTGAACGGCACCGTCACCTTCGACAGCCAGTCGAATGCCGTCACCTTCACGCCGACGGGCGGCTACTCCGGTCCGGCGAGCTTTACCTACTCCGTCTCCGACGGGCAGGGCGGAACCGACACGGCCCAGGTGTCGCTCAACGTCCTTCCCCATGAACAGACCCTGTTTTCGTCGGCCAGCACGCCGGCGACCGTGACGGTGAACGACTCCGGCGATGTCAATCTCGGCATGAAGTTCCAGGCGGACGTGGCAGGCTCGATTACCGAGATCCGCTTCTACAAGGGCCAGAGCAACACCGGCCCGCATACCGGATATCTCTGGACGTCGACGGGAACGCTGCTCGCAAGCGCCA
This sequence comes from Pararhizobium sp. LjRoot255, assembly GCF_964252905.1. Taxonomy (NCBI): domain Bacteria; kingdom Pseudomonadati; phylum Pseudomonadota; class Alphaproteobacteria; order Hyphomicrobiales; family Rhizobiaceae; genus Pararhizobium; species Pararhizobium sp. LjRoot255. The sequence continues at coordinate 3,415,936 of NZ_CAXUPQ020000001.1, forward strand.
CCTTCACGAACGAGGGCGCCAGCGGCTGGCAATCAGTCAATCTTGCCCAACAGGCGATCCAGGCAAACACAACCTACGTCGTCTCCTACAGCACCAATGGTTTTTATTCGGCGACCGGCAATTTCTTCAGTTCCAGCGTAGACAACGGCAATCTGCATGCCTTGTCGTCGGCGCTCAGCGGCGGCAACGGCGTCTATGCCTATGGCGCAGCCGGGCTGTTCCCGACGAACAGCTACAACAGCACCAACTACTATGTGGATGTGGCGTTCAGGCCGCAACTGGCGGCGTAGAGGCGGGCTCGGGCGGGCCCGGCGGACCAGTACTGTGGCTGAACGCGTCGGTGACGGACGTAGTCGTCATTTGTCCCGCGCAAGGCAGGGCAACTCCTTAAAGAGGCCGCCCTGTCGTTTGTGTTTCTGGTGATGATTAGAGCGTTCCATCCGCAAGCAGTTCGCGGGTCCGCTTCAGCGTCGCCAGCAGGGCGGCCTTGTAGCCGTTTTCGCCGCCGAGCTGAGCCTGCTGGGCCTGCTCCTCAAGAGAATTCGGCTCATTGCCGCGCAGGCCCATGTAGCAGTAGAAGCGAAGCTGCAGTGCGCCTTCCTCATCTTCGAACAGTTCGTTGATAATCACTCCCTCGCGTGGACCGGCCGCCTGGAAGAAGGTGATCTTGCTTTCCGGCTCAAGAATGACGATTTCGCGCAGGTCGTGGCCACCGATCGTGGCTTCACGCACGAAGTGCGTCGCGCTTTCCTCAACAACCTCACAACGGGTGCAGAGACCTGGGACGAGGAACAAGCGCGCGTCGCGTGCCTTGAGTTCAAGACCCTTCCACGCCTGAGCGCGCGTCAACCGGATTTCGCCTTCCGGGTTTACCGGAACAATGGCGGTCGAATAGATCATGGTGATAATCCTTTCGAGATGACTGTTGCGTCTGTTAGGCGGAAGCAGCAGTTTCAGAGGCGAAGTCACGATATTGGCGCAGTGGGCGGCCAAGAAGCGCAGTCAGGCGCTCGACATCGCCAGCATCGGGGAGCATCCCGTCGGTCAGGAAGCGCTCGCCCATCAGGCGCATGTCGTAGGCCATCCAGGCGGGCACGAACTGCTTGAGATTCTGCTCAAAGCCCTCGGTATTGTTGCCGCCGTAGTTGATCGGGCGGGCAAGCACGTCTGACCAGATGGCAGCGATATCCGCCCCAGTCAGTGTCTCTGGACCGACGAGGTTGATCCGGTCGAGCGCAAGCGGCTCAGCGGCCTGTTCGCGGCGCAGCAGCTCAAGGGCGGCGATCTCGGCGATATCACGCACGTCGATCATGGCGAGACCCTTGGCACCGATCGGCATTGTGTAGGTGCCGTAGCTGGTGATGACGTCTTTGACCATCAGATCGTTCTGGATGAAGTAGGCCGGGCGCAAGATCGTGGCCTTGAAGTCCATCTGCTCGATCATGCGCTCGACGCTGAATTTTCCCGCGAAATGCGGCACGTTCACATAGACGTCGGCGTGGATTACCGACAGATAGACGATCCGTTCGATGCCAGCCGATCGGGCGACGTTCAGCGCGACCAAAGCTTGGGTGAATTCGTCCGCCACTACTGCATTCAAGAGGAACAGAGTGGAAACTCCAGACATGGCTTTGCGCAGCGAATCGACATCGAGAAAGTCGCCTTGCACGATGGATACGCCTGCCGGGACGTTGGCTTTCGACCGATCGCGGATGAGCGCACGTACATCAGCGCCGCGCTTGACGAGGTGTTCGACGACTTGGCGGCCAACATTGCCCGTAGCGCCGGTAACTAGAATGGTCATGAATTTCTCCGTGTGGGGTTGCTTGACACGTCCAACATGTGTGGTTCACTGAGAGTCCAATAGACGGAAATTTTAGACACACCGTCTCGCTGGCGGAACACATATGGATCTTCTTGCCCTCGCCGATTTTAATCTCGTTGCCCGCCATGGTGGCTTCGGCAAAGCGGCAAGGGCCACCGGCCGGCCTAAGGCAACCCTGTCCCGGCGCGTCGCGGAGTTGGAAAGCAGCCTTGATCTGCGCCTGTTTGAACGGGGTGCGCGTAACCTGAAGCTCACCGAAGAAGGACGGGCGCTGTTCGAGCGGACGGGGGCGTTGCTCGCCGAACTGGACGAGACGGCTTCGGCGATTGCCTCGGGCGGTCAGAGACCCAAGGGGAGATTACGGATCAGCGCACCTTTACATTTTTCTCAGACCGCAATGGGGAGGATTGCTGCAGGGTTTGCCCTTAAGTATCCGGAGGTAAGGCTGGAGGTGACGACCGAGGACCGGCCCGTGGACATGATCGAGGAAGGCTACGATCTGGTAATCCGAGTCAATCCAGATCCCGACGAAAGCCTGGTCGGACGGGCGTTTCTGCGTGACCGCCTGGTCGTTGTGGCGAGCCCTAACCTTCCCCGCCCGACCGGTGGGCTCGCCGCTCCTGGCGTTGCGCGCGGGGCAGGCGAACCGCAAACATGGAACGTGAAGACACCCGGTGGCCGGTCAACCATCAAGATCGAACCTGTGCTCACTTTGTCAACGCTCATCACGATCCGGGATGCGGTGCGAGCCGGCGTCGGTGCAGGACGTCTTCCCATTTCGTTGGTGAGCCACGACCTGGCTGACGGCACACTGGTAAATTGGGGGGATATCGACGGTCCCGAGATCGCTCTATGGACGCTCTACCCATCCCGGCGGCTGCTCAGCGCGCGAGTGTCGGCGTTCTTGGACTTTCTAAAACAGGCCTTCCCAAATGGGACGCCGGACGAACTAGCCGCCTATATTGGCAGATGATCACCGAACCCGCTTTCGGGCGTCATAGATCACTCCGTCGATCCTCATGCCCTTGTCATTATTTGTTTTGCGATGAAGGCGTCTACGTCAATCGCCCTTGAAAAGCCTGCTTCGAACTCACATTTACTGTCCTCACCCGTAGCGATAACTTCCTGCAACGACGATGTCGTGCGTTCGAAGCTGTCCGGGTTTGCGAGGGCGCTCCCCGAAAGGGTCGAGCGCCTTTCGTGTTTTGATCGAGTGATCTTTGACCGCTAGTTCAATGCGCAATCGCGAGAAAGTCTCCGGGCTCCGCGACATCAGTAGCGGAACTCACCATTGCGCTCGCAAACAGATCCGCGTGCGACTGGAAGAACCGGTCGGTCCCGAAACGCTTGCCGAACATCATATCGTGCTGCAGGAAGCGATAGTCGCGAATAAGCGACGGAACCGTCTTCTTGCGGCCCCAGGCGAGCGTATCCTTGCCGGCGGTATCAACGAGCATGTAGCGGTCGATGACGTGATACTGGTCGAAGACATTGCCGAGGAAACCCGTGTAGTAGGGATGCTCGAAGCCGCCCTGCTTGAGGATCTGATAGGATAGGAAGGCCGGGCTGATCGTGCCGATATCCTTGACGGGGCCGGTTTTGTTCGACCAGACCACCAGCGGCGTCTCGTGCTGCGCCTTCATCTGCTCGAGCGAGCCCTTGCGCGAGGCCGTGACGTCGTTCATGTAGCCGGTATTCGGATAGACCGTGTTGAGCGGCGGCAGGTGATCACCGAAGAGCACGATGATTGTTTCGCGGTCGCGTTCCTTTGCCCAATCCATCAGCATCTTCAGGCTGTCATCGGCTTCCTTGATGCCTTGCGCAAAGGTCGCCAGCACCTGCCTGTCGGCTTCCGGCAGGTTTCCTTCGACCTTGATGGTGTTCTTCGCATAGCGGTTCGCCTCGTAGGGGCCATGGCCCTGCAGCGTGACGGTGAAGAAGAAGAACGGGTCGCGCAGTTGATCCGCCTGGCGGATGATCTCCCTGGTCAGCGATTCATCCGAGGCGAACATGCCCCGCTTCTGCATGACCGGCAGGTTCTCTTCGGACCTGAACTGTTCGAAACCGAAGGCCTTGTAGACGGCGCTGCGGTTCCAGAACCATTTCTGGAATGGGTGAACAGCGCGCGCGACATAACCTTCGCCGCGGAAGAAGGTGGCCAGCGACGGGATCGGGTTGCGGATATACTGCTGGTAGGGAATGCTGCCATAGGGCAGAAAGGCGTTCGAAAAGCCGGTCAGTGCTTCGAACTCGACATTGGCGGTCATGCCGCCGAACTCCGGCGAAAACACGTTGCCGGACTGCATCTTGCGAATGGTCGGCATCGGATCGGGCGAAAGCTTGACATTCGGCAGGCGCGTTGGATCCCAGAAGGATTCGCTCATCAGCACGATGACATCCGGCTTGCCACGATGCGTCGTCCCGGCCGGCACCGGCTTTGTCGGGATCTTGTCGATGGCATCGGACATGTAGCCAGACGGGGCCGTGACATTGGCCATCGGCAGGTTGAGGGCGAACGCCATGACGAAACCGTTGTGGCGGTAGTTTTCCGTCTGGTCCCACATGATCGGGATGACCTGCAGCCGATCGCGCAGCCAGGAGAAATTGTTGTAGTCCATGATGTGGTGGAAGGAGGCAAGCAGCGGCAGGGCGATCGCCAGCCGCGCCAGCCGCTGGCGGCGTGCCAACCGTGGAAAGCGGCGCCAGGCGAAACGGGCAAGCCAGGCAAGGGCGATGATCGAGGCGATGAGGCCGACGACAATGCCGGCGGCAGTCCAGGGGCGGTCCCGCACGAGGACGGGCATCAGTTCCATGATCTGGCGTCCGAAGAGAAAATCGGTCGGATAGAGCGGGTCGGAAAGAAAGATCTGCTTCTGGCGGCTGACGAGCGCCGGTATCAGCGCGAGCGGGGCGATCAGGACAATGCTGTAGTTTTCGCGCCCGAGTGCAGCGTCGAATGCCAGGAACAACAGAAAAAAGACGCCGACCGTCGTCCAGGCCGGGCGCACCGGATCAAGGAAATACGATACGGTTTCGGAGGCCGAACTACGCGCGATCCATTCAACGGCGAAGATGAGAGTAATCGACAGCAGCACTGACAGAGAAAGGCGTCCTGCGATCGACAACACTTTGCTGTAGCGGGCGCCGAACGCGATAGAGGGGCCATAGACCTCGGTGGCGGTGGCAGCATGGACTGCCGATTCAAAATTGGCCAAGGCCTTCTCCAATTTTCACAAAACTGTCGTCTCAATGTCATACAGACGTCATCTTGAACGGAGGATGAATAAGCCGGACAAGGCTTTCTCCGTGCCTTTTCCCGTCCGGATTCGATGCGCGAAACGCGCACGCTGGCGCGGTCCTGCGGTTGTGCCGTGGGTCCACAGATCCCAAGCCGGCGCTTTTTTTCTATTTTGACGGCAGGTACGGGTTTTTTTGGCGCGGAATGCGTTAGATATCTCCCCGGGTGCCGCCGCATCCGCGACAGCAAGATAAAGTACGGGCCTGTTTCATGAGCGCGCAAAAGACCATTTCGAACACGTTCCGCATCGCCGTTGCCCAGCTCAACCCTGCCGTTGGCGATATCGCCGGCAACCTTGCCAAGGCGCGCGACGCCCGTGCCGACGCGGCCCGCCACGGGGCCGACCTGCTTCTTTTGACGGAACTCTTCATTTCAGGCTATCCGCCGGAAGACCTGGTGGTGAAACCCGCATTCCTGAAGGCCTGCCGCAAGGCAGTCGATGCGCTGGCGGCGGACACCGCCGATGGCGGACCGGGGATCGTGATCGGGTTTCCGCGGCAGGACAATACGGGGCGTTACAATGCGGTCGCGGTCCTTGACGGCGGGCAGGTGATCGCGATTCGCGACAAGGTGGATCTGCCGAACTACGGCGAATTCGATGAAAAGCGGGTGTTCGATCAGGGACCAATGCCCGGACCCGTCAATTTCCGCGGCGTGAGGCTTGGCATCCCGATCTGCGAGGATATCTGGGGCGAGCTCGGTGTGTGTGAAACGCTCGCCGAAAGCGGCGCCGAACTCCTGCTGGTGCCGAACGGATCCCCCTACCACCGCGCCAAGATGGACGTGCGCCACCAGGTCGTGATCCGCCAGGTGATTGAGACCGGCCTGCCGATGCTCTATGCCAACCAGCTCGGCGGCCAGGATGAGCTGGTTTTCGATGGCGCAAGCTTCGCCGTCAATACGGACCGGCAGGTCGCCTTCCAGATGAGCCAGTTCGAAGAATCCGTATCGATTTCCGAATGGAAAAAGCAGGAGAGCGGCTGGGTTTGCACGCCTGGAATGATGTCGCGCCTGCCGGAGTTGGAAGAGGCGGATTATCGCGCCTGCATGCTGGGCTTTCGCGACTACGTCAACAAGAACGGCTTCAAGAATGTCGTGCTCGGCCTCTCCGGCGGCATCGATTCGGCCATCTGCGCGGCGCTCGCCGTCGATGCGCTCGGCGAAGAGCGCGTGCGCACCGTGATGCTGCCCTATCGCTATACGTCGTCGGATTCCTTCAGTGATGCCGAGGATTGTGCCAGGGCGCTCGGCTGCCGCTACGATATTGTCCCGATCGAGGAGCCGGTCCAGGGCTTCATGAGCGCACTTTCCGAGATGTTCGAGGGCACGGAACCGGGCATCACCGAAGAAAACCTGCAGAGCCGTACCCGCGGCACGATCCTGATGGCGCTTTCGAACAAGTTCGGCTCGATGGTGGTGACCACCGGCAACAAGTCGGAAATGTCGGTCGGCTATGCGACGCTCTACGGCGACATGAACGGCGGCTTTAACCCGATCAAGGATCTCTACAAGATGCAGGTCTACAGCCTGTCGCGCTGGCGCAACACGACCGTGCCGCCCGGTGCGCACGGTCCTTCCGGCGAGGTGATCCCGAAGAACATCATCGACAAGGCGCCCTCTGCGGAGCTTCGCCCGAACCAGACCGACCAGGATTCCCTGCCGCCCTATCCGGTGCTGGACGATATCCTTGAATGCCTGGTCGAAAAGGAGATGGGCACCGAAGAGATCGTTGCGCGTGGTCATGACGAGGCGACGGTGCACCGCATCGAGCATCTGCTCTATATCGCCGAATACAAGCGCCGCCAGTCGGCGCCGGGCGTGAAGATCACCAGGAAGAATTTCGGCCGCGACCGCCGCTATCCGATCACCAACCGGTTCCGCGACCGGTAGTTTTCGGAACGAGGGGAAACGATATGCGCAGTTCGGTTGAAATCTGCACGCTTGAAACCGGCGAAAGCCGCGTCGTCTGGCAGACTGAGCAACTGGTCGAAGCGCCGAATTGGTCGCCGGATGGACAATCGCTCGTCATCAATGGCGACGGGCTGCTCTATCGGCTGCCACTTTCCGGTGGCGAGCCGGCGTTGATCGATACCGGCTTTGCCCGCACCTGCAACAATGACCACGGCATCTCGCCCGACGGCAAGACGATCGTCATCAGCGACAAGACTGAGTTCGGCGCATCCACGATCTATACCCTTGCGGCGACGGGTGGTCTCCCGAGGCAGGTGACGCAGAACAGGCCGTCCTATTGGCACGGCTGGTCGCCGGATGGAACGACGCTTGCCTATTGCGGCATCCGCAACCAGGTCTTCGATATCTATACTATCCCAATTGAAGGCGGCGACGAAACGCGGCTGACCTTTGGCGAGGGCCGAAACGACGGCCCCGACTATAGCCACGACGGAAAATGGATCTACTTCAACTCCAGCCGGACCGGCCGGATGCAGATCTGGCGTGTCCGCCCGGACGGCTCGGATGTCACGCGCATCACCGACAGCGAGTTCGGCGACTGGTTTCCGCATCCATCGCCCGACGGAAAACACCTGCTTGTGCTCTCCTATGACGGCGACGTCTTCGATCATCCGCGCGACCTCGACGTGCGGCTGCGGCTGATGGACCCGGACGGCGGTAATGCGCGCGTCCTGTTCGAGTTGTTCGGCGGGCAGGGCACGATCAACGTTCCCAACTGGTCGCCTGACGGCAGGGCGTTCGCCTTCGTCAGGTATGAGCCGGTGCCCTGAGCGGTATGAAATACGCCTTTCGGTGATTGTGTCTGAGCCTTGTGCGCAACCATTCCCGATCCTATTGTTTTTCTAAAACAGGGGAACGGGAAATGCCCATTCATCAGCGTTCGTGAATCGCTCCGACGCTTCCATGACGATATCGATGCCGAATTTCCGCCCCTCCATGCCTGCCTGTTGTTTTTCCAATTCGCGGATGGCGGCGTGCACGCAGTCTGGTCTGCGTGCGAACACCTTGGCGGCCGTTCAGGTCGTGATCGACGGTGGCGGTGCTCAAGCCGGCCCGGAAGGCGATATCCTGGACCAGAAACTCACGGGTCATTTGGTTTCGCTCTGATGGATTTTTGATGGATTCCTGCTCTATATCGGATTTCTTCGCCGCGTATAGTCAAGCCATCGAACGGCATCCAGCGGGAGGAAAAAAGATGAAGACCGACAATGTCCTGAGGCAGCGCGCCGATCGAGTGTGGCTAACGGCGGCGGCCTGTGATCTGGAGGATTTCCGCGCCGAAGTGGAGAAAACCACCCAACGCGGCGACTATCCGCATGCTGCACGTGTTGAGAAAAACGTGCTGATTTATGACGGTGCCAGCGTTCTGAAGGCGGCGTCGAGCGAGGAGAGACGCCGTGCGGTGCTGGCGGAGATCTGCGAGGCCTTCGCGACCGGGCCGGGCGTCGTCGTTCTGAAGCGGGCTTTTGAGGATACGGCGGTCATCGATGCGGCAAGTGGCATCTTCGACGAGATCATCAACGAGCAGCGTCGCACCAATACCGGCGGCGGCGACCATTTTGCCAAGCCTGGCGCCAATGACCGCATCTGGAATTCGTTGGAAAAGCACTGCCTGACGGATCCGGAGAATTTCGCGGCCTATTACGGCAATGCGCTGATTGCGCTGGTCAGCGAAGCCTGGCTTGGACCGAGCTATCAGATGACGGCGCAGGTCAACCGGGTCAATCCGGGCGGCGCGGCGCAATCGGCGCATCGCGACTATCATCTCGGCTTCCAGACATCCGCTGTGATCGAGCAATTTCCGGCTCATGTACATAGGCTGTCGCCGGTGCTCACCTTGCAGGGTGCGGTTGCGCACTGCGACATGCCGCTCGAAAGCGGGCCGACGCTGTTCCTGCCCTACAGCCAAACCTATGTGCCGGGCTATCTGGCACTGACGCGACAGGAATTTCGCGACTATTTCGATAGGAACCATGTGCAGCTACCGCTGTCGAAGGGGGATCTGGTGTTCTTCAACCCGGCGCTCTTCCACGCTGCCGGCACCAATCGTTCGGCCGGCATCAAGCGGGTCGCCAATCTGCTGCAGGTTTCCTCCGCCTTCGGCCGGGCGATGGAGACGGTTAACCGCGAGCGGATGAGTGCAGTGCTCTATCCGGCCCTGAAAGCCATGCTGGCCGATGGCCGTCTATCGGTTGCGCAGGCGGCCAATGCGATCGCGTCCTGCGCGGAAGGCTATTCCTTCCCGACCAATCTGGACCGCGACCCGCCGCTCGGCGGTCTGGCACCGAAGACGCAGGCGCAGTTGATGCATGAGGCGCTGTCCGGCGGGTGGAAGGCGGAGACCTTCGCTGCCGCGCTTGCGGCACAGGCGCAGAAGAAGCTGAGCTGATGCCAAACTCGCCAAATATTTCAAACTTTCGTCCGGTTCCGGGCGGACGTTTTTCCGGTCATGGATATCAAAAAATGGAGGAACGGAATGAGCAAGGATTATGGGCGGCTCGACGGCAAGATTGCCATCGTGACCGGTGGCACGCAGGGGCTCGGGGCAACGATTGCGGCGCTGTTTGCCGAGCGGGGAGCTGCAGGCATCGTCATCTGTGGGCGCAATGCCGCGAAAGGCGAGGCCAAGGCGGCCGAGATCGGTAAGGCGACGGGTACCAAACTGGTGTACGTACAGGCCGATCTCGGAAAGGTGGAGGATGCTCGCAAGGTAGTCGCCGCCTGTGACGCGCAGTTCGGCCGTGTCGACGCACTGGTGAATGCGGCTGCGATTACCGACCGCGGCACCATCATCGATACAAGCCCGGAACTGTTCGACCGCATGTTCGCCGTCAACGTGCGTGCGCCGTTCTTCCTGATGCAGGAGACGATCAAGATCATGCGGCGGCAAAAGATCGAGGGAACGATCGTCAATATCGGTTCGATGTCGGCCAAGGCCGGCCAGCCTTTCATTTCCGCCTATTGCGCTTCCAAGGGGGCGCTGGAAACGCTGACCAAGAACACCGCCTATGCGGTGCTGCGTAACCGCATCCGCGTCAATGGCCTCAACATCGGCTGGATGGCGTCGGAAGGCGAGGATCGCATCCAGCGCGAGTTTCACGGGGCTGCCAGCGACTGGCTTGAAAAGGCGGCGGCAACCCAGCCCTTCGGCCGTCTCGTCGATCCTGCCGAAGTGGCGCGGGCCTGTGCCTATCTGTCGTCGGCCGAATCCGGCCTGATGACCGGATCGGTCATCTGCTTCGACCAGTCGATCTGGGGCGCCTATGATGGTTCGCCGCATCCGATTGCCGCCTTGTAAAGAGAACAGGCGGGGCCGCTTGCATTCGGCGGCCCACTATGCCTTTATCGGTTTGGTTCAGGTGCCTGCGAAAGCGGGAGAATCGGGAATCCGGTGAAAGTCCGGGACGTGCCCAACGCTGTGACGGGGACGGCTCTTGCTATAATGAATTTCTGATTATTTTCAGAATTCTGCCACTAAATCCTCATGTGATTTGGGAAGGCGGCAAGGCCGGTTGATCCGCAGTCAGAAGACCGGCCTGACGAGATAGACCAGCCCCGCGCGGACGGCGGGAGGTTTCGCATTGTTGGGGATCAAACGATGCAAACGGAACCGCAAGACCGCCTTGTCAGGGCGGAGGCATTTTCATCGGACGAGCGCGCCGCCGTCTACCGCGCCATCGAGACCCGCCGCGACGTGCGGGATCAGTTCCTGCCAACGCCGTTGCCGGATGACGTGATCGCTCGGCTGCTTGCCGCGGCCCACAGCGCGCCATCAGTCGGCTTCATGCAGCCATGGAACTTCATTGTCGTGCGCGATGAAGACAGGCGCCGGAAGGTGTTTGAAGCCTTTCGGCGGGCCAATGAGGAGGCGGCGCTGATGTTCGAGGGTGCCGCGCGCGATACCTATCGCTCACTTAAGCTCGAGGGTATCCGTAAGGCGCCGGTGAGTGTCTGCATCACCTGCGACCCCACCCGCGCCGGCAAGGTCGTTCTCGGCCGGACACATAATCCGCGCATGGATGCGTTTTCGACGGTCTGCGCGGTGCAGAACCTTTGGCTTGCCGCGCGGGCCGAAGGCGTCGGTGTCGGCTGGGTCAGCATTTTCCATGAGCGCGACATCAAGGCAGTTCTCGGCATACCCGATCACATCGAGATCATTGCCTGGCTTTGCCTCGGCTATGTCGATCAGCTCTACGCGGAACCCGAACTGGCGATCAAGGGCTGGCGGCAGCGTCTGCCGCTCGACGAGCTGGTCTTTGCCGACGCCTGGGGGATCAAACCGGGCGAGTGATCAGTTGGGCTGCTGCGGCTGGTATCCGGGGCCGGCCGGATGCATCAGGTCGATCGACGATTCCTGAGAGGGCAGGAAGCGCGGTCCGACGACGCGTACCTTGCTGTTCTGCGGGTCATAGGGACGGTCCGCAACCAAAGCTTTTGCCTCCGTTGTGTCAGCCTTGCGGGTTCGGATTTCAAGAACGCCGGTGCTGTCTGCCGGCGTGCTCTGGTTCGTCGCGGTCTGGCGGGCGGGCGCACAACCGCACTGACCGGGCTGACCGAGGTCACGCGTCTTATAGGCGAAAGCCGTCGGTAGTTCGATATAGGGCTCGCCGGTTGACGCCGAGACCATCTGATCAGTCTCTTCAGTCGCAAGCGCATGGTAATACAGCGCTGTTTCCGCGCCCGGGCATCGGCGCTGGCAAGCCTCGGCATCGCGCAGGAAATCGGCGGGCGTAGCGCGCGACGAGATCGGGAAGAAAGCGCCGTCGCAGGTACGAACGCACAGGGTCCGCAGGCTGCCGCCATAGTCGTCACCCGGATGGGTGAAATCGAAGACATCGGTACTGCCGCGCAGGGGCGGGTCGCTTTCGCTGATCGGCGGCAGGTCCTCCAGGATGTTGCGGTGCGTTTCCGGCTCTTCGCCCGCAGCCACCGTTTCGTCCTGTTCTTCGAAGCACCGATTGACATAGAGCGCGGTAAGAATCCGCCGGCGGCTGATTTCGCTATCGCCGCCGGTGACAAGGTTTTCGCGGCGGGCCTTCAACGTTTCGAGTTTGATTTCCATCTGTGAGATTTCGCTGTCGAGGGCCTCGCAGATCTCCTCGTTCGGATCACCCACGACGATCACGCTACCGGAACTGCATCCAAGGCGCCGCCGGTCGCTGCGCGCCTTGCGCAGATCAAGGTTCTGCCGTGCGATTGCGCCGGTGTAGTCGCGCAGATTGGCAGTGGAGGCGACGATCTTCGGCAGGTTCGACAGGCGCGCATTTAGCCGTTCGCACACCGTCGAGGCGTCGGCAGGGGCCGTCATAGCAATAAGTAGCGGAGCGATAAGCGCCGCGAAGCGAACGGAACGGAAAATCACTGTTTTCTCTCGTCTGAGCGAACCGGCACTCTATCGGATGCGGCGGATTATTGCCGCGCTCCAAGCCATGTGCCTATCATATCGCCATTCGAAAGAGGTGCAACGCAGTCCGCTTGCCAGCGTTAACGCGAACCCGGGAAATTCTGCCGATGTGGCCGGAGAGCCGCGGTCGCAGCCCTCCGGAAGCTGGCGTTAGGCGGCGCGGGCGGTTTCGAGCGACATCGGCCGTTCGAGCACCGATCCGCCGATCTCGGCGACGGCTCTCATCGTCTCCAACAGTTCGCGTGTCACTTCCCAGGCGACGGCGACCGCATAGACGGAACCGATGCGCTGCGGTTCACCGATCCGCTCGCCGGGGCAACCCATGCGGCGGAACATCCGCTCGAGGAAGACATCCGTCACGGTGACGATGTGGCTGAGGCCGGAGGACAGTCCGAGTTCGCCGACGCCGCACATCAGTTCCGCGGCGGCGATGGTCACCTGATTGGAACCGCGATCCTGCGAAATCTCCGGGTCGATGCAGAAACGGCTGGATTCCCATATGGAGGCGCTGCGGACCTCAGGATTGTCACCGAGCAGGATCGGGAAGGTGTCGTCGAGCATGTTTGGCCCAAGTGTCGGAAGCAGTCGCAGTGCACCGCGCAGGCGGCCGGTCTGGTCCGAGTAAGACAGGACGTAGAGCGGGTTGGCGTCGTCGTAGTGGTCGATCTCCCAATCGCCGCGCACCGACACGTCCCATTTCAGCAGATCATGGAAAACGCGCTTGCGCAGCCTGAACATGGCGTCAATATCCTGGGGGTATTGCTTGCGGCTGTTGCGGTTGAAAATCCTGATCATTTTTTTGCTCCTGTGATTGCCAATGCGAGGAGCAAATGCTGTCAGTGATCGGCGATCGGCAAAACTGTCGGTAGTGACAGGTTTCAAATGCACGCCAATATGCGATGAAATCCAGTGCGTCCTTTTGGACGCACTGAGTTGGCGATTGCGGGACCAGAAATGGGTTGCAGGCGGCGTGGGATGAAGCCGCTTCGCGCGGTCAGAAAGTCGGGATAAGGTCGCGCCGGACGGCCTGGGCGACGGCTTGCGTGTTGGAGACGACGTTCAGCTTGCGGCGGGCATTGGTCATGAAGAAGCGGACGGTCCGCTCGGAGATGCCGAGGATGGTGCCGATTTCCCAGTAGCTTTTGCCGGCCGCTGCCCAGCCGAGCACTTCGGTCTCCCGATGGGTCAGTGTCTCGTTACCATGCTCCGAAAGGTGGATCCTGTCGTCGTTTTCCAGAAGAGAAGCATGAAAAAGATTGGCGAGCAGCTGGAAATCACGCAGATGGCAGCGCCGGTAGGCCGGCCACTCTTCTTCGGGGACATCGGCATGGATCGCTAAAAAAGCGAGGCGGCGTGTCGGTGTCGCGAGCGGCAGGGTCACGCCATCGACACCAAGCCCGAGTTGCGCCGCGGCGGCAAAGAGCGGCTCGCTTTCGGGGTGAAGCGCGCGGGCGGTTGCCCAGTCCACCGGCCTGACGCCACCCATGATCGAGCGAAGGACCGGATCGATCCGCAGAAATCCTTCATCAATATAGGTTCTGGCTACACTGGCGTTGAAGGTATGGTGGAGCCTGTGTACGACGAAGCCCGATGCCAATATATCAACATCGGCGTACAGTAGATTTGCAATACTGAAAGTGCTGCGCATCAGGGCGAAAAACCGTTTTGCTTCAACGAGTTTCTCGTTTTCCATAATGTCCAGCAGGTCAAAGAACGCCTGTTGGTCAGTCATGTTGCAAATACCCTGTTATTTAAAGGTATTTTACCATGATAACTGTTTTCGCTCTTTGTCTAGTGCAATCTTTGGTTAATGATAAGTTTCCAAATATTTCAATTAAAGGTGGTATTTTTGAGCAGATCTATTGTGTCGATTGAGCCGGTTCCGGTCCGGCTCAATCGATCAGCCTCACGCCGGATGCGACGCTTCGACCACAGCGAGTGCCGCCATATTGACGACACCGCGCGAGGTGACGGACGGCGACAGGATGTGGGCGGGCAGGGCGGTACCGAGAAGGATCGGGCCGACATGCAGGCTGTCGGTCATGGTCTTGACGACGCCGAGCGTGATATTGGCCGCATCGAGATTGGGGAAGACAAGCAGGTTGGCTTCTCCGGTCAACGTGCTGTTGGGCATGACACGTTTGCGCAGAATTTCCGAAATCGCGGAATCGCCGTGCATTTCGCCATCGACCTCGAGATCCGGCGCCAGTTCATGCACGATCTGCATCGCCTTGCGCATCTTGGACGCGCTGTCTGAATCCCGTGATCCGAAATTCGAATGCGAAACGAGGGCGGCGCGCGGCGTGATGCCGAAGCGGCGGATTTCCTGGGCGGCCATGATCGTCTTCTGGGCGATCTCCTCCGCCGTCGGATCGAAAGTCACGTAAGTATCGGTCAGGAAGGTGGTGCCGCGCTGCGAGATCAACAGGCTGAGCGCCGAGAAATCGAGCACGCCTTCGCGCTTGCCGATGATCTGCGAAACGGCGCGCAGATGGGTGCTGTAACGGCCTTCGACACCGCAGATCAGCGCGTCGGCTTCACCACGCCGGACGGCGAGGGCACCGATAACGGTCTGGTTGGTTCTGACGATCGTGCGCGCCGCTTCCGGAATGACGCCAAGGCGGCCGACCAGCGAGAAATACTCATCGACATAGTCACGGAATCGCGGATCGCCTTCCGGATTGACCACCTCGAAGTCGGTGTCCGGGCGGATGCGCAGACCGTAGCGCTTCAGGCGCGTCTCAATGATCTGCGGGCGGCCAATCAGGATCGGGCGGGCCGTGTCTTCTTCCAGGAGCACCTGGGCTGCGCGCAGCACACGCTCATCTTCACCTTCGGAGAAGATCACCCGGTTCTTCTGGGCGTTCTTGGCTGCGGCGAAGATCGGCTTCATGATGAAGCCGGACCGGAAGACGAAGCGGTTGAGCTGGTCGAGATAGGCGTCGAAATCGGTGATCGGCCGGTTGGCGACGCCGCTTTCGGCGGCAGCCTTGGCGACAGCCGGCGCGATGCGCAGGATCAGACGCTGGTCGAAGGGCGAGGGGATGAGGTAGTCCGGGCCGAAGACCGGCGTTTCGCCGGAATAGGCGCGCGCCGCGACGTCTGACGGCTCTTCTCGGGCAAGGGCTGCGATGGCACGCACCGCGGCCATCTTCATTTCCTCGTTGATCGTGCGGGCGCCGCAATCGAGCGCGCCGCGGAAGATATAGGGGAAACACAGGACGTTGTTGACCTGGTTCGGGAAGTCCGACCGTCCGGTGCAGATCATTGCGTCAGGCCGAGCGGCACGGGCAATTTCCGGCATGATCTCCGGATTGGGGTTGGCAAGCGCCATGATGAGTGGTTTTTCGGCCATCTGCACCAGGAGTTCCGGCTTCAGAACGCCGGCTGCGGACAGGCCGAGGAAAACGTCGGCACCGGCGATGCTGTCAGCGAGGACACGGTTTGCGCTGTCCTGCGCATAGACCGACTTCCACTGGTCCATCAGCACTTCGCGGCCGACATAGACGAGGCCTTCGAGATCGTGCACCCAGATGTTTTCGCGCCGAGCGCCGAGCGTGACGAGGAGATTGAGGCAGGCAAGGGCTGCGGCGCCTGCGCCGGACGTGACGATCTTTGCCTTGGCGATATCCTTGCCGGCGAGTTCGAGGCCGTTGAGAATGGCCGCGGCGACGATGATTGCTGTACCATGCTGGTCATCGTGGAAGACCGGGATATCCATCTTCTCGCGCAGCTGGCGCTCGACCTCGAAACATTCCGGCGCCTTGATATCCTCAAGGTTTATGCCACCGAAGGTAGGCTCCAGCGCTGCGACGACATTGACCATCTGGTCGATCTCGGGCGCGTCGATCTCGATATCGAACACATCGATGCCGGCGAATTTCTTGAACAGGACGGCCTTGCCTTCCATGACGGGCTTGGAGGCGAGCGGGCCGATATTGCCGAGCCCGAGTACGGCTGTTCCATTGGAAACGACGGCGACCAGATTGGCGCGGGCCGTGTAATCGGCGGCAGTCGACGGATCGTCGCGGATGGCAAGGCAGGGGGCTGCGACGCCCGGTGAATAGGCGAGCGCCAGGTCGCGCTGGTTGCCGAGCGGCTTGGTCGGCTGGATTTCAAGCTTGCCGGGACGCGGATAGCGATGGAAGAACAGCGCCTGTTCGTCAAGATCGCCGCTTGCTGGAACCGTAGGGGTCTTGGCTTTGTCGCCGGTGCTCATGTTCGTGAATCCTTGCCTTTTCGTCGCGGCTCTTTTTGCACGAAACGGAGGCCCCGTACAGTTTTGAACTACTCAATCACCTGCGGTTTTCCGCAACGGTCGTTTCAGCCGGAAAATGGCCGATCCACAGGCTGTCATTCTCCTGAAACAAGAGTCTGTTTTTGACAGGGGTAAAAGAGGCCCGATAGATCTGCGAGGCAGCATGACTGAGAAAGAGCAAGACCCAGCCATTCGCCGTTTCAGGACCCTGTTCATTTCCGATGTGCATCTGGGATCGAAAGCGGCCAAGACCGACTATCTTCTGGATTTCCTGCGTGTCACCGAGGCCGAGACGATCATCCTGGTCGGCGACATCGTCGATGGCTGGCGTTTGAAACGCAGCTGGTATTGGCCGCAGGCGTGCAACGACGTCGTCCAGAAGCTGTTGCGCAAAGCCCGCAAGGGCAGCCGCATCATCTACATTCCCGGCAACCACGACGAATTCATGCGCGATTTCCCCGGCGTGCATTTCGGCGGCATCGAGGTTGCCCAACGGCATATCCACGAGGGCGCCGATGGAAAGACATATCTGGTGCTGCATGGCGATGAATTCGATGTCGTGGTGCGCAACGCGCGGCTGCTCGCCTATCTCGGTGACTGGGCCTATGACATGGCGATCCTCATCAATATCGGGCTGTCCGCCGTCCGCCGTCGTCTCGGGTTGCCTTATTGGTCGTTCTCAGCCTGGGCGAAACTGCAGGTCAAGCATGCGGTCAATTTCATCGGCGAATTCCAGAAGGTGGTCGCCGACGAGGCGCGGCGGGAAAATGCCGATGGCGTCATCTGCGGCCACATCCATCATGCGGTGATGGAGGATATCGACGGCGTCCGCTATATCAACACCGGCGACTGGGTCGAAAGCTGCACGGCGATCGCCGAGCATCACGACGGCACGATGGAGCTGATCACCTGGCGCGAGTTGAGCGGCGTTCCTGCCGTTCGTGAGGATACGACCGAGGTCGAAGCGATGATGGCGCGGGCTCTATCGCAACAGGCGGCATAAAAGCGACCGAGCAACGACTGTAGGGAAATCTAGCTTCTAGCGCCGCTCGTAGGCGCTGTGATAAATCATGGATGCGTTCATCAGGTCCTTCCATGATTCCCTCGTCTCCGCCTCCTTATCGTGAGGATGCGCCGGCTTATTTCGTGCCGCGCATCGCCTTGCTCTTCTGTGCGCCATTGATCGTCAACGGTTTTGCCATGCCGTATTTTCCGGTCTGGTTGAGCACGCTCTCCCTTAGCGATGCCGAGATCGGTATCATTCTCGCAGTGCCGATGTTCGTGCGCGTCATCACGGCGCCGCTGGTCGGGCTCCTGGCAGACAGGATCGGCGAGCGCGCTCGCGTGCTCATCTGGTCGGCGGTTCTTTCGCTGTTGACGGGCCTCGCCCTCTTCGTCTCCCACAGCTTCTGGTTCGTGCTGGTCATCTGCGCGCTGCAGGGCGGCGTGTACTCGCCCTACGTTCCGATCGTTGAGGCGATCGCGCTGACGGGCGTGCGGCGCTGGGGTTTCGACTATGCGAGCATGCGCCTGTGGGGGTCGGTGGCCTTTATCGCCGCAACGATGCTCGGCGGCACGATGATCGGTCTCTATGGCGGCGCTTTGGTGCTGCCCGCCATGGTGGGCGGTTTTCTGCTGATGATCCTCTTGACGCTGATCGCGCCGCGCGTCGGCCGCCCGCGGCGCCCATCGACGCTGACGACGCTGACCGAGCCGCCGCCCAAGGCCTTGCGCAAACTCGACCTGCAATTGCTTCTGATCGGCGTGACTTTGGCAAACAGCAGCCATGCGATGCTGTTTGCCTTCTCGGCGATCTACTGGCAGCATATCGGCTTCAGCGGCACGCAGATCGGTCTGCTTTGGAGCGCCGGCGTCGCAGCGGAAGTGGTGATGTTTGGTTGCGCCAAGATGATCATCCGGCGCTTCAGCCTGTGGACGATGATCTTTTCCGGCTGTGGTCTTGCCGTCGTGCGCTGGATCATCTTTCCGATGGAACTCGGTTTCTGGGGCTATTTCGTCCTGCAGTGTTTTCACGCCTTTACCTATGCGATCATGCATACGAGCATGCAGACAATGCTGGTCCAGCGGGTGCCGGAAGAGCAGGAGGCTTCGGCGCAGGGGCTGTATTTTTTTTATACCGGTGTGTTTACGGCGATCTGCACCTTTGCGTCCGGTTACTTCTATGCCTGGTTCGGGGTCCACGGGTTCTATTCGATGTCGGTGGTGGCGATGATCGGCTGCGGCTCGGCCTTGACGGCCTGGTATCTTCAGCCCCAGAGGGCGGGAAGCGGCGGGAAGACCAGCGAGGCCTCGTAGCGCAAACCCGGCTCGCGGTCGCGGGCGAGAAGCAACGGTCCGTCGAGATCGACGAATTCGGCTCCCTGCGCCAGCAGCACGGCCGGTGCCATGCCGAACGAGGTGCCGACCATGCAGCCGACCATGATCTTCAGGTTCAAGGCGCGCGCCGCATCGCGCATGCGCAGCGCCTCCGTCAACCCGCCCGTTTTGTCGAGCTTGATATTTACGGCATCGTAGAGCCCGGCGAGCTTCGGCAAGTCCTCGGTCTTGTGCACGCTTTCGTCGGCGCAGACCAAGACGGGGCGGGACACGGACGCCAGCAGATCGTCACGCCCTGCGGGAAGCGGTTGTTCGATGAGGGTGACGCCCGATTCGGCGCAGACGGCGAAATGATGGGCGAGATTCGCCTCCGTCCAGCCCTCATTGGCATCGAGAATGATGGCGCTGTCCGGTGCCGCGGCACGCACCGCACGAATGCGGGAGGCGTCGTCAGCGGTGCCGACCTTGACCTTGAGCAGTGCCCGGTGGGCGTATCGCGCGGCTTGACTTGCCATGGCCTCCGGTTCGCCGAGCGAGATCGTATACGCCGTCGTAAGCGGCTGCGGTTCCGCGAGATTTGCTATAGCGAAGACGTGCTTGCCCGATGTTTTTGCTTCGAAATCCCAGAGCGCGCAGTCGACGGCGTTGCGTGCCGCACCGGCCTTCATGGCCGTCAGCAAGCCGTTGCGGCCAAGGCCCGCCTCAATTTCCGGGCGGATCGCTTCGATTTCGGCGATCACGCTGTTGATGGTCTCTCCGTAGCGACCATAGGGCACGCATTCGCCGATACCGGCAAAACCGTTTTCAGAGATGCGGCAGGTGACCACGGAGGCTGTCGTCTTGCTGCCGCGAGAAATCGTGAAGCTGCCGGCGATCGGGAAATGTTCAATGGCGGTCTTGAGCGAACGTGTCATCGGTGTCTCCTGTGACATCCATATCGCAGCGGCCAACCGTTTGTTTCAGAAACGTCTCAATCGGTGACAGATGAGGCTCGAGCGGTTATGAGTCGCTGACCTTTTATCAAATGCAGCCATCTCCGGAAGACAAGAACAGACGTGACGCCTTCGCAAATGAAAACCGACGCCGACGTGCAGCTCGATGAGGCTGGCAAGACCGGAACGCGGATCTACCGTTTCAGCGGTGATTGGCGCAGCGCGACTGTGCACACGATCACGCAGCGATTGGGCGAGCTGTCGTTAGAGGACGGCGGACCGGCAGAATTTGACCTTAGCCGTGTCACGGCTATGGATACAGCGGGCGCGTGGCTCATTCGCCGCCTGATGACGCGCGTGGGCGGTCAGGTCAGGCTGACTGGCGACAAGCCGCGCTATGTCGAGCTTCTCGGCGCCTTGCCGGAGGAATTGCCCGAACCGGCCGAGGATAACGCGAGCCGCGGCTCCCGCTTCACCCGGTTCTTCGCGCCTGTCGGTGAGGCTGTAATGTCAGCCTGGGAAGACACTGTTGCCGCGATGTTCATTCTCGGCTCCGCGGTTCGGGGCGCGCAACTGAAGCTTGGACGCCACAGCGGCCTTTCGCCGGCCGCGATCGTCAACCAGATCGATCGCATGGGCGTTCAGGCCGTGCCGATCATCACGCTGATGTCCTTCCTGATCGGAGCGATTATCGCTCAGCAGGGTGCTTTCCAGCTGCGCTATTTCGGCGCTGAACTTTTCGTCGTTGATCTGGTCGGTATCCTGCAACTGCGCGAAATCGGTGTGCTGTTGACGGCAATCATGATCGCCGGGCGGTCCGGCAGCGCCATCACCGCCGAAATCGGCTCGATGAAGATGCGTGAAGAGATCGACGCGCTCAAGGTGATGGGGCTCAGCCCGATCGGCGTGCTGGTATTTCCGCGGCTCGTCGCCCTCACGGTGGCGCTGCCGCTTTTGACGATCATCGCCAACTTTGCCGCATTGACGGGCGCCGCCGTCGTCGCCTGGAGCTATTCCGGCATCACCTTTGCGACCTTCCTCGCCCGGCTGCAGGAGGCGATCGATTTTTCCTCCGTGCTGGCCGGTATGATCAAGGCGCCCTTCATGGCGCTGATCATCGGCGTCGTCGCCGCGGTGGAAGGCCTGAAAGTCGGCGGCAGTGCCGAATCGCTCGGCAGGCACGTCACGCAATCGGTCGTGAAGTCGATCTTCGTGGTCATCCTTGTCGACGGCTTGTTTGCGATGTTTTACGCGTCGATCGATTTCTGATGGAAGAGGCTTTTACGGTGGAACCGACAGATGATGATATGGCGGGCCGTAAAAACGGCGCGGAGACCGTTCTGGCCGTCCGAGATCTGACTGTCGGCTTCGGCTCCAATATCGTGCTCGACAAACTCAATCTTGACATCTATCGCGGCGAAATCCTTGGTTTCGTCGGCGCTTCGGGCACCGGCAAATCGGTGCTGATGCGCACGGTGCTACGCCTGCTCCCGCGCCGCTCCGGCTCGATCAAGATCCTCGGCGTCGAATATGACGAGGTCAGCGAAGAGGAGCGCATGGAACTCGATATGCGCCTCGGTGTGCTCTTTCAGCATGGCGCCTTGTTTTCCTCGCTGACTGTGCTGGAAAATATCCAGGTGCCGATGCGGGAATATCTCAACCTGCCGCAGGACCTGATGGACGAACTGGCACGGCTGAAAATCGATATGGTAGGCCTGGCTCCGGAGGCGGCGGACAAGTTTCCCTCCGAGCTCTCAGGCGGCATGATCAAACGCGCGGCGCTTGCCCGCGCGCTCGCGCTCGACCCTGACCTGGTTTTCCTCGATGAGCCGACCTCAGGGCTCGATCCGATCGGCGCTGCGGAGTTCGACAACCTGATTGCCAAACTGCGCGACACCCTGGGTTTGACGGTGTATATGGTAACTCACGATCTCGACAGCCTGTTTTCGGTCTGCGACCGGATCGCGGTACTCGGGCAGAAGCGGGTCCTGGTCGAGGGCACGATCGAGGACATGCTCGCCTGTGAGGACGATTGGGTGAAGTCCTATTTCCGGGGCAAACGTGCGCGCTCAATTGTCCGTGACGACTAAAGGGCATCCTGACCGCGCCATGATTTTGATTGAAGCAAGGAACCGCGTGCGCGGCCTCCCTGAAGGACACCGGTAGCAATGGAAACAAAAGCCAACTACGCCATCGTCGGTTTTTTCACCGTCATGGTCATCTTCGCGGCCTTCGGCTTCGTCTACTGGATGTCGCAATATGGCCGCAGCGGCCAGATGGTGGAACTGGTGATCAGCATTCCGGGCTCGGCCAATGGGTTGAGTGTCGGCTCTCCCGTGCGGTTCAACGGTATTCCCGTCGGTTCGGTCCGCAGCCTGGCAATCAATGCCAACGACCCCCGTTTTTCCGTTGCCGTAACCGAGGTCTCCGCCGAGGCGCCCGTTCTCAAATCGACGACCGCAACGCTTGAAATCCAAGGGCTGACCGGTGCTGCCTATATCGAGCTCAGCGGTGGCAATAGAGGCGAGGAAAACATCCTGAAGAAGGCGCTCGAGGAGGGCAAGCCGGCGCAGCTGCAGGCCGATCAGTCCAGCGTCACAAGCCTCCTGGCAACCGCCGACAAGATCATGGATCGGGCGAACGCTGCGATCGGCGATATTCAGGGGTTCGTCAAGGATGTGCGCGGGCCGCTGACCAGCACGATCTCCAATGCTGACCGCTTCAGCCGAGCCCTGGCCGACAACTCGGAAGGTATCGACGAGTTCCTGAAGAGCGTCAGCGCCCTGTCGACCTCGATTACGGCGGCAGCCGGCAAGCTCGATTCGACGCTGACAGCAGCCGAAGCGCTGGTGAGCTCCGTCGATGCGAGGAAGGTTGATCACATCGTCAGCAATGTCGAGAAGATGAGCAATGAGCTGAGCGCGGCATCCAGCAGCGTGGCCGACACCATAGCCAGCTTCAGGAAGACGGCCGAGACCTATCAACGGTTTGGCGAGAATGCGACCGCGACGCTTAGCCGTGTCGATACCCTGATTGCAGCCGTCGACAGCCAGAAGGTGACCGGCGTCGTCAATGACGTGTCGGCGGCAAGCGCTGACGCACGCAAGACTGCCGCTTCCATCAGCGAACTGGCCGATCGGATCAAGGGCCGTCAGAACGATATCGACCAGACGATTACCGACGTTACCCAGATGGCCAACAAGCTGAATGCCGCATCGAGCCGCGTCGATGGTATTCTGGTCAAGATCGACGGCTTCCTCGGCGATGCTGACGCGCCTTCCTTATCGGCCGATGCCCGTGCAACGCTCGCCTCCTTCCGCAAGATGGTCGACAATCTGAACGCGCAGATCGCACCGATCGCTGACAATTTGAAACGGTTCTCCGGCTCGGGGCTGCGGGACGTCGAGACGCTGGTCGGCGAGACGCGGCGGGCGATCCAGAACCTCGACACGACAATCTCGACTTTCGATAGGAATCCGCAACGGCTGTTGTTCGGAGGCGAGACCGTCAAGCAGTATGACGGCCGCACACGCCGTTAGCGAGTCGTCCTTCAAATCCTGCCCTTTCTGTCGATGCGGCCGGCTCGGAAAGGCCGGCGCAAATCGCCGCCGACAAGATACTGCCGGCGGAGCGTGCGAATCAAAGAACGTCAGGCGGAGGACCGGTGACTCTGGCCGTTATTCTTCGATAATTCTCGCTCGGATGACGCACGAATCGCGTATTGCGCTGCTGCGTGCCGATCTCGCGTGGCAAGGGTGCAAGCATCGTCGGATTTTTGCTGTGTCTGCGCCCGCCTAGCCGCTTTTGTGCTTGTCTTGACCAGACGAGCCTCTAAGTTGCGGCTGATTGGGCAAGGATAGTGTTTGAAATGAATTTTCCCGGTGTTTCGTGTGGTCGAAAGGCAGGATTGATCCGGGCCTGCATCCTTCTTTCCCTGGCAGCCACAGTGTCGGCCTGCGCCAGCAAGGCCGCCCCCAACGACACCTATAGTCTTTCCACTGCGCCAGTCCTCGTGGGACCACCGTCCACCGCCAAGCAGATCCTCGTTCCCGATCCGACCGCGCTGAAGGCGCTCGACGGCGATCAGGTCGTCATCCGGCTATCCAACTCGGAAATCCAGTATCTGGCAAAATCCCAATGGAGTGACCGCCTGCCGAAGATGGTGCAGGCGAAACTGGTGCAAACTTTCGAAAACACCGGCAAGGTCGCTGGCGTCGGCAAGCCGGGCGAGGGGCTCGCGATCGACTATCAGGTGATCACGAACATCCGTGCGTTTGAAATCGCGACGCAAGGCGCCGACACGGCGGTCGTCGAGATTTTCGCCAAGATTCTCAATGATCGCAACGGCACGGTCATTGCGCAGAAAGCCTTTAAAGCAACGCTGCCCGTGACCGGAAGTGGAAACCTGGCCTTTGTCGCCGCGCTAGATGGGGCCTTTGCACAGGTCGCTGCCGATATCGTTGCCTGGACGCTGACGACGATCTGATCAGGCGACCGCAATTCTGTTGACGATTTCAGCGACCCCTTCAACCGTCCTTGCGGCCTCTTCGGCCCTTTCAACCTCTTCGATCGTGGAAACGGTGCCGGTCAACAGGACCGTGTTTCCCTTGGCGATCACGGAGACATCCGAGGCATCGAGCCCGTCGACCGTTGCCAGGCAATTGGCGACGCGCGTCTCCAGGTCAGCCCGGTCCTGCGGAAAGAATTCCTCCGGTGTCTTGCCGTAAAATGTACGCTCCTTGAAGATCATGGCTTCAGGTCTCCACTCTCGGTTCACGCACAGAACAACGCACATGCCGGGCTTTTGTTCGGCGCTGTTCCATTCGAAACAGCGCAGATAAGGGCCTCGTGAGATTGTTGGGTCACTGGATGAGACGACCTCATCAGCAACCAACAGAGGAGAACAACATGCGCAAGTTCATCATTTCTGCCACCGTCGCTGCAATCGCAGCTATCTCGTTTGCAGCTCCGTCGTACGCCGGCGGTTATGGTCACCACCACGGTCACCATCGCCATCACGGCCACTATCATGGCGGTTTCTCGATCGGCTTCTATGACGGCGGTTATTACGGCGGCTACTATGAACCGTCCTGCTACATCAAGAAGGTGAAGCGCTGGGACCGCTGGGGCAACCTGCGCATCAAGCGCGTCCAGATCTGCGATTAATGCGCAGGCGTTCCTCTCAACGAAAAAACCCGGCCGTTTGCGCGGCCGGGTTTTTCGTTTGGAAAACAGGCCCGTATCAGGGCCAGCGCACCACCGGTGGCAGCGACGACAGGATCGATTCGACATTGCCGCCTGTCTTCAGGCCGAAGATTGTTCCCCGGTCGTAAAGCAGGTTGAATTCGACGTAGCGGCCGCGGCGCACCAGTTGCTCGTCGCGGTCCTCCTCCGTCCATGGCTTGTTGAAGTTTGTCCGCACGATCTTCGGGTAGATCAGGCTGAAGGCCTTGCCGACGTCCTGGGTAAAGGCGAAGTCGGCATCCCAGCCGCCTTTCTCGTCATCCGAATGCAGCCAGTCATAGAAGATGCCGCCGATGCCGCGCGGCTCGTTGCGGTGCTTCAGGAAGAAATAGTCGTCGCACCATTGTTTGAAGCGCGGATAGTCGGCAACCGGATGGCGCTTGCAGGCGATTTCCATGCCCTTGTGAAACAGCATCGTGTCCGGATCGGTCTGCGTCCGGCGGCGATCGAGCACCGGTGTCAGGTCGGCGCCGCCGCCGAACCAGTGGCTGGTGGTGACGACCATGCGGGTGTTCATATGGACGGCGGGCACGTTCGGGTTCACCGGATGGGCAATCAGCGAGATGCCCGAAGCCCAGAACCGCGGATCTTCGTTGGCGCCTGGTATCTGGCTGCGGAATTCCGGCGAGAATTCGCCGTGCACCGTCGAGGTATGGACGCCGACCTTCTCGAAGACGCGGCCTTCCATCATCGACATGCGGCCGCCACCGCCTGACCCTTCGTCGCGCAGCCAATCCTTGCCGATGAAGCGGCCGGGTTCGCGATCGGACAAGGGACCGGTGAGTTCGTCCTCGATCGTTTCGAACGCCACGCAGATGGTGGTGCGCAGGCTTTCGAACCAGGCCTTCGCCTTGGCCTTCTTGTCCTCGATATCCGCGGGCAATCCCTGCGGCAAGTCCGGTCGTTCCATGGAAATCATCCTGTCTGGCGGGGGATGGGAGTTGCGAACCCGCCCATATATAGCGATTCTGGAAAGATCATATTTCTGCCATGCTTGGCAACGGCGCCAGCAGTCTTAGGTCAGTCTGCCGCAGGGCGGGCGGCTGAAATTCAGACTGGCAAAAACAGGGCGATCTCCCTATCTTTGTTTCAGAAGGCTCGACTGGCGAAAGGTGAGCTTCATGGCGAAAATTCCCGCAGGGCCGCCGCTCGAAGGTTTGCGGCGACAGATTGCCCGGCATCGCAGCGGCAAGCCGCAGCGAAGCGATGGCCTGTTTGTGCGTGAGACGTTCCGCCTTGACCGGATGCATGCCCGGCAAAAGGCGCAGGAATGGTTCGACAGATGGCCCAAGGCCGCGTATTGGACCGAGGTCGAAAGCTGGCGGCAGCTCGAAGGCGATGAAATCGAGTTCACGATGCGGCGCCTGCCAAGCGCAGACTGATTGCAGTTCTACCTGTTAAGCGCATAGTCAGCGCGATCCTTACCCGCCGATTCGGGCCGTTCCCAAAGCTTCCGCTATGCCTTTTCCGTGCTCATCCATCACGCGCTCCGTTGTCATTCTTTCGATCACCCAGATCATCGGCTGGGGCGCGTTGTTCATGGCGATCTCGGTGACCGGTGAGGCGATGGCCGCGGACCTTGGCCTCAGCCGCGCAACGATCTTTCTCGGGCCGACGCTGATGCTCGTCGTGATGGCGGTCTGCTCGCCGCCGATTGCGGGGCTTTACCGGCGGTATGGCGCCCGGCTGGTGCTGGCGGCGGGCTCGCTTCTTGCCGTTCCGGGGCTCTGGCTGCTGGCGGTTGCCGGCGGCCCCATCGGCTATTTCATGGCCTGGGCCATTTTTGGGATCGCCGGCGCCGCCTGCCTGACGACATCGGCGCATGTCTTCCTGGCAGAACTCGCGGGCGAGGGGACCCGGCGGGCGATCGGCGCGCAGATGCTGTTCATGGCGCTGGCGCCGAGCCTGTCCTGGCCGGCGACCGATCTCCTGGAAGCCCAGTTCGGCTGGCGCGGCGTGTCAGTCATTTACGGCTGTCTCATGCTCGTCGTTTGCCTGCCGCTGCATCTCTTTGCGTTGCCGAAGATGCCAGTTGCCGCACTATCGCGTGAAACGACAGGAGCTGTCAGTACAAAGCCAGGCGGAGAACATCGCCGCATCATCGCGCTGATCACGGCGGCGATCGCACTCAACGGTTTCATCACCTGGGGTTTCCAGCTCGTTGTCATCGACTTGTTCCGAAGTTTTGACGTGGCCGACTATCTGGCGGTCGGCTTCGGATCGGCGATCGGCGTCGTACAGATGTCGGCGCGGCTGTTCGATTTCCTGGGCGCCAACCGATGGAACGGGCTGTCCACCGGACTGGTTGCGGCTCTGATCATGCCGGTCTGTCTCATCGTCCTTTCGGTGGGCGGCGGGACGGCATGGTCGATCCTGCTTTTCCTGCTGCTCTACGGGCTTTCGAGCGGCGCGATGTCCGTCAGCCGGGCAACGCTGCCGCTGGTGTTCTTCACGCCTGCCGAATATGCCGGTGTCGCCGCGCGTCTGGGTCTGCCCCTCAATCTCGCTTTCGCTGCCGCGCCACCGTTCTTCACCTATGTTCTGAGCGCCTATGGCAACCGCGCGGCGCTCGCCATTGCCTTCGTCGGTTCGCTCGGCACGCTTGCCAGCATGCTGGCGCTGCAGCGCCTGCTTCAAAAAACTGCCGGCGTGTCGGCCTGACCAACGCCATCGCCTTCTTCGCCGGCATGTTCGATCAGATAGGCGCCGGTGCCTTTTTGCGACAGCGTGTCGTGTGGATTGCGGAGCGGGCAATCGCGCATTGAAAGGCAGCCGCAGCCGATGCAGGAGGTGAGTTGATCACGCAACGCAGTCAGCTTGGCAATGCGCTCGTTGAGGTCCGCTTTCCAGTTTTCCGACAATCGCTCCCAGTCGCTGGCCAAGAGTTGCCGGTCGTCCGGCAGCGCGGCGAGCGCCTTCTGGATATCGGCGAGCGGGATGCCGGTGCGCTGGGCGATCTTGATGACGGCGATTCGGCGCAGCACGCTGCGGGGGTAGCGGCGCTGGTTGCCGCGGCTGCGCATGCTTCTGATCAGGCCCTTGGCCTCGTAAAAATGCAGCGTCGAAACGGCGACGCCGCTGCGGGCAGCGACCTCTCCGACACTGAGTTCGCGGCGCGGCAAATCGGTTTTGCTTTTTTCCATAGGGTGCCTTGACCTAAAGTTTAGTTGAGGTTTTATACCAGTTGCTCCAACCTATCAACAACGGAGCAACCGCAAGCATGAACGAGAAAATGACCATCGCCGTCGTCTATGGCAGCGCGCGGCAGGGCCGCTTTTGTGACACAGTCGTCAACTGGGTCCTGAACGAGCTCTGGGCCGAAAGCGGCATAAGGGTGACGCTGATCGATCCGCAGCTCAAGGGGCCGGCAGACGAGGCGGCCATCAATGTCGCCACGCTTGAGGAGAAGATCGCCGAGGCGGACGCTTTCATCGTCGCGACGCCGGAATACAATCATGGTTATCCGGCGGCGCTGAAGGAACTGATCGATTCGTGCTACGAGCCATGGCACGCAAAGCCTGTCGGCTTCATCTCCTATGGTGGCGTGTCAGGCGGGTTGCGGGCCGTCGAGCAACTGCGCCAGGTCTTTGCCGAACTGCACACCGTAACCATCCGCGACAGCGTCAGTTTCTCCAATGTCTGGGCGCAGTTCGATGCCGCAGGCAATCCTTTCAAGGCGGACGAAGCCAAGGCCAGTCTGCTCGTCATGTTGCGGCGGCTGAAATGGTGGGCAAGCGCGCTGAAGGCCGCCCGGGCTGAAAACGCCTATAGCGGAGCGGCCGCATGAGGGGCGCTGGCTGGCATCAGATCGACACTTGCCGGATGGCTTCGCCCGCAATCATCGCCACCGACATGGCGATGTTGAGCGACCGCTGGCCCGCGACCATCGGGATGATGATCCGGCCGTCTGCCCTGTCGTGCACATGATCGGGAACGCCGGCGCTTTCGCGGCCGAAGAGCAGCGTGTCGCCGGGCAGGAATCGGAAGCGGGTATAGGGTTCGGCCGCCTTGGTGGAGGCAAGCACCAGCCGCCGGCCCTCTGCCAGCCGTGTCTCCTCGAAACGGTCCCAACTGACGTGGCGGGTCAGGGTTACCGAGGCGATGTAGTCCATGCCGGCGCGTTTCAGGTTCTTGTCCGACAGGTCGAAGCCGGCCGGCTCGATGATATCGACCGGCAGACCCAGACATGCGGCAAGGCGCAGGATCGTGCCGGTGTTGCCGGGAATGTCCGGCTGGTAGAGGGCAATGCGGAGCGGATGTGCGGACATATCAACACGGCTTATGGGGTTCATCACAGCCCGTAATCAATCTGTGCCGTAATGGCAACAGAATCCCGGCAGAGATGGAAACGATGAAAAAAGTGGCTGCAACAATCTGGCATATCGACGCAAAACACTCTAAGTCTGGCACATCTTCAACGCGAACCGACGGAGGCATGAATGGATTTCCTAATGATCGCCAGCCTCCAGGCTGTGTCTCCAGTCCTGATGGACTGACCGGTTTCGCGCTTTTCCTTTGTTGGCATGACCACGCGCGACCGACCGCTTTCCGGGCGAACACGTCTCGCGTGCAAGATTGCGCTGTTTTCTCCGGTCTTAAATTTCGAATTGATGAATGCGGGTCTCCCGCCTTCCTTCACTGGATTCCTGAAGGAGCTTGATAATGTTCGGCTGGTTTGAATCCCGCCTCGATCCCTATCCTGCCGAGGAGCCGAAGGTTCCGCCGCAGGGGCTGTTTGCCTTCTGCTGGCACTATACCAGGCCGGCGGCGCCCTGGCTCTTGACCATGGCGTTCTGCACCATGCTGATCGCCATCGGCGAGGTGGCGCTGTTCCAGTTTCTCGGCAATCTCGTCGATTGGCTGTCCTCGGCCAGGCAGGACACCTTCATCGAAACTGAGGGTACGAAGCTGTTCTGGATGGGCGCGCTCATCCTGATCGGCCTGCCGTCCATCGTCGCCTTCGATTCGCTGATCATGCACCAGATATTGCTCGGCAATTATCCGATGATCGCGCGCTGGCACATGCACCGTTACCTGCTGCGCCAGAGCATGACTTTCTTCGCCAACGAGTTTGCCGGCCGCGTCGCCACCAAGGTGATGCAGACCTCGCTTGCCGTGCGCGAAACGGTGATGAAGGTCCTCGACGTCTTCGTCTATGTCGTCAGCTATTTCGTCTCGATGCTGGTGGTCGTTGCCGCGGCCGACTGGCGGCTCCTCGCGCCGCTCGTCATCTGGATCGTCGTCTACGTCTGCATCGTCACTTATTTCGTGCCGCGCCTGCGCAAGATCTCCAAGGATCAGGCCGATGCCCGTTCGATGATGACCGGTCGTGTCGTCGACAGCTATACCAACATCGCCACTGTGAAGCTGTTTTCGCATGCGGGCCGCGAGGAGATCTATGCCCGGGAAAGCATGGACGCGTTCCTGCAGACCGTGCACCGGCAGATGCGCAAGGTGACGCTGTTCCATGTGTTCGTCTATACGAACAACTGCATCGCGCTGTTTTCGATCTCGGCACTCGGCATCTATTTCTGGATGACCAGCGGCATGTCGGTCGGCTCAATCGCGATTGCCGTGGCGCTCGCCATGCGCATCAACGGCATGTCGCAGTGGGTGATGTGGGAAGTCTCGGCGCTCTTTGAAAACATCGGCACCGTCTATGACGGCATGGGCATGATGACCAAGGCGCACGACATCGTCGACAAGCTGGAGGCGCCCGCGCTCAAGGCTCCGCATGGGGCGATCACGTTCGAGAACATCCGGTTCCACTATGGCAAGAGCAAGGGCGTCATCGACAACCTGTCACTGTCCATCAAGCCGGGCGAAAAGATCGGTCTCGTCGGGCGCTCGGGTGCGGGCAAGACGACGCTGATGAACGTGCTGCTCCGGTTCTACGATCTCGAATCGGGCACGATCCGCATCGACGGGCAGGATATCGCCGCGGTGGCGCAGGACAGTCTGCGCGGCCAGATCGGCGTAGTGACGCAGGATACCTCGCTGCTGCACCGCTCGATCCGCGACAACATCGCCTATGGTCACCCGGAAGCCGATGATGCCGACATCATCGCCGCCGCCAAGCGGGCCAATGCCTGGGACTTCATCGAGTTGCTCGAAGACAACCAGGGCCGCAAGGGGCTGGACGCACAGGTCGGCGAACGGGGTGTCAAGCTCTCTGGCGGCCAACGCCAGCGGGTCGCGATCGCCCGCGTCTTCCTGAAGGACGCGCCGATCCTCGTCCTTGACGAGGCGACCTCGGCGCTCGATTCAGAAGTGGAGGCGGCGATCCAGGAAAACCTCTTTGCCCTGATGAAGGGCAAGACGGTGATCGCCATCGCCCACCGCCTGTCGACGTTGACTGAGATGGACCGGCTGGTCATCCTCGAAGCCGGCAGGATTGTGGAGACCGGCAGCCATGCCGAACTGATCGCCAAGAGCGGCCTCTATGCTGACCTTTGGTCGCGGCAGTCCGGCGGCTTCATCGCCGACGATGCCGACAAGGAAGAGGCGGCGGAGTAGCGCCGACCGCAATCCTTCTCCGCGAAGACGGGGGACACTGGTTCGAAATGCCCATGGCCGGCCGCATTACGCAATTGTAATCCGGCCGGCCTGCATTCCGCATTGCCGCATTTTTGAAAAGAGCTATATCGGACACATGCTGCGCGCCCTGTTTGCCTTTTTTGAAAACTGGATACAGCCTTTCGCGGCGCGCGAAGGCCTTCAGCCGCCGGAGCGGCTGATCCCCTATGTCTGGTTCTACATCCGGCAGGCCAAAGCGCCGTTCATTGCAATGCTCGTCCTGGGAGGCATGACGGCGGCGATCGAGGCGACACTGTTCTGGTTCGTCGGTCGCGTCGTCGATATCCTTGCGACGGTCAAGCCGAGCGATGGCTGGAGCGGGCTGCTTGCAAGCCATGGAGCTGAGCTGTTCGGCATGCTGGTCCTGATCGGCATCGTGCGCTTCCTGGTTTCGCTGGCGATGGCGCTGGTTGATCAGCAGATTATTACGCCCGGCTTCTACAATCTGGTGCGCTGGCAATCCTATCTGCACGTGGCGCGACAATCGCTGTCCTTCTTCCAGAACGATTTTTCCGGCCGCATCGTCACCAAGGTCTGGTCGGGCGGGCAGGCGGTTGGCGACGTCGTCACGTCGTTGATGGAAAGCGTCTGGTTCGTCGGCATCTATTCGGTATCGACCTTGGTGCTTGTCGGCCAGCTTGATGCCTCGCTTGCGGTCGTCGTCCTGCTCTGGCTGATCGGCTTTGCGTTCCTCGCGCGCTATTTCGTGCCACGCATCCGCAAGCATTCGCGGGAGACGGCCGAAGCCTCGTCGATGTTGAGCGGTCGCATGGTCGATGCCTACAGCAATATCCAGACGCTGAAGCTCTTTGCCCGCGACGAGGAAAACGACCGCTACATGCGGCAGGGCTTCGACATCTTTCAGGATACGATCATCCGCTTCACCCGGTTCATTACCGGCGTGCGTGCGTCGATGGCGCTTTTGTCCGGGATCATGATCGTGACGATGGCGGCCCTGAGCGTCGACCTCTGGCTTTCGGGGTCGATCAGCTCCGGTGCTGTTGCTTTCACGATGGCGCTCATCCTCCGGCTGAATTTTCTCCTGGGACGGATGATGGTTCAGTTCAATGGTATCATGCGCAATATCGGCACGATCCAGAATGCCGCCGACATGATCTCGCAATCGATCCAGCTGGTGGACCGGCCGGGCGCTGCAAACCTGGTCATCACCAGTCCTTCCATCCGTTTCGAGAAAATCCGCTTTCACTATGGCAGGGGCAATGGCGTCATCGATGACCTGTCGCTCGTCGTCAGACCCGGCGAGAAGGTCGGCATTGTCGGCCGGTCGGGCGCCGGCAAGACGACGCTCGTCAATCTGCTGCTGCGATTCTACGATCTGGAGGGCGGCCGCATTCTGATCGACGGACAGGATATCGCCGCGGTCCGGCAGGAGTCCCTGCGCAGCCAGATCGGCGTCGTCAGCCAGGATACGTCGCTTCTGCACCGCTCCATCCGTGACAACATCCTGTTCGGTCGTCCGGACGCGGACGAGCACCGATTGCGTGATGCGGCAAAAAAGGCCGAAGCGCTTGGCTTCATCGAAAAGCTGCAGGACCAGCGCGACCGCACTGGCTTCGACGCGCATGTCGGCGAGCGCGGTGTAAAGCTCTCTGGCGGCCAGCGCCAGCGGGTTGCGATCGCCCGGGTGATGCTGAAGGATGCACCGATCCTCGTTCTCGACGAGGCGACCTCGGCGCTCGATTCGGAAGTGGAAGCAGCAATCCAGTCCAATCTCGACCGGCTGATGCGCGGCAAGACCGTGCTTGCGATCGCGCACCGGCTGTCCACCATCGCCGCACTCGACCGGCTGATCGTCATGGACGAAGGTCGGATCGTCGAAGATGGAATGCACGAACAGCTGGTCGCCGCCGGCGGTCTCTACGCCGATCTCTGGCTGCGCCAGTCCGGCGGCTTCCTTGCCCGTGATGCCGCCGCCGAATGACGGCTTCAAAAACCGTCGCCCGCACGCCTGGGAAAGCCGTGTTTTGACCAGGCCGGACCGCCAAAAGCGGTTTGCGAACATCGGCTTCGGTTTTCCCGCGACATTGTGGCCCACCTCCCGTCCTCAAGGCTAGACATCCCTTGCGATCAAGCATAGAACGCGCCGGATTGCCGGGGAATCTGCCGTTTCTTTAACGCGTGGGGTTCGCCCGGTTTTGATGCATAAGGTGGAAGGGCGAAAGTTTTCTTCGAATCGTGCATCGGCTTATTGATTTGGCGCTGTTCTTTCGCTCAAGTGGCAGCACGGGGCGGGTCGACGCCGGGGACAGTGCGGTTTCCGCAAACATTGCGTGAGAGGATGGTTTAACCGTGAGCGAACACGAGACATCAAGCGAAACCCTGGGCGAGCCCACTCGCCGCGACTTTTTGTATCTGGCGACCGGCATGGCGGGCGTCGTGGGCGCCGGTGCGGTCGCATGGCCGTTCGTCGACCAGATGCGGCCCGATGCCTCGACGCTGGCGCTTGCTTCGATCGAGGTCGATGTCTCCAGCCTGCAGCCGGGCATGTCGCTGACGGCAAAATGGCGCGGCAAGCCGGTCTTCATCCGTAATCGCACGGAGAAGGAAGTCGAAGAAGCCAACGCTGTTGCGCTTGGCGACCTGAAGGACCCGGTTGCGCGAAACGCCAACCTTCCGGCCGACGCACAGGCGACCGATGTTGATCGCTCCGCCGGCAAGGACAAGGAAAACTGGATCGTCATGATCGGCTCGTGCACGCATCTCGGTTGCGTTCCGCTCGGTCAGGCGGGCGATTTCGGTGGCTGGTTCTGTCCGTGCCACGGCTCGCACTACGATACGGCCGGCCGTATCCGTAAAGGCCCGGCGCCGGAAAACCTCGCCGTCCCGACTTTTGCATTCACTTCCGACACAGTCATCAAGATCGGTTGAGGGGAATACTGATTATGAGTGGTGATCATTCAACCTATATGCCGACGACCGGGATCGAGAAGTGGGTCGATTCGCGCCTGCCGCTGCCGCGGCTCGTGCATGACAGCTTCATTTCATATCCGGTTCCGCGCAACCTGAACTATGCCTATACCTTCGGCGCCATGCTGTCGGTGAT
The DNA here is from genome assembly GCF_964252905.1 of Pararhizobium sp. LjRoot255. Classification (NCBI taxonomy): domain Bacteria; kingdom Pseudomonadati; phylum Pseudomonadota; class Alphaproteobacteria; order Hyphomicrobiales; family Rhizobiaceae; genus Pararhizobium; species Pararhizobium sp. LjRoot255. The sequence goes on from NZ_CAXUPQ020000001.1 coordinate 3,450,845, forward strand.
GCTGATCGTGCAGATCCTGACCGGTGTCGTTCTCGCCATGCACTATGCGGCTGAGACGACGGTTGCCTTCAACTCCGTCGAAAAGATCATGCGCGACGTCAACCAAGGCTGGCTCTTGCGCTACATGCATGCCAACGGCGCGTCATTCTTCTTCATCGCCGTTTATCTGCACATCGCCCGCGGTCTCTATTACGGCTCCTACAAGGCGCCGCGCGAAATCCTCTGGATTCTCGGCGTTGTCATCTACCTACTGATGATGGCAACCGGCTTCATGGGCTATGTTCTGCCCTGGGGTCAGATGTCCTTCTGGGGTGCCACGGTTATCACCGGCTTCTTCTCCGCCTTCCCCTTGGTGGGCGAGTGGATCCAGCAGTTCCTGCTCGGCGGTTTCGCCGTCGATCAGCCGACGCTCAATCGCTTCTTCTCGCTGCACTACCTCCTGCCGTTCATGATCGCCGGCGTCGTGGTCCTGCATATCTGGGCGCTGCATGTCGTCGGCCAGACCAACCCGACCGGCGTTGAAGTCAAGACCAAGACGGACACGGTTGCCTTTACGCCTTACGCCACCCTCAAGGATGCGCTCGGTGTATCGATATTCCTGCTGGTCTATGCCTGGTTCGTCTTCTACATGCCGAACTTCCTTGGCCATCCGGACAACTATATTCCGGCCAACGCTCTGAAGACCCCGGCCCACATCGTTCCGGAATGGTACTACCTGCCGTTCTACGCGATGCTGCGCGCCATCACCTTCAATGTCGGCCCGATCGATAGCAAGCTCGGCGGCGTTCTGGTGATGTTCGGTGCGATCATCGTCCTGTTCTTCCTGCCCTGGCTCGATACCTCGAAGGTGCGCTCGGCCGTCTACCGTCCGTGGTACAAGCTGTTCTTCTGGCTCTTCGTGATCAACGCCATCATCCTTGGCTGGCTCGGCTCGCGCCCGGCGGAAGGCCTCTACGTGGTGATGTCGCAGCTCGGCACTCTCTACTACTTCGGCTTCTTCCTCGTCATCATGCCGGTTCTCGGCCTGATCGAAACGCCGAAGCGCATCCCCAATTCCATCACCGAAGCGGTTCTGGAAAAGCAGGCTGCGACGAAGAAGCCCGTTGCCGCGTGATGTCTGCGAAGATTAAGGAACCCACAACAATGAAAAAGCTTGTTACAGGCATTCTTTCGCTCGCAGTCGTCGCAGGCCTCGGCGCCGGTATGGTGTTTGCCCAGGAATCCGGCGAACACAAAGCCGAAGGCGCAGCCGCCGAGGGGGAGCATGCTGCCGGTGGTACGCCACACTTCCCGATCCACAAACCGGAGCAGGAAGAATGGACGTTCGCCGGTCCTTTCGGCCATTATGACAAGGGTCAGCTGCAGCGCGGCCTGAAGGTCTACACCGAAGTCTGTTCCGCCTGCCATTCAATGAACCTCGTCGCTTTCCGCACGCTGGAAGGTCTGGGTTACTCCGAAGCGCAGGTGAAGACCTTCGCGGCGAACTACGAGGTCCAGGACGGCCCCAATGCCGATGGCGAGATGTTCAGCCGTAAGGCTCTGCCTTCGGATCATTTCCCGTCGCCTTACCCGAACGTCGAAGCTGCGGCTGCCGCCAACAACGGCGCAGCACCGCCGGATTTCTCGCTGATCGCAAAGGCGCGCGGCATCGAACGCGGTTTCCCGACCTTCATCTTCGACATGTTCACGCAGTACCAAGAAGGCGGACCGGACTATATCCACGCGCTCCTGAACGGCTATCAGGAACCACCGGCTGGCACGGAAGTGGCGGAGGGTACGCATTACAACCCGTACTTCGGCAGTGCTGCGGCCCTTGCAATGGCAAAACCGCTTTCCGATGACCAGGTCACCTATGACGATGGTGCGCCGCAGACGGTGGAGCAGTATTCCCGCGACGTCGCCTCCTTCCTGATGTGGGCCGCAGAGCCGCACCTTGAAGATCGCAAGCGCACGGGCTTCATGGTCATGGTTTTCCTGCTGATCTTCACCGGCCTGATCTATCTGACGAAGAAGTCGGTTTACGCCAAAAAGGAACACTGATCCGGTCACGGATTTTCAGCCCACGATCGAAACCTCCGGCTCCGGCCGGAGGTTTTTTGATTCCGGGGGGCGTTCGGCTTCCTCCCGGACATTGCTGCTGCGTGCAGCACGCGCAGATGCTTGGCAAAGGCCAGGAGCCAAGCATTGTCGGTGGCGGCGATGACGCCGGTAGCAAGGCAGCAAAGGTCGCCCCACTGGGGCTCCCCTCCGGAACGATCCGCTTCCGTATCGGGCCGGTGCAGCAACCGTCGCGGCGGCACTTTCGAATGCGGCAGAAGGTGTGGATGTCCATGTCAGTCGCCGTTACTCGGCTGATCCGCTCGAACTCGGCTTGTGTCAAAGGTTCGGTATTGCCCGGCCTGCTTTCGCCCATTGGATTTTCCTCCTTTCGACGGGCAACCGACAGCGTTCACGCGGCGGCTTTCCGTCCGTGTTTTGCGACGCTCTCTTTATATCCCGTGACCAGATCGGCCGGGGCCCGGCACGTGCCGTGACAAAGAGAATTGAACTGACACGATGCCGTGCCCCGTTCGGTGTCTTTTGCCGCGCCTCTAGGTTCTTCTACGTCCTTCGCCATTGCGGCCAAGGATTTGTGTGCCCGTGGCAGGGCCACTTATCCGCCCCGCCTTTCCGTCGGTAGACCATGCCCTGGACCAAGTTGGCGTGGCATGCCCGGCACGCCCGGCCTCTTGCATTTCGAGGCCGGAGGAGAACCACCTTCCGCGCAGCCCCTGAAATCCGGCGTGCGTTTGCACCGAAATTCCAGGGCACCGGTCCCGCCTCGCCGGTAACGCTCACCGGTGTATCCGCGACAGGACACAGGCATTGTATGCGCGGGCTGCGGGGCGGGGAAAACGGCGGGGTGCTTTTGTGGATTTTATTGAGATGTTTTGGAACGCCAGTGCTCGCGAAGTGGGCGCGGAGCCTCACCGTTGATTTGCAACGACACTCTCACTCGTGTGATCCGGCGCCAACGCCGGGGACTTCGGCCTTACCAGTGAAGCCGCAGCAAAAAGCAGCGTACATCAAATACGGCCAGATATTCCTCAACGGAGCGGCCTGCATTCTCCTGCGCGCTCTGTTCAGCACCCACTTCTGCCCAGCGGGAAGCATATGCGAGGCGATAAGGGGTCTCCGCGATTTCGGCGCCAGCCGCCCCCTTATCCGGCGCTCCGCGCCACCTTCTCCCCATCGGGGAGAAGACGGTGCAAACCGCAAATCCAGGGGTCGCCTTCGATCTTGCCTGGCTACGCCACGTGGACATGCCCCCGGCGAGGAGAAGGGGCAGGCCGATTGTGCCCAGCGTATCGAAAGGCCCTTCGGCCGCTGACTTAGCTGAACCGTCCAGCCGCGTGCGCCAGCATCGTGTAGACCTTGCCGGTATCGGACGTCAGGTAGCTCTGCGTCATCACCTTGTCGCTATCGTTGCGGGCGACGTCGCCGAGCAGTTTTTCGAAATCGGCGATGTACCGGTCGACGGCGGTGCGGAACTCCGGCTCGCGGTCGTATTTGCGCTTGATCTCGTCGAAGGTCTGCTGTCCCTTCAACGTGTAGAGGCGACGGGTAAAGACGTCGCGCTCGCCGCGCTGGTAACGCCGCCACAGATCGACCGAGGCGTCGTGGTCGATCGCACGGGCGATGTCGACCGACAGCGAATTCAACGATTCCATGACATGGCGCGGATTGCGGGTGTCGCCGGCACGGGCGGCAGGCTGGGCTTCGCTTGGGCGTTGCGCAGGGACGGGCACCGGTGTCTCGTCATCGCGCGATGCACCGCGCAGCAGGTCACGCATCCAGCCGCTGCCTTCCGCGGACGGACGTGTTGCCGTGGCCGGCTCCTGCTGCCGGACAACCGGCTGCTGGGAGTGCGGCTGCTGGGCGGCCGGGCGCGGCTGTTCCAGACCGAGGCTTCCGCGGAGCAGGGGCTCCTGCGCCTGGCGGCGCGGCTCGACGGCCGGCTGCTCTGCAACGGCGCGGATCGGGGCCGCGGCCACGGGCTGCTGCTGCGCCACCTGCTGGCGCGGCGCCGGCTGGGCGATTTCGAGCTGGCCGGAGGACTTGCCGATGATGTCGGAGAGTTCCTGCAGCGCCTTGATCTGCTCGGCAACGGCGCGGCGCATGACCGAGGCGTTTTCCTTGGCTTCCTCCGGCAGATCGAAGGCGCCGCGCTTCAGTTCCTCGCGGGTCATGTCGAGCTCGCGGCGGATCTCGTTGGCCGAGCGGCGGATTTCCTCAGTTGCGCCACTGAAGCGGCCGACGGCTTCTTCGATGGCTTTGCGGATCGCTTCGCTCATCTGCTGGGCGGCACCGTCCGACTTCTTACCGGTTTCGGTCATCATCCGGTCGATATCCGACATTGAGGCGCCGACGCTGCCGCGCAGGCGCGAGGCTACCTCCTTGGAGCGCTCCTCGGCGCGGGCAAAGGCACCCTCGACGGAAAGACCTGCATCCTCGCCGGCCTTGGCAACGGCGGCGCGCATGGCTTCGCTTGCCGAGGTTGCGCGGGCTTCCGCTTCCGTCAACGTCTTGCTGACATCGGCGAAGGAAGCCTGGACGCCGGCGCGCAGGTTGCTGGCGATTTCGTTCGAGCGTTCCTCGGCGCGAACGAATACCGATTCGACTGACATGCTGGCTTCATCGCCTGCCTTGACCACTGCATCGCGCATGGCCTCGGCAGCGGAGGCGGCGCGCTGTTCGGCGTCCGTCAGAATACGCCCGACGTCGTTGAAGGACGTCTGGATGCCGGAGCGCAGGTTGCCTGCGATCTGCGCCGAGCGGTCTTCGGCGCGCTGGAAGGCGCCATCAACGAAGCCTTCAAGGGCATGCATGGTCTTCTCGATCTCTTCCGAGCGGCTGACAAGACCGACGGAGAGGGTGCGCAGTGCATCCTGCCGTTCTTCGAGCGTGCTGACCAGGTTTGACTGTGCTGCGCCCAGGAGGTCGGAGGCCTGGCTGAGCACCTTGGAGTGATCTTCGAAGCGCCCGACGATGCCGCCGATCTGCGACAGGGTCGAGCCTGAGATATTGGCGAGCTTGTCGACCTTGCCTTCGAGAAGGCGGGTCGAGGTGGAAAGCATGTCGGAAGCGCGACTGGCCGATTCCGAGAAGCGCGTGGTGGTCGTTTCCAGTTGCTGGTCCATGGCGCCGAGATTGGCGCTTGCCTGCTCGATGACGCCCGCGATCGACGAGTTGCTCGCCGCCAATTGATCGATCAGACCCATGGCCGTCGACTGCAGACGGCTCTCGACCATCTTCATCGCCTTGGCGGTTTCTTCCGCGCGGCTCGAGATGGCATTCAACGTCTCGCCGGTGCGGGTGGTCAGGCTCTCGAGCAGCGTCGCATTTTCGGCGCGCAGGCGTTCCGCGCTCTCGCGGGCAACCTCGCTGATGCGGTCTGCGGCTTCCTTGCCGGTGGCGGCGTACTGATCGATGACCGGGCGAGCCTTCTCGTCGATCAGGCGCGACAGTTCGGCGGAACGGCCGGCGAGCATCGAGTTGAGCTCGCGCGTGCTGTCATCAAGGGTGGTGCGGATCGTGTTGCCGCGGGCTTCCAGGGCCTTCTCCACGTCGGCAAGGCTTTGCTGCAGCGACGACGCCTGTTCCGCCACACGCGATTGTGTCTGGGCGATCCGGGTGGCCGCACCATCGGTTGCTTCTCCGACGGAACGCGCCAGTTCGGCGCTGCGCATCGCTGCCGTCGCTGCGGTCTGCTCGATGCTGGACTGGAAATCGGACTGGCGCGCGGCCATTGCCTGCGCAAAATCCTCGCCGGCCTTGGCCAGCAGCTCTGCAGAGCGCACGGCTTCGGCATCGATGCCCTGCGCCGCGTCGCTGACGGCGCCGCGGAGGTTCGTCACGAGACCGGCAGCCTTGCCTTCGATCGTCCGACTGACATTGTCGAGGCCGACCGACAGGGCACGATCCATGGTTCCGAGCCGCTCTTCGATGCGGCCCGTACCGCCCTCGATGCTGGCTTCGATACGAGCGGCTGCTTCGTCGCTGACGCGGCCGAGTTCCGCCGTATGACTGGAGAGCGTATCGGCAATGCGGGTTGCAGCCGCGCCGCTGATGCGGTCGATCTCGTCCGTGCGCCCGGCCAGGCTGTCGGAAATGCGGGTTGCGGCGGCCGCGCTCACCCGATCCAGCTCCGCCGTGCGGTCAGACAATGTTTCTGCGATCCGTGCTGCGGCGCTGTTGCCGATGCGGTCGATTTCTTCGGTGCGGTTGGCAAGGCTGTCAGCAATCATCGCGGCAGCGGCCGTGCTGACCTGGTCGAACTCGGCCGTGTGGTCAGAGAGGGCGTCGGCGATGCGGGCGGCAGCGACGCTGCCGATGCGGTCGATTTCTTCGGCGCGTCCGGCAAGGCTGTCGGCAATGCGCGCTGCAGCCCTGTCGCTGACATGGTCGAATTCGGAGACCTTGGCGGACAGGGTGTCGGCGATCCTTCGGCCGGCATTGTCGACGAACTCGCTGACGCCGCCAACGCTGTCGCGAATACGACCTTCCAGCGTACCAAGGCTGCTTTCAATGCGCGCACCGGTTTCGTCGACGCTGCTGTTGATAGCGGAGAGGGACGTGTCCATCCGGTGCGTCAGGGTATCGGCGGCGCGGCTGATATGATCGGCGGTTTCGCCGAGCTGGGTTGCGACGTGGCTGGTGCTTGCCAGCATACGCTGTTCGAGTGCTGCGGCGCTCTTGTCTATGACGCCGCCGAGGTCTGCCTGACGCTCTTCCAGCGTCATTTCCAGCATGCTGGCGCTGGTGGCGATCGTCGTGGCAATGGAGGTCGCCTGTTCGCTGAGCACATCGGAAAGCTGCTCGGTTCCATGGGTGACCGCTACGTTGATCGCGTTGAGGCGGTCGTCCAGCGTTACCCGGATCTGATCATGGGTGGAGGCAAGCGATGTCGCCAGCTGACCGGCGCGGCCGGACAGCGTCTGTTCGATATCGGACGCCTTGTCTGCCATCGACACGGCCAGCTCCGAAGCATGGCTGGAAAGGGCAGTGGCAATCTCGGCCGAAGTGCTGGTCATCGTGCCGGCGATCTCGCTGACACGGCCGCTGAGGTTTTCGGCGATCGCTCCAACACGGCCTGAAAGCTGCTGCTCGATATCGCTGACCCGGTCGGCCATGGTTTCTGCGATCGCGCTGGCGCGATAGGAGAGGCCGTCGGCGATTTCTTCCGTGCGGCTGCTCAGCGTATCGACCATTTCGTTTGCGCGGGCGGACAGGGTGCCGGTGATCTCCGCCGAGCGCTCGGAAAGGAGAGTGTCGAGCGTCGCCGTCTGGCTGGCAAGCGTGTCGCCGAGCGTGCGGCTGCGTTCGGACAACAGCGATTCCAGCCGTTCCGTCGTGCCGCCGATTGCGCTCTCGATCGCGCCTGCGGACGAGGTGAGAACGTTAGCCAGCGAGCCGGTGCGCTGCGAGAGGATCGCGTCAATGCGTTCTGCCGTGCCGTCAAAGGCGCTGTCGATTGCTGTCGTGGACGATGTCAGCACGTTTTCGAGTGCGCCGGTGCGCTGCGAGAGGATCGCATCGATCCGTTCCGCCGTGCCGTCAAAGGCGCTGTCGATCGCGGCCGTTGACGTAGTCAGCACATTGGCGAGCGCGCCGGTACGCTGCGACAGGATCGTATCGATCCGTTCCGCGGTACCTTCGAAGGCGCTGTCGATGGATTCCGAGCTTGCGGCAAGCAGGCTCGAAAGTTCGACCGTGCGCTCCGAAAGCGTGTCGTCAAGGCGCAACTGGCTGGCGGCGATGGCGGTGGTGATCTCGTCGGCGCGGTTGGTCAGCGTGTCTTCGATACGGCCGTGGATCGCCTGCAGGCCGTCGATGAGGCCACTGGTTTGCGTGACGATGTTTTCCGCAAGCTGCTGGTTGCTGGCGGCGATGGCGCTGGTGCGGGCATCAAGCGTTTCGGCGAGCCGTTGCTGACTTTCCGTGAGCGCAGTTTCGAGCGAACCGGCACGCTCAGCGAAGCCGGATTCGATCCGGTCCTGCGCCGCAGTGAGCGCGCTCATCAACGAGCCGGAGCGTTCGGACAGCACACCGTCGATGCGGGCGTGCGCATTGCCGATCGCTTCGCTGAGCTCGGCAGTCCTGCCGCTGATCGTGTGCTCGATGAAGTCCTGTGTCGTGCCAAGCGTGGTCGCGAGCGTCAAAGACTGTTCGGACAGGGCGGCTTCGAAGCGTTCGATACCGCCGTCCAGCATGCCGCCGATGGATTCCGCGCCGCCGGTTACCGACTGGTTGATGCGGGCAAGGCTTTCCATCAGCTTGGAATCGAGCATGCCGGCGCGCTTGTCGAAGGCGGACGCAAATTCGTGGAAACGGGAATCGAAGGCCGTCGCCAGTTGTCCAACCGTTGTCTGCAGCTTCTCCTCGAAGAAGCCCGAGCGCAGGTCGAGATCCATGATCATGTCGTCGGAACTGGACTTCAGGCTCTGGCGGAAGCTCGCGCCCTTTTCGTCCAGTGTGGCGTTCAGCGTGTTGAGAATATCGTCGAGACCGCCGGTGATGGCCTGCTGGCCGACATTGAGGCTCTCGTTCAGATCGCGCGTGCGGGCGATCAGCGTCTCGTTGAGCTGGCGGGCGCGCTCGTTCAGCGCGGCATTCAGCTTTTCGGTATTGGCGTCGAGGGTCGAGGCGCGTGTTTCAAACTGACCGAGTAGCTGCTGGCCGCGCTTGGCCAACGTCTGGCTGAGATTTTCGAGGCGGGTATCAAACTCGTTGCTGAGCGACACGCCGGCTGTGGTGAGGCCTGAGAGCAAGGCATCGGTGCGGGTCGAGAGCATGGCGCCGATCGTTTGCGTTGCGCTGTCGGAGCGCTCCATCAAAGCCGCCGCGCGGGTCTCGATCATTGAGGCGAAGGCTTCGCCCGAAGTGGCAATACGGCTGGCGATATCATCCCCGGCAGTCGAAAGTTCATCCTTCAACTGTGTGTGGGCGCCGGCGATCGACGAGCGGATGCGCTCGGCATGGCCGACGATGGATTCCCGCTCCAGTCCAAGTTCCTGGACCAGCGTGCGCACGCGCAGTTCGTTATCGCTGTAGCTACGCTCGAGCGCGTTGACCTCGGAATGAACCAGCGTCTCAAGTTCGGTCGCACGCGCAATCGTGCGCTCGATGCCTTCGTTCATCGCCGAGACTTCGCGGCGAACGGCCTGGCCGACCGTCATGATGCGCTCGGAAGCTGCCGTTTCAGGCTCGGCAAGGCGCAAGGCGACCTCGGCCATTGATCGCGCGGCGTTGCGCAGTTCCTGCGCGCGCGAAATCATGATGGCGAAGGAGAAGAACAGCATCACCGGCAGGATGATGAAGATCGCCACCCCGATGGCGCCCGGCATGGCCGACAGGTCGGCAAGCGAGCGGATCTGCCAGATTTCCGGTCCATAGAGCAGGTTTGCGACACCAAGGCCGCCGATCGTCCAGAGGGCGGAGAAGGCAGCGGCGACACGCATCGCCGAGCGGCTGGAGCGGACGTCCAGCGAGCGCAGGATGGCGGCCGGCGTTCTGCGGCCGTCATCGTTGGCAGGCGCAAATGAAGGCGCCTTGGGAGCCGGTTCGGGCGAGAGGCTTCTTGGCGTTTCGGTCGCGCGTCCCGAGCGGGCTGCCTGGCCCTGTGGCTTCGTCGTCTTTGCCTGGCTGGGTGCCGGTGCCTGGCTCACTGGTTCAGACACTTTCCCCTCCGGATCATCCGAGGAAGTCTTTTCGTTCAGGGCAGACTTAAGCTCGTCGAAGTCGATTTTCAAAGCGTCTTCCAACGCCTGAAATGCCTCGTCGTCGATCGACTCGTTGCTTTTATTTGTCGCCATGCGGATACGCCTCGTTACTAAACTGTCCTTTCGAAAGGACCCTCCGCAACACCGCCTGCATTGGGGGAGCACCTCCGATACTCGGACGGTGACAGCAGGAAACGCGCATCTCATCTACGCAGAACCTGACATGCACCCATTTCAACCACGCACCGACGGAACAGCACATCAGCCCCGTAGGTGCTTCATTCGATGCGGTTTTCCGCCAGGACTGTCTGCACCTTATGGCATAAACATATCCGTCAACGTACCGTAGTGACACATTCACCGGTTTCTTACAATTAAGTGCCCCCGGCATTCGTTAAAATCCTAACAAGTTCTTAATGAAAAGTGGACCTGTTTCCCGCAGAAACCCTTGTAATCAGGCGGTTTAATGGCCGTTAACCATGCCGAGCGAAACCTGCCCTTATTGCGCCGCGTTTTAATCAGATAGCAGCGCCGATCCGGCCTAATAGGCTCATGAAATGAGCAAAATGACAGCCGGACTGGGCATCGAGAGGGTAACGCCCGCACCATCTTCGAGCCTCATAATAGCCTGACGGGTCAAGCACTTCCAGACAAACCGGAGGCAAATCCGGCGTCAGGGACGGGTAACTAAAAAGACAGGACGTGGGCGGTGACGGGCCGGTTGCGTCAGAAAAAAACAGAATAAGGATATTGGCATATGGCGGCACTCAAGATCGCGTTCGAAGCACCCGACAATCTCGCCGGGGCATGTCCCTCGAAGTCGCGGCCGATCGATCTGGTTCACCTTGCGACGCAGACGATGGGCGACAAGCTCCTGGAAATCGAAGTGCTGCAGTTGTTTGCGCGCCAGACGCGGCAGCTGATGAAGGAATTGTCGTCCGCCGATGCGGACGCCACCGTCACGTCTGCGCACCGCCTCAAGGGTGCTGCGCTTGCCGTTGGGGCTTTCGGTGTTGCCGAGGCGGCCGGCGCAGTTGAGACCGAGCCAGAGCAGGCGGTCCATCTTGCAGCGTTGAGCGCTGCCGTGATCGAGGCCGAACTGTTCATCCTGAAGCTCTGCCGCTAAAAGCCGCTGTTTGAAAGTTGCTGGCCAGTGCGGCACGCAGTGACGAAGCGTCGCGGCCGAACGCCGGATGCCAAATCCCTTCGTGTTGACTGGCGATGCGAATTGTTGGAAGAAATCGCACGAATTTGCCGCATTCCGCCGCCGCCTCTGCTATGAGGGGCGGCGCGATTGTTCCTGCGGTATACCGATACAACGCCAGCATCCGGAAAACCAAATGCCTAAACTCACCATTATCGCCTTCGACGGCACGCAGTATGACTTTGACGTTCAAAATGGCTCGACCGTCATGGAAAATGCCGTGCGCAATTCGGTTCCCGGTATCGAAGCCGAATGTGGCGGCGCCTGTGCCTGTGCGACCTGTCATGTCTATGTGGATGAGGAATGGTCGGCGACGGTCGGCGCTCCCGAGGCGATGGAAGAGGACATGCTCGATTTCGCCTATGATGTGAAACCGACATCACGGCTCTCCTGCCAGATCAAGATGAGTGACGGCCTGGACGGGCTCGTGGTTCATGTTCCCGAGCGCCAGGCCTGATCATCATGCGACGGAACCAGCAAGAAAAAGCCCCGCGGGTCGCGATCGACGAGCGGGGCTAGGAGGGCGTATCGCATACAGATGAGGGAGGGAGAACATCTGCTGCTTCAGGATACGCCAGGAGAACGCCACATGCGCGATGCACCGGGCCGGTCGAACATCAATCCGGAACAGAACAGTCAAGCGCGAAACAATACTTCCGGTTCAAGGCGTCCCGCATGGAGGCGGGCGACTAAATTCGGGGTCTGGAATGAAGAGAGTTTGTTTTCCTGCTCTTCATTCAATGCCTAGACTATACCGTATCTTTCGGTGTTGTTATATGGTGAGAAATCACCAGTGATATGCTGTTGACGTGCAAGTTTTTCGCAAGTCGAGTGATTCGCGTTTCCGAGCTTTGCTCGCGGCGTAGCAGTCTTGCTGACGATTTAGCGCTTGGCCTTCGTCATCCCGTCTAGCCTGTACTGCAGCAGCCGGATCATGCGGCGGTCGAAATTGGCCGCTTCCGTCTTGTCGAAGCGGGCCTGGTCGCGGTCGTGTTGCTGGATCCCCGTTTCGCTCAACCGGGCAACACGTGCCTGCATGCGCTCGCAATCCGATTCGGGTTTCAGCGCCAGAAAATCCTTCTCCAGCTTGCGGGCATGGTTGCGGGCGATCTCGGCGTGGCGTTCCTCATGGCGCTTGATATCACTTGCCAGCGTGTCCCAGACGAGCGCCAGATCGCGGTTTGCGGTTCTGCGGTTTTTCCAGCGCGGCAGGATGAGCTTGGTGCTAAGCGTCACCTTGGCGCTGCCGACGGCGCAGCGATTGCCGTGTTTCACATAGGTTACCGTGCCGCCGAACTTGATCTTGGTGGCGCCGGGATGGCGTGCGCCGGTCGAATTCATCATCGGACCGCGCTCAGACAGCGCCTTGTCGAGTTCTTCGGCCGTGCGGCCACCCACGGAGAAATAGGTGATGCTCTTGCTCACCACCGTGTCGCCATACGCTGACGAGGAATGGCCCGCGACGATACTCAAAATCAAAAACGCGGCAAAGGAAATGCGGCCAGTCAGCATAGGTTTACAGGTCTCGACAGTTGAACTTCCTTAAAGCTTGGGGCATAGCCAGCCGGAGCGCAACAGCAAATAACCGGCATTCCGGACAAAGCGGAAAACGAGCGAGTAATCCGAGCCCTTGCCGCAAGCTGTGGGCACACTGGCCTCCATTTGTGGTCAAAGTTGCGTCTGCTGGTGCCGCGGGATGGCGAGGAGGGAGTGAAACCATGGTGGACGACCCTTTCGATCTCTTCGAATGGAAACTGGCCCATAGCCGAAAACTCACTCTTGGTCCGACAGGGCTGCTGATGGCGATCATCAATGTGACGCCGGATTCGTTTTCCGACGGTGGCGCCTATGACGACACGGAAGCCGCTGTGTCCCACGCCTTGCGCTGTCTCGACCAGGGAGCCGCGATCCTCGATATTGGCGGCGAGTCGACCCGGCCCGGTGCTGCCGCGGTCACGGCGGCCGAAGAGCAGGCGCGGGTGCTTCCGGTCATTGCGGCGCTTGCCGAACGGACGGATGCAATCCTCTCCATCGATACTTACAGGGCCGAGACCGCGCGGCTCGCGGTTGCCGCCGGCGCGCATATCATCAACGACGTACACGGCCTGCAGCGCGAGCCGGAGCTTGCGAATGTCGCTGCGGCGACCGGGGCAGGGCTCTGCATCATGCATACCGGCCGCGACCGCGAAAAGCTCGCCGACCCGGTGCGTGATCAATATCATTTTCTCGATCGCTCCCTGGAAATCGCGGCGGCCGCCGGCGTCGAGCGCAACCGGATCGTGCTCGATCCTGGCTTCGGTTTTGCCAAGGACACTGACGAGAACGTTGAACTGATGGCGCGTTTCAGTGAACTGCGCGGTTTCCGGCTGCCGCTTCTGGCAGGCACGTCGCGCAAGCGCTTTATCGGCGCCATCACCGGCCGCGAAGCGCAAGAGCGGGATGTCGGCACGGCAGCCACGACAGCATTGCTCAGAATGGCGGGTGCTGCGGTTTTCCGGGTACATGATGTCGCAATCAACAGGGATGCGCTTCTGGTGGCGGATGCTATGCTTGCGTCTAAAAGACGGGCGCAGAAAAACCGCGGGCCAAAAAAACACGGGACGGAAAATCAGCCATGACAGCGATCTACACGATCACCCTCAAGAATTGCGCCTTCTTCGCCCGCCATGGTGTTCACGACGAAGAGGAATTTCTGGGGCAGCGTTTTTTCGTCGATGCTGAGCTGGATGTCGCGCAGGGAACGGCGCTCATCGAGGATTCGATCGACGATACAGTGCATTACGGCGTCGCCTTCACCGAGATCGAGAAGATCATCACCGGCCGCCGGCGTTATCTGATCGAGGCCTTAGCACTCGAGGTTGCCACCACGCTCTGTTCAGTCTTTCCACAGATTCGCCGCGCGAAAATATCGATCCGCAAGCCGAACGCGCCGGTTCCCGGTGTCCTCGACTATGTCGAAGTGACGGTTGAGCATTTTGCCTGAGATGCCGACTCATCTGGCGACACTCGGCCTCGGCGGCAATATCGGCGATCCTGCCGCTTCGATGGCGCGGGCGCTTGTGCTTCTCGATACGCGGCCGGACTGCGCGGTGACGCATGTCTCGAAACTCTACCGGACGCCGCCCTGGGGCAAGACGGATCAGGCCTGGTTTTTCAATACCTGCGCCGCGGTTGAAACCTCGCTTTTGCCCGACGAACTGCTCGACGCATGCCTATCAATCGAGCGCCAGATGAAACGGGAGCGGCTGGAGCGCTGGGGGCCGCGCACGATCGACATCGACGTGCTCACCTATGACAGTCTGAGCCAGCATTCCCAGACGCTGGAAATACCGCATCCGCGCATGACGGAACGGGGTTTCGTGTTGAAGCCGCTCGCCGATTTCGCTCCGGATCTCATTGTTGGCGGAAAATCGGTGGCGGAATGGCTCAAGGATGCCGATATCTCCGGCATCGAAGTGGCTGATCCGCGAGATGACTGGTGGCGGCAACGCGCTCCGGAATCAGCCGTCTGAAACGCAAAAGAGCCGGACGAGCCGGCTCTTTTGAAAACGTTGCAAAAAAGCCGTTACTTCTTGATCGAGCCGACAGCGACGGTGTCGAGCTGGCGGTTGAGGCTGACGCCGATCACCGGCACCATGGTGTCCTCGACCTTCACGGATATGGTGATGTTGAGCTTCGCGTCGCCCTGCAGGCGGGCGATCATGGCGCCGTTCAGCTTCTTGCGGTTGATACCGACGACGACCTTGTCCTTGCCGACATTGCCGGAGACGATATCAAGGCCCTTGCCATCGGCGCCATCGAGGAATTTGCCGTTGTAGCTTTTGCCGGATTGGGTGATGACGGCGGACATCGGCTGCTTGAAGACCCCGACGCGGCAGAAACCGTCAAGCTTGATGCCGGCTGCGCTTTCGCTGGCTTCACCGGTCAGGTCGCAGGTGAATTTCGTGCCCTTGTATTTTCCCGCGACGATCTCGCCCGGGCCTTTCCACTGGCCGGAAACCTGCTCGAAAAACGCCTTGTCGTTGCCGCCCGAGAGTGCCGGAGAGGCTGCGCAGGTGAGGGCGGCAAGCGAGGCTACGGCAATGCCGCGAGCGATCAAAGATGGGCGCGAAAACATAAACGATCCTTGATGGTCAGTGTCAGGAATGTGAGGCTACATTTGCACTTAAATGGTTAATGGAGTGTTGCTCCGGCCCTGCGGAAGGCCGGTTTTGAGGCTCACGAAATGTTTCATGCGGACTTTCTTCGACGACTGAAATCATTGGAAATCCTGGGCTTCACGCACGCCTCACTGCGATGTGTGCGCGGGTGAGTGGAGTTGCGTTGAAACCGAACCAGAGTTTGCTACGTAGTTGCGCATATAAGGAGGCTTGCCATGACCATCATTGACGATATCGAATCGCGTTTAACGCATCAAGGTGGCGAGGGCAGGGTGATCTACCGACACCGGATTGCCACACGCATCACACACTGGACCTGGGCGATTGCGCTGTTCTTCCTGCTGCTGAGCGGGTTGCAGATCTTCAATGCCCATCCGGAACTCTATATCGGCGAGCAATCGGGTTTCGAGTTCGACAACAGCGTCCTGTCCATGCGCGCCATGCAGACCGCCGACGGCAAGGTCGATGGTTACACCACGATCTTCGGACAGAGCTACAAGACGACCGGTGTTTTCGGAATGAGCGGGCCGGAGGACAATCCGTCCTACCGTGGGTTCCCGGCCTGGGCGACGCTGCCATCCTACCAGGATCTGTCGACCGGGCGGGTCATCCATTTCTTCTTTGCCTGGTTCTTCGTGGCGGCTTTCCTCACCTGGTTCGTCGCGAGCCTGATCAGCGGCCACCTCAGGCGCGACATTCTTCCATCCGTCGCGGATATCAAGGGCTTGCCGAAAAGCCTTTCCGATCATCTGCGATTCCGCTTTCATCACGATGGCCGCTACAACGTCCTGCAGAAGCTCGCCTATGCCGGCATCCTGCTCGTCATCTTCCCGCTGATCATCCTGACGGGCATTACCATGTCGCCCGGCATGAATGCCGCCTGGCCTTGGCTGCTCGACGTTTTCGCCGGACGGCAGACGGCGCGCACGATCCACTTCGTCTGTATGGCGCTGCTGGTGGCCTTCTTCCTGATTCACATCTTCATGGTCATTGCAGCCGGTCCGCTGAACGAGATGCGCTCGATCATCACGGGCTGGTATCGCACCGATCCCGAAAAGAAAGAGGAGCACACGGCATGAGCGGGTTCATCATCAATCGCCGCAGGTTCCTCACTGTTGCCGGGGCGGCGGCTTCGAGCATTCCGCTGTCCGGTTGTGATGCGTTCGACGGCTTGCTGTCGAACCAGAGCCCCGTGCGGGATGTCTTGGCTTCGGCAAACAGCCTGACCTATCGCGTCCAGCGCATGCTGATCGATGCCGACGCGCTGGCGCCGGAATTCTCGGCGAGCGAGGTGCGCCAGGGGCAGCGGCCGAACGGTTCGACCGACCCGACCGACGCGGACTATCTGGCGCTGAAGGCGAAGACATTCGCCGATTATCGGCTGACGGTTGGGGGGCTGGTCGAAAGGCCGCTGAGCTTCAGTCTCGATGAACTGCGCAACATGCCGGCCCGCACGCAGATCACCCGGCACGACTGTGTCGAGGGCTGGAGCTGCATCGCCAAATGGACCGGCGTGCCGCTCGCAACTATCCTCGACGAAGCCAAGATGAAGCCGGAAGCGCGCTTCGTCGTCTTCTATTGTTACGACAGCATGGACCTCGGCCTGTCCGGCGCCGTGCGCTATTACGAATCGATCGACCTTATCGACGCGCGCCATCCGCAGACCATCCTCGCCTATGGCTGCAATGACGAGGTGCTGCGCGTTGCCAATGGCGCGCCACTGCGGCTGCGTGTCGAGCGGCAACTCGGCTACAAGATGGCGAAATACGTTAGGGGTATCGAACTGGTCTCGACGCTCGCGCCGTTCGGTAGCGGCAAGGGCGGCTTCTGGGAAGATCTCGGCTACGAATGGTATGCCGGCATCTAGCCAGCGATTTCGTCGGAGGTTTTCGATCTTGATGCGCCCGGTGCCAGATCGCTGATGAAATCGCCGATGCCGGGGCGTTTCAGGGCGCGAAACGGCATCGGCCGGCAGAGATCCATCGCGGCGATGCCGATGCGGGCGGTCATCAGGCCGTTGATGACGCCTTCGCCGAGCCGGGCCGACAGTCTAGAGGCAAGACCATGACCCAGCACCTGCTGGATCAGGCTGTCTCCGACAGCGATGGAGCCGGTGACGGCGAGGTGGGCGACGACGTCGCGCATGAGCCGCAGCAGCCCGAACGTGCCTGGCCGCCCGCCGTAGAGATCGGCCATCGCCCGGATCAGCCGGGCGGATTCGTAGATGACGTAACCGAGATCGACGAGTGCGCGGGGGCTGACGGCAGTGACGATGGAGACGCGCTTCGAGGCGTTGAGAATAAGCGCCCGGGCTTCGCGATCGAGCGGCGTCAGCAGTTCCCGCTCGGCAAGGTCAAGCAGATGCGGGCCGTCAATGATCTCGGTTTCTGTTTCCTTGAGGCGCAGGCGTCCGCGCGCTGTCTGCGGCTTGGCGGCAACGAGATGCACGAGATGGGCCATTACCTTGCGGGCCGGCTTTGGCGTCGACGCAAGGCTCGCGTCGATGGCCTCCTGCTTCAGCGCCTGGACCGCATTCAGCCGCATGATGCCTGCCAGCTCGCGGGCGATGACCACGAGGAAAGCGAGCAGGCCGATGGTGACGACGGCGATTGCAAGATAGCCAAGCCAATCGGCGCGGCTGAAGAGATTGCGCACCAGGCTGTCGATCCACAGCCCGACGGCCAGGGAAACCAGAACACCGAAGGCGCCAAATGCGAGTTTGCCGAAGGAGAAGCGGCGCTTGCGAGGGATCGCCTCGGCCGGCGCGGGTAGAGCCGTGGTGGTTGCAAGGAACGGGTCATCGGCGTCCGGTGTCATGACGACGTTTTCGTCGAAACTGGCGGGTGAGCGGCGCACGGGATCGCGGCGTGCTGCCGTCGTCGATGGTTCGCCTTCGACCGTAAAAGCGGCCGGCTTCCGCTTCGGCGTTTTTGGCGTATCGCTCATGCCAGTCGATCTCCGAACAAAAACTGCATTGCCCGGTCCAGCCTGATGTGCGGCACCGACAGTTTCAGCCCACCGCCGGTTTCCTCGATATGCGGCGGCCGGAAACGCACGAAACGCAGGTCAGGAACCAGGGTCTCCTCCGGTTTTGATTCAAGGTCCTGAAAAAGTGAATCAGGATTCGCCGGTAAGTCGCCGGTAAATATGGCTGTTTTTCGCTCTCCGTCAAAGGTTTCGCCGTTGATTGTCTCGCCGGCGATCGGGGTACCGACGATAACCGGCAAGGTATGGCCGTCGTGATTGACCGTCGCCTCGCGGGTCGCGCGGACGGAGGCGATGGCCATGACTGCGAGCCCTGCACCACTGACGCCAATACGGTCGATGGCGCGCTGCACCAGCCGGGCGGCGATTTGCTCCAGGCGATCATGGCTCTCGTGGTGCAGATGATCGGCCTTGGTGGCGGCGATCAGCACCTTGTCGATGCGCTTGGTGAGGAACGACGACAGGAAGGAATTGGTGCCCGGCCGGAAACTGCCAAGGACGTCGGACAAAGCGCCTTCAAGGTCGAGCAGCGATTCCGGTCCGCGATTGATCGCCTGCAGCGCATCGATCAGGACGATCTGCCGGTCGAGCCGGGCAAAGTGTTCGCGGAAGAACGGCTTGACCACATGGGTCTTGTAAGCCTCATAACGCCGCTCCATCATCGCCCAGAGCGAGCCTTTTGGCGCGCGGCCTTCGGGCAGGTTGGCGAGTGGTGAGAAAGTCAGCGCCGGGGAGCCTTCGAGGTCTCCGGGCATGAGGAAGCGGCCCGGTGGCAGCGTTGACGGGGAACGTTCGTCGGATTTGCAGGCCTGCAGGTAGCGTGTGAAGGCTACCGCAAGCCGCTGCGCGTCCGATTCGACAGCGGGCATAGTGATATCAAGCGATCTGGCGAGTGAAAGCCAATCCGTGGAGAGCCCGGCGCGGATGCCGGTCTTCGCTCGTTCGACCGTCTTGTCGCTGAAGGCGCGAAAATCCTGTGTCAGCAGCGGCAGATCGAGGAGCCATTCGCCCGGATAGTCGACGATGTCGATGGAGAGCCGGCCCGGGGAGAACATCCGGTTCCAACCGCTGGCGCTTTCGTAGTTGACGGTGATGCGCAATTGCGAGATCGCCCGCGTCGAATCCGGCCAGACCCGATCGCGGACAAGCGCTGCAATGTGATCCTCGTACTGGAAGCGCGGCACCGCGTCGTCCGGCTGTGGTTCCAGTCTTATTTTCGAGACGCGCCCGGAACGAACCGCTTCGAATACCGGCAGGCGGCCACCATTCAGGAGATTGTGAACAAGGGACGAGATGAATACCGTCTTGCCGGCGCGCGAAAGCCCGGTCACGCCAAGCCGCAGCGTCGGATGCACGAAACCGGAAGCGCGATCTGTCAAAGTATCGAGTGCAAGCCGGGCATCGTCGGAAAAGCGGGTCAGGAGTGATGGCAAAATTTCGGGCCTCGGAACACGTTATATCATGGCCTCGGGGCCAGCTTGATCGTTTGCGATATAGGACGCCTTGGCGGCCGAAAAAAGTGTCGCCATGCGGCATTCATCGGACGTGACATTCCGGATCAAGCCAGGCCACGAGTTTACCCGGCGGCAGACTGCCAGCCTGCGGACGTTCGCGGAAATCAATCACCGCAAGTGCGCCTGGCGGGTATCCGTAGGGGATCGCCGCTGCCTGTTCGCCGAGGACCTCGCGCAGGATTTCCTCGATCACCGGATTGTGGCCGACGACCAACAGCGACGCGACGGCGGTACTCTGCCCGATGATAATATCGCGATAGGCATCCTCGGCGCCGGTATAAAGCGCATCGCTGTAACGGATATTCAGGTCTTCGCCCACTGCGCGCCGGAAAGCCTCTGCCGTCTGCCGGCAGCGAACCGCCGGGGAACTCAGAATAAGCTCCGGCGCAAAATCGCGATCTGCCGCCATTTCGGCAATCATCTCGGCTTCGGCAAAGCCAGTGTGGTCAAGCGTCCTGTCGAAATCCTTCTGGCCCGGAAGCGCCCAGCCGGCCTTGGCGTGTCGGAGAAGGTAGAGCCGGAAACCCGGGGCAGGTGGGGCAGGCATAAGGCGGGATCCCAGAAAGTGGATTGACGGCAGCAGCGTCGATCGCTCGGCTTCAAACGAACTTTGTCCGCCGGCCTCGCGGAAAGATCAAGTCACGGCGCCTTGTTTTTCAACAGGCCGGGCATCAGCGGTCTGCAGACCTGTCGGTTTTAGGACAGTGATACCCAATATGGGCGCGTTCGCGTCTTCTGCAGCAGACCGAGATGGGAAATATGCGCCCATTTTTTGTGCGCCGGCTGTATCGAAATCCGGCAGTTGCGGATTTTTCTGGTCCTGCGCCCGCAACTTTTGGCATGTATGGCGATTATCGGTTGTAAGACAATTTCGCGAAAAATGACAAACCTGTAATTTTGATGAAATATTAGCCCGTTAGCCTCGGGACTAAGCAAAGCTTAAAAAATGGTGTGCTATTTTTCAGAGACTTGAAACGGCGCCTGCATGGGTCTATACACCGCCGCAATGAGATGTTCTTCAGGAGAATCGCGTTGAGTGAGAAGATCGATCTTAGTTCCTTTGTCCTTTCCGAGGCAGAGGAATTCATGAATACCAACCAGCGTGCATATTTCAGAGCAAAGTTGAACGCTTGGAAAAACGACATCCTGCGTGAGGCGCGTGAGACGCTCGGGCACCTCGCCGAGGAAAGTGCAAACCATCCTGATCTTGCCGACAGGGCATCTTCGGAAACCGACCGGGCGATCGAACTCAGGGCCCGTGACCGGCAGCGCAAGCTGATCTCCAAGATCGATGCAGCCCTGCAGCGGCTGGACGAGGGTACCTACGGCTACTGTGAGGAGACGGGCGAGCCGATTGGATTGAAGCGGCTCGACGCACGGCCGATCGCCACTCTCTCGATCGAAGCACAGGAACGCCACGAGCGGCGGGAAAAAGTCTACCGCGACGAATAACCTTCCGGTCCAGAACCATTAAAAAACGGCGCGAGATTTTCGCGCCGTTTTTGTTTGCGTGCTACTGCATAATTCCTTGGATAAAATTATGCATCAAATCAAAGTGCAACAGCGACCTTTGCGCGTCTGATAAGACGCGCGGCGCTGTAGAACGCCTTTGCATCCCAATGCAACGGGGTCGCTCAGTTCTTCCGGTTGACGGCTATCTCGTTCAGCATTCGGTTCATTTCGTCTTCCAGTGTCGGTTCCGCCCGCCCGCCCGCAAGGCTGCCACCGAGCCGTGGTTCCTGGCGGATCGTTGGGTTGGGCGAGGGCGCGTTCGCGCGCTGGTCATTGTCGACGCGAACGTCATCGGCAGTCAGCTTGCCGAGGTCACCAGTGATCTGGGCGTCGAGGATGCGTTCGAATTCGGTGCTGGAGGTATCCGGCTGGCTCTGTGCAGCCGGCAGGACTGCGCCCGGCACGGGCGTTGTCTGCGTTAGGGGACGCTGCGCTGGAGCTGGCTGGTTCGTGGCCAGCACGCGCGTCCTCGCTGCCTCCAGAATGTCCTCCGGGGACCCGGCCGTCTCGACCGCGACCGTTGGTGTCGTATTCGAGGCCACGGGTTGCGGGCGCGGCTGGGCAACCCTACGCTCGGGCATCACCTGGCGGGTGTCCGCCTGCGGCCGTGCCAGGGCGTTTGTGACTGTCGCCGCTGAGACTTGGTCAGTGCTTTCGCCATAGAGAACCTGACCCATTGCCGAGACTGGCGCGGGCCGGGTTTCCGGCTGCGGCGCAATACGGCGTTCCGCGATGGGGCGCGCGGCGATGGTTTCGGGAAGAGGCGAGGCGACGGCCACCTGTGGTGCAGCCTGCGCAACGATGCGGCTTTCGATGACGATATCCGTCGGGCCACCGATCATGATCAGATGCTCGACATCGTCCCGGCGGACCAGAACCAGGCGCCTGCGCGTATCGACGGCGGCGGCGTCGAGCACGGCGAGCCGCGGCTGGCGGTTCTTGCCGCCACGGATGAAGGGAGAGGACGGCCGGTTGCGGATGAACCAGAGCACGGCCACGAGGCATAAAAGGCCAAGAGCCACTGCGCCCGCGGCAATGATGAAACGGGTACCGTTGTTGCCAACGATATCTTCGATCATGTGCGTCCTCCTTCGTGATATCCTGACTTGCGCCCATTTGACGGCTTTTTTCTGATCGAGACAAGCGATGTTCCATTTTGTCCAAGTCTCATTGGTTTATCATCGATGTAGTGCCGTTGCGGACCTTTGGCGACATCAGGCTGGACATTCCCTGTGAATTCACGCCAATGGCTTTCATGCAAGTGCTTTCTGCACTTCCCCGTGGCTGTTAAAGATGATTCCTGCTTGGTGTCTCGCGGTCCGCCGGCGCGGATTGCATATCCGCCCCGGCTGCCGTTGAACGGAGCAGATGGACCGAACCCACGCATTCATTCCGGAGGCGCGCGGCACCGGTTGCAAACGAGGGCCCTATGACGAAATTGCGGCAGGCAGGTGACTATCACATGCCGATTGTGGACCGTGGAAGCCGGCCGGGAACGGTGCTGCGGATCATTCTGCTCGCCATCGTTCTGACCGGTTCAGCAGTTGCCTTCGTCATCTTCAAGAACCAGCTCGAAAATGAGATTGTGCTCGGCATTCTCGGCGTGCTGGCCATGGTCGGTATTTTCTTCCTGGTATCCTCGGTCATCGGCTTCATCGAGGTCATGCCGCAATCCCGGCCCGACGAGCTTGCGCGCGCCTTTCTCGACGGCCATCAGGACGGTACACTTGTCACCGATCGTAAGGGCCGGATTATCTATGCCAATGCCGCCTATGGCGCGCTCACCGGCGCCACCAAGGCGACGGAAATCCAGTCGCTCGAAACCATCCTGTCGCGCAACCGCGAGGCGACAGAGGCGATCTACCGGCTGACCAACGGCCTGCACGAGGGCAAGCCCGGTCACGAGGAATTCCGTCTGCTGAAGCCTTTAAGCTCGGGCGGCGGTACTGCTGGATCGGGTGCGCACTGGTTTCGGCTGAAGGCGCGCGTACTGCCGCTTGAAGACGGCGATCGCAACCCGCTCTACATCTGGCAGATTTCCGACATCACCTCCGAACGTGATGATCAGGAACGCTTCTTCAAGGAGTTGCAGAACGCCATCGACTATCTCGATCATGCGCCGGCCGGCTTCTTCTCCGCCGGCAAGAAGGGCGAGATCTTCTACGTCAACGCCACGCTCGCCGATTGGCTGGGGCTCGACCTGACGAAATTCCAGCCGGGATCGATGACGATCGCCGATCTGGTGGCCGGCGAGGGGCTGGCGCTCGTCCAATCCGTGCAGGCCGAACCGGGCCTGAAAAAGACCAAGACGCTCGACCTCGACCTCAAGAAGGCCAACGGCCAGAGTTTTGCGGTGCGCATGGTCCACCGCGTGTCCTCGACCCGCGACGGTGCGCCGGGCGAAAGCCGCACGATCGTGCTTGCCCGTTCCAATGACGATGAAAGCGACCAGTCGGCGTCGATCGCCGCCATGCGCTTCACTCGCTTCTTCAACAACACGCCGATGGCGATCGCCTCCGTCGATGGCAATGGGCGGATATTGAGAACCAATGCACCCTTCCTGAAGCTGTTTTCTGCCGTCGTATCGCAGGATGACATGGAGCGCGGGGCATTGCTTGAAGCCGTCGTGCATGATGCGGAGCGGCCGCAGCTGCGCGAGGCGCTGGAAGCCGCCAAGGACCGGCAGGGCGATATCGCGCCGATCGATTCGCTGCATCCGACCGATGAGACGCGGCATTTCCGCTTTTATGTGCACGCCGTCATCGACCAGAGCGATCAGGCGCCGGAAGAAGCCGCAATTGTCTACGCGGTCGAGATCACCGAGCAGAAGGCGCTCGAAACCCAGATGGCGCAGACGCAGAAGATGAATGCGGTCGGCACGCTCGCAGGCGGCATCGCGCACGACTTCAACAACGTCTTGACGGCAATCCTCCTCTCCTCGGATCACCTGCTTCTCTCGGCCCGTCCTTCCGACGCGAGCTTTGCCGATTTGATGGAGATCAAGCGCAACGCCAACCGCGCCGCCGTGCTGGTTCGCCAGCTTCTCGCCTTTTCCCGCAAGCAGACCATGCGCCCGACCGTGCTCAGCATGACCGACGTCGTCGGCGACCTGCGCATGCTCGTTGACCGCATGACCGGCACGAATGTCAGGCTGGAAGTCGATTACGGTCGCGATCTCTGGCCGGTACGCACCGATCTTGGCCAGTTCGAACAGGTCATCCTCAACCTCGCCGTCAACGCCCGCGATGCCATGCCCGATGGCGGTGTGATCACGCTGCGCACGCGCAACCTGCCGGCCTCCGAAGTCGCTTCTCTGAACCGGCGCGAACTGCCGGAGGAGGATTACGTGATGGTCGAGGTGTCCGACCAGGGCACCGGCATTCCGCCGGAAATTCTCGACAAGATCTTCGAGCCCTTCTTCACCACCAAGGAAGTCGGCAAGGGCACCGGTCTCGGCTTGTCGATGGTCTATGGCATCATCAAGCAGTCCGGTGGCTATATCTATCCCGAATCCGAAGTCGGCAGGGGAACGACGTTCCGCATCCTCCTGCCGCGTTACATCGAGGAGACGCCCCTGCCGGGCGAGGTGGCAGAGGCGCCGGCCGCGACCATGCTCGGAACGAAACCTCCGTCCAAGGCGGAGGAGCCGACGGATCTCACCGGCAACTCCGCCGTCGTGCTTCTGGTGGAGGACGAGGAGGCCGTCCGCCGCGGCGGCAAGCGCATGCTGGAAACCCGTGGTTATACCGTGCACGAGGCGGGTTCGGGGGTCGAGGCGCTCGAGATCATGGAGGAACTGAACGGCGCGGTCGATATCGTCGTCTCCGACGTCGTCATGCCGGAAATGGATGGGCCGACGCTGCTGCGCGAAATCCGCAAGAACTACCCGGAGCTGAAATTCATCTTCGTCTCCGGCTATGCCGAGGACGCCTTCGCCAAGAACCTGCCGGCCGACGCCAAGTTCGGCTTCCTGCCGAAGCCGTTTTCGCTGAAACAGCTTGCCGTTGCCGTGCGCGAAATGCTGGACAGCTGATTGCCGGCAACCGCTTGACCTCAACGGAAAAAGCTGGCGTCGAGCGCATCTGCCTCTCGCTGTTGGAAGGGCTAGGCGACGGTAGTTTCGCCGCCGGTTTCGGTTGCAGCAACAGGCGTATTTTGCGATGTCGCACGTATCAGCTGCGCAACTGACGCTTTCGTCCAATCTAGGAAAGGGCAAGCCGATATGAGCAATCCGACGTGGGGCGAGCTGGTAGAAACCAATGTCGAGCGGTTCGGCGATCTGGTCGTGGGCATTGATCCGTTTTTACCGGAGGTTCCAGGCTTCTTTGATCAGCACGATGAGGGAGCCTGGATCGGCGACTTCGTGAATTTCGTTCTTGACACCGTTGAGGCGCATGTGGGGTTCGTGAAATTCCAGTCAGCCTATTTCGAAGCCTGCGGCCTCGTCGGCCTGGCAGCACTTTCCGCGGGAATGAAGAGGGCAAGAGAAGCAGGTATTGGTGTCATTCTCGATGCCAAAAGGGGAGATATCGGTGCGACTGCCGCTGCCTATGCCCGCGCCTATCTGACGCCCGCATCTCATGGTGGAAGCGCCGACTTTGAAGCCGATTGCCTCACCGTCAATCCGTTGATGGGGCCGGACACTCTCGAGCCCTTTGTGGATTGCGCCACCCGTTTCGGCAAAGGCTTGTTCGTTCTGTGCCGAACATCAAATCCCGGCGCGGGCTGGCTTCAGGACAAGATGGCCGGCAACCGGCTTGTCTCTGATCGCGTGGCCGATTTGATCGGCGGATACAGCACTATTCCCGATTCTACCTCTCGCCTGGGCTCCGTCGGAGCGGTGATCGGAGCGACAGCGCCGAATGAAGGCCGGCGATTGCGGCAGTTGCTGCCCCGCACGATCATTCTCGCGCCGGGCCTGGGTGCACAAGGCGGCGATCCCGCTTCAATCCATTCGCTGAGAGGCACCATACCGGGCGACCTGCTCGTGCCTGTGTCTCGCGGCCTCAGCCGTGTCGAGGATCGAGGAATTTCAGCCAGTGACTATCGCCAACTCATGCTAACCAGGATTGAAGGGTTCAAAGCCGCAATTGCCTTTGACTACGCCGATATCCGAACTCGTCTGGCTTAAAGAACAGACGTGTCGCAAAATGCGCGCAAAAGACTGAATTCTGCGAGCGAGTTTTGCTAAACCAACTTGCCAATTTCAGCCAGTGCCACGGGCTAGGCGCCACGCCAGCCGTCGCGTTTCCCAGCGCCCGTTGGCCCTATTCCAGCGCAACCGCGATCTCGGCTGCGAGACGGGCATTGTTTTCGACCAGTGCGATGTTGGTTTCGAGGCTGCGGCCGTCGGTCAGGCCAAAAATGCTCTCGAGCAGATAGGGCGTGACCGCCTTGCCGGAAATCTCGTCGCGTTCGGCGTTGTCGAGCGCGCGGGCAATGTAGATCTCCATTTCGTCGCGCGGGATCTCGTTTTCCTCGGGCACCGGGTTGGCGATCAGCATGCCGCCGTCGACGCCGAGCAGGTCGCGCATCTTCTGAAAATTGGCGATTGCCGCCGGGCTGTTGAGCATCAGCGGGCTCTTCAGGCCGGAATCGCGCGACCAGAAGGCCGGGAAGATGTCGCTGTCATAGGTGACAACCGGAACGCCGCGGGTTTCCAGCACTTCGAGTGTCTTCGGAATGTCGAGGATCGCCTTGGCGCCGGCTGAGACGACGATCACGCCGGTGCGGGCCAGTTCGTCGAGGTCGGCGGAAATGTCGAATGTCTCCTCGGCCTTGCGGTGTACGCCGCCGATGCCGCCGGTCGCAAAGACGCGGATGCCGGCGCGGGCTGCGGCGATCATGGTTGCCGCAACCGTCGTTGCGCCGGTGCGGCGTTCGGCAATCGCAAAGGCGAGGTCGGCGCGCGACAGCTTCATCGCGCCTTCGGTCTGCGCCAGCGCTTCCAGCTGCGCGTCTTCGAGGCCAATGTGCAAGACCCCGTCGATGACGGCGATCGTGGCGGGTACTGCACCTTCCTCGCGGATGATCGCCTCGACGCTGCGGGCCATGTCCAGATTGCCGGGGAAGGGCATGCCGTGGGTGATGATGGTCGATTCCAGTGCAACAATCGGCGCGCCGCGTGCTTTGGCGGCCGCGACTTCGTTGGAATATTCCATCGGTAGAAGGGGTGAAAACGGCTTGGTCATCGCATGTCCTTTGTGGCTTTTTAAGGCGCGTTCATGACAGGATTTCGGCCGGCGGCACAAGCCGAATTGCTTCTCTCAGCATCTCGCGCGACATTTTTTCCGACACGGCGAGCGGTGAGCGGACGGTGATGCCGGCAGCCGCGACACCGGAACGCAGGCAGCTATCCAGCGGTTCGCCGCCGAGGTATGCCGCAAGGAAACCGGCCGCCACCGCATCGCCGGCGCCTGTCACATCGCCGAGCGCATCGAGGGCAGGTGGGGTGACGGTCACGGCCTCTCCCAGCCGGAAAGCGATCGCCGGCTTGCCGCCACGGGTGATGACGCCGCCGGAAAGGCCGATGGCCCGCAGCAGGGCAGGCCACTCTGATGCCTCAGTCACGTCACGGCCCGTGAGCGCACGCGCCTCGGCTTCGTTCATGAAAAGGAAGCTGACGCCGGAGAGACTGTTTGCAAGACGCACCACCTTGGCGGGTGAAATGGCGATGGCGGCGAGCGGCTTTGTTTCCTGTGCAGCCCGCTCAATGAGGCTCGCGAGGGTCTCTTCCGGCAGATTGGCATCGGTGACGATAAGGTCGCTGGAAGAAATGGCCTCCCGCATGGCACGTTGCTGCAGACGCCGCGGCGAAAACAGCTGGTAGAGGTCCATGTCGGCGAGCGCGATCACCAGATTGCCGTCGTTTTCGAGAATGGCCGTGTAGCTCGGCGTCTTGCGGTCGAGGAAGATGAACGGGCTGTCGATGACGCCGGCAGCGGCCGCAGCCTGGGCAACCGTCTCGCCAGCGGCATCGCCACCGCGCGGGCTGATCATGCGGACCTCGAGCCCCAGTCGCGCCAGATTGCGTGCCGCGTTGAAGCCGCCGCCGCCGGCCTCTTCGAACCACATGCCCGGATTGCTCGCGCCCGCCGCCGTCGTGCCGGAGATACGCCCCCGGCGATCGATATGCGCGCCGCCGAAGATGGAAACTTTACTGCCGGTCATGCGTTTTCCCGTGTGCCCCCGCGATCCGATTCGTTCAGCCCGTCTGCTGACGGCATTGTCTGTTCCACGTCCTACCTGCTTCCGAAGGTCTAGAACAAGAAAAGAACATACAGTAATTTATTGCATAGATTCAATGTATAGACACCCATTGCAAAATGAGAACAAAAAGTGTACATAGCTTTCATCGGCAGCTTCATTGCCTCAGCAGCTTCCATAACCTAAAGGTGGATCAAATGGCACAAAACTCTTTGCGGCTCGTAGAGGACAAATCGGTGGATAAAAGCAAGGCACTTGAAGCGGCACTCTCCCAGATCGAACGGTCGTTCGGCAAGGGATCGATCATGAAGCTCGGTGGAAAGGACAGCATCGTCGAGATCGAAACCGTTTCGACGGGCTCCTTGAGTCTCGATATCGCACTCGGCATCGGCGGGCTGCCCAAGGGGCGCATTGTCGAAATCTACGGGCCGGAAAGCTCGGGCAAGACCACGCTCGCACTGCAGACGATTGCCGAGGCACAGAAGAAGGGTGGCATCTGCGCCTTCGTCGATGCCGAACATGCGCTCGATCCAGTCTACGCCCGCAAGCTCGGCGTCGATCTGGAAAACCTTTTGATCTCCCAGCCGGATACTGGCGAACAGGCACTCGAGATCACCGACACGCTGGTGCGCTCCGGTGCGATCGATGTTCTCGTCATCGACTCCGTGGCGGCGCTGACGCCGCGGGCTGAAATCGAAGGCGAGATGGGCGACAGCCTTCCCGGTCTTCAGGCGCGTCTGATGAGCCAGGCGCTGCGCAAGCTGACCGCATCGATCTCCAAGTCGAACTGCATGGTGATCTTCATCAACCAGATACGCATGAAAATCGGTGTCATGTTCGGTTCGCCGGAAACGACGACGGGCGGCAACGCGCTGAAATTCTACGCCTCGGTCCGTCTCGACATCCGCCGCATCGGCTCGGTGAAGGAGCGCGAAGAGGTCGTCGGCAACCAGACCCGCGTCAAGGTTGTCAAGAACAAGATGGCGCCGCCCTTCAAGCAGGTCGAGTTCGACATCATGTATGGCGAAGGTGTTTCCAAGACCGGCGAACTCGTCGATCTTGGCGTCAAGGCCGGCATCGTCGAAAAGTCGGGCGCCTGGTTTTCCTATAATAGCCAGCGTCTCGGCCAGGGCCGTGAGAACGCCAAGTCCTTCCTGCGCGACAACCCGGATACGGCGCGCGAGATTGAGCTCGCCCTGCGCCAGAATGCCGGTTTGATCGCTGAAAAATTCCTTGAAAACGGCGGTCCGGAAGCCGGAGACGATGGTGACGATGCTGCTCTGGCATAAGATCGCCTGATTTTGCCGGATGACACCGCCGGCCGCTCCTTGACAGGGCGGCCGGTTTTCCTTTGCCGTCTGGACAGGGGTTTGCGCGAACGATAAAAGCCTGTGTTCCAAACGGGCGGGAGCAGGATTGTCGGCAACTATCGGCGATCCGCGATTTTCAAGAGTTTTCCGGTTCGCGGTTCGGCCATGTCGGCTGCGGACGTCTGATGCAGAGGTAAGGGCGCACTATGAACGGCGTGAATGAAATCCGGTCGACGTTCCTCGACTACTTCAAGAAGAACGGCCATGAGGTCGTGCCGTCGAGCCCGCTGGTTCCGCGCAACGACCCGACCCTGATGTTCACCAATGCCGGCATGGTGCAGTTCAAGAACGTGTTCACCGGCCTCGAGCAGCGGCCCTATTCGACGGCTGCGACGGCGCAGAAATGCGTGCGTGCCGGCGGCAAGCATAACGACCTCGACAATGTCGGCTATACCGCACGCCATCACACCTTCTTCGAAATGCTTGGCAACTTCTCCTTCGGCGATTATTTCAAGGATCGGGCGATCGAGCTTGCCTGGAACCTGATCACCAAGGATTTCGGCATCGACGCCAAGCGCCTTTTGGTCACCGTCTATCACACCGACGACGAAGCATTTGACCTCTGGAAGAAAATCGCCGGTCTCAGCGATGACCGGATCATCCGCATCCCGACCAGCGACAATTTCTGGGCGATGGGCGATACCGGTCCCTGCGGCCCATGTTCGGAAATCTTCTACGACCACGGCGATCATATCTGGGGTGGCCCTCCGGGCTCGAAGGATGAGGATGGTGACCGGTTCATCGAGATCTGGAACCTCGTCTTCATGCAGTATGAGCAGGTGACAAAGGAGGAGCGCGTCAATCTTCCGCGTCCGTCGATCGACACTGGCATGGGGCTCGAGCGCGTCGCGGCCCTGCTGCAGGGCAAGCACGACAATTACGACACCGACCTCTTCCGCACGCTCATCGAGGCGTCCGAAGAGGCGACCGGCATCAGGGCTGAAGGCGACCGCCGCGCCAGCCACCGCGTTATCGCCGACCATCTGCGTGCTTCCGCCTTCCTGATCGCCGATGGCGTTCTGCCGTCCAACGAGGGCCGCGGCTACGTGCTTCGCCGCATCATGCGCCGCGCCATGCGCCATGCACAGCTGCTCGGCGCCAAGGAACCCTTGATGTGGAAGCTCCTGCCGGCGCTGGTCAGCCAGATGGGCCGGGCCTATCCGGAGCTGATGCGCGCCGAGGCGCTGATTTCCGAAACCCTGAAACTCGAGGAAACCCGTTTCCGCAAGACGCTGGAGCGCGGCCTCGGCCTTCTCGCCGATGCGACGGCCGACCTGTCGGAAGGCGACCGACTGAACGGCGAAACTGCCTTCAAGCTCTATGACACCTATGGTTTCCCGCTCGACCTGACGCAGGACGCGTTGCGCGCCCGCGGCATTGGCGTCGATACCGATGCGTTTTCCGCTGCCATGGAACGGCAGAAGGCGGAGGCGCGCGCTTCCTGGTCTGGCTCCGGCGACAAGGCGACGGAAACCATCTGGTACGAACTCAAGGAAAAGCTCGGGGCAACCGATTTCCTTGGCTACGACACCGAGACCGCCGAAGGCGTCGTTCAGGCGATCGTGCGCGATGGCAAGGCGATCGAGGCTGCCTCCAGGGGCGAGACGGTCCAGCTGGTGCTCAACCAGACGCCGTTCTACGGCGAATCGGGCGGCCAGATGGGCGATACCGGCGTGATCTCGACCGACGGCGCCAAGCTTTCGGTTACCGACACGCAGAAGCGTGGTGAAGGCCTTTTCGTGCATTCCTGCGTCGTGGAGGAGGGTGCGGTCAAGGTCGGCGACGCCGCTGCGCTCACCGTCGATCATGCGCGCCGTTCGCGCCTGCGCGCCAACCATTCGGCGACCCATCTTCTCCACGAGGCGCTGCGCGAAGTGCTCGGCACCCATGTGGCGCAGAAGGGCTCGCTGGTCGCGCCCGAGCGCCTGCGTTTTGACGTTTCGCATCCGAAACCGATGACGGTCGACGAGCTGAAGGTGGTCGAGGAGATGGCGAACGAGATCATCGTGCAGAACTCGCCTGTGACAACGCGGCTGATGAGCGTCGATGATGCGATCGCCGAGGGCGCGATGGCACTGTTCGGCGAGAAATACGGCGATGAGGTCCGTGTCGTGTCGATGGGGCAGGGTATTCATGGCTCCAAGGCCAACCGGCCCTATTCGGTCGAGCTTTGCGGCGGCACCCATGTCGGCGCCACCGGCGAGATTGGCCTGGTGCGGATCGTCGGCGAAAGCGCCGTCGGCGCCGGCGTTCGCCGCCTGGAGGCCCTGACTGGTGCGTCGGCGCTTGCCTATCTCAACGAGCAGGATGAGCGGGTAAAGACGCTCGCCACCACCCTGAAGGTACAGCCCGTCGACGTTTTGACCCGGGTCGAAACACTGATGGACGAGCGCCGTAAGCTGGAGCGTGAGCTGAACGAGGCAAAGAAGAAGCTGGCGCTCGGCGGCGGTGACGCCAACGGCTCTGCCGATCAGGTGCAGGAGATCGCCGGCGTCAAATTCCTCGGCAAGGTGGTGACCGGCGTCGAGCCGAAGGACCTGAAGAGCCTTGCCGACGATGGCAAGAAGAGCCTCGGCTCTGGTATCGTCACCTTTGTCGGCGTTTCCGCGGATGGCAAGGCGAGCGCCGTGGTTGCCGTTACCGACGATCTGACCGGCCGCTTCAGCGCTGTCGATCTGGTCCGCGTCGCTTCTGCCGCGCTCGGCGGCAAGGGCGGCGGCGGCCGCGCCGACATGGCGCAGGCCGGCGGCCCGGACGGCGCAAAGGCGAAAGATGCCATCGACGCGGTTGGTGCAGCGCTCGCGGCGTAAGCCTGCTTCAACTGGATTGTTTGGAGATGGGAAACCGGGCTGCGAGGTCCGGTTTTTCTTTGGCCGATTGCTTTCCCGTGCTCAAATCGCGCCACCCAACTCCGCAGGATTTGTCAAATCCGGATATGGTTCTCTCTCGTTGTTCGGCTTGCATGAGGATCGACATGAGGGAAGAGAGCATCTGGGCGGTTTACGAGCAGCGCCTGCATCGGGTGTCGGCTTATATCCACGACCACCTGGACGAGGAGCTCGATCTCGATCGGCTTTCGGAGATCGCCTGCCTGTCGCCGCATCACTGGCACCGGATCTACCGGGCGGTGCACGGCGAAACGCTGGCGGTGACGGTCAAGCGGCTTCGGCTTCATCGGGCCGCAGGCGACCTGGTGCGCACCAGCCTTCCGGTCGAGGAGATTGCAAGACGAACGGGCTATCCCAATCTCCAATCCTTCAACCGGATTTTCAAATCGGTGTTCGGCATGCCGCCGGCCCGGTATCGGCGGGAGGGAAGCCACACGGTCTTTCAATCGATATCGCAAAAAGGACTTGGCGAAATGTACGATGTGACAACGAAAACCCTGGCGCCGCGCGAGCTGGTCGGCGTCAGCCATTCGGGCTCCTATATGGGGATCGGCCGCGCTTTCGAAACGCTTGGCGGCACGCTGCAGGCGCGTCATCTCTACCGGCCGGAGATGAAGATGATCGGCGTCTATCTCGATGATCCGGAACTGGTGCCGGAAGACAAGCTGCGCTCGTTTGCCTGCGTGACTGAGGGCGAGCATGTCCCGGCGGAAGCGCCGTTGGTTCACCGGCATCTCGATGGCGGCGAATATGCGGTTCTGCGGCACAGAGGCCCCTATGCCGACATGCACAAGGCCTATCAGTGGCTCTATGGCGAATGGCTGCCGCACTCCGGCAGAGAAGTCCGCGACACGGTGATGTTCGAGGAATATATCAACAATCCGCGTGACGCGGCTCCAACCGAACTGCTGACGGATATCCATCTGCCGCTGAAATACTGAAACGGTAGCATCGCGGCACCCGGTGCGAGCGCCGGGTGCCGCGAATATCGTTCGCTGGCTAACGATGTTTTCTTGCTCGTCAAAATATTCACGTACGCGTATCGGGTGAGGACATGCTGAAGACGCCCCAGTTCACCAGTCCCTCCAATACACCATCCGCCGTTGAGCCATTGGCACGATAGATGTCCGGCCTGTGGTCAGCGATGGCCCGCAATTCCGGAAGGGCGTTGCCAACGACAATGCCGCGCACGCCCGGCAGGTCGAACATGCTGCGATCATTGTTCGTGTCGCCGGCAACGACGACATCATCGTGAGAAAGACCAAGTTGACGGCAGAGCCAGGAGAGCGCCGCTCCCTTGTCGACGCCCGCCGGCAGGATGTCGAGATCGCGGTTGCTGGAATAGACCAGCCGGGCTTCTATCCCCGCCGCTGCCAGCCTTTCCTCGATGCTTGTCAACGTCGCCGCGTCGGCATCGCGCAGGTACCAGCTTGATTTATGGGCATGCTGATATGCATCTGGCTGGACGACGACATCTGCAACGTCCGCGAGCGCTGCGGCAATCCGCGCCCGGTCGAAACCGGCACCGATGGAGCGGGTGTAGAGCTGCGCGTGGTATGGGTCACTCTCGTTGTGCAGCATGGTTCCGACGCCGCCGATATAGACGTCCGGCGGTGGAAGGGCCGTTGTCGCGATAAACGCTCTTTGATCCTCGATCAGCCGGCCGCTGTTGACGACAAGGAGCGGCCGGTTTTCCGGTTGAAGACTTTGCCATGCCTTGCAAAACCGCGTCTCCGCTTCCCGGTCGCCGGCCAGCGTGCCGTCGATGTCGCTGCAGAGCAGCCGCACGCGCCTCAATCCCCGTCGGTCCATGGCTCGGCCCATTCGTTGTCGTCCACAGCCTGTGGCATCGGGCGCCCCTCGACGACACCGATCAGTTGCTGGGCGATCCCGGTCCAGGTGAACAGGCTGCGCGCCTTGTGGGCGCCCATGCGCGACAGGCGGCCATAGAGCCGCTCGTGTTTCAGCGGTTTCATCATGGTGATGCCGAGATCGTATTTATCGAAAGGATCGGCAAACAGCGCATGGCGACCATAGGTGACCGCTCGAAACAGCCCGCCATGAATGGTGATGATGGTCGGCGTGCCACTGGCCATCGCTTCGATCGCCGTCATGCCGAAGGGCTCGTAGCGGCTCGACAGCACGAAGAGATCGGCGGCGCGGTAGAAGTCCGGCAGATCCTCCTCGGTGACGAAACCGGAAAAGACAACCTTGTCTTCCAAGTCCAGCGAGGCGACCCGCTCCTTCAACTCGGCGAGAAGTGCGGTATCTTGCGCATCCATGTTTTCGCCGCCCACCGCAAGATGAAGCCGCGCCTCCGGCTCGCGTTCGGCAAGCACGGAAAAGCCGTCGATCAGGAGGTCGTAGCCCTTGTTGGTGGCGAGCCGACCCATCGCCATCACGACCTTTCCTTCGAAGCCGAAGCGCTGGCGGGCCATTTCGCGCGTCGCCCTGGAGACGGGGAAAAAGCGGTTGTCGTCATAGCCTGGCGGGATCATGTGCACCCGATCGCGCGGCAGATTATAGTCGTCGACGAGCACCTCCACCTGGATCGGTGTCGTGGCGATCACCATGCTGCAGGAGCGGTAGATGATCAGTTCGTGCTTGATGCGTTCGGAAAAGTTGAATTCCTTGTCGAACGTATCCGCCTTGTCGGGATAATCCGTCTCCATCTGCCGTTTCTTCCAGAGGCCGAGCGAATGGGGCGTGTGGATATGGGTGACGCCAAGCGCTTCCGACAAGCGCTGGCCGGCGATGCCGGCGTCCCAGTAGTGGCTGTTGATCAGCGTGTAGGTGAAATTGTTCCTGCGGACGAAGCGGACGGCATTTTCGCACCATTCCATCAGGTGCCTGTAGAGATATTCCTTCGGAATGAACTCTCTTCCGCCGCAGGGGATGCGGATCACGCGGACGCGCTCGTCGACCTGGTCGAATTCCGGCTGATCCTCGAAACGGCGCGTGTAGATATCGACCTCATGGCCGAGCAGCGCCAGTTTTCGGGCGAGTTCGATGACGTAGACGACTTGGCCGCCGGTATCGGCAGCGCCAAGCGGCGGTTCGGCGGCAACGTATCCGTGGGTTGATACGAGGGCGATGCGGGGAAGATGCGAATGGGGTTTGTCAGTAGTAACGGTCATTTATCAGCTGTCACGATCTTTTTTGGGAGGTGAAACGTGCTGGGCACGCGGGAAGGTTCACATCGCGAACGATCGGAAGCGGAAAAGGTTCCAATAAAAAAACCCGGCACTGGGCCGGGTTTCTTAAGGTCACTCCTGGTGGCCGAGATCAGGCCGCCATCGCCTTGCGCAGGTTCTCGTCGATCTTGTCGAGGAAGCCGGTGGTCGAGAGCCAGGGCTGGTCGGGGCCGATCAGTAGCGCGAGGTCCTTGGTCATGAAACCGGCTTCGACGGTATCGACGCAGACCTTTTCCAGCGTATCGGCGAACCTTGCCAGCTCGGCGTTGTCGTCGAGCTTGGCGCGGTGGGCGAGGCCACGAGTCCAGGCGAAGATCGAGGCGATCGAGTTGGTCGAGGTTTCCTCGCCCTTTTCGTGCTGGCGGTAGTGGCGGGTGACCGTACCGTGCGCGGCTTCGGCTTCCACCGTCTTGCCGTCCGGGGTCATCAGGACCGAGGTCATCAGGCCGAGCGAGCCGAAGCCCTGCGCGACGATGTCGGACTGGACGTCGCCGTCATAGTTCTTGCAGGCCCAGACGTAGCCGCCGGACCACTTGAGCGCCGAAGCGACCATGTCGTCGATCAGGCGGTGTTCGTACCAGATCTTCAGTTCCTTGAACTTGTCGGCGAATTCTTCTTCGAACACCTTCTGGAAGATGTCCTTGAAGCGGCCGTCATAGACCTTGAGGATGGTGTTCTTGGTCGACAGGTAGACCGGAACCTTGCGCTGCAGACCGTAATTTAGCGAGGCGCGGGCGAATTCGGTGATCGATTCGTCGAGGTTGTACATGCCCATTGCGACGCCGGCTGCCGGGGCATCGTAGACCTCGTGTTCGATTTCCTTGCCGTCGTCGCCGACGAACTTCATGTAGAGCTTGCCCTTGCCGGGGAACTTGAAGTCGGTGGCGCGGTACTGGTCGCCGAAGGCGTGACGGCCGACGATGATTGGCTTTGTCCAGCCCGGAACGAGGCGCGGCACGTTCTTGCAGATGATCGGCTCGCGGAAGATGACGCCGCCGAGGATGTTGCGGATAGTGCCGTTCGGCGACTTCCACATCTTCTTCAGCTTGAACTCCTCGACGCGGGCCTCATCCGGGGTAATGGTCGCGCACTTGACGCCGACGCCATGCTTCTTGATGGCGTTGGCAGCGTCGATCGTCACCTGGTCGTCGGTGGCGTCGCGGTTTTCCATGCCGAGGTCGTAATATTCCAGATCGACGTCCAGATACGGATGGATCAGCTTATCCTTGATGAACTGCCAGATGATGCGCGTCATCTCGTCGCCGTCGAGCTCGACGACCGGATTGGCGACCTTGATCTTTGTCATGATGCAAACCTCTGCATGGGGTTGGGATGGAAAAGGATTGGGCCCCTATAGCATCCGGTTCACGACAGGCAAAGGCATAGAGTGCATGAATTCCTTGGCGTTTCGTAGGGGGCGGGGACGCAGTTCAATGTCCCCGTGCTGCCCTTGGAAAATAGCCGGCGGGCAACTTTGTATAGCCGCGCTTCTCCGTTGCAAGAATGTTGGGTGCATCAAGGGAGGAGATCGGCGCTTCGCGGCTGGCTGGCACCAGTCCATCAAGCTGCAAGGCAAGATACCGCCCGCAGCAGACCCTGAGGAAGGACGTGAAGTTTTCCGGAGCATGGCCTTCCTCGATCGATTCCATATAGAGCCGCCCGATCAGGCGGCCGACCGACATGCCGTCGCGTTCGCCAATGTCCTCGAGAATGGACCAGAAGAAACTTTCAAGCCGGATGCTTGTCGCCACGCCGTCGATCCGCACCGAACGGGTGACACTTTGCCAGAGTGCCGGATCGGCACCGATGAATAGCCTGCACATCTATTCCTCCCGGGATTCCGGCTTTCCATGAGCCATGATGTTGTCCGATTTTGCGCGTTTCGAACAACATCTTGGGCCGGAGTGTCCGCGCTTTGGTGCGGTCTGGCAAGGGGTTGTCAGGCTGCCGAGCGTGTCAGCGACGGGCTATGGCGGATCTCGGTGCCGAGAACCTTGAGGAACTGGCCGATCCATTGAGGATGGGCAGGCCAGGCCGGAGCGGTTACCAGATTGCCGTCGGTGACAGCCTGATCGACCGGGATCTCTGCATAGTGGCCGCCCGCCAGCTCGACGTCGAAACGGCATGCCGGATAGGCCGAGCAGGTTCGTCCTTTCAGCACGCCAGCAGCAGACAGTAGCTGTGCGCCGTGGCAGATGGCTGCGACCGGTTTTCCCGCATCGAAGAAATGCCGGACCATGGCGATGACGGCGGCATCGAGCCGAAGATATTCCGGCGCCCGACCGCCGGGGATGACAAGGGCATCGTAGGTATCGGCCTTGGTGTCGGCGAAAGTGGCATTCAGCGTGAAATTATGGCCACGTTTTTCCGAATATGTCTGATTTCCCTCGAAATCGTGGATAGCCGTCGCGATCTGTTCGCCCGCCGCCTTGCCGGGGCATATGGCGTGAACGGTGTGACCAAGGGCGAGCAGCGCCTGGAACGGCACCATGGTCTCGTAGTCCTCGGTGAAATCGCCGCAGATCATCAGAATTTTCTTGCCGCTCATCTCATCCTCCATCGTGTTGCGTGCGCGAAAACAATGC
The DNA here is from genome assembly GCF_964252905.1 of Pararhizobium sp. LjRoot255. Lineage (NCBI taxonomy): Bacteria > Pseudomonadati > Pseudomonadota > Alphaproteobacteria > Hyphomicrobiales > Rhizobiaceae > Pararhizobium > Pararhizobium sp. LjRoot255. Next base: position 3,489,224 of record NZ_CAXUPQ020000001.1, read on the forward strand.
CATGGCCGCTTTGCGGCCGGGTATTAGCCGGTTACTACATCGGTAGGACACGGATAGGCCGGCGAAAGCCGATGTTATCGGCCTCGCGCGCTGCCGGGAAAATGGCTATGACCGTGATCGCCCGGCGCTGGCGTCGGTTATAGATGTGAATCGGGAGATAATTATGAAGCGCTTCGTGCTTTTGCTTCTTGCCTGCTGCGCCGTCTCGACGGCTGAGGCGGCCGATCCGGCGGCGCCCGTCAACGAGATCATGCAGGAAGCGGTCAAGGGCTGGGCAGAACAGGCTCAGCCGGGCGAGGACTATTTCTCCGAAGCCCGTCTCGGGCGCATCTACAGCCAGGATTTTACCAAAATCTATCGCGAAGCGGCAAAGTTTCCGGCCTATGACGAAGGTGACTCGCCCTTCGAATATGACATCATCGTCAGCGGGCAGGACAGTTGCGCGATCAAGGATATCTCTGTTGCCACCGGAGCGCAGGCCGATGGCAAAAGCGACGTGAAGGTCACTTTCGACAATACGCATTGCCTTGGCGAACGTACCGCCGACTGGAAGCCGAATGAGCTGCATTTCATGGTCATCGAGGAAAACGGCCGTGCCGTCATCGACGATATCGTGAGGACGGGCGATGCCGGTTCTCTCAAGACGGAATTACAGGGCATTGCGAGCCAGGGTGCGGGAGCGCAGTGATCGGGCTGTTGCTGCCGATCGCCGATTCGCGCTAAGTGCCTGTTGTTGCGGTGAGGCGAAAGCGGGGGCGCTGGACGAGGTGAAGATGGCATGCATCGCATTGGCCATGCTGGCGGTGTCGACGCCAGCTCTTGCGGATGGGCGCGAGGAACTGGTGCGCAGCTATGTGGACCGGATCGTCGTCAATTCGCTGGACGAGCCGGAACGCCATGATCCCTATTTCACCGAAAGCCAATTGCTGAACGACTTCAGCGGCGATTTCGTCAATGCTTACGCGAAGGCGCTGAAGGCATCGCGCAAGCGGGGCGATACGACTTTGTTTGAGACCGATCCGATGACCGGCGATGCGAACAGATGTCCCATCGGCAAGACCGGGATCGTCGACCGAACCCGCAGAGACACGCGCAACATGCTCGACGTGACAATGGATCTGCCGTCCTGCGATGGTGCCGCCGCGCATTCGATCCGCCTGATGTTCTTCCTTGAAAAGGACGGATCGGGGCCGTACCGGATCGACGACGTGCTGCGCTTCGTCGAGGAGGGAAAGTGGTTTTCGCTGCAGGCGTGGCTGGAGCGGCGGGCGCGGCCTTGATGCAGCCCCCCTGTTGATCATCCTTTTTGATTTTCTCGCCGCTTTGTGCCAGTGAGGCGCCCTAATCTTCGGGAAGGCACGAAATGGCAGGAACGAACAGCGAGCGCGAACTACTGACGGAAGGCCCGGCGATCATTCTGGTGCATCCGCAGCTTGGCGAGAATATCGGCATGGTGGCACGCGCCATGGCCAATTTCGGCCTTGCCGAACTGCGCCTCGTCAATCCGCGCGACGGCTGGCCGAGCGAAAAGGCGAAGTCGGCGGCGAGCCGCGCGGATCACGTCATCGACAATGCCAAGCTCTATGCTTCAACGGAAGAGGCAATCGCCGATCTCAATTTCGTCTATGCGACAACAGCGCGGGATCGTTATGGCTACAAGCCGGTCCGGTCTCCGCTTGTCGCCGCCGAAACGCTCAGGCAGAAATTCTCGGCAGGGCAGGCGACAGGCATCCTGTTCGGCCGGGAGCGCACGGGGCTCACCAACGAGGAAATCGCGCTCGCCGACGAGATCGTCACCTTTCCCGTCAATCCCGCCTTCGCCTCGCTCAATCTGGCACAGGCGGTTCTGCTCATGTCTTACGAGTGGCTGAAGACGAGCATGGTCTCGCCTGAGGAAACGTCGTTTCAGGCGCTCTCGCAGAAGCCGGCCACAAAGGAACATCTGCAAGGCCTGTTCGATCACGTCGAGGAGGCGCTCGATGCGCGCGGATACTTTCGCCCGGCGGCCAAAAAGCCGAAATTGGTGGAAAATCTGCGCGCCGTCCTGACCCGCCCGGCCTTTACCGAATCCGAAATTCGTCTTGTGCGAGGCGTCATTTCTTCGCTAGATCGCTTCACCCGCGAGGCGCCGCGCGGTGCCGGAGCACCGGAAAACTCGCGCGCGAAAAAGGCAGACGATGCCGGCGACGACCTCTGAACTGAAACCCATCCTCGTCTTCGACAGCGGCATCGGCGGGCTGACCGTGCTGCGTGAGGCGCGTGTCCTGATGCCGGAGCGACATTTCATCTATGTCGCCGACGATGCGGGCTTTCCCTATGGCGGCTGGGAGGAGGCAGTGCTGAAGGAACATGTCATCAGACTGTTCGGCCAATTGCTGGCCGAGCATGATCCGGAAATCTGCGTCATCGCCTGCAACACCGCCTTTACGCTCGTGGGGGCGGATCTGCGCGCCGCCTTTCCGGACATGCGTTTCGTCGGCACCGTGCCGGCAATCAAACCGGCGGCGGAGCGCACCCGTTCGGGACTGGTTTCCGTGCTGGCGACGCCCGGGACGGTCAAGCGCGCCTATACGCGCGATCTCATCCAGTCCTTCGCCTCGCAATGTGATGTCCGCCTTGTCGGCTCGGAAAACCTGGCGCGGATGGCGGAAGCCTATATCCGCGGAGAGCCCATCGGCGATGCGGCGGTTCTTGCCGAGATAAAAGAGTGTTTCGTCGAAGAGGATGGCCGAAAGACCGATATCGTCGTGCTTGCGTGCACCCACTATCCCTTCATGGCCAATGTCTTCCGCCGCCTCGCGCCCTGGCCGGTCGATTGGCTCGATCCGGCAGAGGCGATCGCACGGCAGGCGCGCCGGCTGGTGCCGCTGCCGGATGGTTTCGAACCTCTGAACGGGATCGACCCTGCGATCTTCACATCGGGCCGACCGGATTTCACCACGCGCCGGTTGATGCAGGGGTTCGGGCTTACCATACGGTAAACGAAGTCCTTCATAAGCTGTGGGTTTCGGCCCAGTCGGGGCGCACAGTGGCGGAAACGATGCTAAGGCTCGCTACCTGCGGGTTCGTGGCGGCGCATCCGGCATGGCAGTTTCAACGAGGTGGATATGAAAGTCGGCATCGATATGGGGACGGCGTCCGATGGCGCATCCGTTCCGCTCGATATCGAGGAACTTCTGGCGACGCGCCTTCTGGTGCAGGGCAATTCAGGCTCCGGGAAATCGCATCTCCTGCGCCGGCTTCTCGAACAGTCGGCGCCCTGGGTGCAGCAATGCATCATCGATCCCGAAGGCGATTTCGTGACGCTTGCCGACAAGTTCGGCCACGTGGTGATCGAGGGCGAGCGGACGGAATCTGAACTGATCGGCATCGCCACCCGTATCCGTCAGCATCGCGTTTCCTGCGTCCTCTCGCTCGAGGGCCTCGATATCGAGCAGCAGATGCGCAGTGCCGGCATCTTCCTCAACGCCATGTTCGATGCCGACCGCGATTACTGGTATCCGGTTCTGGTGGTCGTGGACGAGGCGCAGATGTTTGCCCCGTCCGTGGCGGGCGACGTCTCGGAAGAGGCGCGCAAAATCTCGCTCGGCGCCATGACCAACCTGATGTGCCGCGGCCGCAAGCGCGGGCTTGCCGGCGTGATCGCGACGCAGCGGCTGGCAAAGCTTGCCAAGAACGTTGCGGCCGAAGCCTCCAACTTCCTGATGGGCCGGACCTTTCTCGATATCGACATGGCCCGCGCCGCCGATCTGCTCGGCATGGACAGGCGCACGGCCGAAATGTTCCGCGACCTGAAGCGCGGCTCCTTCGTGGCGCTTGGTCCGGCCCTTTCGCGCCGTCCGCTGCCGGTGACGATCGGTCACGTCGAGACCTCGGCCCGGTCCACCAGTCCGAAACTGACGCCGCTGCCGGAAGCGGTCACCGACGTCGAAGACCTGATCTTCACGCCGGACCCGGAGGAACTGATCCGGCCGATCGTTCGCCGCCAGAGCGCCCAGCCGCGACCGGCGACCGATATTCTGGCGGAACTGTCGCGCCCGCGGCCCGAACCGGCAACACTTGCAGAGCCGAAGGCGCCGGTGCCGGAAATGCCGGCGACGGAACGCGAAGCGCTGCTCGACAGCCTGCTTGCCGAAATCCTCGAAAATCCGGAAGCCGCCTTCCGCGCCGATGCCGAACTGTTCCAGGATTTCCTGGTCCGTTGCCGCATCCGCCGCGTGCCCGGCGCACCGTTGTCACTGAGCGCCTTCCGCCGCAAAATGGCAGTCGCGCGCTCGGGCGTTGATCCGGAAACGGCAGCAAGCGAAATCTGGGCTTCAGCGCTGGAATTGTCGCGGCAGGTGACCGAGGACCTGCAGGGCGTCTTTCTGCTCGTGGCGCAATCCGCTGTCCGTGGCCTGCCTTGTCCTTCCGACCCGATGATCGCGCGGGCCTACGGCACCCATTCGGCCCGCCGCGCGCGGCGCCTGCTCGGCTATTTCGAGGAGCAGGGATTGATCGTCGTCCACAGCGATCTCTCCGGCAAGAGAATCGTTGCGTTTCCCGATCTGCAGGCAGAGACGGCGCCGGGAGCGGCGGATGCCGTTTACGACGACGCACGAAGCCGTAGCGCAGCGGAGTGATCCTCCGTCGTCTGGGCGGTTACACCCATGTCTGGATGACGCGTTCCGACGCATGGATGCAGGTCAGCTCCAGCCGGCCAGCGCCCGTATTGACGAAACGGTGCGGCGTTTCGGGGTTGACGACGATGATATCGCCGGGATTGGCATCGATCGTTTCCCGGTCGACGGTGAACTGCGCCTGTCCGGAGCGGACGATCCACGTTTCCGTATAGGGATGCGTGTGAAGAGCAGGACCTTCGCCGGGCGCATTGTCTACCAAAAACAGCGAGATCGGCGCGCCATATTGCCCGCCCTCGAAGAGAATCGTCCGGTTCGGGCGCTGGTCCTGTTCGGCGCGCGGGATGACATGAAACATGCTGGCCTCCATGGGATTGAACCGACCGTCGAGCGAATATATCTTAACGAGAAGATATATCGGAAAACTATCTTCCTATCAAGATATAATTGCGAGAAGTGGAAGCGGGCCGTGGCGAATGAGCGTGAAAACCTGGATCATGTGGACCGGTTGCGGCAGCAATGGGCGAACGAATTGCCGGACCTCGACACAGAACCGATGACGATCCTAGGGCGCGCCTACCGGCTTTCCAACCTCGTGCGGCCGTCGATCGAGGGGACTTTCGCCTCCTTCGGTCTCGATCGTGGCGAGTTCGACGTCATTGCGACATTGCGCCGCTCAGGAGCGCCTTACAAGCTGACGCCGACGGTGCTCTACACCTCGCTGATGATCTCATCGGGCGGCCTAACGCATCGGCTCGACCGGTTGCAGAAGGCGCGCCTTGTCGTGCGGGAGCGCTCGGCAAAGGATGGACGCAGTTTCGTCGTCGGTTTGACCGACGAGGGTGCGCGCTTGGCCGAGACCGCATTTCGCACCGACATGGCCAGCGAATCCTCTTATCTTGCTGGTCTGAGTGCCCAGGATCGAGCCAATCTGGCGTCCTTGCTGCGCAAACTCCTGATCTCGCTGGAGGCGCGGAACGACGGCGAAAATGCCTGACCCACGCCAAACGCGCAAATTCGTTTGACAATTGCAGCTGAAGCCACTAAAGCCGCCTCAACGCCGGGCCGAAATGCCCGGTGTTACTTTTTAGTGGCGCATATGCTTGTCCTCTCCGACAACGGCGGAACAGCAAGTGCCCGAACCGACATGTCCCGTGGCTTCTCCGTCAGCGTGATCGTGAGAAACCTGTCAGAGCTTCTAAAACGAGGTTCAGAGGAGGGCGTGTTTCCTTGATCCGGTTTGGCAACAGACCGGTGTAACCATTTGAAGGGAAATGCGATGAGCAAGCGCGAATCGTCCAAGTACAAAATTGACCGCCGTATGGGCGAAAACATCTGGGGCCGTCCGAAGTCGCCGGTCAACCGCCGCGAATACGGCCCGGGCCAGCACGGCCAGCGCCGCAAGTCCAAGCTTTCTGACTTCGGCGTACAGCTGCGCGCCAAGCAGAAGCTCAAGGGCTACTACGGCGACATCCGCGAGAAGCAGTTCCGCGCGATCTACGACGAAGCCAACCGCCGCAAGGGCGACACCTCGGAAAACCTGATCGGTCTGCTCGAATCGCGCCTCGACGCAATCGTTTACCGCGCCAAGTTCGTTCCGACGGTCTTTGCTGCCCGTCAGTTCGTCAACCATGGCCACGTCAAGGTCAACGGCGTTCGCGTCAACATCGGTTCGTACCGCTGCAAGGCCGGCGACGTCATTGAAGTCCGCGAAAAGTCCAAGCAGCTCGTTACGGTTCTCGAAGCCGTTTCGCTCGCTGAGCGCGACGTTCCGGACTACATTGAAGCCGACCACCACAAGATGGTTGCGACCTTTGCTCGCGTTCCGGGCCTGACCGACGTTCCGTACCCGGTCGTCATGGAACCGAACCTCGTCGTCGAATTCTATTCGCGATAATTCTTCTGGCCTCGGCCTTGTGATACGGAAAAGCCACTCAGAGATGGGTGGCTTTTTTGTTGCCCAGCACTTATGCGGAGAATGGCTGATGCCCGGCACGGAACCGTTGGACCTGCAGTCGATTGTCGATGATATCCATCGTGAGCTGACACCAAGGCTCGGCGAGGGGAAGGTTGCCGACTATATCCCGCAACTCGCCCACGTCGATCCCAAGCGCTTCGGTATGGCCGTCGTGACCGTCGACGGTCATGTCTACAAGGCCGGTGATGCCGAGGTTCCCTTCTCGATCCAGAGTATCTCCAAGGTTTTTATGCTGACGCTGGCGCTCGGCAAACATGGCGAGAGCATCTGGAATCGCGTCGGCCGTGAGCCGTCCGGTTCCGCCTTCAACTCCATCGTGCAGCTTGAACATGAGCACGGGATTCCGCGCAATCCATTCATCAATGCCGGCGCAATCGCCATTACCGACCTTGTTCTGGCAGGCCACACACCGCGCGAAGCGATCGGCGAAGTCGTCCGCTTCGTCCGCTACCTTGCCGACGAGGAAGACATCGTCATTGATCACGAGGTGGCGCGCTCGGAGGCCGCGACCGGTTATCGCAACGTCGCGCTCGCCAATTTCATGCGTGCCTTCGGCAAGCTCGACCATCCGGTCGAACACGTGCTCGGTGTCTACTTCCATCAGTGCGCCCTGGCGATGAGCTGCGTCCAGCTGGCAAAGGCGGGCCTGTTCCTCGCTGCTTCAGGCAGCAATCCGCTGACCCAGCATTCCGTCGTCTCGCGCCAGAGGGCGAGGCGCATCAACGCACTGATGCTGACCTGCGGACATTACGACGGCTCGGGCGATTTTGCCTATCGCGTCGGCCTGCCTGGCAAGAGCGGCGTCGGCGGTGGCATCCTGGTCGCGGCGCCCGGCAAGGCTTCCATCGCCGTCTGGTCGCCCGGCCTCAACCATAACGGCAACTCGCTACTTGGCTCCCTTGCGCTTGAAATGCTGGCAAGCCGCACCGGATGGTCCGTGTTCGGCGCCTGAGCAAGGGCGTTACGGAAGTTTCACACCGATACGCGTGCATTTTCCTTGATCTTGCCGGCTTACCCGGGCAAGTGCAGTTCACAACGACGCGCCTCGGCGCGTTTCCAATCCGGGACTTTGTCATGGATATTTCCACCCCATTGCCGGCCGCCGACCTCGAAGACCTTTCATCCGGGCCGGACAAGGCCATTGACGATGCGCTGCATCCGATCTTCGCCAAAATGCCGTCCTCGGTTTCATTCAATAAGCTGCGCAAGCGACTGCTGCGGCAGGTGCGCCAGGCGATCGAGGATTTCGGTATGCTGAAGGGCCAGAGGCGCTGGTTGATCGGCGTTTCCGGCGGCAAGGACAGCTACAGTTTGCTGGCGCTCTTGATGGACCTGCAATGGCGCGGCCTGCTGCCGGTCGAACTGGTCGCCTGCAATCTCGACCAGGGCCAGCCGAATTTTCCCAAGCATGTGCTGCCGGATTACCTGACCTCGATCGGCGTCAAGCACCGGATCGAATATCGCGATACCTATTCGATCGTGAAGGAGAAGGTGCCGGCGGGCGGCACCTATTGCGCGCTCTGTTCACGCCTGCGTCGCGGCAATCTTTACCGGATTGCGCGCGAGGAAGGCTGCGACGCGCTGGTGCTCGGCCACCACCGGGAGGATATCCTCGAGACCTTCTTCATGAACTTCTTCCAAGGGGGAAGGCTTGCCTCGATGCCGGCCAAGCTGTTGAACGACGACGGCGATCTGATGGTGCTCAGACCGCTTGCCTATGCGGCCGAGGATGATCTCACAAAATTCGCAGCGGCGATGGAGTTTCCGATTATCCCTTGCGATCTCTGCGGCTCGCAGGATGGGCTGGAGCGTAATGCCATGAAGGCGATGCTGGCCGATATCGAGCGCCGTATGCCGGGTCGCAAGGATACGATGCTGAGGGCGCTCGGCCACGTCAATCCGTCGCACCTGCTCGACCCGAACCTGTTCGATTTCCAATCCCTGCTCGCGGAGCCCAAAGCATGACATCTGTCATAGATATCGCAGCCATCGCCAATATCCTGCAGGAGGCTGCGGTCAAGGAGATCCTGCCAAGGTTCCGCAATCTCGGCGCTGGTGACGTGCGGATGAAAACGGAGGCCATCGACCTGGTGACCGAAGCCGACGAAGCGGCGGAGCGCCTGATCAAAGCGCGCATGGCGGAGGTTGCGCCCGACGCGCTGTTTATCGGCGAAGAGTCGGTTGCCGCCGACCCGGCGCTCCTGGATCGCCTTGCCGGCGCCGGTCTGGCTGTCATCGTCGATCCGATCGACGGCACCTTCAATTATGCTGCCGGCATGCCGTTGTTCGGCGTCATGGCGTCCGTCGTCGCCAAGGGCGAAACCGTCGCCGGCCTGATCTATGACCCGATGGGTAATGACTGGGTGATCGCCGAAAAGGGCGCTGGTGCCTGGCTTTGCAGGGCGGATGGTTCGCAGGAGCGGTTGAGCGTCGCGCCGTCTGTGCCGCTGGAAAACCTCGTCGGCTGCGCATCGACCGGCTTCTATTCGGCGGAAAACCGACGCATCGTCATGGGCAATATGGCGAAGGTGCGGATCGCCACGAGCTATCGCTGCGCGGCGCATGAGTACCGCGCCTTCGCTAGCGGACATTTTCACTTCCTGATGTATCAGAAACTGATGCCCTGGGATCACCTTGCCGGAACGCTGATCGCCGAAGAGGCCGGCGCTTATGCCGCGCGTTTCGATGGTTCGCCCTATCGCCCGGATCATGTCGATGGCGGCCTTCTGGTGGCCTCCGACAGGGATTGCTGGCAAGCGCTTCGCCGTGAGGTCTTTACCGTCTGAGGCGGCAAGATAATGCACACCAAAAGGCCCGCTTGACATCAGTCGAGCGGGCCTTTTTCGTGTCGCGTGATCACATATGGCCGCCGCCTGCCTCGAGCGTAGCCTGATCGTCGCCCGGATGCGTGAAGAGTTTGCCCTTCTCTGCCCAAAGCGTCGCGAGGATCGTCACCGCTCCGAAAGCGGTGAACCCCGCAAACAGCGGCTGCACCGTGCCGTTGAACATCTGCCCGACCGCGCCGCCGAGCAGCGCGCCGCCAGTCGTCGAAACGAAACCGGTGATCGCCGTTGCCGTACCCGCCAAATGCCCCATGGGCTCCAGGCTGATCGCTGTGAAGTTGGTTGCGATGACAGCGAACATCATCAAGAGAACGGAGAACAGCAGGTAGGTGAGCTGGAAGTCCGGCTTGCCGCCGAGCGAAATCACCAGCCCGACGGCGGCGAGCAGCGTGAACAGGATCATCGCCGCATGCGAGATGCGCCGCATGCCGAAGCTGCGGACGAAATAGCCATTGGCGAAGTTGGCGAGGGCTATGCCTCCGGCGGTTCCGGCAAAGGCAATCGGCAGCCAATCGCCGAGGCCATAGACTTCGCCGAAGATCTGCTGGACCGTGACAACGTAGGCGCAGATGACGGCAGTGAACAGGGTCATGCCGATCATGTAGCCGCAGGTGGTGCGGTTGGTGAGAACAGTGCGGAAGCCGGCGGCGACGGAGGCCACCGATAGGGGCAGGCGCTCTTCCTGCGGTAGCGATTCCTTCAGTCGCAGCCCGGCCCAGACGAAAAGGATGGCGCCGACGCCGCCGAGCAGAATGAAGATCCAGTGCCAGTTCGCGTAATAGATCACGGCCTGGCCGAGTGAAGGGGCAACGATCGGCACGATCATGAAGACGATCATCACATAGGACATTACACGCGCCATTTCGCGGCCGCCGAAACAGTCGCGCACCACCGCCATGGTGGTGATGCGAACCGCTGCAGCACCGATCCCTTGCACGAACCGCAGGAGGAGCAGCATTTCGAAACTCTCTGTCGCAGCCGCACCAAACATCGTCATGGTGAAGAAGGCGAGACCGCCGAGCAGGATCGCGCGGCGCCCGAAGGTGTCTGACAGGCTGCCGAAAATGATCTGCGAGCAGCCGAAGCCAAGGAAGAAGACGCCGATGATCAGCTGCGTGTCGTTGGTGTTGGCAACGCTGAGGGACTGACCGATGGCGGGCAGGGCCGGCAGCATGATGTCGATGGCGATCGCGACGCTCGCGGTCATGAGCGCGATGGTGATGACGAATTCGAAGAAGCCGAGGCCTATTCGGGAGGAGCCGATATTTTCGATGTGTTCAGCGGTCGTGGTGGCGGACATGGAGGGACCTATGGATGTCTTGGGAGGAGACAGTCGTTAAATGGACGGATTATGTGGGCTGAAAAGCCTGCCTTTTTCGGCGACGAGCACGAAGATCAGGCCGATGACGGAGACCGTCAGGAAACCGATGGCAAGCGGCGTAACGGTGCCGTCGAACGCCTGTCCGATCAGTGCGCCGATGGTCGCGCCGCCGATCGTCTGGGTGAAACCGAGCACGGAAGATGCCGTTCCGGCGACGTGTCCGAGCGGCTCCATCGCCATCGCGTTGAAATTCGGACCGATCAGGCCGAATTGAAACATGGCCGCGCCATAGAGCAGCACGAAAAGCCAGAGAGGCAGCATGCCGAAGAACGAGGCCATGGCCCAGGCGAAACTGGCGAGCGCAAACCCGATCAGCGCGCCGTGCGACAGGCGGCGCATGCCGTAGCGCTTGACGAGCCGCGAATTGGTGAAGGAGGCGGCGGCCATCATGCCGGCGAAACCTGCAAAGACCAGCGGGAACCAGTGTCCAAGCTGGTAGATGCCGACCAGGATCTGCTGCGCGGAATTGATGAAGCCGAACAGCGAACCGAAGATGAAGGACGCGGCCAGCGAATAGCAGAGCGAGACGCGGTTGGTCAGCACGATGCGGAATGCGTCGACGATGGAGGCGACTGTGAAAGGGCGGCGATGTTCGACTGCGAGCGTCTCGGGCAGCCGCAGGGCGACCAGCGTTGCCACCAGAGCCGCAAATGCGCAGATGACCACGAAGATCATGTGCCATTCGGCAAAGATCATGATCAACTGACCGACGCTTGGTGCAATGACCGGCACGATCATGAAGACCATCATGACCAGCGACATGACCTCGGCCATCATCCGCCCGCCATAGACGTCGCGAACGATCGAAATGGTGATGACCCGCGTCGCGGCTGCACCAATACCCTGCATGAAGCGCAGCGCCAGAAGCCCGGCGAAGGACGGCACGAAGACGATGGCAAGCGCGCAAAGTGCATAGACGCCAAGGCCGCCGAGAAGCGGCAGCTTGCGGCCGAACCGGTCGGAAAGCGGACCGAAGAACAGTTGCGCGCAGCCCATGCCGAACAGATAGGCGGTAATGATGTATTGGCGCGTGTTCTCATCGGCGACGCCGAGGCTGGCGCCGATCTCCTGCAGGCCCGGCAACATGATATCGATCGAGATCGCGTTGATTGCCATTAGCATGGCCATCAGCGCAACGAATTGTGGTTTCGACAAAGCCTGAAGGCCCGGTTCTTCGGTGGTAACGGTCATCGGAATATTCCTGGGCAGAGGTGCCGGCGCCTGAGCTGAAAACGAATAGGTTCCAGCAGGAAACAGGCGCGGATGAAAATGCTGAAGCCGGTAGTCCCATATCTGGTCGAAAGCGAGGCTCCGAGCGCTTTCAAAACAATGAGCTGGTTGGCGTGATGCCGGCACTTGTTCGGAATTGCGTGCTTACGCCTTGTAACGCGACTATCTTGTGACAGCCGCTTCATATTGACTTCGACTGTTAAAGGTCGCGCAACATTAGGTAGCCTTCACAATTCGCAGGAATCAAAAAAGGCGGTGACCCGCCTTTTCCGGTGCTCTGTAACCGAAGTCAGATTTCAGGCTGCGCCCTTGACGGCGATACCGGCTTCTTCGAAATGCGACTGGAGTTCGCCAGCCTGGAACATTTCGCGCACGATGTCACAGCCGCCGATGAATTCGCCCTTGATGTAGAGCTGCGGAATGGTCGGCCAGTTGGAATAGTCCTTGATGCCCTGGCGAAGATCGGCATCAGCAAGCACGTTGATGCCCTTATAGTCGACGCCGATATGGTCGAGCATCTGGACCACTTGGCCCGAGAACCCACACTGGGGGAATTGCGGCGTGCCCTTCATGAAAAGAACGACGTCGTTGCTCTTTACTTCGTTGTCGATGAAATCGTTGATTCCGCTCATATGTCGTAGTCCTTCCTGCTCCAGCTTCAAGGGCCGGGGGTGTCGATCCATTCTAGATAGCATGCAGAACGGTGATTTTCATCACCCGATCCGAACAAAAATTGATGGCTTGCCCGGCGGCAACATGCCGCCGGCGAAATCATCGCGTCTTGCTCCGCGAGGCGGCCGTCCGGCGGCGGTTCACCTGCTTTTTCGCGGGCTTTACGGCTCTTTTCGCGGTCGCTTTCTTGAACCGGCCGGTGGTGGCAGACCGCGCCTGCCGCTTCTGGCGTTTTGTCGCCGTGCGGCCACCGGTCTTCTTGAGAATTTCCTTCAGAACACTCTCGACGACGCCACTGACCAGTTCATTCATCAGTCCGGCCATAAAGCCTTACTCCGGCGCAGATGTCTGAAGGGCGAGCGCGTGCAAAACGCCGCCCATATTTCCCTTCAGCGCATTGTAGACCATCTGGTGCTGCTGAACGCGGCTCTTGCCGCGGAAGGCTTCTGCCACGACCTCAGCGGCATAATGATCGCCGTCTCCGGCCAAATCCCGGATTGTCACCTTGGCGCCTGGGATACCGGATTTGATCATGTCTTCAATATCGCCCGGTGTCATCGGCATACGCTACTCCCTCAGTTCTTTCTTGCTCCACAGTGGCAATCCCGTCGATTCTGCCACATGGGGATCACTTGTATAGAGGCGAAAACCGCGTTCCAACAGTTCCATCAATATTTTTACGTCGGTATCGGCATGCAGCCTCTGCATTTTGAGATCGTTGTAGACATGACCGGTCGACGACGGATCGATTCCTGTGATGATGACGTCCGTTGCACCGCTGTGAATGGCGTAGAGAACGGCGGTGACACCGTTCGAGAATTTGGATTCGTTGTCGCTCTCGGGCACGACGCGGCCGAGCACGACGTCAGCCAGCCGGGTTCGGTGATACTGGTTGATGAGCCGCAATTCATTGAAGCCATAATCAAACGCGGCGAGACCTTCACGCAATCGCGTTTCGCTTCTCGGCCATCGCAGCACATAGAGAATGCCGCAGCGCTTGCCTGACAGAGCGCGGCGCACGGCGACAGCGCGCTCGCCTTTGCCTTCCACCTGGTTGAATTGCAGGAAGGTGACGTCCGGCGCGTCTATGCCCCAGCCAGCTGTCGCAGCCTGGGAACCGTTTACGCAAATAACGGCAAAACGGCTGTCAAATCCGTCTGGCAAATTGGAAACCGGCGCTGAACCAACAATCAGCGCCGGGCCACGGAAAGGGGTAGGGTGTTTCGGCGCCTGCGGCCGCGCCAGCCGATAAGCCAGCTGATACCGCCAGGAGCGCCGCAATCTGTTCAACCAGGCGTACCAGTGCACTTCACCTCCGCTCATGCGTTCCCCTGTAACCTTTCCGTGTGATCCCTTTGGATCAGATAGTTCAGATAGGCTTCGGAAAGACCGCTGTCGCGTTTCAGCAATCTTTCTTACGCGAGGCGACCGTGGCAAGTCATGCTGCTAAATTGATGACCTGCACAGCGGAGAAACCCGGGCGGAATCAAAGCCGTTTCAGTTTGATTCCGGCAGGCTGCCTTCCATGAAATCCGGGAACCAGGATTCATGTTCCGAGCGCAATTGCACAACTGCAAGCGGCTTGGCCGAGCCGAGCACGACTTCGGTGCCGCCAGTCGCTCCAATCACGGGCGCGGACACGCCCGCGGCTTTTGCCCGCTCGGCGACAACGTCTGCATGCTCCGGCTTTACCGTCACGACGTAGCGTCCCTGGTCTTCTCCAAAGAAGACGGCGATCGGATCGCGGCCCGTGACTGCCGAAACCTTTGCACCGATGCCCGACGCCATCGCCATTTCGGCAATCGCCAGCGCAAGGCCGCCGGAAGAGCAATCATGCACGGCGGTCGTCAGGCCGTCGGTGATCAGCTCGCGGACGAAGTCGCCGGTCTTGCGCTCATGGGCGAGATCGACATGCGGGGCAGGACCATCGGTGCGGCCGTGAATATCGCGCAGGTAGACGGACTGGCCTAGATGCGTTCCGAGGCCTTCCGGCGCGCCGACGAGGAGGATATCATCACCTTCGGCCGCAAACCGGATGCGCGCCATCTGCGACCAGTCGCCGAGCAGGCCGACGCCGCCAATGGTCGGAGTCGGCAGAATGCCCTGGCCGTTCGTCTCGTTGTAGAGTGAGACGTTGCCGGATACGATCGGGAATTCGAGCGCGCGGCAGGCCTCGCCGATGCCCTTGATGGCATGGACGAGCTGGCTCATGATTTCCGGGCGTTCCGGATTGCCGAAATTGAGGTTGTCGGTCGCCGCCAGCGGCAAGGCGCCGGTCGCGGTGATGTTGCGCCAGCACTCGGCTACGGCCTGCTTGCCGCCTTCGAAAGGGTCGGCCTCGACATAACGCGGCGTCACGTCGGAGGAGAAGGCGAGCGCCTTTGTCGGGTGGCCCTCGACGCGCACGACGCCCGCGTCACCGCCCGGCAGCTGAAGCGAATTGCCCTGGATCAGCGTGTCGTACTGCTCATAGACCCAGCGGCGCGAGGAGTTGTTGGCAGACCCGACTAGCGACAGCACGGCATCGGCGACATCCGCCTGGGGGATATCATCGGCAGCAAGCGGCGCAGCCGTTTTCGCCGGTGTCCACGGGCGGTCGTATTCCGGCGCCTGGTCGCCGAGTTCCTTGATCGGGAGGTTTGCAACTTGCTCGCCCTGATGGATGACGCGGAAACGCAGGTCGTCGGTGGTCTTGCCGACGATGGCGAAATCCAGGCCCCACTTGACGAAGATCGCCTTGGCGACCTCTTCCTTGGCCGGTTCCAGGACCATCAGCATGCGCTCCTGGCTTTCCGACAGCATCATTTCATAGGCGGTCATGCGCTCTTCGCGTACGGGAACCTGATCGAGTTGCAATTCGATGCCGAGGTCGCCCTTGGCGCCCATTTCGACGGCGGAGCAGGTGAGGCCGGCAGCCCCCATGTCCTGGATCGCGATGACGGCGCCGGTCTTCATCAGTTCGAGGCAGGCTTCGAGCAGGCATTTTTCCGTGAAGGGGTCTCCGACCTGGACGGTCGGACGCTTCTCCTCGATCGACTCGTCGAATTCGGCCGACGCCATGGTCGCGCCGCCAACGCCATCGCGGCCGGTCTTGGCGCCGAGATAGACGACCGGCAGACCGACACCCTTGGCTTCCGACAGGAAGATCGCGTCGGACTTGGCGAGGCCGGCGGCAAAGGCGTTGACGAGGATATTGCCGTTGTAGCGCGCGTCGAACTCAACCTCGCCGCCAACCGTCGGCACGCCGAAGGAATTGCCGTAGCCGCCGACGCCGGCAACGACGCCGGACACCAGATGGCGGGTCTTCGGATGGTCAGGCGCGCCGAAGCGCAGGGCGTTCATCGCCGCGATCGGCCGTGCGCCCATGGTGAAGACGTCGCGCAGGATGCCGCCCACACCGGTCGCCGCACCTTGATAGGGCTCGATGTAGGACGGGTGGTTGTGGCTTTCCATCTTGAAGACGACGCAATCGCCATCATCGATATCGACGACACCGGCATTCTCGCCAGGCCCCTGAATGACGCGCGGACCGGTGGTTGGCAGCGTGCGCAGCCATTTCTTCGAGGACTTGTAGGAGCAGTGCTCGTTCCACATCGCCGAGAAGATGCCGAGTTCCGTGAAGGTCGGCTCACGGCCGATCAGGTCCAGGATGCGCTGATACTCATCCGGCTTCAGGCCGTGCGAGGCAATGAGGTCGGGCGTGATGGGGCGGGTATTGGAAATGGTCATCGTGGTCCATTCGGTCCGTTGGAGCATCCCGGACGGCAACGACACCGTCTGCCTGAAGGAATGCGTCAAAACAAAGAGATCGCGTCGGCGTTTCTTTAGCCGATGCTCTCCCGGGATGCGACAGGAAAATGCCGGAAAAGCACAGGAGATCGCGTGCTTTTTGCCGACCGGGCGGCGGTTCGATCAGGCGAAGCTGTCGTAACCGGTGCGGCCGCTGTCGAGCAGCCGGCGAAGGGTAAGGAAACCGCGCCGCACCTCGCTGCGGTCGGCAGGCGAGGAAAAGCCGATCCGCACCCGATGAAAGACGCTGTCGGTCCGCCCTGCCTTGAACTCGTCCTCGTCGTCAACCAGCACGTCCTCCTCAAAAGCTGCGTGCTTGAAAGTGCCGGAGAACCATGGCTCGGACAGTTTCAGCCAGAGGAAGGGCACATGCGGATGCGAGTTGAATTCGATGCCCGAAAATATCTCGCGGGCCATCTGCTCGCGCGCGCGGATCTCATCGATGCTTCTCGCGCGCAGGATCGCGGCTTCACCGCTCGCCACCAGGCGTGCGCAGAGCTCGGCAAGCAGAAACGGCATGCCGCCACTCACCATCTTGTGGGCAATGCGGATACGCTGGCTGAAATGGGCAGGGCAGGCGACCCAGCCGCCGCGCACGCCGGCCGCAACCGATTTCGACAGGCCGCCGACCAGAAATGTCCGCTCCGGCGCAAGTTCGGCGAGAAGCGGCGTCATATCGCCGGTCATCGCGCCATAGAGATCATCCTCCAGCAGCCAGACGCCGTAGCGGCGGGCAATGTCGGCGATCGCCTGCCGACGCTCCAGGGACAATGTCACAACCGTCGGGTTCTGTGCGGTCGGCATCAGAAAGGCGAGTTTCGGGTGCTGCTGGGCGCAGACGCGCTCAAAGTCCTCCGGGTCGAGGCCGTGGTCGTCGGTGCGCAGAAGGATCGTGCGCCGGCCGATCAGGCCGGCGCTACGGCTGATCTGCGAATAGGTGATGTTTTCGAAGGCGATTTTGTCGCCTGGAGCAGTGACGGCCGCAATAACGGCGACTGCACCGGCATGGGCGCCAAGGGTGGGCACGATGCGATCGGGCTGCGGCTTGAATGTGCCCTTGGCAAGCCACTGGCTGCCCGCCTCGAACCAGTGCGCCGGAAAATCGCGCGCATAGCTGGCGATGTCGGCGGGGTGTTCGCGGCTGATGTCGATCAGCAGCTTTTCGAGAGATTTGCCCTGACCAATGTCCGGTGCCGCCGTGCTGTCGAAGCGGAGCTTGCCCGGAGGCGCCTTGATCGGCCGGGTGCCGGCGAGTGCCGCGGTCATCGGATCGGCCTGTTCGGCCGGCCGCATGTTCGCATTGTCGAGCACATAAGTACCGCGGCCGACCTCGCCGCTAACGAGACCGCGTTCCCGCACCAGGTGATAGGCGCGACCAATTGTGCCGATTGTCACGCCGATATCAAAGGCGAGATTGCGCTGCGGTGGCAATTTCGTTCCGGATGGCAGCACGCCACCGGTAATCGCCTGCTCGATCTGGTCGGCAATACGTGCGTAAAGGGGGCCTTGGCCGAGGCCGGGGTCTGGCATCCAAGTTGTCATGGTAACAATTTCTACATTGCATCAATTTCCGTGTCAATTATGACAATGCAATATCACAAAAGTAACCGTGACAATCAACGGAGTGGGTGCAATGGGTGCAATTTGTACTGCAGATGACACAATTTGCTCGTTGGAGACAAATACAATTCGTCCGCCCGTTGGCGTCATGCCACGCGCAAAAGACTTTTTCGGGCGGGCAATCTCATGGATTGCGGTCCGGGAGGAAAAGCGGCTCAGCCGCCTTGCCCTCGCCGAACTGACGGATGACCAGCTTGCCGATATCGGCGTGACACCGGCGGAGGCGAAGCGCGAAGCCTCGGAACCGTTCTGGAAATGACGGGGCCTGCCAGCTACAGGAGTTCGAGAACCTTCGTCTTCGGCCGGCAGATGGCCACGCCCTTTTCGCTGACGACGATCGGCCGTTCGATCAGTTGAGGGTGGGCCAGCATGGCATCCAGGATCTGGCGGTCCGTCTTGCTTACATCGTCAAGCTCTAGTGACTGGTAAGAGCTCTCTTTCGTCCGCAACACGGCGCGCGGTGACAGGTCCATTTCCAGGAGAAGGGCCAGCATCTGCTCGTGGGTCGGCGGCGTCTTCATGTATTCGATGATAATGGGCTCGATACCGGATTCGCGGATCGTCTCGAGCACCGCCCGGGACGTGGCGCAGCGGCTATTGTGATAAATCGTAACGCTCATGACTATGCCTTTGATGACCGTTGGGCCACGAAGAATGACAACACTGACCCAGCCGGTCTACGCCTTTGAGGGACGTAACACAATTTCGTGACATATGTGAGAACGGGCATTTCGGGTTGGAAACGCTACGAAAACGCAGCCGGCACCGTTAGAGCCGGATCGTCGAGCAAAATGCTTAAAAGAACTGCGAGAGTTAGCCGGCACCGCGCCCGGTGCCGGCTAACGTTGTGCTATCGGCAACCGGTGCCGCCTGCGGCCCAGCGCTTTACATCCGTTGCCATTCTCGCTCCAACCGCTTCATTGAACAGCGGTCCGAAGGCTTGAAGCCGGGCAGGGTGTCCTTCCGCCTGGACGACGGCGAGCGGGCGTGATTCGGGTGAGTTACGCTTGACCAGCAGGATGCGCGGGCGTCCGGAGAAGGAGTTGAGTTCCGGAGCCAGGCGATATGGCTTGAAGGCTGCGTCGCCAGACTTGAACCAGCAGGCGTTGGCGCCGAGCGCGACGCGTTCCATGGTCGGCAACGCCGCCGTGCTCTGCGCAGGTGCTGGCGGCTTGGCCGACTGGCAGCCGGCGGCAAGCGCCACAATGGTAATGCAACCTGCAGTTGCAATAAAACGGATAAATGCTGCGGCGCGCATCGGAAAGCCCCTTTGATTCGGTCTCAGAAGCTGCCTTCTAGCAGACCGAATGTTAAGCGGCGATTACATCAAGAGCGGAAGCGAAGAGGCCGCGGCCGTCGGCGCCGCCATGGGCCGCCTCAATCAGGTTTTCCGGGTGTGGCATCATGCCGAGAACATTGCCCTTTACATTGACGATACCGGCAATGTCGTTGATGGATCCGTTCGGATTGGTGCCGGCTGCGTAGCGGAAAACGACCTGTCCATTGCCCTCGATGGTCTTCAGTGTTTCCGCGTCAGCAAAATAATTGCCGTCGTGATGAGCGACCGGGCAGCGGATGATCTGGCCCTGTTCGTAGGCGCGGCTGAAATCGGTATTAGCGTTGACGACCTCCAGCTGGACTTCCTTGCAGACGAATTTCAGCGAGGCATTGCGCATCAGCGCGCCCGGCAGAAGGCCCGCTTCGACGAGAATCTGGAAGCCGTTGCAGACGCCCAGCACCCTGACGCCGGCCTCGGCCTTCGCCTTGATCGCCTGCATCACCGGCATGCGCGCCGCGATCGCGCCGCAGCGCAGATAATCGCCATAGGAGAAGCCGCCGGGGATGACGATCAGATCGACGTCCGGGATATCCGTCTCGGTCTGCCAGATCGTTACCGGCGCCTTGCCGGAAATCTTGGTGAGCGCCGCGATCATGTCGCGGTCACGGTTGAGGCCTGGAAGCTGGACGACGGCTGATTTCATGGGTGCGGTTCAAACCTGGATTGGGCCTCGGCAAGCTCGCGCAGTTCGAGGCGGTTTTCGATACGTTCGAGGCGCTGATCGGACCTGTCAAGCCTAGTATAGATATTGTGCAGGTCCATCTGCACGGACACCATAGTGCCGCGAGTATTACTGAGCTCCGTCTTTACGCCGGACATCACTTCGGCCATGCGGCAACTCAATCAACCTTCAGTCGAGAGCGATAGTGTAGTTCTCGATTACCGTGTTTGCCAGAAGCTTCTCGCACATGGCTTTCAGGTCTGATTCGGCCTTTGCCTTGTCGGTGGTCTCGATCTGCAGATCGAAGACCTTGCCCTGGCGGACGTGGCCGATGCTGTCGAAGCCGAGAGCCCCGAGGGCGCCTTCGATGGCCTTGCCCTGCGGGTCAAGAACGCCGTTCTTCAGCGTCACTGTTACGCGTGCGTTGATCACTTTGTCTTTTCCTGCTTATTTCACCAGCACGGGGCCGGTGCCGCGGGGCGGCTCGTTCTCGTTCATGATGCCAAGGCGGCGGGCGACTTCCTGGTAGGCCTCGACGAGGCCGCCCATGTCGCGGCGGAACCGGTCCTTGTCCATCTTTTCCTTGGTTTCGACGTCCCAGAGACGGCAGCTGTCCGGCGAAATTTCGTCCGCCAGGATGATGCGCATCATGTCGCCTTCGAACAGGCGGCCGCATTCGATCTTGAAATCGACGAGCTGGATGCCGACGCCGAGGAACAGGCCGGTGAGGAAGTCGTTGATGCGGATGGCGAGCGCCATGATGTCATCGAGTTCCTGCGGGCTTGCCCAGCCGAAAGCGGTGATGTGCTCTTCGGAGACCATCGGGTCGTCGAGCGCATCGGCCTTGTAGTAGAACTCGATGATCGATCGCGGCAGGACGACGCCTTCCTCGATGCCGAGACGCTTGGAGAGCGAGCCTGCGGCCACGTTGCGCACGACGATCTCGAGCGGAATGATTTCCACTTCCTTGATCAGCTGTTCGCGCATGTTGAGGCGGCGGATGAAGTGCGTGGGAATGCCGATCCTGTTCAGATGCGTGAAGATGTATTCCGAAATCCGGTTGTTGAGCACGCCCTTGCCATCGATGACATCGTGCTTCTTCTTGTTGAAGGCGGTGGCGTCATCTTTGAAAAACTGGATCAGCGTGCCTGGCTCAGGACCCTCGTAAAGGATCTTGGCTTTGCCTTCGTAGATACGGCGGCGACGGTTCATCAATGGTGTTCTCTATGGTTGTCGGCGCTCTTGGGCTGCGCCATTGGCATTTTCTAATCGGGTCCATAGCTGAAAAGAAACTATTTCACAATCGGCGTCTGATCCGATCCCCTGAATTAGCAAGAGGGTAACACGGAAAGTCATCAAAGCGGAAAACTTCGCATTGCACTTTTGGCGGGCTTTTGGTTTATGGGCGAAAAGCTGTTTGCGGCGTGGTTTTCAGGGAGAGCAAAGGATGACCAGTATGCAGGATCGCGAGAAGGCGTTTGAGGCGAAGTTTGCGCTGGATGAAGAACTGCGGTTCAAGGCCGAGGCGCGCCGCAACAAGCTGCTCGGCCTCTGGGCCGCGGAGCTTCTGGGCAAGAGCGATCCTGCGGCCTATGCCACGGACGTCATCGCTGCCGATTTCGCCGAGGCCGGGCATGAGGACGTCGTGCGCAAGATTCGCGCAGACTTCGATGCTGCCGGCATTGCCCAGACTGACGACGACATTCGCCTGAAGATGCTGGAGCTTCTCTCCGAGGCGGTTACGCAGATCCAGAACGGCTGATACCAGGCCCCGCAATATTTTATGGGCCGTCCGCTTTCGGGCGGCCTTTTTTGTTCGGCCCAACTGGCCGGCTGCCTGCGGTTCGATTATCGATAAACGCGCTCGGAAAAAGCGCTCATGCCTGAGCGGATCATCAGTTCGTAGACCATCCGGCGGCTGATCGGGTTGTGGAGACGGGCAACCTTCGAGCCCAGAAATTCGGTTTCGACGTGATCGAATGCGGCGAGATCGGCTGAATTGGCGATCAGTTCGGCGTAGAGCGCGTGGAATTCGCGGCGGCAGACATAGGTTTTATACTTGGTCATGCAGAAGGCGGAAAAGGCTCCGCCGCAGTCCCGCAGGAAATCAGCCATGCCGATTGTCACCTCCGGCCAGGCCGGATTGAACGTATCGTCAAACGCAATGACGCCGTGATCCGCAATCGTTTCCATCGCAAGCCTGCTATCGGCCGCGACATGTCGAAGCATGTGGCCGCCATCGATGCTGAAGAACCGGATTTTACCGATCTTGTCGGTGAGTTGGTCTGGCTCCAGCAGTGTGCTGTCGCCTTTGATGATCAGCTCTTCGTCCACGGGCATGCCGAGCCGGCGTCCGTTTTCCAGAAAACGGCCGTATTGCGCGCTGACCCCATCGGCCGTCTGACCGATGTTGAAAAGGTCGATTGCCAATACCTTCTCGTCGCTGCCGCTGATCTTTCTGAGCAGAAAATAGGAGCGGCCATAGAACACGCCGATCTCGGCAAGGGCGCCGCCAAGGCTTCTGTCTTTCTGACTTTGCAGAAGCGAAAGGAAAACAAGTGCGTCCGGCGGATCGATATAGCCCTCGATCGTCTGGAGATCGTGGAAAATGAATTTTCGAATGACTGAGGTCATCAGGTCGCGAATCCGGTTGGTTGAGCCAAGAGATCGGATGGAACTCGATCGGAGCTGACAGCCGGCGAATGGGACGTCAGGCTGTTTGCGAGACTCAAAGCTTTGAGCCGAAGCATTCTATTTGCACTGCAGCAAAGTTCATAAGTAGGGCCATTCTGGGGCCACCCAGCGGCCAAAGCGCGTCATTTCCACTATCAAGAGTTGAGTAAAATGATGCGTTTCGAGCGGGCGCGATCGGCTCGTGATTGCTTTCGGGTTATAGTTGTCCCAAGAAGCGGACGCTGCCCGGGCTAGCGGTTGGCACGGAAGCCGTGGTGATCCCGTTCCGGCGGCGTTGCTGTGATAGGCGCGCGCTCGCCGCCGGGTCAGGGTCGAAGCCGGCTGAGAAACTGGGCAAAAACCATCGTGCCTTCCGGCCACGGACCGTGACCGGATTCGGTGTTGATGTGGCCGGATTCGCCGGCGTCCACCAGCAGCGAACCCCAGGCGTTTGCGATATCGCCGGCATGATCATACGATCCGAACGGATCGTTGCGGCTTGCGATCACCAAGCTCGGGAACGGCAGCGGATCGCGCGGATAGGGACCGAACGTCATGAAGTGCTTCGGGCGGATTTTCGGATTCGTCACTTCCGGCGGGGCTACGAGGAAAGCGCCGGCAATCTGCTTTTCCGCGAGCGGCAGGGCATGAATGGCGGTCGCAACGCCGAGCGAATGCGCCACGATGACGACAGGCTTGGTCGCGGAATTGATCTCTTCGATCATGCGCCGGACCCAATCCTCGCGTACGGGCTTTGCCCATTCGGCCTGCTCGACGCGGCGCGCGGAGGCGAGCTTGTTCTGCCATCGGGTCTGCCAATGGTCCGGTCCCGAATTGGTATAGCCGGGAACGATCAGGATATCTGCTTCGGATGCTTTCATAATAACGGCGATTTGTGCCCGAGGGCGACGGAAGTCAAGTGAAAGAGACGCAGATCTGGTATATGCTTGCTGCACGGGACGGTTGGTCACGACGTTCCGTGACGGCGAATGCCGCCAATATCGAGAGCACTGGATTGAGGTCAGCGATGCCGAGATCCCTCGAAAATACTGATTGTTCTCGAATGGCGTGACGATGCGTGTGTTCAAGGAGGAGAATTGGTCATGACGACATTCCATGTATTGGCAGGCTCCAGCACCACTATCGAGCATCCGGTAATTCGCAAGATCGGCGTCGCCGATGTCTTCGACGCGTTGCGTCTCGGCTGGCAGGATTTCAATGCCAAGCCGTCTCATTACGTCTTCCTCTGCCTGATTTACCCGATCGCCGGTGTTGTGCTTGCCGCATGGAGTTCGGGCGCCAACATGTTGCCGATCCTCTATCCGCTGGCTTCCGGTTTTGCCTTGCTCGGCCCGGTCGCCGCCATCGGTCTCTACGAGATCAGCAGGCGCCGCGAAAAGGGGATGAACACGTCGTGGCGGCACGCTTTCGATGTTCGCCGTTCTCCAGCCTTACCGTCGATCATCGCGCTTGCTTTCATGCTGTTTGTGCTGTTCGTCGCCTGGCTGCTCGTTGCCCAGTCGCTGTATGTGCAGATGTTCGGTGACGTGCCGCCGGCATCGATTTCAGCCTTCGCCAACCAGGTTTTCGCAACAGATCAGGGATGGAACCTCATCCTGGTCGGCAATGCCGTCGGCTTCGTCTTTGCCGTGATCGTGCTGTCGACCGTCGTCGTGTCGTTTCCGCTATTGCTCGACAGGGATGTCGGCGCCGTAGCGGCGGTCGAGACGTCGGTGCGGGCAACGCTCACCAATCCGGTTCCCGTTGCCGTTTGGGGGCTGATCGTCGCCGCAGGCCTCGTTATCGGCTCGATCCCAGTCTTTGTCGGGCTCGCCGTCATCATGCCGATACTCGGACATGCGACGTGGCACCTCTATCGCAAGCTCGTGGTTGCGCCGGAGACCAAATGAAGTGGGCACGAAACGAACGTGCCGCCAGATAGGCGGCACGTTCGTGCTTTAGTGTGCGCCGCTTAGCGGAAATATTTGAAATAGGATGAGATTTGCGCCGAGGTATTCGACGACGGGTCGAGACGAATGCCGATTCTGTCGCCGCGATACCATTGCACGGCGCCGGTCAGGTGACCGAATTCGTTGCTCTCGATCGAAACGTCCTGGCCAGTCCTGGCATTGATATCAAAATAGAGCTGGAAGCAAATTCCGGCCTCTGACAGGTCCTTGACGATCCCGCGGCTCGATCCGCCCTTGCAAGTCACCGTACCGGTGAATTTGGTTGTAGTGCGTTCCACCTTGCGTTGGATCACCTGCTGATGCCGCATATTTCCACCCGGTTTCCGTGTTCTCGTTTTTCGCAGCCTCTCACGAAAGGCTGACGAAAGGCTTGAGAAAACCGTTCAAAATGGAGCGATGTGGGCTGAAACCGGACACCCTGCGCGATGGTGGAACGGGGGAGCCTCTTCGGCTCCCCTCTACAGTGCCGCGCGTCAAATATGACGCGCAAATGACGCTGTAACACTTTGAAACTGCTGCATAATACTTAAATCTGTGCCGATTTAAGGAATTATGCAGCAGGCATCAACCGAAGACGCGATTGAAGATCGTATCGACGTGCTTCGTATGATAGCCGAGGTCGAATTTCTCGCGGATATCCGCTTCGGGCAGGAAGGCCCTGACTTCGCTGTCGGCGAGCAGTTCCTCGAGGAAATCCTTGCCCTGCTCCCAGACCTTCATGGCGTTGCGCTGCACGAGGCGATAGGCATCCTCGCGTGACGCGCCGGCTTGCGTAAGTGCAAGCAGGACGCGCTGCGAGTGAACAAGTCCGCGGAACTTGTTCATGTTCTTCATCATGTTGTCCGGATAGACGAGCAGTTTGTCGATCACGCCGGTCAGGCGCGCCAGCGCGAAGTCGAGTGTCACCGTCGCGTCGGGGCCAATCATTCGCTCGACGGAGGAGTGGGAAATATCCCGCTCGTGCCACAAGGCGACGTTTTCCATGGCGGGCAGGGCGAAGGCGCGCACCATGCGTGACAGCCCGGTGAGATTTTCCGTCAGCACCGGGTTACGCTTGTGCGGCATGGCCGACGAGCCCTTCTGGCCCGGCGAGAAATATTCCTCGGCTTCGAGCACTTCGGTGCGCTGCAGGTGACGGATTTCGGTTGCCAGGCGCTCCACGCTCGAAGCGATGACGCCGAGGGTGGCAAAATACATCGCATGACGGTCGCGCGGGATGACCTGGGTCGAGACCGGCTCAGCGGCAAGGCCCATGGCCTTGGCGACGTGTTCTTCCACACGCGGATCGATATTGGCAAAGGTGCCGACGGCCCCGGAAATGGCGCAGGTGGCGATCTCTTCGCGGGCAGCGATCAGGCGCTTCTTGCAGCGTTCGAACTCCGCATAGGCCAAGGCGAGCTTGATGCCGAAGGTGGTCGGCTCGGCGTGGATGCCGTGCGAGCGGCCGATCGTCACCGTGTCCTTGTGTTCGAAGGCACGGCGCTTCAGCGCCTCCAGCAGCCCGTCGAGGTCGGCGAGCAGGAGGTCGCTCGCCTTGACGAGTTGCACGTTGAAGCAGGTATCGAGCACGTCGGAAGAGGTCATGCCCTGGTGCACGAAACGCGCGTCCGGACCGACGATCTCGGCAAGATGCGTCAGGAACGCAATGACGTCATGCTTGGTGATGGCTTCGATTTCGTCGATGCGCTCGACGTCGAAGGTGGCAGCCCCGCCCCGTTCCCAGATGGTCTTTGCAGCCTCCTTCGGGATCACGCCAAGCTCGGCGAGCGCGTCGCAGGCATGCGCCTCGATTTCGAACCAGATGCGGAATTTGGTTTCCGGCGACCAGATGGCCACCATTTCCGGACGGGAGTAACGGGGGATCATGGGCTTTCAGCTTTCGTCATAGGTGGCGTTGCCTGAGCCTCTAGCAAAGATGGCCGGCAATCTCAACGCCGCTGATCGGGCATCTTGCACGCGAGCCACAAGCTGGCGGCTGCAAGGGCGGCAAATCCGACCGGCAGATACAGGCGAATGCCCATCACGACAAACTGGTAAACGGCCGCAACCGACGTGAAGATGAACTGATAGATCCAGAGGCGGCTGCCGAATGGGCCGTGCCACCGCGCGTAAAAAAGGCGGTAGTCCATGGCAAACAGAAAGGCCGTTGCCGCAATGGTGCAGACCGTCAGGCAAAGAAAGAAGGCAGCGAAGCGGGTCTCCCGGCCGCGGCCATCGGCGCAAAAGCGGCCAAGAAGGACGCCGCAGGGCCATGAAACAATGCCGCCGCAGAGGTATAGCACAAGGATACTGTAGAGCTGGTAGGTTTCGGCACCGTTTTGCAGGCAGAGCGCTACGAGCGCGGACGCCGCCATCATCATGCCCCAGAGCGGTGACCCGAGAAGAATTTCCCGCACGCTCGGACGCGAGGCGAGAAGCCGCCGGCCCAGTCGCCGCATCAGGCCTGATTGCGGCCGAACCTCGGCAACCTGAAGGTCGATCATGGCACCACGGGGACCGGAACTGCAATCCACCGACCGTCGCGACCCTCGAAACCGAAGCTCAGCACCTGCACGAGCACGACGTGGACAGGGTCCAGGCCGGTCGGGTGATGAACCATGACGCCGCCGATCCGGTAAGCGGTCGGGCATTTGCGGCTCTCGGGGACGGCCGTGTCGGTGTGAAGGACGCGGTCCGACGCCTGTCCATCCTCGCTTTCGAATGAAAGGCTGAATCCGATCGATTGCGGCGTGACGTCCTTGCAGGGGCCGGATGGTTGCAGCGCGATTTCCTTCAGCGCCAGCGTGAAGGCGCCGCCAACCGGCGGCTCGACGGCATATTGCCGGTAGACCAGGCGATGCGCCGGAACCTCGGTCTCGGTGACCGGATTGAAGGCCGCCATCAATCCCGGATTGGCTGCCATGCTATAACGATCGACGAGTGCGCCGGCTTTCGCCAGCGTCTGCGCCCGAACCTCGCCAAGACCGGCCTTCTCGTCATCGATCCGCGCGCGGATCGGCGTGCCCGGCAGGTACGTGTCCTTGCGCGTGTCGATGAAGAAGATGTTGGAGTAGGGAAAGCCGGAACCGTCCTGAACGCCATATTCCTCGAAGGCGAAAACGCCGCCGTCCGGGGAAAAGCCGATGGACTGGAACGAGGCGATGTCGCCGGCGCAGGCCACCTCGGCCATCACGGCCGAGGCAAAAACCGCGGCAGCGATCCCGCCCGAAAACTTCACCCGCGTGCTCCCTCGGCATTGGCGCGCAGATTGTCGATGGTTTTGCGATAGGCGTCAACATGGCCACCGCCGAAGACCGCCGAGCCCGCAACGAAGACATTGGCGCCGGCAGCGGCGGGACGCGCGATCGTGTCGATCGTGATGCCGCCATCGACCTGAAGATCGATGGGACGATCGCCGATCATCGCCCGAATGCGGCGGATCTTTTCTTCCATTGCCGGGATGAACTTCTGGCCGCCGAAACCGGGATTGACCGTCATCACCAGAATAAGATCGAGCTTGTCGAGCAGGTAGTCGAGAACGCTTTCGGATGTTGCAGGATTGATCGAGACACCAGCCTTCTTGCCGAGCGCCTTGATCGCCTGCAGAGAGCGATCGAGATGCGGGCCTGCCTCTGCATGCACGGTGATGCTGTCGCAGCCGGCCTTGGCAAAGGCTTCGAGATAAGGGTCGGCCGGCGCGATCATCAGATGGCAGTCGAAATAGGCGTCCGTGTGCGGACGCAACGACTTGATGATGTCTGGGCCGAAGGAGATGTTCGGCACGAAATGGCCGTCCATGATGTCGAGATGGATCCAATCGGCGCCGGCGGCGACGACATCGCGCACTTCCTGCCCGAGCTTGGCGTAGTCAGCGGCAAGAATGGACGGTGCGATCCGGATGGGCAGGGACATGATCTAGGCTCCAAAAACTGTTTTGCGGCCAATAACACTGCTTTTCGCCGCAAACAACATTGGTGAACGACGCTTTGGCGTCATGCGGTTCTGTCTTCCTGCGACCAGACGGGAAGGAGATCGTTTTCCGCGGTCGTCGCATCGTGGACGCCGCGCGCGATCGCACGCGCCATGGTCGATGCCGCCACGGCGCCAAGATCGATGAAGTCCTGTACTGAAACGGTTTTTCCGCTCGTGCCTGTCGCAAGGGCAAAGACGAGATCGCCGTCGAGCGGCGTGTGTGACGGCCAGAGCGCCCGCGAAAAACCGTCATGGGCCGCGATTGCGAGCCTCTTTGCTTCCGCCTTGGTCAGGATGGCGTCGGTGGCGATGACGGCGATGGTGGTGTTTTGCGTTTCCTTCTGTCCGGCGCGGAATTTGACGCGAAGCTCGCGCGCATCCTGTGGGAAAGGCTGCGGCATGGCGAGCCCACTGAATTCAGCACCTATTTCGAACGGGGCTGCCCAGAAATGCCGGGTATCGCCGATGGTTGCCGAGCCGAGCGCGTTGACGGCAACCAGAGCGCCGATCGTGATGCCGTTGTCCAACACCGTCGAGGCTGTGCCGAGGCCGCCCTTGAAAGTCGCGGTCATTGCCCCGGTACCGGCGCCCGCGGTGCCTGTCATGAAATCCTCAGATGCCGCCTCGACCGCCGCGTAGCCGAGTTCGCGATAGGGTGGATACAGCCCCCAATCCTTGTCGCCGCCGTTGATCAGGTCGAACAGAATGGCGGCAGGCACGATGGGAATACGAAACGGGCCGACGGCAAAGCCGCGTCCCATTTGCCGAAGCGCCGCCTGGACGCCCGATGCCGCGTCGAGACCGAACGCCGAGCCGCCGGACAAGACCACCGCATCGACCGTCTGCACCGTATTGTGCGGATCGAGCAGGTCCGTCTCGCGCGTGCCGGGCGCCCCGCCCAGCACCTGAACAGCGGCGATGGCAGGCTGATCGCAGACGACGACGGAAACACCGGATTTCAGGCGAATATCCTCGGCATTACCGACCCTGAGGCCTGCGACATCGGTAATCGAATTTTTCGGGCCGGCGCGCATCATTCGGTTCCCGTGGCAGTGGGGGCGGGCACGAAACGGCCGTCTTGCCACCGGAGGAGCCGGTAGGGATTGTCCGCTAGTTCATGGTCTGCATTGAAGCGGATCGGGCCGATCGCGGTCTGATAGGGACCTTTGAGGAGCGCCTCGAGAAGCGGCGCGTCGTCTTTGCCGGCCTGGTCCTTCGCCTGCTCCAAAAGGGTAACGGCGGAAAACGCCGGCAGGACATAACCTTCCGGAATGAGCTTGGCCGCCGTCATCGCCTCGCTTGCGACCTTCGCCTCCGGCCGCGCCGCGTAGTCCGGCAATGACACGGCCAGCACGCCGTTCGCCAGCGAAACAGGCTGGTCGGCCGCGTTCAAGGTCTCGCCACCCATCAGCGTCAGAGCGACCTGTTCCGAGGCAGCGTCGCGGGCGACGATAGCTGTGTCCGGCCGGTCGCCGCCGGTGAAGACATGCGTGGCACCGCTCTTTGCCAACCGCCGCACCAGGCTGACCTGCTGTTCCTGCGCCGGACGGTAGGTGTCGGAAAACACCGGCGTCAGGCCGATTTCAGCCAGCGCCGCACGCACGCTTTCCACCAGTTCGCGCCCATGGATCGTCCCGTCCTCGATCAGTGCAAGCGGTTCGTTCTTCCAGCGGGACGCGATGATCTCGGTCACCTTGGCCGCCTCCATCCGGGCGCTCGGCACGAGACGGAAGAACGGCCACTTCTTTTTCAGTGCGTCCTCCATCAGGACATCGGAACGCACGCTGAGTGACAGCGCAGGAATGCCCGCCTCGGCAAGTGCGGGAAGCGTTGCCTCGAGGCTTTCCGTGCAGAGAAACCCGATTGCGGCTTCCGCGCCGCTGGCAGCCAGGGCCTTCCTCAGGTTTTCCGCGTCGTTCGGTTCGCAGGTTTCAGGTACCGAGATGATCTCCGACCCGCGATCGCCGGCCTCAAAGCGCGCGCCATCGAGCATCTGCTGTCCGAGCAGCGCGAACGGTCCTTCAACCGGCGCGACGACAGCGATCTTCACGCCTGCCGCCAGCACAGGAGCCGGCTGCACCGATCCGGCAATGAGAAGGCTTGCGACAATCGAACGGAACATGTGTTTTTCCAGGTGTATACAGCGCATGTTTTAAAGATGTGGCCGAAAGCGTCAAAGGAAAAGATCGTGACCTTCGCCGCCTGAACGGCAATTGCCGCGCATGACCAAGAAAAACTGCCTGACGGCTTTCATATTTTGTTGCAGCGTCTATGTGTAGACGTGAACACCGATCTGGAGACTGCCGTGTTGGACAAGACCCAACTGGATCCGCTGACTTACCGCGACGCCATGAGCCGCCTGGCCGGCCACGTCCATATCGTGACAGCAGCTCATGAAGGCGAACGCCGCGGCGTGACGATCACTGCGGCATGCTCGGTGTCCGACAGTCCGGCGACGCTGCTCGTCTGCCTCAATGGTGCCAACCCGAGAAATGATATTTTTGCGCGCAGCGGCAGCTTTGCCCTCAATCTGCTCGGCGCCGACCAGATGGATCTCGCCCATGTCTTTTCCGGCCGGAACAGTATCGATCCTGTGGAACGGTTTGAACACGGCACATGGGATGAATTGAAGACCGGCGCGCCCATTCTTCGCGAGGCCGTCGCGGCCTTCGATTGCCGGCTGATCGATATCAAGACGGTCGCCACGCACATCGTGCTGTTCGGCGAGGTCGTCGGCGTCACCCTCGGCGAACAAAAACCGGCTCTCGTCTACCTCGATCGGGATTATCGCACGTTGTAGATTTCCTCTAAGGGAACCGAAAAAAACAGAGCGAAAGGTCAATGGAAAATGGACAATGCCGCAATCGAGGAGATGTTTGCGGCCCTCGGTCCGGTTACGGTCAGGCGCATGTTCGGCGGCAAGGGCATCTATTTCGAGGGCCGTATCCTGGCGCTGGAGGTGGATGGCGACATCTTGCTCAAGGCCGATGCCGACAGCGCGTCGGAATTCGAGGCTGCCGGAAGTTCGCAATGGGCCTATGACGGCAAGGGAAAGCCGGTGAAAATGCCGTACTGGTCGATTCCGGACGAGGCGTTCGACGATCGGGACGAGATGGCCCGCTGGGTACGGCTTGCCTATGAGGCCGCCTTGCGCGCTAGGAAATAGCCATCGACTTCAGCGCCTTGACTGCGTCCTGCGCGAACACCGACAGCGGTTGCGGCAGGTCGTCGAGCGCAAACCAGCCGATTTCGGAGAGCTTATCGGGCTCCATCAGCTTCGGTTCGCCGGAGAAATCCTCGGTCACGAAAATCAGTGAGACCCAGTGGTGGCGGTCGGCTTCGACGCGTTGCTCGCTGAGGCAGAGAAACCGCGTGGAATGGATCGTCAGGCCGCTTTCTTCTTCCGCTTCACGGCGCGCGGCCTCTGCGGCCGGCTCCATATGATCGACCTTGCCGCCAACGATGCTCCAATGGCCGGCTTCAGGCGCCTTCAAGCGCTTGCAAAGCAAGAGCTTGCCGTCGTTCAAGACGGCAAGCCCTGATCCCACACCGGGGAAATCAATGCCTGGATGGGCCATGCGACTGCCTGAATCAAGCCTTGCCGGCGATCAGCATGAAGGCCGGAATATCGTCGCCGAAGCCGATCGGCGTCGGACCATCATCGTGATCGCGGCGATAGCGGTTGCGCCGATCGCGATTGTCGTCGTTGGCAGGATGCGGCTGAGGCGCAGGGCGATTGCTGTGGCGGCCGGCATTCTGCGGTTTCGTGTCTGCCTTGCGTTCTGATCTCACAGGTTCTGCCTTTGCTGTAACCGGTTCCTGGTCCGTCGATATATCGTCTGATTTGATGTCCGATTTGTGACTGGACACCGGACGGGGGGCGTGGTCACGGTCCCTGTCGCTGCGGCGTCCGCCACGCTTGCCGTCACGTCCGCCGCGCTCGGACCGGCCACTGTCGTGGCTTTCCATCGGGGCGGGCAGGGCGGAAAGATCGCCGTTCAGCCATTCGATCTTCTTGTCGATCAGCTTTTCGATGGCGTCGGCAAACTTCATGTCGCGCTTCGAAACCAGCGTGAAGGCGGCACCGGAACGGCCGGCGCGACCTGTGCGGCCAATGCGGTGGACATAGTCTTCCGCGTGGATCGGCACATCGAAGTTGAACACGTGGCTGACATCCGGGATATCGAGGCCGCGGGCTGCAACGTCGGAGGCGACGAGCAACTGGATCTGGCCGTCCTTGAAACTTGCGAGCATCTTCGTGCGCGAGCTCTGGTCCATATCGCCGTGCAACGCGCCAACAGAGAAACCGTGGCGGCTCAGCGAACGGAACAGATCGGCCACATCGAGCTTGCGGTTGCAGAAAATGATAGCGTTCTTCAGCTCTTCCTGGCTCTGGATCAGATCGCGCAGAACCGCGCGCTTCTCGTAATCCTTGCTGTGGGTCGCGACCAGGCGCTGCGTCACAGTCGTTGCTGTCGAGGAGCGGACGGAGACTTCGACGCGTTCCGGGTTCTGCAGGAAGCGGTCGGCGAGCTTCTGGATTTCCGGCGGCATGGTGGCCGAGAAGAACAGCGTTTGGCGCGTAAAGGGGATCAGCTTGGCGATGCGCTCGATATCCGGAATGAAGCCCATGTCGAGCATGCGGTCGGCTTCGTCGATGACGAGGATTTCGACGCCGGTCATCAAAAGCTTGCCGCGCTCGCAGTGATCGAGCAGGCGACCGGGCGTGCAGATCAGCACGTCGGCGCCGCGCTCAAGCTTGCGGTCCTGTTCGTCGAAGGACACGCCGCCGATCAGGAGGGCGATGTTGAGCTTGTGGTTCTTGCCGTATTTTTCGAAGTTCTCGGCAACCTGGGCTGCAAGTTCGCGCGTCGGCTCAAGGATCAGCGTGCGCGGCATGCGAGCACGGGCGCGTCCCTTTTCGAGCAGCGTCAGCATCGGCAGCACGAACGACGCCGTCTTGCCGGTTCCCGTCTGGGCGATGCCGAGAATATCGCGCCGCTGCAGGGCTGGCGGAATGGCGCCGGCCTGGATCGGTGTAGGAATGGTGTAGCCCGCATCGGTAACTGCGGAAAGAACTTTTTGGCTCAGGCCAAGGTCTGAAAAAGTGGTCAAAGGGAAATCTGTTTCCGTTCCGGTTCGGTCGAACTCTTGTGACTCGGCAAATGCTTTCGTTGCCGTCGCTGGGGCTCATAGTCCCATAGGCAGACAAAGTCAAGAAAACCGGCATTCTGCTCCGAAACAGAGTGAATAAACGGCCTGCCATCAATAGGATGGCTCCGGGTGACCTCCAAAGGTCCCGGTCACAAAACGACATTTGTCAGTTGATATAGTGGCTAAGCTTTATGCCGGCCGTCAGGAAGCGTATCGGATCGACGGCCTCGCCGTTCAGACGGACCTCATAATGCAGATGCGGCCCGGTCGAGCGGCCGGTGCTGCCGGAGCGGCCAATCGCTTCGCCTGCCGAAATCGTGTCACCGACATTCACGAGAATGGATGACAGATGGGCATAACGCGTCGTGATGCCGTTGCCGTGGTCGATCTCGACCATATTGCCGTAGCCGCCGCTCTTGCCGGCCGTGATCACGGTTCCGGGCGCTGTCGCGACGATCCGCGTTCCTATCGGCGTGCGAAAATCGATGCCGGCATGCAAGGCCAGCCGCCCGAGAAACGGGTCGAGGCGATTGCCGAAGCGGCTGGTGATGTCGCTCGCCGGAGAGGGATTGTTGAACGGCAGTTTCCGCGTCTGGCTGCGGACGTGTTCGAGCCGGGCAAGCGCCGTGTCGAGCGCGACGAGGGAGTTGTCGTAGACCTCGGTGGGTTCCGGCTCGACGAACGGCCCGCCGATCGCAGTTACGTCGTCCACTTCAGCTCCAACGGTCGCCTGTGGCTCGTCGTCAACGACCTTGATACCCGTGCGGGCGACAATGTTCACGATGGCATCGGTGGCCTGCGAAGCGCCTGCCGTCAGCGTCTGGATGCGATGCTTCTGTGCCTGTTCTATGTCCTTTAGCGAAAGGGTAACCTTGGAGAACAGCCGGTCGGCCCGGTCAGACATGGTTTCCTGGCCGCCACTGGCAGATACCGGCGCATAGGCGATCGCCATCTGCTGTTGCGCCGGCTGGCCGCCGATACCCATCAGCCGCTCGATCGCCTTGATCCCGCCGCTTGCATCGGCGCGCTTTTCATCGGTCTCCGGTGCCCCGACTGGCTGGGCATCTTCCTGCGCAAGACCGGATTCCTCCGCCCGATCGAGAAGCGTGCCGAGCTTGCCGTGACGGGATGTCAGCGCCATTTGCCGTTGGAGCAGTTTTTCGACCTTGTCCTCGACGACCTGCTGGTCGAGAAGCTGGCGGCTTGTCACCCGGTCGACCTGGGCGCGCAGGGCGGCGATCCGGTCCTCATACTCATGCTGCATGCGCGCCTGGCGTGCCATGGTGCCGCCGATCAGATCATCGCGCAGCACGAGATAGGAGGTTGCCGCAAGATAACCGATCGAGAAGACCGAGATGAAGCAGATCGACAGCGCGGCCATCCAGGGCTGGAAGGTCATGTGGCGAACCTTGTCGCCGCTTGCGACGATGATGATGTGCTTTTGTGCGCGCTTGCCGAAGACCCGGCTTTCCGTAGACACCAACTCACCCCCACCGCGTGCGATTCTGCGTATTCTGATGAGGTTGATTAGATACTGTTAAGGTTAATAAAGCCTTTGCCCGTAGGCCGCGCGCGGCTTCGTCAGGTGTTCACCGAGGCCGTCATCGACCGGTAGAACGACGGTGTCAAACCGGCTTCAGCCCGCGCTATGTCGTTGAACGGCGCCTTCAGGGGGCCACGGAAATTGGCCCGGACAAGGGCTTGAAATGCGGCGGCAGGATCCTTCTTCTTGCGGGCGCAGAGAAAGCGGAACCATTTGGCGCCGACGGCGACATGGCCTTTTTCGTCTTCATAGATCACGTCAAGCACAGCGGCGCTTTCAAGGTCGCCGGCTTCCCTCATCTTCGCCTGCAGGGCAGGCGTGACGTCGAGGCCGCGTGCCTCGAGAATCAGCGGCACGACGGCGAGACGCGCTGTAAGGTCATTGCGCGTATCGTGCGCCGCCTGCCAAAGACCATCATGGGCGGGCAGGTCACCATAGTCGGCGCCGAGCTGCCGCAACCGGTCGCGGACCAGGCGAAAATGCTTGGCTTCCTCGAACGCCACCCGCATCCAGCCGTCGAAGAAGGAGTTCGGCACCGGCTCGCTGGCAAAACGCGCGACGATGTCGAGCGCGAGATCAACGGCATTGAGCTCGATATGGGCAATGGCATGGAGCAGAGCGATACGCCCCTTCTCCGTCGTCAGTGCTCGCTTCGGCACTTGCCGTGGCGGAATGAGATCGGGCTTCTCAGGGCGGCCGGGCCGATCGGGAACTTGCGTATCGAGCGGCGACCGCAAGGACAGGCTGCGCGCACTCCAGCGACGCGCGACTTCCTGTGCCAGAAGCGTCTTCACGTCGAGGTCGGCGGCGCGGATCGCGCGCGCGGCGCCGTCACGCAGGCTGTGGATCGCCGGCAGGTCCGTCATTTTTGGCCGCTTTCTGCAAGACTTCTCACCGCCGCCAGCACCTCTTCGGCGTGCCCGGGAACCTTCACTTTTTCCCAGACCCGCCGGACAATACCCTTTGCGTCGATCAGCACGGTGGTCCGCTCGACGCCCATATATTTCCTGCCATACATGCTTTTTTCGACCCAGACGCCGTAGTCGTTCAGGACAGCCTTTTCTTCGTCGGCAGCGAGAATGACAGAGAGATCGTATTTCTTCGCGAACTTGTCGTGCTTCTTGACCGAATCGGGCGACATCCCGATCACCACGGCCCCGGCGGCTGCAAAATCGCCGGCGAGCGCCGTAAAGGCAATGGATTCCGCGGTACAGCCGCTGGTATCGTCCTTCGGATAGAAGAACAGCACGACGGATTTTCCCCTGAATTGCGCCAGCGAGACGGTGCCGCCGCCATTGCGGGGAAGAATAAATTCCGGCGCAACGGCACCTTCTTTCAAATTCGCCATGGATATTCCTTTTTTCTGCGCCATGTGCTGCGGCGGTTGTCGCAAGAGGCTTATCGAATCTGAACCCGCCGCGTCCAGCGCCGAGTGGCCAGCGCCAAGTGGAATGAGCGATCCTGTTGGACAGGAAGATGGCCCCGGCTGCAGACATCGTTTGCCCTGCCTTTCTTCTTTAACTACTGTGGAACTGACGCAAATGCCTGTGGGGGAGCAGCGCCCCTTGGCATTCTCGGATGAAAATCCGAATGAAATCAGCCACGACAGCGTGAGCAAGGTGCGGATGGCGAACCGTCGTCTTGCGGCGCTGCGAGATGGAATCTGGAAAAGGCACCGCATGAACTTTTTGAAAATTCCGGGAGGCTGCCGGCGCCGATGAATGAAATCCGCGGCGAAAAGGTATCGTTTCGCAAGGAGGACATCGTCGCTCTGCATTCCCTGCCGTCGGCGCAGGCGCACGACCCGTGCATCGTACGTGCGCCGCACAAGCGCGGCATGGTGAAGCTTGTT
This sequence comes from Pararhizobium sp. LjRoot255, assembly GCF_964252905.1. Lineage (NCBI taxonomy): Bacteria > Pseudomonadati > Pseudomonadota > Alphaproteobacteria > Hyphomicrobiales > Rhizobiaceae > Pararhizobium > Pararhizobium sp. LjRoot255. The sequence continues at coordinate 3,526,499 of NZ_CAXUPQ020000001.1, forward strand.
TTCGTAACGACTGTTGTCGTTACCGCAATCGTCTTTCTTCTCGGCGCCGTGCTGTTGGCAATGATTGAAGGCGGGCTGCTGGACGGACCGCTCAATGCGCGGGCGCAGACGGCGTTGAACGCGGCGATCGGCGACGGCTATCATGCAGAGGTCGGCAGCACCGTGCTGCGCGTCACATCGAACGGCGGCCTCGCTCTCAAGGCGCAGGACGTCGCGCTGGTCGAAAATACCTCCAAAAAGCGCCTGGTGACCACCAATTCCGTGTTTATCGAACTCAATCCGATCGCGCTGTTAAGCGGCAGGATTGCCGTGTCGCGGCTGGAGGCAGAGGGGGCGAGGCTCGATTCCTCCTTGCTGCCACAGGGCAAACCGATCGATCTGACGGCGATACGCGTTGCCGATGTTGCCAGCGGACTGGAATTCGTTTTCAACCAGATGGACGGCATCTCGCAGCTGATCAGCCGCAGCAATACCGAATCGGTCCGGATCGCGGACCTGCAACTGTCTTTTGCGGGACCGCGCAAGCGTATTGTTCCTGTGGTCGTGGATGCCGTTGATTTCAAACGCAGCAATGACGGCTCCATGCAGATCGACGGGGCTTTCTCTGTGGCTGGTGATGCCGCTGAACTGCATCTGCGCGCCAGCCGGCAGAGCGACCGCATCGCCCGGCTCGATGGCGCGGTGACCGGACTGCCGCTTTCGGCGTTTCTGCACCGGGATGAGACTGCCACGGAGCCAGCCTTCGGCATCAAGAGCGGTGCTGATCTCAGCATTACCGCGACGCGCGCCGCCGATGGCGCGACGCCAACGCTTGAACTGAGCACCCGGACAAGCGCGGGGGCATTTGACGCCGGCGGCTTCACCTCGGAGCTGAAACAATCCGAGCTTAACGTCACCTATGACTTCGCTCGCGGCAGGATAGAAATTCTGCCGTCCATCGTGCGGGTTGGCCGGTCGGCCTTTCCCTTTACCGGGGCGATCGCCGACCTCGATCACACAACGTCGGATGGAAAAAAGGGATTTTCGCTCGATCTCCTTTTGCAGTCGGCCAGTTCCGCGCCTGTCGATGTGGCGGAACCACCGCTGATCTTCGATGCCAAGGCGCAAGGCCGGTTTCTGTCGGAGAGCCACCAGCTTGTCTTCGATGAGCTGGCGGTATCGAGCGGACTTGGCACGGCTGCCGGTTCGCTTGCCATGACCTTCGGCGAAATGTCGCCGCAGGTCAGCTTTGCGCTTGTCGCAGACAAGTTGCAGTCGGCGGCGGTCAAGCAGCTCTGGCCCTGGTGGGTCGGAAAGAACGCGCGCCGCTGGGTGGTCAACAATATCTTTGGTGGAACCGTGACCGACGGCAGGATTGAAGTCTTCCTGCCGATGGGGCGCATTACCCGCACCGTCGGTCCTGTCGATCTGAACGGCGATGAACTCAAAGTCCGCTTCGACATCACGGACGCCCGTGTGAATATTGCCGGCGACATCCCGCCGCTGCGCGACGCGGCCGGTGCATTCACGCTGAAAGGCGAGCACCTTGACGTGCAGATCGATCGGGGAACCGCCTATTTCCCGTCCGGCCGTTCGGTAACCCTCAATGGCGGCAATTTCGTCATCCCGAACACCTACGAAAAGCCGCTGATCGCCGAGATGAAACTGGACGTTGGCGGGCAGGCGGACGCAATCGCGGAACTCGTCACCTACCGGCCCATTGCCGCCCTGCAGAGAACGCCGTTCAAGCCGGAGGACTTTTCGGGTGAAATGACGGCGCAGGTCGGCGCGCGGTTTGGGCTTGTGAGAGCACAGAACCCACCGGAGCCGCAATGGCAGGCGCAGATGCTGCTCAACGGCGTGACCGTCAACAAGCCGATATCCGGACGCGCGATCTCAAACATCGCGGGTACGCTCAGGATCGATCCGCAACAGGCGGTATTGGAGGCGAAAGCCGACATCGATGGTGGCGCGATGGATATCTCGCTCGTAGAACCTGTCGGCGCCGGCAGTACCGTAACGCGAAAACGCGAGATTTCCGGGACGCTTCGAGAAGGAATGCTTGCCAAGCTGGCCCCCGGCCTGGCGCAAATCATCAGCGGACCTGTTTCGCTGGATATCCGGATTGATGACAAGGATCAGCACAGGGTTTCGGCCGACTTTGGCAATGCGTCGATCTCGCTGCCCTGGATCGGCTGGTCGAAAGGCCCGGGGATTGCGGCGAAGGCGACGTTTTCGGCTTCAACCACCGGCGGCGTCACGCAGATCGATGACCTGAAGCTCAATGGCGGCAGTTTTGGCGCAGCCGGCAAGCTCGTGATCGACAAATCGGGGCTGATTTCCGGCCAGTTTTCGTCGGTGCGGCTGGCTCAGGACGACAACTATGCCGTCAGCATCAAGCGCCAGAAGGGTGGCTTTGCAGTCAAAGTCAACGGCAGCGTTGCCGATATCCGCCCGGTCATCGAACGACTGCGCACATCTTCCGGGAAGGACGAGATGGATTCGACACGAATCGCCTTGGACGCGAACCTGCAGCAGGTGATCGGGTTCCATTCCGAGACCCTGTCGGACCTCAATCTGAATTACATCGCAAGGGGCAAGCAGATCGATGCCGTCAATCTCTCCGCGGTCACCGATAGCGGCCAGGCGGTCGTGGCCAGGCTCACGCAAAATGGCCCGGACAATATTCTGGAGCTGACCAGCGGCGATGCCGGCTCGCTGGCCCGGTTCGCAAATGTCTACAGCAACATGCGCGGCGGCCTGTTGAACGTGAAGCTGCGCGACAGGGGCGCCAGTTCCTGGCGGGGAAACGTCGATATCCGCAAATTTTCGCTTGTCAACGAAGCGCGGCTGCAATCCATCGTTTCCACGCCAACCGGCGCCGATGGGCGAAGCCTGAACCAGGCGGTAAAAAGGGACATCGACGTCAGTTCGGCGCGTTTCGAACGTGGTTTCGCAAATGTGATGCTCGACGACGGGACGGTCGCGGTCGACCGCGGGGTCGTACGCGGTACTGATATCGGCGCAACCTTCCAGGGGACGGTACGCGACAGGAACGGCAATATGGACATGACCGGCACGTTCATGCCGGCTTACGGCCTGAACCGATTGTTCGGCGAATTGCCGCTGATCGGCGTGCTTCTCGGCAATGGCCGCGACCGCGGCCTGCTCGGGATCACCTTCAAGCTGACAGGACCGTTCGTAAAACCAAACCTGACGATCAACCCGCTGTCGATCATCGCGCCGGGTGTGTTCCGCAGCATCTTCGAGTTCCAATAAAAAACCGGCGGGGTTGCCGCCGGTTTCAGTGATTGCTCGGCGTTGCCGCCGATCAGGCGGGCCGCACGAGAATGTGCTTCTTCTTGCCGAGCGACAGCTTGATGACGTTTTCGGCAGTGATCTCGCCGGTGCCGATGATGTCCCGGTCGTCGCTGATCACCTTGTCGTTGACACGAACCGCACCGTCTTTCAGGAACTGGCGGACCTTGCCGTTGGATTCCGCCAGACCGGCACGAACAAACAGGGTCAGAACGCCGACCCCTGCTTCGAGCTCTGCCGCCGGCACATCGATCGATGGCAGGTTTTCGGCAAGCGCGCCCTCTTCAAAGGTCTTGCGTGCGGTTTCCGCTGCTTCCTCAGCGGCAGCACGGCCGTGCAGCATGGCAGTGATCTCGGTCGCGAGGATCTTTTTGACCTCGTTGATGTCCGCGCCGCCAAGCTGTGACAGACGGCCGATCTCGCTCATTGGCAGGGTCGTGTAGAGTTTGAGGAAGCGCGACACGTCGGCATCCTCTGTGTTACGCCAGTATTGCCAGAAGTCGTAGGCCGACAGCATTTCCGGATTGAGCCAGATCGCGCCATTGACCGACTTGCCCATCTTGGCACCAGAAGAGGTGGTAAGCAGAGGCGAAGTCAGCGCGTAGAGCTGCGGCGTGCCCATGCGGTGACCGAGGTCGAGGCCGTTGACGATGTTGCCCCACTGATCGGAGCCGCCCATCTGCAAGCGGCAGCCGGTGCGCTTGTAAAGCTCGACGAAATCGTAGGCCTGCAGGATCATGTAATTGAATTCCAGGAACGACAACGACTGCTCGCGGTCGAGCCTCATCTTGACGCTGTCGAAGGCAAGCATGCGGTTGACCGAGAAGTGGCGGCCGACGTCGCGCAGGAATTCGAGATAGTTGATGCCGAGCAACCAGTCGGCATTGTTGATCATCCGGGCATCCCTCGGCCCATCTCCATAAGTCAGGTAATTGGAGAACACGGTTTTGATGCTGGCGATGTTGGAGGCAATCGTTTCCGGCGTCATCAGCTGCCGTGCCTCGTCCTTGAAGGACGGGTCACCGACCATGCCGGTGCCACCGCCCATCAGCGAGATCGGCCGGTGGCCGGTCGCCTGCAGCCAGTGCAGCATCATGATCTGGATGAGGCCCCCGGCATGCAGGCTGGGCGCCGTCGGATCGAACCCGATATAGGCCGTCACGATTTCCTTGTTGAACAGCGCATCGAGGCCAGCGTCGTCGGACGTCTGGTGGATGAAACCGCGTTCCTGGAGGGTGTGAAGGAAATCGGACTTGAACTCGGACATGACCTGTCTCTTTCGGGGGGCTATGTGGATTAACGCTTGTTGGATATTTGCGCGGCGTTTAGCACTGTTTCTCGAAAAGTGCACCTGTTTGCGTCGGGAATGTTTGAGGAAGCACCAATGCCTGCGAGTTGGGAGCGCTGATGACGAAGATCATAAGAACGGCCATCGGCCTGATGAGCGGCACGAGCATGGATGGCATCGATATCGCTCTGTTGCGCACGGACGGTGAAAACGTGGTCGAACGCGGGCCGTCCATGGGCAACCAGTATGAGCCGGCTTTCCGCAATCGGCTCAAGCAGGCACTGGTCGATGCGCGGGATTTGACCGACAGGACAGCGCGGCCGGGCGATCTTGCTGCCGTGGAACGAAACCTGACGTTACGGCATGCCGTAGCGTTAAGCGATTTTCTCTATCGGCATGATGTGCCGCCCGCCAAAATCGATGTGATCGGTTTTCACGGGCAGACCGTTCTCCATCGCCCGGACGAGGCGCTCACCGTGCAACTTGGCGATGGCGCGCTGCTTGCGCAGGTGACCGGCATTCCGGTCGTCTATGACATGCGCGCAAACGACATGGTTCACGGCGGCCAAGGCGCACCGCTCATTCCCATCTATCATGCCGCACTCGCCGCAAGCGCGGGCCACGCCTTGCCGACGGTTTTCGTCAATATCGGCGGCATCTCCAATCTCACCTTTATCGGCAGGAACGGCGAGATCGTGGCCTACGACAGCGGGCCGGGAAATACGCTGATCGACCAATGGGTGGAAATGCATACGGGCGCCGCTTACGACCACGGCGGAGAAATCGCCAGCACCGGACAGGTCTTGCCGATATTGGCCGACCGCTATCTTGGCAATTCCTTCTTTTCCTCCAATCAGCGCCGGTCGCTGGATCGCAATGATTTCCGCCCGCCTGAGATCGGTGAGGCCGGCCTTGCGGACGGTGCGCGCACGCTTGCCCATGTCACGGCTGCCGCCATTGTCAAATCGGCAAGGCATCTTCCTGAGCCTCCAGCGCGCTATGTCGTCTGCGGCGGCGGTCGGCTGAACCACGTCATCATGCGCGATCTCTCGGAGTTCGCCCGGTCACAAAACGCGGCGGTCATTGCCGCGGAGGAGGCGGGCCTCGATGGGGATGCCATGGAGGCGGAAGCCTGGGCCTATCTTGCCGTTCGCTCGTTGCGAGGTTTGCCGCTGACATTCCCGGGCACGACCGGCGTGACCGCGCCGGTCACCGGTGGCATCCTCGGCATGCCCGAAAAATCAGGGCTTTTGCGCGCCGATTGATGTTTCCTTTGCGCACTGGCCGCTGCCGCGGGTTCCAGCGCAGGGTTCCATCGCAGATGCGATCAACGGGTGGATGGCGCGCTGTATGATGCCAAGAAAAGCGGACGCAATCGAGTTAACCGGACGCGCCATGCAACGGCGACAAGCGGGAAACAGTGGCAGGCCAGGCGTGACGATGAGCAGCAAATGAAAAGGCCGGGAACTCCCCGGCCTTTTCTAGATCTCAGCGGATGCGCTTGGCCGCTGGCTCCGGCGTCAGTTCGCCGGCCAGCCGCCGGTCGAGATAGTCTTCGCATTCCGCCATCAGCGTGTCGACCTGGCCATTGAAGAAGTGGTTCGCACCCGGCACGGTCTTGTGGGTGATCAGGATACCCTTCTGTGCCTTCAGCTTGTCGACCAGATTGTTGACGTCTTTTTCCGGCGCCACCTTGTCGAGATCGCCATTGATGATCAGGCCGGATGACGGGCAGGGCGCCAGGAACGAGAAGTCGTAGGTGTTCGGCTGCGGCGCGATCGACATGAAGCCTTCGATCTCCGGCCGGCGCATCAGAAGCTGCATGCCGATCCAGGCCCCGAAGGAATAGCCGGCGACCCAGCAGCTCTTCGAATCCGGGTGCATGCTCTGCACCCAGTCGAGCGCCGAGGCAGCGTCCGACAGCTCGCCGGCCCCATGGTCGAATTCGCCCTGGCTGCGGCCGATCGAACGGAAGTTGAAGCGGAGCGTGGTGAAGCCGCGCTTCTGGAACATGTAGAACAGCTGGTAGACGATCTGGTTGTTCATCGTCCCGCCGAATTGCGGGTGCGGGTGCAGGACGATGGCGATCGGGGCGTTCTTCTGCTTGGACGGCTGGTAACGGCCTTCGAGGCGACCGGCCGGTCCGTTGAAGATGATTTCGGGCATTGGCTCTCCGGGCATGTTTATGGCACTAAAAAACGCGTTCCGGGGCTTCAGCAGTCTTGACGAAAGCAGTCAGCTTTTCTAAAACGTAGTTTAGAACCATTCAAAACTTTGACACGGTCTTTCCGTGGCGAGTGTCGTCTCTTACGGCAAGAGACGCGAAAATTTCAAGGAAAATGCACCGGCCGCCGCCTTTAACATGGCAACCGGTTATTCTTTGGCAAGGGAACATGAGGGAAGCGCGCATTTATATGGACTGGAATGCCACCGCGCCGCTTTTGCCGGCAGCGCGCGAGGCCTGCCTGTCTGCGCTCGACCTTGCCGGCAACCCGTCATCCGTCCATGGTGAAGGCCGCAAGATCCGCGCGTTGATCGAGACTGCCCGGCGCGATGTTGCCGCATTGTGTGGCGCGCAGCCGGCCAGCGTGACGTTCACCAGCGGCGCGACCGAGGCGGCCAACTGGGTGCTGACGCCCGATTTCCGCATGGGCAAGACGCCGCTGAAGATCGGCCGTCTCTATATTTCGGCCATCGAGCATCCCGCCATTCGCGAAGGCGGCCGTTTCGGCAGACACGAGATCAGCGAGATCGCGGTGACGCCGGCAGGCATACTGGACCTTGCAGCGCTCGAAACAGCACTTGCGGCGCATGACCGCCAGACCGGCCTGCCAATGGTCGCCGTCATGCTCGCCAACAACGAAACCGGCCTCGTTCAGCCGATCGCGGAGGTCTCGCACCTCCTCAAGGCGGCCGGCGGCATTCTGGTCGTCGATGCGGTCCAGGCCGCAGGCCGACTTCCGCTGTCGATCGAAGATCTCGGCGCCGACTTCCTGATCGTCTCGTCGCACAAGATCGGCGGGCCGAAGGGGGCAGGCGCGCTGATTGCACGCGGTGAAATCCTGATGCCGGCAACGCTGATCCGTGGCGGCGGCCAGGAAAAGGGACATCGTTCGGGCACCGAAAATCCTACGGCCATCGCCGGGTTTGGGGCTGCGGCGCGCGCCGCGGTAGATGACCTTGAAAAACGGATGACCGCCGTGTCGGCGTTGCGCGACGATCTGGAAAGCGCGATGGCCGCCGCAGCACCAGACGTCATCATTCATGGCAGAAGCGGGCCTCGGCTCGGCAATACGATATTCTTCACGTTGCCCTGCCTCAGAGCCGAGACGGGCCAGATTGCTTTCGATCTGGAAGGCGTCGCTTTGTCGGCAGGGTCGGCCTGTTCGTCCGGCAAGGTCGGCCAGAGCTATGTTCTGTCGGCCATGGGGCACGATCCGGGACAGGGCGCATTGCGGATATCGATCGGGTCGTCTACCACGCAGGCCGAGATCGACCGGTGTGCAGAGGTCTTTGCAAAGGTCGCAGCGCGGCGCAGGCTTTCGGGTGCTGCCGCCTGATGACGATAAAGTTGCGGAAATTCAATTTTCCACTTGGCAAACGGGGTGAAAATCGCCCCTTAGCCATTACATAAGCGGTGCGACGAAAATCGCACCGTACTGACAAGCTGCCGGACCTTGTATCCGGCGAGATTGGAGAACGACATGGCTGCCGTGCAGGAAACAATCGATCAGGTCGCCCTGATCGATGTGGACCAGTACAAATACGGGTTTGAGACGAAGATCGAGATGGACAAGGCGCCCAAGGGCCTGTCCGAAGAGATCATCCGCTTCATTTCGGCAAAGAAGCAGGAACCGGAATGGATGCTCGAGTGGCGTCTCGGTGCCTATCAGCGCTGGTTGACGCTTGAGGAGCCCACCTGGGCGCGGGTCAACTATCCGAAGATCGATTTCAACGATATCTACTACTACGCCGCGCCGAAGAGCACACCCGGCCCGACCTCGATTGACGACGTCGATCCGGAAATTCTTAAGGTCTATGAAAAGCTCGGTATTCCGCTGCGCGAGCAGGAAATGCTCGCTGGCGTGAAGACCTCGAGGATTGCCGTCGATGCGGTATTCGATTCCGTTTCGGTCGTCACCACCTTCAAGGAAGAGCTGAAGAAGGCCGGCGTGATCTTCATGTCGATTTCCGAAGCGATCCGCGAGCATCCGGATCTCGTCAAGAAATACCTCGGCACCGTCGTGCCGACGACCGACAACTATTATGCGACACTGAACTCCGCGGTCTTCACGGACGGTTCCTTCGTCCTCGTGCCGAAGGGCGTCCGCTGCCCGATGGAGCTGTCGACCTATTTCCGCATCAACGAGAAGAACACCGGTCAGTTCGAGCGCACCTTGATCATCGCGGAGGAAGGCGCCTATGTCTCCTACCTCGAAGGCTGCACCGCGCCACAGCGCGACGAAAACCAGCTGCACGCAGCCGTGGTCGAACTGGTCGCGCTGGATGATGCCGAGATCAAGTATTCCACTGTCCAGAACTGGTATCCGGGCGACAAGGAAGGCAAGGGCGGCATCTACAACTTCGTGACCAAGCGTGGCGATTGCCGCGGCAAGAACTCGAAGATCTCGTGGACACAGGTTGAGACCGGCTCCGCGATCACCTGGAAGTACCCGTCCTGCATCCTGCGCGGTGACAATTCGCGCGGCGAGTTCTATTCGATCGCCGTTTCGAACGGTCATCAACAGATCGATAGCGGCACCAAGATGATCCATCTCGGCAAGAACACGTCGAGCCGCATCGTTTCCAAGGGCATCGCTGCCGGCGTGTCGCAGAACACCTATCGTGGCCAGGTCTCGACCCACCGCAAGGCCGCGAACGCCCGCAACTTCACCCAGTGCGACAGCCTACTGATCGGCGACAAGTGCGGCGCCCACACGGTGCCCTATATCGAAGCGCGCAACGCCTCGGCCCAGTTCGAGCATGAAGCGACGACGTCGAAGATCTCGGAAGACCAGCTGTTCTACTGCCTGCAGCGCGGCATTCCGACGGAAGCGGCGATCGCGCTGATCGTCAACGGCTTCGTCAAGGAAGTCATCCAGGAACTGCCGATGGAATTCGCGGTCGAAGCGCAGAAGCTGATCGGGATTTCGCTGGAAGGCTCGGTCGGCTAAACGGCATCACACACTTGAACCCGATGCGCAGACCATCGCGCACGATGTTTATTCTTTTCCCAAAGGGAAGATCGAAATGCTTGAAATCAAGAACCTGCATGCCCGCATCGCCGAAGACGGCACTGAAATCATCCGCGGCCTTGACCTGACCGTAAAGGCTGGCGAAGTCGCCGCTATCATGGGCCCGAATGGCTCCGGCAAGTCGACGCTGTCCTACATCCTGTCGGGCCGCGAAGACTATGAAGTCACCGAGGGCGACATCCTCTATAACGGCGAGAGCATTCTGGAGCTCGACCCGTCCGAGCGCGCCGCCAAGGGCATCTTCCTTGCCTTCCAGTATCCGGTCGAAATTCCGGGCGTCGCAACGATGCAGTTCCTCAAGGTGGCGCTGAACGAGCAGCGCAAGTATCGTGGCGAGGAAGAGCTGTCGACGCCGGACTTCATCCGCCGCGTCAAGGAAGCCTCCGCCAAGCTGCAGATCAACCCGGACATGCTGAAGCGCCCCTTGAACGTCGGCTTCTCCGGCGGCGAGAAGAAGCGCGCGGAAATCCTGCAGATGGCGCTGCTTGAGCCGAAGCTCTGCGTGCTCGACGAAACCGACAGCGGCCTCGACATCGACGCGCTGAAGATCGTGGCCGACGGCGTCAACGCGCTGCGGTCGCCGGATCGCGCCGTCGTCGTCATCACGCACTATCAGCGCCTGCTCGAATATATCGTGCCGGACAGCGTCCACGTTCTCTACAAGGGCCAGATCATCAAGTCCGGCGACAAGTCGCTGGCACTCGATCTCGAAGCCAACGGCTATGCCGATATTATCGACGCGGCGGCCTGAGGAGTGCTGGGGATGAACATGCAAACGGCGATAACGATGACGGCCGCCGAAACGGCCCTAGTCGATGCCTATGCCGCCCAGATCGGCGAACTGCCCGGCGAAGGTGCCGTCTTGTCGGCGCGCGACACGCTGCTCGCCGATCTGAGAAAACAGGGCCTGCCGACGCGCCGCGTCGAATCCTGGCATTATACCGATCTGCGCGCGCTTCTGCGCAGCGTTCCGGCTGTCGATCCGACGGCTTTCGCGGAGCGGGTCGACCCGCTGGTTGCCGGTTCGTCCGTGCTCTCCGTTCTGAACGGCAAGGCCGATCCGAAGGGCGCGCCGGCCGGGGTCAACGTCCGCTCCTATGCCGAAAGCCTCGTTGACGGCGTTGCCGCAGCCGACCTCGTCGAGCGCGACGCCGACGACGCGATTGGGCGCATCAACGGTAGCTTCGTGTGCGACGGCTTCGAGATCGAGGTTCAGGAGGGCACCGAGCTCGAACAGCCGCTGGAGCTTCAGCTGGTGCAGAGCGCCGGCCAGAGCCACACGCGGTTCCCGGTAACGTTTGGCGCCAATACAAAGGCGATGGTCATCGAGCGCCATCTCTCCGTTAGCGACGCGCCGAGCCTCGTGACGACGGTTTGTGACCTGATCCTGGACGACGGTGCGGAGATCACCTGGGTCATCCTGCAGCAGCAGGGGGGCGCCGATAGCCATCTCGCCCAGGTCAATTTCGATCTCGGCGCGAACGCAAAGTTCAGGCTGTTCGTCATCAATGCCGGCGGCAAGCTGGTGCGCCAGGAGGTTCATGGCGTCACCACGGGCGAGGGCTCCGATTTTCAGCTGCGGGGCATCAACCTGCTCGGCGGCGAAACGCATACCGATGTGACCTTCACGCTCGGCCACGACGTGCCGCACACGACATCGACGGAAGTCATTCGAAACGTCGTGCTCGACCGCGCCAAGGGTGTCTTCCAGGGCCAGATCCGGGTCGCCCCCGACGCGCAGAAGACCGATGCAAAGATGGCGTGCAACACGTTGCTCCTCTCCGACGACGCCGATTTTTCGGCAAAGCCGGAGCTGGAAATCTTCGCCGACGACGTTCAGTGCGGCCACGGCGCAACGGTGATCGATATCGACGCGACGCACCTTTTCTACCTGCGTGCCCGCGGCATCCCGGAAAACAAGGCGCGGGCGATGCTGGTCAATGCCTTCGTCGACGAGATCGTCGAGGAGTTGGAAGTCGAAGCAGTGATCGAGCCATTGGAAGCGATCATCGCAGCCTGGCTCGAGAAGCACGCCTGATTGGATAATTGACATGGAACATACGGTGCCGGTGCCTGCCTATAACGTCGAAGCGATCCGCAAGGATTTTCCGATCCTGTCGCGGACCGTCTACGGCAAGCCGCTCGTCTATCTCGACAATGGCGCCTCGGCGCAGAAGCCGCAGGTGGTTATCGACGCCGTTGCCCATGCCTATGCCAACGAATATGCCAATGTCCACCGTGGCCTGCATTTCCTGTCGAATGCCGCGACGGATGCCTATGAGGGCGCGCGTGAAAAGGTGCGCCGCTTCCTGAACGCGCCGTCGGTCGACAATATCATCTTCACCAAGTCCTCGACGGAAGCGATCAATACGGTTGCCCATGGCTACGGCATGCCGAAGATCGGCGAGGGCGACGAAATCGTCATTTCGATCATGGAACATCACTCCAACATCGTGCCATGGCATTTCATCCGCGAACGCCAGGGCGCCAAGCTCGTCTGGGCGCCGGTCGACGACCAGGGCGTGTTCCATATCGACGATTTCGTCAAATGCCTGAGCGATCGCACCAAGCTGGTGGCGATCACGCATATGTCGAATGCGCTGGGCACCGTCGTTCCGGTCAAGGAGATTTGCCGTATTGCCCATGAGCGCGGCATTCCGGTGCTGATCGACGGCAGCCAAGCCGCTGTCCACATGCCGGTCGACGTCCAGGATATCGATTGCGACTGGTATGTCATGACCGGCCACAAGCTCTACGGCCCCTCAGGCATCGGCGTGCTTTATGGGAAGGCGGATCGGCTCAAGGAAATGCGCCCCTTCATGGGAGGCGGCGAGATGATCGTCGAGGTAACCGAAGACAACGTCACGTACAACGATCCGCCGCACCGTTTCGAAGCGGGCACGCCGCCGATCGTCCAGGCGATCGGCCTCGGTTACGCGCTCGATTACATGGAAAAGCTCGGCCGCGCGGCAATCGCCGCCCACGAGGCCGATCTCGCCGCCTACGCGTACCAGCGTCTTTCGTCCGTTAATTCGTTGCGCATCTTCGGGACGGCGCCCGGCAAGGGTGGTATCTTTTCCTTCGAACTCGAAGGGATCCATTCCCATGACGTGTCGATGGTGATCGACCGGGCGGGGGTAGCGGTGAGGGCAGGCACGCATTGCGCCCAGCCGCTCTTGAAACGCTTCGGCGTGACCTCCACATGCCGTGCATCCTTCGGTCTCTACAATACGCGGACCGAAGTGGACGCGCTCGTCGATGCGCTGGATCAAGCCCGCAAGTTCTTTGCGTAAGGAATAGTCTGATGAGCCTTGATACGACCGAAGACAAGATCGATGTCCGCGAAGGGATCGTTCATTCAGCAATCCCGGCAGACGAACTGGCGCGCCTCAGCGACGACATCATCTCGGCTTTGAAGACGGTCTACGATCCCGAAATCCCGGCCGATATCTTCGAGCTCGGGCTGATCTACAAGATCGATATCGAAGACGACCGGATGGTCAAGATCGCCATGACGCTGACGGCGCCCGGCTGCCCGGTGGCCGGCGAGATGCCGGGCTGGGTGGAGAATGCAGTCGGCGCCGTCGAAGGCGTGTCCGGCGTCGAGGTATCGATGACCTTCGACCCGCCGTGGACGCCGGACCGCATGTCGGAAGAGGCGCAGGTCGCTGTCGGCTGGTACTGATCGGCGCCACTGGTGTATTGATCCCTTAACCGCCGCGCATTACATTCAGGACTCGGAAAGCATCAGGCCTTGAACCTGGTTGCGCTAAGGAGAATGGCCGATGGGCTTTGCAGTCATGAGTTTGAGCGATGCGGCAGCTGGCCGCGTCAAGGCGATCATCGAGAATGCCGGCGGCGAGGCCGAGGGTATTCGTGTGTCGATCAAGAAGGGCGGTTGCGCCGGCATGGAATATGCCATCGATCTGGTGACCGCAGCCAACCCCAAGGACGACCTGGTCGAGCATCAGGGCGCCAAGGTCTGGGTAGCACCTGAAGCCGTCCTATACCTCCTCGGCACCCGCATGGACTTCGAAGTCACGACGCTGCGCTCGGGCTTCACCTTCAACAATCCCAACCAGACCTCGGCCTGCGGATGCGGCGAATCGGTCGAGCTCAAACCGGCCGACCTTGCAGCGCTCGCAGCCAAGGGCGACGCTGTCGTGCGCGCCGGCTAAGCGTTTCGGAGCAAGGCTTATACTTGCATAAGAATTCGAAGAGAGACTGGTTTCCGCCAGTCTCTTTTTCTGTTCTTATGCACTGCTGACAACCGCGGCCAGGCATGGATCGAGTAACGCGATGCCGATTGCGCAGAAACATTTCGTCCAGGCCCTCTGCGGCAGCTTTCCCGATCCTGTTGTCATCGTCGATTCCAGCCGGGTCATCCTTTTCGCCAATCCCGCGACCGTGAAGCAATTCGGTTATGCGCTGGATGAGATCGCCAATCTGCCAGAGCGGATACTGTATGCCTCGGACCAAGACTACGACTCGTGTCTCAGCCGGGACTGGCGCGAACGCGCCGGCGAGGACGTTTGCGATGGCGTCCACCAATACCGTCGCAAGGACGGATCGGTGTTTTCCGGCCGCCTTCGCGTCACCGCCGTCACTGGCGAGGATGGCGCTGCGCTAGGCTTCATCGGTGTCGTGCACGATATTTCGGACCTTCTCGAACTCGACAGGGAGCGAAAGAAGACCGCCGAGATGTTCGACGCCGGCCTTCAGGCGATACCGGAAGGCTTTGCGATTTTCGACGGGCAGGAAAAACTGATCGCCTTCAATGAAGCCTATCGTCGCGTTCTGGGGACGGCCGGTCACGGCCTGCAGGCAGGCATGACCGCGGAGGAAATCCTTGTTGCCGTCCATCAAGCCGGCAACTATCCGTTTGTGCCGATCGGCTCGCCGGATGCCTCGGCATGGATCGAACGCCGGCTGCATGATTTTCGGCACCCGAGCGGCAAGGCGCATGTCTTTCCGTACGGCAACGGGCGCTGGCTGCAGGCTGAAAACCTGAAGGCTGGTGACGGCAATACGGTTGCCCTGCGCATCGATGTCACGGCATTGAAGGAGGCGGAGCTCGCGCTCGACCGGCAGCGGCTGGAATATTACACGCTCGTCCAGAACATACCCGATTTCATCTGCCGGATTTCTCCGGATCTGAGATGCACCTTCGTCAACAGGACCTATGCCGAGTTCGTCGGCAAGCCGGCCAGTGAGCTTGCCGGAAAGCCTTTTTTGGATTTTGTTCCGGAACGCGACCGCGAGCGCTTGGCCCGCCTGCTGAAGAACTTGTCGCCGGAGCAACCGATCTTCGCGCGCGAACAGCGCCAGCAATTGGCCGACGGCGGTGATTTCTGGATCTTCTGGTCCAACATGGCGGTCTTCGACGGCGACAAACTCGTCGAATACATCACTGCCGGGCGCGACATCACCGAGCTGAAGCGACAGCAGGTGCGGATCGCCCAGCAAAGCGCCGAACTGAAGCGCAAGAACGAAGCCCTCAACCAGTTCACCGGCACAGTTTCACACGACCTGAAGGCGCCGCTGCGCCACATATCGATGTTTTCGGAGATGATCTGCGAAGATGTCACAAGCGGCAATTTCGAAGAACTGCCGGTCTATGCCTACCACCTGCGCCAGAGCGCCCGGCGGATGGATCAGCTGATCGACAGTCTGCTCGACTACGCCCAGATCGCTGACCAGATTGCAAACTGGCAGACGGTTTCCATGGCAGACGTTGTTTCAGACGCCATCCTCAATCTTGATAGTTTCATTCGCGAGGCAGGCGCGCAGTTCGAGTTCGATGTTCTGCCGCAGGTGAAGGGCGATCCCGAACTGCTCAAGCGCCTTTGCCAGAACCTGGTCGGCAATGCGATCAAATATCGTCGCGAAGGGATCAAGCCGGTCATCAGGATCTATTGCGAAAAGAATGACCATTGGATCCGGATCTATTTCCAGGACAACGGCATCGGCGTCGACCCACGGTTTGCAAGGAAGATATTCGATGTGTTGCAACGTCTTCACCAGGATGAAACGACCTATCCGGGCACCGGCATCGGGCTCGCATTGGCAAAACGTATCGCCGAAAGCCACAATGGCTCCATCGAGCTCGACACCTCTTTCACCCAAGGTGCACGCTTTGTCCTGGCCCTGCCGCACATGATGTAATCTTTTGGAAGGCAAGGCGGACAGTCAGGCGAAAGTTCGCGCGTTTCTGTGCCGGTTCGCCCACAGCGATCGCCGTCACCCGCGACCGCGGTACGAAGGGGCGCATCGCGCGCCCCTTTCGGTTTTGCGCTTTACTCTGCCGCCTCGGCGTAATCCTCCAGCGGCGGGCAGGTGCAGACGAGGTTGCGGTCGCCGTAGACATTGTCGACGCGGTTGACCGGCGACCAGTATTTGTCAACACGGAAGGCGCCCGGCGGGTAGCAGGCCTGTTCGCGCGAATAGGGGCGATCCCAGTCGCCGACAAGGTCTTCCACCGTATGCGGCGCATTCTTCAGCGGATTGTTCACCCGGTCCATCCGCCCATCCTCGATCGCCTGGGCTTCGGCACGGATCGCCAGCATCGCATCGCAGAAGCGGTCGAGCTCGGCCTTGGTCTCCGATTCCGTCGGCTCGATCATCAGCGTGCCGGCAACCGGCCAGCTCATGGTCGGCGCGTGGAAGCCGCAGTCGATCAGTCGCTTGGCGACATCGTCCACGGTGACGCCGGCACTGTCCACCAGCGGGCGCGTGTCGATGATGCACTCATGCGCGACGCGTCCCTTCGCCGACTTGTAGAGCACGCCGTATGCGCCCTTCAAGCGTGCAGCAATATAGTTGGCGTTGAGGATCGCCACCTTGGTCGCCTGGGTCAGGCCTTCGCCACCCATCATCAGGCAGTAGCTCCAGGAGATCGGCAGGATCGAAGCCGAGCCGAAAGGCGCAGCCGAAACGGCACCTTCGCCGCCGTCCGTTTCCGGATGGCCCGGGAGGAACGGCGCCAAGTGCGCCTTGACGCCGATCGGTCCCATGCCCGGGCCGCCGCCACCGTGCGGGATGCAGAAGGTCTTGTGCAGGTTGAGATGGCTGACGTCGGAGCCGATGTCGCCCGGCCGGGCAAGGCCGACCATGGCATTCATGTTGGCGCCGTCGAGATAGACCTGGCCGCCATGCTTGTGGACGATGTCGCAGACCTCGCGCACATTCTCCTCGAACACACCATGGGTCGACGGATAGGTGATCATGCAGCATGAGAGGTTTTCCGCGTACCGGTCTGCTTTTGCTCGGAAATCCTCCATGTCGATGTCGCCGTTGTCGCTAACCTTGACGACGACCACCTTCATGCCAGCCATCTGCGCGGAGGCCGGATTGGTGCCGTGCGCCGAGGTCGGGATCAGGCAGACGTCGCGATGGCTGTCGCCATTGGCAAGGTGATAGGCACGAATGGTAAGCAGCCCGGCATATTCTCCCTGAGCACCCGAATTCGGCTGCATCGAGACCGCGTCATAACCTGTGATGGCGCAAAGCTTCTGCGACAGGTCGGTGATCATGTGGCGGTATCCTTCCGCCTGATCCGCCGGCACGAAGGGATGGATTTCTGAGAATTCCGGCCATGTGATCGGCAGCATTTCCGCCGTTGCGTTGAGCTTCATCGTGCAGGAGCCGAGCGGGATCATCGACCGATCGAGCGCCAGATCGCGGTCCGACAGCCGGCGGATATAGCGCGTCATTTCGCTTTCCGCCCGGTTCATGTGGAAGATCGGATGGGCCAGATACTCGCTGGTGCGCAGCAGCTCTCCCGGCAGCCGATAACCCGGCTCGAAGTCGTCGACGCTGAAATCGCCGCCGAACGCCCGCCACACGGCCTCCAGCGTTACCGGCCGCGAACGTTCGTCAAGGCTGATGCCGATCTTGGTCGTGCCGATCCTGCGCAGGTTGACCTCCTCGGCGACGGCGGTCTTCAGAATGATGCCTTGAAGCTTGCCGACATCGACGGTGATCGTGTCGAAGAACACGTCGGGCTCGACGGTGTAGCCGAGCTTCTCGAGCCCCATGGCGAGCCGAACCGTCTTCTGGTGTACGCTCTGGGCGATCGCCTTGATCCCCTTGGGGCCGTGGAAAACCGCGTACATCGACGCCATGACGGCAAGCAGGACCTGCGCCGTGCAGATATTCGACGTCGCCTTTTCGCGGCGGATATGCTGTTCGCGCGTCTGCAGCGACAAGCGGTAGGCGCGGTTGCCGCGGCTGTCGACCGATACGCCGACGAGGCGGCCGGGCATCGAGCGTTTATAGGCATCCTTGACCGCCATGTAGGCCGCGTGCGGGCCGCCGTATCCGACGGGAACACCGAAGCGCTGGGTGCAGCCGATGGCGATGTCGGCACCCATTTCGCCGGGGGATTTCAAAAGCGCCAGGGCGAGGGGATCGGCGGCAACGACGGCGATCGCGCCGGCCTGATGCAGGCGCGCGATGAGGCCCGTAAAGTCACTCACATGGCCGTAGGTGCCGGGGTACTGGAAGATCGCACCGAACACGCTTGCGCATTCGAGATCAGTATGCGGATTGCCGACGGTGACCGTCCAGCCAAGCGGCTCGGCGCGTGTCTGGATCAGCGCGATCGTCTGCGGATGGCAATTTTCGTCGACGAAGAACGCGGTTTCCTTGGATTTCGACACGCGCTCGGCCATCGCCATGGCTTCGGCAGCAGCGGTCGCTTCGTCGAGCAGCGAGGCATTGGCGACATCGAGGCCGGTGAGGTCGCAGACCATCGTCTGGTAGTTCAACAGCGCTTCCAAACGGCCCTGACTGATTTCCGGCTGGTAAGGCGTATAGGCCGTGTACCAGGCCGGGTTTTCCAGAATGTTGCGCTGGATCACCGGCGGCGTGATCGTGCCGTAATAGCCCTGGCCGATCAGCGACACGAGCTTTTGATTGCGGTTGGCTGTCTCGCGCATCTTGTCGAGCGCTTCGCGCTCGGTCATCGCAGCCCCCCAGGCAAGCGGCGTCTTCTGGCGGATCGACGGCGGAACCGTATCGTCAATCAGTGCGTCAAGGCTGTCATAGCCGATCACCTGGAGCATCGCCGCCATTTCGTCGGGCGAGGGCCCGATATGGCGCCGGTTGGCGAAGTCGTAGGGCTTGTAGTCGGTGAAGGTGAAGTCTTTCGGCATGCTCATCAGGCAATCAGCTCCTTGTAGGCGGCTTCATCGAGCAGCGCGTTAGCGGCCGACGGGTCGGCGAGCTTCAGCTTGAAGAACCAGCCGGCGCCCTGCGGGTCGCTGTTGACCAGAGACGGGTCGTCGACGATCGCCTGGTTGGTTTCGACGACGTTTCCATCCAGCGGACAATAGACGTCGGAAGCGGCCTTGACGGATTCGACCGTGGCCGCCGTTGCGCCCTTGTCGAGGCTCGTTCCGGCTTCCGGCAGTTCGACGAAAACGAGATCGCCAAGCTGTTCGGCGGCATGCGCGGTGATGCCGACGGTCGCCACGTCACCCTCGATCTTCAGCCATTCATGTTCGTCGGTAAATTTCAGCATTGGATTTTGCTCCAGATCAGCGTTTGTAGGTCGGGGTGATGAAGGGAAGGGATGAGACGGTGACGGGCAGGTATTTGCCGCGCACCTCCGCGAACAGGCGTGTGCCGTTCGCGATATAGGGCGCTGCGACATAACCCATGGCGACCGGATGATCGACGCTCGGGCCGAAGCCGCCGGAGGTGACGACACCGGCTTCGACGAGACCCTCCGCATCGGCATAGAGCATGGCACCGCCGCGCACTGGTGCTTTTCCCTCCGGCTTCAGGCCGACACGGCGGCGGTCGGCGCCATCGGCAAACTGGCGAAGAATGATGCCCGCGCCGGGGAAGCCGCCTTCGCGCGCGCCGCCTGTCCGCCGGGCCTTTTGCATGGCCCATTCAAGCGCCGCCTCAACGGGGGTCGACATGGGATCGATGTCGTTTCCGTAGAGACACAGCCCAGCCTCCAGCCGAAGCGAGTCGCGGGCGCCGAGACCGATCGGCAGCACATCGGGGTGTTCGAGAATCCGCCGGGCCACATCTTCGGCAGACGCGGCGGGGATGGAGATCTCGAAACCATCCTCCCCGGTATAACCGGAGCGGGAGATGATGCATGGGACGTCGTGAAGATCGGCTTCGGCCACGTCCATGAAGCGCATGGTCGCGACATCGGCCCAGAGTTCAGCCAGAACGCATTCGGCGCGGGGGCCCTGTAGCGCGATCAGCGCGCGGTCATCGAGTAAGGTGAGATCGCAGGTCTCGCCGAGTTGTTTTTGCAGATGCGCGAAATCGGCATCCTTGCAGGCGGCATTGACGACGAGGAACAGGTGATCGCCGCGATTGGCAATCATCAGGTCGTCGAGAACACCGCCCTGGTCGTTGGTGAACAGCCCGTAGCGCTGGCGGCCTTCGCCGAGACCGAGCACGTCGACAGGTACCAGCTTTTCAAGAGCAAGCGCCGCATCCTCGATTCTTCCGGATTTCGCCCGCAGGATGATCTGGCCCATATGCGAAACGTCGAACAGGCCAGCGGCGGCGCGAGTGTGGAGATGCTCCTTCATCACCCCGGTCGGATATTGCACCGGCATATCGTAGCCGGCAAAAGGCACCATGCGGGCGCCAAGCGATAGGTGCAGGGCATGCAGCGGCGTCTGCTTCAGGGGGGAATGATCGTCCAAATCCGGCCTCCAGGTCTGGCGCAACGCGCCGGCTCATTTCCACGGCGCATTTTATGCGCAGTTTCCTCGAGCCCCCTCTGTCCCTTTGCCTGAGATTGTTATCCCTTCGGCGAGCGGAAATGCTTCTCTCCAGAGTCCTACCGGCACCTTGCTGGTCCTTTGGCCTGAGAGTTTCCGGGGCGGTTGCTCCTTCGGCACCGGTATTACCCGGATTCTCCCAACAAGATCGGGTTCAGATAACGGCGATCCCGATTGCTTGGCAAGCGCAAAATGTCGCGCTCGAACAGATTTTTGTCGCCACTGTTTCAACATGCCTCCCCGGTGCGGCAAAGCGACCTTTGCTTTTTTTGCGCCAAGACGATAATGCAATCGGCCAACACGGGGATGATCGATGGCCAGAGCCGGACGACAGTGGCAGATGACGGTGCGCGTGCTATCGGCACTTGCCCTGCTGTTCCTGTCTTTTGCGCATCAACCGGTCTTCGCCCGGCAGCTCGCCCCGGCGATGACGGCGAACTATGTGCTGCCGGATGGAACGATTGCCGACATCTGCTTCGGGTCAGACGGTGTCGACGATCACAAGTCCCCGCATGAGGGGCTTGCGCCGGTCTGCGACTATTGCCGGCTCGCCGCATCGATCGCCTTGCCGCCGCCTCCGAGCGACAGTTATCTCATCATTCGAGTCGCCGCGTTTGCCGAGAGCAAGACGGATTTTCCGGCCATTTTTGTCGAATACCCGCGCGCACTGCCGCAGTCGCGTGCTCCTCCGCTGTCGCTCTGACGTCATCGCTTCGGCGATTCTTCCATCTTTTCGTCATTTCAGCCGCCTGGTGCGGCGTTGACCGGCGTGCCGTGATTGGCAACGACCGGTCTGGAGACAGATCAATGACACAGACCAGAACAACAACCCTCCTTGCGTTGGCCTTTTCTCTTGCTGGCGCTGGCGCCGCCTATGCGCATGCGTCCTTCGAAACCGATAAAGTTGCCTCGGAAAGCAACTTCAAGGCCGTGCTGCAGGTCCCGCACGGTTGCGACGGCAAGGCAACGACCGAAGTCCAGGTGAAACTGCCGGAAGGCTTCGTCTTCGCCAAGCCGCAGCCGAAGGCCGGCTGGGAGATCGAGATCATCAAGGGTGACTACCAGAAGAGCTACGACAACCACGGCAAGACGGTAACGTCCGGGCCGCTCGAAATCCGCTGGAAGAACGGCAATCTGTCCGACGACTATTACGACACTTTCGTCATCAAGGGGAAAATTTCGGGCTTCGACAAGGAGAGTGAGATCGCCTTTCCGGTGACGCAACTGTGCGGAGCGACGGACAAGGTCGTCTGGGACGAGATCGCGGCGCAAGGCCAGGACGCCCATTCGCTCGAGCGTCCGGCGCCGACGATCACCGTGACACCGGCGCAGGGTGAAGGTCATCACGGCGATCACATGGCAGCGATGGCGGGGACGGGCGGCGTATCGGTCAAAGTCGGTTCGCTCGAGATTTCCGACGGCGCCGTCAAGGCAATGCTGCCCGGCGCCAAGGTCGGCGGCGGCGGCTTCAAGGTCAAGAACGATGGCAGCGAAGACGATAGGCTGGTCGCGGTCGAAAGCCCGGCGGCCGGCCGCGTCGAACTGCACGAAATGACCATGCAGAACGACGTGATGAAGATGCGCAAGCTGGAAGGCGGTATTGCCGTTCCGGCCGGCGAAACCGTCGACCTCAACAGCGGCAGCCTGCACCTGATGTTCATGGCAGTGGAAAAGCCGTTCGCCGAGGGCGACAGTGTGCCGGTGACGCTGACGTTCGAAAAGGCCGGCAAGGTCGACTACATACTTCCGGTCGGCGATACTGCCGGCGGGACGCACAAGCACAACTGAGTTTCCGGCACAACCGAGTTTCCGGATTTTCTCGACATGAAGGCGGCGGCGCGGGAACACTGTGCCGCCGCTTTTCTTACGGGGAGGGGCGGCTTACTGCTCGGCAGCCTCATCGTTCTCGTCGGCTTCCGGCTCATCCGGTCCGAATTCCATATAGCGGCGAACCACGTCGCCGCGTGTGCCCTGCGGCGGATGGCCGTTGGAACTCAACAGCATCAGCGACAGCGCGGTCGGGCTGCGCAGTGCCGCAACCGACGCATGCCTGTTGGCCGCATCGTCCTTCGGCAGTGCCGACAGCAACGTGATCGCCTCCTCGGTCGGGCCATCGCCGCTCACGCGCGCGGACGGCTTCACGGATTGCGCCGCGTAAGCCGCCGTGGTGGCTGACATGGTAATGACCTGGGCCATGACGATCTGCCCTGTGAGGGCGCTCCTTCGGATGTGGCAACACAGCCCTCTTAACCCGGGCGCCATTTCATCCGCGTGAAATCGGGCGCCTGCATTTAAGGCAAATTTTATCGGTCATCCGAAGAAGGAGGGGGAGTGCAAGGGGGGGCTGGTGGAGGCTTGACGCCTGCCAGCGTCATTCCGCCGTCTCTTTGAACGGCGAAAAGCCTAGCGGCGCCATGTCAGTTCGACGCGGTCTCGTCGATAGAACGGCCGACCACGAGCGCAGCCTTCAGGCCCGGCTCCAGCTTTTCGTAAATGCCGTCGGCTTGCACACCGAGCGCGTCAAGTGTCTTCGAGAAGAAGCAGCGGACGGCGGCGGCGGTGACGACGTCGAAGATTTCCGCGTCGGAGAGGCCGTGCCGCTTCATCGACATCCGGCTTTTCGATCGCGGTCGCATCACGCACCACCTTGGCGGCAAATCGCATGATGGCGCGTTCAGCCTCGTCGATCGGCGCCTCGTTCGGATTTTCCGCGACTTGCTGCACCGCGTCGGCGATAAAGATATCGCGCAGCAGGACGGAGCTGCCGTGAGCAAGCATGCAGTAGGAACTCTTCAATTCCTTTGCCGCCGCCATCGTCACCAGTTCGTAGCGGCGCAGGTCCATGTTGGCCCTGATGCTGGCAAGCAGCGCGCTCCAATTCGCCATCACCTCCGGCCGGTGACCGAAGGCCTTCATCATGTTCGGCAGGTAGCCATAGCCGGCCTCGGCCTGCGCATACATCGCCGCTGTCTGCTCGCCGGCGGAAGCATCGGGTGTTTCGATGAAAGGCATCGTGCAGGTCTCCCAAGGCGGAAAAGGCACAATAGGCGCGCCTGAGTTGCATTGCAAGAAAGGCGGAACACGACCCATCACGATGTGGTGACCGGGCTGGAATCGTGACGGCAGAAGCAGGTGACACCGTTGGAACCGGCCGCGATTGGCGGCATAACGGGTTCTGCTCCGATTCTTCCGGACGAGGATAGGTCGCGCACTGCTTTCATCGGCAAGCGTGCCCGGCTGCTTCGTTCGGCTGGGTAGGACACGTTGAAGCGGATTGATGGGGCTCATGACAATCGACCATAGTTTATCCCGCCGCGGCTTTCTCGCGGCGCTTGCGGCATCGGCTGGCACTTTGGCCGGCTGCACGACGTCCGGTCGCCCCGTGCCGAAGCCGGTGACGGTCGCGCGACCCATCGGGCCGCCGTCGGAAGCGGAACTGCAGGTGATGTATGGCCCGGTCGAAGACGGTGGCTACCTCATCCCGGCGGTGCCCTACCGAGAGATCGATCCGCAATTCTACCGGCAACGCGTCTTCGACCGGACGGGCGAGGCGCCAGGCACCGTGGTCGTCGATACGCCTTCGCGGTTTCTCTATGTCGTCGAGCCGGGCGGCACGGCGATGCGCTACGGCGTCGGCATCGGCCGCGAAGGCTTTGCCTGGCAGGGCGACGGCGTCATCCACTGGCGCCAGGCCTGGCCCCACTGGAAGCCGCCGAACGAGATGGTCGCCCGCCAGCCGAGCCTTGCGAGATACTCGATCGAGAACGGCGGCATGCCGCCGGGGCTGGACAATCCGCTCGGCGCGCGGGCACTCTATATCTTCCAGAACGGCGAGGACACGCTCTACCGGCTGCACGGCAATCCGGAGTGGCAGTCGATCGGAAAGGCGGTGTCGTCCGGCTGCGTGCGGCTTCTGAACCAGGACATCATCGATCTCTACGAGAGGGTGCCCTACAAGGCGAGGATCGTCGTCTGGCAATGACATGCCGGTGGCCGCCGCAACAAACCCGGCCCTGATTAACGGAATGCTAACCGCTCTTTCGGATTCTGTCCGGTATCGGGGCGGACGGCGCCCTGATTTGCACCGTTCGACACAACTTTGGCACGATTTCAAGCAATAGACGCCTTCATGCTTCCTTCGATTTCCCTTTCCAGCGCCGCGATGCGCACCGCCCGCCGCGTTCTTACCCGGACGGTGGCCGCCCTTTTCCTCGGCGTGGCGCTCTCCGGCTGCATGGGGCTGGACGATCTCTCCGAGGCGCCGCCGAAGCTCTCCGGCAAGATGATCGCGGAGATGTCGAAGAAAGGCATGAAGCCGGAAGGTCCGGTGCTGATCCGCATCTTCAAGCAGGAAAGCGAACTCGAAGTCTGGAAGGTCGGCAAGTCCGGCACTTATGCGCTGTTCAAGACCTATCCGATGTGCCGCTGGTCGGGAAAGCTCGGTCCGAAGACGAAGATCGGCGACCGGCAGGCGCCCGAAGGTTTTTATCACGTCTCGGCAGGCCAGCTTAATCCGAAGTCGCAGTATTACGTCTCCTTCAATCTCGGCTATCCGAACCGGCTCGAAGCAGCGCTCGGACATACCGGCGAGGCGCTGATGGTGCACGGCGCCTGCTCGTCCTCCGGCTGCTACGCCATGACCGACCAGGGCGTCGGCGAAATTTATGCGATCGTGCAGAAGGCGCTTTCGGGCGGGCAGGAGAATTTCCAGGTCCAGGCCTTTCCCTTCCGCATGACGGCCAAGAACATGATCGAACACCGCGACGATCCGAACATGTCCTTCTGGCGGACGCTGAAAGAGGGCTACGATGCCTTCCAGGTGACGCATCGGCAGCCGAAGGTATCCGTCTGCGAAAGCCGCTACATCTTCAACAAGGACTTCGAGGGCGGCGAACCCGCCGATCCGCTCGCCGCCTGCCCGGCGGTCGTCAACCAACTCGAGCCGCAGGCGATGGCGAAGATCGAGGCGGAGGAGCGCCAGGTCGAAGCGGCGATGACGCAAGCCATTCCCGCGAGCACGTCGATGACAGCCTATGTCGATGGCGGCATGCATCCGAGTTTCCGCACGCTCTTGAAGCGCGAGGGGCCGAAGAAGCTGGCGGCCAGCATTTCCGGCACCAAATACCCGATCAGCCGCCCGGAAGCGGCGCTGGCGGACCCGTTCGCGGGGCGGTGAAGACTGGTGCCTGGTCGCGTCTGTCTGCATGATGGGGGCGTTATCGGAGGATTCGTCATGCGCTACAGTCTTGACCATGTTGCGCTGCTCGTCAGCGACCTCGAGCGCAGCGTCGCGTTCTACCTGGAGATCATGGGCTTCGAGCCGATCGCGCGGGAAGGCAGCGCCAATGTCGCCTGGCTCACAATCGGCGGCGGCGATGCGATCCATCTCATCGCCGGCGATTTCGGCGCGACGCACGTGACGAAGGAGACGCATGTCGCCATCTCCACCGCCGATTTCGACGCCTTCGTCGCCCATATCGGCGCGCTCGGCGTTCCCTTTACCGACTGGCCGGGCAATCCCGGCCGTATAGGCCTGCACCGCAACGGCTTCCGCCAGGTCTACGTTCAGGATCCCGATGGGTACTGGATCGAAATCAACGACCACCGACCACCTAGCGCGGTTTGACGGGCAGCCGCTTGCGGGCGTGCTGCTTCGTTCACGCGACAGGTAGTGCGCCGTCCTGCTTAATCAGGCATGCTTTGGACAGAATGTCAGATTTTGACGAGCATGGCAGTCGCGTACATGAAGGCAATGCCTGCCGCCAGGCCGCCGAATGACGCTGGTGCCAACAGGGCCTTGATACCCTGTCCGTTCGAACGGCCCATAAAACCGCAGACCTCGACGACGACCTGGGCGATCGCGCCAGCACCGATGGCAAGTGCGATCGCCGTCCACTGCGGCGCATAGGCAAGGCTGCCCGCCCAGATCCCCACGACGGCCGGTCCGCCGGCGAGAAGAGCCAGCCCTACGAAGGAAAGCAGGCTGGGCCTCACCTTGAGGATCGGCGCGGCAATCCCGATGCCCTCGGTAATGTTGTGCAGGGTAAAGCCGAGGACGAGGAACGTGCCCAGTCCCGCACTGCCTGCTGCAAAGGCCGCGCCGATGGCCAGACCTTCGCCGAAGTTGTGGAGGCCGATACCAAGTGCGATGAAGTTAGCCAGTGCCAGTCCCGTCGGGGTGCCGCGGCGGCGGCCGATCGCTATCAGGACGAGGAAGCTGCCCACCGCCGTCAGAACGACCATGGTGCTGCCTTGGAAGATGGGCGCCGACGCGCTGGCGAACTCCAACGCCTCGACGACGGTATCAACCAGCAGGAACGCAAGCAGTCCCACGGTCAAGGCAAGCAGGAACGTCATGGCCCCCTGGCCCGCGCCACGCAGAGCCGGATAGCACATGAGACCGATCGCGACGGGCAGAATGCCGACAAAGGCTCCGAGAATGGCCTGCGACCACAGGCTGCCGGATGTCGCAACAGGAGTTGGTACGGCTACGGCGATTTCGTGGTCGAAAGTGGCCCCCGTATTGGTGACGAAGGTCACATTGTGGGTTTCGCCCAGAACCCAGGGGAAGGGGAGGCTGATCCATGCCGTGTCGCCGCGGGCGATCGGGCCTTGCGGCTCCTGCCTGAATTCCCAATAGGCGGCATCGACCTGGACCTGCGCGATCGCCATCGGGTCCGACCCACCAGCGCGAACGAGTAACCGGAGGCCGTCGTGATCTAGGATCGTGCGCTCGATCGTCAGGTTCTCGACGGGCGGAGCGCCGTTGTTGAAGCCTTGCAGCGGGTTTGTCTGGAGCAGCCAGACGATGGCCATGGCAAGAACCGCGACGGGCAACAGCAGCCAGAGATAGCGAGAGAAGCCGGAGGCTGAGGCCGCAGCGTTGATCTTTTCGTGCATCATGACAGCGTCTCCACAACGTCGAACATGCCCATCCAGCCAAGTTCGGCGAATTCCGATTGATGCGCGTGGAACATGTAAAGCCCAGACTCGTGGTCCTCGAAGGTGAATTCGAGAATTCCCCGCTGCGCCTGGCACTGCACGACAAGATCGACAGTCTTCAGCGTCGGCGTCAGCGTCGTTCCCTGATCGTAGTAGTCGAAAAAGTTCGCATGCAGGTGGAACGAGTTGATCGGGTCGAATTCGACGGTGTTGACGAGATAGATGCGGACCGGCCGACCCTTGGCGATCTTGATTGGTTCCTTCGCGTAGCAGTGCGCGACCGTGTTGCAGGCATAGAACTCGTTCTCGCCATCGAAGTTCGTGTCGAAGGCGTTCATGACCATCGCCATTTCCTGCCATCGCCCATTTTCAGGCGAGCCGAGCAGCCGCGACTTGGCGATCTCGAGATGATCGGGGTGGCGGGCCGGATCGGGATCGATCACGAAGAGGCCATACATGCCTTTGTGGATATGGCGTGCAAGCGGCAGGGCGTGGCAGTGATAGAGGTGGCAGCCGAAGGGTTTGGCGTCGAACTCGTAGACGAATTCCTCGCCGGGGCCGATGACGCCTGCGCCGGGCACGCCATCCATTCGCGCTGCATGAATACCGTGGAAGTGCAGAGAATGGGGATGCGAACCGTTGTTTATGAGCTTGATTTTCAGGCGCTCTCCCTCGGTCGCGCGAAGGGCGGGGCCGGGGACACGGCCGTTATAGGTCCAGGCGGGAAACATGACACCGGGCGCGATCTCGATTTCCTTTTCTTCGACCATGATTTCGAAGCTGCGCAGCTTTCGCCCGTCCGGCAGGTCGCTCAATTCGCCCGTATACCAGTCAGTGAGCATGCTTGTCGGATCGAAGCCGTTGCGGGCGTTGTCGACGTTTCCGATGGTGATCATCGCGCCATGCGCGGATCTGTGGGTGGGTGCGATGTCGCCGCTCTTCTCGGCAGACGCTGCGGCACCATGATCGCCGGAGTGGGTTTCCTGAGCCGCCATGTTGCTGGTGCAGATGCCCGTCGCACCGAGCGTTGCAATCCCCCCACCCAGCAGGCTTCGTCTACTCAAGACGGTCTGTGCCCACTTCAGCATTTTGGCCGATTCTCCAATTAGCAATTTCAATGAAATAGAGCATCATAACATGATTATAGCAAGTGCTATACTAATGCCTGCGATCGGAAAGGGCAAGGGGGCCGTCATCGGATCCGATTCACATCAGGACTTTTGTCAATTGTTCATTCGACTGGCATCGTATTTCTCCGTGATAGGCGGATCCACGGTCTGAGCCCATAGCATTTACCGGCCCATTCTCAGGCCTATACAACCTCACATCCGGTCGCCGTTCTTGGCGGCTGCACCATTATCCCGCTTTCGACGGGCACGGGCTCAGGAGAACGGGGCCAAACTCAAGGTCGGCGTTTAAAGCCAAAAGGATCCCCGGTCCGTTCACCTGGATCCGTCAGGACTGATCAGGCCCTGAGGATTAGAAACGGTGTTTCGCAGCAGTTTGTGTTTCAGGCAGTTTTCATGATTGCCCCTTCAATTACGACGCCGGAGTTCACGTACTTCCAGAGTGCAACCAGCAACTTACGGGCCAGCGCTACTATCATCGGCGTTTTAAGGCGGCCGGCATTGCGTGCGATGCGTTCCTTGAACCATAACGTTAACGCCGATTTCGGTTGATGCCGCAACCATAGCCAGGCGAGTTCGACCATTGTCGCTCGTAGTCGCGGGTTTCCCGCCTTCGAGACTCCTTGCTCGCGACTGATGTTACCGCTTTGCCAGGGGGAGGGGGCGAGGCCCGCGTAAGATGCAATTTGCCGTCGATTATCAAAGTGTCGGAACAAACCTTCCGTGTAGAGTATCGTCGCGAACTCGGGACCAATTCCTCTGACCTTCAAAAGCGCGACCGCTCTAGCCGGTGTTTCCGGTGTCTCGCGGACGATCAACGCATCTCGCTCTGCTTCCACGGCCTTGATTTGCGTTAGCAGCAATTCCAGACGATCGAGTTCTCTGCAAATTTCGGCTTTGAGATGCTTGGACAGCACTCTGCCATCGCCAGTTCGAAGCTCGTCCAGACACTGACGGCGATCACGGCGCAAAGGCTCGTAATCTCGTATTCCTTGTGTAAAGAGCAGTCCCTTGATGCGATTGACGTGGAAAACACGTTCCGCAATCAGAGTTTTCCGCTCCCGCCCGATCCGACGGTTGTCGTCCTGCTCGGAGGTGAGAAGTTTGACCATCGAGCACGCACGCGGCTCGCCGCGTTTCCAGGCCATCAAAGCGCGTATCAGTGTTTCCCCGTCGATCCGATCCGTCTTTGCCCGGCGATGGCGGCGCGGCATGGCAATAGATGCAGCTTCCACAATATGGCTCTCGATCCAGGCTTCCTTGCTGAGAACGCGCCCCAGCCAGAAGCCATCAAGTCCGGCCTCCTGGATCACCACCAGCGGAAAAAGCCTCGCCTCGCGCCGCTGGGCTTTCTGGCGAAGGGCGGCAAAACACGAGAACAAGCCGGCGATATCGCCTCCGGTAACTGTATGGCGAGACATCTTTTCACTTCCCGGCGATAGAGCTGTCACGAGCCATGTCGATTTGCTCAATTCCAACGAGACGAAAATTGCTCCAAGATCGATGAGGGTAGCGGTCTGTGCTTGAGTTTGATCTGCTGTCATCGGCATGATTGGCCTCCAGAGAGTTTTCTAGCGACCTCACCCTGCCACGGTGCAGGCCGCTACTCACCCCTGATGGGATCTCAAGTGGGGATTGGAAATATAGCCGTTGCTATGTTATTGTGATCAGTGGTTGAATTTATGAGCAGGCGGAATTGAATTGAACGAAAAGAATGGTCAGTCGATCGAGATCGAGAGTTCGCTTATCGCCCCCGATACCCAGATGGAGAGCTTCAAGCAGGCTCGGCACAACCGCCGCAGTGAACTTGTAGAGGACTACGTCGAACTCATAGCCGACCTCCTCGCCGATGGCGGCGAGGCGCGACAGGTGGACATTGCCCTGCGGCTGGGCGTCGCGCAGCCGACCGTCGCCAAGATGCTGAAGCGGCTGATTGCAGAGGGCTATATCCAGCAGCGCCCTTACCGGGGTGTTTTCCTCACAGATACGGGCAAGGAATTGGCCCGCGTCAGTCGCGAGAGGCACCAGATCGTGGAATCGTTTCTCTGCTCGATCGGCGTCAGCGTCGAGACGGCGCGGATCGATGCGGAGGGGATCGAGCATCACGTCAGCCCGGAAACGTTGGAAGCCCTGAAGGCGTTCACTTTGCAGCGGCGATCTTGAGGTTATGCCCTAACCTAAGTTGACGGCTCCATGCGTGAGCAGGCGAGCGCAAAGACCCTGCGGCGCGGAATGCCAAACTATCCGACGATCAACCGGCGACCCATGCGCAATTCACCGACACGCTCGCCCACGGCTATGATACAATTTCTCCTTCGCATGAACCAAGGGAGGGGTGAATGCGTAGCGTTGCGTCAGTTCTCGCGCTGGAAGTGTTGCTCTTGGCCAGCCCGGCAGCAACGGAGCCTATTGTCTTTCATACGGCGCACTTCGGCGACGACACGGTTGTGAACCTCTGTCTTGTTGCCAATCAGGCCGCGGAACGAGTGGGGTACGACTATGACGTGCTCATCTCGCTCTCAGAGACGAACGGGCTGGGCAAAGCGCTCTACAGCGACCCCGGAAAACATCGGGCACTTGTCAGATGCAATCCACCGGAGACTGTCGCGGTCAGCGGCGTCGATTATCCGGTCCGCGCATCGGACGCGGGAGGGGATGACTGGAAGGACGACCTTTGGAGGGTGGTCTGTATGACCCCTGTCTCGTAGCCAAGTTATCCTCGGGGTGAGTGAGCCCGCTTCGCTATCCGCTGTCCAGAACGCCGCCGACGACCTTGCCATGGTGCAGGCCGTGCCTGCGTATAGCGAGCTGGGTAGCCGTTCAGCATGCCGTGGTTTCCTCCAGTTGTTCAGTGCATCGACGGGATTGAGAGCGCATGCCAAGCCCGGTCTGTGTCGATGTCGGCGAGTCCGCTTCTCTCGGTCAGCGTGAAGGTGTGTGGGGGATACGGCCATGCAAACGGCCGTATCCCTGATGATATCGGTTTACTTGACCTCGGTGACGGTCAGCTTGCCCTCGACGCGCTTGGCGACGAACTCGATGCTCGCACCCTCCTTGAGCTTATCGAGCATGGCGTCGTCCTTGACGCGGAACACCATCGTCATCGCCGGCATTCCAAGGTCCTTGAGTTCCTCGTGGATGAGGGTGACCTTCTTCGCCTTGGCGTCGACCTTCTTGACGGTGCCCTTGGTGAATTCGGCAGCGAACGCGGCAGACGCGAGGACGACGGCGAAAGTGGCCGCCGTAGCGAACGTGATGATCGATTTCATTGTCGTGGCTTCTTGATTTGGCTTACTTCTTGGCTACGGTCACGTCGCCGTGCATTCCGGCGTCGTAGTGACCGGGAACGAGGCAGGCGATCTTGAACGTGCCGTCATTGGTGAACTTCCAGATGATCTCGCCGGATTTTCCGGCGGTCAGACGGATCGCGTTCGGATCGTCGTGCTCCATCTCCGGGAACTTCTCCATCACGGCCTTGTGTTCCATGATCTTGTCTTCCTGGTCGAGGACGAACTCATGATCGAGTTCGCCCGCGTTCTTGATGGCGAAGACGACGGTCTGACCTTTGCGGACCTTGAAGGTGCTCGGGGTGAAGATCATCTTGCCGTCGTCCGTCTCCTTCATGGAAATGCGGATGGTCTGGGTGGCCTGCGTCTTCTTGCTGGGCTCACCGACAGCCATGGCTTCACCGTGACCGCCAGCGTGTGAACCGGAGGCAAGGGCCGGAGACGCGAGCGCCGCGAGGCACAATGCGATAATTGCAGTCTTCATCATTCAGTCCTTAGGTTGGTTGGGAGATGAGATCAGCCGTGCTTCATGGGCTTGGGCGTGATCTGGGTTTTGGCATCCTTGGCCTTGGTCGTGTCGGGAAGTTCACCCGTCCACTCCCAGGCCTGCGTACCGGGTGGGTTTTCGTACCAGCCGGGATCGGTGTAGTCGTCGGCCGCGATCCCCTCGCGGACCTTGACGACGGAGAACATGCCGCCCATCTCGATAGGGCCATGCGGTCCCCACCCGGTCATCATCGGAACGGTGTTCTCCGGAATTTCCATTTCCATCTCGCCCATGTCGGCCATGCCAGCGGTTCCCATCGGCATGTATTCGGGGCGGAGTTTCCTGATTTTTTCCGTGACTACCTTCTTGTCGACGCCGATGAATGTCGGGATGTCGTGCCCCATGGCGTTCATCGTGTGATGCGACTTGTGGCAATGAATTGCCCAGTCGCCAACATACTTGGCGTCGAACTCGTAGGCTCGCATCGCGCCGACGGGGATGTCGATGCTAACCTCCGGCCATCGGGCTTGCGGCCGCACCCAGCCGCCATCCGTGCAGGTGACCTCGAAGTCGTAGCCGTGCATGTGGATCGGATGGTTGGTCATGGTCAGGTTGCCGACGCGGACCCGCACCCTGTCGTCTTTCGACACCACGAGCGGACTGATCCCCGGAAAGATGCGGCTGTTCCAGGCCCACAGATTGAAGTCCGTCATTTCCATGATGCGGGGAACATAGGTGCCTGGGTCAATGTCATAGGCGCTGAGGAGGAACACGAAGTCGCGGTCCACCGGCATGAACTTCTCGTCCTTCGGGTGGATGATGAACATCCCCATCATGCCCATGGCCATCTGGACCATCTCGTCGGAATGCGGGTGGTACATGAAGGTGCCCGATTTCACGAGGTCGAACTCGTAGACGAAGGTCTTGCCGACCGGGATGTGCGGCTGCGACAGGCCGCCGACGCCGTCCATGCCGGACGGCAGGATCATGCCGTGCCAGTGGATGGTGGTATGTTCCGGCAGCTTGTTGGTGACGAAGATGCGGACGCGGTCGCCTTCGACGGCCTCGATGGTCGGACCCGGCGACTGGCCGTTGTAGCCCCAGAGGTGGGCCGTCATGCCTTCCGCCATCTCGCGCTCCACCGGCTCGGCAACAAGGTGGAATTCCTTGACGCCGTTGTTCATGCGGTGCGGTAGCGTCCAGCCGTTGAGGGTCACGACCGGGGTGTAATCCGGCCCCGATGAGGGGCGGACGGGCGTCTGCGTTTCGGCGGTTTCCATCACTGCAGCCTCAGGCAGCCCCATGTTGGAGGTCTTCGCCCAGGCGGCGGTCGAAACCAGGGCCGCGCCTGCGCCGAGCATCTGTCGTCTGTTGAACATTTGCTTGTCCTTTCTCAATGGCCGCCACCGCCGCTTTCGGCGGCCGCTGCGACTTCCGTTTCTCCGCCTGCTTCTCCCGCGCCGCCGCCATAGATCGCCGGTGCGAGATTGGCTTCGGCCAACCAGAAATCGCGTTTTGCGTTAACGGCCAGGAGGATCGAGTTGACCTTCTCCCGGCTGTCGGCGAGCAGTTCGAACGTGTTGGTGATCATGCCGTTGTAGGTGAGGAGGGATTCTTCCTCGATCTTCGTGCGCAGCGGTACGACGCTGTTGCGGTAGTGACGCGCGATGTCGTAGTTCGACCGATAGGCCTGGTAGGCGGACCGCGCCTCGGAACGAACGTTCACAGCTTTTTCTGCGAACAGGTTGGCGGCCCGCATGTAGGCCAGCTCCGATTTCCGCATCCGGGCCTTGCCGCTGTCGAAGATCGGGATCACGAACTCCAACTCGACGTTGCCGGTCGTGTCGACCTTCTTCTCGCCGTCCTCGAGTTCTCGTTCGGTCTCGAAGCCCGTCAGGATCTCGAGATCGGTCACGTACCGCGTCGCCTCGGTGAGGTTGTACGACTTGGCCGTGGCCTCGAGATCGAGCTTGGCCATCTGCAGGTCGACGCGACGCTGCAGGGCTTCGGCCTCGATCAGGTCTCGCTGGATCAAACCCTTCGGAAGCTGCGCCAGGCGATTGGGAACCTGGTAGTCGGTGTCCGATCCCCAAAGTCCCATCAGCCGCGTCAGTTCTTCTTTCGCGAGACGGGCCGCAAGCCGGGCCTTTGCGGTCTGCCCCGCCAATTCGGCATAGAACACGTGCTCGCGGGTCTGGCCGCCCTTCGTCATCGAACCTGTTTCACCGAGTTTTTGCGCAAGCTCAGAGGCCGCGTCTGCCGTCGCCTGCGCCTGGTTCAACTGGGCGACCGTTTCCCAGGAGGCAACGGCACTGATCCACGCCCGCCGGGTATCTGCGGCAAGCTGCAAGGTCTGCAGGGCCGCATTGAGCTGGGCCTTGCGGAATTCGGTATCGGCAATGCCCACGTTCCGCTTGTGCGTGGCGAGGGCCAGGATGTTGGTAGCGATCACACCCTCGACGGTCTTGAACGCCTCCAACCCCGGTGTGCCGATCCCCGTCAGCCCGACACCGACGGTCGGGTTCACCAGCATGGTCGACTGCCATGCATCCGCAGCAGAGTCACCGAGATCGGCATAGGCTGCCTGGAGGCCCTTGTTGTTGAGCAGGGCGACCTGTACCGCTGTCTCGACGTCGACGTTTTTCTTCGCAAGCAACGTCTTCACCCGACCGGAGACGGCCTGGGCATCGTGGCGGTTCTGAATCCAGACCGTGTCTTTTCCAGTCGCTTCTGCGCTTTTGTTGGATACGGACGAGAATCCGGAGTTCGGAGCGGAGTATTCGGCCGCCGAGACGCAGCCGCCGAGAATGAGCGGGAGCGCGACAGTCGCCGCGAGCTTGAGTTTCGTAACGTTCATGACGCGCCTCCGTCCGGAGCCTGCGCGTCGTTCTGGTTTCGCCACGGTTTCGGATCGACCGGGACGCGGTGCGTGTAGCCTGTAACGGGGCTCTGGTAGCGGACCGGGCGAACGTCGGCCGGGAGGTCAGCAAGATCGCCCGAAGCAATAACTTCAGGGGGCAACGTGGCAGCGCAACCGCTTGCGAAGAGCGGCAAGGCAACCACCAGAAATATAGGTTTCATGGTGTAATCCGAATAGGAGATGGCAGCGGCGCAGCAGGTAATAACACCCACCTACGCACGTTCAGACCCGCAAGGACGGGCTTGTCCTATTCAGATATTCGGGGGCCGATGCAGCGGCACGAGTTCGCCGACGACACGATTGTCGTTTATGAATTCGCGGATGGAAGCCATCACGACGGGGCCGCCGACCACATCGGCGGTCGCGAAAATCGCAAAACTCACGCAGAAGTCTTTGCAGCACTCCTGCTTCGCAATTTTCTGCATGTCATCCGGAGAGGCGCTTTCGTCTCCATGGACGTGGTCGCCGTTTGTCATCTCGTGGTGGTCGTCAGATTGGACGGTCGTCGATGTCGCTATCGCCCCATGCATCGCTGCCGAAGCGGCAGGCAGGGAGTATCCAGCCAGTGATGCGATGATCACCAACCGAAGCAGAACCAGCATTTTTGCCAATGTGATTCGATACATACCCATGCCCGAGGACTACCATCAGCCCGGAAGTTGTCAATTACGCGCTTCATGTAGCCGATGATTCGCGACGAATATGTGGCACCGCACAACGATGTTCCCGCAAATGCAACGTCTGACGAAGGGTCTAGGGGTTCCAACCATGGTAAGGTCAAGCGGAATATTCATGCCTGAATGGCGCAACATTGAAGCCTCGGGTCCTCCCTGGGTCGGACGATCACGAGGCGTGCGCGCGGGACTAAGGCGACCCGGTACGCTTGTTGACTTTGGACTGCCACCGTCCTTAGCCAGGAGCTGATCCCTCACATCCTCACCGTCTTCAGCCTCAGGGCGTTTCCGATCACGCTGACCGAAGACAGGGCCATGGCCGCAGCAGCGATGATCGGGGACAGCAGGATGCCGAAGACCGGGTACAGAAGTCCTGCGGCCACAGGGACCCCGGCAGCGTTGTAGATGAAGGCGAAGAACAGGTTCTGACGAATGTTCCTCATCGTCGCATGGCTGAGTTGCCGTGCCCGGACTATGCCCTGGAGATCACCCTTGAGAAGCGTTACTCCGGCGCTTTCGATAGCCACGTCCGTTCCTGTTCCCATCGCTATGCCGACGTCCGCAGCAGCAAGGGCAGGGGCGTCGTTGACCCCGTCCCCCGCCATTGCGACGACACGGCCTTCGCCGCGGAGCCTGGACACGATCTTGCTCTTGTCTTCGGGCAGGATCTCCGCCTCGACATCCGTGATGCCAAGCCTTCGGCCAACGGCTTGCGCTGTCGTCCTGTTGTCGCCCGTCAGCATGACGACACGGACACCTTCATCGACAAGGGCCTTCACGGCAGCAGGCGTCGTCGCCTTGATCGGATCCGCTATGGCGAACAGTCCCACGAGCTTTCCGTCCATCGTGACGAAGATGACGGTCGCTCCGTCGTCACGCAGTTCTTCGGCCTTCGCCGTCATGGATAAGACGTCGATACGCTCCTCCTCCATGATCCGGTAACTTCCGATAATGAGCCTGCGCCCCTCGACAATCCCTGTGACTCCCTTGCCGACCGGACTGTCGAAGTCTTGGGCGTCGCCAAGAGAGATGCCATGCTCGTCGGCGGCGCTGACGATCGCGGCGGCCAGCGGATGTTCGCTCGAACGCTCGAGCGTCGCCGCCAGTCGCAGCAGCTCCGCCTCCTGCATGCCTTCTGCGGGCACGATCGCGGTGACCTTGGGCTTGCCTTCAGTCAGCGTGCCCGTCTTGTCGACGACGAGCGTATTCACTTTCTCCATGCGCTCCAGCGCCTCGGCATTCTTGATCAGCACACCCAGGCTTGCGCCACGACCGACGCCGACCATGATCGACATCGGAGTCGCCAGGCCGAGCGCGCAGGGGCAGGCGATGATGAGCACAGCGACGGCGGCGACGAGACCATGTGCGAACCTCGGCTCCGGCCCGATTGCCATCCATGTCGCGAACGCGATCACGGCCACGCCGATGACGACGGGCACGAACCAGCCGGAAACTTCGTCGGCCAGCCGCTGGATCGGCGCGCGCGAACGCTGCGCGTCGGCGACCATCCGGACGATCTGCGAAAGCATCGTATCCCGGCCGACCTTCCCGGCCTCCATCACGAAGCCACCGGTCTGGTTCATGGTGCCGCCGATAAGCGTCGCCCCGGCCTCCTTCGTCACGGGCATGGATTCACCTGTGATCATGGATTCGTCGACGGAGCTTCGTCCTTCAAGCAGCATGCCGTCGACGGGGACCTTCTCGCCCGGACGGACGCGCAGGCGGTCGCCGACGACCACCGCTTCTAGGGCGACGTCTTCATCCGAGCCATCAGCGTTTATGCGGCGCGCCATCTTCGGAGCAAGGTCGAGCAGCGCGCGGATCGCGCCACCCGTCTGCTCGCGGGCCTGCAGCTCCAGCACCTGTCCGATTAAGACCAGCACGGTGATGACGGCGGCCGCCTCGAAATAGATAGCCACTGAACCGTCTACGGACCGGAAGGTCGCAGGAAAGAGACCGGGCGCAATCGTGGCGACAACGCTGTAGACCCAGGCCACGCCCGTGCCCATTGCTATCAGGGTGAACATGTTGAGGCGCCGGGAGACGACGGATCGCCACGCGCGTTCGAAGAACGGAGCACCTGCCCACAACACCACGGGTGTTGCAAAGACGAACTGCAGCCAGTTCGATGCCTGCGCACCGATGAGCATGTGCAGATTGGTGAGATGGCCGCCCATCTCCAGTGCGAGCACCGGTACCGTCAGGACCAGTCCGATCCAGAACCTGCGCCTCATATCGGTGAGTTCGGCGCTTGGCCCTGTTTCGGCCGTCATCACTTCCGGCTCGAGCGCCATACCGCAAATCGGGCAGTTTCCAGGACCGATCTGCCTTACCTGCGGATGCATGGGGCAGGTGTAGATCACGCCATCGGTCTGATCGGTGAGCGCACTCTTTCTGACTGCCATCGTGGCCTGAGCATCGTGCCCATGATGATGGTGGTGCGTTTCATGGTCTTTTTGATCGTCCATGGCTTAACTCCGGGATGGTTTCATCTCTTGTCCGGGACGTTCCGGTGGCTGGTCCGACACTTCGCAAGAGACGCGGTACATCGGTATCGGCGATTGCCGACAAAATGGTCACCATGCGATGCGATGTTTCGTCGCCTCGCCACTGAGGGTGCAACGGCGAAAGGCTATTGCGGGCGAGAACGCAAAGCGCTCATTTCAGCGCGGAAACGCCGAAGCGGGCGTTGATTTCCGGAATTTCTTTGTCGGACGCGTTCGCGATCTCGTCGATGATCGGGCACTCCGGGCGGTCATCGCCATGGCAATGGCTCGCGAGATGCCTGAGTGTCCTGATCATTTCCTGGATCGCGGCTGCCTTGCGCTCCAGTTCGGCGACGTGATCGAGCGCAAAGGTCTTGACGTCGGCGCTCGCTCTCGAACGGTCGCGCCAGAGCGCCAGCAGCGCCTTCATCTGCTCGACCGAGAATCCGAGGTCGCGTGCCCTGCGGATGAAGCGCAGCGTATGGACGTCGTTGTCGGCGTATGTCCGGTAGCTGGATTGGGTCCGGAGCGCGGGCGAGATCAGCTTGATCTGCTCGTAGTACCTGATCATCTTCGTCGAGACGCCGGACGCCTTCGAGGCTTCGCCGATATTCATTTCCGTGCTCCTTGAATGCAAGAGAGTGCGTCACACGGACGCCCCTGGTTTTAGTTCGTCTTGAAGCGCCGCAATCTCAATGCGTTCGCCAGCACGAATACGCTCGAAAGGCCCATCGCAGCCGCGGCGAGGATCGGCGACAGCAGCGTGCCGTTCAGCGGGTAGAGAACACCTGCAGCGACGGGGACCAGGCTGACGTTGTAGCCGAACGCCCAGAACAGGTTCTGCCGGATGTTGCGGATCGTCGCCTTGCTGATGGCAATCGCCCGCGGCACGCCGTTGAGATCACCCGACATCAGCACGACGTCGGCGCTCTCGATGGCGATGTCGGTTCCGGTTCCGACCGCAAGACCTATGTCTGCTTCGGACAAAGCGGGCGCGTCGTTGATGCCGTCACCGATGAAGGCGACCTTGCGGCCACCCGCGCGGAGCTTTTTGACAGCGTCGACTTTGCCGTCCGGCAGGACTTCGGCGATCACCTCGTCGATACCGAGCTGGCGGGCGATGGCTTGCGCGGTGTGGCTGTTGTCGCCCGTGATCATCGCCACCTTGAGGCCGAGCGCGTGCAGCGCCTTGATCGCTTCCCGCGTCGTCTCCTTTACCGGATCGGCGACGGCGATGATGGCGGCGAGCCTGCCGTCGATCGCGGCATAGAGCGGCGACCTGCCTGCGTCGCCAAGTGCCGTGGCTTCCTCCGCGAACGATGCCACCTCGATGCCGTTCTTCACCAGGGACCGGTCAGCGCCGACAAGCACCTCGTGACCGTCGACCCTGCCGCTGACGCCATATCCCGGAGCCGCTTCGAAGCTGGCGACGTCCGCCAGTGGCAGCCCCTTGGTTCTGGCCGCGTCCACGATGGCCTCCGCGATCGGATGCTCCGACCGTGCCTCGAGACTGGCGACCAGCCGTAGAACCTCGGTGCGGTCAAAACCTTCCGCGGTGACGACGTCGGTCAGTTCCGGTTTGCCCTTGGTGAGCGTGCCCGTCTTGTCCAGCGCAATGACATTGACATCGCGGAGTGTCTGCAGAGCCTCGCCCTTGCGGAAGAGGACACCCAGTTCCGCGGCCCGGCCTGTGCCGACCATGATGGAGGTCGGGGTCGCCAGGCCCATGGCGCACGGGCAGGCGATGATCAGCACCGCGACGGCGTTGACCAGCGCGAAGGTGAGCGCGGGCGAAGGGCCGAGCAGCAGCCATGCGACGAAGGTGAGGGTGGCTGCCGCGATCACGGCGGGAACGAACCATCCCGTGACGCGGTCGACCAGCGCCTGGATCGGCAGCTTTGAGCCCTGCGCTGCCTCGACCATCTTGATGATCTGGGCAAGCAGCGTGTCCGAACCGATCTTCGTCGCTTCGAAGGTGAAGGACCCGGTCTTGTTGATCGTGCCGCCGACGACGTTTGCGCCGGCCGCCTTTTTCACCGGAACGGGTTCGCCTGTAATCATGGATTCGTCGACGTAAGACAGGCCATCGACGACGCGGCCGTCGACGGGAACCTTCTCGCCGGGACGGATGCGGACGATATCACCGAGCGCGACGCCGCCGATCTCGATCTCCACGAATTCTTCGCCACGCTTCACATATGCGGTCTTCGCCTGCAGGCCGATCAGGTGTTTGATCGCCTGGCTGGTCTTGCCCTTGGTACGGGCCTCGAGATAGCGGCCGAGCAAGATCAGCGTGACGATGACGGCGGCCGCCTCGTAGTAGACGTTCTCCGTTCCCGATGGCAGGATCCATGGCAGGAAGGTCGCCACCACCGAATAGCCCCAGGCGGCCGACGTGCCGAGCGCCACCAGCGAATTCATGTCCGGTATCCAGCGCAGCAGATTGGGTACGCCCTTGCTGAAGAAGCGCAGGCCGGGGCCGAAGAGGACGAGCGTCGCCACGACGAACTGGAGGACCAGATTGTTCCCCATACCGACATTGATCATGATCCAGTCATGAACGGCCGGGATGAAATGCGATCCCATTTCCGCAACGAACAGCGGAAGGGTGAGGGCAGCCGATAGCGCCAGCGACAGTTTCAGGCGCGCGGTCTCGCGGCTGCGCCGTTCCTCGTTGTCATCCGCGGGAGTGTCCACTGTTACTTTACGGACATCGTATCCCGCGGCACGAACGGCACCTTCCAAAGCGGAGACAGTCGTGCCGGCGACGATGCGGACGGTCGCCCTCTCCGTCGCGAGGTTGACCGTGGCTTCTCTGACGCCTGGAACGGCCTTCAGAGCTTTTTCCACACGGGAGACGCACGACGCGCATGTCATGCCTTCAATGCCCCACTCGCGGGTCTCGATCCTGGGTTCGTAGCCCGCATTCTCGATGGCCTGAAGGACGGCTTCGGTTGCGACGGGTGCGTTGTATGTGACGGTGGCCCGTTCGGTCGCCAGGTTCACCGTGGCTGAGGCAACGCCTGGAACAGCGGCGATGGCCTTCTCGACCCGGACGACGCAGGACGCGCAACTCATGCCTCCGATCCCGAAATCGGTCAGAACGGGCAGGGACTTGGATGGGGCGATCATGGAAACGGCAGTCATTGGGACGATCCCTCTGTTAACTGCTCATATAGCTAATCCTTCCAATGATGGGAAGGTCAAGGGCTGTTTTTGAAAGAACCCGTACCTTTGTCGAGCAATCTCAAGGGTCGTCGCAGAATTTCCGTGGAGACCATCTTATGAAGCTGCCCATCACACTTGCCCTGACTTTGCTGCTTCCGGCAACGGCAGGCGCGCAGCAAGCCCATCATGATCACAAATCCGCCTATGCCGGGGAGGAGGTGCGTTCGATCAAGAGCCTCTCGGAAGACGACATATCCGAACTGCGCCGCGGCGGCGGCTGGGGTCTGGCGAAAGCGGCCGAACTCAACGGCATGTCCTGAAAATGGCGGCCGAGCTGGAACTCAGCGCGGACCCGGAGAGACGGGTGCGCGCCGTGGTTCCAACACATGCAGCGCGACGCGATTGCGGAAGGTGCGCGGTATGTTTCCCTCGAGGAACAACTTGAAGCGAAGTTCCGCGATCGGACCATTTCTGCCCAAGGACGAGCCCGCCAGATAGGTGGCGAGGATCGACTTGCTGTGGCCGGGCGTCATCGCGTGGACAGCACCGAAAGCGATCCCCATCGGTAGGAAGGCGAGGAAGGCACGCCAGCCGGCCCCGCTGGCAAACGCCTTGATGTGGTCCGCAAAGCCCAGATAGATGTCACGCTGGATATCGACGACGAACTGCCACATCGATCACATCCAGCTCAGCGTGATTGCCGTCAGCACCAGGTAACGGGAAACCTTGGCGATGGTGACCAAGATCAGGAACATCCAGAACGGCTCCTTCAAAACGCCCGCAATGACGGTGAGGGGATCACCGATGATTGGCAGCCAGCTTCCGAGCAACGACCACTTGCCGTATCGTTGATACCAATGTTGGGCCTGCGCAAGCCGTTCCTTGGTCACCGGGAACCAGGGCCTTTCCTTGAAGCGTTCAATGCCGATCCCGAGCAGCCAGTTCGCGGCCGATCCGAGGACGTTCCCGGCGCTTGCAACGGCAACCAACAACGCCGTCGGGTAATTCCCCGTCAGGAGCAGCCCGACGAGGACCGCCTCAGATTGCGCCGGCAGGATCGTCGCGGCCGCGAACGCCGCGACGAACAGGCCGAAATAGGCGGCGAGATCACCCACGGCTGGACGCC
Organism: Pararhizobium sp. LjRoot255; assembly: GCF_964252905.1. Lineage (NCBI taxonomy): Bacteria > Pseudomonadati > Pseudomonadota > Alphaproteobacteria > Hyphomicrobiales > Rhizobiaceae > Pararhizobium > Pararhizobium sp. LjRoot255. The sequence goes on from NZ_CAXUPQ020000001.1 coordinate 3,569,313, forward strand.
CGCGTCACGCCTCTAATGATGATGTCTCTCAGGCTCGAGCATCCTGAAGGCCAACCGCTCGCTGACCGAAGCGTTGGAAAGCACAAGTTCTGCATCGAACTCGTGCGGTTCGGCGGGAGCCTCGACGCTCTGCAGAAGGTGGTGGTCGCCCGCGACGGGGACCAATGTGTGCTGTTCGAGGCCAGCGTCGCGTTTGATGGCGACTGCGGCCGAGAGCCCCTCGGCATGCCGCGAAACGCGCAGGCGGAAACGCTCTCCGTCCGCGGTATCGACGATTTCCAGGAGACCTTGCGCCAGCTTGCCGTCCACCTGGAACGGGTCAGGAGCATGATGGTGTCCCCGGGGTTCGGGTGCGGCGATCCTGACGGTCGCGATGGCAAGCGCCGGAATGTGGGCGAAGAGTTCGCCTTGCAGCCTGCTCGTAATGACGTTCGCTTCCGCAAGCACTACGCTCTCGTCAATGACCACCGCGACATCGATATGAAGCTTGTGGCCCAGCCATCGCGCTTTCGCCTCGGTAACCTTGTCGATGCCTTTGACATGGGCGGCGGCGTGCTCGATCTCGTCGACGATCCCGGGCTCGACGCCATCCAGCATACGCGTCAGCACCGATCGCGCCGACTGCCAGACGATACCGAAGATGGCCATTGTGATCAGCAGGCCGACGATCGGATCGGCGATCGGAAAGCCCAGCCAGACGCCGATGGCTCCGGCGACGACCGCGAGGCTGGTGAGGCCGTCTGTGCGGGCATGGAACCCGTCGGCGATCAGCGCCGCGCTGTTGATTTCCCGACCGACACGGATGCGGAAGACCGCAACGGCTTCGTTGCCGATAAAGCCGATGATGCCAGCGGCGACCAGCCAGCCGAGATGGGAGATGGGTTCCGGATTGATGAGGCGGTTCATGGCTTGGTAGCCGGCGACAAGCGCACTGAACAGGATGATGAGCACAATGACGATACCCGCCAGGTCTTCGACGCGGCCGAGACCGTAGGTGAAGGTCTTTGTCGGCTGACGCCGCACCAGCACGAACGCGATCCAGAGGGGGATCGCCGTGGTGGCGTCTGCGACATTGTGGATGGTGTCGGCGAGGAGCGCGACGCTGCCCGACAGCGCAACGACGACGATCTGCATCGCCGCGGTCGCCGCAAGAATGACGAATGACCACTTGATCGCCCAGATACCGCGGTCCGTCGTGGCAATGGTCGCGTCGATCACGCCGTGCGTATGGCCGTGCGGACCGTGGTGATCATGACCATGGGGTTCGTGGCTGTGGCCATGGCTTCCAAAGCCAAACCAGTCGAGACCTTTGTTCCACATTGCTAACTCACATTCTTTTTCGCTGTCCCGACACCGCATGGGTGCCGATGCAATGCTCGTTCAAAGGTATTTGGTGATCGTCTTGAATTCGTCGATGGTCCGCCGCTGGTCGCTGCCGAGTGGCCCGACCGCATCTTCCAGGCAGTGATCGAGGTGGTCTTGGATCAACGTGCGTTTGGCGTTGGTTATGGCCTTCTCGACCGCTTGAAGCTGCTGGGCGAGGTCAAGACATGGCCGACCGCTTTCGATCATCGCGATGACGCTTTTCAGATGTCCCTCGGCCCGCTTGAGCCGCTTGACGATTTCGGAATGGGTTTCGTGTCGGTGTCCTGTCATGGTTATTACCTATCCCCCTGGAGAGGATATTTCAAGCGCTGATCCCTGCCCGAATCCGCGATGCCGGATGCGCCCATGATCCCTCGTGCGGGAAAGAGACCTCTCAACATTTTCGCCGCCTTCATGGCGGCGATTGCGGTTTTGTTTCTGGCACTTGCGGGCGTAGGCCCACGGCCGCCACGAGACCCCCCTTGTCGTGGGCGTGGTCGGCATGATGATGGTCGGCGAGGTCATCGAAAGGTCGGCAGCAAGGTCGAGATCGTCGTGGGAATCGCCGTGATCATGGGCGTGAGTCTCCATAATCAAACCTCATGGACCAGATACAAGCATCAGGAAAAATAGAGCAGCGACGCGAAACGGCATGATTGTGTCATAACCGGCCTGCCAACGCAGGCGACGATCGTCGTGATTAGGTCACCGTGAGACGTCATGGCTTCTCATGAGAAGAGCGGCCTCTCGGCCGCTCTCTGACATTTCTATGGGTGCAAGGTGTTCCGAAACTTGGGCCCTATGACTTTTGTGACGAGCCCCCCACGCATAGAAGAAGAAGACTGCCCGCAAATCAGCTGCACCCGCTCGTCGCACCGCACGTGTCGCACTTCTCGCAGGTCCCGTTCCGGACCATCGTGAAGTTCTGGCATTCGGAGCACATATTGCCCGTATAGCCTTGCGCGATCGAGCGCATGCGGCGTTCGGCCTCCAGTTTCTTGGCGTCCGACTTGGCAGCGGCAGCTTCGGCGGCAGCCTTGTCGGAGAAGAGGGCGGTCACTTCGCTTCCGGCCTCTTCGGCGGCCTCTTCGGCGGTCTCCTCGGCCAGTTCGACGGCGCGTTCCTCGTAGTCGCGCTTGAAAGCGACGATTTCGGAGGTGGCGATTGATGTTACCGGTTCGAGCTTGCGGGCGGCGGAGCCTGCAAACGCGGTGACGTTGGTGCCGCCGGAGGCTTTGGCCGGGGCCGCGGTCGCAGCCCCCTTCGGCTCGCCGGACGTGCGGTCGATCTGGCCGCCCTGGACGAGCGTCGGCTTGTGGCCGCGGGTCCAGCCGGTGGAGATCAGGTTGGTCTTGCCTTCCTGGATGCCCTTGCCGAGCGCCGTGTTGGAGAAGTCCGATGTATCGACATGGGCGAGGTCATGGCGGTTCAGGTACGAGACGGCGAGTTCGCGGAACACGTAGTCTAGGATCGAGGTGGCGTTCTTGATCGCGTCGTTGCCCTGCACCATGCCGGCCGGCTCGAACTTGGTGAAGGTGAAGGCCTCCACATATTCTTCCAGCGGTACGCCGTATTGCAGGCCGAGCGAGATGGCGATGGCGAAGTTGTTCATCATCGCCCGGAAGGCAGCACCTTCCTTGTGCATGTCGATGAAGATCTCGCCGAGGCGGCCGTCACCGAATTCGCCGGTGCGCAGATAGACCTTGTGCCCACCGACGACCGCCTTCTGGGTATAGCCCTGGCGGCGGTTCGGCAGCTTTTCACGCTCGCGGGTGACGCGCTCGATGACGCGCTCGATGATCTTTTCCGTGACCGCGACGGCCTGGGCTGCTGCCGGGGCCTGGATGAAATCCTCCATCGCATCCTCGTCGTTCTCGTCCTCGATCAGCGAGGCGTTGAGCGGCTGGGAAAGCTTCGAGCCATCGCGGTAAAGGGCGTTCGCCTTCAGCGCCAGCTTCCAGGAGAGCATGTAGGCGGCCTTGCAATCCTCGACGGTTGCCTCATTCGGCATGTTGATCGTCTTGGAGATCGCGCCCGAGATGAACGGCTGGGCGGCCGCCATCATGCGGATATGGCTTTCGACCGAGAGATAGCGCTTGCCGATCTTGCCGCAGGGATTGGCGCAATCGAAGACCGGCAGGTGTTCGGCCTTCAGGAACGGCGCGCCTTCGAGCGTCATCGCACCGCAGACATGGATGTTGGCGGCCTCGATCTCCTTCTTCGAGAAACCGATGTGCTCAAGCAAGTTGAAGCTCATGTCGGCGAGCTGCTCGTCGGACACCTTCAGCGTGCCTTTGAGGAAATCGGCGCCGAGCGTCCACTGGTTGAAGACGAACTTGATGTCGAAGGCAGCCTTGGTGGCGGCGTTGATCGCCTCGACTTTGTCGTCGGTAAAGCCCTTGGCACGCAGCGAGCCGGGGTTGACGGCGGGCGCCTGGTTGATGTTGCCGTGGCCGACGGCATAGGCCTCGATCTCGGCGATCTGGCTTTCCGAATAGCCGAGCGTGCGCAAGGCTTCGGGAACCGCGCGGTTGATGATCTTGAAGTAGCCGCCACCGGCGAGCTTCTTGAATTTCACCAGCGCGAAATCGGGCTCGATGCCGGTCGTGTCGCAATCCATGACGAGGCCGATCGTGCCGGTCGGCGCGATGACGGAGACCTGGGCGTTGCGGTAGCCGTGCTGTTCGCCAAGCGCGACGGCCTTGTCCCATGCAGCCTTGGCATGGACGATCAGGTCTGCATCCGGGCAATCGCCGTGGATGAGGGCGACCGGCTCGACCGAGAGCTTCTCATAGCCCTGGGTTTCGCCGAAGGCGGCGCGGCGATGATTGCGCATGACGCGCAGCATGTTGTCGCGGTTCGGCTTGAAGCCCGGGAAGGGGCCGAGCTTGGCGGAAATTTCCGCCGAGGTCGCGTAGGAGACGCCGGTCATGATGGCGGTCAGCGCACCGGCGATCGCCCGGCCTTCCTTCGAATCGTAGGGAATGCCCGAGGACATCAAGAGGCCGCCGATATTGGCGTAGCCGAGGCCGAGCGTGCGGTATTCATAGGAGAGCTCGGCGATTTCCTTGGACGGGAACTGCGCCATCATCACGGAGATTTCGAGCACCAGCGTCCACAGGCGCACGGCATGCTCGTAGTCGGCGATGTTGATGTTCTTGGTGGCAGCATCCTTGAACTGCAAGAGGTTCAGCGAGGCAAGGTTGCAGGCCGTGTCGTCGAGGAACATGTATTCCGAGCACGGGTTGGACGCGCGGATCGGGCCGGCGGCCGGGCAGGTGTGCCAGTCATTCATCGTCGTGTTGAAGTGCAGGCCCGGATCGGCCGACGCCCAGGCGGCGTAGGAGATCGATTCCCAAAGGTCGCGCGCCTTCAGCGTCTTCATCACCTTGCCGTCCTTGCGGGCGGTCAGGTTCCAGTCGCCGTCATTCTCGACGGCGCGCAAGAAGTCGTCCTTGAGCGAGACGGAGTTGTTGGAGTTCTGGCCGGAGACTGTGAGGTAGGCTTCCGAATCCCAGTCCGTGTCATAGGTCTTGAACTCGATGTCCTTGTAGCCCTGCTTGGCGAACTGGATCACGCGCTGAACGTAGTTTTCCGGAACCTGATCCTTCTTGGCCGCCTTGATTTCGCGCTTCAGGGCAGGGTTCTCGGCGGGATCGAAGCAGGCATCGTTGTCGGCGGAGCAATTGACGCAGGCCTTCATGATCGCCTTCAGGTGCTTGGCGACGATCTTCGAGCCGGTGACGAGGGCAGCGACCTTCTGTTCTTCCTTGACCTTCCAGTTGATGTATTCCTCGATATCCGGATGGTCGATGTCGACGACAACCATCTTGGCGGCGCGCCGCGTGGTGCCGCCCGACTTGATTGCGCCGGCAGCGCGGTCGCCGATCTTCAGGAACGACATCAGGCCCGACGACTTGCCGCCGCCGGAGAGCTTTTCGCCTTCGCCGCGCAGATAGGAGAAGTTGGAGCCGGTGCCGGAACCGTATTTGAACAGGCGCGCCTCACGCACCCACAGGTCCATGATGCCGCCTTCGTTGACGAGGTCGTCGCCGACCGACTGGATGAAGCAGGCATGCGGCTGCGGGTGCTCGTAGGACGACTTCGACTTGACGAGCTTGCCGGTGAAGGGGTCGACATAAAAATGGCCCTGGCCGGGGCCGTCAATGCCATAGGCCCAGTGCAGGCCGGTGTTGAACCATTGCGGCGAGTTCGGCGCAACGCGCTGGGTGGCGAGCATGTAGGCGAGTTCGTCGCGGAAGGCGAGCGCATCGTCTTCCGAGGCGAAATAGCCGCCCTTCCAGCCCCAATAGGTCCAGGTGCCGGCCAGGCGATCAAAAACCTGGCGGGCGTCGGTTTCGGAACCGTACTGCTCGTCCTTCGGGAGATCCTTCATCGCGGTCACGTCCGCTTCGGAGCGCCACAGCCAGGAGGGAACGGAATTTTCCTCGACCTTTTTCAGGCGCTTCGGCACACCCGCCTTGCGGAAGTATTTCTGGGCGAGAATATCGGCCGCGACCTGGCTGAACTGAGCGGGCACATCGATGTCCGCCAAACGAAACACGATCGAGCCATCGGGATTCTTGATCTCGCTGATGGCCTTGCGGAATTCAATCTCGGCATAGGCCGACTGGCCTGCCTTGGTGAAACGACGTTCGATCTGCATCTGTCCCTTGTCCTTTGTTTGGCGCATGCCCGAACCGCCGAAGCGCTGGGCAAAATATCCCCGTCCGGCTGCACGGGTGGTTGCGCAGCCAGCTCTCGTTTTTCCGCTCTCTGTGGGAAACCCGTCTCGGGTTATCCTGTATCTTGTGCTGATTTTGGCTGCAAACACTAAATATAGTATTAACAACTTCTTTACGCCAGCTTTTTGTGCCGTGTTTGGCATCAGGGGCAATCACAAAAAATAACCGTCGCGACCGGCGATCTTTCACCGGACTGCCTGAACCAAACGATTTTTTCTGAAATGAACCGGCCTCGTAATGTGTCCGGTCCCGCTGACGCCGCAACGTGAGATCCATTAACGGCATCAGACCCGATTCCGTCAAGGGCTGGTTTGCGGCGTATTTATGAACACCAGATGTTGTGTGCACTACCTGTGGAAAACGGGGACAGAAACCAAACCCAGCAAAATCAGGCGCTTCGTCGGCTTGGCTGCTACGGCTCCTCTAAAGGCAGGCGGATTTCCGAAAATTTTGCGGGTAAGAATTGACCGTAGTGATCATCCGCCATAGCCAAACGGGCTTTCTTATGGCGCTGGGGAAAAACTGATTCGGGCACGCGGCTGGCGCTTGAAAGCCGGTTCGCTTCAATTCCAAACCGCCCTCCGGCAAGCCCTTTGGCCTGTCACAGGGCGTCCAGATTGATGCCGACGGTGAGCGTGCCGATCGGCTGGTGCGTCTGCGGATCGGACACCGTCAAACTTGCCTGCGATTGCAGCGTTTGCGTCGATTCATCCTTCTCCGCCCGGTCAACAAAAAGCACGCCGGCGCCGGCGGGGTACGTCTTTTGCCATTTCTGCTCGTCGCCTTGCCAAAAGTCGGAACTGGGCTCGCTTTCGCCGATGCTGAGGCCCTTGGCATCGATGACGATGATCTCGGTGATGGCCCCGCCCGAGGCCGCCTGCTTGGCCTTGAGGAATTTCGCCAAGGGGGTGCCCGTGACCGAATCGATCAATGGATGATGATCGCTTGAAAGTTCGACGTGCCACGCGGCATCCATGCGATCGATATCGGACAGGGTCAGATGCGTATGACGTTCATTGTGATCCTTCAGCGCTTCGACGATGAGAGGATCCTCTATCCACGACCGGACATTGGCCTCGACATAGGCGGTGACCGGTCCGATGTGGACGTCGCTGGCCATCGACCCAATGATCGGCAGCGACCAGAGGCACGTGCCAACAGCGATCGAAACGAGCGCCCCGCGTATGATGGTCTGTCCTCCCACTGACAATCCGTATCGCGCAGCCATCGGCCTGCGCGATCGATTTCTTGCCACCGCAGCGGAAATCGCGGCGCAGAATGGTTTAATCTATGGGGTCAAATCATTCAAAAATAGCTAACATTCGCCATCACTCATAAATAAATCGCCGCCGCCTTCATGTAAGCGCAGGATATCGCAAGCCGAAACGCATGGTTGCGTCAGCCGCGGGAGCCTTTCGCAATCGGCTCCTGATAGGTGAAGCCCATGTCCCAGGGAAAATAGATCCAGGTGTCCTGGCTGACTTCGGTGACGAAGGTGTCGACCTGCGGCCGGCCCTTCGGCTTGGCGTAGACCGCGGCGAAATGCGCCTTCGGCAGCATGGCCCGCACCACGGCGGCCGTCTTGCCTGTATCGGTCAGGTCATCGATGATCAGTACGCCTTGCCCGCCATCGGCCTTCAACTCCTCCGAAATGCCCTTGAGTACATACATCTCACCCTGCGCGTCATAGTCGTGATAGGAAGCAACGCACACCGTCTCGATCAGGCGGATGTTCAATTCGCGGCAGACGATTGCCGCCGGAACGAGCCCGCCGCGGGTGATGCAGACGATCGCCTTCCATTCGCCGCCATTGCCGGCAAGGCGCCAAGCGAGCGCACGTGCATCGCGGTGAAACTGGTCCCAGGAAACGGGAAATGCTTTATCAGGAAGTGACATTGCGAAGCTCCGGTTAATGGCGGCATCTTGTATTCGGGAAAGTGGTGCGGACGACGGGGGTCGAACCCGTACGGATTGCTCCGAGGGATTTTAAGTCCCTTGCGTCTACCAGTTTCGCCACGTCCGCGTGTTTTTCCTTTCAGACACTTGGCTGATTTCGTCAAGCGAATGTTTTGCGGAGGCGGAGCACAGCTCGCGCTGGGCAACGGCGAATTCGATCGCAGCAAAGAGCCGCTACCGGCCAGACGGCCATGCCGGAACCGAAAAACCCCTCAAACGATGGGGTTATGCCAGTTTGGCAGGCGCCCTATATTTCGCGCTCACAGGGAAATATGGAGGCTGGTCGAGGTGTTGCAGGAAATCCCATTGACATGGAAACCGATCCGAAATCGTTCCTATGCCGGTATGCTGGGTCAGCATCAACTGGCCTATATATTGCAGCATGACGGGCAAACGACCTGGAAATGGATGGTTTCCGGTTGCAACGGCACGATCCGCTACGACTTCCAATCCGCCGATACGCTGGAGGAGGCCAAGGCTGCTGTGCAGGCGAGTATCGAGCAATGGTTCCGTCAGGCGGGATTGCTGGGCGCGGAAATGCCCTCTGAACGGCTTTCCGTCGTCTTCGGCGCTGCATAGCGCCCGTAGATGTTTTTTGATCGAATATCAATCGCGGCTCTGCAGTGGTGACTAACCCTACGCGTGAGGTCAACCAACGGTTCCGTTGATGCGGCAGGCCGTTGCCGCTTTAATCGCGATGCCGAGGGAGGGACACTCGGCATTTTCAGCATCCAAAAAATACCCCCTCTTCGGTGCCGGAGAGGGGCATGCACCTGAATTTCCGGTGTCCTCTGGATGTCCTGCCTGTTGCCGCCAGTTCAGCGGATATCGCCGTCCTCGACGATCGCTTCGGGACGATCGCCGCCGTCGGCGTGTTCATAATGCCAGAGGCCGCTTGGATCCTGAAAGCTGATTTCCTCGTCATCGCCGCCGACCTGCTGTTCGGCTGCTGCGGCTTTTGCCGCCGCCAAAGCTATTTCGCGGCTTGGGAAGGTCTCGGAAAAGACGTCGGCAAGCTTGTAGGCCCATCCGCCATCATGCTCAACGATCGCATATACCACTCTGGCCATGTCTTACTCCCTGGAGCGCGCCGCATTCGATTGCCTTGGCGGCGTCGGCACGACCGGACCGGAACAGCCCATGCAGGCGTTGTTCCAATTGCCGAAATGCGGGTCGCAGGTTTTTCCCATTTGCGTCCGGGCAGCCCAAGGTATCACGAAATTCGCCTCGTTTGGTAGTTTCGCGACTGGGCGGGCTGAGAACCAGCAATGGTTGACCGCCGTCAAGAAGCGGGTGGCCCTGAAAAAGGGCAGCCTTGCCGTCGGAGAACCCTGGTCGCGATCCCGGCGAGGCCAGGTCTGGTGGTCTTTTCCATAGAACCGGCAATTCCTCTTGATTGCCGCTGGAGATCGGATTTATCAGTTTGCAGGTTCGCCGTCAGAGCCCAAGGGGCGACCGTCGCGACTTTCGACTGAACGATCCGAACAGGACTTGCCGATGACCAGCGAAAAAATCGTAACTGCCGCCATGCTCGCCATTGGCGACGAATTGTTGTCCGGCAGGACCAAGGACAAGAATATCGGCCATCTTGCCGACATGCTGACGATCGCCGGCATCGATCTCAAGGAAGTGCGTATCGTCTCCGACGACGAGGCGGCGATAGTCGCCGCCTTGAATGGCCTGCGGGGTCAATACGACTATGTCTTCACCTCCGGCGGCATCGGCCCCACCCATGACGACATCACCGCGGACGCGGTTTCGCGGGCGTTCGGTGTCGAATGCGTTCATGATCCCGAGGCGATGCGCCTCCTCGGCGCGATGTATGAGCGGCGCGGCATGGAGTTCACCGAAGCGCGGCGGCGCATGGCGCGCATGCCGAACGGCGCCCGGCATATCCCCAATGCGGTTTCGACGGCGCCGGGCTTCATCATCGGTAACGTTTATGTCATGGCCGGCGTGCCGCAGGTCTTCCAGGCCATGCTGGACGCGCTTTTGCCGCAACTCGAGACCGGCACGAAGGTCAAGTCGCGCTCGGTGCTGTCACCCTTTGGCGAGGGGGATATCGGCGGCCCGCTGGGCGAGGTGCAGAAGGCTCACCCAATGACGAGCATCGGCTCCTATCCGAAGTTCGACGGCAAGTCGTTTTCGACCGACCTTGTCATCCGCGCCCGTGACGAGGCAGTGCTCGATGCGGCAGAGGCGGATGTGCGGGCGATGATCGAAAAGATCGCGGCTGCGAAGCGCGTAACGCGCTGATTCCTTACGGCGTTTGAGGCGCCGCGATGGTGAATTTCTGCTCGACGCTGGCGGTCTTGCCGCTGTTCAGATCGTTGAAATGAAACCGAAGGATATAGTCGCCTGCCGCAGCGCCGCTGACATCGGTGGTCAGCGTCGCATAGATTTCCTGGTTGCGGAAAAAGCCGGTGAAGGTGAAGTCGCCAAAGGCTTTCTGGCTGGCGAGAACTTCGCCGGAGGCGCTCAGGATATCCAGATCGACGGTGAAATGCGACTGGATCTTGCCCGCCTCGCTTGCCGGCTTCCAGCTCAGCCCGACGGGCTCGACATAGGAAACGAGGGCTTCGCCGGGTTTGAACTGCGGCTCCGGCTTCGGCTCATACATGGCGTATCCCGCCGGGTCAGTCGTGACGAACACTGCCTTGCCGATGGAAAAGGGAAGTGTCGCGGAGAAATCGCTGATTGCAGTGCGCATGACGTCGTGAGCGCCGATCGCGTCGCCGGATGCGGCCAAAGCCTCGGCTTTGGTGGCCGCGTCCGCAAGTTGACCGGCCGCGGCCGGCCCAGCCAGCAGCGCCAGCATTAGAGCCGCACGGACCGCAATCATCGCAGCCTCTCTTCGTTTACCGGCGCGCATTGTCTCTCCCCCGCGATCCCATGGTCGCCACGGATTTTCGGGATTTGCAGGCTGGTGTCAAGGCGAGGCGCATTCGGCTTTTTAAACATGATTATAATAGTATACTTAATGCGAATAGCTGTGGTTTCGCGCCTTCCGTTGTGGCATAGGCATGGCGACACGAACCCGAGCGAAAGACCCGCATTCCATGAAGCAGAACGTTGATCACGCCGTCGAGGCACTGCGCACTCTGTTCCCGGCAACGCCGCTGCAGCTCAACGAGCACTTGAGCGCACGCTACGGCGCGACGATCTACCTGAAACGCGAGGATCTTTCGCCGGTTCGCTCTTACAAGATCAGGGGCGCTTTCAATTTCTTCCGCAAGGTGATCGAGGCAGGCGGCACGGGCAAGACCTTCGTCTGCGCTTCGGCCGGCAACCACGCCCAGGGGTTCGCCTTCGTCTGCCGGCACTTCGGCGTACCGGGCGTCGTCTTCATGCCGGTGACGACGCCGCAGCAGAAGATCGACAAGACGACGATATTCGGCGGCGAGTTCATTAGCATCCGGCTCGTCGGCGATTTCTTCGACCAGTGCTATCAGGCGGCGCGCGATCATGTGGAAAAGATCGACGGCGTCATGGTGCCGCCCTTCGACCATGCCGATATCATCGAAGGGCAGGCGACGGTCGCGGCCGAAATCATCGAGCAATTGCCCGAAGGCACGATGGCCGATCTGGTGATCATGCCGGTTGGCGGTGGTGGCCTTTCGGCCGGGGTGACCGGTTATCTGAAGGGCGTGGTTGCCGCGGAATCCTTTGTCTTCTGCGAACCCGAGGGTGCCCCGAGCCTGCGGCGCAGCCTGGAGACGGGCGCGGTGGTGACGCTCGACCAGGTCGACAATTTCGTCGATGGCGCCGCCGTGGGGCGGGTCGGCGACCTCAATTTCGCGGCGTTGAAGGATTTTTCCACCGACCAGGTGCTGTTGCTCGCAGAAAACGCCATCTGCGTGACGATCATCGATATGCTGAATGTCGAGGGCGTCGTGCTGGAACCGGCCGGCGCGCTTTCAATCACGGCGCTGGAGGCGCTGGGGCGCGACAGGCTGGAGGGCAAGACCGTCATTGCCGTGGTCTCCGGCGGAAACTTCGATTTCGAGCGCCTGCCCGACGTCAAGGAACGGGCGATGCGGCATACGGGCCTGAAAAAATACTTCATCGTGCGCATGGCGCAGCGCCCCGGCGCGCTCAAGGATTTCCTCGGCCTGCTCGGCGAGGAGGACGATATCGCCCGCTTCGAATATCTGAAGAAATCGGCGCGTAATTTCGGTTCGATCCTGATCGGCATCGAAACCAAGCATCCGGAGAACTTTCCCCGGCTGAAGGCCGCATTCGACGCCGCCGGGCTGCGCTATCAGGATATCACCGACAACGAGATTCTGGCCAACCTGGTGATTTAGATGGATCTTTTTTTCACGTTATTTCTTGTGGTTGCTCGATTGCCTTAAACCATTTTATGATTTAGCCGGCGATCGGCGGCGATCGCCGGGATCAATATGTCGATCAGTGCAACTGCAAAAGGTTTCGTCACCATGCGGGCAAAGCCGTTGCTGTCCCACGTCCTCCCCCCGCCCGTTTCGAACTTAGTCTTTGACAGGTTTGCTTGTCATGATAAGTCTTCCGCATGGCTTCGTTCTTGTCAAAATTGTTCGGTTTTTCCGGCGGCTCCAAAGTCGAGATCGCTGCATCCTCCGCAAAGACGGAGACCTATGGCGACTGCCTGATCCGGGCGACGCCAAAGAAGGAAGGCGCGCAATTCAGGCTGGCCGGCTCCATCGAAAAGAATGTCGGTGGCGTCATTCGCGTCCGTACCTTCATCCGGGCCGATCTGTTCAGCTCGGAAGAGGATGTGATCGACGCGACCTTGCGCAAGGCGCGTCAGATCATCGACCAGCATGGTCCCGCGCTGTTCGCTGATGACGTGGTTTCCCGGCAGGTCTAAATCAAGATATCCGCAACACCTGCCACTCGGCCGACGGGTTTGATAAACGTTTCTTTAAATTTGAGATTTATAAAATTCCGGAATCAAATCCGGGCGCACTGTCGATGACCAATGTATTTCTTTTTCTCGGCGAAGGTCTTGTCTACGTCGGGGTCATGGTCACGCTGCTGCATCTGCGCCATCTCCTCGGTATTGGCGTCTTCATTGCCGCGCTCGGCGTTCTGCATTTCATCGAGACCTATCTCGCCGCCGTGTTCTACGTGCAATTGCCATTCGGCGTGATTTCACCGGGTTCGGCCGTGCTTTTCGCCGGCAAGCTGATGATGATCCTGCTCCTTTACGTGAAGGAGGATGCGGCGACGGTACGCCAGCCGATCTACGGCCTGCTGGCGGGCAACTTCTTGACCGTCGCACTCAGCCTGCTTCTTCAAATGCACGAGACGGTATCGGTCGTGCCGAACCGGACGGCCGATCTTGCCTTCATTGACGAGATGGGCTGGCTGATGCTGTGGGGAACGCTGCTGCTTTACATAGACTCGCTGTTGATCATTCTCCTCTACGAACGCCTCGGACGCTGGGTGCGCGGTTTTCTCACCCTGCGCTTCCTCCTCTGCGGGATTGCCGTTCTGACGTTCGACCAGGCCGGATTCTACATCGCGCTACATGCGGTGAACGGTGCGCCGGCCGAGGTGTTGTTGGGTGGCTGGTTTGCAAAGATGGGCGCTGCCGTCTTCTACGCGGCGATCCTTGGCGCTTATCTGCATTTTTCCAGCCATTCGGGGCGATCCGTTTCCCCGCAGCCGATCGGCGACATCTTCAATACATTGACTTTCCGGGAACGCTATGAGGACCTGCTGTCGAAATCCGGGCGGGACATGCTGACCGGCGTGCTCGACCGCAGCCGGTTCGAGTTCGAAGCGCCGCGGCTGGTCCGCAACGCGGCGGTGACCGGCAATATCGTCAGCCTGATCATGATCGACGCCGACCATTTCAAGAGTGTCAATGACCGGTTCGGCCATCTTGAGGGCGACCATGTGCTGAAGGCGATTGCCGTCGCGATCCAATCGGGTCTGCGCCAGAACGATTATTTCTTTCGCTACGGCGGAGAGGAGTTCGTGGTTCTGTGTGACGGCCTTGATCATCCGAGCGCGCTGTTGCGCGCCGAAGATCTGCGTAAGCGGGTGATGACGGATGTGACGACATCGGATCGTGCGGCCGTCACCGTGAGCATCGGGATCGCGTCGACCCCTGTCGATGGTTCTGGGGCTCGGGACCTGCTGTCGAAGGCGGATGCACGGCTATATGAGGCCAAGCGGCGCGGGCGCAACTGCGTCGTCGGAAACGCCTGACGACAACCAAGAATCGGATGGCTCAGACGCCGACATTCGGCCGGTCGATTATTTCGCGCAGCGAGAAGCTGGAATTGATCTTGACGACATGCGGCAGCGCGGACAGCCAGTCCCGATGAATGCGCTCGTAGTCTTCGAGATCTTTTGCCGCGACGCGCAGGATATAGTCGTATTCACCCGACATCAGATAGCAGACCAGCACATTCGGGCAGAGCTTCACCGCAGCCTCGAATTCGGCCAGCGTCTTTGCGAACTGGCCCGACAGTGAGATGTGGACGATCACCATGATGCGGTAGTCGAGCGCCTTGTGCGACAGGCGCGCGTGGTAGCCGCTGATGACGCCGGATTTCTCAAGGATATCGACTCGGCGCGAGCAGGCGGAGGCGGACAGGCCCACCTTCTCGGCAAGTTCGGCATTGGCGATCCGGCCGTTCTGCTGGAGAATCCGCAGGATCGCAGCATCAATTGCATCTATCGACATTCGTCGAATTTCCTTCGAAGTTTCGTGTTTCTACGCAAGAATATTCGAAATATTACGCTAAACGTCGGCAACTTTGCAAGGACATGCGACCTGCTTTCTGTTTCTCTACACGGGTTAGAAACTGCAACGGCCAAGGCCGAAATGAGAGGAACGCGAAATGCGTGTCGGTTGCCCGAAGGAAATCAAAAATCATGAATACCGTGTCGGCCTGACACCCGGATCGGTGAGGGAATATGTGGCGCATGGCCACGAGGTGATCATCGAAACCAAGGCTGGCGCGGGGATTGGCGCGGAAGACGATGCCTACCGCGCAGCGGGCGCGAAGATCGTGGCTACGGCCAAGGACATCTTTGAAAAATCCGACATGATCGTCAAGGTCAAGGAACCACAGCCCTCCGAGTGGGCACAGCTTCGCGATGGTCAGATCCTCTACACCTATCTGCATCTCGCTCCGGACCCTGAACAGACCAAGGGGCTGCTGAATTCCGGTGTGACGGCCATTGCCTATGAGACGGTCACCGACGAGCGCGGCGGGCTGCCGCTACTGGCGCCGATGTCGGAAGTCGCAGGACGCCTGGCGATCCAGGCCGGCGCGACGTCGCTGCAAAAGGCCAATGGCGGTCGCGGCATCCTGCTCGGCGGCGTGCCGGGCGTACTGCCGGCCAAGGTCACGGTGATCGGCGGTGGCGTCGTCGGTCTGCACGCGGCCCGCATGGCTGTGGGGCTTGGTGCCGATGTCAGTATCCTCGATCGCTCCATTCCGCGTCTGCGGCAGCTCGATGATCTCTTTGCCGGCCGCGTCCACACGCGCTTTTCGACCATCGATGCGCTGGAAGAGGAAGTCTTCTCTGCCGACCTCGTGATCGGCGCGGTGCTCATTCCGGGTGCGGCTGCACCCAAGCTCGTCACACGCGAAATGCTGTCAGGCATGAAGAAGGGCGCCGTTATCGTCGATGTCGCCATCGACCAGGGCGGCTGTTTCGAGACATCGCATGCGACCACGCATTCGGACCCGACTTATGAAGTCGATGGCATTGTGCATTACTGCGTCGCCAACATGCCGGGTGCCGTTCCGATCACTTCGGCCCAGGCATTGAACAATGCGACCCTGTTCTACGGCCTGCAGCTTGCTGACCGCGGCCTGAAGGCGGTTGCCGAGGACCGGCATCTGCGTGCGGGCCTGAATATCCACAAGGGCCGCGTCACCAACAAGGCGGTTGCCGAGGCGCTCGGTTACGAAAACCACGCGCCGGAAGCTGTGCTGAAGATCGCGTGATCGCCGCAGAGGCAATGAATGTAGCGGGGCCGGCGATTCCGGCCCCGTTTTTCATGCGCGCTCGATGCGGCACTGGTAGCAGTTGTTGCGGGCAGAGCGCACATGCACATAGGCGATCTCGGGGCGCTCGAGCAGTTGGGCGGCTCGGGCATCGAGCTCGGTGACCGGCGTCACCGCGCCGCTGCCATAGACGATGCGATCGTCGGCACCATAGCCGCGCAACAGATAATCCTTGCTCGTCGTCAGGATCGGTGGAACGGCCTTGCCGCCCGCATAGGCTTCGCATTCCTCCGCGTGCAGGAAGATCGGGCCGGTTTCCGCATAGGGTTGCAACGCCGGGAAGGGCCGGTACGCAAGGATGAGGTAGGGATCGCCGGCAGCGATGTTTGCGAGGCAATGGCGGCAGGGCATGCCATCGCCATCGGAGACGTGCAGCTCGGGCGTGAGGCCATAGGCATCCGGTTCGCGGCGGCGGTAGCGCGCTGCGAGATCGCTCGGCATCGGCTTGTAGCGCAGGGTCATCGGGTTTCCTCCGGTTTTCATGGAGGACAGAAATGCCATGCGTTGAGAGCGGGCGACACCCGATTCGTGCCGGATCGGCCTACTGCATAATTCCTTAAATCGGAATCGATTTAAGGAATTATGCAGCAGTTTCAAAGTAGTACAGCGTCCTTTGCGCGTCAGGTTTGACGCGCGGCGCTGTAGTCAGAGGCTGCGTGCGAGCGCCAGCAGTTCCTCGTCACTCAGCGGCTGCACGGTCGCGTCATGAGTCGAGACCGGAGAGAAGCCGAAGCGCTGGTAGAGCTGCAGCGCGCGAGGATGGTCGAGGGTGTTGGTCGAGACACGGACGACCTTCGGATTGGAACCCCAAGCCGCGTAAAGCGTCTGCAGCAGGAACCACTTTCCGAGCCCGAGACCAAGCGCGCGTTCGAACATGCCGAAATGCGAGAGTTCGACATTGTCCTCGTCGACCTGCAGGAGCTCGAAAAATCCGGCGGGCGCGCCGTTGACGTAGAGAACGGTGACGGAGTTGCGCTTGTCGTGCAAAATAGCGGCCAACTCCGTATCGCTCAGCCGTAAACGATCAACCCAGCTCCAGCGTCGCCCGACCTGCAGATAGAGAAAGCGGTAGAACGGCAACGGGATCTCCGGCACGCGCATGATCGCGGTCTGGATGTTGACCGGTACGGGCAGGCTCTGCTTCGGCGCTGCCGTCATTTCCAACTCGGTGACGCGCACCGCGAGCGGCTCCATGCCTTTTTCCTCGATCATTCCGATCACTCTTTTCCCGTCACCACCGGCGTGTCCGCCCGGCTGCCCCATTCGGACCAGGAGCCATCATAAAGCTTATTGTCCGTGTGGCCCAATGATTGCAGCGCGAGCATGATGATCGCCGCGGTGACGCCCGAACCGCAAGTGGCAACGACAGGTTTTTCAAGATCGATGCCGGCCGATTCGATGGTTTCCCTGAGCGCATCCAGCGATTTGAGCTTGCCACCGGTGGAAAAGACACCGGAGGGGAGGCTCCTGGCACCCGGCATATGGCCGGAGCGCATGCCGGGCCTTGGCTCGGCTTCATCGCCGGTAAAGCGGGCAGCACCGCGCGCATCGGCGATCTGGCGATTGCCGGTAGCGACGATGTCGATCATCTCGGCAAAGGACGTGACGGCCCCGGCGTTGAACTGGGGATGGAACTGGACCGCAACAGGCGCCGGGACATCCGCCGTCACCAGCCGGCCTTCCGCCTTCCAGCCGTCCATGCCCCCATCCAGCACGAAGACAGATCTCGCCCCCATGGTGCGCAGCAGCCACCAGACTCGCGGTGCCGTGAAAATGCCCGGACCGTCATAGACGACGATGGTGTCTGCCTCGCTGATGCCGAGCTTGCCGACGGCATCGGCGAAGGCGGCGGGCGAGGGGATGGTGTGCGGCAAGCCGCTCGTCAGGTCGGCAATCACATCCTGATCGTAAAACACGGCGCCCGGAATATGCGCGGCGGCATATTCCGCCTTCGGATCGCGCTTCTGTGCCGGCAGATACCAGGAGGCATCGAGGATCTTGATCGTCGGATCGTTCAGCCGTTGTTCCAGCCAATCGGCGGAAACGACAAAGGCGCTCTTCTGTTCACTCATTGCTCTATTCTCCGGTCAAAGGGCGGAAGCGGTTTCCGGCGTGCCGAACCGGATGCGGAAGCGGCGGTTTTCCCTGCCCTTCTTCTCGATCTTGGCGATGAAGATGGCGCCGACTTCCTGGGTTTCCGATACGTGCGTGCCGCCGCAGGGCTGGCTGTCCACCGAGGACTTCTCACCGATGCAGACGAGGCTGACGCGGCCGAGCCCCATCGGCGGGCGGACATTCTTCGACTTGACGATGTCGGGATTGGCGGCAAGGTCCGCGTCGGTGATCCATTGCAGGTAGACGGGGTGGTTTTCGTTGACAAGCTTCATCAGTGCCGACGTCACCTCATCCTTGTCGATGGTTTCGCTCATGTCGAAATCGACGCGGCTTTCCTCCTCGCCGACGGCAGCGCCGGTGATCGGGAACTGGCAGACGACAGACAGCAGATGACAGGCCGTATGCATGCGCATCAGTCTGTAACGGCGCGGCCAGTCGATGTGCAGCACCAGCTTTTCGCCGACCAGCGGAACCGGCTGGTCGACCACGGGAACGTGGACGATGATGTCCTTGGTATCGCCGTTGCGTGTCGTGGCGATGTCGATGCGGCCGCCGTCGGCGCGCTCGAAAAAGCCGTTGTCGCCGGGCTGGCCGCCCGACGTCGCGTAGAAACAGGTCTGATCGAGCTCGATGCCGCCGTCTTCCCGAATTCCCGTGACGATTGCTTCCGTGGTTGAAAGGTAGAAATCATCGCGAAATAGGGCGGTCGTTGTCATGAGATACTTATCCGGCGGGTTCGTATGGCACCGTTATCGCGGAATTTCTGGTCAGCCAGGCCGGAACGGGCAGGCCCTTGGACTTCAGAAATCCCGGATTGAACAGTTTCGACTGATAGCGGTTACCATAGTCGCAGAGGATCGTCACGATGGTATGTCCAGGTCCCAGATCTTTTGCCAGGCGGATGGCGCCGGCAATGTTGATGCCGGTGGAGCCGCCGACGCAGATGCCTTCCTTTTCAATAAGATCGAACACCAGCGGAACCGCTTCCGTATCCGGAATCTGGTAAGCGAAATCCGGCGTGAACCCTTCAAGGTTTGCGGTGATGCGGCCCTGGCCGATGCCTTCGGTAATCGAACCGCCGGAGGCTTTCAGCTCACCGTTGGTGTAATAATTGTAGAGCGCCGCACCCTCCGGATCGGCGATACCGATCTTGACGTTCGGGTTCTTCGCCTTCAGGCCGAGCGACACGCCTGCGAGCGTTCCGCCGGAACCGACAGCGCAGATGAAGCCATCGACCTTGCCGTCCGTGTCGCGCCAGATTTCTGGCGCGGTCGTCTCCACATGCGCGTCGCGGTTGGCGACATTGTCGAACTGGTTGGCCCAGATCGCACCGTTCGGCTCGATCTTTGCAAGTTCCGCGGCAAGGCGGCCGGAGAGCCTGACGTAGTTGTTGGGGTTCTTATAGGGCACGGCCGGGACTTCAACGAGCTCGGCGCCGAGAAGCCTGATCGCGTCCTTCTTTTCCTGGCTCTGGGTTTCCGGAATGACGATGACGGTGCGATAACCGAGCGCCTGCGCAACCACCGCGAGGCCGATACCGGTGTTGCCGGCGGTGCCTTCGACAATCACGCCACCTGGCTTCAATTGCCCGGACCGTTCCGCCTGACGGATGATGGACAGCGCCGCCCGATCCTTGACCGACTGGCCCGGATTGAGAAATTCGGCCTTGCCGAGAATGGTGCAGCCGGTTGCCTCGGACGCGCCTTTGAGGCGGATCAGCGGCGTATTGCCGATGGCATCGAGAACGGAGGGCAGAACGGACATGAGCGAACCTCTTGGCTGCGGGATATTGCATCAGGCGGTCGCCTGACGCAGATGATGATTTTAACAGGACATGTCCGAACCGCATCAACCGTTTTCGGCCTTCACGATCCAACATACCGGAATCTTAACGTCTTTTCAGCTTCAGCGCGGAGCGAAGCAAGAAAAAGTGTTTCATCTGGATGCCGCGGCGGGCAAAAATTGACCCACGGCCCAGAACACCGCTTCTAAAGCCGATGATCCGTTTCTTGACCCGGCACTTGGGCGACACGGTTCCGGGGCACGACAGGTTCGGAAATCAATGGCTGCTTGCTGCTTGCCGTCGAATGGCCCGAATGCGGGAACAAACTCCGTTTCAATGCGTATTGTTTTGTGATCCCGGACTTCGGGGTGGCGCAGCCTGAAGCAGCGAAAGGAAAACCCATGACCAACTTTGTCGCACATCCGCAGCATGGTTTGGCCTGGGTCACGGGGGCAAGCTCCGGCATTGGCCGGGCCTTGGCACTGCGTCTGGCAAGGGACGGCTTCGACGTGGCGGTCACGGCCCGGGACCACGAAAAGCTGGTTCAGCTGCAACACGAAGCACCGGGACCGGGCAAGATCATCGTGCTGGACGGCGACGTCACCGATCCGCGGGATATGGAGCGCGTTCTCGCGGCCATCGAATATGAACACGGCGCGATGGCGCTCGCCGTGCTCAACGCCGGCGTCTCCATCCCGGTGCATGGCGAGGATATGCACCGAGAGGATTTCGAGAAGACATTTGCGGTGAACCTGCACGGGACGGTCAACTGCCTCTTGCCGGCCGTGCGCCACATGCAGGCGAGGGGGCACGGGCAGATCGCCATCGTCTCCTGCGTTTCGGGCTATGGCGGCCTGCCGACGAGCGCTGCCTATGGCGCGACGAAGGCGGCACTGATCAATATGGCCGAAAGCCTGAAATTTGACCTCGACAAGACTGGCATCCGCCTGCAGATCATCAATCCAGGTTTTGTCGATACGGCGTCTGCGGCTAGGAACACATTTTCGATGCCGGCCTTGATCAGCCCCGAAGAGGCGGCTGAAGGCATCGCCAGAGGCCTGAAATCAAGCGGTTTCGAGATCACCTTTCCAAAGCGCTTCACCTATATGGCGAAACTGCTCAAGCTCCTGCCTTATGGGCTTTATTTCTGGCTGCTGAACAGGCTGACGGGATGGAAGGACCGGCCGCTTGTAACGCAGCGTCACGCCGCGGAGACGATGGCGCGCGACCCTCAGGCCGTGTGAAGCACGACAACCGCGCCGAAGACGAGGACCAGTCCGACCCAGCCGATCGGCTTCAGTTTCTGGCGGAAGAGGATGCGGCCGGAAATGGCCGTGCCGAAAATCCCGGTTGCGCCGAGGATGGCGTAGGCGATTGCCAGTTCCATGCCTTTGACCGCTTCCACCAACAGAGCAAAGGCTGCGAGCACGAGCAGGATCGACAGGGCGCCCCAGCCGCGGCGGGCAAACCCGTTCGACTTGGTGGAAGCCAGATTGGCAGCAACATCCAGCACCCCCGCCAGAACCGCAAACAGGAAATAAACGTTAGACGCGGTCATCGGCCACTTCCAATCCCTCTTCCTCGTGAACTTCGCCGGCGTTGACGAGAATGATGCCACCGACCGCCATCATCAGGCCGATCATCTCCTGATTGCTCAGCACGTGATCGAAGACGAAAACCGAAACCAGCGTGATCAGCGCAATGCCGGAGCCTTCCCAGATCGCGTAGGCGACGCCAACCGCGATTTTCTTCACCGCCTTGGCGAGGAAGACATAGGAGAGGGCGATGGAGATATACATCACCGCATAGCCCCAGGTGCCGCCGCCGGAGGAGGCTGCCTTCATCACCGTCAGGCCGATAACTTCAGTGGTAATGGCGAGCGCCAGAAAAACCCATGCAAGGCGCACATCATCCCCTTGGAATGTTCGATTGAAGACGTTGGGGCTTGCATAAGCTCGCCGACAGCGTCGGTAAAGCTGTGGCGATGACTTTATTGCGGGGCGGGTGGTTGAAACATTCGGGCGGCCGGTCCCGGACTGCGTGCTCAGGGCGACACCCTCATTCATACACGATCTGTCTAACGTCGATGTTTCTGGCCCGGAAACCGGCCTCGCAATAGAACAGATAGAATTCCCAGAGGCGCTTGAAGCGGGTATCGAAGCCAAGCGGCTCGACCTTGTCCCAGATGTTCCAGAAGCGCTGGCGCCATTCGGCCAGCGTGCGCGCGTAATCGAGGCCGAAGCCAAAATCGCCGCTCATCTTCAATCCGACACTGCGGCCGAGATCGATCAAGTGTTCGCGCGTCGGCAGCATGCCGCCTGGAAAGACATATTTCTGGATGAAATCCGGGTTGGCGCGATATTCCCGATAAGCTTCGGGTTTGATGGTGATGATCTGCAGGCCGGCCTTGCCCCCTTGTTTCAGGCAACGCTGCAACTGCGAGAAATAGGCGGGCCAATATTTCTCGCCGACGGCCTCGAACATCTCGATGGAGACGATCCGGTCATAACGTCCAGTCTCGTCGCGATAGTCCTGGAACTTGATCTCGACCTTGTCGGACAGCCCCGCCTTCGTCATGCGCTGGTTGGCAAAAGCGAGTTGTTCGCGGCTGATTGTGAGACCGGTTACCTTGCAGCCGATCTCGCCGGCTGCATATTCGGCGAAACCGCCCCAGCCGCAGCCGATCTCAAGGACATGATGACCGGCCTGGATTCCTGCAGCGTCGGCGAGAGCCCGGTATTTGGCACGCTGCGCCGACTGCAGATCATTCGCCCCGGTCGAATAGAGCGCCGAGGAATAGGTCATGGTCGGGTCCAGCCACTCCTTGTAGAAGGCGTTGCCGAGGTCGTAATGGGCGGAGATGTTCCGCTTCGAGCCCATCTTCGTGTTGGCATTCATCCAGTGGCGGAGTTTTTCGGCCAGACGCAGCACGCCGCGGGCGCCATTGGAGAAATTGCGGCCAACCTCGGCGTTGACGAGGAAGAGTTCGAGGAAGGCGCCGACATCCGGGCTGTCCCAATCGCCATCCACGTAGCTTTCGGCAACGGCTATGGTGCCGCCGGTCAGGGCCCGTTGCGGCATTTTCCAGTTGTGGAGGGTGACGGAGGCAACTGGGCCGTGCACCTTGCCCTTGACGACCACCTTGCGGCTATCCGGCAATGTCAGTTTCAGGCAGCCGGCCTGCATGTGAACGAGGCCGCGCAGCACCATTTGCACCTTGGCGGGCAGATCCTTGATGATACGGGACAGATTTTCAACGGAAAGGCGCTCGCCATCCTTCGGCTCGCAATAACAGGTCTCTGCTGTGCTCATACGACAGATCCTCGCAAATCATTGCTCTCGGCACAAAATAACCTCATTCTGCCGGGCCGCCAACGTTGATTTCACGAGAAAATCCGGCCCGTCACCGCGGCCTTCCTCCTGACACGCCCGGGTCGCGCGCTTTAATCGTCAGATGCGGGCGCAAATTTTCATGGGGCATCCGCGTAGCGGAAACCATCCGCCAATGGGCCACAAATCTGACCCAATTCAACCGATCAGCTCTTCTGAAAGGCAAGATGAGCACCCAACCCGATCAGCATCGCGCCGCCGGCACGCTGCATGAGGCGTTGCGCCTGGCTCGAGCGGCGCAGCCGGTCGATCACGGCGCCGGCCAGAAGCACACAGACGATATCGGCGGACGAAAACATCAGATTGACGATCGTCCCCAGAATGGCAAGCTGCAGCCAGACGGGGAAGGCGCCGGAAACATCAGCGAATTGCGGCAGGAAGGCTACGAAGAAGATCGCGGTCTTGGGATTGAGAACCTCGACGGTGACGCTTTCGAAAAAGGCGCGCCGGGCGGATTTCGGCTCGATGCCGGGCAGGGCGACATCCCCATTCTTGCCGGCGCCGAACAGCGAGATGCCAAGCCAGACAAGATAGGCTGCCCCGGCAAATTTCACGGCGATATAAAGCACCGGCACGGCGTGAAACAGGATCGACAAGCCTGCGGCCGCCGCAAAAACATGGACATAGCCGCCGAGATGAATGCCCAATGCGGCCATCAGCCCCGACCACCGGCCGCGCGCGATCGTCTGGGCCGCGGCATAAAGCATGGCAGGCCCCGGGATATAGGCGAAGACCGCGGTGGTGGCGAGAAAGGCGATCAGCAGTTCGGTCGATGGCATTGTCGGCTCCGGGTGCGGCAGGGGGGTGGACGTTCTTCTGTACAACGGAATTGACGGATTGTCGCCCCAGCTGATCGCAAGGTTGCCGGGCGCGTCAAGCCCAGTGGGAGCTCAAAACCGAAAGCGCAGGAGCCAGCCGATTCTCCCGAGGACCGGAGCTGCCGCGAAGGCGTAAATCGCCAGACGCGCCGCCCAGGATAGCCTGGCGATCTGTCTCGGATCGTAAGCTTCCGGATCATAGGCCGGCACTTCAGTCAGCAGTTTCAGCCGCGGAACCTCAGTTTCGAGTTCACGCGGATCGTTTATCGCCCAACGCAGCCTGGCTCCGGTCACACGAACCGAAGGCTGCCAGCTGATGAGTGCCAGGCCGAGCCGGCTATAGCCATCAAAGACCAGCTCGCCGCATTGGAGATGCGCCGTCAGCCGCCGCAGCAGCTTCGTGACCTCGTCCGCCGGCAAGTAGGGAAAAAGCCCCTCGGCGACGATGATCGTCGGACGGTCGACCGGCACGTCTGCGACCCAATTCGGGTCCGTCACGGACGAGCCGATCAGGCTATAACCGTCGCGCCGCGGATAGAGCTTGCGGCGCAGCGCGATAACCTCGGGATAGTCCAGGTCGAACCAGCGGATGTTCGACGCCGGATCGACGCGGAATATGCGACTGTCCAGCCCGCAGCCGAGATGCAGTACGGTTGCTTCGCGATGGCGTCCGATGAAGTCACGCGTCCAGCCGTCGAGAATATGGGCGCGCATCGCCACGCCGATCATCAGGTCGCGATCGATCATCAGCCGCGAAAAATCATAGTCGATCCGGCTGACGGCCTCGGCGGCGAAACGATCCCGCAGAAGGGAATCCGGCAGGCGGCTTTCCCCGGCCTTCGCGTAAAGCGTGATGAGGAGGGTTTCCTTCTCCCTTGTCAGTGACACTTTTTCGGCCGTCATGGTGAACCCGTGGAGTGAGGGCCGCGCACCAAGTTGGCCGCAGCGCACGCATCCTCGAACGCGGCGACAGGCCGCTGCAATGCGCCGAACTGTACCGCAGAGTATAGGCGACAACGCAGTTGTGAGTAAGGTCAGGCGACCGGGGAGCAGGCGGGCCGGTCTCACCGCACTGAAAAAAATGCAAAGAAAAAGGGCCGCACCATAAGTGCAGCCCTTTGAAACTGGCTCCCCGGGCCGGATTCGAACCGGCGACCTGTCGATTAACAGTCGAATGCTCTACCGCTGAGCTACCAGGGATCATCTGCGCGCTGCAGAAGTGAGGCTGCTAATACAAATGCTTTTCCGATTTGCCAAGCAGTTTTTCAAAAAAAGTGCACAATCTTGTCTGACTGTGGAGAACTCCCCATCTGGGAAGGCAGCGCACTGGAAGAGCCGCAGGCAAATCCGCTCTATGGTGCACGGCATCGAGAGTAAGGCAGTTAAGTTTATGACAGAAGCGCAGAAAACGAAAAAATTCGGTATCGATGCGAGCAGACATGAACTCATTGTCGGGGCGTGGCGTCTGCCCCTGCCTCAGTCGCGGACCTTGCGTATCACCCTTGGCGCCGCGCTGCTCTTTGGCGGTATCCTCGGCTTCCTGCCGGTTCTGGGCTTTTGGATGGTGCCGCTGGGCCTGATCGTGCTGTCGCATGACCTCGCCTTCGTCCGGCGGCAGCGCCGCAAACTTTCCGTCTGGTGGGCGCGCAAGCGGCAGACGCCGTAAAATCGGCGCCAATCTGCAAGGGCCCGGCTGCAAGGGCCGGGCGTCGTCGGAGGCCTTCATTCGATGAGGCGCCAATGGCCCTAGCCACCGGAACCGGTTTGCGGGGTCGGATTCTTGTCAACCGGCGCCGGCTGCATCTGTTCCCCGGTCGCCGGAGTATTGTCGACGGTGCCCTGATCGGTGTCCTTGGCCGCCGGCGTGGTTTCCTGAATCTGTGTCGCCGCATCATTGTCGGTGCTTTCGCCGAATATCTCTGCCCCCGCCCAGGCAATGAGGGCAAGCACCAGGCTCGCGATGAGAACCATCAGCACAGGGCGGCCAAGCCGTCCTTGCCGGGCTTCGGCACCGCTGATCTTCACCCTCCGGTTCGTGTCTTCGGGCGAAACCTTGTTACCACGTCCATGGACGACCATCCCTGCCTCCTGGCCGCAGGCCGTGCCGCCGCCACAGGTTTCAACATGAGCGGAAAACGGCCTGACGGGGCAAATGTTCCGTTGCAGCAAAGGCGGACATCGGCGGTGAGAGCGCTGAATGCCGGTTTTCGGCGCCGCAAGCCCAAAAACTCGCACCTTGAAAAGGTTCAACGAATTATGGGACTTGCGGAACACATATGGAACATATAGTGTTCGTTCTTGATTTGTTTCTCGATTCCGGAGTGATCTTTCATGCTGACCCGCAAGCAACAGGAACTGCTTCTGTTCATTCACGAAAGAATGAAGGAATCGGGCGTGCCGCCGTCCTTCGATGAGATGAAGGATGCGCTGGACCTCGCGTCGAAATCCGGCATTCATCGGCTGATCACGGCGCTCGAGGAGCGGGGCTTCATCCGGCGTCTGCCGAACCGGGCACGCGCGCTTGAAGTTATCAGGCTGCCGGAGGCCTATTCCATGAGCCTGCAGCCCAAGCGCGGCTTTTCGCCGAGCGTCATCCAGGGCAGCCGCGGCGCTCCGCCGGCGCCAGTCGCCGCCAAACCGGTCGCGGCCAGCAATGAGAACAGCTCCGTCTCCATCCCCGTCATGGGGCGAATCGCAGCCGGTGTGCCGATCTCGGCGATCCAGAACAATACGCACGATATTTCTGTACCGCTCGAGATGGTTGGGACCGGCGAACATTATGCACTGGAAGTCCGCGGCGATTCGATGATCGAGGCCGGCATTCTCGACGGCGACACCGTCATCATACGCAATACCAACAGCGCTAGCCCTGGAGAGATCGTCGTCGCCCTGGTGGACGACGAGGAGGCAACGCTGAAGCGGTTTCGCCGCAAGGGCGCATCGATCGCGCTCGAGGCTGCCAACCCCGCCTACGAAACCCGGATTTTTGGTCCCGACCGGGTCAAGATCCAAGGCAAGCTCGTGGGCCTGATCCGACGTTACCATTGAGCGGCAAACCTGTATCCGCGCGCCGGGGGATGCAGGCGGCTGATTTTCTTTGAAAATTGACGTCAGCGGGGCCCTGACAATAATCGCCTGCGGTTTGGCATCAGCGATCTGCGGTATTTTCCTCGCGACGCGGACCGGCAACGGTGGGAGACAGGTTTCTCCCATGAGAAAAAACTGGAATTCGGCCAAGGCGTCTTGCACTGGATCGGAAATCGGTCTAAACGCCCGTCACACGATTAAGAGATGATCGTTACGAGGCCTCGTGGCGGAGTGGTGACGCAGAGGACTGCAAATCCTTGTACCCCGGTTCAATTCCGGGCGAGGCCTCCAAAATTTTCCACAATATTCGCAATTGGATAGGGTCGCCGCTTCAACCATGTTGGCAACCGTGTTCCATCACGCCGCCATGAACGGATATCGGCGTGATGTTTACGCCGACCGGCGGCCGACAACGCGTGTCCCGCCGCGTTGAAAGAGCAATTCCGACGTTTCGCGAAACCGGTAAAAACGTTCCAAATCCACCGCGGCGGCAACGCGCTGGCGATGACGATGCACTCCGGTTGAAAATCCGAATCAATGGCGACGAAACGCAGGAGAATTTAGCATTGCGGAATGCGGCCGGCGATCAATGATAGTAGAAGCATTCGCAATCGACCTGGCTGTCATCCGGCGCATTCCAGACGCGGACTGCCAGTTTCCTGGCCGTGCCGGTCTCATCCAGCCGGAGGCCCAAAAGCGACACGGCCGCGAGTTTTGGATTGACCGCATCGATCTCGACCGTCGAGCCGACTTGATGGACGCCCTCTTTGGGCGTCCAGGTGAAAAACTGCACACTGTAATGCATGGTGCTCTCCTTCACCGCGGATGCGTCAAATCCAGGTCCCAGACGGTACTGGACGATCCGGCAGGCAAACAGAAACGGCTCGCAACAACCGATGTGGTCTGCCTCCAGATGGAACCTAGCACGATTTGACGATCGAGTGAATCGTTATCGCGTGACTCCGGTCAGAAAGTCCCGCTCCAGCTCTCAAACTTCGCGCTGCCGGACCACTCGCGCGGGTTAGTTCCCGCGGAACAGCAGGATGACGGTGATGAAAAAGAGGGAATCGCTGGTTCATATCGAGATTTCGTGGTTGCGGCGGAAGACGTGTCTGGCGGTTGTCGTTGGGGCAGCCAGATGCTCCAGGCATCCCACCCTGTCATGCCGCATGAAGGGATGCATGTATCTCACGCAGGATCAAACCGAGCGGCAAATAATAGCACCGGCGTTCGCGCGCTGACTGGGTGTCGTGCCCGTCAGCATTTTCATGAACTTACCCCCCATTGGGAAAGCCTGACGCAGGAACGTCCAGCAATTCTGCGTACAAGATTAATTGGGTGCCGAGTTCCTTCGCGTCCGCTGCAGACATTGCTGCTTGAATCTGATGCGGCGGACGATCTGTTGACTGATACACATCCCACTCATGCTGCGAAAGCGCATAGCCGAGCCGCAGAACGACGGCGCCGTGCAGCGGCATAGACGTAACGCCCCATTCCACGAGCGTTTGGATTTTGAGCTGTTCGTTATTGTCAAATTCCCAATTTGCGTTGTCAGTTGATCCCACGACGCAGATCCTCCCATGCAAAGATAGGCGCGCCCTACGTCCGATAATGTATATTCAAATATTCTAACATTCATGCACACTAAAGACGTATTCCCACGCATCCCTAAGGTCATTTGAATGTCGCTCAGATTCGGTGCTCAGGAGCCGTCAGACAAGGGGTCACAGCAGGCACATGCCGATGACACATGCCGTGTCGGCCATCAGGGCATTGAGGAGCACAAGAGCTGCTCATCGCCTTTGATGTATGCCGGGCTGTACACGTCCGCCGCTGCCATGGCCGGAACCGAGGACATCAGCGCGAGAATCACCCCAATCATGAGTTTTGCCGGGACAGGCCGTTACCTATGTCTCCGGGTCAGACAATTGGGAAATCTGGCGGAAGAGGTGGGATTCGAACCCACGGTACGGTTTCCCGCACGCCGGTTTTCAAGACCGGTTCCTTAAACCACTCGGACACTCTTCCATCTAATTGAAAAGGTTCGTCTTTCCGGTTTATCCGGAAGGTTTGAAATCAGCGTTTGCTACCGATTTGCTACCTTTTCACTCGATGGCTGGCTTTTTACCAGCTTTGATCGCCGCGTCAACTTGCTCTGCAGCATTTGCCTGCATTGCCGGCATGGCATGGGAATAGAGTTCAAGTGTAATCCCTATCGTAGAATGACCAAGGCGCTCACTGGCGATCTTCGGGTGCACGAAGCTGTCTTGCATGCGAGTGACGGAGGTCATGGAAGCGGATAACGCCCTGCTTCAACGCAATTTGCTGCGGTTAGCACATAACTGAATCAACAACATGCGACATAGCGATACTGCGTTGCATGAAGCGGGGCGCTGCGTGGCTGCCCTCAGGCACGGGATCCGCATTCACCGTGTGTCAATTGACGAGTGCAAGCCGACGCGATCAAAAGGGTTTTTGAGCTGGCCGCCGCGCACCTGCAAGGCCCCCACGGACAAGGAAGTCGCGATTATCGTTGCGGCCATGCGTCGATATTTCGATGCACCCGATGCGCCAACGACCAGGCTTCCAGTGAAGCCGAACCCGAACCTGGACGTGCCCGCTGGTGCCGAGGAGGGATACCGATTTTGGCCCATTGCGGCCCCATATCCCTACGATCCGCAAGGACCGCAACGGATGGTTTTCTGCCCTCCGTCTCGCCGATCGGACCGAGCAAGACGCGCCACAACCGGCGGACCTTGCGACGCCGGGAAGGTCAAGTCTCGAGGAGACGCTGGCAGAGGAACATCCCTGCGCTAGTCGACGAGGTGAGGGCGGTAGAAGTTGACGATCCGGGTGCGGGCGCGAGGCCTGCTACCCGGGCTTGTGACAAAGTCGATCGAGCGCCTCGCGAAGCGCGGTTGCGGCCTGGTTGCGTTCGTCGAAAGACATCAGCTCGGGTTCAGCCTCCAGCTTGAGATGCGGCAGCTCGGTTCGAACGGCGCTGCGGGCGGCGACTAGATTGGCCTTCAGATCGAGGACGCGAAAGGTGGTGACGGGATAAGCGATGCCCCTGATCTGGACGTGCCCCAGCTCCACGCAGGCGATCGTGTCCTTCACTTGCGCAAACGTCTCATAAGAAATGAGCACGGCGCCCGGCGGCGCCTCCTGTTCGAGGCGCGAGGCGAGGTTCACGGCGCCGCCGATGATCGTGTAGTCCATCCGATCCTCACTGCCAAAGTTGCCGACAGTGCAGTAGTCGGTGTGGATGCCGATGCGGCATCGCAGCGGTGCTTCAATTCCGATGTCGCGCCAGATTTCGGCAAGTTCGCTCATCCGCTCCTGCATGGCGAGAGCCATCTGCACGCAGGCGAGCGCGTCCTCCCTGACGCCGCGGGTCTCGGGATCGCCGAAAAACATCAGGATCGCGTCGCCGACATACTTGTCGATCGTGGCGCCGTGTTCCAAAGCAATCTTCGACATTTCCGTCAGATAGTGATTGATGAGCTGGGTGAGATCCTCGGACTCCATCTTGTCGGTGGTCTCGGTAAAGCCGGCAATATCGGAAAAGCATATTGTCAGCTTCTTCCGCTGGCTGGCAATCCTGACGTCCTGACGGCCGGTGAATATCGAGTTGTATACTTGCGGCGCCAGATACTTCGCCAGCTTGCTCGAGAGCGCCTCGAGCGCTGCGGATTTCTCGGCGAGATTCTGTTCCCGTTGCTTCAGCTCCGTGATGTCCGAATAGACGGCGACTGTGCCGCCGCCGGTGATCCGCCGCTCGCTTATCAGAACCCACCGCCCGTCGCCTCGCCGCTGCACCCACGGTTCGCCGGGATTGCGGTGCCGGGAGAGGCGCTCGGCGACCCATTCCTCGAACCGACCCTCAGCATCCCTGATGTAGCCGCGCTCGGCGGATCGGCGAATGATGTACTCGAATGTCGTGCCGGGCGTCAGTTCGATCGCAAGGTCGCTATAAAGCAGCTCGCGGTACCGGCTGTTGCTGAGGACGAGCCGGTCCTCCTTGTCGTAGAGAGCAAACCCCTCGGAGATGCTCTCGATGGCATCGACGAGCCGTTGGCGCGCCTCGGCAACCTCGCGCAGGTTTTTTTCCTCGACCTCGACTGCGGTGTCCCGGAACAGCCTGAGCGCCTCGGCCATGCGGCCGATTTCGTCACGGCCCGCGGCAGGCAGCGGCGCACGAAGATTGCCGCCGGCGATTGCGAACATGCCTTGGCTCACCGCTCCCAGACGCGCGAGAAGGCTACGGTCGACATAGAGCCAGACAATCAGAACCGAGCTCAAGAGGCTGAGAAAGGCGGAGCCAAGGACAACTCCCGTGCCGTAGCGCTGGACGACCGCGGCTTCGAGACCGGACGCGGCGATCTCGCGATCTGCCGTGGCGACCAGGTGATCGACGGCAGCGGTGAGATTGCGGGACAGCCGATTGTTTTCGGCCAGAAGCTTTTCGCCCTCAGCCAGGACGGCAAACTCGTCCTGTCGCGCCTTTGGGATGCTGTTGTCACCATCGATCAACGCCTTGAACTCGCCCACCCGCAGTTGAAAGCGGGTCCGTAGCTTCTCGTCGATCTCGGTTGAAACCGTTTCGAGGACGGCGAGCGACCGGCGCAGCGGAAAGAGCATCAACGCAAGATCGCCTGGCGTCGGTGCGTTCGCCAACTTGACCAGAGCGTCGTTGACGGCGGATATCTCCTGGTGTGCCCTCTGCTGGGGGATGTAGGCCGTAATCGCCTCGACCAGGTTGGCAGTCGCCGCCGCGCGTCGGTCTGGGGCGAGCGACGCGTCGACCGCGACCGTCCTCGATTGCGCAAGTTTGGAATTCATCACCAAGATGCCAGCCGCCAGGAGGCGCTGACCTGCAATTGTCGTAGCCGATAAGCGGCGTAACAACTCCTCCTTGCGCGCGACCACGGTGAGGCGGGTGGCGACAAGGTCGTCGAGTGCGTCGAGGTTGCGCCGCAGACCAAGCACCGCCGCCTCGATCTCGGCCGCCGCCGCCGTGCCAAGCGTGGCGCCCTTGAGCGCGGCAAGCAGTTCTTCGAGGCGCGTCATCTCGACCGCGATCGCAGCCGAGACCTCGTTGTGTCGTGCCTTGCTCGTCGAAGTCAGTACAGACGGCGCAGTTGCCGCGACCCGCTCGGCCTGGCGCGACAGCTGGAGGGACGCCAGCGCCGACGGCACCCGACCCCTGGTTATGCCGTCGACGACCTCTCCTACCTGGAGGAAGGCATAAAGAGCAGCTGCCGTCGCGAGCACCGCGAAGGTGCTGATGCCGAAGAAAGCCAGCAACAGGCGGCCACGTATACCTAGACGTTCAAGCATCGCAGCGACGCTTAATCTGAACGATCGCGCTGACTTGATCTGCATAAGATGCCTCAAGCGACGCGTGTGGCGTGCTTCTCCTATTCAACCGGCACATACTCTCCACCCCGCCAGACGTACCACACCCAGCTTTGGTTCGTGAGGTCGCCCTTGTCGTCGAAATCGACCGGGCCGAGCACAGTGTCGAACTCCTGTCCGCGCAGTGTCGTGATGACCGCCGGCAGCTCGAGCGAGGCTGCCTTCTCGACCGCCTGCGCCCAGAGCTGGACGGCAGCGTAGCTCAGCAGTGTGTAACCTGCGGGCTCGAAGTTTTCGGCACGGAACCGCTCCACGACCGGGGCAGCTTCGGGGTTTCGCCGTGGGTCCGCGGAGAACGTAAAGCGGGTCCCCTCGGCGGCGGGACCGGCGATTAGGGCAAACTCCTCGGTCGCCAGGGCGTCGCCCGAGATGACCTGAAGCGTGTAGCCGCGGTCGCGTGCAGCGCGAGCGATCAGCGCAACCTCGGCATGATACCCGCCGACATACAACGCGGCGATGCTAGCGGCCTGTAACGCAGCGATCTCCGCCGAATAGTCGTTCTTAGCAGGGGTGTATGCGTCGTAGACAGATTCGGTCACCCCCCGCCTGTTCAACTGCTTTCTGGTCTCGTCGGCGAGCCCCTTACCATAGATCGTGCCGTCGTGAAGGATCGCGATTTTCTTGTCGCCCCATTCATCGGCCAGGTAGTTGCCGGCCACGATCCCCTGCGTATCGTCGCGACCTATGACCCGAAAAACGTTGTCACGGCCCTGTTCGGTCAACAGCGGATTGGTCGATCCTGGTGAAATTTGCAGAACGGCCGCCGCCTCGTACACCTTGGATGCCGGGATCGAGGCCCCGGAGCAGTAATGTCCGACGACGAACACCACTCCGTCAGCCACCAGCTTCTGGGCTACTGCCACGGCCTGTTCGGGCTCACAGAAATCGTCGACGTTGATGAGCCGCACCTGCTGGCCAAGGACCCCGCCCGAGGCATTGATGTCGGCTACGGCCATCTCTGCCCCACGCTGCCCCTGCTCGCCGATCCAGGCGAGCCGTCCGGTCATCGCGGCCGAAACCCCGATCACTACCTCCGCCTGCGCGGGGCAGATGATCAGGGCCGCGAGCGCTGCGATAGTAATGGTGACCACGCGGTGCATGACTACATCCTAACCTTTAGCTTACGCTAATCCAGCCGGCGCCGACAGTCCTTTCCGCAAGCGCGGATACCTCGCCTGGTTCTGCTGCGCACCCGGCTCGTTTCTGCGCGAGCGACCCAGGGACGAGCATTCTGTCTCTTGGGAAGCTTTATTTTCGCGCTTCACCAAGGACTGACGCCAGCGGAACAAAACCGGCAACTCCCCCGTTTTCTGAGCGTATGGAGGAGTTGCAGCAATGGTGCTCAGGGTTCTTCCGATGCTTTGCTTGCTCGGGCTGACGACCGTCTCGCCGGCAGAAGCGGCGTTGAGGACGCCGGACGCCTATGCGGCCGAGGTTGTCGACATCGGATTGAGCGGCGCCGAAGACACCAAGCGCCAGATCTGCGTGCCACCGGACCGGCACTATATTTTCGCCTTTATTCGCGACGCCAATGGAACGATTATCGGCATCCAGTACATCGTCATCAAATATGGATGTTGAAAACTCGCCTTTCCGCGTCAAACGGCCGTTTTTCAACCTCGTACGGCATCGTATAGAGCGCTTTGGCTACCTGGCTTAACAGGAAATATTAATCTTTTATAAACCATAATTACAATTGTTCCATTCCGGCACGGTTAACCATTCGCAATTTCGCCACGTTGTTGTCATGATTAATCGACTGTTACGTTTCGTGACGCCGGTTCTTTCGCGCTGGGGCATGCGCGAGAGGGTACCGAATACGGCTTTTACGAATTGCGATTGTGGGACACATGACATCCAATCAGACTGCGGCTTTTCTCTTCCAGGGATTGCGTGTTGCCGCCATCCCGATGCTTTGCGTCGCGCTGACGGCGTGCGGATCGACGGGCAGCGTCAAGAAAAACAAGACACGCAGCAAGGAATATTTTGCCGAGTCGATCTATGGCGTGAAGGCCAGCCCGCGTGTTGCCGAGGGTCGGAACATCCCGAAGGGTGGTGGCCGCTATCAGGTCGGCAAGCCATACCAGGTGAAAGGCAAGTGGTATCAGCCGAGAGAAGATTTCGGTTACAACAAGACCGGTATGTCCTCCTGGTACGGCTCGGCGTTTCACGGCCGCCTGACCGCGAACGGCGAAGTCTACGACAAGTATCACCTGTCGGCCGCCCACCCGACGTTCCCGCTGCCGAGCTATGCCCGCGTCACGAACCTTGAGAACGGTTCTTCGGTGGTGGTGCGCGTCAACGATCGCGGCCCCTATGAATTGGGCCGGATTATCGACGTGTCGTCCAAGACTGCCGAATTCCTCGACATGAAGCGCAAGGGCAGCGCCAAGGTGCGGGTCCAGTACATCGGCAAGGCGCCGCTCGAGGGCAACGACATGCCCTATCTGATGGCATCCTATGTCAAGAAGGGTGATCGCTCGCCGAGCGCGTTCCCCGAAGGACAGATCGCAACCGGCGTGATGGTCGCCTCGAACGAGCCGTTGCGCAAGCAGGCCGGCAGCCTCGGCACGCTGACAATTCCTTCGAAGTCGAACATGGAAATGGGCGTGCCTGTCACCGCGCTTGCCGAAACCGAAACGCCGTCGGCCTCGTCGCCAGCGCTCGACGCGTTTGTCATGCTGCCGGAAATCGGACCGATCCCGACCGAGCGGCCGGAGTTCATTCCCCTGCCTGATGGCAACATGGCGTATGCGGCGGCTTACGTCGAAGCACGGGTCAGCACGTCCGAAACGGCTTTCGATGCCATCCTGGTCGACCAGAACCCGCTGACGCCAAATTCCATCGTCAAATATGCAAAACGCCACAGCGTCCTGCGCTGATCCGAGATGCGACGATTGATCCCCGGTGGGCCGGCTGCTATGGCCGGAGAGGAACCGGAGTTTGGAATGCGCGCACGGCTGTTCTCGGTCTTCATTTTCGTTGCTTTCCTCATCTGTGCACCCGCGCAGGCCGAGGCCTTTGAAACCAAAGCCAAGCAGGCCTATCTGATCGATGCCGAAACCGGTACGGTTCTCTTTGCCAAGGATGAAAATGCTCCGGTGCCGCCGGCATCGCTTGCAAAGCTGATGGCGGCAGAGGTCGTCTTCGATGCCATCCGCAAAAACGCGCTGACGCTCGATACTGAATTTCCAGTCTCGGAACACGCCTGGCGGACCGGTGGCGCACCATCCGGCACCTCGACGATGTTCGCCGCTCTGAAGTCGCGCGTCCGCGTTGCCGATCTCCTCCAGGGCGTGACCGTCCAGTTCGCCAATGACGCCTGCATCATCCTGGCAGAAGGGATGACCGGCAGCGAGGACGCCTTTGCCAGTCGCATGACGGAACGGGCCCGTGAACTGGGAATGACCGCCTCGGTTTTCCACAATGCGACCGGACTTCCCGATCCACAGAATAAGGTGACAATGCGCGACATGGCGATGCTCGCCCGGCACATCCACGCTCGCTACCCTGAATTCTTCCGCTATTATTCGCAGGCCGAATTCGAGTGGAACGAGATCCTCCAGCGGAACCGCAATCCGCTTGTCGCGGCCAATATCGGCGTCGACGGTTTCGTGACCGGGTTCGCCGAGGGGTTTGGTTACTCGATGGTGGCGACCATGCAGCGAAACGACCGACGTGTCTTTCTTTCCATCGGCGGGCTGGCAAGCGACAAGGAGCGGGTCGAGGAGACGCGCCGGGTGCTCGACTGGTCGATGACCGCCTTTGAAAAGAAGCGGTTGTTCGCGGCTGGCGAGGCCGTCGGCGAAGCCGCCGTCTATGGCGGAGCGCAATCGCATGTCACTTTGGTCACGCGCGATGCCGTCGATGTCCTCGTCCCCGTCAACAATCCTGAGCGCCTGTCGGCCAGGGTGATCTATCGCTGGCCGCTGAATGTCCCGCTGGAGGCCGGTCGCCACGCAGGCAGTTTGAAGATCTGGAACGGCACGCGGCTGTTGCGCGAGGTTCCGGTCGAAACTGCGGCAGCCGTCGGGCAGGGCTCGCTGGCAAGCCGGGCGGCTGACGCGCTGCAGGAACTGTTGTTTTTCTGGTTATGAGGAAATGACGGCATCGACGGTTTCGCCGTCCGGGACAATCCGCTAAACAGAATTTTGCAAGCGCTGCACCCGCAAGGGCAGCCGGATTATAAGCACGCCCGTCCTACGCCGGGCGATGGCGGTCATACGGGAATCGAGAGTGTCAGTCGGAAAAGGCCTGTTCGTTACATTCGAAGGCGGCGAGGGGGCCGGGAAATCCACCCAGATTCGCCTGCTTGCCGATTCCCTGCGTGACCGCGGCGTAACGGTTCTGACCACGCGCGAGCCCGGCGGCTCGCCGGGGGCGGAGGCGGTGCGGCATGTGCTTCTTTCCGGTGCGGCGCAGGAGTTTGGCGTGCGCATGGAAGCGATCCTTTTTGCCGCCGCACGAAGCGATCATGTCGAAGAAGTCATTCGGCCGGCGCTTCTGAACGGCACCGTCGTCCTGTGCGACCGATTCATGGACTCTTCGCGCGTCTATCAGGGCGTGACCGGCAACCTGGAACCGTCCTTCATCGAGGCTCTGGAGCGGGTCGCGATCAACGGCGTAACCCCCAATTGCACCATCATCTTCGACCTGCCCGCATCCGTCGGTCTTGACCGTGTAAGGCGCCGCGCCGCCGTGGCGGATGCGCCGGCCGGCGAGGAGGTCGAACTCGACCGGTTCGAGAAGGAAGAACTCGAAACGCATGAAAAGCGCCGTGAGGCCTTCCTTGATATCGCCAGAGCCGACCCCAGGCGCTGCCATGTGGTCGACGCGACAGCGAGCGCCAGCGACATTGCCGCAGCCGTGCTTGCGATTGTCGAGCCGTTGCTGTCGGCGGGCGGCGATGGACCGGAAACGGAAGCGGCGCAATGAGCAGCGATCGATTTGACGTTCTGGACGGCGCAGTACCGCCAGCCGAGAATACCAAGCTCTTCGGTCATGCCGAAGCGGAGCATTTTCTGGCGCAAAGCTACCGGTCGGGAAAGGGGCACCATGCCATCCTCATCGAAGGGCCAGCGGGTATCGGCAAGGCGACGCTTGCCTTCCGCTTCGCCAACCATGTGCTGACCTATCCCGATCAGTCTCTGGCGCCGGCGGAGCTCACCGATCCCGATCCAACCTCGATCGTCAGCCGGCAGATCGCGTCAGGCGCGTCGCACAACCTTTTGCATCTGACGCGACCGGTCGACGACAAGACCGGCAAGGTCAAGAGCGCCATCACCGT
This sequence comes from Pararhizobium sp. LjRoot255, assembly GCF_964252905.1. Lineage (NCBI taxonomy): Bacteria > Pseudomonadati > Pseudomonadota > Alphaproteobacteria > Hyphomicrobiales > Rhizobiaceae > Pararhizobium > Pararhizobium sp. LjRoot255. Next base: position 3,607,292 of record NZ_CAXUPQ020000001.1, read on the forward strand.
CGATGAAGTACGCCGGGCGGGCAAATTCTTCTCGCAGACATCCGGGACCGGCAACTGGCGCATCGTCATCGTCGATCCGGCCGACGACCTCAACCGCAACGCCGCCAATGCGATCCTGAAAATTCTCGAAGAGCCGCCGAAGCGCTCGCTGTTCCTGGTGCTGACGCATGCGCCGGGCAAGCTTTTGCCGACGATCCGTTCGCGCTGCCTGCCACTGCAACTGAAGCCGCTGGCGCCTGACGCTTTGCGCGACGCTATGACCAATCTCGGCTTTGACCATTCCGGCCCGGACGCACAAAAGGTGCTTGCGGCGGCGGATGGCAGTGTCTCGGAAGCGTTGAAGCTGATCAATTATGGTGGTCTCGATATCATGACTGCCTTCGAGACGATCCTTGCCGGGCAGGGACCGGCGATCCGCAGGGATATGCACAAGCTCGCCGACGTTCTGTCGGCCAAGGACAACGAGACCATTTTCGATTTCTTTTCCGCGCTGGCCAGCGGACATATCATGCGGGTGGCGCGACAGGCGGCTGTTGCCGGCGACATCGCCCGGGCCGAACGTTTCGCGCGGCTATCGGCGACCATCGCCGAGCGGCTGTCCCTGGCGCAGGCCTATAATCTCGATCGCAAGCAGACCGTGCTTTCAATCCTCGACGACATCAAGGCAGAGTCCTTGCCGGCGGCCTGAACTTCCACTTGCGTTCGATCGCGGCGGCAAGCTGTTTCGGCATGAAAGGGAATCTCCATTTCGTTCACTTAATGTTCCTGATGCTGATGCGGCTTGTCAGGACAGCGGGCGTTTGGAAGCTGCATCTGAGAATTGCTGCGTGTGTGGCAACCGCGGACAGCTTTTCTGAGGGGTGCACTGTTTCATCCCGGCATGGGATGCGCTAATAGCCAGACACCAAACGATTAGACACAGGCCGAAACTCGATCATGACTGACACGTCCCCGTTTTACATCACCACCGCGATTTCCTATCCGAACGGCAAGCCGCATATCGGCCACGCCTATGAGTTGATTGCGACGGATGCGGTGGCCCGCTACCAGCGGCTGGACGGGCGCGACGTTTTCTTCCTGACGGGTACGGACGAACACGGCCAGAAGATGCAGCAGACGGCCCGCAAGGAAGGCATTTCGGCGCAGGAACTGGCCGACCGCAACTCCGCCGAATTCCAGAAGATGGCGGTACTCCTCAATGCCTCCAACGACGATTTCATTCGCACGACCGAGAAGCGTCACCACGAAGCCGTGAAGAACATCTGGATCCGCATGGGCGAGGCGGGCGACCTCTACAAGGACAGCTATTCCGGCTGGTATTCCGTGCGCGACGAGGCCTACTACCAGGAAGGCGAGACCGAACTGCGTGCGGACGGCGTCCGCTACGGGCCTCAAGGATCGCCGGTCGAGTGGGTGGAAGAGGCTAGCTACTTCTTCAAGCTTTCCGCCTATCAGGAAAAGCTGCTCAAGCACTACGAGGACAACCCGGACTTCATCGGCCCCGCCGAGCGTCGCAACGAGGTGATTTCCTTCGTGAAATCCGGCCTCAAGGATCTTTCCATGTCACGCACGACGTTCGACTGGGGTATTCCGGTGCCGAACGATCCGGGCCATGTCATGTATGTCTGGGTCGACGCGCTGACCAACTACATCACCGCGACCGGCTATCTCACCGATCCGGAGGGACCGCGGGCGAAATACTGGCCGGCGGACATCCACATGATCGGCAAGGACATTATTCGCTTTCACGCGGTCTACTGGCCTGCCTTCCTGATGTCGGCCGGGCTGCCATTGCCGAAGAAAGTCTTTGCGCACGGCTTCCTGCTCAACAAGGGTGAGAAGATGTCGAAGTCGCTCGGCAACGTCGTCGATCCCTTCAATCTGGTCGAGCATTTCGGCCTCGACCAGATCCGCTATTTCTTCCTGCGTGAAGTCTCCTTCGGTCAGGATGGCAGCTATAGCGAAGAGGGGATCGCGACCCGTATCAATTCCGACCTCGCCAACGGCATCGGCAACCTCGCCAGCCGCTCGCTGTCGATGATCGTCAAGAACTGCGACGGGCAGATCCCCGAATGCGGACCTCTGACCGAGGAGGACAAGGCGATGCTGTCATCGGCCGACGCGCTGCATGCCTCGACGCGCGACGACATGAACGCGCTGATGATCCACCGGGCGCTGACCTCGATCATCGCCGTGGTTTCCGAGGCCGACCGCTATTTCGCCGGCCAGGAGCCCTGGGCCTTGAAGAAAACCGATCCCGCGCGTATGGCGACCGTGCTCTACGTCACGGCCGACGTCGTGCGCCAGATTGCCATCCTGCTGCAGCCGTTCATGCCGGAATCGGCCGGAAAGCTGCTCGATCTCGTTGCCGTTCCGGCCGACAAGCGCGATTTCGCGTCTCTTGGCGAAGCGGGACGTCTCGTCGCAGGAACGGCACTGGAAGCGCCGAAGCCGGTATTCCCGCGTTACGTCGCGCCGGAAACGTAAGGACGAGCAAATGCTGATCGACACCCACTGCCATCTGGATTTCCCGGATTTCGAGGCCGAGCGCGACGCGATCGTCGAGCGCGCCCGCGAGGCCGGTGTCAGCCAGATGATCACCATTTCGACGCGGGTGAAGAGGTTCGAGACGATCCTCGGCATCGCGGAAAGCTATGCCAACGTCTTCTGCTCGGTCGGCACGCATCCGCACAACGCCGACGAGGAGCTGGATATCGAGACGGCTGATCTGGTGCGGCTTTCGGCGCATCCCAAGGTCGTGGCGATCGGCGAAGCGGGGCTCGATTATTTCTACGACAATGCGCCGCGCGATGCACAGACAATCGGCCTGCGCCGCCATATCGCCGCTGCGCGCGAAACCGGCCTGCCGCTGGTGATCCACAGCCGCTCGGCGGACGAGGACATGGCGGCAATCCTGACGCAAGAAACAGGGAAGGGGGCCTTCCCTTTCCTGCTGCACTGTTTTTCCTCCGGTCCCGATCTGGCCAAGGTCGGCGTTGAACTCGGCGGCTACATTTCCTTCTCCGGTATCCTGACCTTTCCGAAGTCCGAGGAACTGCGCGAGATCGCCAAGACCGTGCCGCACGACCGGATGATCGTCGAGACGGACGCGCCGTATCTGGCGCCGAAACCATTCCGCGGCAAACGCAACGAACCGGCCTATGTTGCCCATACGGCGCGGGTCCTAGCCGAGACCATCGGCGTTTCAACGGAGGAAATCGCCGCGATTACCACCGAAAACGCCTTCCGCGTTTTCTCGAAGATGCCGAGGCTCTAAGGTGGCGGTGAGGCGGGTCTTCACCATTCTCGGCTGCGGCTCGTCTCCCGGCGTCCCGCGCATCAATGGCGACTGGGGCGCTTGCGACCCGGCCAATCCCAAAAACCGCCGCACACGGGCATCGTTACTTGTCGAGCAGATCGGTCCGGACGGCGGAACAACAACCGTCGTCATCGACACCGGACCGGATTTTCGCGCGCATATGATCGCGGCAAAGGTAAAGAACGTGGACGCGGTGTTCTACAGCCATGCCCATGCCGATCACATTCACGGTATCGATGACCTGCGCGGATACGTCCAATTTACAGGCAAACAAATGCCGATCTGGGGCGATGCCGTAACGCTCGCACGCATTCGCGAGGCTTTTCGCTACTGCCTGGAAACGCCGCCCGGCAGCAGCTATCCGCCGATCGTCGAGGCAACGATCATCGATCCGTCGTTGCCGTCGATCACGATCACCGGCTCCGGTGGCGCGATCGTCTTTCAGCCTCTGCTGCAGCACCACGGCGGCATCGTGTCCCTCGGTTTTCGCATCGGCGATTTCGCCTATTGCAGCGATGTCAGCAATTTCCCTGAGGACACGATCGCCAAGCTTTCGGGGCTCGACACGCTGGTGATCGATACGCTGCAATACACGTTCCACCCCAGCCATCTGTCGGTCGAACAGTCGCTCGGCTGGATCGAACGCTTTGCGCCGAAACACGCCGTGCTGACCCATATGCATACGCCGCTCGACTACGAGACGCTGATGCGCGAGACGCCGGATCATGTGGAGCCGGCCTATGACGGGATGCGGCTGGAATTCGACGTGACCGATGAAGTCGGCCCGATCAGTTGAAATAGGGTTCCAGGTTACGGCGGATACGATCGAGAACGGTGGTGCCGGAAAGATCGGCTACGAAACGCTGGCCGGTGATCGTCTCGTAGGCCTCGATATAGACTTTCGAGGTCTGTTCGATGAGGTCGGCCGGAATTTCCGGGATCGGGTCCTTGTAGGGATCGCAACGTTCGGTCACCCAGGCGCGCACGAAGTCCTTGTCGAAGCTCTTCGGCCGCGCGCCAGAGGCAAAGCTTTCTGCGTAGCTCTCGGCAATCCAGTAGCGGCTGCTGTCGGGCGTGTGGATCTCGTCGGCAAGAACGATACGGCCGTCCTTGTCGGTGCCAAATTCATATTTGGTATCGACGAGAATGAGGCCACGTTCGGCGGCCCGCTCCTGGCCACGCTGAAACAGCGCCAGCGCGTAGCGGGATACGGTTTCCCATTGTTCCGGCGTCAGCAGTTTCTGCGACAGGATGTCAGCGGCGGAGAGTGGCTCGTCATGGCCGCCGTCAAAGGCCTTGCTGGTCGGCGTGATGATCGGCTGCGGAAGCTTCTCGTTGTTCTTCAGGCCGTCCGGCAGCCGGATGCCGTACATGTCGCGTTCGCCGTTGCGGTATTTGGTCAGGATCGATGTGCTGGTCGTGCCTGCCAGATAACCGCGCACGACAACCTCGACCGGCAGGATATCCAGCCGCGTGCCGATAACGACGTTGGGGTCCGGATAGTCTATGACGTGGTTCGGGCAGATATCGGCCGTTTCCTCGAACCAGTAGCGCGCCGTCTGCGTCAGCACCTGGCCTTTGAACGGGATCGAGGTCAGGATCACGTCGAAGGCGCTCAGCCGATCCGTCGCAATGATGATCCTGCGGCCATCCGGCAGATCGTAGTTCTCACGAACCTTGCCCTTGTAGCGTCCCGGCAATTCGGGAATGAAAGCGTCTGAAAGAATGCGCAAATCGCTCATCGGGTCCGGTCTTTCGCTGACGGTTGAGATTGCTGTCGCTTAAGCCTTGAGGACGGCGATGGTCAAGCGGAAGGCCGGAACAATTCAGTCCCGCAGGTTCGAAATAATGCCGTTTGACAGCCGTAGTTGCTTGCGTGACTGGATCGTCAATCATTGGCTTTGGTACGCCCAACGGGACTCGAACCCGTGTTACCGCCGTGAGAGGGCGGCGTCCTAACCGCTAGACGATGGGCGCTCGGGGCCATTGGTAGCCGCGTGTTGTAGCACCGCCACCGCAAGACATTCAGCAACATACAACAAATGAGAAGATTACAAAATGGCCGTCGTAGTTCCATAATGTTGATTATCTGATGCAGACATGTAGCCGGGGTGGGTTCAAGGATGAAGTGCGACTTGCAATAGATAACAATGGCTTATCAGTTGCAAGGAACGGCCCATGAAGCGCACCTACTCCCAGATCGATATGGATGAACGCCGCAAGATCGCTCGTTGGCGAATGGCCGGCATCGGTGTCGAGGTGATTGCCGAGAAACTCGGACGGCATCGCTCGACGATCTATCGCGAGCTTAAACGCAATACGTTCCAGGATCACGAGTTTCCGGAATATAGCGGCCATTACAGCGGTATCGCCAACGACATGAGCAAGGAACGCCGACAGGCTTCCCCACAGCACAGGCATGCCACGACCCGGCTGGCTACCCGGCTCGGGCTAGCCCGACAACCGCTGGCTTCTCGTCCAGCAGCATCCGGACAGACGTCGGCGGAACGTGGCCAACGTCATTTTTTCACGGGCCTCCGCACCTTTCCACGCCGCTCATTGACCTCGCATAAAGGCCTGCATCTCCTCGGTTGTCACCTTGCCATCCTTGTTGGCGTCGACTTTATCGAATATCCGCTTATGGATCGTCGTGACCTCCTCGAAGGAAAGTGCCCCGTCTCCATCGACATCCGCGACGGCGAACATGATCGTCATCATGTGACCCCGCATCGCCCCCCCGCGCATTCCACCGTGTCTCCCCCCCGTCATTGCGCCCGGCATCATCTCTGAGGCGTCAGGCTGCGCATCTTGGCCCTCGGCCGGGGCCGTCTGCCCGAAGGTCACGGTCGTTGTGCTGGCTGAAAAAAGCGTGGCGGCAATGGCCATGCATGCCAATTTTCTCGACGTCATGTGCGTTCTCCTTGTTGGATGTAGGAACTGTTCGGCCAACCAGAGGCATTTGCTACGGCACTTTCGTTTTTCGCCGCAACGTCAATAATAAATCAATTACCCCTGAAATGAACTGGCCGCTTTGCGCTACATCAATCCCCGGTTCAAAGACAACGCCCTCAACCATGGTTGTCACGAACAGTTTATTGATTAATGCATTAATTTATATATGTTTGATATATCATTGATATATATATAATATTTTTTACATCGGCGCTTGTTGACTGATCCAATGGGACAGAAACCATTTCTGCTCATTAGGTGTAGGATATTTCATGTTCAGCAAGGAGACGGGGCAATGATCCGGACGTTCAGAGCCTGCGCATGTGCAATCTTGATGATCTCGGTGTCGTTGGCGCGCGCGGCGGAACCGGTCGATACGGTCCAGTCGATCATCCAGAGCCAGATCGAGGCTTTTCTCAACGACGATGCGGAGACGGCCTATTCCTTCGCCTCGCCGCAGATCAAGCGCAAGTTTCCTGACAAGAACATCTTCTTTGACATGGTGAAGCGCGGTTACGCTCCGGTGTACCGACCGGGCAATTTCGCGTTCGGACGCAGCAAGGTCGAGGGCGATACGGTCGTGCAGGAGGTGTTGATTTCAGGGCCGGACGGCAAGAACTGGACGGTGCTCTACTTCCTCGTCAGGCAGCCGGACGGTACTTACAAGATCAACGGCGTGGAGATGCTACAGCAGGCCCCCGGCCGCGAAATCTAACCAGTCTCAGGCGGCCTGCTTCGCTTCGGCCTCGCCGCGCGCCCAAGCCTCCTTCGTCTCGGCCATGAAATCGGCATAACGCCCCAGTTCGATCGCCTGGCGGATACCGGCCATGAGGTCCTGATAGTAGAACAGGTTGTTCCAGGTCAAAAGCATGCCGCCGAGCGACTCGTTCGAGCGCACCAGGTGGTGCAGATAGGCGCGCGAATAGTCGCGCGACGCCGGGCAGCAAGACTGCTCATCCAGCGGCCGCCTATCTTCAGCGTGGCGGGCGTTGCGCATGTTGATGCGGCCGTGGCGGGTGAAGGCCAGGCCATGGCGACCGGAACGGGTCGGCATCACGCAATCGAACATGTCGATGCCCCGCGCGACCGATTTCAGGATATCGTCCGGCGTGCCGACGCCCATCAGGTAACGCGGTTTCTCCACCGGCAGGTAGGGGCAGGTCGTGTCGATCATGTCGAGCATCACCGCCTGCGGTTCGCCAACTGCAAGGCCGCCAATGGCATAGCCCTTGAGATCGAGCCCCGACAACGCGTCCGCAGAGCGTTCGCGCAACGCGGGAATGTCTCCGCCCTGAACGATGCCGAACATCGCCTTGCCGGGCTGATCGCCAAAGGCGACCTTGCAGCGTTCGGCCCAGCGGAACGACATTTCCATCGCCCGTTCGATATCCTTCGGCTCCGCCGGCAGACGGACGCATTCGTCGAGTTGCATCTGGATGTCGCTGCCCAGAAGGCCCTGAATCTCGATCGAGCGCTCCGGCGACATATGATGCACCGAGCCGTCGACATGGCTCTTGAAAGTCACGCCCTTCTCGTCGAGCTTGCGCAGGCCGGCGAGCGACATGACCTGGAAGCCGCCCGAATCGGTGAGGATCGGGTAAGGCCAGCGGATCAGCTCATGCAGGCCACCGAGCTTGGCGACACGCTCCGCCCCCGGCCGCAGCATCAGATGATAAGTGTTGCCGAGGATGATGTCGGCGCCCAGATCGCGCACCTGGTCGAGATACATCGCCTTGACCGTTCCGACCGTACCGACCGGCATGAAGGCCGGCGTGCGGATGTCGCCACGCGGCATCGATACCGTGCCGCGGCGAGCTTTGCCATCGGTGGCGAGCAGATTGAACTGAAATGTCTCGGTCATGGATTATCCCGGAAAAGCAGGCTGGAATCGCCGTAGGAATAGAAGCGGTAGCCGTGGTCGATCGCGTAGGCATAGGCGCGCCGCATCGTCTCAAGGCCGCTGAATGCAGAGACGAGCATGAACAGCGTCGATTTCGGCAGGTGAAAATTGGTCATCAGCATATCGACGGCGCGGAAGCGGTAGCCGGGCGTGATGAAGATGCCGGTCGGGCCAGACCATGACCTGATCTCGCCGTTCTCCTCGGCCGCGCTCTCAACCAACCGGAGGGAGGTTGTTCCGACGCAGACGATGCGCCCGCCCCTCGCCTTCACTGCATTGAGCCGCTCGGCCACATCCGCGCCGACATGGCCGATCTCCTCGTGCATGACGTGATCATCCGTGTCATCGACCTTCATCGGCAAAAACGTACCCGCGCCCACATGGAGCGTCACGAAGTGGCGCTCTATACCCATGGCATCCAATGCCGCGAAAAGCCGGTCGGTGAAATGCAGCCCTGCGGTCGGGGCAGCGACGGCGCCCTGCTCGCGCGCATAGACCGTCTGGTAATCGGTGCGGTCCTTTTCGTCCTCCGGGCGCTTGGAAGCGATATAGGGCGGCAATGGGACATGACCGACAGCAAGGATCGCTTCATCAAGCGCCGGTCCGGACAGGTCGAAACGCAGCGTCACCTCGCCAGCCTCGCCTTTTTCCTCGACGATTGCATCAAGCGAACCCAGCAGGCAGGTGTTCGAGCCGTGGCCGAATTCGATGCGGTCGCCAGGCTTCAAGCGTTTGGCGGGCCTGGCAAAGGCTTTCCAGCAGTCAGGTGCCGCGCGCATGTGCAAGGTAAGCGACACTTCGGTTACGATGTCCCCACCGCGCCGGCGCAGGCCTTCGAGCTGCGCTGGGATGACCTTCGTATCGTTGAACACCAGTGCGTCGCCGGGGCGCAGGAAGGACGGCAGATCCAAAACGCCGTGATCGGAAAGCGGCTCCTGCTGTTGCGGCCGGACGACGAGCATACGTGCGCTGTCGCGCGGGCTTGCAGGCCTCAGCGCAATGTTTTCCTCGGGGAGATCGAAATCGAACAGGTCGACGCGCATCAACAGTCTTCTTTAAACGGCAAACCCGCCCCGGCGCCCTGTTCGGGCGATCCGGGACGGGTTGTTGATTAGCCCAGATCAGGCGTTGGCGGCAAGTTTCATCGAAACAATGCTGTCGGGATCCTTGACCGGCTCGCCGCGCTTGATCTTGTCGACATTTTCCATGCCGGAGATCACCTGGCCCCAGACGGAATACTGCTTGTTGAGCCAGGGGCTGTCGGCAAAGCAGATGAAGAATTGCGAGTTGGCAGAGTTCGGCATCTGGCTGCGGGCCATGGAGCAGGTGCCGCGGACATGGCTCATATTGGAGAATTCAGCCTTCAGGTCCGGCTTGGAAGAGCCGCCCATGCCGGCGCGAGCCGGGTTGAACTGCTCGCCGCCCTTCTTGCCGAACTGCACGTCGCCGGTCTGCGCCATGAAGTCGTCGATGACGCGGTGGAATACGACGCCATCATAGGCACCTTCGGCGCACAGTTCCTTGATGCGGGTGACGTGGCCCGGCGCCAGGTCCGGCAGAAGCTGGATTACGACCTGCCCCTTGGTGGTTTCCATGATGATGGTGTTTTCCGGATCCTTGATCTCGGTCATGGCATTTCTCCTTGTTGGAACTCAGTTTACTTGCCGACCTTGACGCTGATCATGCGGTCGGGATCGGTGACGGAACCGTTGTTGGCCTCGTCACCCATCTTGATCTTGTCGACGTTCTCCATGCCTTCGACGACCTGACCGACGACCGTGTACTGGCCGTTCAGGAAGGAGCCGGGTGCGAACATGATGAAGAACTGCGAATTGGCGGAGTTCGGATCCTGGCTGCGGGCCATGCCGACCGTGCCGCGCTCAAAGGGGACCTTTGAAAACTCGGCTTCGACATCCGGCTTGGAAGAACCGCCCGTGCCGGCCATATCCGCCTTGAAGTCCTTTTCCATATTGCCGTACTGGACATCGCCGGTCTGGGCCATGAAACCGGGGATCACGCGGTGGAAGGCGACATTGTTGTATTCGCCGGCCTCCGCCAGTTCCTTGATGCGGGCAACGTGCTTCGGCGCGACATCGGGCAAAAGTTCGATCACGACCGGGCCGTCCTTCAGCTGGATCGTGATGTATTCCTTGGCCTGGGCAAAGGCATTGCCGGTCAAGGAAGCAAGAGCAACTGCGCCTGCGAAAGCGAGGTGGAGGATTTTCATGCTAGCTCCCGTAAAAATTGATTGGACCGCGTCAGGACTTGCGCTTGGCGCTGAGCGCTTGGTGAACGGCCTTGGGCACAAAGGCGCTGACATCGCCACCCATCGCCGCGATCTGGCGGACCAATGTGGCAGTAATGGGCCGCGATGCCGTTCCGGCCGGTAGAAACAGGGTCTGGATGTCGGGCGCCATCTGCCGGTTCATGCCCGCCATCTGCATTTCGTAGTCGAGATCGGTGCCGTCGCGCAGGCCGCGAACCAGAAGCGAGGCGCCATGCTGTCGCGCCGCGTCGACCACCAGATTGTCGAAGGAGACGATCGAGATATCGCCGGCTCTCTCGGGAAGAAACTCGCTCAGCGACTGACGGATGAGTTCTGCCCGTTCCTCGAACGAAAACAGCGGCGTCTTGCCGGGATGGATGCCGATCGCGACGATCACCTTCGGTGCCACGTTCAGCGACTGGACCAACACGTCGAGATGGCCGTTGGTCATGGGATCAAAGGAGCCGGGATAAAAAGCAGTGGTCATCGCGCCTGTTTCCGTTTCGAAGCCTTTTGTCACGGACCGTGGGCAATCGCAAGGGAGCCCTTCGCTACGGTTGCGTGTTCCCCCGGAAACAGCGGGCGGGCCGGATGAGCGCTAAATGAATGTAACGTTCAAGGCTGCTTCAGAGAGAATTGAGTATTTGAAGAAACACGAATGGAACTTTTCTGGAGAAGCGCCGTTCCTCAAGTGAAAGGATCACGTCTATGGCACTTATTCTACTTCTTTCGATGATCATGTTTTTCGCCATGCTTTTTGCAACGGCAAACGCAATCAGAAGCGAGGTGCGTAACGAACGCGCTGATTTCTTGCGCGATCGTCTCATAAAATAAGGAAGTTTCGCCATGGCGATCACAATGATGCTCATATCTGCAATCGTCAGTCTTGTGTTCCTGGTCGATTTTGCCCGGACTATTCTCGATCTTCAGCGCGAACGGGTTGCGATGAAGGACAGCAGCCAGAATGCCGGCGGCTTCAGCGTTTGACGAGCCGCCAGACAGTCGAAAGTTTTATCCCCGATACAGCAGCACCTCCAGTGCCGCTGAATTGAAAACCGGACGGTTCCCCTGCCAGTCCGGTTTTTCTTTGCCCTGTTTGGGGTTGGATTAGTTCCACCCGCGATAGCTGAGGCAGCCGCTGCTTCTCGCTGGAAAAATCAGCGGAAAACCCGCCGCATAGAGGCTGCCGACATAACCCGCCCGATCGCTGGCAAGGACGGCGAAATAGCTGTTCCATCTCAGGATGAAGATGCCTTCCGGCAGTTGTCCGGCGGTAAGAAAGCGATCCGGAATCAGGACCAGCGCGCCCGGGGCCTGTTCGGTCACGCAAAACACTGCCGCCATCGCAACATACCATAGAAGGACGATGGCAATCGTCGTTGCAACGAACCTGGCAGCTCTAATAGTCAAAGACGTGTTCCACACCCGGGTCAGCCAAGGGGACGTTTCGCAGCAAGCTCGCCAGTTCGTTTACCTTGAGCGCGACCAGCAATCTGGTGCCGTCAAAACCGTCCCGCCGGACGCGGGCAGTGACGGTGCCCGGCAGCCCGGCCAGCGGCTGGTCTGGCTTTTCGGTGACGGAAACCATGATGTCATCATTGCCGGCGATCTCGCGGATCGCGCCGCCTTTCTGCGCGATTGCGACCAGTATCTTGGTGAACAGGTCGTAGCGTGGCGTTTCTATTTCGACATCGCCGCCGTTTTCACCGATCACTTTCAGCCCGGGGATATTCGCCAGCTCGCTCGGGTCCAAGCCACTGACAACGCTGCGGATTTCAAGCTGCGCCGCGCCTGTGGTTCCGGCAACGGCATTGGCAATCATTCCAGCGTAGAACGTCTTTGCCCACCACTCGGTTCCGAGCGCAAACCGGCGTTCCCGGCCCCGCACTGGATCGGTCTGCGGTGCCTCTTCGAGCTTCCTGATCTGGCTCTCGAAGGGATATTTGTACCACGGGGTCTGACGCAGGAATTCGGCGTAGTCCACTGCCATTCCGGCAGCCACCTGATCCTGGGGGGTTTTCTTGTCACCGCGCAGCATCGCCGTCAGGCGGCCGATCGTTTCCTCGTAAGCCGCCTTGAGCGCCATTTCGAGCGTGAAGCTGACGCCGATCGTGTGGATCGTCATGCGCGTCGCGGAATCGGCGCCGCCGTGCGCATCGGCAACCTTGGTCAGAGCGCAAGCCGACGTCCAGAACCCCTTGACGCTTGAGACATAGTCGAACGCGTATTCATCGCCTGTCTTCAGCGTTTGCGCCAACCCGTCATAGGCATAGACGATGTGCCATTCCGGATACGTCAGGAAGGTGTTCGCTTCGCGCCGGTGGAAGGCCGCATCCTTGATCAGCGGCGTGTAAGGCTCTTCCGTCCTTTCGCCATGACAGAAAGCCTCGATATAGCCAACGGGACTGAGAAGCAGCAGGGTCACCAGCAGGATGGCCGCGAGGCTCCATTTGAGGAGCTTCCAAAGCACGCGCATCACGCCGTCGCCTCCTTGCCGAATGCAAGGGCAGAGAAGACGGCGAATCCTCCCAGGGCCAGATGTGGCAGGTTGGCGAGAATCTTGAAGCCGAAGGGCAGATCCTGAATGCCATAGTTGATGATGCCGAGGTCAAGATAACCGGAGCCGGTGATCAGGCCGAGCAAGCCGTCACCAAAGTAGAGAATGCCGAAATAGAGAAGAAAGCTGCGCGCCGCCCGACTTGAAAGCCAAGCAGCGATTGCAGCCCAGGCGGCGGACGCAACATGCAGGCTGTCATCATAGATATCGAGAGCGAAGATGCCGAAGGCCCTGCCCTGATCGTCGGTCAATCCGGGGATGTAGTTCAGCGACGCGGCGCCGAGAAGCGCAATGGCATAGAAGGCGGCGATGATACGCAGTTTCCCCACGAGGGATCCTTTCACAGTCTGGCGAGATAGGCGTCCCACAAATGATTGCGGAAAAGAAGGCCCTTGTCGAATTCGCGCTTGCTCGCTGCAAAGGAAGCGGTGCGCGGATAGGCGCGAACGAACTGATCGATCGAGGCATGCGGGCGATAAGGCAGATAGTAGGTGCCGCCGATGGCGAGCACCCGTTCGATCAGTTCCTTCGTCATGCGGGCCATGTCCGCCTCCCCCCGCACGGTTTTCTCCTGGGAAAACAGCATGACGGCTGCGATACGTGGCTCGGTCGCGTAGGCCAGCACGCTGTCTCGGTCGGTATCGACGTAGCGCAGTGTGACATTCAGCAATTGCTGGAAGGAGGCCGGGATGACATCGCGGCACAGCGCCACGAATTCGGCAAACCGGGACGGTGCCACGAAATATTCGTGGAGGATGTCGGAGCGCAGCGGATCGAGATCGTCAAGGGTGACGACGGGCTCGTTCATCAAGCTGTTGCGCGTCGATGCCCCGGCAATCGCCGGGCCGAGCGAGGTCTCGGTCCACCAGCGCATATGTTTCATTCCGTCCGAACCGACCTGCCGGCGGAAGATTTCGCGGGAGACGCGGCTGACGAAGCCTGAACCGGTTGCGGCGGGAAGGTCTGACTGGTCAGCACTCGGCCGGTAGGTAATCAGCAGGCCATCCTCGAAGAACCGGTCGAGCGAGACATCCAGGCGACCGTAGGCCATCTGGATTGACGGGTCGGAAGCCAGCACCTCGGCAAACCGCTTGCCAAGATCGGCGCCAAATACGCGTTCGAAACGGGGTTCAAGGCGGCTGTTCGGTACCATGTCGAGTTCGAGCTCGGTGATCACGCCGAAAAGGCCGTAGCCGCCCATGGCATGCCGGAAGAGTTCGGCGTTCTCGTTTCGAGAGCATGTCACATGCGTTCCGTCCGCGAGCAGCATCTTCAGCGAACGCACGGTACAGCCGCAACCGCTGAAGCGCACGGGCCAGCCATGCGCATTGACGCTATAAGTGCTGGCAACGCCGAAATCATTGTTCGACTGCATCACGGCCGGCGAAAAGCCGATCGCATCAAGCCTGGCAATGACGGTCGACCAGCGCGTGCCGGCGGCAACCCGGTAGGTCTTGGATGCCGGGTCGGCTTCCAGCCATTGCTGATCCAAGGTCAACACCGAGCCGTTTTTCGCAAGGCTTTGGCCACCCATGGAATGGCGGGCGGCACTGGCAATGAACGGCCGGCTGGCACCTTGCGCCTCGGCCATCAGCGCCCGGATGTTTTCGACTGCCTCACCCCTCGGATCGGCAGTGACGATCATGTGCTTTGCAACCGGCGTCGGCGACAACTCACTGGCGTCATTGAGGAGAATGCCCCCCTTGTCGGACTGCCCTGCCGCGGGAAAAACCGGGCCTGTGGCGCTTATCGGAGCAAGAAGGGTGCGCCCGGCATAAAGCCCGATGCCCGCGGATACCCCAGCCAACAGCGCGCGCCGCGTCAATCGCCCCATGAATTCCCCGCCCCTTGCACCGGTTGCCCATATGGGAATCACGTCTGTAACGGTGCGGCAACAGGATGAATTCGTGGACGAAGAAATTCAATGGCAAAGAAAAACCGGGCGACAGGCTCGCCCGGTTTTCATCTTGGCAGTATCGAAGAACCGTTATTCGTCGGTTGCGGCGGGCGGCTCGGCTTCCGGCACCTGCGCGGCGATCTCGTCTTCCTCGTCGGATTCCGGTTCGCTGATGCGCTCGACCGAAACCACCTTCTCGTCCTTGGCCGTCGAAAAGATCGTCACACCCTTGGTCGCACGGCTGGCGAGGCGGATGCCGCCCACCGGCACGCGGATCAGCTGGCCGCCATCCGACACCAGCATGATCTGATCATTGTCTTCAACCGGGAAGGCTGCGACGAGCTCGCCGATTTCGCCCGTCTTCGAGGTGTCCGTCGCGCGGATGCCCTTGCCACCGCGGCCTGAGGTGCGGAAGTCGTAGGTGGACGATCGCTTACCGTAGCCCTTGACCGAAACCGTCAGCACGAACTGTTCGCGCGCCTTCAGTTCCTCATAACGGGCCTCGTCAAGCTGGCCGTCTTCGGCCACTTCTTCGCCAACCAGCGTGATTTCCTCGTCCTCACCGGTCGCAGCGCGCCGCTCCGCCGCAGAGCGCTTCAGATAGGCGGCACGTTCCCACGGCTCTGCCCCGACATGGCCGACAATGGTCATAGAGATGATCCTGTCGTTTTCGCCCAGCGAAATGCCGCGAACGCCGATCGAGTTGCGGCCGGCAAAGACACGCACGTCATCGACCGGGAAGCGGATGCACTGGCCGAGAGCCGTCGTCAGAAGGACGTCATCCTGATCGGTACAGGTCTCGACGGAGAGGATTTCATCGCCCTCCTCCTCGAGCTTCATGGCGATCTTGCCGTTGCGGTTGACCTGGACGAAATCCGACAGCTTGTTGCGCCGGACCGTACCGCGGGTGGTGGAGAACATCACGTCGAGGTTCTCCCACGTCGCCTCGTCCTCGGGCAGCGGCATGATGGTGGTGATTCGCTCGCCAGCTTCGAGCGGCAGCATGTTAATCAGCGCCTTGCCGCGCGACTGCGGCGTGCCGATCGGCAGACGCCAGACCTTCTCCTTGTAGACGATGCCGCGCGAGGAGAAGAACAGGATCGGCGTGTGTGTGTTGGCGACGAAAAGCCTCGTCACGAAATCCTCGTCGCGCGTTGCCATGCCGGAGCGGCCCTTGCCGCCGCGACGCTGCGCCCGGTAGGTCGTCAACGGCACCCGCTTGATATAGCCGAGGTGGGACACGGTGATGACCATGTCTTCCTGAGCGATCAGGTCCTCGTCGTCCATGTCCGGACCGCCTTCGACGATCTCGGTGCGGCGCGGCGTGCCGAATTCGTCGCGGACGGCGGCGAGCTCGTCCTTGACGATCGTCATGATGCGGATGCGCGACGACAGGATGTCGAGATAATCGCTGATCTCGGTGCCGATCTTGTTGAGTTCGTCACCGATTTCGTCGCGGCCAAGTGCCGTCAGTCGGGCGAGACGTAGTTCGAGGATCGCCCTCGCCTGCTCTTCCGACAGGTTGTAGGTGAGGTCCTCGTTGATGCGGTGACGCGGATCGTCGATCAGCCGGATCAGGCTCTCGACATCGGCTGCCGGCCAGCGGCGCGTCATCAACTGTTCGCGGGCCGTCTGCGGGTCCGGCGCCTCGCGGATCAGCTTGATGATCTCGTCGATATTGGCGACCGCGATGGCGAGACCGACCAACACATGCGCCCGCTCGCGGGCCTTGCGCAGCAGGTACTTCGTGCGACGGCTGATGACTTCCTCGCGGAAGGCGACGAAGGCGCGCAGCATGTCGAGCAGCGTCATCTGCTCCGGCTTGCCGCCGTTCAGCGCCACCATGTTGCAGCCAAAGGAGGTCTGCAGCGGCGTGTAGCGATAGAGCTGGTTGAGGATGACCTCGGCATTGGCGTCGCGCTTCAGTTCGACGACAACGCGGTAGCCCTGACGGTCGGATTCGTCGCGCAGGTCGGAAATACCCTCGATGCGCTTGTCCTTGACCAGTTCGGCCATCTTCTCGATCATCGTCGCCTTGTTCACCTGGTAGGGAACTTCGGTGATGATGATCTGCTCGCGATCGCCGCGCATCGGCTCGATGGTGGCGCGGCCGCGCATGATGACCGAGCCGCGGCCCGTCTCATAGGCCGAGCGGATGCCGGAGCGGCCGAGGATGAAGGCGGCGGTCGGGAAGTCCGGTCCGGGAATGATCTCCATCAGTTGCGGCAGTTCCAGCGCCGGATCGTCGATCAGCGCGATGCAGCCGTTGATGACTTCGACCAGATTGTGCGGCGGGATGTTGGTCGCCATGCCGACAGCGATGCCACCTGCGCCGTTGACCAGAAGGTTCGGGAACTTGGCCGGAACGACAGCAGGTTCGCTCAACGTGCCGTCATAGTTGTCGCGGAAATCGACGGTTTCCTTGTCGAGATCGTCAAGCAGCGCGTGCGCTGCCTTCTGCAACCGGCATTCGGTGTAACGCTCGGCCGCAGGCGGATCGCCGTCTATGGAGCCGAAGTTGCCCTGTCCGTCGATCAGCGGCAGGCGCAACGACCAGGGCTGCGCCATGCGCGCCAGGGCGTCGTAGATCGCCGAGTTGCCGTGCGGGTGAAATTTACCCATCACGTCACCGGTGACGCGGGCGCATTTGACGTATTTCTTGTTCCAGTCGATGCCGAGTTCGCTCATCCCGAAGAGGATGCGGCGGTGAACCGGCTTCAGACCATCGCGGACATCGGGAAGTGCACGGCTGACGATGACGCTCATGGCGTAATCGAGATACGACCGCTGCATTTCCTCCATGATGGAAATAGGCTCGATGCCTGGTGGATTCTTGCCGCCGCCGGGTGTGGTTTGTTCAGTCAATTTCGATCACGATCTTTGTTCAGAATCAGACATATTTTTATAGCCGAATGCATTGGCGAGCGCCAATTTCGGGGCCGGGTTTTGAACAGCCTTTTAGGCTCTTCGGCGCTATGGATGGCATTTGCAAGGCAAAAGCGAAGGAACGCCCCGAAACTGCCCTTTCCTTCGTCAATCCGGTCGCCTAACAATCCATAAGACGGCCATCATAAACAAGGCCGCGACGGGGAAATCGGATGTCACACATCGACCTTCTGATCAATGCGCTGACCACCATCCTGGTCACCATCGATCCGCCCGGCCTTGCGCCGATCTTTCTCAGTCTGACCACGGGCATGAGCCGCCACGAACGGTTCCTTGTGGCGCGCCGCGGCACGCTGATCGCCTTCTTCATTCTCTCGGCCTTCGCCCTGTTCGGCAATGGCATCCTCGGGCTGCTCGGCATTTCGATCGGCGCCTTTCGGATCGCCGGCGGCCTCTTACTCTTCTGGATCGCCTTCGAGATGATCTTCGAGAAACGAAACGAGCGGAAGGAAAAAACCGGCGAAGCAGCCATCACCCGCGACCACATTCACAATATCGCCGTGTTTCCGCTGGCGCTGCCGCTGATTGCCGGCCCCGGCGCGATCTCGGCGACGATCCTGTTGTCGGGATCTTTCTCCGCCACCATCGAGCGGGCACAGCTCATTCTCGTCATCGCCTTCTGCCTGGCCCTTCTCTTCGCCGCACTCGTCATCGCCGAACGCATCGACCGCTTCCTCGGCGTTACCGGCCGCGCCATCCTGACCCGGTTGCTGGGCGTCATTCTCGCGGCGCTTGCGGTCCAGTTCGTCGTCGATGGCGTGAAGTCGGCCTTGGCGTGACGGCAATCACGCCAAGGCGCTGACGAAAGAAGGCCCGATTTCCCGAGCCCTCTTTCATTGTGCCGCGGCAGAATCAGAATGGAATGTCGTCGTCCATGTCGCGCGAAAAGTTTCCGCCGCCACCGCTGGAGCGGCCCGAAGGTGCCGACGCCGGACGATCGTAGTCATCCCCGTAGTTGCTGGAGCTTCCGCCGCCGGGGTTGCCGCCACCGTAATCCGAACCGCCACGGCCAGCACCTGCACCACCGCCCTCGCCACGCCCGTCGAGCATCGTCAGCGTCGAATTGAAGCCCTGCAGCACCACTTCCGTGGAATAGCGGTCTTGGCCGTCCTTGTCCTGCCATTTGCGGGTCTGCAGCGCGCCTTCGATATAAACCTTGGCACCCTTCTTCAGATACTGCTCCGCAATCTTGCACAGGGGTTCGCTGAAGATCACCACGCGGTGCCATTCGGTCTTTTCCTTGCGCTCGCCGGAATTGCGGTCGCGCCAGGTTTCCGACGTCGCGATGTTCAGGTTGGCGATCGGCCGGCCGTCCTGCGTGCGCCGGATTTCCGGGTCGGCCCCGAGGTTCCCAATCAAAATCACCTTGTTGACACTACCTGCCATCTTGTTTTTCCTGTTATCCCGCCCGGCCTTGCAGCCCGGCCACCAAAATTCTAAGCGCGCACTTTAGCGGCTGATAGTCCAGCATACGCCCCTTTGCATCCCGTCATCCACAACAGTTTTCGAATTTTGTTCTTTATTTGTTCTAGTAAATTCGTAATATCCTGTCAACCGACTCGGGAAAGCCGGCCTGTTTTTCGCATTGTGTCTCGACATGCGCTATGCCGTACTTAAATAGGAGCTTTCAATGGACTTACAAAGCTGGACACGATGAGCGAACTCAAGACCATTTCCATCCGCGGGGCGCGCGAGCATAATCTGAAGGGCATTGACCTTGACCTGCCGCGCAACAAGCTGATCGTCATGACCGGCCTGTCCGGCTCCGGAAAATCGTCCCTCGCCTTCGACACGATCTATGCGGAAGGCCAGCGCCGCTATGTCGAGAGCCTCTCGGCCTATGCCCGGCAGTTTCTCGAGATGATGCAGAAGCCGGATGTCGACCAGATCGACGGCCTATCTCCGGCAATCTCGATCGAGCAGAAGACGACTTCGCGCAATCCGCGCTCGACGGTCGGCACGGTCACCGAAATCTACGACTACATGCGCCTCCTGTTTGCCCGCGTCGGCGTGCCCTATTCGCCAGCCACCGGCCTGCCGATCGAGAGCCAGACGGTCAGCCAGATGGTCGACCGTGTCATCGATTTCGGCGAAGGGACACGGCTCTATATCCTGGCGCCGATCGTGCGCGGCCGCAAAGGCGAGTATAAGAAAGAGCTCGCCGAACTGATGAAGAAGGGCTTTCAGCGCGTCAAGATCGACGGGCAGTTCTACGAGATCGCCGAGGCACCGACGCTCGACAAGAAATACAAGCACGACATCGACGTTGTCGTCGACCGCGTCGTCGTGCGCCCGGACCTCACGGCGCGCCTGGCCGACAGTCTCGAAACCTGCCTGACGCTTGCCGACGGCCTGGCCATCGCCGAATTCGCCGACAAGCCGCTGCCGCCGGAAGAGACGGCCGCAGGCGGCTCTGCCAACAAATCGCTGAACGAGACGCATGAGCGCGTCCTCTTTTCCGAAAAATTCGCCTGCCCCGTATCCGGCTTCACCATTTCGGAAATCGAGCCGAGACTGTTCTCGTTCAACAATCCCTTCGGCGCCTGCCCGACCTGCGACGGTCTTGGCAGCCAGCAGAAGATCGATGAGGCGCTGATCATCCCGGAGCCGGACCGTACACTGAAGAACGGCGCCATCGCGCCCTGGGCCAAGTCCTCGTCGCCCTACTACAATCAGACGCTCGAGGCCCTCGGCAAGGCGTTTGGCTTCAAGCTGTCAAACAAATGGAGTGATCTGTCCGACGAGGCCAGACATGCGATCCTGCAAGGCACCGAGGAAAAGATCAGCTTCCACTATGAGGACGGCGCACGGTCCTACAACACCACCAAGACCTTCGAAGGTATCGTGCCCAATCTGGAGCGGCGCTGGAAGGAGACCGACAGCGCCTGGGCGCGCGAGGAGATCGAGCGCTACATGTCGGCGGCGCCCTGCCCCGCCTGCGATGGTTTCCGCCTGAAGCCGGAGGCGCTGGCGGTCAAGATCGACAAGCTGCATATCGGCGAAGTGACCGACATGTCGATCCGTGTCGCGCGCGACTGGTTCGAGACGCTGCCTGCCCATATGAATGCCAAGCAGAACGAGATCGCCGTTCGCATCCTGAAGGAAATCCGCGAGCGGCTGCGCTTCCTCAACGATGTCGGCCTCGAATATCTCAGTCTCTCGCGCAATTCCGGCACGTTGTCAGGCGGCGAAAGCCAGCGCATCCGGCTGGCCTCGCAGATCGGTTCCGGCCTGACCGGCGTGCTCTACGTGCTCGACGAGCCGTCGATCGGTCTGCATCAGCGCGACAATGCCCGGCTGCTCGATACGCTTCGGCATCTGCGCGACATCGGCAATACGGTGATCGTCGTCGAGCACGACGAGGATGCGATCCTGACCGCGGACTACGTCGTCGATATCGGACCCGCCGCCGGAATTCACGGCGGCGAGGTGGTCGCGCAGGGCGCGCCGTCCGACGTCATCGCTAATCCGAACTCGCTGACCGGACGATATCTTTCCGGCGAGCTTTCGGTCGCCGTGCCGTCCGAACGGCGCAAGCTGAAGAAGAAAAAGGAAATCACCGTCGTCGGCGCCCGCGCCAACAATCTGAAGAACGTCACCGCCTCGATCCCGCTCGGTATCTTCACCGCTGTGACCGGCGTTTCCGGCGGCGGCAAGTCGACTTTCCTGATCGAAACGCTTTACAAGGCGGCCGCACGCCGCATCATGGGCGCGCGTGAGAATCCGGCCGAACACGACCGGATCGACGGTTTCGAGCATATCGACAAGGTGATCGACATCGATCAATCGCCGATCGGCCGCACGCCGCGCTCGAACCCGGCGACTTATACCGGCGCCTTCACCCCGATCCGCGACTGGTTTGCCGGCCTGCCGGAGGCGAAGACGCGCGGCTACCAGCCCGGCCGTTTCTCTTTCAACGTCAAGGGCGGCCGCTGCGAGGCCTGCCAGGGTGACGGCGTCATCAAGATCGAGATGCACTTCCTGCCGGATGTCTATGTCACCTGCGACGTCTGTCACGGCAAGCGCTACAATCGCGAGACGCTCGATGTGCATTTCAAGGGCAAGTCGATCGCCGATGTGCTCGACATGACGGTCGAGGAAGGCGTCGAGTTCTTCGCCGCCGTTCCGGCCGTGCGCGACAAGCTGATCACGCTCAACCAGGTCGGCCTCGGCTACATCAAGGTCGGTCAGCAGGCCAACACGCTCTCCGGCGGCGAGGCGCAGCGCGTCAAGCTTGCCAAGGAACTGTCGAAGCGCTCGACCGGGCGCACGCTCTATATCCTCGATGAACCGACAACTGGCTTGCATTTCCATGATGTAGCCAAGCTTCTTGAAGTTCTGCATGAACTCGTCAACCAGGGCAATTCGGTGGTCGTCATCGAGCACAATCTGGAGGTCATCAAGACCGCCGACTGGGTGATCGATTTCGGTCCCGAAGGCGGCGACGGCGGCGGCGAGGTCATTGCGGCGGGAACGCCAGAGGACATCGTCAAGGAAAAGCGGTCCCATACCGGCGCCTTCCTGAAGGAACTTCTGGAACGACGTCCGCTTCGAAAGGCGGAAGCGGCGGAGTAAGAGACAACGCGAGGGGAGACAGCATGACAAAATCAGGAACAATCCGCTGCGGTATCGGCGGCTGGACGTTCGATCCGTGGGAGGGGACGTTCTACCCCGATACTCTCTCGAAGAAACGGCAACTGGAATATGCCAGCCGGCAGTTGAAGGTCATCGAGGTCAACGGCACCTATTACAGCTCGCAGAAACCGGAAACCTTTGCCAAATGGGCATCGGAGGTGCCGGAAGATTTTGTCTTCTCGCTGAAAGCCAGCCGCTTTGCCACCAACAAGAAGGTGCTGGCCGAGGCGGGTGACTCGATCAGCCGATTTCTCGGGCAAGGACTAAGCGAACTCGGTCCGCATCTGGGCCCAATTCTCTGGCAGTTCATGCCGACGAAGAAGTTCGACGCCGATGACTTCGGTGCCTTCCTCGCGCTGCTGCCTGAGAAGCAGGATGGCTTGGCGCTGCGGCACGTCGTCGAGGTGCGCCATCCGTCCTTCCGCACGCCGGAGTTCATCGCGCTGCTGGCGAAGCACAACGTGGCCGTGGTCTGCGCCGATCACGCCGACTACCCGATGATCGCCGATGTCACCTCGGACTTCGTCTATGCGCGTCTGCAGACGGGTAGCGATGATGTCGAGACCTGCTATGACGAAAAGCGGCTTGATCTGTGGGCCGATCGACTGAAGACCTGGGCGTCGGGCGGCATGGTGGATGACCTTGAACTTGGCGATCCATCGTACCAGCCGGAAAAGAAACCGCGCGATGTCTTTGCGTTCTTTATCACCGAGGGCAAGGTTAACGCGCCAAACGGCGCCCGGGCGCTGCAGAAGCGCGTCGACTGATCAGGCCGGCAGCGGCTCGATTGCCGCTGCGAGGTCTTCCGCCGTCAGCCCCTCTCCCGCTTTCGCGCCGGCTCGTCCGTGACGCCAGACACCGGCGGCGGCGGCCTCGAAGGCTGGCATGCCCTGCGCCAGATGCGCGCCGATGATACCGGCGAGTGTGTCTCCCGATCCTGCGGTCGCCAGCCACGGCGGTGCATTGGTGTTGATTGCGGCGTGGCCGTCGGGCGCGGCGATCACCGTGTCTGCGCCCTTGTAGACGACGACGCTATGACTGCGTTTGGCGGCAGCAGTGGCGCGGTCGACCTTAGAAAGGGCCTTGTCGGCCTCGATATCTGGAAACAACCGGGCGAACTCGCCGTCATGCGGCGTCATGACGAGGCGCGTTTCCCCTTTGGCGTAGGCCTTGAAAAGCAATGCCGGATCGTCCCTGAAAGCCGTGATGCCATCCGCGTCGAGCACCAGTTTTCGCCCACCAAGCATCAAAGCGTACTGGCGCGCCCTCTGCAGATCGCCAAATCCCGGGCCGAGTACGAAGGCGCCAATGCGTTTATCGGCCAGCCAGCGCGAGAGGTCGTCTTCGCCCTCGATCTGTTTCAACATCACCGCCGTCAGATGAGACGCATTGGTATGCACGGCCGCAGCGGGCGAAGCGATCGTTACCAATCCGGCGCCGGCCCTCAATCCGGCAATCGCAGACAGGCGTGCGGCGCCACTCGAAAGCGGGCCGCCCGAAAAAACAGCTAGGTGCCCGCGTTTGAATTTATGCGCGGCAGGATCCAGGGCAAATGCGTGCTCCCGCCAGAGATGCGGGCCGTTTTCGCAAAGCATCCCAGAACGGGCGAACAGGGTGCGTTCGGGGATGCCGATGTCGAACACCTCCAGCGTGCCGCAAAGCATCCGCCCGGGCATCAGCAGGTGCCCGGGTTTGCGGGCCGCGAACGTGACCGTGTGACGGGCACGAAAACTTGCGCCTAGCACCTGACCGCTGCGGCCATCGACGCCGGAGGGCAGATCAACCGCAATGACCGGGAGGTCAAGCGTCGCCACTGCCCGCATCACACCTGCCGCTTCCGGCGGCACAGCGCGCGAAAGGCCTGCTCCGAACAATGCATCGATGACGACGTCTCCGGCAATCGGGCGATATTCCGCAAGTGGCTTCACCGCCGCCTCTAACGCCGCGTAGGCGCGGGCCGCGTCGCCTTTCAAGGCTGCCGGATCGCCCAGGGCATGGACTTCGAGATCGGCGCCGCTGTCGCGCAACGCGGCGGCGGCGATATAGCCATCGCCGCCATTGTTGCCGGGGCCGCACAGGACGGCAAACCGCAAGGCACCGGGAAAAAGGCGCAAAGCGGCAGCTGAAACAGATGTTCCGGCAGATGTCATCAGGCTGAAACTGTCGATCCCAGAGCGCGCGGCGTCGGCATCAATCGCGGTCATTTCTGCGGGCGTGATGATGGTGTGATTTTTATCGGTTGACATCGCATCAAAATGCCCTGCCGCAGGGGCACTCGCAAGCTCAAAACGCGGACACCTGATGTCTACTTTTTATGCATTTGCACATATTTAACCCCCAAATGTGACACTTAATAAAGCTCGAAGCACTACGCGGTGCCGGCAATCGTTGTTCCCACACAAAAATTCATAAAAAATAGGCAAAAGGCGCTGTTTATTCTGAAGAAACAGCTATGATCGTCTCCGTTGGAGGAGTTTTCATCCAAAACGGCATCGCATTTGCCATATCTGGCATGTAAAATGCATATTGAGGGCCAGCGGGCATGAGCCTGCGATAACGGGAGAAGCGGAGAGACATTTTCTCATGAAAAAGATCGAAGCGATCATAAAGCCTTTCAAGCTTGACGAAGTGAAGGAAGCCCTTCAGGAGGTTGGCCTGCAGGGTATCACCGTCACGGAAGCGAAGGGCTTTGGACGCCAGAAGGGCCATACGGAACTTTACCGTGGGGCAGAATACGTTGTTGATTTTCTCCCGAAGGTGAAAGTCGAAGTCGTGCTGGCAGACGAGAACGCGGAGGCCGTAATCGAGGCCATTCGAAACGCCGCCCAGACCGGGCGTATTGGCGATGGAAAGATTTTCGTTTCCAATATCGAAGAGGTCATCCGAATCCGCACCGGTGAGACGGGCATCGACGCCATCTAATCCGCCTGGCCGTTCGGTCCGGGCTACTACCTCGTCATCTCTAGAGAGGGACTTTCAAAACATGACGACTGCAAATGATATCCTCAAGCAAATCAAGGATAACGACGTCAAGTTCGTGGATTTGCGCTTCACAGACCCCAAGGGCAAGCTGCAGCACGTAACGATGGACGTATCCTGTGTTGACGAGGACATGTTCGCCGACGGCGTAATGTTCGACGGCTCGTCGATCGGTGGCTGGAAGGCGATCAACGAGTCCGACATGGTGCTGATGCCGGATCCGGCAACCGTGCACATGGACCCTTTCTTCGCACAGTCGACCATGGTGATCGTCTGCGACATTCTCGATCCGGTCTCCGGCGAAGCCTATAACCGCGACCCGCGCGGCATCGCCAAGAAGGCCGAGGCCTATCTCAAGGCGTCCGGCATCGGCGATACTGTGTTCGTTGGCCCTGAACCGGAATTCTTTGTCTTCGACGACGTGAAGTACAAGGCTGACCCATACAACACCGGCTTCAAGCTCGATAGCTCCGAACTGCCCTCCAACGACGACACTGATTACGAGACCGGCAACCTTGGCCACCGTCCCCGTATCAAGGGCGGCTACTTCCCGGTTCCGCCGGTCGATAGCTGCCAGGACATGCGCTCCGAAATGCTGACCGTGATGGCCGAAATGGGTGTCACCGTCGAAAAGCAGCACCATGAAGTGGCCGCTGCGCAGCACGAGCTCGGCGTCAAGTTCGACACGCTGGTGCGCAATGCCGACAAGATCCAGATCTACAAGTACGTCGTGCACCAGGTTGCCAATGCCTATGGCAAGACGGCAACCTTCATGCCGAAGCCGATCTTCGGCGACAACGGCTCGGGCATGCACGTGCACCAGTCGATCTGGAAGGACGGCAAGCCGACCTTCGCCGGCGACGAATATGCCGGCCTGTCGGAGTCCTGCCTGTTCTATATCGGTGGCATCATCAAGCATGCGAAGGCCATCAACGCCTTCACCAACCCGACGACGAACTCCTACAAGCGTCTGGTGCCGGGTTATGAAGCGCCGGTTCTGCTCGCCTATTCGGCCCGCAACCGCTCTGCCTCGTGCCGTATCCCGTTCGGTACCGGTCCAAAGTCGAAGCGCGTCGAAGTTCGCTTCCCCGATCCACTGGCAAACCCCTATCTCGGCTTTGCCGCCATGCTGATGGCTGGTCTCGACGGGATCAAGAACAAGATCCATCCGGGCAAGGCCATGGACAAGGATCTCTACGACCTGCCGCCGAAGGAACTGAAGAAGATCCCGACCGTCTGCGGCTCGCTGCGCGAAGCGCTTGAAAACCTCGACAAGGACCGCAAGTTCCTGACTGCCGGCGGCGTCTTCGACGACGACCAGATCGATGCCTATATCGAACTGAAGATGGTGGAAGTCATGCGTTTTGAAATGACCCCGCATCCGGTCGAATTCGACATGTACTACTCGGCCTAAAAATCGGTTCCGGACCCGCGCGAGCGGGTCGGCTCAAACAGAAGGCCGGTCTCGCGAGAGGCCGGCCTTTTCATTTGGTGCGGTTTGAACCGGGCTATTGTTTCTTCAGGCGCTGCTTCAACAGGTTGAGGTACTCTTCGTTTCCATCCGGCTGTTCGGCCACGGCCTCCGGCGTCTTGCATGCAGGCTTATGGTCGAGCGCCATGCCGGCCTTGACACAGACGCCGACCTGCCATCCGGGTGGCAGAGCTGTCAGATCGACATCTTTCCATTTCGGATGCCCGGTCTTCTGCAGTTTGTCGAGATTATTGAGAATGAGACTTGAGAATTCCGACACCGCCCTGCAGCTCTCGCGCTGATAGGCATTGCGCTTGATGTCGTAGTCGTAGGTCATCATCACAGCCTTGACGGCGATCAGATCGACAGGCTCCTTCTGGAATGCATAGGTCCCGGCATCAATGCGCGAGGCCGTATAGGTTGCCAAAAGCGGCGCGTCCGTGATCGGCAAGAGATGGAACCTGGCACCATCGATGGGATTATTCTTGAACAGCGCAGCGGGAGCGCCCGCGACATAGAAGAAGGCGTCGATCTCGCCGGCCAGCAGTTTCGGCAGAGCCGCATCCGGATTGAGCGGCACGCGTTCGCCGGTCTTCACCTGCAGGATATCGAGAATGAGCGAGGACGTCAGGAAAGTGCCGCTATCCTTGACGCCGACGGCGACCTTCTTCCCGCCCAGGTCCTCCATGTCCTTGATATCCGCGCGCGCGAGAACATGGATTTCCTCGTTGTAGAGCGGGAACATGATGCGCACGCCGCGCACCGCCTGTTGGACTTCGGGATCGTTCGCCTCGAAGGTCTTCAAGTATTCGAGCACGTCGCTCTGGACGATGCCGAACTGGGTGTTCTTGCGGTTTCTGACGCCGACAAAGTTTTCCAGCGAGCCGGCAGACTGCTGGACATTGAGGGTCAGCCCACAACTCTTGCCGAGTGCTGCAACATCGCGCCCGATCTGGATATAGGTGCCCTGCGGCCCGCCGGTCATCATGTTCTTTTCAAACTCGGCCGCCGATGCCGGATTGAATGAAAAGGCCGCAACAATCGCGGCAGCAACAGAGGCCAGTCGAAACACCATTTTTCCTCTCCCGGAACCACTTGCCTTTGGCAAGCGGGGCATATGTCAACAATCGCTTTTGAAATCACGCATAAGGTTGCGCATCAGGATAAGCGGCACCTTGTCAAAGACGCTTTCCAAGGCATCCGTCACACAGGCGCCGGCAATCAGCTTGTCCTTCAGGCGCTGCGTCTTTTCCTCGTCCAGAAAACCAAGGCCGCGGGTTGCGCCGATCACGTTCTCGACCAGCAGGCTATCACGCGGCGTCAAAGCGGCGGCGGGTTTGGTCTCGACCGTACTCGGCATTTCGGTGGCTAATAGTGTGTCTGCGGGTTTTCCGGTCGAATCCTTGGCAACAGCTGCGGCGGCGGCTTGATCGGCAAGCTGCTTTTCCAGCGCTGCCACTTTTCTGCGCTCCTCGCCGAGGCTTTGCTCCAATGTCTCAATCTGGACATCACGCGCCAGATCAAGCGCGGACTTGGAGGTGGGCGGCGTCTTTTCCGCTTCCGCCTGCTTTTGCTCCAGCACCTTGCGTGCAGCGACAGCGTCGGCCATGGCCCGTTCCGCAGCCGAGCGCAGGCTGGTTATCTGCTTGTTCAAGGCCAGCTTGTCGGCGGCAAGACTTTCGGCCTGTTTTTTGGCCCCGGCGGCCTCTGATTTCATGGCGGTCAACTCGGCATTGATTTTGGCGATCATCGCGGTGAAATCGTCGGCGGCAGACTTCGCCGCCACCTTTTCCGTCGAAAGCAGTTTTTCGAGTGTGGAAATATCCGCATCGCGCTTGTCAAGCAGCCGATTGAGCTTCGGCACTTCGTTGAGTTTCAGGTCTGCATATTCCTGCTCAAGCTCTCCGGCCCAGTTGCCGGAATTCTTGCGGAATTCGGCGAGATCGCCGGTGACCTTGTCTCTCTCGGCGGTCACATTGCCCAACTGGTCGGTTAGCGAACCTGCCTGTACCTTCAGCTCGGCAATTTCCGTCTGCATGGCCTGGCGGGTGAACCAGAAATAGCCGCCGGCGGCGACGAGCACCACACACAAAATGGCCGGCAGCACTAAACCGGACGAACTGTCGCCGCGCGTCACCTGGCTGTTTCTGCCCCATTGATTGCTCATGCCCTATCCGCCACGGAAAACTCCCCTTCAAGTGAGGTACGACGAATTTCCGGGGGAGGCAAGCAACAGCAGCCTGCACGCGCGTCGCCCCTCCTCGCCGACCACCGACCGGCAATGGGCTCTTGGACCTTACCTATTGATATTTGTTGAAAAACCACCACATATTCCAGGGAAAGGACCCTATCATGATGAAACAAAGAGACGCAAAATTTCAGATTGGACAGGTTGTTCGCCACCGTGTGTTTCCGTTCCGCGGCGTTATCTTCGACGTTGACCCGGAATACGCTAACACCGAGGAATGGTGGAATGCGATTCCCGCTGAAGTCCGTCCGAGCAAGGATCAGCCGTTTTACCATCTGCTCGCAGAGAATGATGAAGCGGAATATGTGGCCTATGTTTCCGAACAGAACCTCGTTTCGGACGACAGCGGAAGGCCCATGCGCCATTCGCAGGTGAACGCTTTCTTCGACCAGCAGGGTGTCGGCCAGTATAAGCCGAAGGCTGTCGTTCAGCACTGACGGCAGCCAGCCCCAATGGATTCGACCTGAAACAAAAAAAGCCCGGACGAAAGTCCGGGCCTTTTTTGTTGTATCGCGTTGCGATCAGTTCTGCTTGGCCGCCTTCTGCGCTTCTTCCAGCTTCTTGCGAGCGTCTTCCGCCTTCTTCTGCATTTCTTCCTGCAGCAGGCGCTGGCGCTCTTGAAGCTTAGACTGCTCGATCGGCTCGCCATCGAACACGCCGGTGAAACCATTGAGCGAAATCTTGATCGGGTTCGGCGCACGCTGGAAATTGACCGAGGTGAACACGACTTCGCCACCCTTCTTCAGGTTGGCGAGCACGCCATCGCTGAGCGGAACTTCTGCGATGCACTTGTCCGGCATGCAGATGGCGTAGTCGAGCTTGACGCCCTTGCCACCGTCGATCTGCATCTGGATGCCCGGCGGGATGAGGCGCGCGGAGGGAACCGAAACCTGCATCACCTTGCGTTCCACCTTGCCGCGAACGCTGATAAGGCCGACGGCCGTGATCAACTGTCCGTTGCTGGCCGACAACAGGTTCTGCACGATGCAGACATCATTGTCTTCCTGCTTGGTGCACACCTTGAACCAGCCCTGGGGCGGACGGCCAGCGGCCTGTTCCTGCGCGAAGGACGCGGCAGGCATCGCGGCAACGGCGACAGCGCCGGCAAACGCCGAAAGTGCGGCCTTTTTGGTGAAGTTCGACTTGAAGATCATAACGATATCCGTCTCCTGAATTCCGGTGTCTCTAGCGGTCTCGCGCCGCGTGTCATCTATGGTCAGCCGCCCGCTCTCCTGTTGGGCAAATAAGGCAATTGCATGACCCTCGTCTCCGGCAACACCTGTTACAGTGAGCGGGCACGGATATCCAGTCTTTCCTCATTTTTTTTACGATCGGCCGTGGGGCTGCGCCAGCTTTTTTAAAGTATCTGGCGGTTGGAAATACCGGTCAACGTGCTAGTTTGCCGTGATTCATAGAGTAGACGACAGCAGGAGGCGGGCTTGCGCGCATTGTTCTTAGGGTTGATTTCGCTCATTGCCGCGTTCGGCACAGGCGTCGCGGCAAAGGCAGAACCGGTCCACGGCATCGCCATGCACGGGCAGCCCGCCCTGCCCGCCGATTTCAAGAGTTTCCCTTATGTCAAACCGGACGTGAAGAAGGGCGGCCGCGTGGCCTATGGCGTCGTCGGCACGTTCGACAATCTCAATCCCTTCATCCTGAAGAGCATGCGCACCACTGCGCGCGGCATGCTCGACCCGGAATACGGCAATCTCGTCTATGATTCGCTGATGCAACGTTCCCGCGACGAAGCCTTTTCGCTTTACGGTCTGCTTGCCGAAACCGTGGAGTGGGACGACGATCGTAGCTTCATCCAGTTCAACCTGAATCCGAAGGCCAAATGGGCCGATGGTCAGCCAGTGACGCCAGAAGACGTCATCTTCACCTTCGAACTGTTTCGCGACAAAGGCCGCGTGCCGTTCAGCACGCGGCTGGCGAAGGTCGAAAAAATGGAAAAGGTCGGCGACCGCAGTGTCCGTTTCACTTTCAACGACGAGGCCGACCGCGAATTTCCGTTGTTGATCGCCATGACGCCGATCCTGCCGAAGCACGCGACGGATGTGGCAACCTTCGGCCAGACGTCGCTCAAATTTCCCCTCGGCTCCGGACCATACCGTGTGGCGGAGGTCAAGCCCGGCGAGCGGATCGTCTACAAACGCAATCCAGACTACTGGGCAAAGGATCTGCCCAGCAAGGTCGGCTTCGACAACTATGACGAAATTTCCGTCGAATATTTTCTCCAGGACAATTCGCTGTTCGAGGCCTTCAAGAAGGGTGTAGTCGATATCTATCCGGAAGGTAGCCCGACCAAATGGACGCGCAGCTACAATTTCCCGGCGGTCCAGTCGGGCAACGTGATCAAGGATACGTTCACGCCGAAGACGCCATCCGGCATGCTCGGCTTCGTCTTCAACACCCGCCGGCCGATGTTCGAGAATATCAAGCTGCGTCAGGGGCTGGCCCTCGTCTTCGATTTCGAATGGGTCAACAAGAACCTGTTCGACAACGCCTATACCCGCACGCAGAGCTTCTGGCAGAACTCGACCCTGTCCTATCTCGGCGTCCCGGCGGATGATCGTGAACTCGGCCTGATGGGCGACATTCGCAACCGAATCAATCCGGCAATACTCGACGGGACTTACCGCCTGCCCGTTACCGATGCCTCCGGCCGCGATCGCAACGTGCTGCGCGAAGCCGTAACGCTGCTGCGCGAAGCCGGCTACAGCATCAAGGACGGCAAGATGATCAACGAGAAGGGCGAGCCGCTCGCCTTTGAGATCATGACCCAGAACGAGGGCCAGGAAAAACTGGCGCTTGCCTACCAGCGCTTCCTCGCAGCCCTCGGCATCACCGCGTCGGTGCGCACCGTCGACGATTCGCAGTACCAGCAGCGCAGCCAGTCGTTCGACTATGACGTGATCGTCAAGTCGTTCCCGTCGACGCTTTCGCCCGGTATCGAGCAGGTCGGCCGCTGGTCTTCCGAATCACGCGACCGCCAAGGCAGCGAAAACTTCGCGGGTGCCGCAGATAAGGATGTCGACCGGCTAATCAGCAATATCCTCCAGGCCAAGACGACCGAGGATTTCATCGCCGCCGTTCGGGCTCACGATCGGCTGCTGATCAACAATTCCTATCTCGTGCCACTGTACCATGTCGCCGCGCAATGGGTGGCGCGCGCCAAGCATATCGGCCGCCCGAGCGTTGTGCCGCTCTATGGCTACCAACTGCCGGCCTGGTGGGACGAAACTGTGCAGTGATGCGGATTTGAGCTCGGTATACTTTTGGTAACGCATTGAAACCGGAAAGGCCTGCGACTATGTCGCGGGCCAATGGTCTGCAACAGAAGGAACCGGCACCATGGATCTCGTAAATATCGACGTTGTCTCGGACGTCGTCTGCCCCTGGTGCTATCTCGGCAAGGCGCGGCTCGATCAGGCGATCGCCAATGTGGCCGACGATATTCATGTGACGGTGAATTGGCGTCCCTATCAGCTCAATCCCGACCTGCCGCCTGAAGGCGTCGATCACAAGGCGCATCTCGCTGCCAAGCTCGGCGGCCAAGCGGCCGTCGATCGCGCGCATCAGATGCTGACGGGGCTTGGCCAGCAGGACGGCATCGCATTTAAGTTCGACGCGGTGAAAATCAGCCCGAACACGCTCGATGCGCATCGGCTGATCCGCTGGGCGCTGACCGAGGGCCTGGAGATGCAGAGCAAGGTTGCCTCATTGCTGTTCAAGGCAAATTTCGAACAGGGCCGCAATGTCGGCGACCACGCTGTTCTGCTCGATATCGCCGCCGAAGCCGGCCTCGATCGCAACGTCATCGCCGCGCTACTCGCTTCGGATGCCGACAAGGACGCCGTGGGCGAGGAAATCGAGATGGCGCGCGGCATGGGCGTGACCGGTGTGCCCTGTTTCATCATCGACAGCAAATATGCGGTGATGGGCGCACAATCCGTTGACGTCCTGACCGATGCGCTGCGGGATATCGCCAAGACGAAGGACACGGCTCACATCAACTGATCGAGAGGCGTTTTGACTGTTTGAAAGCCGCGCGAAACCTTGCGCGGCTTTTTTGCTTGGCGCTCAGGTGCCCTTCGCCAGACCCGCTAACTGCGTCATGACAACGGCGGCACCCGCCAGCCGTTTTTCCGGCGTGGGAAAGTCGCGCTGGAAGAAGATGCTGTGGTCGGGGCGGATCTTCGCCATGATGCCCTGCTTGGCGATATAGCCGACGAGCGCGCCGGGATTGGGGAATTCCCGGTTTCGGAACTGCACCACGACACCCTTCGGCCCTGCATCGAGTTTTTCGACATTGGCCGTGCGGCAGAGCGACTTGATGTAGACGATCTTCAGTAGGTGCTGAACTTCAAGCGGCAGCGGGCCGAAGCGGTCGATCAGCTCCGCACCGAAGGTGTCGATCTCGGAAAGCTCGGTGATTTCGCCGAGACGGCGGTAGAGGCCAAGGCGCAGATGCAGGTCCGGCACGTAGTCGTCCGGGATCATCACCGGCGTTCCCACGGAAATCTGTGGCGACCAACCGCTGTCGGCGATCTCCTCGTCACCCTTCAGCTCGGCAACGGCTTCCTCCAGCATCTGCTGATAGAGCTCGAAGCCGACCTCCTTGATATGGCCGGACTGCTCGTCTCCGAGCAGGTTGCCGGCGCCGCGAATGTCGAGGTCGTGGCTTGCCAGCTGGAAGCCGGCGCCCAGCGTATCGAGCGACTGCAACACCTTGAGGCGGCGCTCGGCCGTGCCGGTCAGCGTCCGGTTGACCGGCAGCGTAAACAGAGCAAAAGCGCGCACCTTGGAGCGGCCGACGCGGCCTCTCAGCTGATAGAGCTGCGCCAGGCCGAACATGTCGGCGCGATGCACGATCAGCGTGTTGGCTGTCGGCACGTCGAGACCGGATTCGACGATCGTGGTCGAGAGCAGCACATCGTAACTGCCTTCGTAGAAGGCGTTCATGACGTCCTCGAGCTCCGTCGCCGGCATCTGGCCGTGGGCGACGGCAACCTTCAACTCCGGCACGTCGGATTTGAGAAAATCATGGATTTCCGCGAGATCGGCAAGGCGCGGGCAGACGTAAAAGCTCTGGCCGCCGCGATAATGCTCGCGCATCAATGTTTCGCGGATCACCAGCGCATCGAAGGGTGAGATGAAGGTGCGCACCGCCATGCGGTCGACCGGCGGCGTGGTGATCAGCGACAGCTCGCGCACGCCGGTCAGCGCCAGTTGCAGCGTGCGCGGGATTGGTGTTGCCGACAGCGTC
Organism: Pararhizobium sp. LjRoot255; assembly: GCF_964252905.1. Lineage (NCBI taxonomy): Bacteria > Pseudomonadati > Pseudomonadota > Alphaproteobacteria > Hyphomicrobiales > Rhizobiaceae > Pararhizobium > Pararhizobium sp. LjRoot255. The sequence goes on from NZ_CAXUPQ020000001.1 coordinate 3,641,731, forward strand.
AGCACATGCACGTCGGATTTCAGCTCCTTCAGCCGCTCCTTGTGCTTGACGCCGAAATGCTGTTCCTCATCGATGATCAACAGGCCGAGATTGGCGAAGTTGATCGAGGCGCCTAGAAGTGCATGCGTGCCGACGACGATGTCCGTCTTGCCCTCGGCGACTTCCTTCTTGGTCAGCGCCAGTTCCTTCGAACCGACGAGGCGCGAGGCCTGGGCGATGCGCACCGGCAGGCCGCGGAAACGATCGGTAAAGGACTTGAAATGCTGGCGAGCAAGCAGCGTCGTCGGCACGACGACGGCCACCTGAACGCCGTTCATCGCGGCCACGAAGGCGGCGCGCAACGCGACTTCGGTCTTCCCGAAGCCAACGTCGCCGCAGACGAGACGGTCCATCGGCCGGCCGGCACCGAGATCCTCGCGCACCGCTTCGATCGAGTTTAGCTGGTCTTCGGTCTCGTCATAGGGGAAGCGAGCGGCAAATTCGTCATAGAGCCCGTCCGGCGTGGTCAGCGCCGGCGCATGCCGGGTCAGCCGCTCGGCGGCGATGCGGATCAGACCGCCTGCCATGTCGAGCAGGCGTTTCTTGAGCTTCGCCTTGCGCGCCTGCCAGGCAACGCCACCGAGCTTGTCGAGGATCGCGTCAGAGCCTTCCGATCCGTAGCGTGACAAAAGCTCGATATTTTCAACAGGCAGGAAAAGTTTCGCGTCGTCGGCATAGACAAGCTCGAGACAGGCATGCGGCGCGCCTGCGGCTTCGATGGTACGCAAGCCAATGAAGCGGCCGATCCCGTGCTCGGCGTGGACGACGATGCTGCCTTCGTCAAGGCCAGCGACCTCGGCAATGAAATCGGCGCCGCGCTTGCGACGCTTTGAACGGCGCACCATTCGGTCGCCGAGAATATCCTGCTCGCCGATGACGACGAGATTGCCGATCTCGAACCCGCTCTCGAGGCTCAGAACGGCGGAGGCCGCCTCCCCCGGCTTCAGAGCTTTCAATTCCGAAAGCGCCTTCACGGGCTTGATGTTCGCAAGCCCGTGCTCGGCCAGCACCTGCAGCAGACGGTCGAGCGACCCTTCCGACCAGCCTGAAATCAGCACCTTGTCGCCTTTGGCGCGCCGGTCGGCGATATACTTGACGGTCTGGTCGAACACGTTGACCCGCTCGGCGTCGCTCGTCCCTTCGGTCGCATTCTTCGCCCATCGCACGCCCAGCCGCGCATCGACGGTCATAACCTGCCGCGCCTCGCCTTCATGCTCGCTGAATGGCGAGAGGCGAACGGCGTTGCGCGAGATCAGTGCAGCATTGAAGTCTTCAGCACCGAGGTAGAGCAACTCCGGCGGCACCGGCTTGTAGGGTGTGCCCTGCGATATCTGAGCCTTTCCCGGCGCAGCGGAGGATTGGCGGGCCTCGTAATAGTCCTTGACCAGCTTGACGCGCTCGGCGGCGGCTTCGCGAGCGACGTGATCGGTGACGATATGAAAGCCGGCAAGATAGTCGAACACGGTATCGAGCCGGTCGTAGAACAGCGGCAGCCAATGCTCCATGCCGGCATAGCGCCGACCTTCGGAAACCGCCTGATAGAGCGCATCATCGCGGGTCGCCGCGCCGAACATCGACAGGTATTGCTTGCGAAAATGGCTGATCGTATCGGGCGTCAGCGACACCTCGCTCATCGGGCTGAGGTCGAGCGACCGGGCCTGGCCGGTGGTGCGCTGGCTGGCGGGATCGAATGAACGGATCGATTCGAGCGTGTCGCCGAAGAAATCAAGGCGCACCGGTTCGTCGCTGCCGGGAACGAAGACATCGAGGATGCCGCCGCGCACGGCATATTCACCGACCTCGCGAACGGTGGCGACACGCTCGAAGCCGTTGCGTCCAAGCCGCGCGGCGACATCGTCCATTCGGATTGTGTTACCCGGCCGGGCGGAAAAGGCGAGGCTCTCGATGACCTCCTGCGGCGCCATCTTCTGAAGGGCTGCATTGACGGTGACGAGCACGATGGCCGGATGCGGCTTCTTCGCATGCGCGATCAGGCCGCTCAGCGTCGCCAGACGCCGGGCCGAGGTATCGGCGCTGGGCGATACGCGGTCATAGGGCAGGCAGTCCCATCCGGGCAATGTCAGCACCGGAATGTCCGGCGCGGCAAAGCCGACCATCTGCTCGAAGTCGGCAATGCGCTGGCCGTCCGACAGGATGTAAGCGACCGGTCCATTGGCGCGGGCAAGCTCGGCAAGGATCAGCGGCTCGACACCGGTCGGCACCGGGCCGATCGTCAGTTCGCGGGTCGCGCGCGCAACTTTATTGGGGTCAAATCCGGCAATCATCGATCGTCTTTATTCCCGTCGGCGGGAAGCTTGTCGAAATCCGGACGATACGAAGCAATGCGTTCAAACAAGGGGGTCCGGTAGTGTTGCGGCACCGGCCTCTCGCCGATGATCCACTTGACCAGATCGTTGTCCTCTTCCGCCATGATGGTTTCGAGCTCGTCAAGGTCCGTATCCGCGAGAGCTGCAAGTTCATTGTCGGCGAACTGACCGAAAACGAGATCCATTTCCCTGATGCCCCGATGCCAGGCACGAAAAAGGATGCGTCTGCGGCGCGGATCAAGATCGGCGCTCGTGCGTGTGATGCCCGTCATGAGAAGTCCTTCCTGCCGCCGCGTCGTTGTGAGCGCGCCTTGCAGTGGCTCTATAAACGCTGAAAAGACGATTGTCAGCCTTGCCAAAGACCTAATCCTCGTTTCACTCTGGCCGTATGCGCCCGGCCCTTCTCGATCCCCTGTTCTCCCCCCTGAATTCGCTTCCCGGCATCGGCCCGAAAGCGGGCGAGCTTTATGCGCGGTTGCTGGGGCGCGAAAGCATCGACGACTGCCGGGTGATCGATCTCGTTTTCCATGCGCCGCATTCGCTCATCGACCGGCGGCATCAGCCGGGTATCGCACGCGCCGCGCAGGGCGCTATCGTCACGATCACGGGCCGAGTCGACCGGCACCAGCCGGCGCCCCCCAGAACCAGCCAGCCCTACCGCGTGTTCCTGCACGACGACACGGGCGAACTGGCGCTAACCTTCTTCCGCGTCAAGGGAAACTGGCTGGAGAAGGCGCTACCGGTCGACGAGACCGTAACCGTCAGCGGCAAAATCGACTGGTTCAACGGCCGCCCCTCGATGGTGCATCCGGATTACATGGTGCGGGCGGCGGAAGCGGAAAACCTGCCGCTGGTCGAGCCGATCTATCCTCTGACCGCGGGCCTTTCGGCCCGTATGCTGCGCAAGTCGATCGAGGCGGCCCTGCCCTGTATCCCCGATTTTCCCGAGTGGATCGAAGACGCTCTTCTGGAGAAACAGAGCTTTGCCTCAGCCCGCGACTGTTTCCTTGCCCTTCACGAACCGCGCGACGAAACCGATATCGACCCGCAGGCGCCCGCCCGCCGTCGGCTTGCCTATGACGAGTTTCTGGCCGGGCAGCTATCCCTGTCGCTCGTCCGCCAAAGATTGCGCAAGCTCGCCGGCACGCCGGTGCATGCAACCGGGAAACTCAGCAAGCCGGTGCGCGACGCCCTGCCCTTTTCGCTGACCGCCAGCCAGGCGACAGCGATCGGCGAGGTCCTGAAGGACATGGCGGGAACGGATCGGATGCTGCGTCTGCTGCAGGGCGATGTCGGCTCGGGAAAGACGGCGGTGGCGCTGATGTCGATGCTGGCGGCCGTCGAGGCGGCTGGCCAGGCTGTTCTGATGGCGCCGACGGAAATCCTTACCCGGCAGCATTTCGTTACGCTCTCGAAAATGGCCGCACCGGCCGGTGTTACCATCGATGTCCTGACCGGCCGCACCAAGGGCCGCGAGCGCGACGCCATTCTGGAGCGCATCGCCTCGGGCGAAACGCAGCTTGTCATCGGCACCCACGCATTGTTTCAGGATACTGTCGTTTACAAAAATCTGCTGCTCGCCGTCGTCGACGAGCAGCACCGTTTCGGTGTCCATCAGCGGCTGCGGCTGACCGCCAAGGGGATTTCGCCGCATATGCTGGTCATGACCGCCACGCCGATCCCGCGCACGCTGGTGCTGGCCGCCTTCGGCGACATGGATGTTTCCAAGCTTACGGAAAAGCCGGCTGGTCGCAAGCCGATCCAGACGGTGACCGTATCGACCGAGCGAACGGGAGAAATCGTCTCGCGGCTGCATACGGCGCTCGCCGAGGGCAAGAAGGCCTATTGGATTTGTCCGCTGGTGGAGGAATCGGACGCCTCCGAGCTGATGTCGGTCGACGAGCGGTTCCAGACTCTGAAAAGCCATTTCGGCTCAGAGGTCGGCCTTGTCCACGGCCGCATGAACGGCGCAGACAAGGACGCGGTCATGCTCGCTTTCAAGAATGGCGAGATCCGGCTTCTGGTGGCGACGACCGTCGTCGAAGTCGGGGTCGACGTGCCCGATGCGACGATCATGGTGATCGAGCACGCCGAGCGATTCGGGCTGGCGCAGCTGCACCAGTTGCGCGGTCGCGTCGGGCGTGGTGACGAGGCGTCGACCTGCATTCTTCTCTACAAGGGACCTTTGAGCGAAAACGGCCGGGCGAGGCTGTCGATCCTGCGGGAAACCGAAGACGGCTTCCTGATTGCCGAGGAAGATTTGAAACTGCGGGGCGAAGGCGAATTGCTTGGGACACGTCAATCCGGCACGCCCGGCTTTCGCATTGCCAGCCTCGAGGCGCATGGCGATCTGCTCGAAATCGCCCGCAAGGATGCAGCCTATGTCATTGAGCGCGACCCGGAACTGACATCGGAACGTGGTGCCGCGTTGCGCACGCTGCTTTATCTCTACCGGCGTGACGAGGCGATCCGCTTTCTCAGAGCCGGCTGAAGAACTTGCCACGTTTGGTCGCCGCTGGCACCATCTCCTCCGGCACCTGCAATGCCTTCGGCAGATAGTCAGGCGCCACCAGTCCTCCGGAGAGCAGCAGCTTGGCGGCGTCCTCTGGGCTCATGTCGAGGGGCACGATCTTTTCGCGCGGCACGAAAATCAGAAATCCGGCCGTCGGCACGGGGGTTGGCGGCAGGAAAACCGTGACCATATCGAGACCGCGCTCCCTGAACTTGACGGCGATTTCACCCTTGGCATCCGTCGCAATGAAAACCAGCGACCAGAGACCGGGGCTTGGATATTCGATCAGGCCTGCCTTCTTGAACGAGTTCGACTGATCCTGCAGCACAGTCTGGAATATCTGCTTCAAACCCTTGTAGATCGAGCGCACCAGCGGTGTGCGAACCAGAAGCGATTCGCCGAAGCCGACGATGCTGCGGCCGATCAGGTTGGCGGTGAAGAAACCGACCAGCGTGATCAGTAGCAAGGCGGTCAGCAGTCCGAAACCGGGAACCGGATAGGGCAGGAAATTGTCCGGATTGTAGTCGAACGGCAGATAGGGCTTCACCCAGCTGTCGGCCCAGAGAATGAAGGACCAGGTGATCCAGACGGTAATGGCAAGCGGCGCACAGATGATCACCCCGGTCAGGAAATAATTCCTCAACCGTGTCGCGAAAAATCCACGTGCCTGTTTGTCCGTCATACCGCTCCGTTTATCCGTCTACGCCGCCATAAAAAGCCACATTATATGTCACCATGCCGGAGGCCGTCGTGGACGACAAGGGCTGCGCCAAAAAATATTGCGGCGCACAATCAGCGAATGTGATCTGCGGGTCGTTCTGAAATCCGAACTTGCGGTAAAGTTCGGGATTGCCCACCACGACACACCCTGCCGCTGCCCGTTCCCGCAACATTTCCAGCCCTCTGCGGATCAAGGCGCCGCCGATACCCTGCCTCTGATGCGACGGCAAGACCGACACGGGACCGAGCCCAAACCATCCCGCCGAACCGTCCGAAAATTCAACAGGTGAGAAGGCGATATGGCCGACCACCTCACCCTGAACCTCGGCAACAAGCGAAAGGCTGAGCGTGCCGGCATTGCGCAGGCGATCGACGATGAAATGCTCCGTGCCGTCACTGTAGGGATGATCCTTGAAGGCTTCCCGCGTCAGGGAATGGATCGCTCCGACGTCACCCGGATTTTCAGGCCGTATCATCACTCCACGGTGACCGATTTGGCGAGATTGCGCGGCTGATCGACGTCGGTGCCCATGAAGACGGCGGTGTGATAGGCGAGCAGTTGGATCGGCAGCGAGAAGATCATTGGAGCGATGATCTCATCGACGCTTGGCAGAATGATCGTGCTCATCGTCTCCAGCTTGGAGGCTGCGGCACCTTTCTCGTCGGTGATGAAGATGATGCGGCCGCCACGCGCCGCGACCTCCTGCATGTTCGACACCGTCTTTTCGAAGAACCGGTCATGCGGCGCTATGACGATGACGGGCATGTTTTCATCGATCAGGGCGATCGGGCCATGCTTCAATTCACCGGCGGCGTAGCCCTCGGCGTGGATATAGGAGATTTCCTTGAGCTTCAGCGCGCCTTCCATGGCCAGCGGATAGCTTGTGCCGCGGCCGAGATAGAGCACGTCCTTGCATTTCGACAGTTCACGCGACAGGCTCTCCATCGTCGGCTGAATGCTGTTCAGGACCTTGCCCATGATGCGCGGCATTTCGGCAAGGCTGCGGACGAGCACTTTTTCCTCGGCCTCCGACACGGTTCCGCGTACCCGGCCGGCGCCGATCGCGAGCGCTGCCAGCACGGAGAGCTGGCAGGTGAAGGCCTTGGTCGACGCGACGCCGATCTCCGGACCCGCCATGATCGGGAAGACCGCATCGGACTCCCGCGCAATCGTCGATTCCTTGACGTTGACGACGGCGCCGATCTTCAGGCCATGTTCCTTGCAGTATCGCAATGACGCCAACGTGTCGGCCGTCTCGCCCGACTGCGAGATGAACAGAGCGGCAGACTGCGGCGACAGCGGGATTTCGCGGTAGCGGAATTCCGAAGCGACATCGATTTCGACCGGCAGGCGGGCGTAACGCTCGAACCAGTATTTGCCGACGAGGCCGGCGAGATAGGCCGTGCCGCAGGCGGAAATGGCAAGGCTCGGAACCTTGGCGAAATCGATCGCCGAAGTCATCGGGTTCACCTTGTTCTCGATGAAGTCGATATAGTGGCCGAGCGCGTGCGAAATCACTTCCGGCTGTTCATAGATTTCCTTTTCCATGAAATGGCGGTGATTGCCTTTGTCGACCATGTAGGCCGCGGCAACGGAGACCTGGCGCGGGCGCGCGACCTGCTTGCCGTCATGGTCGAGGATCTCGACACCATCCGCAGTCAGGACCGCCCAGTCGCCGTCGACGAGATAGGTGATTTCATTGGTGAAGGGCGAGAGAGCGATCGCGTCTGAACCGAGGAACATTTCCCCCTTGCCGAAACCAACAGCCAGCGGCGGACCGCTGCGGGCGGCCATGATCGTGCCCGGCGCATCCTGAAAGATGACGGCGAGCGCATAGGCGCCGGTGACCCGGCGCAGCATGGTCCGCATCGCATCTTTCTGGCTCAGTCCGTCCCGGATCAGCTTGGCGAGCAGTTGCGCCACGACTTCGGTGTCGGTCTGCGTGCTGAAAGTCGCGCCTGCATGGGCAAGCTCGTCCTTCAACTCGGAGAAATTCTCGATGATGCCGTTGTGGACGACGGCGACGCCATCGGTGAAATGCGGATGGGCATTGCTTTCGGTCGGCGCGCCGTGCGTCGCCCAGCGCGTATGCGCAATGCCGGTCTTGCCAGCCAGCGGCTCGGCGCGCAGCTTCGTTTCGAGGTTGACCAGCTTGCCTTCGGCGCGGCGGCGATCGAGAACGCCGTCATGGATCGTTGCGACCCCGGCGGAATCATAGCCGCGATATTCGAGCCGCTTCAGGGCATCGACGAGGCGCTCGGAGACAGGCTGATTTCCAACGATACCGACGATGCCGCACATATCTGTTCTTCTCCGCAATTTCTTTCGTGAGACGGGCGCGTTGCATACGCCAGCCAAAGTGTCCATTTTGATATGCCGCTTGGTACCGAATTTAGCGAAATGCACAATCGGCCCGAACTCACTTTCGATTTCAGGTTTTAACCGTGGCGCGGCAACCTGTCATTTCTTTCTGGCAGCCTTTTCGGCCTGATAACGCTCGCGCAGGATTTTCGCCCGCCCCGGCTTAATCTCCTGACGCGCGCGCGCGAAAGCAACCGCATCGGCCGGGACATCCTCCGTCACCACACTGCCGGATGCGACCAGCGCGCCGTCGCCGACCGACACCGGTGCAACGAGAGAGGAATTCGAACCGATAAAGACGTTCGTGCCGATGCGGGTGACGTGCTTGTTGACGCCATCATAATTGCACGTGATCGTGCCCGCGCCGATATTGGTCTTCTCGCCGACGAAGGCGTCGCCGATATAGGTCAGGTGGTTGACCTTGGCGCCGGCGCCGATCTCTGCCTTCTTCACCTCGCAGAAATTGCCCACCTTGGAATCGCGCCCAAGATTGGCGCCAGGACGCAACCGCGCATAAGGACCAACCGTTGCGCCGGCGCTGACATGGGCGCCTTCCAGATGGGAGAAGGCGTGAATGACGGCACCGCTTTCAATGGTGACGCCGGGGCCGAAGACGACGTTCGGTTCGATCGTCACGTCCTGGCCGATCTCAGTGTCGAAGGCGAGGAACACGGTTTCGGGCGCGATCATCGAGACCCCGGAGACCATCAATTCGTGGCGGCGGCGTTTCTGCCAGACCGCCTCGATCAAGGCTAGTTCGGCGCGGTTGTTGCAGCCCATCAGTTCCGCCTCGGGGGCCTCTACCGCGATGGCCTTGCCTCCGCCGGCGCGAACGATCTCGACGATGTCGGTGAGGTAGTACTCGCCCTTGACGTTGACATTGCCGATCTTGTCAAGCAAGTCCAACGCCATCTCGCCATTGATCGCCATCAGACCGCCATTGCAATAGGTGATGCGCTTTTCCTCTTCGGACGCATCCTTCTGCTCGCGAATGGCCTGCAGCTCGCCGTTCTCGACGATCAACCTGCCATAGCCGGTCGGATCGGCTGTTTGGAAGCCGATGACGACGACGTCATTGCCCTCAGCCAGCGCCTTTCGGGCGGCCATCAGCGGTGCGGCCGTGATCAGCGGCGTGTCGCCGAAAACGACCAGGATGTCGTCATATCCCTTGGCGATCGCCTCCTTCGCCGCCAGAACGGCGTGCCCAGTTCCAAGGCGTTCGGTTTGGAGGAAGGCCGAAATCTCGATGTCACTGCGGTTCGCAGCCGACGTGACAGAGTCCGCGTCCCGCCCGACCACCAGCGCGACCGACGAAATGCCGGCATCGACAAGCGATTCGACCACATGCGCGATCATTGAGCGGCCGCCGACCGGGTGCAACACCTTGGACATGGACGATTTCATCCGGGTGCTTTCGCCCGCTGCCAAAATCACCGCCAGGCATGTTCGTGTCATCCCAAATTCTCCCGCTTTCATGGCTTTCGTCTTCGCAGCCGGCACGATTCTGCCCGTTACATAGCAGGAAGATATTGCAAGGAACATAATCCGGTACGGTACTGTTAACCGGGATAAAACCCGACGGTGTCATAAATGCACGACGATCGTGTTTGACGGCTAGATGGCCGGGAATGATACCAAAGATGCAGGCTTCCGACACAACATTCTCGAGCAAGCAATACGGGTTTCGCGCGACACTTGCCCGCCAGCCGCTGATCGTGTTGGCACTGGCGGTCGCCTGCTTGCCGATGGCACTGATCGGAACCCTCGTCATGCCGATCGGCCCGATGTACTGGGACCACTATATCTATCTCGATGCGGCAAACCGGATTTTTGATGGCCAGATCCCCTCCATCGACTTCTTTGCCCCGGTCGGCGGGCTCGGCTACCATCTCTTTGCCGGGTGGCTTTACCTGTTTCCAAACGGCCACGCGCTGCTGTTGTCCAGCTGGTCCATGATGACAGTGACCGTGCCGTTGATGGCGCTGGTTGTCCGGGACGTGCAGAAGCAATCGCCTGCCATCAGCTACGCGTTGCTTCTCCCCTTCCTGTTCTTTTCGCTGCTGCCCTTCAACACAGGGGAATTCTACCCCTATCCCGGTTCAGACGGTTTCGGCATCTATAACCGCCAGATTTGCCAGCTGCTCTACGTCCTTGCCGCGGCTCTCGTTTTCGCGCGCAGTTGGCAAATACTGGCGGCGATCACCGCGCTTTCAATGCTCGCCCTCCTCTTCACCAAGGTGACCGGGGTCGCTGCGGGAGGCGTTCTTTGCCTGATGGCGTTTCTGGCCGGGCGCTTGCCGTTGCGCGCGGCGCTCGTGGCCGCAACAGTATTTTTGGTAACGATAGGTCTCCTTGAAATCGCCAGCGGTGTCGTCTCCGCCTATGCCGCCGACATCCTGTCGCTGGTACTGATCAACGACGACAGCCTGTTGCCGCGTCTGCTGCAGGCTGCATCGATCAATTTCGGTGTGATGCTCGGTTGCGGCATCCTCGCTTTGGTCTTGTTCTTCAATGAGTTTGCCCCGTTCCTCGAGAAGGTCCGGGCCTTTGCCGCGAAACCAGGTTTTGCGTCGCTAGGCGATGTCGCCAACCAATCCTTTTTCTGGCTGGCAAGTTTCGTCGTCGCGGGCCTTCTCTTCGAAAGCCAGAATACCGGCAGCCAGGCCTTCATTTTCCTCTGGCCTCTGCTGCTCGCGATTCTGCTCGAAAGCTACCGGCGCAAAGGCCCCTCCGCCGCTTTTGCAGTGATTGCAGTCGTCGCATCGGGCGTCGCATTGGCGCCTGCGATCACGATTGCCCAAAAAGCGGCGCGCGCCTGGATTGGCGCGGTCAACACCGCGCCGCTCGAAAACCGGCACCTGAAAGGCATGGGCGCCGTCGGCGTTCGCGACATCGTCAGCCTGCGGGCGGAACGCCTACACACGCACTATGTTGACTACCGCGCAACCTACGAAGCACTAGCCACCGCCGGCGAATTTCCCTCTTTCCTGCTCCACAGCGACATGGATTTTCAGGCACTCTGGCTTCAGACGGTCGATGGCGCCATCTCGGCGATTGGCAACTACGAGACCGCTAACAAGATCCGGTTCGAGACAATCATGACGATCGATTTCACCAATCCCTTCCCCTGGCTGATGGACCGCCACGCGCCCAAACACATCGCCATCGGCGCCGATCCCTATCGCGCCGTACCGCCGCCGGATCAGCGCATGCGTGACTCCGTCGGCTCGGTCGATCTCGCCCTTTACCCGACCTGCCCGCCGACCGCGGCGCGGTTGAAGCTTTTGAAACTTTACCAGCCGGCCCTTGCCGCCGGTCACCGCCGCATCACGCTGACACCCTGTTTCGACGCCTTCGTGCGCAACGGGCTTGCCGCCCGACCTTGATCCTTATCGCGGCAGCCGCAGCCGGCTCTCCGTCAAAAGCCCGCCCTCGTCGAGAATCGGATGGGCGACGGAAACGATATGCGCATTGATACGCTTGAGGTCGCGCAGGATATCGAGATGCAGCGAACTCGTCTGCAGGCTATCGGCGCGACCGTCGCGCAGACGCTCCAGATGCCGCTCGGATGAGCGTTTCTCCATGTGGCGGACATCGACTTTCACCTCCATCAAATGGCGCGCGAGATCGGCATCCCGGGTGACGAAGATAGTCTGGGCAATACGCAGGTTATCGATCGTCAGGTTGAAGAGCGTCTTCAGTTCCTGATAGCCCTCCTCCGAAAACTTCAGCCCGTTGTCGATCTTCTTCCTCACCTGTACGGTCAGGCCTTTCTCGACGATATCGCCCATATGCTCAAGGTTGATCGCATAGTCGATGATGACGATGGAACGCCGGCCATGCTCGTCGTTCAAGCCGCCGCGTCCAAGCCGGGACAGGTAGAGTTTGACCTCCTGCTGCAACATATCCACCTGCTTCTCGAGTTTCCCAACGTCCTCAAGTTCTTTGAGGTCATTGTGATTAAAGGCGTTCATGGTTGCGATCAGCATGGTCTCTATCAGGTCGCCGACGCGCAACACCTCGCGGGTAGCCCCCGAGAGCGCGATAACTGGCGTCGTGAGCGCGCGGTCATCGAGGTAGAGTGGTCCCGTCTCCGCTTTGGGCTCGTCCGGAATGAGCCGGAGCATGGTGCCCGATAACAGCGACGAGAACGGCCAGGCGGCAATGGCGAGCGCGATGTTGAAAAGCAGGTGGATATCGACCGGCAGTTTTGCCGGAGAAAGAGAAAGCGTCTGAAGGACGTCCGCGGCGGGCGCGGCAAGCGGCAATGCTATGGCGCAGCCGATGGCGCGAACGGCCAGATTGCCGGCCGTTACGCGACGGGCGGATGCCGAGGCAGACAACGTGGCGATGAAAGGCGGGATTGCGCCGCCTAGATTCGCGCCAAGCACAAGCGCGATCGTCAAGCCCGAAGACAGAATGCCAGCGGACGAGAGCGACAGGATCAGAACGACCACGGCCAGGCTCGATGAGGAAATAAAAGCCAGAGCGGCGGCAAAAAGCAGCGCGACGGGCCAGGCCGTGTCGAGCATGGTGAGGAACGTGGCGAGTGCCGGCGATTGCCGCATCGGCTCCGTCGCAAGCCCGAGCAGATGCAACGACAACAGCATCAAACCGATGCCGACAAGTGCCGTTCCGGCTCCCTGCTTGGCGCTTGACCGCCCTGCCCGATACAGCATCACGCCTGCTAGAATAAGCAACGGCGAAAGCCAGTCGACACCGGTTGCGACGATCCAGGCAGTCACCGCCGTGCCGACATTGGCGCCGAGCAACACGATTTGGGCCATCCGTGCGCGCACCAGCCCCTTTTCGACGAATGAAGCGATCATCAGCGCCGTCGCAGTCGAACTCTGCAGTGCGATCGTCGCCACGAAGCCTGCCAGAAACGAGCGCGCCTGCCCACTTGTACCCTGGGCAAGCCCCGTCCTGAGCCTGATACCGAAGGCCCGTGTCGCTCCCTCCTTGACCTGGGAAAGGCCAAAGAGCAGCAGCGCGACTGCTCCGAACAGATTGATCATGATGACGGTCGATTCCATATCGGCACTCCGGCTTTCCCGCCAAGTCTGCTCCGCGACAAGGCGAGTCGGCATACTCTGGTGGATCAACATTAGCAGCTTCAGGCACACGATCACGCGTTCAAAGGCGGATTGTGACAGATATTTTTCAATTGCCGGCTAATAATTCCGACATCAAGGAGCCTTGCAACGGCAGGCAGCGCGAAAGCCAAGCGCCGGCTGGAAAGCGATCGATGCGCAGCCGCGAGCGCCGCCGTTGGCCCCACGCCATTTCTCGCTGACCGGAGTCCCGTTTTGCCGATTTTTTTGCTTGTTTCGACCCTTCAATTCCGCGCCGGATTGCTCTAAGGAACGAACCGGTAGCCGTCCGGCGGCCTGAATTGCGACGAGGTATGCAGTCCCATGCTTGAAATCCTGAGAAGAGGCGCCCAGACTTGGGTTGTCAAAGGGCTGATGGCCCTTCTTGTTGTGTCTTTCGGTGTCTGGGGTGTATCCACGTCGCTTGTCACCGGCACGTCCGATGCGGTGGTCACGGTCGGTGACGTCAAGGTGTCTCCGAGCGATTTCCGCCTCGCCTACGAACGCCAGGTCGCCCAACTTTCCCGGCAGTTCGGCACGCGCCTGAGCCGCGAGCAGGCCAAGGCATTCGGCGTCGAAGCGCAGGTCTATTCGCAGCTCGTGGCGGGCGCGACGCTCGACCAGCTTTCCAATGACATGAACCTCGGCCTGTCCCAGGACCGCCTGGCAACGCTGATCAGCGAAGACCCGGCCTTTCGCGGCGTCAACGGCCAGTTCGACCGCCTGACCTTCTCGAGCGTGCTGCGCAACGCCGGACTGCGCGAGAAAGATTACATCAACAATCGCAGCCAGGTTGCCGTGCGCTCGCAGATCGTCGAAGCGCTGTCCGACGGCTATACCCCGCCGAAGGTGCTGGGCGATGCGCTGCGCCAATACCGCAATCAGACACGCACGATCGACTATCTGCTGCTGTCGAATGCCAACATCGATCCGGTCAAGGCTCCATCCGACGAAGTCTTGAAGCCCTGGTTTGAAAGTCACAAGGCAGACTACCGCGCGCCGGAATTCCGCAAGATCAGCTATGTGAAACTGGAACCCTCCGACATCGCCGATCCTGCATCGGTGACCGAAGAAGAAATCCGCGCCGAATACGACAAACGCAAGGACAGCTTCCGGACGCCGGAAACACGCACCGTCGAGCAGCTCTCCTTCCCGTCACGTGCAGAAGCTGACGCTGCGGCAGTCAAACTGTCCACAGGCACCAGCTACGACCAATTGGTAACAGCAGCCGGAAAGACCGCCAGCGACGTCCTGCTCGGCGACTTCACCCGCGACCGCATGCCCGACACCAAGCTCGGTGATGCCGCCTTTGCTGTCAAAGCGGACGGCCAGACCACACCGGTCATCGATGGCGCCTTCGGCCCGGTCATCCTGCGCGTGACCAACATCAAGCCGGAAAGCCTTCGTGGTTTCGACGACGTGAAGGAAGAGTTGCGCAGGGAACTGGCGCTGGCCAACGCCGGCGACGAGATCATGGCCATTCATGACAAATTCGACGATGCCCGCGTTTCCGGCGCGTCCATGCAGGAGGCGGCCAGCCAGACCAACCTCAAGCTCGTCGTCCTCAACGCCGTCGACGCACGCGGCAATGATGCCGAAGGCGAGGAAATTGCCGGCATTCCCGAAGCGAAGACCCTGCTGAACGAAGCTTTCAAGGCGGAGGTCGGGGCGGAAACCCTGCCGGTCAATCTCGGCCGCGACGGTTATGTCTGGTTCGACGTGGAAGAGATCACGCCTGCGCGCGACCGGACGCTCGACGAAGCCCGTGAAAAGGTTGTCGCCGACTGGACGGCGGAACAGCAGCGCAAGGCTCTCGCCGCCAAGGCATCTGAACTGAAGAGCCGGGTCGAGAAGGGCGAGACGCTGGCGGCGATTGCCGCCGAACTTGGCATCGCTGTCGAAAGCAAATCGGGACTGCGTCGTTCCACAGAGGATGCGGCCTTGAGCCCCGCTGCCGTCACTGCCGCCTTCGGCGGCGCAAACGGTCTCGTTGCCAATGCCCCAGGCGTCGGTGGCGAGGGCCAGATCCTGCTGAAGGTCACGGAAGTGGACGACAGCAATCCCGGCGACGCACTCGACAATGACGACCGGCAGATCAACGCCATCGCCCAGGCCAGCGGCGACGACATCCTCGATCAGATGGTCAGCGAGCTTCAGAAGGGTTACGGTGTGACGATCAATCAGCAGCTCGCAGACCTCGCCCTGGCGCAGCAGCGGTAAAACAAAGGAATACCTGCATGCCGGATTTGAAGCCTTTTGTCGCCAAGGCCGCAGCGGGAGAAGCGCTCAACCGCGAGGAAGCACGCGCCGCATTCGAGATCATCATGTCGGGCGAAGCAACGCCTTCGCAGATCGGCGGCTTCCTGATGGCGCTGCGCGTGCGCGGCGAGACGGTGGACGAGATCGTCGGCGCGGTTGGCGCCATGCGGGCACGCATGCTGACCGTCAAGGCACCGGCCGACGCCATCGACATTGTTGGAACCGGCGGCGATGGCGCCGGGACCTTCAATATTTCCACCCTGGCGGCGCTGATCGTTGCCGGTGCCGGCGTGCCGGTGGCCAAGCATGGCAACCGTGCTCTGAGTTCCAAGTCCGGCACGGCGGACGCGCTGTCGTGCCTCGGTGTCAAACTCGATATTGGACCCGAGGCCATTTCGCGCTGCATCTCGGAAGCCGGCCTCGGCTTCATGTTCGCACAACAGCATCATTCGGCCATGCGCCATGTCGGCCCGACTCGCGTCGAACTCGGCACGCGGACGATCTTCAATCTGCTTGGGCCCCTGTCGAATCCGGCAGGCGTCACACAGCAGCTTGTTGGCGTCTTTGCGCCGCAATGGCTTATTCCGGTCGCCGAAGTGCTGCGCGATCTCGGTTCGAAAAGCGTCTGGGTCGTGCATGGCGAGGGCCTCGACGAAATAACCACGACCGGCGTGACGCAGGTCGCAGCGCTTGAAAACGGTGCTATTCGCACTTTCGAGTTGACGCCGAGTGACTTCGGGCTGGAGACAGTTCTGCTTGCCGATCTCAAGGGCGGCGACGGTGCACATAATGCCGCGGCGCTCAAGGGCGTGCTTGAGGGCGATGCCACGCCTTACCGGGATATTTCGCTTGCCAATGCAGCGGCCTCGCTGATGATTGCGGGACGCGCGTCGGATCTCAGCGAAGGCATGGCGCTCGCCCGCCAGTCACTGACAAGCGGCGCGGCGAAGGCAACGCTGGAACGGCTTATCCGCGTTTCGAACGCGGCGTGAGGGGACATTCGATGGCCGACATTCTGCAGAAGATCGAGATCTACAAGCGCGAGGAAATTGCTGCGGCCAAAGCCGTCGTCGCCCTTGCCGATCTGAAGGCGATAGCTGCGGGTCAGGAAGCGCCGCGGGGTTTCTTCAAGGCCCTCGCCGCAAAGCGTGCCCAGGGCTGCTTCGGGCTGATCGCCGAGATCAAGAAGGCAAGCCCCTCCAAAGGCCTCATCCGTGCGGATTTCGACCCGCCGGCTCTTGCGAAGGCCTACGAGGCTGGCGGCGCCGCCTGCCTTTCCGTGCTGACCGACAGTCCAAGCTTCCAGGGCGCGCCCGCGTTTCTGACGTCCGCGCGAAACGCCTGTTTGCTTCCGGCGCTGCGCAAAGACTTCATGTTCGACACCTATCAGGTTCATGAAGCCCGCGCCTGGGGTGCCGACTGCATCCTGCTCATCATGGCATCGCTCAACGACAGCGATGCACAAAGGCTTGAGGACGAGGCGTTTTCGCTCGGAATGGACGTGCTTGTCGAGGTCCACGACGAGGAGGAACTCGAGCGTGCGTTGAAACTCACCTCACCGCTCGTCGGCATCAACAATCGCAACCTGAAAACCTTCGAGGTCGATATCGCCCTCTCCGAGAAGCTGGCACCGCTGGTTCCCGCCGACCGGCTGCTGGTCGGCGAAAGCGGCATCTTCACGCATGATGACTGCACCCGGTTGGCAAAAAGCAGCATCTCCACCTTCCTCGTCGGCGAGAGCCTGATGCGCAAGGACGATGTCGCGGCCGCGACGCGTGCCCTTCTCACCGGTTCTGCCGGCACCCTGGCCGCCGAGTGATGCCCAAGCCCTCCCTTACCCATATCGGCGCCGGCGGCGAGGCCAATATGGTTGACGTCGGCGACAAGGAACAGACCGTCCGCATTGCCGTTGCCGAGGGATATGTCCGGATGCGGCCGGAAACGCTTGACCTCATTCTCAAGGGCAACGCCAAGAAAGGCGATGTGATCGCCACCGCGCGTCTCGCCGGCATCATGGCGGCCAAGCAGACGGCCAATCTCATTCCGCTCTGCCATCCCCTCATGCTCTCCAAGGTCTCCGTGGAGATTACCCCCGACGAAGCCCTGCCAGGCCTGCGGATCGAGACGATGGCCAAACTTACCGGCCGCACTGGCGTTGAAATGGAAGCGCTGACTGCCGCAAGCGTCGCCTGCCTGACGATCTACGACATGGCCAAGGCGGCCGATCGGGAGATGGAGATCGGCGGCATCCGGCTTGTGCAGAAATCCGGCGGACGCTCAGGTGATTATGTCCGCAAGGAGGGTTGATGGCTTTGCTACCTGTTTCGGATGCGCTGGGCAGGTTGCTTCGTGGAGTAACGCCTATACGGCGCTCTGAGATGATCGGGCTGCACGCCGCCGTAGGCCGCGTGCTGGCCGAGAATGTCGCCGCAAGGCTGACGCATCCGGCCTTCGACAACTCTGCCATGGACGGTTATGCCGGCCGCTACGAGGACTTTGCCGTCGTCGGCGCAGAGCTGACGGTTATCGGCCAGTCTGCTGCGGGACGCGGCTTCGCAGGGCATGTCGGCCCCGGCGAGGTCGTGCGCATCTTTACCGGTGCGCCGGTGCCGTCCGGCGCAGACACCGTGCTGATCCAAGAAGACGCGGAGATTATCGCGGACAAGCGCATCCGCACCACTTTCGATCCCGGAAAGGGCCGCCATATCCGGCCGAAGGGGCAGGATTTTCGTGCCGGCGACGTGGTGCTGCGGAAAGGCGAACTGCTGGATGCAGGGCGGCTGACCATTGCCGCCGGCATGAACCATCCCGAACTTCCGGTTTTCATGCGCCCGAAAGTCGCGATCCTAGCAACCGGCGACGAACTGCTGCCGCCCGGAAGCCTTCCGGGACCGGACCAGATCATCGCTTCCAATACATATGGCGTGGCTGCGATCGCGCGCGACAACGGTGCCGAGGTCATCGATCTCGGGATCGTTCGCGATGACAAGACCGCCATCTCCGCGGCCGTCGCCGAGGCGAAAGCCGCCGGTGCTGACGTGCTTGTCACCCTTGGGGGTGCTTCGGTCGGAGATCACGACCTCGTCCAATCGACGCTGGTCGCAAGTGGCATGACGCTCGATTTCTGGCAGATCGCCATGCGTCCCGGTAAGCCGCTGATGGTCGGAACGCTCGATGGCATCACCGTGCTCGGCCTCCCCGGAAACCCGGTCTCGAGCCTCGTCTGCGCCCTACTGTTCCTCGAACCGCTGCTGCGCCATCTCGGCTCCCTGCCCTTGCGCGACCGCAGCGGCAAGGCAATGACTGTGACCGCGCTTGCCGCCAACGACAAGCGCCAGGACTATGTTCGCGCGCGGCTATCCCGCGACAGCGACGGCGCACTGAAGGTAGAGAGGTTCTCGCGTCAGGATTCCTCGATGATGCAGGTCTTCGCCCAGTCCGATTGCCTGATCATTCGAGCACCGTTTGCGCCGGAAGCGAAAGCCGGAACCATCTGCGATATCCTGATACTGCGGCAACCGGCTCTCTAACCGCTTATTCCTCGACTTTCCGCCCTTCCCGAACGCCCGCGTGCGCCTATCTACTGTCGAGTAAATGACGGTTGCGGATGGAAGGAACCGCCGTGAGTCGCAACGCGCTCTACATGATCATCGGGGGTCTCGCCGTCCTCGTCGTGATCCTCGGGATCTATGTTTATGACAAGGAAACCCAGCCGGCCGGCATCGAATTGAAGATCGGCGAAGGTGGCGTTTCGATCCAGGAAAATTAAAAAAGCCTTCAAGGTTCTGTCACGAAATCGACAAAGCAATCATTTATTAACCAATGCAGTCGAATAATTCGTCCAGTTGACCTGACTACGGATGGACTAGCAGGTCATACGCAAGGCGAATTGGGGAAAGGTCGGGTTTGTCCCGGCCTTTTTGCTTTTCAAGGGCATGGGGTTCAGCTTCAATGGGCAGAACGCGAGACCAGGATCTTGTCGATGCGGCGGCCGTCCATATCGATGACCTCGAAGCGATATCCGAAGGCTTCCGTGACATCGCCCTCCTCCGGGTTCTTGCGCAACTGCTGCACCAGGAAACCGGAGATCGTTTCGTAATTTCCGTCTGAATCGATTTCATTGATGCCGATCGTCAGATGGATTTCATCGATCGGCGTGCGTCCGTCGACCAGATAGGAGCCGTCATCGCGTAAGCGGATCAGCGCGTGCTCGATGTCGTCGTAGTTGGACGGCAGGACGCCGACGATCGCCTCGAGAATATCGGCGATGGTGATGATGCCTTCGATGCTGCCATATTCATCGACGATCATCGCCATGTTGATGTGCGACGACTTGAAGGCCTCGAGGGCCTTCAAGCAGGAGGCCGTTTCCGGCAATGTATGAATATCCTTGATGAAGCTGCGAATATTGAAGCCCCTGCCCGGCGCATTCAGCACTTCCTTGACAAGGACCGCGCCCAGCACCTCACCGCTCGCATCCAGAACCGGATAGCGGGAATGCGAAGACTGCTCGATCTTGGCGCGGATCGATTCGAGAGAATCGGTGGCTTCAATGAAGCTCACTTCGGTGCGATGCGTCATGATCGATTTGACGTTGCGGTCGCCAAGCCGGATGATCCGCCGCAGCATCTCGTGTTCCGATTTCTCGATCGCGCCGCTTTCGACGCCCTCGGCCATGATCGCCTGCACCTCCTCTTCCGTCACTTGGTCGTTGTTGCTTGATATGCCGAATATCTGCATGAACAGCGAGGCAGACATCTCGAACAGATAAACGATGGGAGCCGCGAGCCGCGAGAGGAACGACATCGGCCGGGCGACGAACATCGCTACACCTTCCGAGTTCTTCAGGGCCAATTGCTTCGGGATAAGCTCCCCGATCACCACCGACATGTAGGTGATGAATGTGACGACGATCGCAACCGCGACGGTATGGCCGTAGGGATTGATCCAATTGATGGCGTTGAGCGCCGGCGCAATTTTTTCGGCGATGGTGGCGCCGCCATAGGTACCGGCCAGCGTGCCGACCAACGTGATTCCGACCTGGACCGTCGAGAGGAATTTCCCAGGCTCTTCTGCAAGCCGCAGCGCCAGTTCGGCACGGTAGTTCCCCTGTTTTGTCATCTGCCGCAGCAGAGGCCGGCTTGCCGATACGATTGCCATTTCCGAAAGCGCAAAGAACGCATTGATCAATAAGAGCACGAAAATGACAATCAGTTCGAACATAACCCTCAGACACCGTTGATGGAGATCTGCGTGCCGGATACGCGGCGCACACGCTGTAGCCCTATCAAATAGGCGGAAGATATAATCGCAGCAAGGCAGTAACGGTGGAATTGCCGTTCTTTTGCCAAAAGGTTCCAATTGTCAGAACGAACACGTCCGGGTTTTGCACGCGGACGCCATGTCCTATCGGCCGGGGGGTGTGGTTTCGGCAAGTTCCCGAAGCGACGCGCGAACGCGGTCCCGCCCGACGCGGATGACATTCTCCATCGCAGCGCGAGCGCCGGCCTCGTCGCGCCGGCTGATCTGCTCGACGATGCGGATATGGGTGCGCGCGACATCGTCGATGAGCTCCCGGCCGGATGCGGGCGAGCTCAATTTGAAGATACCGACGAGTGCTGCCTCGATCAGACTGCCGACGGTGCGCATGAACGGGTTGCCGGAAGCCTCGAGTATAGCCAGATGAAGGCGCAGATCGGCCATGGCCAGCGTCTCGGCGGTGTGCTCGGGGTCACCCATGGCGACAGCCAGCCGCATCATCCCGCTGATTTGCGCTTCGGTGGCATTGGCCGCAGCAAGGGCTGCCGCATGCGGCTCGAACGCCAGGCGGATCTCGCTTAGGTGATAGAGAAATTCCTCGTCGACGCCGCGGTGGAAGTGCCAGGTCAGCACATCGCCATCGAACAGATTCCATTGGTTTTTGGCGGTGACTCGTGTCCCTATCCGGGCACGCGGCACGATCAGGCCCTTTGCTGCCAAGGTCTTCATTGCTTCGCGCAAAACAGTGCGGGAAACCTTGAATCGCATCGCAAGCTCCGGGTCTCCGGGCAGGATGGAGCCGACGGGAAACTCTCCCGAGACAATCGCTTTGCCCAGTTCGTCCACCACCTGCGCGTGACTTGTGCGCGTTTTGGCACCGGTAATGACGGTTTCGAGCAGACCCTTACGCAAGTAACTCCCTCCTCAGGAATACCTCTTGTTCTGGCGCGACAACAACAGGATGACCTTTTGCATGAGTATGAATGCAAACAGCAAAGCACCGATCAGAATTTTCGTCCACCAACTCGATAGCGAGCCATCGAAAGTGATGTAGGTCTGGATCAATCCCTGGATCAAAACGCCGACGAGTGTTCCTCCAACAAACCCGGCGCCTCCTGTCAGAAGCGTTCCTCCGATTACCACCGCGGCAATCGCGTCCAACTCGACACCGACGGTTGCGAGCGAATAACCTGCTGATGTGTATAGGGAATAAACGATTCCCGAAAGTCCGGCGAGAAAGCCCGACAGGCCGTAGATCAAAATCGTCGTGCGTCCGACCGGAACGCCCATCAGGGCCGAGGTTTGCGCACCACCGCCGAGCGCGTAGACATTGGTGCCGAAGCGTGTCCGTTGGGCAAGCAGGATGCCTATTGCAAAGACCAGAAGCATCAATCCGCCGATCATCGTAATCCGTCCACCGCCCGGCAGTTTGTAGTAGAAGCTCTTCATCGTGGCATAGAACGGGTGTTTGATCGGGATGGAATCGATCGACAGCACGAAGGCCATGCCGCGCGCCAGGAACATGCCAGCGAGCGTGACGATGAAGGCCGGCATCTCCAGATAGTGGATAATCGCGCCCATGATCGCGCCGAACAGCGTGGTGATCACAAGAACAAGGGCGAACGCCGCGAGCGGGTGGATGCTGGTGCTCTCCAGTATGACCGCAAGGAAGATGCCGGTGAAGGCGATGACCGAGCCGATCGACAGGTCGATGCCGCCGGACAGGATAACGAAGGTCATGCCGACGGCGGCGATGCCGAGAAAGGCGTTGTCGGTCAGGAGGTTGCCGATCACACGCGTCGACAGGATGTTCGGATACTGCGCGGCACAGGCCGCATAGGAAACGATGAAAATGATGATGGTTGCAATCAGCGGAAGGTATTTCTGGTTCATCGGATGGATTTTCGGCTGAGAAAGGTCACGCCAGTCTGCACACGCGGCGACTGGATGACCAGGATGATGACAATGATGGCGGCCTTGATGATCAGGTTGAACTCGGGCGGGAAACCGGAGAGAAGGATGCCGGTGTTCACAGCCTGGATGATCATCGCGCCTGCCAGGGAAGCAATGATGCTGAAACGGCCACCGAGCAGAGACGTGCCTCCCACGACGACCGCGAGGATTGCGTCCAACTCGAGCCAAAGCCCCGCATTGTTGGCGTCCGCGCCCTTGATGTCGGCGGTCACGATCAGTCCGGCGATCGCCGCGCAGAGGCCCGAAAGCATATAGGCCGCCATCAGCAAAAGTGGTGTCTGGATGCCCGACAGCGTGCTGGCGCGGCGGTTGATGCCAACAGCCTCGATCAACATGCCGAGCGCCGTTCGCCGCACCAGAAGCGTAACTGCGATACCGAATGCCAGCCATATGACGACGGGCATCGGCAGACCTGCGAAAGCGCCGCTGCCGATGAAGATGAGGCCCGGATCATTGAAGGTAAGGATTGCGCCCTCGGTCACCAGCTGTGCGATGCCGCGTCCGGCGACCATGAGCACAAGCGTGGCGATGATCGGCTGGATGTTGAGAACCGAGACGAGAAAGCCATTCCAGACGCCGCAAGCAAGGCCCGTGCCGATGGCGAGCAACAAGGTGACAATCAGCGGATCCCCCCGCACGCTGGAGGCGGCGGCGACTGCGCCGCAAATCGCCATGACGGCACCAACGGACAGGTCGATCCCCTTGGTGGCGATGACGACGGTCATGCCGACCGCCAGAAGGGCGACGGGAGCACCGCGGTTGAGAATGTCGATAACGCTGCCGTAGAGTCGGCCATTCTGGATTTCCATCGAAAAGAAACCCGGAAAGACGAGCCAGATCAGCAGAAGGATGATTGTCAGCGCGACAAGCTGGGGAAGCAATCGGTGGCCGAGACGTGCTGCACTTTCGATCATGGAGTTTCTCCCACGCCGGGCGCGGCGGCGATGGCATTGACGATGTGTTCCGTGGTGATCTCGCTGCCCGTCAGTTCCGCCACATGCGCGCGGTCCCTGAGCACGATGACCCGCGAACTGTAGGCCACAAGTTCCTCAAGTTCCGACGAAATGACGATCAGCGACATGCCTTGCGCGCAGAGTTCGCCGATGAGCCGGATGATTTCGGCGTGGGCGCCGACATCGATGCCGCGCGTCGGTTCGTCGAGAATGAGAAATTCCGGGTTGGTTGCCAGCCAGCGCGCCAGGATGGCTTTCTGCTGGTTGCCGCCGGACAGAAGCCTGATCGGCTTTTCGCGGTCGCTGGTGCGGATATCGAGCGCCTTGATGTAGCGATCTGCAAGGGCGCTCTGTTCAGCCGCGGACAGCGGACGCGCCCAGCCTCGCCGCGCCTGCAGCGCAAGGGCGATGTTTTCGCGCACCGACAGTTCGCCGATAATGCCGTCGAATTTGCGGTCCTCGGGGCAGAAACCGAAACGCGCGGCGATCGCAGCCCGTGGCGATGAAAGGTTGATAGGCTTGCCGCCAACTTCGGCCGTGCCACTATCGGCCTTGTGGACACCGAACAGCAATTCTGCGGTTTCAGTGCGCCCCGAGCCCAACAGGCCGGCGATACCGACGACCTCGCCTTTGCGTACTTCGAGATCGAAAGGCTTGATCGTGCCGGTCTTTCCATAGTTGGAAAAACGAAACTGCACCGATCCGCTCGATGTTTCGGCTGCCGCCACCGCCTTTTCGGCGGACTGAAGCTCATGGCCGAGCATCATGGTCACAAGCTCCCGGCGCGGCAGAGACGCGGTCTCGCGTGTGCCGACCAGCTGGCCGTTGCGCAACACGGTGATTCGGTCTGAGAGTTCGTAGACCTGTTCGAGGAAATGCGTAATGAAGACGATCCCGAGCCCCCTCGCCTTCAGGTCGCGGACGATGCGAAACAGCATCTCCACTTCCTGCGCATCGAGACTGGCGGTCGGCTCGTCGAGGATCAGCACCTTGCCGGAGAGATCGACGGCCCGTGCAATCGCCACCACCTGCTGGATCGCCACCGAATAGCTGTCAAGCGCTGCAGAGACGTTGATGTCGATGCCGTATTGCGCCAGCAGCGCATTGGCGCGCTTTTTCATCTCACCGGTCTGGACGAGGCCGAAGCGGCGCGGCTGACGGCCGAGAAAGAGATTTTCGGCTACGCTCAGATTTCCGAGCAGGTTCACCTCCTGGTAAACCGTGCCAATCCCCAGCTTCTGGGCGTCGAGCGTGTCATGCGGATCGATCTCAGTGCCATCGAGCGTCAACGTGCCGGCATCGCGGCGGTAAGCGCCTGTCATGCATTTGATCAGTGTGGATTTGCCTGCCCCGTTCTCGCCGAGAAGGGCGTGCACTTCACCGCGGGCGAGCGAGAAATTGACTTTGTCGAGCGCAATTGCGCCCGGAAAAGTTTTCATGATCCCGGAAGCGGTCAGAATATCGTTGGTATTGTTGTGCATGAAAACCAGCGTCCTAGAGAAACGTAGGTCACCCGTAACTTACGGATTGCCGCAAACTGTGCCACCGTCCCGCTTCATATCGGGCGGGTGCCAAGCGTCAGGCATCTGCGGCGATCAGCGGCTTTAAAGGCGACTCTACCGGAATCGCGTCCCGGCCAATGCTTCCTGTCCGCAGACAGGAAGCATCACCGTCTCGCGATGACCGGTCAATCAGTAGCCGAGGCCCTTCTTCTCCTCGTAAACCTTCTGCGGATCGTCTGCCTGGGTATAGAGCTTCGATTCCGTCTGGATCCACTTGGCTGGCTTGGTACCGTCCTTCAGGAAGGCATCGAGCGCATCGAGCGCCGGACCGGCCATGTTCGGTGTCAGTTCGACCGTCGCATTCGCTTCGCCAGCCGCCATGGCCTGGAAGATGTCCGGAACGGCGTCGATCGACACAACGAGGATGTCCTTGCCCGGCTTCAGTCCGGCTTCCTTGATCGCCTGGATCGCACCGACGGCCATGTCGTCATTGTGAGCGTAAAGCGCGCAGATGTTCTTGCCGCCGTCTTCCGCTTTCAGGAAGCTTTCCATGACTTCCTTGCCCTTGGTGCGGGTGAAGTCACCGGTCTGGCTGCGGACGATCTTCAGATTGTCGTGGCCCTTCAACGCTTCCTCGAAACCCTTCTTGCGATCGATTGCCGGGGATGAACCGGTGGTGCCCTGAAGCTCGACGACATTGCACGGTTTGCCACCAGCGGTGTCGACCAGCCACTTGCCAGCGACATTACCTTCATGCACGAGATCAGACGTGACCGCCGTCAGGTAAAGGTCATCCGACGAATCGACCGTGCGGTCGAGCAGGATCACCGGAATTTCCGCATCCTTGGCTTCCGTCAACACTTCGTCCCAGCCGGTGGCCACAACCGGGGCGATCAGGATGGCATTGACGCCCTGCGCGATAAAGGAGCGCAGCGCCTTGATCTGATTCTCCTGCTTCTGCTGTGCGTCGGCGAATTTCAGGTCGATGCCGCGCTTTTCAGCCTGCTGCTTGGTCAGTGTGGTTTCAGCGGCACGCCAGCCGGATTCCGACCCGATCTGCGAAAAACCGATCGTCAGATCGGCGGCAGAGGCCGAACCGAACATGCAGGCAGCCAGAATCGTGGCACAGCTAAGTGCAGTCTTGATTTTCATGATGTCCTCCCAAAGAAAGCTGCTCCTCAGCAGCGAGGGTAAAAAATCATACTATATGATTTATGTAAACAGGACTTCGGGCAGTTTCGCAAATTTTCCCAAGCCGGAATCAAAAGAGGGCAGCCTTGCGGCCACCCTCCCTGATTGCACATGGAATGATGTCGGAAATTACTGCGGCAGCTTGTCGTCCACGCCTTCGACGTAGAAATTCATGCCGAGCAGCGTGCCGTCATCAGACGATTCGCCGGCCTTCAGCCATTCCGAACCGTCCTGCTTCTTCAACGGGCCAGTGAACGGCTTCAGCTCACCGGACCTGATCTTGGCTTCGGTCGCCTCAGCCATCGCCTTCACGTCTTCCGGCATGTTGGTGTAGGGCGCCATCGTCAGGATGCCGTCCTTCAGGCCGTCCCAGCTCGAGGTGGTTTCCCACTTGCCGTCGATGAAGGCCTGCGTGCGCTTGATGTAATAGGCGCCCCAGGTATCGACGATCGCCGTCAGCTGCGTTTGCGGACCTGCCTTGATCATGTCGGAGGCCTGGCCGAAGGCCTTGATGCCGCGCTCGGCGGCAACCTGCATCGGAGCCGTGGTGTCGGTATGCTGGGTGAGCACATCGACGCCCTGGTCGATCAGCGCCTTGGCGGCGTCTGCTTCCTTGCCGGGGTCGAACCAGGTGTTTGCCCAGACGACCTTGATCTTGAAGTCCGGGTTGATGGTGCGAGCGCCCGTGACGAAGGAGTTGATACCCATCACCACTTCCGGAATTGGGAAGGAAGCGATGTAACCCGCGACGCCCTTCTGCGAGATCTTGGCCGCAATCTGGCCCTGGATATAACGGCCTTCATAGAAGCGGCTGTTATAGGTCGCAAGGTTGGGAGCCGTCTTGTAGCCCGTCGCATGCTCGAACTTCACGTCCGGGAATTTCCCGGCGATCTTGACCGTCGCATCCATGAAGCCGAAGGACGTGGTGAAGATCAGGCCGCAGCCGGAGCGGGCCAGACGCTCGATGGCGCGTTCCGCGTCCGGGCCTTCCGGAACATTCTCGAGGAACTGCGTCTCGACCTTGTCGCCTAGCGCTTTTTCGAGTTCCTGACGGCCAAGGTCATGGGCCTGCGTCCAGCCGCCATCGGTCTTGGAACCGACATAGACGAAGCAGACCTTGGCCTTTTCCTGTGCGCTTGCCGCGGCGGAAAAACCGAGAACGGCCGCCGTGGTTGCGAGTGCGAAGAGAATTTTTTTCATTGTGACCCCTGTAGGTTTAGGTTTGCGTTGTTGTTCTTGTTTACCGGTCCGGCACAAACGGTTTACCGAGTGATGCCGGCGTGTTGATCAGCGTCGTGCGCCGATTGTGCGAGATGAGAATTAGGACGAAAATCGTCGCCAGATAGGGAAGAGCAGAAAGAAACTGCGAGGGAATCCCGATACCGAACGCCTGGGCGTGCAACTGGCTGATCGAAACCGCACCAAACAGATAGCCGCCGGCAACCACCCGCCACGGCCGCCACGAGGCAAAAACAACCAGTGCCAGCGCGATCCAGCCGCGCCCCGCCGACATGTTTTCCACCCATTGCGGCGTGTAGACCAAGGACAGCTGGGCTCCCGCCAGGCCTGCACAGGCGCCACCGAACATGACGGCGAGATAGCGCATGCGGATGACGTCGATGCCCAGCGCATGGGCCGACGCGTGGCTGTCGCCGACGGAACGCAGCTTCAGCCCGGCGCGGCTCCTGAACAGGAACCAGTGGACGCCGGCGACGACGGCGATCGAGAGGTAGAAGATCAGGTCCTGCCTGAACAGCAGACGGCCGAGGAACGGGATGTCCGACAGGACCGGAAAGACGATCTGGGGGAGTTTGATACCGGACTGGCCGACATAGGCTTCGCCGATCATGCCGGATACGCCGAGACCGAGGATGGTCAACGCCAGACCTGTCGCAACCTGATTGGCCACAAGCGTTAAAGTCAGGAAACCGAACAACATCGAGAACAAGGCGCCGGACGCGATGCCGGCGAGAATGCCGACATAGGGGGATCCCGTCATCTGCGTTGCCATGAAGGCGCAAGCCGCGCCCATGATCATCATGCCCTCGACGCCCAGATTGAGCACGCCGGACCGTTCCGTAACGAGTTCGCCGACCGCCGCCAGGACCAACGGCGTCGCTGCGGTGATGACCGTCAGGAGGATGGCTTCGAAAATACCCATCAATGGGCTCCTTCCGTGGCCGTTCCCGTCAGGTTCGACAAGACGAGCCTGATCTTGTAGCGGATCAGCGTGTCGCAGGAGAGCACGAAGAACAACAGAAGGCCCTGGAAGACACGGGTCACCTTGTCGGAGACGCCGAGCGACAATTGCGCCGCCTCGCCGCCGAGATAGGTCAGCGCCAGCACAAGGCCGGCGACGACGATGCCGAGCGGGTTAAGCCGTCCGAGGAAGGCGACGATGATGGCGGTGAAGCCGTAGCCTGGCGAAATGACCGGCCGTAACTGCTGGATCGCGCCACTGACCTCCGAGATGCCGGCAAGGCCGGCGAGCGCGCCGGAGAGAAGCATCGAAAACCAGATCATCTTGCGCGACGAGAACCCGGCAAAGCGCCCTGCCCGCTCGGACTGGCCGAGCACGGTGATTTCAAACCCCTTCAGCGTGTAGCGCATCATGAACCAGATGACGACTGCCGCGAGGATGGCAAAGCCGAAGCCCCAATGGGTTCGTCCGGAGGCGACTATCTCGGGCAAGACGGCAACCGGGTCAAAAGTCCGCGTCTCCGGGAAATTCAAACCGCCCGGATTGCGCCAGTACCCGCGTACCAGCCAGTCCAGAAACAGCTGCGCGACATAAACGAGCATCAGGCTGGTCAGGATTTCGTTGGTGTTGAGATGCGCCTTGAGAAGTGCCGGAATCCCGGCAAACAGCGCGCCGCCCAGCATGCCGAGCAGAAGCATCAGCGGCAGCACCAGCGGCGAATGCCATTCATAGAAGACCACCGGCAGGATCGAGCCGGCGATGGCGCCCGCAATGAACTGACCCTCTGCACCGATGTTCCAGTTGTTCGACCGGTAGCAGACCGATAGCCCGACGCCGATCAGGATCAACGGTGCCGCCTTGATGGCCAGTTCATGCAGCGACCAGACCTCCATCAGCGGCTCGATGAAGAAACTGTAGAGGGCAGTCACCGGGTTCTTGCCGAGCAGCATGAACATGATACCGCCGAAGATCATCGTCAGTGCCAGCGCGATGACCGGCGACAGGATCGAGAACAGCTTGGAGACCTCGGGGCGTCTTTCCAGTTCAATGCGCATGCGCTGTCTCCGCAGTCTCGGTCTCGCTATACATGCCGCCCATCAGCAGGCCGATCTTTTCACGCGAGAGCTCGGCCGCTGGATAGATATCCGAAAGCCTGCCTTCGCTGATCACGGCGATCTCGGTCGCAACTTCGAAAATCTCGTCCAGATCCTGGCTGATGACGAGTACGGCCGAGCCGGATTTGGCCAGATCGACGAGCGCCTGGCGGATGCGGCTCGCAGCGCCCGCATCGACGCCCCAGGTCGGTTGGTTGACGACCAGCACCGTCGGCTGGCGATCGAGTTCGCGGCCGACAATGAATTTCTGCAGATTGCCGCCGGATAGCGAGCCGGCAGGCGGATTCTCGCCGCTCTTGCGCACGTCCATGGCTTGCGAGATACGTTTGGTCGCCCTCTTGACCGCATCCTGGCGAATAAGGCCAAGCACGCCGCCGCCCAGAAAAGCCCTGCGGTCGGACTGGTTGCGGGCGAGCACGAGATTGTCGGATAAGGACAGGGCTGACACCGCCGCATGGCCATGGCGCTCTTCCGGCACGAAACCGGCGCCCATCAGCCGGCGGGCATTTATGCCGCGCGTCCCGACAGGTCTGTCGGCGATGCGCACGACATCGTCGCTGCCAGCCGGATATTCACCCGACAGCGCATCGAACAATTCACCCTGCCCGTTGCCCGCGACGCCGGCAATGGCCAGCACTTCGCCGGCATGCACCTTGAAGCAGATGTTTTTCAGCGAAACCGCAAACGGCGTCCTCGCGGACGCGGAAAGATGGCGGGCTTCCAGCTTTACCGCGCCCTTCGCGCTCGTTCCCTCCGCACTCACATGCGCAACATCACTGCCGACCATCATGCGCGCCAGCGAAGACGGCGTTTCCCTGCGCGGGTCGCAGGCGCCGGTGACCTTGCCGTGCCGCAAGACCGTTGCACGGTCACAGATGCGTTGAACCTCCTCCAGCCGATGGCTGATATAGAGGACTGATCGACCCTCGGCCTTGAGTTTGTTCAGCGTTTCAAACAGTCGATCCGCCTCCTGCGGCGTCAACACGGAGGTCGGTTCGTCGAGGATGATCAGCTTCGGATTCTGCAGCAACGCGCGAACGATCTCAATGCGCTGACGCTCGCCGACCGAGAGGTCTGCGACATGCGCATTCGGATCGAGCGGCAGGCCATAGCTGTGCGACAGCGCGGAGGCCTCCTGCGCAATACGGTTCAGCGAGATGCCCGGCGCCATCGACAGTGCGATATTCTCCGCCACCGTCAACGCCTCGAACAGCGAAAAATGCTGGAACACCATGCCGATGCCGAGCCTGCGCGCGGCACTTGGGCTGGTTATCCGGACCGGCTGTCCCTGCCAGACGATCTCGCCGCTGGTCGGCGCCAGAACACCGAACAGCATTTTGACGAGCGTCGATTTTCCCGCGCCGTTCTCACCGAGAAGGGCGTGAATTTCACCCGGTTTGATATCGAGATCGATGCCGTTGCAGGCAGCGAATGCGCCGAACAGTTTCGTCAGTTGGCCAACAGCCAGCAACGGACTGTTGGCGGGTTGTCGCTCAGCCGACACGCCATCCCTCATTTTCTTTATCTTGCTGCCTTGTCTGCCTTTTTTCGGCTTTTCTCAAGGAATCAGCAATGTTGTTCCACTCGTTTTTCTTGCTTCGAGATCTACATGCGCCTGGCTTGCATCGGCAAGCGCATAGGTCTGGTTGATATTGATACGCACTTTGTTGCTTTGCACAACATCAAACAGGGAGTTTGCACATACCTCCAGAGCGGGCCGCGTCGCGACGTAGCTGAACAGCGTCGGCCGCGTTGCAAACAATGATCCCTTTTGCGCGAGGATGCCGATATTGACCCCTTCGACCGGCCCGGAGGAATTGCCGAAGCTGACCCAGAGGCCGCGCGGCTTGATGCAGTCGAGCGACGCGGGGAAAGTGTCGCGACCGACGGAATCATAGACGACATCGACGCCCCTGCCGTTGGTGATCTCCTTGACCCGGGTGACGAAATTATCCGTGCGGTAGTTGATGACGTGGTCATAGCCATGGGCGAGCGCGAGATCGATCTTCTCCTGCGAACCGGCCGTGCCGATCACGGTCGCGCCGAGCGCTTTCGCCCATTGCCCGGCGATCAGGCCGACGCCGCCTGCGGCAGCATGGAACAACAGGGTCGTTTCCGGACCGACCTTGAAGGTCTGGTTGAGCAGATACTGTGCCGTCATTCCCTTCAGCATCATCGCCGCGGCCGTTTCCAGCGTGATATCGTCAGGCACTTTCACGAGCTGGGAAACCTCGACGTTGCGCTCGCTGCTATAGGCACCATCAGAGGAGGCATAGGCGACGCGGTCGCCGACCGCGAACGTGCTCACGCCATCGCCCACCGCCGTGACGATGCCTGCGCCCTCCTTGCCCGGGATGAAGGGAAGGCCTTCGGCGGATTTATAGAGGCCGGTGCGGAAGTAGACATCGATAAAGTTCACGCCGATGGCGACCTGGCGAATCTGGACTTCACCCGGGCCGGGCGGCGTCAGCGTGATCCCCTCGATTTTCAGAACGTCCGGGCCGCCAAGCGTGCGCACCATAATGGCCTGTGCCATGAAACCTCCTCAACCCCGCCCGAGACGGGGAAATATCTGCAGGATAAAGCCGATGACGTAGAGATATAGGCCGGCGCCGACCACGCCGCCGACGACCCATCCGGGTGTGTCGAAATGCAGCAGCAGCGCGTAGATGCCGAGCACGGACCAGATGGCAAAGACGGCAACATTGAGCGATCGCAACCGCTGGACGCGTACCGGATGAAGGAAATTGATCGGCATGAAGGTCAGGAAGACCGAGACGAAGACCACGACCGAAGCAGCGATCTCGCTGGCGTCGATGACGAACAGCGTGAACACCACCATGTTCCAGACGACGGGAAAGCCGGAGAAGAAATATTCGTCGGTCTTCATGCCCATGTCGGCGTAATAGATGGCGCTCGACATGACAATGGCGCCGGCGGCGACGAAGGACCAGGGCTCGCCGATCATGCCGCTCTGATAGAGCGCGAAGGCTGGCAGGAGCACATAGGTGACGTAGTCGATCACGTTGTCGAGCGTATCGCCGGACCAGTTCGGCAGCACTTCCTTGACCCGCACCTTGCGGGCGATCGGCCCATCGATGCCATCGACGGCCAGCGCAAGGCCGAGCCACCAGAACATATCGACGAACCGGTGCTCCGCCGCGGCAACAACGCCGAGAAAGGCCAGGAACGAGCCCGATGCGGTGAGGATATGGACGGAAAAGGCACGGATTTCGGCGTAGGGCACGCGCTTGTAATTGAAAAACTTCATCGGCAGCCGCACCCGTCCTTACTCTGCACTTCCCCCGAAGCGCAATGAACCGGCCAGTGCCGACAGCTCACGCTCCTCTGCCCGCCTTGTCGTGCGGCGTTGGCGGTAATATGCACCGTTTCAGTTTGGCTGCCAGCAAAAATCACTTACCCTTGAAAAAGCATGGGATTCAGCTGTGGACGCATCCCCGATCGCCTGCGCCACTTGACCCCATTTCCATCGGGAGCGGTGGCGGGTAAGATTGGGACAATATCGGCAAGCATTAGCAGGAAGCGGACGCCATGGAGCATTTTGAAATTGCGATCGTCGGTGCAGGGCTTGCCGGATCGCTCGCCGCCCTCGCCCTAGCCGATTCGGGACGAAGCGTCGTGCTGATTGCCCCGGCGTCTGGACGCGCCGACGGACGTACGACGGCGCTGATGGATCACTCCCTCGATCTTGTCCGGCGACTGGGCCTCTGGGATACGATCGAACCCTTGGCGGCACCGCTCGCCACCATGCGCATTGTCGACGGCACCAATCGGTTGCTGCGGGCACCGACAGTGACCTTTCACGCCGCCGAGGTGGGCCTCGACGCGTTTGGCTACAATATTCCCAATGCGCCCTTCCTCTCGCTGCTGGAAAAGGAGGCCGAAACCCGCCCGTCGCTCACGCGCATCGTCGCCAGCCTGGCACAGATTGAATTCGACGCCAAACGGGCGATCCTGACCCTTGACGATGGTCGTGCTGTCACCGCCGATCTCGTCGTCGGTGCCGACGGACGAAAATCCAGGGTACGCGAGGCGGCCGGTATCAACGTCCGCAACTGGTCCTATCCGCAAAGCGCCGTCGTGCTCAACTTCGCCCACCAACTGCCGCACCAGAACATCTCGACCGAGTTCCACACGCCGGACGGTCCGTTCACGCAAGTACCGCTACCCGGTCCGCGCTCGAGCCTCGTCTGGGTGCAAAAACCGGACGACGCCGCCGCAACGCTGGCGCTTTCACCCGAGGAACAGTCGCTCGCTGTTGAACGGCGGATGCAGTCTATCCTGGGAAAAGTGACTGTCGAAGGCACAGCGCAATCCTTTCCGCTCTCCGGCATGGCCGCCAAGACTTTCGGCAAGGATCGCGCCATTCTGATCGGCGAGGCGGCACATGCCTTCCCGCCGATCGGCGCGCAAGGGCTCAACCTCAGCCTTCGCGATATCGTGGCGGCGGCGTCCCTGCTTTCCGGCCTCCCAACCATTCCAGACGATTTTGGCGCGCGTTATGACCGCCGACGGCGAGCCGATGTACTGACCCGTACCGTCAGTGTCGATCTGCTCAACCGGTCCCTGCTGTCCGATTTCCTGCCGGTGCAGATGCTGCGCGCGGCTGGACTGCAGGCCCTTGCCAGCGTTCCGCTGCTGCGCAATCTGATGATGCACGAGGGGCTGAACCCCGGCAGCGCATTGCAAACGCTGCGCAGTTCACTACGGGAAAAGATCGGTTGGCAGCGCGCCTGAACCGATCTGGCTTAGCCGATTTGCATCAGCACCGGAAAGGTCTCCTGGAACCAGATCGCCATGGAACTGATGAAGCCGAACACGAAAGCAAGGCCCGCAAGGATCAGGAAAACGCCCATCAGCTTTTCCACCAGGCCAAGATGGCGGCGGAAGCGCGACAGGAACCTCATGAAGGCGCCGGAGAAACCCGCGGCGATCCAGAAGGGGATCGCTAAGCCCAGCGAATAAACCGCCAACAGGATCGCGCCATCGCCGACGGTGTCGCGTGCGGCTGCGACCCCGAGGATCGTACCAAGCACCGGCCCGATGCAGGGTGTCCAGCCGAAGGCGAAGGCAAGCCCCATGATATAGGCGCCGGACAGCGTCGCCGGCTTGCCGCCACCCTGGAAGCGGGCCTCCCTGCCGAGCAGGCCGATGCGCAAGATACCGAGGAAATGCAGGCCCATGACGATGATGATGATGCCGCCGATGCGCGACAGGATGTCGATATGCTGGCGCAGCACGAGGCCGATGGTCGACGCCCCTGCCCCGAGCGCCACGAAAACAGTGGCAA
Organism: Pararhizobium sp. LjRoot255; assembly: GCF_964252905.1. Classification (NCBI taxonomy): domain Bacteria; kingdom Pseudomonadati; phylum Pseudomonadota; class Alphaproteobacteria; order Hyphomicrobiales; family Rhizobiaceae; genus Pararhizobium; species Pararhizobium sp. LjRoot255. The sequence continues at coordinate 3,676,548 of NZ_CAXUPQ020000001.1, forward strand.
AGCCGAGCGTGAAGAAAAAGGCCGCGCTGAACACAGCGCGCCGCGTGCCGGCCAGGGCGGCCTCCCTTTCGCGGCCGCGGAACTGATCGACCGAAATGCCCGCCATGTAACAAAGATAAGGCGGCACCAAGGGTAGTACGCAGGGCGAGAGAAAGGACAGCGCCCCTGCCAAAATGGCGGTCCAGATGGAAATATCAGCGATCGACACCCGTTAAGAACTCCAGCCTGCAACACGCTCGTGCCGTCTTAACGCCGATGCCATCACCAAACCAATCACCTTTTGGCGATCTCCTTGCAAATCATCGAATTTACACTTGTCGTCTGTTTTTTTGGGTTGACCAAAACAAGCCCGCTGTGCATATGTCCGCCCACTTCCGCCGGGCACGAGACGCCCGGTCTTGAGGGAGCGCGTAGCTCAGCCGGTAGAGCAACTGACTTTTAATCAGTAGGTCCAGGGTTCGAATCCCTGCGCGCTCACCAAAAAAACCAAACAATATCAATTTGGTAACGATAGAAATTCCGGCAAAACATTACCGAGAATTACCTAGATTTACGGCACATGGCGGCCTTTTACGGCACATGAATGACACATGGCGCCTCATTGATCGCGCCGTTTTTAGGCATGACGCCTTCGAAGGCTGCGTGTCCGTCAGTCTTAATTGCGCGTGAAACCGCGGCGCTACCAAAGATGGCACTGCGTAGTTCAGCGAGATCCCGCCGGTGCTGTTGACAGGATATTGTGCCTTTACCAGAACAAATAAAGAACAAACTTCGAAGTCTGTTGTGGATGACTCGGTGCAAAGGGGCGTAAATAGGTCTCCCCTATGAGAAAAAAGGGGGCGCCCGATTTGGGCAGCCCCGGTGTGTGCGTGGTGGCTTCTCTCGCAGGATCGCAAAAACCCTGCAATTAGCCGAGCATTCCGTCGTCAGCGTAGCTTAGCCCTTGGTAGATACCGTAGGACAAATAGTGCTCAAGAGGGTTCATTCCTGCCGCAGCCACGTCTGGGTGAAGCTGGAGATATCCAGCGGTGTCGAATGTCTTTGAGGGATCACGCCCCTCGCGCCAGCCGTGTGAAATATAGTGCATGAGTGGGTTAATTCCGGCAGCCGCCACGTCGCCATATGCGGCCAAATATCCGGACGTATCGAAGAAGGCGTTTGGGTCACGCCCCTCACGCCATCCGAATTGATCGAAATGCTGCTCGGGGTCGATACGGCTCATCGCCACATCCGCATTATTCCTGAAATAGAACATGTCGTCGACGAGCGCTATCCCGCTATCGATCTTGTGGCCCTCGTAAACACCGTGCGAAAGATAATGACTGAGTGGGTTAATCCCGGCTTCCGTCACATCTGGATTTAATCGCAGATAATCGGAGGTGTCGAATAGACGCGATGGGTCTCGCCCCTCTTTCCAGCCGAACTGTGCATAATGCTCAAGCGGATTAACCCCCGCGGCAGCAACATCAGCATATGTTTCCAGGTATTCTGATGTATCAAAAAAGCTATTGGGATCACGCCCCTCGCGCCACCCATATTGAGAGTAATGTTGCTCCGCCTCCCCGAGGGCGTTAAAGACATCGTGATTTCGACTGTAATAGTACATGTCATCAACGAGAGAATTACTATCGTGCTGAAATACGGTGCGGTCGGAGAACTGCAGTTGTTCGATTGAGACGAGGCGGTCCCGCGAGCCGCTGTGTTCAATCAGCATCGCACGGTCGAAATATGTGAATGTCGCATACGTCAAACTGAAGTCGAAAAAGGCTGTATCAGATCCCGCCTGACCATCCAGTATGTCGGACCCGTCCGCTCCCATGATCCAGTCGTTGCCGCTCCCCCCGATCAGCGTATTGTCCTTGGCGTTGCCAATGATGGTGTCGCTACCAGATCCACCGATCGCGTTCTCCACAAGCGACCGCGTGTCGTTGTCGTGGAGAAGCGCATTGGCAATATTGCCGGCGGCCACCTTCGAGCCGTCATAGTGGAGTTTCGCCAGTTGCGAAGCGGACGTGGTCGTCCATTCGCCCGGCCGAAGATCGACCTTCACCGCGGTCGCGTAGTTAGAAAAATTATATGTATCGCTGCCACCGCCGTCCCAAACCGTAAGAAAGATTCGGTTGCCTCCCGGCGCTCCTTGGGGCGCCCCATTGATGAACATTTCGCCGGTTGTGGGGCTCCACGAATAGACCGTGTTGCCGCTGTGAGTGGTATAATCGGCGCCGTACATGTGCTGTAGGGCGGCGATGTCATACATCATCAGCGATTGAGCATAGCTCCAGCTCTCGTTCGTGTATCCGCCTCCCAGCGAGGACCCGACGTAGGATCGGTAACTCATCACGGTATATTCCATGGAGTCGCGGCCCGCCGGCATGACGTTGCCCTCATGAGCATGGTCAAGCCCGAGAGCGTGGCCAAGCTCGTGCAGGAATGTCGCGAAGGCATAGTTGCCCTTAGCGGGGGCGGTATAATATCCGGACGATCTGCTGAACCATGCATCCCCTCCTTCGGCAGCAGTAGACGGCATATAGGCCCACGCGGTGCTCGGCGCATCAGACAGCGCGAGCCGCAGATCCGCATGGTTGGCGGACGTTTCGGTTATCTCAGAGAAGGTCACATTTGCGACAGAAGAGATCTGATCGAACGCGGCCCGGGCAGCCACTTTCTGGACGGTAGTCAGGGTCCCGAAGCCAGTTGTAGGTTCGCCGGTTCCATAACCTGAGCCATAGAACGATGCGCTGGCCGGAAAACTGAAGGTGAAATCCCTTACCGCCCATTTCGAGTCCCCGAGGACTCCATCGATGTAGGCATTGCCGGTCAATGCGTAAGTGGCAGTTGCGGGCATACTTCTCTCTTCGGTAGCAGTGGTTCAGCGTCGTGGTTCGTTGCAGTCTGGCTCAATGAGGAAAACCATTGAATCGCCTGCGTGGCTATTGCGGAATATGCATTCTCCGTCCGTCATGATCTATTCGACCTGCTGGATGGGTTGAGGCCCCCATGTGGACTAGGCCATACGGGGAGGCATCTTAACCCTGCTCTTGAACAGTTAAATTTGTGCCAAAGTCCAACGTTCCTGCGGGAGGAAATACGGGAGTACGCCGGAGCTGGTGTTAATGGGCGCGCGCGCTCACGAAAAACTACAAAAAACAATTAGATACAAAAACGCAAGCGAAACGGTTGGCGTGTTTAGATTTTTGCGCAAATTTGGTGTTCGCGGTGCCTAAAACATGGCATCTTCCCTCCTATGTCGCCCAGCAAAAGCTCCCACTGAAGTCCCTGACCCGTACTTCAGCCGCGCCCGCCCGGCTGATTCGAGCAATCCTCGCAGGATCTCAGCCGTCATCAACATCCGCGAATCAGCGGTGACAACATTGGCCTCGCGCGGCGTACTAGATGCTGCAAAGGTCGCGGCGGCTGCCGTGCCGCAGTTTCAGCGGGCTTTCGCCGTACTGGCTCTTGAAGGCGCGGGAGAAGGACGACAGACTGTCGAAGCCGCAGCGAAGGGCGATGTCGCGGACACTCAATTCCGTATCACTGACCAGGCGATGTGCCGCCTGCAGGCGAAGCCGCAGATAATAGGTGCCGGGACCGATGCCGAGCGCCTTGACGAAACGCTTTTCGAGCTTGCGGCGGGATTGGCCGGCCCGCAGGGCGAGTGCCGCGATCGACAGCGGCCGGTCGAGCGTGCGCTCCATCAGCCGGATGGCGCGGGCAAGGTCCGGATCGAGCGCTTCCATGCGGCCAAGCGAGACCAGCGGCTGCGCATCCGATGCCGCATGCGTTTCGTCATAGACGAAGATGCTCGCCACATCGAGCGCAACGGCCGACCCGAATCGCTGCCTTATCATGTGCAGCATCATGTCGAAGGTCGGCGACGCCCCACCCGAGGTCCAGAATTTGCCGTCCGTGACGAAACGGTCGGCCTTGACCGACACGTCGGGAAAAGCCAGTGCGAAATCCTCCAGTTCCTCCCAATGCGCCGTTGCCGAGCGTCCATTGACGAGACCGGAGCGCGCCAGCAGCCAGCAGCCTGATTCGATACCGGCGACGACGGAAAAATGCCGTGCGCAGGCTTGAAGGCCGGTGATGAACGCCTTGCCCGCATGGCGCTCGAGATTAAAGCCGCCGATCACCAACAGAAGGTCTCCCACCGCCCCCGCCGAAAACATACCGTCGACGGCGATCGGGACACCGCAGGTCAGAAGAACCGGCTCACCATCAGGAGAGAGAATTTTCCAGCGGAAGAGCGCTTTGCCGGCCACGCGATTTGCAGCGCGCATCGGATCGAGCACCGAGGCGAGCGACATGATCGATGATTCGGGCAGGATCACGATGACGACGGCGACGCCGTGTTCGGAAAGAACTTTTTGCAGCATGGTCAAAATGTCAAATCTTCTGCGCTGTATGTCAAATAAAACATCGGCATTCGGGCATGATGAGGCGGTAAGAGACCTCCCATTCGCAGCGCCTGTCAGCCTGCGGATGTCCAGAAATTCCCCTATCCGACCTTTACCGGACGGGCCGAACGGCAGACATGCCTTCGGTCCGTTTTTTTATCACGACTTGGGCTGCCGGTTCCAGTCTTTGCCGTGCGCCGTCTTCAGTTCCGCAGGCGGCACCGATTTCGATTTATAGGCACTTTCAAGCTTTCCAACGGCATAGAGCACCGTCAGCCCGGCTGTGAGCGCAAAGGCGCGATCGCCAGCGGCCAAATCCGAGCGCAAGGCCGATCGCCCCAGCCAGCCACAGGCCAGCGCCGGTCGTCAGCCCCCCACTTCTTCTTGGGACAGAATGATCGATCCGAGGAAGCGATTCCCGGCTGTCACAGCCTCAACACCCGCAACGGATCGATGCGCACCGGCGCATCGATAAGCCGAGGATCAGACGGCCTGTTTGGCTCTTGCCAGTCCGTGCTCGATCAGCCGGTCAACGAGTTCAGGGTAAGACGTTCCCGTCGCCGCCATCGCTTTCGGATACATGCTGATATCGGTGAAGCCCGGCATCGTGTTGATTTCATTGACCACCGCGGTCATATCCGGCCGCACGAAAAAATCGACGCGGGCAAGCCCCTCGCAGCCCAGCGCGATAAACGCTCGTCTCGCCATGTCCTGAAGATGTTGCGCCGTCGGTTCAGGCAGCAAAGCCGGGATGTTGATGGTTGCTCCCTTTTCGTCGAGATACTTTGCTTCATAGGTATAGAAGCCGTGCCCCTCGCCCGTCACGATCTCGCCGGGGACGGAGACCACGATCGTTCCGTCGGGCTTCTCAAGAACCGCGCATTCAATCTCGCGAGCCTGGACGAACTCCTCCACGAGGACCTTCGTGTCAAACCTGAAGGCTTCGGCGAGTGCAGCATGAAATTCGGCGGCAGACCGTGCTTTGCCGACACCAACCGACGAGCCTTGTCGCGCGGGCTTGACGAAAATCGGCGATCCCAGCACCTTCGTAACCTCTTCGAACACGGCGTTCTCGCCAGTTCTAACGGTGATCGAACGGGCGACCGGCAGTCCCGCCTCCCGCAAAAGGCGTTTAGCCATGTCCTTGTCGATCGCTGTAGCCGATCCGAGGATACCGCAGCCGACCAGGGGAACACCCGCAATCTGGGCGAGCCCCTGCACAGACCCATCCTCGCCGTGCAACCCGTGCAAAACGGGAAACAGGATGTCTATCGCGGCCAATTCTCCGGAACCGGCAGGCCTGTCGAAGGCGAGCAGACGACCGCGGCCGCCAGGAAGCAGGCAAACCTTTGTCCCGGCATATTCTACGGGGTCCGGCAGGACACCATCAACCAGTTCGATCAACAACCATTGCCCGGCTCGATCAATAAGGATTGGCATGATCTCATATTTGGCGGCGTCGATTGCTTTGACCACATTGCGAGCGGAAAGAATGGAGACATCGTGCTCGGCGGATTGTCCGCCAAAGAGAACAGCAACTCGCAATTTCAGGGCCATGGCGTTTCCTTTTGTAAGATGGCATCGACAGGCGGATGCCAAGCTGTAACCGCCCAATTGCAACCAAATTGAGATGTCTTCTGCAGTTTGTGCCGGCCGATCGCTTTTCTCGCCACAGTTCAGCCAAGCCACGGAATATGGTGGGCTGCGAGTTGGAAAGGGATGTTTGATCAAGAAACCCGCTACTCGGGATCATCGACGATTAAACAGCGCACCGGCCTCCCGGCCTCATGGAACGCCACCGTCGAAACGCGCGATGAGATCGGACACAAGGTCGAGCTTCCGACACTTTCGCGACATGAAAAATTGCCTTTGGCCAGAAAGATGTCGGACCAAGTCCTATCATATCGTATTTATTGAATTTTTGGCGACCCCTGCAGGGCTCGAACCTGCGACAACCTGCTTAGAAGGCAGGTGCTCTATCCAGCTGAGCTAAGGGGCCGCTTGAAGGAGGCCGTGACCTCCGGAAACTGGCAGCCTGATGTCAATGGGTCCAGGGCTGCGTGCGGCTGAACCGGAAATTATCGCTGTAGGAAACGTTCTTGCGCGTCGCTTCCTTCGGCGCGATGACCCGGTAGTCGATGCCGTTGCGTTCAGCATAGGCAATCGCCTGCTCGGCGGTGTCGAAGGTCAGCTTGACCTGCTGGCGGGTGTCGGACGAACTCGTATAGCCCATGATCGGATCGATCGTGCGCGGTTTTTCCTGATCGAACTCAAGAACCCACAAATGCGTCTTGGCTTTGCCCGACTGCATGGCGGTTTTTGCGGGTCGATAGATTTTCGCGAACATGTCTTGAGCGGTCTCCACCTTGGTTCCGTCACGCCGGTCACTGCCGCCGGCTGCTGCGCACTGCAATAGCGCAGAATGGATTAAAACGGAATGACTTTCCGGCGATAAATCCGCCGATTTTACGGCCTTAGTGGTTTCGCGGCGCAAAGCTGTTCAAACCGCGGCGGACGATGTCAACAAACGCTTTTTCCCCGGTGAAACAAAGATTTTAAGGAACGTCAACACTGCGGAACCGAAATATTCGTCGATGTGTCTGCACTTCAGGGCGAAGGCTCGCTTCGCGAAGGGCAACAAGTGAGTTATGACGTCGGTCAGGATCGCAAGACTGGCAAATCGAAAGCTGAAAACGTCCGCACGATTTGACTGAGTGAGCTGTGATGCTCGATTTTGCATTTCACACCGCACTTCGGTGTCGACGTGCAGAAAACATCCGGCTCGACGAGAGCCATGAAAACAGTCAGGCAATCTCCAGCCGTGACGAAGCGCCATCAAGTGCCCCCGGTGTTACCGATCTCCACGCAGTCTCGGGTTCTTCGTGGGAAGCATTGAGGCGACGGGCTACGACATCGTGGTTGAGCCACCGCACCGGACCGCAAGGCGAAGAGGATTCACCGAAAATCAACTGCCCGGTCGCCTCCACTACAAGCGCGCTCAGGAGGTCGCTGATCATCACCTTAGTGTCACGGTGCATCCGTGTGATTTCGTTGGACGTGCCGATCGTCAGGTCGGCCTGTGCCTGGCTGTTGGGCATCGGCCATGCGGAGAAGTCATAGAACGGGATCATTACTTCGCTTGCCTGCAGGTCACTGATTTTGCGGATGACGTCATCCACTGTGAAACCGTCCGCCAGAAGCTCCTCGCATGCTCGCCATTGTTCGGCTGCCCATCGGCCGCCGTTCTCTTTCTTCAGCGCAAGCAGAAGAGGTATAAGAGGCAGCTCAATGCCCGTGAACACGTCGGAAGAGTTGGTCCGGATTTCGGGGCAGTTGTAGACGGTCGCCTTCACGCCCACCGCCCATGCATCCTCGGCGATGCCCTCGAGCCGCATCTTGGCGTAGCCCTGAGTGTAGTTCGTGTAGGTCTGCCAACGATATTCGTTGTCGATCAGGATTCCCGTGCCGTGGTAACCGTACGCCGTATATCTAACCTGGCCGCCCGACGCTTCGACGCGCTCGCGGATCGCCGCGCTGAAGTCGATGAGATGGCGGAAGGTGTTCGCCGAGACCTCGTCGAAATTCTGAAGGATCAGCTTGCCCATGTCGCTGTCAAGCAGGGCCTGTGACGACAAATGGCGGGACCCAGTTCCCTTGTAGATTCTGTTGGCAACGACCAGGAAAACTTTTGCCTTCGGGATACCCCCGGCCATCGTATGGGCGAAGAAGACATTGCGGCCGTCGGCGATCATGCCGTCTAGGATGGCCATGACCTGCGACAGCGCGTTCGTGAACCGTGCTATAGCGACGGCCTTACATCTTTCGATGTATTCCCAGTCGAGCTTGTCATGCTCCCAGCTCTCGAGCGTCATTCCGGCCAGGAGGTCGGTAGGGGTGGAACCCTTCGCGGGGGCGTCGAGATCAAAGCCAGCCATAAGAGGAACGTTGATGATCGTCCCGCCCAGCCGTGCTTCGGCAGCCGAAAGCTCATCGTCGGTAAGGGGCCGCAACGCATTGTTCTCGTCACGCCGTCCGACCGTGATACCCACGATGTGCATTCCGGTTTTCCGGGCTTGGTCGAGAAGGCCAGTCGCGTAGCCGCGTCCGAACAATTCGCCGAACAGAACGAAGACATCGCCTTTCCGAAATACTGTGTTTTCGGCAACGGTCTCTAACGCGATCGGGTTTTTCATACGTTCAGTTCTTCGAATCAGGGGTCGTCGGGCAATAGCGCCGACAGTCGTTGATGACTACTTGAACACATTCGCTCCGATTGGGAAGTCATTTAAAGTGACCGATTATATCGAAACGTGAAGCGCCGTAAGGACTTGTCGGCTCCAGTCGGGAGAACGCTTTGACTTTGCCAGCCGCTCAGGAGAACGGGGATTGGTAACTCCCCTGCGGAACACAGGTTTGTCGGAGGCGCGATCCTTCCGAAAGACTGATGGTAAAGGGAAGGCGCGTGGCCGCTTCAGAGGACGGCAAGACTGGTTCTGGCCTTTGCGGTCATTCGAGCATGTCCTCAAATGTGCGTTGAACTTTAGCGAGCTGATATTTGCTCCAATTTGACCAACGGCCGACGCCGATGACTTCTCTGCGGTGTAATCTCTGGTGGACCATCTCACCAACAGATAGGCGATTTAAAACGGCGGCAAAATCTGCATACCTCCCCATCGGGCGGTGCTTCGAACTCACTCTTACGGGGCTGATGACGAGGAAGAGGGCAGCTTGCTTGCGATGTTGCAAGCGTCGGAGTTCGATGGTGTCGCGTCTCATCGCATGCTGGGTTCCGCTAAAGCTGCGACGTGCGGTGCCGAGTTAATAACGGGTTTCAGCGACTTTTTAGAATTGCCGTGATTAGCATGCCCTGCGAGTTAGGATGCCGTGGGTAGCCGAACGTTCCGCCGTGACCTATAGTTTCCTTCGGCAATGGAGGTTGTCCCAAGGAGGATTTCATCATGAGCGATACCACTGTAGGGTTTCTAGTGGCGGCTGAGCTCGCTTGCCTATTCTGGGCCGCAGTGTTCATGGTGGGTTTTTAAACCTCGTGCATGCATCACTGCTCAACTCAGGTGCACGCCCCCTTTAGGCGCTTTTTCGTCGGCAGAGGACCAGGTTGCTTCCGTCGCAGTGGAGCGCGGTCCCTCAGTAGCCCCTTATTTCTTTCAGTGCATCCTTGGCGTAGCTGCCGATGAAACTCTCGCTCTCCATCGCCACTAGCGCGGGGACCGCAGGCTTGGCCCCAGGCCCGATCTTTCTCAACGATTGAACGACCTCCTCACGGACGCCGACGTCTTCGAGCAGTATAACCAGGGCTGGCACGGCTTCCGCTGCCGCCGGTCCAAACCAACCCAAACGCCTTGCGGCGTTCCGCCGGCTAGCGGGATCGCCCTGCTTCAGTTCAACTGTGAGGCTCGGTACGGCGACATCCAACGGCAGGGCGGCAGCACGGACACCGTCAAGCAAACGCTCCCGCACCGTTTTGTATTCAGGTGCCCATCGAATAGGGAACTGGTAATCGCGTGCCAGACCCTCGAGAGCTGCCTGATCTGTTGCTGGCCGCCAACTCAGGAGTTGCCGCCTTGCCTCATCCCGACGACCGAGCTTCGCAAGAACGGATGCGAACGGCGGCAGGAGTGCGGTTGCGTTCGGGTTCTGCTTGACCCCCTTGCCGAAGACCTCCGCCGCCTGCCCCAGATCGCTTGCTGCAAATAGCGCAACTCCGTGGGCAAGAACATAGTGGCCTGGGAAGCTCGGATTGAGGCGAAACGCTCTCTGGACGAAATCCAGGGCCTCATTCGGCTTTCCTGAGGTTGTCAAGGCCCAGGCCATGGCGATCTGCGCTTCGGGATCGTTGGGGTCGAGTTCAATCGCCTGGGCGGCTTCGCGGCGTGCATCTTCTGCCCGACCAAAATACAGGTCGACCATCGCGTCGGCCGTATATGCGAGAGCCGTAGGATATCTCCTGGCTTTTTCCAGGTATGTCCAGCCGTAGTACCCAGCTATTTGCCGCTGTACTCCGAATTCCTGGTTCCAACCCCATTCATCGACTTTGAAGCGGGCTTCCTGGTCCCAGGCGTAGTCCTGGACTCTGAAGTAGACCAAAGCGAGCGCGGCATAGGCGCGTCCATATTCGGGATCGAGTTCAATTGCTCTCTTGAGCGGCGCGACGGCCGCTGCATTGTCATTGGCATTGAAACGAAGATAAAGGCTCCAACCCTCGTCGAATGCCTCTTTCGCCGGGAGACTGTCAGTCTTGCCGCGGGCGATCTCCATTCTCTCGTTTCCCGTGAGATTAACTTTCAGCGCCTCGACAATCTTGGTTACGAATGCATCCTGAACGCCGAAAACATCGGCAACATTGCCGTCAAAGCGATCAGCCCACACATGGCCTCCCGAGAGCGCATCAATCAACTGGGCATTGACGCGAAGCCGATCTCCCGCACGTTGAACGCTGCCCTCCAGAACGTATCGCACACCCAGCTCCTCAGCGACCCGGTTGGCTGTCACAGGTTTGCCTTGATATGCGAATGTCGAGTTCCGAGCGACGACGAAGAGACCGGAAATCTTGGACAGATCGGTGATCAAGCTGTCTGTCATCCCGTCGATAAAATGTTGCGGCCCCGCTTCGCCGGACATGTTGGTGAACGGCATGACCGCAATGGACGGCCTGTCGGGTAACGGGAATTCCATCCGTGCCCTTGAGGCCAACTCGACCGACGGTGCGCGGGAACTGCTCCAGAAAACCATGCTTCCGACTGCGAGCGCCAGAACTCCTGCGGCGGTCGAAAGCCAGAACCATGAACGATAAGGCTTTCGCCGTGTCCAGGCGGCCGTGGTTCGGGGATGATCGCCAAGGCGAATTCGATAGAGGCGAACGGGCCTTTCGATGTTCTTGACCTGCTGCTCGCCCATGAAATCGAAGCCGTAGTCCAGCTTCCTTTCGACTTGATCGTACGCCGTTCCCGAAATCAGGACGCCTCCCGGATCAGCCAACCCCTCGAGTCTTGCCGCGACATTCACGCCGTCGCCATAGATATCCTGTCCTTCGACGATGACGTCGCCGAGGTTGACGCCAATGCGAAATTCGAGCCGTTTGTCAGCGGGTAGTTCCTCGTTGCACTCGTCCATCGCCTGCTGGATTTCGACGGCGCATCTTACAGCGTCAACCACACTGGGAAACTCGATTAGCGCGCCATCGCCCATGAGCTTGACCACCCGGCCATTGTGGGCGGCAATCTTCGGGTCGATGATGTTCCCGCGGGTGCTTCCCAGCCGCGCTACTGTGTCCGCCTCATCGATCTCCATGAGGCGGCTGTAACCAACGAGGTCAGCGGCCAGTATCGCCGCAAGCTTCCGTTGCATGAGATGCTCCGGTGTCGAACGGCATCTGTTGCAATTATAGGATAGTTAAGGTGCACATCCCAGTCTGCATTTGGTGGGAAACGGTCGTTGGTACTTCCTCCTGTTACTGACCCGACCTGCTGGGAGCGCGTAAGAGCCTGAAGGGCGTCGGCCCAACTCGTAGCAGCAACATACACCCGACACGGTGCGCGCGCACGAGCAAGCTTGCCCTCGCTCTTCTCCGTTGAAAGGCTAGCTATGGGTCGATTCCAGCCGGTGACCGGAAATCGTCCAGCGGCCGCTAATGGCGCAAAGCGGTCGTCAGGTTTTGGGGTAAATGCCCAAGGCAGCCGTTTGCCGCCTCTGCTCCCTCAGACGATGTAACCGTTGGCGGTCGATACCGATCGGAAGGACTTCAGGTCAAAAAGGGCATGATATCTACGCCGTCACCAGGAAACACGGTGATGTGCGGGTGGTCCTCGAACAGCCTTGCCGCGGCGTCGACGGTTTCCGCTTCGACGACAAGGTAACCGCAGAAAGGATTCACGGCATTGGCGACCCCGTCCTTGGTTATGCGCGTCGTCTTGCCCACCATGCCACCACGATCAAGGATGGATGCGGCGTTTCTGTTTTCCCACGCGGCCCACTGTTTCAGGCCGATGGCGTCGATAGCGTCCTGCTCGGCTTTGGGCAGGCTCCTAAAGGAGGCGAGGTCTTCGGGCTTCATGGTGTAAACGGCAAGAAATCGGGGCACTGCGTTCTCTTCTTGGTGTCAGATGGTTTGTCAGCTTACACTCGTCGCATCAGAATTCATCCGTGTTGCCGCACAAATGTTGTAGGAGATACTATGCCGTAATTGGCACGATGGCGACCACCGGCTTTTGCCGATGGCCGTCGTTTCAGAGCTCTATCTGTTCGGCAATTCGCAACGCGTCATCAATCTCGATCCCGAGGTACCGAACTGTGCTTTCCAATTTAGTGTGTCCAAGGAGGATTTGGACAGCGCGCAGGTTACCCGTCTTCTTGTATATCAAAGCTGCCTTGGTCCGTCGCATCGAATGGGTTCCATAGGCGGTCGGCTCAAGACCAATGCTGCGTACCCATCGATGGACGATGCGCGCGTACTGTCGAATCGATAGGTGAGCCGACTGACGGCGTCTGCCGGGGAACAGGTAGCTTCCTCCGGTCCTTTTGACCGACGGAAGCCATGCTGCCAGCGCGATTTTCGTCTGCTCCGTCACTTCAAACTGGACGGGGCGCTTTGTCTTCTTCTGGATGATGGTCGCGCGATCTCTGATGGAGCTTCCAGACCACAGGTCTTCGACCCTCAGCCTGACCAGATCACATGCACGTAGCTTGCTGTCGATGGCCAAATTGAAGAGCGCGAGTTCGCGTGTGGCCCCACTCATCTCGAGGCGGACAAGGATTGACCACACGTTTTTTGGCTGCAGCGGTCGCTTATCAGAATGTCAGGTGAGGACGCCTGCAGCGGCACGACCAACGAGCAAGGCCGAGATAAGTCATTCCCATCAGCGAAATTGCCCAGAAAGAAGTAAATCGGTCGCTTGCGACGGGTCTCGCCTAAAAGGCGTTTTCTTTCCTCGATCAGCCAAGCCTCAGTTTCTAGTCGACGCGCAAGGTAGTCGGATTTGCAACGCGCTCCGTTTGCACGAAAGCGATCAAGAATGCTCTCTGCATCATTGAAACGCGCCGTTTGGATGGAAAGTATGCGTGACCATCTCGGGCAAGCAATTCAAGGACATGGTGATTGCACCTACGTCGACCTTTTGTGACAACGGCTGCAAGCTAACGCCTATACTCAACCGACTCAATGACCGCAAACGTCGCGAAGTTGCCGTGGGGCCGATTGCCGTTGGTCTGCTTCTGATGCAGGATATTCGAAAGCGGACGCAATGTTCCAATCCGCCGCCCATTGACGTGGGCATTTTTCACCACAATAGGGTAAGGCCGAAAATGTGATAAGCGCCAGCCAAACAACATCAGGAATGTAATAGTGAGTGAACTGACCGTAGCAGATGCAACAAACCGCATTTATGAATCGCTCCAGGCGGACAATGCCGACATCGACGTGCATATCGCGACTCTCAAGGCAGCGCTGACGCGGGCGGGTTTGAAAGAGGCCGTATTCGACCCGGCAAGGCTCGTGCAGAACAACCGTTCTGGCAGGAAGCTAATGCAGGCCTACTTTCGGCAGCGCGGCGTGACGGTGAAATACTCGGCTTCGTGAAGCCTTCCTATTAAGTCAGACAGACTACAAAATAACGGCTGACCCGATCGTCCTCAAAAAAGCCCTGACACCAAGATTCGGCCTTCGGACGCGAATTAAAGTGCCGCGTCCGTTCCGGGACGCGACGCTGCCGAAGTAACTTGGCAACTTTCGGTCCATTGCGGCTATCGAAGGCGGCTTACCGAAAGACTGGTTTGCGCCTATTTGGGCCTTAGAGATCAGCCTTGTGGCTTTCCGAAAGCAGGCATCGGCGTTCGTCTCAACTGGGCGCTTTCCTACTAACCTGCGCAGACATGTAACAGTGGTGCTCCACCGCTTGGTCCGAGTTCTGCTAGTTGTTGCGGGGTCAACCCTAGTATTTCGGTTCACCAAAGGTCTACCGTAGGAGTTAGCTCCGCGTTGGACGATCATAGGAGTCCGTGAAGGTTTCAAGCGCGACCAATAAGCGACGGGACAAGGTCTTCTTTTGTGCCATCTGCACATCGTCAAAGTCAGCGAATCTGAGGGTCGGAGGCTGTCATTTTGCCGAATCGCTCGCGCACCGCTAGAAGCACAGCAAGACCAGCCGGGACGCCACCTTGAAAACCATAGCGATCGACTTCGAAACCGCCAACGAGCAGCGTGGCAGCGCCTGTTCCGTCGGTTTGGCCTGGATCGAGGATGGCCGGGTTGTCCGGGTAGAAGAGCGGCTGATCCGTCCGAAGCACATGCGTTTTTCCTCCTTCAATATCGCCATTCACGGCATCCGCCCGGAGCACGTGGAGGATGCCAGCGAGTTTCCCGAGGTGATGGACGAGTTCGCCGACGATTTTCGCTGTGCGACCATGATCGCCCACAATGCCTCCTTCGATTTCAGCGTCTGGCGCTCCTGTCTCGATCTCTACCGACAAAGTTACCCGGAACTGTCCTATCTCTGTTCGGTGAAGATGGCGCAAAAGGTCTGGCCGCACCTCGCTTCACACAAGCTCAACATCCTGGCCAGTCATCTCGGCCTGACTTTCAAGCATCACAATGCTGCCGAGGACGCGGCGATCTGTGCAGAGGCGGCTATCGCAATGGCCGAGTCTCTGCGCGTTTCGCATGTCCGCGACATTCCGATAACGATCGGCATGAGGGCCGGCAGGCTGTTTGACGGCGGCTACGACGCCTGCACCTGCCGAAAGTAATGACAGAGCGGCACGGCGTCGTTCCGAACACCTGCGGTCGCTTTCCACCATCGCAAAGACCTGCTAGTTCTTATTTTGTTCCAATGGCCGTTGGGAGGGCGTGCGCCGTTTGACGGTACCGAGCAAATGCAGATCTAAGGTATTGGGGAAATAGACGTGACTACGGCATATCTTGAGAAGTTGAACGAGCAGCAACGGCGGGCCGTGATCCACGGCGTTGAATCCGGCTCGAACCATATCGCATCCCCTCTCCTCATCATCGCCGGTGCGGGCTCGGGAAAGACCAATACGCTCGCCCACCGTGTCGCGCATCTCATCGTCAAGGGCGCGGACCCACGCCGTATTCTGCTCATGACGTTCTCCCGGCGAGCAGCCTCCGAAATGTCGAGACGTGTTGATCGCATCTGTCGGCAGGTACTTGGCACCAATGCCGGGATCATGACGGACGCGCTTTCATGGGCCGGAACGTTTCATGGCATCGGAGCCCGCCTGCTTCGCATCTACGCCGAACAGATCGGCCTCAATGTTGACTTCACGATCCACGATCGCGAGGACAGCGCCGACCTTCTGAACCTATCGCGCCACGAATTGGGGCTCTCGAAGACCGACACCCGGTTTCCGACGAAAGGAACCTGCCTTTCCATCTATTCGCGGACGGTGAACTCTGAAGTGCCCTTGAACGAGGTTCTGCGTAAACACTATCCGTGGGTATCGCGGTGGGAGGCGGAATTGAGGCAGTTGTTTGCCGCGTACGTCGAAGCAAAGCAGGCGCAGAGCGTTCTCGATTATGATGATCTGCTGCTCTACTGGGCGCAGATGGTCAGCGATCCCATCCTCGCCGACGATATCGGCAATCGTTTCGATCACGTCATGGTCGACGAGTACCAGGACACCAACCGCCTCCAGTCCTCCGTGCTTCTGGCGCTGAAACCCGGCGGCCGTGGTCTGACAGTGGTTGGTGATGATGCCCAATCGATCTACTCGTTCCGCGCGGCCACAGTTCGCAACATTCTGGACTTCCCGCAGGAATTTAACCCGGCTGCCGACGTCATCACGCTCGATCGCAACTATCGGTCGACGCAGCCGATCCTTGCGGCGGCAAATGGCGTGATCGATCTTGCCAAAGAACGGTTCACCAAGAACCTTTGGACCGACAGGGGGGCCGTAGAGCGTCCCAGATTAGTGACGGTGAAGGACGAGAACGGTCAGGCCAACTATGTGGTCGAACGTGTGCTTGAAAACCGCGAGAGCGGCATGACGCTGAAACAGCAGGCGGTTCTCGTTCGCGCATCAAGCCACAGCGGCCCGCTCGAAGTCGAACTGACGCGCCGAAACATCCCCTTCGTGAAGTTTGGTGGCCTGAAGTTCCTGGACAGCGCCCATGTGAAAGACATTCTGGCCATTTTGCGGTTCTCGCAGAACCCGCGGGACCGGGTGGCAGGGTTCCGTCTGCTGCAGTTCGTTCCAGGCGTCGGCTCGCAGACGGCCGCCCGGATCCTCGACGCGATCGCGATCGAGCCCGAACCACTTCTTGCGCTGATGGAAATCCCTACCCCGCCGCGTGCCGGCGACGAGTGGACGTCGCTGGTGACGCTTCTTGAAACTCTCCGTAGAGCCGACGCCGGCTGGCCAGCGGAGATTGGGCAGGCGCGGGAGTGGTACGAGCCGCATCTCGATCGGATCCATGAAGACGCGGAGACGCGAAAAGTCGACCTGCTCCAACTCGAGCAGATTGCCGCCGGGTACCCGAACCGTGAGCGGTTTCTCACCGAACTCACCCTGGACCCGCCTGATGCGACCAGCGATCAGGCAGGCGTGCCCCTGCTTGACGAGGACTACCTCATTCTTTCCACGATCCATTCTGCGAAAGGGCAGGAATGGCGATCCGTATTCATGCTGAATGTCGTCGATGGGTGTATCCCGTCCGATCTCGGCACTGGCACCACGGACGATATCGAGGAAGAACGGCGACTGCTCTATGTCGGCATGACGCGGGCAAAGGACAGTTTGACGCTGATCACGCCACAGCGGTTCTTCACGGGTGGCCAGAACGCGCAAGGCGACCGGCACGTCTACGCATCTCGGACGCGCTTCATACCCGCGACGCTGCTCCAGTTTTTCGAGACTGGAACCTGGCCACTCGTGAGCGCGGCTGCCTCCGAACGAAGCGCGCAGCAGATTCGCGTCGACGTCGCGGCGCGTATGCGCACGATGTGGAAGTAAGCAGATGGCGATTATCGCCCGGACATCCATTGAAGACGGGGAGCTTCAGGCGAAGCAAGCGGACGTGATCAGGCAGCGCAAGATCATCCATGTAGACATGGATGCATTCTACGCCTCCGTCGAGCAGCGGGACAATCCCGAACTCCGCGGAAAGCCGCTTGCCGTCGGCGGGTCGGCGGCGCGCGGCGTCGTAGCAGCCGCCAGCTATGAGGCTCGGGCGTTCGGCGTTCACTCGGCAATGGCATCGGTCACCGCGAAACGGAAGTGTCCCGACCTGATTTTCGTGTCACCGCGCTTCGACGTCTACCGTGCGGTATCCCAGCAGATCCGGGAAATCTTCGCAGAATATACGCCACTGATCGAACCGCTTTCGCTCGACGAGGCTTACCTCGACGTGACCGAAAACCTAAAGGGCATGGAAATCGCCACGGAGATTGCTAAAGAAATAAGGGCGAAGATCAAGGACGTCACTGGCCTGAATGCCTCCGCCGGCATCTCCTACAACAGGTTCCTTGCCAAGATGGCGAGTGATCTCAACAAACCGAACGGCCAGGCCGTCATCACCCCAAAAAACGGGCCGGGGTTCGTTGAGGCACTGCCCGTGAAGAAGTTCCATGGCGTCGGACCAGCGACAGCCGAACGGATGAAACGGCACGGCATCGAGACGGGCCTCGATCTGAAATCCAAGTCCCTCGAATTTCTTCAAGAGCATTTTGGAAAATCGGGATCCTATTTTTATGGCATCGCTCGCGGTATCGACGAGCGCCGGGTGAACCCTGACCGCATCCGGAAGTCAGTCGGAGCAGAAGACACCTTCGTCGAAGACATCCATGATTTCGAGCCGGCACAACAGGAGTTGGTGCCGCTTGTCGAAAAGGTGTGGCGCTACTGCGAGGCCAATGACATAAGCGCCAAGACGGTAACCGTGAAGATCAAGTATTCGGATTTCACCCAGGCAACCCGGAGCAGAACAGTCCCCAAACCGTTCTTGGGAACGACCGAAATTGCTGACGCCGCCGCGGATCTCCTTGCTTCTGTCTACCCATTCAAACTCGGAGTTCGGCTCCTAGGCATCAGCTTGTCTTCCTTGTCGGGCGGAGACGGATCGACAGAAGTGCCTCAACTCGATCTGTTCGGAGGCGTTAACAGAAGTCCTGAGCCGTAAGCGGCGCTGGTAGTCGCATCTGTTGGAACCTGGCAGCTTCTCGACCCGTGTTGGCTTTAGCCGTGCCTGGGGGTTTGATTGGCTAGCGGGTTCGCGACCCTTGATAGACAAGGCATATCGAAGTAGTACCGGCCGAACAATCCGGAGGAGTGGAAATTGCAGGTCTTAGTTCGCGACAACAACGTGGAGCAAGCGCTCCGTTTTCTGAAGAAAAAGCTGCAGCGAGAAGGTGTTTTCCGAGAAATGCGCCTCCGGGAGCACTATGAAAAACCTTCTGTAAAACGTGCCCGTGAGAAGGCGGAGGGCGTCCGGCGCGTAAGGAAGATGGCACGCAAGAAACTCGAACGTGAAAGCGGGGTTTCAGCGCCTAAAAAAACCAAAGCTCCCGGTCGCTAAGGAGAAATCGCGTCACATCCCAGTACTCGCCCGTCCGAATCCCGTTCGGCCCCACTTACTTGGCTTCCTAGCGCGCCCTGTCGGCCTTGAAAATTGTAAGCGCCACGCGAGCCCGGTTCAGATCATCGAAACCGCATGTAGTTTCTATGTTCTGGCGCGGATGGCTAGCCAGGAGCAATTTATGTCAGTCGAGGTCAGGCGGAGAGCGGCGCGCGCGAATCCGGTCGACCAATCGAGCAGCATGAGCTTTTTCATCGCTAGATCGATGAATGGATCAGCGGGGATACTGAGATGGCGGAGGTGGCGCGACGTTACCGCGCACTCGTGAGGGAGCGAGGCGAACTCCGGCTAAGTCGCGCGCCCTCGCCCGATGTGGAAACTCCCCAAGACGGCGATGGGGACAATCGCGCACACGACCCTTTTGGTCTTGAAACCGAGATCAACCGAATGATGGCCGAGGAAAAATACACGTCGAACGAGAACGCTAAAAGATCTTGAAATCGTGTTGTGAGCCTCTCACTTTCCAGCACATCGACAAGGAACGCATTCCGAAGTGACGCGCTTCAAGAAGGATTTACGCCTCCTTTCAACCATCATCTGACAAGGATGTTGGAATGCGACTCCGGTGTGCGGGACTTATGACGTAGGTTAGGTTGCTTTAAAAAGCAGTTGAAATTATTCGATAAATAACCTAACGCGTCCGCCTAGCCCCCGGTGGTTGGCAATCTTGGCAGCAAGAATGTCAGTGCAGTCCGAATAGCTTCAGCAGTTCTTCGCGGTGTCGAACGAATTCCAGAGCGCTCCGGTCGCGCGGGCGGGGTAGTTCGATTGGGATGAGGCGAGCCTCGCCGCCATTCGCCCGCGGCAGGATGGGTCGGCCTGGCTGGAAGTCATCATCGACATGGTTTTAGAAGGCTCGATCACGTTCGACAATCTCTCGAAGGCGATTCGCTTCTGGAATGTCGATGAGGATGCCGAGAATGCGCGATGGATCCGGGAAATGGCTCCCGTCTTAATGGCAGAGGCTGATGGGGCTCACGCTGAGAGCGGTCGATTCAGTCACACCTGAAGATGGCCCGGCCCCGGCCTGGACGTTCGGCGGAGGCCGATCTCGGGCACCGCGTGAGCTACGATATCGTTGCCTTCATGGATTCTGCCAGAATTATTCAGAACCTCGTCCCCATTAGAAATGACGTCACCAGATTCGTAGTGGTCTATTTTCACTCCGAACAGGCTTTGTAGAGAGGCAGGAGGCTCCATCGAGGGCACCAAAGGATTCGCGGCTGGTTCGAGCTGAAACGGTGCTCCAATTCTGCCACCAGATGCGCTGCCTGCAACGATCGTCTGTATCGAACAATCGTTCGGAAGACTTGGAAATCAAATAGCAGAGAACCTTATCGAAGCTGGGGCAGCCAAGGCTGGGGAATTTCGGGTAGAACGCAAAAACAGGCAGGCTCCATTGACGCTGAAGCTTCATCGCGGTGACGGGATGTTGCTCCTGGCCACGAGCTGGCGTTGCGGGCGTCCGCTACGATCATCCGTGTTCGTTTCGTACGCATCAGGCGGACATTAAAATCCAAGCACGGCCATCTACACCGCCGCGTTTATTGATTGCCCTTACATCAGCGACAACCGGAGACCTCATGCTGTGGAGTTGCTCCAACGTGGGCGCTTAGCCATGCCAGCGGAGCGGCCGACAAGGTGCAATCAACCGAATGCGGCCAGCCGCGCAACAAACCAAAAGGCCGAAATCGTACCGATGAGATAGGCAGCTACGAACCGCAGGCGTCCGACATGAAGTGATAGCAACGGCCTGACTAGGGCCGCGGCCAAGAGCGTTGCCGCCACGAATGCCAATTGGCCGGCTTCCACTCCGAGATTGAAGGTAAGGAGCGCCAGCGGCACGTCCTTTTGGGGAAGGCCAATCTCGCGCAGCGCACCTGCAAAGCCCAACCCATGCAAGAGGCCAAACACGAAGCTGATGATCCAGGGATATCGGCTTGAAGGATCGGCCCTGCCGCGTCCGCCACGGATAATCTCGGCAGCGACCAACATGATGCTCAATGCGATCAGCGCTTCCACGGGCGGCTGTGGAACGGAGACGATGTCCAGCGAGGCGATTGCGAGCGTTATCGAATGCGCCACGGTGAACGAGGTGATGGTCAAGAGCAGCATGCGGGGATTGCGGATCAGGAGCAGCAGAGCAAGGACGAAAAGCAGATGGTCGATCCCTTGCAGGATATGCTGGACGCCAAGGACGAAATAGGTTTGGGCGGTGCTCCAGGCCGTCGGGCTCGCGGCAATAACCAGATCGGGGTCGGAGGGCGAGAGGCGGCTGGTCTGCGACGTGCCGTCCAGGTTGTTTATCTTCGCAAGCGCGTCGGTATAAGTCGATGACAGACCGTCGATGGTAACCACCTGCCCGGCCATCCCGCCTTCACAGTCTGCCTGCCAGCGGCTGACATGGGCTGAGTCGATGTAGCCGCCGACTGGCTCCGTCACATGTTTGCAGGTGGCTGGCAGCCGCACAGAGAGCGCCATTTTGTATTCGCCGCGCGCGGGCACCTTCCAGGTGATCGCATACCGGTTCGCTGCGATCTCATTGATTTCGAGAAAGGCCGGGCGCAACTCGTGTGCGAGGGCTGTGGGCGCTCCCAGAAGCAAGCATACAAGGAATCGGGCCAGAAAGGGGATCATGGGACGCCTGAAGTCTCGATTGGTGCAGGCAGGTCTTCCGGCAAGACAACCTTGATTTCGTAGCGCTTCTTCATCTCCACATAGCGCCTGTCGGCGATATCCCCGCGCCGTGCACTTTCCCAATCCGACTTGACCGCGGCTTTGACGTCGTCCAACGACGGCGCGCGGGGCGCGACTTTATCCTCGACGAACATCAGGTGGACACCATAGGCCGAACGCACAGGCCCGAACCATTGCCCAATCGGAGCGGACGCCAGTTCCTTGGCAACCTCCTCGTCGAAGATGGCGGCGATCATGTCGGCACTGGTAAGGTCCACGCGCGCCGGCAGCAGGGTAGGCTCGCCCATGGCAGAGATATCCGCCAAGGGGTCGGTCCGGAGACTGGCGAGAGCCTGTGTCGCCGCCATTTCGCCCTTGTCGCCGGGCGCATCGCTCTTGAACAAGACCTGCCGGAACGCCAGTTGCGCCGGGATGCGATACTTGTCTGCGTGCGCCTTTAGATAAGCCTCGAGTTCACCAGGCTTCGGTGTCAGGTCCTCGATGCTTGGCTCGAGCAGGAACTCCATCTTCTGTTGCATGCGCCGTCGAATGACCGTGTCGTCGCGGTCGAGGCGCATGTCCGTTCCCTCTCGATAGAACACTTCCTCCTTGACGTAGCTGTCGATAAAACCTTGCACCTCGGCTTCGGTAGGCGGACGCTGCCAGGTCCGGGAAAAAGTTTCGAACATCTGCGTGAGCTGGCCCTTGCCGACTTCGATAACGCGCGCCCCCGCATCTGGATGCGACTTGTCCGCCCCGGAATAAAGGCCGAAGACGGCGACGCCCAGCACCAGGAACTGCACCAGCGGCTCAGTCGCTATCTTGCGGAACATGCTCATGTAACCACCGCCCCACAAGGCGAGCGCGGACGATCTCCACGTTTCATGAAGGATTGTACCAGATCGGCGACGTGAAGGCGCGCTCCTGCAGCGTCATCGTCGTTCCGGGCAGAGGCTTGACGCCGAAGCGATAGGCGTCGTAGGCGGTCCACCGCGGTGTTGGAATCTCGATCACCCGGCCGTAATAGAAAGCCCGTTGAGTGGGGTCGAAATCCGGATCCTTCCAGACGGCGATGAGCTCCGGGTCACCGATGGAGTTCGTCCAGGTCGCGGTGGCCAAATCCACCGTGTCGCCCACCGGAGGAAGCTTGCCGTCCGCGCCGGCCTTCCGATCATCGGACCATGCGACATCATAGACCTTTTCCTGCGCGTTGCCGTCCTTATCCAGCCATCCCTTGACGATCTGGTAGCGGTCGAGGTTCGCGCCGATCGGGTCTTTCAGAGCGGCAACCAGGAATGTCGGGACCTTGCCGTTGGGTGCAGCGGCGAGGTCTCCGCCCATTGGCACTCCTTTCGCGTAGCCGACATCCGCAGGCAAACGGTTCAGCGCATCAACGGTCTCGAAATCCCAACCGCCGAAGAAGCGAACAACCATACGAGGCCCGGTCGTCGCATAGGTTTCTTTTCGCTGCATCGCATCCCAGATCGACGCGCGGGTATTTTCCTGCGCCCAGACAGCCGCGTACCCGGCAGCAGAGACCTCCCAGTCCATGATTTTGACGCCCGTCTGCTTGTTATCGATGAAGGCGGCCGTCATGCGATGCGGGCTCGGCTCCTGAGGGGTGGTCTTGCCGAAGAAGTTGTCCTCCTCCATCGCGGTCAGGCCCGTATGGGCGTCACTGCTGTTGATAAGGCCGAACTTATAGGGATTGGTGCCGAACTGCTTTTCGAGCTTCAGGCCGTTTTTGTAAGCCGAGCGCGCATATTCGAATTCGAGCATCTCCTTCGTCTTGGGGACGCTGCCGTCCAGATTACCCTTGTCCCAGGTTTCGAAATCCGCGAACTCGTCGTTTGGGGACAGGAACGGGTGGGACTCTCCAGCGCCCTTCGTTTGCGCGGCTTCGTAGAGGCGTTCCCATTTGGCGCGAGTCTGCACATAGTCGGCGTCGATTTTCTTGCCGAAGGCCTCGACAGTGGGGAACATCGTGCCGTTGCTCAGATTGCCGTTGTGTGCGATCGCGAGCACGCGGCCTCCGGTTTTCTGCTCGTAGGCCGCCATCCATTTCCAGAGATCGACGGGGTTGTCGCTACCGAACGGCGGATAGACGGTGAAGGGTTCGACCTGGCTCGCCTTGTCTGCATTGTCGCGGAAGATGACATTGCGATGGAGGTTGTTTCCGCCTGTGTTCGAGGTCCACTCATAGCCGATGAAAGCGGTGAAGCGGTTGGGATCATTGTACTCCTCGGCGGCTGCGATCGTTTCCTGCCACGCGCCTCGATAAGCGTCCGTTCCCGGAAAATACATGAGGTCTTTCGGGAACGTTCCATGCGAGAACGCGACGATGATTTCGATAGCGGCGTTCGCCCCGTCGCCGGACTGCATCATGTCATACCATTTGCGGCCAGTCGGGTCGGTGAGCAATGAGGGCTTGCCAGCATACAGATCGGGAAAGAAACCCATGTTGTCGGAATGATCCGCGACCACCAGAAAGTCGAGAGGGCGGGACAGCTTGGCGGGCTGGCCCGACGAGGCGGTGATCTGTTCGCCTCTGGCAAAACGGTAGGCGTCCCGAGGGCCTATCCGCGCACCGAACGCTCCGGCATCCATCGAAAACGAAGTATGCAGATGCGTGTCGCCGAAGAACGGACGCGTCGGGAAGTTCCGGTCAGCGTAGGGAGAGTAGGGCCGCTGTTTGGCGAAAACCCTCGCGGCCTTTTCTTTATCGATGTCGCCGATGTCGGTGTGAACAGCCTCCTGTGACCATGCGGGGTGGCCGAGACACGTGACCAGAAGGCTGACCATGAGGACGCTTCCACAAGCGCCATGTTTCCTGCGACTGCTGCTCACGTTCTGCATTTTCGTTCCTCCACAAGAGATACGGTTTCAGCGTTCGAGTCTGTCATGCAATCCGCGCACCATTCGGGGCTTGCCAAGTCTGTTACCTTTGCAAATGGGTATATCCCGCCAGGTACGACCGCGCGGGGCGAAGTTCAGTCCGCAGTCACCTCCCAATTGTCATCCGGATTGAAGGTTCTGATGCCCGCCGCCATGGTCTCCGTCTTCTCACCGAGATCTGCTTGGTAAACCGTGCCGTTCGCGTTCACGGTGAACGTGTGAACGCCTGTCTCGCCATATCGGATCGGCGATGCGATCAGCGCGAACCCGGCAATCATGTTGCCGTTGATGACGTAGTCGAACTTACCGCCCGCGATGTTCGGTCCCTGGCTTTCGATGATCCGGTAGCGATAGCCGTAGTAGCCGTCCCCGGACTTCGCCTTGTTGAGCGCGGCATTGTCTTCGAGAGCGTTGCCAGCAGGGCTGTCGCCCTCGCCAAGGTCCGACGACCAGTAGAGCCCGTCGGTCTTGCCGTCGCTGCTGATCAGCTTGCGGGCGTATTCCAGCACGCCGTCCTCGTCGTGATCGGCAGCGGCATATTCCTTCTGGGCATCGACATACGCGCGCATCGTTTCGATGGTCTGCAGCTCGTTTTCACCGATACGGCGGTTGATGATCTCCGCGAACCCGGCGTAGGTGTCGAAAGCCCATTTGCCGTCGTCGCCCTTCACGATCGGGAATGGCAGCGGCCAGAGCTTGGCACCGATCTCGAGGATCTTCCGGCCTTCGACATCCTGCACCAAGACCTTCGACTTCGCGCCGTCGCGGATCTCCCGGTACGTATCCATCACGCCCTCGCCCGCCTTCGTCTTGGCGGCGTCGAGGCCAAGCAGGGTCGCCAACTTGTCGAAGTCGTCCGCGCCGAGCGCTGCCTTGAAAGCCGCGACGGCCTGCTCCGGCGTGTCGAACACGGGCGGATCGGTTGGCGAGGCGAAGGATGAGATCGCCGTGGCTTCCGATGGTTCGGCGGCCATCATGATTCCTGTGGACCCCAGCAGCATCGCTGCGAACACCGAACCCAGGAGTATCTTCCTGACTGAATGGATCATCCCTGTCTTCCTTGTTCCTGAGGTCAACGACGACGACCGCCGCCACGAGGGATCTGGCGATTGCCGCCGCCGCGGTTTCCACCACTCATGGCCTGCCTGCCGCGGTTGGACTGGATCTGCGTGCGTTTGCCGCTGTCCACATTCCCCAAAGCGGATGGCCTCCTTGCGCGGTTGTCCACCCGTGCTGCAGGCTTAGCTTTCGCGACCGGGCGTTTGGCATTCGGCCTCTGCTTGATGTTTCCGGCGGCCTTGTTCGGCCTGGCTTCCGGCCTGCGGTTCTGTGCCGTCTGCGCCGCTTTCCTCTCCGGCTTGTTCCGATCGATCCTGTCCGCATCGATCTTGCTCTGGCGAACATCGTTGACGCTGATGTTGCCCGGCTTGTTGCGGATGTTCGTCGCGCGGTCGTTGCCAATGACATTGTTCCGGCTGCCGTTCGCCTCGATGCTGTTGCGGAAGGAATTGCGGTCGATATTGTTGAACTGGTTTTGGTCGAACTTGATCTTACTTCGGTCGACGTTCTTCCAATCGACGTCGTTGATGTTCACCTTGCCATTGATGTTGTTGAAGCAGTTGTTACAGTCGATGTCGACATTGCCGTTCCAGCGCCCGCCTGCGACGCCCCAGCGGTTCCAGTCGACGGCGGCGGCCCATACAGCTCCGGTCACCACACCCGCGAAGAAGGTAGCGGTCGGGTAGTAGTAGTTAGGATACGGTTCGGGATAGTAGGCGATCGGCGCTGCGACGTAGCCCGGTTGATACAACATCTCCGTCGCGTACTGCGGAACGTAGATCTTCTCCGGGTTCGCCGCCACGATGACGACATTGTCGTTCTCCTGGCTGACCTTGATCTTGTCGTCGGTCTTGATGATGCCGTCAGCGACAGCCTTGTCGCGCAACTGCTGTATGGCGATCAGGACGTCCTTCTGCTGGTAGGACAGCGCTTCTCCGAGCGACTGCGTCCAGTCGAGGTCGTCGCTCATCATGGTGACGATCTGCGGATAGTTCAGAAGCGAGACGATGCTGCCATCCCAGGTCGACTTTGGTTTCAGCTCGGCGTTCTTCTTGAGTTGCCCGAGAAACCTCGCGGCCTCAACGACCTGCAGGGGATGGAGCGAGGCCGATGTGACCAGCGCAACGAGTTCGTCGGGGTAGAGAGCGATCCGCGCCACGAGAATTTCAAGTTCGTCCTCGGTCAGCGGAGCCGGGGTATCATCGTCAGGCGGAACGGACGCCGCGGCGGCCGTCTCCTGCGCGAACGCTGCCGGCAACCCGTAAGGTGACGGGGGAAGCCCGGAGAGCGACAGGCACAGGCCCGTTGCGATTAGCAGTCGACACCGTCCGGTCATCTCTTACTTCCTTGTCCTGGTCGAGTCGGTCCAAATTCCACATGCCTGTCGTATGTTTCCATGAGCGCTGCGTCGTCATATCCGCCGTCATGGGGCTCCTCTCCTCAAGTGCGCGCATCGTGAACCTAACGCGCAAAATGGCAAGTATGTTACTGTAACCTACATGGACGGAATGGTCCTCTCGGCATTGAAAACACGCGAAGAACAACCAGCCACTGTGCAGGCCTCCGGCACCCGGCAATGGCGTGGGCGGACCGTGCTTCCGCCTCGGACTGACGTTCCCGTCCGCGGTGTTATGGTCTCAATTCACGGAACGGGTCTTCAGGGTTTTGTCGCAGTAGTAGATCGTCATCGTGTCGATGACGGCGGCGATGATCGGGTTGTCACACAGTGGTCCCAGGATTTCGTCGACCATGCAGGCTGCACCTGTTCGGCTGCACTCGTCCTTCGAACAGTGTCTCTGATCCAGTTGTTCAAGGGCAGCAGCCGCTTCGTCGACGATGTCTAAATCCGCCATTCTCGAAGTCTCCCCATCAGGACGTCGTGATACCCTGGAATTCTCACATCCTTAGATTCTTAGGGGAAACGGGGAAATGGCGGATCCGTCCGCAGCGCCCGGCATGCAGCGGCGGCGACCATTCCAAGGTACGCTCCCTTTGGTCTTCTCGGTCAGACGTTCGCGGCAGCGATCGCCTCGTTGTGTTTCGCCAGAGCCTGCTGGGCCGCCGCCGCGACGTCTGCCCCTCTGTCGCCAGCGACCTGCACCGTCGGGAAGGCTGGCTTGATGTCGTTGTCGTGGAACGCCTTGTTGATCATCATCAGCGCGCGCCGCTTCAGCGTGAACTGCTCGCCGGGAACGGTCGTGAACTTCATCCGCAGGATCAGGCCTGAATCACCCATGCTGTCGATGCCCTGCATCTTCAAAGGCTCGATGGTGATTGGGGCCAGTTCCGGATCAACGAGCAGTTCCTGTCCGATCTTCTTGATGATCTTGCGCGCCTTGTCGACGTCGGTGTCGTAGCCGACCGTGACCGTGAGCTTTTCGACGACCCAGTCGCGGCTGAGGTTCTGGACCGCTCCAAGCTCGCTGAACGGAACGATGTAGATCGCGCCGCGGTGATGGCGGAGCTTTACCGATCTCAGGCTGAACGACTCGACGGTGCCCTTGTAGCTGCCGCTTGAGATGTATTCTCCGACGCGGAAGGCGTCGTCTAGCAGGTAGAACATGCCGCTGATGATGTCCTTGACGACGGTCTGCGCACCGAAGCCGATGGCGACGCCGACTACCCCTGCCCCCGCGATCAATGGCGCGATCTCGACGCCCATTGACGACAGCGCCATCATGATCGCGACGGCGACGAACAGGATCATCAGGACGTTCTTCAGGATCGGCAGGAGCGTCCTGATCCGGGCACGCCTGCGTTCGCGCTCACTGCCGACTTCGTGGGCTGATTCCGTCTCGCCAAGCTTCCGGTCGATGAGCACCTTCACGACATTCCAGATCAGGTCGATCACCAGCAGGATGATGCCCGCGCTTAGCGCTCCTCGCATCAGCCGCAAAGGTGCCGAGTCCTGCGCGGCGATGCCCGTTAGATTGATGTCGAGTACGTTGGCCAGCAGGATGATGGCACCGACGATCAGCGCCGCCCGTATCCCCCGTTCGACGATCACCGAGACAACACCGGGCTTGGTCGAAACCTCTTCGTCGGAGACGCTGCTCCTTAGAAGGTTCTCAACGGAAGCCCGCGTCAGGGCGATCGCGCCGGGAAGTGCCGCGGCAACCACGGCTATCCAGAACAGCTTCATGGCTCCGGCCACCCACAGAAGCCAAAGCGCGACGAAGTAGACAGTCCAGAGCCAGTTGCGGGCGCGGATGCCGATCCGGCTGAAACGACCCGTCGGCTCGGATACGTTTGGCACCACCGGACGGTTCCAGACAGCTTCGATGCCGATGATGAGGAGGACGATCCCGAGCGCGTATGCGGCGACCTGCCGGGAAGAGTCCGGAAAGCCGAGGGTGGTGAGGAGACGGACCGTCACCGAGCCGAATGCAAACCAGCCCACCGCGTAGCCGAGCCGCTTCGACCAGAAAGCTGCCGCCTGATCGGTGACCGGGACGACGCGGAACCGCTCCGCATTCGGGAAAGTACGGGAACCGGACGGCGCAAGCAGGAAGTCGAAAGCAACGCCCGCGAGGCGGAAGATCACCACCGCGAACAGGTAGCCGACAACGATCTCGCGGACCAGCGGAGGCCAGTCGAATAGGAGGAAGAAGCCGATGCTGCCGAGCGCGAAGGCCAGCACGTAACAGGTCGCCCAAAGCAGTCGGCCTGAGATCGCGACGAGCTTGTCGAGCACCGTCAGGAACTGCAACGAAGCGATCCAGGCGCGCCAGCCCCGGCTGATCCACCAGAAGCACCATTGGGCCACCAAACCCGCAGCGACGAAGGCAAGCACGAAGAAAATTGGACGAGCGCTCTGGCTGGCGTCCAACTCGCTCTGCAGCACGGCCGCCGCCTTGCTCGTTTCGGCTGGGAACGCACGCAAACCTTCGAGAAGTCTGGCGGCTTGCGCGCGGAACTTCGTGGCGAACCCGGCGTATGAGGTCGGTCCGTCCGATGTGACCGCCGGAGTGTCCACCGTCGTCGCCTTCGCTGGATTTGCACTCAGCAGCCAGGCGCGGACTTGCGGGTCCTCGACCAGCTCGAGGAAGCGCTGCACCTTCTCTGCCTGTACGGGATCAGGAGCCGCTGCCTGCGCGAAGGCCGACTGGGAAGACACATGGAGTCCAAGGGCAAGAACAAGCACGGCAAGCGCCAGGCGGATGAAGGCGGATATTTGATTTGATGCCAACATTTCCATTACTTCCTGCAATTCAGAGATGACGTGGTTCGGCATTCCGGCAGGGGTTTCGACCGGGTGACACTCTTCGGCCCCAGCGCGTCGAGGTGGCTTGAGAAGTTGTCGCGTGTATCTGCGTCGACCACGGCGACGGGAGCCGCGAGGATCAGTCCGGCCGCGTTTCCCGCCGCGGCGGCCGTGCCCGTGGCGGCGGCCAGTATCTTGTCTCCCAGCCCGACCCGGTTGTCCGTCAGCGTCTGGCCGTCAGAAATGCGCGCTCCGATGAGACGGACGATCTCCGGTGATTCCGCGAACTTGCCGTGGTTGAGCCTGTCGCCCGCCTTCACCTTGGTGAAATCGATCACCGTAATGTTGTTGTCCGCGAGTTCCTGCTTGTACGGAGCCGTTTCCGGGTCGATGGAGCCGAGGCGCGCGACGTCACCCCAGACACGCCGCGAGACAGCCAGCGCCTTGTCGTCGCGCGAGACGAACAGCGTGAACTGGGGATGCTGCTTGCCCATGTCGACGATCTGGGAGCGGAATACGTCCACGTCGACGTCCGGAGCCGCCAGCATCACGTTCTTGAACTTGGCGGGAAGCCCGCCGTTTCTGATTGCCATTTGCCGCAAAGCTTCGAGCGTCAGCCAGTTGCCCATCGAATGGGCGAGGATCGAGACTTCCTTCACCTCGCGGTCCTTCGCCAGATACTGGAACAGGTTCTCGAGCGCATTGCGCGTATAGTTGGTGCTCTCGCGGTCATAGCCGTAGGCCAGCAGGCTGCCTCGGGATGGCCATGTCACGAGGATCGGTGCGCTTTGGACACCGGAATCCCGGACGATCTGGGCGAATCGGTAGACGCTGTCCTCGAACTTCGTGTTGAAGCCATGGATGAACACGAGTGCGCTGCCGTCCGGTGTCTTTCTGACAGACGCGCTCAGCCAGGCCTTGGCGGCATCGAGGTCGATCATGTCGGCCTTCAGGGTCGCGAAATCGGTGGCCGGGTTTGGAGGAAGCTTCTTCGGCCAGGACACTTCGCCGATCTTGCGCGCGCTGTCCGGAGGCACCGAGACCGTGATGTCGGCGAAGTTCGGCGCAAGCGCGCGCTCGCCCGTGAACATCTGGCCAGGAACAGTAGATTGGCTCCTGGTAGTCGCGATCAGCATATCTACCTTGTGCGATTGCGGAGCCGTGTCGGCCACCGGTGTCATAACGTCCTTCGGATGCCCGCCGCATCCAGACACGATAGCGAGCATGCTGCAGACAAGCAGCCGCTGGAACCATGCCGGCAACGGACCATTGCCATCTGCGTTGCCCCAATGTTCGTCGTTCAAATGCTGTTCCCCTCTGCGATCCCGTGCATCCCGCTCGTTTCTTCATTCGAAGCGTTTGCAGCCATCGCAAGCGTGGACGCACTATGCGGGCGCGATCGACGATGGGGGAGTATGTTACTGTAACCTACACCCCCGCACGCACGTTTTTTATTGGCCTATTTCATCGGGACCCTATCGGTGGCTCGGCATGTCCAGCGTCCGGCAGGTTTCACTTGGTAGAAACCGTAGTCGTGCGGCGCGTTGCCGTGCTGCCGAGCTGTTTCTGTAGAGATGTTACCCGAACATACATGTATTTTCCCTCGGCATAGCTAATATAGTTATCATCATCACGCACAATCTCCGGGCGTTCGGGGTTCAAACAATGGAGTGCACATGACGATCACTGGCAAATGCAGATTCCTTGGACTGGCATTGGCACTCGCCACGGCCACCCCCGTTGTCGCCGCCGACGCGTCGGATGTCTACGGCGCTCCTCCGATTGACAGCGGCTGGAAGTACCAGGTGGCGCTCGACGGATGGTTCACGGCTCTGGATGGCAGTATAGGCGTGCGCGGTCTTCCCACGGCGGATGTGAACGTGTCCGCCCTCGATGCCCTCGAGCACCTCGAAGGCGCATTCGCGGGGTCTTTCCAGGCGACGGGCGATAGCTGGCTGCTCTATTCCGATTTCATGTGGGCGAAGATTTCGGCCGATGCGGATGTCGGTCCCTTTGGCGGCAACGTGGGCCTCGAGCAGGAGCAGATTCTGTTCACCGCCCTGGTCGGCTACGAGCTTCCCGTGAATGTCCAGAATATGCAGCTCTACGCCACAGGCGGCCTGCGCTATCAGCACTACAGCGTCGATCTCTCCATCGACCCGGTCTTCTTTCCGGGAACCGATCGAAGCGGGTCGCAGAGCTGGGTCGATCCGATCGTCGGCATGGCGTTGCACTACGACATCAATGACCGATGGTTCGTCGATGTGATGGCCGATGTGGGCGGCTTCGGCGTAGCCTCTGACTTCACCGCGCAGGGAACGGCAACGGTTGGCTACAACTGGACCGACACGATCTCATCGTCCTTCGGCTACCGGGCGCTCTATACCGACTACAGCGACGGCGGCTTCCGCTACGATGCCACGCAGCATGGCCTGTTCACCCGATTGTCGTTCCACTTCTAGGTTGGCGGCGGCCGCCGGAAACCCACTCCGCGGCCGCGCCTTCCTGTCAACAGTTGTAGACGCCGTTCGCACATCGTCTGGCTGTCCTGTGACTGATAGCGATCTCATCCTTCTCGCAGCGTCCGGACGTGCAGCGTGTGCGCGGTCAATGCAGCATCGAATGGTGATCCCGTCATGATCGCAGCGCGGACATTTACCGCCGAGCACATACCACTCCTCCAGCTCGCTTAGCCGAAGAGTTTCGTCTCGTCTCGATCCGGGTCCGGCCGCACCTGCATTTTTTGCGGCCGGGAGTGCTCCCGGAGCGGATCCCTTCCTATCTCTCGGCGCATAAGAACGCCCATTCATGTGAATCAAAACGAGCCCAGGGCGACGCCGGAGCGCGGCAACAAACGCGGGTGCTGACACTTGGAAATCAGACGACCGAGATATCGTCTCGAGGAGGCTACCGCCCTCCGCGGGCATGGCGAACCAAACCTCAATGCGATAGCCGTCCTCGGGCGGTCCGGCCCCTAAGGGCCAGAGGTGTGACGACGTCGTTCTTAGCACGATCTATCCCAAGGTCATGCTTCATGAGAACAACTAGAGAACACTCGCGGCCAAAGTCAAGGGTGTTTACCATCACCAGAATTTTGTCACCCAGTTAGAGACGGATCCTTGCTTGAGGGGTTCGGATGCGGCACGATGTATCCGAACACGGACTGGGTGACAGGCATATCGTCCCCACTCCGCCTACTTACGAGTAGATCAAGCGCAGTCGGGTGGTGCCTCACCCGCTCGCTTCAGGCCCCACGACAACCTTCAGTATGACTGGAATCTTGCGGGAGAAGCTTGTTGGTCAGTTTCGAACTTACCGAAACATAGCTTCAGTCAGAGCGTGTTTGCACAACCGATTCTACGTTGGCGGTAATCGAGTCGTTGGCGGTAAGTGTTGGGATTATTTTAGGGCTTTCTTGTAAGCCTTGCCCCGTAAGGCGTTCGATGGTCGGAGTGGAGAGATTCGAACTCCCGACCCTCTGGTCCCAAACCAGATGCGCTACCAGGCTGCGCTACACTCCGTGATCCATCGATGGCGCGGAGATACACGCTTACCCCTGCCCCTGCAATAGCTAAATTGCGCAATCCAACGCATGCGCGACTGCTGATTTAAGGCTTTGCACCGGATATGCGCTGGCTGTCGACGATGTCTCCGGGGGCAATGCCGAGACGGCTGACGGTGCCGGCATTCAATTCGAGAACGAAGGCAACTGCGACACGCGAGGCGATGATGGCTTCGGACAAAGGCACCGCGTTTTCACGCACCGTCTCGACCTTTCCGTCCCTGGCGATAAACAGCATATCGAGTGGAAGATAGGTATTCTTCATCCACATCATCACCTGGCGTGTCTCGCCGAAGTCGAACAGCATGCCGCGATCTCTTGGCATGTGACGGCGGTTCATCAGGCCCTGCGCGCGCTGATCGCCGTCAACTGCCAGTTCGACGGTAAACCGGTGAACCTTGCCGCGGGCGGTGATGATCTGCAGCGGCGCGGTGTCGAAGGTAACCTCTGCCGCAGAGGCACAAACCGGCACCAGCCATAAAAAAAGCGCCACGAGGGCGCTTCCGGCAAAAAGCGGGAAACGCGCCCGCATCAGTGCGCCCGACCGGCCGGCGCCGGGACGTCCGGATGGATTTCGGCTGCCATCAGACCCTTGTCGCCATCGCCGAAGCGAACCAGAACGGTTTGGCCGGGACGCAATTCAGTAAGCCCGAAGCGGCGAAGTGTTTCCATATGGATGAAGATATCTTCGGTGCCGTCGCCCCGCGTCAGGAAGCCGAAGCCCTTGGTGCGGTTAAACCACTTGACGAGCACCCGCTCCAGGCCGCTGGTCGGCGTCACCTGGACATGCGTCTTGACCGGCGGCAGTTGCGACGGATGGACCGCCGTCGACTGATCCATCGACAGGACGCGGAAAGCCTGGTAACCGCGGTCGCGCTTCTGGATCAAGGCAACGACGCGGGCGCCCTCGAGAACGGTCTGATAGCCGTCGCGGCGCAGGCAGGTGACATGAACAAGCACGTCCTGCATGCCGTTATCGGGCACGATGAAGCCGAATCCCTTGGCAACGTCGAACCATTTGATCACACCGGTGATTTCGATCAGATCAAGTGCGTCATTGCTGAAGTCTTCATCAGGCGTGACGCCCTTCGGTAAAATCCTGTCCGCCATTGCCCGCCAGCCCCTCGTTTACGCGTCACATTCATTACGGTTAACTGATTCTTGACGGTCAGAATAACATCGTCCCGCCGCGATTGCGCAAGCCCTCGGATGAAATTTGCCGTCGATCAAGAATACCTCTCGAGCCTTGCCTCAGGCTGGCTTGCGGCTAAATATACCTCATCTTCAGCAAAAGAGGGACATTACAATGCGTTATCTGCACACGATGGTTCGCGTCAAAGATCTGGACGCGGCACTTCACTTCTATCGCACGCTTTTCGGCCTTGTGGAAATTCGCCGCTACGAAAACGAGAAGGGCCGTTTCACCCTGGTTTTCCTCGCAGCACCCGGCGATCTCGACCACGCGAAGGCGCAATTGTCCCCCTGCCTCGAACTCACCTACAACTGGGATAGCGAAGACTATGCGGGCGGGCGCAACTTCGGTCACCTGGCCTATGAGGTCGATGATATCTACGCGATTTGCCGGCGTTTGATGGACAACGGCGTCACTATCAACCGCCCGCCGCGCGATGGGCATATGGCCTTCGTTCGTTCGCCGGACGGGATCTCGATCGAAATTCTCCAGAAGGGCGAAAACCTGCCGCCGCAGGAGCCATGGCTGTCGATGGGCAATACCGGCGCCTGGTAAGCCCCGCGCAATGAGACCAGGTGATAATCAGGCCCATGAAAATCACCTGGTTCATACCGGAACAGTTTAACCACCAGCTTGGTGGAAGCCTCCCACGGAACCGCGTGACAACCACCGCCTGCGTCAGCGCAGGTTTACAAACAACGGCGTGTTCACTACTGTGCGCGCGAACGTTAAGGGGACCAGGATGTGAGTCGCCCTCTTAAGGTCGATGCTCACTCTGTTTCCAGTTGAACCGGTCAAACCGCGAGAGCGGCGCGCATGTCCCGACAGGGATCGTGCCGACGGCATGCTGTTTGCGCCTTCAAATGATCGGCCATGGCGGCAACGAGATGTCGCCCGGCCCACATTGAGTGGGGATCCAACGTTGCGTCATGTTCTGCAAAAGACGGCGACGATTCGCGGTTTGGGCTACGCTCTTGCCCTGACGGTGTCTGTAATGGCCCTTTCGGGTTGCGTGTCGGCTGCAAAAGAAACGGCGGATGCGGCGTCAGTGGCGGAACAGACGGTGCCTGAAACCGCCTCGGCCGAGGCGGAACAAGTGGCGCCCGGCACCTATCAAGACCAACAGGTGGCTGCCGTTGGCGCCAGCACGCAGCAACAGGCCGGAAACCCGGTCGAGGCCAATGCGACGGTTCCGGCCAATGCGGACAGCCAGCCGGCGGCGCTAACGATGCAAAGCACCGGCGTCAAGGCGACCTCCAGCAGCATCTTTGCGGTCCAGGCACCGAATGCGGTCCCTGTCCAGTTGCAAAATGCCGATGCAGAAACAGGCAATGCCCCGCTTCCTGTAGGGCAACAGACCGGCGTCAACCCGACCACAAACAGCCTTTTCAACAGCGGCCTGCCGGCCGCAAATCCGGCTGCCCTGCCGCTTGAAGGTGCGAGCAATGCCGAGGGTGCGGTTCCGGCAGCGCAGGAGGCGGCAAGCGCCGAGCTTCACTCGGACGGCACCGCCCTTCCCGTAGCCGTACCGATTCCCTCGACGGGCAACACCATGCGTGACGGAGGCAGTACGCCTCAGCCAGCGGCGACACAATCCGCGTCTGCGGATCCGACGGCGCTTGCCATCGCCGCTGATCCCGTGTCTGGCAACGCAGGAAACGACGGAGACGAGCAAGACGCAACACAGAAGCCGCTGACGTTCGCGGCGCTGTTTGCAGCCAAGCGCAAGAACCGGAATCAGTTTAACGGCGATCGTTTTGCCAAGACGCCGGCTAAGAGGACGCTTGTCGCCGCCAATAGGCCGCAGCAGATCGCGGCGCTCGGTTTTACTGATTTGCCTGGCGTCCAGACGACGTCGATGTTTGCGACAGTGGACGATTCTCAGCCGGGTCATGACGACGAAAGCGCCGCGGTCGAAATGGCCGCCTTGCCCGGCTTAGCACGGCTTGCGCCGAACGGCCTCTGGCTGCAGACGGAGAAGGTGGAGACCGGCTGTTTTCGGCCGGAACTGTTGCAGGTCCTGAAGGTGGTCGAGACGCACTACGGCCGCAAGATCATGGTGACGTCGGGCTTGCGCGACGTGAAACACAACATACGGGCCGGTGGCCGGCGGTCTTCCCTTCACACGACCTGCCAAGCGGCCGACATACAGGTGCCCGGCGTCAGCAAATGGGATCTTGCCAATTATCTGCGCACTATTCCCGGTCGCGGCGGTGTCGGAACCTATTGCCACACAGAATCGGTTCATATCGATACCGGGGAGGCCCGCGACTGGAACTGGCGCTGCCGCCGAAGCAGGACATAGGGCCAAGCAACGGTATTTATTGCATAATTTCTATTTTCCCCAGAAACCATCGCGTATCAGGACTTTTTTACAGGAAAATGAAAATTGCCGCTTGCGGTATTCAAAACCCCTGACTATAAGACGCCCACACAACGGCTGCGCCCTTCGTCTATCGGTTAGGACACCAGATTTTCATTCTGGGAAGAGGGGTTCGACTCCCCTAGGGCGTACCATTGTGGACCTTCCCCTCGACGCCGAAATACGCGCCCTTCTGGCGAGAATACCCTGCCGGTGAGCGCTTCCGCACCACGTAAACCCTCTTTCTTTTACCGCTGTTTTTGCTGCGAAAAATCCTAAAAAATGCGATTTAGCACTTGCAGCATTCAAAGCGTCTGACTATAAGACGCCCACACCACTGATGCGCCCTTCGTCTATCGGTTAGGACACCAGATTTTCATTCTGGGAAGAGGGGTTCGACTCCCCTAGGGCGTACCATGGTTCTCTGATTTCCCGCGAAATTGATGCAAATGTTCCGCTCCGCGAGGATGCTCGGCTCAAAGCGCCTTTGCGG
Organism: Pararhizobium sp. LjRoot255; assembly: GCF_964252905.1. NCBI lineage: Bacteria > Pseudomonadati > Pseudomonadota > Alphaproteobacteria > Hyphomicrobiales > Rhizobiaceae > Pararhizobium > Pararhizobium sp. LjRoot255. The sequence goes on from NZ_CAXUPQ020000001.1 coordinate 3,713,990, forward strand.
CGTCGATAACCCGCAACTGCACACGCCGCGTGCCCTGCCACAGGTCCGCTGAGATCGACGCTGCGACGTGGAGCGACGTGCCACGCCCCGAAAGCAGGAGATCGCCAAGAGGCGTTTCAAGCGCTCTGAAGGCTATGCCGTCGATACGGGAACCGTCCTGCCCCTCCAGCGTGATCTTCACATGGTTGGCGCCGACCTGCCGCGAATCGCGCAGACGGTGAGCCGGCAGGGCGAACACAGGTTGCGGATGGCCGGCACCGTACGGGCCTGCCTGCTCAAGCTGGTCGATCAGCGCCAGATTGGCGCCCGCCGCCCCCAATGCGCCGTCGATCTTCAGCGTCTCGGCCGAAACGAGGTCCTTGATGGCGTTCTCCGCTTTCTCGTCGAAGAAATGCCGCAGCTTGCCGAGATTGGCGCGCTCGATCGTCAGTCCTGCCGCCATCGCGTGGCCACCGCCTTTGGCCAGAAGACCGGCATCGACGGCCGCGCGGACGATACGTCCGATATCGAAACCGCTGATCGACCGACCCGAGCCAGTTCCCTTGCCGTTCGGATCGAAGGCGATGGCAAAGGCCGGACGGCGGAATTTTTCCTTCAGCCGCGCCGCCAGCAAGCCCACAATGCCCGGATGCCAGTTTTCACGCGCGGTGACGATGATGGAGGCGGAATCACCGTTGCCATATTCCGCCAGCGCCTCAGCCTCCGCCTCGGCCAGCATGGCAATCTCCATCGCCTGTCGCTCACGGTTCAATTCGTCGAGCCTTGCAGCGATCTGCTCGGCGACGTTTTCCTCGTCAAGCGTAAGCAGACGACTACCAAGTGCCGCGTCGCCGATACGCCCGCCGGCATTGATTCGAGGGCCGATCAGAAAGCCGAAATGATAGGGTGTTACGGGTCCGCCAAGCCCGGCCTTGCGAAAGAGGGCCGACAGACCGGGATTCTGCATATGGCGGGCGGCAACAAGCCCTTTGACGACATAGGCTCTGTTCAACCCCTTGAGAGGCACAACGTCGCAAACGGTCGCCAAGGCGACGAGGTCAAGCAGGGCAAGAAGATCAAAGGAAGCAACCCGGGCGTCTCCACTTTCACGCAATTGGCGCATGGCGTTGACGAGAACAAGGAACACCACGCCGGCAGCGCAGAGATGTCCCTGCCCTGAAAGATCGTCTTCCCGATTCGGATTGACCAGCGCCAGGCAGGGCGGCAATTGCGCCCCGACCTGGTGATGATCGATCACGACGACATCGATCCCGCGCGCCTCTGCTGCTACCAATGATTCGTGGCTGGTCGAACCACAGTCCACCGTAACGATCAGTTCGGCGCCATTGTCGATCAACTGGTTGATCGCAGCCGGATTGGGACCGTAACCCTCGAAAATGCGATCCGGAATGTAGATTTCGGCTGGAACGCCGAAATGACGCAGGAAACGGAACATCAAGGCGGATGATGCGGCTCCGTCGACGTCGTAATCGCCGAAGATTGCAACCTTCTCACGTTTCCTGATTGCAGCAACAATGCGGGCGGCAGCCTTGCTGCAATCCGTCAGAGTGTCCGGATCGGGCATCAGCGAGCGGATCGTCGGTTCGAGAAACGCGACGGCATCGTCCATCGTCACGCCGCGGCCAGCCAGCACGCGGGCAATAAGATCGGAAAAGCCGTGAACCTGGCTGATGGCGAGCGCGCGGTTCTGGCCGGCCTGATCGAGCCGCGACACCCAGCGCTGCCCGCTCACCGAACGCTCGACACCAAGAAAAGCCCGCTGGACCGGATCTACCAATTCGTTCATCGTTCATCCTTGATTTCGTGATCGTTCGTACCCGTGTTTTGATGCGTCCGCAAACCGGAAAACGACAGCGGCCCCATCCGGGTTAATTCCGGATGGGGCCGCAAAAAGTGCGTAAACAAGCGTATCAGGCGGCCTTCGGCCGCTCGATGCGGATCACTTGGGGATCGCCGACGAGATAGCCCTCGCTCTTGATCGACGCGACGGCCTTGCGCACCGATTGCTCGGTCGTCGCATGGGTAACGAGGATGATCGTTTGCGGCTCGCCGGTCTCGACCGGATGCTTCGAGTGTTGGACGATCGATTCGAGCGAGATGTGATTTTCCGCCATATGCGCCGCGATTTTCGCGAAGACACCGGTCCGGTCGACCACTTTCAACCGGATGAAATAGCCACCCTCATGGCTCTGGATTTGCGCGCGCTTGTATGTGAGCAGCGCCGTGACCGGACGGCCGAAGGCCGGCACGTGCTGGGCGCCCGGGCGGCTCTTGGCGATGTCGGCGATATCGCCAAGCACGGCAGACGCCGTCGCATTGCCGCCGGCGCCGGGTCCGACCATCAGCAGTTCGCCGAGAATGTCGGATTCAATCGCCACCGCGTTGGTGACGCCATCGACCTGGGCGATCACCGAATCGAGCGGCACCATGGTCGGATGGACACGTTGCTCGATGCCGCTTTCGGTGCGCTGCGCGACGCCGAGCAGCTTGATGCGGTAGCCGAGATCGGCGGCGGCATGGATATCGTCGATCGAGATATTGGTGATGCCTTCGAGATAGATGTCATTGGCCGCGATTGCGGTGCCGTAGGCAAGGCTCGTCAGGATGGCAAGTTTGTGTGCGGTGTCGTTGCCTTCGATGTCGAAAGACGGATCCGCTTCCGCATAGCCGAGGCGCTGCGCTTCCTTGAGGCAGGCCTCGAAGGAAAGCCCCTCTTTCTCCATCTTGGTAAGGATGTAGTTGCACGTACCGTTCATGATGCCATAGACACGGGAAATCGTGTTGCCGGTCAGCGATTCCCTCAGCGCCTTGATCACCGGAATACCACCGGCGACGGCGGCTTCGTAGTTCAGAAGCGCGCCATGCTCTTCGGCGAGACCAGCAAGCTCGATGCCATGTGCGGCAAGCAGCGCCTTGTTGGCAGTGACGACGTGAAGTCCACGGGAAAGCGCTGCCTTGACGGCGGAATGGGCCGGTTCGCCGGCACCACCCATCAGTTCGATGAAAACGTCGATATCGGCCGTCTCAGCCAGCGACAACGCATTGTCATACCAGCGCATGGCAGAAAGATCGACGCCGCGGTCACGGTTCCTGTCACGCGCCGTCACGGCAGTGATCTCGATGGCCCGGCCGCATGTCGTCGCCAACTGCTCATGGCGTTCCTGAAGAATACGCACGAGCGAGGCGCCAACGGTTCCCAGGCCCGCAATGCCGATTTTAAGGGCATCTGACATTCACGATTTCCTAACATGTCGAGTGTGCTCCGCCTCAAACGGCGGAGCGGATTTTTGAGGGGTCCGGGAAGTCCAGCGCCTCAGCGATGAGCATTCAGCGAGATGACGTTGTGCAGGGTGTCGTCTGCCGTCGAAAGAAATTTCTTCAGGCTGCGGGCCGCCTGGCGAATCCGGTGTTCGTTTTCGACAAGCGCGATGCGGATATAGTCATCCCCCTGCTCGCCGAAACCGATGCCCGGGGCCACGGCAATGTCGGCCTTTTCCACCAGCAGCTTGGAAAACTCCAGCGAACCGAGATGGCGGAACTTTTCGGGGATCTTTGCCCAGGCGAACATGGTGGCCGCCGGCGGCGGCACGTCCCATCCGGCCTTGCCGAAGCTTTCGACCAGAACATCACGGCGGCGCTTGTAGATATTGCGCACTTCGGCGATGTCCGAACCGTCGCCGTTCAGCGCATGGGTCGCGGCCACCTGGATCGGCGTGAACGCGCCATAATCGAGATAGGATTTGACCCGCGTCAGTGCGGCGATCAGGCGCTCATTGCCAACGGCAAAGCCCATGCGCCAACCGGGCATCGAAAATGTCTTCGACATCGAGGTGAATTCGACGGTGATATCCATCGCGCCCGGTATTTCAAGAACGGACGGCGGCGGCATGTCGTCGAAATAGATTTCCGAATAAGCGAGATCCGACAGGATGACGATGTCGTGCTTCTTCGCAAAGGCGACGACTTCCCTGTAGAAATCGAGCGTCGCCACATGCGCCGTCGGGTTCGACGGATAGTTGATGACCAGCGCGATCGGTTTCGGGATCGAATGTCGGATCGCCCGCTCGAGCGGCGGAAAGAACGTGTCGTCTGGCTCCACCGAGATCGAGCGGATCACGCCACCGGTCATCAGGAAGCCGAAGGCATGGATCGGATATGTCGGATTGGGGCAAAGCACGACGTCGCCTGGCGCGGTGATCGCCTGCGCCATGTTGGCGAACCCTTCCTTGGAGCCGAGCGTCGCGACGACCTGCGTATCCGGGTTCAACTTGACGCCAAAGCGGCGCGCGTAATAGGCGGCCTGTGCCCGGCGCAGACCGGGAATGCCCTTGGACGAGGAATAGCGATGCGTGCGCGGGTCCTGGACCACTTCGCACAGCTTATCGACCACGGATTTCGGCGTCGGCAGATCAGGATTGCCCATGCCAAGGTCGATGATGTCGGCTCCACCCGCTCGCGCGCTGGCTTTCAAACGGTTGACCTGTTCGAAAACGTAAGGCGGCAGACGCCGGACTTTGTGAAACTCTTCCATCTCTAACCTCGTCTTGCGCGGTCTCCGTTGCGGGGAATCATGCGTGCAAGGAGAAACGCGCGGTGCAATCGGCCCACGCGGCCACGAAACGCTTTGCGTCCAAATCAGCTGAAACGCAAGCGCTAATTCTCTATCTGCTTCAGCGTATCGGTACCGTGATTGGCGGCAAGCAGTTGAAGCTCCTTCAGGCGGCGCTGATATTCCGCTTCGGAGATGTTGCCGGACGTGCGGGCGGAACTCAATGCCGTCAGCCGCGCTTCCTGGGCGGCGGCTTCCTCATTGCTCATTTGAGCGCTTGCCGCGGGGCGTTTGCCTTCGATCACCGGATAGACGTCCGCGGGTATCGGCTTGGCCATGGTAGCGGAATAGATGGACGGCTGCTCATCAACCGTCGCCGAACTGCAGCCGGCAAGAACAAGCGTAAGACCAACCGCGCCACAGGCCGCCACCATCCGCACCATCGCTGCTTTTCCCGACTTCTTCATCATACCCCTGTCCAGCCTGTGCCCGATCTTCGCCCGAAGTTGGCCAAGAGGCTCGTCCAACTGCGCTGGCACTTGTAATCATTTTAAGGCAGAATGTAAAAAGACAAAACAAACAAACATCTGTGGAGGAAACCGGGTGGCAGAAGACAGGAAGACCGAGAACCCGTCCGGCCCCGGCATGGATGGTTTCACCGGTTTCGACCCGAAGTCCGTCGATCCCTATATCGTCAAGGATCCCGAAGCCTTAGCGATGAATCTCGCGCGTACCGTGGAGCAACTCGGCAAGGCGGCATCCGCCTGGCTTGCACCGCGCGAAAGCGGTGAGAAGACCGATATGATTGCCGATCCGGTCGTCGACATGGTCAAGACGCTGTCGAAAGTCTCGGAATATTGGCTGTCCGATCCGAGGCGGACGCTGGAAGCCCAGACCTCCCTGATGGGCAGTTTTTTCTCGATGTGGACACGCACGCTGCAAAAAATGAGCGGCGAGGCCGTGACCGACCCGGACGATGTGCCGCGCGACGACAAGCGGTTCGCCGACGCCGACTGGGTCGCCAATCCCTTCTTCAATTTTATTCGGCAAAGCTATTTCATCACGTCCAACTGGGCGGACCGGATGGTGCGCGATGCCGACGGGCTCGACGAACACACCAGGCACAAAGCCTCCTTTTACGTGCGGCAGCTTTCAAGCGCCCTCTCGCCAGCCAATTTCGTGACGACGAACCCGCAGCTTTATCGCGAAACGGTGGCGTCGAGCGGCGCCAACCTCGTCAAGGGCATGCAGATGCTCGCCGAGGATATCGTTGCCGGCAAGGGCGATCTCAAACTGCGCCAGACGGATACGAGCAAGTTCGCCGTCGGCGAGAACATTGCCATTACGCCGGGCAAGGTCATTGCCCAGAGCGATGTCTGCCAGGTTCTGCAATATGATGCCTCCACAAAGACGGTGCTGAAGCGTCCGCTGCTGATCTGCCCGCCCTGGATCAACAAGTTCTATGTTCTCGACCTCAATCCGCAAAAGTCCTTCATCAAATGGGCGGTGGATCAGGGACACACCGTCTTTGTGATCTCCTGGGTCAATCCGGACGAGCGCCATGCCAACAAGGATTGGGAATCCTATGCGCGCGAGGGCATCGGCTTTGCGCTCGACACCATCCAGCAGGCGACCGGCGAAGAGGATGTCAACGCGATCGGTTATTGCGTCGGCGGAACCCTGCTTGCCGCGACGCTCGCCTTGCACGCGCAGGAGGGCGACACGCGCATCCGCTCCGCCACGCTGTTCACGACACAGGTCGATTTCACCCATGCGGGCGATCTCAAGGTCTTTGCCGATGAGGAGCAGATCACCCAGATGGAGCAACGGATGAAAGAAAACGGCTATCTCGACGGCTCGAAGATGGCCATGGCCTTCAACATGCTGCGCGCCTCGGACCTGATCTGGCCGTATTTCGTCAACAACTACCTGAAAGGACAGGAACCGACTGCCTTCGACCTGCTCTACTGGAACTCCGATTCGACACGCATGCCGGCGGCGAACCACTCCTTCTATCTGCGCAACTGCTATCTCGAGAACAACCTGACCAAGGGCAAGATGGTTCTGGCCGGGAAAAAGATCTCGCTTGGCGACGTGAAAATCCCGATCTACAACCTTGCCGCAAAGGAAGATCATATCGCGCCGGCAAAATCGGTGTTCGTCGGCAGCCAGTTTTTCGGCGGCGACGTCACGTATGTCATGGCCGGATCGGGCCATATTGCCGGCGTCGTCAACCCGCCGGACAAGGGTAAGTACCAGTTCTGGACGGGCGGCCCCGTTACCGGCGATTTCGACGAATGGGTAACGACAGCCAGCGAAACGCCCGGCTCCTGGTGGCCGCATTGGCACGCCTGGATCGAGATGCTCGACAGTGAGCGGGTTCCTGCCCGCAAGACTGGGGGAAGGCTGAACTCGCTGGAAGAAGCGCCCGGCTCCTACGTCCGCGCCCGCGCCTGACTCCATGATCTTTGATCCGCCGCTGGTGCCTGCCGTCCTGATCCAACGCTACAAGCGTTTCCTCTTCGACGCGGTTCTGGAGGACGGTCGCGCGATCACCGGTTCCTGCCCCAACACCGGATCGATGCGTGGCCTGACCACGCCCGGATCGCGCATCTGGCTTTCGGAGCATGACAGCCCGACGCGAAAATATCGTCATATGCTGGAGATGGTAGACGTGGGCGGCAGTGTGGTCGGCATCAATACCGGTCTGCCGAACCGGCTGGCCGAGGAAGCGATCCGAGCAGGCCAGATCGGCGATCTGCATCTCTATTCGACCCTGCAGCGGGAGCAGAAATACGGTCGGAACTCCCGCATCGACATGCTTTTGACCGACCCTGAGCGCGGCCGCGCCTATGTCGAGGTCAAGAACGTGCATTTCAGCCGCGCATCAGGCCTGGCCGAATTTCCGGATAGCCCGACGGCACGTGGCGCGAAACATCTCGAGGAACTTGGCGATATGGTCGAGGCGGGTCATCGCGGCATCATGATCTACGTCATCCAGCGGGATGACTGTGCGACCTTCAGGGTCTGCAATGACCTTGACCCGCTCTATGCCAAGGCCTTCCTGCGGGCGGGACAGCGCGGCGTCGAGATCTTCGCCGTCAAATGCCGGGTTTCACCGCGGCAAATTGCGCCGGACGGGCTGATCATGATGGACGAACCCGCCTTAGCTGATCTATGACAACAGGGAAAGACAACTGAAAGTATCGTCATGGTCACCTACATCGAGGCAGCGTCTGCGCCCTACAAGAATACCGGCGTCATCCGCCTTTACACGCCCGAGGATTTCGCCGCCATCAAGCGCGCCTGCCAGATAACCGCCCGCTGCCTCGATGAACTGGCGAGCCGCGTCAAACCGGGCGTGACGACCGACGAGATCGACCGCTTCGTGTTCGAATTCGGCATGGATCACAACGCGCTGCCCGCCACGCTGAACTATCGCGGCTACACAAAATCGTCCTGCACCTCGATCAACCATGTCGTCTGTCACGGCATTCCCAATGAAAAGCCGCTGCGCGAAGGCGATATCGTCAATATCGACGTGACCTACGTCGTCGATGGCTGGCATGGCGACTCCAGCCGCATGTATCCGGTCGGCGAGATCAAGCGTGCCGCCGCGCGCCTGCTCGAAGTCACCCATGAAAGCCTGATGCGCGGCATTGCCGCGGTGAAGCCCGGCGCACGCACCGGTGCCATCGGCGAGGCCATCCAGACCTTCGCCGAGGCGGAGCGCTGCTCGGTGGTGCGCGACTTCTGCGGCCACGGTGTCGGCCGGCTGTTTCATGACGCCCCGAACATCCTGCATTACGGCCGAGCGAACGAAGGCCCGGAAATGCGCGAGGGCATGATCTTCACCATCGAGCCGATGATCAATCTCGGCCGCCCGCATGTAAAGGTCCTGGCCGACGGCTGGACCGCCGTCACCCGCGACCGGTCTCTCTCCGCCCAATATGAGCATGCGGTCGGCGTCACGGCCGACGGCTGCGAGATCTTCACCCTGTCGCCGGCCGGCCTCGACCGTCCGGGCCTGCCAACACAAGGTTCGCGATGACCAAGCCCCCTTTCTCTCCCGACAGCGATGATTCGCAACCGGCTGACGAAAGGGGCTTTTTCGCGGAACAGCCGCCCAAACGCTCGGGCCTCGGGATGGTGGCCGCCCAGCACGAAGACGTGCACTACCATGGCCATCGCGACCGCCTGAGAACACGCTACAGGGACCATGGCGACACCGCGCTCGCGGACTACGAAATTCTGGAGCTCTTGCTTTTCCGGCTGATCCCGCGCCGCGACACCAAGCCCATCGCCAAAGCCTTGCTCGACCGCTTCGGGACACTGGCCGGTGTCTTCGGTGCCTCCCCAGCCTTACTGCAGGAGGTGAAGGGCATCGGTGAAGCGGTGGCTTTCGATATAAAACTGATTTCGACCGTCGCTCACCGCACGCTGAAAAGCGAACTCAAAGGCAAGCAGGTCCTCGCCTCCTGGTCATCCGTGATCGAATACTGCCACGCCGCCATGGCGCATGAGACCCGTGAGCAATTTCGTATCCTCTTCCTCGACAAGCGCAATGCATTGATCGCCGACGAAGTGCAGCAGACAGGTACGGTCGATCATACGCCGGTCTATCCGCGCGAAGTGGTCAAGCGTGCGCTGGAACTCTCCGCGACGGCGCTAATCCTTGTGCACAACCATCCTTCAGGCGACCCTACGCCTTCAAGAGCTGACATCGACATGACCAAGATGATCATAGAAACGGCAAAGCCGCTCGGCATCACCGTTCACGACCACATCATCGTCGGCAAGGACGGCCATGCAAGCCTCAAGGGGCTACGCTTGATCTGAACATTTTGGCTAATGCTTCATCATCATCGGAAGCGTGGAATGTGACATCAGATACCGCGTAACGCGACCGAGAAGCAGTTCCAGGAAATACCCGTGCTTGAACGCGCCAATCAGCAGACAGGTTGCATCGGCAGACTTTGCGAAATCAAGTATGGTTTCGCCGACCGATCGACTTCCCGAACTGATTGCGACGACGTCACCGCCAAGACCGAGCTGGGTGAGTAGCTCCCTCGCCGTGGACTGATAACTTCCATCGGCCCTGTCGTTGACGCACAGCATGGTGGTGCGATCGGCCGCCGCCAACCAGCGCCTTGCCGCAACGACGGCACGTTGCGCATGTTCGTTCGGCTTCCAGCCAATCACGACGTGACCCAGCAGATTGCCCGCATACGGGCCGGGTGCCGGCACGAGTACCAGCTTGTGCTCTTTGAAAAGAATGTCATGCAACGCGTCACGGGCATCCATGTTTCCATGACGCGGGGTGATGACAAGTGCCGTCGCATGGCATTCGACCGTCACGCAGCGATCAAGATCGCCGTGGCAATCGTCGAGAAGGACGTCTTTTCGATCCGGATTGTCCTGTCTCCAATCCTGAAATACGTGCATGATCCGCTCGGACCGCTGTAGCGGCGAGCCTTCCGTCATGTCTCTCAACATCTGCAGGTCGATTTCCTCGGCCGCGGCAATCATGCCCTCGGGATCCGCACCGACGCGGGCCGCGGCCATGGTGCCCTGAACGGCGCGTGCAGCGTCTTCAGCGATATCAAGGCACTCACGGGCGAACGCCGGATCTGGCAGCAAGGCAAGGACGTCAGTATGCATGGTCTGCTTTTGGGCATCGCTGCCGAAGGCGGCACCGGTCCCGCCAAATGGCGGTCTTGATTCGCTGCCACGCGCGGGTGAATTGTTCATCTCGGACCTCCTTCAGCGATCTCCCGCACTGCATCGGGAGCCGCACGCCCAAGTTAATCAATCTCACATGTCTCAGAGCCACTTCGCCCGGCGGAACATGCGGTAAAGCATGCTGCAGGTGACGAAGATTACCCCCAGGATCAGAAAATAACCGTAGCGAAATTTAAGTTCGGGCATTTCATCGAAGTTCATTCCGTAGATACCGGCAATCGCCGTCGGTACCGCCAGAATAGCGGCCCAGGACGCCAGCTTGCGCGAAATTTCCGTCTGCTCGGACTGACCGATCATCAAACTGGCCTCGAAGGTAAAGGCGAGCACTTCGCGCAGGGTGTCGATATCTTCCTGGACGCGGCGCACATGGTCGGTGACATCGCGAAACAGCGCGTGCATTGTCACGTCCATGCCGGGCAGTTCGAGATTCTCATGACGCCGGCAGACATCGACCAGCGGCACGACTGCGTTGCGCAGCCGAAGCAGGCTGCGCCGCAGGAAATAAAGCCGCTCGATATCCGTCTTGTGTAGCCGCTCGCGCAGCACCCGCTCCTCCAGTTCCTCGACTTCCGCGTGAATGCCCTCGACGACGGGCATGTAATTGTCGACGATGAAATCGAGGATGGAATAGAGAATGTAATTCTCGCCGTGCGCCAGTGCCGCCGGGGAAGCCTCGCAACGCTGTCTGACCTGGTTGTAGGAGGTCGACGGCCCGTGCCGGACGGATACCACGTAACCGTGACCAACAAACAGATGGGTCTCACCGAAGACGATTTCATCTCCGCCCATATGGGCGGTTCGCGCGACCACGAAAATCGACTCGCCGTAAATCTCCAGTTTGGGCCGCTGGTGGGCGTGACCGGCATCCTCGATGGCAAGTTCGTGCAGACCGAATTCAGTCTGGACCTCCCGCAGCAGGGCTTCGTCCGGCTCGTGCAAGCCGATCCACACCACTGCCTTATCGCGCCCTTTCCAATTGTGAGCTTCGTGAATTTCGATATCGCGGATGCGCTGGCCGTGTTCGTAGACGGCGGCCGCAACAACCCCGGGACGGCTGCGCGGCTTTGCAGGCGCGGATGATTCATTTGCCAACTGCGCCGCCGCTTCGTGCTCATGCAAACGCGTTTCGTCAGTTTCTTGCCAGGCCATCGCCAAATCTCCCCTTGCAGAACGGGCTTTATGCTCTGGGCAGGACCGCAGCCGGGCCCCGTTCTCCCGCCTACGCTTCCGTCACAAATACGCTTCCCGGGTTGTGTTCCGGCCAATATAGTCGCTTTTCCATAAATAAACATCCGCGAGCCAGAGACGGCTCATAAGGTTTGGTTAAATTGCAAGATTGACGTTATAGATGCTTGCGAGTGAAATTTACCGCAACGCACAATGATTCTCTCCATCACCGGAAACGCGTCATGAACCAGTACGATCTCGTGGTTGTCGGCAGCGGACCTGCAGGGCGCAGAGCCGCTATTCAGGCAGCCAAACTGGGCAAGAAGGTCCTTGTCGTCGAGCAGGGAAAGCGGGTCGGCGGCGTCTCCGTGCACACCGGCACTATTCCCTCCAAGACCCTTCGCGAAACCGCGCTGAACCTGACTGGCTGGCGCGAACGCGGCTTTTACGGGCGCGCCTATCGCGTCAAACAGGAAATCAGCGCGGACGACCTGCGCCGCCGCCTTTTGATCACGCTCGATCACGAGGTCGAGGTCCTCGAGCACCAGTTTGCCCGCAACCGCGTACAGCATTTGCGCGGCAAGGCGAGCTTCGTCGACCCGCAGACGCTGCAGATCGTCAAGGACGATGGAGAAACCATTCGGGTCTCGGGAACGAGCATTCTTCTCGCCGTCGGCACGAAGCCGTTCCGCCCAAGCTACATCCCTTTTGATGGAAAAACCGTGCTTGACAGCGACGAGCTACTCGAGATCGAGGATCTGCCGCGGTCCCTCGCCGTAATCGGCGCCGGCGTCATCGGCATCGAATATGCGACGATCTTCAGTGCGTTGGACACGCACGTCACCGTAATCGATCCGAAAACGACCATGCTCGACTTTATCGACAAGGAAATTGTCGAGGATTTCACCTATCAGTTGCGCGACCGCAACGTGAAGCTGCACCTGGGCCAGAAGGCGGAAAAGGTGGAGCGGACGGCGGACGGCAAATGTTCGATCACGCTCGACAGCGGCCGTGTAATCGGCTGCGAGATGGTCCTCTTTGCCGCCGGTCGCATGGGCGCAACCGACACGCTAAACCTGCCGGCAGCCGGGCTTGAAGCCGATAGCCGCGGCCGGTTGAGCGTCAATCCCGAAACCTTCCAGACATCGGTTCCGAATATCTATGCGGCGGGCGACGTCGTCGGCTTTCCGAGCCTTGCTTCGACCTCCATGGAGCAGGGGCGTATCGCCGCCCGCGTCGCCGTCGGCGCGATCGCCAAGGAGCCGCCGAAATTTTTCCCCTACGGCATCTACGCCGTGCCGGAAATTTCCACCTGCGGCCTGACGGAGGAAGAGGTCAAGGAACGCGGCATCCCCTACGAATGCGGCATCGCGCGCTTCCGGGAGACGTCTCGCGGCCACATCATGGGGCTTGATTCCGGCCTGCTGAAGCTGATCTTCTCGCTGAAAACCCGCCGCCTTCTCGGTGTCCACATCGTCGGCGAAGGGGCAACGGAACTCGTCCATATCGGCCAGGCCGTGCTCAACCTGAAGGGAACCGTCGAGTATTTCGTCGAAAACACCTTCAATTATCCGACACTCGCCGAAGCCTACAAAATCGCCGGCCTCGATGCCGGCAATCGGATGGGCGAACTCATCTCGCGGGGATAGACGACTCCGACCGCGTCATCTTCCAGCAACGCACACAGGCGGAACACAAGCGCGCCGCAAAGCCGCGACAGCTTCTGTTGCCGGGGCCTCGCACAACGACGTGTGCCCATAAATCCCGGCACATAGCAAAAAGGCCGCCCCTCGCGGGACGGCCTCTTCAAACTTCTGAAGAAAAGCGGTGATTATTCGGCGCTGTCGTCAGCAGCCTTCTTCTTGGCCGGAGCCTTCTTCTTCGGCGCAGCGGCTTCTTCGCCTTCGGCAGCTTCAGCCTTGGCTGCGGCTTTCTTCTTCGGAGCGGCCTTCTTCGTTTCCGAAGTCTCGTCCTCGTCGTCAGCCATCAGCTCTTCCTTGCTGACGGTCTTGTCGGTGACCTTCACTTCGGAGAGCAGGTGATCGACAACCTTTTCTTCGAAGATCGGGGCGCGCAACGAAGCGGCAGCACCCGGGGTCTTCTGGAAATAGTCGATGATCTGCTTTTCCTGGCCCGGGAACTGGCGCAGCTGTTCGAACAGCGAGCGCTGCATTTCCTCGTCGGTGACCTGAACGCCGGCCTTTTCGCCGATTTCAGAGAGAACGAGGCCGAGGCGCACACGGCGTTCAGCCAGCTTGCGGTATTCGGCGCGGGCGTCTTCTTCCGTCGTGTCTTCGTCGGCGAAGGTCTTGCCGGCCTGCTCGAGATCGGTGTTGATCTGGCGCCAGATGTTGTCGAACTCGGCGTCGACGAGGCGCGACGGCGTGTCGAACTGGTAGAGTTCGTCCAGCTGGTCGAGGATCTGACGCTTGACCTTCTGACGGGTCATCGAGCCGTACTGGCTTTCGATCTGGCCGCGGACGACTTCCTTGAGCTTGTCGGCGGATTCGAGGCCGAGCTTGGTGGCGAGATCGTCGTTGATTTCGACTGCGGCCGCAGCGGCAACATCCTTGACGGTGATGTCGAAGGTGGCTTCCTTGCCTGCGAGGTTCGCAGCCGGATATTCAGCCGGGAAGGTTACGGTGATGGTCTTCTCGTCGCCAGCCTTGGCGCCGACGAGTTGCTCTTCGAAGCCCGGGATGAAGCGGTTGGAGCCGAGAACCAGTTCGGCGTCCTCGTCCTTGCCACCGTCGAAGGCAACGCCATCGACCTTGCCGAGGTAATCGATCGTGACGCGGTCGCCGTTTGCGGCCTTGCCCTTCTTGGTCTCGTAAGTGCGGGCGTTTTCAGCGATCTTGAGGATCTGCTCGGTGACTTCGGCCTCGTCGATATCGACGACTTCGCGCGTCACCTTGATGCCGCTCACATCCTTCAGCTCGATCGCCGGAAGGACTTCGTAAGCGAGCGTGAATTCGAAATCGGCCTCGGCGTTCAGGATCTTGTCGGCTTCGGCCTCGTTTTCGGTCATCGCGATTTCCGGCTGGGTCGCCGACTTTTCGCCGCGCTCAGACAGGATTTCGGTCGGCTTTTCGCGAACGAGTTCGTTGACCAGTTCAGCCATGATAGACTTGCCGTACATCTTCTTCAGATGCGCGAACGGCACCTTGCCCGGACGGAAGCCGTTGATACGGACCTTGCCCTTGGCGTCTTCGAGGCGCTCGTTCATACGAGCTTCCATGTCCTTGGCCGGAATGACGACCTTGAGTTCGCGCTTCAGCCCTTCAGCGAGCGTTTCGATAACCTGCATGTTCAAACCTTCATTTCACGTTGACAGGGCTCTGTCGGTGTTCTTCTACACGAGCACTTGAGCCGATCCATTTGCCGGGAGTGGCTTTACGCAAATCAATCACCGTTTTGCAAGCAAAATGGCGCCGTCTTCTCGATCGACGCCAAGGACCAGCCTTGGACGTCCCTTATTCTGGTGCGGGTAGAGAGACTTGAACTCCCACGCCTTGCGGCACCAGAACCTAAATCTGGCGTGTCTACCAATTTCACCATACCCGCGTTCAGAAAACCGCAGCGCCTGCTCACGTCGGCACAGAAGAAATTGCGGATAAAGCCGCAACACATTCTGCGCCGGGTTCAGGGCGTTCCCGAGCGCGGCGTCTCTATATCACCCGTTTGCAACGGATCAAAGGAAAAATGCGGCTGTTGTCGCGTTCTTGCCACTTGTCGGACAAGCCCGCTGTTTGAGATCAATAAAGCGGCTCTTCATAGAGTGATTTTCCATCGATCGAGATCAAGCGGATCTGCATGCGGCCAACGCCATCGACGCTCGCGGTCACGGCAAGGGCGCTGGCGTTGCGCGCCTCCTCCAGCACCCTGCCCTCGCCTTCAGGCACATAATACCGTTCGATGCCATATTCGACATTCAGGGAGGATGGCGGATTGTCGGGCGCAGGATAGAAGTAGAAGGGAGCGCTGAGGGCGATCACGCTGCCGTCTTTCGGCACGAGCGGACCGAAGGAGGCCTCCGACACACCCCAGAAGCCGTCCGGTTGCTTCTCCAGCCGCACCGCGATCTGCGCATCCGTCGCTTCCGTCGGAAAGCCGCCGGTGAACTTGCCGGCTGCAATGGTCGAGATATCGTAGGCGAGAATGACATAATCGCCACGCAACAGATCGCGCGGATCGACGGGCACCGTCTTCAGCACGACATCGATACCGTTACGCAGGATCGAGGCGCGGCTTTCGATCATGTAGCCGAGGAAAGCTGTCTGCAGCAATGCCACCACAATGGCTGCGATAAGCGGACGAAGGGTCGGATTGCCACTCATATCGATGCACCCTCCGTTGCTGTTTTCGCCCCGAGCCGCTTCTCCAGGTGGATCACCAGCCAGGCGATCAGGCCGACAACGACGCCGGAAATCAGGAAGAAACCGGATGTGCCGAGGATGCTGCCCAGCGTTTCGAAGGCCAGATAGAGCGTTTCGGCGGCAAAGACCGCGTAGCCGAGGAAACGGACGGCGCCGTTCAACCGGCCGGCAATAGTGATGCCGCCCAAAGCGACGCCGAGCGTCGTCGCGCCGATCGCGACCTCCTGGCCAAGGCCGTCTACCTCCGTGTGCAAGGCTGCGAGCCCCAGGACCGCGAGCGCAAAGCTATAGAATGCGGGCGCGGCTCCAGCATCCTGGGCAAAGCGATAGAGGGGAGACGCCGGCAGGCTGACGCTCAGGAACGCCAACAGGCCAACACCGAAAAGAGCCGCGGCGAGCCAGATTTCCGGCAGTTCGAGATAGAGCCAGCCGAGCCAGGCCAAGGCAAGCAGATAGGCGAGATGCCGGGCAGCACCAGCAGTGGTAAAGCGGACCAGTGCGATCACGACGACGATCATCCCCGGAATGAAATAGATATAGCCATTGCCCGCGAGGCTGGCGTCATTGTCCATTACCAGCTGGCCGAAAACGGCCCAGGCCAGAAAGCCTGAGATCACCGAGAGAGCCGCCGAACGGAAGGCAAGTGCGGCGACACAGGCGGTCGCGAACCAGACCAGCAGCGCGTCAGCCGCATCGCCCGACAGATGATACATCTGCCCGACCAGCGCGATCGCGCCGCCGAACGTCATGGTCCCCAGCACGAGAAGGGCGGCACCCACGCTGCGCCAGCCGCGCCCCAGGCACAAAGCAGCCGACAAATAGAAGGTCCAGATAAGGGCGACGATACCGCAGACGCGGACAAGGCGGGGGATCGCCTCCCAATTGGCCGCGACCAGAAGCAGGATGGCAGCCGACAGAAGGACCGCCGCCAGCACCAGGAGAACCCGGCCCGCGCTGAAAACCGTCTCGCGTGAATCATATTCGGCAAGCATCGCCTTTGCCGTCTCCGCGCTAAGCATTCCCTTCGCGACCCAGATGTTGAAGTCCTTCTCGATCCGCCCCCGGTACATGGCCTGCCCTCCTGCATTGCGCGTCGCCCGCTACACATACCATAGGCACCAGCAAATCATAGTTGAGCAATCCGGCGCGTTTCGCGAGGCAACAGGACGGCCAGAAACGGCCGATCATCGTTAACGCGATGTAAAGATTTTGGTGCAAATCTTTAATCTTCAGATAGATACCAAGGCGATCGCAGGGGCCTTGCAGAATCCGCATACCATCCATGATGATATTGCACTGCACAAATCGCCCTCGCCGTCCTATATTGGATTCAAGAAGACGGAACGAGATCAGCGAAAGCGATCGGGGCCGTCAGCGGCAAGACCAGCCGTTTCCGCTTAAGAAGTGGAAAAGGTCAGCGCGCCGAAAAGGCTCGTATCATAGAATTCGGAATGGCGCACTCCTCCTCCCAGCGCCGCTCCGATCCGATGGGCAACACTCCTCCTCCCAAGTTGCCCGTCACCATAAATGACGCCCGCTGGACCTCCTCCCCCAGCGGGCGTTATTCGTTTCAAGAAACTAAAAAATCCATATATTTCACTGCCTTGCTGAACAATGCCGGGGAAATTGCGAAATATTCGGCGCCCCAGCGCCGTAGCGACGGGCTAGCCTTGCGCTTGCAACATAGGTGCCATTCCCCAACAAGCCTACCCATTGCCGACAGTCTGATTTATCGTGAGGACACTTCGGGGCAGCGCACTCCTCCTCCCAGCGCCCCTCGATGGGATCGGCAATACTCCTCCTCCCAGTTGCCGATCAGAATAAGCAACGCCCGCCGGACCTCCTCCCCCGCGGGCGTTGTTTTTTACTTGCCCCTCCTCCCAAGCATCAGCACATCCTCCTTTAGCGTTCACGCGCTCGCCCAGAATTTGGTCAAACTATGGCCATCCCAGCCGCGAGGATTGCAGCAAGCGCATGGGTGCGATGCAGCATTGTCTCTGTAATTTCAGGGGTTGGCAGCCTATGTTCCAACCATCAGATGAGGGCCAGCAGATGGTGCTGGCAAGGAACCTTGGAAAGGACCAGCATCATGAACATTGCTCGCTCGTTCAACAATTGGCGCAAGTACCGTCAGACCTGCAACGAACTCGGCCGCATGAGCGACCGCGAACTGAACGACCTCGGCATCGGCCGCGGCGACATCCAGTACGTTGCCCGCCAGGCAGTCAAGTAATTCTCGCAGCTGGCCGGCTTTTCCGGCCTGATGCGCAGCTGCCAAACGCCCTCCGGTTCGATCCGGCGGGCGTTTTTTTTGCCTGAATTTCGCCTCGCCCCATCATAGGCTCGACTGGGCACCCGCGGCACACGGCGACCGCATGCCGCTGCAGCGCAGCATTTATCGCATGCCCATTTTCCTGGCATTGGATGTAATCGAGTTTCGGCGACCGGGCAGTTGGCGGCGCAGCGACACCCCATGCATCCGCATCGCAAAAAAAAATCCAAAAAAACAAACCGTTAATTGAAGACCTATCGCAATGCTGGGTGTCATTAACCTATGGCTTCTTTTTCAGCACGCGCCAAAAATGCTCAGAGAACCAGCAATGCAGTGCACAAATGCATAGCAGATGCATTCTCTTTGCACTCCATCTTTCCCCGCGAAAAGCGTACATAGATGGCAACGAAGCAGGCAAATCACTGCACTGCTCATTTGTTTCTAAGGAAAAGATCATGAACCCGATTCGTATCGCAAAAAGCTGGATCAACTATCGCCGTACCGTTGCCGAACTCGGCAACCTGTCCAACCACGCCCTGTCGGACATTGGCATTACCCGCTTCGACATTCGCAACATCGCTTCGCGTTCCTTCCGTTAATCGGACAGGACATGTCGAGGGACTAAAAACGGCACCACGGGGTGCCGTTTTTGATTCCGGGGTTTCGCTGACGCGTTGGTAAGCAGAACAGGTTCCCTTCGAGCCCGCCTTGCTCTAAATAACGGCGCATGACAGACACATCTTCCTACTCCCCCATTCATATCATCGGCGGCGGCCTCGCCGGATCGGAGGCCGCGTGGCAAGTTGCCGAGGCTGGCATCCCGGTTGTTCTTCACGAGATGCGCGGCGTGCGCGGCACGGACGCTCACAAGACCGATAGCCTGGCCGAACTGGTTTGCTCCAACTCCTTCCGCTCGGACGACGCCACCAGCAATGCCGTCGGCGTGCTGCATGCTGAAATGCGCCTTGCCGGATCACTGATCATGTCGGCTGCTGACAAACACCAGGTTCCGGCCGGCGGCGCCCTCGCCGTTGACCGCGACGGCTTCTCGCATGCCGTAACGCAAGCGATCGAAAGTCATCCGCTGATCACCGTGGCGCGCGAGGAAGTCGCCGGCCTGCCGCCGAAGGAATGGGATCTCGCGATCATCGCCACCGGCCCCTTGACGGCGCCGTCTCTCGCCAGCGCCATCCAGGCCGAAACCGGAGCCGATGCGCTCGCCTTCTTCGATGCCATCGCCCCGATCATCCATACCGACAGCATCAACATGGACGTCTGCTGGTTCCAGTCGCGCTACGACAAGGTCGGGCCAGGCGGCACGGGCAAGGACTACATCAACTGCCCGATGAACGAAGAGCAGTACAATGCGTTCGTCGATGCGCTGATCGCCGGCGACAAGACCGGCTTCAAGGAATGGGAAGGCACGCCTTACTTCGACGGCTGCCTGCCGATCGAGGTCATGGCCGAGCGCGGCCGCGAAACACTCCGGCATGGCCCGATGAAGCCGATGGGCCTCACCAACGCCCACAATCCGACCGTGAAACCCTATGCGGTGGTCCAGCTGCGCCAGGACAATGCACTCGGCACGCTCTACAACATGGTCGGCTTCCAGACGAAGTTGAAATACGGGGCGCAGGCTGAGGTTATCCGGATGATTCCAGGCCTCGAGAGCGCGGAGTTCGCCCGCCTCGGCGGGTTGCACCGCAACACCTATATCAATTCGCCCACCCTGCTCGACACATCACTGACGTTGAAGTCGCGGCCGGGACTGCGGTTTGCGGGCCAGATCACCGGCTGCGAAGGTTATATCGAAAGCGCCAGCATCGGCCTTCTAGCCGGGCGATTCGCCGCCGCCGAACGCAAGGGTGAGCGGCTGCCGCTGCCGCCTGTGACGACAGCCTTCGGATCGCTGCTCAATCACATCACCGGCGGTCATATTGTTTCTGATGATGAGCCGGGCAAACGCTCATTCCAGCCGATGAACATCAATTTCGGCCTGTTCCCGCTGCTCGAACCGGGCGCAATCACCAAACCCGAAGGCGTCAAACGTTTTCGGGGCAAGGACAAGACAGTGATGAAGAAGCAGCTTGTTGCGGCTCGCGCGCTTGAACACTGCGCGGCCTGGCTTGGGAACCACGCTAATTTGCCTGAACAGCCCGGAACTCAGACTGCGGATTGAAGCTGCCGAGCAGCCAAAGCGAAACCTCGGCCGCCACGTCGGCGTTGGAAAACTCGTAAACGCCGTCGAGATAGGCGAAGTCGAAGAAATGCACCGTCAGGCCGCGGCCGCTCTGTGCATTGCTGACATTGACTTTGCCCGGCTCGATGAGGTGACAAACGAAATGTGTACCGTGCGAGGCCATGAAACCGGCCTTGCCGTCATGCAGGCGGACGAAATAGGCCTTCTCATCTGCCGTCGCATGAATGGCCCGGATGGCCTCGTCGGGAAATGCCCGACCGAAATCGAGGATGGCCGACCCCGTATCAGGCTCCTGCCGGTCCTTGTCGGCGCGCTCCTTCATCCGCATATAGAAGATACCTGCGAGCAGAATGCAGAGGATGACGATCGGCCAGACCATTGTGCCGGTTCCTTTTCGTGCCGATTGCGACAATAACACGGTCGCGACCCTAGAAGACGAAGCTTTCGCCAATGTGCCGCCGGATTTGAAAAACAGCATTTACGAATATAAAATGGCGCGGCGGCTTACCACCGGCCGCTGCGCGCTGCTTTCCACATCCACCACTGCCGGCGCCATTGGGACGGCACGATCGAATATTCGAAAAGTTTCGAACCCGCCCGCTCGGCGCGCTCGAAAACCGGTTCGGCCAGCGCCAGCGGGATGAAGGCAAACCGGTTGGCCGCGGAAACCTCTTTTGCGTCCGCACGCGCCTTGGCGAGGTGGTCACGGCCGAGACCGGAAAATGCCCGGATCGCCCGGGTTACAGCGTCCTCATCCGTACCGGCCAGAAAAGTATCGTGATCCAGCCCTGTGGCAGCCAGCAGTTCCGCTGGGAAATAAACCTGGCCGCGCTGCCGGTGCAACGGCAAGAGCAGCAGCAATCCCGCGATCGTCTGCGCCACGCCCGCATGGCCTGCCGCCGATGCCGATTGTGCCGCATGGGCGGGATCGAGAATGAGGCTCGCAAGCTGGATCAACGCCGAGGCAGTCTCGCCCGCATACCCCTCAAGCGAGGAACGGCTTTCCATCGGATCGTCATAGAGATCGAAGATGCGCGCGTCGATCATGTCCTGCAGCACGGAAACCGGCAGTTGGTAGGCCTGGACGCACGTAAGCAGCGCTTCGGCCAGGGGATTCCCCTCGCCGCTCGTGCCGCCAGGATCGCCAAGAACGTCACGCCACCACTGAAGACGGATTTCTCCCGGCAGCGGCTCGCGCGCCACGTCCCGGACGCGGGCGATCTCCGCGTAGAAGGCATAGAGGGCCGACAACGGGCCGCGCTTGTTCGGCGGCGACAGCAGGCAGGCAAGGTAACGATCGCGGTCGCTGTCGCGCAGTGCCGTCATGCTGAAATCGTAGGCAGCCGTGGGTGCCGGAATTGAATTTTCGGGAGATATCATCGGTCAGACGGCAATGAAGACGGCAGCGACGGCGCGCGATTCGGCAAGCATGATGTTGTAGGTGCGCACTGCAGCACCCGTGCTCATCGGGTCAGATGAGATCCCATGCTCCTTGAAGCGGGCCTTCAACTCCTTTGGCAGCGGTCGGATGTCCTTGCCCGTTCCGACAAGCAGCACTTCAATATCGGCGGCTTCGTCGAAAACGCGCTGGAAGTTTTCGACCGTCAGCGGATCACCTTCCACCACGTCCCAACCGTAGACGCCAGAGGGCAGCATCAGCAGCGAACCGCGATGCGACATATCGGCGAAGCGGAAGCCGCCGTTGCCATAGCTGTCAATCGGCGCACGACCGGGAAAATGTGCGTCGCGAACTTCTATAGGTCTGCGCATGACTATTGCGCTCCTTTGACCGGATGCATGCCGGCGCCACCGGTCTTTTCGGCATCACCGCCCGGTGCGCCGTGTCTCAGCCTGAAGAGAATGAGGACAGGGCCAGCGACATAGATGGAGGAGAACGTGCCGATGGCAACGCCGAAGAGCATGACGAAGGCGAACGGCTGGATCGCCTCGCCGCCAAAAATCGATAGCGCAGCCAATGCCAGCATGGTGGTCGCGCCTGTCAGGACTGTTCGCGACAAGGTCTGGTTGATCGAGGTGTCGATCAGGAGCGGCAACGGCATGCGCGGATAGCGCTTCAGGTTCTCGCGAACCCGGTCGTAGACGACCACCGTGTCGTTCAGCGAATAGCCGACAATGGTGAGAAGCGCCGCAATGCTCGTCAGGTTGAATTCCATGCCCGTCACGACGAAGAGCCCGATGGTCAAAAGCACGTCGTGCAGCGTCGCGACGATCGCGCCCGCGGCAAACTGCCATTCGAACCGGACCCAGATATAGAGAAGAATCGCCAGAAGCGAGGCGAGAACGCCGATCGTCGCAGCCGTCGTCAGATCACCCGAGACCGAGGGGCCGACGACTTCGACACGGCGGAATTCGTAGGCGTCTTCAAGCTCGCCCCGGACCAGGATCACCGACGTCTGCTCGGCATTCTCGCCACCCTCGCGGGAATGGACGCGGACGACCACATCCTGCGGCGAGCCGAACGGTTTGACGGTGATCTCGCCGAGATTGAGCTCATCCAGTCGCGCGTGAATATCCTCGATATCCGCATTGCCCTCGCGCGCCTTTATTTCGATCACCGAACCACCGGCAAAGTCGATGCCGAGATTGATGCCCATCGCACCAAACAGAAGCATGCTGATGACAGACAGCAAGGTCGTCAGCGAAAAGACGTAGTTTCGGATCGCCATGAACCGGAACGCCGCGCCGTCGAACACGCCGGTGCGAATGCCATCCGGCAATTGCCTCGGCTGACGTCGGTGCAGCCATATGTCCAGCATGACCCGCGTCAATGTGAAAGCGGTAAACAGCGTGGTCACAATGCCGATCGCCAGCGTCACGGCAAAGCCGCGGACCGAACCTGTTCCCAGGAACAGCAGGATGATGGCAGCGATCAACGTGGTGATATTCGCATCGACGATAGCGGAGAACGCGCGCGAGAAACCGAAGTCCAAGGCTTCGCGCACCGTTTTGCCGTGGCGAACCTCTTCCCGGATGCGCTCGTAGATCAATACGTTGGAATCGACCGCCATGCCGATCGTCAGCACGATCCCGGCAATGCCGGGAAGCGTGAGCGCCAGTCCGGTCGCCGAGAGCACGGCAACGATCATGACGACGTTGAAAGCCACGGCCAGGCTCGCGACCGCGCCGAAGAAGCCATAGAATCCCAGCATGAAGAGAATGACGAGAACCGCGCCGATCGCGCCAGCGGCCAGGATGGAATGGATCGATTCCGCGCCGCGCCCCGCGCCGATAGAACGCTCCTCGACGACAGTCAACGGGCTCGGCAACGCGCCGGCACGCAGAAGCAACGCCAGATCGTCGGCGCCCTCCGGGCTCATTTCGGCCGACAGCTGTACGGTGCCGTCCGTGATCGCCTTGCGCACCAGCGGCGTGGCGATCACCGCCCCATCAAGCACTACGGCAAGCGTCGTACCAGCCGTATCCGCCGTCGCCTTCGCAAGCCGGGCCGCGCCGTCGGGGCCGAGACGCAGGTTGACGACTGGATTGCCGGACTGCGCGTTGATCGCCGATTTGGCGTCGACAATGTCCTGATTGGAAATGATGGGCTGCTTGCGGACAAGATATCCGATCGGCGGGTCGTCTGCGGAGTAGAGAATTTCCGAATTGAACGGCGGCTGGCCGTTGACGGCGTCCTGAACCGCCATCGACATGTCGATGCTTCGGAACGAGAGAGAACCCGCCTGGCTCAGGATATATTTGACCTGTTCCGGATCGTAGCGGCCGGGAATCTGGACAATGATGCGATCGGCGCCTTGTCTGTGGATTTTCGGCTGCTGGGCGCCGAGATCCGCCAACCGCCGTTGCAGGACGGCAACGGCTGCATCGGCTGTAGAAGAGATGCGGTGGTCGATGCCTTCGTCTGAAATGATGGCGCTCATGGAACCGTCCGGCGAGCCATCGATGGCCACTTCGCTGACTGCATCCTTCGCAACGCCGCCGATCCTTACCGGATCCATCAGCGCATTGAGGGCCGTTCGCGCCGCTTCAAGCTGAGCGGGCTTGCGAAGGCGTAGCTGAATATCCTGGCCCGTGCCCGAAAGGCCGGAATATGCGATACCCGCGGACCGAAGGCGCGCGCCGATCGCGTCGATGACCGCCTCGAGGCGCGTCTTCACCACATCTTCCCGCTCGACCTTCAGGGTTATCTGCGATCCGCCTTGGAGGTCGAGACCGAGCATCAGCTGCTTTTTCGGAACCCAGCCTGGAAGTTCCTCCAGCGTCGCGTCCGCAACCGCGTTCGGCAGGGCCGCCACGATGCTGAGCAGCACGACAAGCCAGACGATGATGGTTTTCCAGCGGGAAAAATACGGCATGAAGCTCTCGAAGAATGTGTCGTTACAAGGTGACCAGTCTGATCCGGCCTCCCTGCGAGCTTACTCCTTGACGGGTTCGCCCTTCACACGGACTTCGGATACACCACTGCGTACCACACGAATCTTCACGCCGTCAGCAATTTCAACTTCGAGTTCGCCGTCGTCGATGACCTTCGTCACCTTGCCGACGATGCCGCCGGTGAC
Organism: Pararhizobium sp. LjRoot255; assembly: GCF_964252905.1. Lineage (NCBI taxonomy): Bacteria > Pseudomonadati > Pseudomonadota > Alphaproteobacteria > Hyphomicrobiales > Rhizobiaceae > Pararhizobium > Pararhizobium sp. LjRoot255. The sequence continues at coordinate 3,738,834 of NZ_CAXUPQ020000001.1, forward strand.
GATCTGGTCGCCGCGACGAATGTTCTTCAGGAGTTCCTCGCGGCGCTTCATGTTTGCGCGCTGCGGGCGGATGATCAGGAAATACATTACAACGAAGATCAGCAGGAACGGCAGGATAGACATCAGGATATCAGCGCCGCCAGCCGTTGCGCCGGGTGCCGTCTGGGCGAATGCCTCGGTAATGAACATCAATCACTCCTTGAATGTGGTTTTGCGGGCGGATCGCCCATGTTTCGGATCGCCGGAATATAAGAATAGCCGATGCGAATGCAACCGCAGGCCAAACCGGCTTCTACCTTCAGCCTCTTACAGGAAATCAGCCGGAGGAGAAGCTCTTTCTAGTGGATTTCACGCCTTTTACCGTAACACTAGCCATGCTACCGGACAGTTGGTCCAACGACACAATCTGGTGTCACGTTTCAGGGGCTTTTTGATGCAGGATACGAAAATCAACCTTCTGATCACCGAAATGCAAAAGCTTTCGGCAGCCATCGAGCGGATTGCCGGCCCCGCACCTGCCGTCAACGACTGGGACGCGGCGGAGTGTTTTGTCTGGGCTCCGCAACGGCTGCATCTCCAGCCCGTCGGCAAGCCGAACCGGGTCGATCTCACGCTGATCCGCGGCGTCGATCATGTCCGCGATATCCTGTTCGACAACACGATGAGATTTGCAGAAGGGTTTCCGGCGAACAACGTGCTGCTGTGGGGCGCCCGAGGGATGGGCAAGTCTTCGCTCGTCAAGGCGGTTCATGCAAGTGTGGCGCGGGATGCCGGCATTCGCCTGAAGCTGGTCGAGGTGCATCGCGAAGACATCTCGACGCTACCGATCTTGATGGACATCCTCAAATCGGCGCCGGTTCCGGTCATCGTGTTTTGCGACGACCTTTCCTTCGACCACGACGATACGTCCTACAAATCGTTGAAAGCGGTGCTGGACGGTGGTATCGAGGGCCGTCCGGCCAATGTGCTGCTCTATGCAACATCCAATCGCCGGCATCTCCTGCCGCGCGATATGATGGAAAACGAGCAGTCGACCGCAATCAACCCGTCGGAGGCCGTCGAGGAAAAAGTTTCGCTGTCCGATCGTTTCGGTCTTTGGCTCGGTTTCTACAAATGCAGCCAGGAAGACTATCTGGCGATGATCGACAGCTATGCAGCGTATTTCGGTCTGGAAAGCGATCCTGCGAAGCTGCACGCCGAGGCGCTGGAATGGAGCACCACGCGCGGCGCCCGTTCCGGCCGCGTTGCCTGGCAGTTCATCCAGGATCTGGCCGGCCGCTTGAAGAGAAAGATCGACCTGGTCTGAGGGCAAAAGAAAAGCCCCGTTGCGGGGCTTTTCTTCGCTGATTTGTCTGGCCGGCGAAGCGACTATTCCAGGAACGTGGCCGGGTTGACGGCGCTGGCGTTCTTGCGCACCTCGAAGTGCACCTGCGGCTGGGTTGCCGTGCCGCTCATGCCGGACGCTGCCAGCGTCTGGCCGCGCTGGATCTTCTGGCCGCGCTGCACCTTCAGTTCCGACGCGTTGCCGTAAACGGTCACCGTACCGTCGTCGTGACGCACCAGAACGGCGTTGCCCAGTTCCTTCAGGCTGCTGCCGGAGTAGATGACCACGCCGTTTTCCGCCGCCTTGATAGGAGTACCTTCCGGAACCGAGATATTGATGCCATCGTTGCGGTTGCCTTCGACATTGGCACCATAGCCGGCGATGACCTGACCGCGAACCGGCCAGCGGTACTTGCTGATACCCGTTGCCTTCGGCGAGGAATCAGAGCCGTCATCCTTGGACGCGACTTCCGTGACAGATTCCTTGGCGACCGGCGGTGTGTACTGCGCAGGCTTTGCCTCTTCGACCTTGGCAAGCTTTGCGTCCGGCTTGGCGTCGAGCTTCTTGCCGGGGACCGACGCGGTGACCAGCTGGTCCGGAGCCGACATGTTGGCACCCGGAACCTTCAAGGTCTGGCCGATACGGATCGCCGCCGTGGTCAAGCCATTCGCCTTGCGCAGTTCCTCGACGGAGACGCCGTTCGCCTTGGCAATCCGGTTCAGGGAATCGCCCGCCTTGACGGTGTAGGTTCCGCCCTTGCCGCCTTCGCCTGCCACCGGCTGCTTGCCTGCCGCCATATCGGTGCGGTTCGTCCCCTTTTCGCGAGACTGCGACTGACCCGGGAGAATTGCAACATCGCGACTGTCAGGCTGCAGCGGGATATTCTTCTGCTTGTCGACGTCGAGACTTGCAGCGGCATCCGAAGCAGCCGCTTTCGCCGCACTTCCGGCAACGCCGAAGGTCGGGATCAGAATGCGCTGACCTGGCTCCGCATCCGACGAGGACTTCAGGCCATTCGCCTTCAGAATCTCTTTTTCCGGAACGCCAAACCGCTTGGACAATGTCGCGATGGTATCGCCCTGACGCAGAAGCACCGCCGGGGCATTCGCCGTCGACCAACCGCCCTTCGCCGAACTGGTGGTAATCGGATCAGCCTTGACCTTCTGCTCAGCCTTCGCGGTTTCGCGGACAGCCGGGAAAGACTGGGCCAGCGACGTATCGCGCGCTTTCGCAGCCGGATCGGCAAGTGCGACACGCTCGACATTGATCGGCGTCGACGCTTCCCTGGCGCGGGAAACCGGTGTCGTTGCGGTATTGACCGGATCCGGGAACGGCTGGTTCATGGCCTGATCACGACTGTCGCCTGCGACCGCCGGCACAACGGCCATACCGCCGCCCTGGACGTCGCTGCGCGGGATCGGAACATTGCTGCCGGCGATCGAGTTCGTCGTGAAATTATCGGACTTGGAGAAGAGCCCGCCAAAACGGGTTGCATCCGAACTGCAACCTGTTGCGGCGCTTGCCAGCAACACCGCCGCAACAAGGCGAACGACGGACTTTCCTGCACTCGACGAAACTCTAATACGCATGACGCTTACCCACTTGGACACAACTCAGTGTAGGGTGATTAAAGCGCATTAGAGTTACCGCGCGGTTAAAACCGGCGGCTTGGACGATGGTTTTTGATGAATTGATAACCATGATCAGCGGCAGGCACCGAAGATATCGGCCGTCGGCTAATCCGGCAGGCTTTGAAAGTTTTCCTGGTAAAACTTCTCGATCTCGGAAAGAGCGCCGCGGGTCTGCGAGACATCCTCGTAGCTGATCGTGCCGGTATCCCAGCCGAACATGTCTCCCGTGATCATTCCGCCTGCGTCCCCCGATGTTGCCAGCTCGGATTGAGCCTTGTCAGTTTCGAGCAGCACACTGACAAGCGTTTGAAAGGTCGCATCGCTGTCGATGCCACTCTCGTCGCTATATTCCACCGACCGTGCTCCGGCGATCGCTGCGTCGCGCGTGCCGAAATAACGAAGACTGTTCTGATCCTCCGGACGAAGATTGTCGTAATACTCGATGAAGGCGCGGTAATAGGCCTTGTGATCGCCGGTTTCGCTGTATTTTCCGAAGGCCTGGTATTCGCGCGCGGCGAGCTGCGGTGAAAGCTTGTTGCTCCACTCGTCCTTCGTCAGGGCCGGGTATTTTTCCTGCACACGCTTCGTGCGGCCGAGAAACAGCAGTGCCTCTGCGGAGAGCGAAACTCGCGAGGACGGATCGTAACCGCCGGTCAGCGACGAGATCGCGTTGCCCTCTTCGCGGTTGCCCGAAGTCCCCTGCGCCGCGGCGCGGCCGGCAAGATTGCTCAGGCCATCGCCAGTGCCTGCCGAGGTCAATCTGTTTGCGATCTGCATCTGCCGTCTCCTGCGTTGTGACGCCTGAAATGGAACTGACAAACACGCATCAAGTCCGGGTCAGCTCAAAGGTATGACTTTTCGTGCGCAGACTTCGGTTAGGCTCCGAAACTTGCGCGAGGCTGACCATCGTTAATGAAAAATTAACGATCTGATTATGCAATGTAAATTGGCGTGGCGTGAAAAGCGCGCTTTCGTCCCATGCTGCAGCGCAGCAACAAATGATGGAATCACTGCGTGCCGGGGCGCGGCCAGCATCGCCGCGATAAGCCCGGTGCCGCAGCCGAGATCAAGGATGCGGCAAGGCTGTTGCACTTTACGACAGCCTTAATCCTACACAGACCGCATGTTCGTTAAATCTCGTCCGGCATGGCGCCTAGAGAAAAGAGGCGAGTTGCGGAACGATCGGAAGATAAGGCGCTTCAAACAGATCCTCGCGGTCGAACCGGCTGCCTGTGCGGGTCAGCCGGACGATCCGGCATTCGGTTTCGCTCATCATGATCGGTACGATGAGAATGCCACCGGAGACGAGGTGATCGGAAAAGACGCGCGGCAGACTGGAGAACGCGGCGGTGACCAGAATGCGATCGAAGGTGCCCTCCCCGGCAGGCCCAATGCTGCCATCCCCCTGGCGAACGATGACATTGCGGATACCGGCCTTTTCGAGGTTCTTCTGGGCGCCGGTCACGAGCGTCTTGTAACGATCGATGGTCAATACCCGCTCTGCGATCCGGCCCATCACCCCGGCGGTGAAGCCGCTGCCCGTGCCAACTTCCAGAATGCGTTGGCCAGGCTTGAGGTTGAGGTGGTGAAGGAGCCGGACAGCAAAGTCGAAGCCTTCCATGAAGGAACCGCAGTCGAGTGGCACGAGCCGCGAAGAATAGGCATTGTCCTGAAACTGAGGCGGCACAAACAGCGTGCGCGGTGTCTGCTCGACAGCGTTGAGCAATTCCTTGTTGGAAATCCCCTCCGCACGCAGGCGCAGCACCAGGGCTGCAAAACCTTCCTGCTCAACGACTCGCGGGCTCAATCGGCGTCTCCGTCGAGCAATGCACGCGCAACACGGTCCTGCACTGTATAATCCGTGAGATCGAGCTTCAGCGGCGTCACCGATATCTTGTGCTCGCGAATGGCATGAATATCCGTTCCCGCCCGGAAGTCGCCGAAGCGCTCGCCGAACCGAAGCCAGAAATAAGGGTGGCCGCGGCCATCGGAGCGCTCGTCGATGGTCAGGCCGAAATCGAGCTTGCCCTGCGAGGTGACCTCGGTACCGGTGATTGCGGTTGCGGCGCAGTTCGGGAAATTGAGATTAAGGAATGTGCCGTCCGGCAGGTCGAGTTGCATCAGCTTTCGCAAAAGATCAGGCGCATGGGTTTCGACCACATCCCAGGGAACGAGCCCGCCGTCTGCATGCCGATAGGCTTGGCTGAGGGCAAAGGACCGAATGCCCTGAAGTGTGCCTTCGATTGCACCGGCAATCGTGCCGGAGTACGTCACGTCATCCGCCATGTTGGCGCCGACATTGACACCCGAAAGGACGAGGTCCGGTTTGAAATCCAGCACCTTGCGCACAGCCATGATGACGCAATCGGTCGGCGTGCCGCGAAGCGCGAAGTGCTTTTCGGATACCTGCCGCAAACGCAAGGGCTCCGACAGCGTCAGCGAATGGGCAAGACCGCTCTGATCCGTTTCCGGCGCGACGATCCAGACATCGTCAGAGATCGTCCGGGCAATCCGTTCGAGAACGGCGAGGCCCTCGGCGTGAATGCCATCGTCATTTGTCAGCAGAATTCGCATCTCTACCCCTGCCGCAGGACGCGGCTCAACCGGCCTTTTCGATCTTGGTCAGGCCGCCCATATAGGGCAACAATACGTTCGGGATGGTTACCGATCCGTCTTCATTCAGATAGTTTTCGATGACGGCGATAAGTGCGCGGCCGACGGCCGTGCCCGAGCCGTTCAGCGTATGGACGAATTTCAGGGCTTTGTCGTCCTTCGTCCGGTAGCGCGCATTCATGCGCCGGCCCTGGAAATCGCCACAGACCGAGCAGGACGATATTTCGCGATACGTGTCCTGCCCAGGCAGCCAGACTTCAAGGTCGTAGGTCTTGCGTGCACCAAAGCCCATGTCACCGGTGCAGAGCGTCATGACGCGGTAGTGCAGCCCAAGGCGCCTCAGCACCTCTTCCGCACAGGCGGTCATGCGCTCGTGTTCGTCGATCGAGCTGTCCGCATCGGTGATCGACACGAGCTCCACCTTGTTGAACTGGTGCTGGCGCAGCATGCCGCGCGTATCGCGACCGGCGGACCCTGCTTCCGAACGGAAACAGGGCGTCAGCGCCGTGAAGCGCAATGGCAATACGTCGCTTTCGAGGATCTGCTCGCGCACCATGTTGGTCAGCGGCACCTCGGCAGTCGGAATCAGCCAGCGGCCGTCGGTCGTCTTGAACAGGTCCTCGGCGAATTTCGGAAGCTGGCCGGTACCGTACATCGCGTCGTCACGCGTCATCAGCGGCGGCTGGACTTCCAGATAACCATGCTCGCCCGTATGCAGGTCGAGCATGAACTGGCCGAGCGCCCGCTCGAGCCGCGCCAGTTGGCCCTTGACGATGGTGAAGCGCGAACCGGCGATCTTTGCGGCCCCTTCAAAATCCATCCAGCCAAGTGCTTCGCCGATTTCGAAATGTTCTTTCGGCTGGTGATTCCAGCCCGGCTTCTGGCCGTGGCTGTGCTTGACGACGTTACCATGCTCGTCGCTACCGACCGGCACATCATCCAATGGAATGTTGGGAATACGCGACAGGGCGTCGGCAAGCTCGGCATCCGTCTGACGGTTTTCCTCCTCGAGCGCCGGCATGGTGGTCTTGAGCTCGGCCACTTCCGCCTTCAACCGCTCGGCAAGCTCGCCATTCTTTTGAGCCATTGCCGCGCCGATTTCCTTGGAGGCGGCGTTTCGGCGCGACTGCATGTCCTGCAGCGACTGAACGAGGGAGCGGCGCTTTTCATCGAGCAAGATCAGCGTAGCCGACAGAGGCTCGGCCCCGCGCTTTTCAAGCGCCGCGTCGAGCGCTTCCGCATTGTCCCTAATCCATTTGATATCAAGCATGTTCGTTCAGGTCCTGATCGGTCGTGTCGAAAGTGGGACCCGAACACCAAGCGCTGACACGAAGCCCCGTGTCAGCCGGCGTTTTCCTTCGCCTCGGCGTCCTCGCGCGCTTGCGCGTCGCGTGTCCGTTGCCGCTCGACGAGTCGGGCCGTATAGATCGAAATCTCGTAGAGAAGGATGGCCGGGAGAGCAAGGCCGATCTGGGAAACCGGGTCCGGTGGGGTCAGAATTGCGGCCGCGATGAAGGCGATGACGATTGCGTATTTGCGCTTTTCCTTCAGGCCCTGCGAGGTAACGAAACCGACGCGCGCCAAAAGCGTTGTGATCACAGGCAGTTGGAACACCAAGCCAAACGCAAAGATCAGCGACATGATCAGGCTCAAATATTCGGAAACCTTGGGCAGCAGCTGGATCGATACTTCCCCCTCGCCGCCGGGCTGTTCCATCGCCAGGAAGAACCACATCACCATAGGCGTAAAGAAGAAATAGACGAGCGCGCCTCCCAGCAGGAAGAGGATCGGCGAAGCGACCAAAAACGGCAGGAAAGCCGCGCGCTCGTTCTTGTATAGGCCCGGCGCGACGAACCTGTAGACCTGCGAGGCGATGACGGGAAAGGAGATCACCAGGGCGCTAAACATCGCGACCTTGATCTGCGTGAAGAAGAACTCCTGCGGCGCCGTGTAGATCAGCTCAACATTGCGATGATCAAGCCCTGCCCATTGAACCGCCCATTTGAACGGCTGAACGAGGACATCGAACAGGCCCTTGGCGAAGTAGAAGCAAACAAGGAAAGCCGCAAAAAAAGCGCCGACCGCCCAGATCAGCCGCGAACGCAGCTCGATCAGATGCTCCATCAGCGGCTGGGGCTTGTCTTCGATATCGCCGCTCATGCGTCACCTTTTTTCTTGGTCGCAGCGGCCTTACGCACTTCCAGCTTGGCGGCCACCGTTTTTGCCTTTTTTCCGGCTGCCTTCGCCGGCGCCGAAACCGCGGCTCCGACTGCAGCCGCCTTCGGCTTGGAAACACGCTTCGCCTTCGGCTCTTCAACGGGCGCGGAGATAGCAGCCGCGCGGTCCACGGGCATGGCAGCCGCGACGACCGCGGCGGCAACAGGGGCGGCTTTCGGCTGTTCCTGCGGAACGACTGCTTCTGCCGGAACTTCGGCGGGCGCCGCCGCCGCATCATCCGCCGGCGTCGTCTCGACGGCCGTCGCCTTCTGCAGATCGGCCTTGATTTCGTTGCCCATCTGGCGAAGCGGGTTCATCGCCTCGCGCAGGCTATGCGCCGGGTTGAGCTTCTGTGCATCGCTCAGCGTCCTGCGAACATCGTCGAGGTCGGCTTCCTTCAGCGCTTCATCGAACTGCTGGCGGAAATCGTTCGCCATGCCGCGCATCTTCGTCATCATCTTGCCGAACGTGCGCAGCATCGGCGGCAGGTCCTTCGGACCCACCACGATGATCAGAACGATGGCGATAACGACGAGCTCGGTCCAGCCGACATCAAGCATTCTCAACGACTCCACAACACCGAAAGGCGGCAAGGCCTGCCGTCACGGCCAGGCCCCGACCGAATGCATGATCAGCGGACTTCGTCGGATTTGTGTTCGACCGTCTTGGCATCGACGCCCTTGTCGGCCGCGGCCGTGTCGTCTTCGGTCATACCCTTCTTGAAGCTCTTGATGCCCTTGGCAACGTCGCCCATCAGTTCCGGGATCTTGCCGCGGCCAAACAGCAGCAGTATTACGACCAGAACGATCAGCCAATGCCAGATACTAAAGGAACCCATATCCTTAACTCCCTTGAAGCCTGTGCCCCGTTCTAAGATGTCCAACCATCTTTTTCAAACGGCATATATCCGCTCGTTAACGGAAAGCAGCACGCCACGCAATGCTTACACCAAGAGTTCGGCAGAGATACGCCCATCCGCCCGATTATCAGCTTATTCGAGCGCAGCCGCCGGTGGAACCGGGGTCCGGACGCGACCATAGGGCAAGGTGAATACGGTCTCGAGACGCCGGCTTTCTATTCCCCGTCCCCGCCGCTCGGCGCCAAAAGGCCAAGCTCTTCGAGATCAAGCTGCGTGATCGGATCCTCGTCCTCGCCAATTCCGTCCTCGCCAAGAGGAACCGGAATCTGGAAGCCCGAGGGGATGCGGCCGGAGAGAAGGCCCGCGCCCTTCAATTCTTCGAGACCGGGCAGGTCGCGCAGTTCCTCGAGGCCGAAATGGTCGAGAAAATCCCGGGTCGTGCCGAAGGTCACCGGCCGGCCTGGCGTGCGACGGCGGCCCCGGAACCGGATCCAGCCCGCTTCCATCAGTACGTCCAGCGTCCCCTTCGACGTCTGCACGCCGCGGATATCCTCGATCTCGGCCCGGGTCACCGGTTGGTGGTAGGCGATGATCGCCAGCACTTCGAGCGCCGCCCGCGACAGTTTTCGCACCTCGTTCTCATCCGTCTGAACGACGAAAGAGAGGTCGGCTGCCGTGCGGAACGCCCAGTGATCGGCCACCTGTACGAGATTGACACCGCGCTCGGCATAGATGGACTTCAACCGCATCATGATGCGCGGAACATTTGCTCCCCGCGGCAGACGCTGCGCGATGTAGCTCTCCGACACCGGCTGGGCGGACGCAAAGACAAGCGCTTCGGCGATGCGTTCCGCTTCCAGTTCGATCCGCGGATCAAGCAGGATTTCCGTGCTGGTCGCTTCGTCCTGTTCTTCGATCACGCCCGGTAACTTCTTTTGCGGGTCAATCACGCCCCGCCTCCATTTCGGCCAGCGCCTCGGCCGTCAGCTTGTTCGGCCCCTGGCGGAGATAGATCGGCGAGAACGCGCCGTCTTGGCGAATTTCAAGCCGGCCTTCCCGCACCATTTCGAGCGATGCGGCAAAGGAACTGGCAATGGCCGTCGCCCTTTCCTTCGGGCTCGTCATGTAGCGCAACAGAAAGTGGTCGAGTGCCGTCCAGTCGACCATGTCGCCGATCAGCCGGGCAAGGACCAGGCGGGCATCGGCGAGCGACCAGACCTGCCGCTTCTCGATCGTCACCTGCATCACCGCCTCGCGCTGGCGCAGTGACGCGTAGGCACTCAACAGATCGTAGAGCGATGCCTCGAAAGCGGATTTCTTTTCGACCGGAATATGCTCCGGCGCGCCGCGTGCGAACACGTCACGGCCAAGCCGGTTGCGGTTGACCAGGCGAGTCGCCGCCTCGCGCATCGCCTCCAGCCGCTTCAGGCGGAACGCCAGAGCCGTGGCCATCTCCTCGCCCGATGGCCCCTCGTCCTTGGCCTGCTGCGGAATGAGCAGGCGCGACTTGAGGAAGGCAAGCCAGGCCGCCATGACGAGATAGTCGGCGGCGAGCTCAAGCCGAATACTGCGGGCGCGCTCGATGAAAGCGATATACTGCTCGGCAAGCGCCAGCACCGAAATGCGGGAAAGATCGACACGCTGGTTGCGCGCCAGATGCAAGAGAAGATCGAGCGGGCCTTCAAAGCCGGCGATATCGACGACGAGCTCTTCCTCGTGCAAGCCACGATCCGACGCATCGTCCTGCCACAGCGGGTCCATCGGGGCCTTGGCCGCCGGTTTCCTCTGCATGTCGCCGGCGTTGCTCACGATTGTCCTGCCTCTTGTTGCCGTTTTTTCCCTTACGCGATGGCTAGCATGCCGTTGAACTCGTCCCGCAATGCGGTTTCGTCCGATGCGTCCGGCTTTGCGAACCCGGCTTCCACCGCCTTCGCGCGCCTGAGCGTCTCACCGGATATCACCGGCACGACACGCGCCACCTGAACCATTTCATCCATAATGCCGTGGCAATGCAACACCAGATCAAGCCCGGCGGCCACAATGCCACGCGCCCGCGTCTCTATATCGCCTGCCAGCGCATTCATCGAAACGTCATCCGACATCAGCAGGCCATCGAAACCGATATGGCCGCGAATGACATCGCGCACCACTTTGGCGGAGGTCGTCGCCGGGTTTTCCGGATCGATCGCCGTGAAAACGATATGCGCCGACATCGCCATCAGCTCGTTCTTCATCGCGGCAAAGGGCAGGAAATCGCTGTTGGCGAGGTCATCAAACGCCGCCTCGACGACCGGCAGCTTGTGGTGGGAATCGACGAAGGCCCGTCCATGACCCGGCATATGCTTCATGACCGGCAACATGCCGCCCGCCTTGAGGCCGGCGGCGGCCGCAGCACCGATCTCGGCCACGGCCTGCGCATCGTAGCCATAGGCGCGGTTGCCGATCACATCGTTGCTGCCTTCTATCGGCACGTCCAGCACCGGCAGGCAATCGACCGTGATACCGAAGCGCATCAGGTCGAAGGCATGCAGCCGCGACATCAGCCACGCGGCGCGAAGGCCCTTCTCACGGTCGCGGCGATAGATTGCGCCGATCGCGGCACCATTCGGATATTGCGGAACGATCGGTGGACGAATGCGCTGGACGCGGCCGCCTTCCTGGTCGATCAGCACCGGTGCGTCGGGATTGCCGATGCTATCGCGCAACGACGCAGTCAGATCGGAAATCTGCTCGGGCTCGCCGATATTGCGCCCAAAAAGGATGAAGCCCCACGGCCGCTCTCCGGCAAAGAAGGCCTTTTCCTCAGGCGTGATCGTCAGGCCGTTGCAGCCCGAAATGAATGCTTTTGATTCGGTCATTGGGCGATGATAGAGGCTGCTGGAGCAAAGGCGAATGTCGATCTTTCCTTTAAATCCCGTCATTCACAGCAAACGACTCCGCTTGATGACAAAAAGGCGCGGCCGTTTCGCCGCGCCTTTTTGTGACTTCCTTGTTTGGCCGGATTATTTCGTCACAAGGCAGTTGCCGCCAGCGCTCTTGTAACTTGCGCAGAGCGCATTCGCCTCTTGCTTGGACCCGGCGGGAATGCGCACCCGGAAATAGGTCCCCTTGCCCGCGATCTCGGCCTTCTTGATATCGACGCCCTTGCCGCCGATGACGCTGCCGAACTTGCCGGAAAGCGTTTTGTAGGACCTTTGCGCTTCGGCTTCCGATGGTAGCGACGCGATCTGGATCACATAGGTGCCGGGCGCGACGGAGGCCGTTTCAACCGGTTTGGCTTCGGCTGCCGGCTGCGCCTGCTGGGTCGGCTCGGTCTTGAAGGTGTCGACGACCTTCGTCTTCTCCTCGACCTTCGCCTGCTCTTCGACCGGACGCGTCTGCGGAATAGGATTGGTATCAGCAACCGCCGTGGTCTTGACGGAGCGGACCGGCGCCGTTTCCTCAACGGTGGTGTCGGCGGCTTCAGCAAGCGCGCTCTTCTGCTCCGGTGCGGCCGCTTGATCGGCGGCAGCCTGGTCGGCAGCTGGCAGGGACTTGGGCGTTGAACCGGTCTCCACCTGTGGGGTCACCGCGGTCGTCTTGACCATCTTGATCTGTGGATCGCCCTGGTTTGCGGGCGTTTCGTTCGCAGCAACCTTGGTCTCAGCCTGAGCAACCGGCTCTTCGCGGGCGACCAGCGTGCCATCCGGCTTGACGATCATGGTGCGGACCTTGCGCGGCGATACGGCCGGCGAGTTGTCCTCTTCGGAGGCGGTGTTCTCGGCCATTTGGTCATCCGGCAGCAACCGCTCGCTGCGGTCCTCATCTGCCGGCGTTAGGCCCGGGACTTCTTCGCCCGCACCTTCGAGCGGCAGGCTCTCCGGCGTCAGCGTCCGCTGAACCACATCGACCGGCTCTTCGGTCGAGGAAACCAGCGTGCCCTGCTCCGGCGCACCATCCTGTGCACCGGCAACACGGTCATAGACGGCCTTGTCCTGGTTGGGAACGGTCTTGCCGCCCTTTTCGACCGGCACGATCTTCACCGGCGACTTGTCCGCCAGAATGATTTTCGGCTCTCCGCCGGACAGCACTGAACCGTTGCCGCCCATGAACGCGTAGACGCCGACGCCACCGAAGATCGCCAGCCCGGTAACAGCGGCGGCAAGCAGGATCAAACGACGCTTGCCGGCACCACTGCCCTCTTCGTCAAAGTCGCTATTGGCCGCGTAGCCGGAGCCGACCGCCAGGCGATCCGACGATGGATCGGCCTCCTGCCGTTTGCTCAGCGACAGCCGGAAATCCTCTTCCATGGCCTTTTCGAACTCGTCGAAATCATCCTCGGCGGGCGTTCCGGCGGTGACGGACTGCGTCTGCGGAATCGAATGCGGCACGGAACCGAAACCGAGTTCGTCGTCAGCGCCTCTATTCGCGCCCACTCCACTACGGCTCGGCGTTCCGAACAGCTGCGCCATTTCAGCATCTATATCGAGGTCGTAATCCGGTTGATGGACCACCGGACGCTCCTGCTCGACGGCCGGCAATTGTGGCACGTTCAGATCAGCGATCGCCGTCAGGCTTTCTTCCGTCTCGGCAATCATCGCGGGATCGAAGGGCAGAACGTTTTCGGGCTCTTCGTCCTGTGGGATTTCATCGACCGGCGCGGCTGGGGCTGCAGCAATGCTGACCGGTTCCTCTGCAATCGCGGCAGCCGGAGCGAAGGCAGTCTCTTGAGCCGCAGTTTCGAATTCCGAGGGATCGATATCGAGGTCGATACCGGAAAGATCGAGTTCGAACGTGTCGAGATCGAAATCCGGTTCCTGATCGACAGGCGCCTTCAGAGCAGGCGCTGCTTCGGTCACCACCGGCTCGACGGGCGTTTCGGCTGACTGATACGCCGTTTCGGTCACCGTTGCTGCCGCCGCCACAACCGCCGCCGGAAGCGGGGTCGCGAAGGCCTTCTGCGACAGAACCCCGCCATTCGAGGCGACCGGAGTAGCCCGGCTGAATGTCGGCGTGAAGGGATAGTTGATTTTTCGCGCAGCATCCGCCGACGTCGCCAGTTTCACGGCAGCCGTCGCGGGAACAGGAAACCGTTCGATATCGGTCAGCAAGACGTCAAGGTCATGCGCGTCCGCCGCGGAAGTCACTTCGCCCGGCTTCAGTGCCGATGCCGGCTCAGGCTGCCATTCGGGCAGATCGCCCTGCGTCTGAGCCGCGGATTCCACGACCGCCTCTGCGGACTGGTCGGCACCAAACTGGAAGTCCTCAACCGGCGCAGGAGCAACAGGCTCTTCAAACGCAGGCGAAGGCGCCACGTCCTGCTCGGCTGGCTCCTCTGCCCAGGCGTCAACGAGCGTGTCGAATTCGGACCCGAAACGCTGCGTCTGTGCGGAAGCCGTTTCAACCTGCGGCGCTTCAACGGGATACGCATCGTAGCCGATGGACAATTCGAGTTCGCGCTCAAGATCAGCGCCGTCGAATACCGGCTCGCTATATTGATCGAGAGACCAGGCGTTTTCGGCTTCCGGCGAGACGGGCTCGGGAGACCAGTCGACAACCGGTTCTTCGTCCACGCTGGCAACTGCAGCTTCCGGCTCGGCAAGAACAGGCTCCTCAGCAGCGAGCGGTGCATTTTCTACTGTGGGCGCAGCAACCTCGGCCGAAGCTTCCGGAAGAAGCTCTTCCGGCTCGTAAGCGACAAACTCGGGCTCAACGACAGCGGCCGGAACGAAATCGCTCTCTTCGGGAAGCGGCGCGAAAGCGATATGGTCCTCGGCACTGACCGGCTCCGGCGCATCCATCGCTCCATCCTGCGGCGCGTCGTAGGCGTCGAACTCCCGTAGCAGTTCGTCCTCCAGATCGAGCACAGGTTCAACGCGGACCGACTCGCGATGTCTTTCGAGTTCCTGCAACTGCTGAACCGCGGGCCGATTGTCATAGCCAACAATACGGGCCAGTTCTGCCAAAGGATCGTCTTCCGACAAGACGTCGAATTCCGCAGTCCCGCTTCGTGCCAATTGTTTGTCTGCCATGCGCTCCACTCACAACTTACTAGCCAGTTCTTGCCAGTGCTTTGTGGGGAAATGGTGACGTTACTATCGCATCTCGTCGGGAGCAGCGGTACCTGTAATAGACAGGCCCGATTTCAAAACGGAGGCAACTGCACGCACCAGTCCTAGTCTGGCAATGGTCAATTCTCTGTTCTTATCGTTAACAAAACGTAATTCCGGAGACTCTTTACCTTTATTCCAGTGTCCGTGGAAGACGCTGGCAAGATCGTAGAGGTAAAACGCGATCCTGTGAGGCTCCTGAGACAGTGCCGCAGCCTCAACGACACGCGGATATTCTGCGAGCTTGGCAACGAGCTGGAGCTCATTCGAATCAGTGATATTGCCTGCGACGGCTCCCGCCAGGTCGAGGGCGTCGAAATCGGTGCCCGGGAACGCTTCGCCCGCCTGCCGGAACACCGACATGCACCGTGCATGCGCGTACTGCACGTAAAAGACCGGATTATCCTTCGACTGTTCCGTCACCTTGGCAAAGTCGAAGTCGAGCGGTTCGGAACTCTTGCGGTAGATCATCATGAACCGAACGGAATCCCGCCCAACCTCTTCCACGACATCCCGAAGCGTGACGAAATCGCCCGAACGCTTGGACATCTTGACCGGCTCGCCGTCGCGATAAAGCTTGACGAGCTGGCAGAGAAGCACCGTCAGCTTGGACGTGCCGCCCGAGACTGCGCGTGCCAACGCCTCGAGCCGCTTGACGTATCCGCCGTGATCGGCGCCGAGCACATAGATCATTTCGTTGAAGCCGCGATCGAACTTGTCCTTGAAATAGGCAACGTCGGCGGCGAAGTATGTATAGGAGCCGTCAGACTTGATCAGCGGCCGGTCGATGTCGTCACCGACCTCGGTCGAACGGAACAAGGTCTGCTCGCGATCTTCCCAGTCTTCCGGCACCTGCCCCTTCGGCGGAGGCAGCGCGCCCTTGTAGACATGGCCTTTGAAGGTCAGATCGTTGATCGCGTTGCGGATCGGACCGGCGCCGTTGGCATGCAGCGTCCGCTCGGAGAAGAAGGCATCGTGATGAACGTTGAGGGCGGCAAGATCCTCACGGATCATCACCATCATCGCATCGATCGTCCGGTCCTTGACGAGCGGCATCCACTTGTCTTCCGGCATGATCCTGAGACTGGTGCCGAATTCATCCGCCAGCGCCTGGCCGACCGGAACGAGGTAATCACCCGGATAGAGGCCCGCCGGGATATCGCCGATCTTTTCACCCAGCGCCTCGCGGTACCGCAGGAAGGCGGACCGGGCGAGCGTGTCGATCTGCGAGCCGGCGTCGTTGACGTAATATTCCTTGGTCACCTCGTAACCGGTGAACTCCAAGAGGTTGGCGAGCGTGTCGCCGACGACGGCGCCGCGGCAGTGGCCGACATGCATCGGGCCGGTCGGATTGGCCGAGACGTATTCGACATTGACCTTACGTCCGGCGCCGGCGGCGCTTTTACCGAAACCAGTACCATCCGCGATCATGATCGCCAGAAGTTTTTGCCAATAGGCGACCGAAAGCTTGACGTTGATGAAGCCCGGCCCTGCGACGGAGACGTCGGCGACTTCCGGATCCTCTTTCAGCTTGGCGACGATCAGTTCGGCGAGTGCACGCGGATTAGTACCGAGCGGCTTGGCCAGCACCATCGCGGCGTTGGTCGCCACATCGCCGTGACTGGCATCGCGCGGCGATTCTACACTGACACGTCCGAAATCAACTTCAGATCTCTTTTCACGCACGATATCAATCGTTTCCAGAACGTTTTTAACGCGTGATTCGAAGTCAGTGAAAAGGTTCATGTCATCCATCCGCTCTGCTCGCCTTTGGCCGCGAGACCGCGTTGTTATCGTTCAGTGGCATCGCGGCAGCCTGATCGCCGCCATCAACCGGCGCGGTGACTACCGCAATTCAGGGGTATGGTCAAACAAGCGCTTGTGTACGGCAATCGCATAGGTGTCGGTCATGCCGGCGATATAATCGCCGACGTGCCGGGCCTTGGCCGGCTCGGCCATGCCAGCGATCTGATCGATCCAATAGTGCTTCTGCATCTCACGCGGATCGGCCATGAAGGCATGGTAGAGATCAGTGACGATCGCCGCGGCATTGGCGCGTACGCGCATGACTTCGGGATGACGATAAATCCTCGTCATCAGCATCTTCTTGATCTGCTGGTCCGTGGCGAACATCGCCTCGGAAAAGGTGGCGATCACCCTGCCCGCATTGCGAATATCAGCAGCGCTTTGCGGCCGCACGTCCTTGAGACCTTGTTGCGCAACGGTGATCACATCCTCCACCATGGCCGTGATCTGCCGGCGCATGATCTCATGAGTGAACCGGCTCGCCTCCAGGCCAGGATAGCGACCGCCGACCTCGCACATCAGGTCGGCAAGGAAAGGAATTTCCTCCAGCATCTCGAAGGTCAGATAGCCGGATCGCAATCCGTCATCGATGTCGTGGGTATTGTAGGCAATGTCATCAGCGATCGCCGCCACCTGCGCTTCCAGACTGGCGAAACTCGCCAGTTCCAGATCATGCAGGGCGCAATAATCGAGGATTGGCTGGGGAACGGGACCGCGGGTGCCCTCGCCGTCCTTGCCGATCAGCGGTCCGTTGTGCTTGACGAGCCCCTCCAGGCTCTCCCAGGTCAGGTTGAGCCCGTCGAACTCCGCGTAGCGGCGTTCAAGCTTGGTGACGATCCGCAGGGACTGCGCATTGTGGTCGAAGCCGCCATAGGGCTTGAGCATCTCGTGCAGCGCGTCTTCGCCGGTATGGCCAAACGGCGTGTGACCGAAATCGTGGACAAGGGCGACGCCTTCTGCCAGGTCCTCATCCAGTTTCAGCGCGCGCGCCAAGGCACGGGCGATCTGCGCCACCTCGATCGTGTGGGTGAGCCGCGTGCGATAATGGTCGCCATCGGCAGCGATGAAGACCTGGGTCTTGTGCTTCAGCCGGCGAAAGGCGGTCGTGTGGACGATACGGTCGCGGTCGCGCTGAAAATCGGAGCGCGTCGGACTGCTTGTCTCGGGGTAGAGCCGTCCCCTGCTAGCCCACGGATCGGAGGCAAAAATCGCGCGTTCACCGGAGCCGAAACCAAGCGCATGTCTGTCCAATGTCATTTCCCACTCTGCATCCCATTGACGCGGTACTAAAGCCTTCATACCTATAGTGCGTGTTGCAGGAAAGCACCGAGTGACGGTCGCTCTTGAGCTTGAACGAAAACAAGGCTTTGCTGCACGCGTGACCAGAGTGCCGCCCGGCGATATAATGCCGCAAACGGCGCAAACAGCGAATCTCTCCGGTTCTTGACCCCGGCAGGAGGTAGATATGACAGCAGAAACTGTGACCCTTTCGGACTCGGCGGCAAAGCGCATCGGCGTGATCCTCAAATCCGATGCGGAGAAGAAAGCCATGCGTGTGTCCGTCGAGGGCGGTGGCTGCTCCGGGTTTTCCTACAAGTTCGATCTGGTCAGCGACGCCGACGCCGACGATCTGGTGCTTGAGAAGGGCGACGCGACGGTGCTGATCGACAGCCTGTCGCTCGTCTATATGAACGGGTCCGAAATCGATTTCGTCGACAACCTGCTCGGCCAATCCTTTCAGGTCAAGAATCCGAATGCAGTCGCAAGCTGCGGATGCGGCACCAGTTTCTCGATCTGAAGCGGCGGCAGTCTCAATTCACAGATAGGGTGAGCCGAGCCAGAAGATCTTGTTGATCAGGCGGGTCAAAAAGGGCTTTGCGCTGAGGTCAGCCAGTGTCACCGGCTGGGCACCCTTCAACGCCGCCTGTATCCGCTGCCCGACGGCACCGGCAAAACCCGCGTCGAGCACCTCCAGGTCAATCTCGAAATTCAGCCGCAGCGAACGCGGGTCGAGATTCGACGAGCCGACATAGGTCCAGCGGCCATCGATCGTCATCAGCTTGGAATGGTTGAAGACGCCCGTGGACCGCCAGATGCGGCATCCGCCCTTCAGGGCCTGGTCGAATTGCGCCGTCATCGCCCGGTCGACCAGTACCAGATTGTTGACCGCCGGCACGATAATATCTACCTCGACGCCGCGCATCGCTGCGGTGACAAGCGCGCTGATCAATTCCCTGTCCGGCAGGAAATACGGCGACATGATGCTGATATTGCGTCTGGCAACGGAAAATGCCCCCATCATCATCTTGTGGTTGGATTCATTGGCCCTGTCTGGTCCGGACGGCACCGTGCGCATCAGCACCGAGGGCTGGCCATGATCCTCCGCCGGCAGCAGGATGCGCCACGCCTCGCCCTCCAGGGCTTCGCTGCTGGCAAACTGCCAGTCCTCGGCAGCCACCTGAAAGAGATCGGCAACGACGGGCCCGGTAACACGGAAATGCGTGTCGCGCGCCTGCGCATCGCCGGCAAATTCCGACGTGAACACGGCCCTGATATTCATGCCTCCCGTGAAAGCAACAGCGCCATCCACGATCAGGATTTTTCGATGGGTGCGCAGATTGGCGTAAGGCAGCCGCAGTCCCATGATGATGTTGCCGTTGAAGACCCTGACCGTCACGCCGCCTTCCGCAAGATGCCCGACGATGCTCGGTACTGAATAGCGTGCGCCGACCGCGTCGATCAGAACCCTGACCTCGACGCCCCGTTTGGCGGCGGCGATCAGGGCATCGGCAAAACGAAGACCGATGCTGTCGCGGTCAAAAATATAGGTCTCGAGCAAAATGGCACGGCCGGCTTTTTCGATCTCCTGCAGCATCGCCGCATAGGACGTGTCCCCGCCCTCAAGGATCGTGATGCTGTTTCCCGTGCAAAGGCGATGGCGGCTGACCCGGTCGCCCAGCATCTTCATGGCGGCGAATCGCTGGCCGAACTGTTCGGAGACTGCCGCGCTGGAAACATCGAACGCTCCCATGGCATCAGGACCGCGCTCGCGGAGCTGCGATCTCTGCTGTTCGATAGACGAACGGCGCATCCGGTTGATGCCGGCGACCGCATAGACCAGGGCACCGAGTATCGGAGACAAAAGGATAATGCCGACCCAGCCAAGCGCAGAGCGCACCTCCTCCTTGGTCATCGTTGCATGGATTGCCGCCGGCACCCCAAGAACGACGGACAGCACCGCCAGAACATGCGGCCAATAAGTGGTGAGCATATCGATCATCCGCCGGACTATAGCGGGCAAACGTCAGGAAGCAATTCGTGCTCCACACCGGATTTGTCAAAAGAATCCAGCGACGCTAAAAGGAAGGCGGGCCATACGCAGTCAACAAAAAGGACGCCAACCACATGAAAATCGTGACGTGGAACATCAACGGCGTCAGGGCCCGCATGGACGTCCTTGTGGCCTGGCTGAAGGAATCGCAGCCTGATATCGTCTGCCTCCAGGAAATCAAAACAGTCGATGAGGGTTTTCCGCGCCTAGAGATCGAAGCGCTTGGCTATCATGTCGAGACGCACGGCCAGAAGGGCTTCAACGGCGTCGCCATCCTGTCGAAGATGCGGCCTGATGAAATCAACCGCGGGCTGCCCGGCGGCGATTTGGACGAGCAGTCGCGCTTCATCGAGGCGGTGTTTTCCGTCAACGGCGGCGCCATCCGCGTCTGCTCGATCTACCTGCCGAACGGCAATCCGGTCGGAACCGAAAAATTCGCCTATAAATTGTCCTGGATGGATCGTCTCAGCGCCTTTGCGGAAAATCGTCTCGCGCTGGAGGAGCCACTCATTCTCGCGGGCGATTATAATGTCATCGCCGAGCCGTACGACTGCTGGGACGTCAAGGTCTGGCAGAACGACGCGCTGTTTCAGCCGCAGACCCGTCAAGCATTCCGCCGCCTTGAAAATCTCGGCTTTACCGACGCACTCCGGGCGACGACAGACGCGGCCCCGCTCTATACGTTCTGGGATTACCAGGCAGGATGCTGGCAAAAGAATTTCGGCATCCGCATCGATCACCTGATGCTTTCGCCGGAGGCGGCCGACAGGCTGATTTCGACGGGAGTCGAAAAGCACGTGCGCGCCTGGGAAAAGCCGTCGGACCATGTGCCGGTCGCGGCGAAATTCAACTTCGCGGCGTAACGTCTACTGCATAATTCCTTAGATCGCATTCGATGCAGGATAAAATTATGCAGCAATTCAAAGTGCAACAGCGACCTTTGCGCGTCTGACAAGACGCGCGGTGCTGTCGTTGCGGCGCCGCTCAATCGCTGTCAAGGTGAATATTTTGCGACATGGCGATCGCGGCGCGGCGATCATCTTCACTGGCGAGCGAGAAGGCCAGCTCCTGAAGGGATTGCAGCCAGGGCCGATCTTTCGGCGAACACTGGTCGAGAGCGGCGGTCATATAAGCCAGTCCACGCGCCGCCTGGCCTTCCTGGAAAATCACATTGCCGAAAACGCCCATGGCACCGGCATGGCCGTTCTTGCGGGCACGATTGAGCCATTTCTTGGCCTGCTGGACGTTAACGCTGCCGCCATCGCCCGCGAGAAGCATCTTTGCCAGCTGGAACTGCGCCTCGGCGACACCAAAGGTCGAGGCAGCCTGGAAATAGAGCTGGCGGGCCTGACTGAGATCGCTCTTGATCGGACTGTCCGGAATGCCACGACGATAGTAACCGGCAAGCGAAATCAGGGCGTTGACGAAATAACCGGTGTCCTCAGACCCCGGTTCGACACCCACCTGGGCAATTTCGCTGTAAATCTTGAAGGCCTCGAGGTCGTTTTCCGCCACACCATCGCCGTAAGCATACATGTTGGCCAAGGCCCATCGGGAGCCGGTATGGCCCTTTTCGGCGGCATAACGATAGGCTTCGACCGCCTCGTCCTTGCGGCCGTTCTTGTAAGCAGAGAAACCGAATTTGAAGAGTGCGAAGGGACCGGATTCCTTGGAGACGCCGGCATTCGGATCAAAAGCGTACGCAGCGCGCGCCTGTGCGGTCAGCGCGAGCGCAACAGTCAAAACAAGAAACGTCAACGACCGGTAACCGCGTATCAGCATGATAGTCTATATCTTCCGTTCAATCCCAAGAGCCGGTCAAAGCCAGGCCAAGCGAGATCCCTGTAGTCAGCGTTTCCGGCAAGAGTGCGGCTTGCCCTGACAGCTTCAATGAACTCGCACCGCAACGCTCCTTCGAACAACCTTAAAAGGCTGCTTCGAAGCCATGAAACGTCACGGGAAGCCTGGAATTTTTCGAAAACGCGATGACTCATCTTACCTCAAACGCCGCATGCTCAAAACTTCTGTGCAGGTTTGTCAAGCTCATCGGTGCTCCCAGTTTGTGGCGGGAAATAGACACAATCCCCCCTCTCCCGACCGCCACAGACTATAGAAAGAATGTGTTGCTGAATCGTCACAATTCGTCACGCGGGAAATGGGAACAATCCAAGCAGTAACGCTGAAATTCTTGGAAACGGAGTCACAGAGGGCGGTAGAACAATCGGCGGGGCGTGAAGCGACAATGCTCGGAGCAGAGCAGAGGCCGGCTGCCGTTAGCGGTAGCTGGAGAAGCAAAAAGGCCCGATGCGAACACCGGGCCCCGCCTGTTGCTGGCGTGTCTGTTTGTTGATCAGAATTTGATCTTGAGCGATGTGGAGACGGCACTGACGATATCTGTGCCGAAATCATAGGTTACGTCGTCGCCGACAACTTCGCCCTGGTATGTTTGCGGACCGGAGCTGCCGCTCGTCAGGATGCCGATGGCACCGGCCAGACGAAGCTCGACATTCTCGGTCGGCATGTAGGAAACGCCCGTGCCGACCGTCCAGGTATCCGTCTGGGTTCCGTAGCCGTGGCTGGTGCCGCGATCCCACGTCAGGCTGACAGCCCCGCTCCACTGGTCGTTGAACTTGTGGCCGATACCGCCGCTAACCGTCCAGCCATCGCGATAAAGCAGGTCGAGGCTGGTCGGAAGATTACGCGGATCCGACGTGTCGTTCGCAGTAACCTGAATGACCTGCAGTTGGCTCCAGTCGGTCCACTTAATCGAGCCGAAAGCGAGCCAGCCAGGCGCGATGCCTGTCTGAAGTTTAAGCTCCAGCGAGTCCGGCATAGACGCAAAACTGGACACATCGTATGTCGTTCCGGGAACGGTGGTTATGAGAACGCCGCCGGGGCCAAAAACCGGCAGTCTAACTTTGGTGAGGTCGATCGTTCCTTCCAGATTGTCGAGATCAACTGCACTGTTGTAAACGAGGCTTGCGCGTAACGCATATTCTGGAATTTCATACGCCACGCCGGTGCGCCAACCCCAACCGCTGCCGTCCAGATCAAGCCGCCCAATACCGTCAAATCCCGGGACAATGATAGGGCTCACGAGGCGTTCCTTGAAACCGCCCACCTCTTGGTAAAAGCCACCGCCGATAACGCGGAACTGTCCCTGCCCCACATCCCACTTGTAGGAGCAAGTCGCAGCGTAGTTGTCGCTTTCGATTTTGGTTTCGATGTTATCGTTGACACCTGCCCAGTTGGTACCGGGATTAGTATGCGCTCCCCATGGCTGCGAATAATCGGCCATGCAGTCAACGCTGTCGCCGAAGCCAGCCTTCACACCGATACGCGGTACCCAATAGCCTTCGGTATCCTCGACGCCGCTGGTCGGGCGGGTCAGGTCAAACACGCCGTTTGCCGGATTGATATCGTCAACGTTATCCAGTTCGCGCTGCGGATTGACATAGGTCGTCGCAGCCTCGGCGGCATAGGTCGACGGATCGAACAGCAGATCGATGTTGTAGCCGCCCCGTTCGAGACCGCCCGCGCTGGCCGCCGTTGAGCTAAGCAAGACGGCCGCCGTCGCCATCATCGCCGCCTTGATTTTGTTGTGAGCCATCCGTTCCTCCCCTGAACACACAGTGGTCGTCGTGCACGCCAACCGCTTTGAAGACAAGTATCGACTGCGAAGGGTTAATGGCAAATACCTGCATTTCGCACTTCATGGCAGAAGATCACGAAAAATTTACGTAAGAAAATCTGGAATGGCGTGAAATTCGCCAAAATCGGGATAACTTTTCTCTACTTTTCCGCACAAAGATCATTTTTGGAATAATTTTTCATAAACGTAACCAAGTGTCACCTTGACACAACAATGCCGCTTTTTGACGCCTTGGCGCCTCGGTCACGAAATATCTGACATCAAAGGCCGATTGCCGCGCTCACAAGGCCCCCGGGCGTTTTACGCAGAGAATCAGGCTGCATATGAAAAGGCGGCCGAAGCCGCCTTTTCCAATCCTAACAAGCCAGGTCTCGCTCGGGCCTGTGTGTTTCCGATTCGTCAACCGGCGTCCGAGACCCGTGCCAGCGCCACCCCAAGCGACGTCTTCTGACCATCAAGCTCGGCCAAGCGTTCCCGCTCGGCGTCAACCACGTCAGGCCGGGCATTGGCGACGAACTTTTCGTTCGACAGCTTGCCGAGGATACGCTCGCGCTCCTGATCGACTTTGCCGATTGCCTTTTCAAGCCGCGACTTCTCGGCGACAAGGTCGATGAGGCTGCCGAGCGGCAGGCAAACCGTCGCCTCGCCGACTACAATCTGGGCGCTACCCTTTGGTGCTGTTGCGGCAAGATCGATCGCATCGACGCGCGCGAGCCGGCGGATCGCAGCCGCATGGCTCTGCAGGCGTTCCTTGGTGAGGATGCTCGCTTCAACGACGACGAGGGGCGCGATCGCAGCCGGTGGGACGTTCATTTCCGAGCGCACCGAGCGGATGCCGGAGACCAAGTCGATAAGCCAGTTGATCTCGCCTGCTGCGGCATCGTCGGCGTAAGGGGCGGCAGGCCATTCGGCATGGCAAAGAAGTCCATTACGCGTCTTGCCCTCGCCCGCGGTCTGCGCCCAGAGTTCTTCCGTCATGAACGGCATGAAGGGATGCAGCAGCTTGTAGGTCTCATCGAGCACATAGGCGACGCAAGCCTGCGATTCCGCCTTTGCAGCCTCGTCCTCGCCGCCGAAGACCGGCTTCAGCAATTCGAGGTACCAGTCGCAGAACTGATTCCAGACGAAGCGGTAGAGGCTGCCTGCCGCCTCGTTGAAGCGGTAGCCTTCGATGGCTTCGGTGACATCGCGGATGGTGCGCGAAAGTTCCGTCAGGATCCAGCGGTTGATCGTCAGGGAGCAGGTTTCCGGTACGAACGTGGGATCGTTGGCAACGCCGTTCATGCCGGCAAAGCGCGTCGCGTTCCAGAGCTTCGTGCCGAAATTGCGGTAACCGGCGATGCGGGCCGGATCAAGCTTCACGTCGCGCCCCTGAGCCGCCATGATCGCCAGCGTGAAGCGCAGCGAGTCGGCGCCATATTCGTCGATGAGTTCCAGCGGGTCGATGACGTTGCCCTTGGACTTCGACATCTTCTGGCCGTTCTTGTCGCGGACCAGCGCATGCACATAGACCGTGTGGAAAGGCTCGACGGGGGTCCCGTCCGCGTCCTTCATGAAGTGCAAGCCCATCATCATCATGCGGGCGACCCAGAAGAAGATGATGTCAAAGCCGGTGACCAGAACGTCCGTCTGATAATACTTGTCGAGTTCCGGCGTTTTGTCGGGCCAGCCGAGCGTCGAGAAGGGCCAGAGCGCCGAGGAGAACCAGGTGTCGAGCACATCCTCGTCCCGGGTGAGAATTTCGCCCGGGCGGAAGTTTTCGAGCAGATCCTCGACATAGGCCTTCATCGGGCCTTCATGCGACAGATAGTGCTGGATCGCGGCGTGCAGCGCGTCTTCCTCGGTCTTCTCGACGAAAACCTGCCCGTCCGGTCCGTACCAGGCCGGAATCTGGTGGCCCCACCAGAGCTGACGCGAGATACACCAAGGCTGGATGTTTTCCATCCATTCGAAATAGGTCTTTTCCCAGTTTTTCGGGACGAAGTTCGTGCGGCCTTCGCGCACGGATGCGATCGCGGGCTTGGCGAGCGTCTTGGCATCGACATACCACTGCTCGGTCAGCCGCGGCTCGATCGGAACACCGCCGCGGTCGCCATGCGGGATCGTATGCTTGTGCGGTTCGATCTTGTCGAGCAGCCCGTGCTCCTCGAACATCGAAACGATCATCTTGCGGGCGGCAAAACGCTCGACACCGTCGAGCTTGGAAATCAAGGCTTCGAGATCATGGCCCGATGGCAATTCGTGGAGGAAGTCCTCATTGCCGGCCAGCGTCAAATGACCATCGATAGTCAGGATGTTGACCTGGCGCAGGTGATGCCGCTTGCCGACCTCGAAGTCGTTGAAATCGTGCGCCGGCGTCATCTTGACGGCACCGGTGCCCGCTGTCGGGTCTGGATATTCATCGGCAACGATCGGGACACGCCGACCGATGAGCGGCAGTACGACGTGCTTGCCGACAATCGACTTGTAGCGCTCGTCGCTCGGATGGACCGCGACGCCGGTATCGCCGAGCATGGTTTCCGGGCGTGTCGTCGCGACAACCAGATAGTCGCGCGCTTCCCATTCGGCCGCTTTGCCGTCCTCGTCAAAGGCGATCGGATGCTGGTAGGTGACGCCTTCTTCCAGCGGATACCGCAGGTGCCAAAGGCTGCCGGTGACTTCGACCTGCTCGACCTCAAGATCGGAAATCGCCGTCAGGAGCTTCGGATCCCAGTTGACCAGCCGCTTGTCCTTGTAGATCAGGCCGTCCTTGTAGAGCGAGACGAAAACTTCGAGAACGGCCTTCGACAGGCCCTCATCCATCGTGAAGCGTTCACGAGACCAGTCGCAGGAGGCTCCGAGCCGCTTCAACTGATTGAAGATCAGACCGCCGGATTCAGCTTTCCATTCCCACACCTTGTCGATGAACGCGTCACGGCCCATTTCGCGGCGGTGCTGTTGCCGCTCCATCAGCTGACGCTCAACGACCATCTGCGTTGCGATGCCGGCATGATCCATGCCAGGCTGCCAGAGCACATCCTTGCCGCGCATGCGCTCGAAGCGCACCATGATGTCCTGCAGCGTGTTGTTCAGCGCATGGCCCATGTGCAGCGAGCCGGTGACATTCGGCGGCGGAATGACGATGCAGAAAGTCTCCGCACCCGGTTTTGCTCCCGCTCCGGCACGGAAGGCATCCTCGTCATCCCATAGCTGGGCAATGCGCGGTTCGACAGCGGCGGAATCATAGGTTTTTTCAAGCATTCTGAAGCCAAACTTGCTGATTGATATGGGTGGTTGTAAATCGGAACGAGGCTTTGGTGTCAATAATAACAGCAAAAAAGCCGCCAGTGCGATTGCTGGCGGCTTTATCTCGGGGATTTTCGGCGGTTACCGTCGCGGACCGCGGGCGACGCGCTCGATTTCCTCCCGCACAAGGCGCTCGACAAGCGTCGGCAGATTGTCGTCCAACCATTCCTGAAGCATCGGCCGCAGCATATCCTCGGCGATTTCGTCGAAGGAACGGCGGGCACTGCTATCGATGGCCAGAGCCAAATCCCCGAAGGACCGGGCGACCTGTTCGCCAACCGCCGGTGAAACAATCGCCGCGATCTCCTTTTCTGCCACAACGGCAATCGGCTGACTTTGCGCCACCGGTTCGGAGACGATCGGTGACGGCGCCTTGGCCTCCTGCACCGCGCGCATTTCATCGCTAACAGGCGCAGGCTGTGAGGACGCGACAGCCGACACAGGCGTCACTGAGGGGGCAGGCTCGGCGCCGCGGGAAGCGGCATCCGCAGGCTGCGGCGCAACGGCCGGCGCCATGCGCGACGTGACCAGTGGGCTATCCGGTTTTGCTGCAGGATTGCCGGCAGTTTCCGGCTCCCGAAGCGGCGCAGAATGGCGCTCGGAGGCTGCGCGCACACGCGCCGCAACATCGGCAAGAGACTGCGGCGGTGTCGCGATGGAGACTGCGGGCTTTGCAATGTCCTGCTGCGGCTCCCGCAATTGGTGCTCGGCGGCCGCTACAGACTGCTGGACGTCCGCCTCGAATTCCGCCACCAGCACGTCGTCGTCGATGGTCAGGTGAATGTCGTCGGCGCTGGCCTCGTCATAGGCGAGGTCGGAACGATAGCCGTCGTCAGGCGCGGGGCCAATGTCATTGGCGGGGAAACCGGGTATGCCCGGTTCATTGCTTTCGATGATCTTTCGGATGGAGGCGAGAATCTCATCCATCGAAGGTTCACGCGCTACATTGGCCTGTGCCATAATTATCCCCGTTTTCTTCGGTCGCGTTTGATCGAAACGTTGCCGCGCAGTCGTTGACGCGGACTGTATGCGAGTTCGGCGCCGAACAAAACGACGCGAATCATCAACTTGGATTCTTGCACAGATTTGTTGGCAACGGCACCCGCTGCCATGAACAGAAAAGCCGCACGTCCATTTCGGCGCGCGGCTTTCGAAAATTAGGTCAGCAGATTGAGATGCGGATCAGCGGCCATCAACGGTTCGCAATCCGAACCACTTGTCCTTGACGGCCTCGTAGTGCTCCTCAGCACGATATTCGGCAACCTGCAGCCCCTGACTCTTGATCGTCAGACGCCCCATCGAAGCAAGAAGCGAATAGCTGGCGACAACGGCATTGCGCTGCGATGTCACCAGGTTTTCTTCGGCGACGAGCAGACTTTGCTGGGCATCGAGCACATCAAGCGTCGTACGTTGGCCAACCTTGCGCTCCTCGATGACACCGGCCAGAGCCATGTTTGCGGCGCTCACCTGAGACTTGTTTGCGCTAATGTTTGCCAGTGCCGCCTCAAGCTGCGCATGTGCGGTGACGATCGTCTGCTGAACTTCTGCACGGGCGGAATCAACAAGGATACGTTGTTGGCCCAGCCGCTCCTTGGCCTGGCGGATCTGGCCATACTCAGCGCCGCCCTGGTAGAGCGGGATTTCGAGCCGTGCGGTGATTGAAGCGGTGTTACCGTCCAGACCGCCGCTACCGAGTGAATTGCCGGTATTACGCGTCAGTGCCCCCTGCACGACGACACCCGGAAGCATGCTTCCCTCGGCAGATTTTACCCCGTATCCCGCCGCATCGACGTTGTACTGGGCAGCAGCGATCGTCGGATGCTCGCGCAGGCCCGTGGCAACCGCCTGATCCAGGCTCTTCGGCAGGGCTTTCGACGCGGGCGATGGCTGTTTGATCCCCTTCGGCGCAAAGCCGACGATCTGCACGTAAACCGCTTCGCTCTGTTTCACCTGCGCTACCGCGGTGACGAGGAGTGCCTGCGCGCTGGCCAGTTCGGCTTGCGCTTGGCTGACGTCCGTTCGCGTGCCCTCGCCCACATCCAGCCGCGCGTTCGCAGCATTCAGTTGCTCCTTGAGGAAGGCCAGGTTCTGTTTGCGGATGGTGACGATCCGCTGGTCGCGCGCAATGTTCGCATAGGACTGTGCAGCCGCCAGCAGAATGGAAATCTCGTTTGCCTTGAGCGTTTCACGGCTTGAAAAGACATTCGCTTCGGCAGCCCTGACATTGTTCAATGTCTGGAAACCATCGAAAATCTGCTGCGTGATCGTTATACCGGCAGACCCCGTATGGAAATCCTCGGTCGCAGTCCCGCCACCGGCAAGGGGGCCCTGTTCGCTTTCCAGTCTCGTCAACGTCCCCGTCGCCGTCGCCGATATCCGCGGCCGGTAGCCGGCCTTGGCAATCGGCACGCCCTCATCAGTTGCGCGAAGCCCGGCACGAACGGCATTGAGGTCGGGATTGTTCTGATAGGCCTTCTCCATCGCGCCATAGATCGTTTCGGCGGAAACGGCATACGGCAGGAGCGACAAGGCGGTGGAAAGCGCTGCTGCCACAGCTGTTTTACGGAAAATCGACACTATCTCTACTCCGGTACGGAAGCTGGCGCGGCCAGAGCTTCCCGTTTTTTTGCAACCGTAGGGCATCCCAGACGACTCGGAAAGCCTCATGTCCGTCACATTCGCCCGGCGGAGGCTTCACAAAGCGACCGACCGATCCCGCTCTTATCATCCGCGACCAACTTTTAGAAACCCCTAATTTTCCCAATCGACAACTGCGCCGGCCTTTTCCAATGCCCCAATTTGAAGAAAAACGGGGATCACGTTGCTAAATCGCAACATTGCACGCACGGGCTGGCAATCAGATGTTGAGCACCCTCAGCAAGCGGAACATCAAAACACGAATTCGCGAGCAAGCCGGAAGCCCGGCAGCGGCTTTACCGCCGTATTGAAGGCCAACCGCTCCGAGGTGACACCATTCTCGCGGAGGAAGAGCTTGGCCCGAGACGCATTGCCGGAACCGACCACTGCAACCAGACGGCCGCCGTCACTCAACTGCGCAAGCAGGGAATGAGGGACTGTCTCGACGGCGCCGTGGACGAAGATCACATCGTAAGGAGCGGCGGCCGCGTGCCCCTTTTCAAGGTCGCCTGTGACGACCGAGACATTCGAGTAACCAAGACGGGCCAGCGTTTCGGAGGCCGCGGAGGCAAGCGCGGCATCACTTTCGAGCGCCACGATCGAACCGGCAAGCGTCGAGAGAATTGCCGAGGCGTAACCCGTGCCGCAGCCGATCTCGAGCACCTTGTCGCTCTTGGAAATGGTTGCAAGCTGCAAGAGTTTTGCCAGCGGCGACGGCTCCATCAGATAGCGCCGTGCGGATGCCCCGCTGGCCGGCAGCTCGATATCGGTATCGATATAGGCAAGCGGCTTCATCGCGGCAGGTACGAACTCTTCTCGCGGGACCGATAGAAATGCCGCGAGAACGGTATGCGACGTCACATCCGTGGTGCGGATCTGGTTGTCGACCATCTTGATGCGTGCTGCTTCGAAATTCATCCTGCCTGCCCTCATGATCCGGATCGTTTTCCGGCGTTCGCGGACTCTTCGCCCGCGCAGATAAAACCACCGGCAGCGCTTCGCCGACCGGGCTTGCTAACGCTCATAAATCCGCGCCCCCGCCGTTTCAAGCTATGGAACGCAGTTCTCGCAAAAAAGCAAGCTTCGAGAAAGCGCGCAGTCAGAATCTGACTTCCCGTCGAGAGGGAAAATGGGCAGATTCCTTATGCACGCGAATCAGGGGGATGGGGATGGAAGTGCAGACGAATTTTAGAAAAAGACGCCTGCCCAATGCAAGGTTCGGATTTCTTTCAGCCGTTTTGTTGTTGTCTTTCGCAACGCATCACGATGTATTCGCCGCCGACACGGTTTTCGACGAGCTGCGTTTTGGAACCAGCGCTTCGATCAATGGCAGCGGCACGCACGAATCCGGTATCTTTCCCTCCGCCACAATCTTCTTTGATCCCCTGTCGAGCGGTACCGCAGTGACGTGGCAGCAATCCGTCCTGGAGCCAAGGATCTATCTCGGTGCTTCGGTCGGAACCGGTGACGGCGTCGATCAGGTCTATGGCGGCCTCGCCTGGACGGCAAACGTTACCGACAAGCTCTTTGTCGAACTCGGCCTCGGCGGCACGGTGCATAACGGCGACTTGAACGACGACGGCACGAAGGGGCCGAAACTCGGCTGCCGCTTTCTGTTTCGGGAACAAGTCGCCGTCGGTTACCGGATAACGGATAACTGGCAGATTTTGGCCACCGCGGACCATTCGTCGAATGCCAATGTCTGCGACGGGTCGAATGATGGCCTCAGCCATGCCGGTCTTGCGATCGGTTACAATTTCTAGGCACGCCACTCAGCCGGAGGGCGCAGCCTCCAGCCCGACCAGTCCGATTTTCGTGTAACCCGCCTGTTGGATGAGGTTCATGACCGCCATCAGTTCGCCGTAGCCGACAGCCTTGTCGGCACGCAGCAGGATGCGGGCCTGCGTATTGCCCTCGGTGATGCGGTTGAGTTCCGCGACGAAGTTTACGCGTGCCGTTTCCTTATTGCCGAGCGCCAGGGACAGATCGGCCTTCAGGGTCACGAAAACGGGCTTGTCGTCGCGCCTGGCCGGCTGGGCTGCCGATTGTGGCAGGTCGACCTTCATATCGACGGTGGCGAGCGGCGCCGCCACCATGAAAATGATCAACAGCACGAGCATTACATCGATGAAGGGCGTGACGTTGATTTCGCTATTTTCCTCGAGGTCGCCGCCACCTTCGCTGATTTTGCTCGCCATGGTGTTATCCGATCCGTGCGATGCCGGCGTCCGAATGAATATGGCTTTCGGCCTTGCGCGGCGTGAGACGGCGTGCCTGGCGGAAGTCGAGATCGCGACTGACGAGCCGCTCGACCGCGGCGGACGCATCGGCCAGGATCAGGCGATAGCCGCTGATCGAACGGGCGAAATAGTTGTAGATGACCACGGCGGGGATGGCGGCAACGAGCCCGATGGCCGTCGCAAGCAGCGCTTCGGCAATACCCGGCGCAACGATCGCCAGATTGGTCGTCTGTGCCTGGCTGATGCCGATGAAAGAATTCATGATGCCCCAAACCGTGCCGAAAAGACCGACGAACGGCGAGATCGAGCCGATCGTCGCAAGAATGCCTGTGCCGCCGGCAACGCGTTTTCCGGCGACAGCCTCGACGCGGCAGAGCTGCGAGGCAACACGTTCCTTGACGCCCTGTGCCGACACCAGATCGAGAACCGCAGCCGATTTCGCCAGTTCATCATTCGCAGCGGCAACCATGCGGCCTGCCGGACCCGACCTGCCGGACAGGCTTTCACCGACATCGCGCAGCACGACCGCATCCGTCAGCAGACGAACCGCCCGCTTGCCGCTTCGCTTGGCGCCGGCCAGTTCGAACATCTTGACGAGCAGGATCGCCCATGTGGCGACCGATGCCAGCGCAAGCGCGCTCATCACGCCTTTGACGACGAGGTCTGCGGCCAGGAACATGCCGAGCGGAGAAAGATCGTGCGGCAGCACCGGGTTGGCTGCTGTCACCGCAGTCTCTTCACTCTGTCGAACGGCCTGCGCCGGCGCTGCCTGATCTGCCGGTGCACGCTGCGTGGCGTCGCCTGCAGTTGCCTTTTCGGCAGGTTGCTGCATTTCGGTTGCAACCTGAGCCGGGTCCTCCTGCGCGTGGAGCGCTCCGGCATTCGAGAACGCCAGCAATACGGCCGCCAGCATCATCCATTTCGGCATTACCCGGTTCGGCATGACCTATCCTTACCTTTTCAATCACCCCGCCCCCAAAAGAAAGAGGTGAAGGGAATGCGATCCTTCAAGCGAAAAGCTGACGGAGACGGTGCGCCTGCGTCGATTGCGGCTTCATACGACGTACTATGGCGGAAACGCAAGGATTTGTGGAGTATTTTAATCAAGAATAAGCAGTCGCTTTTTTTCGAAAGGCTTTCAATAGCATCAGGCGCCTTGGAGCAGGCGTCATTCGACAGGACCGACGACGAATTGACCGGTTCGCCAATCATAGGTCCTGTGGCGCGTCCAAGGACGCTGCAACTGATCCAGGGCAGTCACGACGCGCATCGCGGTCTTGCCTTGCTGTCCGGCGGGCCCGTCTGCGGCGAAAATCTCGACGGCGCCGGTCCGCCGCAGGCTTTGGCCGCTGAGCAACATCGCGCCGGACCGGCAGTTGCGAAACGGTAGCATGACCGGTGTGACGACGATGTCGGCCTCATCGCAGGCAATGCCGACAAAGCGCGCGTCTTCCACCGTGGCGATCCGCCATCCTGGCCGGACTGTTGCCGCACACCACTGCTTCGGCACGCAGGCAAAACGTCCCGGCGCGGTCTCCGCCAGCAGCTTGCGGATGGCTGATCTAGCCGCATCCTTATCGATCGGCGGCTTGTTTTTCCGTCCATCGCCGGTTCCCCTCTTTTCAGACGGCGGCGCGTCAGCATCCTTGAGGGTAAGGTCGGCTCGCTGCTGCGGCTTTTGATGGCCGTCCAGGCGCATGGCCCGCTGCCATTGCGAAAACACGAAATCAGGCGGTTTGGTGCGGTTACTCGCCGCCTCGCCTTGTTCGATCATGGCGACGAGACGCCCGTCCTCGGCGATCACAAGGTCCGGCCGGGCGGCGGTGCTGGCCCACCCGGCCAGCAGCCCGGCAGCAATTACCACTATTCCCGACAAAGCGAGCCACGTCCGCAACAGGCAAGCGAGTATCCCCCCGGCGGCGATCAACATGAAGGCACTGTCAGGCACCCGGCCGGTCGTCACCTCACCACCCCAGGACGACACCATATTGGCGATGGAAATCATCCAGTCCAACCCCTGCCCCATGACGAGCAGCGGATAGCGATCCAGGCCGAAAGGCATCAGCAGCATGGCAAGCAGCGCGAACGGCATGACCAGGATGCTGATCACGGGCATGGCGAGGATGTTGCCGACCAGCCCATAGGCAGCAAGGCGATGGAAGTGACCCGCTGAATAGATCATTGTCGACACGCCGCCGATGAAGGAACTGAGCAGCAACCCCGCGAAAAATCCGCCGGCAGCTTTGAGAGGTCCGGCCGTTCGGCCGCCGCCGGACACCGTTTCGCGGCCCGGCCGCTCCCGCCAATGGCTATAGCCGGCCACGAGGGCCAGCGTTGCCGCAAAGGACATCTGGAATCCTGGTCCTGTCACCGCCGACGGCGTGATCATCAGAATGATCAGCGCTGACAGCGCCACATTACGCAGGCTGATCGACGGCCGGTCGAAGAAGACGGCGACCAGCATGATCGAAATCATGATCCACGACCGCACCGCCGAAACCGCGCCGCCCGAAATGAGGATATAGAGAAACACCATGATCAGGGCGCCAGCGGCCGCCAGCTTCTTGACCGGAAAGCGGTGTGCAAGCCCTGGGATGAGGCTCAGAAATGTTCGCGCGCCGATCAGAAATGTGCCGGCGGCCAGCACCATGTTCAACCCGGAAATGGCGAGCACATGCGCCAGCCCCGCCTCCCGCAACGCCTCGATCGTCGGACGGCTGATCGCACGCTCTTCGGCTGTGACCAGGGCCGCGGCGATCGCCCCCGCATCGCCTCCGATCGTGCTGCGAATGCGGGCGCCGACTGTTTCGCGCATCCGTGCGATCGTCTCCCGCACGCGAACATGCCAGGTCGCGCTCAGGCCCCCGGTGATTTCCGGCGCAGCAGCGACCGCGGCCGGTTTGCCATAGAAATAGCCAACCGCACCAATGCCCTTGAAATAGCTGTCGAAGGCGAAATCGTTCAGACCGGGAAGAGCCGGACCGGATGGTGGAGAAAGCCGTGCCTTGCCCTCGATCCCGCCACCGATTTCGATCGGCTTTGCGCGGCTGCGGGACAGGAGCGTGACCGTTGCAGGCGCCCGCTTCAAAGCGGGATCCGAGGTTTGGGCGACGTTGACGGTAAAGCGCCAGTATCCCCGGTCGGTGGTCTCCCGGGCGATGACCGTGCCGCGAAGAACAGTCGTAACCGGCGTATCCAGAAGCACGGTGTCCTTGCGGGCCGTTTCGCCTGCGGCCAGCACCATGCCCGAGAGAAACAAGGTGGCGATAAGGGCAAAAATCCGCCAGACGCGCGGCGAATGCCGGAGCAGGAACGCTGCCATGCCAAATATGCACATCAGCAGTGCAGTTTTAAGAAAGCCAGGTGACTGGGCGAAGGAAAACCACGCAAGCGAGCCCAAGCCGAGAAACACCGGCGCAAACAGCAAGGCATGACCAAAAGCCTGCTCTTCCTCTACAGCCCGCCGAAAGGCGACACGCCATTTCGTTCGCGGAAACCGTGCGCGTATAGCCAAGGGAAAGGAGATGTAGCGCTCCGGACCAGCGCTTTTCCGTGATTCCTGAATCGTTTCAGGAACTTGCGGCTTGTGTTCGAGCGCGTCTAACTGAGCGTCGCGAAATCGCGTACGCCGTGCCACCGTCGGCCCCTGTTCCTCACCCATGGATGCAATTCCATCCGCGCCAGCCCCACGCGCATCTTGCAACCGCAATCGCAAGAATGCAACCACTGAGATCCATGCCTAAAAAACAGGCGTCACTTTCCTCGCCCCCCGCGACCGTTATCGTCAGGGCCATTATCTCATTGGACATCGCGGCGGAACATGCAATTATTGCGTCGCCATATGCCTATTTTTGCATCGCACAATTTGCCTTTGGTTCAACTTGGCAGCCGTGACTAAATCGGATAGCACATGGTCGGCGTTAATATCTGCGGCATAATTGTGTGCCAATTTGCTGCAAACGGAGGATCCCCATGACAGGAAAAAGCGCAGTCGTAACAGTCGACAACAAAACGGTAGAGTTACCGGTGCGATCGGGGTCGATAGGTCCGGATGTGGTCGACATCGGCACGCTCTACAAACAGACTGGTCAGTTCACCTACGATCCGGGCTTCACCTCGACCGCTTCGTGTGAATCCAAGATAACCTATATCGACGGAGATCAGGGCGTCCTCCTGCATCGCGGCTATCCGATCGAGCAACTCGCCGAACACGGCGACTTTCTCGAAGTCTGCTACCTGCTTCTCTACGGCGAACTGCCGACGGCCGCCCAGAAGAAGGACTTCGACTACCGCGTCACGCACCACACCATGGTGCATGAGCAGATGTCGCGCTTCTTTACCGGCTTCCGTCGCGACGCCCATCCGATGGCCGTCATGTGCGGCTGTGTCGGAGCCCTGTCGGCGTTCTATCATGACTCGACCGACATCACCGACCCGCATCAGCGCATGGTCGCCAGCCTGCGCATGATCGCCAAGATGCCGACGCTCGCGGCGATGGCCTACAAGTACCATATCGGCCAGCCCTTCGTTTACCCGAAGAACGACCTCGACTATGCGTCGAACTTCCTGCGCATGTGCTTTGCCGTGCCGTGCGAGGACTATGTCGTCAATCCGGTGCTTTCGCGCGCCATGGACCGCATCTTCATCCTGCATGCCGACCACGAGCAGAACGCCTCGACCTCGACGGTTCGCCTCGCCGGTTCGTCGGGCGCCAACCCGTTCGCCTGCATCGCGGCCGGCATTGCCTGCCTCTGGGGCCCGGCCCATGGTGGCGCCAACGAAGCCGCGCTCAACATGCTGTCGGAAATCGGCTCGGTCGACCGCATTCCGGAATATGTCGCTCGCGCCAAGGACAAGAACGATCCGTTCCGCCTGATGGGCTTCGGTCACCGCGTCTACAAGAACTACGACCCGCGCGCCAAGATCATGCAGAAGACGACGCATGAAGTCCTTGCCGAGCTTGGTCACAAGGATGACCCGCTGCTCGAAGTGGCGATGGAACTGGAGCGCATCGCTCTGACGGACAGCTACTTCATCGAGAAGAAGCTCTATCCGAACATCGACTTCTACTCCGGCATTACACTCAAGGCGCTGGGCTTCCCCACGACCATGTTCACCGTGCTGTTTGCGCTTGCCCGCACAGTCGGCTGGATCGCCCAGTGGAACGAAATGATCGAGGACCCGGAACAGCGCATCGGCCGCCCGCGCCAGCTGTACATCGGCGAACCGGAACGCGACTACGTCCCCGTTTCCAAACGCTAAGCAGCGGAATACAAAATGGAAAAGCCCGGTCAGAGATGGCCGGGCTTTTTTTCGTTGAGTACGTCAAGAACGATGCGGGCGGCGGCCTCCCCAGGCGGCCTCTCCGTCGCCATGCGCTGCCAGACCGTCCGAAAGCCGGCCAGCATGGCCTCGCGTTCCGGCGTGGCGGCGGTCAGGCGCTCCATCCACCGCGCCAGCGCACCAGGCCGAATGGCTTCGTTGAGATATTCCGGAACGACCGGGTAATCCGCGACGAGATTGGGAATGGCGGCGGTCCATATCTTGATGCGCTTGTGCATCAGGCGAATGATCCAGTCAGCCTTGTAGGCTGAAATCACCGGTATGCCGGCCAGCGCCAGTTCGAGAATGACCGTGCCGGACGCCGCGATTGCCGCGTCAGCCTCAGCGAAAGCCTGCCACTTCGCGGCCGGGCCGACGGTGATTTCCGGCTTGATGACCCAGGGCGCCGTGATCTGCCGCACCAAGCCTTCCTGTTTCGGAACGGTCGGCAACAGGAACCGCATGTGCGGATGACGGCTGCGAAGCTCCTTGGCCGTCTCGCCGAAATCGGGCAGCAGGCGGGTGATCTCACTGGCGCGCGATCCCGGCAGCAGGAGACAGGTCGCAGGCGCCATACAAGCCTTTGCATCGTGTTTCTCCACCTGCCGCGCTCGAACCTGCAGCACATTCGCGTCGCTTGCCAGTCTGTGCCCCACATAGGTCGTCGGCGGACCTCCGAGGTGCTGCATGACTTCAGGCTCGAAGGGAAGCACGGCCAGCACATGATCGACATAGGGGCGCATGTTGACGGCGCGCTCGGGTTTCCACGCCCAGACGCTCGGACAGACATAATTGACGATCGGCAGGTCCGGCAATGACTTGCGGACAATCCTTGCCACGCGATGAGTGAAATCCGGGCTATCGATAATCACGAGGACATCGGGTCTGGTCGCGATGATCGCCTGTGCCGTCTGGCGGATGCGCAGAACAAGTTTCGGCAATTTCGCCAGCACCTGCGAAACACCCATGATAGACAGTTCGGAATAGTCGAACAGCGATTTCAGGCCTTCCGCTTCCAACCCCTCGCCGCCGACGCCGACGACGGATAGATCGCCGCCAACGAGGGGGCGCAACGCCTTGACCAGATCGGCCCCAAGCAGGTCGCCGGAAACCTCACCGGCAATGACAGCAAGCTTGAGATCGCCTTTGCTCATCGCAGGTCTCGCAGAAATGCGCGATCGATTCCGGTGACGAAGATATCGGCCTCATCCGCCTGCGGAATCATCTGCGACCGCTCCAGCACCAGCGCGCGCCCGGCCTCGACGGCAATGCCGGCTAGTCCCGCAGCCCTGGCCCCCTCGATCGTCGATGCGCCAATCGATGGCAGATCGGCGCGCAAATCCTGTTGCGGCTTGCAGAGCTTGACCAGAACACCGCGCCGGCGGGTCGAAATCCGTCCCTCGGTCCTCAGTGCAGCGACACGGTCGAGCATCGCATCCGTTCCCTCGGGCCCCTCTAGAGCGACCACGCGCCCGCCGACAGCGACAGCACCCTGCCCGACATCCAGCTTGCCGAGGGCGACCGCGGCCGCGGCGGCGACTTCGATATCCTTCCAGTCGTCGCGATCTGGTTCGATTGCGCCGAGCGGCCCGGTTTCCGCCAGCAACTCGGGAATGATGTCCTGCACGCCGATAACACGTGCACCGCTTGCCTCGATGAGTTCGATGGCCATTTTCAACACCGCATCGTCACCACCTGACAGCAGCGTTTTCAGCACACCCGGCACCTTGGCGAGCGTCTTCAATGTGGGCTTGATATCACGCCATTCCGGACGGCGGCGAACGGCGCCGGACAGCACGACACGGTCAATCCCCTCAGCGCGGAAGACCGCGCTGATCGCCTTGAAATTGCCGATGCCCAGGAACTGATGATCGAAATCAGACCAGTCCAGTCCGGTTTCGTTGCTGAGGGCGATGATGTAGGGTTTCTCGCCTCTCGCCTGGGCAGCTTCAGCCACGTGATGGGGCAGCATGCCGCCACCGGCGATGATGGCCAGCCTTCCGCGGTTTTCCGGCCGGCTGTCGATAGCCATCACGCTCAGCCTTTTTTACCTCGGCTTGGCGATGACAAAGCGCGATCGCTCTCGGCGGCGATGAAATCGAGAATTTCCATGGCCGGTGTGCAATCGGCGTAGTCCGCACGAATGGCGGCAGCGTTGGCACGAATGGATTCAGGGCCTTCGAAAATCTGCTTATAGGCGCGGCGGACCTCGTGGATCTTCGCCTTTTCGATGCCGGCCCGCGCCATGCCGACGACATTGAGGCCGCTCAGGATACCCGGATTGCCGTTCAGCATGCCGTAGGGGATGACATCGTAGCTGACGGCCGAGAGACCGCCGATAAAGGCGTGCCGTCCGACGCGGGTGAACTGGTGGACTGCCGAACCGCCGCCGAGAATGGCGCGGTCTTCGACCGTCACATGCCCCGCGAGCATGACGTTGTTGGACAGGATGATGTTGTTGCCCAAGCGGCAGTCATGCGCAACATGCGCATAGGCAAGGAAGAGGTTGTTGTCGCCGATGATCGTCGCACCGCCATGCTCGACGGTGCCGGTATTCATCGTCACGCCCTCACGGATCGTGCAGTTTTCACCGATTGTCAGCGTCGTATCGACGGCGCTGTGATGCACGCTCTGCGAATCGCCGCCAATCACAGCGGACGGAAAAATCTTCGATCCCTTGCCGACCGTGGTGCGCCCAAGCACGACCACGTGACTGATCAGTTCGACATCGTCTGCGAGTACGACCTTCGGGCCGACGTGGCAGAACGGTCCGACAACGACGTTGTCGCCGATCACCGCTCCGTCTTCGATAACCGAGAGCGGGTGGATCTTCGCGGTGGCTGCAATCATGTTCAGGCGTCTTCCTTGCTGATAATCATCGCGCCGATATCAGCTTCCGCGACAAGTTGCCCGTCAACTTTTGCATCACAATGAAATTTCCAGATATTGCCGCGCTGCTTCTGCTTGACGACATGGAACTCGACGCGGTCGCCCGGCACCACCGGCTTGCGGAAGCGGGCATTGTCGATCGTCATGAAGTAAACCAGATTGCTGCCGTCGCCGGTCTTGCGGGCACAGATCGCACCCGCCGTCTGGGCCATGCCTTCGATAAGCAGGACGCCTGGCATGATAGGCTGTTCGGGAAAATGGCCGGTGAAGTGCGGCTCATTGGCCGTGACGTTCTTGATGCCGATCGCCGAGTTGTCGCCGTCAATCTCGATGATGCGATCAACCAGCAGGAACGGATAGCGATGGGGAAGCAGCGTCAAGATTTCCCGGATATCGGCCGTACCGAGAACGGTGGTTCCTGCTTCACTCATCATTGCCTCCCGATTTCTTTTGTCTGCTATGTGCCCGTGCCGTCATTTCGGCGATGTCGCGAAGGAAGTCGCGCATCGGACGAGCCGGTATTCCACCATAGCGTTCATTAGGCGGAACATCCGAAGCGACGCCGCTCATCGCGGCAATCTGCGCACGGTCACCAATCTTGATATGACCATTCACCGCTGCTGCGCCACCGATCATCACACCGTCGCCAACAATCGTACTACCGGCGATGCCGACCTGACTGACAATGCCGCAATGCCGGCCGATGCGGACGTTGTGTCCGATCTGAACCTGATTATCGATCTTTGTGCCTTCGCCGATGACGGTATCGTCCATCGTGCCACGATCGATCGTCGTGTTGGCGCCGATCTCTACATTGTCCTGGATAATGACGCGCCCGATCTGGACGATCTTGATCATTCCGCCCTTCGGGCCCGGCGCATAACCGAACCCATCCTGGCCGATGCGGGCGCCGGGATGGATGATGACGTTGTTGCCGACGAGCGCGCACAGGATGCTCGCACCGGCGGAAATGGTACAGTCGCGGCCGATGCGAACACCGGGTCCGATCATCGCGCCAGCGCCGATCCGCGTCCCCTCGCCGATTTCGGCGCCTGCGCCGATCACGGCCATCGGCTCGACCTCGACGCCAGCCTCCAGCCGCGCCTGCGGATCGATAATCGCCGCGGAAGAAATTCCAGCCTGCGAAAGGTTCCGCGACGGACGCATTGCCATTTCATGCAGATAGGTCCCCGCCAGGGCGAAAGCCGTGTGCGGATGCGCGGTCAGCAGAACAGGGATATGAGGTGGCACGAGCGACGCAATGGTCTTGTCGCAGACGATCGCAGTCGCCTGGCAGGTTCCCAGCTCATCGCGGCTCCTGCGGGACAACATATAGCAGATGTCGCCCTCCTTCGCGCGGTAGACCGGCGCCACCGACCGGGCAAGCCGGTCGGCTGAACTCTTGTCTTCAATCGTCGCGCCGATGTGGTCCGCCAGATCGCTCAGGCGAACCCCCTCATGCGGTGGGAAGAACCAATTATATTCCATGGCCAACACTCCAGAACAGTTTTGGCAGGCAGTTCTGGACTGCAAGGATCAGAAGGACGACGAGATACCGAACTTGAGGTTCTGAACCCTGTCGAAATCTTCCTTGGCGATCGGGAACGCGTAGTCGATGCGCAGCGGACCGAAGGGTGACGCCCAGAGCAAACCGAGGCCGACGGACGCCCGGAGCGAACTGCCCGTACCGCGAACTCCGTCGGCCGCGGTCACGTCCACATCGTTGCCGTAAAGCGTACCGGCATCGGCGAACACAGCACCGCGGAAGCCTGCATCGCGTGAAACGAACGGCAGCGGGAATGTCGCCTCGGCGGACGCCGTGAAATAGGTCGTGCCGCCGATTGCATCGCCGTTTTCCGCGCGCGGGCCAACGCCATTGCGCTCGAAGCCGCGGATATCGTTGCTGCCCAACTGGAACTGGTCGAACACTTCCATCTCGCCGCCGGTATTGAACACATGGCCGGCACTGCCAGCCAGCGATGCAACAATATCCGCATCGTCATGCACCGTGTAGTACCACTTGAACTTACCGGTCAGCTTGTAGAAATCAGACGTTCCGCCGAGGCCTGCATATTCCTGCGTCGCCGAAGCCAGTATACCTTCGTGGGCCTGCTGCGCGTCGTCTAGCGAGTTGTAGGCCAGCGTCTGCGAGATCGAAGAACGATCCCACGGCGAGCCATCGACGGCCCGATCGTACGGGCTTGAAAGATCATCCGTATCGCCGTGATAGTCCATCTGCGTATAGTTGTAGCGAAGCGTCGTCGACAGCCGTTCAGTAATCGGCGCCGTTACGCGCAGGCTGAAGCCCTGGTCCTCATAGCTGTAGTTGTCTTCATCATAGTCGTTTTCGTTCTTGAAGATATCGAAGCCGGCGGCCAGACGATAGCCGAGGAAATAAGGCTCCGTGAACGAAACTTTGTAGGTCCGGCTGTCTTGGCCGCGACCAGCGGCCAAGCGGATATACTGGCCGCGGCCAAGGAAGTTTTTCTCCTCGATCGAGGCTTCGACAAGGAACCCGCCGCCGCTGCCGGCCGCATAGCCCGCGCCGATGCCGAACGAACCGGTCGACTGGTCCTGCACATCAACGACAATCACGACGCGGTCGCCCGCGCTGCCCGGCTGTGTGCTGACGTTGACCGTGGAGAAATAACCGAGAGCCTCAAGCCGGCGCTTGGCCGTCGCAATCATCTCCTGATTGAACGCATCACCCTCGCTCATGTCGAATTCGCGACGGATGACGTAGTCGCGTGTGCGGGTGTTGCCGCGGATTTCGATGCGCTCGATATAGGCGCGCTCACCCTGATCGACGAGATAATCGACCGCAATCGTCCGGTTGCCGAAATCACGGTTACCGCGCGGGGTTACGCGAGCAAAGGGATAACCCTGGGCCGCAACGCGCTTGGAAATTGCGGAAATGCTTTCCTGAACGTCCTTGGCCTTATAGACCGAGCCTTCGGAGGTCTGCACGAGACCCTTCAACTCTTCGGCATCCACGCCTTCGACGGTCGATTCAACATTGACCGGGCCGAAATCGTAGCGCTCACCCTCTTCGACGGTGATCGTCACGGTGTATTCGTTGCTGGATTCATCCAGGACAGCATCGGAGGAAATGATACGGAAATCCGCATAGCCGCGATTATAGTAGAATTGCCGAAGCAACTCCTCATCCGCGCGCAGCTTGTCGGCGTTGTAGACATCCTTGCGGTTCAGGAACGAGAAGATGCCCGATTCCTTCGTCGCGATCACGGCCTGAAGACGGCCGTCGCTGTAGGCATTGTTGCCGACGAAATTGATCTGGGTGATCTTCGTGCGATCACCTTCATTGATGACGAAAGCGAGATTGACGCGACCTTCCGCAATCGGAACAACCTGCGTCGTAACCGTGACGTCGCTACGGCCGATGGCCGCATAGGCATCTTTGATGGCCTGAATATCGGATTCCGCCGTCGCCTCGCTGTAGGGGCCGAGCGAACGCGTGCGAACGACCGCCTGCAGCTTGTCGTCCTTGATCTTGCGGTTGCCGTTGAAAACGACCTGGTTGACGAGCTGGTTTTCGCTCACGGTGACGACAAGCGTGCCACCTGAGATATTGATGCTGACATCGGAGAAATAGCCGGTCGAATAGAGGCGCTTTACGGAAGAATCGATATCAGCATTGCTGAAGCTCTTGCCGGGAACGATCGTGATATTGGCACGGACAGTTTCCGGGCTGACACGGGTAGCGCCACGAACTTCCACGCGGCTGATCGTTGCGGCTTCTGCGACAGATGCACTTGCAAGCGTTACAATGCCAGTCCCCGATGCGACAATCCCAGTAGACAGCGCAACCGCCGACACCGCGTTCAAAAATCTTGAACCAGCTTTCATAAACCTTACCTTCTTCCCAATGCCCCGCAGCGAACTCGTACCGACTCCGGTCACGGTTGCCGTTTTAACCGCTTTTCTCATACAAGCAAGGGAGCTCGTTAATTTCTATTTACTTCAATTGAAACCGTGTCCTAACGGCCACTACGAAGTTGCTTTATCGTAAACAATTCCTTTCGATCAACCCTTTGAATTCACAAAAAGGTCGACCGCCTCTCCGATAGCCCGTACCGCCGGCGCAAGTCCAAAATCCCTAACCCAGAAGCGAACTGATGTCGTTCCACGTGGCGAAAACCATCAGCATCAGAACCATGGCAAAACCGATGCGGAAAGCGATGTCCTGCGCCCCTGGTCC
Source organism: Pararhizobium sp. LjRoot255 (assembly GCF_964252905.1). Lineage (NCBI taxonomy): Bacteria > Pseudomonadati > Pseudomonadota > Alphaproteobacteria > Hyphomicrobiales > Rhizobiaceae > Pararhizobium > Pararhizobium sp. LjRoot255. Next base: position 3,782,948 of record NZ_CAXUPQ020000001.1, read on the forward strand.
CACAGGTTTTCCGCGGACCGCTTCCACCGCATAAAACATCAGATGGCCACCATCAAGTACGGGAACGGGCATAAGATTGAGAAGTCCAATGGAAACTGAAAGCACGGCAGCCAGTTGCAGGACAGCAGCGACGCCGATTGTCGCCATCTGGCCAGACGCCTGGGCAACCCGGATCGGGCCACCAAGCTGGTCGGCCTTCATCCGGCCGGTAACGAGATTGCCCAGATAATTGAATGTACCGGTGACGATGTGCCAGCTTTCGATCACCGCCTGCGCAACGGCCTCTATCGGGCCAAAGTGTTGCAAGCGGAAATTGCCGGTTTCCTGGTTCGTCAGGATACCGATGATGCCGAGTTCCATCTTGTTGCCGAACTGGTCGGTGATCTCGGTGCGCTGTGGCACCATCGGCAGCTCCAGCAGTTCACCGCTGCGCTTGATCTGAATTGTGATCGGCGTTTCCGGGCGAATACTGACATAGCGGCGCACGTCGTCAAAGGTCGTGACAGGCGTGCCGTCGATGGAAACGAGCAGGTCGCCCGGCAGCACACCAGCCTGGGCTGCGGCGCTGTTTTCCTTGACTTCCGCAACGACCGGATCCGCCACCGGCTTGCCGTAGATGGAAAAAAGCACAGCGAAGATCGCGATGGCCAGAATGAAGTTGGCGATGGGGCCGGCGGCAACTGTGGCAGCGCGCTTCCATAGCTTGGCCCCCAGGAAGGTGCGACCACGATCCTCGGTGGAATATTGATCAAGGCGGCTGTAGTCGGGAACGCTCGCAGCATCCTCATCGCCGAAGAACTTGACGTAGCCGCCGAGCGGAATGGCACAGACCTTCCAGCGCGTCCCGCGTTTGTCGGTATAGCCGAGCAATTCGGGGCCGAAACCGATGGCGAAGGCGAGGATGCGGATTCCGGACCAGCGCCCGACAAGGTAGTGGCCCATCTCGTGCACGAAGACGATCAGCGTCAGAACCAGCAAAAACGGCACGATATAGCCGAGAATAAAGTGAAGCATATCGGCCAGGTAAGCCATGTCATCCCTCGATCAGGTATGCGGCGCCATTTACGGCCCCAGCAGGATTGCCCCCATGGGAGCGTTTTGTCCACCGGCAGCCATGACTTGCACCAAAACAAATAGAAGCGCGGCAAAACAGGCAAAAACAAGTCCGTCGGCGCGATCCATGACGCCGCCATGACCGGGAATGAGCCTGCTCGAATCCTTCACACCGAACCGGCGTTTTATATAGGATTCAAAGAGATCGCCGATCTGGCTGGCGACCGACAGTACAAGCGCCAGCAAAGGAATGCGCAGGTCGTCCATCGAAAAGTGGCTGAGGAACACCGCGACGCCCGCGATCACGCCGCAAACCGCTCCTCCGATCGCACCCGACCAGGTCTTTCCGGGCGAAATGCGCGGCGCCAGTTTCGGACCGCCAATCGCCCGGCCGGTGAAATAGGCGAAAATATCGGTCGCCCAAACGACGGCGAAAATGAAGATCATCGCGATCAGGCCGATATCGCTGTCCCCCCGGATCGCCGAGAGCGAGATGCCGGTAAGCCCGGAATAGACGATGCCGCCGGGCAGCCACCAGCTGCCGCCGCGCAGATAGACCCAAATGGCGGCAGCAACGGCAGATGCCGCCAAAGCCAGCAACGTCAACTGAGCATTATCAAACAGAATGAGGGCGGCGATAACTGCCTGCGAAAGCCAGCCGAAAGCATTGCCCTGAAAATCACGCTCGGCAAGGCGGGTGATCGTCGACCATTCGTAATAGACAAGGAGCGCAATGGCGACGGAGAGCAATTGGAAGACGGTTCCACCAACCCAGGTGGCACCAAGGACAGCGGCAGCCAGAACAATGCCGGAAACGATACGTAGTTGCAGCTCTCTCTGCATCAGGAGCCAACTGCCAGCGTCGGCTGCGACAGCCCGCCAAAGCGGCGTTCCCGTCCGGCATAGGTCTTCAGCGCATCGAGGAAAACCTCGCGGTTGAAATCTGGCCAGAGGTCAGGAACGAATAGAAGTTCGGAATAAGCCGCCTGCCAAAGCAGGAAATTCGACAGCCTCTCTTCGCCGCTGGTGCGCAGAATAAGGTCCGGATCCGGTATGCCGGACGTGTCAAGTTTGCTCGCAATGCGTTCCGGCGTGATCTGGTCGGGCGTCAGCCGCCCTTGCGCGACATCAACCGCCAGCGCCTGCATGGCGCGGGTCATTTCATCGCGCGAACCGTAATTGAACGCGATGACGAGCGTAATGCCAGTATTGTTGCGCGTCGTATCCTCGGCCTCGATCAGCAAAGGCAGAATATCACCGCGAAGATTGGTCTTGTCGCCGATCACCCGGATGCGAACGTTCTGCCGGTGCAAATCCGCCAGGTCGCGCCGGATGAAGGCCTTCAGCAGTCCCATCAGATCGGAGACCTCCGCCTCTGGCCGGCTCCAGTTTTCGGACGAGAAGGCAAACAGCGTCAGGTAACGAATGCCCACCTCGCCGGCGGTCCGCACCGCCTCGCGGACGGCTTCGACGCCCTTGCGATGCCCCATCGTGCGCGGAAGCCCACGCGAATTGGCCCAACGCCCGTTGCCGTCCATGATGATGGCAACGTGCGTGGGAACATTTCTAATCAATGGGTTTGACATCAGCGGCCCGAAAAACAGAGACTCGGAAAAGGGCAGTCTAGACCTGCATGATTTCCTTTTCCTTGTCGGCGAGCAAGCGGTCGATGTCGGAAATCATCTCGTCGGTCATTTTCTGGACCCTTTCCGACTGGCTGCGGCTCACATCCTGGCCGATGTCCCCATCCTTTTCGGCTTTTTTCAGGCTGTCCATGCCATCGCGACGAACGTTACGCACCGCGATCTTCGCCTTCTCGCTGTAGTCATGCGCAACTTTCACCAGAGACTTGCGGCGCTCTTCGTTCAGCTCCGGCAACGGAATACGCAAATTCTGCCCGTCGACGATCGGATTGAGGCCGAGATTCGATTCTCGGATCGCACGATCAACAGCCCCGACCATCGACTTGTCCCAGATCGACACGCCGAGCATACGCGCTTCCGGAACTGTAATGTTGGCAACCTGGTTCAGCGGAACGCGCGAGCCATAGGCTTCAACCATGACCGGATCGAGAACATTGGCGGATGCACGACCGGTGCGCAGCGATGCGATGTCGTGCTTGAAAGCGGCGATCGCACCTTCCATGCGGCGCTTCAGATCACTCAGGTCAATACCTTCACTCATGGATCAAACTCCCGTTTTATCGCGGCAGCATTGCCGCCGCCCTGTCCTGCTCAATTGTCTGTTACGATGGTGGCGCGACCGCCGCCGGTCAAGATCTCTGCGAAACCGCCCTTCTCGTGGATCGAGAACACGATGATCGGAATGCTGTTTTCGCGCGCCAGCGCTACGGCTGCAACATCCATGACGGCCAAGCCTCTTTCCAGAACTTCGCTGTGGGTCAAGCGGTCGAAACGCGTCGCGGTCAGGTCCTTCTTCGGGTCTGCGGTATAGATACCGTCGACCTGCGTTCCCTTGAAGATCGCCTCGGCGCCCATTTCGGCAGCGCGCAGCGCAGCCGCAGAATCGGTGGTGAAGAACGGATTGCCGGTGCCGCCGGCAAAGATCACCACACGGCCGAGCGAAAGATGATAGAGCGTCGCGCGCTGCGAGAAGCTTTCGCAGATTTCCGGCATCGCGATTGCCGAGAGTACGACGGTATCGATGTCGAGCTTGCGCAAGGACGTCGCCAGGGCCAACGCGTTGATCACCGTTGCCAGCATGCCCATATGGTCGCCGGTTACCCGGTCGCCGCCCTTGGAAGCCACGGCGACCCCGCGAAAAATGTTGCCGCCGCCGACGACCACGCCGACTTCCACTCCCATGGCACGCGCTTCGGCAATGTCCGAGGCAATCCGGTCGGCAACAGCGACATCGATGCCGAAGCCCTGATTGCCCATGAGCGCCTCGCCCGAAGCCTTCAGCAGCACGCGTTTGAAGAGAGGTTTGGCCGACATCGTCACTCCTGTCCAAGAAGGCGCACACATGCGAGATGGTGCGTAAAACTGATCTTTCATCCCCGCGCGGCCGATGTCACCCCGGATGATGACCGAAGGAGCCTGCGCCAATGTGATGATGATGCCGGATACACGAAGGGCACCGCGTTGTCACGCGATGCCCCCCGGTTTTCCCAATCAGGATGAAGAAATCAACCCTTGGCGACGGCTGCTACTTCAGCGGCGAAGTCGGTTTCTTCCTTCTCGACACCTTCGCCGAGCAGAAGGCGGGCCATGCCGGTGACTTCGATCGGAGCGCCGACAGCCTTTTCAGCTTCCTTGACGGCAGCTTCGACGGTGAGGTCGGGGTTCATCACGAAAGCCTGCGACAGAAGTGCTACTTCCTCGAAGAACTTGCGCATGCGGCCATCGACCATCTTTTCGATGATGTTGTCCGGCTTGCCGGAAGCGCGCGACTGCTCGATGAAGATCGAGCGCTCGCGGTCGGCAACGGCCGGATCGACCTCGGTCGAACGGATGGCCAGCGGGTTGGTCGCGGCGATGTGCATGGCGACCTGGCGGCCGATAGCGTTCAGGGCGTCCTTGTCGCCGGTCGACTTCAGCGCGACGAGAACGCCGAGCTTGCCGAGGCCGTCCGCAACGGAGTTGTGAACGTAGGTGGCGACGACACCGTCTTCAACCGACAGCAAGGCGGAACGGCGCAGCGCCATGTTTTCGCCGATCGTGGCAATTGCATCGGTGATGCTTTCGGCAACGGACTTGCCGGTCGCCGGAAAGTTGGCGGCGGAAATCGCCTCAACCGAGCCATCGGTGCCGACAGCGACGCCGGCAATACCGCGAACCAGGTCCTGGAAGGCATCGTTGCGGGCAACGAAGTCGGTTTCGGAGTTGAGTTCGATGACGACGGCCTTGGTGCCGCTGCTGGCGATGCCGATCAGGCCTTCGGCGGCTGCACGGCCGGACTTCTTGTCGGCCTTGGCAATGCCCTTGGCGCGCAGCCAGTCGATCGCGGCTTCCATGTCACCATTGGTTTCGCCGAGTGCCTTCTTGCAATCCATCATGCCTGCGCCGGTCTTTTCGCGCAGTTCCTTCACCATTGCTGCTGTAATAGTGCTCATCTTTTTTGCCTCTTCGTTTTGTTCGGCTGGTCCGCAGCCAGGAAACCGGCGCGATACCAGGAGGATGTGGCAGGGGATGACCCCTGAATATGACACCGTGATGAAAGGCTTCGTCGCGGTGATGTGCATCGCAAAGACCATCCCTGCTTGAGTTTGGTCCGGTGCAAAAGAACAAGGCCGTTCACTTCTTCAGTCGTAAACGGCCTTTTCCTGATTTTATCTAGAGGAGCGGCGAGAAACCCCGCCGTCCAGCCCGATCAGGCTTCGGCGGCTTCTTCGAGAGCCGGCTCGATCGGCAGTTCGGCAGAGGCGCCGAGGTCGCGACCGGACGAGCTCTGCTGACGGGCGATGCCGTCGAGGGCAGCGCGGGAGATCAGATCGCAATAGAGCGAGATCGCGCGCGAAGCGTCGTCGTTGCCGGGGATCGGGAAATCGATCTGGTCCGGGTCGCAGTTCGAATCGATGATCGCGACGACCGGGATGCCAAGACGCTTGGCTTCGTCGATGGCGATCGATTCCTTGTTGGTGTCGATGATGAACATCAGGTCCGGTACGCCGCCCATATCGCGAATACCGCCGAGAGCACGGTTCAGCTTTTCGCGTTCGCGCTCGAGGTTCAGACGTTCCTTCTTGGTGAAGCCCGAAGCTTCCGAGCTCAGGATCTCGTCGAGCTTGCGCAGGCGCTGGATCGAGTTCGAAATCGTCTTCCAGTTGGTCATCATGCCGCCGAGCCACCGGGCATTGACGTAATACTGGGCCGAGCGCTTGGCAGCGTCAGCGATGATCTCGGACGCCTGGCGCTTAGTGCCGACGAACAGAACGCGGCCGCCCTTGGCAACAGTGTCGCTGACGACCTGCAGGGCGCGCGACAGCATCGGCACGGTCTGTGCGAGGTCAATGATGTGGACGTTCGAACGATCGCCGAAGATGTACGGCTTCATTTTCGGGTTCCAGCGATGAGTCTGGTGACCGAAGTGAACGCCAGCTTCCAGAAGCTGGCGCATGCTAAAATCAGGCAATGCCATGCCTTTTTCTCCTTTTCCGGTTGAACCTCCGCAAGGCAAACAGCACCTTCTTCGAAGGCGCCACCGGGTGGAACTGCCGGATTTCTCCCGGACGGTCCCAAACCTTACGTGTGGAATGCGGTGGCCATACCCCCTGTTGCCCTATAAATCAAGGGAGGAGCATAAAATATTGGAAGGCAGCGCGTCGGGTTCTACTTGCAGTCGCCCTGCTTGAAGACTTCGAGGTCAGCAAGCTTGCCGGTCAGCACGAAGTCGCCGTAGTCCATCGTCAGATCGCGGGTGATGCCGTTTTCGTAGAGCTTGAACTCCATGCGGTAGATCGGCAGCGCGTCACCGGTCATGTCGTCGTTGAAGTAAGAGATGGTCACCGGCCAATAGGGCTTGGAAGCCATCGCTCCGGCTTTTCCGGCGTCGCCGTCATCGGCGACCGGTGTCCGCTGCTTGCCGACCATTGTCGTGGTGATGAGTGTCTTGTCGCCCGAATCGGAGCCGTCGAAGATGCGGGATTCGAACAGCGCCTCGCCCTTCTGCGCCCGATCGATGACCTCCAGCATGTGCTCGGTCGGAAACAGGCTCCGGGCCAGATCGACCTGGCGTTTGTCCGGCGAGGTCAGATCCACCTTCACGCCTTGCTCGGCCTCATGGGCGGAACCGCGCACCTCCTTATCCAGCTTCTCGTCAGTGAAGGAACGCGTCAGGAAGCGGAAATTGCCGTTCTTCAGGTCCTCATAGGTCGTTGTCTGCTGGTCCGTCAGCCTGACCTCCTCGCCAGTATCGACCTTGGTGACGAAACGAAAACTGACTGTGTAGCCTTCGCAGGCGGAGCCGTTGAATTCATAGACCATGCGGCCATACATTCCGGAAATGCCGGAGCGCTCGGATGCGTCTTTCAGCTCGAGATCATACACGGCACGGTGAGGCACCAGGATATTGGCGGACGCTGCAGAAGCGCCGCCGATCGTCACGCCGGAGAAACACGCCCATGCCAGAATGGCAGAGGCAAAGCTTGAACGAAACATCCGTTTCCTCCTGTTGGACTCGCCGCCGATGCTATAAGAACACATCCGGCGAAAGCGAGGCATAGATGATCGCGAAGCGGTATTTTATCACTTCATGAATCACGCTTTGCATGCAGCATTTGGTGACAAAACACAACGGAGTTATCCATGTCCGCAGAAATCGAAGCACGCATCCAGGAACTGGGAATCACCTTGCCGCAGGCCGCAGCTCCTGCCGCAAACTATGTCCCCTTCGTCATCAGCGGATCGCATCTTTATATCTCCGGCCAACTGCCGATGGAAAACGGCAAGATCGCGATTACCGGGCATCTCGGTGACGGCGTCGATGTCGCGACAGGCCAGCGTGCAGCCGAACTCTGCGCCATCAACATTCTCGCCCAGGCCAAGGCAGCACTTGGCGGCGATCTCTCGCGCATCCGCCGCATCGTCAAGCTCAACGGCTTCATTGCCTCCAACCCGACGTTTATCGAACAGCATCTGGTCATGAATGGGGCATCCAACCTGATCGCCAAAGTTCTCGGCGACGCTGGAATTCATGCCCGCGCAGCCGTCGGCATGGCCGCCCTGCCCTTCAATGCCGCCGTCGAGATCGACGCTGTCATCGAAATCGCATAACGGAACAGCCGCCATGAAAGACCTCTCCTGGCTGACGGCGCAACCGATCGCGCATCGTGGCTATCACGACATGAACCATACCATCTGGGAAAACACGCTGTCCGCCTTTTCCCGGGCGGTGGAAAACGGCTTCGCGATCGAATGTGATCTGCAATATACCGCAGACAGCGTGCCCGTCGTTTTTCACGATGACGACATGCAGCGCCTGTGCGGCATCAAGGGCGATATCCGCGAAAAGACGGCCGGCGAACTCGGCCTCGTCGCGATCGGCGGCACCGCCGACAAGGTGCCGACACTCGGCCAACTTCTCAGGCTGGTAAAAGGCCGCGTACCGCTGATCCTTGAACTCAAGGGTCGCAAGGGTGACGACGAGGGTTTTGCTGACGCGGTGCTGGAAACGTTGGAAGGCTACGACGGCCATGTTGCCCTGATGAGCTTCGACCATTGGCTGCTCAAAGACCTGAAGGCGCTCGACCCGCCCTACCCTTTGGGGCTAACGGCCGAGGGAGCGCGACCGGAAACGTTCTTCATTCACGAGGAAGCCATGCAGCTTGGCCTCGATTTCATTTCCTATCACTATGGACATCTGCCAAATTCGTTCATCGACAAGGAGCGCACCCTCGGACGGCCGATCATCACCTGGACAGTTCGGGACCAGGCCGCCGTCGATCACACGTTCAGCCACGCGGATCAGATGACGTTCGAGGGATTTGATCCAAGGGAGAGGCTTTCCGCTTAGAGAATGACAGGCGAAGTGAAAATCCGCATCGAAACCTCCTTTCAGGATATTTCGAGGGAAAGCTGGGACGGATTGTCCGGAGCCGCCAAAGGACAGCCCGGCGGTCTCTACAATCCGTTCATTTCCCACGCCTATCTCTCTTCGCTGGAGGACTCCGGCTCGGCCACGGCGGATACCGGATGGCTTGGCCAGCATCTGCTGATGGAGGGGAGCGACGGCAGTCTGGCAGGCGGCCTCATCTGCTATCTGAAAAACCACAGCCAAGGCGAATATGTCTTCGATCATGGCTGGGCCGATGCGCTGGAGCGGGCCGGCGGGCGTTACTATCCGAAATTGCAGTGCTCGGTCCCCTTCACGCCGGCGACCGGTCCGCGGCTTCTGAGCGCGCCCGATGCCAATGAGAGCGCAGTTCGCGAGGCACTTGTGGCCGGGCTTCAGGAACTGGCGCGCCGTCACAAGGTGTCATCGGCGCACGTAACCTTCGTGCCGGAAGAGGAAATGCCGTCATTCGAGCGCGCCGGCTTCCTGCACCGGACCGACCAGCAGTTCCATTTCGTCAACGACGGCTACGCATCCCACAACGACTTCCTCGAAACGCTCGCTTCCAGGAAACGCAAGGCGCTCAAGAAGGAGCGCCGGACAGCGCTTGAACACGGCATCAGCATCGACTGGCTGACCGGCAAGGACCTGACCGAAAGCGTCTGGGACCAGTTTTTCGCTTTCTACATGGATACCGGCAGCCGCAAATGGGGCCGTCCCTATCTTACCCGCAAATTCTATTCGCTGATCGGCGAGCGGATGGCGGACGACGTCCTGCTGGTCATGGCCAGGCGCAGCGGCCGCTATATAGCCGGCGCGATCAATTTCATCGGCAGCGACGCGCTTTACGGCCGCCACTGGGGCGCCATCGAAGACCATCCCTTCCTGCATTTCGAGGTCTGCTACCACCAGGCGATCGATTTCGCGCTTTCCAAAGGGCTGAAGCGCGTGGAGGCGGGCGCCCAAGGCGAACACAAGCTGGCACGCGGCTACCTGCCGGTGACGACCCATTCGGCGCATTTCATTGCCCATCCGGGATTGAAGCGGGCTGTGGCCGACTATCTCGAACGCGAGCGGCGGGACGTCGAGCAGATCGGCGATATGCTTGCAGATCACAGCCCTTTCCGCAAAGGTGCGCGGCAGGAAATGGACGACTGAACACGCTACGCTTTTGAAAAGACACCCAGGAGGAAGACTCAAGATGAGCAGCGGCGCCTATGACAGCAACAATATCTTCAGCAAGATCCTGCGCGGCGAAATTCCCTCGCAGAAGGTCTATGAAGATGACAACACCCTCGTCATCATGGATGTCATGCCACAGGCGGAAGGCCACGTCCTGGTCATCCCGAAGACGGCATCCCGCAACATTCTCGACGCCGATCCGGCAACGCTTGGTCCCTTGATTGCGGTCGTCCAGAAAATCGCGATCGCAGCGCAGAAGGCCTTCGATGCCGACGGCGTGACGATCATGCAGTTCAATGAAGCACCAGCGGGTCAATCGGTGTTTCACTTGCATTTCCACGTCATTCCCCGTCGCGAGGGCGTGCCGTTGCGGCCGCATTCCGGCAAGATGGAAGATGGTGCGGTTCTCGCCGCGAATGCTGAGAAAATCAAGCAAGCCCTCGCAGGCTGAGGCTTTTTAGAATCCCAACATGTACAATCCCGCGGCCAGGACCGCGATGGCCGTGGCGATACCGACCCCTGGTCTCTGGCGCCCGATAAAAAAGGCGGCGGAGCCAGCGACAACGGATCCGAGGCGGAGCCAGAGCGGCGATTGTTCAAGCACGCCGGTCGGATAAAGAATGAGTTTGGCGATAACCGCTGCCACCAGCGCCGTCGCAACCGCCCTCACCCAGCTCAAAGCTTCGGAATCCTCCCGCAGCCGGTTCCCCGCCAGCACGCCCAGCCAGCGCCAGATATCCGTCGCAAGCCAGCCTGCGATCGCAATGAACACGTAAGCCCACCATCCGTCGAGCACGGTCATGCACGCGTCTCCTTGCGCTGACGCCAACTGCGCTCAGCAAGCCAGGCGGCCGTGCCGCCGCCGACGCCTGCCAGCAGGATGTCGAATTCCGGTGCGAGCCAGTAGAATACCGGGCCGGCGATAAGGCCGACGATCAGGGCGACATAGATCACCGGATGGCGCGCTGAACTCCAGATCGAAGCGAGAAAATAGACCGGCGTCAGGAAGAACAGGCAGCCGGCGACAAGCGGCGGAAACTCCGCCACGAACCGGTAGACGACGGCCACCAGCGCCATATTGGCAAGGACGAGCGTGATGCCGAAACCTGCAAAAAAGGCGATCCGCCGCTCACGCGGCACCGATTGCACCCGCTCCATCGTGAAAACCCAGGCGGTGATCGCGATGAAGTGCGAGAGAAACAGCAAGAGCCAGGTCGGGGTCCTCTCCGTGCGGATTTCCGGCACGAGAGCCGCCACCATCGGCATCAGCCGGATGGAGGACAGTGTCACCGCGATAAAGGCTGTCAGGACATTGGCGCCGCCGAGGATCGCGGTGACGAGGATGACCTTGGCCGGCAGCGCCCAAACGGCGCCGGTCATGAACACCACCTGCTCGACCGGAATGCCGGCCTGCGCGGTAAAGGCGCAGAAGCCGACAAAGGACAGCATCAGGATGATCGCCGGCAGGCTGAAAATGCCCGTCATCCCGGTCAGGAACCAATGCCGCGCAGAGCCGGCCATCTCGCCGTTTTTCATCAAAACATCCGCTGGTTCATGTCACAAAAAAACAGTGCCGGACCATTCCGCCCGGCACCGTGTCTCTATGTTGCAGCCGCTTACTTCTTGCGCGGCACCTTCGGTACCGTGCGTCCCTTGCGGGGCGCCGCCGGAGCGATGGCGCCTCCCGGCTCCTCGGTTTTGGCAGCAGCCTTCACAGCCTTCTTCGGCTTCGCGCTGCCTTCCGGATCAGCACCGACAGTTTCCATTTCCTTCGGCTTTGCCGCCTTGGAAGACTTCCGTACCGGCGCGACGACCTCCGCCTTCGGCTTGATCCGCGCTGTTTCCGGAACAGAATCGAGGATCAGACCCTTGGTACCATCGGCCTTGACGCCGACAGTCACCTTGACGACACCACCCTTCTTCAGCTTGCCGAAGAGGATTTCGTCGGCCAGCGGCTTCTTGACGTTTTCCTGAATGACGCGCGCCAGCGGCCGCGCGCCCATCTTCTCGTCGTAACCTTTGTCGGCCAGCCAAGCGATCGCGTCCGGATGCAGGTCGAAGGTAACGTTGCGCTCGGCAAGCTGCGTTTCGAGCTGCATGACAAACTTCTGCACGACCTGGTGGATGACCGGCGTCGGTAGCGAACCGAACGGGATCACCGCATCGAGACGGTTGCGGAATTCCGGCGTGAACATCCGGTTCAGCGCCTCGATGTCCTCGCCTTCGCGCTTCGAGGAGCCGAAGCCGATCGCAGCCTTGGCCATGTCCGACGCACCGGCATTCGTCGTCATGATCAGGATGACGTTGCGGAAGTCGATCTTCTTGCCGTTGTGATCCGTCAACGAGCCATGATCCATGACCTGTAGCAAGATGTTGAACAGATCCGGATGGGCCTTCTCGATTTCGTCGAGCAGCAACACCGAATGCGGGTGCTGGTCGATGCTGTCAGTCAGAAGCCCGCCCTGGTCGAAGCCGACATAGCCGGGAGGCGCGCCAAGCAGACGCGAGACCGTATGGCGCTCCATATATTCCGACATGTCGAAGCGGATCAGTTCGACGCCGAGCGAGACTGCGAGCTGCTTTGCGACTTCCGTCTTGCCGACGCCGGTCGGACCGGAGAAGACATAGGAGCCGATCGGCTTGTTCGGTTCGCGAAGACCGGCGCGGGCGAGCTTGATCGCCGAAGCCAAAGCTTCGATCGCCAGATCCTGACCGTAGACGACAGAACGCAGTTCCTTTTCCAGATTGGCGAGAACGGTCTCGTCGTCCTTCGAAACGGTCTTCGGCGGAATACGGGCCATCGTCGCGATCGTCGCTTCGATCTCCTTCTCGGTGATCAGCTTGCGCCGCTTGTTTTGCGGCAAAAGCATTTGCGCGGCACCGGTCTCGTCGATCACGTCGATCGCCTTGTCCGGCAGCTTGCGGTCGTTGATATAGCGGGCCGAAAGCTCGACGGCAGACTTGATCGCCTCGTTCGAGTATTTCAGCTTGTGATAATCCTCGAAATAGGGCTTCAGGCCCTTCATGATCTCGATGGTATCGGGGATCGTCGGTTCGTTGACGTCGATCTTCTGGAAGCGGCGGACAAGTGCCCGGTCCTTCTCGAAGAACTGGCGATACTCCTTGTAGGTGGTCGAACCGATGCAGCGGATGGACCCGGAGGAAAGAGCCGGCTTTAACAGGTTGGAGGCATCCATGGCGCCGCCCGAGGTAGCCCCGGCACCGATCACCGTGTGGATCTCGTCGATGAACAGGACAGCGCCCGGATAGTCTTCCAGTTCCTTGACGACTTGCTTCAGACGCTCTTCGAAGTCGCCGCGGTAGCGCGTGCCAGCCAGCAGCGTGCCCATGTCGAGCGAGAAAATCGTCGCGTCCTGCAACGCTTCCGGCACCTTCTTCTCGACGATGCGCTTGGCGAGCCCTTCGGCGATCGCCGTCTTGCCGACACCGGGGTCGCCGACATAGAGCGGGTTGTTCTTCGAACGGCGGCACAAGATCTGGATCGTGCGATTGACCTCCGAGTGGCGGCCGATCAGCGGATCGATCTTGCCGCCCTTGGCCTTCTCGTTGAGGTTAATACAATAGGCGGTCAGCGCATCCTGCTGCTTCTTCGGTCCGCCTTCGTCCTGCTCGCGCGAGGGCTTCTGTTCGGATTCCGGCTCATCGGCCCCGCGCGGCGTACGCGTCTCGGATGAACCCGGCCGCTTGCCGATGCCATGCGAGATGAAATTGACCGCGTCATAGCGGGTCATCTCCTGCTCCTGCAGGAAATAGGCGGCATGGCTCTCGCGTTCGGCGAAGATGGCAACGAGAACATTGGCCCCCGTCACTTCCTCGCGGCCTGACGATTGAACGTGAATGACCGCCCGCTGGATGACGCGCTGAAAACCCGCCGTCGGCTTGGAATCCTCGTCATAACCCGTGACCAGGTTGCCGAGTTCATTGTCGACATAGTCGGACACCGTCTTGCGGAGGCTGTCGAGATTGACGTTGCACGCGCCCATGACCGCCGACGCATCGGCATCGTCGATCAGTGCCAGCAGCAGGTGCTCCAGCGTGGCATATTCGTGATGGCGCTCATTGGCCAGCGTCAGAGCCTGGTGCAGCGCCTTTTCAAGGCTGGTTGAAAATGTTGGCACGTCAGTTCCTCATTTCTTTTCCATGACGCATTGCAGCGGGTGCTGATGCTGGCGGGCGAAATCCATCACTTGCGTCACTTTGGTTTCGGCAACTTCGTACGTGAAGATACCGCATTCACCCACGCCGTGATTGTGGACGTGCAGCATAATCAGGGTAGCCGCCTCGCGGTCCTTCTGAAAAAAACGCTCCAGGATGTGGATCACGAATTCCATCGGCGTGTAGTCGTCATTCAAAAGCAGTACGCGGTACAGACTTGGCTTCTTGGTCTTCGGCTTTGTCCGAGTGATGACAGACGTGCCGCGATTGGCATTGCCCCCATCCCCGTCGCTGTCTTTTTGCATCCGGACCGGCATGGCGATCATTCTACTTCATTCCCTTGTCCGGCCGCAAATGCTTGGGAGGATTCGCGGCCTGTTCGTGACAGATAATCTAGTGGCTCTTTTCCGGATTTTAAGGCTGTTCTCCTGCACTGCAATCATATTTGCGTCATGGGGCACAAGATTGACCAACTTTCTTGGGCTGCCAATCGGCGAGATCCGATGCAGGCAACAAAAAACCGGCCGCGGGTGCGCGCGGCCGGTTTTCAGAATTTGATGCGTGACCCGAAAGTCTTACGCTGCGGCAGCGGTAGCCGACTTGACGGCTGCCGCCGCCTTGGCGATCGGTGCTTCGTAGGGCTTGTATGCGTCCTTGGCGAGATCGGCGTACATTTCGCCGATCTTCGTGGCTTCGGCGATATAGCCTTCGTAAGCCGACTTCATATATTTGGTCTGCAATTCAAAAGCAGCTTCGACGCTCTTGACGGTGGTGATCTTTTCGACGTGAGCAATGCTGTCTTCGAACGCCTTCTTCGAATAATCCGCGGCTTCAGTGGCGATCGCCTGAAAAGCCTTCGTCAACGTTCCATAGCTCTTCAACATCGTATCCATCGTTTCTTTGCTTTTCTTGTTTGCATCTTCGAAATTGAACATCGGGCTGCTCCTCTTTTTTTGACGCCTCACGACGACACCAACTTATGTGCACTGCACAATAAAGTCAATGTATACGTGCAAGGCAATAAAACACTGTTATTGCAACAGCTTGATGAAATAGAGCGGAATTGGAGCATATTCCGCGAAAAAATAAATAAAAGTATGACTTTACGAAAAAACCCGGTCTGAATATCAGAACCGGGTTAAAAAGAAAAAGATCAACTATAACGAGCGATCAGAGGTCTATATCGAGAATGGCCATCGAGAAATTGTAGGACAGTTCGCCGTCTTCCTCATCGCGGAAGACAACGCCCAGAAACTCGTCGCCGAGGTAGACTTCCGCGGACTCGTCCTTCTTCGGACGCGCCTTGATGACCATCGACTGGTTGAAAGTGCGCTTGAAATAGGCTTCGAGCTTTCTGATTTCTTCGGGCTTCAAGTCTTTTCTCCATGACGGGTTTGATTTGCGCCGCTTCTTGCACGGAGCCTCAAGCGGTGTAAACCCCTTGGCGCCACCACCAGCCGACAAATCGCAGCAAATCAGATCTCGAAGGAAACGAGCAACTGGTCCATCGAACGCGACGGCTCGGAGCAGCCGGCTTCACCCACGACGCGCGCCGGAACGCCGGCCACCGTGGTTTTCGCCGGAACCTCCTTGAGCACGACGGAGCCTGCAGCAACACGCGAGCAATTGCCGATGTGGATGTTGCCGAGAATCTTCGCCCCGGCGCCGATCAGCACGCCATTGCCGATCTTCGGATGACGATCGCTGCCCTCCTTGCCGGTGCCGCCGAGCGTCACACCATGCAAGATGGAGACATTATCGCCGATCACCGCCGTCTCGCCGACGACAAGTCCCGTTGCGTGGTCAAGGAATATGCCCTTGCCGATGCGCGCCGCCGGATTGATGTCCGTCTGGAAGACGGAGGACGAACGGCTTTGCAGGTACAGGGCGAAATCGCGGCGGCCGCGATTGAGCAGCCAATGAGCCAGCCGATGGGTCTGGATCGCGTGGAAGCCCTTGAAATAGAGGATCGCCTCCAGGAAGCGCGTGCAGGCCGGATCACGGTCGTAGACGGCTTGGATATCGACGCGCAGGATGGCGCCCCAGTCCGGCCAGTCTTCCAGCATTTCGGCAAAGGTCTGGCGCAGGAGGTTTGCCTGCAGGTCGGGGTGATCGAGCCGTTCGCAGATGCGGTAGATGACGCTGTCTTCCAGCGAACGCTGGTTGATGATGGTCGAATAGAGGAACGCCGCAAGCAAGGGATCCTGCTGGGCAGCGGCGCGCGCTTCCTCCTGCAGGCTATCCCAGATCGGGTCCATGATCTTCACGGTCTCGGTCGCGCGTAAGTCAGTCCTGGCGACCATCGCCGCTCTCCTTCGTAGTCCGTCGTCCGATCAGATATAGGCCAAATCGAACCGGATATAAATGGCTGGCCATAAAAAGGGAGCGCTAAAACGCTCCGGATGCTTTACACCTGCCCCACCCTCGCCAAAAACTCCAGCGCCGCTTTCTTGAAGACCCGGTCGCCGACGGCAAGCATATGATCCCGGCCGGGAATATCCAGTGCCAGTGCATGCGGCATGAGCGTGGCAAGCTCCTGGGGCGAGCCGGCGATATCGTCCTTGGTACCCACCGCAATGAGCACCGGCACGTCGATACGCCCCACCTCCTCGACGGAAAGAAGGGCGCGCGAGGTGGAGATGCAGGCCGCAAGCGCCTTGCGGTCGCTCTTGGTCTGGTCGGCAAAAGCGCGGAACATACGGCCACGGGCGTGGGTCACCGCATCAAGAGAAGGTGCGGTGAGCGCGTCGGCGATCGGGTCCCATTCGCCGACGCCGGTTACCATGCCGATGCCGAGCCCGCCGAGGATGAGGGAGCGGACACGATGGGGATTGGCGAGCGTCAGAAAGGCGGAGATGCGGGCGCCCATGGAGTAGCCCATCACATGCGCCTCGGCGATGCCGAGATGATCGAGAAGCGCTATCGCATCGCCTGCCATTGCCGGTGGATGGTAAACGGTCGGATCATGAGGCTTGTCGCTGGCGCCATGGCCGCGATTGTCGAGAGCAATCACCCGATATCCGGCATCGCCGAGCGTCTTCAGCCACCCCGGAAAGACCCAATTCACATTGGCGGTGGAGGCGAATCCATGAATGAGAAGTATCGGATCGCCCGACGGGTCGCCCTCGTCGAAATAGGCGATCTTCAGCCCATCATGGGAAAATGTCGAAAAAGGCGGTGGATTCAAATCCATGGGAATGTCCTGTTTTTCGCCGAACTTATGATACCGGCCCAACGGGGAAAACCCCGGTGCGGCAAAAAACGCGCGGCCGCGGCATCTTTGCCGCTACACTTTTTCCGCAAAGCTTTCTATGGTGCCGCCGAATTCGACTATTCTTCCAGACGACGCAAGTGGAGCACGACATGGCCGGGCACGGTATCCCTCACTTTCAAAACGACGGCGGCCACGCAGTGATCGAGATCGGCGTGAAGGAATTCATGTGCACAGGCGCCTCGGTGCCCTTTGACCATCCTCACATCTATATCGACATGGGCGACGACAACGAGAAGGTCTGCTCCTACTGCTCGACGCTCTATCGCTACAATGCCAGGCTTCATGCGGACCAGACGGTGCCGGACGGCTGCACTTTCAATGCGAAAGCGGCCTGAGCCCGCCCGGCGAAAGTTTCTTCGATGACACAGCGCGGGCCCGTCGCGATCGTGGGAGCCGGCATCGCAGGTCTCACGGCAGCCTTGTGTTTTGCTCGCAAGGGCATCGCCAGCGATATCCTCGAGCAGACTTCGGTCCTGAGTGAGACCGGTGCCGGATTGCAACTCTCCCCCAACGCCACCCGTATTCTGGCAAAACTCGGCCTTGCGCGGCAGTTGGAACAAGTCTGGAGCGAACCAGCGGCAATCTGCCTTGTCAACGGAACCTCGCTTCGAACGATCGCTTCTGTTCCGTCGGGACGCTTCGCGCGGGATCGCTGGACATCGCCCTACGGTGTCCTGCATCGGGCCGACCTTCAGAAGGTTCTGCTTGGCGCGGTTGAAGCCGAGCCATTGTGCCGCCTGCATCTCGGCGTGCGGATCGATGATGCATCGCGCGATTCCCTGACCCGGACCACGGGGGAAGAACCAGGTCTCGTGATCGGCGCCGACGGCGTATGGTCCAAGATCAGGGATCATGTCCAAGGTTCTGGAAAAGCGCAGTTTTCCGGAAATATCGCGTGGCGGTTGACGCTTGATGCGGAAAATGCCCCAGCCATTTTCGATGCAAGGAAAGTAACGGCGTTCCTTGGCGGCGGTTCGCACCTCGTGGTCTATCCGCTACCGCAAATACGCAGCTTCAACGTGGTGGCGATCGCCGGCGGAGACGATCCGGACGAAACGCCGGATCGCGCCCTGCCCCGTGGTGAGTCGCGAAAACAACTGCTGGCCGCTTTTGCCGGCTGGCATCCCGAAATTGTCGATATGCTGCGGAATGCACCGGAGCCGACGATCTGGCCCCTTTACGGCGTGAGCGAGGGCAACTGGCACCAAGGCGAACAAACCGTGCTGATCGGTGACGCGGCTCATGCGATGATGCCATTTGCCGCCCAAGGCGCTGCGATGGCTATCGAAGATGCCTTTGAACTTGCGTCCTTCGCCGTCGCCGGGCAGTCCCTTGCCGCTTTTGCCGAGCACAGGAAACGCCGAATCGCCCGGGTGCGTTCGCGTGGAGCGTTCAACCGTTTCGTCTATCACGCCCGCGGTCCGGTCAAGCTCGGGCGTGATCTGGTTCTGTCGATACGGCGACCGGAAAGCCTGGCCGCCGATTTCGACTGGCTCTATGGATACGAGCCGCTTGACTAGAGCGCCGCGCGTCATATTTGACACGCGGCGCTTTAGAACTTTGAAAGTGCTGCATAATTTTATCCTTAAGTCGATTCCGACTTAAGGAATTATGCAGGCGGGTCAGACGGCTTTCGCCGCCGCGAGACCAGCCTCGATATCCTTGCGGATATCCGCCACGTCCTCCAGTCCGATCTGCAGGCGAAGCACCGGACCTTCGCTCGGCGCGGCGCAGATCTTGCGGTCGGAAAGTCCGACATGAAGAGCAAGACTTTCGTAACCGCCCCAGGAATAACCAAGTCCGAACAGTGACAGGGCATCAAGGAAGGCATGCGCCTTGGCTTTGAACCGATCCTTGCTCTCGGCCTTCAGGACGAAGGAGAAGATACCGCTGGAGCCTGCAAAATCCCTCTTCCAGAGCTCATGGCCCGGAAAACTCGGCAACGCCGGATGCAGAACGCGCGCAACGTCCTCGCGTTCTTCCAACCACCGGGCGATATACAGCGCGCTTTCTTGGTGCCTGTCGAGACGCACGCCCATGGTGCGCAGACCGCGCAGGATCTGATAGCTGTCATCCGGCGATCCGCAGATGCCGAGCGTGATATTGGCTTCCTTGAGCGGCTCCCAATGCGCGGCATTGGCCGAGACGGTACCGAGCAGGATATCGGAATGACCGGAGGGATATTTGGTCGACGCATGGATCGAGATATCGACGCCGTGGTCGAGCGGCTTGAAATAAAGCGGTGTCGCCCAGGTATTGTCCATGGTCACCACGCAGCCATGCCTGTGCGCGACAGTCGAAATCGCCCGGATATCCTGCATTTCGAACGTGTTCGAGCCCGGCGCTTCCGTGTGCACGAGCTTGGTGTTCGGCTTGATCAGGCTTTCGATCCCGGCACCGATCATCGGATCGTAGTATTCAACGCTTACCCCAAGCCGTTTCAGCATCGTGTCGCAGAAATTCCGGGTCGGGAAATAGACGGAATCAACGATCAGCGCATGATCGCCGGCCGACAGGAAGGCCAGGAACGGTACTGTTACAGCGGCAAGGCCTGACGGAACGACGATAGTACCGGCCGAGCCCTCCAATGCGTCGATCGCCTCACACAGCGCATCGGTGGTCGGCGTTCCGCGCGTGCCATAGGTATACTTCTGCGCACGGCTTTCCATTGTCGCAGCATTGGGAAACAGCACAGTCGATGCATGCACGACGGGCGGATTCACAAAGCCGTGGTAGTCCATTGGATCGTTGCCGATGTGAGCCAGCAGGGTGTTTGGCCCCGCGCTTGCGAGAAAACTCTTCTTTTCATTCATGGGAGAATCCGTCTGAGGTCAATCGTGTTGCCGCACTTGTCGGCCCGCTCTCCGGATGGGTCAAGAGACTCCAATACCAACGGGCTATGCAATTGACGAAAATTTCGATTTTGACGGTTTTTTATACAAAAAACTGCTTTCCACAGCTAAAAATTGCCCAAACATGTGGCTTCGGCAACGATTCTACCCCTGCGGCCCAGAAAAACGGCAACATGTCTTGACCCTGCGAGGTTTTGGGAATGAGATAGACACCACTCGCGCCAGGAGGGTGGCGGGCGCCGCACCTTGCGCTCGACAGCGAGCAGCGGGTGTCGGACGAGAACAAAGACAACAGAAAAAGGTTCTAAAAATGGCAAAAAGAATTTTGACAGCGCTTATCGGCGCTGCCGTCATGGGGATTGGCAGCCAGGCATCCGCCGGCACTCTCGAAGATGTCAAGGCCAAGGGCTTCCTGCAGTGCGGTGTGAACGCGAGCCTTGCAGGTTTCGGCTCGCAGGGTTCTGCCGGCGACTTCTCCGGCCTTGACGTCGATCTCTGCAAGGCGGTCGCAGCAGCTGTTTTTGGTGATTCGACGAAGGTGAAGTTTACCCCGCTGTCCGCGAAGGATCGCTTCCCCGCGCTTCAGTCCGGCGAAATCGACATGCTGGCCCGCAACACGACCTGGACCGCAAGCCGCGATTCGCAGCTCGGTTTCGACTTCCGCGCCGTCAACTACTATGACGGTCAGGGCTTCATGACGCGCAAGGACCTTAACGTCAAATCGGCGCTCGAGCTTTCCGGCGCGGCTGTATGCGTGCAGACCGGCACGACGACCGAACTGAACCTTGCCGACTACTTCAAGGCCAACAATCTGCAGTACAACCCGGTCGTCTTCGAAAAGCAGGAAGAAGTCGACGCCGCTTACAATGCCGGCCGTTGCGACGTCTACACCACCGACCAGTCCGGCCTGTATTCAATCCGCCTGTCGCTGAGCAATCCGGACGATCACATCATTCTGCCGGAAATCATCTCGAAGGAACCGCTCGGCCCGGCCGTCCGCCAGGGCGACTCGAAGTGGTTCGATATCGTTTCCTATACTCACTTCGCGATGGTCACCGCCGAGGAATTCGGCATCACCCAGGCAAATGTCGAGGAGATGAAGAAGTCGGCTAACCCGGACATCAAGCGCTTCCTCGGCGAAGAAGAAGGCTCGACGATCGGCGCGGATCTCGACCTGCCGAAGGATTGGGCGGTTCAGATCGTCAAGGCAGTCGGCAACTACGGCGAAGCCTTTGAGCGCAACGTCGGCGAAGGTTCGCCACTCAAGATCAAGCGCGGCCTGAACGCACTGTGGAGCAAGGGCGGCCTGCAATACGCCCCGCCGATCCGCTAAGCACAGCGCCGGTGATCGGAAGGCGGCTCGCCGCCTTCCGCTTTTCAAAAAATAAAGCCCGGGAAACAGGGCGATAGAACCAGGGGAAATTGATGGCAGCGGCCGATATCAGCGACGGGAAAAGCCGTCGCGCATCATCGATTATTTATAACCCGGAATATCGGGGGTACTTCTTCCAGGTCTTGACTGTCCTGGTCGTCGTCTGGCTGATCTATGAGGCCTGGACAAATGCGGCAGAGAACCTTGCCCGCGCCAACATGACGGCGGGTTTTGGTTTCCTTTCGGGCCGCGCCGGTTTCGACCTTGGTCAGTCGCTTATCGCCTACACGTCGGATTCGACCTATCTGAGGGCTCTGGCCGTCGGCTTCCTGAACACGCTGCTGGTGGCCTTTTTCGGCACTATTACCGCAACAATCGTCGGCCTTTTGGTCGGTATCGGCCGGCTTTCGAACAACTGGCTGATCGCGCGCCTGTGCACGATCTACGTCGAAATCTTCCGCAACATCCCCCCGCTGCTTGTCATCTTCTTCTGGTACAAGGGCGTTCTGGCAATCCTCCCGGACTTCAAGCTCATCCGCCAAGCCACGGAGGAAGCCAAGGCGGCCGATCCGAGCGTGGGCGATCCTTCCTTCATCATCAGCAATCGCGGGATCAACTTCCCGAAGCCGATCTTCGACCCCGCCTTTAATTATGTCTGGATTGTCCTTGCCCTCGGCATAGTGGCGTCGATCGCATTCGCGATCTGGGCCAACCGCCAGCAAATGGTGACCGGCAGACGCCCGCCGGTTCTCATCGTATCGCTTGGCCTCATCATTGGCCTCCCGCTGATCGTCTTTCTGGCACTAGGCGCGCCGATCGCGTTCGATTTTCCGAAACTCGGGCGGTTCAACCTGAGCGGCGGCAGTCTTATCAGCCCCGAATTTCTCTCTCTTTATCTGGCGCTTTCGCTCTACACGGCCGCCTTCATTGCCGAGATCGTCCGCGCCGGTATCCGCGGCGTTCCCAAAGGCCAGTCGGAGGCCGCCAACGCGCTCGGCATCCGGCCCGCACGCGCATTGCGGCTGGTCATCCTGCCGCAGGCGCTGCGCATCATCATACCGCCTTTGACGTCGCAATATCTTAACCTCACCAAGAACTCGTCGCTCGCGGTCGCCGCCGGTTATGCTGACCTCGTTCAAGTGGGCAATACCATCCTCAACCAAAGTGGCCATGCCATCGAAATTATCGCGATCTGGATGATCGTCTATGTCTCGATCAGCCTCGTGACGTCGCTTTTCATGAACTGGTTCAACGCCAAAATGGCATTGGTGGAGCGCTGACATGGCCGAAAACATCGCTTACGTCCGCCATACCTTCCTCCCGGCCGAAACGGCTCCGCTTGCTGATTCAACGGTGATCGGCTGGGCGAGGAAGAATCTCTTCTCATCGCTGAGCAACGGGGTGCTGACCGTGCTCGCTCTCAGCTTCATTCTCTGGTACCTGCCGGGGGTGATCGACTGGCTGTTCCTTTCGGCGCAATGGACCGGTACAGACCGCACCTTTTGCTCGACGGTCGCCCAAGGCGGCATCCAGCCGGATGGCTGGAGCGGCGCGTGCTGGGCCTATGTCGGCGACAAGTTCCAGCAGTTCATGATCGGCTCCTATCCGCGGGGCGAAGCATGGCGCCCCTACCTGCTTGCCGCTCTCTTCGCGATCCTGCTCGTCCCGATGCTCATCCCGTCGGTGCCGCGCAAGGGCCTCAACGCCCTGCTCCTGCTGGTAGCGTTGCCGATCGTCGGCTATTTCCTGCTGCTCGGCGGCGTGTTCGGTCTGCGTCATGTCGAAACATCGCTGTGGGGTGGGCTGATGGTTACGCTGATCATCTCCTTTATCGGCATCACGGTTTCGCTGCCCTTCGGTATTCTCCTGGCGCTCGGGCGACGCTCGAAGATGCCGATCGTCAAAACCTTCTGTGTCGTCTTCATCGAGCTTATCCGCGGCGTCCCCCTGATCACCGTGCTCTTCATGGCAAGCGTCCTTTTGCCGTTTTTCATGGAGCCGGGTAATACGATCGACAAGTTCCTCCGAGCGCTCGTCGGCGTTTCGATCTTCGCCTCCGCCTACATGGCTGAGGTGATCCGCGGTGGACTTCAGGCGATCCCCAAGGGGCAGTCGGAAGGCGCAGATTCGCTCGGCCTCAACTATTTCCAGAAGATGACGCTGATCATCCTTCCGCAAGCGATCAAGCTTGTCATCCCGGGCATCGTCAACACGTTCATCGGCATGTTCAAGGACACGTCGCTCGTATCGATCATCAACATGTTCGATCTGTTGGGCATCGTCAAAGTCTCCTTCGGCGACGCCAAATGGCTGTCACCGGTGACACCGCTTTCCGGCCTTGTTTTTGCGGGTTTCATCTTCTGGCTCTTCTGCTTCGGCATGTCGCGCTATTCTGGCTTCATGGAACGGCTGCTCGACAAGGGCCACAAACGATAACAATTAAGGGGAAAACGTCATGGCAAATGAAGCTCTGGCATCGAAACTGACCGTCTCGTCCACGGACGTCGCCATCGAAATCGTCGGCATGAACAAGTGGTACGGCGATTTCCACGTTCTGCGCGACATCAATCTGAAGGTCATGCGCGGCGAACGCATTGTTATCGCCGGTCCGTCAGGCTCCGGAAAATCGACAATGATCCGCTGCATCAACCGGCTGGAGGAGCACCAGAAGGGCAAGATCGTCGTCGACGGTATCGAACTCACCAACGACCTGAAGAAGATCGACGAAGTGCGCCGCGAAGTCGGCATGGTGTTCCAGCACTTCAACCTCTTTCCGCATCTGACGATCCTGGAGAACTGCACGCTGGCGCCAATCTGGGTTCGCAAGATGCCAAAGAAGCAGGCCGAAGAGGTCGCGATGCACTTCCTCAAGCGCGTCAAGATCCCGGAACAGGCTCTCAAATATCCGGGCCAGCTCTCCGGTGGTCAGCAGCAGCGCGTGGCAATCGCCCGTTCGCTCTGCATGAACCCGCGCGTCATGCTGTTCGACGAGCCGACATCGGCGCTCGATCCGGAAATGATCAAGGAAGTGCTCGACACCATGGTCGGCCTTGCCGAAGAGGGCATGACGATGATCTGCGTCACCCACGAAATGGGCTTCGCCCGTCAGGTCGCCAATCGCGTCATCTTCATGGACCAGGGCCAGATCGTCGAGCAGAACTCGCCAGCCGAATTCTTCGACAATCCGCAGCATGAGCGTACCAAGCTGTTCCTCAGCCAGATCCTCCACTAGGTCTGTCGCGGCCCAGCAAACACCCACAGCAGAAAGCCCGCG
Organism: Pararhizobium sp. LjRoot255; assembly: GCF_964252905.1. NCBI lineage: Bacteria > Pseudomonadati > Pseudomonadota > Alphaproteobacteria > Hyphomicrobiales > Rhizobiaceae > Pararhizobium > Pararhizobium sp. LjRoot255. Next base: position 3,807,643 of record NZ_CAXUPQ020000001.1, read on the forward strand.
GCGACCGTCGCGGGCTTTCTGGCTTGATGGCTCGCAATCCTTATTCTATCGTGTATTTCAGCGTTCCAAGCGACCATCGCAGGCCGCGATTTTCGGTATCGCCCGTCCATGCCTTTTGGAGTTTTGCGACGATCTCGCTTAGTTTCCTTCGCGCGTCGAGTTCAGCGTTCAGCCCCTGCGCCGCCGGCGCGACGTCCCTCAGATCAAGGTCGTCGCTGACGACGATGGCGACCAGCACATTCTCGCCACTGCCATCTGCCTCGAAATCGAAGCCGTAATAGTCGTCGGGGATAATCAGCGTCGAGCCTGCCGAAAGCGGCGTTATCTTTTGCGCCATCTCATTCGGGAAAATCTGCGTCGCGACACCCTGATCGTTCACGTCGAGCAATACCAGATGTCCGTCATACTTGCTGGTGACAGAAACCTTGAAGGCCTGCCCCTTTTTCAGCGCGGGACCGGTATCGAGCGAGACCGTCACGTCGCCCGTATCGGCCTTGCCGATAATGTCGCCGATGGCTGCCACCGGATTTGCGTCGACATAGACCGGCGCTGCCCCAGCATCGATCTTCGCCTCCTGGTAAACCGGTTCCGGCTTGCTTTGTTGCTGGCCCGCGACCGTTGCAGTCTGTTCCGTCTTGTACGGTTCCGGCTTGGCAACACTCGTGCCGAGCGTGTCGGGGACGCTTTCCAGCTGTGGATCGAGATTGTCGCAGTTTTCCTGGGCCGAACAATAGTCCTTGGACTTTGTCGTCACATACTGGAAGAGCTCGGCATTACTCACCAGGCCATTGGAATTTCCATCCGATTCCGAAGGTTTGTAGCCGGCTACATAGGCCGATGTAAAAACGCCGTGACGGTCTTCGATCGGCAACCGGACATCGTCCCAGGCGACCTGATAAGGGGCGGCTGCGCTCCAGGCGGTGACGCCACCGGCTGTCAGTTCCGCCGGCTTGTCGATAACACCCAGATCGATCCGCAGGCCGCGCGTGACCTTCGATGCTTTGGCGAAGGGACGCGGCAGGTAACGCGCGCCGCTCGTGCCCGAAAGCCTGTCGGCCGAAAGAGCGCGGGAGATCGTGCCGGAATGGCAGGCGTCGATCACCAGCGTCACCGCCCTGCCCTTCATCTTCTCCAGCAGCACTTCCAGATCGTCGTCGAGGATGACGTTCGTCCAATCCGCTTCGCCCGCCTTGATGTCGTAGGTGGACAATGCCTCGTCCATCCCGTCCTCTTCATCCTTGCTGACGTCCTTCACCTGAAGTCCATGTCCGGAAAAGTAAAAGTAAATCCGGTCGCCGGGCGCGGTTCCAGCGATCAGCCAGTCGTTGACCGAGGACAGGATCGCCTCGCGGCTGGCCTTGTCGTCGGTCAACACGCGAATGGCTTCCGGCCTGAAGGACAGCGTGCCGGTCAACAGCGCCTCGATCGCCTTGACGTCGTTCTTCGGCCCATGGAGATGCATGTCCTCCGGCAGGCTTTCGTAGGTCCCGATGCCGACCAGTAACGCCCGGTCTTCCGCCTTTGCCGCCAGCGATTGCGCCAACAGCAAAGCCGACGCACCGAGCAGAAATCCCGAGACAGTTCGCAGCAGGGCCATCAGAGTTTTTCCCGGGTGTAGAGCGGCTGGATCGCGACACTCGTATCGGTGCCGTCAATGCGGGTCATCAGTAGTTGCTGCAGCGTCGCGGCATCGACGTTCTTGCTCGCCAGCGCAGCGCCGATGGCATCGACCGGTTCATTCGTCGAGATGACGATGAGATGGTCCGCGCCGAAAGGCTCGACCACCTGCAAGTCGGTCAGCTTGAACTCGTGGCTTTCAGTCCCCTCCGCCTGCACGTCCAGCAATTGCACTTCGCCGGTATTGGCGAGGTTGAAGACGATCATGTTCTTAAATCCGGAGGCTGGTGCGTCGAAGGCCAACCGGTCACCGGCCGCATAGATATCCTTTTGCGGCGTCAACGATACGGTGCCAGGATTCTGGCTCGCCATCGCCTTCAGAAAATCGAGTAGAATGAATTTGTTGACGACGGCCTGGACATTGCCTTCGCTGATGTTCTCGCCGGCCACGTCCCCGTTCGGCGTATAGAAGACGCCGCCCACTGCATCCCAGCGATATGGTACGCCATTACCGCCGGAATTTTCCGGCACCATCTGCGAGCCGCTGACCGTCAGCGCCAGCTTACCGTCCCAGCCGGTTTCGCTCACAGGCTTGCGCGTTTTCTGCACGCTTTGATCGGCCGTCGCTACGCTGCGGGTCAGCGGCATGACCACCTCATCCTCAGAGCGCGGCACTTGTGGCGTGAAATTCGGGACCTGCAGGGCCTCGGACTGATGCTTCACATTGGCAAAGACATAGTCCTCCAGTTCGACCCGGGAGATACGGCCATCCTGGTTCCGATCCGCCGATCCCTCGACTGCGCGGGCAAAACTCCAGCTCAGGGCTCCGCGCGCTTCGCCGCCGATGATCACTTCGGGCGAAGGCTGGCTTTCCAGCGAGGCGGCAAGCACCGTCACCTGGCGGAATTGCGTCTCCTTGACCTGAGCTCCCGAGACCGCCTCCTCAGAGGGTGGCGGCAGCTTGACGGTGACCGCAGGGGCAAGCCGTGTCTTGCCGGCAAAGGCGCGGCTCATGCCCCCGGAATGGCAGCTGTCAGACACAAACAGCACATGCACGCCCTTGGTTTCGGCTTCTGAAAACCAGGCATTCAGCTCATTGTCGACGATGATCTCGTGATCGGTCTCCTCGGCCCGGCTGCGATCGAAGCCGGGCAACTGCAGGAATTCATCCAGCCCATCCGCCTCATCACCGGCAACGAGCTCCGGCATCTGCGCCCCGTGGCCGGCATAGGTGAGAATGATCGTATCGCCCTCGCCAGCGGCATCGATAAAGCCCGTCCATGCAGCTCGGATATCGTCCTTGCGCGCAGCCGCATCGAAGAAGGTCGCCATCCGGTCGATGCCCGCCCCCCGCAGCGCGCCTTCGACGTCGGTCGCATCCTTCACGGCGCCATCAAGGCTCACCTCATAGGGATAGGCATCAACGCCGACCACCAGGGCATAGGTTTTCGCCGAAGCGGCACTGAGCGGTGCGGCGGAGACCAGAAGGGACAACAGCAGGCCGCGCAGCATCATTCAGTCCTCCACATCGACTTCGACGCGCCGGTGCATCTGGTTGAGCGTTTCTTCGTCATAGGCGCTGGCATCGTCCGCCTTGAAGGGGTCGTCCTCGCCCCTGCCCACGGTTTTCCACTCGCCGGCATATCCTGCGGCGGCAAGGTATTGCCCCAACGCCTCGGCGCGCTCCAGCGACAGCGCGCGGTTGGCCTCAGCACCTCCAATCGGGTCCGTGTGACCGATCAGCGTGATGGCCTTCGGCTTCACCGACTTGAGACACTCGGAAAGGTCCTTGGCCGCACCCAGCCCCTCCGGCGTGAATTCGGCGGTGCCGAAAACGTATCGCACCGGCGTCGATTTCTTCTTCAGCGAAACGCCGCGATAGCTGACCTTGCAGGCGCCGCGCATGGCAAGTTTCACGGGCCGCGGTGCCGCCAGCCGCATTTCGGTCGCCATGCGATCGAGCCGGACAATGTATTTTGCATCCGGGGCCATCCAGCCCGGCGTCAGCACTTCGTTCGACGCATCCTCCAACGCCAACTGATAGTAGCGCGCTGCCGCCTCATAGTCCCGGCGGCCGCGGTTAATATCGCCCAGCGCGTCGAAGACCTGCCAAGGTGCCGCATTGCTTGTGCGGATCGTTTCGAGTTCCGGCTCGAAATCCGTAAGGTCAGCGCCCTGCCCGACGGCGCCGACGATCCGGTTGAACGACGCGAGCGCCGCGACACGATTGATCATCGCCTTGTCATCCGCCCTACAGCCCGGCGCCTGGCCGCCGGCAATCTGCCTTGCCAGCGCCTCATTTCCGGCATTGGTCGCCTCGGCAACCTGCGTAAGCGCATCGCAAGCCGCAAAGGCCGGGCCAGCGACGAATGCCAATAGCGATGTCACAACCACGATCTTCATGGCCCCGTCGTCTCCATTCCACAGTGTTTCGAACATCGCCCGGCCGCCGATAGCGACCGGGCGCTCCGTCATTGCTTGATTTCGAACGTCACGACCTGGAGGCCGCTTGCGCCCTTGTCGTCTTCGGCCTTCTTCGCCAGGTTGATGGCGAGCCCGCGCGTCGGCGGCAGATGCGACGCTGCCACCAGCTGGCGTGCGCGTTCCACTGTGAGCTTCTGATCGCCAAGGCCGCCTTCACGGCAATAAGCGATCATTGTCTCGGCTGGCGCTGGCGTATCGAAGGTGAGGTTGCCGGTGCCTGGCTGCGGGATCTGGCGCTTCTCGCCGGCCTGCAATGTCGTATTGCCGATCATCGCATCCGGTATGACCTCGACATTGCCGGTTTCCTCGACATAGAGCACCTGCAGTTCGCAGGCCTTGTTGGAGCTCAGCTCGAACGAGAGCTGATCGCCAACCTTGGCCGTCGTCGAAGCGACCTGGAGTGCGAGTTCCAGTTTGCCTTCGGCCGGTTTTTCCTGCCGATAGGCCGGTGTTGCCTGCGCAATCGTCTCCGCTTTGACGGGGGTCTGCTGGGCGGTCTGGCCGGCGACCTCCTGCGTCTGCGCCATCGCCGCAACCTTGACCGTCGTCGTGTCGAGCGCCTTCAGCTGCATCAGCGGCGACAGAAGCAGCGGGAATTGCTGTTCGACCTCGACGCGCGGGATGGTTCCGCCCGCTTCCAGCGTCGTCACCCAATCGAGCCCCAGCCGCAGCACATCGACATCCTCGACCCGCTTGATCGTCGCAGAAAACTCGTCCGGCTTCATGTCGAATTCCGCCGCCAGAGCTTCGAAATCGAGCTCGTCCTCATATTTGTCACCGAAATAGGTGACGAGTTCCGCGTTGCCTGGCGCCAGCATGCTTTGCGCGCTGCCATCCGGCGTCGGCTCGGTCACGCCAAGCTTCACAAGAGCTTCGACAAAGCGCTGCCGATCCTTGTTATAGGCAGCGTCGAGCTCTTCCTGCGGCACGTACATGTCAAGCAGGATCGCCTGCTGATCCTTGCTGAACAGCGTTGAGGTCTCGATATGCTCGCGCAGCTGGTCGCGCTTCGACAGGATGCCGTTGGCATGACAGTCGAAGCAGGAGCGGGCATTGGTGATCTCGACGCCCTTGCCGATCGGCCGCTCGCGGAACGAGACGACGCTGGTCGGGCCGACATCGAGCTGCTTTCCTTCCGCGTTGGACAGGTAATATCCTTGCAACCCGTTCGGCAGCGAGAAGATCATTTCGCCGCCGTCATGCTGGAAGGCGGTCAGACCGGCATCGAGCGGCTCGATCTCCTTCGGGCCATGCGGGAAGCGTTTCAACACCTGCTTGCCGACATCACCGCCGAAATCATAGGATTTCCAGTAGTAGCCGCCGAACGGCATGTCATGGCGTTCCAGCATGCGGTTGTGATCCGACACCCCGGACGAACCATCGGCAAAACCGGCTCTGAGCACCTGACGGCGGCGGATGTTCTCATCCACGTTGATCTGGAAACGCTTCTCAAGCTCCCGGATTTGGGTCGGCAGTTTCATCAGCTGATTGTAGATCTTAGGCTTGGCGGCATTGGCCATGAACCAGTCGATGCGCATGATCGGCAGGATGGTATCGGTTTCCTTGGTCAAGGCCAGCAGCGAAGCGTCGCTCGCCGGATCGACGCCATAGAAATATTGCGAGATCAGGAAGTTATAGTCCTCGGCCGACCATTGCAGGTCGCGAAGGTCGACGCGTACCATCAGACCGTTGGTTCCCTCGACTTCCTGCGGCAGCACCAGCTTCGGGCCATAGGACAGCGAGTTCAGGAGCTTCTTGAAGCCGCCGGCCAGCACCTCCATGCGCTTCATGAAGGTCTTGTCCGCCTCGCAGCCCATCATGCCGTTGTACTGGTTGCGATAGGAGAAATAGCGCATGTGTTTCCGGTCGAGTTCGCCGACCAAGGAAATGTCCTTCAGTCCCGCCTCGATGAAGTCACGATAGGATAGCATCGGCCGGGTTCGGTCCGGCTTCGTCGCCGCCGTCTGCGGCAGGTGCGACTGATTGAGCGAATTGATCCAGTCCTCGAGGCTTTTCACCTCCTCGGCGGTCGGGCGCTTGCCGAGCGGCATACGGCCGCTGGTCACGGACGTGAACAGCCGGGATTTCGAGGCATCGCCGGGAACCACGAAGGCGGCGTCTGCGGCGATCGATTTCAGGTCGCCGGCCGAATAGCTGCCCTGCGAGCTTTCACCCGGCCCGTGGCAATTGCGGCAATATTTGCCGATGAAGGCATCAGCCTGCACCGCAAGCGCTGCATTGTCTCCCGACAACGCGGCTTCCGGCGTGCTTTCCTTGCAGACGGCAGTCGCCGATTGTGCGACCGGTTCCGGCGGCTTGACCTCGCGGTCGGACAGGAAGGCATAGATCGCCGTCCTGTCCTTTTCCGTCAGCTTCGACAGGCCGTGCGCGATCTCGCGCATCACCGGATCCGTCAGCGGCGCGCCGGACAGCTTCTTGCCTTCGTCGATCAGCCCAACGGTGAAGACTTCGGGAGAGGCAAGGCTTGCCATGCGCGCCTTGGTGATATCAGGCGCAACCGCACCGGTCAGGCCCTTTTCGCCGGCATAGGCGTTCTCGACATCGAGGCCGTAGGTGGTGGTTCGGGGCGTATGGCAATCGCCACAGCCACCGACGTTTTCGACGAGATAACGACCGCGCTCCATCTGCGTCTCTTCGCGCGACTGATACACGGGTACATTGAAATGACTGCGCTTCCACAGCGTAATCGTCGTCTGGCGGCTATAGGGGAAGGCGATCTCGTGTTCCTGCGAGACGGCATCGGATTGCACCAGCGTGTCGATATAGGCCTTGATGTCGAGAACGTCTTCCGGCTTCATGCCGCCGTAGGACGTATAGGGCATGACCGGGTAGAGATGGTTGCCGTCACGGTCGATGCCCTGCATCACCGCATTGAGAAACTGTGCATTGCTCCAGCCGCCGATGCCATTGGTATGCGGTGAAATATTCGGCGCATAGAACTTGCCGATCGCCGTATCCATCTCCATGCCGCCGGAAAGCAGCTCCGTATTGCTCCCCGACCCGTGGCAGGCGCCGCAGCCGGCTGCGCTGAACAGATATTTGCCGTTGTCCACATTTGCCTTGTAGGTCGCATAGGCATCATCGGCAAAGGCATCGCGCGCGGAGGCTGTCTGCGGACAGTGCGCCATCGCCAGCACGGCCGCCGCCATCGCCAGCATGTGTCGCGGCAGGCTGCGGATCATTTTCCCAGGCATTTGATCGAACATGCGCATGGCTTGTTCCCCTTGCTTTCTCAAACGATAAAATATGCGATGCGGTATCAGCGGAACTCGAACAGCTCGAACTCGACCCGTCCGGGCTTTTTCCCGAGTTCTTTCAGTCCTTTTTCAATGGCTTTTCGTAGAGGTGGCGGGCCGCAGAACCAAAGGTCCGCTCCCGCCGGATCGACTGCGCTCGCGGCCGCGAGTTTCGTCGCATCGAGACGTCCGTCGGTTTTTGAATCATGCAAAGTAAAACTGAAATTCGGAAGTTTTTCTGCCTGCGCCTCGAACGTCTCGAGACCGATCGCCTCGCTTCGATCACGCACGCAATATACCATATGAATGTCCTGGCCCTCGTCACCCTTGAGGCGCCCGGCCATCGCGAGGAAAGGCGTCACACCGATGCCGCCAGCGAGCCAGATCTGCTTCTTGCCACCACGGCGATGATTGAACCGGCCGTAGCCTCCTTCGAGCTTCAATCGATCGCCGACGGCGATGTTTTCACGCAGCGCCATGGTGAAATCCCCCAATGGCTTGATCGCGAAACGGACGATACCGCCCTCCTCCATGCCGGCGATCGTGAAGGGGTGCGGCTCGCGAAGACCCGGCTTGCTGACCCGGAAAAAGCCGAACTGGCCGGGTTTTGCCTTGAGCGGCCGGCCGGTCGGACGCGCCGAAATGATCGTCGCCCCGTCATGGCGCTTGACGTCGAAGACCTCATAGCTGCGCGTGCGCAACCACGGAAATAGCTGCGTGTAGATATAGCTCGCCGTGCCGATCAGCGCGAAGATGTTGAGATAGGTCGCCAGCATCGCGGTGCCGTCATAGGGCCGCTTGATGAAGGTCTGGTGGAAGGCTACCATGATGAACAGCAGCCCGATGAAGCGGTGCGTCAACCGCCAGTAGTGATAGGGGATCTCGATCTTCGTCTTCGGGATGATCTTGAAGATGCTCAAGAGCAGCAACACGACCAGGCCGTAGAACGCGTATTCCCCCATCGATGCCGCCAGCTTGTTCAACCCGCTCGTCAGGGACAGGCCCTTGAAATCCGGCGTGATGAAATAGTGCACGAGGATCAGGATAAAAACCGTTATGCCGACCCGGCGGTGGGTCCGGTAAATCCGGTCGAGGCCGCCGAAAAGGCGCTCCATCAGCGGTGGGCGCGTCGCCATGAACTGGGCGATCCCCATGCCGGTGAAAGCCATCGACGAGGCCATCAGCGAGAGGGTCGTGCCGGCATTGGTGTGACTGACCGCGGGAACGGCCAGAAGCCCCGCGAATCCCATCAACGACCAGACAAGAACACCACCCGCGCTCACAGAATATTCCCCCACAATTCCCGCCGTCGCCGGAATCCCCGAGGCAAGACTGGCAAGCCCCTCGAGCTTCGTCAACAGCTATTGTAGAGCATACGATTTTCGGGCGGGCTTTATTCGGCGTGCTCAAGTTTTTGTGTTTGCGGGCAAATTCCGCTCTGGGCAAAAGCGGCAAGGCAAGACATCCGCAGGTTACTTCAGATCGCCTTTTGCAAGCGCCTCGCGCGCCTTTTCGACCAGCGGATGATCCGGACGGCGACAAGAAGGCGGATTTTGCCGTCCATCTTGATGACGCGATCTCGATGCAGAGGGGCTATTTCGTTCTCTAGCAAGCGCCCGCCATTTGATAAAAAGGGACTTGATCATCACGATCCGGCCCCCTTTTTTTCTTGATCCGACCCGGAAGTCTCAGAGCGTGGGAAGTTCCGGGCGCACGGCAAGCGCCTTTTCGATGATCGCAGCCACGCGCTGGCGCTCGGCACCGGACAGCGGGAGGCGCGGCGCGCGGACGCGGTCGTTGCTGTCGATGGCAAAGACTTCGGCAAGCTTGATGTTCTGGACGAGATTGGTCGAGACATCGAGATCGAGCAGCGGCCGGAACCAGCGATAGATGGCGCGGGCCTCGTCCAGACGGCCGGCCTGGACCAGCTTCCAGATTGCCACGGTCTCCTTCGGGAAGGCCACGACAAGGCCGGCGACCCAGCCGTCAGCACCCATCAGCAGGCTTTCGAGTGCCAGATTGTCGACGCCGGTGAAACAATCGAAGCGGTTGCCGAAACGCGTCAGGACGTCGGTGACGCGACGGATGTCGTCGGTCGATTCCTTCATGGCAACGACGAGATCGTTCTTTGCCAATTCATCGAACATCGAGAGAGTGATATCGACGCCATAGGCGACGGGATTGTTGTAGACCATGATCGGCAGGCCGCCGGCAGCGGCAATTGCCTGGAGATGACCGAGCGTTTCGGCCGGCGCCGACTTGTAGGGAACACCCGGCAGGACCATGAAGCCATCGGCACCGGCCTTGGCAGCCGCCTTCGCGACAGCCTCGCCGCGGCGAGTGGAACTTTCGCAGACGGTCATCAGCACCGGCTTGTTGCCAGCGACCGATTTGGCGATTTTCAGGATTTCCAGCTTCTCTTCCGGATCGAGCGCCATGGCCTCGCCAAGCGAACCACAGACGATCATGCCGTCGACGCCGGCTTCAAACTGCAGCGCAAAGCAACGCTCCATCTCCGCCTTGTCGAGATCGCCTTCACCTGTGAATTTCGTTGTTACTGCCGGGAATACGCCGCGCCACATGGGAACCTCCGTTGCTGTGATATATCAGCATTCTTGCCATTCATTTTCCGTTGTGTCAATGTCTGATATATCAGAGTTCAGGGAAAAGCATGTCGGGATCATCATCACAGGCGCATCTTGCCTATCTGACGCTGGAAAGCCTCATCGTCACCCTGAAGCTCAGGCCCGGCTCGCTGGTGACGGAAAAGCAGCTGATCGATCTGGCCGGCCATGGCCGCACACCGGTGCGGGAAGCAATCCAGAAGCTGTCATGGCAGGGTCTGATCGAGGTTCGCGCCCGCGTCGGGCTGCAGATCACCATGATCAAACCCGACGACCACCGCCATGTCATGCAGGTGCGCCGCACGCTGGAGCCGCTCGCCGCGGGCCTCGTCGCCGAAAATGCAAGTGCGCACGCGCGCGCGGCCATGATCGAATGTGCCCAGACGATGACGGCATGCTCGATCAATGCCGACATGGAGGGCTTTCTTGCTGCCGACAAGGCTTTCGATGAAATCATGGAAGCCACCTGCCCCAACGCCTACCTGACATCGGCCTTGGCGCCCCTGCAGACGCACGCGCGAAGGCTGTGGTTCAGTGCCGCTTCAACGCAACGCATGGACCGCTCGGTGGATCTGCATGTCAAGGTCATTCGCGCCATCAACCAGGCGGACCCGAAGGCTGCATCAGCGGCGATGGAAAAGCTGATGGATTATCTCGGCGAACGGTAGTGCGTTGCCGCGGCTTGCATCGCAAAAACAGAAAAGGCGGCCCGCAAGCCGCCCCTCAACGTCCAAACTCAGCAGTGGCGTCAGCCGACAAAGGCACGCTCGATGACGAATTCACCCGGTTTGTTGTTGGCGCCTTCGGTCAGGCCGGCCGCTTCGAGAATTTCCTTGGTTTCCTTCAGCATCTCGGTCGAGCCGCAGATCATGCCGCGATCGACAGCCCGATCGAAGGCCGGAAGGTTCAGATCGGAGAACATCTTGCCGTCGCGCATCAGGTTGGTGATGCGGCCCTTGAATGGATAATCCTCGCGCGTCACCGTCGCGTAATGCCGCAGCTTGTCGCCGACCAGTTCCGCCAGGAATTCATGGTTACGGATTTCCTCGATCAGGTCGAAGCCGTATTTCAGTTCGGCGACGTCGCGCGTCGTATGCGTCAGGATGACCTCTTCGAACTTCTCGAAGGTTTCCGGATCGCGGATCAGGCTGGCGAACGGCGCAATGCCTGTGCCGGTCGAGAACATATAGAGGCGCTTGCCGGGCGTCAGGGCATCGAGGACGAGCGTGCCGGTCGGCTTCTTGCGCATGAGAACCTGATCGCCGGGCGTGATGCCCTGCAGACGCGAAGTGAGCGGACCATCCTGAACCTTGATCGAGAAGAATTCGAGCTCATCGTCCCAGGCCGGGCTTGCTATCGAATAGGCGCGATAAATCGGCTTACCGTCGACCATCAGGCCGATCATGGCGAATTCGCCCGAACGGAAACGGAACTCCGCCGGACGCGTCATCCGGAAGCTGAACAGCCGGTCCGTATAATGCTTGACGGCAGTCACCGTTTCGGCAAACACGCCGGCGGGCACAGCAGTTGCGGCAAATTCTTCGATCTTGGCAGGAGCATTCATCTCGGCGTCAGGTCCTGTAATGATGACTGTTTATTTCAGGTATCAGCGGATATTCCAAACGGCACGGCTTTGGAAGCAAATCCGTTCCAATTATAGCGCTTTTTGCGAATTGATGCGCGCTTTAGACTGTCGCAGCTCTCAGGAGACCCGGCGCCAGCTGTAGGATTTCGCATCCGCCGACGGGCGGGCCGTCGGCTGGTAGTGATTGTCGATCCCCGGCAGCCGCCCCTCGGATAGGCGCTTGAGCGCCGTTTCGTTGGTGACGGCGAAGCTGTCGATGCCACAGCGCAGCATCAGCGGCACCTGGTCGATCAGAACATCGCCGACGGCGCGGATTTCCTTGCCATAACCGAGGCGTGCCCTGAGCAGCGAGGCATGGCTGAAGGCCCGGCCGTCGTTGAAGGCCGGGAAAGCCACGGCGATCAACGAGATCTGCTCGATAAACGGAAGAAGTCGCGTCACATCGTCCGCCGGGTTGATCAGCACGCCGAGCCCGCTGTCACCGGACGATGCCTTCTCGATGAAGGCATCGAGGCCAAGGATGGCCTTCTCGTTCGAGCCGGCCTTGGTTTCCTCGGTCTCGACGACCCAGGGGTCGTCTGTCACGAAGCCGGTTTCTTTCCAGATTTTCGTCATGTCTGTGTCCTTGCGCCCCATTTCCCCGGGCATTAGGCGGCTTCCTGGGCACTGCCGCCATACAACGCATCCTTGAAGGGCTGCGGCCCGACACGGCGATAGGCATCGAGGAAAATCTCAGATGAATCCTGGCGCAGGCCAAGATAGGTGTTGACGATCGTCTCGATCGCATCCGTCACCTTTTCCGGCTCGAAGCCGCGCCCGATGATTTCACCGATCGAGGTCTGCTCATCACCGGAACCGCCGAGCGTGATCTGGTAGAGTTCGGCCCCCTTCTTCTCGACCCCGAGCAGCCCGATATGGCCGACATGATGATGGCCGCAGGCATTGATGCAACCGGAAATCTTGATCTTCAGTTCGCCGATCTCCGCCTGCCGGTCCGGATTGCCGAAACGGTTGGAGATTTCCTGCGCCAGCGGAATCGAGCGCGCATTGGCAAGCGCGCAGTAGTCCAAGCCGGGACAGGCAATGATATCCGTGATCAGTCCGGCATTGGCCGTCGCAAGGCCTTGGGCAACCAGCCCGCGGTAAAGCGGCTCGAGATCGGCCAGCGCCACGTGCGGCAGGATGATGTTCTGCTCATGGCTGATGCGGATTTCGTCGAAGGCATATTCCTCGGCCAGATCGGCAATCGCATCCATCTGGCTGTCGCTGGCGTCGCCCGGAATGCCGCCGATCGGCTTCAGCGAGATCGTCACCATGCCGTAGTCTGGATGCTGGTGCGGCTGGACGTTCTGCTGCACCCAGCGAGCGAAATCCGGATCGGCCTTCTTCCAGCCGGCCAGATTGGCCCAGCCTTCCGGCCGCTGGTTAAGCGGCGGCAGCGCGAAATAGGTGGTGATCGCCTGGATGTCTGCTTCCGGCAGCTTCAGCTCGGTGTTCTTCAGTTCAGCAAACTCCGCGTCGACCTGCCGCGCCAACTCCTCGGCACCGGTTTCATGCACGAGGATCTTGATGCGGGCCTTGTACTTGTTGTCGCGGCGGCCATGGAGGTTGTACACGCGCATGATCGCGGTCGTATAGGACAGGAGGTCCTCTTCGGCCAAGAAGTCGCGGATTTTCTTGGCGATCATCGGGGTACGCCCCTGCCCGCCGCCGACATAGACGGCAAAGCCGATCTCGCCCTTTTCGTTCTTCTTCAGGTGCAGGCCGATATCGTGTACCTGGATTGCCGCGCGATCACGCTCGGCGCCGGTGACGGCGATCTTGAACTTGCGCGGCAGGAACGAGAATTCGGGGTGAACCGACGACCATTGACGCAGGATTTCGGCGTAGGGGCGCGGATCGGCGACCTCATCGGCGGCTGCACCGGCGAAATGATCGGCCGTGACATTGCGGATGCAGTTGCCCGACGTCTGCAGCGCATGCATTTCGACCGAGGCCAGCTCGGCGAGGATATCCGGCGTATCCGACAGCTTCGGCCAGTTGTACTGGATGTTCTGGCGCGTGGTGAAATGCCCGTAGCCGCGGTCATACTTGCGAGCGATATGGGCGAGCATGCGCATCTGCCGGCTGTTCAGCGTGCCATAGGGAATGGCGACGCGCAGCATGTAGGCATGAAGCTGCAGATAGACGCCGTTCATCAGCCGCAGCGGCTTGAACGCATCCTCGGCAAGTTCGCCGGAAAGACGGCGCGCAACCTGATCGCGGAATTGCTCAACGCGGCCGGAGACAAAGGAATGGTCGAATTCGTCGTAACGGTACATCGTCTTCTTTTCCTCAAGCCGCCTGCACGGGGCCGGTCAGGCCCTTGTATCCCGGCGCATAATCGATCGTCGGCCCTTCGGCGCGAACACGCTCGCGCAAACGTAGCGGCCGCAGGACGCCCGCTACTTCTTCAATATCGATGACATTCACGTCAACCACCTTGTTGTCGGCATAAGCGGCTTTTCCGGTTACTTCCAGTGCGGCAACGGCTTCGGCATGCCGGGCGACGAAGGCGTCCTGCAGCGATTCCACCCAATGGCCGGAGGCATCGAGCCAGACGGAAATTCCGTCCGACAGGCGGTTTGCGGTCAGCACTTTGTCGGCCATGTCAGTTCCTCACTTCGTCTTTATGTTTGCGCGACAGGTCCGCGCTGCGAACAGGAGCGCTCTCGCCACCGGCCTTCGCCCTGACAAGCGGCTCCGAGCGCTCGAAATTCGCGCCGGCGACGGCGTCGCCGATGATCACCATGACGGGACCGTCCAGTTCATCGCGATATTGCAGGTCCGGCAGATCCTTCAGCGTGCCGTGCAGCAGCTTGCGACCCGCGCGGCTGGCGTTTTCGACGACGGCCACCGTGGTTTCGGCGGGAAGCCCCGCCTGCATCAGCCGGGCCGCGACCGACGCGGCGACCGTGCGCCCCATATAGACGGCAATCGTCGCACCGGAAATGGCAAGGCGTGCCCAATCGGGCAGGACATCGCCGGCCAGGTCGTGGCCCGTCGTGAAAATCAGCGAGGAAGCCACACCGCGCAGCGTCAGCGGCAGCTCGAAATCGGCGGCGGCTGCGAAAGCCGAGGTGATGCCGGGCACGATCTCATAGGTAATCCGGGCGTCGCGCAGCGCAGCCATTTCTTCACCGGCACGGCCGTAAACCAGCGGATCGCCCGACTTCAGCCGCACGACACGCTTGCCGTCCTGGCCGAGGCGAACCAGCAACTGGTTGATTTCTTCCTGTGACTTCGAATGGCAGCCCTTGCGCTTGCCGACCGGCAGGCGCTCGGCATCGCGGCGGCCCATATCGACGATCGCCTGCGGCACCAGAGCATCATGGACAATGACGTCGGCTTCCATCATCACGCGCTGCGCCCGCAAGGTGAGCAGATCCTCCGCACCCGGACCGGCACCAACCAGCCAGACATGGCCAGGCACGCGATCCACGGATGTAAGCAGCCGTGACGCTTCACGGCGGGCTTCCGCGACATTGCCGAGCGCGACCTGATCTGCCACGGCACCGGAGAAAAAGCGGCGCCAGAAGACGCGGCGCGACACGCCGCGCGGCAAGAGGCGGTCGGCAGCATCCCGATAGGCCTGCGCCAGCGATGCAAGTGCGCCGAGCGAGGGCGACAGCAGTTGATCGATCTGGGCGCGGATCATCTGCGCCAGCACCGGACCAGCGCCTTCGGTTCCGATCGCCACGGCGACCGGCGCGCGATTGACCAGCGCCGGCGTCAGGAAATCGCAGAATTCAGGTTGATCGACGGCGTTGGCGGGAATTTTCTGCTCGCGGGCAGCCGCGACAATGACACGATCCTGAGCCGCATCGCCGGTGGCGGCAAAGACCAGCGTCGCGCCTTCGAGCTGGACGGCACGAAATGGCTCTTGCACAGTCTCAATGGCATTCACAGCCAGAAAGGCCGCGAAATCCGCTTCCGGTTCATCCGCATAGGCGACGATCCGGGCCTGTGTGTTCATCAGCAGCCGTACCTTGGCAAAAGCCTCGTCGCCATTGCCGAACACCGCCACGCTTTTTTGCGCAACGCGAAAGAAGGCCGGGAATACGGTCAGCTGCTCGGTCATGACGTTAGGAATCTGATCCTGTTACAGGTACTGGGGAATATCCCTTTTATCGGAGGAAAATTGAAGAAACAGAAATTCGCAGGCTTTTGAAGCAACGTATTCTTTTGCTCGACTTCAGCATAAATTGAGCAAATATCTCCGACTATGGCGCGGCTGTAACAGCAGCTTGACGCGACCATGCGGCATTGCGTATTGCGATCCATAGCCTTTTAAATGCTGCCATGCCCCTTTCCGGAGTCACAATACGATGACGAATTCCGATCTCGCCGAACGCCTTCTGACCGTCATCGAAGCCGACATTCTTCCGCTGACGGAAAAGGGCGTTAGCGCCGGCAACAAGGTCTTCGGGGCCGCCATCCTGCGTAAATCGGACCTGTCGCTGGTCATCGCCGAGACGAACAACGAAACCGAAAATCCGCTTTGGCACGGCGAAGTGCACACGCTGAAACGCTTTTATGAAAGAGCAGAGAAGCTAGACACCAAGGGTTTGATTTTCCTGTCCACCCACGAGCCCTGCTCGATGTGTCTTTCGGCCATTACCTGGGCCGGCTTCGACAATTTCTACTATTTCTTCAGCCACCAGGATTCCCGGGACAGCTTTTCCATCCCGCACGACCTGAAAATCCTGAAGGAGGTCTTCCGGCTCGATCCGGGCGGCTATGCGAAAACCAACGCATTCTGGCGATCCTCGTCGATCGCCGATCTGGTCGCGACATCCGACGAGACCGCGAAATCGGCGCTGCGAGCCCAGGACAAGCGCATCCGCGAAAAATACCAGTCCCTGTCCGATGCCTACCAGTCCGGCAAGGACGACAACGCGATCCCGCTGAATTGAGCCCCATGCAGCCATCCAAGGACATCACGCGCCTCCTCGACATCATGGCAGCCCTGCGCCAGCCCGGAACCGGCTGCCCCTGGGATGTCGTCCAGACCTTCGAGACGATCAAGCCTTATACGCTTGAGGAGGCCTACGAGGTCGCCGACGCCATCGAGCGCGGCGACATGGATGATCTTTGCGACGAGCTCGGAGACCTTCTGCTGCAGGTGGTCTTTCACGCCCGCATGGCCGAGGAAGCCGGAGACTTCGCCTTCGGCGACGTGGTCGAGGCAATCACGCGCAAGATGATCCGCCGCCATCCGCATGTCTTTGCCCGTTCGGATGCCGACACGCCGGAAGCGGTCAAGCTGCAGTGGAGCGAGATCAAGCAGGCGGAAAAAGACGAACGTCGCGAGCGGCGCGCGCGGCACGGTTTGCCCGAAGATGGAAACAAGGGTCATCTCGATTCGGTCCAGCGCAGTTTTCCAGCCCTCGTCGAAGCGCTGAAGCTGCAGGAGCGAGCGGCAAAAGTCGGCTTCGACTGGTCATCGCCGGAACCGATCCTCGACAAGATCGAGGAAGAGATCGCCGAACTGCGCGAAGCGCTCGCCGCCGACGATAAGGCCAAGGTGGCGGACGAGCTCGGCGACCTGATCTTCGCCGTGGTCAATATCGGCCGCCATGTCGGCTCCGATCCGGAAATGGCTCTGCGCGGAACAAACACAAAGTTCCGGCGTCGCTTCAGCCACATCGAGACGGAACTAGAGTCGGCCGGAGAAACTCTTGAAGATGCGACGCTGGAGCGGATGGAACAACTCTGGCAGGCGGCAAAGGCGATCGAGCGGCAACTAACGTAACGGCATTCCGCAACGTTACAGCGCCGCGCGTCAAACAGGACGCGTAAACTGTGCAGTAATGCTTTGAAACTGCTGCCGAAACCTACCAATCCCGAGCGGCAGTTTTCGGACCATTGCCCAGCCGGCGCTCGAGTTCTTCCGCCTCGGTGGCCGTCAAGCGTAGATCCAGGCTGACCGACCCGTCTTCCATGTCTTCGCGGCCGTCGACGATTGCGTGCCCGTAAACCCATGACAGCAATTGCAACTTTTCGACCGGCAGCACGACCGTGCATTCGGTCATGACGCCGGAAAGACGGCTGCCGATTTCCTCGAGCAGATGGTCGATACCGTCGCCGGTGATCGCCGAAACAGCCGTGGTATTGTCCGTGTTTTCAGCCTTCTGGACGAGGCCCGCCCGCATTTCGGCGTCGAGCAGGTCGATCTTGTTCCAGACCTCGATGATGCGTTCTGCCCTCGCTTTTTCATCGATGCCGAGATCGGTCAGGATGCGCAGCACGTCTTGTGCCTGCACCTGGTTGTCGGGATCCGCGAGATCGCGGACATGCAGGATAAGGTCGGCTTCCAGAACCTCTTCCAACGTTGCCCGGAAGGCGGCGACCAGATGGGTCGGCAGGTCGGAGATGAATCCGACGGTATCGGACAGGATCACCATGCGCCCATGTGGCAGCTTCATGCGGCGCAGTGTCGGATCAAGCGTGGCAAACAGCATGTCTTCGGCAAGAACGCCGGCGCCGGTGATGCGATTGAACAGCGTCGATTTGCCGGCATTGGTATAGCCGACAAGGGCGACGATCGGATGCGGCACTTTCTTGCGCTTGGCGCGGTGAAGCTGGCGCGTGCGGCGGACCTGCTCCAGTTCCTTCTCAAGCTTGACGATCTTTTCCTGCAGCAGCCGGCGGTCGGCTTCGATCTGCGTTTCACCCGGGCCACCCATGAACCCGGCACCGCCGCGCTGGCGCTCGAGGTGGGTCCAGCTGCGGACCAGCCGGCCCTTCTGGTAGTTCAGATGCGCAAGATCGACCTGCAGCGTGCCTTCCCGGGTTGAAGCGCGGCGCCCGAAGATTTCAAGGATGAGACCCGTCCGGTCGATAACCTTGCAGTTCCATTCCTTTTCGAGATTTCGCTGCTGAACCGGCGTCAGCGGATGATCGACGATCACCAGGCCGGCATTGTTCTCGATGAGCAGATGACCGATCTCCTCGATCTTGCCGCTTCCAAGCAGCGTTCCGGGCTTCGGCTGGGCGATGGGTACGATCGTGCCGTGCACGACCTCCAGATCGATCGCAAGGGCCAGCCCGATGGTTTCCTCGAGCCGGCTTTCGTCGCTGCGCGTCGAGGTCGCGACAATCACGTCCGCGCTCTGCCTGCCGGCCTTTTTCAGGACCGGGACAATGACCACGGCGCGCATGTCATCACGAAGCTTGTCGAGCTCCGGGATGATTGACGCCGATTTTGTATCACGTTTGGTAATGTGCCTTGCTTTCCGTCAGGATGCGGATTCTTCGCTCTCGAACATCTGCATCGGCTGGCCCGGCATGATTGTCGAGATGGCGTGCTTGTATACGAGCTGGGAATGCCCGTCACGCCGCAAGAGGACACAAAAGTTGTCGAAAGACGTGACAACGCCCGTCAGTTTCACACCATTGATAAGAAATATCGTCAGAGATATCTTCTGCTTGCGGACGGTGTTTAGAAAAAGATCCTGCAAGTTCTGAGAACGTTCCGCCATAGCGCCGCTTCTTTCTTATTTGCCGGTTCAATGTAACCGGTTGATTTTTCGTTCTGTTTATCTCGAACGCCGTCAGAAGTCCTCTTCATGGCGTCCCCCAGGATTTTGGTATCAAATCGCAGTCTTTTCCGCAATGTCGAAAAAGACTTCACGAATTTTCTGTGACACGCTGCCTGGGTGACCGTTGGCGATGGTTTTGCCGTTAATCGCCACCACCGGAAAACAGATGCTGGTTGCCGCCGTGATGAAAACCTCGCGCGCAGCAAGCATTTCTTCGACCGAAAAAGCCCGCTCCTCTATGTCGATGCCGGTCGCGGCAGCCACGTCCATCAGCGTCGTGCGGGTGATGCCGCGAAGAATGCCGTGATCGGCATGACGCGTCCTGAGCGTCCCGTCCTTGTCGACGATCCAGACATTGGTCGCAGCGCCTTCCTTCACCGTGCCGTCCGGCTCGACGAAGATCGCCTCCTGGGCGCCCTCCTCCTTCGCCGCCTGCCGGGCGAGAACGTTCGGCAGGAGCCCGACGGTCTTTACGTCGACACGATCCCAGCGGTTTTCCGGCACGGTAATCGCGCGGATTCCAATTGCGTTTTTCTTGGCGATGAGGGAAGCGTCGGTTCGCTTCGCCGTGACGACGAGCGTCGACGGCGTGGCCTCTGCCGGAAAGACATGGTCGCGGCGCGCTGCTCCGCGCGTGACCTGCAGGTAAAAAAGGCCGTTGCGTATTCGGTTGCGCCGCAGGACTTCGCGAATGACGACAACGAGCGCCGCCCGCGTCATCGGCCAGGCAATCCGGATTTCCTTGAGCGATCGGTCGAGCCGGTCGAGATGCCGCGTCAGGTCGACGATGAACCCATGACGAACCTCGCAGACTTCATAGACGCCATCGGCGAATTGAAAACCCCGATCCTCGATGTGGACGGCGGCATCGGCATGACGCCGGTACGCGCCGTTGACATAGGCAATTCTCGACATGGTTGACTTAATTTCAAGAGCCCGCGGTTTTTAGACGCCGAGCGATTTCAGTTTCCGGTGCAAAGCAGAGCGCTCCATACCGACGAACTCGGCCGTGCGCGAAATATTGCCGCCGAAACGATTGATCTGGGCGATCAGATAGTCCCGCTCGAACATTTCACGCGCCTCACGCAACGGCAGCGTCATGATGTGCTGGTCGCCTTGCGCCGAAATCTTCGGCAGACTGTCGCCCACTTCCGTCGGCAGCATGTCGGCCGAGATTGCCGTGTCCGGGCCGTCGCTGCGGGCGAGAATCATCAGCCGCTCGATGTTGTTGCGCAGCTGACGGATATTGCCTGGCCAGTCATGCGCCTGCAGAACGGCCAGCGCATCGTCGCCGATCTTGCGAGCGCGGATACCCGCCTGCTCGCTGACCTGCCGCATGAACATGTCGACCAGGAACGGAATATCCTCGCGGCGCTCCGCAAGCGCCGGCACCCGTACCGGAATGACCGCCAGACGATGGTAGAGATCCTCGCGGAACGCACCCTCGGCAATCTGGCTTTCGAGGTTGTAGGCCGTCGAGGAGATGATGCGAACATCGACCTTGACGCGCTTGGATCCGCCGACGCGCTCGAACTGCTGATCGACCAGCACGCGCAGGATCTTGTTCTGTGTTTCACGCGGCATTTCGCCGACTTCGTCGAGATAAAGAATGCCGCCATGAGCCTCTTCCAGCGCACCGGTCTTGCGCGGCTGGCCTGGCGTTCCCTCCGTGCCGAAGAGGGCAATTTCCATGCGGTCCGGCGTGATCGCCGCCGCGTTCAGCGCCACGAAGGGGCCTGCCATCCGTGAAGACTTGCGGTGGATCATCCGCGCCACGAGCTCCTTGCCCGACCCGGACGGTCCCTGGATCATGATGCGGCTGTTTGTGGGCGCGACCTTCTCGATTGTCTGGCGAAGCTGCGACACGGCAACGGAGGTGCCGATCAGTTCAACGGGATCGCCAGAGCGTTTCTTCAGCTCGGAGACTTCCCTCTTCAGCTTCGAGTTCTCCAGCGCGCGCTCGGCGATCAGAATCAGACGATCGGCCTTGAAGGGCTTTTCAATGAAATCATAGGCACCACGGCGGATCGCCGAAACGGCCGTTTCGATATTGCCGTGCCCGGAAATCATCACAACCGGCAGGTCCGGATAACGGCCCTTGATCTCGTCGAGGAGCGCCAGACCGTCAAGACGGCTGCCCTGCATCCAGATATCGAGAAAGACGAGGCGCGGCAGCCGGTCGCTGATTGCCTGCAACGCGCTATCGCTGTCGAACGCGGTGCGGGTTTCGTGACCCTCGTCGGACAGAATGCCGGAGACAATCTCGCGAATGTCCTCCTCGTCGTCCACAACCAGAATGTCAGCCGCCATGGGAAGTATCCTTGTCCTGTCTGTCTTCACTGCCGCCGCTCTGTCCGGCTGGCGGCAAAATAATGCGAATCATGGCGCCCTGCCCGTGATCGAAATCAGCGGGCGCGTCATGCAATTCCAATTGTCCGCCATGGTCCTCAATGATCTTCTTGACGATCGCAAGGCCAAGGCCAGTGCCCTTCTCCCGCATCGTCATGTAGGGTTCGAGAATCCGGTGGCGGTTTTCGGTCGGTAGCCCCCTACCATTGTCGATGATGTCGACAACGAACTGGCCGCTCGTTTCATTCCGTCGCGAACGGACCATCACGCGGCGGTCGCCGCGAACGGCATCGGCCGGCAAGGCCTCGATCGCCTCGACCGCGTTCTTGATGATGTTGCCGAAAGCCTGGCCGAGCATGCGGCCGTCGAAGGTGCCGTCGAGCGGTTCGTCGCCCAGATCGCGGATGAAGGTCACATGGGTGTTGCCCATCTCGCGCAGGAAGATCGCATCCTTGAGGATGTTGCGCAGGTCCGCCTGTTCTTTTGTCGGCTTCGGCATCCGCGCAAAGCCGGAGAATTCATCGACCATGCGGCCGATATCCTCGACCTGGCGAACGATCGTGTCGGTACATTGATCAAACACGGTCCGGTCGTCCTGATCGATCTGCTTGCCGTAGCGGCGTTTCAGGCGCTCGGCCGAAAGCTGGATCGGCGTCAGCGGGTTCTTGATCTCATGGGCGATGCGGCGCGCGACGTCGGCCCAGGCGGTCGAGCGCTGGGCGATGACCAGATCGGTGATGTCATCGACGGTAATAACGTAGGATTCCTTGGCGTCGTGCGATTCCTCGCGCGTCACCTGAACATTCAGCGTGCGCTCCGTGCCGCCGCGTATGATATTGATCTGCTTGCGATAGTCATTGCGATGGCGGCCCGCGGCTTCGCTCAGCACCTGTTCGATTTCAGGCGCCACGTCGGCAAGTCTTTCCCCGACAAGCTCCAGGATCGGGCGCGAGAGGAAATGTTCGGACGACGGATTGGCGATTGTAATACGCCGGTCATCCTCGACACCGATCACCGCGGCCGTCACGCCGGAAAGAACCGCCTCGATGAACCGGCGCCGGTCGTCCATCTCGTCCTTGGCTTCGAGGATCTGATCGCGCTGTGTGCGGATTTCGGCAATCATCTTGTTGAAGGTACGCGACAGGCTGCCAACGTCGCCATCGACGGCGTGAACGGGCACCACCACATTCAGGTTTCCGCTCGCCACGCTGTCGGCGGCCCCGATCAAAAGCCGGATCGGCCGCACGATCCGGTCGGCGACGGCAATCGCGGTCCAGATGGCAGCCAGAAGGACAATCAGCGCAAAACCGAGATAGAGCACGCCGAAGGCCACCTGCAACGATGTGCGTCCAGCCTCGAGATTCTTGTATTCGGCGGTATTCTCTTCCATCAGCCGCATCGAGCGCATGACCTTGGGGTCAACGCTGCGCACGGTGTAGAGATAGGCACCGTTGATATTGTCGATCGGGATGACTGCACCAACGAGGTTGGTCACGCCGGGCGGGATGAGGGTCGGTTGCCCGGATGCGGTGCTGAGCAACGCATCCTTCGGAATGGCCGGCAATGGCCGCTCGGTCGGGATATTCGCCTGAAGGATGGGCGAGCCGTCCGCGCGCACCAGGAACGCGCCCAACATACCTCGCCCACGGGCCTGGCGTGTCATCAGGTCGATAAAACCGGTCCGGTCGAGACTGTAGAGCTGACGGTTGCGTTCCAGGTCGTTGGCCATGGAGACCGTCTGGCCCTGTAGATAGCTAGCATTTTCAAGCACATAGGCCTGGGCGACGTCGAGCGACGAATTGACGATCGACTGCGTGCGCAGCGAAAACCAGCGGTCGAGACCGACATCTAGCGTGATGCTGGCGAAGAGCGCAACCAGAATGGCCGGCGTGATCGCAACGATCGAAAACAGCGCAACGATGCGGACATGCAGCCGAGCCGCTGCCCGGCCGCGGTTGCGGGCTTTCAGAAGGCGCAGAATTTCTCGGCCGATCAGGAACATCAGGCCAATGACAAACAGCGCATTGATCGCGGCTGAGCCGATGATGATGTTGGTTTCGGGCCTGATCGGCGTCAGGCCGAGAAGAATAAGCAGTGATGCGATCGCGCAGGCGAGCGCGCCGGTCGCCAGAACAAGACCGGGAAACGCGAAGGACGCGCGCCGATCATGGCCGATCATCGTAGCCTCGTCTTTCGCCACTGGCACAACAAGCCCTTCGGCCATCAAACATGCATCCCCCGACCTGCCGTCGTTCCCAATGAACGGCGACAGGCACTTCACGCCTTGCGGTCAAGAAAATGACCTTACCGGCTACTTTTTCCTGTTTGCTTTCATCCGCCGAAACGGATTCAGCGGATGACGCACCACAAGAATCAACGCCACTCGTGTGCTTTCTAAGCAACATATTGTGGCGAAAATGCAACGGTTATCGTGGGGAAGTCAAGCACTGCGTGAGCTACGGTAAACCGAAACGCCAAGCTCTCGAATTTTCTTGCGCAAGGTGTTCCGATTCAAGCCAAGCAGATCGGCGGCCTTGATCTGGTTACCGCGTGTTGCCGTCAGGGCGGCGAGAATCAAGGGATATTCCATCTCGGCCAGCACCCGGTCATACAGTCCGGCGGGCGGAAGGCTGTCGCCGAAGCCGGCGAAATATTGCCGCATATTCTCTTCCACTGCCTGGGAAATCGACATCGACCCCGAGCGGCTCGACGCCTTCTCGATCGGACTGTCGGGAATGTCGGAGCGCAATTCGCTCTCGATGATCTCCCTGGTGATCACGTCCTGTGGGTAGAGCGCGGTCAGCCGGCGGACGACGTTTTCGAGCTCGCGGACGTTGCCGGGCCATGGATGTGCCTTCATCAGCTCAAGCGCTTCCTGGTCGAAACGCTTGACGTCGAGGCCTTCCTTCTCCGCCTGCTGGACGAAATGACGGACAAGATCGGGGATATCCTCGGCGCGATCCCGCAGCGGCGGCAGGCGCAGCGGCACGACGTTGAGACGATAATAGAGATCCTCGCGGAAAAGGCCCTGGTTGATCGACTGTTTCAGGTCTTTGTTGGTCGCAGCGACGATGCGAACATCGGAGCGGATCGGCGTGCGGCCACCGACAGTGGTGTATTCGCCCTGCTGCAGCACGCGCAGCAGCCGTGTCTGCGCGTCCATCGGCATATCGCCGATTTCGTCGAGAAAAAGCGTGCCGCCCTCGGCCTGCTCGAACCGGCCCGTCGATCGGTTTTGCGCACCCGTGAAAGCGCCCTTCTCATGGCCGAAGAGTTCCGATTCGATCAGGTCGCGCGGGATGGCGGCCATATTGATCGCGACAAACGGGCCATTGCGGCGCTTGCCGTAATCGTGCAGCGCACGCGCCACCAATTCCTTGCCGGTCCCGGATTCGCCGGTGATCATCAGCGTCAGGTCTGTCTGCATCAGCCGCGCCAGAACGCGGTAGATTTCCTGCATCGCGGCCGAGCGGCCGACCAGCGGCATGCCGTCCTGCGTGTCGTCGTCCAACTTCGCCGGCTTGCGCTTCGGCTCGGCGAGCGCACGGCCGATGATGGCGATCAGTTCCGTCAGGTCGAAGGGCTTGGGCAGGTAGTCATAGGCCCCCTTCTCGGACGCCTTGATTGCCGTCATGAAAGTGTTCTGGGCACTCATCACCAGCACCGGCAGGTCCGGCCGCGCCTTCTTGATACGCGGCAGCAGATCGAAGGCGTTTTCGTCCGGCATGACCACGTCGGTGACGACGAGATCGCCGTCACCGGCCGATATCCACCGCCACAGCGTCGCGGCATTCGAGGTGATGCGCACGTCGTAGCCGGCGCGGCTGAGCGCCTGGTTGAGCACGGTGCGGATGGCAGCGTCGTCGTCAGCGACGAGTATAGTGGCGCCTGTCATCGGGATTGTCCTTTTACTGTCAGTGGTTCGCTGTCTTCTGCCGTTGGTCCTTTCGACGCGGGCATCAGAACGCGAAATGTCGTGCGGCTCGACTGGCTGTCGCATTCAACGATGCCGCCATGGCCGCCAATAATCTTGGCAACCAGCGCCAGCCCGAGGCCGGAGCCGTTGGTTTTCGTGGTGATGAATGGGTCGAACAGATGTGGCACCAGATCGGACGGAACGCCCGGCCCATTGTCGTGTACGCAGAATTCCAGCGGCAGCGAGATCTTCTCGCGCGTCCCGGCGACGGACAGACGGATGCCCGGCCGATAAGCCGTCGTCAGCATGATCTCGCCATCCGGCTTGTCGGCCACCGCCTCGGCAGCGTTCTTGATCAGATTGAGAAAGACCTGAATCAGCTGGTCGCGATTGGCATAGACCGGTGGCAGCGACGGATCGTAATTTTCGGTGATGCGTATCTTGCGGGCGAAGCCGGCCCTGGCGACCGCCTTCACGTGGTCCAATACGGAATGGATGTTGACCGGATGCCGGTCGACCGGTCGCTCGTCGGAGAAAACCTCCATGCGGTCGACCAGCGAGACGATGCGGTCGGTCTCGTCGCAGATCAGCCGCGTCAGCGCCCGGTCGTCGTCATTGACCGAGGTCTCCAGAAGCTGGGCAGCGCCCCGGATCCCCGACAGCGGGTTCTTGATTTCGTGGGCGAGCATCGAGGCAAGCCCCGTGACCGAGCGCGCGGCGGCACGATGGGTAAGCTGCCGATCAATCTTGTCGGCCATCGAGCGCTCCTGAAAGACGATGACGACGGAACCCGGCTCCGAAAGGACCGGCGCGACATAGAGATCGACGAGCTTGTCGGCGCCGAGCCGCGGCGAGCTTAGATCGACGCGGTATTCGTTGACGGCGGCACGGCGCTCGCGCACCTGTTCGATCAGTGTCAGGAGCGGGCTGCCGAAGGGAATGAAGGCGCTGATGTCGTGGCGGGCGAGATAGTTGGCGCTGGCGCCGAAAAAGGCCTCCGCCTCCCAGTTGGCAAAAGCCACGAGACCATTTTCGTCGACAAGGATGACCGGGTTCTGGATGGCGTTCAGCACCGCCATGGGCAGGGAATCAGTGATCTTCTGCTCCTCGTCGCGCAATTTCTCGGTCATGCCACGTCCCTTTCTTCTTCGTACCCCGATCCCGCAGCGATCGCTGCGACGGCGCGGGAGAGGACGGCTTTCGGGTCGGTAGAGGTCATGATCGCCGCCTTCGCCGGCGACGACAGATGCGGCGCGAAGCGGTCGAGATACCAGCCGATATGTTTTCGGGCATGCCTCAGGCCGATATCGGCGCCATAGAATTCAAGCATCATGCCGTAATGCTCGGCGACGATATCCTGAACCTCCGCGGCTTGCGGATGCATAACCGCGCTCGCAAGCACGCCGGCATGCCAGGGCCGGCCCTGGCTGGAGCGGCCGACCATCACCGCGTCGGCGCCGGAGCGTCGCAGAATCTCCTCAGCATCAGTCGTGGTGGTAACGTCGCCGTTGGCAACAAGCGGAACCGAAATCACGTCGCGAACGGCGCGGATCGCATCCCAATCGGCGCTGCCATTGTAGAACTGCATGCGCGTGCGGCCGTGGATGGTGATCATCTGCACGCCGGCCTCTTCCGCTCTCCTGGCGATGTGTGGCGCGTTGATGGAGTTCTCGTCCCAACCAAGACGCATCTTCAGCGTCACGGGCACATCGACGGCGTTTACAGTCGCCTCGATCAGCGACAGCGCATGATCAGGCTCGCGCATCAAGGCTGAACCGGAGTAACCGCCGGTCACTTTCTTGGCCGGGCAGCCCATGTTGATATCGATGACATCGGCGCCGTTATCCGCGGCGATCCTTGCCGCTTCCGCCATCCAATGCGCCTCACGTCCGGCGAGTTGGACCATATGTGGATCGATGCCGGAGTTCTTGAGGCGCGCCCAGCTTTCCGAAGCGTTACCGACGAGTTCGCGGCTCGCCACCATCTCGGTGACGACGAGACCGGCGCCGTAACGCCAGGCCAACTGCCGGAAGGGCAAGTCCGTCACACCCGACATTGGCGCGAGCACGATGCGGTTCCGAAAGGAAAGCCGCCCAACCCGAAACGGCGATGACAAATCCGGTATCTGCAAATGATTATCTTTCAGGCACATCATTATTCTGCACTATTTTTAGACATAGTTGATAAGCTTGCCAAGCGATTTCAGAGCCGCACGACAAAATTCCCTGGACAACTGGTAAAGGCCCGACCTTCGCGGTAAATCACCCACGGCGTTTGAAGTGACGCGCGCCGAAACGGCCCTTGTTAAGAGGGGTTGACAGGGTATGACCGGCGCATAAGCATTCGCGGGAAGCCATATAGAACATGCAGGCAAAAGAACAGCTTTCCTGTGGTATCGTCCTCGTCGCTGCTGGGCGCGGTGAGCGCGCCGGTTCGCCACAGGACGGCCCCAAGCAGTATCGCTTGATCGGCGGACGGCCGGTTATCTCCCATACCCTTGATGTTTTTGCGACATGGCCGCGGGAAAAAACGATCGTCGTCGTCATTCACCCCGATGACGAGGCCTTGTTCGAGCAGGCTGTTGGCCACATGGCAGGCAACAAAGCGCCCGTCCGGTTCGTCCATGGCGGACCGACGCGCCAACTGTCCGTGCTCGCCGGGCTGAAGGCGCTGGAAAAATCCGGCATCACGCATGTCATGATCCAGGATGCGGTTCGCCCGTTCATCGATCATGCCCTGCTGGATCGGTGCTTCGGGGCACTCGCCGGCGGCGCCGATGCCGTACTTCCCGCCATTGCCGTTCCCGACACGCTGAAGCGAGGCTCGCCCGACGGCAAGGTCATCGAAACCGTACCGAGAACCGGCCTGTTCGCTGCCCAGACGCCCCAGTGTTTCCGCTTCGGGCCAATCCTTTCGGCGCATATTCAAGCGGCGGCTTCCGGCCGCTCCGATTTCACCGACGATGCTTCGATCGCCGAGTGGGCCGGCATGCCCGTGGCGTTGGTCGAGGGCTCCGTCGACAATATCAAACTGACGCTCAAACGGGATATCGCCATGGCGGACGAAAAACTGAGCCGGAACCCCCTTCCCGACGTGCGCACCGGCAATGGCTATGACGTGCACCAGCTGGTCGATGGCGACGGCGTGACGCTCTGCGGCGTTTTCATCCCGCATAACCAGAAACTGCTCGGCCATTCCGATGCCGATGTGGCGCTACACGCCCTGACCGACGCGCTTTTGGCGACCTGCGGCGCCGGTGATATCGGCGATCATTTCCCCCCTTCCGATCCGCAGTGGAAAGGCGCTGCCTCGCGCATTTTCCTCGAACACGCAGCAAAGATCGTTCGCGACAACGGCGGCACGATCATGAACGCCGATATTTCGCTGATCGCCGAAGCGCCGAAGGTCGGGCCGCATCGTCTGGCGATGCGCGAAAATCTCGCTTCCATGCTCGGTATCTCCCTTGACCGGTGCTCGGTGAAGGCGACGACAAACGAAAAGATCGGCTTCGTCGGCAGGCGTGAGGGCATCGCAGCCATTGCGACAGCAACGGTGGTTTATGCGGGAGGCGGAAAATGAGCGGTTGGCCCGAGGATATCGAACGGAAGGCACGCGCGTTGATCGCTGCGTTTTCCGAACAAGGCCTGATGGTCGCGACGGCGGAATCCTGCACCGGTGGACTGATCGTGGGCGCGCTGACCGAAGTCTCGGGCTCCTCCTCGGTGGTCGATCGCGGTTTCGTCACCTATTCCAACGATGCCAAGATACAGATGCTGGGAGTCGATCCGGCAACGCTTGCCGCGCACGGGGCGGTGTCGCGCCAGACCGCGGTTGAAATGGCACGCGGCGCCCTTTCCCATTCGCAGGCCGATATCGCTGTCGCCGTGACCGGCATTGCCGGCCCAAGCGGAGGCACTGACGAAAAACCCGTCGGGCTCGTGCATCTGGCAGCCGCAAGCCGTGGCGGCAGCGTGCTTCATCGCGAAATGCGCTATGGCGACATCGGCCGCGATGCCGTCCGGCTCGCCACGGTGCGCACGGCGCTCGACATGCTGGAGGATGCGGCGGAACGTTGAACCGCCATCAGGGACTGCAGTGAAGAAATAGGCGGCAGCACTCTTTACACGGCGGCGTAGATTGCATCGGCGCGCTCCTCGAATGCTTCGGAAAACATCCGGAAGGCCCGGTCGAACATCGACCCCATCAGGGCACCGAGAATGCGGCTCTTGAATTCGTAGTCGATGAAGAAATTGACCGAACAGCCGCCCACACCGGTGTCTTCGAAACGCCAGAGATTATCGAGATATTTGAAGGGACCATCGATATATTTCACGTCGATCATCCGCTCTGCCTTGTTCAACAGCACCTGTGTCGTAAAGGTCTCACGGATCGCCTTGTAGCCGACCGTCATATCGGCCAGCAGCAACACCTTGCCGTCACGCTCCTTGCGCGAACGAACCGTCAAGGCTTCGCAAAGTGGCAGGAATTCCGGATATTTTTCAACATCGGCGATCAGATCGAACATCTGGTCTGGTGAGTGCTTGACTGGCCGGTGGGTCTCGAACTGGGGCATGGATGTCAGATATTCAATGATTTCTAGAAAAACAAGATGGCGGGATGGCGCAGGCGTCAGGTGCAGGCGGCCGGAACAAGTTGCTTCAGACGATGGAGTAGCCTTTGGGTCTGCGCGTGTGACCTGACGACGAGCACCGGTACGTCGGCGCCGTAGTCTGCCAGTTTCTGCTCGATTTCCGGGCTTTCGGTCTTTTCGAAATTCCAGATATAGCGCAGGAAATCGCCGGTTAACCGCTCGGGGCAATCTTCCGCCATTTCCGGACGCGTGCTGCCACGATGGCGCAGCCAACGTATAATGACGCCGTACAGCGACACGCGCCGTGGCGGCCGGATCCAGAGAACCAGATCCGTTCGCGGCAAGCGCAAGGGCAATGTGCCCGGGCTTGTACCATCCATGATCCATTGCGCCTGCGCCACGATCCGCTCGACGATGCCGAGCGCTTCCGCCCTCGGGCGCTGCTGCCAGCCGGGCAGCCAGAAGACATCGCGATCCATGGAAACATAGGAAATGTGCAGCATTCTCGCGAGCGCCTGCGCAACCGTGCTCTTGCCGCTGCCAGAACAACCGATGATCAGGATTCGGTTCGCCTTGCCAAGAAGGATTGCCGCCGCATCGATGTCATCCAGATATCGTGCCATTCCGGCCTCCCAAAACAAAAAAGCCGCGGTGTTTTCGACCGCGGCCGTTCAAAGGATTTGGATTTCTATTCGGCCGCAGCCAGCAGCTTCTTTTCCCGCGCCGCGCGCAGCCGCGCGAAGTCGTCGCCGGCGTGATGCGACGAACGCGTCAGGGGGCTGGAGGCGACCATCAGGAAGCCCTTGGTATAGGCGACGGTCTCGTAGGACTTGAACTCCTCCGGTGTCACGAATTTCTCGACCTTGTGATGCTTGCGGGTCGGCTGCAGGTACTGGCCGATGGTCAGGAAGTCGACATCGGCGGTCCTGAGGTCGTCCATCAGCTGCAGCACTTCGTTGCGCTCTTCGCCCAGCCCCACCATGATGCCGGACTTGGTGAACATCGTCGGATCGAGTTCCTTGACCCGCTGCAGAAGCCGGATCGAATGGAAATAGCGCGCACCGGGGCGGACCGTCAGATAGTTGCCGGGCACGGTTTCCATGTTGTGATTGAAGACGTCGGGCCTGGCAGCAACGACGCGTTCCAGCGCGCCGGGCTTCTTCAGGAAGTCGGGCGTCAGGATTTCGATGGTCGTTGCCGGCGAAGCGGCGCGGATCGCCCAGATCACCTTTTCGAAATGCTCGGCGCCGCCGTCGCCCAGATCATCGCGGTCGACCGAAGTGATCACGACATGGGACAGACCCATCTGCTTGACGGCCTTGGCGACGTTTTCCGGCTCGGCCATGTCGAGCGCATTCGGCTTGCCGGTCGAGACGTTGCAGAAGGCGCAGGCGCGGGTACAGATCTCGCCCATGATCATGAAGGTGGCGTGCTTCTTGTCCCAGCACTCGCCGATGTTCGGGCAGCCGGCCTCCTCGCAGACCGTGACGAGCTTGTGCTCCTTCACGATCGACCGGGTCTCCTGATAACCCTTCGATACCGGTGCCTTGACGCGGATCCATTCCGGCTTGCGCAGCATTTCGGTATCCGGCTTGTGGGCCTTTTCCGGATGACGGATGCGCTTGGCGTCGCTCTCGATATTGGTGCGGTCGAGAATGGTGACCATCTTGGCTTTCACTTTCTTCGAGCAGTACGGGCTTCGAGCAGTACGGGCCTTCAGGCCGGAAATGCGGCCCGCCTTTTTGAGATGGAGGCGAGCCCTAACACAATCAAGCGTTCAGTGCACGCCCATAGGCGTCGAGCACGCTTTCCTTCAGCGTTTCCGAGATCGTCGGATGCGGGAAGATGGTGTGCATCAGTTCTTCCTCGGTCGTTTCCAGGTTCATCGCCACGACAAAGCCCTGGATCAGTTCGGTGACTTCGGCGCCGACCAGATGGGCGCCGATCAACTCGCCGGTCTTCTTGTCGAAGATGGTTTTGACCATGCCCTGGTCTTCGCCAAGCGCGATCGCCTTGCCGTTGGCGACGAAGGGGAAGCGGCCGACCCGGATATCGCGGCCTTCGGCCTTGGCCTTGGCTTCCGTCAGGCCGACCGAGGCGACCTGCGGGTTGCAATAGGTGCAGCCCGGGATCTTCAGCGTGTCCATCGGATGCACATGCGGCAGGCCGGCGATCTTTTCGACGCAGATGACGGCTTCGTGCTCGGCCTTGTGGGCAAGCATCGGCGGGCCGGCAACGTCCCCGATCGCATAGACGCCCGGCACGTTGGTCCTGCCATAGCCGTCGATGACGATGCAGCCGCGGTCGGTCTTGACGCCGAGCGTTTCAAGGCCGAGGTTCTCGATGTTGCCCTGGACGCCGACAGCCGAGATCAGCCGGTCGGCGGTGATCTTCTCGACCGAGCCGTCCTTCTTCTCGACATGGGCGGTTACCGAATTGGCAGCCTTCTCGACCTTGGTCACCTTGGCATCGAGAAAGATCTTCATGCCCTGCTTGTCGAACTGCTTCTTGGCGAAGGCGGAGATTTCCGCGTCCTCGACCGGCATGACCTGCGGCAGCAGTTCGACGACGGTTACATCGACGCCCAGCGTGCGGTAGAAGGAGGCAAACTCGATGCCGATGGCACCGGAGCCCATGACCAGCAGCGACTTCGGCATAGAGTCCGGGTTCATCGCCTCGAAATAGGTCCAGATCAGCTTGCCGTCCGGCTCGATGCCCGGCAGCGCGCGCGGCCGTGCGCCGGTTGCGATGATGATGTGCTTGGCGGTATAGGTGCCCTCGCCCAGCGTGTTCTTCGGCAGCGGCGCCTGCGGCTGGACGATCGCCTTGCTGGTCTTGGCAACGACGATCTCGTTCGGCTTGGTGAGCTTGGCCTCGCCCCAGATGACATCGACCTTGTTCTTCTTCATCAGGAAGCCGACGCCGCCGTTCATGCGCTCCGCAATGCCGCGCGAACGGGCGACGATCGCCTTCAGATCCGGCGTCACCTTGCCTTCGACCGTCAGGCCGTAATTCTTGGCATGTTGGGCGAGATGCAGCACTTCGGCGGACCGCAGCAGCGCCTTGGTCGGGATGCAGCCCCAGTTGGAGCAGATGCCGGCCAGGTGCTCGCGCTCGACCACGGCGGTCTTCAAGCCCAATTGTGCGGCGCGGATTGCAGCAACATAGCCGCCGGGGCCGGAGCCGATAACGATGACGTCGTAGGAATTTGCCATTCTTGTTTCCTGCCTCTTGCTTAGGTCATGTCCCGGGCAAACAAGACCCAGTCATGCCTTTTGCTGTCCTCAAAGAGCGGCACGGCCGGAAGCCTCGCCTTCTCCACAAATCCGCTGGCTCGATAAAGCGCCTGCGCCGTTTCATTGTGGCTTTCGGTGATCAGGCTGACCTGTCTGCCCTTGGCCTTTTCGATTTCGCGGGCAAGCAGCGCTCGCCCGATACCCTTGCGGCGGTGGTGCCGATAGACACCGAGGCTGTCGATGAACCGGCTGCCGATCACAGTCACCTGCAGATCCAAGAGCGGCTTGATCACCGGATGCGGCGCGACGATATCGCGAACGCTTTCCTCAAGATTGTAGCCGATCGACACGCCGGCAATCTCGCCATCCCACTCCGCCAGCGTCGCATCCTTCCAGGCGCCGGGTTCATGGTCATCGCGCATTCTCGACCGCCCCTGCTCCATGGCGGTGTCCTTGTTCCCCCGCATCACCGCTCCGTACCAGAGCCAGGTCGCAAACCCGTGCGACGCGATTTCGACCAGCACCGCGAGTTCCGCCGCATCCCGCCGCTCCGCCGCACGTAGAACAAGAGCCGCCGTCATTTAGAGCCCGGCCATCATCCGGACCATCGGCTCGAGGCCGCGTCCGATGGCGCGCGTATTCTCGGCATCGAGATGCACTCCGTCGAGCGGCGTGGTCGAAGCAACCGAACCGGCATCGAAGAAACCGCATCCCATTTCGTCGGCAAGATCGGCGTAAAGCGAGGCAAGCATCGACGACTGTTCGACAGCGCCGGCATACATTGCCGCAAAGTTCGCATTCGCCGTCCCGCAGATCGCCGGCGGTGCGACGATCAGAATCTCCGGCGCCTCGGCCTGCACACCCGGCCAGCTGTGATGCCATACGAGCTTAACGAGCCTCTCGATGCCCTTCACCGCGCCGAAAGCGGTCCCGTGCACCACAGGCTTCATATCGTTGGTGCCGAGCAGGATGATCACAAGATCGATCGGCGCATGGCTTTGCAGGATGGTCGGCAGGATGCGCGCGCCATTGCGGTCGCAGTCGGCCAGATGATCGTCGTAAGCAGTGGTACGGCCGTTCAATCCTTCGGCAACAACGTTCACGCCCCCGCCAAGCCCCTTCTGCAAGACACTTGGCCAGCGGTCTTCCAACGCATGGCGACCACCGGTCTCCGCGTCATATCCCCAGGTCAGACTGTCACCGTAGCAGAGGACTGTTTTCATATTGAAACCTAGCGTAGGGGCTCAGGAGGGCGCCCACCCTGACAACGCGGGCACTTCCTGATGTGTATATCGCAACCATTTGCGCCGTATTGATTGTCACATTGGTTGCAGCGCAGTTCCCAAATTCGTTGATTTCCGTGGGTCGTTGAAGAACGGCCGGTGTTCAAAATCACCACCTGACCGTTCTTCGTAATTTGCCCCACCGCTGGCATGCTAAACCAGCATGCCCATCGGATTTTCGATGTAGCGCTTGAAGGCGCCGAGCAGCTCGGCTCCAAGCGCGCCATCAACTGCCCGGTGGTCGGTCGAGAGCGTCACGGTCATGACGTTGGCGACGACCATCTGGCCCTTCTTGACGACGACCCGTTCCTCGCCTGCGCCGACCGCCAGGATCGTCGCGTGCGGCGGATTGACGACGGCGGCGAAGTTCTTGACGCCCATCATGCCCATGTTGGACACGGCTGTGGTGCCGCCCTGATATTCTTCAGGCTTCAGCTTGCGGCTCTTGGCACGGGCGCCGAGATCCTTCATCTCGTTGGAGATCGCCGACAGGCTCTTGGTCTCGGCGCTGCGGATGATCGGGGTGATCAGGCCGCCCGGGATCGACACGGCAACGCCGACATCGGCGTGCTTGTGCTTGACCATATTGCTGTCCGTCCAGGAGACGTTGGCGTCCGGCACGTCACGCAGGGCAAGCGCTATGGCCTTGATGACCATGTCGTTGACCGAGAGCTTGTAGACCGGCTTGCCGTCCTTTTCCGGTGCCGAAGCGTTGAGCTGGGCGCGCAGCGCCAGCAACGCATCGAGCTCGCAATCGACCGAAACATAGAAATGCGGAATGGTCTGCTTGGATTCCTGCAGGCGCTTGGCAATCGTCCTGCGCATGCCGTCATGCGGCACGAGCTCGTAGGAACCTTCGGCGAAGTTCTTGAGGACGGCTTCGTCCGACGGCCCCTTGGCGAGCGGTGCTGCCGCCGGTGCCGGTGCAGCCGCAGACGGGGCAGCCGCCGCGGCCGGCTTGAGACCACCGCCGGCGACAGCCGTTTCGACGTCCTTCTTGACGACGCGACCGCGCGGGCCGGTGCCGGAGACGGCTGAAACATCGATGCCGGCTTCCTTGGCAAGCCGTCGAGCAAGCGGTGACGCGAAGGTGCGGTTGTCGGAGGACGCAGCTGCAGACACCTGGGCAGCAGCCGGAGCGGGAGCGGCCGCGGGTGCAGCCTTTGCAGCCGGAGCGGCTTCAGCCTTCGACGCTTCCGCCTTGGCAGCGGGTGCAGCAGCGCCATTGCCCGAGGCAGCGACTGACACATCCTCACCTTCGGCGGCAAGAACGGCGATCACGGCATTGACCTTGACGCCTCCGGTGCCGGCGGGAACGACGAGCTTGGCAACGGTGCCTTCGTCGACCGCTTCGACTTCCATCGTGGCCTTGTCGGTCTCGATCTCGGCGATCACGTCGCCGGAGGAAACCTTGTCGCCTTCCTTGACCAGCCACTTGGCGAGGTTGCCCTCTTCCATGGTCGGCGAAAGGGCTGGCATGGTGATGTTGATAGGCATCTCTTCACCCTCCCTTACTTGTAGCAGACGGTTTTCACCGCCTGAACGACTTCGCCGACATTCGGCAGGGCCAGCTTTTCAAGGTTGGCAGCGTAGGGCATCGGTACGTCCTTGCCGGCAATCGTCAGGATCGGCGCATCGAGATAATCGAAGGCCTGCTGCATCACGCGGGTGGCGATTTCGGTGCCTACGGAAGACTGCGGGAAGCCTTCCTCGACGGTCACCAGACGGCCTGTCTTCTTCACCGATTCGATCACGGTCGGCATGTCCATCGGACGGATGGTTCTGAGATCGATGATTTCGACGTCGATTCCTTCCTTTTCCAGTTCGGCCGCCGCCTTGATCGCATAGGTCATGCCGATACCGAAGGAGACGATCGTCGCGTCCTTGCCGACCTTGTGGATCCGTGCCTTGCCGATCGGCAGCACGAAATCATCCAGCTTTGGTACGTCGAAGGAGTGACCATAGAGGATTTCGTTCTCGAGGAAGATCACCGGGTTCGGATCGCGGATGGCGGCCTTCAAGAGCCCCTTCGCGTCGGCTGCCGTGTACGGCATGATGACCTTGAGGCCCGGAACGTGGCTGTACCAGGCGGCGTAGCACTGCGAGTGCTGGGCGCCGACGCGAGCAGCCGCACCACTTGGACCGCGGAACACCATCGGCGCACCCATCTGGCCACCGGACATGTAGAGCGTCTTGGCGGCCGAGTTGATGATGTGGTCGATCGCCTGCATGGCGAAGTTGAAGGTCATGAACTCGACGATCGGCTTGAGGCCGGTCATCGCCGCACCGACGCCGACGCCAGCAAAACCGTGCTCGGTAATCGGTGTATCGACGACGCGGCGGGGACCGAATTCCTGCAGCAACCCTTGCGTGATCTTGTAGGCACCCTGGTATTCAGCGACTTCCTCGCCCATGACGAAGACATCGTCGCTGCGGCGCATTTCTTCCGCCATCGCGTCGCGAAGCGCTTCGCGCACGGTGGTCGAGACCATTTCGGTTCCGGCCGGAATATCCGGATCGGAAGCGACTTCGACCTTTGGCTGGGCGGCGACAGGTGCGGCGGCAGGCGCTTCAGCCTTCGCAGGCTCGGCGGCCGGTGCGGCAGCCTTGGGTGCGGCCATATCGCCGGCGCTCTCGCCGTCCTGCAGCAGGACCGCTATCGCCGTGTTGACCTTGACGCCTTCGGTACCGGCGGCAATCAGGATCTTGCCGATGGTGCCTTCATCGACCGCTTCCACTTCCATGGTCGCCTTGTCGGTTTCGATCTCGGCGATCACGTCGCCCGAAGTGACCTTGTCACCCTCGTTTTTCAGCCATTTGCTGAGCGTGCCTTCTTCCATCGTCGGGGACAGAGCAGGCATCAGAATTTCGATAGGCATGATGTTTTCCTCGTCCCGGTCTTAAAGCAGAATGTCGGTGTAGAGCTCGGATACATCCGGCTCCGGATCGGCCTGAGCGAAATCGGCACTGTCGGCGACGATGTCGCGGACATCCTTGTCGATCTGCTTCAGCTCGTCCTCGCTCGCCCATCCCTTTTCAAGGATGCGTGCCTTCACCTGTTCGATCGGGTCAGACTCTGAGCGCATCTTCTGCACTTCGTCCTTCGAGCGATATTTCGCCGGGTCGGACATGGAGTGGCCGCGATAGCGGTAGGTCTGCATTTCAAGGATGATCGGCCCCTTGCCGGCGCGGCAATGCTCGACTGCCTCGTCGCCGGCGGCCTTGACCGCGCGAACGTCCATGCCGTCGACCTGGAAACCGGGAATACCAAGGGCAACGCCGCGCTGGGAGAAGTCATGACCCGCCGAGGCGCGCGCCACAGAGGTACCCATGGCATAGCGATTGTTCTCGACGATATAGATCACCGGCAGATTCCAGAGAGCGGCCATGTTGAAGCTCTCGTAGACCTGGCCCTGGTTGGCGGCGCCGTCGCCGAAATAGGCGAGCGAGACGTTGTCATTGCCGCGATAACGGTTGGCGAAGGCAAGGCCCGTGCCGAGCGATACCTGCGCGCCGACGATGCCGTGGCCGCCATAGAAATGCTTTTCCTTGGAGAACATGTGCATCGAGCCGCCCTTGCCGCGGGAAAGACCGCTGCGACGACCGGTGAGTTCAGCCATGACCCCGCGCGCACTCATGCCGCAGGCCAGCATGTGGCCGTGGTCACGATAGGCCGTGATGACCTGATCGCCTTCCTTCAGCGCCATCTGCATGCCGACGACGACAGCTTCCTGGCCGATGTAGAGGTGACAGAAACCACCGATGAAGCCCATGCCATAGAGCTGGCCAGCTTTTTCCTCAAAACGCCGGATAAGGAGCATTTCGCGGTAAGCCTTCATATCGGCATCGCGATCGAACTCGGCAACGGTACCGTGGACGAAGTCCTTCTTGGCGGGTTTGGCTGTGGCGGGCTTGGCGGCTGCTTTGCGGCTGGAAACGGACGCGGTTTTTCGCGGGGCCATTCATTCCTCCCTGATGGTTGCCTTTTACCGGTACCATAGGGAAAGAATGCCGCCACAGCAATGCCATATTTGCATGGCTTATATTCTTGTTAATTGCTTGATTTAATTTAACAATTTACGATTAACCAGATTTCGGTTAATTCGAAAACTCAATGAAATATCACGATTTCATCGGGGCGCGACATGTTCAGCCCGAAGCGAGCCTTTTCGTCAAGCATGTCGCGTTCGAGCGAACCATCGCTCAACAACGCCACTTCTTTTTCCAGCGTCTTGCGCTGCCCGGTCAGTTCGTCGAGACGCGTCTGGCGCTCGACGCGCTGGCGGTCGAACTTTTCCGTCGCCTTCAGGCCAAACTCGCCGTGGATGGAATGATAGCCGAAATAGGAAAGAAAAGCGACGGCGATCAGCGGCATGACGAACCGCCCGAGCTTCCGTTTTTTATGGTGTTTTGTCCACATGATCATGCCCTGATACGCAATACAAAGGCATCCTACGGGTCATTGATTAACCGACCGTTGACCATAACCGGCGGCAACAAAAAACCCGCGTCCGTTTCCAGACGCGGGTTTCATCATGCGGACGGCGGTGGTTCAGCCGCGCAGGATCGAGCGGCCGGCGTATTTTGCCTGGGGACCAAGCTGTTCTTCGATGCGGATCAGCTGGTTGTATTTTGCGGTGCGGTCGGAGCGCGCCAGCGAACCGGTCTTGATCTGCCCGCAATTGGTGGCGACGGCGAGATCGGCGATGGTCGAATCCTCGGTTTCGCCCGAGCGATGCGACATGACGGCCGAGTAGCGAGCCTTGTGTGCGGTTTCGACGGCATCGAGCGTTTCCGACAGCGAGCCGATCTGGTTGACCTTGACGAGAATCGAGTTGGCGACGCCCATCTTGATGCCGTCCCGCAGGCGGGCGGAATTGGTGACGAACAGATCGTCGCCGACGAGCTGGCATTTGTTGCCGATAAGATCGGTCACGGTCTTCCAGCCTTCCCAATCGTCTTCTGCCATGCCGTCCTCGATCGAGAAGATCGGGTACTTTCCGGCGAGTTCCGCGAGGTATTCGGCCATCGCGCCAGGCTCGAGCGTGCGGCCTTCGCCTTCAAGCACATACTTGCCGTCCTTGAAGAACTCGGTGGAGGCGCAGTCCAGCGCGATATGCACGTCTTCACCCGGGCGGTAGCCAGCCTTCTCGATCGACTTCATGATGAAATCGAGCGCAGCGGGAGCTGATGCAAGACCCGGCGCAAAGCCGCCCTCGTCACCGACATTGGTGTTGTGGCCGTCGGCAGCAAGCTGCTTCTTCAGCGTGTGGAACACTTCCGAGCCCATGCGGACGGCGTCGCGAATGGTGTCGGCACCGACCGGAACGATCATGAATTCCTGGAAGTCGATCGGATTGTCGGCATGGGCGCCGCCATTGATGATGTTCATCATCGGCACCGGCAGCAGCCGCGCGTTCGGACCGCCGACATAACGATAGAGCGGCAGGCCGGCAGCAGAGGCAGCAGCCTTGGACACCGCAAGGGAGACGCCGAGGATCGCATTTGCCCCGAGGCGGGCCTTGTTCGGCGTGCCATCGAGCTCAATCATCGTATTGTCGATCAGAATCTGGTCCTCGGCATCGAAACCGCCGATGGCTTCGAATATCTCGCCGTTAA
This sequence comes from Pararhizobium sp. LjRoot255, assembly GCF_964252905.1. NCBI lineage: Bacteria > Pseudomonadati > Pseudomonadota > Alphaproteobacteria > Hyphomicrobiales > Rhizobiaceae > Pararhizobium > Pararhizobium sp. LjRoot255. Next base: position 3,847,787 of record NZ_CAXUPQ020000001.1, read on the forward strand.
CGGCTTCGACGGCCTTCTCGACACCCTTGCCGAGGTAACGCGTGCCGCCATCGCGCAGCTCGACGGCTTCATGGGCGCCGGTGGAAGCGCCCGAGGGAACAGCGGCCCGGCCGAAGCTGCCGTCTTCGAGATGGACGTCGACTTCGACAGTCGGATTGCCCCGGCTATCGAGAATTTCGCGGCCGATGATGTCGATGATTGCAGTCATGATCTCTTCCCTGCTTCAAACATGGTGGTGGACGGATGGCCCTGTCATAATTCATGGACCGGAAATTACAATGGCGGGCACGGGCAATTGCTCCCCCGCGCCCCGGCCTTCAAGAAAATTTCACAAAGGCCGCATTCAGCGCTTGGCGATCGCATCGAAGGCAAGCAGCGTTTCGAGAAGCCGCGGCATGTCCTTCAGGTGCACCATATTCGGTCCGTCGGACGGCGCGTTATCCGGATCCTCGTGTGTCTCGATGAAGACGCCGGCGACGCCGACGGCAACAGCTGCACGGGCAAGCGTCTCGACGAATTCGCGCTGACCGCCCGAGGACGAGCCCTGCCCGCCCGGCTGCTGCACGGAGTGTGTTGCATCGAAGACGACCGGCGCGCCAAGACCTGCCATGATCGGCAGCGAGCGCATGTCGGAGACGAGCGTGTTGTAGCCGAAGGAGGCGCCGCGCTCGCACAAAAGCACGTTCGGATTGCCGCTTTCGGTAAACTTGGCAAGCACGTTCTTCATGTCCCAAGGGGCGAGGAACTGGCCCTTCTTGACGTTGATGACACGGCCAGTCCTGGCAGCCGCAATCAGAAGGTCGGTCTGGCGGCAGAGGAAGGCCGGGATCTGCAGGATATCGATCGTCGGCGCGACAAGGGCGCACTGTTCCTCGGTGTGAATGTCGGTCAGGACGGGAAAGCCGTATTCCTTCTTCAGGTCAGAGAAGATTTCCATCGCCTTTTCCAGCCCGATGCCGCGCTTGCCGGAAATCGACGTGCGGTTGGCCTTGTCGAAGGAAGATTTGTAGACGAGGCCGATACCGAGCGACTTGCAGAGCTCGGCCATCTTACCGGCGATCATGAAGGCATGATCGCGGCTTTCCATCTGGCAGGGACCGGCGATCAGCGACAGTTTTTGGGTGTTGGAAAACACCACCTGGCCCGCGCCTGTGCCGGCGACCACATTTGCATTTGCCTGCATGATTATTCTCCGAATGCGAAAATGAGACCCTGCCCCGGCGCTTCCGGGACGATCAGGCGATTGCCTTTTCTGGTGAAGGACACCGCGTTGGCGGTGAGGAGATGCTCGATCGCCGACACATCGGCAACCGTGAAGACGACGGCGCGGCCGCGCAGACCGCGCGAATGGCCAGGCGTCTTGCGATCGAAGAAGCCGGACATGCCGGCCTGATTGAGGACGGAAATCTTGACGCCGTTGCGCGTCTCGATGTCCATGCCGAAGGAATGCGCGGAGACCTCGCGCTCATCGACCGCTTCCTGGAGGATGTACTGGAAATCGGTGGGGTTCGGCTCGGACAGAACGACTTCACTGAGACCGATCACGCCGTTGGCATGGGTTTCGAGCGCGGACCTGTCGGACGGAAGCGGCCTTACGCGCTGACAGGTAAAAAAGAAGAAATCCGGCGAACGCAGATCGGCGGCGAAGGCAAGGCGGAAACTGCCGGTTGCCTGCGCGCCATCCGGCAGCGTCATCGGGCGGGAAAATTCCAGCATCTCGCCGGCCGAAATGCCCGCTTTGCGGAAGCGAACATCATCGGCCGCGGCATCATCGGAACTGAGCGCGATTGCCGAGAACCCGTCATGGCCCCGGCGAAAGCGATAGGCCTGATCGCGGGCGACGAAGACGTTGCCAGCCAGCGCTGCGGCCTCGCATTCCTCGCGATTGGCGATCCCGAGCGGTTCGAGATAGGTCTTGTCGGCCAGGAAGACGCAGGCGTTTTCCGTCCCGAAGGGGTGAAGCGCATCGGCGGCGACCGTGAAGCCGAGCGTTTCCAGGCGCTGCCTCGTGACCGCGAGGTCTCCAACCGGCAATACCAGATGGTCGAGCATACGGGCTGTGCGAGTGGCTGCGGTCATGACATTTCCTGAGACTGGCCTTCGGCAGGTGCTTTGCCCGTTTTGACCGGCAATTTCAAGGAAATGTTCAATCGCGATTGTTGCGGGCGACGGGCTAAACGTGAAAGATCCGGTGTTCGGCGCGCCGGGCGTCAGTCGCAGGAGCGCAACTGTTTGCCGTAGGTGCGGGCAATGTTTGCCGAGCGTTGCGCGGCGCGCTGCAGTTGCGCGTTGCCGCGCCAGGCCCCCTTGGCATAGCCGCCATCTCCCAGATAATAGGCGAGATAGAGACTGTAAGCGTCGTCGCGGGCGATGCCGTTCTTCTTGCTGCTCTGGTTGTGGTACCAGGCAACAAAGTGGATGGCGTCGGAGAATTTCGTCCGGCGCGCCAACCAGTCGCCCGTCTCCCGCTGGTACTGCGACCACGTGCCGTTCAGCGCCTGCGAGAAGCCGTAGGCCGTCGATTGGCGCTTCCAGGGAATGAAACCAAAAAGTTTCGTGCGCGGTGGGCGGGCGTTCGGGCGGAAGCCGGATTCGGTATAAATGGTCGCCATCAGGACCGGTACAGCAATGCCGTATTGCCGCTCCGCATGCTTGGCGGCGCGTTCCCAATTGTTGAACCAGCCGTCGCGCTCCTCGAAAATCGCGCAGGCGTTTCTTGTCTCTCTCGGCGCGGTCGCACAGCCCGCCAAAAGCAGCAGGGCGACGATAAACGCAATACGCATCGCTCAGATCTCTCACACTCGGAGAGATTACTAACCGGTAAACGTTAAAGAGACGTTTTTAGATAAATTTTGGCTGCGGTGACGTACCTTCAGCCTCCACGGTTAAGCTTCAGGGCGTGGATCCGGGCGGATCGGATAGCGCCGACACCCGAGGCGAGGCGCACGGACTGGACCGGCTCGAAACCTTCGATCCGCTTCGTTCCGGCCCAGCGGCCGCCATCGGCGAATACTTCGATCGAACCAACATCGAGGAAAATGCGCAGGTTCTGCGGCCGCGCACCGGTCGCAATGTAACTTGGCCCCGTTTCCTGCTCCGGGGCAGCATAGCTGATGGACAGCCCCTGCTCGGTGACACTGACGTCAAGCGTGACCAAGCTATGATCAAATACCAGTTCGAAGGGGGCGCCTGGCCTGATCAGGTCGATAACAATCTCGACGGCGCCATTGTCAAACGCCACCACCTCCCCCGCCATCAACCGGCGTTCATCGACCAGCTCCGCTCGCAAAGTCTCGACCGCCGAAACGGGCGGTGTCAAAATTTCATCGTCCCGAAGCAGAAGATTGCGCGGCAGGGTCATGGCGGTCGGAAAATCGATCGTATGGGAAACATCGGCCCAGTTCGCCAGCCAGCCGATGCCGACCGCCGTGCCCTGATCGACAAAAGCCTGGAAGGCATAGTTGTCGGTCCCGAAATCGAGTTCCTGTTCGAACGCGCGATGGAACCGGACGCCATCGAACCGCCCCACGGCAATGAGGGTCAAGTTCTTGCGTCCCGTCTTCTTTTCGAGGCTGTTCATCAGGCCGTAGATCAGTCCCCAACGGGTCTCGGGGCCATCCGCCGGTCCGTCCAGCGGGATCAAGCAGGGACATTCGATGACGGCCGTCCCGAACCGTTCCTCCAAGAGAAGCGTGCCGATGAAACGCCAGCCATCTGCCGCCGCGGGGTCGTCCGTCTCATAGAGAAGAATGACACCGCCCTGATGGCTGAGGCTGCCGAGAACCATCTTCCACAGACCGTCCGGCCCCTTGACCACGTAAGGGTCGCGGAAATCGAGCGTCAGACCCAGGCCGGACGGCCTGTTCGCCAGGATCACTTCAGCCTGGCTGGCGGTAATGATGTTGTGCGAGGTTGCGGTCAACTGGATCTGTGTTTCCGGAATGCGTTCGCTCACCTGTTCGGTGAAGAAAACGCGGATGCCCGCATCGTTTTCCAGCGGAATTGCAGAGCCGGAAAAGGCCCCGCCCCGCCGGTCCGGCCGCGCGGTGAGATCCTCCGACGGGAACAGGAAGATCGGCATGTGATGCCAATGGATATAGTCGGTGGAGATCGCATGCCCCCAATGCATCGTGTTCCACCGAAGCCCGTGCGAATAATGCTGGTAGAACAGATGCGGACGGCCGCCAAAGCGGCCAAAACCGTTCGGGTCGTTCATCCAGCCGAAGGGCGGGCGGAAATGATAACCGTACGGCACGGGCGCCGGCGCGTTGGCGACACTGGTGTGCATGACGGTAATGCCCTTGTCGACGACCTCCGCCGCATTGAAGAAGTAGGCGACGGAAACAGCCGTGGTCTCCGTGTCGTAGACGCAGGAGAGATCACCGCCGCTCACCGCGGTGAAGGTGCGGAAGACATATTCCTCGCAATTGCTGACCGAGACGTCACCGATCTTCTCGCCGTCGAGAATGAAGGCCATTGTGCCGGGCTCATCGCTGCCTATCGCCTTCAGCCACACATGCAGCGTCGCGCTCACCGGCACCTGGGCCTGCAGCGTCCGTAGTGTCCCGGCCGTTGTCGCCTGCACTGTATCGCCAGTCATGTCCGCTTCACTCCTTCGTCCAAACTCTGCAACAGCGACCTAGTGCCGAAGAGCAGGATGTAAAGACGGCAATCGCCAATTGGGGACAGCAGGAAACCTCCCCGCGCGTTGCCGCCGTGGTCTTCGAAAAATGCATTCACTCGGACGGGGCACTGGAAACCGCCTCTAACGAATGAATATATGTGACGCCTTCCAGCGCCCCGTTTGGCGTTCTCTCGGGAGCTTTCCTCCCTACAGACCCCGACTTCAGACCCTCTGCCTCGGAACGACTTCGTAGCGTAGGTTTCCGGACCGGCATTAAGCATCTCGATCCGGTACGTCACGCGTCCTGTCCCGACATGTGTGCCCCACAGGCACGCCCGCCCCATAAGGACGGAGGGGATCCATTTTCCGGGGGCTCTCCTTCCGGTCCGCCTGACGTTCGCAGCCTCCTTGCCGAAGGCCACGAGGTTTCCCGTGGAGCGCCAGCCTGCCTCGCCGCAAACGTCTTGCGGTGTCTCCATGACAGGACGCCATGATCATGGCACGGGATTTCCGGGCGGGGATGAGCGGGGATAATTTTTTCAGAAGGACGATATCGCCTGGTCGCAAACCGGAGAGGTCGCAAGGGGCGGTCTCGGCGGTATTTGCGACCGATATCCGCGACGGAAATCCCCATGGTTTTCAGAGCCCGTATTTCTGTTTAGGATTTATGCGACGCGTTCTTCCGCTGGCGCCAGAAGCCGACGCTCAACGGCAGTGTCACAATCTCGAGCCAATCGTCTTCAAGAGACAGGCTATGGAGGACAACATTGGCGCCAGAAGCCGACGCTCAACGGCAGTGTCACAATCTCGAGCCAATCGTCTTCAAGAGACAGGCTATGGAGGACAACAATGTCTGCTACTATTACCGCCTTTGAACGATCGCCCGATGGCGGTAAGGGGCTGGCGCGTGATATGCCCGTCCGCTGGGCACTCGAAGAAGTGGGCCAGCCTTACAACGTTCGTCTTCTTTCGTTCAAAGCGCTGAAGGAACCCGCGCATCTCGCGCTTCATCCATTCGGGCAGATTCCGACCTATGAAGAAGGCGAACTTGCCATGTTCGAGTCAGGGGCGATCGTGTTCCATATCGCAGAGCGCCATGCGGGCCTTCTGCCGGACGATGCGAATGCCCGGGCGCACGCGATCATGTGGATGTTCGCCGCGCTCAACACGGTGGAGCCGCCGATCTTCAACCTTACCCTCACCAAAGTCCTTGAGCGCGAAGAGCCTTGGTACGAGCAGCGCCTGCGTGTCCTCGAAAACAACATCCGTAATCGGCTGGGCGCACTTTCCGGTCGCCTTGGCGATGCCAACTGGCTCGACGGCGAGTTCAGTGCCGGTGACCTGCTGATGGTGACAGTACTGCGCAGGTTGAAAGGATCGGGTATGCTGGACGAATATCCGAACCTCTCTGCCTATGTTGCCCGCGGCGAAGCACGGCCCGCATACAAGCATGCTTTTGACGCTCAGCTGGCGGTTTTCACCGCCACATCGGCCGGCTAGGATTGGTCGGCTCCGGGCCGAAAGCAGACCAATCGTCTGCCTCAAAAAATCCTGATAAAAACGCCTGTTCGTGAAGGATTTGCGCCATCACAAAACGGTCTTCTGCAGCGACGGTCGCCCAAGATATCTCAAGGGAATATCAGAACACACCCGCTCGCAACGCCTTGTCGTGAGCGGGTCTGGAATCCTGAATCGGCTGATCAGCGGCCGGCGCTGGCCCGCCGCAATCGTCAGACCAGCCGGCTCTGCTCGACGGCGGCCTCGATGAAGCTTGCAAACAGCGGGTGCGGGTCGAGCGGGCGGCTTTTCAGTTCGGGATGGTACTGAACACCGATGAACCACGGGTGATCCGGGTATTCGACGGTTTCCGGCAGAACGCCGTCCGGCGACATGCCAGAGAAATCGAGGCCGCAGGCCTCCAGCCGTTCCTTATAGTCGACATTCACTTCGTAGCGGTGGCGATGACGCTCGGAAATCTCCGTCGAACCGTAGATTTCCGCGATCTTGGTGCCCTTCTTGAGGCTCGCCTTGTAGGCGCCAAGGCGCATGGTGCCGCCGAGATCGCCGGAAGCGGCGCGCTTCTCCAGCGCGTTGCCCTTCACCCACTCCGTCATCAGGCCAACGACGGGCTCATCGGTCTTGCCGAATTCCGTCGAGGAGGCCTTTTCGATGCCGGCGAGATTGCGGGCGGCTTCGACCACCGCCATCTGCATGCCGAAGCAGATGCCAAAATAGGGTACCTTGCGCTCGCGGGCGAAGCGGGCAGCCAAAATCTTGCCCTCGGAACCGCGTTCGCCAAAACCGCCGGGAACGAGAATGCCGTGAACCTTTTCGAGATAGGGCGCCGGGTCTTCCTGTTCGAAGACTTCCGATTCGATCCACTCGAGCTTGACCTTGATGCGGTTGGCAATGCCGCCGTGATAGAGCGCCTCGATCAGGGACTTGTAGGCGTCCTTCAGGCCTGTGTACTTGCCGACGATGGCAATGGTCACCTCGCCTTCCGGCGTGCGGATGCGGTTTGCGACGTCGAGCCAGTTTTCGATACGCGGCGCCGGCGCCGGCTCGATGCCGAAGGCGGCCAGAACCTCATTGTCGAGGCCCTCCTTGTGATAGGCGATCGGCACGTCGTAGATGCTCGCAACATCGAGCGCCTGGATCACGGCAGACGGACGGACGTTGCAGAACAGCGACAGCTTGCGGCGTTCGGCTTCCGGGATCTCGCGGTCGGCGCGCACCAGGAGGATGTCGGGATGGATGCCAAGCGCCTGCAGTTCCTTGACCGAATGCTGGGTCGGCTTGGTCTTCAGCTCGCCTGCCGCGGCGATATAGGGCATCAGCGTCAGGTGAAGATAGATCGCGGTGCCGCGCGGCAGATCGTTCTTGAGCTGGCGGATCGCCTCCATGAAGGGCATCGCCTCGATGTCGCCGACCGTCCCGCCGATTTCGCAGATGACGAAGTCGTAGTCGTCATTGCCTTCGGTGACGAAGTTCTTGATCTCGTTGGTGACATGCGGAATGACCTGGACGGTGGCGCCGAGGTAATCGCCGCGGCGTTCCTTGTCGATGATGTTCTTGTAGATGCGGCCGGTGGTGATGTTATCGGTCTTGGTCGCCGAGCGGCCGGTAAAGCGCTCGTAGTGGCCGAGATCGAGGTCTGTCTCCGCGCCGTCATCGGTCACGAACACTTCGCCGTGCTGCGTCGGGCTCATGGTGCCCGGATCGACGTTGAGATAGGGGTCGAGTTTGCGAAGCCGCACCCGGTAGCCCCGGGCCTGCAGCAACGCTCCGAGAGCAGCTGCGGCAATCCCTTTTCCAAGGGAAGAAACCACGCCGCCAGTGATGAATACATATCGCGCCATGGGCTTCACCGGATACCGTTTCAAAAATGATTCCGCCACCGAAAAATTCATCTTCCAGAATTTTTCCGTTCAATAGGTTCAGGCTGCGGAATTCAAACAAAAGAAAACCGGCGGAAGACTGGCTTCCGCCGGCGGTTCAAGTCTTCTATCGGCCTTACTGGCCGGTAGGAACATCCGAGCTGGATGTTGCGGGCTTGGTCTCGGTCGTTGCCGGGGTCTGCGTCGCAGGGGTTTCGGTCGCCGGAGTCTGGGTGGTTGCAGGCGTCTGGGTATCGGCGCCGGACTGCGCAGGGGTCTCGCCTGCCGGCGGGGTGGTGCCGCCGCCGAGCGAATCGAGAACGCCCTTGCCGTTGTTGGTCGTACCGGGGATCCGTTCAAGAACGTCGGTCGCATCCGGCTGGTAACGGGCGAGAATGCCCATGGCGATTGCCAGGACGAAAAAGAGGGCAGCGAGGATCGCCGTAGTGCGGGTCAGCGCATTGGCCGTGCCGCGGGCGGACATGAAGCCGGAACCGCCGCCAATGCCGAGGCCGCCGCCTTCGGAACGCTGAATGAGCACGACGCCGATCAGCGCCAGCACAACCATGAGATAGATGACAAGCAATACGGTCTGCATTTTGTCCAGTCCTGCCTTGGATCGTGCCTCCTCCGGCTTGGGGAAGCCGGGAACCGGAAGCGCAATCGAGTGATCGTCCGGCGTGGGAGGCGCACGGAAACCAAGGCAGGTTTCAGCGCCCGCACCACGCGGGAAAAATTCGTGTTGGCGGCTGCATATACCAAGCCACCGCGCATTAAAAGCCCCTCCTCGCCGTTCGGCGAGTTCAGGCCGTCAAATCTTCATACGCCCGGTAGATGGCGAGGAAGTCGTCGGCTTTCAAGCTGGCGCCGCCGATCAACGCACCATCGACGTTGGCGACGCCCATCAATTCCCTGGCGTTGCCCGGCTTGACCGAACCGCCGTAGAGAATGCGCATCTTGGCACCGGCAGCGCCAAACCGCGCGACAAGCTCCGAGCGTTGGAAGGCGTGGGCTTCCTCGACATCCCTGGCGGTCGGCGTCAGGCCCGTGCCGATCGCCCAGACCGGCTCATAGGCAATGACGGTATTTTCGGCGGTGGCGCTACCCGGAACGGAACCGGCGAGCTGGCGCTTCAGGACGTCGAGGGTCTGGCCCGCCTTGCGCTCGTCACCGGTTTCGCCGATGCAGATAATGGCGACCAGGTCGGCCGCGAAGGCCGCTTCGGCCTTTGCGCACACGAGGGCGTCCGTCTCGGCGTGGTCGGTGCGGCGCTCGGAATGGCCGACGATCACATGGGTGCCGAAACAATCGGCGATCATCTCGGCCGAGATATCGCCGGTATGGGCGCCGGAAACCTTTTCGTGGCAATCCTGGGCGCCGATCAGAAGCGGGCTGTCGTCGCAAAGCGCGGTTGCCACATAAAGCAGTGTCGCCGGCGGGCAGATCAGGGTCTCGACCTTTTCGGACAGTTCGCCCTTGACGCCTTCCGCCATCGCCTTGATCTGGTCGAGCGAAGCCCGCAGACCGTTCATCTTCCAGTTTCCGGCAACAAGCGGTCGTATCTCGGGCGTCATGCGATCTCCTCACGGCAATAGTCGTTTCCCGGCAACGGCCTAGCAAATATGCCGGGCAAAGGAAAGCTGTCGCCGGGCAACAATGGTTTGCTGACGGTTCGGTCTCGAAACTGTGATGACGCCGGTGCTTGCCCGGCGATCATCAAAGAACGATGGTTGGGTTTTCTATTGCATGACTGGAGATCGACGATGCTATACAACCGGCAGGATACTTTCGGATGGGGCACGATCGTCCTCCATTGGATGATCGCCCTCCTCATCGTGGGCTTGATTGTCCTCGGCTATGTGATGACCCGGCCGGATATCGATCCGGAGCTGCAGTTTTCGCTCTATCAATGGCATAAGTCCTTCGGCATGACGGCGCTTGCGCTGGCTTTCATCCGGCTCGTCTGGTGGCTGGCTAACATCCATCCGGACCCCGTTGCCAGCCTCTCTGGCCTCGAAAGGCGGGCCTCCTCGGTGACCCACGCATTTTTGCTGGCATTGACCATCGCCGTGCCGCTGGCCGGCTGGGCGGTCGCCTCGACCTCGACGCTCAATATTCCGACCCTGCTTTTCAACCGGGTGCTGATTCCGCATCTGCCGATGGAAAAGTCGGAGGCTGCCGAAACGTTCTGGAGCAACGCGCATGCCTGGCTCGCCTACGGATTGGCCGGTCTCGTGGTCTTGCACGCGGCCGCGGCCCTGCTGCATCACTTCTGGCATCGGGACGAGGTTTTGCGGCGGATGCTTGGAATATTCCGGCGGGGTGCGGCGTCCAACGCCCATCAGCAGACGGAAGGAACCGACCGATGAGCCAATTTTACGGACCATGCCTCGCCGCCTGCGCGCTGGTCCTCGTTGCGACGAGCGCGCTGGCACGTGCGCCCTCGCTCGATGACGCGGCCGGGCGGTACGATATCGATGGATCGTCGCAGATCAACTTCTCGGTCGCGCAAACCGGCGGTGGCGGCATCTCGGGAAAATTCGGCAAGTTTTCCGGCACATTCCGGCTCGATGGCAAGGACATCCGCAAATCGGTGGTCGAATTCTCGCTCTTCCCCGACACCGTGCAGACCGGTGAGCCACGCATCGAGAAGTTCCTGCGCTCGTCAGCAATTTTTGATAGCGCCAATTATCCAAAAATCGTGTTCCGCTCGACGAAGATCACCCAGACCGGCGAAGATACGGCCGAGATCGAGGGCAAGCTCACGGCAAAGGGCACGACCAAAACCGAGCATTTCAGCGCGAAATTGACGAAATGGAACCGCCGCGTCATCAGCTTTCATATCCAAGGGGACATCTATCGCGACCGCTACCACATGTCTGCCGGTTTGCCGATCTATTCCAACATCGTGCAGTTCGACATGACGGTGAATGGTCAGAAGCATTAGCACGGAGAGGTCTTTTCAGCCCCGCCGGCGCGCGATTTTTTCCATTTTTCAGGCTTGTTACCGCGGTAACAAGCCTGAGGACATGCCGACACCATACTATGCCAGAAACTCCAGCGCTCCCCTTGGGAATTGACGGTGTATAGATGGGCTCTTATCCTTCGAAAAACATTATTGATTTACTGCATGGCCCGGCAAACACGGGGTGGATCGATGCACTGTAAATTCCTCACATCGCTGATGGCGACGTTGAGTATTGTTGCCGGGACGGCAAGCGCTCAGGAAGTGCTGACGACGGCAACGCCGGACCTTCTCGTTCGCTCGCTCGATCCCGTCCTGGTGCAGAAGGAGAAGACACGCGGCTTGAAGATCATCGGCGCCAAGGAACTGGAGGCGATCAACAGCTACGGCGACAAGCTCGCGGCGACGGTCAATCTCGCGGTCAACTTTCACCTCGGTTCCGCCGAGTTGACGCCGCAGGCACAGCGGCTTCTCGACAATGTCGGCAAGGCGCTTCAATCGAGCGATCTCGCCTCCTACCGGTTCGTGATCGGCGGTCATACGGACGCGACCGGCACCGACGGCGATAATCTCCAGCTCAGCCGGGCACGGGCGGCCTCGGCGACGCAGTATCTGGTCTCGCACTACAAGATCGCCCCGAGGCGGCTGGTCGTGCGCGCCTTTGGAGAAACCGCCCTGCTCTTTCCGGATAGCCCGGAGGACGGCCGCAACCGCCGCGTCGAGATTTCGACTTTGAAATAACAAGAGGCCCGGCATTGCGAATGCCGGGCCTCGTTTTTCAGCCGAACTGGCTGCCAATGAAATCCTTGACGATGCGGATAATGCCGCGGCCAAGCAGATCATCGAGCGCATCGACGAACTGGTCGACGTGCTGACGTTCGCAGATCAGCGGCGGCTCGAGTCGGATGACATTGCGATTGTATTCGGTGAAGGCGACGAGCGTATCGTAGTCCTTCAAGAGCAAGGCGCCGATGAAGCCCGAGAGCGAGCCCTTCAGCTTGTCGTCAAGCACGCCGACGACCGGGCGCAGAACCATCGGCAGGGTCTGGCTGAAATCCTGGAACTCCAGCCCGACCATCAGGCCCTGGCCGCGGACATCCTTGATGATTTTCGGATATTTCGCCTTCAGCGCATTCAATCTTTCGAGCAGATAGTCGCCCTGCACCGCCGCGTTTTCGATCAGGTCCTCGTCATACATGATGTTGAGGCCTTCGATTGCCGTGATGCAGGCCTCGCCGATGCCGCCAAAGGTGGCCTGGGCGTGGATCATCGCGGTGTTCTTCGTGCCATAGGCCTTCATGTAGACGTCGCGCTTGGCGATCATCGCGGCCATCGCCGACTTGCCGCCGCCGAGCGACTTGGCAAGCGCTGTCACGTCCGGAACGACGCCAGAATGTTCGAAGGCGAAGAAACGGCCGGAGCGGCCCATGCCGCACTGGACCTCATCGGCGACCCAGATCACGCCATGCTTGTCGCAGAGCGCGCGAACCTCGCGCCAGAATTCCGGCGGTGCCGAAATGATGCCGCCGCCGCCCTGAATGGTTTCAAGCACCAAGACACCGATCGTCGGATCGCGTTCGAAGGCGTTGCGGATCGCATCGATATCGCCGAACGGCACTTTAACGTTGTTGTCGAGCAGCTTGAATTCGCCGCGATAAAGCGGGCCGTCGGTGATCGACAGCACACCCTTGGTCTTTCCGTGGAAGGAATTCTCGGCATAGACGATCCGCGGGCGCTTCGGGCCGGCGGCCCGCTCGGCCACCTTGAGCGCCGCCTCCATCGCTTCCGAACCGGAGGAGCCGAGGAAGACCATATCGAGATCGCCCGGCGCGATGGCCGCGAGGTTTTTGGCGAGCGCCGACGCATATTGCGACATGAAGGCGATCGCGATCTCGTGGCGATTTTCGTCCTGGAATTTCTTGCGGGCCGAGAGGATGCGCGGATGGTTGTGGCCGAAGGCGAGCGAACCGAAACCGCCGAAGAAATCGAGGATCTTCCGGCCGTTCTGGTCGGTGTAGTACATGCCCTCGGCGCTCTCGACCTTCACCTTGTTGAAGCCGAGCAACTTCATGAAGTGAAGCTGACCCGGGTTCAGGTGATCCTTGAAGAGCGTCGTCATGTCGGCAAGGCTCATCGCCTTGGCCTGTTCGACGGTGATCAGATCCGGCTTCCTGATGCCGCCGTCAAGAACAGGGGCATCGAGGGCGGGTGCGTCGACTGTGACGCGGGCTGGCTTGTCGAGCATTGTGATGATCCCCTCGTTCATTCCGCCGGCACAGTCGATGTGTGCGCGTAAACTTTTCCCGCCTTCTTGGCGCAATATTCATCGTAAGCCGCGATCAGCATGGTCCCGTCATTGTACTCAGCCTTCCAGCCAAGTTCGCGTTTCAGCTTGCCGGTTTCGCGAATGCACATTTCATCGGCGATCAGGTACTGTTCCGGGTCCATGATCGGCATGTTGATGAAATCAAACGCAGCCAGCGTCGCCTTGACCGCGAAAGCCGGTGTCGGCAGCAGGAACGACTTTGAGCCGGCGTGAACGATTAGGTCGCCGAGCAGCTTGCGCACGGACGGCGGGTTGTCGGAGCCGAGATTATAGGCCTCGTTCGGCACCCCGCCCTTCCAGGCAAGCCGGGCGGCCTCGGCACAGTCGAACACCGAGATGAACTGATATGGGTTCTTGCCCGAACCGATCATCGGTACCGGCAGGTTGGCGTCGATCAGCTTGAACAGCTTTTCCAGGATGCCAAGTCGGCCGGGGCCGATAATCAGGCGCGGGCGGAAAATCGAGATGTTCATACCCTGCTTGCGCCACTCAGCCGCCAGCTGTTCGGTTGCCCATTTCGACTTGCCATATTCGCCGAGCGGCTTGGCCGGATGGTCTTCCGTCTGCGGCGATTGCACCGTGTGGCCGTAGATCATGTCGGTGGTGAACTGCACCAGCCGGCCGGCGCCGGCTTTGGCCGTCGCCTTCATGATATTTTCGGCACCGTAGTAATTCACCGGCCAGAAGAATTCCCAGCGCTTGGCGCGCACCTGCAGCGGCGACAGCATCTTGGCCGCCATGTTGTAGACCATGTCGTCCGGGCCGATTTCGACTTTCATCACGTCGTCCGCGTCGGTCACGTCACAGCGCACGAAGCGGGCGCGGGCATAATGGGGCAGATCGGACTTGACGATATCGGCGACGAGAACCTCCTCGCCGTCCTGTACGAGGCGTTCAGCCAGATGACGGCCGACAAAACCGTCACCGCCGAAAATGATATGCTTCATGATGCGCTCCCGATTTTTGCTGTTTTTGCGCCCGCGGCTTCAAGCGGCGACCGGCTGTCGTGGGAAGACATTCCCGCCCCAGACATGCCAGATTGGGCAATAAGGATTGTTCCGACGCAGATGAACGCGATGCCGGCGATGCGCCAGGCGTTCAGGTCCTCGCGGAAGACGAAATAGGCAAAGACGGCCACGGCCACATAGGCGAGGCTGAGGAATGGATAGGCGAAGGAAAGTTCCACCTTCGACAGGACGTAGAGATGCGACGCCATCGAAATGACGAAGGTCGCAAGTCCGGCGAAGACCCAGGGGTTGAAAACCACCTGGAAGATGCGGGTAATGAAAGTATCAGCCGTGAAGCTCAAAGGTCCAAGCGACAGCATGCCCTGTTTCAGCATGAGCTGGGCCGCGGCGTTGGTGAGTACGGTGAAGAGAATGAATACGATATACTTCATGTCGGTGTTCCCTGTTCCCATCCACACACCTATATGCAAGAGCGGTATATTCCGTGAAATTCCCGAGTTTATTTAATTCAAATTGTAGCTGTTCTCATTTCGGCAAAGCCAAGGCCGTTCTCTTCCAGAAGTTCGAGACCATCGCCGGATCGCGCATTTTTTCCAGCTGACGCCACTGCGGGAACGAAGAATCAAAGGTTTGCGGGCTCATCCGGGCGTCCTTGTAGGGATTGACGGCACCGCCGGCCTCGATGACGATGGCATCGAGCCTATCGAGGAGCTTCAGGGTCTGTTCACCCTGATTGGCGAAATCCAGCGTCAGTGTAAAACCCGGCCGCGGAAATGAAAAAAGCGCCGGCGACCTTTGCTCGCCGAACTTCTTCAGGACTGTCAGGAACGAGGCATGGCCGGCCTGGCGCGCCGTTTCCATGAGCCGGGCGGTAATCAGCACCGCATTGTCCGCCGGATAGACGCTCTGGTGCTGGTAGAGGCCTTTCGGCCCATAGAGCAGGTTCCATTGGCCGATGGCGTCCAGCGGGTGGAAATAGCCGGGCCATTTTACGGTCGTAACCGTCTCGCCGCGTTTTTCCTTGCGGAAGTAGAATTCGTTGAACGCCTTCAGCGTGAACCGGTTCAGCAGATTGAACGGTGGGGAAAACGGCACCGACAGTTTCGTCGAGCGCGGCATGTCGGGAAATTCGCAGGACGCATCCGCGTGATCACCGGCCAGCAGGACGCCCCTGCCCGCGCGTTTGCCCGTTGCCAGCTGGTCGATCCAGGCCACCGAATATTCATGCTCGCCGTCCACCCGCTCGACCATGTCGAAGTAGTCCTCGAGCCGGTTGAAGCGGATTGCGTGCTGCTGGATATGGGGCGACGGCACTTTCATCAATTGCAGATCGACCGACAGGATCAGCCCGGTCAGCCCCATCCCGCCGATGGTGGCACGAAATAGGTTTGGATTTTCCGTTGCCGAGCAGGTCAGCAATTCTCCGGTGGAACGCAGCAGCGTCAATCGCAGGACATGCCTGCCGAACGTGCCGCGCGCATGATGATTCTTGCCGTGAACGTCGTTGGCAACCGCGCCGGCCACCGTCACAGCGGCGGTTCCAGGCGTCACCGGCAGGAAGAAGCGGTGCGGGATCGCCTGTTCAAGGATGGCGTGAAGCGTCACGCCCGCATCGCACGAGACAATTCCAGTCCCCGGATCGAAGCCGAGGATGCGGCTGCGCATGCGGCTGTCGATCAAGGCGCCCTGGTCATTGTGGCAGCTGTCGCCGTAGGACCGGCCATTGCCGAACGGTAGGAACGCGCCGGCGGCCGCCTTGTCCCACAGGTTTTCATAGGCGTCCGGCGAGACGCTTTGGCGGGGATGGCAGTCGATCCGTCCCCAGCTGTCGAATGAACGATCGGTCATTGCCGGCCCAGCGCACCTGCGAGAATGAGCATGGCGCCCATCGCCATCGTCACGAGGCTGCGCCAGTCGCGCATGATGAACACGACCGGATCCTCATGCAGCATGCGGCGGCGGGCGAGCATCCAGATCCGCAGGAGCATGTAGAGCACCAGCGGGCAGAGCGGCCACAGCGCCCAGGGCAGCGTGTACATTTCCTGCATCTCCTTGCTGTGTATGTAGAGCGCAAGCACCAGAGCAGAGGCAAAGGCGGATGCGACCCCTGCCTGCCCGACCATCTCGAAATCGACCGCGACATAGCCGCGGCCGGGAACCTGGTTGCCGTCGCGCCCGTCATATTCGTCGAGTTCGACGTAGCGCTTCACCAGCGCCAGGCTGAGGAAGAAGAACACCGAGAAGGACAGGAGCCAGAAGGATAGCACCGTGCCGGTGGCGGCGGAACCGGCAACAATACGGACCGTATAGAGGCCGGCCAGCGTGAAGACGTCCACCAGCAACTTGCGCTTCAGCACGAAGGTATAGGCGGTCGTCGCGATTGCATAGAAACCGAGCACGAGCGCAAAATCGTAAGGCAGCACGGCCGTCAGAGAGAGAGACGCGACGAGAAGGCAGAGCGCGATGGTCAGCCCCATCGGCACGGACATCTGGCCGCTCGCAAGCGGCCTGTTGCGCTTCGTCGGGTGGCGCCGGTCGTTGGTGAGATCGGAGAGATCATTGATCACATAGACGGCGGAGGCGAGAAAACTGAAGGCGAAGAAGGCGAGAATGACGTTGATCACGGCATCGAGGTGCAGAATGTCGTGATTGAGCACCATCGGAACGCCGATCAGGACGTTTTTCGCCCATTGATGCATGCGGATCGATTTCAGGGCCGCGAGACGGCTGGTCTTGCCGATATCGAGCTGCTCGGCATCATGCGCACGCCGCCATTTCTCAGCTGCCGCATCCGGTGCGACGACGATCGCCTTGCGGGCTGCGTCGAACACCGGAACGTCGTCACGGCTGTTGCCCATATAGTCGAAACCGCCCTCGCCGAACTGCTCGATCAGCTTTTCGCGTTTGCGGCGGCTGGTGAGGTTGATGTCGGTCGAGCTGTGAAGGACAGAGGAAAAGACCCCCGCATGGGCTGCGACCCCGAGTGCGACGCTTTCCGCCGCGCCGGTGACGAGGACGAGCTGCCGGCCGGTTGCGCGCTCGTGCTCCAGACGCTTAAGGACCGCCTCGCGATAGGGCCAGTCGGCTGCCTGGCGTCCGGAGCGGGCCGCGACTTCATATTTTAGCCGTGCCTTACCCTTGGACATCCAGTACAGAACAGCAAACAGCATCAGCGGATTGCGCAAAAGAACGATCGCCACGCCCTCCCAGAGCGTGTCGGCGGCCAGCAACGTGCCGTCCAGATCGACGCACAGCGGAATATGCCGTGTTTCAGTACGAGCATCCATAAGATCAAACCCCGAGAAGACGTGCCGGGGACAGTCCCATGATCAGCTTTAAGAAAAGCAAACAGTGCACGCGTCCACGAGTATCAAACTACTGCGGTGGTTAACGAGTCCCCGAGATAAATAAGAAAATTCAATCAAGTCCGATCCAGTTCAGCGCATCGCGCCAATCGGTCATGCGAACCGGCGTCCCGTGCGATCCGGTCTGGAACAGGACGAAGCGGCTCGGATAGCCCGCCGTTTTCAGCGACCGATAGAGCGCGACCTGATCGGCTGCGGCGTAGACGCTGTCGGCGCTGCCATGGCTGAAGAACATCGGGAGCTTCTTTTTGTAGGCGGCACTCTTCGTGAAAGTCTGATCGGTGGGACCGCCCAGGATCATCATGCCGTTAAGCGCCGCTACCGCCTGCGGATTGCGCGTCAGGCCCCAGCAGATGAAGCTGCCCATCGAGGCGCAGGCCAGCACCACCGGCCGACCCGGAGATTGCTGCTGCGCATAGGCGATCAGTCCGGCAATGTCGGCGACGCCGTTGTCATCGAATGAGCGGACACTCGGCGCATAATAGACACCGCCGTTTTCGACGGCGAGGTTCTTCAGCCGGTTGAAATTGCCGCCGAAGGACCAGTCGTTGGCCCCGAGGCGCCGATCACCACCGCGGCCGTGGATAAAGATCACCGAGAACGCCGCACCCTGCTTGCGGCCGACACGGGTAATGTCGAGCGGCCGCCCTGCGGCATCGATGGTCTCGTTGGCCTGCTCGCTCTTCACACCCAGTGCAACATAGGCGCGTTTTGCCCGGCGCTCGGGAACCTGATCACGGCCATTGATGTCGCGCATCTCCTGATAGTCGACGACGCGATAATCGCCGCCATCCGCCGTTTCGAGGAGGGTTCCATAGGAAAACAGCTCGTCCTTGAAGGGCTTCAATTGTCCGGCGGCGGCTGGAAAAGACGAAACCGCCATTGCGGCGCAGGCAAAAAGGCTGCGAAAGATCAAATGAGCTGTGGACAGGTGCATTCGGAATGTTCCTCTTTTGGTCCAAGCCTTGCCATCGGGCCTTCCGCAACGCAACAGTTGACGGTATTGAAGGCGTAACAGGTGTATTTGCGGGCACTCGGCCGAACGACATGACCAGTTTGGTCGCTCTGATGCCAAGAGTCTGGCAGAATTCCGGCGATTCGCGCAGACATTCATGGCGGCTTATCCGTAACTTGATCGAGCCGAAAGCCGCCACCACGGAAAGACCTCTGAACAGACCATGACCGACAGCAACGATCTCTTTTCAGCATTTCCCGAGAAACCCAAGCCTGCGATGGAATCCGTCGTGCCGAAGCCGGTGACGCCGGCCGTTGCTCAGCCGGCGGCCGAACAGCGCGCGCATGCGACGCCTGCGCTGAAAACGGACAACGGCGACTACAACGCATCGGCCATCGAAGTGCTCGAGGGGCTGGAGCCGGTGCGCCGCCGTCCCGGCATGTATATCGGCGGCACCGACGAAAAGGCGCTGCATCACCTGTTTGCCGAAGTCATCGACAACTCGATGGACGAGGCTGTCGCCGGACACGCGAATTTTATCGACGTCTATCTCGATGCCGAAGGCTGCCTCTCCGTCACCGACAACGGCCGCGGCATTCCGGTCGAGAACCATCCGAAGTTTCCCGGCAAATCGACGCTGGAAGTGATCATGACCGTGCTGCATGCAGGCGGCAAGTTCGACAGCAAGGTGTATGAGACGTCAGGTGGTCTGCACGGCGTCGGCGTCTCCGTCGTCAACGCATTGTCGGATATTCTCGAAGTCGAGATCGCCCGCAATCGCAAGCTCTACCGCCAGCGCTTTTCGCGCGGCATTCCGCAGGGCGGGCTGGAGGAGCTCGGCGACATCCAGAACCGGCGCGGCACCAAGGTCAAATTCCATCCGGATCCGGAGATCTTTGGCGCGCATGCCAAGTTCGATCCGGCCCGGCTGTTCCGCATGGCCCGCTCGAAAGCTTATCTGTTCGGCGGTGTCGAAATCCGCTGGTCCTGCGATCCCTCCCTCATCGAAGGCACGGAGACGCCGGAAAAGGCCGTCTTCCACTTCCCCGGCGGCCTAAAGGATTACCTCCAGGCGACGATGGGCAAGGAATTCACCGTTACCCGGGAAATCTTTGCCGGCAAGACGGAAAAGAACGGCGGCCATGGGGCGCTGGAATGGGCCGTCACCTGGTATGGCGGCGATTCTGTCGTGCATTCCTATTGCAACACCATCCCGACACCGGAAGGCGGCACGCATGAGGCCGGGTTTCGCATTGCGCTGACCAAGGGGCTGAAGGCCTATGCCGAGCTCACGCAGAACAAGCGGGCGGCAATCATCACGACCGAAGACGTGATGATCTCGGCGGCCGGCATGTTGTCAGTCTTCATCCGCGAGCCGGAATTCGTCGGCCAGACCAAGGACAAGCTGGCGACGGTAGAAGCGCAGCGCATCGTCGAGAACGCGCTCCGCGACCCGTTCGATCATTTCCTCGCCGACAACCCGCAGGAAGCAGCCAAGCTGCTCGAATGGGTGATCGAACGCGCCGACGAGCGTGTGCGCCGCCGCAAGGAAAAGGAAGTCAGCCGCAAGACCGCGGTGCGCAAGCTTCGCCTGCCCGGCAAGCTCGCCGATTGCTCGCAGAATTCGGCCGAAGGCGCCGAACTTTTCATCGTCGAAGGGGATTCGGCCGGCGGCTCGGCCAAGCAGGCGCGCAACCGCGCCAACCAGGCGATCCTGCCCCTGCGCGGCAAGATCCTCAACGTCGCCAGCGCCGGCCGCGAAAAGCTCGGCGCCAACCAGCAGATCGCCGATCTCACCCAGGCGCTCGGCTGCGGCACGCGCAGCAAATACCGCGAGGAAGATCTCCGCTACGAGCGCGTCATCGTCATGACCGATGCCGACGTCGACGGCGCCCATATCGCATCACTGCTGATCACCTTCTTCTATCAGGAGATGCCGGAGCTGATCCGCGGCGGACACCTGTATCTGGCCGTACCGCCGCTCTACCGCATCACGCAGGGCGCAAAGACGCTCTACGCCCGCGATGACGCCCATCGGGTGGAGCTGATGGGAACGGAGTTCAACGGCCGCGGCAAGGTCGAGATTGGCCGCTTCAAGGGTCTTGGCGAAATGATGCCGGCGCAGCTGAAGGAAACCACCATGGACCCGGCCAAGCGCACGCTGCTGAAGGTTGCCATCGACGAGATCGATTTCGAAGGCACCCGCGAGGCCGTCGACAATCTGATGGGCACCAAGGCCGATGCCCGCTTCCGCTTCATCCAGGAACGCGCGGTGTTTGTGGAAAACCTGGATATCTAGGCAGGTCATTTCACAGCTTGATTCAACAGGCTGTTGAATTGAATCAGGTTTCCGCTCCAACTGACGGAGCGGAAACGATTATTCGATGTTTTGCCTGACGCTGCGTCAGCCGATCATCTTTTCCATGAACAGGCTGAGCGGATCCGGTTGGTAGGCACCGAACGGTCCGATGTCGACATAGCCGGCGGTCCTGTAGAGCGCGATGGCTTCCGGCTGATGGATACCCGTTTCAAGGCGGATGGCCGACAACCCCGCCTCTCGGCCATGGTCCTCCATGGTCTCCAAAAGCTTGCGGCCGATCTTCAGACCGCGCGCTTTCGGATTGACGAACATACGCTTGATCTCGGCGCTGCCGTCGCCGGCATCCACCAGCGCGCAGCAACCGACGACCTCGCCTTCGTGCCGCGCCACGAAGAAAGCCACTGAGGGTTTTTCCAGTGTCGATACATCGACCATATGATTGCTTTCCGCCGGATAGAGCGATTGCGCATAGGCGTCGGATTGTTCAAGCAGATCGAGTACTCCGGGCTGGCGGGGCGGTTCTTTTGCAATGAGGACGGTCACTTGGCGGTATTCCTTCACAGATCGATTCACTCAGCCATGTCGATACTATGAGCAGTTTACACGACGGAACAAACGACAATTTACGCACAGCGGTACCCAAGTTCACCCGTCGAAACGAACAGAAACAACTTATTTTCGAAGATTTTTCCGGCCTGCCTTACTTCCGGAGCAAACAGGACGTTACGTCAGCGAAACACGAATCGAGCCCTTGGCGGCTGATGCCGAAATCGAACTGGAGATATATTCGCGATGGTTCCTGCCCTGATCGTCATGACAATCCTCGGCTGCGACGACAGCCTCAGCCAATGCCACTACGTATCGACAGTGAACGGCACCTGGGAGACAGTTGCTAAATGCGACGCCGAATCACAGAAGCAACTGCCGAAGTTCTCCAACAGCAACTACCCGGTAATCGTCGCCGTCTGCGAGACATCGGACAAACAGATGGCGAAGGTACAGGATCCCGCCCCTTTGCCCGCAGTTCAGACAGAGCTTGATCAGACCCATGTGGTGACGCCGGATCCGGTTCCGACGCCGCCCTTGGCCGAACAGCAGCAACCGAGCCTGCCGCGTCGCACGCTAGCGCTGGTCACGGGTGCCCTTCCCGATACGTCCAAGCTGCGCGACGCCGTGACCAAACCGGTCCACTATATAGAGGACGGCTATTCCTGGGTGGCGCGAAAGTTCACGAAGTAAGCCGCTATACCAGACCGGCGGCGATCAGGCTTTCGGCGCTGGCACGAATGGCGTCCTCTTCCAATCGCGGTTTCCAGCCGAGAACCCGCCTGGCCTTTTCGTTGGAGACACGCGCATCGCGGCCCAGCTCGCCGATGATCATCTTGAGACCCGGATCGAAGCGCGCGGCAAGGCCGGCCAGCCAATTGGGCAATACGAATTTCGGCAGCTTGCGCGCATAGGCGGGAAAGTCGCGTTTCAGCACGCCGGCAATATCCTGCACCGACAGGGCCTCGCCCCCGGCGATGAAGCGTTCGCCCGCAGCCTCTGGGACGGTCAACGCAAGGACATGCGCCTCGGCGACATCGCGCACGTCGACCACCGATATGCTGAAATCGGGCACGGCCGGATAGCGACCTTTCAACAGGTTTTTCACAACCCCAACCGAAGTCGCCGAATCCTTGCCGAGAATGGGTCCGAGAATCATGCCGGGATTGATCACCACGAGTTCCAGATCATTTTTACCGGCAAAATCCCATGCGGCACGCTCTGCGAGGGTCTTGGACTTGTAATAAGGCGTGGCCAGCGAGCCATCGACATCGGTCCAGTCGGATTCGGTAAATGGCGCCCTCCCCGAACCATAGTTGATCGCCGCGATTGACGACGTCAGGACAACGCGGCGGATGCCCGCTTTCTTCACGTTCCGCAATACACGCAGCGTTCCCTCACGGGCGGGCCGAATGAGCTCGTTTTCGTCCCTGGGCACGATCGAGGGGAATGGTGACGCCGTGTGGATCACGCCGATCGCCCCGGAAAACGCCGTTTCCCAACCATTGTCGGACAGCAAATCGGCCTCGACGAAGGACAGCTCGCCGGCACTGGCGCCATCTGCAGAGCGGATCGCCATCTCGATGGAGTTTGCTCGTTTCAGCGAGCGCAACGTGCCGCGAACATCGTAGCCAGCGCGCAGCAATCGCACCGCGACATGCGTTCCGAGGAAACCGCCAATGCCGGTAACGACGACTAGCCCGTTTTCTGTGTGCATTGCCTGATCTCCTGTTGGAACTGTCAGCGTGACATTTCTTGTCTATTTTGTCACCTTGACATTTTTAGTCCAAAGTGTCAATTCACTTGCATGGACGAAAGGAAGCAGCACATCGTCATGGCCGCGGCGGAGGTCTTTACCCGCTATGGCTTCAAGAAGGCATCGATGCAAGATATTGCCGATGCCGCCATGATGTCGCGGGCTGCGCTCTACCTGCACTTCCGAAACAAAGACGATCTTTTTCGGTCGCTGATGCAATGGCATCACGGAGAAGCGTTGAAGGCAGCCGAGGCGGCCCTTGCGTCGGAGAAATCCTTCCTTGTCCGCCTGGAGGCGGCGCTGATGGATTTCACGATGGTCCTGTTCGGTCCGGTGAGGGCGAGCACTTACGGGCAGGAACTGTTCGAGGCCAACATGGCCCTGGCAGCCGACACAATGGCGGCGACCTCCACCCGCCTGCGTTCGCTGATGGAAAACGCCGTGACGGAAGCGGTATCTACGGGTGAAATCTCGCTGTCGGCCACCGGGCTTTCCGCGGCAACCCTGACCGATCTTCTCTACGTCTGCCTGGATGGCATCAAGAAAGCGCCGAATGGATTGGACAAGCTCAACGGGCGGCTCTCCGCGCTGATGCGATTGCTCGGCGCCGCAACCTGCATCTGACGTCAGGCGGCTTCCCTCGCCGCAAGCAGCGCGTAGTCGCGTGCCGTCTGCCGCTGCTCGGCGATGGTCAATTTCTCGATGATATCGGCAAGGCCGTCGGATGTTTCCGAGGCATGCCTCTTGCCCCGCAACTTCGACAGCAGGACAGAGGAAATGGTGGCGGCCGACCCAGCAGAACCGGACCGGTTTTCCTTGCGCCAGATCATCATCGCCTCGGCAAAGAGTGCGCTCACATCGGGGCCAAGGCCGGCGCTTTCGAACAGAGCGCGAATGGCGTGGATCCGGCCATCGGAGAGGATCGAACGCACCCGCTTGCCGGTTACGCCCGACAGATTGACAATAACCGCCGCAAAGAAATCAATCTTACCCGAACACAGGGCATGCAGCAGGAAGGCCGGGGTCAGACGCCCGGTCGCGCGCAGATGCTCGACCAATGCCGGGATCTGATCTGCTTGTGCGGCTCCCGCCATGTCGACGGCGGCCCTGTCGCAGGCTTCGCGGGTGATCCGCTCGACACGGCGCCCGCCGATGGCTGCCTGCACCAGGCCGACGCTGGACAAGGCGGCGCCGACCTTCTCGGCCAGCGTGTGGCGGGCGTCCGCCGGCAGGTCCTCGCGCTCGAGCAGGCAGTTGCGGATCGACCAGAGGTGACCAAGCCGGTCGCTCAACCGCTTCAACGTCCGGCAGGAAAATCTGGCCTGCTCGTTTTCAAGCAGGATCAGCACTTCCTCTTCGCCACCGATTTCGGCGATCGCGGCAGCAACCGGCCGGGACATGGCCTGGCGCGCAGCTATAACGGCGCGTGTCTCCGCTGTTCCCTTGGCGGCGAGATCGACGAGATCCATATCGTTCAGCACCGGCGAGCGGGAGATCACGGCATACGCCGTTTCCGGTTGGTCTTCGGCCAGCGACAGGATGATCGCGCGCGGGACCCGGCCGCAATCGGCCACCGCCTCCGCAAGCGCGAGGCGCACTTTCGGAGAGGGGTCGTCAAGCAGGAACGTCATCGCCATTTCGGCGGCATGGTGGTCGAGCGTGGTCATCTCCGTCGTCACGTAGGCCCGGCCCAAAGCCGACGCCGCCCGAACCCGATCCCCTGTTTTCGCGGTTTCGACCCAACGAAGAAATGCTTGAATGATCACCGACGCCTCACTACACACCACCCACCATATCCTGGTTTCGATGTATGTTAGCGATTAAAGGTTTAAGATTGGTTCACCATGTCCGTTAACCGCTTCGAAATCATGCCTTTACTGCTCTGCGCACCGGCGGAGGCGTTGGTGTCGGCAGACGTCCCGGCTGGCCGTCCCGTGACCGTCATCGTCGACATCCGCGAAGACTGGGCGACCGCGAAGGTGCAGCCGGTCCTCGATAGCCGTGCATCAGACAGCACCAAGGGGCCGACGCTGCTGCGTATCGGCATGCCGGACGATGGCAATGGTGAGATAGCGCTTTCACACCTTGTGGCGCTCAGGCCCGACGGCTTCGTCCTATCGCGCTGTGGCGGGGTGGCCGACATCCAGAAACTCGATGTCATGCTGCGGGTTGCCGAAGCGGAAACCGGGCTGGAGGCCGGATCGATCGCCATTCTTGCCGAGGTCGGAGAATTGCCAGCGTTCTTTCTTTCGCCCCATTCGCTTCTGGGCATATCGGCGCGGCTGAGGGGCCTGATCTTCGACGGTGCGGCGTTGGCAGGGGTGACAGCAAGTGACGCGAACGACGCGTTGGCCGGAAGGCCCGGCGCACCGTCCTTGTTTGCCCGAGCAGCCACGATCCTGAAGGCCGCGCAGGCCGATCTTGCATGTTACGAACTGCTTACCGAAGAACCGCTTTCGCCCGACAAATTGCGAGCGAGGCGAGACATCAGCCGTGCCGACGGTTTTTCCGGCGTGATCGCACGTAGCGCCGCCCAGTTGGCGTCTCTCTCGGCGGGCTGACCTGCGCTACCACTTTGGCCTGAACATCTCGAAGACGTCGCCGGCATCGCAATAGTCCATATAGCCCATGCGGCCGATCGGCCTGACCTTGGCCATGTCGAAGCGCCCATCTCGAATTGCTTCTTCGCGGATATGGATGCCGACGACCTGCCCGATGACCACGTGACTGTCGGAGGTCGAGCCATCAAGAGCCTTCGGCTGAAACATCTCCGTCACCTTGCATTCGAGCACCGCATAGGCCTCGGCGACAAACGGCGCCCGGACTAGCTTGCCCTCGACCGGGGTCAACCCGGCAAGAACGAATTCGCTCTCGCCATGGCCCACCGGAGCCGATGTCGTGTTCATCGCATCCTTGAGGTCGTGGCTGACGAAGCTGGCGGTGAATTCACCGGTTTCCTCGATGTTGCGGACCGAATCCTTGCGGCCGGATGACGAGAACATCACCAGCTTCGGCGTGTCGCTGATTGCGTTGAAGAAAGAATAGGGCGCAAGGTTGAGGCTGCCGCCCGCCGCCCGCGAACCGATCCAGCCGATCGGCCGCGGCGAGACAATCGCCTTGAAAGGGTCATGGGCAAGGCCGTGGGCGTTCTGTCCGGTCTCGTAGAACATCACGCGTCCTCGCCGACCCAGGTGACGATGTCGGCCAGTTCCGGTCGCGGGCGTTCCGTCGGGGGCACTTGCGGCGTGCCGATATGGATGAAGCCTGCAATCTTTTCGCCGGGCTGCACGCCGAGCAGCGGATAGGCCTTTTCATCGAAGGCATACCACTCCGTCAGCCAGTTGGAAGCATAGCCATGCGCGTTGACGGCCATCAGCAGGTTGAGGCAGACGGCACCGGCGGACATGACCTGCTCCCATTCCGGAACCTTGAAATGCGGCGCCGCCGTGCTGACGACGGCGATGACAACGGGCGCCCGCGTCAGGCGCGTGTTTTCCACCTTGATCATCTCTTCCGAAAGATCCGGCTTGGCGGCAAGCGCCATCTTCGCAAGCTCGCCACTGATTCGTGCCCGCTCTTCGCCGCGATAGACGATGAAGCGCCAAGGCGCGAGTTTGCCATGATCCGGAACGCGGGATGCGAGCTTCAACATCTCTTCGATTTCCGCCGTTCCAGGCCCCGGACCGCCCATCTGAAAGGCCGGGATGGAGCGGCGGGTTGCCAGATACTCGCGCAGACTGATTTCGGTTTTCATCGCCGTCCATTTCCATTAGTTTTGCCACCGCACGCCACCATCGCACTCCACGATCAAAGGGGCAGCCACGAAATTGCCATACCGGCGTTTCAAGTGGAGCCACACACTCAGGATGTCAACCATCTCATGCGCATCACCGCCGGTCAGTTCCTTGGAGTTTTCACAGCACTTATTTTTGTTGCAGGTGGCTCCGGATCGCGCGCGCAGGATCTGGCCGATCCCTTCAAAAGCTTCCCGGCGATATCCTCCCCGCAGAAGATGCCGAAGCTGAACAGCTTCAATCCCGTGGTCTCAGAGGCCGAGGGCATCAAAGCCAAGGACATTCGGCTTGAAGCACTGCTGACCGAAAAGGGCAAACCCGTCGAGCAGGGCCTGACTTGGCGTGTCTTCAACCCGATCCCCGGTTCGGACGGCAAGCTGCCGCTTCTGGCGACCTCGGAAGGTGGATCGGCGGCATTCCAGCTCATTCCCGGCGAATATTTCGTCAATGTCGCCTTCGGGCGCGCCGGCGCAACCCGCAAGATCAGGATCGCGGAAACAGGCGCGGTTGAAAAGCAGGTTCTCGTTCTCGATGCCGGCGGCGTCATGCTGAACGCGATCTCCGGCAGCGACGTGCGCATTCCGCCGGGCGAACTGAGCTTTTCGATTTTTTCCGCGGACGAGAAAGAAGATGGCGAGCGTGCGCTGGTCGTCGCCGACGTGAAGCCGGGTACTGTGGTCCGGCTGAATACCGGCACCTACCACGTGGTCTCCAACTACGGTTCGGTGAACGCGGTCATTCGCGCCGATATCCAGATCGAGGCAGGAAAGCTGACCGAGGCGACGATCCAGCACCGGGCCGCGAAGCTGACCCTGAAGCTGGTATCGGAGCCCGGCGGCGAAGCGATCGCCGATACGGCCTGGTCGATCCTCACTTCGTCCGGCGACGTTGTCAGCGAAAGCGTCGGCGCCTTCCCGACATTGGTTCTCGCCGAGGGCGGCTATACCGCGATCGCCCGCAACAAAGAGAAGATTTTCCAGCGGGATTTCACCGTAAAGGCAGGCGTCAACACCGACGTCGAGGTCTTGCTGAACGACAAGGGATCGCAGCCGGCCGCCAACGGGGCCGCAGCCGCGCAGGATTGAGCGAGACGCTCAGGAGACTGCTTTGCCGAGAAGCCGGCGGCGAGGCGGCGCCATGGAAAAGACGGCATCATAAATCCGCGTCAGGATATCCTTACGATCCGCAATGGCGCTGAGCTCTTCCCAGGCGATCAGCTTGCCAATGCGCGACGTGAGCGTCGTGCCGGAGAGCCGGCGAAACTCGCGGATGAGCAGCGAGATGCGCAGCGTCATCGATACCTTGCTGGCAAGATGAAACAGCGGGCCGTTCTGACCTTCGAAATAGATCGGAATGACGCTCGCCTTGGCGGCCTGGATGAGCTTTGCCGGAAACATCTTCCATGGAAGGTCCTCCGCGCGCCCAAAGCACTTCCTGGCAGTCGCGACGCCGCCAGCCGGGAAAACGATCAGCGTTACACCTTCCTTCAGAAGACGAACGGCCTCGTGGCGTGTCTGCATGTTGAGCGCCAGCGCTTGCTTGGTTTCCTCGAATGAGATCGGCAGCGAATAAGGCGCCATCTCCGGCACCTTCATCAGCTCATTGTTGATCAGCACCCGGAACGGACGGCCGAGCTGTTCGGCGAGCGACAGGACCGCGATGCCGTCACCGATGCCGAAGGGATGGTTGGCGACGATCACCACCGGCGTATCCGGCAGATGACGCGGCGGCCACTCACCCTGAATACGCAAGCGCACATTGATCAGTTCCAGCATCTCGCCGAAAATGCGGTCGCTCTTGCCGACGATGTCATGGCGCCACTGATTATAAAGCCTGGCGTAGCGGTTGCGCCCGGCAAGGCCTTCCATGGAGCGTATGAACCAACGCTTCAGCCGTCGATCATTCTCGTTGGCGTAAGACAGCTCTTTGAACTGCACCTTGTTCCTCGTTTCATCAAGGCGCGTCCAGAGGGGCGCTGCGGAGAGGCGTGATCTAACCGGGTCTCGTTCCGGCGGCGGGTGTTTCGTTCCGGCGGCCCGGACCTTATTCGGATAGTGCGCAAATGTTACAGTTTTCTGACACAAGACGAGAGGTGTGCACGGCACACCTCTCTCGCTTTGCCACTCACGCCCTGGTGCGAATCAGGCAGCAGCCTTTTTTCGCCGCTCCGCCTTACGCTTCAGATCCGGCGGTGTTGCCTCCGAAACGAGCGAGGCAACCGCCTCGTCGAGCGTCATCGGCGTCTGTGCCTGCGAACCCAGCCTGCGGATGTTGACGGTGCGTTCTTCCGCTTCCCGCATGCCGCAGACGATGATCACCGGCACCTTGGTCACCGAATGCTCACGGACCTTGTAGTTGATCTTCTCGTTGCGGAAGTCGGTCTCCACCTGCAGCCCGGCATCGCGCAGAAGTTCGGCCACCTCGCGGCCGTAGTCGTCGGCCTCGGAGGTGATGGTGGCGACGACGACCTGCAGCGGCGAAATCCACAGCGGCATATGGCCGGCAAAGTTTTCGATGAGAATGCCGAGGAAGCGCTCCATCGAGCCGCAGATGGCGCGGTGGATCATCACCGGCTGCTGCTTGTCGGAATTCTGGTTGATGTAGAAGGCACCGAACCGCTCCGGCAGGTTGAAGTCCACCTGCGTCGTGCCGCACTGCCATTCGCGGCCGATGGCGTCCTTCAGCGTATATTCGAACTTCGGTCCGTAGAAAGCGCCCTCGCCGGGCAGGATGCCGGTCTTGATGCGGCCTTCCGACTGCGCTTCGATCGTCTTCAAGACCTCCATCATCACGCTTTCGGCGCGATCCCACAGAGCGTCGTCGCCGACGCGCTTGTCCGGACGGGTCGAGAGCTTGACCACGATTTCCTTGAAGCCGAAGTCCTCATAGACCGACAGGATGAGGTCGTTGATGCGCAGGCATTCCGCTGCCATCTGCTCGTCGGTGCAGAAGACATGCGCGTCGTCCTGGGTGAAGCCGCGCACGCGCATCAGGCCGTGCAACGCGCCCGAGGGCTCGTAACGGTGAACGTTGCCGAACTCGGCAAGCCTGATCGGCAGCTCGCGGTAGGACTTCAGGCCATGCTTGAAGATCTGGATGTGACCGGGGCAGTTCATCGGCTTCAGCGCGAAGACGCGATCATCGTCGGTATCGTCGCCGGCGACCGTCACCTTGAACATGTTGTCGCGGTACCAGCCCCAATGGCCGGAGGTTTCCCAGAGCGACTTGTCGAGCACCTGCGGCGCGTTGACTTCCTGGTAGGTGCCGGCGAGACGCCGGCGCATATAGGCAACCAGCGTCTGGAAGATACGCCACCCCTTGCCGTGCCAGAAGACGACGCCCGGGCCTTCCTCCTGGAAATGGAACAGGTCCATCTCGCGGCCGAGACGGCGGTGGTCGCGCTTCTCGGCTTCCGCCAGGACGTGCAGATACTGGTCCAGCTCTTCCTGCGTGCGCCAGGCGGTGCCGTAGATGCGCGTCAGCATCGGATTGTTCGAGTCACCCCGCCAATAGGCGCCGGCCACCCGCATCAGCTTGAAGGCGTTGCCGATCTGGCCGGTGGACGCCATATGCGGGCCGCGGCAGAGGTCGAACCAGTCGCCCTGATAGTAGATCTTCAGGTCCTGGTTCTCGGGAATGGCATCGACCAGCTCGACCTTGTACTTCTCGCCCTTGTCGGCAAAGACCTGGCGGGCCTTGTCGCGCGACCAGACTTCCTTGGTGAATGGCTTGTTGCGCTGGATGATCTCCTTCATCCGCTTTTCGATCTTCGGCAGGTCGTCCGGCGTAAACGGCTCGTCCTTGGCGAAATCGTAGTAGAAGCCGTTCTCGATCACCGGACCGATGGTCACCTGCGTTCCCGGCCACAATTCCTGCACGGCTTCGGCCATCACATGGGCCGTATCGTGGCGGATCAGTTCCAGCGCGCGGGCATCTTCGCGGGTGACGATCTCGAGCCTGCCGGTGACGACAGGATCGGACAGGTCGCGCAGTTCGCCATCCAGCGCAATCGCGATGGCCTTCTTTGCAAGCGACTTGGAGATCGCTTCGGCGACGTCACGGCCCGTCGTGCCAGCAGCGTAACCGCGGACGGAACCATCGGGAAATGTAAGGGAAACTGCGTCAGACATGATTTCTTCCTTGTCCAGTCCCGCCAACGAATGCGGGTGGTGAAGAGCATGATGCCGAAAAGTGTAGGCGGTTTTCGGACGACATCATGCTCTACTTCTTTGTTTCTAGAGCGCCGGAAGCCCGGCAAATTGACGCGCGGGTGATAGAGCGTTTTTGCAACGGAGTAAAGAACGGGCTGCTCAGGCGCCGATCATATCCCGCAGGCCGCGCACGGTGTTCCAGTTGCGCAGCGTGCCGACGCCGAGGCGTTTCGTGGTCAGCGCCGAAAGCAGCTTTGAAGTGCTCGGCTTGCCGGGGAAATGAACCCAGAGGTCACCGTTGACGATGCGGATTTTCTCGCCATCGCGGCAGTGCCGTTGCAACCCCGGCAGAACATCCTTGCTCAACGGCGTCCGCATCACGCGCACGACAATGTTTGGTGCGTCCGACGCGCTGGCATCCGAAAACGGAAGGCCTGCAGCAAGCGCAATCCAGTCTTCGGCAGCGCGCGCGATGATATCGACATGCTTGCCGAAATCGCGGGCGAAGGCCGTTTCCAACGCCGCTTCCACATCGGCAACCGTTTCATCGTCGGCGTCGAAGACCAGATTACCGGTGGCGACCAGCGTGCGCGGAGATCGGAAGCCGGCGCTTTCTACGGTTTCCCGCAAATCCGCCATGACAACGCGGCGCCCTGCCCCGAGAACGATGCTGTGCAGCAACGCGACATAAGTCGTCATTTTTTCGCAGGACCGGTTTTCGCAGCACCCGTCCGCCAGTAACGCCAGGGTGTCCACCAATGCTTGGCCGGGTCGAGCGTCTCCGGCACCGGATCGAAACCGCTCGTTCCGCCTGGTCCGCAACGCATGAAACGAAACAAAACCATCCAGCCGCCGGGCCAGAAGCCGTGGCGGGCGATCGCCTCGTAGCCATATTCGGAGCAGGTGGGGATATGCCGGCAGGAATTGCCGATGAAGCCGGAGAGCGTCAACTGATAGAGCCTGATGAAAGCCATACCGAACAGCCGCCCGGGCGTCTTGCGAAACGGCCCCGCATAGTTCCGGCCCGAATAGGGCCGATGGACCGCCTTATGCCCCTGGCATCCCGGCTCGCCGCACATCTCACACCGCAGCTCTGACGAGGCGGGTCGCCTCGATCTGTCCGATGGCATCAACCACCGCATCGAAGGTCAGCATGGTCGAGGCGTGGCGGGCCTTGTAGTCCCGCACCGGCTTCAGGAACCGCATGTCCTCGAAGCGGCCGGATGGCCCCTCGCCGTCCGCCTTGAGCATGGCGAGCATGTCCTCCCGCGCCTGACGGATTTCACCGGCCGAAGCACCGACAACGTGACGCGCCATGATCGATGACGAAGCTTGCCCCAGGGCGCACGCCTTCACCTCATGGGCGAAATCGGTGACAACATCACCCTCCATTTTCAAGCCGATGCGGACCCTCGAGCCGCAGAGCTTGGAATGCGCCGTCGCCTCGGCGTCGGGGTGCTCGAGCCTGCCGCTTCTTGGGATATTCCCGGCGAACTCGAGAATCCTGCTGTTATAGATTTCATCCATCATTTGACGCGATCCGGTTGTTTTTGCGCGTTTTCAGGCAATCCGCGCATGATTTTCTATCGTATCCGGGAAAAAAACACAGTGTCTTCGCCTGCGCCCCTTTCACATGTATCCCGGCATATTATATGGTATGTCGTGTGGAGGCGACAGGTTCGCAAGAGCGAACGGTCGCCTGTTGTTTGGGAAACCGTGCCGGATGATCCAGAGCCTTAACCTCTGTCAATCTGAAAGCCCCGGAGCCCGCCGACGGAAACCAGGCCTGAAGCGTCAGGTAAATGGCCAGTGGCGAGTTGTCCGAAAAGATAAAACGTCAAGTAACCCGTGTTACGTCAAGGGGCCATTATGGACGCCATAGTCAAGAATTTTCCTGCCCTGCCCGCCACGGATGGCAGGCCCAGCCAGAAAGAGGCTGAGGACGCCGTGCGCGTTCTCCTGCGCTGGGCCGGTGACGATCCGGAACGCGAAGGGCTTCTTGATACGCCCGCCCGCGTCGCCAAGGCCTACAAGGAACTGTTCTCGGGCTACGAGCTCGCCGCCGAAGACGTTCTTGGCAAGACCTTCGAAGACGTCGGCGGTTTCGACGACATGGTGCTCGTCAAGGACATTCCGTTCTTCTCGCATTGCGAACACCACATGGTGCCGATCATCGGCAAGGCGCACATCGCCTATCTGCCTGATGGAAAGGTGCTTGGCCTGTCGAAGATCGCCCGTGTCGTCGATATCTATGGCCGCCGACTGCAGACGCAGGAGACCATGACGGCCCAGATCGCCAAGGCGATCGACGACACGTTGCAACCGCGCGGCGTTGCCGTGATGATCGAGGCCGAACATATGTGCATGGCGATGCGCGGCGTTCAAAAGCAGGGCTCGACAACGCTGACCACCACCTTTACCGGTGTCTTCAAGACCGAGCCCGCCGAACAGGCCCGCTTCATGACCTTGCTCAGGGGCTTCAAGTAAGCTCCTTCAAACGGAGCTTTCCCCATGACCATTGAATTTGCCCCGCCGCCTGCCGACAAGGCGGAGCTGGAATCCGGTTCCGCCTTCACGCCCCGTTTCGACAGCAACGGACTGATCACAGCCGTTGTTACCGATGCGAAGGACGGCGTCTTGCTGATGGTCGCCCATATGAACGCCGAGGCGCTGGCGCTGACGCTCGAGACCGGCATCGCCCATTACTACAGCCGTTCGCGCAAAAGCCTCTGGAAGAAGGGCGAAACCTCCGGTAACCTGCAGAATGTAGTGGAACTGCGGACCGATTGCGACCAGGATGCATTGTGGCTGAAGGTTCGCGTTGCCGGTCATGATGCGACCTGCCATACCGGCCGCCGCTCCTGCTTCTATCGCGTCGTGAATGCCAAGGATGGTGTCACGGCACTTAACATTGTTGATACCGAAATTCATTTCCATCCAGACGACGTCTACGGCAAAAATTAAGCATCTGACGCTTTTTGGATCAGTTTCAGGGGGGATTCACGATTTCGCAACCAGAGTGGGAGCGTAATCTCAACATTCGGACGCGTTCCGCCGGAAACACCGGCAAAGAAGAGTCTGATGTAGATTGTGTCTTACCGCATGCGCTTGCAACGCAGCAACGCGAGACGTGACGGCCTGTAACAGTGCGTTCTGCGGCATGGAGGTGCCGGATGTTGAACTGGACATTTAATCGCAGCGGGATCACGGCAGACGCGTCGGCGCCCGGCGGTCCCTCCCACGCTCTGACCGCACCTCCTCCCGAACAAATCAAACCGCCAAAGTCCAAGATCGCCCTCGCCCTCGGCGGCGGCGCGGCGCGCGGCTGGGCCCATATCGGCGTCCTCAAGGCGCTGGATGAAGAAGGCATCGAAGTCGGCATGATCGCCGGCACGTCGATCGGCGCGCTGGTCGGCGGCTGTTATCTTGCCGGAAAGCTCGATGAACTCGAAACGTTCGCCCGTTCACTGACCATGCGGCGCATCGCCGGCCTGCTCGATTTCGCGATCGGCGGCGGCGGTCTGTTCGGGGGCTTGCGCCTGACGAAGCGCATGCAGGAACATCTGCAGGATATATCCATCGAAAATCTGGACAGGCCATTTGTCGCGGTCGCGACCGAGGTCAACTCCGGCCATGAAGTCTGGATCGGCGAAGGATCGCTGATCACCGCGATCCGCGCCTCCTATGCGCTGCCCGGCATCTTCGAGCCGATCAAGTCCAACAACCGCACACTGATGGATGGCGCGCTCGTCAATCCGGTGCCGGTATCGGTCTGCCGCGCCTATGAGCAGCAACTCGTCGTTGCCGTGAACCTTAATTACGATCTATATGGCCGCTCCGCGGTGATCAAGCATCGCGCCGACAATCAGGCGGTTGACAACCAGCCGGCGCCCCACCCGACCACGCGCCTTGGCATGACGGGTGTCATGGTTCAGGCCTTCAACATCATTCAGGACCGCATCTCACGCGCACGCCTTGCCGGGGACCCGCCAGACCTGGCGCTGCACCCCAAGCTGAACGACATCGGATTGTCGGAATTCCACCGGGCCGGCGAAGCGATCGATCGCGGCTATCACGAAACCAAGTCCAGGCTCAGCGAGCTGAAGCGGCTGCAGGACGTGATGGTGCGCGGGTAACGGCGGCGGCACGCGGCGGGCGAAGCCTGACACCTCGCCGCGCCGTTCGCGGAAAGCCTTATAGATGAACAGTCTTGGCGTCCTGCCCGGCGATATAGGCCCTGATGTGCTCGGCCTCGTTCTCGATCGCACGGATATGATGTCTCACCGCGTCGCCAATCGAGACGATTCCGACAAGGCGCCCGTTCTTTTCCACCGGAAGATGGCGCGCGCGCATGTTGTTCATGATTTCCATGATGTCGTGGATGCTCATTTCTTCCGTGCAGCTATGGACCTTCGACCACATCAAGGCGGAAACCGGCTTGTCCAGACATGCCGCGCCATACTTGTCCATGGCGGCGACCACGTCGCGCTCCGTCAAAATGCCTGCGATCTTGTCACCGGGTTTGACGACAACGATGGCACCGATACGATTTTCATGGAGCAACCGGACAGCTGCTCGCACCAGCGAGTGCGGATCGACCGTGAATACCTGACGGCCTTTTTCATTGAGAATTGCAGTAACTGACATTCACGACCTCCCGTTTCAGCGACTCGTCTGACCGGGATATTGGCGAACCGCAAACGCGCATATCGCGCCTTTCCGGTTGGGGACCAATCCGCAAGACAGATGTCATTCCTGTCGCGTTTTTTCCCATCCGGCAGCCCATCGATCTCCTCTTGATCGGCTGCCCTCGGACAGGAATGGTGCGCTACAGCTTTTGGAAAATCAAGAGTTGTCGGCGAGATCGCCGATCTTTCCAAGGTCAATTCCGGGGATCGAAAAGGCCAAACAGAAAGAAGCCGAACAGGAAACCGCCGATATGCGCTTCCCAGGCAATGCTTGCGTCGCCGAAGGCAAAGACGCCGAGGGCGATCAGGATGTTCGTCAGGAACCAAATACCGGCAAAGAAGACCACGGAGCGGTTCGACAACGACTCACCAATCGTCAGGCGGCGGTTCAGGTGGGCAAACTGCCGGCTGATGCGGCCGCTGGGTGAAAAGACGAAGCGGGCAGCCGCCCCCATCATGCCGGCCACGACGCCCGAGGCGCCGACGACAACGGCCATGTCGCCCCAGTGGAATGCGATATGCAACCCGACCGCGGCCACGGCCGACAGGCACCAGAAGACTGCGAGGCGCGCCATACCGATCCGGCGAATGACAGGCGCACCAAAGGCCACCATCCAGAAGCCGTTGAAAACCAGATGTTCCCAGGAGCCGTGCAGGAACGAATAGGTGATCGGGCTCCAGAGCCAGGCGAGGCTCTGGTCAGCCAGCGGATGGTCATAGCGCGCAGGCAGAAAGGCGACATTGAAGACCAGTTCGTTGTCAATTGACTGCGGCAGCAGATAGGTGCGCACGGCGTGGATCGCCACGAGCACCGCCAGGATGCCGACCAGGCCCGAAGGCAGATTGAACGCCGGTTCGCGCACGCGCACCGGCTTTTCCGTTTCGGCATCCTCTGCCGGCGTCACCCCGTCCGGTTGGTCTGTCATGCTGCTCACAATTCCTTCTGCGGTTCCAACCGCTGCCGCACAATTGATTTCGTCGCTTTATACGATAAAGACGCCAACAAAAACGGCCGAACGCGCGGCATTCGTTGGCGAAGATTTCGCACGACGTTCATGTCCCTGCTTTTCTAGAAAGCATCCGGCGTTGTCGACGAAAAAAAGGCCGTCCAGTCAAAAACCGAACGGCCGGTGAGCTCCCAAAACCCGAGCCCAAAGTTTGTGTGCCGAAGGCAACCCTTCGTGAAGTGATGTCCCTGGATGCCACCGATACCGCCCGCTTTCAATCTAAACCAAAAATTAACCTTAATATCCGTGTGGCATGGAATTCGCACCGTCGTTGCTGCGGGGCCAATTTTCCGCCGCCAAATGTGCCAAAGCGGCACAGAGTGTCTCGAACGGAATAAGAGAATGCGCAGCAAAACCACAATCGAGATCTACGCCTACTGGGACGAGTTGCGAGGACATCGCGACGTGCCGGCCCGCGGCCAGATCGAGCCTGCCCACATCCGGCATATTCTGCCAGACCTCTTCATCCTGGAAAAAACACCACGGGGCGAAATCCGCTTCCGATTGGCGGGTACGCGCATCTGTGCATTGTTTGCCCGCGAACTGCGCGGCTCGAAGTTCGACGCGCTGTGGCTTGGCGAACAGACGGCCCGGCTTGAGCGGATCGCCGGCGATGTCATGACACAAAAGGCGCCCGTCGTCCTGACGGCGGCGGCCATCGCCGGCGCGGCCGATCATCTGCCGACCGAACTTGTCCTTTTGCCGCTGAAATCACCTGATGGCAGCGTCGATCGTCTCATCGGTGCGCTCGTTCCGCTGGCGCGGCCCCATTGGCTGGGCGCCACCCCCGTCAACTTCCTCGATCTTGGCGAAATTCGCGTCCTCGATATCGAAAAGACCAGCCTGTTTTTGCAGAACCGCCCCGCAATCTCCCTGCCCGCAAATCCGCACCCGGTTGCCGACAACGGCATAGCCGGCGCGATCCGCCGCGTTCTCCATCTGCGCGTCTTCGAGGGTGGTCGGCTCGACTAAAGCGCATCGAACCGCGGAAGCGCGAAAAAACCTTCTGTTAACCGGAACACGGTAAAGCTGTGATCCAGATGGACATCGCATAAGTGTGGTCATGTATTCGTTTCAGCAAACGCAGACTGCCGGCCCCAAGCAGCACAACGAAAGCGCATTTCAACGCGTTTCGGTGAACCTCACCGGCCGGCTCATGCTTGCGAATCATGACGAATTCGAATGCACCGCGATCGACATGTCGCCGGGCGACGTTCTTTTCACCTGCGATGCGCGGCCGCGCACCGGCGAGCGCATCATCGCCTATGTCGACCATGTCGGCCGCCTGGAAGGCACTGTTTCGCGCCTCGCCGATAACGCCTTCGTCATCCAGATCAACGCGACCGACCGAAAGCGCGAAAAGCTCGCCGCACAGCTGACCTGGATTGCCAACAAGCACGAGCTTGGCCTGCCGGAGGACCGGCGGCATGATCGTCTTGCGCCACGCAAGACCCGCACCGAAATCACGCTCGACGACGGCAGCAAATATGTCTGCCGCATCATCGACCTGTCGCTGTCCGGCGCCGCCGTCGATATAGAAACCCGCCTGCCGCTTGGAACAGCCGTCCTGCTCGGCAGCATGAAGGGTCGCGTCGTCCGCCATTTCCAGGAGGGCATGGCGATCGAATTCCTCGGCATCCAATCGCGCGACGCTTTGAGAGAGTTTCTCTAGGCACGCCTCAACGCGCCGCGTCTCGCACACACCCTCCGGGTCCGATCCAATTACGCACACTCCGGCGCCACCGCCACGCCGACTGGCAAGCCACATGCGGCGCGCAGAGGCGCGCCGCAAAACGCCCCAATCTGGCACATACGCCAGTCGGTAAATGTCCCGATTTTTCAAATTTCGTCATTCGGTCCGCAAACTTTCGTGCCAGAATGAAAAATAATTTTGCCCGTTCACCGCTATTTCCGGTCGAAATCAGCAAACATCCTGGTAAACAAGTCTATCCGAAACACGCCCCCGCCGCCCGGAGTCGCGCCAGCCTTCGGGGTCACCATGGCCGGGCTCCCGGTCGCCGCAGATGCCGCTTGTCAAAAACATCAATTTTTCCGGGACTTAGGTAGTTTCCAATCGATTAACCGCGCCCAGGCACGCGGAAAATGCATAAAAATTTACACATAGTTGAATCAAATGAATCTCAAACTTTAGTCAAGTTAAATTCGAATTTTGTACTTATTTCAGTTTGTTTTGTACTTTATTTTACTTCCAATTTTCGCGAGCGATAAAAAACTCGGTGTCATTGTCTAGCCACAACGGGGAGACAAGCATGACAACGAAAACGTTCCTGAAGGCAGGCCTCATCGGCGTACTCTTCTCTGCAGTCGCAGCACAGTCGGCGCTCGCTTTTCCAGCCAACATGACGACCGATGGCCCGACCAATCCGCCGGTCGGGCACTACGAATTCTGCCGCAGCCTGCCTCAGGAATGCCGGTCTAATCCGGGTAGCGCGGCGCCTGGCGTGCTGACCCGCGAAGGCTGGAAGAAGATCCTTGAGGTCAACTACGAGATCAACCAGGCGGTGACGCCGATGACGGACAAGGAGATCTTCGGCGTCGAAGAGCACTGGGCCTATCCTGACAAGGTCGGCGACTGCGAAGACTATGTGCTTTTGAAACGCAAGCGGCTGATTGAGGCCGGCTTTTCGCCTGCCGACCTTCTGATCACCGTTGTCTTGCAACCGAACGGCGACGGCCATGCGGTGCTGACCGTGCGGACCGATCGCGGCGACTTTGTGCTCGACAATATGCGCAACAAGGTGCTTTTGTGGTCGGAGACCGAATATACCTACCTCAAGCGGCAATCGGAACAGAATTCCGGCCGGTGGGTAAAGCTTCAGGATGGCCGCACGGTGGCCGTCGGCAGCGTCAGCCAGTAGCCCCACATATATCGGAGATTCGCGGATCGGCTCAGGATGCCTGGACCGCGTTTGAAAAGGGCTTCGGTCAGTCCCCAATCCCCGTCCCAGACCAGGTCCTTTTGGCCGGTTCCGCTGTCCCCGGAACCGGCCTTTTCTTTGCGCGCCGCAATCGCAGCAGAAATCAGGGGCTGGCAGACCGGCAAAATGGACGCATTGCACAACCAGTAGCCCGTAGCAGCAAGCCCATGCGCAGGCTATCGCGACCCCAACGACACCGTCGCTGATCCGTGCACCTCCCGACAAGAGCATCCGCCACAGCGCCATCACGAACAGGGCCGGTCCAGCAAACAGTGCCAGGAATATGGCGAACGGCCGGAAATTGTCACTCACCATTTGATGCAAGGACGGCCAGTGGTGGCGGCCCGCAGCTGACATCCAGAACAATGAAAGAGACGCCAAATCCGGCAGCCAGCAGAACGAGGATCATCGCAAAATTCATTGAAAATTAACCATGTTGCCGCAGCGTTGAGATCACCCTGCCAATCAGCAAGTTCCGTGCCGCCGAGGCTGGTTCATTTCGGGACGCATGCGGCTGGAATTTATACCCTCCGTTAACGAGAGCAAGGTTGCGATCCGCCGATGACAGCCAATCCTGCAGCCACCGATGAGGATCACGGACCGCTGATCTCCGCGCGTTTTGTCTATGGACTAACGGCCGTCGTCGCCAGCCTGGCCCTGTTGACCGCGGGCATTAGCATTGCCGGGCGCTGGTACGGCGAAAACCTGGCGCTGGCGGGACATACGACGAGTACCGAAAACAACGATATTTTCATCGGCTTGGATCACCTCCGTCTGCCGTCCAACGTCATCCGCTTCGAAGAGCAACGCATGACCGGCGTGGCCGAACGGGCCGACCTCTACCTTACCTGGCCCGGCATGCAGGGCTACACCGACAAGACCCGCACGCTCTTCAACGACGTCAATCACCCCGGAAAGTTGATCTTTCTTCAAATTTCCCAGAGCACGATGTCGCGCGACATGTCGGGGCGGCTGGAGCCGATCTACCAGCATCTTTTCGACGATACAGCCCTGCCCGGCCCGGCCGGACTGCAACGCCACGTGATGAAGGAGAATTCCGGTTATGGCCAGGAAGTCTTCTTCACGGCGGACCGCGATGGAGACACCGCGTATACCGTGCGCTGCATCCTGCCTGCAACGCCCGCGATGTCCACCAGCGCCGATTGTCAGCGCGATATTCATGCGGGTCGCGATCTTGTTGTGCTTTACCGCTTTTCGAGCCAATTGCTGCCACAATGGCAAGCCATCGACACGGCCGTCCTCAACTACGTCAATAGCAAGCTCGTCCCATGACACTCCCTATCCACCTCTTCATTTTTCTCAGCCAGACCTGCGGCTGATTTTGTAGCGAAATGCAATTCAAGCGGCGGAATACGAAACCAATCATTCATCATAAACCGATTGGTAACGCTATTCCGATAGAGTTTTTAGAACGGTCGTTCTGGAGGCCACGCCCGGACGCCATCTGTGAAAAAGAATGAAGAGTAGTGTAGTGTCCAAATCCATATTCAACGGTTCCGTTCAACGCACCATTGCCCCATTCTTTCGGAAGGCTTGCCAGGTGCTGCTGGTGTCGCTGGCCGCGTCGCTGACGACCATTTCCGTGGCGGCCGCAGCGCAATATGCCGGCATCGTTGTCGACGCCAAGACCGGAAAGGTGCTGTATAGCGAGGATGCCGACAGCCTGCGCTACCCCGCATCGCTGACCAAGATGATGACGCTCTATCTGACCTTCGAGGCGCTCGAAGCCGGCAAGATCAGCAAGAGCACACCGGTACCGTTTTCGAAGCGGGCATCGGCGGAGCCGCCGTCCAAGCTTGGCGTACGCGCCGGCCAGTCGATCACGGTGGAACAGGCAATCCTCGCCCTGGTCACCCGTTCAGCGAATGATGCGTCAACCGCGCTTGGCGAGCTGCTCGGCGGCTCGGAGGAGCGTTTCGGCCGGATCATGACAAACAAGGCCCGCGCCCTCGGCATGACCCGCACCACCTATCGCAATGCCAACGGCCTGCCGAACACCGCGCAGATGACGACGGCGCGCGATCAGGCGCGGCTCGGCATCGCGCTTCGCCAGCATTTCCCGCAGTATTATCCCTACTTCTCAACGCGCAGCTTCCGTTTCGGCAAGCAGACGATTGGCAACCACAACCGCCTGCTCGGCAATGTCCGCGGCGTCGACGGTATCAAGACCGGCTACACCCGCGCTGCTGGCTTCAATCTTGTGACATCGGCACAGGCCGATGGCCGCAGCATTGTCGGCGTTGTGCTCGGCGGCAAGTCCGGCGGCAGTCGCGACGCGCAGATGCGTGCCCTCGTCGCCAAATACCTGCCGGCGGCCTCACGCCGCGGCGGCGGTGATCTGATCGCGGAAACGGCCGACGCACCAACCATGCAGGCGCAAGCCGCCGAACAACCGGCCGAAGCGGCTGTTGCCGCGACCGGCGGCAGCTTCAATCTGCCGAACAGTGGCCCTGTTCCGGATTTCCGCTACAGCGGCGAAACCACCCAGAGTATCGAAGTCGCCTATGCCGAACCTGCAAAGGTCAGCGCCAACCCCGTGCTGAACGAGAACATCGCGCCGAACACACTGGAAGCCCAGAGCCGCAAGATCGCCAAGGCTGCACCAGTCCCGGCCGCTGTCGACAACCAGATCACCAATTCCGTTGCCAAGGCCGCAGCCGAAACGCCTGCCGCCACCGGATCAGCGTCTGACGGCTGGGTCATTCAGATCGGCGCGACGCCGGACAAGGATCAGGCAATGACGCTGCTCGAAAACGCCAAGGACAAGGGCGGCAAGGCGCTGCGCGGCGCAACGCCCTTTACCGTGGCCTTTGCCAGCGGCGGGGGTCATCTCTATCGGGCGCGTTTCGGCGGGTTCGCCAATCAGGACAAGGCCGTGAATGCCTGCAAGACGCTGAAGCGCAAGGGTTTCGCCTGCTGGGCGAGCCTGCAATAGCGTCTTTGAAGTTTCGATCGCCGGGCGTTTGCCGGCGGTCCTCCTCGGATTTGGTTTTGCGTAACGAGGTCAGTTATGGGAATGAACGAGAATGGGCCGGGCATGACGCCCGCACCGGACAAGAAGAGGAAGGCGCCGCGCTACGGCCTGCATCCTCTGCACGAGGCCGCCATGCGGATTGCCGAACTCGGCAGTCGCCCCAAGTCGAAGACGAAGGATCTGGTAACACTGCTACTGACACATGGCGCCCGGGCCTGGCGCTCGACCCAGCCCACCGCGCAAATCCATGTGCATGTGACGTCGCCTTCAGGGCGCTATCCGATCCGGATCAAGATCCGCTAAAGCGCGTCGCATCGAAAATGGATAAATGCGCCGCGCTCTAAACGATGGCAGCGCGCCCATACAGCTTACCGATATCAATCATCGTCGCCATTGTAGCGGTCATGATGCCGGCGTCGCTCACGTGCACAGCCACCACGCCAATCGTCGCAGGATACCCGACGCTGCACGGAGCGCTCGCAATAGCCATCTTCGCAATAAGTGTCGACGATCCGCTCGCGAATAACACCGTTGTTGGATGAGCTGTCCGAGCTCGTATTCGACGATTGGCTGCCGGCCTGGGCCAACGGCTGGTGAACGAGGGCAACCGCATCCCGATACACGACAGTTCTGGAAATACCCCGTCTCTGTCACTTCGTGACATCTCCCCCAAGGGGCGGGCTGTCCCATATGGATCGAAATCCGGCGCTTCGCACCACCTTCTCTCCGCCGGGGGAGAAGAGTAAGCAGGCCTCAAATCAAAGAAGGCCGAGCTCTGCGAGTTCCCGCCGCAGCTCAAGTGGCATTTCCGTCGCGCCGCCCAAGGCAGTCAGATCGCGCGGCGCGTCCTTGTCCTCCAGATAGCGCCAGCCCTGGAAGGCGCGGCGCGGCTGGTAGGCCGTTTCGATCACTTCGGGGCCGAGAATAAGATTACAGCGGCCGATGCCGTCGGCGTCTGTGAACGTCTCGATGCCGGTCAGCCGCTGGCGCGCCTGCACCTGCCCCTTGATCACCCAATAGAGCGATCCGCCATCGAGCAGTTCCTCGACGCGTTTCGGAACCATGCGGGTTGTGTGGGAGGAGTGTGGCTCGAGGCCGGCGGCTATCGCCGTCAGCGCCCGCCGCGAAACCCATTCGCGAAGGTCTTCGATCGATTCCGCGCCGACGCAGAGCTTGATGAGATGCAAGGCCATGGCCGGAGTTGAACACCCAGTCGCCCATCGCGGTCAAGCTTGTTCTTGACCGCTCCACAATACGAGACTGCTCAGCACTCCACGACGTTGACGGCGAGACCGCCTGTCGAGGTTTCCTTGTATTTATCGTGCATATCGACCCCTGTCTGGCGCATCGTCTCGATGCAGGCATCCAGCGGCACGAAATGCTGGCCATCGCCCTTGATCGCCAGCGATGCTGCCGTGACGGCTTTGACCGCGCCGAGCGCATTGCGCTCGATGCAGGGCACCTGCACGAGGCCGGCAATCGGATCGCAGGTCATGCCGAGATGATGTTCGAGCGCGATTTCCGCGGCGTTCTCGATCTGCTCCGGCGTGCCCCCCATCACGGCAGCAAGACCGGCCGCCGCCATCGCGGAGGCCGAGCCGACCTCGCCCTGACAGCCAACCTCGGCACCGGAGATCGAGGCGTTGAACTTGATAATGCCGCCGATCGCGGCCGCGGTCAGAAGATAGTCGCGAATACCATGATGATCCGCATCGTCGTGAAAATGCAGGTAATAACGGATCGTGGCGGGAACCACGCCAGCCGCGCCGTTGGTCGGCGATGTCACCACCCGACCGCCTGCGGCGTTCTCCTCGTTGACCGCCATCGCATAGACGCTCAGCCAGTCGTTGGCGAGCAGCGGATTGACCTTGTTCGAGCGCCATTCGTCTTGCAGCTTATCATGGATCATGGCGGCGCGGCGGCGCACCTTCAGCCCGCCGGGCAGTATCCCGCCACCGGTCAGGCCGCGGTCGATGCAGCTCTTCATCGCCGCCCAGATGCGGTCGAGGCCCTCGTCGAGCTCCTCCCGCGACATCGAACATTCCTCATTCGCCCGCTTCATCTGGGCGATCGACAGGCCGGAGCGCGCCGCCATCTCCAGCATCTGCTTGGCCGTTGCGAAGGGATAGGGAACCTTGACGCCGCCCGGC
Organism: Pararhizobium sp. LjRoot255; assembly: GCF_964252905.1. NCBI lineage: Bacteria > Pseudomonadati > Pseudomonadota > Alphaproteobacteria > Hyphomicrobiales > Rhizobiaceae > Pararhizobium > Pararhizobium sp. LjRoot255. Next base: position 3,892,713 of record NZ_CAXUPQ020000001.1, read on the forward strand.
TTGGACTTGCTCGCCTTCATCGCCTCCAGTTCCGTGTCGGTGACGACGAACCCGCCACCGATGGAATAATAGACGCGCTTCAACAAGAGCCGCCCGTCCTTGTCGAAGGCAGAGAAGGACATACCGTTGGCGTGGCCCGGCAGGGGCACCTTCTTGTCGAAGACGAGGTCGGCCTTCGGCTGGAAATCATAGGCCGGATGTCCGGGCGGCGTGATGCGGCCGGTGCGCTCGACCGTTTCGATGATCTCATCCATGCGATCGGGATCGACCTGATCGGGGCGCTCGCCCATCAGGCCGAGGATCACCGCCCTGCCCGTGCCATGGCCGACGCCGGTAAAGGCGAGAGAACCGTGCAGGCTCGACTTGATCGAGGCAACGGCAGCGTTGGCCGGCCGCGGCCAGTCGCTCGACAGGATCAGGTCGAGAAAGCGGTTCGCAGCCGACATCGGGCCCATGGTGTGCGAGCTTGAAGGACCGATACCGATCTTGAAGACGTCAAAAACCGAAAGAAACATTCGAACTCCGCCCTGGGCACTGGTTGGCCGGAAACACTGCCGGACCACAATCATATCGACGAAACTAGGCTATCCTGCGCCCGCCGTCCGGCGACCGACCGACATCCGCAACCGCGCGTGCGACACGGCGCGCCGTCGCTTTCCCGGCGCCGTGATTCCTTACATATAAGTCGCCATGCACGGGAGCGGATTTCAAGATGCATGGCGAACTTTTGCAGTGCCTTGCAATTTCGGCAAACCATGCCAAAAACGGAAGCATGACATTTACCGACTATATCGCACTGGCCATTTTCGCGCTCCTGTGGACTGGATACAATTGGGCGACGGACGGCAAGGTGCTGCTCAAACGCATCGGCCTAACGCGGCTGATGATGGAGAACCGCCGCCGGTGGATCCTCAATTCGCTCAATCGCGACCTGAAGATGATCGATACCCAGATCGTCGCCGGACTACAGGCAGGCACGGCCTTCTTCGCGTCCACGACGATCTTCGCGCTCGGCGGCTGTTTTGCCTTGCTCGGTGCCACGGACGAGGTCCAGAGGATCATGAACGACCTGCCCTACGTCTTCCGTGGCGGGCGCAGTGCCTTCGAGCTGAAGGTCGGCGGCCTTGCCTGCCTGTTCGCCTATGCCTTCTTCAAGTTCGCCTGGTCCTACCGCCTGTTCAATTACTGCTCGATCCTGATAGGCGGCATTCCGATGATGTCGGACATGCATGAGGATCGCGCCGGGGCCGAACGCGCGGCCGGGCGGGCGGTCAGGATGAACATCCTTGCCGCCAAGCATTTCAATGCCGGCCTGCGCAGCATCTTCCTGTCGATCGGCTATCTCGGCTGGTTTGTCAGCCCCTATGTCTTCATCGCCCTGACCGTCTTCGTCATCTTCGTCCTGACGCGGCGGCAATTCTATTCGGAAGCGCGCCAAGCGCTGCTTGACGACACAAACCGCTGAAATCCGCAAAATAGCGCCGCGAAGCATTGCGCCTCGCGCAAGCTCGCGCATGTATGTTCCGATGATTGGAAAAGATAGAGCCATGTCGATTACCAACGCAGTTTCCGCAAGCGACACCGGGGCGACGCCACCGGCAACAACCGAAAAAGGGGGCCGGATCTGGGCGATCGATGCCCTGCGCGGTGTCGCCCTGATCGCCATGGCGACCTATCATTTTTCCTGGGACCTGGAACTCTTCGGCTATCTTGAACCGGGCACCGTCGGAACCGGTGCATTCAAGATGTATGCCCGGCTGATCGCCGGCAGTTTCCTGTTTCTGGCCGGCGTCAGCCTCGTGCTCGGGCACTACCCCGCCGTCCGCGCCCGCTCCTTCGCCATCCGCTTTGCCAAAATAGCGGCCGCCGCCCTCGCCATCACCGGCGTCACCTGGTTTACATTTCCCGACAGCTTCATCTTCTTCGGCATCCTGCATTCGATCGCCGCGGCGAGCCTGATCGGCCTGATTTTCCTGCGACTGCCCGCCCTCCTGACGCTGGCAGCGGCGGTCGCTGCCTTCGCGGCACCGCTCTACCTGCGCTCGGCGGTCTTCGACACGCCGGCGCTTTTATGGGTTGGCCTGTCGGAAACATTACCCCGCTCGAACGACTACGTGCCGCTGCTTCCGTGGCTTGCACCGTTCCTTGCGGGCATTGCGGCGGCGCGCATCGCAACGGGCTTTGGATGGTTCGACAAATTGCGCACCGACGGCAGCGCGCGGTGGAAAGCACTGCTGACCACGGCCGGCCGCCACAGTCTCATCATCTACCTTCTGCATCAGCCGCTGCTGTTGGCACTCGTCTATCTCTTCTCTCTCGGTTTTCCCGCGGCCAAGCCGGACCCGGTCGAGGCCTTCCGCGCCAATTGCGAGGTGACCTGCAGCAAACAGGAAACCGCCGCCATCTGCGCGAAGTTCTGTGGCTGTACGCTAGACAGGCTGATGGACGAAAATCTGTTCGAGCCGCTGAACGTCGGCAAAATCGACATCAACACCGACGAGCGCATTGCGCGCATCGCCGGTCAATGCACCGTGGACGCACAAGCGAAGGAATAGACATGAACGCCTATCGCGCCAAGCCGCTAACATACCCCTGGCCACCCGTTCTCTATGCGGCTGCCATGCTGGCCGCTGTCAGCTTGGGGCGTTTGGTGCCGATTTCCGTCGTTCACAGTCGCGGGTGGCTGCCCTCACTTGCCGGCGCGGCCCTCGTCCTCGTCGCAGTGTCGCTGGATATCTGGGCGATGAAGACGCTGATCGAGCGGCACACCGCCGTTCTGCCGCACCGGTGTTCGTCGCATCTCGTGACCTGCGGGCCGTTCCGCTATACCCGCAATCCGATCTATCTCGGCTACACGGTCATGATGGTGGGTTTCGGCCTGATCACGCTCAATCCATGGTTCTTCATTCTGGCCAGCGCTTCCGTCGCCCTGACGACCGCTTTCGCGATCCGCAATGAAGAACTGCATCTTTTGTCGCGCTTCGGTTTCGAGTTCGAGCGCTATTGCCGCGCCACCAGCCGGTGGATTTGACACGGCATCAGGAGACCGAGCCGCTCAGGTACCAACGCCGATCTCGGCGAGCCGCGTCAGGCAGGCTTCCTCGACATTGCCCAGTTCTTCGAGTGTCTCCTCGATGTCCTTGCGCTTCTGCAGCAATTCTTCGCGCTTTTCCTCGACGCGCTTCATCAAAAGGCGCAGCTGCCCCGCCTCGCCGGGCGGATCCTTGTATACCTGGATGATTTCGCGAATCTCGGCGATTGTGAAGCCGATACGGCGGCCACGCAGGATTTCCATGATCAGGCGGCGATCGGCCGAGCGGAACAGCCGGGTGCGGCCGCGACGCTCGGGATGGATGAGCCCCTCATCCTCGTAGAAACGCAGCGTGCGGGTCGAAATCCCGAATTCCCGTGTCAGTTCCGTAATGGTATAGTATTTGTTCACGCCTGCCTCGCTGGAAACCGCAGCTTGAAGACCTGACGCGAAACGCCCGTACTGCAGATGCGGTTTAAGTGTCGCGCCGGTCAACCCGCCTGAAACGAGGCCGTCGCATATATGGCTGTCCAATCTGATTGACTTTGACGTAAAAGTCAAATTTTTGACGTAACCATCAGCTGACCTGGAACCACCAGGCTGCTAGCCCGAGGAAGGCGAAAAATCCGGTCACATCCGTCACGGTGGTGACGAAAACCGCCGAAGAGACGGCGGGATCGGCCCCGAAACGGTCAAGGAGCAGCGGGATCATGATCCCGGCCAGAGCGGCGGCGATCATGTTGATCAGCATGGCAGCGGCGATGATGCCGCCGATATTGTAGTCCTGGAACCAGGCACCGGCGACGATGCCGATCAGCACGCCAAACAGCGTCCCGTTCAAAAGGCCGACACCGGCCTCGCGCCGAACGATGCGCCAGGCGTTGTGGATGTCAAGGTCGCGGGTGGCAAGTGCGCGCACCGTCACCGTCATCGTCTGCGAGCCGGCATTGCCGCCCATGCCGGCAACGATCGGCATCAGCACGGCAAGCGCGACGATCTGCTGGATCGTCGCTTCGAAGAGCCCGATGACCGACGCAGCCAGAAACGCCGTCAGCAGATTGACCATGAGCCACGGCACGCGTGAACGCGACGTACTGCCGATCGAATCGGAGAGTTCTTCGTCGCCGACGCCACCGAGGCGCATCAGGTCTTCTTCGGCTTCCTCCTGGATGACGTCGACGACATCGTCGATGGTCAAGACGCCGACGAGGCGGTTGTTTTCGTCAACGACGGCGGCGGAGAGCAAATCGTATTGCTCGAACAGTTGCGCTGCCTCTTCCTGGTCCATTTCGGCCGGGATGGGATGAGTGGTTTCCCGCATGATCGTCTCGACCTTGACCGAGCGTTTGGTGCGAAGCACGCGGTCGAGATCGAGCGCACCGACCAGCTTGAAGGTCGGATCGATCACGAAAATCTGCGTAAAGCTTTCCGGCAGATCATCATCTTCACGCATGTAGTCGATGGTCTGGCCGACGGTCCAGAATGGCGGCACCGCGACGAATTCCGTCTGCATGCGGCGGCCAGCCGTGCTTTCAGGATAATCCAGCGAACGCCGCAACCGCACCCGTTCGGTGAACGGCAGTTTCGACAGGATTTCTTCCTGGTCTTCCTGGTCGAGGTCTTCCAGAATGTAGACGGCATCGTCCGAATCCATCTCGCCGATCGCTGCGGCGATCTGTTCGTTCGGCAGGTGTTCGACGATATCGAGGCGGATCGCCTCGTCCACCTCGGTCAGTGCCGAAAGGTCGAAATCCTCGCCGAGCAGGGAAACGAGCGCCCGGCGCTGCTCCGCCTGGATCGCTTCCAGCACGTCGCCCATTTCCGACGCGTGCAGGCGGGCCACATGCTGGCGAAGATAAAGCAGATCGCGATCGGCGATGGCGGCGCCGACATGCATCAGGTAGTCGGAGCGCACCGACCCGTCTTCTGCGTAGATATCGGAGCCGTCATAGGCACCCTCGTCCATCGCAATGCGCTCTTTTTCCTGATCGCCGGTGCTGCTCATGTGCCCGCCCTCGAAAGAATTACAGCCCTCCGAAACGCCGGCTCAGGGTCCGGCGGGAGCAGGAAGGCGATGCCGTATACAGGTGGTCGCAGACGCCTTGCGAAAGGCAACCGCCCCTCCCTGCTAACCCAACATACCGGCGAGGTCCACCATCCGATTCGCCCCCAGACCGCTCACGCCATCACTTTTGCCCAAGCTGTTGCAAAATCATAGGAATTGTTTAGCTCTGACGTCGCCGAAAAAACGCGGAGAACGACCTTGCCGATACGATCGATCCTGCGATTTCCCGATGCGCGACTGAGCATGCCGGCAGCCCCCGTGGAACGGTTCGGTCCGGATCTCGCCGCTCTTGCCAGTGATCTCTTGGAAACGATGCGCGCAGCGCCGGGCATCGGCATCACGGCGCCGCATATCGGCGTGCTGCAACGCCTCACGGTGATCGAGCTGGATTCCGTATCCGGGCCGAAAATCTACGTCAATCCTGAAATTACCTGGTCTTCCGATGACACGGTCTCCAACACCGAAGGCAGTGTCTCCATGCCGGGAATTACCGAAGACGTCGTTCGGCCCCGTCTGGTCCGCGTCCGCTACCAGATGCTTTCCGGCGATGTGGTGGAAACAGAAGCGGACGGCTTCTTGTCGATCTGCCTGCAGCATGAAATCGACCAGCTCGACGGCATCTTCTGGCTGCAGCGCCTATCACGGCTGAAGCGCGAGCGCGCGACAAAGCGTTTCGCAAAGCTGGCGAGGAGTGGCTAAATCCTTCTAGAGGCATAAAAAAACCCGCTGAAAAGCAGGCTCTTTTTGCTTGGTTCGAAAACCAAATGGTGCGGTCGAGAAGACTCGAACTTCCACGGGTTGCCCCACAGCGACCTCAACGCTGCGCGTCTACCAATTCCGCCACGACCGCATCGTGGTAGGTGCCCGATTGCTCCGGCGGGGTGCATGTAGCAAAAGCATTTGGGGTGCACAAGAGCAGGATGACAGAAAGTTGACGGCAACAGCAACTATTTCAACAGGCCGATCTCGCGCCCCCTGAGAACGCTGGACTCTTGGCCTTTCGCGTACCATTTAGAAAACACGCACAAACAGGATTACCCGCGACCATGCAACGCGAAAGCCTTGAAAAGACATTCTTCTCTGCCGATGGCTTACCGCCGGTGCGCTGGAGAATCGCACCTTCGCTCGTCGATTATGCCGAGGCTGTGGAAACGATGGAGCGCGAGGCAGCGGCAATCTCAGCCGGCGAGGCGGACGAACTCGTGTGGCTGGTCGAGCATCCGCCACTCTATACGGCCGGCACCAGCGCCGATGCGTCAGACCTTGTGATGCCTGACCGGTTTCCGGTGTTCCAGACCGGCCGTGGCGGCGAATACACCTATCACGGACCGGGACAGCGCGTCGTCTACGTCATGCTCGATCTGAAGCGGCGCAAGCAGGACGTCCGGGCCTTCGTTGCCGCACTCGAAAGCCTGGTCATCGAAACGCTCGCCAGCATGAATGTCAAAGGCGAACGACGCGAGGACCGCGTCGGCGTCTGGGTGCGCCGGCCGGAACGGCCAGCCCTGCCCGATGGCTCGATGGCGGAAGACAAGATCGCCGCCATCGGTATCCGCCTGCGCAAATGGGTGAGCTTTCACGGGCTTTCGCTGAATGTCGATCCGGATCTCGATCATTTCGGCGGCATCGTGCCCTGCGGCATTCGCGGCTATGGCGTCACCAGCCTCGTCGACCTCGGCCTGCCGGTGATGATGGCCGATGTCGATATCAAGCTGCGGCAGGCGTTCGAGGCCATTTTCGGCCCGACCGTCAACGACGGATCGGCTCAGGAGAACAGCCGGTCCGTCGCATAGCCATGCACGGCGACCGAGCCGCTGCCTGCTTCCAAGGCCTATGCTACGGTCGCATCATGGGCCGGCAGGTCCGTCAGAACACCGATCTTGTCGAGCATGCGGCGCTCGCGCGCCGTCAGGTGGTTGCCGCGCGACCGCGCGATCGCGCTCATCACCCGGGCGATCCGCATGACGTCCGATGCCTGCAGGCCATGCTGCCTGCTGCCGCGCATTCCTGCCCAGGCGCCAACCTCGTCGATGACGGCGAGGCGAACCTGTTCCAGCGCGAAGACCGAAAGGCTGTCGGGAATGCGAGACGAGATATCGATGACATGAAACAGCAGATCGAGTTCGATGGGCGAATTGATCACGCCTCGCGTCGAGATCATCGCGATCAGCCAATCGGCATTCCGTTCGTCCATGGCGCCCTGTGGATCCAGGTGGTGAACGATGAAATCCGTCATGGTCTCGAGGAAATAGTGATGCCATTCGGGACATTTTTCGCTGCAGGAGCTGTTAATCGCCAGAAGGATCATCGCATCCTGCGACGACGTCAGCCCTGCCTCGAAAACATGCTCGCGCAGAATGCCGACATCTTCGGCCGTCAAGCGCGTCTTCCCGGCGATCGCACATGCCGGATAAGAAAGACGAAGTTCGCTCATCTTTTCTCCTCCCCGTTTCATCATGAAACTGGAGGTAGTGTAGACGCAAGCCCTTTCCATTCAGAAAAGAATGGGCGTTAACAAGAGCCTGCACGATTCATTCAACTTTTGCCATTCCTGGTGTCTCACTTCGAGTTGCGGTTTGCCCTTAGATCGCTTCCGATTCCATGGAATTATGCAGTCGCCCTGCCCGCCGCTCCCGCCAGATCATGAAAAGACCGGAACCGACGATAATCGCGATGCCGAGCCATTTCGACGCTGTCGGAAATTCGCCGAAGATCAGGAAGCCCAAGGCGGTCCCCGAGATGATCTCGAAATAGTGGAACGGCGCGAGGAGCGATACGGGCGCTGCCTGAAAAGCCTTGACGACGAGGAGATGGCCGTAGCCGGAAATCGTGCCGAGGGTGATGACCAGAACCCAGCCGAGCGGGGAATGCGGCAGCGACGGGACGAAATCCACCGCTCCGGCACCATGGCCGACGGCGATCACCACGATCATGAACAGAGACCCGCCGATGCCGGCGATCGTCTGCATCGCGAGCGGCGTGTCGGCACTGCCGACAATCCGGTTCAACAGGAGATAGCAGGCGAACAGGAACGCGCAGAAGACCGGCAGAAACGACGTCGCGCCGAAGAGTTCGAAGCTCGGCTGAATGACGATCATCGCCCCGCCGAAGCCGACGATGATGGCAAGCCACCGCCGCCACCCGACCTTTTCGCGCAGGACCAGGGCCGAAAGGCAGGTGAGGATGAACGGTTCGACGAAATAGATGGCAAAGACGTCGGCGAGCGGCATGTATTTGACTGCGACGAAGAAGAACAACGCCGCGCCCGCAAGCAGGACGCCGCGCAGCAGATTGAACCAGAGGCGCCTGGGTTTCAACGCCCTGAGGCCACCGGTCGTCAGCAGCAGCGGCAGCACCGAAACAAGCTGGAAGAAAAACCGATAGAACGTCACCTGCCCCGGCGACATGCCCTGATAGACGGCCATGTATTTGGCGATCGCGTCCATACACGGCAGGATGATCATCGCAAACAGCATGATCGCAAGACCCTGCATGACGGTGGTGGCGGAGGCGCCGGTTGTGCGAGATGACGTGCTCAAACAGGAGTTCCCATTTCTTCGTTGTCGGACATGGAAGCGAAGGCGTTTTTGGCGGCATTTTTGGCGTGCTGGAGTGCCCGGTCATGTGCAGGGCCATATAGACTGGCTGAGTAACTATCCGACCGCAACAGCGCGGCCGCCCCGGAACTCGACCATCCAAGCCAGCAAGGCAAAAGGAGAGACCGATGCGCTTATCAACCGATACCTTTTTAGCGATGATTCGCCGGCCAAGCGACAATGATACGCTCGGAGGCCGCATCTGGCGCGCGCGCGACGCGATGAACCTGTCGGCGCAGGAACTGGCAGACCGGCTGGGCGTTCGCAGCGACACGATTTCCGCCTGGGAACGCGACCGCTCGGAGCCCCGCACCAGCCGGTTGTTCACGCTGGCGGGCGTGCTTGGTGTCAGCCCGGCCTGGCTGATCGCCGGTATCGGGGAGGCGCCGAAGGACGATCTCTCCAACAGCATCTCCGGACATCTGCGCGACCAGCTGGCGCAAGTGAAGAAACTGCACGAACAGACAGGAAAAGCGATCTGCGCCCTTGAGATGGAGATCAACCGCGTCCTACAGGACATGTGACAATCACGACTCAAATCGGCCGATTCCGGCTTGAGCGCCGCACGCCACTCTGCGATTGTGGCGCCAATTCATTCAGGGAGAAGAACCATGGACGTACGTGCCGCTGTTGCCGTTCAGGCCGGCAAGCCACTGGAAATCATGACCGTTCAGCTGGAGGGCCCGCGAGCTGGCGAAGTCCTGGTCGAGGTCAAGGCGACCGGCATCTGCCACACCGACGAGTTCACGCTGTCCGGCGCTGATCCGGAAGGCCTGTTTCCGGCCATCCTCGGCCATGAGGGTGCCGGCATCGTCGTCGATGTCGGACCGGACGTCACCTCCTTGAAGAAGGGCGACCACGTCATCCCGCTCTATACGCCGGAATGCCGCGAGTGCTATTCCTGCCTGTCGCGCAAGACCAATCTCTGCACCTCGATCCGCGCCACCCAGGGCCAGGGCCTGATGCCGGACGGCACGAGCCGCTTTTCGATCGGCAAGGACAAGATCTTCCACTATATGGGCTGTTCGACCTTCGCCAACTTCACCGTTTTGCCGGAGATCGCGCTCGCCAAGGTCAATCCCGACGCGCCGTTCGACAAGATCTGCTATATCGGCTGCGGCGTCACCACCGGCATCGGCGCCGTCATCAACACCGCCAAGGTCGAGATCGGCGCGACCGCGATCGTCTTCGGCCTCGGCGGTATCGGCCTCAACGTCATCCAGGGCCTCAAGCTTGCCGGTGCCGACATGATCATCGGCGTCGATATCAACAATGACCGCAAGGCCTGGGGCGAAAAATTCGGCATGACGCATTTTGTCAATCCGAAGGACGTCGGCGACGACATCGTGCCCTATCTGGTCAACATGACCAAGCGCAACGGCGACACGATCGGCGGCGCCGACTACACCTTCGACTGCACCGGCAATACCAAGGTGATGCGCCAGGCGCTGGAATCGTCGCATCGCGGCTGGGGCAAGTCGGTGGTCATCGGCGTTGCCGGCGCCGGCCAGGAGATCTCCACGCGGCCGTTCCAGCTGGTCACCGGCCGTTCCTGGATGGGCACCGCCTTTGGCGGCGCCCGCGGCCGCACCGACGTGCCGAAGATCGTCGAGTGGTACATGGACGGCAAGATCCAGATCGACCCGATGATCACCCACACCATGCCGCTCGAGGACATCAACAAGGGCTTCGACCTGATGCATGCCGGCGAGAGCATCCGCAGCGTGGTGATCTACTAGGGCTACGCCGATAGTTTTCCGCGACCCGCTCAGGGGCGCGGAATCTATGGGAACGGCGACGTGCAGCCGCTCGCTCGAGCGGCCATGACGCCGGCCAGCAGCGCATTGAAACCGACGGGCAATTCGGTCGCGCGGCCATAACAGTGAAGATCCGGGTATAGCGGCCATGTCGGAAGAAACATCTCCCAGCAGCACGATCTACGTCGATGCCGACGCCTGTCCGGTCAAGCCGGAGATCCTGAAGGTTGCCGAGCGACATGGCCTGCCCGTTGTCCTCGTCGCCAATTCGGGCCTGCGGCCGTCCCGCGACCCGATGATACGCAACGTCATCGTCTCGGCCGGTTTCGATGCTGCCGACGACTGGATCGCGGAACGGGCCGGCGAAGGCGACATCGTCGTCACGGCCGACGTTCCTTTGGCCGGCCGGTGCGTCGCCGCCGGCGCGCAGGTGACGGGGCCAACGGGACGAATCTTCGACAAGACCAATATCGGCATGGCCACCGCAATGCGCGACCTCGGTGCGCATCTGCGCGAAACCGGGGAAAGCAAGGGCTACAACGCCGCCTTCTCGCCCCGTGATCGCTCCGCTTTTCTCGAAACGCTCGACCGGCTTTGCCGCCGTGCCAAACAGCGCTAGTGATGTAAAAAACGCGGGAGCGTCCATGAGCAAGACTGACAGGAAGATCGCCCATCGCCGCCATGCGCCGTTTTACGCGGGCGGCATTTGCGCCGTCATCACTGCTGTTGTTTGTCTGCTTGTCGCACCAAAATTCGCGGTGGTTCTCTCGGCAGTCGTGTTCTTTTCGATCTATCTGGCTCTCATCGCCCGACGTCTGCCGAAATTGACGGGAGCCCATCTGAAACGCAACGCTGCCGGGACCGACCAGCCCGCGATCGTCATTTTTGCGGTCACGCTCATCGCCGCCGGCGTTTCCATCGTTTCACTGTTCCAGGTGCTGAATGCCGGCGGTACCGAGACTGTGGTCGAACTTATGCTCGCTTTTGCCTCGGTCGCGCTTGGCTGGTTGACCATCCATACGATGGCGGCGATGCATTACGCGCATCGCTATTGGAGTCCGGAAATGGGGGATGACGGGGGCGACGGCCACGGTCTCGATTTTCCAGGTACGGCAGAGCCGGGCGGCTACGACTTCCTCTACTTCGCCTTCGTCATCGGCATGACGGCACAGACCTCCGATATCGTCATTTCCTCGACTGCCATGCGAAAGATCAATCTCGGGCACGCGGTCGTATCCTTCTTCTTCAACACGGTGCTGGTGGCGGCTGCGGTCAACGCAGTGGTCTCGCTGGCATAGCGGCACTATCAGCTTCAAAGGAGCACAGCTTGAAAGTCCTTTCCCAGAACACCGCCTTTGGCGGCATGCAGGGCGTCTTTTCGCACGCATCGCAGTCCTGCAAGACCGAAATGACCTTCGCGGTATATGTTCCGCCGCAGGCGATTTCCGCACCTTGCCCGGTCGTCTGGTATCTCTCCGGCCTCACCTGCACCCATGCGAACGTGATGGAAAAGGGCGAGTACCGCCGCATGGCTGCCGAACTCGGCCTGATCATCGTCTGCCCCGATACAAGCCCGCGCGGCAACGATGTGCCGGACGAGCTGACTAACTGGCAGATGGGCAAGGGCGCAGGTTTCTATCTCGATGCGACAGAGACGCCCTGGGCCGAGAACTACCGGATGTACACTTACGTCACCCAGGAACTGCCCGCTTTCATCGGCCAGCATTTCCGCGTCGACATGGACCGCCAGGGCATCTTCGGTCATTCGATGGGCGGCCATGGCGCCATGACGATCGCGCTGAAGGACCCTCAGCGCTTCAAGAGCTGTTCGGCCTTCGCGCCGATCGTCGAGCCCTCAACGGCCGACTGGTCAATCGGAGCCTTCGAAAAATACCTCGGCGAGGACAAGACTAGCTGGCGGCAATATGACGCCTGCGCACTGGTGAAGGACGGCGCCCGTTTTCCGGAGTTCCTCATCGACCAGGGCAAGGCCGACAATTTCCTGGAAAACGGCCTACGCCCCTGGCTGTTCGAGGACGCTATCAAGGGCACCGGCATCGATCTGACGCTTCGGATGCACGAGCGTTACGACCACTCCTACTATTTCATTTCGTCGTTCATGGACGATCATCTGAAGTGGCACGCCGAGCGGCTGGCCTGAGCTTTAGCCAGCGATACCTGATAGCCGCGCCATGCCACACGGCGCGGCTATCGCAATTCCTTCAGGACGCCGACTGGAACCGGGCCGGAGCCGCGGTCTCGATCATCCGGATACTCGAATTGCTCTGACCGTGATGGCCTTCCATGTCGACGACGAGGTGCCAGTGGCCGGATTGCGGGATGGTCAGCCGGAGTGGCGACTTGCGCGCCACGCCGCCGACGAACTGGTGCTTCATCGCCTGCTTGTAAAGCGCGAAATTGTTCTCCGTCATCAGCCGGACATTGGCTACGGCGCTGAGCGTGATCTCGATGGTAACGCCGGCGCGCTGCTGCTTGAGATCATAGTGGGTAAAGCTGAACTTCAGTTTCGTCATTCCAGTCTCTTCGAGTTCCTTGCCCGCGGGAACCGTATATTAGGTGTTGCGCGTTAAAGAATGGTTTTGCGCTGGCGTCTCAAAGCGATACCGCTTGCATTAAAAATCAGCGCTAACACCTTTAATCATGAGATGCTTCTAAGTAGCCTCCTTCCCTGTCCTGCCGGTTTCGGCTATGGCGGTTTCCATGACACATATCCTCCTCGTTGCCGCCGGTGGCGCCCTCGGTTCCGTGCTCCGCTACCTTGTCGGGCTCTGGACATTGCGCGGTTTCGGACCGTCCTTTCCCTGGGGAACGCTCACCGTCAACGTTACGGGATCCTTTCTGATCGGCGCCTTGGCGGAAGCGATCGCACGCAAATTCGGCGCGTCGACCGAGATGCGTGTTTTCCTGATCACCGGCATTCTCGGCGGCTATACGACCTTCTCCGCCTTCTCGCTCGATGCGATCACGCTCCTCGAACGCGGCGAGCCGGTCACAGCAGTCATTTATGTGGGCGCCAGCGTGCTTCTTTCAGCAATCGCCGTGTTTGCCGGGCTGGCCCTTATGCGCGCAATGGTCTAAAGCGTCCGTCTCAGAGCGCCGCGCGTCCATGCGGGACCGGCCTGCTCTGTCATATCAGTTTGCGCAGGATTTCCGGTCGGCACCCTTGTCGAGGCGCGATCGCAATTGGATGCAGGTAAGAACATATCATGGCGGGCATTGAACACAGACAAGTGGAATCCGACGAGGCCGGCATGCGGCTCGATCGCTGGTTCAAGGTCCACTATCCCGGCCTTGGCTTCGGTCCGCTGCAGAAGCTTCTGCGTTCCGGCCAGGTTCGCGTCGATGGCGGCCGCGTCAAATCGGACACGCGTGTCCAGCCAGGCCAGGTCGTCCGCATCCCGCCGATGGATTTCGATGCCAAGGCGAAGACCGGCCCGATCGCCGGCCGCGACCTGCGCCATGCCTCAGATCACGAGCTCCTGTCGCGCATGCTGCTGCATGAAGACGCCAAGGTCATCGTTCTCAACAAGCCGCCAGGCATCGCCGTCCAGGGCGGCTCCGGCGTCAACCGCCATATCGACGAGATGCTCGAAGCCTGGACCAGCCCGAAGGGCGAGAAACCGCGCCTCGTGCACCGGCTCGACCGCGATACCTCCGGCGTGCTGGTTGTCGCCCGCACCCGTGGCGCCGCGCAGAAGCTGACCGCGGCTTTTCGCGAACGCGATACCAAGAAGACCTACTGGGCACTGGTGAAAGGCGTACCCCGCAAGCGCGAAGACAAGATCTCCACCTGGCTGGTCAAGGAACAGACGCCGGACGGCGACCGGATGCGGATCGCCAAGCACGGCGAAGACGGCGCCGACCACGCCATTTCCTACTACCGCATCGTCGAGCAGGCCGGCCAGAATTTTGCCTGGCTGGAGATGGAGCCCTATACCGGCCGCACGCATCAGCTGCGCGTCCACGCCGCCCATATCGGCCATCCGATCATCGGCGATCCCAAATATTTCGAGGCCGAGCCGAGCTGGTCATTTCCCGGCGGCGTCCAGAACCGCCTGCATCTGCATGCGCGCCACATCGACATTCCGCATCCGGACGGCGGGCGGCTGAAAATCAGCGCCCCCATGCCGCAGCACATGGTCCAGAGCTGGAACCTGATCGGCTTCGACATGGCCAGCGCCGAGGAAGACCAAGCCTGATGAAGCTCGTACTGTTCGATTGCGACGGCACGCTGGTCGATAGCGCCGGCCTGATCCACGAGGTCATGGCCCGCACCTTCGAGGACTTCGGCCTTGCCCGCGTCTCGCTCGACGCGACGAAGGGTATCATCGGGCTGACGCTCGATATCGCCATTGCGCGGCTGATGAACCAGCCACATGTGGATGACCGCGCGCTTGCGATGACCGCGCACTACAAGAAGATCTATGGTGGTGTCCGGGCCGAGATGGATTTCCGCGAGCCGCTCTTTCCCGGGATCGCGAGCCTTCTTGCCACGCTTTCGGCACGCGATTCGCTTATTCTGGGTGCCGTAACGGGAAAGTCACGGCGCGGACTTGATCAGATCTGTGCAAGTAACGGTTACGAAAAGACATTCTTCGTTTCTCGAACGGCCGACGACTGCCCGTCGAAGCCGCACCCGGCAATGGTGACGGAGTGCTGCTTTGAGGCCGGTATCGACCCGAAGGATACCATCGTCATCGGCGACGCGATCTACGACATGCAGATGGCGAAGAGCGCCGGCGCTGCAGCGATCGGTGTTGCATGGGGATACGCCACTGTGTCCGAGCTTATCGACGCCGGCGCTGATCATATCGCCCAGGCTCCGACCGATATTCTGGAATGGATGGAGACATATCATGCCTGATATTCGCGATGATCTGACGGGCGCGCTCAGCGACCCGGATCCCGTGCGCCGCGCTCAGATACAGATGCTGAAGCCGCTGCCCAAGCGATTCTACACGACCGTCAGCATCGGTCCTGCCGAAGACGGTCGACACGCGGTCCTGCTCGACGGCCGCACGGTCCGCACGCCGGCGAAGCACCCGTTGACCGCGCCGACGGCGCGCGCCGCTGAACTGCTGGCCGCCGAATGGGATGCTCAGAAGGACGTGATCAATCCCGCGACAATGCCCGTCACGCGGCTTGCCAACACTGCAATCGACGGCGTCGCGAAGGATATTCGAGGTGTTTTCGATGACATTCTGAATTTCGCAGGGACCGATCTCCTGTGCTACCGCGCCAGCGAGCCGGAAGGGCTGGTGGCCCGGCAGACCGAACGATGGGATCCGGTGATTTCCTGGGCCGCCGAAAAACTCGACGCACGTTTCATCCTTGCTGAAGGTGTGGTTCATCAGACACAGCCGGGTGCGGCGATCGACGCCTATGCCAAGGCGCTGCGCGCCTATGCGACGCCGCTCTGCCTTGCCTGCCTGCATACGATCACGACCCTCACGGGGTCCGCCCTGCTGGCCATCGCCTTCGCCGAGAAACACCTTTCGGCTGAGGAAGCCTGGGCGCTCGCCCATCTCGACGAGGACTGGCAAATCGAGCATTGGGGCACAGACGAGGAAGCCTTTCAGCGTCGCGAGAATCGCTGGCAGGACATGCAGGCGGCCACGGCGACGCTCGACGCGTTGCGCTGAGGACATCGCACTCAGGATGGCGATCCCACCGCGCCGGTCCTGTCGCAGTGTGATCGCAAATTCAATGGACGGGAAAGATTCAGGCCGTCAGCTTCAACCCGGCGATGCCGGCAATGATCAGCGAGATGCAGCCAAGGCGGATGGCGGTCGCCGGTTCGGCGAAAAGCACGATGCCGAGAGTGACCGTTCCGACCGTACCGACGCCGGTCCACACGGCATAAGCCGTACCGAGTGGCAGGGTCCTGACCGCGATACCAAGCAGAACGACGCTTGCCACCATAGAGGTCGCGGTCAAAACCGTCGGCACCAGCCTGGTAAAGCCGTCGGTGTATTTGAGGCCGATCGCCCAGCCGATTTCGAGAAGTCCTGCGAGGAAAAGAATGATCCAGGCCACGATTTAACTCCGTTCAAGGGAGCGAGGCCGTCCTCGCGGATGTTCGGTTATCAAACAATGGCTTGATCCCGTGCAGCCGTCTGCATGGGCAATCTATGCCATCCCGGCTTGACGCCTGCAAGAGCCCGGCCTGCATGGCTGATCTGTCCTATTGGCCACGCTCTTTCCTGAGCTTTGCCCACCATTCGAGGCGCTTGCGGATATCGCGCTCGAAACCACGCTCGGGTGGATCGTAGAAAATCTTGCGGCCCATCGTCTCCGGGAAATAGTCCTGGCCCGAAAACGCGTCCGGCTCGTCGTGGTCGTAACGATAGCCGTCGCCATAGCCCTCGCCCTTCATCAATTTGGTCGGCGCATTGAGGATGTGCTTCGGAGGCAGCAGCGAGCCGTTTTCCTTCGCCGCGCGCATGGCGGACTTGTAGGCGGTATAGACGGCGTTCGACTTCGGCGCGGTCGCGAGATAGACGCAGGCTTGCGCCAGCGCCAATTCGCCCTCCGGCGAACCGAGATAGTCATAGGCATCCTTGGCGGCATTGCAGATCACCAGTGCCTGCGGATCGGCAAGGCCGATATCCTCCACCGCCATGCGCACCAGCCGCCGTCCGAGATAGAGCGGATCCTCGCCGGCGTCGAACATGCGGCAAAGATAGTAGAGGGCCGCGTCAGGGTCCGAGCCGCGCACCGATTTGTGCAGGGCGGAGATCAGATTGTAGTGGCCGTCCTGCCCCTTGTCATAGACCGGCGCGCGACGCTGGACGATCTCCTGCACGGCGTTGGCGTCGAACACCTCGTCCTTGCGCGCGGCGCGCCAAACCTCTTCGGCAAGCGTCAGCACGGCCCGCCCATCGCCGTCGGCCATGCGCACCAGGCTGGCGCGGGCATCTGCATCGAGCGGCAGCGGCTTTCCCTCCACCTGTTCGGCGCGTGCCAGCAATTCGGCAAGGCTCGCTTCGTCATGCGGCTTGAACGTCAGGACACGGGCGCGCGACAGAAGAGCGGCGTTGAGCTCGAAGGACGGGTTTTCCGTCGTGGCCCCGACCAGAATGACCGTGCCGTCTTCCATGACCGGCAGAAAGCTGTCCTGCTGGGCGCGATTGAAGCGATGGATCTCATCAACGAAAAGCAGGGTCTGCCGCCCGGACATGCGGCGGGCACGGGCCGTTTCGAACACACGCTTCAAATCCGCAACGCCGGAGAAAATCGCCGATATCTGCTCAAAGGCAAGTCCTGCCTCCCCCGACAGCAGCCGGGCAACCGTCGTCTTGCCCGTTCCCGGTGGTCCCCAGAAGATCATCGACCCGAGCGAGCCGGAGGAGATCATGCGGGCGAGAACACCGTCCTCGCCTGTCAGATGCGCCTGGCCGGTGACCTCCGCCAAAGTCTTCGGCCGCAGCCGATCGGCCAGCGGTCGTTTCTCGCTCATGCCTGCGGGTTCGATTGGGGAAAACAGGTCGCTCATCGGAAAAACTGGCGGATGCGCTGGCCGTCGCGTTCGATCTCGACGCGCCACAGAGACGGATCGTCCTGGGTGATCGCCTCGAGCGTGGCCGACTTGTCGATCGGCGTGCCATTGACGGCAATGACGATATCCTTGGGCTGGAAGCCGACGCGAGCGGCCGGCGATCCACGGTTGATCTGCGTGATCACCACACCCTGCGACGAGGTCGACATGTGCAGTTCGTCGGCCAGGCGCGGCGAGAGATTGCCGACCACGGCGCCGGCGAAAGGATTGCGCCCCTCGATCAGCCGCTCGTCGCGCGGCGACGTTTCCGGGGCTCCGGATAGCGTCAACGACAGGTCGCGGGCCTTGCCACCCTCGCTCACGGTAACCTTGGCCTCATGACCAATGCCGACTGTCGTCAGGCGGTAACCGAGCGCGTCCGGATGTTCCACCGGGATGCCGTTGACCGCGACGATCACCTGGCCCGGCTTCATGCCTGCCTTTTCAGCCGGTCCGCCTTCGATCACCGAACTCACCAGCGCGCCCCTTGCCCGGTCGAGCCCGAGCGCATCTGCGACCTCCGACGTCACCGGCTCAAAGCTTGCGCCAATGAACGGCCGCGTGAAGCTGCCGTTGCCGCCTTCGGCCGATGCCAGGAAGACTTTCACGAGATTGGCGGGGATGGCAAAGCCCACACCGTTGGAGCCGCCACCGCGCGAAAAGATCGCCGTGTTGATACCGATCAGCTGGCCGTTCATGTCGATCAGGCCGCCGCCCGAATTGCCGGGATTGATCGCCGCGTCGGTCTGGATGAAGAAGCCGAAATCACCCGAGACGACCTGGTTGCGGGCGAGCGCCGAAACGATGCCACTCGTTACCGTCTGACCAACGCCGAAGGGATTGCCGATCGCGAGCACGAGATCACCGACTTCGACCGCGTCGGAATCGCCAAGCGGAATGGTTTCGAACGGGCCGTCCGACTTGATCTTCAGCACGGCCAGATCCAGCCGGTCGTCCTTGAGCATGATCGTGCTCTCGAATTCTCGTCCGTCGGCAAGTGCGATCTTGATGTCGTCGGCGTCGGCGATCACGTGGTTGTTGGTCACGACGATGCCGTTCTTGCCGACGATGACACCGGAGCCGAGCGACGACTGCTTTTCCGAGCGGTTCGGCATCTGTTGGCCGAAGAACTGCTCGAAGAACGGATCGTCGGCGAAGGGCGAGCGGCGCTCGACCGTCTTTTCAGCATAGACGTTCACCACCGCGTTTGCCGTCTGCTTGACCAGCGGCGCAAAGGACAGCTGCATTTCCGTGCGGCTTTGCGGCAATACCTTCTGCGTGTCCGCCGGCGCGACGACGGAGCCGGTCGTTATATTCTCCACACCATAGGAGGTGTCGGCACGAGGCACGATAAAATGCACGGCGCCGGCAAAGAGAGCCAGCCCGGCCATGGTGGACAGGACAAGAGTACGGGGCGAACGGGTCATGCGGGGCATCCTGCCGAATTCGATTGGTGGAAAAGACAGATAGGACGTCAGCGATAAAAAGCAAAGACGACCGGCGACAGAAAAACCGAGTGCTGAACAGCCCGGCGAACAACTGGCTTGTCCAGAAACTCGAACGGGGTGACTTTACACAATTGGGGCTCTTTCAACGTTTCGGATATAAAACAGGCAAAGAGGCGTTCCGCGCCATCAGAACATTCATCCGCCTACGTAAGGTCGATCCTCAGAAAAAGGGCAAATTTCGAATTGTTACCGCCTATCCGACCAATGAGTTGCCCCGGGAGAAAAAATTGAAGAAGCGATCAGAGACCTTTCGTGAATTTGGGGTTTTTCTGCAAGCTGACCCAGGCTTCAGCTTCGAGGAAGGAGAAGAAATGCTCCACATGGCCGGTCGGCAGATGACAAAGAATGACCGCCGGCAAATGAACGTGCCCCTCAAGGACGTCGAGGCCGGCAAGATCACCTATCAAGACATTCAAAGTTTTTGGAACGGTTCCGGCGCGCGCTTCTACATCGTCGGCGAGGACGCAGTCAGGTCGTTTCTTTACCGGGCGCGTCTGGTCCTCGAACAGTCTTTTTTTCTGCTGGACGTCGAGGATGTGAAGACCAGCACCCCCTTCAAAAAACGAGAAACGCGAACGCAACTGTTCCCGGCCGAACACCGCGCAATCCAGCGTCTCGCCGATCTTGTCTACGACATCCATCTCCTGGACCCGTATTTCAACAAGGACCGTCGGAAGCTTGTACTGGAACGGCTGATCGCCGAAGACAAAGACGGTGTGATGAAGCTCCCCGCAGCAATTGCGCGCAGCGAGATAACGGACGAACTGCTTCAGGCCGCGTGGCAAAAAAACGTTGCGGCCGATCTCGTTTACATGCGGGGAAACATCGTAAGTTCGATCTACGGCGTCGCGCAGTTGATCGACGAACGGAGATAGCGGACGCCGAGGCCGTTTACATTCCGATGCGACATCGCAACGAGGAGCCCACGTCCGTGCTATCCAAGAAACGATGAATGAGGAACCGAGCCTCAAATTCGAATTTTGACGAAATCGGGAAAACCACGCAAGGTTCGGGCAGTTCTTATGCAAGAAGGCCGGATGGTCTCCCATCCGGCCTTCTTGCATGACCCGTCGCCGGGTATTTTATGCGGCGTCTGCAGCTTCTGCTTCGGCGGCAACGCGAGCGATGTCCTTGGCGCCCTTGGCCGAAGTGTCGCGGTCAACGAATTCGATGACGGCGAGAGCGGCGTTGTCGCCGTGGCGGAAGCCGGCCTTCATGATGCGCAGGTAACCGCCGTTGCGGGTAGCGTAGCGCGATGCGATGGCATCGAACAGCTTCGAAACGACAGCGGCGTCGCGGATCTGCGAGATGGCCTGACGGCGGGCATGCAGGTCACCGCGCTTGCCGAGCGTGACGAGCTTCTCGACGATCGGGCGGATTTCCTTTGCCTTCGGCAGGGTGGTGACGATCTGCTCATGTTCGATGAGCGAGGCAGCCATGTTGGCGAACATTGCCTTGCGGTGGCTGGCGGTTCTGTTCAGCTTGCGGCCGGCTTTCTGGTGGCGCATTGCTATTCTCCTTAAATGCAGGTGCCCTTCACTTTATGGGCCTGCCGTTTCCTGGCACATACAGGTTCGAAACCTGCTGTTTGACGGGGAAAGGCAGAGAGTTAACCTGCCTCTTTTGTTGTTAGTATTGGTCTTCGTAGCGCTTGGCGAGATCTTCGATGTTCTCGGGCGGCCATGCCGGCACTTCCATGCCGAGGTGCAGGCCCATGGAAGCGAGAACTTCTTTGATTTCGTTCAGCGACTTGCGACCAAAGTTCGGAGTGCGAAGCATTTCGGCCTCGGTCTTCTGAATGAGATCGCCGATGTAAACGATGTTGTCGTTCTTCAGGCAGTTGGCCGAACGGACGGAGAGTTCCAGTTCGTCGACCTTCTTCAGGAGCGCCGGGTTGAACGCCAGTTCGGTAACGGCTTCTTCTTCGGCTTCCTTCTGCGGCTCGTCGAAATTGACGAAGACGCCGAGCTGGTCCTGAAGGATGCGGGCCGCGAAAGCGACTGCATCTTCACCGGTGACGGAACCATCGGTTTCGATCTGCATGGACAGCTTGTCGTAGTCGAGAACCTGGCCTTCGCGGGTGTTTTCCACCTTGTAGGACACTTTCTTGACCGGCGAATACAGGCTGTCGACCGGGATGAGGCCGATCGGAGCATCTTCCGAACGGTTGCGGTCAGCCGGCACATAGCCCTTGCCGTTGTTGACGGTGAATTCCATGCGGATCTCGGCGCCCTCGTCGAGGGTGCAGATCACGTGGTTCGGGTTGAGGATTTCGATATCGCCAACCGTCTGGATGTCACCGGCGGTTACAACGCCCGGACCCTGCTTGCGCACGACCATGCGCTTGGAATCATCGCCATCCATCTTGATGGCGATTTCCTTGATGTTGAGCACGATGTCCGTCACGTCTTCCCGAACACCCGGGATCGAGGAGAACTCGTGCAGCACGCCGTCGATCTGCACTGCGGTGACCGCAGCGCCGCGAAGCGACGACAGAAGAACGCGGCGAAGCGCGTTGCCGAGGGTGAGGCCGAAGCCACGCTCGAGCGGCTCGGCAACAAGGCTAACCTTGGTGCGGCCGGAAGAGGAGAACTCGACCTTGTTCGGCTTGATCAGTTCCTGCCAGTTTTTCTGAATCATATGTCTTGCCTTCCGTTCGTTGCCACCATCCAATCGTGGCAACCGAGCCTTGAAGCGCCGGAGGAAGCATGGCCTCCCCTGGCTTGATGAATGTCGCTGATCAGACGCGGCGCTTCTTGCGCGGGCGGCAGCCGTTGTGCGGGATCGGGGTCACGTCACGGATCGAGGTGATCATGAAGCCGGCAGCCTGCAGAGCGCGCAGAGCCGATTCACGGCCGGAACCCGGACCGCAGACTTCGACTTCCAGCGTCTTCATGCCGTGTTCCTGGGCCTTCTTGGCCGCGTCTTCAGCAGCCATCTGAGCTGCGAACGGGGTCGACTTGCGCGAGCCCTTGAAGCCCTTCGAACCAGCCGACGACCAGGCAATCGCGTTGCCCTGCGCGTCGGTGATGGTGATCATCGTGTTGTTGAACGACGAGTTGACGTGAGCGACGCCCGTTGAAATGTTTTTACGCTCGCGACGGCGAACGCGTGTGGCTTCCTTGGCCATGGTATACCTTTCGTTGATCTCTGCACCGCCGTAACACCAGCGGCTCCACCGGGCCGAGGAACACCCCTGCCCTGAATTTTTATTATGCGCGAACGGACGGCCCGATCAGCGCGGCGATATCGTCACTGCCGTAGTTCCAGCAGCTCCACCGGAGGCCGCATTTGAGCGCCCTTCCGAAACCACAAAAGAGGCCGGCGCCGAGCGCCAGCCTCTGCACTTCCCCATTCAGGGAAATTACTTCTTCTTACCAGCGATCGCCTTTGCCGGGCCCTTGCGGGTGCGGGCATTGGTGTGCGTGCGCTGGCCGCGAACCGGCAGCGAGCGGCGATGACGCAGGCCGCGATAGCAGCCGAGGTCCATCAGACGCTTGATGTTCATCGAGGTCTCGCGACGCAGGTCACCTTCGACCTGGTACTCGCGGTCGATAGCTTCGCGGATCTGAAGAACTTCAGCATCCGTCAGCTGATGCACACGACGTTCAGCCGGAATACCGACCTTCTCGACGATTTCCTGTGCGAATTTCGGACCGATCCCGTGAATGTAACGGAGCGCGATTACCACGCGCTTTGCCGTCGGGATGTTGACGCCAGCGATACGAGCCACGCCTGTTCTCCTTGCTTCCAGTTGCCATCCGGCAATAGGTGCTTCGTTATGCAGCCTTAAAAAGGCCAACCGTTAAAGTGGTGTTCGGAACACGTCAAAAGAATCGCGCCCGGACTTCGTTATTTTGAAATCCGCGCCGATCCCCTGCATGTAGCGAGTTAACGCGGTCTTTGAAGGAATCGACCGCAAAAGTCAACTCCCCGCCCATCCTTTTTCAAGAAAGGGCCTTCTCAGGCGTCGGCTGAAGCCGATGCCAGTATCTTGTTGATTTCCGACGTCACCGTTTCAACCGATGCCATCCCGTCAACCGTCTTGAGTTCGCCCGTCGCCGCGTAATGCTGCGACAACGGCGCCGTCTTTTCGCGATATTCGACCAGACGCTTCTTGAAAGCTTCCGGATTGTCGTCGGAGCGAACTTTGCCGCCAGCGGCGATGGTTTCTGCTACGCGATTCTCCATCCGCCGCACAAGCGCGACTTCATCGACTTTCAACTCGATAACCGCATCGAGCCTGAGCCCCTTGTCTTCGAGCATCTTGCCGAGCGCAACTGCCTGCGGAACGGTGCGCGGATAGCCGTCGAGGATGAAACCCTTGGAGCAATCGGGCGAATCGATGCGGTCCGAAACGATCTCGTTGACGATTTCGTCTGAAACGAGTTGGCCGGCGTCCATAACGGCCTTGGCACGCTTGCCGACATCGCTCTGTTCTGCGACGGCCGCACGCAGCATGTCGCCGGTGGAAAGCTGCGGAATACCGTACTTTTCCGTTAAAAGCTTAGCCTGCGTTCCCTTGCCTGCTCCAGGCGGTCCCAAAAATATCAGTCTCATCGACCCCGCTTGCCTCCACGCAGCTTTGATTTCTTGATCAGCCCCTCATACTGCTGAGCAATCAGGTGACCCTGCACCTGTGCTACAGTATCAAGGGTCACGCTGACAACAATCAAAAGCGACGTACCACCAAGGTAGAACGGCACCCCGGTCTGCGCGATCATGACTTCGGGCAGAATACAGACGAACATCAGGTAAAGCGCGCCAAGCACGGTGATGCGCGTCAGCACGTAGTCGATGTATTCAGCAGTGCGCTCGCCTGGACGGATACCAAGAATGAAGCCGCCATGCTTTTTCAGATTGTCGGCCGTATCCTTCGGATTGAAGACAATGGCTGTGTAGAAAAAGGCAAAGAACGCGATCATGCCGCCGTAGAGCGCCATGTAGAGCGGCTGGCCGTGGCCGAGGGCTGCAACGATCGTCGTCGCCCAGGAGGGCAGCGAAGCGGTGTTGGCAAAGCCTGCGAGCGTCGCCGGCAAAAGCAGCAGCGAGGATGCGAAGATCGCCGGGATAACGCCTGACGTGTTGAGCTTCAGCGGCAGGTGCGACGTATCGCCCTGGAACATCCGGTTGCCGACCTGGCGCTTCGGATACTGGATCAGAAGACGGCGCTGGGCGCGCTCGACGAACACGATCAGCGCGATCACGCCGACGACCATGACGATGATGGCAAGGATGAGTGGCGTCGACAGCGCACCCGTGCGGCCGAGTTCGAGCGTACCGGCAAGAGCCGTCGGCAGATGGGCAACGATGCCGGCGAAGATGATCAGCGAGATGCCGTTGCCGATGCCGCGCGAGGTGATCTGCTCGCCGAGCCACATCAGGAACATCGTGCCGCCGAGCAGCGAGATGACGGTCGAGATGCGGAAGAACCAGCCCGGGTCGCCAACGAGGCCGCTGCCGCTCTCGAGGCCGACCGCAATACCGTAGGCCTGCAGCGTGCCGAGCAGCACCGTGCCGTAGCGAGTATACTGGTTGATGACCTTGCGCCCCTGCTCGCCTTCCTTCTTCAACTGCTCAAGCGACGGAACCACGGAGGTCATCAGCTGAACGATGATGGAAGCGGAAATATAGGGCATGATGCCGAGGGCGAAGATCGCCATGCGCTCGACGGCGCCGCCCGAAAACATGTTGAAGAGGCCGAGGATGCCGCCGCTCTGGCCCTGGAAGGCCTGGGCAAAGGCTTCCGGGTTGAGACCGGGAAGCGGAATATACGTGCCGAGACGATAAACCAGAAGGGCGCCGAGGGTGAACCAGAGGCGCTTTTTCAGATCTTCCGCCTTGGCGAAAGTCGAAAAATTCAGGTTGGAGGCGAGCTGTTCCGCTGCAGAAGCCATGCAATTCTCCGCGTAGCCAGTTCGGAACCCGCGGGAGAAACCCGGTCAGCTCCGGAAAAAGCTATCTTCTTTTGTGAAAACCGGCTCGGGAACGATCGCATCCGCAATCATGCGCCTCACCGTGGTTCCCGTTAAATGCTTTGCGGCGGATCAATCCCGCCGCGAATCCGTGAGGCTCTCATATGGGAGCAAAACCGCCCGGTGTGAAGCACCCCGGGCGGTTCATCAGCAACAATTATTCAGCAGCGCCCGAAAGCAGCTTGATCGAGCCGCCAGCCTTTTCGATCTTTTCGATCGCAGGCTTGGAAGCGCCGGCAACTTCCAGCGAAACCTTCGCCTTCAGTTCACCGTCGGCGAGAACGCGGACGCCGTCCTTGGCGCGGCGGATGACGCCGGCCGCCTGGAGGGCAGCAGCATCGACGGTCTTCGAAGCGTCGAGCTTCTTGGCGTCGATGGCGGTCTGGATGCGGCCGAGCGACACGACAACAAAGTCCGAACGGAAGATGTTGTTGAAGCCGCGCTTCGGCAGACGGCGGTAGATTGGCATCTGGCCGCCTTCGAAGCCGTTGATGGCAACGCCCGAACGAGCCTTCTGACCCTTCACACCACGGCCGGCCGTCTTGCCGGAGCCGGAGCCGATGCCGCGACCGAGACGCTTGCGGTTCTTGGTCGAACCTTCGTTGTCCTTGATTTCATTCAGTTTCATGATGGTATCCCCCTCACTTCTCGTCGACGACGCGAACGAGGTGCTGGACGGCCCGGATCATGCCACGAACGGAAGGCGTATCTTCCAGCGTGCTGACCCGATGCATCTTGTTGAGACCGAGACCGATCAGCGTCGCGCGCTGTACGGCAGGCCGGCGAATGGGGCTACCGGTCTGCTCGACCGTAACCGTCTTCTTTGCAACTTCTTTCTTGGCCATTGTTCAGACTCCCTTATTCTTCGGAAGCGACGCCGGCGGACGCACGACGGGCCTGCAGCGTGGCGTATTTCAGGCCGCGCTGTGCCGCGACGTCCTTCGGATGCGCCTGGTTCTTCAGGGCATCGAACGTAGCGCGAATCATGTTGTACGGGTTCGACGAACCGGTCGACTTCGCAACGACGTCATGCATGCCGAGCGTTTCGAAAACAGCGCGCATCGGACCACCGGCGATGATGCCGGTACCAGCCTTGGCGGAGCGCAGCAGGACCTTGCCGGCGCCATGGCGGCCATGGACGTCATGATGAAGCGTGCGGCCCGAGCGCAGCGGAACGAAGATCAGTTCGCGCTTGGCAGCTTCGGTTGCCTTGCGGATGGCTTCCGGCACTTCGCGTGCCTTGCCATGACCGAAGCCAACGCGGCCCTTCTGGTCGCCGACGACGACGAGAGCAGCAAAGCCGAAACGACGGCCGCCCTTTACCACCTTGGCAACGCGGTTGATTGCTACGAGCTTGTCAACGAATTCGCTGTCGCGCTCCTCGCGGTTCTGGCGATCGTCGCGAGAACCTCTTTTTTCTTGTGCCATTGTCCTTTTCCTTTTTCTTTTCCGGGTGCAATCGGCAGATTGACAAAAGTCGCTTCGGTTACTTTGAACCGAAGCGACCGGGTATTACTTATGCAATTCGTTCGAGTCCAGACACGAATGCCCGGAAAATTGCATCAGAAGTTCAGGCCACCCTCGCGGGCTGCCTCGGCGAGCGCCTTGACGCGGCCGTGATAGATGAAGGCGCCACGGTCAAAGACGACGTCCTTGACACCAGCCTTCGAGGCGCGCTCTGCGAGGAGCTTGCCAACGGCAGCAGCTGCTGCCGTGTCAGCGCCCGTCTTCAAAGACGAACGCAGATCCGTGTCGAGCGTGGAGGCAGACGCAACGGTCTTGCCAGCAACATCATCGATAACCTGTGCGTAGATGTTCTTCGACGAGCGATGAACGGACAGGCGCAGGCGGCCATTGGCGACTGCCTTGACTTGACGGCGCACGCGGCTGGCGCGGCGCACAAGTGTATCTTTCCTTGTAGCCATTTCGCGTGATCCTTACTTCTTCTTGCCTTCTTTGCGGACAATCCGCTCGCCGGCATACTTGACGCCCTTGCCCTTGTAGGGCTCGGGGCCACGGTATTCGCGGATTTCCGCGGCAACCTGGCCGACCTGCTGCTTGTTGATGCCGGTGACGACGATTTCCGTCGGCTTCGGCACAGCAATCGAAATGCCTTCCGGAGTCTGGTAGACCACGTCATGGCTGAAACCGAGCGCCAGCTGCAGGTTCTTGCCCTGCATGGACGCACGATAGCCGACGCCGTTGATTTCGAGCTTGCGCTCATAACCGTCCTTGACGCCCTTGAAGATGTTTTCGATCATCGTGCGGGACATGCCCCACTTCGAACGAGCATCCTTGGACTGATCAACCGGGGTCACCGACACCGCGTTGTTGTCTTCCAGCTTTACGACGACTTCGTCGTTAGCAACGAAGAAGAGTTCGCCTTTCGGGCCCTTTGCAGTCACCGTCTGGCCACTAACCGTGGCCGTGACACCTGCAGGAACCGGAACGGGCTTTTTACCGATACGAGACATATTTCAAACCTGTCTGTCCGTTATGGAGATCACTGCTGCCGTATTAGAATACGGAGCAGAGAACCTCGCCACCAACGTTCTGTTCGCGTGCCTGATGATCGGCCATCACACCCTTCGGGGTCGAAAGGATGGTGATGCCGAGACCGTTCGCGACCTGCGGAATGGACTTGACCGAGACATAAACTCGGCGGCCCGGCTTCGATACGCGGCCGATCTCACGGATCACCGACGCACCTTCGTAGTACTTCAATTCGATGTTGATCTCGGACTTGCCGTTACCAAATTCGACTTCAGAGTATCCGCGGATGTAGCCTTCAGCCTGAAGGACATCCAGAACGCGTGCGCGCAGCTTGGAAGCCGGAGTGGAAACACTCGACTTACGGCGTGCAGCACCGTTACGGATACGGGTGAGCATATCGCCCAGCGGATCTGTCATTGCCATGTGCCCGTCTCCTTACCAGCTCGACTTGACAATGCCCGGCACCTTGCCGAAATTGCCCAGTTCACGAAGCGCAATACGCGACATCTTGAGTTTGCGATAATATGCGCGCGGACGACCGGTCACTTCGCAACGGTTGCGAACGCGGGTCTTCGATCCGTCACGCGGGAGGCTCGCCAACTTCAAGGTCGCCTTGAAGCGATCTTCGATCGGAAGAGACTGGTTCATGATGATTGCCTTCAGGGCTGCCCGCTTGGAGGCATCCTGGGCAACCGACTTACGGCGGCGATTGTTCTTTTCAATTGCGCTCGTCTTCGCCATTCAACTTAATCCTTCTGCTTGTCGTTACGGCTTACTGGCGGAACGGGAAGTTGAACTCTGTGAGCAGAGCGCGTGCTTCGTCGTCGTTCGTTGCCGTCGTGCAAACGATGATGTCCATGCCCCACATCTGATCAACCTTGTCGTAGTTGATCTCAGGGAACACAATGTGTTCCTTGATACCCATGGCAAAGTTGCCACGGCCATCGAAGGACTTCGGATTCAGGCCGCGGAAGTCGCGAACGCGCGGAAGCGCGATGTTGATCAGACGGTCCAGGAATTCGTACATGCGAACGCCGCGAAGGGTAACCTTGGCGCCGATCGGCATGCCTTCGCGCAGCTTGAAGCCGGCGATGGAGTTGCGGGCCTTGGTGATGACCGGCTTCTGGCCGGCGATCGCTGCGAGGTCGGCAGCAGCAACGGTCGGCTTCTTGCTATCGCCCGTCGATTCACCAACGCCCATGTTGATGACGATCTTGTCGAGACGCGGGATCTGCATGACGTTGGAGTAGGAGAACTTCTCCTGCATCGCCTTGCTGATGCGCTCGACATATTCGGTCTTGAGCCGGGGCTCGTACTTCTTGGTGTCAGCCATCGATCGACACTCCCGAACGCTTTGCGACGCGAACCTTCTTGTCGCCTTCGATCTTGAAACCGACGCGGGTCGGCTTGCCGTCCTGCGGATCGGCGATCGCGATATTCGACAGATGGATCGACGCTTCCTTGTTGATGATACCGGCTTCCTGGCTCTGGGTCTGGCGCTGGTGACGCTTCACCATGTTGACGCCACGCACAACAGCCCGGTCTTCCTTCGGCAGCACCTGGAGAACTTCTCCGGAGCGGCCCTTGTCCTTGCCGGTCAATACGACGACCTTGTCGCCCTTGCGAATCTTTTGCATCTCAATCGCTCCTTACAGTACTTCTGGAGCCAGCGAGATGATCTTCATATGGTTCTTGGCGCGAAGTTCGCGCGGAACCGGTCCGAAGATACGGGTGCCGATCGGCTCTTTCTTGTTGTCGATAAGAACAGCTGCGTTGTTATCGAACCGGATGACGCTGCCGTCCGGACGACGGATGTCCTTGGCGGTGCGAACGACAACCGCCTTCATCACATCACCCTTCTTGACGCGGCCGCGCGGGATCGCTTCCTTGATCGAAACGACGATAATGTCGCCGACCGAAGCGTACTTGCGCTTGGAGCCGCCCAGCACCTTGATGCACATGACACGACGCGCGCCGGAATTATCCGCCACGTCGAGGTTTGTTTGCATCTGAATCATGTCAGGTCGCCTTCTTGTTGTTACCGGACCGGTTGGGCAACTGCCCCCTTCTCCGGCTTATGAAAACTTTGTTCCGCAGCGCCGCGCGCCCAACGGGCGCGCAATAACGCTACAGCACTTTGAATAGCTGCACGTTTCGTCTTCAAATCGATTCCGAATGAGGGAATCGTACAGTCGCGCGGGATAGGTCGTTGCCAGGGTGGTTTCCCAAACGGGACCTTCCGTGCGCTCAAAGCAAAAGAACGCTCGACACCGGAGCGTTCTGACGCTGCTTCATACAGATTTTTGCGCCTGGCGCAAGGGCCAAGCGCAAATCAATCGCTATTAGGCCTGAACGGAAACGACCGTCCAGGTCTTGTCCTTCGAGATCGGCGCACATTCCTCGATGGAAACGACGTCGCCGACCTTGTACTGGTTGTTCTCGTCGTGCGCCTTGTACTTCTTCGACCGGCGAACGGTCTTCTGGAAGATCGGGTGCGCAAAGCGACGCTCGACACGGACCACTACGGTCTTGTCGTTCTTGTCGCTGACGACTGTGCCCTGCAGAATGCGTTTTGGCATATTCTTCGGTCCTTAAGCCTTGGCTTCTGCCGCCTTCTGGCGGGCAATGGTTTTGACGCGCGCAATGTCCTTGCGGACTTCATTGATGCGCGACGACTTTTCGAGCTGGCCTGTCGCCTTCTGGAAGCGCAGGTTGAACTGCTCTTTCTTCAGCTTGGCAAGCTCTTCGTTGAGCTGATCTGCGCTCAGGGCGCGAACGGTCTCGGCTTTCATGGGCTTTACTCCTTACTCTGCAATGCGCTGAACGAAGCGCGTCTTGACAGAGAGTTTCGCAGCACCAAGGCGAAGCGCCTCACGGGCGAGGTCTTCGCTGACGCCGTCGATTTCGAACATCATTCGGCCGGGCTTGACCTTGCAAGCCCAGTATTCGACCGAACCCTTACCTTTACCCATACGGACTTCGGTCGGCTTGGCCGTGACCGGAACGTCTGGGAATACGCGGATCCACACACGGCCGGCACGCTTCATGTGACGGGTGATCGCGCGGCGTGCCGCTTCGATTTCGCGTGCGTTGACGCGGTTCGGCTCCTGAGACTTCAGGCCGAATTCACCGAAAGCAAGGTCGGAACCGCCCTTGGCAACGCCCTTGATGCGTCCCTTGAACTGCTTGCGGTACTTAGTACGCTTTGGCTGCAACATTTTTTTACTTCTCCGATATTAGCTGCCAGGAACGACTGTTACGCGTTTTCGCGACGGCGGCTGCTGCTGCTCGGGCCCTGAGCATCGCTCTCGGACGCGCGACGCTCGGAAGCCATCGGATCGTGCTCGAGGATTTCGCCCTTGAAGATCCAGACCTTGATGCCGCAGATACCGAAAGCGGTTTTGGCTTCAGCCACACCGTAGTCGATGTCGGCGCGAAGCGTGTGCAACGGCACGCGGCCTTCGCGGTACCACTCGGTACGTGCGATTTCTGCTCCACCGAGACGACCGCCGCAGGTGATCTTGATGCCTTCGGCGCCAAGACGCATGGCCGACTGAACAGCGCGCTTCATCGCGCGGCGGAAGGCCACGCGGCGTTCCAGCTGCTGGGCGATCGACTGGGCAACGAGGGTCGAGTCAACTTCCGGCTTGCGAACTTCAACGATGTTGAGGTGCGTTTCGGAGTTGGTCATCTCGGAAAGCTTCTTGCGGAGCTTTTCGATGTCTGCGCCCTTCTTGCCGATGATCAGGCCCGGACGAGCCGAGTGGATCGTGACGCGGCACTTCTTGTGCGGACGCTCGATGACCACCTTGGCGATGCCGGCCTGCTTCAGTTCTTCCATCAGGTAAGCGCGAATCTTCAGGTCTTCATGAAGAAGCTGACCGTATTCGGCGTTGTCTGCGAACCAGCGGCTATCCCAGGTGCGGTTGATGCCGAGGCGGAAGCCGACTGGATTGATCTTCTGACCCATTATGCGGCCTCCCCTTTGGCTTCGACTTCGCGAACAACGATCGTCAGATGCGCGAAAGGCTTTTCGATACGCGATGCACGGCCACGGCCACGAGCGTGGAAACGCTTCATGACGATGGACTTGCCAACGTAGGCTTCGGCGACGATCAAACTATCGACGTCGAGATCGTGGTTGTTCTCTGCGTTTGCGATTGCGGACTCAAGGGTCTTCTTGACCGTGTCCGAGATGCGCTTGCGCGAGAATTCCAGTTCGGCCAGAGCCCGGTCGACCTTCTTGCCGCGGATCATCGCGGCAACCAGGTTGAGCTTCTGGGGGCTGACACGGATCGTGCGCGCAATTGCCTGCGCCTCATTATCCTTCAGCCGGCGTTCGGCTTTTGCCTTGCCCATGATTACTTCCTCTTTGCCTTCTTGTCCGCACCGTGACCGTAATAGGTCCGGGTCGGAGAGAATTCACCGAACTTGTGACCGACCATGTCTTCCGACACGGAAACCGGCACATGCTTGCTGCCATTGTAGACGCCGAAGGTCAGACCGACGAACTGCGGCAGGATGGTGGAGCGACGGCTCCACATCTTGATCACTTCGTTACGACCGCCTTCACGAACCTTCTCAGCCTTCTTGAGAAGATAGCCGTCAACAAACGGACCTTTCCATACTGAACGAGCCATTGGAGACTTCCTCTCTTACTTCTTACGCTGATGACGCGAGCGCATGATGAACTTGTCGGTCGACTTGTTCGAACGCGTGCGCTTGCCCTTGGTGGGCTTGCCCCACGGGGAGACCGGATGACGACCACCCGAGGTGCGGCCTTCACCACCGCCGTGCGGATGGTCAACAGGGTTCATGACGACGCCGCGAACGTGCGGACGCTTGCCGCGCCACACCGAACGGCCGGCCTTGCCGTCGTTGATGTTGCCGTGATCGGGGTTCGATACAGCACCGACCGTTGCAAGGCAGGAGCCATGCACCAGGCGCTGTTCGCCGGAGTTGAGGCGAAGGATCGCCATACCCTGGTCGCGACCGACGAGCTGGACGTAGGCGCCAGCCGAACGGGCGATCTGACCGCCCTTGCCCGGCTTCATCTCGACGTTGTGAACGATCGAACCAACCGGCATGTACTGAAGCGGCATGGTGTTGCCCGGCTTCACGTCGACCTGCTTTTCCGAAGCGATCACCTTGTCGCCGGCAGCAAGACGCTGCGGAGCAAGGATGTATGCCTGCTCGCCATCGGCATAGTTGACGAGCGCGATGAACGCAGTGCGGTTCGGGTCGTATTCGATACGCTCAACCGTGCCTTCGACGTCGAATTTGCGACGCTTGAAGTCGATCAGACGGTAGGTCCGCTTGTGACCGCCGCCCTGGAAGCGCACCGTGATGCGACCGGTGTTGTTACGACCGCCCTTGGAGGAGAGGCCTTCGGTCAGCGCCTTGACGGGCTTGCCCTTCCAGAGGCCGGACCGGTCGACGATGACCAGCTGACGCTGGCTCGGGGTGGTCGGATTGAAACTTTTCAATGCCATTGTTCTATTCCTCAGAGTCCGGTGGAGACGTCGATGGTCTGACCGTCAGCGAGTGTGACGATAGCCTTCTTTACGTCCTTCTGCCGGCCAGCGAAGCCGCGGAAGCGCTTCAGCTTGCCCTTGCGGACCAGCGTGTTCACAGCCGTAACCTTGACGCCGAACAGTGCTTCGATCGCAGCCTTGATTTCCGGCTTCGAGGCACCCTTGGCGACGTTGAAGATGATCTGGTTCTGTTCAGAAACCAGCGTCGACTTTTCGGTGATCGAAGGAGAAACGATCACATCATAGTGGCGAAGGTCAGTCATTTGAACCGCTCCTCAAGAGCTTCAACTGCAGCCTTGGACAGGACGAGCTTGCCGCGGCGCAGAATATCGTAAACATTGATGCCCTGGACCGGCAGAACGTCCACATTCGGGATGTTCTGGGCTGCGAGCTTGAAGTTGCTGTCGAGTTCGACGCCACCGATGAACAGCGCATTGGTCAGGCCGAGGTTCGCGAAAGCGCCGGTCAGCGTCTTCGTCTTGGCCTCAGTCGCAACCAGGTTGTCGACGATGATCAGCTCTTCAGCACGAAGCTTGGCCGACAGCGCGTGGCGCAGGCCGAGAGCGCGAACCTTCTTCGGCAGGTCATGGGCGTGGCTGCGAACAACCGGGCCATGAGCCTTACCACCGCCGCGGAACTGCGGAGCGCGAGCCGAGTGGTGACGAGCGCGGCCCGTACCCTTCTGCTTGAACATCTTGGCGCCGGTGCGCGAAACTTCTGCGCGACCCTTGGCCTTGTGCGTGCCCTGCTGCTTCTTGGCGAGCTGCCAGCGAACGACGCGGGCAATGATATCTTCGCGAGGCTCGAGACCGAAAATCGCGTCGGACAGGGAGACCTGGCCGGCTTCTTTTCCCTCGAGTGTGGTGACTTTGAGATCCATGATCTGGCCCCCTTACTTGGCTGCGCGCACGGCGGCAGGACGCGGAGCGTCAGCCGGGGTGCCGGACTTGATGGCGTCGCGAACGACGATCCATGCGCCCTTGGAGCCGGGTACGGCGCCCTTGACGAGGATCAGACCGCGGTCTTCATCGGTGGAGACCACTTCCAGGTTCTGGGTGGTGATGCGCGTCTGGCCCATGTGACCAGCCATGCGCTTGCCCTTCCAGACGCGGCCCGGATCCTGGTTGGAACCAGTCGAACCATGCGAACGGTGTGATACGGATACGCCGTGCGTTGCACGCAGACCGCCGAAGTTGTGGCGCTTCATCGCACCGGCAAAACCCTTACCGGCAGATGTACCGGTAACGTCGACGAGCTGGCCCGCGACGAAATGGTTTGCAGTGAGTTCGGCGCCGACATCGATCAGGTTGTCCGACGAAACGCGGAACTCGACGACCTTGGCCTTCGGCTCAACGCTTGCGGCAGCAAACTGACCGCGCAACGGCTTGCTCGTGTTCTTGACCTTGGACTGACCAGCACCGAGCTGAACTGCGGTGTAGCCGTTCTTGTCTTCTGTGCGATGGGCAACCACTTGGCAGTTTTCCATCCGCAATACTGTAACTGGGATATGCTCACCAGCGTCGTTATAGACGCGGGTCATCCCAACTTTCTGTGCAATCACACCTGAACGCATTGGTTCATTCCTCTTAAGAGTTAGCGACGGAGAAAACCCCGTTGCATCTCTGGTTTAAGGTCTCCCTCAGATCATCCGCCCGTGTGACGGAAGTTTGGGGGTCGCCCGTTTTTGGAAGCCGTTGGACCGAGATCCACGTACCTTCCTTGTTTTTAAAGCTTGATTTCTACGTCTACGCCGGCAGCGAGATCGAGCTTCATCAGCGCGTCTACTGTCTGCGGGGTCGGATCGACGATATCGAGCAGGCGCTTGTGCGTGCGCATCTCGAACTGTTCACGGCTCTTCTTGTCCACGTGGGGCGAGCGGTTGACCGTGAACTTTTCAATCCGCGTCGGAAGCGGCACCGGACCACGAACCGAAGCACCTGTGCGCTTGGCCGTCGAAACGATTTCCCGCGTGGAGGCGTCAAGAATCCGGTGATCAAACGCCTTGAGGCGGATACGGATATTCTGGCCGTTCATTCGAGTTATCCTTGTTGTTGTTAAGCGAACGCCCCAAATGCGGCGGTTCGTCATTCGTTTCCGGGTGCTGATGCTTCAAAGAGCACAAAGAGCAAATCGCTCTCTGTCCGATTCTGCAATTCGACCCGCCACATATACGTAATCGGCGTCCGACACAATGACCGAACGCCCACGGAAGCACGATTTTTCGCGCTTCCGTCAATTCGAGAGGCATACGATTCTACTCGCATGCTTCGACCAACAAATGATCGAGGAAGCGGCGCCTATGGCGCGCCGCTTCCAACCGAGTTTTTACTCGACGATGCTCGCGACGATGCCGGCGCCGACGGTGCGGCCGCCTTCACGAATTGCGAAGCGCAGCTTTTCTTCCATCGCGATCGGCACGATCAGCTCGACGGCAACGGTGACGTTGTCGCCCGGCATGACCATTTCCGTGCCTTCCGGCAGCGACACGATCCCGGTCACGTCGGTCGTGCGGAAGTAGAACTGCGGACGGTAGTTGGTGAAGAACGGCGTATGACGGCCGCCTTCTTCCTTCGTCAGGATGTAGGCTTCGGCCATGAACTTCTTGTGCGGCTTGACCGAACCCGGCTTGCACAGGATCTGGCCACGCTCGACGCCGTCACGGGTGACGCCACGCAGCAGCGCACCGATGTTGTCGCCGGCCTGGCCCTGATCGAGCAGCTTGCGGAACATTTCAACGCCGGTGCAGGTCGTCTTCGTCGTCGGACGGATGCCGACGATTTCGATTTCCTCGCCAACCTTGACAACGCCACGCTCGACGCGGCCGGTCACAACCGTACCACGGCCCGAGATCGAGAACACGTCTTCGATCGGCATCAGGAACGGCTGGTCGATCGGACGCTCCGGCGTCGGGATGTAGGCGTCAACCGCAGCCATCAGCTCGCGGATCGCGTCTTCGCCGATCTTCTTGTCGCTATCTTCCAGAGCAGCCAGGGCCGAACCCTTGATGATCGGGATGTCGTCGCCCGGGAAGTCGTAGGACGACAGCAGTTCGCGCACTTCCAGTTCGACGAGCTCGAGCAGCTCGGCGTCGTCGACCTGGTCGACCTTGTTCAGGAACACGACGATCGCCGGAACGCCAACCTGACGGGCAAGCAGGATGTGCTCGCGGGTCTGCGGCATCGGGCCGTCGGCGGCCGAGCAGACCAGGATCGCGCCGTCCATCTGGGCAGCACCGGTGATCATGTTCTTGACGTAGTCGGCGTGGCCGGGGCAGTCAACGTGCGCATAGTGACGGGCCGGCGTCTCATATTCGACGTGCGCCGTCGAGATGGTGATGCCGCGCGCCTTTTCTTCCGGGGCGGCGTCGATCTGGTCGTACGCCTTGTATTCGCCGAAATACTTCGTGATCGCTGCCGTCAGCGACGTCTTGCCATGGTCAACGTGGCCGATCGTGCCAATGTTAACGTGCGGCTTGTTGCGCTCAAATTTGCTCTTTGCCATTTCCGGCTCTCCGTTTTCTGACCCCAATCAAGGGGTAATTCTCTTGTTTCTGTCAGATGGCTGAAGGTAGTCCGATCACTTCTGACCGGAATACTTTGCCTGGATTTCCTGTGCCACGTTCGAAGGAACCGGCGCATAGTGATCGAAGGTCATCGTGTACTGTGCGCGGCCCTGGCTCATCGAGCGCAGGTTGTCCACGTACTTGAACATGTTGGCCAGCGGCACGTTGGCGTTGATCACGACGGCGATGCCGCGCGATTCCTGGCCCTGGATCTGACCGCGACGCGAGTTCAGATCGCCGATAACGTCACCGACGTAATCTTCCGGGGTCACGACTTCGACCTTCATCATCGGCTCGAGCAGCTGTGCGCCGGCCTTCTTTGCTGCTTCACGGAAGCAAGCGCGGGAGGCGATTTCGAAGGCGAGGACCGAGGAGTCGACGTCATGGAAGGCACCGTCAATGAGCGTCGCCTTGACGCCGAGCATCGGGAAGCCAGCCAGCGGGCCGGAAGACAGAACGCTTTCGATGCCCTTCTGAACGCCGGGGATGTATTCCTTCGGAATGGAACCACCAACGATCTTGGACTCGAACTTGAAGTCGTCGCCTTCTTCATTCGGTTCGAAGACGATCTTGACGCGCGCGAACTGGCCGGTACCACCGGACTGCTTCTTGTGCGTGTAGTCTTCTTCGTGCTTGCGCGTGATCGATTCACGGTAGGCAACCTGCGGCGCGCCGACGGTGGCTTCAACCTTGAATTCGCGGCGCATGCGGTCGACGAGGATGTCGAGGTGAAGTTCACCCATGCCGGCGATGATCGTCTGACCGGATTCTTCGTCCGTCTTGACGCGGAACGAAGGATCTTCAGCAGCCAGGCGGTTGAGCGCGAGGCCCATCTTTTCCTGGTCGCCCTTGGTCTTCGGCTCGATGGCGATCTGGATGACCGGCTCGGGGAATTCCATGCGCTCGAGGATAACCTGCTTCAGCGGATCGCAGAGCGTGTCGCCGGTGGTGGTTTCCTTGAGGCCGGCGAGAGCAACGATGTCGCCGGCAAAGGCTTCGTCGATGTCTTCACGGGAGTTGGAATGCATCTGCAGCATACGGCCAACGCGCTCGCGCTTTTCCTTGACCGTGTTCATGACCGACGTGCCCTTTTCGAGCTTGCCGGAATAGATGCGGGCGAAGGTGAGCGAACCGACGAAGGGGTCGTTCATGATCTTGAAGGCGAGCATCGAAAGCGGCTCGTCATCGGACGGATGACGCTCGATTTCGGCTTCGGTCTTGACGTCGATGCCCTTGATCGACGGAATGTCGAGCGGCGACGGCAGGTATTCGACAACGGCGTCGAGCAGAGGCTGAACGCCCTTGTTCTTGAACGCTGTACCGCAGAACATCGGATGAAACTTCACGTCGATGGTGCCGCGGCGAACCAGCGCACGGATCTGCTCGTTGTCCGGCATGACGCCGTTCAGGTAGTTTTCCATCGCGGCTTCGTCGATGTCGACGACGGTCTCGATGAGGAGCTCGCGATATTCAGCGGCCTTTTCCTTCATGTCGTCCGGGATTTCGACAACATCCCACTGTGCGCCGAGCGACTCGTCGCGCCAGATGAGAGCGTTCATCTCGATCAGATCGATGACGCCCTTGAATTCCGTCTCAGCGCCGATCGGCAGCTGCATGACGACCGGGATCGCGCCGAGACGCGACTTGATCATCGAAACCGAGCGATAGAAATCGGCGCCGGTCTTGTCCATCTTGTTGCAGAAGATCATCCGCGGAACGTTGTACTTCTCGGCCTGACGCCAGACGGTTTCCGTCTGCGGCTCAACACCGGCGTTGGCATCGAGAAGAGCAATCGCACCGTCGAGAACGCGCAGCGAACGCTCGACTTCGATGGTGAAGTCGACGTGGCCGGGGGTGTCGATGATGTTGAAGCGGCGCATCTTGCCGTCACGGCCCTTCCAGAAGGTCGTCGTCGCAGCGGACGTGATGGTGATGCCGCGTTCCTGCTCCTGCTCCATCCAGTCCATGGTGGCAGCGCCGTCATGGACTTCGCCGATCTTGTGCGACTTGCCCGTGTAGTACAGGATGCGCTCAGTCGTCGTGGTCTTGCCGGCGTCGATGTGCGCCATGATACCGAAATTGCGGTAGTCTTCGATCTTATATTCGCGAGCCATAATGACTGCCTTTCGAAATTGTTCGTCGATTACCAGCGGTAATGCGAGAATGCGCGGTTCGCGTCAGCCATCTTGTGCGTGTCTTCGCGCTTCTTGACGGCGCTGCCCCGGTTGTTCGCAGCATCCATGAGTTCGCCGCAGAGGCGATCGATCATGGTGGTCTCGTTGCGCTTGCGGGCAGCAGCGATCAGCCAGCGGATGGCAAGAGCCTGACGGCGCTCGGGGCGAACATCGACCGGAACCTGGTAGGTAGCACCACCGACGCGACGCGAACGGACTTCGACGTGCGGCGCGATGTTGTCGAGGGCCGAATGGAACACGGTGACCGGCTCCTGCTTCAGCTTGCCCTGCACCAGATCGAAGGCACCGTAAACGATGTTTTCAGCGACCGACTTCTTACCATGAAGCATGATGGCATTCATGAACTTGGTGACGACCAGATCGCCGAACTTCGGGTCCGGATTGATCTCGCGCTTTTCTGCACTATGACGACGGGACATACGTTTTGTCTCTCAACTGTTAACGGGCGCCTTAACACGCGGAGAACCTCGCGCAGCGCCGAATTCTTGGAAAACCGAATTACTTCGGACGCTTCGCACCATACTTGGAGCGGCGCTGCTTGCGGTTCTTGACACCCTGGGTATCGAGAACACCACGGATGATGTGGTAGCGAACGCCCGGCAAGTCCTTGACGCGGCCGCCGCGGATCATGACAACGGAGTGTTCCTGAAGGTTGTGGCCTTCACCCGGAATATAGCCGATGACTTCGAAGCCGTTGGTCAGGCGAATCTTGGCAACCTTACGCAGAGCCGAGTTCGGCTTCTTCGGGGTCGTCGTGTAGACGCGGGTGCAAACGCCGCGCTTCTGCGGGTTTTCCTGCAGAGCAGGAACCTTGTTGCGCTTTACCTGTGCCTGACGCGGCTTACGGATCAGCTGGTTTACGGTAGGCATATAACCATCCCTTACAAAATCTGTCTCATTACCCTTGCGGGCGGATCGATGCCGTCGCCGGCGGTTTCGAACGCTTGATAAATGCGCAAAACGAGGACCGATCCGCCTCTCGGCAGATGGCCCGCAAAAAAGCAGAGGACGCAATGTTTTCAGCGTCTTGCATGCAGCATTTTGTTCTTCAGCGTGCGTTTCGAACCTTGTTTGAGGCGAACTCCAGAACGAGACGTTCCGAACCAGCCAGCCTCACATAGGCTCCGATGGGGCGGGGTGTACTGATTTCAGGGTGTCCCGTCAAGGGGAATTAACAAATATTCTTGCCCGCGCACAGCCGACATGCCTGCAAAACAAGGCTTTTGCGACCGAACCTGCCCTGGCCAACCATCCGGCAGGGCTGAATAGCCGCTGCACTCCGCTCAACTTAAAGAATCATAAAGCAATTTGACAATCCAGTCGAAAGGACAGAATCGGTCGCCCGATTCGTCTTGGATGATTTGTTTTTTAGGGCGCACAGCGCGGCAATACGCGGTAAGGTCGATCACACATCTTTCGAACAAGGACATGACCATGACTGCCATCCCCGACAACGACAACAACCTCGACGGCCCGATGATCTTCATCATCATCGGCAAGGCCTATGAGCAGGATGGCGACGACGAGGGCATCGATATCCATGTCATGCTGCGCGCGCCGGACGACGACACCGCAGTGCGCGAAGCTTTGAACGCGCTTGCTGAAGAAGGTTTCCTCGAGGCCGACCTCGATCAGATCGGCACTCTCACCGACATTCCCGACGACGAACCGCATGCCTCGGCCTATCAGGGCGCGCTGTCAGGCGAAGTGGCGATCATCAAGTTCGGCTGAGCGTCCTTGGACGGCTGATCAACCCGTTCCGGATCGATGCCGGCCGTTCTGAGGCTCGGTTACGGCATGGACCATGCGTCTCGCGATGATCGCCAGATAAAAAAGCCGCCCGGATCGCTCCGGGCGGCTTTTTCAATTGGGTCGGAAAGGGCGGCAGAACCGCCCTCGCCTTTCGGCCCTATTCGGCCGCGGCATCTTCCTTGGCCGCCATGTCGGCGAGCATCGGCGTTGCGGCCTCCGCTCCGGTTCCCTTGCGGCGCTCCTCGAGGATCATCTCGTCGCGAGCCGTCGCAATACGGCGGATCTGGGTCATGGTGCCACCGGTACCGGCCGGGATCAGACGGCCGACGATGACGTTTTCCTTCAGACCCTGCAGGCCGTCGGTCTTGCCGGCAATCGCGGCTTCCGTCAGCACCTTCGTCGTTTCCTGGAAGGAAGCGGCCGAGATGAAGGACGGCGTCTGCAGCGATGCCTTGGTGATGCCGAGCAGGACCGGATCGCCGTAAGCCGGCTTCTTGCCCTGTTCGATCAGCTGATCGTTGACGTCTTCCAGCTCGATGCGGTCGACGCTGTCGCCAACGATATAGGTCGAGTCACCGGCGTCGGTGACTTCAACCTTCTGCAGCATCTGGCGAACGATCACCTCGATGTGCTTGTCGTTGATCACAACGCCCTGCAGACGGTAGACTTCCTGGATTTCGTTGACCAGGTAGGAAGCGAGTGCTTCCACGCCCTTGATCGCCAGGATGTCGTGCGGTGCCGGGTTACCGTCGAGGATGTAGTCACCCTTTTCGATATAGTCGCCATCCTGAAGATGGAAGGGCTTGCCCTTCGGGATCAGGTATTCGACCGGCTCCACACCGTCTTCCGCAGGCTCGATCAGCACGCGGCGCTTGTTCTTGTAGTCGCGGCCGAAGCGGATCGTGCCATCGATTTCGGCGATGATCGCGTGATCCTTCGGACGACGCGCTTCGAAGAGTTCGGCAACGCGCGGCAGACCGCCGGTGATGTCCTTCGTCTTGGCGCTTTCCAGCGGCGAACGTGCAAGCACGTCACCCTGGGAGACCTTCGTGCCCGGCTCGACCGACAGAATGGCGTCGACCGACAACATGAAGCGAGCTTCGCCGCCACGGGCAAGCTTGGCAACCGCGCCATTCTTGTCCTTGATGACGATCGCGGGCTTCAGGTCGATACCGCGCGGCGTCGAACGCCAGTCGATAACCTGACGCTTGGTGATGCCGGTCGCTTCGTCGGTTGCTTCCAGAACGGAGATACCGTCGACGATATCTTCGAAATGAACCGTACCTTCGACTTCCGTCATCATCGGACGCGTGTAGGGGTCCCACTCGGCGAGACGCTGGCCGCGCTTCACCTTGTCGCCGTCATCGACATAGATCTTCGAACCGTAGGCAACGCGCTGCGAGGAGCGTTCGACACCACGTTCGTCGAGGATCTGGATCGCCATATTGCGACCCATCGCGACGAGCACGTTCTCCGAGTTGCGCAACATGTTGCGGTTCTTGATCTGAACCGTGCCTTCATACGACGCTTCGAGGAACGACTGGTCGACCACGGTCGCCGTGCCACCAAGGTGGAACGTACGCATGGTGAGCTGAGTGCCCGGCTCGCCGATCGACTGAGCGGCGATGACGCCGACAGCTTCACCCATGTTGACAGGCGTGCCACGAGCCAGGTCACGGCCGTAGCAGACGCCGCAGACGCCGGTCTGGATTTCGCAGGTCAGCGCTGAACGGATGCGGATCGACTGGATGCCGGCCTTTTCGATTTCGACGACGTCGGCTTCAAGGATCATCTTGCCGGCATCGACGATACGCTCACCGGTGACCGGATGGTCGATGTTGTCAAGCGCCGTGCGGCCGAGAACGCGAGCACCGAGCGAGGCAACGACCTGACCGGCATCGACGATGGCCGTCATGGTCAGGCCCTTGTCGGTACCGCAATCCACCGAGTTGACGATGCAATCCTGCGCGACGTCGACGAGACGGCGGGTCAGGTAGCCCGAGTTCGCGGTCTTCAAGGCGGTGTCTGCGAGGCCCTTACGGGCACCGTGGGTCGAGTTGAAGTACTCGTTAACGGTCAGGCCTTCCTTGAAGTTCGAGATGATCGGCGTCTCGATGATTTCGCCCGAAGGCTTGGCCATCAGGCCGCGCATGCCGCCCAGCTGGCGCATCTGGTTCGGAGAACCACGGGCGCCGGAGTGCGACATCATGTAGATCGAGTTCATCGGCTTCTGACGGCCGTTGTCGTCGAATTCCACCGCCTTGATGCGTGCCATCATCTCGTCGGCGACCTTTTCAGTCGCCTTGCCCCAGGCGTCGACAACCTTGTTGTACTTTTCGCCCTGGGTGATGAGGCCATCATTGTACTGCTGCTCGTATTCCTTCACCAGGCTTTCGGTGTCACCAACGATCTTGGCCTTGGTGTCCGGAATGACCATGTCGTCCTTGCCGAACGAAATGCCGGCGCGGCAGGCATGGGCGAAGCCGAGCTGCATGATACGGTCGCAGAAAATCACCGTGTCCTTCTGGCCGCAATGACGGTAGACCGTGTCGATCATCTTGGAGATGTTCTTCTTGGTCAGTTCCTGGTTGCAGACGTCGAACGGCACATTGACGTTCTTCGGCAGAAGTTCGCCGATGAGCATACGGCCCGGCGTCGTTTCGAAGATCTTCGAAACCGGCTTGCCTTCGGCATCGACAGTCTTGAAGCGGCCGCGGATCTTGGCATGCAGCGTCACGGCCTTGGTTTCAAGCGCGTGATGCAGTTCGCCGAGATCGGAGAAGGCCATGCCTTCGCCCGGCTCGTTCTGGTTCATGATCGACAGGTAGTAGAGGCCGAGAACCATGTCCTGCGACGGAACGATGATCGGTGCACCGTTGGCCGGATGCAGGATGTTGTTGGTCGAC
Source organism: Pararhizobium sp. LjRoot255 (assembly GCF_964252905.1). Taxonomy (NCBI): domain Bacteria; kingdom Pseudomonadati; phylum Pseudomonadota; class Alphaproteobacteria; order Hyphomicrobiales; family Rhizobiaceae; genus Pararhizobium; species Pararhizobium sp. LjRoot255. The sequence continues at coordinate 3,936,645 of NZ_CAXUPQ020000001.1, forward strand.
ATCATCAGCACGCGGGCTTCCAGCTGCGCTTCGAGCGACAGCGGAACGTGAACAGCCATCTGGTCACCGTCGAAGTCGGCGTTGAACGCTGTGCAGACGAGCGGATGCAGCTGGATCGCCTTGCCTTCGACCAGGGTGGGTTCAAAGGCCTGGATGCCCAGGCGGTGCAGCGTCGGCGCGCGGTTCAGGAGAACCGGATGTTCGCGGATGACTTCGTCGAGGATATCCCAGACTTCCGGCTTTTCCTTCTCAACCAGCTTCTTCGCCTGCTTGACGGTCGAGGAGTAACCCTTGGCGTCGAGACGGGCGTAGATGAACGGCTTGAACAGTTCGAGCGCCATCTTCTTCGGCAGGCCGCACTGGTGCAGCTTCAGTTCCGGGCCGGTCACGATAACCGAGCGGCCGGAATAGTCGACGCGCTTGCCGAGCAGGTTCTGACGGAAGCGGCCCTGCTTGCCCTTGAGCATGTCGGACAGCGACTTCAGCGGACGCTTGTTGGCACCGGTGATGACGCGGCCGCGGCGGCCGTTGTCGAACAGCGCATCCACAGATTCCTGCAGCATGCGCTTTTCGTTGCGGATGATGATGCCCGGCGCACGAAGCTCGATCAGGCGCTTCAGACGGTTGTTACGGTTGATAACACGGCGATAGAGATCGTTGAGGTCGGACGTCGCGAAACGTCCACCATCCAGGGGAACCAGCGGACGCAGGTCCGGCGGGATCACCGGGACGACCTTCATGATCATCCATTCCGGACGGTTGCCGGAGTCCATGAAGTTCTCGACGATCTTCAAGCGCTTCATCAGCTTCTTCTGCTTCAGCTCGGACGTGGTGTCAGCCATTTCCGAACGCAGATCGCCGGCGATCTTGTCGAGGTTCATCGAAGCGAGCATCTCGTAGATGGCTTCCGCGCCGATCATCGCCGTGAACTGATCTTCGCCGAACTCGTCGACGGCGATCATGTACTCTTCTTCCGAGAGGAGCTGGTTTTCCTTGAGGGACGTCAGGCCCGGCTCGGTGACGATGTAGTTTTCGAAATAGAGGACGCGCTCGATATCCTTCAGCGTCATGTCGAGCAGCGTTGCGATGCGGCTCGGCAGGGACTTCAGGAACCAGATGTGGGCAACGGGAGCGGCGAGCTCGATATGACCCATGCGCTCACGGCGAACGCGCGACAGCGTGACCTCGACGCCGCACTTTTCGCAGATGATGCCCTTGTACTTCATGCGCTTGTACTTGCCGCACAGACACTCATAGTCCTTGATTGGGCCAAAGATGCGCGCGCAGAAAAGGCCGTCGCGTTCCGGCTTGAACGTCCGGTAGTTGATCGTCTCCGGCTTCTTGATCTCACCGTAAGACCAGGAGAGGATCTTCTCCGGCGAGGCAATCGAGATCCGGATGGAATCGAAAGTCTGTGCAGGCACCTGCGGATTGAAAAGATTCATGACCTCTTGGTTCATGCCTATCTCCTTCGTGGGCGTATCGCCCTCTTCTTGGCTGGACGGTTCCGGCAAATCCCGGGCGCCGGACCGCAGCCTGAAAATGATAAAACCGCATTTTATGCGGCCGCATTTCCTGCCCTACCCCTTAAGCGCGGGATCGGGCGGAAACGGTGCGCGCCGCTTGGACAGCGGCACGCACCTTGATGATGACTTACTCGGCGGCGTCCGGCAGTTGCGTCGCCTGCAGCTCTTCGAGCTTCGAGTTTTCGAGCTCGACGGACAGACCCAGCGACCGCATTTCCTTGACGAGAACGTTGAAGCTCTCCGGAATGCCTGCCTCGAAGGTGTCGTCGCCACGGACGATCGCTTCGTAGACCTTGGTACGACCGGCCACGTCGTCCGACTTCACCGTCAGCATTTCCTGCAGGGTGTAGGCGGCGCCGTAGGCTTCCAGAGCCCAGACTTCCATTTCCCCGAAGCGCTGACCGCCGAACTGCGCCTTGCCGCCCAGCGGCTGCTGGGTAACGAGCGAGTAAGGACCGATCGAACGGGCGTGGATCTTGTCGTCGACAAGGTGGTTCAGCTTCAGCATGTAGATGTAGCCGACGGTGACCTGGCGGTCGAACTGATCGCCGGTACGGCCGTCATACAAGGTCGACTGACCGGTGACCTTCAGGCCTGCCTGCTCCAGCATCTCGTTGACGTCGGCTTCCACCGCGCCGTCGAAGACCGGCGTTGCGATCGACACGCCGCGGCGGGTCTGCTCGGCCAGGCGGACGATCGATTCATCGTCGTACTGCTTGATCGGCTCGCCCTTCGGACCGGACCCGATGACACTGTCGATGGTGTCGCGCAGCGGCTGTATGTCAGCACCCGCCTTGTAGGCATCGAGCATCGCGCCGATCTTCTTGCCCATGCCGGCACAAGCCCAGCCGAGATGGGTTTCGAGGATCTGGCCGACGTTCATGCGCGAAGGCACGCCGAGCGGGTTCAGAACGACGTCGACATGCGTGCCGTCTTCCAGGAACGGCATGTCTTCGATCGGCACGATGCGGGAAACCACACCCTTGTTGCCGTGACGGCCGGCCATCTTGTCGCCCGGCTGGATCTTGCGCTTCACAGCGACGAAGACCTTGACCATCTTCATGACGCCCGGAGGCATTTCATCGCCGCGCTGGACCTTTTCGACCTTGTCCATGAAGCGGTGCTCAAGCAGCGACTTGGATTCGTCGTACTGGCCACGCAGGGCTTCGACTTCGCCCTGAGCCTTTTCGTCTTCAACTGCGAACATCCACCATTGCGAGCGGGGATATTCGGAGATGACGGCGTTCGAAAGCTCGGTGCCCTTCTTGAAGCCCTTCGGACCTGCAACCGCGACGTGGCCGCGCAGCATGTCGAGAAGACGCGAGTAGACGTTGCGGTCGAGGATCGCCTGTTCGTCGTCGCGGTCCTTTGCGAGACGTTCGATCTCTTCGCGCTCGATTGCCATCGCGCGTTCGTCTTTTTCCACGCCATGGCGGTTGAAGACGCGGACTTCGACGATGGTGCCGAATGTGCCCGGAGGCATGCGCATCGAGGTGTCGCGGACGTCGGAGGCCTTTTCACCGAAGATGGCGCGCAGAAGCTTTTCTTCCGGCGTCATCGGGCTTTCGCCCTTCGGCGTGATCTTGCCGACGAGAATGTCGCCCGGCTGAACTTCCGCACCGATGTAGACGATACCGGCTTCATCGAGGTTCTTCAGCGCTTCTTCCGAGACGTTCGGAATGTCGCGGGTGATTTCTTCCGGACCGAGCTTGGTGTCGCGCGCCATCACTTCGAATTCTTCGATGTGGATGGAGGTGAACACGTCATCGCGAACGATACGCTCGGAAAGCAGGATCGAGTCTTCGTAGTTATAGCCGTTCCAGGGCATGAACGCGACGAGCGCGTTGCGGCCGAGGGCCAGATCGCCGAGATCGGTCGACGGACCGTCAGCGATGATGTCGCCCTTGTTCAGAACGTCGCCAACGGTGACCAGCGGACGCTGATTGACGCAGGTGTTCTGGTTGGAACGCTGGAACTTCTGCAGACGGTAGATATCGACACCGGACTTGCCGGCTTCGAGGTCTTCCGTGGCACGGATAACGATACGGGTCGCGTCGACCTGGTCGACGACGCCGCCACGGCGAGCGGCGATAGCTGCACCGGAGTCACGCGCCACGACCGGCTCCATGCCGGTTCCCACGAACGGTGCTTCGGCACGCAGCAGAGGCACGGCCTGACGCTGCATGTTCGAGCCCATGAGAGCACGGTTGGCGTCGTCGTTTTCGAGGAACGGAATGAGCGCTGCCGCGACGGAAACGAGCTGCTTGGGCGAAACGTCCATCAGGTTGATCTGGTCGCGCGGAGCCAGCATGACGTCACCGGCGTGACGGCAGACGACGAATTCTTCCACGAACGACTGGTCGGCAGCAAGTTCGGAGTTGGCCTGAGCCACGTGATACTTGGCTTCTTCCATCGCCGACAGATAGACAACATCCTTCGTCACCTTGCCATCGACGATCTTGCGGTACGGGCTTTCGATGAAGCCGTACTTGTTGACACGGGCGAAGGTTGCGAGCGAGTTGATCAGACCGATGTTCGGGCCTTCCGGCGTTTCGATCGGGCAGATACGGCCGTAGTGGGTCGGGTGAACGTCGCGGACTTCGAAGCCGGCGCGTTCGCGCGTCAGACCACCCGGTCCAAGAGCCGAGAGACGGCGCTTGTGGGTGATTTCCGACAGCGGGTTGACCTGGTCCATGAACTGCGACAGCTGCGAGGAACCGAAGAACTCGCGGACGGCTGCAGCAGCCGGCTTGGCGTTGATCAGGTCCTGCGGCATGACGGTGTCGATTTCGATCGACGACATACGTTCCTTGATCGCGCGCTCCATGCGAAGCAAGCCGAGGCGATACTGGTTTTCCATCAGTTCGCCGACCGAACGCACACGGCGGTTGCCGAGGTTGTCGATATCGTCGATCTCGCCCTTGCCGTCGCGCAGGTCGACCAGCATCTTGACGACAGCCAGGATGTCTTCCTTGCGCAGGACACGGACGGTGTCGGCCGCATCGAGGTCAAGGCGCATGTTCATCTTCACGCGGCCAACGGCGGAGAGGTCATAACGCTCCGCATCGAAGAACAGCGTGTTGAACATGGCTTCAGCCGAATCCATGGTCGGCGGTTCGCCCGGACGCATGACGCGGTAGATATCGAACAGAGCGTCCTGACGGTTCTCGTTCTTGTCCACGGTCAGCGTGTTGCGGATATAGGCACCGACATTGATGTGGTCGATGTCGAGAACCGGGATTTCGTCGAAACCGGCTGCGAGGATGACGCCGAGCGTCTTCTCGTCGATTTCATCACCGGCCTCGAGGAAGATTTCACCCGTCGACATGTTGACGAGGTCTTCAGCAAGGAAGTTGCCGTAGAGATCGTCGTCGGAGGCCTTGATGGCCTTCAGGCCCTTTTCCTTCAGCGTCTTCAACAGGCGCGGCGTCAGCTTCTTGCCGGACTCGACCACGACTTCGCCGGTGTCGGCGTCGATCAGGTCGGAGAGGGCCTTCTGGCCCTTTAGCGTATCCGGCTGGAATGGAATGCGCCAGCCCTTGCCGTCGCGCTGGTAGTCCGACTTTGTGTAGAAGGTCTCGAGGATTTCCTCGCCGTCCATGCCGAGCGCCATCAGGAGCGACGTGACAGGGATCTTGCGGCGGCGGTCGATACGCGCGTGGACCACGTCCTTGGCATCGAATTCGATGTCGAGCCAGGAGCCGCGATACGGGATGACGCGGGCAGCGAACAACAGCTTGCCCGAGGAATGGCTCTTGCCCTTGTCGTGATCGAAGAACACGCCCGGCGAACGGTGCATCTGGGAAACGATGACGCGCTCGGTGCCGTTGACGATGAACGTGCCGTTGCTGGTCATGAGCGGCATGTCGCCCATGTAGACGTTCTGTTCCTTGATGTCCTTGATGGACTTGGCGCCCGTATCCTCGTCGATATCAAACACGATGAGGCGCAGCGTCACCTTCAGGGGCGCTGCATAAGTCAGGTCGCGTTGACGGCATTCCTCGACGTCGAACTTGGGCTGTTCGAACTCGTAGGAAACGAATTCGAGCATCGAAGCGCCGGAGAAATCCGTGATCGGAAATACGGACTTGAAAACGGACTGAAGCCCCTCATCCGGACGGCCGCCCTGCGGCTCGTCGACCATGAGGAACTGGTCGTAGGATGCCTTCTGAACCTCGATGAGGTTCGGCATTTCTGCGACTTCGGGAATTTTACCAAAAAACTTGCGTACGCGCCTACGACCATTGAAAGAAAGGGTCTGAGCCATCGTCGCTCCTTCAAATTTTGCATCCGGGCCTGCAACGGACGGGAACCGATGGCCAGTCGACCCCGTCAATCAATGGGTTGTCCAATCTCGTCCAACCTCCAAAAACGCTCAGCGCGGATTGCTGTGCTATCCTTGGATCGAGACCATCCTTTTGAAGAACCCATTACCCAAAAGCCGTTTTTCAACAGGCTTTTGGGTAATACGTTCAAAAAACGATGAAAGAGAGGCGGCCCTTTACGGGCCACCCCTCCTTAGAAACAGGCACGATTACTTGACGTCGACCTTGGCGCCAGCGTCTTCGAGCTTCTTCTTGAGATCAGCGGCTTCAGCCTTGGAAACAGCTTCCTTGACAGCCTTCGGAGCGGCTTCAACGAGGTCCTTGGCTTCCTTCAGGCCGAGGCCCGTGATAGCGCGAACTTCCTTGATGACGTTGATCTTGTTTGCGCCGGCATCAGCGAGGATGACGTCGAATTCAGTCTTTTCTTCTTCAACAACAGCAGCAGCACCGGCGCCGCCAGCAGCAGCAACTGCTACCGGAGCAGCAGCGGAAACGCCCCACTTTTCTTCAAGAAGCTTCGACAGTTCTGCAGCTTCCAGAACGGTCAGCGAGGACAGGTCGTCTACGATCTTAGAGAGATCAGCCATTTTTTAGTTCCTTTTGTTCGGTTCGAACTTGGTTAGATATAAACAACGAAAAACCGCCTTATGCGGCTTCTTCGTCCTTCTTGGCGTAGGCCGCGAACACGCGGGCAAGCTGGCTTGCCGGTGCTGCAACAACGCTTGCGATGCGGGTAGCCGGTGTCTGGATCATGCCCAGCAGCTTCGCACGCAGTTCATCCAGCGAAGGCAGGGTCGCAAGCGACTTGACTGCATCCGCATTGAGCGTCGTTGCTCCCATGGCGCCACCCAGAACAACGATCTTGTCGTTGGTCTTGGCGAAATCCATGACAACCTTCGGAGCCGTGATCGGATCGGCGCTGAATGCAACCAGCGTCTGACCCTTGAAGAGATTGGTCATCCCTTCGGCTTCCGTACCCTGAAGGGCGATCTTGGCCAGGCGGTTCTTCGCGACTTTGACGGTGCCGCCAGCAGCGCGCATCTTCGAACGGAAGTCGTTCATCTGTGCGACTGTGACACCAGCATAGTGGGCCACGACAACCGAACCGGCGCCCTTGAAGGACTCGTTCAGCTCCGTGACGAATTCGCGTTTTTCCGCTCTTTCCACTGCCTATCTCCAGTTGACGGGACCACGAAATGCAGTCCCATCGGGTTTGCCTTTGCCACATGGGATCAGAATTGATCCCAAGCGACGCTCGAGGATCCTGTCCCCTGCGCGTTCCCGTTTTAAGCGGGTCCGGCACAAGGCAAGCCGAGGTTCGAACCGAATTCCCACGCTTTCGCGCGTCAAATGAAATTCGGGACTCACCCGTCTCATGCAGGCTGAAGTGATTAAGGGATAACCACCTGCAATCTCGGACAGGAGTTCCGGGTTTGAACCCGGAATTTCCGGCCCCGAAAGGCCGGAAATCTTGGACCGGACCGAAGTCCGGATAAATTACTAAGCGACGGTGACCGACGAAGGATCAACCTTGACGCCCGGGCCCATGGTCGAGGAAATCGCCACGCGCTTGACGTAGTTGCCCTTGGCGCCTGCCGGCTTTGCCTTGATGACCGCATCCGCGAAAGCGCGAATGTTTTCTTCGATGGCGGAAGCGGTGAAGGAAGCCTTGCCGATACCGGCATGAACGATACCGGCCTTCTCGACGCGGAATTCGACGGCGCCGCCCTTCGATGCCTTGACAGCACCGGCAACGTCCATGGTGACCGTCCCGACCTTCGGGTTCGGCATCATGCCGCGAGGTCCGAGAACCTTACCGAGGCGGCCGACGAGCGGCATCATGTCCGGGGTCGCGATGCAGCGATCGAAATCGATCTTGCCGCCCTGAACGATTTCGACCAGGTCTTCCGCGCCAACGACATCTGCGCCAGCAGCCTTGGCTTCATCAGCCTTGGCGCCACGGGCGAAAACGGCGACACGAACGTCACGGCCAGTGCCGTTCGGCAGGTTGACGACACCACGGACCATCTGGTCGGCATGACGCGGATCAACGCCGAGGTTCATCGCAACTTCGATGGTCTCGTCGAACTTGGCGATGGCACGAGCCTTCACCAGGGAAATTGCCTCGGGCAGAGCAACGAGCTTCGTCGGGTCGATGCCTTCGCGGGTCTTCTGTACACGCTTTGCAAGCTTTACCATGATCTTAGCCCACCACTTCCAGACCCATGGCGCGGGCGGAGCCCTCGATCATGGTCATTGCGCCTTCGATATCGGCTGCGTTCAGGTCCTTCATCTTGGCTTTGGCGATCGTCTCGATCTGAGCCTTGGTGAGCTTGCCTGCGGTCGCACCCTTGCCCGGCGTCTTCGAGCCGGACGAGATCTTTGCTTCCTTCTTCAGGAAGTAGCTGACCGGCGGCTGCTTCATGATGAAGGTGAAGGACTTGTCCTGGTAGTAGGTGATGACGACCGGGATCGGCATGCCCTTTTCGAGTTCCTGCGTGGCGGCATTGAACGCCTTGCAGAATTCCATGATGTTTACGCCACGCTGACCAAGCGCCGGGCCGATCGGCGGGGACGGGTTTGCCGATCCTGCCTTGACCTGAAGCTTGAGCTGGCCTGCAACTTTCTTAGCCATTTCTCTCTGCCTTTTGGTTTTTCCTGCCTCACCGCCGTCAGATGACGGACTGAACCAGGAAACGTTCCGACCGGTTTCCCGGTCCTTCATGCCATCCCTCGTCAAAGGGAGTAGCGGCTGCGGTTGCGTGGTGCGGAACGCCGATCCGGCTAAGACCGGTTTCCTTCCACGCGGATTGCGGGTCACCCCGCCTTTACCGGATACGAATATCCGGAAAACAAAAGAATGCCGCGCAGCCGGTTACCCCAGCGCTGCGGCAATCAGAAATCAGACTTTCTCGACCTGAGCGTATTCAAGGTCTACCGGCGTCGCACGGCCAAAGATCGAGACTTCGACCTTGAGGCGCGAACGCTCTTCGTCCACGTCCTGCACGATACCGTTGAACGACGCAAACGGACCGTCGGATACGCGAACCTGCTCGCCGATCTCGAACGAGATCGAAGGCTTCGGACGATCGACACCGTCCTGCACCTGACCGAGAATGCGCTCGGCCTCGAAATCCGGAATCGGAACCGGCTTGTTGTCGGACCCGAGGAAGCCGGTCACCTTCGGCGTATTCTTGATGAGGTGATAAGCCTCGTCCGTCAGATCGGCACGCACGAGCACGTAGCCGGGAAAGAACTTACGCTCGGCATCGACCTTGCGACCGCGACGAACTTCAACAACCTTTTCGGTCGGGACGAGAATCTTCTCAAACAGATGGCTGAGCCCCTTCTGCTTAGCCTTCTCCTCGATCGATTCTGCAACCTTCTTCTCGAAATTCGAGTAGGCGTGAACAATGTACCAACGCGCTGCCATATTCATCCCCACCCGTTCAGATGCCAGCATTCAGGACGAGGCCGATCAGCCAGCCCATCAGTTGGTCCGCAGCAAAAAAGAAGAGTGCCGCAAAGAAGACCATGACGAATACCATCAGCGTCGAGATCATCGTCTCGCGCCGCGAAGGCCATGTCACTTTCGACGTCTCGGAGCGCACCTGCTGCAGAAACGTAAACGGATTTGTTTTGGATGCCATTGAATGCTCACGCCTTAACGGCCCGTAAAGCTGACGATCAGCCCCACGCGCCGCGTGTCTGTTTGAACCCTACATAAAGACCGATTCTATAAATCACAAGAGGTCAACGGTCTTTTTGCGAAATTAGCCGGAAAAAGGCAAGCCCTCTTCCTGTATGTGCCGCCACGCCGCCGCTGCATATATGTTGCGCTGGTTCGAATGGCAGGGGCAGCAGGGCTCGAACCTGCGACCTGCGGTTTTGGAGACCGCCGCTCTACCAACTGAGCTATACCCCTATATCCCAGCGCTGATGCCAAAAACCTGTGCGCTGCGGTAAGTCTGCGGCTTATTATTCAGTTTGCCCGGCGATGACAAGCGCCTTTACGGGAAAAAGAGAAAGAATTCGGCGATATCCGGCTTTCTTTTTCACCGAGCAAACGGGCCTCGCTCACTTGCTGACATATTTCCGCCAGTCATGCTCTTCCTTGAACCCGAGCACCTCGCGGATCTTGCGATTGGACAGAAGCCCCTCGAATTCGCCGATTTCCCGCGTGAACGGCACATTGGGGAAATAGCGCGCCGCAAGCTCGCGCGACGGCGTATCGGCCGATACCGTGTCGTTCGCCGCGTTGAAGACCTGGAAGCCCATGCCGTCCTTCTCAATGCAGAGCTTGACGATCTGGCCGAGATCGCGCGCATCAATATAACTCCAGGCGATGCGCTTGCGGATTTCCGGATTGGCGAAATAAGCCGGAAAACGCTCGTATTCGTGCGGTTCGATTACATTGCCGATACGCAGAGCATAGATGTCGAAACCCGAGCGCTCGGCAAAGGCGCGCGCTGTCTTTTCGTTGATCACCTTCGACAGGCCGTAACTGTCCATCGGATCGACGTCATAGTCCTCCTCCAGCGGAAACTGATGGAAATCGCGATGGCCTTCGGCGAAGCAGACGCCATAGGTGGTTTCACTGGACGCAACGATGATCTTGCGGATGCCGCGCTTCACCGCCGCCTCGATGACATTGTAGGTGCCCATTGTGTTGATGCGGAACGTCTCGTTATCCGGTTTGATCAAGATGCGCGGCACGGCTGCGAAATGCACCACTGCATCAAAAACCTGCGGCCCCTGCCCGTGTTCCAGATCCGGGAAATCCCGATGCATCGACATGACGTTGAACATCTGGCCGCTATCGGTGATGTCGGCGATGAGATTGGTGACGCCGGGGCTGTCGAGCGGAACCAGATCGACGTTATGAACCTCGTAGCCGGCCTCGACCAGATATGGCACGGCATGCCGCCCCGCCTTGCCCGCACCGCCGGTGAACAGAATCCGCTTGCTCATGGGACATCCTCCGATTGCTGGCCACCCGCACGGGCGGCGGCTTTCCTCGTCAAAACCGATATGCCCTGTCCGTTCCGAAGCCGCAACGTTATTTCTGCGTTGCAAGGGATGACGGAAGGCTCGGCGTCATCTATGTCGTACTGCGCTAGGTATAACAGTCCGGACGGCCACAAGAACATGTCGATGCAAGCCGAAGATTTCGAAGCGCTTCTCTCAGACTATGAAATGGTGGCGTTGATCGCCAACAGCGAAAGCGTCGATATCAACACGATCACGCGCACTTTGCCGGACAAAACACTCTACGTCTTCTTCACGGGATGCGCCAAAGTCCTCCCCCGGCCTTTCGACAAGGACGCCGTACTCTGTCATCGCCTCGTCGCCGGCGGTACGCGCTTCCTGAAGTCACAGAAGCATTTCGACAAGGCCTACAGTCTTTTTACGCGTCGCCTGAAGGCTGAAATCGGGGTGATCGCCGATCGCGGGGTTCCAGAAGGCGGCCCCGGTGTGGCGGCGCCGCGAAAAAGCACCCTGGTGCCGCACACGCTCGATTTCGACTATGCGTTCGGCCCGCTCTACCCCATGAACCGCATGCCGACGACAGGGTTTGCCATTGCCGTCTGGCTTGCGGAGAAGATGCCGCATGCCAACGTCTGCCTTTGCGGCTTTACCGGCGTCGCCGGCTTGCAGTTCAGCATGTACACGGAACATGACTGGACGTTCGAGCAGATCATGCTGCAGCTCTTCGTCAAGAAGGGGCGCATCCGGCGTTTCGAGGAAAGCCTCGGCGAACCGGCCGGCTCGTTCGCCCGTATCCACAACCGATTCCCGGAGTTCAGCGAAGCGACGATCGCGCTCGTCGCCACCAATGTCCTTGCCAACCGCTTCACCGGCATGGAGCGGCAGGTTGCCAAGCTCTGGTCGAAGACGAAGCTCGAGCGCCGCATCCGCGGCTTCTTCAAGCGCTTCAAGAGCTTCGGCCACTGAAACGCGCACATTGCGCGTTTCAGTATAGCATCGTCCGTGCGATCAGCGTTGTGCGACGTAGAGAACGCGATCGCGCGCACCGAACCATTCCGCGGCGTAATCGTCGTTCTTGTATTCCTCGAAATACGGACCACCGTCGGTGAAGTGCACAAGGTTGGCGTCTGCGTTGTAGTCGTATTCGTTGACCAGCCAGTTCCAGGTTTGCGGCAGGGCACCGATCAGTTCATCCGATTCGAGCCACTTGAACTGGTGTAACTGCAAGCCTGTCGCGGTGTTGACGAAGTCCGGCTTCAGCGACTGGCACTTGGCGTTGTTGAAAAGAATGACGCTCGACCAGTTCTTCTTCTCGTATTTGGTCTGGGTTTGTCCCAGAAACTTGGTCTCGATCTTCGGCGTATAGTCGTGCTTGACGCACATGGCGGCATAGCCGTCATCGCGCAACTCCCAGAGCTTGGCGATGTCCGTGCGCATCAGCATGTCGCAATCGGCAAAAAGGCTCCAGCCTTCATAGTTGCTGAGATAGGGAACGAGAAACCGCGAAAAGGAAAACTCCGTTGACTGCAGCTGATTGCGTTCACGCGTGAAAACACCGCCGAGGTTGCTCAGCGATATCGGAATAAACTCGACCGGAATGGAGCTTTTTTCCAGAATGCTCTGACAAAATACATGATAGGCCACGACTTCCTTGCTGTCGAAACCAATGAATACGCGCGCTTTATCCGCCATTTCCCCTCCGTAAACAACAAACGGCCGCATGCCCGGCATGCGGAACAATAACTCAAACACGCTCCTCGGACGTCTTCTTTCCCCGAAGTAAGGAGCGAGCATATCAAGGCTTAATTTGAGCCGCCGGATTATTCAACCGCGATACAGTCAAGTTTTGTCGCGTTGTGAAAGATCGAGATATAATCGGGACAACCGTTACCATACGGCATCTTGCCGCAGCTTGATGCAGTGCCGCAAAAACCGGCAGGAGGATAACGCAAAAAAGGCCCTGCTGTTTCCAACAGGGCCTTTCCAGAAATCCAGTCATCTTAGGCGATTACTCGACGATGGATGCGACTATACCGGCGCCGCCGCGAATTCGCGCTTGCGCGCCAATTCGCCATCCTACCTGCCGTCGGCGGCAACGGCTCGGCGCTACGATTTTTTATTCAACAATCGAAGCGACGATGCCGGCGCCGACGCGAATTCGCGCTTGCGCGCCAATTCGCCATCCTAGCTGCCGTCGGCTCGCAACGGCTCGGCGCTACGATTTGTTATTCAACAATCGAAGCGACGATGCCGGCGCCGACGGTGCGGCCGCCTTCACGAATTGCGAAGCGCAGCTTTTCTTCCATCGCGATCGGCACGATCAGCTCGACGGCAACGGTGACGTTGTCGCCCGGCATGACCATTTCCGTGCCTTCCGGCAGCGACACGATCCCGGTCACGTCGGTCGTGCGGAAGTAGAACTGCGGACGGTAGTTGGTGAAGAACGGCGTATGACGGCCGCCTTCTTCCTTCGTCAGGATGTAGGCTTCGGCCATGAACTTCTTGTGCGGCTTGACCGAACCCGGCTTGCACAGGATCTGGCCACGCTCGACGCCGTCACGGGTGACGCCACGCAGCAGCGCACCGATGTTGTCGCCGGCCTGGCCCTGATCGAGCAGCTTGCGGAACATTTCAACGCCGGTGCAGGTCGTCTTCGTCGTCGGACGGATGCCGACGATTTCGATTTCCTCGCCAACCTTGACAACGCCACGCTCGACGCGGCCGGTCACAACCGTACCACGGCCCGAGATCGAGAACACGTCTTCGATCGGCATCAGGAACGGCTGGTCGATCGGACGCTCCGGCGTCGGGATGTAGGCGTCAACCGCAGCCATCAGCTCGCGGATCGCGTCTTCGCCGATCTTCTTGTCGCTATCTTCCAGAGCAGCCAGGGCCGAACCCTTGATGATCGGGATGTCGTCGCCCGGGAAGTCGTAGGACGACAGCAGTTCGCGCACTTCCAGTTCGACGAGCTCGAGCAGCTCGGCGTCGTCGACCTGGTCGACCTTGTTCAGGAACACGACGATCGCCGGAACGCCAACCTGACGGGCAAGCAGGATGTGCTCGCGGGTCTGCGGCATCGGGCCGTCGGCGGCCGAGCAGACCAGGATCGCGCCGTCCATCTGGGCAGCACCGGTGATCATGTTCTTGACGTAGTCGGCGTGGCCGGGGCAGTCAACGTGCGCATAGTGACGGGCCGGCGTCTCATATTCGACGTGCGCCGTCGAGATGGTGATGCCGCGCGCCTTTTCTTCCGGGGCGGCGTCGATCTGGTCGTACGCCTTGTATTCGCCGAAATACTTCGTGATCGCTGCCGTCAGCGACGTCTTGCCATGGTCAACGTGGCCGATCGTGCCAATGTTAACGTGCGGCTTGTTGCGCTCAAATTTGCTCTTTGCCAT
>NZ_CAXUPQ020000002.1:0-1405871 GCF_964252905.1 Pararhizobium sp. LjRoot255
AGCGTCTCCGGCCCCCGGCGAACTTTCGGCGATAACGACGGTGAGATCGTTGCCGTTGCGCACCAGGGTGACGTCGGCCGGGTTGACATCGGCCAGCAGCAGCCGGTCGTTGGCACCGTTGTTGGCTTCCTCGGTGATGGTGTCGTTGCCGTCACCGCGGGCATAGACATAGGTGTCATTGCCGCCACCGGCGTTCAGAGTGTCATTGCCCTTGCGTCCTCCGAAATCTCCAGCAGCGTCTGTGCCGACCAGGGCGTCGTTACCATCGGTTGCCGAGTCGAAGACTGACCATTGTCGAAGATAAGCGGCCGTCCAATTCGTTCCATTGTCGAATACAATCGATTCCAAACCATATTGGTCGTAGTGGCCGGAAGTCCCTAATAGCCGAATTGTGCCACCGTCTGACGTACCAATCCCCGACTCACCAATCTTCACAAGTAGATCGCCCCCCGCTCGTTCAAAGCTGACTTTCGTCGGATCAACGTCCTTGAGTTTGAGGGTGTTCGTAGTCCCTACCTCTTGTAGTTCTTGAATCGTGTCGTTTCCGTCCCCTCTGGTATAGGTGTAGATGTCAGCACCGAGCCCCCCCGAAAGAATATCAGACCCCGTCCCGCCCACAATCGCGTCATTGCCGAAGCGGCCTTCAATGATGTCGTCCCCATTTTGGCCGACCATCTTGTTGGCCCCATCGTCACCCTTGATGACGTCGTTGAAGGCCGTTCCGGTGACGCTCTCCATTGCCACCAAGGTAGCCACCAGAGTGTCAGTCGATTGCGTCCTGGCTTCGCCTGCCACAAGATCGACGGAGACAGCTTGGCCGAAGTCGGCAAAGGTTACAGTATCAGTCCCCGCACCGCCGTCGATTGCATCCAGTTCGCCTGTATTCCATACACTGATGCTCAGCGTATCCTGGCCCGCATCGCCGAAGATGAGGTCACTGCCGCCCTTGCCGTCGATGAAGTCATCGCCCTCCGCTCCGGAAAGACGTTGATCAAGGTAGGAGCCAACGATCGTGTCTGCGCCCATTGTCCCCGCATAGAAGGCTGAACCTTTTGTGGCCCAATAGGTGATATCCGAGCGCGACCATGTCGTGCCGTCGTCAAAGACAATTTGGTCAATACCAATCCCGTCGGAATTTCTGAAGCGGAACGAATCTTCGTCCCTGATTTGCTGACCATTGGCATTGAATTTGATCAAAAGATCATAGCCATCAATCAGCAGGGTTACGTCCTCGGCATTGATGTCTTCAAGAATGAGTTTGTCGGTGCCAACGACGGAATGGCCTCCTTCGTAAATCGTGTCGTTGCCATCGCCGAGTTTATATTTGAAAATGTCGCCTTCATCAGAAAGGTAGATATAACCTCTTCTCGGGGCGGAAATGATAAGGTCGTCACCTCGACCGCCGACAAACACGTTTGTATGCGTATCATCGCCATGAAGCACGTCGGCTGTCACTGTTCCCCTGAACCAGGCGTTTTCGCGCAATTGGCTGCGGTTCCAAATGGTACCGTCCGCAAACTGAATTTGCTCAAGCCCCCTGGAATAATAATCCCACATTGAAAATGCACCGGCATTGGTAATCACGGCACCGGTGGTCAGATCCTTGATGAAAAGAGTGTCGCCAGTCCTTGAAAGCTGCACGTCAGCCGCATTGAGATCCGTGAGCAACAGCGTGTCGGTTTCGTAACTTTCGCGGGAATCGTCAACGATGATGTCGTTACCGTCGCCGCTGCTGTAGACGAAGGTGTCGCTACCGTTGCCAGCGCTACCGGTCAGCCCGGAAATAATAATATCATCGCCGCCCTTGCCGTAAAAAGTATCGTTCGTCGTTGCCTTGGTAGACAATTGGTCCCGACCTTGAGTGCCACGTATCCACGCATGGTCCCGCATATCGCTACGATCCCACAGCGTTCCGTCGGCAAACTCAATGACGTCGATGCCCACATGCCAACTGTCGTTCCAATTGACGTAATTGAAGGAGCCGCTTGTCACCGTCTGACCAGTGCTGAGCACCGTGATGATCAGATCGTTGTCATTGATCGAAAGTTCAACATCTTCAACGTTAAGGTCTGTAAACAGCAGTTTGTCTGTCTCTGACAATGACCCAGAGGCGTCCTGGATGATATCGTTACCGTCTCCGCGCGAATAGACGAAGGTGTCGTTGCCGGTCTCGTCAGATCGATCGCTTCCAGACACAAGCAGATCGTCTCCGGTTCCACCCTTGAAAACGTCATTCGCGGCGCTTTCATCACTGAGCATATCGGATCCACTTCCTCCATCCAGAGAATCAGATCCTGCGCCGCCTGTAAGAATGTCGTTGCCACTGCCTCCGCTGAGGCTGTCGTTACCCTCGCCGCCATCGAGATAGTCATGCCCTGCATCGCCATTCAGCGTGTCATTCCCTTTGCCTCCAATAAGAGTGTCGTGGCCATCACCTCCATAAATTAGGTCGTTGCCCAATCGACCATCGAAATAATTGTGCCCCTCGGGAGAGGCCAAGACCCTGCCTAATTCGTCGACGCCCTGTCCCGACCCGATAACATCATCGCCATCCGTGCCAAAGCTAATATCGTTCCCGCTGACCTCCTGATCGTAGCTCACAGCGCCAGTCTTAAAATCAAATATATCCCCGGTGTGACCGAGTTCATCGACGAACCAAGACTTCATCATAATTGAATTGAGAGCGATATAAAAATTGTCCACGTCTAATCCGACACTGACGACGCTGGTCATGATCTTCTCACGGCCCCACTCCAGGCCGTTTGAAAATCGGATCGTTTCCAAGCCTTGTGTGCCGTAGTTCCAGTCTTCGACGATGTTGCTCACGCCTTGAAACTGGCCGCCTACTTGAATCACTTCCTGCGTGGACTTGATCAGGATCAGCAGATCATTTCCCCGGCGGATCAACTCCACATCGCTACTTCTGACGTCCTGAAGGACCAGGGTGTCTGTCGTGCGCGCTATGTAGTCGGTCCCATCATCTATTGAGTCGCTGCCATCGCCTTTCTTCCACACGTAAGTGTCAGAGCCCCATCCACCACTCAGCGTGTCGTTACCCCCGTTCCCCTGAAGCGTGTCGTCGAGTGTCGAGCCCACAAGTCCATTTGCCCGTTGATCGCCGCGGTACCATCCTTCGGTAGCAATCTTACTCCGGTCCCAAGAAATACCGTTGTCGAACTGAATGCGATCAACGCCCCAATGGCCCAGGAGCGATTGATCCTGCCGGAAGAATTCGAGATTGGTGATGTATTCCCCGGTCGCTTTAACCTTGATCAACAGCGCATCGCCGTTTCTCGAAAGCTCCACGTCGGAGGGCCGCAAACCCGCGAGCCTCAGAACGTCATTTTCTGACGCCAATCCACTCAGGTCCCGCACGACGTCGTAGCCGTCGCCCTGCGCGTAAACAACGGTGTCGTTGCCTTGGCGGATGCTGATGTCGTCATCGCCGCCGCCACCTTGGAGGATATCATCGAGAACCGTGTCGGTGATGACGTTGTTTTCTTCTGTTCCCATGGCTGTCGTCAGTTCGGCAATGGCATCCCGATCAAGGACAGCGCCGTCCGACAGAACAATCTTGTCGATACCACGGTTCTCGACTCCCCATTCCTTGAAGAAGTTTTCAGAGGAAATGACATCGTTCGAACCGACAAATCGGATCTGCAAAGTGTTGCCGATCCGTTCGAAAATCAGGTCAGCGGCGACACGATCCGTCAGCAGAAGCGTATCCGTCTCGGTCAATGATTTCGCGGTGTCGCGGATATAGTCCTTGCCGTCGCCCTTGCTGAAAAGGAAGAGATCGCTTCCTTCCCTGGAAACAATGATATCGTCGCCTTTGCCACCGACGAACAGGTTGTCACCTTCCAGTCGGACTAACCCATCGGCGGTTTCCGAACCGATCGCTGCATCGCCGCTTACAATTGCAGTAGCAAGAGAAAGCAAGAGCGGATCGGCTATAATGTTTAGAGCTGGCCCCGCGATATCAAGATAGGCTTCGCGGTCATTCTCAAAGGCAATGGGTACCATTCCATTCAGGCCAGCGAGCGCCTTCTCAAGGAAAAGAGCCGCCGCCCCAGTGTTCCCAGGTGTCATTCCGACGATGAGTTCGACCACCTGAGCGACGTTGCCGGGCGTTGGCGAGACAACAGCGTTCTCGGAGTCGGCGTTGCCAAAATTGAGCAGCGCGTATGCGAAATACGGGCTCGAAATCAAGTCATCGAGTTCGCCGCCGCGAAGCAGAACACTCTGGCCGGCCTGCGCAAGAAATGCGGTCATCAGAACATCGACGATCTGGTCAAAACTACCTTCGATGTGACGGCCGAACGAGTCTGTGCTTGGAGACGTATTCGTGCCGAGACCAACGTGCGTCTCAAGATAGCTGTTGCCGAAAAACTTCTCGACCAAGGCCAGATGCTGCGCATCAACGTATTGTCCGCGAGAATTTTGATCGATGCCGTCAACGCCGGCCCATTTGAGGAGAAGCGCTTCGAAACCGCCTCTCAGTTCATCGAAAGAAAGCGTAGCGGCCTGATCCGTCAGTTCCGTCCAGGCTTCAAGGAAATCGGCGTCTTGTGTGGCTTTCCATGCGATTGAATTGATTTGTCCTGAACCTGGCAATTGCGGCAGCAGAAGAACGTCCTCGGCGGGTGTAAAATCGGGCGTGTGATCTCCGGTCGTATCTTGTCGATCTGTCTGAAAATAGACGCTTTGCGTGGTTCCTGTGGAACCGTCGGCGCGGGTAAAAATCGCTTCAAAGCCGATCGTATGGCCATTGTTTAGGCCGTTAACAACGGTCCGCACCAGCGAGATTGATGTAATGCCGGCCTCTGCAAGCGAAACAAGTTCGCCTGCATCCGACACGCCGTCCTGGTCGAGATCGCGCCAAACGCGCAGCTGCTCGAACATTTCGTCGCTCGCGTCGATTTTACCGTCGCTGTTGCTGTCGAGCGTTTCAAGAATGGCGAAGCCATCCTGGTCGGGAGAACCGAACAGCTCCGAGGCACCATCAATGACACCGTTGTTGTTCGCGTCGATGGCAAGAATACCGTCGTCTGACGAAACCCAGCCCGTTTGTTCGGCGAAGCCGTCTTGGTCGTAGTCGAAGTGAACAGCTGAGCCGTCAAGCGCGCTCAGTTCGATGCCATCGCCGTCAAGGTCGAGGACTAGCGGATCCTGAATGACGTTGAGGAGGGGCGAAGGCAGATCCGGGAAAAGCCAATCCACCAAGGGGCCTGCAAGCTTCCCGGCAATCCAGGCTGCCGCGTATACGCCAGCAGCAGTTGCGAGTGCGAGCGCCAATGGGGTCGCGAGAGCGGCGGGAACCGCGACGCCAGCGAGAAGGAACCCAAGCGCGGCCGCGTCCAGTATTGCCGGGCCTAGCCCAGCGCCCACAGCTGCACCTGCAGCGCTGGCTAGCGCTTTTAGCACGCCCGCTGCGACATCCTCGGGAAGACCCGCAGTTGGGTCATCCGACATGGAAGCGTCCGACAGTGCGGCAACCCCGTCAATAATGAAAGGGCCCAAATATTTGGCCCAATGGAACGACGGATTGGTCGCAGCTATCCCAGCGAATACAGCTGCCGCAACCTCCATGGTGGCGCCTAATTTACTCCAGTCAACGCCGGTATTAGGCACGGTTGTCGCAGCAGTCATGTTAGGAATCTCCCCGGTCGAGAACTATCTTAGCTTATTGCAGCAAGTTATGGCGCGCATCGACGTTCGTCGCGATACGCTATAGGTAATAGATTTTAGGAAAACTAGAGTAACTAATGGCGAGTGACGCAAATAAACTCGTAATCTTAGCCAAGTTTTATTTATCTATGTATCTCTCCAAGGAAGGCATTTTATGCACTGCTAGTATAGCTAGAATAATCATGGAAAAAATACCTATCCAAAAACCTACAAAGGTCGAAATCAGCAACACAACAGAAACCCCGCTTGCCAGTATCGTACCTTGCTTGAAGGAATAGGAATAAGGTCTTTGCCGACCCCTGATACCGCAAACAACAGTCATTACTGCATGCAGCACGGCAATGGCGAGAACGATTCCAAAATTCCCAAGCGATAGTATATATTCTTTCATGTACTGCAGCTCCGATATACTAGACGAACGTTGATCGCGGAACGTATTTACTTCGACCTCGGTCTAGCATGAAGTGCAGTTGTAACTCCGTCGGATATGACGAAAAATGTTGCCGCTAACGCTCGCCCTAAGCCCCTAGAATGATGTTAAAAATTGCCCTCAGCCATCTAGAATCACAACTTATTTTCGACGCCCAAAAATTGCAACCATGAACGCGCCACAATCTTTTTTTGTTTATTGTATGAGTGTGGA
This sequence comes from Pararhizobium sp. LjRoot255, assembly GCF_964252905.1. Taxonomy (NCBI): domain Bacteria; kingdom Pseudomonadati; phylum Pseudomonadota; class Alphaproteobacteria; order Hyphomicrobiales; family Rhizobiaceae; genus Pararhizobium; species Pararhizobium sp. LjRoot255. The sequence continues at coordinate 6,332 of NZ_CAXUPQ020000002.1, forward strand.
AAGCTCGGTCCCACTCCCGCCGGGCGGCGATAACATGTTCGATGGTTATTGGACGGTCGGCGTATATTCTCGATCCGTTCTTAAAGTCGGACAGATTCACCACTTTCGTGTCGTGATGCCTATCAGTATTGGGTCGAGCCTGGCCACACGGTCGCTGCGGAGGTCTGATCGATGGCCGGAATTTCCTTGCGGCTGGGGCTTGGGCTGCAGCGCCCGGCGATCAGCAGGGCGCCGGCGGTGGCGACCTATTTCACCGAGTTGACCATCGCGGCCGGAGAGGTCTCCTCGGACCTCACAGATTATCCGGTCTATGTCGATTTCTCAGATTTGCCGGCCGGCTTTTGAAGCCACGTCAAGGCGGATGGTGGCGACATCCGCGTGAAGACGGCCGCCGGAATGGTGATCCCGTTCGATTTGGCGCGTTTTCGACTACTACGATCAGGGCGGCGCGCTGACCGCCATCCGAAATCACAGCTGGGAGACATGGCGCTACTTGACGGAATGCTAAAATTAAGTTGAATTACCGGCCGGGGAAAACAATTCGCGATTGAAACCATGAGAGTGTTCTTTTCGGCCTTCGGGCGAACCGCATTCGACTATCGCTTCGCGTACTTCATTTTGATCTCACATTCGGCACTGATGTCCGGCCTCGTCTGGTATTTCGACGCCAAGCCGCATTTCAGGACGGCGACGACCTATCTTTCCTGGTCGTTTACGGCACTGTTCAATATCGCGATTTTCAACATGCTTTGGATTGTATTCCGGCTTTTTCGGGAGGGTCACGAGCACCCGACGGCGGCATTGAAACAGAAGATGGCTTATCTGTTGTTGCGAAACGATCGGCTCGCTCACGCAACGCATTCAACGCTCATCTTCCTGGCGCTGATCGTCGTTTTCGGCAGTGTTAAATCGACGATCCCGGCGATCACACCCTTCGTTTGGGATGAAACCCTGATCCGTCTTGATCGGGTGATCTTCGCTGGCGTCGATCCTTATGTCGTCACTAGCGCGATTTTCGGCAACGCATACGGCATTACCTATTTGAACTTCGTTTACAATCTCTGGCTTGCCATCTTCATCATATCGATGATCTGGGCTCCATGGATCGGCAATCACACGCTGCGGCTTCGCTACATGCTGACGGCGCTTCTCACATGGTTCGTCGGCGGCAACGTCATGGCGCTCTGTTTTTCGTCGGCCGGACCATGCTTCATTTATCTGCTCAACGGTGATCAAACATTTGTACCGCTGATGGACATGCTGAAGGGCATCGACGCCGAGACCGGCACGGCGTGGGCGCTGTTTGCGCAGAACGTTCTCTGGACATCCTACTCGGTGGAGGAGGGCGCCATCTCCGGCATATCGGCGATGCCCAGCATGCATGTGGCCGAGGCTGTTGTCCTCGCCTGCGTCGCATGGCAGTTCGGCGGGATCCGGCGCTGGCTTGGGGTCGCCTTTGCGGCGACCATCTTCATCGGCTCGATCCAGCTTGGCTGGCACTATGCGAGCGACGGCATTCTCGGCGGTTCGCTGGCCCTCATGTTCTGGAAATCGTCGGCCGTTCTGGCTGCATGGTCGCTGGATCGACCGGAGATGACCGCCGAAGCGGCTTGACCAACATCTGAATTTTTGAATCAACGGCGGCCGGCTCAAACAAGTCACGCGCTGGCAGAATTGATCTGCATTCATTACGATTAGCGTGCAAAAGGAGGGTATTGGTTGCAGTACAATCCAGCACTTGATGGATTGCGTGCCATAGCCGTGTTCGCTGTGGTGGCGTTCCATTGCAGACTGCCTTTGGTGCTCGGCGGAGCGATCGGGGTCGACGTATTCTTCGTGTTGAGCGGCTATCTGATCACCTCAATTTTGCGTGCCGAAGTGATCGAAACCGGGACCGTCTTCCTCGGCCGTTTTTACTGGCGGCGGGCGCTCCGGCTTTGGCCGCCGTTGTTACTGATGCTCGCTGCCTACGGTGCGGTCGCGCCGATTGTATTCCCGTCGCGCAACGCTCTCGTCGATGTGACGCTGGCCGCCACGTATCTGACCGACTACGCCATGGCCTTCTGGCATCAGCCCATCATGATCAGCCACACCTGGTCGCTTTCGGTGGAGGAACATTTCTATCTGCTCTGGCCGCTCGCGATTTTGGCGACGCGATCGCTCTCGACGCGGGCGCTCACAGGCATGTTGGCGGTAGGCTTCGTTGTCGCGACAGCATGGCGCGTCGCCGATGTGTGGATCTGGCAGGACTGGTATCGTAGCTACTACCGCTTCGACACGCGGCTGAGTGGCCTAATCTTGGGCGGCTTGATCGCCGTTATGCCATGGCGGCCCGCGCGAAAAACAGCTGCGACGATCGGCCGGATTTCTTGCTTTGTGCTGATCGTCGCGCTCGTAACGTTCCGTTACAAGGCGCTTTGGTGCACCGCCTGGGGTGGCATCTTCGTCGATCTTGCGGCGGCTGGACTGATCCTTTCGGCGATCTCGGCAGAGGGCACGAGGCTTCATCGCCTGCTGACGCTGCGGCCGATCGTCTATCTCGGGCTGATCTCTTACAGTATCTATCTCTGGCACTATCCGATAGTGCGAATGGTCAGGGGGGTAATCGATCCGTTCATCGCGTTTCCGGCAGTCTCCGTCCTGTCGATCGGGCTGGCGGTGCTTTCTTATGAGTTCATCGAAAAGCCTTTGAAGGCGGTTCGCAGGCGCCAGGCTGAAGCGGCAATCTGATTTTGCGGCGTATGTTCCCATAGTATTGAAAATGTCCCCATCCGCGACATTTTGACATTCCGAATTTCCACGCAGATGGCCTTGCCGCAGAAAACACCGCCACAGTCCCACGCTGCGACGCCGGTTTGGACACCTTTCGGCACCCTCTTTGTGCCCGCATACGCCGGGAACGCGAGTGCGACCATCGATGCGTTCTCACCCTTGCCGGCCTTCGCCCGCCAGAGTTTCACCTTCGACCGCGGTACCGAGTTTCGCGGCTTTAGGGCTTTGGAAGATGGGATCGGCGCCCGAAGCTGGTTGTCTAATCGCGCTTGGCGAGTCAAGCCCGTTTAGAAACGTGCGATGAGCTCCGGGCACGGTTTCACGGCTCGGATTCGGATCGGCCATATGGTGGGTTCTCGGTGTTTCGCCCAGTGCTTCAATTCGACGTGAAGCAATCGTATGTCGGGAACATGGTTGTCTCCGCGGTCGGTATAAAACCGCCGCATGATGGTCTTCGCAGGCAAGGCCTTCCTATGTTCCGCGCGCAGTCTCTGGGAGCTGCTGCCAGCTTCGCGGAATGGCCAAGACCTACGTCCACGACAGGGACGCCTCGTCGCGCCAGATGGTGCGGCATCGATCCGGCACAAGACGATCGGCCGGCCGTCGAATAACCGGATCAACGATGGGGTTCGCGATTATGCTGTGGCTCTCATTCGAGAGCGCTATGCCGATTTCGGTCCAACCTTGGCAGCCGAGAAGCTTGCGGAGCTCGATGGGCTGACGGTATCGCGCGAGACCTTGCGGCACTGGATGACGGAAGCCGGAATCTGGTTGTCGCGCAAGCAGCGCCGGACGTTTCATCAACCGCGATTGCGGCGTGAGGCCTATGGCGAATTGGTGCAGATTGACGGCTCGGAGCACCGCTGGTTGTCTAATCGCATTCGGTCCGTCAAGCTGATTTGAGCATACGGCGACCTCGCCGGCTTGCGAGATATGCAACACGGCGGAATTGATTGGGTGAAGCTGCCCTCGCCGCCGGTGCAGTGCCGTCAAAGCTGTCCAGTGCTGGGAGCAGGGTTGTCTCCGCGGTCGACAAATGTCGCCGCACAATGGTCTTCGCAGGTGGGATCTTCCTAATGTTCGAGGCGCAGTCTCAACAAGCTGCAGCCACCAGAAGCGGAATGATCCTGCCCACGTCCGCAGCAGGGACGCTCAGCACCCAAAGTTAGATGGCGCGCTGAGGGACGAAGGCTGAGCGTCTCCTATATGGTTGCGCCAGCCGATGCGTTGAACACTTCTCCCGTTTTGAGCATGCTGTGCATTATGACCGCGAGTTTCCGGGCGACTGCCACAGCGGCCCGCTTGAAGCCAAGTCGCTCCCGCAGCTTAAGTCCCCAACGCTTGAGACTGCTCTCGGTCCTGGCACTGGTTCTCGTCAGAAGCGCTGTCGCGGCTTCATAAAGCAGCCCACGTAAACGATTGTCACCCCTTCGCGAGATATGGCCGTCATAATCGACCTCGCCTGATTGATAACGCCGCGTTGTCAGCCCAAGCCAGGCGCCCACCGAGCGCGACGTTCGAAAGTTTTCTGGATTTTCAATTGCCGTAACGTAGGACACCGCCGTGACCGCGCCGATTCCCGGAATCGTCATCAATAGCTTCGTGGCTTCGCTCCGACGTGCCACTATGAGCAACTGGCGACCAAGATCGGCTGCGCGCTTGCGGATATCGTGCCAGGCCTCCAAAAGAGGCAAGATAATCTTCGCAAGCTCGTTGTTACCATCTAAAAGCTTCCGCACATCGCCATCAAAGACCCAACCCTTCCCTTTCGGGATGATCAGACCGAAGGTCTTCATCAGGCCGCGGATTTGATTGCCAAGTTGTGTTGAGATGTACAGGAGTTGTTCGCGGGCAGCCACCAATGTGCGGGCCATCATAGTGTCAAACGACTTGACGCGAACCGCTTTGTAAAAGCCTGCTTCAGCGAGTTGCGCTAAGCCATCCGCATCATTGGCGTCGGTCTTGTTGAGCGTCTCGTTCAATACCTTTTGCGCGTGCCGCGCTTCAATGCAGATCGCCGGCACCCCCTCGGCCGTCAGGGCATGATAGAACCACGTCGACAACGGCCCTGTTTCAAAGACGACGCCCCTGGCCTGCGGGGCGTGTTTGCGGATCACCTCAGCCAGGAGCTTTGGATCCGAAGGACACTTTCCCCGCCAGATCCGCTTTCCATCCTGTCGAATCGAAATCGCGGTATCTTTCAACGAAACATCAAGCCCAATATATTGGTTCACGGTTGCCTCCATCCGATGTTTGGGCCCGGTTCCAATCGAGAGCCCGTGTTTCCATCTTATCGGGGGCAACCACCCTCGCCAGCCAAAAACGGCCAGGGCGCCCGCGCCGCGATTACTCCATGTTCGAGAACCGCGGTCCCAAATGCGCCCTGCTCGTCTATATCGACGATGCCACCGGCAAGCTGTTGCATCTGCGCTTTGCCGGCTCGGAGAACACCTTCGACTATCTGCACGCGACGAAGGCTTACTTGCAGCAATGGGGCAAGCCGATCGCGTTCTACAGCGACAAGCATGGCGTCTTTCGCTCGACCCACGCGTCGGAGAAAGACCGGACGAGCGGTCTGACGCAATTCGGTCGGGCACTGTATGAGCTCAACATCGACATTATCTGCGCCAACACCCCGCAGGCCAAAGGCCGCGTAGAAAGGGCCAACCAGACGCTGCAGGATCGGCTGGTGAAGGAACTGCGGCTGCGCGGTATCGATACGATCGCGGCGGCCAACGCCTATGCGCCGGAGTTTATGGCGGATTTCAACTTTCGTTTCGGCAAGCCACCACGCAATCCCAAGGACATGCATCGGCCGCTGGCGGATCACGAGAACCTCGATGGCGCCATGTGCCGCAAGGAGGTTCGTAAGCTGTCGAATTCCTTGACGCTGCGCTATGACAAGGTGATGTTCATTCTCGATCCGACAGAGCGCGCAACGGCGCTGGCGGGCAACAAGGTCGTCGTCTGCGACTATCCCGACGGACGCCTAGAGATCACGGACGGGGAAGCCTCCCTGCCCTACAGAACGTTCGACACCTTACGGTCCGTGCATCGCTCCGAGGTGGTCGAGAACAAACGGCTGGATGACATGCTCTCGATCGTCGCTGAGCTGCCGTCGTGCGGATCAAGGTACCACCCGCCAATGCGGCCATTGGCGAAACCCGAAGAGATTTCCCCTCGAGGATGCTTCGGCGCGCCTTGGAGGAGCAGCCACTGCCGATTTACGGAACCGGCGCCAATGTGCGCGAGTGGCTCTATGTCGACGACTCCGTCGAATAGGCCGTTCGGACCCGGATCGAGTTCGTACACGGCCCTCGTGCCGGCGTCATCGGAGAAGTAGAGGTGCTTGTTGATCGGGTTGTAGGTGACACCGGTCGGGTCATCGGAAAAGGCGAAGGCGGTAAGCGGGCTCAGCAGCGCCCCATGATCAGCAGCACCCCAAGGTGGGTTGGCGATGTAGGTAACGCCTGAAGAGTCGGTGCTGGGCGTCGACTAGGTCGAGGTTTTGGTGGTCCTCACCAAGGTCGTGGATGTCGGCAACTGACGAGGCGAGTCGCTCGTGACGTCTAAACTGAAGGATTCCACATCGCTGAATCTAGTCACTTGAAATCTCTCTTCGCAGGCCCGATCGCCACATCGCTAATGTGTCCGAGGGGGCTGTTGTCATGCTGGTCGGGCCCGTCAAAGCGGCCAAGCATTTAAAGCGCCGCAGGCCAGCCGAGTGGGGACCCAGGCATGATAGGAAATGAGGCAAAGCAGCCCCATTTCAAATCAGGACTAGTCCTGAAGGGTGACAGGCATGGGGGGCCTCCTACCCGCCTTGCCGCCCCGCCGCTATGTTGGGCGGCGCTGGAGCCAAGCCGGGGCAAGGCTCATGAGGACTTGCAATGCCGACCTGCCATCGTGACCAAGGAACAACGCTGGTGCGCGCCAGCACAACAGCGCGCCGGCAGGGGCCGTGGAAAGCACGATCATTCCCAGCAGGGAGAGCGGCGGCGTGTGAAGTTCTCGCAATAAATGCGCAAGAATCCAAGCGCCGCCTCCCACCGTGACCGCGAGCGCCACGCCGGGTAGGTGCGCGACGGCAAAGTCCGACCACTGAAGCCCCGTAAGGCGGAGGCTGAGCTGCGCCATGAGAAGGAAGTTGCTCACCACCGCTATGACGACCCCAAGCGCCACTCCTGTCACACCCCAATGTTGCCCGATGAATGAGCCGGCCGCGACTGCGCAGGCAAAAACGGCTTGCCGCCACGCCCGGGCGTATACGGCCCCCGTTGCCCGGGCAATCGAATCACTGAGCTTGTAACTTGTGCGGAATAGCATCCCCCCCCCCAGGACCTGAAGCGGGAGCACCGCTTTCTCCCATCCGGGGCCGAGCAGCACCTGTACCAGTTCCGGCAGAACAGCCATAACCACCACGCTGGCGGGAAGTACAAGCAATGCACAGGACGCGACTGCGCTGCGAAAAGCGCGTGCCAATCGCGCCGGCTCCTGCTGGACCAGCGCCATCGTCGGAAACAAGACCATATCGAGGGTCTGGCCGACAATCATCGCGGGTGCTGTCATCAGCTGCGCTGCAAGCGCATACAGCCCCAGCGACTCAGCTCCTAGCCAACGACCGACCACCACCTTGTCGGCCTGCCCGGCCAGGTAGTTGAATATGCGAGCGATGGTAAAGCCGCCTCCAAAATAGAGCAGGTCTCCGATCGCGGGTCGTTCCAGCAGAAGCCGTTTCGGGTGCGGCTGGCCGATGAGCAGCGCCAGCATGCGCACGAAATGCTGGCACACCAGCGCACCAACAAGGGCCCAGATCCCAAGGCCGTGCCAGGCTAATAGTGGACCGACGAGAACGAACCCGGCCGCAAAGGCTCCTGCATCGATGCCCGCGAGCCAGCGAAACCGCAACTCGCGCTGGGCCGAGGCCTGCGCCACCATCGATATTCCACGGCACAGGAATACGCCGCAGGTCGCCCGCACCACGGGAACGAGTTCGGTTAGGCGGAATAGGTTCGCGATAATGGGCGCTGCCCACCAGACGAAACCAGCCACGGAAAAGCTGAAAATGAGCGACAGGGTAAACCCAACACGTAGATGGGATTCTTCCACAACAGGCCGCTGCACAATCGCCGGAGCGACGCCCAGGCTTTCGAATATCGCGGAAAAGTTGATGACAACCAGCGCTGCAGCATAGAGGCCAAACTCACTCGGAGCAAGCAATCTGGCCAGAACTATGAGGGCGACGAGTTCCGCAACGGCTAGCCCGCCCATGGAAAGGCCAGTCCACATCAGGCCCACCGCGCTGCGCGCTGCCAAGCCTCGCCGGTCACTCGTCATGACGCGTTTCCTTCTTGGCAACTGGGGTTTGCAAGTGATATGCCGAGACTGTTTCTAGCCAGGACAACCGGGCAACGTAAGCCGCAACAGGTCCACCCGGCTGGCCCCAATTGCTCGCCCAAATGACCTGCGAGCCATCAGGCGAGGGCGATGCATGCGCCTCGCTCAGATAGTCGTCCTTCGCACTTCGATGATGGACGATACGCCGGATTTCGCCGCTTCCGTCAATTTTCAATGCTACGATTTCCCCATACAAGGGCGTCGCTCCGCTTCGCCCCGCCCGCTCGTATGAGCCGCTATATGTCAGGAATACCCAGCCCGGCCGGTTGATGCTGCGCGCTGATGCGTGCTGCGCAAAGCCGCGCGGTGTCAGAACCGTCACCTTACCGTCTGAGAGGCGGCGCTTGATGACTTGATATTTGTCCGGCTCGCTCTTGCTTATTCCGACATAGACATCACTGCCGTCGCTGTCGATCGTCATGTCGCCGTGGCCAGGTCGATGATGCTCAGCCCAGTGCTGGACCTGATGGCCGTCAAAACTGAAGATGTCGGCGATGTCCCTGCCGTCAGGTAATTCTTGATGGCAGAAGATGTACTGGCCCGAAGGCGAAATGGTGCAGTAGTTGTTGGTGCTCTCATGGTCAAGCTGGATATCGGGGTATTTTGTTGCGGATTGTATGTCGTATGCAAAGGTGACCCGTTCGCCAGACGGTTTGACAGCCCGGATCGCCAATCGGTTACCATTCTGCGAAAGGTTGTTCTTTCCGGGGCCGAATTCCAACTTTCGGTACTCTGGGGGAGCGTAGATCGTCATCCGCTCATCGCTGAGCACTTTCCAACGAAATATCTCAGTAGTGCTGACGCAGATCATTTGCGCAGGATCTGTCGGGTGCCACTCGCAGACACCGGATGGGCGGCGCTGGAACAGCGGCTGATAGTTCTGCCCGTCCAGAAAGCACAGCCCAGGGCAGCCTTTTTGGACAACCAGCAAACTCTGATCGGCATTCCATGCCTGCGCGCTGGAATAGCGGTGCCTGCAAAAGGCTGGGTCACAGGCGACTCCGGCCATGATCTCCTTACCCGGATCCGTGACTCGGACGAAAGCAGTACCAAACGCTGGATCGGTGCTCCGCTCGAGATAGCCAGGGACAATCATTTCTGGCACCGCGACCACCCGTGTGTCCGCCAGATTGTCAAAGGCAAGCACATTGCCGCTGCCCGACAGCGCCAAAATCGAGCCCGCCAGCAGTATCGACCCCAGCAATCTGGGCTTGTCTAGGTTCATTGTGGCCTCCGGCGGTCTCTAAGGCCAGAGACCTTTATCGGGGTTGCTGCAGCAATCTCAATAAGATGCTGGCGCAGCATAGTGGAGTAAATACCCCCTTAGTGGGTAAGCGCTGTCGCGATCTAGCCCTTTTTGGGCATCGCAGTATCCGATTTGCACATTCCCGACAGAGGCGAATGTGAGAAGATTGGGCTGTCGCCTCGTGCGCTCGCAGGTCAAAGGGCGAGCACTTGCTGCTTCGGGTTTGGTCTAATCACCGGTCGTGTCAATGATTAAAGATGGACTGCTCGCATTTGGACTGTTGTTGTCGACTGCGACGCAGCTCCGTCTGCCCGGCACGCCTTTAGGAGCCGGCGAGTCGCTGCTCACGATATGGATTGTTGGAGCGCTGGCTGACCTCGCATACCGGGGCGCTCCGGCGCTGACAAGGCCTGTTTCCCATATGCTGCTATTCTGGGCGGTGTTCACCTTCGCCCAGAGCATAGGTTTGCTTTTGGGATTAGCCACAGACAATATCTATGCTTCGGGCGTCCTGCACACCGGACAGGCTTACGCCTTCGTGGCAATTCTGTCGCTTCTCGTGGTCATTCTCCCTGCTTGGCGGCTTCACCGCGTGGCGTGGATAATCTCGGTCTGCGGCGCCGCCACGGTCATTCTGTTGCTCGCCGGCGGCTATGGCATGGTTCCCATGTCAGGCCTTGACCTTTGGATGTGGAACCGGTTCATCGGCTGGTCAATGAATCCAAACCAATTCGGACTTCTATGCACCGTACTTGTGCTCCTGTCGCTTCAAAGCGCAGAAGCGGAGGCTCGCCTGCGCACCAAAATTTTCGCGCTTAGCTGCATGGCCCCTCCTTTCATTGCCGGAATTCTGACCCGAAGCGACTCGTTTACCCTGGCCATTGGCTTTGCGGCACCGCTTTTCGTGGGGAGCAAGTTTCTAATCAGGTTCGTGCGCGCCGAGCGTCAGCCGTCTCTGGTCACGACCGTCGCCAGTCTGATGATCCTGTCACTTCCATTGCTGCTTGCGTCCGTAACCCCGTTCACTCCGAAGATCGCGGAGAATGCGCGCCAAGCGATCGTCGAGACCATGACAGAAAATGATCAAGCTGAAGATCGATTTCAACTCTGGAGTGAAGCGGTGGAAATCGGCCTGAAATCAGGAATGTTGGGCCTCGGACCAGGTCCGCATCTTCTCGGAAAGCGGACGAAACTACCGCCCCCTGAAAAGGCAGAAGCGCATAACACTGCCCTCGACTTGATCACTCAGGGCGGCATCCTAGCTGTGCTGATCTTTTTCTGGATCATTACGGCGGCACTCATCGCTGCCTACCGGGCTGGGCTCATAGCGCTGGCAAGTCTGATTTTCTCGCTATTCGTATATTCCAACTTTCACCTGGTTGTTCGTCACCCGATTTTCTGGTTCTCGGTCGCGCTCGGTCTGGCGGCCATGCATTCAGTCGCACCGCGAAAGTCGACGCGTGTGCGACCGCTCGATATCAGCCCCAGCGCCCCTCGCACCCGAGCCCAAATCAACTGACGAATATTCGCTCACAGCGCTGCCAACGGCGATTCACGGCCCCAGACACCCGTCCCGTCTGCTCCCTCGGCGCCATCCACCAAATTGCCGTCCGCGGTGCCGCTAGTGGTTTCCGCTTTAACATAAGAGTCCGTGTTTTTCTTTGGCGAGTGCGTATGCGAGTGTGGCGCATGCGCACAGGAATATCCTTCACCGTTGCGCCGACCGATTCGCAATGCGCCGCAGAAGCACGTCTGGTGCGCCGAGATCATCCTGCTGAGTGCTGACGGCGTCGGCACCGTCGAGATCATGTGACAGACCGGCAAGTCGAAGACCTGCGTGTGGCGCTGGCAGGAGCGCTTCGCCACAGAAGGGTTCGAGGGTCTCTTGCGCGACAAGACGCGCCCCTCGCGCTTTCGCCGCTCGGGCCGGAGATCAGCGAGCAGGTGTGTGGCGCTTTCGCTTGCCGACCCGCACGGGCGAAACGACGCACTGGACTGCCGACATGATGGCGGCCGAGGTGGGCGTTAGCGCCAGTGCGGTGCGCCGCATCTGGAAGGCGCACGGTCTCCAGCCCCGCCGCTGGCGGGCCTTCAAGCTCTCCAGCGACCCTGAGTTCGTCGCCAAGCTCAAGGACGTCGTCGGCCTTTCGTCGATCCTCCCGCCCACGCCATCGTGCTGTCGGTCGATAAGAAGAGCCAGATCCAGGCGCTCGATCGCACTCAACCCGTCCTGCCCCTGAAGAAGGGCGGCTCGGCACCCTGACGCACGACTACAAGCGGCACGGCACGACCACATTGTTTGCCGCCCTCAACGTGCTCGATGGCACCGTCATCGGCAGGAACATGCAGCGTCACAGTCATCAGACCACGGCACTGGCCTAGGGTCAGGGCTCGTTAATCACAGCCAGAAGATGACAGAAGCTGCGATGCAGATTGCCGAGAAGAAGGTGTGGGCACATCGGTCATAGCGTGTTGCGATGCGCCTCCAAACCTTGAGTTTGGCGAAAAGGTTCTCGACCTTGTGTCTGCGACGATAGAGGGCCTTGTCGTAGACGTACGGTTTCTTCCGGCTTTTAGAGGATGGGATGCAGGGCTCGATGCCCCTTGCGAGGAGCTCTTCGCGGAACCAGGTGCTGTCGTAGCCCTTATCGGCGATGAGGCAATCGGCTTTGGGCAACGCGTTGAGCACGATCCGAGCGCCCTTGTGGTCGCTCATCTGGCCTTCAGAGAGCAGCATGATGATCGGCCGGCCGTCATCATCGCAGACGGCATGGAGCTTCGAGTTCAGTCCGCCCTTAGTGCGCCCGATACGACGGGGAACATCCCCTTTTTTAGAAGGCTTGCCGCCGTGCGGTCGGCCTTCAGATGTGTCGCGTCGATCATGATGCGCTCAGGCTGGGGGCCTTCGCCGGCCAAAGAGGCGAAAATCCTGTCGAACACGCCGAGCCGGCTCCAGCGAATGCAGCGGTTATAGAGCGTCTTATGTGGCCCATACTGCGAAGGTGCATCCTTCCACTGCAGACCATTGCGGATCACATAGACGATACCACTGACGACGCGCTGGTCATCGACACGCGCAACCCCATGAGAAAGCGGAAAATGCGGAGAGATGCGAGCCATTTGGCGCTCGCTTAGCAGAAACAAATCACTCATCAGAAGCCCCTTCAATGGAGACTCTGAATCACATCTCAAACGAAATTAATAGGTCCTGAACCTAGCGGTGTCGAGTGCGTCTTGTCGGCTCCGCCACCACTTCTTGCTTACATTCTGGCTTAGTGAACAGCACTTTTCTTGGGTATTCAGGTTTGGCAAGCGAGCTTCCTGCCGGAAAACCTCCTCATCCTTATTAGCATTAAGTTGATCGTTAGCCGGCGCGCTAGACTGGAAATGGCAAAGGGGCAAAGTCGCCTCAGAGGCGGGTTTCGCAGCCGTGGCATCGGCCCGTTTAGCGGAGGGAGTCCATTGATGAAAGCAGTAATGCAATGTGGCGGTCAGGGAACTCGCCTGTGCCGGTATACCATGGTCCTCCCGATACCTCTGATGCTCGAGCTGCTGCTGTCTGGCTCGATATTGGCCGGATAGACGATTTCCACACCGCCCAGGAGCTCGATTGGGATGTTCAGTCGCCATCATTTGACGTCCATGCAGCCTAAAGCCCATCCCGATGGAGGAACCGGCCCCGAAGCCACGTCAGGCCCCTCACCGAAGGAACCGACACGTCGCCTGCTCGCCTCACTCGACCGTATGGGGCTACGGTACTGCCACTGGAAGAGCAATCTGCGCCTTGCCGACAGCCTTGCTGGCGAAGGGGATCTCGACCTGCTCATCGACCGCCAGGACGCCGCCGGGTTCCAAACCGCGCTGGTCGAAAGCGGTTTCAAGCTCGCGGTTTCCGCGAACGGGGCCGGACATCCCGGTGTCTTCCACGCCTTTGCTCTGGATCCCGATGTGCCGCAGCTGCTTCACGTGCACGCCTATTTCCAGATCGTCACCGGCGACAGTCTGGTCAAGGCCTACCACCTCCCCGTGGAATGGGCGCTGCTGGCCAATACGCGTCGCCTGCACGGCGTTCCGATCCCCACGGTGGAGGCCGAGCTCGTGCTCTTTGCGCTCCGAATTGCGCTCAAGCATACCAGTCTTACGGAGCTGTTTTTGCTTCAGCGCCACTACGACCTCGTGCTGCAGGAGCTGAAATGGCTCTGTGCAAGCGCGAACCGCGGCAAGGCCGAGGTGCTCTGGACGACCTGGTTTCCGGGTACGCCTGTTTCGCTTCTTTATGATCTGATCGAAGCCATCGGCGAGCCGCGGGCCATGGTTCGGCGAATCCTGCTTGGTCGTCAAGTAGCGCGCCATCTCCGTGCCTGGCGACGGCTCAGCACACTCTCGGAAGCGCTGTCCCGGATGCAGCGTGTTCTACTGTTGCTGCTGAGGCGTCGCCGCAGGCTAACCCCTACTGCGGCAGGGGTCGTAATCGCTTTTGTCGGTCCCATGGGCACGGGAAAATCTACCTTGAGTCTCGCCTCGGCCCGCATTCTGGGCCATCATTTCGATGTCCGCGCCGTCCATGTCGGCAAACCTCCCGCGACGTTCGTTTCGCTCCTCCCGCGCCTCGCCCTTCCTTTGGCCCGGCGGATCCTGTCCGGACACCGATCTAGCGCGCGCGCGGAACTTGAGCAGCAGCAAAACGTGCCGCCTTCTTTGCTGAATACTCTGTGGCTCACTGTTCTGGCCCACGACCGCCGCGCGCTTCTGAGCCGTTGCTGGCGCTATGCCGCCGCCGGGTCGATTGTGATTGCCGATCGTTACCCTTCCGCAACCATTGGCGCCGTCGACAGCAGTCGGTTCGATGATGAGGCGCTGGCGCGGTGCGGACGTGGCCTGAAGCAGTGGCTGATGAGGCGCGAGCGGGCTCTCTACACCGGGCTTCCGCAGCCGACGCTTGTCATCCGTTTAACCGCGCCGATCGAGACGTCGCTAAAAAGGGACGCGGTGCGCAATAAGAAAGACGGACCCGATCCCGCAGCCGTAAAGAGGCGCAGAAAGATCGAGACGGAGACTGAATTCCCGGATTCGCGTGTGATTTCCGTTGATACGGAGCAGCCGCTCGAGGAGACGGTGAAAGCCGTGATGAAGGCTCTGTGGGTTAGCGTCTAAGTGGAGCTGTGGGGGGGGGGCCGATGTCTATTCTAACGTCACACGGACAGCGGACGACCGAGCAGGTCGACCATCGTCTACGGATTGTTTTCGTGATTTCGCGCGGAGACGAAATCGGGGGGGCACACATCCACGTGCGCGATCTATCCGCTGCGCTTCGTTCCAGAGGTGCGGAGGTGACGATTTTAGCTGGGCGCGACGGTCGGTTTGCCAATCACCTCAGAGAGCGTGGAATTCCCATTCATTGCGTACGAAACCTGCATCGCAGCGTGGGGCCGTTCCAAGCCGTGAGAGCTGTACTTGAGATCCGAGAACTATTACGTCAGCTTCGCCCCGACATCGTATCGACGCACTCTACCACTGCGGGCCTGCTTGGTCGGATTGCCGCGTCCAGTCTTGGTATCCCGGCTCTGTTTACCGCCCACGGCTGGGGCTTCACGAAGGGGCATCCATGGACCCAGCGTGTTATTTTTTGGCTGGTCGAATGGGCGGCAGCACCGCTTGCGTCTCGTATCATTACGGTATGCGAATCTGACTTCAGTGCTGCCGAGCGGAGCTTCCTGACTCGCAAAGATCGGCTTGTGGCAATCCCGAACGCCATGCCCGACGTCAAGGAATCGCTTCGCGCCCGACCGGAAAGATCGCCGCCCAGGATCGTAATGGTGGCACGCATGGCCTGGCAAAAAGACCATGCGACGCTCTTGCGCGCTCTTGCGCAGTTAATGGACCTCGATTGGCAGCTGGAGCTGGTCGGAGACGGGCCACTGCTCTCCTCTGTCGAGGCGCTCGCTGCCTCGCTGGGGATCGCGTCGCGCGTTCGCTTTACGGGTTATCGACAGGATGTGGCAGAGCGTTTGGCGGATGGGCAGATATTTGTGCTCGCTTCCAATTGGGAAGGATTCCCGCGCTCGATCCTCGAGGCTATGCGAGCGGGGCTGCCCGTGATTGCGTCAGACGTTGGAGGAGTGCGCGAGTCGGTTCGCGAGAGCGAGACCGGATTCATTGTACCGCGGGGAAACATCGATGTCCTCCGCGACCGTCTGCGCTTGCTTATTGCGGCTCCACTGTATCGTCGCCAGATGGGAGAGGCCGGACGGGCTTGGTACGAGAAGCGCTTCTCCCTCGACCGCCTGGTGGCGGAGACAACTGCTGTTTATGACTCTGTGCTTTCGGATTCGTGAATGGAGGTCGGGGCCTCGGTGGTAATCCCCTGTCGCCTCTGTGGGTACGCCGCCATCTTGAACTTCGCGGGTTCAAGCAGAAATAACCAACGATGGGGAACTCAGTGCCATGGCTATCGATACACGCTACGACGGACTAACGACGGTGATCACTGGAGCCGATGGATTCATTGGTTCACATCTGGCGGAGAGCCTCGTACGTCAGGGTGCAAAGGTCACCGCGCTCAGTCTCTACAACTCTTTCGGGCAAAGGGGATGGCTGGATGAGACCCCGGCCGAGCTTCGCCAAGCCATGAATCTCGTGGCTGGCGATGTCCGCGACTCCCATTTTGTGCGCAAGTTGGTCGACGGGGCAGATGTCGTATTTCACCTCGCCGCGTTGATCGCGATCCCTTACAGCTATAGTGCGCCGCAATCCTATGTGGACACCAACATAACGGGCACGGTGAACGTGCTCGAGGCTTGTCGCGCAGGCGGGGTCGGCCGGATGGTCCACACGTCCACCTCCGAAGTCTACGGCACCGCGCAGTTCACACCAATCACCGAAGAACACCCACTTCAAGGCCAGTCACCCTATTCCGCCAGCAAGATTGGTGCGGACAAGATGGTAGAGGCCTATGCCCGATCATTCGAGACGCCCGCCGTCATCATGCGCCCCTTCAACACTTACGGGCCGCGTCAAAGCGAGCGCGCCGTCATTCCGACGATCATCCGGCAGGCCCTCCAGCCGGAATCGAAAGAGATCCGGATTGGTGACCTTAGCCCGATACGAGATTTCAATTTCGTAGACGACACCGTCAGTGCGTTTCTAGCCATCGGCCGAGCGGAACAGCTGAAATGGGGTGCCGCTTATAATGTAGGCTCGGGGTTTGCAGTTACCATTGCCGAGACCGTCGAGCGCATCAGCGAACTCGTGGCTGGGCCAGCCAAACCGATAATCGCGGAAGACGTTCGCAAGCGGCCGGCTGCATCGGAAGTGATGGCGTTAATTGCCGACTCGGATCGTTTTCGAGAGTTGACGGGCTGGGCGCCTCGCGAAACGCTCGACAGCGGCCTCGAAAAGACGATCGAGTGGTGGCGCTACCGGATCGCAGCCGGGCGCGTTCGCCCCGAGTTGAGCTATCTGATCTGACAGGCTTTGCCCCCTCGCTGCCTTGAAGTAGCGGCGGAGATGGCGGCAGGCTCCTCGGCGGTCAGGGCCTTCGAGCGCAAGCGTCCGTCCAGGAAGGCGTTTCCCGAGCATCTGCGGCGCGAGCGCGTCGTCATCGCAGTGCCGGCGACATGCCCGTGCTGCGGTTTTGGCAAGCTGGCGAAGTTTGGCGAGGACATCACCGAGACGCTGGAGGTGATCCCGCGTCAGCGGAAGGTAACCCAGTGGCGCCGCGCGGCTTCGCCGGAAGGCGAAATCCCTCCGGCAAACGACAGCCCCAATTGGAGTGCTAAACGATGAGCCAACCGCTGCCCAAGTCGATCTCGATCACACGCCCGTCATTGACATGGCTGTTCCCGTAGTCGGCGACGTAGAGATTCATTTCACCCGGATCGTCATTGGGATCACTGCTCGGCGCGAATTCCAGGTCCTTGATCTTGGCGCTGGTATCGCCGATCGGGTTGCGGTAATCCTTAAGAAGATCGATGGTCTGCAGGATATTGCCGCCGCGATCGACAACCCAGATATTCTTGCTGAAGCCGCCGCCCACGAAGAACACGTCGTGCTGGGCGTCATAGGCCAGCGCCTCCGGATCCTTGATTACCGTGGGGAGAGTGATCCTGGAGAGAACCTGGCTGATTGCCTTGTCGGTCTCGACGATCGTACGGGAAGTCCCGTTGGCAATGAACACGTTGCCATTGTTCGGGTTGACGGCGACGTCCTCCGGATCGTCACAGTTGAGGGACTTGACCAACACCGTCCCGAGCCTCGCTGTCGGGTTCTGCGGATCGACCCAGAAGACCTTGTAATTATCATCGTCCGTGATGAGCAAATGACCGGTGACCGGGTTGAACGCCAGACCCGTCGGCTCCGTCGTGAAGCCCGTAAGGCTGAGCGACGTCTCCAGGACACCACTCGTGCTGATCTGGAACAGATTGTTCGAGCGGGAGAATGGCTTCTCATCCACTTCCGAATCGGAAAGGAAGAGGCCCTGACCCGGCACATAGGCAAGCCCTGACGGATCCGGGCTGTTGATCCCTCCGGCCTTGATGCTGGTGTCAATGATGTTGACCACGGTCGGATTCGCAGGCGGAGGCGGGTTGACATCATTGTCGGCGATACTGCCCGTTCCCGAGGAATCGGCAAGGGTGAGCGCCGTGCCGCTCGTGACGAGCTTTGCCTCGTTGATCAGGACCTGGAAGGTCTCGGTATTCTCCACGATGGTGTCGTCGCGCAGATTGATGGTGACTTCGACGCTTGTCTGCCCGGCCGGGATATCGACCACGCCACCGCTCACGCCCACGAAGTCCTCACCGGCTGTCGCCGTGCCGTTTTGCGTACTGTAGGTGATGCGCACCGTCTCGGAGGCCGCCGCCGACAGCGTGATCATGAACTTGATCGTGGCCGTGCTGCCTTCCGTCTGCGGGTCGGGCGCTCCGTCCGTGATCGATATTTGCGGCGGTGGTTCTGAACCGCCAGACCCGGAAATCGTGAAGCGGTCGGCGCTCAGGATGCTTGCAATATCCGTATCGAAGGTGGCGATCGCGATCCCGGCTGCGCCGCCGGCACCATCCCCATCCCACATCAAAGTCCGATTTCCACTCGAGTAGATGAACTGCCCGTGAGACGTGGTCGCCTGGTCGCCGGAACTCACAATGGTAAAGTAGTCGCTCGACAGTTTCCCGTTGGTCAGACCGCTCCCCGCGCTCAGGCCGTAATCGGCGGCGAAGATTCCGAGTCGGTCGTCCGCGTCGAAGTCCACCACCCGGTCCGTGCTACTGACCTCAGCTGGACCGAATAGGAACGTGTCGGCGCCGCCACCGCCAGTAAGTATATCTTTTCCCCCGTCTCCAGTAAGGACGTTCGCAGCGGTATTTCCCTTGATCTTGTTGTCGAGTTCATTGCCTGTTCCGTTGATGGTGTCCGTCCCCGTCAGCGTCAGGTTTTCAAAGAACTTGGGAAGGGTGAACGTGATGGAACTCTCGACCAGATCGATTCCGCCATCATCAATGCCGTCGTTGTTTTCATCCTCGCTGATCACATCGCCGACATTATCGATCCTGTAGCGGTCGTTGCCTGATCCGCCGTACATGGCGTCCGCCCCGGTCATGCCGTCGAGCAGGTCATCCCCACCCCGGCCATAAAGGATGTCATTGCCATCCTTGCCGTAAAGCCTGTCGTTCCCCCCCTTGCCATCGAGCAGATCGTTTTCAGCGCCGCCGATGAGGTCCTCGCCAGCATCCGTGCCGATCTTATCTACCATAGCTAGTTCTCCTTTCTGCAACCGGCTCCGAAAGCCGCTATGGCGGGGGCAGCTCTTGCATCACCCGCGGCAATTGTTTCCGCAGCGAGCGTTGCGCTCGGTCAAGCGGTGCCGGACGCGACCGATGAAAACGGCTCTGTTTGATCCGTCATTCAGCGTCGCGGGTACAAGGCGATTTCGCACCAAGTCAGGTCATGGCGATCCGTGTCCCTTCTTCAAGACGATTTCGTCCGCGATCGTCTCGACGGCCATTGCGAGGGTGTCTTGGTCCCGCCAACTCACACGCATCGAATGCCGGCCGGCCTCCTTCAGCAAATCATCAATCATCGAGGAGATCTCGATCTGCCGAAGCGATCTTTGGATGTCGCTCTCAAACAGTCGCTCAAACAACCCTTGACGACGCAGCCGTTTTTTAAGGCGCGCCTGCAGCACTTCGCGCGGCGTCTCCACACGAATGAGCAAATCGGGCGCTGGAACAAGCGATAGTCCTCGCGACAGGGCATGCTGGTTTACCGCACCGGAAAAGAGGGCGAGCGAGCAGAGCGAATTCATAAAGCCCTGATCGAAGATGACGACGCTGTCCGAGGTCAGCGCCGCACTCCAGGAGCCGCAGATGTTCCGCAGATAACGTCGAGCCCGGATCGCTCTGGTCCAGCTCTTTGGCGGCAGGATCTCCATCAGTTGCCCGACGAGCGGGTCGATGGAGACCCCTGGCACCAGCGCGTCCAGAGCGGTGAAGACTTTCGAGGCGCGGGCCAAGGCTGCACGCAGCGCGGAGGGCGGCTTGGTCCCTGCTCCTGGTGGCTCAGAACCTCTTTCTGCAGGTCGCGAGCTCCCGACGAGCCGCACCGCGATGCCCCTAGCATCGAGCGCCGCCTCGAGGGCTCGGGCAAGGGTCGTCTTCCCGGAAGCAGCTGGCCCGAAAAGCTCGATAATGATGGTGTTGCGCCTTGGAGCCGGTATCCTTGCCCATGACGATGGAATCGTGCCGGGATTGCATGCCCGCGAGGGGATCGGGCTTTCCGCACCGAGGAGCGCGCCCGAACCCCACCTCTCACGAGGCACTGGCGTTGCTGCTGTCCGGTGGGACGATCCCTGCGTCGCGTCCGCGGGACCCTGCTCAAAGGGCCTCTGCGGAGTTGCCCAGCTCATAGTTGCATCCTCCTCGCGTGGCTCCAGCTCGAAGGTGGCGATAGAGCGCCCTCCGTCACAGGCGCCTGGCTGGTCCGCAGCGTGGGCAGCTGCGTTGGAAGCTTGGTCAATGTTGGATGGAGGCCGACTACCGCCATGACTCCGCGAACGATCCACACTAGGTCCTTGAGCATGGTCTTACGCGGATAATATTCGAGATCGAGACAGGCCTTCAGCGGGAAGATCACCTCTCGATAAACCTTGATCAGGTCGGTATTCACGGGGTACAGGCTGGCCTCATTGCGAAACGCTGCCTGGCTCGGACCGAATATTCCAGGCCTATAGTCCAAGATAGCCCGGTGCTTGTCGTCGAAGCAGTCGGCAAAAGCGAGGCTCTCTGGCCGCGGGCCGACAAAGGCCATATCTCCCCGGAGGATGTTATAGAGTTGCGGGAGCTCATCGAACTTTGTTTTTGCGAGTAATCGTCCAATTCTGGACGTTCGACCGTCATTGTTGACCGTCAATGGAAGGCCGAAGGGGCTGCAGTCCGCGCGAAATTTGCGAAACTTGTAAATCCGGAAGTGCCTGCCGCCCTGTCCAAGGCGCACCTGCGAGAAGAACACCGGACGGCCGCTCTCCGCGATGATCGCCACGGCAATCAGCAGCATCACGGGGCTTAGAACCGCCAAGCAGACGGCGGCGAACAGAACGTCGAGGGAGCGGGCAATCCAGCCGATAAGACGTGCTGGCGGACGGTCGTCATGGCGCATTACGTATCTCCTCACATTTGTTTCGTGACGTCCTTCATGCCTGCGCAGCAGCGGCCAGAGCGGCGACTACGCGCTCGACGTGACCGTCATCCATGCCGGGATGCAGCGGGAGCGTCAGCTCGCGACGAGAGAATTCCTCCGTCTTCGGGAGCCGAAGGTCGGGTAGCCGAGATCTGTAGAAAGAAAAGTCGTGAACAGGCGGGTAATGGATGCTCGTTTGGATGCCATCGCTTCTCATGGATGCGATGATCCGATCGCGGTCGGCTTCGGCCGGCAAGACGACCGGCATGATGTGATGAGCCGAATCGCAACCCTGCAGGCTGGGGACGAGGATGGTCGGGCAATCGGCTGCCAGAACTTCTGCATATCTGGCCGTCAGGACGCGCCGGCGTTCATTCCACGCTGTCAGGCGACCGAGTTGAACCAGACCCATGGCAGCCCGGAGTTCGTCCATTCGGTAATTGTAGCCGAGCATGGTCACGTCGTAGCGCGGCGCGCCACTCTGGTGGCGCTGGAATGTGCCGCTTGTCATCCCATGACTGCGCATTTGTCGGACTCGCTCCAGAAGGTCGGTTTGAGTCGACACCACCATGCCGCCTTCTGCGGTCGTCATGTTCTTGTTGCCGTAGAAGCTGAAGGCAGCTGCGTCGCCGAAGGTTGCGACGTCCTCGAGGCCCACTGCATGCGCCGCGTCCCCAATGAGGAACAGGCCCCGCCGGGAGGCGAACTCGCGCCATGCGCTGCGCTGCGCGACACAGCCAGCATAGTGCACGACAATGACAGCCTTCGTTCTCGGGGAGCACTTTTGCGCAGCGTCCTCCAGGGACATCAGCGGCATGGCGAGCGACTCGATGTCGACGAAGACAGGCGACGCTCCAGTATACAAGACGCTGTTGGCCGTCGCCACGAATGTGAGCGAGGGCACGAGGACTTCGTCGCCTGGCCCTATCCCCAGTGCATGGAGGATAAGATGAAGTGCGGCGGTGCAAGAGCTGACTGCCACGGCATCGTCCGTGCGATGCCGCTCGGCGAAGGCTAGCTCGAAATCGCGTACACGCGAGCCCATCGTGACCCAGCCGTCGTCCAAGACTTCGGAAACGGCGACCTGCTCCTGACGCCCCAAGATTGGTCGCGCGACGTAAATCTCTGAGCGATCGTCGGCCCCGCTGCCGGCACGCGCCGTTGCGGCACCTCCGCCCGGGGCGGCAGCATTCAGCAGAACAGCCTCAGGCTGCGTAGACGCGTTCAAACGGTGGTGACTGGACATCCCAATCTAGCTCCTGAGCGGTTTGGAAATCTTCGATCCGGCCAATGTCGAGCCACATGCCCTCGTGAATGTAGCTGTGGGTCGGAACGCCTCGCCGAAGGAGGCACAGGATCAAATCATCGAAGCCGAATGGGACGCCCGCAGGAATGTATTGAAGCACCGAGGGCTCCATGCAGTAGACACCCATGCTCACAAGGTTCGAGAGTATCGGTTTTTCCTTGAAGCTGGTGATCCGCCCGTCATGTGCCTCGATGACGCCGAAATCCATTCGAGTCTGCCGGTGCATGGTAGCCACCGTGAGTAGTCCGCCCGTGCTGTGATGGTACTGGGCGAACGCACCGAGGCTCAGATCGGTAATGACATCCCCATTGATCACCAGGAAGCTGGTGTCGAGTTCATCGCGCAGCAAGCCGAGTGGCCCGATCGTCCCCAGGGGTGCCGCTTCATCCGTATAGCGGATCCGGATGTCCCACCGCCGCCCGTCGCCACAGAAGCTCTTAATCAGCTGCCCGAGATAACCGGTGGTGATATAGACCTCTGTCAGGTCGTTTCGTCGAAGCCATTTCAGCAGAAGCTCAAGTACCGGCTGAGAGCGGACTGGCATCAGCGGCTTGGGTAGCACCATAGTGTATGGTCTCAGGCGCGTTCCCTGACCGCCACACTGGATTACGGCTTTCATCGAATCTCTCCCTGAAGTTGACTCGGTACTGCCTCAAAATCCGCGTTTGCGGAGATGTGACAGATCGATGACAGCAATCTAGCAGTCGATCAGTCCTCGGCAACTGCGCATAAGGATAGAAGGCAGTCGAGCGGCAAAGCCATACTTTGTGGAGCATCCTTTTGTGGAGAGCTACCCAAGCGGGATGACCGCTCCAAAAGGGGGTATTACTAGAATTTTTAGAGGCGACTTCAGAAAGAAGTGAGTGATTCCAGCCAGTTGTGATTCCCTCGGATTTGCGAAGATTCGATGGAGATCATATGGCCTGGACTGAAACCACCCGAAAGATTTATGCCCGTAAGGCGAGCCGCTACGCAAGTGATGTGACGGATCGCGAATGGGAATTTATTGCACCATTTCTGCCTGCGCCGTATCGGCTTGGGCGGCCTCGCAAGGCTGACCTACGGGAGATTGTGAACGCGATCCTCTATATTGCTGCGACCGGTTGTCAGTGGCGCATGCTGCCGAAGGACTTCCCGCCTTGCTCGACGGTGCAGCGTTATTTCTACGAATGGCGTGCGATGCGGCTATGGAGCCGGATCAATCATTGTCTGGTGATGGCGGCGCGAGAGCTGGAGGGAAAGGAGGCTTCACCGACGGCAGGGGCAATCGACAGCCAAAGTGTCAAAACCACGGAAAGCGCTGGGATCAAAGGCTTTGATGCTGGCAAGAAGATCAAGGGCCGCAAGCGCCATATCGTGGTCGATACGCTCGGCCTGATGGTTGGCCTCATGGTTCACAGCGCCGATATTCAAGATCGTGACGGTGCTCCCGATCTCCTGAAATCCATCCGGCACCGCTGGCCGTGGTTACTACACATCTTTGCCGACGGCGGCTACGCCGGAGCAAAACTGAAGACGCGATTGGAGAAGATCGGCAAATGGACACTCGAAATCATCAAGCGATCCGACAAGGCCAAAGGCTTCGAGCTATTGCCGCGCCGATGGGTTGTTGAGCGAACCTTTGCCTGGCTCGGTAGATGCAGGAGTCTGGCTAAGGACTTCGAAAAATCCATCGCCTCAGCCGAGGCCTGGATCATGATCGCTCACGTTCGCATGCTCACCAGGCGGCTCGCAAGGTACTATTTTTATTGATGTCTTTTCGAATCCGACTCTTAGATAGCCTTTATTTTTCTGGGGCTTGCTGAGCCGGCTTGATCAGAACGGAAATCGATCACTGCTGGTACGGTGAGGTCTGCTGCCCCGCACCCGTTGCCCACAAGGCCGCCTCGGTCCGGTTCTTTATCCGAAGCTTCCGCAAGATTGCCTTCACATGTACCTTCACGGTGGCATCCGAGATCTCGAGCTTCCTGGCAATCTCCTTATTGGAGTTTCCCTGACTAAGTGACATCAATACTTCAATTTCTCGCGACGAAAGATTAGGCGCCAGGGAAATTATATGAGTTGAATGCCCGTTGTGACCATTGTTTTCGTTGTGCTTCTGTAAGACATACTCCTTTGTGATGAGCGATGTCTTGACCGGAGCGGGGGGAGGGAAAACAGGTTCGCCGAGCAGGACCAATTCCAGCGATTTCACCATGGCTTCGACGCGCATGCCCTTGTCAATCAAACCATGAACACCCGCTTGGATGGCCTGGGTGACTACAGCTTCCTCAACAGAGTCCGCCATTAGAACAACAAATGACTTTGGAAATTGCGTTTTGAGCTTCTCGACGTCCGCTTTAAATCGGCAAATATTTTGCCCCACGTCTATCAAAAACAAATCGACTTCCTGACCCTTTTCTATCAGCTCCCACAACTGAGCCATATTGGCGCATTCGATTTGTTCTTTGAATGCCGTTCGTGCAAATATTCGTGCCAGCCCTGCGCATACAATGTAGTTCGGCTCGACGATTGTAAAATTCCACGTTTTCTTCTTGTTCACGCTGCACCCCCTTCCGGAGTAGGTAGAAATTTTGCAAATAATTCATCATGTCAAAAAAGAAATGGTACCACAGACGCGCAGCGGAGCAATCAACCGGGATAGCCCCAAAAAGTCAACGATGACGTTTCAATGGTCATCTCTAGGGTTGTATACATAGCACAATGGATTTACACTTGTTCGCCAACCCCCTTATACTGTTACCGCTTTTGACGTAGATATTGCCCAGTGCCGGAAAACAGGCTCTTGCTCGACGAGCGAGTTGTCGATGCGGCCACGGATGGCAAATAAAGCGACCACGAGATGGGCACGGGGGTTGGAAGAGCTCTCGGTTCGACCGCAAAACTTTGGCGAAGCGCTGCGTCTCGCCGTCGGCCGCCATCGCAAAGCCTTAAGGTCCTGCCGCAAAGGCTTCGACCACGGAAATGGACAGCGGTCCGGCCAACACAAGCAGGTTGACGAACTCACTCAAGTTGGCGGCAGAGATGAAATGCCAGCGGCCATCGCCTCGCGAAGACTCGGCCTCCTCGTCTATCCGCGCTCCGCTCGAGCATCGATCCGGAAGACCAAGTAGAATTGAGGGATTGAGAGGTTATTTCGCGCTCTGTGCATATTGAGGCCGGTCAATGCCAAGTGCGCCGAGATCATCGCTCGTCGATAAGGACCCTTGGCGTAACGCGACTTCCACCATATCGCCCGGCTCGACCTCTTCATCATACCCCGCTTCAAAAGCGACGGGCTTCATGTCGATCCTGCGAATAACGGTAACCGCCGGGCTGGCCTCCTGGCTGGCCTCCTGGCCGCGCGGGACGGCGATGCCAGCGAGGTCCAATTTCGCCCGCAGACTCTGTAGGCGGGCATGTTCCTCGGCCAGTTTCAGATCTATGGACCGCAGTTCTTCATGAATGCCGAGCCGGCGCTGGTCTTCGAGCTTTTCCAACGACCGGCGCGCCTCGTCCAGCCGTCTGCGCATCTGCATGAGCTCGCTTTCCGTTTGCAGCCGGCGCGTGGCTGAGTAAAGCAATGAGCGTCGGGCCTCCACTACCCGCAAATTGGTGAATGCGCCTTGCCGCAGAAGTTCTTTCGAAGTTTTGTAGACTTGAGTGTCCTCGAGTTCGCCTTGGGTCTCGAGTTCGACGCGTTCGGATAGCGACTTGATCTGCTCCTCAGCAAGAGCCGCGCTCCGGTCCAGAAAGGCCCGCTCGCGATCGAAATCCACCTGCCGAAGCTCACGAATCTGCTTCTCGGTTGCCAGAATGCGCGTCAACGCGTCTTCAGGCACCGGTGCTGCTGGAATTGATGTCTTGTCGAATTCGGCCGTCTCGCCGAGCTCGGTGCGGAACCTCCAGGCGCGGGCGGCGTGGCCAGCCAATGTGAGCCAGCTGGCAATGTAGTCGCTCTGCAGCGGGATCGGATCGTATAGCGGCAGCGTGCCGGTAGTCATAATCGGTGGACGGAGCCCGCCCGCAGACGCGATCGCCTGGCGTACCGTCATCCGTGGCTGGAAAGGATGCTCGCCGGACCGAACAACATCACCGGATACCCATATCGGCGCATATTGCACGATTGCCGCCGATACATCCTCGCGTTCAACCGTACGCGTCAACTCCCGACCATCGGAGGCATAGAGGGTCAGGAGCCGGCTGGTGTAGGCCGCCTGAATAAGTTCGCGAACATTGGCCAACGTGACGCCCTCGACGTCGAGCGTGCCGATGGTCGAAATTGTGATGCTGCCATCGAGCTGAACCGGCGCGCGTTGGCCGAACTGCGGAAGCCCAGCGAGCGAGACCTCGATCACATCGCCCGCATGCAGCCGGTACTCGGAGGCGGCCGACCACGACAGCCCCAAGGCCAGAGCTACTGCGGTGCGGGCCGCCAGACCAAACAACTTG
This sequence comes from Pararhizobium sp. LjRoot255, assembly GCF_964252905.1. Classification (NCBI taxonomy): domain Bacteria; kingdom Pseudomonadati; phylum Pseudomonadota; class Alphaproteobacteria; order Hyphomicrobiales; family Rhizobiaceae; genus Pararhizobium; species Pararhizobium sp. LjRoot255. The sequence goes on from NZ_CAXUPQ020000002.1 coordinate 33,154, forward strand.
AAAAACGTGCGCTGTCGGTGACGAAGGACCATCGGCGTACTCCAATCTGAAGATTTGCTGGAGTCAGTGCATCTGGCCGGCAGACTGGCCCGGCGCGCTTCACCAGCATCATATAAATGATGACAAAAGCCCCAATATCAATAAATGGAAAATAGGTATGCTCATTCAGGCAGAGCGACATAAGGGGGTACCCCACAGCACCATGATTAGGTAATCCCGCCGAATCCTTACTCAATTTGCATCAATTTACGCGTCGTACAAATGATGAAATTCTATACGCTGGAAATGTTGTGAATGGGGGCAATCGGGTGAGCACTCGCATTCCCATCATCGCATTTGCCGCCGGCTAGTCAAGCAGCCGAGAACGGGTGCTCGCGGGTGGATGGAATGGTTGAGGAGTGGCACGACACAGGCTACCAAGGTCCCCTCGCCGACCAACGGCGTTGACCGTGGTGTTGCGCACCCGCTCTCGGGCCCACTCCTCCGTGGCATCCAATGTCTTCTCAAAACGCTTTGATCGATGCCGACGAACCGCAAAATTAACAAGAGCGACGCCTTCGCGCCCTTATCTCCAGGACGAGCAATGACCTACGAAGAAGACCGTACGCTCCATCTCTTGGATCTTGTTGCACTTTTGGGACGGCGATGGAAGCTGGTCGCCGTTTGCGCCGCGAGTGGTGCGTTGATGGCCATGTTGATTGCTACCAGCATCCCGGCCCGCTATACGGCGAAAGCGCAGTTGCTCGTGGCGCGCTCGGAGTCCGGGCCGGCGGGCTCTTTCGATGAGGCTGTCGTCGACACCCACGTGGAACTCATCCTGTCGCCCAGCCATCTGCGCGCGGTGCAGAAAAGCCTCGCCGAGGATCCCGGCAGCAGCGGTCCCGCAACATCCGATGCGTCCCCGTCCCCGTTTAGTGATCGGGCGCAGCGGCCATGGAGCAAGATGCTTTCAGACGCCATCTTTGGTGCAAACGACGAGCCGCCCTCCTCCCCAACGACGGGTTCATCGGGAGAAGCCGTGCCCGAAGAGTCGGAGCCCATCGATTTCGAGGTCCTCCGGCAAAACCTCAATGTTTATAAGGAACAGCACTCACGTGTAGTTGCCGTAACCTTCACTACAGAGAATCCGCAGATGGCCGCGGTCATTGCGAACCGAGTGGCCGAGATGTACGTAAATAGAGGTCGCGACCGCCTTCAGGCGCGGCGTGAGCGGCTGGAGAAGGAACTGGCCGAACGCATCCCTTCCGCGCGGGCCGCTGTCGAGCGTGCGGAAGCAGCCGTTCGTGACCACCGAATGGCCTCAGGACTTATTGACCAGAAGAACGTCGAATCGATGGATCAGCAGATTGCCGAACTGAGGCGACAGCTCGCAATTGATCTGGCCAGACTTGGAGAACGGGGAGTGCGTCTCTCAGCCTTGCTGAGCCAACAGGATCAGAAAGGGCCTCGCGTCGACGTTTTGAGTGACGGCCAGCCCGCAAATGCCTTCCCACTCGCGACGGAGGCCGAAACAGACGCAGCCGATGCCCTTCACCAAGTAGGTCCGTTACAGCGTGAAGAGTTGAGCCGGCTCCTCGATGAGGTCCTTGCCGAACTGCCCTTCGATCGTAGGGCGCTTGGGGAGCGCCTCCACCGCACTCGGCAACGCCTCGATTCACTCGAACAATCTCGGGAAAGCCTCCGCGAAGCTGAGGCAAAGCTGCGCGAATTGGAGCGTGGGGCCACTGCATCGGCGCAGCTATACGAGAGCCTTCTGCGGCGACAGACCGAAATCTTCGTCCAAGACCGAATTCAAGAGGAAGCACATATTGTCTCTGCTGCATTGCCACCCCAATTTCCGAGCTCGACTTCGCCGGCCCTGTTCGTGCTGCCGGCATTCGTTGCCTTTGCCATCGGCGGCGGATTGACGGCTGTGCTGCTGGAGCGTTTCGACCGTCGCGTGCGCAGCGAGCGCGATGTCGAAGAATCGGTCGGAGTCCCGTGCATCGGGCTCGTGCCCAACCGCTTCCGGATGAACAGCGCGCGACACGCGTTGATCGACGACCCGTTCAACAGCTATGGCGAGGCGGTTCGCTCAGTCGTGGCGACGGCCCTGTCGCGGCGGCGTATTCTCCCGCATCAGGGCCGACTCCGTGATTCGGCCGTCTTCGCCATCACATCGAGTGACAAGGACGACGGAAAGACCGCGCTTGCTCTTAGCTTTGCCCTGAGTGCGGGCACGATTGGGCGGCAGGTCCTGCTCATCGATCTCGATTTTCGCAACCCCAGCATCGCGCATAGTCTTGAGGGATTCGGAAAGGACAGGGCGACGTATTTCGGCGAGGAAACGGTACCCGCTGAGGAAACGGTACCCGCTGAGGAAACGGTCAAGACAATCGCCGAGTTCGGAATCGACTTTCTCCCGCTTTCCTACAGGCGGGAATATGCGCTTTCGTTCCTTTCAACAAACCAGCTTACAATCATGCTGGACAAGTTCAAGGACCAGTATGATTGCATTGTGATCGTAAGCCCACCGCTCCTTGGTGCAACGGAAGCACGCGTCATTGCTTCCGTTGTAGATAACGTCATCTTTGCACTGGAGTGGAGCGCTACGGAGGTCGACGTCGCCCGCCGCGCACTAAGTCAGCTCGGACATGTCGGGATCAAAGATGCACACGAGCGGGTGTTTGGCGTGCTGACGCAAGTTAACATGCGAAAGCACCATTTCCGATAGGAATTCGGGGATTAACAAGAGACGCACCACCAAGCGGCTCCAGCCGCAAGAGTCGATCGTGTCCCGTGAGGTGGTTGCCTACCCGCAACCTGGCAAGGTCGCCGAATGCCTAAACCACCTTGACGATTGGAATGCGATTAGACAACCACTTGTGGGGACGCGGCCCGGCGAGCGAGTGGCTCCGGAGCGTGCGGATTTCGGATTAACGGGACAGCGATTCCGGTAAATCCCGGACAGTCGTTTCACTAAATCGCGGACAGTCTCGCGTTTGGCACATTTGCCGCCGCGCCTTGCGTGGGATGACGTTCGGCACGCGATCGATGCAATCGGCGCAACGACGTCGGTCGGCATCCGCGATCGAGCCGTCCTGCTGCTGCTCGCCACCACGGGCATTCGCAACGGCGAGTTACGCGCCATTCGGCTTCGGGATATCGACTGGCGTACTGGCGAGGTTTTTGTCCGGCGGACCAAGGGCAAGCGTGATCGGGTGGTGCCACTCCTCGAGGAGACCGGCGCCGCACTCGCCGATTACATCCTGCGCGCTCGACCGAAGTGGATAGTCCGTATCTGTTCCTGTCGTTCACGCCGCCGGTGGGACCGTTCAAGTGTGCGGCGCCTGTTTCAAGGATCGTGCGGAAGCGGTTGCGGCATGGCGGGGTCGAACTCGGGCGGGTCGCAGGTGCGCATCTCCTGCGTCACAGCCTTGCTACCCAGCTTGTCGGGCAGCGAAGGCCGATCAACGAGGTCGCCGATCTTCTTGGCCACCGGAGCATCAACACAACGGCGCTGTACGTGAAGGTTGCGGCCTCGCAGCTCGCCGAGGTCGCACTCCCCTTTCCGGGAGGCGCGGCATGACCGTCTTTGCCCGATTCCTCGGCGAGAAGGCGCGTTACATCGAACTGCGCCCGCCACCCGGACGATGGCGCTGGACTTCGTCCTGTCGTTCGGCGGCGCCGCCAACAGCCGCGCCACTCGTCACGGCGTGCTCGGCCGATTCTACGAGTATCTCTCCGTCTATGACGACCAAACCGAGACCTTGGAGCGCAGAGTATTCCCCAGATCCAGGGCGATTCCGCCTCCGCGGATCCTCAGCGAGTCAGAGTTGGTGTCGCTCATCGACGCATGCGCCCGCATTTCGCCAGGCATCCCCCTCAGGGGGCGGACGATGGCGACGCTGATCGGATTTTTGGCAAGCTCGGGCGAAGTGGTCAGGCTTGATCGTTCCGACGTCGATCTGACCAACGGGGTTCTCCTCGTTCGGAAGACAAAGTTCCGCAAGCACCGTCTCGTTCCAGTTCACACGACGACCCAGGCTGCCCTTCGCCACTACGTGCGTGTGCGCGATGCAGCTTTTCCTCAGCCTAAGGACCAGGCCTTCTTTCTGAGCTCCCGTGGCAACCGCCTCTCTGCGACCGGCCTTAAAAACGGTTTTGCTGAGGTCCGCAAGTTCGCCGGCCTTGACGACGGCAAGCCGTTGCGGCCGCACGATCTCAGGCACCGGTTTGCCGTGACCCGCCTGAGCCTTTGGCACCAACAGCGCGCCAACGTCCAGGCGCTGCTCCCGTTGCTCGCCACCTATCTCGGCCACGCCAGCTACAGCGACACAGCCTACTACCTCACTGGCTCGGTGGATCTTCTCGCCATGGCGGCGGAGCGCGCCTTCCTCGATGGAGGCGCAGCATGAGTGAACACCTACTCCTGGCGCCGCTTTTGGAGTCCTACTTTCGCCGGCGCTTGACCAAACAACGCAACGCCACTCCCGCGACCGTGGCCAGCTATCGCGACGCCTTGCGCATGCTGATCCTCTTTGCCGCCGCCCGGCTGCGGAAGAAGCCGGCGGCCTTGGCGCTCGAAGATCTCGATCGAGACCTCGTTCTCGCATTTCTCGACAAACTCGAAGAGAAGCGGAACAACGCCGTCGCCACGCGCAATGCCCGTCTTGCGGCGATACGATCTTTCTTCCGCCATGTCGCAGCCTCCGACCCAGCGTCCTTCGGTGTCGCCCAACGCGTGCTCACGATTCCCATAAAGCGGGCGCACATCGAGGTGACGCACCACCTCACCAAGGCCGAAGTGGACGCCCTCGTTGCGGCGCCCAATCCACGGACGTCACGTGGTCGGCGTGACCGTTCGTTCCTATTGTTCCTGGCACGGACCGGCGCGCGGGTCTCCGAAGGTACCGGCGTCAACGCAAACGACCTTCAGTTGGAGCGGTCGCACCCGCAAGTGCTGCTGCGCGGCAAAGGGCGCAGAGACCGTGTCGTCCCCATTCCTCTGGATCTGGCGAGAGCACTGATACCAACGAGCGCCGTTTCTGACTCTCAGGAGATTCCCAAGGTGTCGCGAATCTGAATCCATGCTGCAAACAGGAGGTTTGCGATGGGTTCGGCGGTTTTGTTGCGTGATGATTTCGACGGAGCTGCTCGTCGACAGCTCGCACGGCAGACGAAGGATGCCAATCAGGCCCGGCGGTTGCTGGCTCTTGCCGCGATCTATGACGGCAGCCCGCGCTCGGATGCGGCACGGATCGGCAGCGTGACGCTGCAGATTGTGCGGGATTGGGTTCTGCGTTTCAACGCGCGCGGCCCCGATGGACTGGTGAATGGCAAAGCGCCTGGCGGCCGAGCGAAGTTGAATGCCGCTCAGCGCCAGGCTCTCGCGATCTCGGTGTGCGTTTCCGACCAAATGACGCCGTTCTGCAACTGCTAAACAGCATCTGAATATTATGTGGCGGAGAATTCCAGATTTGGCAGGCCTCGGCCGGCGCCGAGACGGGCTCCGCCACATAATCTCGCTCGACGCATAAAAAAGGATCGCGGCCGAGGCCCTCCTGCACCAGCAGCACCAGACCCTGCATGCCCTTGCGCATGTCGCAGTGACCGTTCGCGATCCACACCCGCACCCCGGAACTGATCGGGATCATTTGAGCGCTCGCATCACCGCGGCTGCCAGGTCGGATGGCTGTGCGGAGCCAATTCTCACCTTCACGCCATTCGGGAAGTCCACGAGCATGGCCGCTTCGACCGCATCACTGCTGGCAGAGCCAACAAGCTTGGCTTGGACAAAGGCGGGCTCGGCCTGCTGGACCAAAGCTTGCCGCCGCATCTGTAGAGCAGGCAGGTCGAAACCTCGAAGCGGCGCGCAACTTCGGAAACCACCGCGCCTGGCGCGAATGCCTCCGCCAGTATCTGCGCGCGATCTTCTAACGACCATCGCCGACGCCGCTCTGGCCCCGTCAGCAAAACTGCATGTCCCATGAATTGCTCAGTGCGCTCTTAAGTCCACTCTTAAGAGCGCAGACTCACGGCTGCCGCGGAACTTCGCAAGGCGGTCCCTGCCGGAGGGATACTACCATCGGGTAATTTACGCATTTCAGAAATGATGGAACTCTCTTCGCCAAAATAGTCGTTGGAGCAAGTTGGTGAGTGGGTGCACTCTTGCAAGGCGTCAGGCGACCAATCCGATCGGCTGGGGTTTTGTGCGCCATCTGCCGACGTGACGCTGATGAACAGGGCCGAAGAGCCTTGCCACAATCGGCAATGAACAGGTGCGGCCGCGGCTGTCCATGATGGTGGTCGCGCTCGGCCTGTTCTCGGCGGAGCGGTATCTGCTGCGCGTGCTCGTCAGGCATCGGCAAAGCACTTGTACGCTGATCACCGGCGCTAGGCGATGAACTCTATATCCAAGAGGAGCAAAGCTTTGTGCCCGCCAATTTAGAAGAAGCACAAGCCCTGAGCTACGAAGAAGGCGTGCCGCATCCTCGCGATCTGGCTGCAATGCTGCGACGGCGATGGAAGTTGATCGCAGGTTCCGCGCTGTGCGGCGCGCCGATGTTGGAAAATCTGAAGGCAAGCTACGATTGCATAGTGATCGACAGTCCATCCTTGCTTGAGGCAACTGAAGCCCGCGCCTTGTTTCAGTTGCTGACAATGTGATTTTCGCGTTGAAATGGTCTGCGACCGAGGTCAATATTGCGCGTAGAGCCCTCCAACAATTGCGGCACGACGGGATCAAAGATGCACCACAGCGCGTGCTCGGTGTGATAACGCAGGTTAAGGTGCGAGAGCACGCCTTCTATCACCGATAAGCTTCACCATCGATGCGATCCGATGATTTCTGGTCCTGTGGACGGAGCGGATAATTTCCTATTCCCGGAAAGCGCGCCTAATCTGATCTGTGAGTGGTTTCACTAGGTAGGAGATGACCGTGCGATCAGCAGTAAGCAAGAACGCTTCTACCGGCATGCCGGGCTTGAGGCTTTCCGGTTTGAAGGAGCCACGCTGACCTTTGTCGAGCTTGATTCTCACGCTGTAGAAGGACAACCCATTTCGCTCGTCTTCGACGAGGTCCGGTGAAACGGTTAGTACATGTCCCCCGATTTCGGGCGTGATCTGCTGATTGAAGGCCGACAGACGCAGGTGGACTGGCTGGCCGGGCTGGACTTGGTCGATGTCTTGAGGCGCGATGCGCGCTTCCACCGCCAACTTGTCGGCAATGGGGACGATTTTCATGATCGGCTCGCCCGCGGCAACAACGCCTCCTACCGTGTGGATCGCAAGTTGATGTACGCGTCCGGCCTGAGGCGCACGAATGTCGGTTTGCCTCAGAAGCTGATCTGCGGCGATCTTTCGTTCTTCCAACCCCGCGATTTGGGCCTCCGTATCGCGAAGTTCTTGTGCGACGTCGCTGCGCCAATTCTCCTGAATCTGAATGACGGCTATTTCGGTTTCGCTAATCTTGCCCTTGGCCTCGGCGATCGCAGCGATCAGCTGGCCGCGGCCTCCCAGGAGCTGCGCTTCCTGGCGCTCCAACTCCAGCAGTCGTGAGTGCTGGACAAGCTTTTTCTCCCACAGGACTTTCACGCTGCTGAGTTCGTCGCGGACCAGACCAAGCTCCCGCTCCTTAGCCTCCCGTTGAGACTCGAGTCCCGCTATCTCCTTTGTGAGCTGGCCAATCCGCTCCCTGCGTTGCCCGATCTCTGCTTGATAGGCCGCGCGGCGCAGTGCGAACAGTTTCCGTTCCCCTTGGAGGACCCGCGCCACGTGCGCGGCGGAGGAGCGACTCACAATATCCTGGGGAAAGAGGAGCGCTTCAGCACCTTCGCGCTCTGCAGTCAGGCGCGCTTGTCGGGCCGAGAGTTCGTCCAGGCTCTTAGTAATGACGGCAAGGTTGGCGCGAGTGACCGTGTCATCGAGGCGAACCAAGATATCACCTGCCTTAACCTCGTCGCCATCACGCACGTTGATTGCGCCCACAACGCCGCCGCTTAGATGTTGCACCGCCTTCACGTTGGATTCAACCGCAATATGGCCCGGGGCGATCACGGCACCTGACAGCCCCGTCGTCGCGGCCCATGCGCCAAGCCCGCCAAACAGCAGTGCCACGATCGCCGCGCCGAGGACGATGTGCCTGCGCAGGGAGATATCGTTCTGCGTGGGCGCGGATACACCCTTCGCAGGAGCGTAGGCCGCAGGCAATGTCGGCCGATCAATTCTGCCCTTAGCACTTGCTGTCAAATGGCTTTTGTCCGTAGTCAACAGATTCGCGACGCCATGCGCGCGCTGAGCCCAGTCGCGAATACTCATCATCCGGACACCCTTTCCCCCGCTGGAATCGCTCGAATTGATCTCTCGGGCGCAAGCCGCGTCTGCTCCCGCAAAATCATATCCCGGGATCCGAAAGCGTTCTGGCGGCCGGACTGAAGAACGAGCAAGAAATCGACAGCCGCCAGCGCGCTCGGGCGATGGGCAATTATGATGACCACGCCTTTGCGGCGTTTCACGGCAAGGATCGCCTGGTTCAGTGCATGCTCCCCATTGGCATCGAGGTTCGAGTTGGGTTCGTCCAAAACCACGAGGAAGGGATCACCATACAGCGCGCGAGCCAGTCCGATGCGCTGCCGCTGGCCTGCTGAGAGCGATGCTCCGCCTTCGCCGATCTCGGTCTGATATCCGCCAGGCAAGAGCAGGATCGTCTCGTGCATGCCCGCGGCCTTGGCGGCCGCGATGATGGCCGCTGGATCCGGCGTGGGATCAAAGCGAGCGATGTTTTGAGCGATCGTGCCTCCAAATAGCTCGACATCTTGTGGTAGATACCCGACATGCCGCCCCAGCGCGTCAACCGGCCACTGCCCGATCGCGGCCCCGTCCAGGCGGATCTTGCCATACGCTGTCTGCCAGACGCCGACGATCGCCCGCGCCAAGGACGACTTACCCGAAGCACTCGGACCGATGATGCCGAGCGCGGAGCCCGCGGTGAGCGAAAATGCAATATCCTGAGCGACAAAACGGCGCTCGCCCGGAGGAATGACGCCGACACCTTCCACCGAGAGTTCCGATTGCGGCGGCGGCAGCTGCAGTGCATCCCTGGCGGGGGGAACCAGCGCAAAAAGCTCATCCAGCCGGCGCCAGCTTTGTCTGGCGGCAAGAAATCTTTTCGAATGCGCGATAGCCTGTTCGGCAGGCGCCAGGGCCCGCGCCGTAAGAATTGAACTCGCGATGATGATACCGCCAGTGGCCTCCTGGCGGATCACCAAGAACGCGCCGGTCGCTAGCACGAGCGACTGCAGCATCATCCTGAGGCCCCGCGAAAGCGCCCCGAAGGAGCCGGTGATATCGCTGGCCCGTATCTGCGCCTGCCTATAGTTCGTGCTTGCATTGTTCCACAGCGCGGCAAGATTGGATCGCATCCCCATCGCTTCAATGACTTCGGCGTTGCGCATGCTTGCCAGTGCAACGTTGTTGCGTGCCTGAGCATAGCCCGACATTTCAGTTGCCGGACGGCGGACCGTTTTTTCCGTGACGACGGTTACCGCCAAAAGCAGGATCGCACCGATCAACGCTGCCGCGCCCAGCCAAGGATGGAAAGCGAAGCAAAGCCCGAGATAGAGCGGCATCCACGGCAGATCGAAGAGAGCGGCGGGACCGCCGCTGGCCAGGAATCCGGAAATTTGGTCGAGGTCTCGCACTGGCTGTAGGCCTTCGCCCGAGTTGCCCCTCATCAGGGGCAACTTCGACATCACACGATAGGTCGCTTCGTTCAGGCGCTCATCGAGTCCGCTGCCAATACGTGCCAGCACGCGGCCGCGTATGGCGTCGAGCGCGCCCTGAAAAACGTAAAGTATTAAAATTAGGAAGATCAGTGCGACGAGTGTCGGCACGCTGCGGCTGGGCAGAACTCTGTCATAGACCTGCAGCATAAAGATCGAGCCGGATAGCGTCAGCACGTTGAGAAGACCGCTGAAGGCCGCCACCACGAGAAAAGCCCGTCGAAATCGCCGCAGACAGGCAGCTAACTCGGACTTCGCCCCTGACGTGCGGAGCATTCCTAAACCGGATTGTGACATTTCGTCCCCTCAACAACTGCATGTGTGAGCCCGCGATGCGGGCCTTCAACACTACTGGCGTTTGGTTAGTTTTCTGATCGGCCAGCGGCACGCATAATCCCCTGCCTGACCTTCGCCGCCCCGTGCGAATGTCAGCCTCAGATACTCGAGCGTTTAGCCGTGGAGTTACTCAGAGCAACGGCGTATTCTCCTCCAGAAACCAAATGAATCTGGAGGAGAAGTTCCACCGTCCCCCATTGGCTGGGAGTCTAGAGCACGAGGTCACCCGAGGTCAGGTTGACCTCGCCGTGAAGCCAGAGCGTGAACTCAGCCTGAACGTCGGTGTCCACGTTCCCGCTCACAACGGTTGCGTCGGAACCGGCATCGTAGGACACCTTAAGCTGGCCGGGAGCGTCGCTGAAGTCGCCCTGGATCAGATGGAAGGCCTGGTCGCCAGTCAGATCCCTGTTTGCGTCGATCGCTGACAGTTTGATCTTGTCGCCGGCGGCGAAATCCATGATCGTGTCGACGCCGCCGTTCTCGCGCGAGTCGCCGAGGCGGGCCAGGAGGAAGGTGTCGTTCCCGCTGCCGCCCCACAGCTTGTCGACGCCATCATTGCCCCTGATGACATCGTTTCCGGCGGACCCTTTCACGACATCGTTCCCGTTGTTGCCGTCGATGATGTTGTCCAGCCCGTTGCCGATGATGGTCTCACCGTCGCTGGACCCCTTAAAGCTCACGCCGCTGAACGAAGCAGGCTCGGCAGCGAGCGGGGGCTGTTCGGCTACCGGCGGCTGTTCGGCTATCGGCTGCTCGGTGGCAGGTGAATCGGGGGTAATGCCTTCTTCACCGCTGTGTCGCTCGATCCACTCGGTTTTGGCCTCCTGCCAATAGTCGCGCGCCGCCTGGCCCTGCAGGACCGTCCAACCTTCGGGAGGCATCGGGTAGTCGTCCGGGAGCGGTGTGTCCGACAGATTCAGGAAGACGTTGCCTCTGGACTCGACGGTGTTGTTCCAAGCGTCTTGCATGCTGCGGTAGCTGTGGTGCTCAACGTCCTCGATGGCAAAGACCGTGTTAATGAAGCGCAGGTTCGGTGTGACCTCGCCGTCCGTGGCAGAGTCGGTCTTGATCATCGAGGAGTGCGTCATCTCACCCTCGTAAAGGAAAGATTGCATCCGCATCAGCACGCCGTCCAGCGTGACAGTGTTGTTATGGCCGTCGACAGGGCTTGACGACGATGGGTCTACGCTGATGCCACCGAACACCCCGTCGAAAAGGCTGTCACGGATAGTGCCCGTCTGGAGGCGGTCGTTCTCGACCGCGTCGTCGCGGGCGTTGGTGACCCAGACGTCCTCGACGAGGAAGTTAGGGCTGTCCCAAGATACGCGGACAGCGTCCCACGTATTCGTGATATGCCAGTCGCGGATCACGACGCCTGGCGTGCCCTCTGTCCTGATGCCAGCCGAGTTGCCGTCGTTGTAGACGCCACGCCAATCACCGGTCATGTCGACTTTGCCGTTGATCGTGCCGCCATCAAGTATCGCACCCGGTGAGTCGTAGACCATAAAGGGGTACGGGCTGCCGTCGCTCCCATCGTTGTCTTGTGTCCAGGATGCATTTTCGGCATCGATCAGAGTTCCCGCGGCAAGGCCGGAAGCCTTGTAAGGTTTGGAGCCGTAGTCTCCGGTCAGCGTAATTGTAGTCACTATGAAAGTTCTCCAGTTTCTTTCTTTCCCCAGGAGTGAGTGGGGAGGCAATACACGGCTGTGATTTGCAGCCGCCCAATTCGTATATTAGCGGAGTATGGCAAACCTGCGGCGTTTCCGATCACCCTGGTCGCACTCGCGGGATCATGACGCACGACGCACCTCCCGGGTCCGGCGCAAAGGCATGATAGTGCACGACGTTCGCCTTCGGTTCGTTGGCCAGCGGTGCATCCACGACCGGCGCAGCGGCCGGCAATTCGGCGAAGCGCTCGCCGTCGCTGTTTGGGCACGAGCCCCAATCAGGCCACAAATCTCGACCTTTGCGGAATGTCGCCATAGGGAAAGCCTCGATCACCATCGCCGTGATCGGTCACATTCCAGGCATGGACATCAATTGGGCTGCGTTCTCGGAGTGCTTCCCACGCCGACTTGAGCGCCTTTTCCAATCTGGCAATCCGGGAAGAGAGCGGCTCGATCGGTTCAAGGTAAATGCGTCGGTCTCCACGGCGTCGTCATCCTCGATGATCTGCTTCAGCGAAGCCAGGTTCGTCGGCGCGACTTCCAGTTTTGCACCGACCGATAGAGACACAACAGGCCCGCCAAGGCCGTGCCACTGGCTTCGGACCGCGGTCAGAAGGTCAAGTAACCCATGTGGCTGCGGCAATAGCCCTAACAGGCAAATTGAAGCGTGCCGGCCAGGAGAACACAATGCCATAGGCTTGAGTTGATGTTGCTCGCACTGGTCATCGGGGTCGGAATGACAGCTCTGGTGGATGCCCTGCGGGTGCAGTTTTGGATCCTGCTACCGGACAGCGGTCCGCGGAGCTGACCCTCGTATGTCGGTCGCAGCTTCCGAGTTCGTCGAAAACTAGCAATGGAAGGCTTAAGGCAAGTAAAATGTGCGGGATCGTCGGGATTGTCGGGCACTCGCCCGTTGCGCCACTTATCGTGGACGCTCTCAAGCGGCTGGAATATCGCGGCTACGATTCTGCCGGTGTCGCCACTGTTGAGGGCGGGCAGCTCGCCCGCCGACGTGCGGAAGGCAAACTGGTCAACCTCGAGCGCCGGTTGCAGGCCGAACCACTGGGCGGCACGATCGGCATCGGGCACACGCGCTGGGCCACGCACGGCGTCCCGAACGAGACCAATGCCCATCCGCATTTTTCCAGGGATGTGGCGATTGTCCACGATGGCATCATCGAGAATTTCGCGGAACTGCGCGCGGAACTGATCGCAGATGGTTTCGAATTCGCTTCGGAAACCGATACCGAAGTTGTCGCCCATCTGATCTCGCGCGAACTGGCGCGCGGCACGAAACCGGTCGGGGCCGCACACAATGCATTGAAGCGGCTCGAGGGCGCCTTCGCGCTGGCAATCATGTTCCGTGGAGACGAGGATCTGATCATCGGGGCGCGCAACGGGCCCCCGCTTGCGGTGGGCCACGGCGAAGGCGAGATGTATCTGGGCTCCGACGCCATCGCGCTCGCGCCCTTAACCGATTCTATCACCTATCTGGAGGATGGAGACTGGGCGGTCGTGCAGCGTGGCGGCTTGCAGATATTCGACATCAGCGGCACGCCGGTCGAACGTAAGCGGCAGCGGTCGATCGGCTCCTCCTTCCTGGTCGACAAGGGCAATTACCGGCATTTCATGGAGAAGGAAATCCATGAACAGCCGGAGGTGATCTCGCATACCCTTGCGCATTATCTCGACTTCGCCCAGGGAAAGGCCAAGCCGGTCGATCTGCCATTCGATTTCGCGAAGCTCGACCGTATGGCGGTTTCGGCCTGCGGCACCGCTTATCTTGCCGGCCTGATCGGGAAATACTGGTTCGAACGCCTGGGGCGGTTGCCGATCGATATCGATATCGCATCCGAGTTCCGCTATCGGGAAATGCCGCTGTCGAAGTCGAGTGCAGCCCTGTTCATCTCGCAGTCCGGCGAGACTGCCGACACGTTGGCAGCGCTACGCTATTGCCGCAGCGCCGGCATTCCGATCAGCGCAATCGTCAATGTCCGTGAATAGACGATCGCGCGCGAATCTGACTGCATTTTCCCGACGCTTGCCGGGCCGGAGATCGGCGTCGCCTCGACCAAGGCCTTTACCTGCCAGCTTTCAGTGCTTGCAGCGCTCGCGGTACGTGCGGCCGCAGTGCGGGGGACCATCGGCGGGGAAAACGAAAAGCGGCTCATCCGCCAGTTGTCGGAAGCGCCGCGTTTCGCCAGCCAGGTGCTCAAGCTCGGAGAGCAGATCGAGAAGGTCGCGCGCGAACTCACGCAGGTGCGGCATGTGCTGTATCTGGGGCGCGACACCAATTATCCGCTCGCCATGGAAGGCGCGCTCAAGCTCAAGGAGATCTCATATATCCACGGCGAAGGCTATGCCGCGGGCGAACTGAAACACGGCCCCATCGCGTTGGTCGATGAAACCATGCCTGTCATTGTCATCGCGCCGCATGACCGGATTTTCGAGAAGACTGTCTCCAACATGCAGGAGGTCGCAGCCCGCGGCGGCAGGATCATTCTGATCACCGACCGGAAGGGGGCCACGCAGGCAAGCCTGAAGACGATGGAAACGATCATCCTGCCCGACATGCCGGAGATCATAGCGCCGATCATCAACGCCCTGCCGATCCAAATGCTGGCCTATCATACCGCCGTGCACATGGGCACCGACGTTGATCAGCCGCGCAATCTGGCAAAATCCGTCACAGTGGAATAGCTCTCGCGCAGGACCGAGAGCCGGTGGGCGGGGCTGCTTATCGGACGCGCTCATATGGAATACGATGCCACCAGGCACGCAGTGCAATGCGTATCCAGCCGCTCCAAGATAGACCTGCTCGATGGGATTGAGGTCCGGGCTGTAGGGCGGCAGGAAGAAGAGGCGTGCCTCCTTGACGGCGCGGCGCACGGCTTATCCCTTGTGGCTGCCGAGATTGATTACGATGTCGCCCTTGGCGAGCGTGGGCACGAGGACTTTCTGGACATAGAGGGTGAAGAACTCGCCGTTGATCGGCCCGTCGACGACCCAAGGCGCATCGATACGGTCGCAGCGCAAAGCAGCGATGAAGGTCATGGCTTTCCAGTGGCCGTGCGGGACCGGTGCAGCGAGCCGCCGGCCGCGCGGCGCCCAGCCCCGCAGTGGCGCCATATTCGTCTTGATGGTTTCATCGGGAAAGACCAGCCGACAGGCTTCGGAGCCGAGGGGATAGCTTCGTTGGCATCATTGGCAAAATCCTCCTTCAAATGACTTCTGAAACAGGATCCGGCGCGACAAACCGCTCAATCTACTGGTCCCGGAAAGCCCGCATCATCTGATCCGTCAACGGCTTCATCAGATACGAGAGCACCTTGCGCTCACCGGTCTGGATGAAAACCTCGACCGGCATGCCGGGAACGAGCGCTATCTGGCCGAGTCTCTGCAATCCCTCCGGACCCGGGGTGATGCGCACCACGTAATAACTCTCGTTGGTGCGCTGATCCCGCGTGATGTCGGCAGCGACCCTGGAGACCACTCCGATAAGCTCAGGCGTGCTGCGCAGATTGAAGGCGGTGAACCGAAGCAGGGCTGCTTGGCCAACCAGAAGCTGGTCGATGTCTTGCGGAGCCAACTTTGCCTCGACCGTGAGGGCGTCAGCATCAGGGACAATCAGCATGATCGGTTCCCCGGCACCAATGACACCGCCGACGGTGTGCACAATCGACTGATGAACGGTACCGCTCGCAGGAGCACGAATATTGATGCGCGCCAGCTGATCTTCGGCCGTGACGTTTCGCTCCTCGAACTCGGCTATCTTGGCGTCGACCTCGCGCAATTCGCGTCCCGTCTCGCTCGAGAATTCCTTATCCAGTTGCAGGACCTGGAGCTCCACTTCCGCGATCGCTCCCTTTGTCTGCGCAATGCTCGAAACAAGCTGGGCCCGTTCGCCTTCGATCCGCGTAGCTTCGCGTTCATAAGCCGTCAGCTTGGATATCGGCACCAGCTTCTGTTCAAAGAGGCTGCGAATCCCGTCGAGCTCATTGTTGACCAGCTCGATCTCCCTAGCCTTGGCCACTTCCTGGGCCGAATGGCCTTCGATCTGCTTGCGGTACTGTTCCATCCTTTCGTGAAGTCGTGCCTTGTTGCCGGATCGCGCGATCCGGCGAAGTTCGAACAGTCGCTTTTCGCCGGCAACCAGCGCCGCCACCTCGGGAACGCCCATCCGGCTCGCAAGCAATGGAGCGAGCGTCATCTCTTCGCCGCCATCGCGCTCGGCCTCGAGACGGGATTTGCGGGCGTAAAGCT
Source organism: Pararhizobium sp. LjRoot255 (assembly GCF_964252905.1). Lineage (NCBI taxonomy): Bacteria > Pseudomonadati > Pseudomonadota > Alphaproteobacteria > Hyphomicrobiales > Rhizobiaceae > Pararhizobium > Pararhizobium sp. LjRoot255. The sequence continues at coordinate 49,181 of NZ_CAXUPQ020000002.1, forward strand.
CGTCCAGGCTCCTGGTCACGAACGCGAGATTGGCACGGGGAACAACGTCGCTAAGCCGGACCACAACATCGCCGGCATTTACGTGGTTGCCGTCACGCACGAAGATCTCGCCGACGATACCTCCGGTGGAGTGTTGCACCTTCTTCTCATTATCCTCGACGACCACCGCGCCATGCGCGATGACCGCGCCCGAAATGTCCACGGTTGCGGCCCAGCCGCCGACGATGCCGGCGAGCAGGGTGATGAACGTCACCCCTCCCATGAGATTGCGTCGAATGGACCGCCGGTTGCAGTGCGTCGACCGAATATCTGCCATCTTTGCGCCTGCCTCTTCTCGAGCGCTGTCAATTCGGCCGTTTCGGCGAGATCGAAACGGGCTTCGGGTTGGCGTTGTTGGCCGGCTGCAATGGCAAGAGTTTTGCCAGGACCCGTTCTCGCGGCCCGATCATGTGCATCTGTCCTTCCTTCATCGCCAGAACGAAGTCCAACTCAGAGAGGATGTTCGGTCGATGCGTCACGATCACGACAATCCCGGCGCGGGCCTTGACCCCCCGGATCGCCTCGGCAAGCGCCATTTCGCCTTCAACGTCGAGATTGGAATTCGGCTCGTCGAGGACAACGAGGAACGGGTTCCCGTGGAGCGCGCGCGCGAGCGCCACACGCTGACGCTGTCCCGCCGACAAAGCGGCGCCGCCTTCCCCGATCTGGGTCTCGTAACCGTTGGGCAGGCTGACGATCAGATCATGGACGCCCGCCGCTCGGGCGGCGGCAACGACGACGCCAGGGTCCGGGTACGGGTCGAAGCGGGCAATATTGCCCGCCACCGTCCCCGCAAAAAGCTCGACATCCTGGGGCAGATAGCCCACGTGTCTGCCGAGTTGTTCCGATGGCCACTGATCGAGCGCCGCGCCATCCAGCTTTACCCGCCCCGCCAGGGGCCGCCATGCGCCGACCAGCGCGCGAACGAGGCTCGACTTGCCGGAGCCGCTTGGTCCTATGACGCCGATCCCCGAGCCGGCATCCAGATTGAACTCGATGCCCTGGACAACAACCCGCTGCGTCCCTGGCGCGCCGATCACGAGCCGGTCCACGGTCAAGCTCGATCTCGGTGCCGGAAGCGCCATTGGCTGCACGTCCTGGGGCAGGCGGGCGAGCAGTTGCCCAAGCCTGCGCCAGCTCTGGCGTGCACCCACGAAATTGCGCCAATGGGTGATGGCAAGGTCGATGGGGGCAAGCGCCCTGCCCACCAGGATCGAAGCTGCAATGATGATCCCGGCGGTCGCCTCGCCATGGATCACGAGCCAGGCACCTACGCCTAGCATTGCGGACTGCAGCATCAGCCGCAATGCGCGCGAAGCGCTACCCAGGCCGCCCGTGACATCGCTGACACGCTGCTGCTGGGCGAGGCACTGGCGACTTGCGTCCCGCCATTGGTCATGGAGGCGCCTCCCCATCCCCATCGCCGCGAGGACCTCCGCATTGCGGCGACTCGCCTCGGCGAGGATATTGCGGCGGGCGCCCGTCAAGACCGCCGCGCTCGCTGGCCTGCGCGTGAGTATCTCGGTGGTCGCTGTGAGGAGAACCAGTATGATTGCGCCGCAAATGGCGGTTATCCCGAGAACCGGATGGAAACTCCAGATGATTGCCAGATAGAAGGGGAGCCACGGCAGTTCGAAGAACGCATTGGGTCCCGGCCCCGAGAGAAAGGAGCGGATGCTGTCGATATCGCGCTGCGGCTGCAGCCCGTCGCCCTGATAGCCGACCAAGAGGGGCAGCCTGGTTATCGCGGTGAAAACACGTCCGGAGACCGCCTCGTCCAGTTCGGTGCCGATGCGGGCCATGATGCGACCACGCACGAGGTCGATGATGGCCTGCCCGACGAAGAGAATGCCGGCCAGTATTGCCAGGCCGACCAGCGTCGGAACGCTGCGGCTCGGCAACACGCGGTCATAAACCTGCAGCATAAAAAGCGCACCGTTCAGCATGAGGATGTTGCTCACGCCACTGAACGCCGCAACACCGGCGAGCGCTCCCTTGCAGGAGCCAAGCGCGCTGGCCAGTTCCGAGCCCGCTGCCGGCTTACCGGCAAGGGAAATGGGCCACGCAGCCGCCGATGGCTGTGGCGAGGGTCCCGTCCGCTTCCGCCGTGCCGGCCAGAATAACAGCAACAGGCCGAGACTTCCGATCATCAGCCAGAACGGGAGCCCGTCCGCTGCGCTCTGCAGGTCTTGAAACGACAAAGGATCGGGCAGGTACCCCGTCAGGGCCGCAAGCGCGCTACCGCCGGGATCGCCGATTTGATGAGGCAACAGCAGAGCCAAAGGTCCGGCCTGCGCGAGAGCGATGAAGATCAGAACCATACCGGCAGTCTGCCACTTTGTGAGGCTGCGTCGACGACGGCTATAGCGCGGCCTTTTCCGGCGCCATCCGGTTCGCAACAGCGCCGATCCACCGGGCTCTGCGAGGCGAGGCTCCGCGCGCAGATGGCCCGCCAGAACCACCAGTGCGGTTCCGACAAACATCGTCAAAGCCGGAGGGATGAGATCCAAGATGCCGAGCTCCGCGCCCCCGGGTTCGACACCGTCGGGAAGATAGATCCCCAAGGGCTCCGACAGCGCCTTGACGGCAACGAGAAGATCAAGAAACCGCGATTGGACGAACCAGGCAAATCCAAACAGCAGCAAGACAAAGCCCACGCTCGTGCCGAGCCGGGCGATTCGCCGCACCTGTTTATCTCCCTTGTCTTTTGCGGGCATCGCGCATGAAAATTTGGACCGGATCGGTGGCATCGAAATGATCGCCCATCAAAGCAGCAAGTATCTCGACAAAGAGCGCGAAGAGGACGTTCGAATAGACCTCAGACCTGCTGCATGGCCGCGCCTTACCTGCGCGCTGCAACACGCCAAAGTATTCTCCTCGGAACCGCCGCGAAGCAGTCGGGTCAACACATGCACGATCTTCATTTGCGAAAACCTCCGCTAACCTGTGTGCCTGAGACGACGCCTCGACCGGGAGCCCGCGGGTCGAAAAAGGAAGGTCCGGATTTCAAGAATGCGCTGCAGCCCGGCTTTGCAGGGGATCATTTTCGTCCTGAAAAGGCCAGATCGATGAGCGCGCGCGCTGCATCTCATGAGGCGTCTTTGCGAAGCGGCGAAGCCTTCTACAAGGAGAGCCAGATCTCCTTGAAGAGCTCCCGCTTGACACTCTCAGCGCTAGCGCTGGCGTCGATGGTCCTGATGTCCTTGTCCAAGGCCCGCAGTTCGGCCATGAGTGCCAGCCGCGCGTCGAACCCCTCCCTGGTAATTTCTCCGGGCTTTCGCGCCTCGGAAACCGAATAATCGGAGACGAGATGCAGCGTCAGATGCGGCCTGCAAGAATCCATCCGCTCGTATAGCTTCTTTTCAAGCCGCGCCAGCATGCCCACGCCAGGCGCGGATGAGAGATTTGGCGGTATCATCGGCCCGTCCAGATATCCGTGCCGAAGCTTCTGTGGCCAGCGGTCGCTGATAACGATCATGCCGCGCATTGCCCATCGATGCGCACGGTTCACAACGGCGTACCGTTCGATTGCGATCAGAACTCCCCAGAGCGCCAAACCGACCGATAGTATCCTTCCCATTGCGCGGCTTTCCCGGCCCTCGGTCCGGATCATCGCCTTGAGCTCGCGCCGGCGGTAAAAAGCCAGGCGCTGCAGCCCCTTGCGCAACCACCATCCTCTTCCCTCGCCGGTGCCGACATAAACCTGGGCGCAGCCGAACTTCCATCGAAATATCCGTGTCAGCAGGCTGACCTGCGTGCTCTTTCCCAGTCCGTCCGGAGCGACGAGCGCCACCACGACCCCGCCGGCCCAGGGCCACCGTTTTGGCGGTACGGCGCCGGGCATGACGCGACCTGCGAGCCTCAGGGCGAGATAGGAGGCCTTGCGTACGAAATGAACCGCAGCATCCGCGATACCGCTGGCTCTCGAGAAGCCGCATCTCTGCCGGAGCGAAAGCCTCAGTCTTGCAAGGTCGCCGCTGTGCACCAGAATACCGTCCTCGCTCGGCCGAATCCTGCAGCTGACGCTTCTGCCACGGCCAAATTTGTATTCAATGATGTAGGAATTCGGTTCGCCGGGGGCGGGGGACAGGCGCGCAAGTTGCTCCTTGCGACTGCCACGTATCGCCACCCAACGTTTCCACGGAAGCGTCCACAGACGGAACGCGAAGCGGGCGATCGATATCCGAACCTCGTCCTCAGGGGAGACGACGGGGATGGAAATCCCCCCAACGAATACATGCTCCCACCGCCCGACCGCCGCATGATCGAAAGCCAGGTAGCGCTTGCGAAACTCCCAGCCGACACGAATTCCGACGTGGAGGTCGAGATGGAGATAGGCACCGCATGAAAAATCGGCAACGAACCAATCCTCTCTGCCGGCGCAAACATTGTCGTAGCAAGAGAGGCTTACCCCGCGGCGACCATGCAACTCAGCCATTATCGAACAGAACATCGGGTAGTCCTGCTTATCGAGGAGCACATCCAGATCGTCGCAGCCGGCGACCGCCTCAGGCAGGCTCGCGAGATCCTGGATAATCCCGTATCTCACCCCTGCCTCATCCAGGGCGCGAAACAAGGTTGCCGCCACTGGAAACGCGGCAGCCGTATCGGCTGCGTGCAACGGCGCGATTGCGTCCGAGCCAGCTTGGTCCATGCCTGGTACGTCATTCTGCTTGTCCGCCGCATCCACGGTCAGATTCCGGCGCCCAGCGATTACCTGATGTGGGTTCATATCGTGCTCCCGGGCCGCTTGCCGACCATGGCGCGCGCCGTGTTCGAAGGAGTGACGGTAATGTGCTTGTCCGGGCGGGCTTCGCTTCGCGATCTCTGCATGAAGCGCATGTGTGGCCATTTTGCCAAGGCGACGTCTACTGCGGATTTCTTCGCAAGCTGCCGCACTTAGGGTGAGTCGTGTGACTGCGCCCCCACACCAATAGAAACTATACCAAACAAGAACAATACTCTACATTAACATTCATGTTATAAGCAATTTATCCCTATCAATATACATAGGAACGGATCTATTCATAACATCAATAAGTATTCTTACTGCTCCAGACCGCCCAACATAATCCAAAGTACCAAGCTGGTCCGTAAATGGCCCATTCGTGACCCGTATCTTCTGCCCTGGCTCCCAAAGACTCTTCGGGTGCAGGAACCCCTCGTCATCGGTTGCTGACAGGAGAGTCTCAATGACGCCGAATGGAACCGGAATCGGCGCGCAATCTGTCATGACGAGCTTGCGAACGCCCACGGTGGAATTGATTGGCGACCACCTTTGCTCGCGAATATCGAATGATATGAACAGGTAACCTTCAAAATATGCGGAACAAACCGGTCTGATTTTGCGCGCATGCCGGACAGTTCGCCGTCTTTTCGGCAAATAGGTTCGGAAGTTTTGAGACGACAGGTGTCGTTCGGCCAGGACTTCGCAGCGCTGGTGCGTCTGAACCACATACCAACGTGCACTACGCGCATCCTGGCTGTCCAGCGGTTCCGCAACCGAACTTTCCATTTTTAGCATACTCAATCCTCTGAATGCAGATGGGCCGCCACAAGCAAATAAAATCAACAATTTTGCATGGCCGCGCTCATGCCCGTGAACCATCCATGTTCCGCCACCCGTTGTCGCGAACATCCATGAACATTGCACACCGAGGCGCCAGCCACCCGAGAATGTATCAGGTTCGCGGACCTGCGTGCCATCAGCACTAGAGCGTAACAGGCTGGGAGCAAGTGATTAGCAGATAGATACTTTTTGCCGATCAACCCTGCAAAAAGGCGCAGGCGCATACCACCGTAGTGGAGCGAGCTTACGACGGATTAGACGGATCGGCCCGCTGATTACAGACTTTCAAATGTGCTATTTCTCAAGCGGATTACCGGCTTTGTGAGGCCGAGTTGGGTGCACCATGATTTTTGCCCCTCTGGCGCGGCTGCCGGCGGAGTGAAGACACGGGGTGCGGTCGGCAATTATGACGCGGGAAGGCACGGAGGAGGCCACGACGATGACCTTACTAAAAGCGAATGAAGGAGCTGTCGTGCAAGTTTCCCCTGATGGCGTGGCGGCGGGCCTCGTGACCCAGGCCGGGCTCGTGCGCATCCGTGGGCAGAACATCCTGTTCAGCCCAACCCAGCGCGCCATCTTCGCCCTTAACGACACGGCCGCCGACATCTGGCGCTCGTTGCAGGAAGGCGCTTCACCGGATGCTATCCCGCGCAGGATCATGCGCGGTCACGTTGATGCCCTCGATGCGAAAGAATACGTTCAAACCGCGCTAAGGGACTGGGAGCGCCTGGGCCTGATCCGGCCACACGCACCATCGGCCTCCGCTTCGCTTCACAAGCATGTGGTCCAAACGGTGGCCGTGGCGGACCGTCGCATCCGGATTGTCTATCCCGCGACCCATGTCTTTCCGGCAATCACCGTCTTCAGGCACCTCGAAGTCCAGCCGGAGGCCACCGACACTCTCCTGGAACTGGTCGAGCACGGGGATCGGATCCACGTGTTCCGGAATAGTGACTGGCTTCGGACCTGCTCCCCCGAGGAGATCCCCACCGTGCTGAAGGGGGAATTGCTGTCCGAAGCGCTCGAGCATGGCATCTATGAACTTGCACTCCACGCAGCCGCCCTCTCCTCAGGCGAACGCCTGATCCTGCTCTGCGGCGATCCCGGTGCAGGCAAGACGACGCTGACATTGGCCCTGGCCCAATCGGGCTTCGGCTTCGTCTCGGATGATGTGACCCTTTTGAACTGCGGCGGGCTTGGCATCGGACTTCCCTTCGCCGCCGGCGTCAAGCCCGGCGCATGGCCTCTTCTTGCCGGATACTATCCCGAGCTCGCTGCAGCACCGATCTTCAGGCGCCCCGATGGCAAGCGAGTGCGCTACATCGTGCCGAAACACTTTTCGCCGGTGTCGCAGGCCCCCCGAGCCATAGGCTGGGTGATCCTGCTTAACCGCGACCGCGGCTCCCGTCCCAGTCTGGATCCGGTCGATGCGGTCGGTGCGTTGCGCGGCTTGCTCAACGGTGCGTTTGCGCCCGGCCGAGATCTCGGCAGCACCGCCTTCGAAGTGCTGACACAGGTTATTGGATCGGCCAGGACCTGCTCCCTCACCTATTCCTCGCTGGAAGATGCGTTGGAATTGATCCGGGGAGCTTGCCGGTGATGCGTGCCGACACCGCTCTTGACGCCCTGGTCTCCGGCCTTCAGGGGCACCTCGTCGCCGATGTCGACTGGCAAGCCTTGATCGCACTGGCGAACCACACGCTGCTCACGCCCGCCCTATTCTCCTCGCTCGCCCAATCGGGCCAGATAGAGCGGCTGCCAGGCGACGTGCGCGATTATCTTGCCTTTATCGATGACTGCAATCGGAACCGGAACCTGAGCTTGAGGGCACAGTTGATCGAGACCGTCGCCGCGTTCAACAGCCGAGGGATCGTTCCGATTCTGCTCAAGGGAGCCGTTCCGCTCTTTGTTTCCCCGCCCGGCCGGTTACCCAGCAGGATGACGAGCGATCTCGATATCGCCGTGGAAGCGGGCGAGGAGGCTGCCGCCAAGGCCTGCCTCGAAGAGCTTGGCTATCGTGAGGTGCCGGACGTTCGTGGCATGGCGCGTCCGCAGGATGCGGGCATCCTGGAACTCCGGTCGTATCGGCCGGACGGATTCGGATGCCCCCAGCCCGTCCAACGGGATGGCCTTCGGGTGAAGATTCCTTCCCTTGAGGCCCGCGCAATGCACTGGATCATGCATGACCTCCTCAAGGAAGGAGATTACTGGCGCGGAAGAATCGATCTGCGGCACCTGCACGATCTGGCACAACTCGCCGAAAGCGAACAGTTGGATTGGGCGGCGCTGCGCACGGCAATGCCAAACAAAACCACCCGGAATGCGCTCGACACCCAACTGCTGACCTTGCACCATTTCTTTGGGACGAAGATTCCGGCAGACGCCGCAGGGCGCCCGATGCCCCGCCTCCAGCACTGGAGGCGCATCTATACGGTCAGGCATCCTGTCTCCGGCGCTCCGCTACGCCTCGCCGGCAACCTGGCATGGGGCCTCAGCCGGCTCATACGTTCCCTTGAGCTGGCGCGTCGCAACCCGATCGAACTGGTGCGTCGCGCAGGCCTCATCCTTTCGAATGGGGGGCTACGCTCAAAGATTTAGGGATCAAATCTAAGGTCTCGATGGTTCCCTACACGGACAGGATCTATGCTGTTCATGAGAGTGTTTCCAAAGGAGCCAGGGCAATGGAGAAGAGAAACGACTCAGAAATGGTCCCTGAGGGACTGGAAACTGAAGCGCAGGCTCGAAGAGATTTTCTCAAGAAGGCCGGGCGTTTTGCCGTTGTAACACCTCCGGCGATTACCCTCCTCCTTGGTACGAGCCTGAGTTCGCGCGCCATTGCCAAGTCCAATGGCACACGTCCCGGCTGGGGTTTTGGGGACAAGAACCATACCCACAACGGACCTCCGGGTCTCTGGAAGCGGTTCGGCGGCTGATCGGTGGTCCTTCGCCTCACACTCAGTTCTTGATCATCTTCTTCCACGACTTGGTGTCCACCTATTTTGGTGGACACCTTATGCGTCAGCTTACTCAAGAGAAGACGGCGCGGGGAATTTCGCGCTTGGCGTTGATTTTCCTTGGACCCCGCTCGTTCTGAGCGTGATCTTCCTTTTTCACCCAACGCTCTCGGATAGGTCGCCAGCGGTGGCGGGCTCGTGCTGATCGTCCTGACATTGGCAAACCAGTTGCGTTCCCGGACACCCGCCTCGGCCCATTGGCCGGGAAGACGAGGCGCCGGGGCAGAATGCCGAGGCGGTTCAGGTTCTCGGAATGCGCGAGGCTGCCGTTTGTGATGGTCTCCCGATTGTCCAAGGAAAAAGGCTGTAATATCTCGATAAGCGCCTTTTCGCGCGTCGCCATTTTGAATCCGAAGGCGAGGCTTGATGTTTTCGGCGACGGGCCAGAGCGCGAAAGTCTAGAGAGACTTGTCAAGAAACTCCGCCTTCAGAATAATGTCAGATTCCAAATATAGAATCTTGCAAAATCAGTAATAACGAATAGGATGAATGTCGCGTTTCTACATTGATTACTTTTTCTCATCTTTAAATAGCTGTGACAGTTGATGTATCTATTTTAATTCATTTATTTTTCTAGCATCGCAGGAGCGAGTTGAACTCCGAAGGGTCGCAGGCGACTACCACTGTGATCGTGTGTTTCGACGTCCGAGATACTCACTCGTCCGCAATCAACGTCCGAACGGTTGCGATTGGAAGGAAAAGGCGCATCTCGTTCGAGTGAAAAGGCAGAAACCCGTATTCGAGATAGAGCGCGCGACGTTTTTCTGTACGTTCCGGATTGCCACAGTCAAGGACGTCAAGAACCACCATCGCCACGCCGACATTTTCGGCAACACGCGCGACCCGGGTCAAACAATCGATAAGAAGGTCGCCGCCATATCCGCCTCCCCTGAACTTCTCATCCCGTCCTATCATCGAAATGTAAATCGCCGGTATGGACCCGTGTCCCGGCCTGTTGCGCGCGAACTTATCGGGCAGTTCCGAATAGTCGATCGAATGGGTGTTCAGAGCATAGAAACCGATGACACGTCCGTCTTCGTGAGTCATAACGAAAACGCGTAGATTATCGGCCTTTGAGAGCTTGTTTGCGGTTTTCTTGAAAAAGTTGTCAACCTGTTCAACGCCACATGAAAAAGCCGCCCGATCATGCTTGGCTGGATCGAGCGGCTCTATCGTGATTTTCGGAACTGCTGCCTGCGACATTACTTCGAAACGACCGTTTCACGGTGCCGCTTGAACGCATCCTTCAATCGAGCGCTCGGTGCTGGCGGATTGTCGAGAGCCCCAAAAAACGCTTCATGATCGACCGCCGCAAGGCGCGTGCGTTCATGTGCGGCAATCGTCTCCATTGCCGACTGGTAAGCGGCAGTCATCGCGAACGACGTGTCATCTACACCGGCCAACGCAGCCGCTCTTTGAATGGTCTTCTTGATGTGCGCCTTCGTACGGAAATTCATCCGAGCATCATTGGGCTCATCGACCGTCGCAGTAGCATCGTGGAAAGCACGCATAGACGCCTCCTTCGGCGCATAGTTCACCTTTCTCCACCGTGTACGCTCATGAGGCGTACGTGTCAACAAGATTTAAGCGCTAGGCTGCAAAGTCGCATCGCGTTTCAATCACACGGTTGGGCGATCACCTCCGATGCGGCCGGGAGACGGGACTATTTCCCACCATTGATCCGATACAGATCTATTCGAATTCCGGCATTATTCATGTCATCACTCTCACCTTCCCTGCCGGGACCGGTCAACATCCTCAGTCGAAGCGGCTTCTGAATCGCCCACGTCGCCCTGGTTAGCCGGGGACCTCGTGTCTGGACGGCAATGATGGAAGTCCCGGCAGTCCACCAGCTGTTCCCCCGGCTAGAATTAAATCCGGTGAAGACAGCATCGAATGCAGCACGGGCAAGAAGAGTAATTGCTCGTAGCAAACCAGCGGTGCGACATTTCTGCCGGCGACTTTGACTCCGGGGTTTGCAAAGAGATGAGCACGAGCGCCACCGTGCTGCCCAGCGACATAGATCCACGGCTGCCACATCGCCACTGGTGCCGGTATGCGTTCGACCATCGTTGCTCTGAAGCAGGACGGACCCTGGACCTATGGCGTGCTCGCCAACCATGCCTGGTTATTTGCCGGCAACGACGAGCGAAATGACATCAGCAATAACTTTCTGCAGCCGTTCCTGTCCTATACCAACGCCCGAAGCCTGGACATTCGCTTTGAACACCGAGTCGACCTATGACTGGAAGGCGGAAGAGTGGATGACAGCGGGGATGGGCTATTGGGGGGCTGCGCCGGACAATGCCCGGAAGTCTTGGGATTTCGGCTCGGGCTGACATTCCTCCTTCCCAAGTGAGGCAGCAGGCAAACGCCCATGCCGATGCTGAAAGCGGCATCCTCAAAATGAGTTCCAGGCGAGATATTATCCGATCGGGAGAGTAGCGATCGGAAACCCAGATGGCTCGCAAAACTCGCTTGCTCGGCGATGACAGACGCCAGAAATTACACTGCGTTTTCAGCTCAGTGCCACCCCGGACGCACTTTCAAAATCGAAGAACTTCTGGATCGCAAGTGCTGAAGCGCCGCGCGACCAGATGTTGTTCTCCCAGTCGATCTCGATCGGTGGCGGCACTTCGAAGCTGAATCGTTTAACCGCTTCGGTCATCGGGTCAATCAGCGCCCTGCCAAAACGAATGGCCTCGCCACCGACAATGACCACTTCGGGATCGACAAGGTCGATCATGCCGACGAGGCGAAGGCCGATATCACGGCCGATCGATCCAAGGAACGCAACGGCCTGCGTGTCACCGGCTTCCATTGCTTCCTGCAAGCCGGCCGGTCCCTGCACGGCATTCGTGGCGCACAGTTCCGCCCACTGCCTTTCGATAGCCGGTTCCGAAAACCGATGGCCCCAGTTGGAAAAACCGTCCGTTTTCAAACTGCCGCCATCGACGGCAAAACCGATTTCACCGGCCGCGAAGCGCGCGCCGCGATGGATTTGCCCGTGGAAGATCAGCGCCGACCCAACACCCGTGCCGATGATCAGCACAAGCGCCGAAGAACGCCTGCGCGCCGCGCCAAACAGTTGCTGGGCGATCGCAAAAGCATTGACGTCGTTGTCCACCCAAACGGGAACGTGAACCCGCTCGGCAAGGAGGGACGCGATCGGGACATTGTGCCAGTCGAACCGATGAGAGATCCGACAGACACCATGTTCAACGTCTATCAGTCCCGGCATCGCAAGCCCCACGCCAATCAGCTTTTCTCTGCGCCGGGTGATGTCCGGTATCAGTTGTTCGACCGCCTGCTTCGATGCCTCTGCCACAGTTGAAGGCTCCAGGTTCGGCAAGGCGATCACCGTGGTGGCTAGCGGTTCCGTCGAAAGATCCGTAAGCACCGCCTCAAGACGGTCCGCCATCAGCTTGAGACCGATCGAATATCGGGCGCCGTAATCGAGTTCGACGAGCACCGGCTTACGCCCACCCGTGCTTTGGGTGCTCTCGCCCTCTTTCAGAAACCCTTCCTCGATCAACTCGGAGACCAGCCCCGTTATCGCGGCATTGCTGAGGCCGGTTTTTGCGGCGAGATCCCCGCGGCTCAAGCCCCCTTCCCGACGCAGGAGATTGAGGGCAAGTCTCCGGTTGAGGGCCTTTGCTGTTCCTTGATCGACTTTAAGCGCCATATGCCCATCTTATTTCATTAAGTGAAAAAAGTCTTGCTATAATCCGCAAGAGCCATTAGAAGGCTTGCGAGGATCAATCTCCTGTTGCTGTAGCACAGCCGATTGGCGTCTGGGAGGAGTCCAGACAGTCTTCCAGCAAATAGCGGGCCTACCCGCAGAAACGAACATATTCAGGCACGTATGCGCCGGATGTGGTGCGCGATCCCCTTCGCGCGCCATGGGTTTTTGCGCGCCCCAAGGTGGAACGAGACGATGACGATTACTTGGATTTCAACATGTCCGGCGGAGCAATGGGTCGCCAGGTCAGTCGAACGACCGCTCAACGCCGTGAGTGGTCCCGCGTTGACCACCGGGAAGACGATCCTTGAGAATTTCAAAGGCTTTGGCGGCTGCTTCAATGAGCTCGGCTGGAAGGCACTCCAGCTTGTCGACGACAATGTGCGCCAAACCATCCTTGCGGAGCTGTTTTCCACGGATGCCTGCGCGTTCAACTACTGCCGCCTGCCGATCGGCGCGAACGACTATTCGGAAATTTGGTACAGCCATAATGAAACAGCTGGCGACTTCGCCATGGCTGCTTTCTCCATCGCACGCGACCATAAATATTTGATCCCGTTCATCGAGGCGGCCAGGGAAATGCGGGGCGAGGACTTTATCCTCTTTGCGTCGCCCTGGAGTCCCCCGACCTGGATGAAATTTCCGCAGGCCCACAATTACGGAACGCTTGTCTGGGACCCCGAGTACCGCAAGGCCTACGCCGACTATTTCGTCCGTTTTGTCCAGGCTTACAGCGACGCTGGCATCGCAATCGATGCCGTGCATGTCCAGAATGAACCGAATTCCGACCAGAAATTCCCGTCCTGCATCTGGACAGGGGCCAAGATGCGCGACTTCATCCGCGATGACCTCGGGCCGGCGTTCAAGGCCGCCGGCCTGGAGACGGAAATCTGGGCCGGTACGATCGAACGAGGTGACTTCAACGCCTGGGCGGGCACGATCTTTTCCGATGCCGAGGCGGCCGCCTACATCACCGGGGCCGGATTTCAATGGGCCGGAAAACATGCCGTCCAGCGGACCCGCCAGGCATTTCCGCACCTGCCGATCATCCAAACGGAAAACGAATGCGGCGATGGAACCAACACATGGGACCATGCCCACTACGTCTTCGACCTGATCCAGCACTATATTTCAAACGGCGCTGAAGCCTATGTCTACTGGAACATGGTCCTCAAGCCGCAGGGCGAAAGCACCTGGGGCTGGCAGCAGAACTCGATGATCACCATCGAACCTGAAAACCTGGCCGTGATCTACAATCCAGAATTCTACGTGATGAAGCACTTCAGCGCCTTCATCCGTCCGGGTGCCCAGGTGCTTGCGACCGTGGGACCAATGGCCGCGAACGCGCTTGCCTTCCGCAATCTTGATGGCACGACCGTCGTTGTCATCCAGAATCCCGGCGATGCCCCGCGCGCCGTCCCGCTGTCTCTCGGGGAAGAGACGCTGGCGCTCACCCTGCCCCCACTCTCGATCAACACAATCCGATTTTGACTGTTCAGGTGGACGATTCCCGTCCGCCTTGCTTGAGGAGGAAGTACATGAACATTTCAATGCGCGTGCTCAGGAACACCGCGCTTTTCTTGTCGCTGTCGGCGTCAACCGCACTGGCGCAAACGACCGTCAACATTCTGCGCCCGGAAGTGCCAGCCAATGAGAAGGCCTACTACGACCAGGTCGTCAGTGAATTTGAGAAGGCGCATGCCGGCGTCGACATTGCGTTCGAATACCTCGCCAACGAAGCCTACAAGCAAAAGCTGAGCACGCTTCTGCAATCCGACCAGAAGCCGGACTTGATCTACAGCTGGGCGGGTGGCGTGCTGGCGCAGCAGGCGGAAGCCGGCGTCTTGCAGGATGTTAGTGCGATGATGACGCCGGAATGGGCGGATAGTCTGTCGGCGGCAAGCCTTGCAGCGTTCACCATCGACGGCAAGGTCTTTGGAGTCCCCACCAATGCCAATGAGATCGTGTTCTGGACCAACACGGACCTCGCCGCCAAGGCCGGAATCGATCTGGGTGCCATCAAGACTTGGGACGACTTCCTGGCTGGAGTCAAAAAGGCGAAGGAAGCCGGCATCACGCCGATCGTCGTCGGAGGCAAGGACAAGTGGCCGCTGCATTTCTACTACGGCTATCTGATGGTGCGCGATGCCGGCAAGGACGGCCTGACTGCGGCCATGGCCGGAGAAGGCGATGGCTTTGCAGCCGCACCCTTCGTCAAGGCTGGCGGGGATTTCAAGGCGCTTCTCGATCTTCAACCGTTCCAGCCGGGCTTCATGGACACGACCTTCGAGCAGGCGACCGGCATGTTCGGCGACGGCAAGGGCATTTTCCACCTGATGGGCGACTGGGACTACGGCACAGCGAAGCAGAACTCCGCCACAGGCAAGGGTATCTCTGACGAAAAGATGGCGACCGTCCGGTTCCCGGCAGTTGCCGGCGGTGCTGGGCAGCCAACCGATACGTTCGGCGGCATCAATGGTTTTGCCGTCGTCGCCGGTGCGAAGCCCGAAGCGGTCGAATTCCTGAAATATCTCTCCAGCAAGGAAAACCAAGCGGTAGCTGGTGCCGAGGGCCTCTTCATTCCCGTTACCAAGGGTGCGGATGAAGGGATGAGCAATCCCTTCTTCAAGCAGATGTCGGCCGCCCTAATCGCGTCCAGCTTCCACCAGATCTTCCTCGATCAGGCACTGGGGTCGGACGTTGGGGCGACCATCAACGATGCTGCTGCGGATCTCGCACAGGGCGCGGTGACACCGGAGGAGGCCGCGACAACTGTTCAGGACGCGTGGTCCGTTCGTTGAATTTCGCATCTCGCCGGCAGGCTTGACCTGCCAGCCCCATCCAGTGGAGCGAAGTCATGTCCAACGCAGCAAGCATACGTGCCCCGAAGTCCAATTCAATACTTGCCGATCTCATGTCGAGCAAAGGCCAGGCGGTCCTTCTCATGTTGCCGCCCGCCTTCCTGCTCTTCACCCTCTTCGTCGCTTTGCCGCTGTTCGATGCGGCATACTACAGCCTGTTCAAATGGAACGGCTACGGCACCCCAACCGACTTTGTCGGGCTCGACAACTTCCGTCAGGTCCTCAATCACGGCATCTTCTGGCAGTCCGTTCGGAACACCCTGATCGTCCTGGCTGTTTCGCTGTTCATCCAGTTGCCGCTCGCACTCGGCCTTGCGCTGATGGTCTACGAGAAGACGCCCGCGAACACGTTGTTCCGGCTGGTCTTCTTCCTGCCCTACATCCTGGCCGAAATCGCCTCTGGATTGATCTGGAGCTTCGTCTTCGATGGCAATGCCGGCGTCGCGAGTGCCCTGTTCAAGTCGCTGGGGATGAATCCTGTGTTCATTCTTGCCGATCGCCATTGGGCCTTCCTCGCCATCACGCTTGTGGTGCTGTGGAAGTATTTCGGGTTCCATATGATGATTTTCGTGGCCGCCTTGCAAAGCGTTCCGAAGGAACTTCTGGAGGCAGCACGACTCGAAGGCGCGAAGCGCTGGGAAGTCGTTCGCTTTGTCCAGGTGCCGTTGATCGGGGCGGCAATCGGCGTCTCCGCCTTTTTCGCCGTCGTCGGGTCGCTGCAGCTCTTCGACGTGGTCATTCCGCTCACCAATGGCGGGCCGTCGAATTCGACCCACACCATCGTCACCTATCTCTACACGTTCGGCCTCACCCGCACCAGGATCGGATTCGGAAGCGCTGTCGGCGTCCTGCTCTTCGTTGCCGCCGTCGGGGTTTCGATCCTTTACCAGCGTCAGACCAACAAGAGGAGCAAGTGATGACCTCCGCTCGTTTAATTCCACAGCTCGCTCGTCTGGCGATCCTGCTGATTGTCGTGACGTTCGTCCTCGGCCCTTTGACAGTCGCCGTGTTCGGCGGCTTCAAAACGAATGGCGAACTGCTGGCCAACCCGTTCGGCATTCCGTCGCACTGGAACACGGAATTCTATTCAGCCCTGCTCAACGATCCGAGTTTCTGGAAATATCTCGGTAATTCGCTGATCATCTCGCTGTCCACGGTCGTCCTGACGCTGATCGTCGCGGCCGCCGCCGCATACGTTTTCGCGCAGATCCGATTCTTCGGCTCGAAAATGCTGATGTCCTACCTGCTGGCAGGGCTGGTGTTTCCATTCGCGACGGCGATCCTACCACTGTTCATCAAGGTGCGCGACTTCGGACTGCTCGATAGCTACTGGGCAGTGATCCTGCCGCAGACGGCGTTTGGCCTGTCGCTCTCCATTTTGCTCTTCAAGACGTTTTTTGAACAATTGCCGAAAGAGCTCTTCGAAGCGGCCTACGTTGAGGGGTGCGGCTATATCCGCTTCTTCTGGCGGTTCACCCTGCCCCTTTCGACACCCATCCTCGCCACCGTTGGTGTTTTTGCCTTCGTGCAGAGCTGGAACAACTTCCTGCTGCCGCTCGTGGTGATCAACTCGCGCGAACTGTTTACCTGGCCGCTCGGCATGATGCAGTTCCGCGGCGAATTCCTCGTCGAATGGAACAGGGTTCTGGCTTTCATCACGCTCACCATCCTGCCGGCCGTCGTGTTCTTCGTCGCCGCGCAGAAATACATCGTTGCGGGCCTGACAGGCGGTGCAGTCAAGGGCTGAAGCTTAATTTTGGGAGGATCAGGACATGGCAAATGTAGAACTTAGCAATATCAGCAAGACCTTCGGCGCGATCGAGACGATCCCCGATTTGACGCTGTCGGTTCCGGACGGTTCGTTCACGGTGCTCGTCGGACCCTCCGGCTGCGGAAAGTCGACGTTGTTGCGCATGGTGGCGGGTCTGGAGGCCCCCAGCCGCGGCAAGATCTCGATCGGAGGCCGGGATGTTACCCGCGAAGAGCCGTCCAAGCGCGGCATCTCGATGGTTTTCCAATCCTATGCCCTTTTTCCGCATATGACGGTCGAGCAGAACATCGACTTTGGTCTTCGGCTTTCGAAGACGGCACCGGACGAACGGCAGAAACGCGTGGACGCAGCGGCCGAGATCCTGCATCTCAAGGCACTTTTGAAGCGCAAGCCGGCGGCCCTGTCCGGCGGCCAGCGGCAGCGCGTTGCGATCGGGCGTTCGATCGTCCGCAACCCTGACGTTTTCCTTTTTGACGAACCCCTTTCCAATCTCGACGCAGCGCTCCGCAATCAGATGCGGGTCGAACTCGCCGATCTGCATGGGCGGTTGAAATCGACGATGATCTACGTGACCCACGACCAGGTCGAGGCGATGACGCTCGCCGATCAGATCGTTGTTATGAATGCGGGTCGAATCGAACAGGTCGGTGCGCCAATGGAGCTCTACAATCGTCCGCAAACACTGTTCGTCGCTGGATTCATCGGCTCCCCCCGGATGAACATGATCACCGGTGAGGCCGCAGCAAAGCAAGGCGCAAAGACGATCGGCGTCCGGCCCGAACATATCGAGCTTGGTGAGCATGGCCACTGGAACGGCCGGTTGCGAGTTGCCGAACATCTCGGCAATGAAACGATCGCCTATATCGACTCCGAACTTGGCGAACTGATCGTTCGCATCAATGGCGACCACAAGATGAAAACAGGGGAAGTGCTGCAGTTTCAATTCCTGCAAGAGCACCTCCACCGCTTTGATGACAGTGGGCAACGGATTCCCTGACTGAAGGCTGGCGCTAGCGTTTGCGCCGTTGGTAGAGGAATTCATCACGAGCTTACGCCGGGACCTTACGGCATGAGACATCACTCGAAGGCGATGCCCCATGTCAATCTCTAACGCACGGGCACTAAAATAGAACGGCTTATGGTGCTCGCCTTAATAGATGCGAACCGCTGACCACGGGATGGAGTTAGGGGGACGCATAATCAATTAGTTACCGACATTGTCCTGCTGCTCTAGTTTGCAATGTTTATTACTTGTGTACGGTACGCTAATCGCATACCGTTCTGCGGGTAAGTCGGAGACTAAGACTATGGCGACTGTGGAGAAGATTACAATTGCACTGACGTCGGAGATGGCGGGGTTTGTGCGGAGCGCGGTGGATGCGGGCGAATATGCATCGACGAGTGAAGCCATCCGTGACGCCGTCCGCGAGTGGAAGGAGCGACGTGATTTGCTCGGGTACACAGTCGAGGATCTCCGAGCGCTTGTGCAGGAAGGCATCGAAAGTGGGCCAAGTTCGCGCTCGACAATGGCAGAGGTAAAAGCTGCAGCGCGCCATCGATTGGAATCTCTACGACACGAACGCTAGCCGTGCTTTCAATTATTCGAACCGATCGTGCGGACGAGGACCTGATCGAGATATGGTCTTACATAGCCGTTGAGAACATATCCGCAGCTGACCGTGTTCTTGACGCGATTGAAGCACGCTGGGACAATCTCGCCCGACACCCCTACTCGGGAGTTGCGCGCGACGATATTGCGCCTGACATTCGGCATCTGGTCTCAGGCGAGTATCTAACTCTCTATCGGCTTAGTAGCGGTGCGATTGAAATCGTCCGCGTCCTGCATGGCCGCAGAAAGATATCCTCGAAAGTCATTTTATAAGCGGCAGCCTCACGGTCTCATGAATACGGAGACCCGTGATCGCACGTGTGAGGCGTAAGCCGTAAGGTGATTTATGGAACTTTCCTGTGCGCTTAGTCTGCAGGGGGCAAGCGCACGCAGCGGTTGTCGTAGGTCCCGCAGTCGCTATACCAACCAGGATTTGACTCAATTTGCCAAGGTAACGCCATTGCGTTGCGCTTCGCGGACGACGTTTTCCGAGAAGCCCTGTTGGAGAGCGTCCTCGACGAATGCGCGCACCAGGAGACCCGCAGATGAGTGGGAACAACTGACAGCAATCGTTTGCCTGATAATGAGGAACGGTTCGACTAAAATACGAAACCCTTCATGCTCGCTGACAAAGCGCTCAAGTGCCTGCTTTATGCCCGCAGACGCCTCATGATTGCCGTTCACAAATAGGTCGAGTGATTTCGGTGGCGTTGACGCATGAACCAATTGGGCGTGAGCGAGACGCCGCGCCAAATGGAGGTCGTATGCAGCGTTTCGCGTGACGCAGACTTTCACCCCCTCCATATCTATATCAGAAAAGGAGCGGTACGGACTTTCCTCCCGCACCACAAGCGTGCCTTCTATCAGCGCATAGGCAGGCGAGAATAAAAGCCTGTCTTCACGGGCCGGATCGGCGGCCAGGAAGGCGATGTCCCACTCGTCCTGATCGACCTTTTCCAGGATTTTGGCGGCCGAAGGATATGTAACAAATTCGACGCGACAACCGAGACGCTTTGAAAGATCACGGGCCAGTTCAACGCTGACGCCTTCAAATTTGCCAGTCGCCGGATCGCCTCTCACCAAGGCAACGTTGGCAAGGTTGACCGCCGCACGCAGGTAGCCCTTCGGCAACAGCGCGGCCCGCGAACGTGCAATTTCGTCGGTCATGTTTTCGATCCTCTGCCGAATAGAACGCAAACCCGCTGGTCAGCGTGGCTTGAACTTGGCTGCGAGCGCCTCGGTCCCACGAGCGAGAATACCGACATCGACACCGACCGCGGTAAAGGTCGTTCCGAGTTCGATGCAGCGCG
This sequence comes from Pararhizobium sp. LjRoot255, assembly GCF_964252905.1. Taxonomy (NCBI): domain Bacteria; kingdom Pseudomonadati; phylum Pseudomonadota; class Alphaproteobacteria; order Hyphomicrobiales; family Rhizobiaceae; genus Pararhizobium; species Pararhizobium sp. LjRoot255. The sequence goes on from NZ_CAXUPQ020000002.1 coordinate 69,096, forward strand.
CAGCAAAGGCAGTGTCCGGCGTGAGAATGCCGGCCGGCTTGCCGAGAGCCGCAAGACGGATGATCGCATCCTCGACGGCAGCGACGACCTCAGGATGGCCGGGCTCCCCCGGATGTCCAAGGCTGGCGGCAAGATCGGCGGGGCCGATGAAGACACCATCAACGCCATCGACCGCGGCAATGGCCTCCAACGCCTCCAGTGCCGCACGGGTTTCCAACTGCACCAGCAAGCACAGCTCCTCCTCTGCCCGCTTGGCGTAGCCGGCGACACGGCCAAAGCGCGTCGCCCGCGTCAGCCCGGACACGCCGCGGATACCGGCGAGCGGGTAGCGCATGGCGGAAACCGCTGCTTCGGCTTCCTCCCGGTTCTGCACGTAGGGGATGAGCAGCGTCTGCGCGCCGATGTCGAGATAGCGCTTGATCAGGACCGCGTCGTTGCTGGCAGGGCGCACGATAGGCGAAACGTTATAGGCCGCGACCGCCTGCAATTGCGGCAAGACCGTCAGCACATCGCCGGGCGAGTGCTCGGTATCAAACAGCAGCCAGTCGAACCCGGAGGGGGCCACAATTTCAGCGGCATAGCTGCCCGGGAGGCTGCACCAGAGGCCGATCTGCTGCCTCTTTTCGTGGAGCGCGCGTTTGAAGTGGTTTTCCGGAAGGTTCATGAATCACCTATAGAAACGAGACGCCGAGCGCGCCGATCGGACCGTAATCCGCCTGGATGACATCACCGGCGGCAATATCGACCGGCCGAGTGAAGGAACCGGCCAGGACGATCTGCCCCTTCTCCAGCTTGCCGCCGACCGCATGGAGCTTATTGACGAGCCAGGCAATGCCTGCCGCGGGATGCCCCATGACGGCCGCCGAAACGCCGGACTCCTCGATGATCCCATTCTTGGAGAGCGTTGCCCCGATCCACCGGATGTCGACATCCATCGGACGGATGACGCGGCCCCCGACGACAATGGCGCCGAAGGCCGCGTTGTCCGCGATGGTATCGGTGATCGCGCGTGGGACCTCGGTTCTGTAATCGATGATTTCGAGCGCCGGCACGATGAATTCGGTAGCGCGCATGACGTCGTAGATGCGGGTGTTCGAGCCTTCGAGATCCTCGCCCATGATGAAGGCAAGTTCCACTTCAAGGCGCGGTTTGATGAAGAGGTCGGCCCTGATCTGGGCGCCATCGTTGAACAGAGCATCATCGAGGATGCGCCCGTAATCCGGCTCGGTCATCTTCGATGCCATCTGCATGGCCCGCGATGTCAGGCCGATCTTGTGGCCTGCGACGCGCGCACCTTTGGCAATCCTGCCTTCCGCCCAAAGATCCTGGATGCGGTAGGCGTCCTCGATCTCGATGTGCGGATAGGTCTTGCTGAGTTGCGGGATCGGCACCCGGCTTTCCTCGGCCGTCAGCAACGCCTGTGCCGCAGCGCGGCGCTGTTCATCCGTCAACATGGGTGTCGTTCTCCCGTTTGCTTATTTGATTGGTGCGCGTGGCAGGACTGCCTCGCCGGGCTCCATCACGTATGTGTATTCCAGGGAAAACCAGGGAATATTGACACTCGGATCGTCCGGATGCGGTTCGTCATGCTGCACGAAATCGCCAGTCAGCGCGGACGTCACCCCGAACTGAACGTCGGAATCGATATTCGGATCACTCGGATCGAAAACCTGCGAAATCAAGGTCTTGTACCCTTCCTTGAAGATTAGCGCGTGCAGATGCGCTGGGCGATAAGGGTGACGTCCCTGCACCTTCAAAAGCCGGCCGACGACACCGTCCACCGGGATGGGATAGCCCACCATCTTGACCGTGCTGAACCGGAAGCGACCATCTGCGTCCGTCGTGAATTTGCCCCGCAGGTTCATCTCGGCCTGATCAGGATCCTGGTTCTCGTAGAGACCGACGGGCGACGCGTGCCAAACATCCACCTCGGCGCCCGCAACGGGCTCACCGTGTCTGTCAACAACCCTGCCTCGCACAAACAGCGGAGAGCCGGGCGTATCCGACCGGATAATAGTACCGCCATTTTCAACGCGCGGCGAGTTGAGGCGCCAGAAGGGGCCAAGCAGCGACTGGGACGTTTCGGTCTGGCCCTGATCGCCGTTGTTGAGCAGGCAGACCAGCGTTGAAACGCCGAGCGAACCCGACATCAGGACAAACTCGTTATGGCTGTCGGTTTGCAATTGACCGATTTCGTTGAGGATTGCCGTGGCATCGCGAAACTCCGGCTCCGTCAAGCGGACGTCGCGAACAAAGGCATGCAGATGCTTTACCAGCGCCGTCAGTATCTCGCGAAGTCGGTGATCCGAGGTCTGCTCCATGACCCTCAAAACAGCCGCCGTCACATCCTCTTGGGTCCGTATCACCATCTCACACCTCCACGTGGGTGTGCCTGTTTTGATAAATCATCGATTATTTGTCAAGCAGGCAGTTGTTGAACTGCGGGCATTTTCGCCATAAAGCGCTAACAGCGGCACTAGATTGTCAATAATCGAATTGATTTTGTTATATAAATAGCAGATGGGAGGTTTCCCATGATGCAAATCGACTGTTTTGTTGCCCAAATCGTTTGACACGAATAATCGTTTATTATATCGATCGTCGATAATGAAATCCGACGCCAGAAACGTGCGGAGCCATCTGGGAGGATGCCAATTGCGATCAGGGCCTGGAAGCCTGATTTCGGAAAACGGCGTGGAGGCGGCGACGCCCGCTCCATCGTTTTTGGATGACGGCAAGAACACGATCGCCAGCCAGTTAGTATCGCGGTTGCGCGAAGCAATCATTTCCGGCCAGCTCGAGGCGGGCAGCAAGATCAATCTCGATCGAGCAAAACTGAGTTTTAACGTCAGCCTCAGTCCTTTGCGCGAGGCATTGGCGCGTCTGATTTCAGACGGGTTGGTCGAATTCGAAGACAACCGCGGCTACCGCGTCGCGCCCGTGTCATTGTCCAATCTCAAAGAGATCACCAGTCTGCGCGAGGAATTCGAAACGTATGCGCTGCGGGAATCCATGCGTGTCGGCGATGTCGAATGGGAAGGCAACGTCATGCGCGCGCTGCATCGCCTGAACCGGACGGAACGGGATGCAGCCAAACCCGAAACTCTGGAGCAGTGGGAGGCCGTCCACCGGGAGTTTCATCTGACCCTGATTTCGGGCTGCCGGAAGCCCCTGCTTCTCAATTTCTGCAAGACCATGCTGAACCTGAACGACCGCTATCGGCGCACCTTTCTCACCCGCACATCCGGCGACCGCAACGTCAGTGTCGAGCACAGCGAAATCGCGCAGGGAACGGTAGCGCGGGACATGGACTATGCCTGCGACCGGCTGCGCGAACATATCCATCGCACCGGAACAAATCTACGAAAGCATCTCGCGGAAAAGGGAATTGCCTGAATGGAGACCCGGGAGGAAACCATGCCGGCCAAGATTTCAGTGCCGCCGCTGGGGGTCGCGCATTTTTCAGCGATTGATGTCGAGCCGGCGAAATTCGTGTCGCTTGCCGCAGCAGCGGGCTTTTCGTCGGTTGGCCTGCGCCTATATCCGGCCTTTCCCGGCGCTCCCTATTATGAGCTGCCGGCGAGAAGTGACGCAGCGCGTGACGTTAAAGCGCGTCTGGAGGGTGAAGGGATCTCGCTGTATGACATCGAATTCGTTGTCATCGGGCCGGACTTCGATGCCGCTGCTCTGACGTCCATGCTTGAAGCCGCCAGCGCGCTTGGTGCGCAACGTCTCAGCGTTTGCGGCGACGACCCGGATCGGGAACGCCTCGTTGCCAATTTCGTAGCGCTTTGCGACCTCGCGGCCACCTTCGGCATGGGTGTCGATCTTGAGAACATGGGCTGGCGCACTGTCGCCAGCTTTGATGACAGCCTGACGATCGTGCAGGGATCGAACCGGGACAACGCCGGCGCGCTGATCGATGCGCTGCACTTCTTCCGCAATGGCGGACAAGCTGAGGATGTCTCTGCTGCGCCTCCAGGCATGATCAGAAGCATTCAGCTCTGCGATGCGCGGGGACCTGCGCCGACAACGGCAGATCAAATGGTCAGCGAGGCCAGAACGGGACGGTTTGCTCCGGGGCTGGGTGAGCTTCCCGTGGCGAGCCTGATGAGGGCGTTGCCCGCAGGCGCTGCCGTTTCGGTGGAGGTGCCGATCCATTCCAGTCAGGCGCCCGAGGAGCATTTGCGTCACCTTCACGATGCCACCCGTGCGTTGACCGGCTAACCAGAGGCACAACGCAAAACGGATACCAACACGGAGACAGGCAGAAGAGCCCGTCGACGGAAGAGAGATATTGTCATGAATTACGTGCTGGATTTCAGCGTTGTCTTCGAAAAGATGCCCGACCTGCTGATGGCGGCTCTGGCGACGATCGGCCTTGCACTCGCGGGCATGTCGCTGGCGCTGGTGATCGGCGTCATCGGCGTCGCGGCCCGGACATCGAATATCCGTCCCTTGCGCGCGGCCGTCATCACCTTCGTCGAAGTGGTCCGCAATACACCGTTCCTGGTGCAGATCTTCTTCATCTTCTTCGCTCTACCAATGATGGGCATTCGCCTCAACCCCACGGTCACGGCGATCATCGCGCTGGCCATCAACGGCGGCGCTTATGCGATCGAGATCATTCGCGGCGGGGTCGACAGCGTCCACAAGGGTCAGGTTGAAGCAGGCCTCGCGCTCGGCCTGCACAAGGCGCAGGTGTTCCGCCTGATCGTCCTGAAACCGGCGCTGAGGGCGATCTACCCCTCGCTGACCAGCCAGTTCATCATGCTGACGCTCACCACGTCGGTCTGCACGTCGATCGCAGCCTATGAGCTGACCTCCGTCGCACAGATCATCGAGTCCGACACGTTCCGCAGCTTCGAGGTCTATTTCACGATCACGCTCATGTATCTCGCCATCTCCTGGATGATGATGGGGCTGTTTGCGCTGATCTCGCGTCGTTTCTTCAGCTATCCGGTGCGGTGAGGAGCAGGACAATGGGTGTTATCGGCCAAAACGAAATGCTTTTCCTGCTGCAGGGTCTGAAGTGGACATTGCTTCTGTCTGCGATCGGCTTCATCGGTGGCGGGGTATTCGGACTCCTCATCGCGCTTGCCCGGACGTCCGGACGCTCCGCGCTCCGCAAGACGGCGGCGGGTTATATCTCCGTTTTCCAGGGTACGCCGTTGCTGATGCAGCTGTTCGTCGTCTACTACGGCATCGCGCTTCTCGGCGTCAGCATCGAGGCCTGGGTGGCCGTCGCAATCGCCTTCACACTGCATGCCAGCGCCTTTCTCGGAGAAATCTGGCGCGGCGGCATCCAGGCAATCCCGAAAGGCCAGACGGAAGCCGCCAATGCGCTGGGCCTCCACTATGTGTCGCGGATGAAGGATGTGGTCCTGCCGCAGGCGTTCAAGGTCTCGCTGCCGGCAACGATCGGCTTTCTCGTCCAGCTCATCAAGGGCACGTCGCTTGCCGCCATCGTCGGCTTCATCGAACTCGCCCGCGCCGGACAGATCGTCTCGAACCAGACCTACAGGCCGCTGCTGATCTTCGGCATCGTCGGCGCGATCTACTTCACCATTTGCTGGCCCCTGTCGCTCTATGGGGCCCGGCTCGAGAATCGGATGGCCAAGGCTGCCCGGTAAGTTGGCAATCCAACAAACAGACAAGCTCTTATCAACCAAGGAGGAGAAGGTAATGATCAGCAGCTTCAAGACCGGCCTGAAGCGCCGTGGAATTCTGTTCGCCGCCGCAGCTCTGGTGGTGGCCCCATGGCTACTGCCGATGTCTGCCCAAGCCGCAACGGTCGAGGAGGTCAAGGCCAAGGGCAAGATCGTCGTCGGCATTCAAGGCGACAACGCGCCCTGGGGCTTCGTCAATTCGAGCGGCGTTCAGGACGGCTTCGATGCCGATATCGCCAAGCTTTTCGCCAAGGAACTGGGCGTTGAGGTCGAGTTCTCACCACTCGCGGTCGCTAATCGCATCCCGGCTCTCGTCACTGGCAAGGTCGATATCCTGTTTGCCACCATGGCGATGACCGAGGAACGCGCCAAGTCGATCCAGTACAGCAAGCCGTATGCGGGCAATACAATTTCGCTTTATGGACCGAAGGACAAGAAGATGGCCGAAATCGGCGATCTCGCAGGCCTGGAGATCGGCGTTCCAAAGTCAAGCTCGCAGGATAAGGCGGTGACCACCGCTGTCGGCGATACGGCGACCGTCCGGCGTTTCGACGATGATGCCGCTTCCATCCAGGCCCTGCTTTCGGGCCAGGTGCAGGCGGTGGGCGGCAACCAGTTCTACCTCGACCGTCTGGAGGCGGCCAGTGCCGGCACATACGAACGCAAGATCGATTTCCTGACGACATTCAATGGCGTCGGGACACGACTTGGCGAGAAGGACTGGAATGAGACCGTCAACGCCTTCCTCGACAAGATCCTGGCGAACGGCGAGCACGCCAAGGTCTACGCCAAGTGGATGAAAGTGGACGTTCCGACGTTCCCCGAGTCCATCCCGAACATCCCCTTCACCATCAACTGATACACGTTCTGCGCAGGAGATCGCCGTGCCGCACGCCGCTGACACTCGAAGCCCGCTTCTTTCCATGGAAGCGGTAGACAAATGGTACGGCGCATTTCATGCGTTGAAGAACATCAACCTAACGGTTCGCAAAGGCGAAAAGATCGTCCTTTGCGGACCGTCCGGATCCGGCAAATCCACGCTTATCCGTTGCATCAATGCGCTCGAGAAAATCGAGAAAGGCACGATCATGGTCGAGGGGACAAAGCTGGACGACAGCGGCAAGTCGATCGATGCCGTCCGGCGAGAAGTCGGCATGGTGTTCCAGAGCTTCAACCTGTTTCCGCACATAACGATTCTGGAAAACTGCACGCTTGCGCCGATGCGCGTCCGTGGCACCAGCAAGGCGGATGCTGAGAAAATCGCCCGAAAATATCTCGAACGCGTCCGCATTCTCGATCAGGCCGACAAGTACCCCGCCCAGCTTTCCGGCGGACAGCAGCAGCGTGTTGCGATTGCACGGGCGCTCTGCATGGAGCCGAAAGCCATGCTGTTCGATGAGCCGACCAGCGCGCTTGATCCGGAAATGGTCAAGGAAGTCCTCGACACGATGATCGGTCTGGCGCGGGACGGCATGACGATGATCTGCGTCACCCATGAAATGGGCTTTGCCCGGCAGGTGGCCGACCGCGTGATCTTCATGGCCTCCGGCGAGATCATCGAAGAGGCGCCACCGGAAATTTTCTTCCGCAATCCCACGCATCCGCGCACCCAAGCCTTCCTCGGCGAAATCCTGGCTCATCATTAAGGCGACGCTCACAATGACCGGTTCAAACGGAACATCGCAGACACAGCGCAAGGTCCTAGTGGGATTGATCGGCGCTGGTATCCAGACGTCGAAATCCCCTGCCCTGCATGAGCGCGAGGGCGCGCTTCAGGGGCTCGACTATCGCTATGAACTCCTCGACCTCGCCGAGCGCGGACTGCCTCCCAACGCCCTCTCCGATCTTCTGGCCGAAGAGGAAGCGCGTGGCTTTGCCGGCAGCAACATCACCCACCCCTGCAAGCAGACGGTGATTGAGTACCTCACGGATCTCTCCGACGACGCCCGCATGCTGGGCGCGGTCAACACCGTCGTATTCGAGAATGGAAAGCGCACCGGCCACAACACCGACTGGTACGGTTTCTACGAAAACTTTCAGCGCGGCCTTCCTGACGTTCCGCGGCATCGGGCCGTCCTTCTCGGCGCCGGCGGCGCAGGTGTGGCCGTCGCCCATGCGGCGATGAAACTCGGGATCGAGCGTCTCGCGGTTTTCGATCAGGATAATGCGCGCGCCACCAAGCTGGCGGAGGATCTGAACAGCCGATTTTCCGCCGAACGTGCCTTTGCGATCACCGATGTCGGTGAAGCGATGCGGACCGCCGACGGTCTCATCCATGCGACGCCGACCGGAATGAAGAACCATCCGGGCTTGCCGATCGAGGAGAGCTGGCTCGAGCTCCGCCATTGGGTCGCCGACATCGTCTACATGCCGCTGGTGACCGAGCTTCTAGCCCTTGCAACCCGCCTTGGCTGCCGCACCTTGCCCGGTGGCGGGATGACGGTGTTTCAAGCTGCGGCGGCCTTCAAGCTGTTCTGCGGCATCGAGCCCGACGCCGATAGGATGAGTTCGCACTTTACCGAACTCTGCATCGGCGCCTGAAGCGGCCGCACCCGAAGGGAAGATTGAGAATGCCGCACATCGTTATCGAATACAGTAAGGGAGCCGGAAGTCGGATCGACATGCCGGCACTCGTCAAGGCGGTGCATCGTAGCATCCGCGAAAGCGGTGCGGTGAAGCCGAACGCCGTTCGTACCTTTGCCCGCGAGGCGACGTATTCGCTTGTCGCCGACGGGGACCCGGCCAATCAGTTTGTGCAGATCATCCTGCGCATCGCCCCCGGCCGCCCGGCCGATGAAAAGCGGCAGATATTGCAAACGGTTTATGACGCCGCGGCCAGCATCGCGCGTCCGGCCCTGGACGAAGGACGCTGCGCCTTGCGGGCCGATCTTATCCAGTCGGATCCCGATTTTGCGATCCAGGAAAACACCCTGCCGTGACCAATTCGACAGTTCGAAAGGAAGACATATGAGCCTGATCTACGTTCTCAACGGCCCAAATCTCAATCTGCTCGGCAAGCGCCAGCCACATATCTACGGCTACGAGACGCTCGCCGATGTCGAGGCCGCTTGCCGCCGGTTGGCCTCCGAACTCGGCCACGATATCCGCTTTCACCAGAGCAACCGCGAATACGAAATCATCGACTGGATCCATGAGGCGCGCGAGGAAGGGGCCGGCATCGTCATCAATCCTGCCGCCTTCACCCATACCTCCGTTGCCATTCTCGACGCGCTGAACACCTTCGAGCAACCGGTGATCGAGGTGCATATTTCCAACGTCCACAAGCGCGAAGCCTTCCGTCATCATTCCTTCGTCTCGCAGCGCGCCGATGGCGTGATCGCCGGTCTTGGAACCGAAGGCTATCAGCTTGCAATCCGCCGTGTGGCAAACCTGATCGCGTCTGCCGCGAAGACGTGAGTGGGAAGGGTGTTGGCATGGAACGGAAAGTAAGACTTGCAGTGCTGGGCGCCGGCCTGATCGGCAAGCGACATATCCAGCACGTTCTTGCCGAGCCGCAGGCGGAACTTCTGGCCGTCGTCGATCCGATGCCGCTCGGGCAGCAGATCGCGCAGGAATCCGGCGCTAAATGGTTTCCGACCTTTGCGGCAATGATCGAGACGGATCGTCCCGACGGCGTCATCGTCGCGACGCCCAACCAGGTCCATGTCGCCAACGGCCTCGAAGCCGTTGCCGCCGGGGTGCCGGCGCTGATTGAAAAGCCGATTGCCGGCGATATCGCGGCCGGTGAAAAACTGATCGCCGCGGCGGAAGCCGCTGGCGTTCCGCTTCTGGTCGGCCATCACCGCCGCCACAATCCGATGATCCAGAAGGCGAAAGAGATCATCGACAGCGGCGAGCTTGGCCGTATCCTCGTGGCCAATGCGATGTTCTGGCTGTTCAAGCCGGGCGACTATTTCGACATCGACTGGCGGCGCCAGGCAGGAGCCGGCCCCGTCTTCCTCAACCTGATCCACGACGTCGACAACCTGCGCTACCTCTTCGGCGACATCATTGCCGTCCAGGCGCGCGAATCCAACGCCGTCCGCGGCAATGTCGTCGAGGAAACCTCGGTGATCGTGATGGAATTTTCGAGCGGTCTTCTTGCCACGGCTTCTGTTTCGGATGCCGTCGTCGCGCCCTGGAGCTGGGAGATGACGACGGGCGAAAACCCAGCTTACCCGAAAACGGAGGAGGCATGCTACGTGATCGGCGGGACGCACGGATCCCTGACGATCCCGGCGCTCGACGTGTGGAAGAACGGCATAAAACGCAGCTGGTGTCAGCCCTTTGAAAAGCGCCGCGTCGCCGTTCGGGACGAAGACCCGCTGTTGTTGCAGATCCGGCAGTTCTGCAAGGTGATCCGCGGTGAAGAAGCGCCGCTGGTCAGCGGGCGCGAAGGGCTGAACACGCTCAGGGTCATTGTGGCAGTCAAGCAATCTGCGGCACGCGGCGAACGCGTCGTCCTGGGCTGAAGACGCGCCCAAAGTGACATTTTAACTTCGCGCACAAACGGACATTCCAACGTTGCTGCCACAGTTATTGTAGCCGCAAAGTTGAAGTGTCCTGTTTCTGAAAAGTAAGAATGTCACTCTCCTCGGGTTTTGATGACCTGGGAGATTGCGGATCGGATTGATTCGATGAGCGAGCGTGATCTGCAGCGGATCGAGGTTTTGTCGAAGGTCGTCGACGGCCGGACAACATTTTTGCGCTAACTTTGCCAATAGGGAGAGTTTGCACTGGCGCCGTGGACCGTAGTTCGGCTGATAGGTGTTGTCGTAGGCCCGGTAATGGAGAATCCGGACCGGCAACGAGATCGCAGCACCGGCGCGTTTTCGGCTACTGGTCGTCAGCAATACGCGCCTTATCTACATGCCCTAGCTCCTGCTGGCGGAGCACAATTCAGCAAATGGACCAGCAGCAAAATGAACGGGAGGAATGAACCATGCAATTGAGCGCTTTGAAAGTCGGTGCCATCGCACTTGTGGGGTTTCTCGCTATGGGAGCAACCGGTTTTGCCGAGGAGATGAAGTTCAAGGCTGACCTCAAGGGAAGCACGGAGGTGCCCCCGGTCCAGACCAGCGCCACCGGCACGGCCGACATCACCTACGATTCCGCAACGAAAAATCTTTCCTGGACGATCGAGCACACCGGACTGAGCGGTGACGTCACGGCGGCCCATTTCCACGGCCCGGCCGCGGTCGGGGTGAACGCGCCGCCTGTCGTGCCGATCGACATGTCGGCGCTGGCGAAGGGTTCCGCCACGCTCGACGACGCCCAAGCCACCGATCTTACCGAAGGACGCTGGTACCTGAACCTGCACACTGCCGCGAACCCCGACGGGGAAATCCGCGGCCAGGTGATGAAGGCTCAATAGACTTTAACGCCACGCACCTGCGATCGCCGTTGAAGAATGGCGGCGGTCGCTTCATCAGCTCCTATTGCGTGCGGCAAGCGCTGGCTGACGGAAGCCGGCATCGATAGCGGGCCGGTGTTCCGGCGCATCGATCAATGGGGCAATCTCGATCGGCAGGCGCTGACGTCGCAGTCGGTCAACTTGATTCTCAAAGCGCGCTGCAAGCAGGCCGGGCTCGACGCGGAAAAATTTTCGGCACATGGCTTGTGCCAACCGTGGCATTCCGCTCCTCGAATGCAGCAGTCGGTGGCGCAAGCGGCAAGGTACTATAACAATGCTGAACGCAAGAATGGGCGCGGCGCGGCTGATCGTCTGAGTACGACTACGCGCCGAGTCCGCCGAAGGGCGTATCGGCTAACCTGTCGGATGGTTCCTCCTCTGCCCCATTTGTCTCGGTTGGAGCGCCACGATCGGCGGCAAGCTCTGCCCTGCCCCAGTCTTCGGCAGGCTGCATCAGCGACACCATCTCGCCCTTCAAGCGATGCGATCGTTGCAGGTCGCCGGCGTGGTCCACGTTGCGGCGCGGATCATAGAAGACGTCGATCGCCTCGCTGGCCGCCTGTTGGGCCGTTTCCAACTGCCCTTCAGGATTTCCAGCTCAACCTTCGCCGCAAAGTACCGTCTCATCACCGCGATCAGGTCGCGGTCGCTGGCGCCGATGTCCATGGTCCGCCCTGGCATTGTTCAAGTGAGGCAGTGATCGACAAGATCGCGATGTGCCCTACCCCTGCCGCGATCGTCTGCTTGCGCAACGAAAAGCCCGGCGCGGGAGGAGTGCGCCGGGCTTCGATAGTGACTGACAGCTTGGGAGGAGATGAACCGCATCGGTACACAGAAGATAATACTGCGCTGCAGCAAATTCAAGCCGCGCGATTGCACCGATGACGCGTACCTCAAACTTCAAACGGAAAAGGCCGGGCAAACCCGGCCTTCCGACGATCGCATTGCAGTCAGGCTCAGGCCTGTAGGTTGTCCGCCGACATCTTGCCGGACTTGCGATCCTTCACCAGCTCATAAGTAATCTTCTGGCCATCGTTGAGCCCGCGCATTCCAGCCCGCTCCACCGCGGAAATGTGGACGAAGACATCGGCGCTGCCATCGTCCGGCTGGATGAAACCGAAGCCCTTCGTTGCGTTGAACCACTTTACCGTACCGGTCGCCATAACGTCTTCCTTTTGTCATCTGTCTTGCCGAACCTGTGGGCTCAGCTGACGCTTTTCTTTGCGCTCGTACTGATAGACGCTTTCGGCCACAGGGGAAAGCCATACGACTGTCATGGCGTCTCCCGCGCTCATAAATCACCGCGACGGTGGGCGCTACTTTTTGTCGAAGGAGAAAGCGCTTGCGCAGCATCATATTGACCCCGAGCCGATTTCGGCCGTCAGGTCAAGAGCCGGCCGGGGAACATTTGTAGAGGTCGGTTTTCCGGAACGATATTCGGGCGTTGTTCCCCCGCAATCTTTGCTTGGAGCTTCATTGAGGAGTATTGTTCTGGGTTAACACCCTAGATCACGAGCGGGACGCGGGTGACGTGACCCGGCTCCTCGTCCCGCTTGGTTATGGGCAGGAAAACCTGTGTTTTCGGGAGGACGAGATGAAAGGAAGGACCCAGATTGGAGGGAGGACGTCGCGTCGCAGATTCCTGAGCGGCGCAGCCATGGCGGGCGCGGCGATGATTGCCGCGCCCAGTGTCGTCAAGGCGCAGGGGCCGGTCAACATGCGCTGGCAGAGCACATGGCCCTCCAAGGATATCTTTCACGAATTCGCGCTCGATTTTGCCAAGAAGGTCAACGACATGACCGGCGGCGACCTGAAAATCGAGGTATTGCCGGCGGGCGCCGTCGTGCCTGCTTTCGGTCTGCTCGACGCGGTGTCGCAAGGGACACTCGACGGCGGCCACGGCGTGGTCGTCTATCACTACGGCAAACAGACGGCGCTGGCGCTGTGGGGGTCCGGTCCGGGCTTCGCCATGGACGCCAACATGCTGCTCGCCTGGCACAAATACGGCGGCGGCAAGGAGCTGCTTGCAAAGCTCTATGAATCGATCGGCGCCAATGTCGTTTCGTTCCTCTATGGGCCGATGCCGACGCAGCCGCTCGGCTGGTTCAAGAAGCCCGTGGCCAAGGCCGAGGATCTTCAGGGCCTGAAGTTCCGCACCGTCGGCATTTCCATTGATGTGTTCACCGGTCTCGGCGCGGCGGTCAACGCGCTGCCGGGCGGCGAAATCGTCGCGGCATTGGATCGTGGTCTGCTCGATGCGGCCGAGTTTAACAACGCGTCGTCCGACCGGGTGCTCGGTTTCCCCGACGTCTCGAAGATCTGCATGCTGCAAAGCTATCACCAGAATGCCGAGCAGTTCGAGATCATGTTCAATAAGGCGAAGTACGATGCCCTGCCTGATCAGATGAAGGCCATCATTACCAATGCGGTCGAGGCGGCATCGCAGGACATGCACTGGAAGGCAATCGACCGCTATTCGAAAGACTATGTGGAGATGCAGACGACCGACAAGGTCAAGTTCTACAAGACACCAGACGCGATCCTCAAGAAACAATTGGAGATCTACGACGAGGTCGTGAAGAAGAAGGCCGCGGAAAACCCGATCTTCAAGGAGATCATACTCTCCCAGATCGCCTTTGCCGAGCGGGCGACGCGATGGGAACAGGATACTGTCGTCGGCCGGCGGCTGGCGTTCGATCACTACTTCGGACAGGACGGAGTCGCGAAGGAATTCTGACGCGTGGTGCGTGCATCATCGGGCCGCTGCCCGGTGATGCTGCTGACCAAAGTCTGCGCCATCCGGGGGCACACGTGAACGTTCAGCATTTTCTGCTCAGGATCGATGCAATCAGCGTGTGGGTCGGCAAGGCTGCGGCCTGGCTCATCATAGGGCTGATGACGCTCGTCTGCGTCGAGGTCTTCAAGCGCTACATCATGAACATGCCGACCGCGTGGATCTTCGACGCCAGCAACATGTTCTACGGTACGCTGTTCATGCTGGCCGGAGCCTACGGGCTGGCGCAGAATGCCCACGTGCGCGGCGATTTTCTCTACAGCTCGCTCAGGCCGCGGATACAGGCCGGGCTCGATCTCGTGCTCTACATCTTCTTCTTCCTGCCCGGCATCGCCGCCCTCGTTTACGCCGGCTACGACTACGCGGCACTTTCGTGGCGGATCGGCGAACATTCGACGGTGACGGCCGAGGGGCCGCCGATCTATTACTTCAAGACTGTCATTCCGGTGGCCGGCGCCCTGGTGATGCTTCAGGGCCTCGCCGAGATCGCCCGCTGCGTCATTTGCCTCAGGACCGGTGAATGGCCGAGCCGGCTCCGGGATGTCGAGGAGATCGACGTCGTCGCCGAGCAGCTCGAGCGCAGCGAATATGTCGACGAGGAAACTCGCAAGGCCGCGATTGAGCGCGCGCAGGATATCGAAAAGGCGGCGCGTCAGCGGGGGATGGGGGGAGACATGCAAACGTGAGCGATCCGTTCCTCGGACTGACGATGCTGATGCTCATCGTTGTCGTCATCATCATGGGCTTCCCGACGGCCTTCACGCTGATGGGGCTCGGCATGCTCTTCGGCTTTTATGCCTTCTACAACCCAGCCGAGCACTGGATCGACAATCGCGTCTTCGACCTGATGGTTCAGCGTACCTATGGCGCGATGACCAACGATGTTTTGATTTCCATCCCGCTCTTCGTACTCATGGGCTATGTGATGGAGCGGGGCGCGCTGGTCGACAAGATGTTCTACAGCATCCAGCTTTCTTTCCGGCGGGTGCCCGCGTCGCTTGCCGTTGCGACGCTCATTGTCTGCACTTTCTGGGGCATTGCCAGCGGCCTCGTCGGCGCCGTGGTGGTGCTGATGGGCGTCATCGCGATGAACCCGATGTTGCGCGCCGGCTACGACGTGAAGCTCGCGTCGGGCGTCATCACTGCCGGCGGCACGCTCGGCATTCTGATCCCGCCATCGGTGATGATCATCGTCTACGCGGCGGTTGCGGGGCAGTCGGTCGTCAAACTCTATGCCGCCGCAATGTTCCCCGGCTTTTTCCTCGCACTTCTCTATCTCGCCTATGTTCTCGGCTGGGCGACAATCAATCCGAAGATCGCGCCGGCCCTGCCCGAGGAACAGACAAGAGTTCCGGTGCCCGGCTGGATGAGGAGCTTTGAGACCCTCTATTCGCGCAACATGCCGGCCGGGCTGCTTTCCGCGCTCTTCTCGCCGTCGCGGGCGATGGCGATCGAGACTGAGGAAGGGCGGCTTACGTATTCGAAACTGATCAAGAATGCCTGCGCGGCACTGGTACCGTTCTCGCTCACCGCGTTCACGCTGGCGCTCGTGTGGTGGTATGTCGCCATCCGTCCGCAGGCCTTCGCCGAAGCCGAAGCGCCGGAAGGACTGGAGGAACTCGGCGCGCCGGCGGTCGATGCGGGGCCGGCGTCGGTCGAGGGGCCGGCAACGAGTTTCTACGTGACGTTCGGCATCATAGCAGCCATCGCTGCCGTCGTACTCATCCGTTACTACCGCAACATGACCGCCGATCGCCTGCAGGTCGTGAAGCTTCTCGTCTCCTCCGTCATGCCGCTCGGGATTCTCACTGTCGTCGTGCTCGCCGTTATCCTGTTCGGGATCACCACGGCGACCGAGTCCGCGGCCGTTGGCGCTGCCGGGGCGTTCCTGTTGGCGTTCCAGGCCCGGACACTCAACTGGAAGCGCACCAAGGAGGCGGTGTTCCTGACCGCGAAGACGACAGCGATGGTATGCTGGCTGTTCGTCGGCTCGGCGCTCTTCTCGGCCGTCTTCGCCATTCTCGGCGGTCAGGCGCTCATCGAGCAATGGGTACTGGCGCTCGACCTGACGCCGGTCCAATTCATGATCCTGTCGCAAGCGATCATCTTCATTCTCGGCTGGCCGCTTGAATGGACGGAGATCATCATCATCTTCGTGCCGATCTTCCTGCCGATGCTGAGGCACTTCGACATCGATCCGGTTCTCTGGGGCGTCCTCGTCTTCGTCAATCTGCAGGCGGCGTTCCTGTCGCCGCCGGTGGCGATGTCGGCTTATTATCTCAAGGGCGTCTCGCCACCGCACGTCACCCTCAATCAGATCTTCGCCGGCATGATGCCCTACATGCTGATCGTCATCCTCTGCATGGTCATCATGTATATCTGGCCGGGCATGGCGCTCTGGCTTCCGAACTATCTCTACGGCTAAGCGTTTTGAAATTTTCTGGGAATGTCCGGCGGCATCAGCTCGGTCGTCATCGGGTGTCATTGCCAACGCCACCTTCGAGCCTATCGCCGCCACGGCCCGCGAAAACGCAATCTGCATCCGCCGTGCCGTTTAGGACTTGATCACTGGGTCACTGAACCGTTTCCTGGTGTCCGACGGGTTCTCTCAGTAGGTCATCCCTGTAGACCGCGGAAACGCGGCCGAAATGGAAGAAACCCCACTTCAGGCATATGTCTCGCACCGATTGCCGGTTTGACGGGTGGGTCGACGATCCCTGGATCAGTTCCTTTCTCCCGGAAACCGCATCGGCGGTCAA
This sequence comes from Pararhizobium sp. LjRoot255, assembly GCF_964252905.1. Classification (NCBI taxonomy): domain Bacteria; kingdom Pseudomonadati; phylum Pseudomonadota; class Alphaproteobacteria; order Hyphomicrobiales; family Rhizobiaceae; genus Pararhizobium; species Pararhizobium sp. LjRoot255. The sequence continues at coordinate 85,731 of NZ_CAXUPQ020000002.1, forward strand.
AGCCGCAGCAGTTCTGCGGGATTGCCGCGCTGAGGTGGCTCATGCCGGTCAGAAACTGATCAAGACGCTTTTGCTGGCGAGTGTCCCAACTGCGGAAAACCTCGCGAAACATTGGTTCAACAGGCTAGGCCCCCGCGTCAGGCTCCGTAGCCATGACCGCGCACATCTCCTGCGGGTAGAGGTTTGGGAAACGCCCAACTGCATGGCGACATACCACACCCAGGATCCCGACTGGTTCGCGTTCAATGCGGCGCCGAAACTGAGCTCCGACAAGTTGAGTCACTTGGTGATCCCAGGCTACGAATCGGGAAGGAGTTAACGTTCGCGGGCCGATGCCAGGCGCCTGCATGCTCGCTGCATTTGCAGCCGGCGCACCGGTGGAAGGCAAGCAAGGCCACTGGACAGAATCGAAGTCGATGCCGTTTTGAGCGTTTCGGCGGCACAGGTTTGGTCACGATCTGCGCGGTCATCCGCTGGAATGTTGCCGGCGATTTGCAGGCCACAAAGTGCAGGCGGTTGTTCGCCCTGATCAGCAATTCTACCAATAGACGCAGTTGCAATTTTACTGCACAACACCCAAAGGAGCGGGGGCTACGCTTTCCAACGGGTCGTCGCATCCTACCCGGCTGGGGCGCGCGGAAACGTTCCGGCCGGACATGCCCGCGGGCCCACGGGCATTGATTGAGATAGGAAGAGCGCGTCGGCGATGCATGTGCCTGAGAACAAGGTGTAACCTGCTGCGGCAACTGTCGCCGCTTGGGCCATCGACAGTATATGGCCGTTAAGTCCCGGCTCTTGCATCCACGATGTCGTAACGCTCGCGCATCGCATCGGCCGACTGACGAACGACTTCTGAAATCTCCAGGAACTGTTTGGCCAAGGGACTTGTCTTGCGCCAGATCATGCCAATCGTTCGCGAGGGCTGGACACTCTGAAAGCGAGCGACAGATACTGACGCGGAACGTGTCTCCACCCCGACGGCCATTTCCGGGATCAAAGTGACACCAATGCCGGCGCCGACCATCTGGACCAGGGTGGACAGAGAGCTACCGTCCAGCAACTCTCGCGGTAGCGCCGTATGCATATTACAGAACGACAAAGCCTGATCGCGAAAACAGTGGCCCTCTTCGAGGAGAAGCAGCCTCATCTCACGGAGCGCTTCGCGATTGGGCACTGGCTTGCCCCGATCCTCGCCTGGCCGGACCAACACGAAATTCTCCGAAAACAACGCAACCTCGGTCAACGAAGGTTCGGATACCGGCAACGCAACAATTGCCGTGTCGAGTCGGCCTTCCGTCAGCTCCTGAACCAGCTTTGAGGTCAGCGTCTCGCGCACATGAATTTCAAGTCCGTCATGCATGCGACTGAGGTTGCCGATGATCGCAGGCAGCAGGTAGGGCGCGATCGTCGGGATGACGCCGATCCGCAACCGCCCCACCAGCCTGTCCTGCGAGGCGCGCGCCAGGTCTCCCAATTCATCGACAGAGCGCAGGATGTCGCGGACGCGCAGGGCAAACGCTTCTCCGAAACTGGTCAGCCGGACTTGACGGGCGGCTCTTTCGAAGAGTTCCGTGCCCAGCGATTCTTCCAGTTCCTTGATCTGCATCGACAACGCAGGCTGGGAGATCGCACAGACATCCGCCGCGCGTCCGAAATGCCCCTGTCGCGCCAACGCCTCGAAATAGCGAAGCTGCTTGAGTGTCAAATTTTTCATAACCGCACCTTATCGCAGCGATCAGAAAATCCAACTTAAATTAATAGAAGGGTTTGGGTATAGTGCCTAAAGCAGAGATGAGATGCAGCCACCGTCACGCCGGTCCGCCGGCGGTGCAACTCGTTGACGTTCAGACCATCCAGAACGCTGACACCCTATGCTCCTTTGCTTCAGGGCGGTCTTCCTCCGGATGGCACACTTCAAGTTAAACAATGGGAGAGAACTATGGATTCAAAAGTCGAAACCGCGGGCAAGTGTCCGGTCGCACACACGGCCCACGGCGGTCGGTCGAATCGGGACTGGTGGCCGAACCAGTTGAATCTCAGGATTCTCCACCAGAACTCCTCCCTCTCCGACCCCATGGGCAAGGCGTTCAACTATGCGCAGGAGTTCAGGAAGCTCGACCTGGAGGCCCTGAAAAGGGATCTCCACGCGCTGATGAGCGATTCGCAGGATTGGTGGCCGGCCGACTTCGGCCATTATGGCCCGCTTTTCATCCGCATGGCATGGCATAGCGCCGGCACCTATCGCACCGGCGACGGCCGCGGCGGCGCAGGAGCCGGGCAGCAACGCTTCGCGCCGCTCAACAGCTGGCCTGATAACGTCAACCTCGACAAGGCGCGCCGGCTGCTCTGGCCGATCAAGCAGAAATACGGCAACAGGATCTCCTGGGCCGACCTGATGATCCTCACCGGCAACGTTGCCTTGGAATCGATGGGCTTCAAGACGTTCGGCTTCGCCGGCGGCCGCCCGGATGTCTGGGAGCCCGAGGAAGACGTCTACTGGGGCGCCGAGGACACCTGGCTTGCCGACAAGCGCTACTCTGGTGAACGAGATCTCGAAAATCCCCTCGCCGCCGTGCAGATGGGGCTGATCTACGTCAATCCGGAAGGACCGAACGGCAGTCCTGATCCACTGGCCGCCGCCCGCGACATCCGCGAGACCTTCGCGCGCATGGCGATGAATGACGAAGAGACCGTCGCCCTCATTGCCGGCGGGCATACCTTCGGCAAGACCCACGGCGCGGGCGACGCCTCACATGTCGGCGTCGAGCCCGAAGGGGCCGGCATCGAGGAGCAGGGCCTCGGCTGGACGAGCAGCTTTGGAGCCGGCAAGGGCGGCGACACGATCAGCAGCGGCCTGGAAGTCACCTGGACGACGACGCCGACGAAGTGGAGCAACAACTTCTTCGGGAACCTGTTCGGCTACGAATGGGAACTGACGAAGAGCCCGGCCGGTGCGCATCAGTGGACACCCAAACATGGCGCCGGCGCTGGTACGGTACCGGACGCGCACGACACGTCCAAGCGTCACGCGCCATCCATGCTGACCACGGACCTCGCCTTACGCTTCGACCCTGCTTACGAAAGGATTGCCCGGCGCTTCTTCGAAAATCCGGATCAGTTCGCAGATGCATTTGCCCGCGCCTGGTTCAAGCTGACCCACCGCGACATGGGTCCGCGCGTGCGCTATCTCGGCCCGGAAGTCCCGGCAGAGGACCTGATCTGGCAAGATCCTGTCCCCGCTGTCGACCATCCCCTGATCGACACGCAGGACATCACCGATCTCAAGGACAAGATCCTTGCGTCGGGACTGTCCATCTCCCAGCTGGTCTCGACCGCCTGGGCGTCGGCGTCTACCTTCCGCGGCTCGGACAAGCGCGGCGGTGCAAACGGCGCGCGCATCCGTCTTAGTCCCCAGAAGGACTGGGAGGTTAACCAGCCGGCCCAGTTGGCAGTCGTGCTCGAGACGTTTGAGGGTATCCAGAAGGCGTTCAACGACGCAAAGCCTGGCGGCAAGAAGGTGTCGCTCGCAGACCTGATCGTCCTCGGCGGCTCTGTGGCCATCGAAAAGGCGGCGAAAAACGCCGGCCACGACATCGACGTTCCGTTCACACCCGGCCGCACCGACGCGACGCAGGAGCAGACCGATGTGGATTCGTTTGCAGTTCTCGAACCGATCGCCGACGGGTTCCGCAACTATCAGAAGGGCGCATATTCCATTTCGCCTGAGGAGTTACTGATCGACAAGGCGCAGCTGCTGACGCTGACTGCGCCGGAAATGACGGTTCTGGTCGGCGGCATGCGCGTGTTGAACGCCAATGCCGGACAGTCCCAGCACGGCGTCTTCACCACGCGCCCCGAGGCCCTCACCAACGACTTCTTCGTCAACCTGCTCGACATGGGCACGGTGTGGAAGGCGGCCCCGGATTCGAAGTATGTGTTCGAGGGACGCGATCGCAACACGGACGAAATGAAGTGGACCGGCACCCGTGTCGATCTCGTCTTCGGTTCGAACTCACAGCTTCGGGCACTTGCCGAGGTTTATGGTCAGGGCGACACTGAAGAGAAGTTCGTGCGCGACTTCGCTGCGGCCTGGACGAAGGTGATGAACGCGGATCGCTTCGATCTCGCCTGATCCGGGCGAAAAGGCGCTCGGGCGCAGTTGAGTCAACTGTGCCCGCGGCCCCCCCGATGGCGGCTGGCTGTCACGCTGAGAGGGTCGATCGCAGCCGATGACGGATTTGGCGCCCCGAAAGAGACGCCTCCTCAAGCTTTCCAAAGCCTCAGCCGAGTCTCGAACCGTTCGCCGTCAGATACACGGCATAGAGCGAACTCGTCGCCGTGATGAACAGCCGGTTGCGCTTGGCGCCGCCGAAGGTGAGGTTCGAGACGATTTCGGGAATGCGGATCTTGCCGATCAGCGTTCCGTCCGGATCGTAGCAGTGAACGCCGTCCGCTGCGCTGGCCCAGATGCGCCCTGTCCGATCGATCCTGAAGCCGTCGAAAAGGCCGCTGGTGCAGGTCGCGAAAACATCGCCACCCGACAGCATTCCCTCATTCGAAACCGAGAACCGCCGGATATGGCGCGGCCCGTTTTCCAGATGGCTGGCGCCGGTGTCGGCGACATAGAGAAGCCGCTCGTCCGGCGAGAAGGCAAGCCCGTTCGGCTTCTGGAAATCACCGGCCACCTTCCTCACGTCGCCGGATTGCGGATCGACGCGATAGACATGGCAGCCGCCGATCTCCTCTTCCCCGTATTCGCCCTCGTAGTCATGCATGATGCCGTAGGATGGATCGGTAAACCAGATTGAGCCGTCGGACTTGACGACGACGTCGTTCGGCGAGTTGAAGCGCTTGCCTTGGTATCGGTCGGCAATCACCTGCACGGTGCCGTCGAAGTCCGTGCGCGTCACCCGCCTCGTCAAATGCTCGCAGGTTACCAGGCGGCCCTGACTGTCCACGGTATTGCCATTGGAATTGTTCGAAGGTTGCCGGAAGACGGACACGGAACCGCCAGTCTCGTCGAACCGCATCATGCGATTGTTCGGAATGTCCGACCAGACGAGAAAACGGCCGGGAGCAAACCAGGCCGGCCCCTCCAGCCAGCGACCGCCTGTCCACAACCGCTCAACACGGGCGTGACCGACAAAGCATGCGGCAAAGCGCGTATCCAGAACGTCGAACCCCGTTCCCTCGATCTCCCCGAACATGTCCTCTCCTTTTCCAATGCGAATTCGCCGCTTGGCGACTGCCGTTGTTTCTTTTGGATGATAGCGATAACATAGGCATGCACAAACAGATTTTTAACGCAACGCTCATGCGGAAACGGCAATGACGAAGACACCCGATGGCAAGACGGCCGAAGCACCGACCATGAGCGATGTGGCCCGGCGCGCCGGCGTTTCGGCCATGACCGTATCGCGCGCGCTGAAAGAAGGCAGCCATGTTTCCAAGGCGACACGCGAGCGGATCACACAGGCCATCAACGAGCTCGGTTATGTTCTTGACCAATCGGCCGGTAGCCTTTCATCCCGGCGTACAGGCTTCGTCGCCGCCATCATCCCTTCGATCAACAATTCGAACTTTTCCGATACGGCACGCGGCATCACCGATGCGCTGGAGGGGACGGGCCTTCAGCTGCTGCTGGGCTATACCAATTATTCGGTCGAGCGGGAAGAAGAACTGATCGAGGCCATGCTGCGGCGCCGACCCGAGGGTATCATCCTGACCGGCGGCTCCCACACGCCGAAAGGCCGGCGTATGCTGGAACAGGCAGGCATCCCCGTCATCGAGACCTGGGACCGGCCGTCCCAGCCGATCGACAAGGTCGTGGGCTTCTCCAACGGCGAGGCGATGGAGCTGCTCGTCGAGACGCTGGCGGCCAAGCGTTACCTGCGCTTTGGCTATATCGGCGGCACGACGGCGCGAGACACCCGCGGTAGCCAGCGCCGGGCGGGGTTTGTCAGCGCCTTGGAAAGGCTGGGGCTGCCATCCGATCGGGTGATCTCCTTTGGCGTCCCGCCAATCTCCATGGAACAGGGCGCGCAGGCGATCGTCAGCATGCTGGAGCGCTGGCCGGACACGCAGGTGGCCCTTTGCGTCTCTGACCTTTCGGCCTTTGGCGCGCTGATGGAATGTCAGCGCCGGGGCATGAAAGTCCCGGAGGACATTGCCATTGCCGGTTTCGGTGACTACGAAATTGCCGCCTGCTGTCACCCGCGCATGACGACCATCAACGTCGATTGCTATGGCATCGGCCGCCTGGCAGCGCTCAAACTGATACAAACCATTCAGGGGCTTGCAACGCCGGCCCCCATCACTGTCACCGGCTTTCGCGTCATCGAGCGCGAGAGCACCTGACGCGACGCTGAGAACAACCGCTAAAACGCGATTTGTACTTCATCGAGCAGCTCGGTCGCCAGCGAGATCGAACGCTCCGCCGCGTCGTCGAGGGATGAGATCGATGGCAAGCGCGGACGCGTCATGGAGGTAGAAGGCGCCGCTTATGTCGATCTCCTTCAACACCACCAGAGATAGGGGTCCGATTTGGCTCTGGTTTCGACACGTCCTTCCACCCGAATTTTTTCTCGCTTGACTTGGCATGTTATCGATAACATACCTTCCAAAGAAACCGCTCGCGTAGGCAAATGTCGATCAACTGGCTGGATCGGCGATTTTTCTCGCAGGCAAGGCATCCTCTTTCTTGAACGGACAAGCGCTCTATGTCGACGGCGACATCAATACCTGCCTTTAAAGGCCCCATTGTCGTCATGGGCGTCAGCGGCTGCGGCAAATCATCGATCGGCGAGCGGCTGGCGGATCGTCTCGGCCTGCCCTTCATCGAGGGCGACAGCCTGCACCCGGCAGCGAACATCGCCAAGATGTCGGCCGGCATTCCGCTGGACGATGCCGACCGCTGGCCCTGGCTGGAAATCATCGGAAAACGCCTTGAACAGGCAAGTGACACGGGCATCGTCATTTCCTGCTCGGCGCTGAAGCGCGCCTATCGAAGCGCGCTGCGGCAGGCGGCGGGCAACGTCCTCGTCTTCGTCTACCTCAAGGGAACGAGAGACATTCTCCTGAATCGGATGACCGTCCGTCCGGGTCATTTTTTCAAGGCCTCGCTGCTCGACAGCCAGTTGGCGACGCTGGAGAGCCCCGAAGGCGAGGATCGTGTCGTGACCGTCGATATTGCCCTCACGCCGGACAGCATCGTCGCAAATGCCTCGAAAGGCCTTGCCGCTCTGAACGGAGTTGAACCATGATCGACAGGCAAGCCTGCAAGATCGCCGTCGTTGGCGCCAGGAGCGTGGGAGCGGCGGTGGCGACACGATTGATCGAGACGGGACAGACGGGCGCGGATGCAACCAAGATCCTCATCGATGTCCGCGGCCGGGCTCGGCGAGCGCGATCGCGCCGGAAGGATGCGCCCGCTCGACGGCACCCCGCCTGAGAAAATTCTGATCGAAGTCACTTCGGTCCTTGACTATGCCAATATGTTATCGATAACATATTCTCAATCGATGCTTTGGGAGGAGCAGGGATGGACAATCGCACACTCATCGAGTTCAACGGGATCACCAAGGTCTTCGGCGGCACCCGCGCGCTCGAAAATGTTTCCATCAGCCTGTTCCCCGGCGAAATTCTTGCCCTTCTTGGGGAGAATGGCGCTGGCAAGTCGACCCTTATCAAGACACTTGCCGGTATCTATAGGCCAGACGGCGGCCAGATCCTGTTTCGCGGCGAGCCCTACAGCCATCGCCCGCCCAAACCGAACGAGCGCCAGCCGGTCGCCTTCATCCATCAGGATCTTGGTCTCGTCGAATGGATGACGGTCGGCGAGAATGTCGGCCTCGCACAGGGCTTTTCCCTGCGCTCGCGACTGATCGACTGGCGCCGCACGGAAGAGCGGGCCTGCGAAGCGCTGAAGCTCGTCGGCTGCGACTTTGATCCGAGTACACGGGTGCAGGACCTGACCCGCACCGAAAAATCACTGGTCGCAATCGCCCGTGCTCTGGCTGTCGAAGCCGACGTGCTGGTACTCGACGAGCCGACCGCCAGCTTGCCCGCAGACGAAGTGGAGCGGCTCTTCGACGCCATCCGCCCGCTCAAGGAGCGCGGCGTTGGCATGATCTATGTGTCGCATCGCCTGGACGAGATCTTCCGTATCGCCGATCGGGTTGCCGTACTGCGCGACGGCCGTCTGGTCGGTCAGCGCCCGGTTGCCGAGACAAGGCCGGACGAGCTGATCGAGATGATCGTCGGTCGCCCGGCCAACCAGCTCTTCGTGAAAGCGCCCAGCAAGCCGGGCAAGACGGTGCTCGTCGCCCGCGATGTCGTTTGCGCGGGAACCGGGCCGATTTCCTTCGACATCCGCCAGAATGAGCTTCTCGGGCTCGTCGGCCTGCGCGGCGCGGGCCAGGAACTGATCGGCCGGGCCCTGTTCGGCTGCGAGGCCTTCGGCGGCACCATCCACCTGAACGGTGAGGAACCGGATCTGGCAAACCCCGTTGCGGCAATGAGATCCGGCATCGGGCTGATCGCGCGCGATCGCACTGAAGAATCCGTCGCGATGTCGCTGTCGCTTCGGGAGAACACCTTCCTCAACCCGGGCGCATCGGGCCGTGGCTTGTTCTCGTTCCTGTCACCAGCGAACGAAGCCGAAGAGGCCCGCAAGATCGGCGAGACCGTCGGTCTTCGTCCGAACGACCAAAGCCTGCCGATCGAAGCGCTGTCGGGCGGCAACCAGCAAAAGGTGGTCGTCGGCCGCTGGCTGCGAACAGGCCGCAAATTGCTCGTCGCGGAAGACCCGACGGCCGGTGTCGACATCGGCGCCAAGGCCGAGATCTACAAGCTGATCGCCCGGGCGGTCGAAGCGGGCCTTGCCGTCGTCGTCGTCTCGACCGACTTCGAGGAAATCGCCCATATCTGTCACCGCGCGCTGGTGTTTTCACGCGGCCGCATTGTCGCCGAACTCCAGGGCGACGCCCTCACCACATCCGCCGTCATTTCCGCCGCTTCGGCATCGGAAGCCGCCTGAGAGACCACGGGAGCCAAGAACCATGCAATCGATCGAATCCACCGCGCTTGAGCCGACGCGCAGCGAACTGGCCGGGCTGACCGCGAGCCAGAAGATCGCCCGCTACATCCCGGTCTACGGTCTGGTGATCCTGACAGTGCTGCTGATTGTGCTGTTTTCGATCCTCCTGCCGACGACCTTTCCAACGCTTCTCAATCTGCGGTCCATCGTCTCCGACAAGGCGATCATCGCGCTCCTGTCACTGGCGGCGATGATCCCGATGGCGTCCGGCCGGATCGACCTTACGGTCGGCTACGGCATCGTACTCTGGCACATCCTGGCGATCAGCCTGCAGACCATGTTCGGCGTGCCATGGCCGATCGCTGTCGTTATCGTGCTGGCGCTCGGCGCCCTCACCGGTTTCCTCAATGGTCTTCTGGTCGAGGTCGCCCGGATCGACAGTTTCATCGCCACGCTCGGCACCGGCACGATCCTCTATGCACTGGCGCTCTGGCACACGGGCGGCAGGCAGGTGGTCGGCGTCCTGCCGGAAGGCTTCTACGCGCTCAATGGCACCATGGTCCTCGGCCTGCCGATCACCGGCTTCTATGTGCTGCTGCTTGCCGGCGCGCTCTGGATCATTCTCGAATATCTACCAATCGGCCGCTACGTCTATGCCATCGGCGCTAACCCGAAAGCGGCGGCGCTGAACGGCATCCCGGTCCGCCGTTTCGTCATTGGCGCCTTCGTCTCGTCCGGAACGCTCGCCGCTCTTGCCGGCGTGCTGCTTGCTTCGAAGCTGCGCATCGGCCAGGCGAGCGTCGGGCTTGAATATCTGCTACCGGCACTCGTCGGCGCCTTTCTCGGCTCCACCACCATCAAGCCCGGCCGCGTCAATGTCTGGGGCACGATGACGGGCGTCATCATTCTTGCCGTCGGTATTTCGGGCATCCAGCAGATCGGCGGGTCGTTCTTCGTCGAGCCCCTCTTCAACGGCGTCACCCTGCTCGTTGCCATCGGCATCGCCGGTTACGCCCAGCGCAAACGCGGTGCGGCCGGCAAGGCGCCCGCGCCAGGCTCGTTACCGGCTAAAGTACAACAGAACTGACAGAACACGGAACTGTGCGAAGCGCACCATCTTCAAAGGGAGGAAGAACCATGAAATGCAGAACACTACTTCAAGGCTCGATTACAGCACTTGCGCTGATGGCCGCATGGCCTGCTCTGGCCGACGCGATGGCGGATGCCAAGGCGATCGTCGATAAATACGCGACCCGTGTCACCGCTTGGGATGGACCGAAGGCGAGCCCGAAGGCGCAGGAGAGCAAGACAATCGTCGTTCTCGCCGGCGACCTGAAGAACGGCGGCATTCTCGGCGTCACCACCGGCGTCGAGGAAGCAGCCGAAGCAATCGGCTGGGAGGTCAAAGTTCTCGACGGCGCGGGCTCGATCGGCGGCCGCACCGCGGCCTTCGGCCAGGCGATGGCCCTGAAGCCCGCCGGCATCATCATCAATGGCTTCGATGCCGTCGAACAGGCGCCCGCACTTGAACAAGCAAAGGCCGGCGGCATTCCGCTGGTCGCCTGGCACGCCGGCCCGGTGATCGGGCCCGATGAAAAGACCGGCCTCTTTGCCAATGTCAGTACGGACGCAATGGAGGTTTCCAAGGCAGCAGCGAACTGGGCCTATACCGACGCCGGTGGCAAGCCGGGCGTGATCATCTTCACCGACAGCACCTATGCTATCGCGATCGCCAAGGCCGACAAGATGAAGGCCGAGATCGAGGCGCTCGGCGGCACGGTGCTGGAATATGTGGATACGCCGATTGCCGAAACCTCGCAACGCATGCCGCAGCTGACGACCTCGCTGTTGCAAAAACACGGCGATCAGTGGACGCACTCGCTTGCCATCAACGACCTCTATTTCGACTTCATGGGCCCGTCGCTCTCAGCAGCCGGCAAGGCCGGCACAGACGCGCCGATCAACGTCGCGGCCGGCGACGGCTCGGAATCGGCCTATCAGCGCATCCGCGCCGGCCAGTTCCAGAAGGTGACGGTCGCCGAACCGCTGAACCTGCAGGGCTGGCAGCTTGTCGACGAACTGAACCGTGCCTTCGCAGGCGAACAGTGGTCGGGCTACCTCTCGCCGCTCCACGTCGTCACCGCGGACAATGTCGAGTTCGACGGCGGGCCGAAGAACACCTTCGACCCGGACAATGGCTACCGCGACGAATACAAGAAACTCTGGGGCAAGATGTAACGGCCTCCCAGCAGCTGGGCACCGTGAATGGTGCCCCTTTTTCCCCAGGCTTGTGAAATCCCCCCAGCCGGAAGCAGTCTCAGGATCATATGCCCTGTTCGAAGGGGACCAGGAAAGGAAGCTGAATTCCGCGCATATATGTGGCGGAAAAGCTCGTGTCGCTCTCGACCCGGTTCGCGGGCGCGGAGGGGTGCGCATCCATCACCATGTTTTCACGGCAAACGGATATCCGGCGGCGTAGGAGGACGCCCATCGCAGACACCAACGGCGACGGCTTATTCCTCATCGCCTTCTTCAGACATTGGCGTTCCGAGATCCGCGGCCAGCATCCTATCGCGGCTGAGTAGCCCTGCGTCCTCCAGCATCTCGATGTCAGGCAGATCGCGCAGGGTGTCGAAGCCGAAGGCTGACAGGAATGCCGGCGTCGTCACGTAGGTGTAAGGCGCCCCGGGCTGCGGGCTGCGTGGACCCGAAGCGATAAGCGCGAGCGAACGCAGGCTGCCGATCAGGTCGCGGCTGATTTCTTTCCCGAAGATCTTCGAAAGCTCTGTGCGCGTCACCGGCTGGAAATAGCCGATCGCCATCAACACGGCCGCTTCACCGGCAGTGAGATCGGCGGTTGCCCGCGTTGGCGCGCCGGACGCACGGATCACGCCGGCATGGGCGGGTTTGGTGCGATGCTGCCAGCCGCCGGCAACGGATACCAGCTCATACGGCCGGCCGCGCAGCTCCTCGCGCAGATCATCGATCAAAAGGTCAATGCTGCAATTGCGGCCGACGACCCGCGCCAGCGTGTCGCGAGACACCGGCGTCGCCGAGGCAAAGATGACGGCTTCGACGCGCTGCATCCATTCGCGCCAGCGCAGCTCCGGCGGCAGGTCGGCGAGCTCGGTGTCGAGTGGTACACTGTCCGAACGCTTCCGCGGGCGTTCGGCCCTTCCGGCCCTGGCCGCATCTGCTTGTCTTGCCATGATCACAATCCGTAGATCCGGAACGTCGAGCGCCCGGACAATTCACGCACGGCGTCGAATTCGATCAGGCGCTCAAACAGTCGGCGGCTCGCCCAGCGCGACAGCTTTGCCGTCCGCAGCGCTCCGGAGACAGCGTCCTCGTCGAGCAGAAGGCGGATTGCCTCGCCTGCCCCTTTGGCCCGCAGCTTCGGCGCAACGACCGCCAGCCGATCGGCACGTCTGGCAAGCTCCGCCGCCAGCCGGCACGCCTCGACCGACGCCTGCACCAGCGCCAGACACACTGCCTGCTCAAATCGCGGCTCTCCCGGACGCACACGGCCCCTCCCCGCCTCGAGACGAAACGCGGTCGAAGCGCGCTGCGCCATCAAGAGCGGGACCGGGCGGTCCCAGCGCAGTCTTTGCGCCAGCGCCCAGTCGGCCAGCCACCAGGCGAGCGCCTCGGCGTCCGGACGGATGGCCCAAAGCTGCGTGACGATCGCGGCGGCGGCAAAAGGCGCCATCCTTGAAGCTTGCATAACGTCATCGATCATGGCCGGGACGGTGGCAAGTTCGTCACTCCAGCGGATAGCGAAGAGATCGGCGAGTTCGCGCAGCATCTTCGTATCGATCGGCGCCGGCCGAGCCGCCAGCCGCTTATAGGCCGCGAAGATGCAGCCGGCCGGCCCCAGTTCATCGCCGGAACCGCACAGGACCCAGGCATCGCGCAAGGCCGCTTCATCCTCGGATCGGCCGGTAAGTCGCACGGCGGATACGGCGCATTTCAGCGCCAGGCGCTGACGCCAGACACCGGCCCAATCTGGTTGCATTCGCACCAGATTGTCGAGCGTATTCAGGGCCGCCCCTGCCAGGAAGGCGGCGTCCGTATCGCTGCTCACGGTGTCGCGCGGAGCCGCCCATGCCGGAACGGCAGGCATTCGATCTGGGCGGACAGTCGGCGAATCGGGCTTCGGCATCCCCGGAGCCTAGATCAAGAGATCATTTTGTGCCACACAACCGCCTGTCGTCGTTCCACAACGTCCGGTCATTTTGCTCTTTATAGTGAGAATGCCGCAAATCAGCGACCAGAACCCCGACATCACGTGAGCGACGGCGCCGCATTCGCCGCGCCAATCACGGCGCTCAGGAAGGGCTAGGAAGTATTGCCCGTCCAATCCTCGTGTCCGTGCCGCACACGGACAATGACCGCCTCCGTCGATAGACGAGCTGCGTTTACCGTTTTCTGACCAAGCGAAAAGCGTCCAACCACGACACCTCGGCAGTCCGCGGGGTTCATATTGACGGTCATCAATTTTTAGTTGCGTCTAGTGAGACGAAGTCCGCCTCTGTCAGCGTGGCGATACCTCAGCGGCACCACGTTGGTTCCAAAGCGTAAGCGATTTCGACAAAGCCGGTATCGAGGCTGCCGCGGAAATCGGCGACATGCTTCGCCGCGGCGAAGAGGTAAAGGAAATCGAGAAGCAACTCTCGGACCCAGCCATCACATTGAACGCGTTCATTCTCTCGATCTCTTTGTTCAAGGACTTGCTGAACGTGTCCGGCACCGCGAAAGCTGACCTTGAGCAGCAGAACCTCCTATTTATGGAGGACGGTGGACCGGCCTATCTGGAAAAGCTCTTGGACAAGGCGTTGGCGTAGCTAACCTGGTGGGATCGGTTGTCGTGTAGACTATCGGAAACAATTTCCGCTCATAGCTGCTGCTGAATTCGTTTGCACCTCTTCAGGATCTGATGGGTTAACCTGTCCAGAACTCGGCTGGGATCCCCTGCGATTTCGGAAATGCCGGCTGCGGCATTGCCACATTGGCTGGCAACCAGCTCCGTTAGTTCCTTTACGCGTTTCACCGTCGAAGCGGCGCTGAGGCCAACGTCGTCAGCTAACGCCTTCCAATCCCCGCCGCGCAAATCGGGTGCAATGAGCCGCCCCCCAATGCCCTGCGGTAGGTTCTGGTCGACCTGCCGATACACCGCTGCGCACATCAAGTCGTAAAGCGGTGCGAGCTTCGCGGACCCGCTAGCGCCGATCAGGATGGAATAGTTTTTGGCATGAGAATCCGAGTTGCAGATCAGCACGTTGAAAATCATCGCATCCAGAAGCTTGAGGCGTTCGCCTGGCGAAACATGCTCGCTGATCGCCTCAAACATCATCTTCAGTGTCACACCCCGGCCTGTAGAGGAGCTCTCATACTTCTGCGATGGAAAGTGACCCGTGAGCTGGCACATGTCCTCCTGATGAAGCCGCCGGATCTCGCTCTGCGGGTCGGCAAATCGATCGTAGCGCTTCACCAGCAGATAACGCCGCTTGCCAGCCACGCCGACCGTGGCTTCGGCCGCTTCCAATCCGCATTTCCGCGCCAGCACCAAGCAGAAGGCCTCGTTTTCGACACTTCCCGCCAGACGGTCCGTATCCGGCTTGATGATATGGGTCGATGGCGTACCGTCTACCGGGATTGAGATCCTGCCGTCCTCATCGCCGAACACAGGCAGTTTCTCCTGCACGCCCGCAAGCGACATGGAGACGCCATGTTCGCCAACGAGGAAAGGCTTCGCTGGAAGCTCGTTAAGAATACGCTCCAGTGCGGCCTCGTCCGGAACAGGCGTCAGGTTTATGCCCGTCCTCCGGGGTTCGCCAATCGACAACGCTCCGGCCGTATCGCGACCTATGTGTGCAAGAAGACCAACAATGTCCTGTGGTGACACTTTCAGGCGTTGACCGATTTCGGCGAGATGGGTTTCTGGAAGCAGGTTTGCTAGCCATGGCAGTAGCCGCTCGGCGCTGACCGGTCCAGATCGAAGCGGCATGGTGAGCGAGATCGGGAAGGCCGAGCGGCGCGCTTCCCAGGACCTGTCGTATTCCAACCGCCATTCGCCTTCGAAAGTCATTTGCGCGACGGGAAGGGTCTCGTAGAAGATCGTCGTCATCGACCATCACCAAAAGTTGGCAAGAAGCCGAGCTCATCTTCCACGGCGGTTGACGACGGTTGGGCTGCCTTGAGGTCGCCGATCTCAAGGCCGACGGTGCGCGCGACGATCAACGCCTTTTCAAGCTGGCAGCTCGGCTTGCCGGATTCAAGCTCGACGATGAACCGCTCGCCCGTGCCGGAGCGCGTTGCAAGCTCGGCCTGGGTCCAGCCGAGGCCCTTGCGTTTTTCTCTGACGGCAGCGCCGAAATCACGTGCGAATCTATACATCCAGCGCCTCCTATTCCGGCTTACCGTACAGGAAGAATTTATAGACTTCAATCAACCCTTACCGATCGGGAAGCGAATCGGTAAGGAGGAGCAGAAGGTTAAACTGATCGGGAAGCTGGCCTCACTTACGAGTCGGTTGGCTATACTGCCTTCCGCTTAACGCCAAGAGGAGACACCGGCCTCGACTGGGCAAGCGACCGATTTGGGGCCGAAGGCGGTCCGTCAGCTTATCGGATAGTGATTTAAGAAAGCGGTTGTTGCGCAAACGACAAGATGCGGCCTGGTCGTCTTCGGACGTTGCCATTATATGCGGCGTTGCCGACCCGCCCGAGCGTCGCTTCGAAAGGCTACGCTTGTCGCTTGGGTAGCATAAACGAAGCGGCGAGGCGGGTGGGTGAACGCGGACACACCCTGTTTATCTGCCCCCTGTTTGCTGCTAATATCATAGTCCCAACTTCACCACCGGTTGTAGAGGGCAAAAATGTCTCGGGCTCGCTTCCTTTCCGTCGCCGCATTCTTAATAGGCTTTGCAACGACGATCCACGCAGCGCCTATCAACATGACAAACAGTCCGTCCTGGACCAGCCCCACCGCTGCAAATCCATCGGATTTGGTTCTGTTGGCAGAGACTAAGAAGCCGCGGATGAAAGCGCCGTCGATCAAGGATAGAGCAACCGGCCTTCAGACCACGGTCGGCTCTGCTGAACTGACTGCCCAGGAATGTGAGCGCGTTGGCGGTGTCGTGACGGGCAACGGTGACCCTAACTGCAAGTCGAACCAGCGGTGCAAGACGACGCTGAGCAATGGCGACATCCGCTCGGTATGTATCGACGAAGCAAATTAGGCTCACCAGTCCTGCTTTTCACCGTAAGCGGCAATCTGGGGCCGTGCAGACGGCGTAGTCCACGGCATCTGAACGAGCAGTCGCTTCCGGGACCAACGGCTTCGCCTCTGAACGGCAGGAACGACGGCGCAAAGCCGTCGTTGAACACATTAATCGCAAATGTCCGCAATAGGCCCGACAGCGGACGAGCTTTTAAAAGGTCTTGATGGGATACGAACCGGCTCCCCCACTTTTGATCAGCGGAAAATTCGAGTGTAGGCGCAAGTTGCTGCTTGTGGTCGCCTGACTAGGGCCGCGGCTGCGTCTTCGACCGAGCTTAACCATATGTGTTCGACACCCTCCTCACGCCCGCAGTCCGGAGAATGGATAATGACAGGTTCAGGGCTCGAACCGCTCCAGCATCCTTTTCAGTTGTGCGTTTTGGAGCTGAAGTTTGCGCGCCAGTTGGTCCCGGAGCAGCCTGATCTCTTCATCAAGGCTGATTGCATCGTCAGAAACGGTGGGAACGCCTGGAGAGGGTTGCGGAACGACTTCAGCCTTTTCCGCTTTCCAAAGCGAGATCATCAGTGCAACTAGGCAGGAAGCCTGCAAAAATCAAAAGGCAAAATTTGTCAATGAATGCGAAGCAAAATTTGACGAACTCCTGTCTCCACTCAGCGTTGGAATTGCTTGGTTGGTCTGACTTTTCGCGGATCAGGTAAAGCCGACCGATGCAGACCTCGTACCCAGGCGCGTCGCGTCGGTTCACCGGGCACGCATCGAGGCGATCGGCGTCACGGGGCCAGCAAGGCTAGAGCTACCAGCCAATGCCAATACGGCTCACTTCGCGGTGGGCGATTGGGTGCTTGCCGATCCCCGGTCCGACATGCTTGTCAGCCGGCTCGACCGGAAAACCGTGTTTAGGCGACGCCCGGAGGTCGGACGTGGCCAACAACTTGTTGCTGCCAACGTCGACACACTGTTGGTCGTGACATCGTGCAACGCCGATTTCAATATTGACCGGCTAGAACGTTACCTAATCATGGCCAACCAGGCGGGCAGCAAACCGGTGATCGTGTTGACCAAGGCTGACACCGCGGACGACGTCGGCCTATTTCAGGCCCAAGCCGAGGCTTTGCAGCGTGACCTACCTGTCGTTGCCTTGAATGGGCGCTCTGCCGATGCAAGCTCCTTTTTGAGTTCCTGGTGCGGCGTTGGCCAAACGATCGCCCTGGTGGGATCGTCCGGAGTCGGAAAGTCGACGTTGGTGAACACGCTGACCAGAGCGGCATCTGACTCAAAGCAGAAAACCGGGACAATTCGCGAATATGACGCGCAAGGCCGTCACACCACGACCGCGCGATCGCTGCATGCAATTCCGGGCGGCGGCTGGGTCATAGATACGCCAGGGATAAGAACACTCTACGTCAGCGATGTCACCGACGGGATCGACACGCTTTTTTCCGACATAACGGAACTGGCACCGCTTTGCCGATTTCGCGATTGTACCCATGCGCATGAACCGGGCTGCGTGGTTCAGGCAGCTGTCAAAAGCGGCACTTTGGCCGCCGACCGCATTGAACGCTGGCGAAGCCTTGTTTGCGAAAACCGTGACAGAACACCTGTCATCAGCGGACCACGCGGCAACAAGATCGTTCGCAAAAAGAAATATTGAAAGTCTGCACGCCTTGATGGGATTCGAACCGCAGACCGAGTCGCCTGCCTTCGGCATCACTGAAAATTCCGGCTTTTGATCTTCAGCGTATCGATATGAAGATCCGGCACGAACATATCTCTTGCCCGAAGCCCCGGCGCCGGTCGTTCGCGGGAATCCGGACTTCCGGGTGAACCAATGGGCGAACTCGTCGCCGCGGCCGGTCGGCGGCCGGAATGCTGCGTCGCGCTCGGTGAGGCTGGACAGATCGGCAGAAAGATCGAAGAGCTGCTGAGCGACCAGGTGAACCACGTCGCCTTCCCGCTGGATCCTGCCGTTGATCGCCATCATGCTCGCGCCGAGCACCACTCGGCGCGACCGCTCGAAGAGCTTTGGCCAGACGACGATATTGGCGACGCCGGTCTCGTCCTCGATGGTGATGAACATCACGCCCTTTGCCGAGCCCGGCCGCTGGCGCACCAGCACCAGGCCGGCTGCCATCAGCCATTGCCCGTCACGCGCCCTCATCGCTTCGGCACAGGTTACGATCCGGCGTTTCGTCAGCCCGCAAAAATCCTAAGGGGTGCTCCCGGAGCGTCAGGCCGGTATGGCTGTAGTCTTCGACGACATTGTGTCCTTCGGTCATCTGCCTGAGTTCGACTGCCGGCTCCTGCTGATCCGCAATCGCCCGTGCCGCACGCTCCGCCGCAGCGGTAAACAGAGGCAGCGGCTCGTCGCGGAGTGCCTTGATCGCCCAGAGCGCATCGCGCCGCTCGAGCCGCAAGCATGGCAGGAAGGCATCGGCTTCGGCAAGTTCGACCAGCGAGGCGACCGGTACGCCCGATCGCCGCCACACGTCGTCAACCGATGCGAAGGGTTCATCGGCGCGGACGGCGACGATACGTGCCGCGTCGGCGGTCGCCAGTCCACGCACCAGGCGCATGCCGAGCCGCACTGCATGCCGGTCTGTCCCCTCCACCGCCTCGAGCGTACAATCCCAGCGCGACCGATTGATGCAGACGGGACGGATTTGAACGCTTAGGCAGCCAGGGCGACGCGATGCGTCATATGGGCTCGAATGGCTTCGCGCGCTTCGGCAGCCGACGAAAAGCGTCTGCCATCAAGCTCCATAACATCGTATTCCACTGCCATGAAGGCAAGGCACCCATCACGCGGCACGAGAACACCAACCGGAATACCCTGGTATTCGACAACTTGCTTCATAACTGAAATCTCCGTTCAAGGCGCAATACTGATTGGCACGGATAAGTGTGGACGCGGTTTGCGTCTGGAAAATGAGAGAATTGAAAAGAGTCGAGATATCGGTCCCGTTCTGAAAGTACATGACATGTCGGGTTTGTCAATTCGATGATCGAAGATCGTAGAATGAAATTTCAATAGTATGATATTTGGCGGGCTTTTTAGGAACTGTGTTCTCGAATGTCTTGTTGCGGCGCAACATAAATCCGTCCTGCGCAATAGGCGCTGTAGGGAGGATTGTCTGCTGTCGCTAGTTTTCTCGACTACCTCCCCGAACCGCGTCGTCGCGCCCATCGAGCTCATGAGCGCCGGTCAGCAGCATCGCGTCGACAGCATTTCTGATGGTCGGTATGAAGATGGTCGCTGAGCCCGACATCGATCACGAGCAACGGGAAGAATATCAGCCTCAACGACCGAGACTCAGCAAGCCCGCGGACGGCGGCTGTTTCCACGCCTTTGGCGCTTTCGGTTTGATGCCCGACGAGCGTATCCATCGATAAGCACCACCTCAGCATTCCAACCGACGCAGGGGCGATGGCCTCAGCTAGTTTAATTCTCACCTCAGAACGGCCGACCTTCGACTGACGAAGTCCACCCGGACGCCTGGCCTGACCATACCGGCCAGCTCTTCCACGTCCCAGTTCGTCAACCGCACACAACCGTGCGATCCAACCTTGTCGATAAGCTTAGGCTCAGGTGTCCCATGTATTCCATAAGTCGGTTCGGTCAGATCGATCCAAACGCTGCCAACCGGACCGTTTGGCCCTTTTGGAATCGTAAGGATCTTGTCATTCTTTCCCTGCTTGAAGTTGAGCTTGGGGTTGTACCTGTATACCGGCATCCTCGCGACGCCCTTGACCTTGTGCCTGCCTGACGGCGTCGGATTGTCTTCACTTCCGATCGTCGCGGGGTACACTGAAAGCAGCGATCCGTTCTCGGCATAGGCCAGCACCTGCCCTGCCTTTTTGTTGACCTCGATCCTCGTGACCTTTCCGTTCCTCGGAGGACCAGGGTTCACGACCCACACTGTATCCCCAGGCACGAACTGCGAAACTGGATTGAGCGCTTTTAAAAGATCCATATCCATGTGGAACCGCTCGGATAGCTTCTCCGCAACACTGGTATATCCGAGGCTCTCCATCTTTGCCTTCTCGCCATAGTCTTCAGGAATCCTGTCAACGAGACCCCTAGCATCCTCTGCCGAGACCACGTAGCTCGCAACGATGGGGGCATGAACTTCCAAGCGGGCGACGACTTCCTGATCAACCCTCCCATCGACAGGAAGGCTGTTCATGGCCTCAAAGCCAGCCACCGCCTCGGTGAGGTTCTCGCCGTACAAGCCATCGATCACGCCTGGAGACGAGCCCGCACGGTCGAGCAGGACCTGAAGACGGACGATCGTTGGGTCGGGATCTGCGGGCGCGGGCGCCTCTGCCCCGATGGAAGCAATCGAAGCCGCATTGATTTCTTCGGGGCGGAGTTCCCGCGCCGTTGCGCCGCCAACGGTGATGGCCAGAACGAGTAGCGACATCGGTAAGGCTGTTTTCATGGAGGACAAATGGCCGGCGCCGGAACTTGTTCCATCGTGCGACTGGCATCAGCTTCGCCGACGCCAGAGGCCGAGTTCGAAGACGGATCATGAGCAAGCCCCGACTGCTCGGATACGAAGCGGTGTGGCGCATCCTTTACGAGGAAACGAAACCGATGGGCAGGCAGCGGTCACCGAATCCTCAAGCCAGGGTCCACCCCGGCCGGATATGAAAACGCTGACGATACTCGGCAGGGGTCAGCCCAATAATACGGGCGAAGATTTTCCGAAAGGAACCAGGGTCGCTGTAGTGAACTTTCCAGGCAATGACATCGACAGGATCGCGCGTAAATTGCAGCAGATCACACGGCCTTGCTGGTCGGCAGGCGTGATCGGGAAGGCGGACAATCCGTGAAATAGCAAGGCTGCTCTCCTTTTCTGCTGCATGTTTCCTTAAATCGTAACCGATTTAGGGATAAAAACATGCAGCAATTCAAAGTGCTACAGCGACCTTTGCGCGTCTGATAAGACGCGCGGCGCTGTAAAATGCTACTGCGCCTTGCGTATAACGCATTTGGCGATGGATGGGCTCGATGCGCCGAATACCGGAACACGATATCAGCGCAAGATATCGGCGAGGTTGCCCGGCTTCTGCTCCGTGCGGTTCAGGTCCAGACCCGACAGCAGGTCGAGCATATGTTCCTTCATCAGGTCCGCAGCCTTGTCGGGGTCACCTGCCTCGATGGCATCGACCAGCGCGTGATGGGCGTGGCTCTCGCAGGTGGTGTCCCGCCGTTTCCAGTAGAGCGCGATGATCAGCGAGGAGTGGGAAACGAGATCGCGGACGAAGCCCGTCATGACGGATTGATCGGCGATTTCGGCAATGCCGACGTGGAACAGGGCGGACAGCATAATCGCGTCGCTGTCGCGTCCGGCGTGCAGCGCCTCATGCTCCCTTTCGAGATGGTGGCGCAGAAGACCCACATCCCCCGGTTTCGCCGCTCTGGCGGCAAGTGCTGCAACCCTCGGCTCGATCAAGGCGCGTGCTTCGAAGACCTCGCGCGCCTCCTTGGGCGAGGGTTGCGCGACGAAGGCGCCGCGATTGGGCTCCAGCCGCACCAGCCAATCGTGCGAAAGCTCCTGGAGGGCGGCGCGGATGACTGTCCGGCTGACCGAATAGATCGACGCCAGCTCATCCTCCGGCAGTTTCGTGCCGGGGGACAGGCGGTGGCCGACGATGGCGTCCCTAAGACTATGATAGATCGGCGACCAGCGCGCCGCCGGCTTTTGACGATCGTTTTCGGGCCTGAGTGTTGTCAACATGTTCATCGTTTTCTGGCGAGTCGGCCCTGTGAAGTCTGATATGGCTCGCCTTCCGGTCAATCCCACCCCGGTGCGCCGCCCCACTCGGCCGAGCCGCAGTCCCATAATTGCAGCGCCGTGGGCCTATGGCGTGCCGTCGGCGCTTTTGTCACCTCCCGGAGACAACGGCGCGTAGAGCCCGGCAAATCGTTTGGCGAGCGGGGCGGCATAGCCACCGACCTTGGATGTCCTTAGACCCAGCGCCGAAACCGTTTCGGCGAGCCTTACCGCGCAGGCGACGCCGTCGAGCACCGGCACGCCGTGTTCCTGCGAAAGCGCATGGGCGAGGTCGGCCATGCCTGCGCAGCCAAGGACGATCGCCTCCGCCTTGTCTTCTGTGATTGCCCGGGCAATCTCGGCGGAGATCTTGCGGCGGGCATCGGAACCGGGCAGCTCGAGGTCGAGCACGGGGACATCCGAGGCGCGGACCTTGGCGCAGCGCGAGGCGAGGCCGTATTTCGACAGGTTGTGCTCGATCGCCGGCACCGAACGGGCGAGCGTGGTGACGACACTGAACTTGCCGGCGATCAGCGTTGCGATATGGAAGGCCGCCTCGCCGATGCCGATCACCGGAGCGTCGGCGGCACAGCGCGCCGCGTCCAGACCGGTGTCGTCGAAACAGGCGATCACATAGGCATCCATCGCGCCCGCCTTTGCCATTTCCGCAATGATGCCCGGGACGACGAAAGCCTCGTCGAAATAACCCTCGATGCTCGGGGGGCCATCCTTCGGGTTGACCGCCACGATTTGCGTTCCGGACGAGGCCGCGACCTCTGCCGCCTTGCCGATCTTGTCGGTCATCGAAGCGGTGGTATTTGGATTTATGACGAGGATGCGCATGTCCTACCGCCTAGTTTCGCCGCCTAGATTTCGCCGCCGAGATAGAGATGCCGGACCCGCTCGTCGGCCAGCATCTCGGCCGAATTTCCGCTGAGCGCCACCTTGCCGGTCGTCAGCGCGTAGGCGCGCTGGGAAACGCGCAGCGCCATGCGCGAATTCTGCTCGACAAGGAGAACGCTGACCTTTTCGTCGCGATTGATCGCCACGATCGAACGCGCGATGTCTTGCACCAGCTTCGGCGCGACGCCGAGCGAGGGCTCGTCGAGCAGCAGCAGGCGAGGTCGCGCCATCAGTGCCCGGCCGATGACCAGCATCTGCTGTTCGCCGCCGCTCATCGTTCCGGCCTGCTGCGAAAAGCGCTCCTTGAGACGCGGAAAGCGCGTCAGCACCATGTCCATGCTCTGCTGAATCTCGATCTTGTTGGTGCGGGTGAAGGCGCCCATCAGCAGGTTGTCGCGCACGGTCATGAAGGGAAAGACGCGGCGTGCCTCCGGCACCATGGAGATGCCCATGCGGACGATCTCATCCGGTGCCGTGCCGTCGATCCGGCTGCCGTGGTAGTGGATCTCGCCCCTGCGGATCTTTCTGAGACCGGTGATGGCGCGCAGGATAGACGACTTGCCCGCGCCGTTTGCACCGATCAGCGCCACGGTCTCGCCTTCGTGCACCTCGATCGACACGCCCTTCAGGGCGTAGACGTGGTCGTAGTAAAGCTCGACGTCATCGAATTTCAGCAGTGGTTCCATGACCTACAATCCGATCGATTCGTCTTCGGCACCGAGATAGGCTTCGATGACCTTGGGGTTCTGCTGGATTTCTGCCGGAACCCCCTCGGCGATCTTCAGGCCGAAGTTGAGCACCACGATGCGGTCCGAGATGTTCATGACCGCCGGCATGTCGTGCTCGACCAGGAGCACGGTGATGCCGCGTTCGCGCAGCTTCCGCACGATCTCGATCGCCCGCCTCGTCTCGTCGTGGTTCATGCCGGCGAAGGGCTCGTCGAGCAGAATGACCGACGGATTGGTGGCAAGCGAGATGGCGATGCCGAGTGCGCGCAGATGCCCGTGGGGCAAGGTGCTGGCGACCTCGCTTTGCATCGCCGCCAGGCCGAGGAAGGCAAGGATCTCCTCTGCCGACGTGCCGAATGCATCCAGGTCGCCGCGCGCCGCCGCGCTGCCGAAATAGAATCCGGCAAGGCTGGCGCGCGAGCGCAGATGATGGGCCGTCACGACATTGTCGCGCACGGTCATGTCCTTGAAGATCGTGGTCTCCTGGAAGGTCCGCACCACTCCCTTTCGGGCAGCGATGTGCGGTGCGAGTCCCGAGATCCGTTCACCCCTGAAACGCACTTCGCCCTCCGTCGGCCGCAGGAACGAGGCGATCAGCTTGAACAGCGTCGATTTGCCGGCGCCGTTCGGCCCGATCACCGAGAGGATCTCGCGTTCGCGCACGGAGAAGGATACGTTGTTGACCGCGACGAGGCCGCCGAAACGCTTGGTGAGGCCGACGATTTCGAGAATATCAGCCACCGCCTAGGCCCTCCTCTTGTGCGTCAGGGTCAGGCTCAGCAGGCCGTTCGGTAACACCAGCATCAACGCGATCAGCACTGTCGAGAAAATCAGGAGCTGGAACTCTCCGGTCTCGAACAACAGGTCCCAGCCGAAATAGAGGACGAAGGTGCCGAGCATCGGCCCGAGAACATAGCCGAGCCCCCCGAGGAAGCAGTTGAGCATGAAATTAACCGAGTCGGCGACCGTGAAGCTCGACGGGTAGATCGACTGGGAGATCGATGCGAACATCGCTCCGCCGACGCCGCCGAGGAAGGACGACAGCGCATAGGCGATAACGCGGAGATAGGCGATGTTGACGCCGATCGAGGAGGCGAGCTCCTCGTTCTGCTGCAGCGACTGGCAGAGCTGGCCGATGCGGGAATGGGCGAGCCGGTAGAGGCCCAGGAAGCAAAGCGCCATCAGCAATACGGAAACAATGTAGAAGGCGAGGCGAGGATTCGCGAGCGTTGCAAAATCCGGAACGAGCGTGATGCCGAAGAAGCTTATGCCGGCAGGCAGGGGAATGCTGACGATACCCGAGGCGCCGTTGGTGATCGTCGGCACGGCAAGGGCGAGAAGGCGGGTGACCTCCGTCAGCACCAGCGTGACCATGGCGAAATAGACGCCGCGCAGGCGCAGGATCGGCAGTCCGATGAGAACGCTTGCGGCGGCGCAGAACAGGCCCGCCAGCGGCAAGGTCAGCCAGAACGATACGCCGTAGTTCATGACCAGGATGGCGGAGACGTAGCCGCCCATCAGCGCGTAGGCGCCCTGGCCGATGTTGATGCGGCCGATATAGAAGGTGATCCACACGCCCGCGCTGATGATGCTGAGAAGCGCTACGGATGTCAGTGTGTAATAAAGATCGCTTCGCCCCGTTGCCGCGATCAGCAGCGGGACCGCCACCAGCAGCACAAGCAGGAACAGGGCGGCCGAGACGATCTTGACGGTATTGGCTCGTGACTTGCCCATCGCCTCAACCCCACGGTTTGCCCATCAGCCCGTGAGGGCGGATGCTCAGGAAGATCATCAGCAGCGCGAAGATGACGAGGTAAGTGATGTCGCCATAGGCGCGCAGCACGGTGAGGCCGACCGATTCCATCATGCCGAGGATGAAGCCGCCGGCGATCGCGCCACCGACGACGCCGGCGCCGCCGATCATCACCATCAGGAAGGCCTTGATCGAGATCGGCCCGCCGATGCCGGAATTGACGCCGGTGATGCTGACGAGGAGCCCGCCGACGATGCCGGCTAGCATCGCCCCGAGCGCGAAGCCGATCATCGAATAGCGTTCGACCTTGACGCCCATCAGTTGCGCGGCGATGCGATCCTGCGCCAGCGCCCGCATGGCCCGGCCCGGCTTGCTGTATTGCATGAAGAGCATGAAGGTGGCGATCATCAGAATGGCGACAACGCCGACGAGAATCCGGTCATAGGGCAGGATCACCCTGTCGGAGACGAAGACGCCGCTGATGATCTTCGGCACGCCGCGCTGCTTCTCACCAAACAGCAACAGCACGACGGCATCGAGGAAGAATGCGGTCGCGGCCGCAAGCAGCATCGTGCTTTCCTCGCGTTTGCTGCGCCGGATCACCGTGCGGAACAGGAATTTCTCCATCAGCGCGCCGACGATCGCGAGCGTCACGCCCGAACAGATCAGCGCGATCACGAAAGGCAGCTTGAGTTGGCCGTAGATCGAATAGGTCACGAAGCCGCCCAGCACATACATCTGGCCATGGGCGAAATTGAGCACGTTCATCAGCGCGAAGATCAGCGTCAATCCGAGCGCGATCAGTGCGTATTGGGCGCCCAGATAGAGTCCGTTGGCAATCACCTGTTCCATAGCGACGGATCCAGTCGGTGGGAGGTTCGGGACTATTCCCGAACCTCGATTGAGGTGCCGGGCTGGCGGTTTTTAAGCTCCCGGTCTCGCTCGCAGGACGATCACAACGTGACCGCGACGAATGTCAGTCCACTTCACCGACGAACAGCGTCTGGAACGCGCCGTCCTTGAACTCGGTCACCACCATCGGCACCGAGACCTGCCGCTTCTGGCCGAAGGACGTCATGCCGACATATTTCAGCGTGCCGTTCTTGGCATAGGGATTGGGCGCCGAGAACGTGTCCATGGTCTTCTTGAACTCCTCGACGTCGTCGATCGCCTTGGGGTTCGCCTTGAGCGTTTCGATGATGTATTCGAGCGCGTAGACCTTGGTATTGGACTCGTCGTTGTATTCGCCGAACTTCTTGATGTAGCGATCGATGAATTCCTCCATCATCGGCGTGCGGATCTCCGGCGTTGAGGCGCCGCCGACCGAGATGAAGCCGTTGGCGAGTTCGCCGGCGCCTTCCTGCAGCACCGTCGCGTCCTGCGCTGTCTCGGCCGAAATCAGGCCTTCATAGCCGAGTTCGCGTGCCGCGCGGATCAGCAACGGCGCATTGGCCGGTGCGACGCCCGACAGCACGAGCAGGTCTGGCTTCAGTTGCACGATGGGTGTCAGCACGGGCGTGAAGTCGCGCGTGTCGGTCTGGTAGGTGTCGGTCTCGGCGACCACTTCGAGCCCGAGTTCCTTGGCGGCAGCAACGCCGCTGTCACGCTGGCTGAGCGGATCGGATTCATTGGCGGCGATGAAGGCGACCTTCTTCACGCCCTTGTTTTCCTTCAGGTATTTGTAAATCGCCGGCCCGGACTGATAATTGGCGACCATGCCGAGCACCGCGTTCGAAGCCGGTGCGACATAAAGCGATTTCGGGAAGGCATAGGGGAAATAGATGATCCCCTTGGATTCCGCCACCGGGCGAACGGCGGCGGCGCCGTCGTCGACATTCGGTCCGACGACATAGCGGATGCCTTCCTGGGCCATCTTCTCCATGCCGGCGATGGCACGCTTGGGATCCTTCTGGTCGTCGAAGGTGACGATGGTGATGTTGTAGGTGTCATCGCCGATCTTCACGCCGCCGGTCTCGTTGATCCAGTCGGCGCGTGTCTGCATCGAGCGCACGTTGGACGTACCCCAGGCGGCGGCGGGACCGCTGGTCACGCCAACGAAGCCGATCTTGAGCACCTTGTTTTCGGCTTGCGCCGAAAAGGTGCCTCCGGCCGCGATTGCCAGCAGCGAAACGGCGCCGAGCGCCAGCGATTTCAATGTCGAGCGTCTGTTGATCATCTCACTCCCCATTTTTTTAGCATCCGGTGCGCCGTGGCGGTGCGGATACGTTAAAGGAAATCCTAGAATACATTGTTGTCAACATTACTGTCTATTTTTGTATACAAAACTGATTGCGCCGTCCCACAGCGCCGCGCGTCTTTTCAGACGCGCAAAGCACTTTGAATGGCTGCTGAGGGGAAATCTCCGAACCGATTGCGCGTGTAGCCCTCGGGAGGACGGTTCAAAGACCGCGAAAGGCTGCGAGCAGAAAGATGGCCGCCGCGATTGCGCCGAGGGCGCTTCGGCCCGCATGAAGCTTGCCCCAGCGGAGAAGAAGGTCACGGGTTTCCTCGCCCGCCTCTTCCGGTCGCGTTGCCTCCAGGCGCCGGTTGACCGGCATGATGACGAGCATCGTATAGGGCCAGTTCAAGATGATGATCGCTGCGCCGACACTCCAAAGCGGATTGCCGGTCTGCCACCACGCCGCAGCGCCGAGGAGGCCGGAAACGAGCGCGAGAGAAGCCTGCATCTCGAAGCCCCGCCGGTACGCCGGACCCCATTGCGCGAGGGCCGCGCGATCATCGAGGCCAAGCCTTGCCGGCTGTTCGGCCACGTTTATGTAAATGGCGGCGCCGAAGAAGATGGACGCCGTGAGCAAAGCGAGCAGACCGAACATTCGACGTTCTCCTATCTCGGACCATCATACACGATGAACGCCCCGACAGCAGGTGCATGGGGCGCATCGGATCGTTATGACAGGCCATAATCATTACCCCGATTGTTCATGCGGATGGTGCGTCAATTATGGGCGATCAAGGATCAACAGGATCGAGCTTACCGAGAGCATTCGGTATCGCGATGCAAAAGTGCTGTTAAAGCAGAGCGGCGCGAATTCCGTCTCCGCATGTTACGTCAATCCAAACGCTCGCTGCCCCGTTTGCAGGGAACCAGTCTTTTTCTACGCAAATACCGCCGGTAGCAGGGTTTTCTTCAATCACCCTGGTCCGCCGTGGCCAAAACACGGATGCACAGATAATTCGCGGCACAAGATATTCGCTGCAGTCGAAGCACCCGCCGTTCCTACGCGGCGGGCGCGAGGCCAAGTCATCGAGTTGCTCGACGCTGCGCAAATCGTGGGTTTATCTGGGCACAAAGTCTTCGGGCGAAGAAAGCCCGAAGAGTGGACACTCGTAGTCGTTCAATCCGTCGACAGGCGCGGCGACGAAAATAAGGTTGAGAGCGAGTTTCTCGACTCCGATACAGGCGAACAGTTTCGCTTTACATGCCTAACGGCGTGGAGCGCGCGAGGCCGCATGACGGTTACCCATAATCTTCAGCTCTGGTCGTGAGCACAACGACAGTTACCCTTCAAAGCTCAGTTAAGCCAATTCGTCTAATAGAGCCTTGGCCCGTTTAACCCTCAGCGCAGAAAACCCTTCGCTAAGACGACCATATACTGGTGCCAGGACTTCAAGCGCCTCGTCATCTTTGTGCGCACGTCGCAACAGCTCAGCCAGGCTTGTCGCGGCAGATAGTTCCCAATAAACGGCCTGCTGCGCACTTGCTTGCCCCATCGATTGGCGCAAGAAGCTCTCTATCAACCCCAGCTTGTCGTAACCACGCAGTAAGAGAAGCTCTGCTTTCACCCTCAGGATTTCCGGCACGAACCACCGGTAGTCTGTCTCAACCGCAAAACGCAACGCCTTGTCGATTTCCTCAAGGCCCTCGTCGAAACGCCCGATCGTTCCCAATGCGGCGGCTAGCTCCGTCAGAAAGAAAGGATAGAACAGAAGGTAACTTGCTTGTTGCATCTCAACGAGGCCGGCGCGGAGCAGAGCGATGCCCGCTTCAGGGTTGTCACCCCTTGCAGCCAGGCTGCCCCTGATGCAGAGGCCCACTGCGTGGAACGGGCGCAACCCGTGTTTGTACGCGAGAAGGACAAGTTCCTCGCCAAAAGCCTTAGCCTTGTCGAACTCGCCAAGGCTCAACGCGACGAAGCCGGCTGCCCAGGCGAGGGCTACACACAGCACGAATGGTTGATTTGTTTCCCGTGCCTCGTCAATCGCGCTGTCTGCCGTCCGAGACGCTGCATCCAAAAAGCCTTGCGACAGCAGATTGATCGTGTTGTGAGCTCTTGCCGACGCGCGCACATCGGCGCCGAGTCGCATCATATCGCTCCGCCGCCTGGCGGACGGATACCGGTCAATCGCCCACTGCAGTCGCTCACAGGCGTGTCCATGCGTCGCCATATATGTTTGCGGTATTCCCACCAGCCAAGCGGCGGTTGCTTGAGATTGGAGGTCACGTTCTCTGGCAACCTCTTCATATTCGCGAGCAAAGGCGAGCGCATCCTTCAATGCCATGGAGCGAGCGGAAAAGAGCCAGAGGCCGCAAGTTGCACGCTGCTGGTAGTCGAAATTGCGGAAGGCATCTGCAAGTGCCAGCCCGCCCGTAAGCATCTCTCGGGCGCGCGGGCTCATCCCTTGAGTATAGATCAGAGCGTAGCCGAGGCTGCATCGCAAAACCATTTCCGTGCGGGTTCCAGTGGCGTCGCCGATTTGTCCGAGCGCCTTTTCGGCCCACTCGCCTGCCTCAGCGATCAGTGACACAGCAACCCAGAAATCGCTTGCAGTAGCTGCAAGCGCGACTCCGAGAGTAGCGTCTCCACCAGACGACAAAGCCCATTTCAATGCCGCACGAAGATTGCCAATCTCGCAGCGATAGTCGTCGAGTTCGTCGACTGTTGCGTCGAACTCGTTCTCTAATGAGAGCGATGAAAACAGGATCAAGCAAAATTCCACGAGACGGCGCATGGCCCGCCCATGTTCATCCGCAGCCAGTTTCTCGAGCGAGTACACTCGAACTGATTCCAGTAGCCGCCACCGTCGAGACGCCTCCGATCCCTCCAGCACCACCAAAGACTTGGAAACCAGGCTGGAAATACCAAGTGCGACGCTCGATTCTATATCGGCAACCACCGCCGTGGCCGCCTCGATCGTGAACCCCGCTGGGAAGATTCCAAGGTGTCGAAGGAGCCGCCGCTCCGCCTCGGGCAGTAGATCGTAACTCCAATCCAGCGTCGCGCGCAGTGTCTGATGTCGCGGCAGTGCGGTGCGCCGCCCGCCGGTAAGCAACGCAAAGCGATCGTCGAGACGCCCTGCAACTTGCTGGATACCAAGCGTTGCTGCGCGAGCAGCAGCGAACTCTATGGCGAGTGGAATGCCGTCGAGTTGACGGCAGATCGAAGTAATCGCCCGAAGTTTATCGCCCTGCGTTTCAAATTCTGCTCGCAGTGAACGTGTCCGTGCGACGAACAGCTGTACGGCGCTGTGCTCCAAGGCATCCTGCGAGCCCTCCAGATCCTGTGCCGGCACCTCGAGTGCCGGGACAGGATAGGCATACTCGCCGTCGATGCGAAGGAGCTCCCGGCTGGTCGCCAGCACACAGACATCCGCACACACGCGAACGATATTTTCGGTGAGCGCCGCTGCAGCCTCGATCACATGCTCGCAATTGTCGAGGATCAGCAGGGCTCTTCTGCCGCCGATCGCCCTCGCCACCAATTCCGGCGAAAGCTTCTCGCCGTGGATCTGCAGATTGAGGACATGAACAAGCGTCGACGGAACCAGATCGGGATCTGACAACGACACCAGCTCAATGAACAAGACATCACCCTGGAAGGTTGGAAACAACCTGCGGCCAACTTCCGATGCCAGCACAGTCTTTCCGATGCCGCCCGGCCCCGTCAGTGTCACCAAACGATGGGCGTAGACGAGGTCGCTGAGTTGCTCGATTGCGGTCTCACGCCCGACGAGCGGCGAGGTAGCGATCGGAATATTAGTCGTGAATGGAACCGCTGGTGACTGCGTCCGTTCGGCCTTATGCGGCTGCGCGGCAAAATTTTCTTGCCGGGCTGTCCAGTCGCCGAGCAGTCGGTAGCCGCGGCCAGCGATTGTCTTGAGGATATTTCGATCCTTGCCGAGTACCTTCCGGATCGCTGATATATGGACCTGAATCGTGTTGTCCTCGACGACAAGACCGGGCCACACCCGCTTCATCAGATCGTCCTTCGTCACCAGTTCGCCGGGCGAATCCAACAGCGTCTCGATGATCTCGAAGGCACGGCTGCCGATCGGTACGACTGAGCCAAGCGCACGCAACTCCCGACGCGCGAGATCGACCTCCCAACCGCGGAACTCAAACACGCGTAGTTCGATCTGTCCCACGGCAATAACCGTCTCAGTTGTTCAGGCTGGGAATTTATAATTTAGGACCCGCTCACGCGCAATGTCCGCTCCTCTATCGACCGCATTGAACTCACAAACGGTATCTGCCCGTATTGGCAGGCGATCAGATGGCTTCAGGACATTTCAGGTTTGCTCACAGAGCTTAAGTGGCCCCTGAACCGGACTGCCCCTACCATCTCCTCATAGAGAAAAACGGCCGCCAGCCATCGAGAATTCAAGGAACCGCCTGAGAGTGCGCGGTTCAATACAGG
Organism: Pararhizobium sp. LjRoot255; assembly: GCF_964252905.1. Lineage (NCBI taxonomy): Bacteria > Pseudomonadati > Pseudomonadota > Alphaproteobacteria > Hyphomicrobiales > Rhizobiaceae > Pararhizobium > Pararhizobium sp. LjRoot255. The sequence goes on from NZ_CAXUPQ020000002.1 coordinate 117,828, forward strand.
AGGACGACATGTCAGCAATATCGCTATTGCCTGTACCGCACGAGCCATTGGAGAAGTCGCCGCTTGGTGCCGCAGCCGTCAAAAAGAGTGATCTGACGCAGCGAAAATCCGTCGGGGCACGCAAACCCAGTGTTGTCTCGGCCGGGGCTCTTGCCGTCGCTATCATGAGCGCCAGTGCGGCCGCGGCGGCCGGCGCAGAAATGAGCGCCACCGACACCGCTCAAGTTGCGACAACCCAAGTGATGGCAAATACGTCGCCACGAAGCGCAACTTCATCCGCAAATCAGGTTCTTGTGGAGCGCCGCACGCCTTCCTACTGGCGCGTAACGTTCAACAATCCACCATTCAATATCTTCGGCCCGGAAACCATCCCGCAGCTTGATACTGTGGTTACCGCGATCGAAAATGATCCGAACCTTAGGGTCGTCGTATTTGACAGCGCAGTTCCTGGATTCTTTCTTACCCACTATGATTTCGTTCCTCCGCTGTCGGATTCGACAGGCTTGCCATCCGGGCCGACTGGTCTTCATCCTCTGCCCGACATGCTGGTTCGCTTGTCTCGTGCACCGGTCGTATCGATCAGTTTGATCCGCGGAAGAGCAACCGGTGTCGGGAGCGAACTTGCGTTGGCAAGCGATATGCGTTTCGCAAGCCGCGAAAAGGCCATCCTGTCCCAGTGGGAAGTCGGCGCGGCGCTCGTACCGGGTGGCGGACCAATGGCGCGGCTTCCAAGACTGATGGGCCGCGGGCGGGCACTGGAAATCCTGCTCAGCGCCGACGACATCGACGGCGATTTGGCCGAGAGATATGGCTACGTCAATCGCTCGCTGCCGGACGATCAGCTCGATGGTTTCGTGAATGCGCTCGCTATGCGCATCTCGACCTTTGACGGCAAAGCGATTGCCGACACCAAGCGGCTAGTCGATTTCGCAAGCCTTCCGAGTGATCCGGAGATCGCCGCCGGATGGGATGCATTCATAACATCCGTTCAACGTCCTGAGGCGCAAGCCAAAATCACCCAACTTATGAAACTGGGTCTGCAAACCAACGGCGAGATCGAACGCAAACTTGGTCATTACACTGAGACCCTCACACAGGACTAACTCTCGGAATCTGTCGAGGCGATCTGAACAGCGCGCCTTCACTCGCGCACAGCAAACAGGAGAAGCCCTAATGACTACGTCCAAAGACGGTATCGCTGTGATCACCGGTGCGTCCGCCGGCATTGGAGCCATCTATGCGGATCGCCTGGCGCGCCGCGGCTACGACCTCATCCTCGTGGCACGCAACCAAAGCGCGTTGGACGATGTGGCCAAACGCCTCGTCGCCGCAACGGGCCGTAGCGTGCAGACAGTCGCGGCCGACCTCAACGACAAGACGGATCTTAAGCGAATCGAGACTCTGTTGGCCACCAATCCTGCCATCACTATGCTGGTCAACAACGCCGGTGTCGGCGCTCTGGTATCGCTGCTCGAGTCAGACGTCGATGAGATGGAGGCGATGATCGCCTTGAATATCACGGCGCTCACACGGCTGACATACGCTGTTGTTCCGGCATTCGTGGCCAGCGGACGTGGCACGATCATCAACATTTCCTCGGCCGTCGCGATCGCTCCGGAGATTTTGAACGGTGTCTATGGCGGCACCAAATCCTTTGTGCTGGCGTTCAGTCAATCACTTCACAAGGAGCTTTCCGACAGAAACGTCCGTATCCAAACCGTGTTACCAGGCGCCACCGCGACTAATTTCTGGGCCGCGGCCGGCGGCTCCGTAGACCAACTGCCCAGCAAGATGGTCATGCAATCGCATGACCTCGTCGATGCAGCACTTGCCGGCCTGGATCAGGGCGAGCTGGTCTCGATTCCCTCGCTCCCGGATGAGGCGGATTGGAACGCATACGAAGCGGCACGGCAGAGACTGATCCCCAGCCTTTCGCTTAGCAACCCATCAGCTCGCTACCGCACACCGGCCACCGATTAGTGTGCCGATCCACATCACCAACTCAACTAGAAAGGAAGCGACAATGCCACAGATGGAGGAAACCCGTCAGGGAGAGAAAATATCCAAAACGGCAATCGGGACCGTGAACGCGCGACCTCTCGACATGAAGCTCGAGGTCGTCTCCATCCCGGTTTCGGATGTCGAACGCGCCAAGGATTTCTACATCGGCCTTGGCTGGAGACTGGATGCCGACTTTACCGTCGGAGATACGTTCAGGGTCGTGCAGGTCACTCCCTCCGGCTCACCCGGCTCCGTACACTTTGGAACGAGCGCTACATCAGCTGAGCCAGGCTCAGCGCAGGGCCTTTTCCTTGTCGTCTCGGACATCGAGGCGACGCGGGCCGAGCTGATCGTCCGCGGCGTCGCGGTAAGCAACGTGTTTCACCGCGCCGGTCCGGGAAAGCCTGCGATCAACGGTCGAGATCCGCAGCGGCGCAGCTACGGCTCGTTCGCCACATTCAGTGACCCGGACGGCAATACTTGGCTCCTGCAGGAGGTCACCACCAGGCTGCCAGGACGCGTAGACCCGGACATAACGACGTTCACTTCGTCGATCGAGCTTGCGGCCGCGCTTCGACGCGCCGCCTCCGCTCACGGCGAACACGAAAAGCGGAACGGTGATCAATATGATGCAAACTGGCCAGACTGGTACGCCGCATACATCGTGGCAGAGCAGACCGGCCAGCCGCTGCCACTCTGAAACCGTGCTTGCCTCTCAACCCGCCCTCGCCGCGACAGCAAGGCATCGGAACTCGCCACCTACATCGTCAGCAAGGGTGTCGCCCTCGTCGAACCAGTCAAATAAACCCAACTGACGAAGGATGCCAGCCATGACAGGACAAAAATCAAAAATGCAGATATCTCGACGCTCTTTGTTGTTCGGCGGTGCTGCGATTGGACTGTCCCCGGCCATCCTCCCGTTGGTGGTGACAGCAGCCGACCCGCTCGACGCAGCATCCGCGGCCGTCGAGCGGGTCCAGCCGTTCCGGGCCGAAATTCCCGAGGCCGCCCTCGTCGATTTACGGCAGCGTCTGGCCGTGACCCGTTGGCCGGATGATGAAACGGTGACCGACAGGTCTCAGGGCGTCCAGTCGGCCAAAATGAGGAGACTGATCAATTATTGGCAGACTTCCTACAACTGGCGAAAGGCCGAAGAGAAGCTCAACGCGGTTCCCCAGTTCCTGACCAACCTCGATGGCCTGGACATCCATTTCATCCACGTTCGTTCAAGGCATGAAAACGCACTGCCGCTCATCATGACGCATGGCTGGCCGGGGTCGGTCTTCGAATTGCTGAACGTGATCAAGCCTCTCACCGATCCGACGGCCCATGGCGGCAAGGTGGAAGATGCGTTTCATTTGGTGCTCCCGTCGATCCCTGGCTTCGGTTTCTCGCAGAAGCCGACCAGCACGGGCTGGAATCCTCAACGCATCGCTGCGGCATGGGACATGTTGATGAAGCGTCTCGGCTATGACCGTTACGTCTCCCAAGGCGGCGATTGGGGCGCGATCATCAGTGATGCCCTTGGCCGTCAGGCACCCGATGGTCTGCTGGGCATCCACGTCAACCGGGTCGAACGCGCGACAACGTTTCCCACTGCAGCAGCACAGGCGCTCATGAACGGCGCACCAGTACCAGACAGTCTCTCCCCGGAAGAAAAGTCAGTCTTCGGAGAGGTTCGTGATTTCGTTAACAACGGCTTCGGCTATGCGGCCATCATGAACACGCGTCCCGAGACAATAGGTTACGGCCTCGCTGACTCGCCTGTAGGCTTGGCGGCATGGCTATACGACAAGATATCCGACTGGGTATTTACTCGCGGGGATCCGGAAAAGGCCCTCAGTACGGATGCTATCCTCGATAATATCACACTGTACTGGCTGACGAATACCGGCCCTTCGAGCGGACGGAACTACTGGGAGAACACCGTTTCCGGAGCAAAATTGCCCCCCATCAAAGTTCCGGCCGGCCCGACGAAGTCTACAAGCCGCCGAAGAAGTGGCTTTCCAGGGCCTATCCACAACTCGTCTACTACAACCAGGTTTCCAAAGGCGGGCATTTCGCAGCTTGGGAGGAACCTGAACTGTTCAGCGAAGAGATCAGAACCGCATTCAAGACCATGCGGAGTTAAGCACCGCTAATAGATGACGTGCTGAGCGCAGGTCATCTGACGCGGAAATCTTGAGGTCTTTACTGCCAGCCTCCGTGAAAGGATCAGTCATGAGCACTGAACAGAAAATCGCCATCATCACCGGCGCATCGCAAGGCATCGGCGCCGCTCTGGTGCGCGCCTATCGCGACCGGAACTACCGCGTCATAGCCACCTCCCGATCCGTCGAGGCCCATTCCGATGCTGATATTCTCGCGGTAGCCGGCGATATCAGCAAGCCCGAGACTGCCGAGCGCATCGTCCATGAAGCGCTTGAGCGCTTCGGCCGTATCGACACGCTGGTGAACAATGCCGGGGTCTTCGTTGCCAAACCGTTCCTCGAGTTCACCCAGGAAGACTACGACAGAAACATGGGCGTCAACGTCACCGGCTTCTTCCACATAACCCAGCGCGTCGCCGCCGAGATGCTGAAGCAGGGCTCGGGCCACATCGTCACGATCACCACAAGCCTGGTCAACCAGCCAATTGCCGGTGTACCAGCAGCGCTTGCCTCTCTGACCAAGGGCGGCCTGAACGCCGTAACCAAAGAGCTTGCCATCGAGTTCGCCAAGAGCGGCGTTCGCGTCAACGCTGTCTCGCCGGGGATCATCAAGACGCCGATGAACCCGCCGGAAACGCACGCCGCTCTTGCAGGCCTGCATCCGGTCGGGCGAATGGGCGAAATCCGCGATATCGTCGATGCTGTCCTCTATTTGGAGACCGCGGGCTTCGTCACCGGCGAGATCCTCCACGTCGATGGCGGCCAAAACGCCGGACGTTGGTAAGCACCTGATGCTGGTTCGAGCAGGTGCCGAAACTGGCACATCAAAGCTCGCAAAATCAAACTCTCGAAAAGGAGACTGCAATGCCTATCGTCACCGTACAGGTTACTCGCGAACGATCTGCACCCGGCCGCAATTCGGTATCCGCCGAGGAAAAGGCGGCGATCATCAAGGGGGTCAGTGAGGTGCTGCTCGACGTGCTGAACAAGCCGCTTGAATCGACCTACGTGGTCATCGAGGAGGTCGACCTCGACAACTGGGGCTGGGGCGGCTTTCCGACGGCGCAATACCGCAAGCTGCGCGCCGCCGCCAAGTCCTGAAAAAGCTGACCTGCCATCGCGGACACCCTGCGTTTGATTACCCAAACGGAGGGTGTCGGTGAGAGGTAAAGGGCTTGACCTGAACCTCTTGCCCCGGAAACGGAGGCCTCAGACCGCAGGGCCGGTGCGCCTGGACAGGGTAATGTGATAACCTTAGTCGCTAAGCGAGGAGCGGCGGCGAAACGCGTCCTCGAGGATCAACGACTGGATAGTTCGGAGCAGCCTGATGCAACGGTTCGATGCGATTTTCATCGGCGCTGGCCAGGCCGGCCCCTCCCTCGCAGCACGAATGGCCGAACGCGGCATGAAGGTTGCGCTTATTGAACGAAAATTCCTCGGCGGAACCTGCGTCAATGCCGGCTGCATGCCTACCAAGACTCTGGTTGCCAGCGCCCGCGCGGCCTATGTCAGCAGGCGTGGCGCCGAGTTGGGCGTTAAAATCGAGGGCGCGGTCTCAGTCGACATGCAAATCGTTCGACGCCGCGTACACCAGATAACCATGGACGCCCGGAACGGGCTGGCAGATTGGCTTGGCAATATGGATGGGGTTGCCATTATATATGGCCACGCTCGGTTCGAGGCAGCCGACAGGGTTGGCGTCAATGGCGTGACCTTCACCGCCCCGCGGATATTCCTCAACGTTGGGGCTCGCCCGGTCATTCCCGAGTTGCCGGGAATCAACGCCATCGATTATCTGACTAGCACGTCAATCCTCGACCTCGACACGCTGCCTCGCCACCTCGCTGTCATCGGCGGAAGCTATATCGGCCTGGAGTTCGCGCAGATGTACCGACGGTTCGGCTCGGAAGTCACAGTGATCGAGCGCGGAGCCCATATCGCACCGCGCGAGGACAGCGATGTTTCCCAAGCCATTCAGGAAATCCTTGAGGCGGAGGGTATTGACGTCCGCACGGGTGCGGAACGGATCGCCCTTGCGAGAGGCGGCGACGGGACAAGAATATCGCTGGATAGCGCCGACATCGATGCCAGTCACGTTCTTGTGGCGACCGGGCGCAAGCCGAACACGGATGATCTCGGCCTCGACATCGCCGGGGTCGCAATAGACGCCCGCGGCTACATCGTCGTCGACGACAAGCTGGCGACCAATGTCCCGGGAATCGGCGCGCTCGGCGATTGCAACGGGCGCGGAGCCTTCACGCACACCTCCTACAATGATTTCGAGATCGTAGCCGCCAACCTTATCGATTGCGAAGACCGTAGATTGTCGAGCCGTGTTCCGGCATATGCCCTCTATATTGATCCCCCGCTGGGTCGGGTTGGAATAACAGAAAGGGAAGCAGCCTCCTCAGGCCGGAAGATCATGGTCTCCAAACGCCCCATGGCCCGGGTCGGACGTGCGAAGGAGCGCGACGAAACCATGGGCTTCATCAAAGTGGTAGCTGACGCCGACACCAAGGAAATCCTCGGAGCAGCGATACTCGGCATCGAAGGCGACGAAGCAATCCACGGCATCATCAATGCCATGAATGCCGGGACCCGTTACACCGATCTCCAGTGGTCGGTTCCAATCCATCCAACAGTGTCGGAGTTGATACCGACGCTTCTGAGGAGTTTGGGGTAAAACGCCTAAATCCCACCCATATTGGATGGACGCCTTGAAGGGATCAGAACCGTCGACCCTGTTGTTACAACTTCCATCCGTGTCAAATTTTCTAGACCGTACATGAAATTGGTCTGGGTTGAACGACCGATTCGGGGCCGACTGCCGACCGTCCGCTGCTAGGAGGTGCAACACGAAAACCAGACACATGGCCGCCCGATGCCAAGGTCTGAAACGACGTGATCGCCGCAAGGAGCGGACGTGGCCCCGCATATCCGCTGAGGCTTGCTCACTCCAGCGCCAAGTCACTCCGCGGGGCCGTTGCATGGAAATCGCTACGAAGCTTACGGGCAGACCTTAGCCGCCGCGCTTGACTACCTTGATGATGGCTCAAACCCACGGAATTACCACAGGACGGTGGTCGTCGAGAGAGTTTTCAGCAGCCTATTGATGTGCGACTTCGGAAGCCGCCGACATCAGTTCCTCGGGATTCGGCGCCCTGAACGTATAGCCAACTTCCAAAACTTCAGTGAAGCTCCAGCGTACGATCCCCGCCCGGTCCAGTAGGAACTGACCGACAAGCTGCGCCTGGCCGGAAGCCATCATCTGCTGATCGGCTTCCGTAATCTCATATCCTTCCTTCTTGTTGAGAAACTCGTTCATTGCCATTACGTCCATAGGCTCGGGCAACTCGCCCGGAAGATGGACCCGTATCGCCATGACCGTGTCCATCCCGACCTCACGCAAGCCGAAAGCACGGTGCGAGGCTCGCTCCGGGTCGGACGCCGCGAGAAGATCTGGTGTCGGGTGGTACCGGAAATAGAGCCGCGCGCGTTCGACGGGCGTGTTGACCACCGCCAGGCATTCGACGCCTTTCTCATGTAGGGCCGGTTTTAGTTGCGCCATCGCCGCGACATGGCGCCTGCAGAACGGACAGTGTAGGCCTCGAAACAAACCGATCAGTAACGGGCTACGGCCTCGAAAATCATTGAGCGCGACCTTGCCTTCGCGCGAGATGGCATCGAGTACAACATCTGGTGCCCGGTCGCCCGGCTGCAGCGGGCCGTTGACACTACTCGTGGACATGGACAACCTCCTCGCAAGAAAAGGCAACACGACAAGCGCGTCGGGTTTGAGCCCGTGCTGGGCGCAAACTCCGGCGCCAGAGTAAGTTAGCGTTTGGCTTCTGCCACATTGCCGAGGTCGAGATTAAGCGTTGCAAGCCCATCTTAACACGGAAAAAGCATCTGCGGTTCGCCCGTCTCCCGAGCCGTCATGAGCGCTCGCTATAATAACGGACAGCGAGTTCCGGCTTCCGTGGCATTGGTGGATTTGCGCCAGCGCCAGGACGATCAACGGCACCACCAGATGCTCACGTTGGTCGAGCGCACAGTGGATCTCGATTGCCTTCTCGGCGGCCGGTACACCTCCCCGTGTTCAACGTCTTGAAACTCGGGCGGCCTCGATGTGACCGGATGCCAAATGTGGCGAATGACCTCACACGAGAGCACTCCCGAATGCTATTGCGCTGAAGGTCCGGTTCCCGACCTCGTTTTGGACGCTCAAGTCTGCGACGACCAAGGTCATCAACGGGTCGATTCTTCCGGTTCCTATCCGTCGCGGTTGGTGAGCAGTAGCCCGTTGCGAGCAGCGCGAATGACGGCCACTGCGGTGGAAAGCGGTCGTTTGCCTAGTCTTCAGGACAGATGGCGTTACGACCGGAACCGGTCGTTTGATGTTCCGCCTCTCGCAGCAGGCCCTCGAGGCGGGTCGCCCATTCCTTGTTGCCATCTCTGAACGGACCAAGCGCATCGCCGGCAGGCTCCGGGAGATCGCCTGCAGCGGTGGAGAAGCGGCGAGCCTCCTGACTATGTCCCAAGGCCGTGTGGCAGCACGCCTGAATGCGGAGCAGCGCCGGCCAGTCAGGCCGCGCCTTTAGCGCCGCACGCCCCGTGTCAAGCGCGCCCTCGACGTCGCCCGAAAAGAACAGCGCAAGCATCAAGAGACTGAACCAGACCGCATTCTGCGGATCATGGGGGTTGAGTTCGAGGCCACGAGCCAGCGGCTTTCGCGCGCCGGCCGCATCGCCCACGAAAAGACGGGCCATGCCGAGGACGAGATACCCCAAGGCGAAGCTCGGACCGAGTTCGATGGACCGCTCGGCTGCGAGGATCGCCTGGTCAGCCCTGCCTGTGTAGGCCGACACAATCGCCAGCGCATAGTGTGCATACGGATTCCGGGCGTCGATATATATCGCCCGCAAAGCCGCATCGAGTCCTTCCTTCCCGTCCGCGGCGGGATTTTCTGTCCAGCCATAGGCGATGTGGCCTGCGTTGACCCGCGCCCGCCAGATCTGCGTACGGCCCTGACGCTGGCACCCACGCCCGCTCGTCCATCGGCATGGCCATCCCTTTGAATGCGCCTGTAAACTGCGAAGCGGAAGTGGAAATTGACGGGTGACGCTTAGGGTCGGTTCACGACCTTTGCGGGGTGCGGCGCGAATGACCGTTCATTGCGCAACCGCGACCTCCAGGGTCGTTGCCGCCAACGTCTGCTTTTCGGACGTGGCAAAGCTGTTCTCTACGGCCGAGATGCCGGCGCGAAGCGATCATCAATCTGAAGACAGCTCAATGGCGCTCAGGGCTGCAACCGAACGTCCTTCTGGCAAGGTTCCGTCTTTGGGACAGTCGCCGGCTACCGCTCTTTTCAGATGCAAGTTCTGCGGCAACCCCCGTACACTTGGCCGAACAGTGTCTAGCGTGACAACCGCGTCGGCGCGCGATGAAGGCATCGTGGCCGCGGTTGAGGTTGTAGGTCACGATCTGGCGATGGGCCTGATTGCCGCAGCCTCGCGCTCAAGCCAGCTCATTAGTTCTATAAACTGGGGACGCGATAGTTTTTGGTCACGGTGACGTGCAAACGGACGCGCGAGATTGTATATGGGTAGGGCGGCGCGCGGCCGCCGATCGAACTACGAACGAACAGGCGGTAGCGGTGGAGGACGATGACAGTGCGAGCGACAAGCTCTCGAAGATCGCCTGCGGCGAGCCGCTGACGGCCGCCGAAGAGATCGCACGCGGCGGGCGCGAACTCGCGGCCGAGCGCCTCGCCCGTGAGTATCTGGGATCACCTTCGATCAAAATGGCGCGGGAGCTTTACGAGTCCCCGGCGGCAAAACTCGCCCGCGATTACGCCAATTCGCCTGCGCAGCAGCTCGCCAAACAGGTCGCGCTCGGACTTGGCCCGGCCTTTGGTGCCGCCGAGATCGCGCGCATGGAAACGATGCGCAAGATGCTCGAACCATCCGCGGCGCTGGCGGCGAAGCTAAATGCGATAGAGCCGTTGGCTATCGACCATGCCAGGCTCGCCTCGATCGGCGCGATCATGCCCTCGATCGATCCGAAGGTGATTGCGGCGATCCAGGGCTTGGAGCCGCTCAAGATTGGTCCATCCCTGGCGAGCGCCGTCAGCCAGGCGCAGCGGGCGGTTGAAGAAGCCATGCGCCCGCTGCGCGACATCGGATCGATGATCAAGGAGTTCGAAGAACAGCAGCGCACCGTCCGCAAATCGCTGCTGGCGTCGCTTGCCGGGCCGTTCGGTGACATCGCTAAAACCTCACAATGGGCGAGCACACTCGGCCGGATCGACACTCCCGACATCACCAAGGTGCTGGGTGCCGGGCTTGGCACGGTGGTCGACGACATGCGCGATGCGATCGCCAAAACTTTCATCGGCTCGGCAGCCCTCGATCAGACCAAGATGAGCGCCATGCTTGGGCTGACCGCACGGTTCGAAGCAAATTTCGCGGCGACCCATCTCAAAATGTCGGCGCTCGCCGGAATCAGCGAAGCGTTTGACCGGCGCAGCCATTTCCAGCTCGACGCCTATCAATCGCTGTTCGGCGAATGGCGAACCCGCGTCGATCTACCGGAGAATTTCTGGCGCGACGGGCGCGTGCGCAAGCGCATGTACCGCGAGGCCGAGGTCGATGAAGGGCTGATCGTCGCCGAGCCCGGCATGGCGCTTGAGATCATGATCGAGAGCGGGCTGACTGCCGGGCTTCGCTCAGAGGCCAACGCCGTGGCGGTAGTGACGCTTGGCGAAATATCGATGACAGTGCGGTCGCGCGGCACCAGCAAGGATGCCTATGCGCTGGTCGGACAATTCGAGCAGGAGCTGCGTGCCTATGTCGAGCGCAAGCTCGAAGAGCGCTTCGGTCCTGACTGGTTCAAGCTGCGCGCGTCGAACCTGATCGGCAAGGCTAAGGAGATCCGCAAGGCGGCGATGGGGCGCGGTGAAGCATTTGCCTCGCTCGTCCATTTCACCGAACTGGGTGAGCTGTCAGGGATCATTCAGAGCACGAAAAATTGGGATGAAGTATTCGGCGATGTGTTCGTCGAGAAGACTGAATTCGACCATGACATGCAGAAGTTAATCGCAGTCCGACGTCCGACGATGCACATGCGCCGGATCGACGGCGTGCGCCTCGTAGAAGTGATCTGCGTGGTTCAGCGGCTTTCCGAACAGATGACTGGCGATGGCGCGTGGAAGCTCGCTGCTGAATCGGACCGTTAGGGGGCCGACTGTAGACCGTCCGCTCCTAGGGTTCCCAACAAGGAAGTAGACATCTGGGTACTCGGCGCCAAGGTCGGGATTCGCCCAAAGCGGACAAGCCTATTGATCGCCGGGTCCATTCCCATCATGAGCGGACACTTCAGTTCAATTGGCCCCGATTGTTGAGAAGGCACGTGCAGATTATGCACCCGCAGGCTTGTTTGCCAATTTGCCATTGAAGAGCGGTTTGATGGGCGCGGCACCGAAGACAAATGGCTTGATCCATCAAAACTCCACGGAGGACTTCGCAGCGTTCAACTGGAGACATCTGTGCTTTGCTGACGTCCGAAGGACGGACCTGGCGGGTTTTCGGCCCGCCTCCTCCGTCAAATCTGGCCGAGGCCTCCATCGACGAAGAGTTCAATACCGGTAATGTAGCTGCTGTCATCGGAAGCTAGGAAGACGGCGGCCTTGGCGAGATCGTCCGGATTGCCCAAGCGGCCAAGCGGCACGAGCGTCTTCATCGCATCGCGTACGGCCTGATCGGTGAGAACTGACAAGCCGGGCGTTTCCGCATAGCCTGGGCTCAGCACGTTGATGCGGATGTCGCGTCCTTTGAGGTCGACGATCCAGCCACGGGCGAATGAACGGGTCGCCGCCTTGGTGGCGTCATAGACTGAGAAAGACGGGTAGCCCTTCATCGAAGCGACCGACCCTGTCAGGATCACCGAAGAGCCCGCCGAGAGCAGCGGAAGCGCCTTCTGCACGGTAAAGAGAAGACCACGTACATTGGTATTGAACGTCTTGTCGAAATGGTCTTCGGTGATTTCGCCGAACGTTCCGAATTCGTATAGACCGGCATTGGCGAAGAGGACATCGATACGACCGGCTTTTGCCTTGACGACCTCGTAGATCCGATCGATATCGGCGAGGTTGGCGGCATCGGCCTGGATTGCCGTGGCGTTTCCGCCGATCTCGGCGACGGCCTTGTCGAGTTCTGACTGGCGACGCCCCGTGATGAACACCTGCGCACCTTCCTCGACGAAGCGCTTTGCTGCGCCAAGCCCGATGCCGGCGCTGCCGCCTGTTATGACGGCTACCTTGCCTTCAAGTTTCCTTGTCATTGTTCCGTTCCTTTGAAAAATACGCCGGTTATTGCCAGGCGCTGCGCGTATTGATCCGCCTTCTGATCGCGTGGAAGCGCAGCTAACTGCGTTGAAATCGACACGGTCTCGGCAAGCGGTCCAGTTGTGAATGCTATTTCGACTTCTCAGCGAGCAGTTCACCTGGCGAACGACATGAGTTGCCAATTCCGATGCTTGCGCTCAGTTGATTGATTGGTCGGGTCCGCCTGTCTGCACAGACAGACCCGACAAAGGCGGTTCAGATCAGGTTGGTCGCAACGTTGACGTGGCCGTGCGTCGCCTTGGAATACGGGCAGATGCTGTGAGCGGCCGCGAGCAATTCGCGAGCAATGGTGGGATCGATGCCGGGGACGCTGACATTGAGGCGAGCGCTCAGAAAGTAAGAGCCTTCCTCGGCGTTCAGATCGATCTCGGCGTCGACCGATGTTCCGGCCGGCAGCTTGATCTGCCTCTGCGATGCGGCGAGCTCGATCGCACCCATGTAGCAGGCCGACCAGGCGGCACCGAACAGGTGTTCTGCAGCGGGGTGCGGCTGCTTGAACCTGATGTCCAACTGACCGTCGCTGCTGCGGGTTCCGCCGTCGCGGCCGTTGGTGTTGTGCGTCTTGCCAGTGAAGATTACCTTGGAGGTCATAGCGAATTTCCTTTTGTAGCTGTTGATGTTTGAGTGACTGCACTTCTGTGCTGACCAAGAGCTACTTCACCGAGACCGGAATCGCACGTTATGCGTTGTTAGACGTCAATAGCCGCTATTAGGGCTGTTTTTGCTTGGGGCCGGATAGGGGTGTTGGGCCTGCTTTTGCTGCTTTCGTCGGAGCAAAACCGCGCCCGTCTTCCTCGATAGCATCGGCGAACCCCTTGGCGTATAAAGGGCTTTGGGTGGGGATTGCTGCAGGTAACGTCATGACTGGAGCTTGGGACGATACGGCTGACGGACTGTCCTTCGGTCCCTTCACTCTGAGTGTGAGCCAGCGCCTCCTTGCCAGGGAAGGGGTCTCGATCGAACTGGGCGCGCGCGCCATGGACTTGCTGATCGCGCTGACCTCTGCTCCCAACAAACTTATCAGCAAGCAAGATCTGATTTCACGGGTCTGGCCAGATGTCATCGTCGAGGAAGGCAGCCTGCGCTTTCACATGACGGGTCTGAGGAAGGCGCTTGGCGACGGCCAGGACGGCGCGCGCTACATAACGACGATCGCGGGCCGAGGCTATTGTTTCGTGGCGCCGATCACCCGGCTGAGAGCTCCGCCGGAAACTCGGGCAGACGGCGATTTCCGTCATGCGATCCTTCCAGGCCGCCTTGATCGGATGGTCGGCCGGGAGGAAGATGTCCTGCGTCTGTCCGACAAGCTGATGAAGTCACGCATGGTCACCATCGTCGGCGTTGGCGGCGTCGGAAAGACCACGGTCGCCACTGCCGTGGCGCACCATGTCGCGCCAAGCTTCAACGGGGCTGTTTTGTTCGCCGACTATGGCATGCTGAGCGATTCCGGCCTGGTCGCGGCCGGTATCGCCTCGATGCTCGGGCTGCCGGTCGGATCGAACGATGTGCTTCCCAGCCTGCTTGCCTATCTGTGCGACAAGCAAATTCTGCTGGTCCTCGATACGTGCGAGCACCTGATAGACGCAATTGCGGATCTCGTGGCAAATATAATCGATGCCGCGCCGCATGTGTATCTCCTCGCCACAAGCCGCGAGGCCCTGAGGATCGAAGCCGAAAGCGTTTACAGGCTCGACACGCTCGCCTGCCCACCGGATGATCCGGAAATTTCGATGGAAGCGATTTTGTCGTTTCCCGCAATCCAGTTGTTCATGGAGCGGGCTGCGGCCAGCGGAGCATCTCTCGATGTCAGCGACCGCGATGTCCGCGTCGTCGCGAGCATCTGCCGAAAACTGGACGGCATGGCACTTGCCCTGGAATTGGCCGCGCGAAGGGTCGAGACCTATGGTCTGCTTGAGACCGCAAAGCTTCTCGATCGGCATCTGACATTGGGATGGACGGGATCCCGGACAGCACCACCGCGCCAGAAGACGCTGCAGGCCACTCTCGACTGGAGCTTCGGCCTTCTCACGGAGATGGAACGCGTCGTGCTTCGCAGGCTGGCGATCTTTGTCGGAGACTTCACGCTTGATGCGGCAATGGAGGTGTCCTCCACCCCGGATTTGAATCAGCTCGCCATCTTTGGCGCGATCGAAAGTCTTGTGGCAAAATCACTGCTTGCGACCCATCCGATCGGTGCGACGATGCGCTACCGGCTGCTGGACACGACACGTGCCTATGCACTTCAATCTCTGGCGGATGAGGACCGTGCCGGAGCGGCTGCGCGCCACGCTGTATACAATCAGCGTTGGCTGGAGCAATTCGGCTCTGATTGGCCGAGCTTGTCGACGGGTCATGAGCGGGTGCCGTATTTCATCAGCATAAACAACGCACGAGCAGCGTTGGAATGGTGTTTTGGGGAGAACGGCGATGTCGAGGTAGGCATCAGCCTGGCGGCTTCCGCAGTGCCCGTTTTCCAGGTGATGTCGCTTTTCCCCGAATGTCAGCGTTGGTCGGAGCAGGCGCTTCTCGCACTGGACGACGCCTCGCGGGGAAGCGTCGAGGAGATGCACCTTCAGGCCGGCCTGGGAATCTCCCTTATGTACATGCAAGGCGGCCGTGATACCTCGCAAGTTGCCCTCAATAGAGCGCTGCAGATCGCCGAGGAACGGGGCAATGCGCTCGATCAGTTGCGGATACTGGGGCCGTTGAACATGCTCAAGATGCGTACTGGCGACTTCAACGCCGCCCTTCGCTACGCAAGGCGTTGTTCGGAACTCGCTTCCACGATGACGGATGCTGCAACGCTCGAACTGGGGCATTTCTTTCTAGGGAATTCGCTGCATTTCACAGGCGATCTGGACGGAGCTCGCATCGAACTGGAGGCGGCGGTGAAGGGCGCGCCAGGGCCGCGGCGGACGCCGGCGAGCTATGTCGGGTTCGAAGGAAGGCACCTGGCGGGCGGGATTCTCGCGCGGAACCTGTGGCTACAGGGCAATCCTGCGCAAGCCGACATCCGTGCGCGTCAGACGATCCGTGACGCGGCGGCGCTCGATCATTCGCTGACCCTATGCATCGCATTGCTCGGGGGAATTGCCGTTTTCCTCTGGCGCGATGACCTTCGCAGCGCCGAGGAGCACATCGAATGGCTGATCTCGCGCGCCGGACTGCATTTCCTGTCGCCCTATGTCTCTGTTGCCAGAGGCTTCGAGGCAGAGGTCGCAATTCGCCGGGGCGAAGTGGAGCCAGGTCTGGAGACCTTGCGGCGATGTGTCGAAAAGCTTCATGCGGCGAACTACGAGGTATTCACGACCATGCTGGAGATCTCGATCGTCAAGGGGCTGGCGGCGATCGGCGAGATCGGGGAGGGCATGGCTCGGATCGACCGGACGATCGACCTCGTCGAGAAAAATGGAGACCTCTGCTACATGCCGGAATTGTTGCGCATGAGAGGAAATCTCCTTCTGTCAATGCTGGCGGCTTCGACCGATGGTGCAGAGACGTGCTTCATGCGCTCCCTTGAGTACAGCCGGAAAATTGGCGCCCGCGCATGGGAGCTGCGCGCTGCGACCGATCTCGCTGCGCTCTGGGTCGGCGACGGAAGGGCGCGCAACGCGCGGGCGCTGCTGCAGCCGGTGTTTCAACGATTTAGCGAGGGCTTGGACACTGCGGACCTGATGGCCGCAGAGCGGTTACTGGCAAAAACTGCATTGATCAGGCGCCAACCAAATACCGAATGAACTTCAACTGCAGTTCGATCTGTGGTGCCGTACTATTTCTCGGGGCTCATAGCGGCTGGTACCTTTCGGTCAACTTACACGCCAACACATCCATTCTCTTCGATTGTGCGAGAGGAGTTGATGCTATCTCAACATGAGTCCTCGGTTTCGATCAGAAAAGCCCCGCGAGACCTCGCTGTTGGCACGCAACCCAACCACCGCCAAAAGGCAGCTCGCGACTATTTTGACGTGACCGCAAGCTGACCGTGGGCACGGAGTGGGCCGCCCAACAGTGGCGCCACCTATACGAAGGTGTCGGCTATTCGACGCGTTCCTGGGGGCCCCCAGATGCGCTAAATGGAGGGGCACGAGCACGGAGTTTGATGGAAACTCTTGGCGCAAAGATACCACCTCGTCCAGTTGCTCGGATGTCAGCTTTTGAGGGGCGGCCATGATTAGTTCAACGGCCGAAATGCCGGCGCAGAGCGGCCATGCGCGTGCTGATCGCCCAACGGCAACTTCGGCCCCGAGAGCGGAAATTATTGCCGCTAGCCCTCTCATGTTGACTGATGCCCAAAGCCAGGGCACAAAGGTGGCACCCACGGTCGCTCGCGACAGGAAAACAGAGGGAATTTCAAGGCGATTCCAATAAGCCTTTGAAATCATGTGATAATCCAAGGTCCCCAGGCAAGCACAATTTACGCCTGTAGCGCCTCATTCTCCTCTGACGATCGTCTCCAAAAAATCTTCAGGTTTTACAGCCACATGATACCTTTTCCACGCCGGTAGCCGCAGCTTCGCGCTACTCCGATGTCGCAATCTACGGTCGCACAAAAATTGGCTGGGGACCCAATTTGTTAGGGGCAAATTCTTCCGCTTTGAGCCCAAGAGCTGTCGTCTGCAGCCCGGTCGGCGCTGGCTCGTTTCGACCCTTTAAGACCTTCCCGCGTAAAAGTTGACTGGAAAGTTCCGACCCCGATGCGGCCGTTCAGCCGGTCGTCGCATTACGATGTGCATTTTTTCAAAGGCTCGGCACTTGCGCTCAATCTTAATCCGATCGCCGACATGTGGTAGTGTGATATCTGGCTGAAACTCTGGGGACGCGCTCTGTGGAACGCCGCTTGACCGCGATTCTGGCCGTCGACATGGCAGGCTATAGCCGCCTCATGGAGCAAAATGAGGAAGATATCCTTACGCGTCAGAAGGTGCACCGCACGGAGTTGTTCGATCCGCAGATCGCAACTCGTGGAGGCCGCATCGTCAAGACCACGGGCGACGGGATGTTGGTCGAATTCGCTTCAGCACAGGATGCCGTCCGTTGCGCCATCAACATCCAAGTGGCTATGGCGGACCGTGAGGGAGCGTCACCGGAAGAACGCCGCATTCTCTACCGCCTCGGGATCAATCTCGGGGATGTCCTCTTCGAGGATGGAGATATCTTCGGCGATGGCGTCAACGTGGCTTCCCGCCTTGAGGGGCTGGCGAAGCCAGGCGGCATCTGCATCTCCGACATTGTACATCAAGCGGTCGCGGATAAGATCAAAGTGCCTTTTCGCGACATGGGCAACCAGCGGGTGAAGAATATCTCCCGCCCCATCCGTGTTTGGCAGTGGACACCCGACGCTTCGCTGCCTAGCCCGGAGCTTCCCAAAGCTGCGCAGCAACAACAGGTACAGTTCGCCACTGCCCCAGACGGAGTGCAGATCGCGTGGGCCAGCATTGGCCAAGGGATGCCGGTGCTGAAGGCACCGAATTGGCTGAACCATCTGGAGTATGAATGGCGCAGTCCAATCTGGCACCCATGGCTGGTCAGGTTGGCGAGGCTGTGCCGGCTGGTACGATTCGACCAGCGGGGAAATGGCCTATCGGACTGGGGCGTCGAAGCTGTATCCGAGGGGGCAATGACTGGCGACATGTCGACCGTCGCAGCCGCTGCTGGACTGAGCCGGTTCGCGCTTCTCGGCATTTCGCAAGGATGCTCATTCAGTGTCCGCTACGCCGTGGAGAATCCCGAGCAGGTGACCTGCCTCGTCCTCTTGGGCGGATTTCTTCGGGGTCGGCTCAAGCGGACGCAACCGGACCAAAAGCACCTTTATAAAGTCGGGACGATGATGATCCGCGACGGCTGGGGCTCGACCAATCCAGTCTTCAGGCACTTTTTTACAACAACCTTCATGCCCGACGCTCAGCCCGAGATAGCTGCGAATTTCGACGAACTTCAGCGCATTGCTACGAGTCCGGAAGCGGCGATGCGGATCTGGAAAATGAACAGCACGGTCGATGTGACGGAGTTGGCGAAGCAGGTCAATGTTCCGACGTTGGTCCTGCATTGCATCGGCGATCGCGTCGCGCCGATAGAGGAAGGGCGTCTCATGGCTACGCTTATTCCTAACGCGACCTTCGTTGAGCTTCCTGGAAACAATCATGTGCTCATGGAGGACACGGCTGCCTTCGAACAGTTCTTTGACGAGTACTCCAGGTTCCTGACAGCGTACAACCATTGAAATATGGCCGCTATGGGCGCGCAAAGCGGCTTTTCAGCGGTTTCGCTTCGAACTTCTGCTGTCCACCCGATTCAGACCTTAACACCCTGACGTGCGAGGTCCGCTTTGGGCTCCAAGAGCGGAAATTATTGCCGGTCCGGGCTGCCTGTTGACTGAAGCCCAAAGCCAGGGCACAAAGATGGCATCCACGGTCGCTCGCGACGGAAAAACATAGGGAATTCAAAGGCGATTTTTCTAAACCTTTGAAATCATGTGAGAATCCAAGGTCCCCAGGCAGGCACAATTTGCGCCTGTGAAGAGCACTTCTTTAAGGCGGACGACTTTGGAAAAAGCATCGGCTTTACAAGCATTTGAGCGCTGGCTCGTCGATCACGTTGGCGGAAGCGTGGTTCTCCCCGTTGCAATTTCCTATCGCATAAATTGCTGGCTGGGGACCCTACTTTGCGCGGAAGTTATTTTCCGCTCTGCGCCCAGTAGCCGCCGCAGCGCGTTGCAGAGTTAGCCGCTGTGACTGTTCACTCCTCGCCTTGAGGAGATTCGCACCGTTAGACCCGGACTCATCGAGACCATTCTGCGATTCACACACGGAACGGATCCACCAACACCTTGCACTGGGTTGTGCGTTTGCGCAGCGCCTCGAAGGCGTCAGGCAACCCGCCCAGCGACACTGTTTCGGAAATCAGGTTCTGCGGCGCGTAACGCCCCGAATCCAGCGCGTCGATCGCGGTTGTGAATTCATGCATGTTGAAGAATACCGACATGATGACAGTGACCTCCTTGGTGATCGCCCGGAAACTGTCCAGATGGTCGCGCACGGTGCAGAGCCCCAGCACGACGATCTTGCCGCGAGGCCGGACAAGGCTGATGCAATGATCGACGAGACCCGGCTTGCCGACACATTCGAAGACAATATCCGGCGGGCCACCGAGGGCCGCTTCGATATTCGCCGCCTGAGCCGGATCGGCGGCGATGAAGGCACTCGCCCCAAGTTCCATCGCGCGCGCTTCCTGGTAGTGATGAAGATCGGTCACCGCCACGCTACCCGCGCCGAGCCTGCGGGCCCAGAAGGCGACGGCAAGCCCGATGGCGCCTGCACCCATGATCAGCACTCGATCGCCCTGCCCCATGCCTGCTCGCATCAGCCCATGCAGCGCCACCGAGAGCGGCTCGGCCAGCGCTCCGTCGGCGGCTGAAATGCCCCATGGCAACTTGCGGCACTGCCGGCCGGCAACGGCGGAATATTGTGCATAGCCGCCGCCGATCAGCGCCATGCTGTCGCACCAGGCGGGCTCTCCCTTCAAACAGTTGGCACAATGGCCGCAGCCGCGATTGGGCGCGACCGTCACCTGGTCGCCGACCTTGAAGGCCCCGGCCTTCGAACCGACCTCGACTACTTCGCCGGAAAACTCATGACCGAGAATGTCGCCGGATTTGACGCCAAAGACCGGATCCTCTGTCATGTGAAGATCCGAGCCGCAAATGCCGCAGCGGCAGACCTTCAGTAGAAGATAATCTGTCTTCGGCTTGGGATCTTCCGCGTCCATGATCTTGAGCGGTGCGCCGAGCCGGTCGAAAACTGCGGCCTTCATGACGTCACTTCCTCTTGTCGTCGAATTGGGGGATCAGTTTGCGCCCGACCGGGAACCAAGGTGCATCGAAGATGCGGCAGTAGAATCCCCAGATACCGCTGCGCGCGTAGAGCGCCACGAACAGCGTGAGCATGCCGAGGACGACCATGTAGACCGCGCCGTACTGGCTGAAGTAGCGATCGGCAAAGAAGTAGATCAGGGCACCGATGATCGGGCCCTCGATCGAGCCGATGCCGCCGACCATGACGATGAAGATGCAGATCGATGCCCAATTCGGATCATAGCCGGATGACGGCGTGATCCTGAGCTGCGCCATGTAATAGATCGCACCTGCAAGGCCCGTGCCGACGGCCGATGCGACAAAGATCAGAAAACGCAGGCGCTTGACGTTGACGCCTTGGCTCTCGGCCGCCACCGGGTTGTCGCGCATGGCGGTCAGTGCCAGCCCGTGGCGTGAGCGAAGCAGCCAGTAGCTGCCACCAACGGTCACCAGCAGCATGATCACGCACAGTGTCACGATCGCCACCTCGCGCTGATGCAGGCTGTACTGGGCAAGCACACGAAGCGTGAGCCCCGACCCGGCATTGACGTAGTCGAGATTGCTGGTCAGCAGCCGCAGGGCCTCGGCCACCACCCAGGTGCCGATCGAAAAATACGGGCCGTCCAGCCGGTGCAGCAGGCCATAGGTCGGCACGGCGAGCAGGGCCGGCAGGATCAGGCAGAGCCCCACAGCGAGGAATGGGTTGACGCCGAAATTCGAGGCCAGGACGAACATGAAATAGGCCGAGGCGCCGATGAATGCCTGCTGGCCGACCGACACCAGGCCGGCATAGCCCGCGAGCAGGTTCCACATCTGCGCAATCGCGATCAGGCAGGAAAGCTCGATCGCCCAGCGGATGCTGCCCGATCCCGCCCACCATGGCATGGCGAGCATGGCGACGAGGGCGAGGACGGCGATTGCCTGGGCTGCCCTGCTCGATGTCGTATGCCGCTCAACGCGTGCCGAAGCCAAAACGCCCTCCGTCGGTTCACCGGTCGCGCTCTGCAATATCGTGTGGTTCATGACGGGTTACCTTTTCGAAATCAGGCCCTGCGGCCGGGTCGCGAGCACGAGCAGGAAGACCAGGTGGCCTGCCAGAATTCCCCAGCCGGGATCGAGGCGGAAGCCCACTGCCTGGGAAATGCCGAGCACCATCGATCCCAGGAAGGCGCCCCAGATCGAACCCATACCGCCGATGATGACGGCCTCGAAGGCGTAGAGCAGTTGGGCCGGACCGTCGGCAGGCGAAACGGTAGAGCGCAGCGACTGGAAGACGGCGGCAAATCCGAGGATCCCCACGGCGAGGGCAGTGGCCATGGCATAGACCTTGCGGGGATTGACACCGGTGATCGCCGCAGCCTCGGGATCGGCGGCGGACGCGCGCAGTGCCCGGCCAAACCGCGTATAGCGCAACGTGAGATCGATGCCTCCGGTGAGAAGCGTGGCGACCAGTAACACGATCAGCGGCAGGACACCGAGATAGAGTCCGGCTATGTTCACCGACGCCGCCTCGATGCCTCGTCCCGGAAGCGAACGCGTGTCGGCCGACCAGATCTGCAGCATCAGGTTCTGGAGCGCGATCGACAGACCGAATGTCGCGATCAGCGACGGCAGCGGATCGTCGCCGAGCACGCGATTGAGAACGAGGCGCTGCAGCAGCCAGCCCATGGCCGCAGCCATCGGGATCAGCAGGATCATCAGCGTGAACGGCCCGAAACCGAGGACGGCTGCGAGGGAGATGCCGATCAATGCAAGCAGGATGACGAGGTCGCCATGCGCGATATTGACGATGCGCATGACGCCGAACATGAGCGCCATGCCGAGCGCGTATTGGGCATACATGCCCCCCAGCAGAACCCCCTGGATGATTGCGTCAAGCCACTGCATGGTCAGCTCCGAAATAGGCCCGGGCTATGTCTTCACGCGCGACATCGGCGGAGTTTCCCGAAAGCGTGATCCGGCCTTCCAGAATGCAGTAGAGCCGGTTCGATGCCGCCAGCGCGCGCGACACGTCCTGTTCGACCAGGATCACCGCGGTCCCTGCCTTGGTGATGGCCGGCATGGAATCGTAGATCTCACCGATCACCTTGGGGGCCAGCCCGAGCGATATCTCGTCACAGAGCAGCACTTTCGGCTGGCTGAGCAGCGCGCGGCCGATAGCTACCATCTGCTGCTGGCCGCCGGACATCTTCTCGACTAGCCGCTTGCGCATGGAGGCGAGTGCCGGAAAGAGATCGAAGACGCGCTGCATGGTCCAGGTCGCAGCGCCATTTCCGGCGGCAGACTTGCGGCTGTGATCGACTGCGACAAGGAGATTGTCCTCGACCGTCATGCCGGCAAAGAGCTTGCGGCCCTCCGGCACCATGGCAAAGCCGTTCTGGACCATCTGATAAGGCGCGCTGCCGCCAACCGGTACGCCGGCGCAGCGGATCATCTTACGGTCGGTCGGCAAAAGCCCCATGATCGCCTTCAGCAGTGTCGATTTGCCGGCACCATTGGCGCCGATCAGGGCGACCACCTCACCGGGCATGATCTCGAAATCGACCGAAAAGAGCGCCTGGAAATCGCCGTATCCGGCGCAGAGTCCCTGTGTCGACAGGATCGGTTTTTCGGTTGTCATGCTTCAATTCCCATATAGACGCGGCGTACATTGGGATCGGCGATGACCTCCTGCGGCGTGCCCTCGGCGATCTTCTCCCCGAAATTCAACACCATCATCCGGTCCGCCGCGGCCATGATCGCGTTCAGCACATGCTCGATCCAGACCACCGTCACGTTGCGCCGGCGGACTGTCTTCACAAGATCGACCAGGACATGCGATTCATGCTCGGTCAGGCCACCGGCAATCTCGTCGAGCAGCAGCAGCTTCGGATCGCTCGCCATCGCACGTGCCATTTCCAGACGCTTGCGATCGAGCAGCGTCAGCGAACCCGCGACCTTGTTGGCCTTGTCGGCCAGCCCGCAATCGTCGAGGATCTGGGCGCAATGGTCATTCGCACTTCGTTCCGAGCGCGCGGCGCCGAACATCGCCGCCACCATGAGATTCTCGAATGTGGTCATGCCACCATAGGGCTTGGGAATCTGGTAGGTCCGGCCGATGCCGCGCTTGCACCGCTTGTAGGGCGGCTCATGCTGCAGGATGGCGCCGGCGAACAGGAGTTCGCCGGCGTCCAGTTTTAGGTCGCCGCTGATCAGGTTGAAGAGCGTCGTCTTGCCCGCACCATTCGGCCCCAGGATACCCAGAACCTCGTTGGTGCGCACCTCGAAGCCGACATCGTTGATAACACGAATAGCGCCAAAGGATTTGGACAGGCCCTCTGCTTTGAGGAGCACTTGGTCATGCATGGCGGTGTCGGCCATTTCGATCAGGACCAGTTGAGCTGTGACAGTTTCTGCTCCGGTGCGATCAGCTTGGAGACAGCGTTGTCGACGATCTTGAGGTCATAGGGATATTTCGTGCCCTTCACCCATTGGCCCCCGAAGATCGGCGTCTTGCAGATGTTCGGGTGCGGACCATCGCCGAACTTGATCGGTCCGACAAGCGTATTCAGGTTGGTGGCCTTTGCCGCATCGCGGATCGCTGCCCGGTCACGCGGATCTTCGGCGCGCTTGAGTGTATCGATCACCACTTCCCAGAGCGCATGGGCATAGCCGAGCGGCTGAACCCACTGCTTGTTCTGCGAGCTTTCCCATTCGCCGGCGATGTCGGCACTGGTCTGGCCTGTGAGCGAGGACTTGAATGTGAAGGCCGGTGTCCACCAGACTTCCGTCGACATGCCTTCGCCGAGCGGCCCCATGGCGGCTACGCCCGAGGGGAAGAGCAGTGCAGCGGCAACCGTCACCACTTTGGGCTTGTAGTTCTGCTGGCTGCATTGGGTGATGAAAGTCTTTAGGTCGGACGGATAGGTGATGCCGCCGATGATATCGCATTCCTGCGCCTTGTATTCGGCGATCTGGGCCGAGAAATCGTTGGTGCGCGGCTGGAACATCGACGGGATCACCGTCGTGAAACCCTCCTTCTGTACGGTCGGCGGCAAGCCGTAGTCGTTATTGCCCCAGGTTTCGCCGTCGGCATTGCGCGGAAACAGCATTCCGACCTTCTTGTTGGTCTCGACCGACTTCCAGAGGCCGACGAAGGTGGCCAGCGCATCCTCGAGGCCCCAGAAGAAATGGTAGTTCCACTCGAACGGCTTTTCGGCGCCGCCGCGCGGCATCACGAAAGCCTGCCAGGGTGCCGCCGTCGATATAGAGGGGCAGCCATAGAGTTCGGCCTGGTCCGCCACCGGATTGTTGATGTCCGTGGTCGAGGCCGGAATGATCAGGTGCACCTCGTCGTTGAGGATCAGGTTTCCGGCGATTTCGGCCGCCTTGTTGGGGTTGGACTGCGCGTCGTGGGGAATGATCTCGATATTATATTTCTTCCCCTTGTTCTCAATGCCGCCAGCGAGCAAAGCACGCATCTTGTCGAGCGTGTAGCTGTCGGCCTCGCCGAAGGGCGCCAGCGGTCCGGTCATCGGCGAGACGAAACCGATCTTGATCGTGTCGGTCGTGTTCGCCCGCAGGACATTGGGCATGGCGAGCGTGGCGGCGGCGGCACCCATCAACTTGAGGGCCGTGCGGCGGCTGATACCGCCTTTCAGGAATTCGATGCTGCTCATTGTGTTCTCCTCCTCTTGGTTGGTCGATTACGCCGGCGGGCTGCCTCCCGCAGCCCGCCGCGTAAATTGAATGGCGTCTTCAGCGGGCCTGAGCACCAGGCCTCCGTCGATGACGATATGCGAACCTGTGACGTAGGATGACGCGGGAGATGCCAGGTACAGCGCCAGTCCCTTGATCTCTGAGGCTTCGGCCACCCTGCCGAGGGCCGACCACATACTGAACGCCTTGCGGTCCTCCTCGAACCGCATGCGGCCGCCGGCAATGTTGGTGATGAAGGGACCGGGCGCGATAGCATTGACGAGGATATTGTGGCGGCCGAGTTCCATCGCCGCCTGGCGGACGAGATGGGCGACGCCCGCCTTGGCCGGCATGTAGGGCGTGCCGACGATGCCGTCATTGTAAAGGGCGGCGATGGAGGATGTCGCGATGATCCTGCCGCCGCCGGTGCGCTTCATATGGCGGGCTGCGAGCTTGATCGTGTTGTAGACACTCGTGAGATTGGTGGCGATTACCTTGTCCCAGTGGCTGTCGTTGAGATTGTCGATCTCGCCGTCGGGATTGCGGTTGCCTTCCGGGGTGAGGAAGCCAGGGCCGGCATCGATACCGGCATTGGCGAACACCACGTCGATCCTGCCATGTCGTTCAGCCACGCGATCGAAAGCAGCCGACAGGGCCGGGCGGTCGGTGACGTCCACCCGCAGGCCCCAGACATCGGCATTGCCCCGCGAGAGTTCCTCGACCGTGCGGTCGAGTTCGTCCTGGCTCATATCGAAAATGCAAACGCGTGCGCCTCCATCGGCCAGCACTTCCGCATAGGCGCGGCCAAGACCCGAGGCACCACCCGTCACGATCGCCGACTTGCCCGATACATCGAACATTTCCTGAAGCGACATGCTTCCTCCCGATGCTGCTATTCTGAGGGGTTCCACGACGGATCAGATAAACATCTGCTCGTTGATCTTGAGGTCTTTTTCCCGGCAGTAATTGGTGTAGTGTTCGATGAACCAGAACACGTCCGCCGTGAAAGCAAACTTGGCGTCGTCGTCGTAGAACTCGATGGGGCCGTTGATCCAGAACAGCGCCTTCATGCCGTTTGGGTCGTCGGAATAGAGCGTGTGCGCCGAGCCCGGCAGTTCGTAGACGAAATCGCCCGGACGCGCCGTCCAGTCATATTCGTAATAGCCCCACGATCCCTCGAGCGTCACTGCCGAGACTACACCGCGATGCTTGTGGGTGCCGATCCTGCCGCCGCCCTTGACCCAGAGGATATTGGCGACGGAATTGGTGCGCACGTCGAAACAGAGATGCTTGATCGCCGCGGAATCGCCGAACGGTACCCACGGCGTCGAGGCATCGTCGCCCGGAATATGGGCACCCTCACGGGCAAAACGGCGGATGGCCTCCTCATAGGGCTCTTCGGGCAGCTTGATGATCTTGGGGCGTTCGTTCATGGAAATCTCCTCCAAAATTTTCCATCCGGTCACTGCGTCGAAGCTTAAGAAGCGACGAAAAATCCCGTCAAATTTTTTCTTTCGATGAATTGGATCACCGCGCATTTTCGATGAAAGCCATTGTAATAATGGCAAAAAATCAACACGCAGCGAAAAGGATATCGCATCGCCAGAGAACAATGCCGCGCCGCACAAGTTATGAAATGATAAACTCCTTGCTCAAATCATAAAGTGAACCATGATGAAGCCATATGCGCGTCGGGGCGGGAGGAGCCTGCGGAACTTTGACGCGAGCCACTTCGGGAGGGTGCGTCTCATGAGACTGGCTGTAAATCAGGAGTCACTGCTTGATCGAGGCGGCAACCCAACGATCCGGGAATTTCTGAGCAAGCTCATCTACAATCCGGTCGATGGCACGATCAAACTCAACGAGCGACGCCTCATCATGCAAAGGGCAACCACGCGCGGCGCGTTGCGGGACGAACTGATCCGGCAGTATGGTCGGGACGATGCCTTCATCATCCTCACTCGCCTCGGCTATCTCGCAGGCCAGGAAGATGCCGAGTTCATTCGACAGGCTTGGCCGGCACTCGATCTGGGGGACGCGTTTACGGCCGGAACCAGGCTCCACGTGCTCAAGGGCGAGGTTCGTGTGGAGACCGTCCACAACGACTTCGACTTCAAGAAGGGCAAGTTCTCCGCGGAATTCTTCTGGAACGACAGCGTCGAAGCCACGGAATATCTGGACAGGCACGATATCGCCCATGAATCCATGTGCTGGACGCAGGTGGGCTATGCCGCGGGTTATGCTTCCTACTTTTTCGGCAAGCTGATCGTCTACAAGGAGGTCCAATGCATCGCACGTGGCGATAAGCGCTGCCGGGTGGTCGGTCGTCCGGCGGAAGCCTGGGACAAGGACGATGAGGCGGTCCGGCTCTACCGCCGCCACATACTGGCCGAAGGCAAGCCGTCCGTGCTCCAGCCGCAGTCGATGCGGACGATGGCGCAGCAGCGGGAAGTGGTCGGAGACGCAGGCCTCCATGTCGAGGATCCGGTTGCCACCATCCTGCTCGAGCCGGTGCGGCAGCGTCTGGATCAGATCGCCCAGTTCGTCGACATCCCCGTTCTGATAACCGGCCCTTGCGGCAGCGGAAAATGCGTGGCCGCACGCCATATCCACGACGCGGCTCATGGCCCCACCGCGTCGTTCGAGCGCTTCTCCTGTTCCGCGATCACCGACGGCAACCTGTACGACGTGATCGGTGGCCAACAGCGCCGCGGCCGCAAGCCGGCGCGAAGCGAGGAAACCGCAACAACCATTGTGCTGGAAGACATCGAAAGGCTGGGCGACACGGCCCAGCGTCAAATCACCAGAATGCTCTCAGATGGAACAGCAGGATCGGACGACACGCTGCGCCCGAGACTTATCGTAACCTCGATGCTCTCGCCTCATGAATTGGCAGGCCTGCCGCATCTCCGCAAGGATCTGTTCTATCAGTTCATGGCTCTGCCCGTCGCCATGCCCGCGCTTTCAAGTCGGCCCCGCGACATCGCCCGTCTGGCTGGCGCTATTCTCGGGCGTTTGGCGACGGTATATGGCAAATCCGCACCCTCGCTGGCAGAAGACGCCACAGCATGGATCGCCACGCTTCCGTTGCCTGGTAACTTGCTCGAGCTCGAGGCATTGATGCGTGGCGCAATCTTGTCCGCGAACAAAAATCTCGTGACGGCATCGACGCTGGAAACCGTGGTCCAACGAATGGGAATTCTGCCGTCACAGGCTCGGGTGCAACACGATGCCCTTACGGCTGCTTTGGAGCGGGAGTTGGAGCAAGGCAGCTTCGCCATCGACGATTTCAACCGGCAGATCTATCAGATGACCATCAGGCGCGCGCAAGGCAACGTTGCACTGGCCGCCCGCATGCTCGGCCTAAGCCGCGCGCAGTTCGCCTATCGGCTTAGCCAGATCAGCAACGCAGGGAGACGTTGATCGCATCTCTGATCGACGGCACCGGACCCGGCGCGCACGTACAGCGTAAGTCGCCAAAGCGAAGAACGAATATCATTCGCCGCTAAAATAGGTGTGCGCTTCATTCATTTGCCCTGCTCCCGGCCTTTAGGGTCTTGGAATAAGCCAATTTCGCCATAGGTTCTCGTCGCATCTTGGCTCATCCCGTCGAGGGCCTCGGTCACGGCAGGGAAGTCGGGCGCTGACAGCGCCAGATGGTCCGGCAGCCGATCAAGGCCAAGCGCGGCGATGAGTTCGTATGAGGTCTCAGAGGCGGCGGTAGGAATTCCGAACAGAACAGCCGAAGCTACGCACCTGCCCCGGCGCATCCTCAAAGTCACTGCCAGTGGCCGCATCCCACCCGATTCGGACCTTAACACCCTGACGTGCGAGGTCCGCTTTAGGCCAGCCCCAAGAGCGGAAATTATTACCGTTTTGCACACCGGTTGACTGAGGCCCAAAGCCAGGGCACAAAGGTGGCATCGACGGTCGCTCGCGACGGAAAAACATCGGGAATTCAAAGGCATTTTTTCTAAGTCTTTGAAATCATGTGATAATCAATGTTCCCCAGGCAGGCGCAATTTAGGACTGTAACGCTCTTTTCCGGACGGACTCAAAAATTCTGTAATTTTTACAGCTATTTACTCACATTTTCACCCCAATACTAACCGCGTCGCGCTTCTCGCTGTTGCAATCTACGATCGCACAAAATGTTGGCTAGGGACCCTGTTTTGAACAGTAGCAACCGCTTCCGCTTCCGCTTCCCGCCACATGCGGCCTCCCAGCTCCTATGCAATTAGCGGAACAGCAACACGACGTTTTCGGAGTTTGAGTTCGCGATTTGCAGCGATTGAATACCAAGTTGCTCCTGCGTCTGTAGCGCCTTTAGCCGGGTGGATGCCTCGTTCATATCTGCATCGACTAGGCGTCCGATGCTTTTGTCGAGGCTGAACATGAGTTTGCTGGTAAAGGCGGACTGCATATCTATGCGATTCTGGAACGCACCGAGGGTCGCGGCTCCCTCGATTATCCTCTCGGTGGCGATCTCGATGTAGTCGATGTAGGTCGAGAGCTTATCCGGGTTTGTCGCGATATCGATTGCCAAGAAATTTATCGTCGGGATCGGCTCGATATTGACACGAATGCTGTCGAACTCGATACGCGTTCCACTTCCCCATTTGCGATCCGTTGCCGGGTCCGACTTCATCATGATTGTGCTAGGAGATGTCGCCTCAATGATGAGGTCAGGCCAGTCGGCGTCGATCAACGAGTGAAGTAGGATCGCCATTTCCTCGGCCGTTTCGACCTTACCGCTATCTTTTCCCAGTAGCTCGTTCACATAGGTGCGATTGAAGGAATGGCTGGTTGCCGGGCCGCCATTGACCGAAAAGGTAAAGTTTATCTCCACGCCATCGAGATTCTCGCCGTCCTCATGGACAATGAAATCCTCGAAATACAGCTCCATACCCGAACCTCTGGACCCGAAGTCGAAAGATTCTTTAAGGCCGCCGGCGCTTACGCCGACGCTGCTGAGATTGGCTATCTCGACGTACGACCCGTCGCCGTGGGCCTGGAGCGTCTGGATGCTCATCATTTTGGGATTGTGGATCCAGCTGCCGGAACCGGGCGGAACATAATGACCATAGTTGGCAGAGACGTACGCGCCCTCTACATTCAGCACGGAATTAAGAACCGCCGCAAACTCCGTGTTCGTCGTTATAACTCCGCCAAGGCTTGGATCGAAAGCGTCCACATCCGCCTTGGTGATAGTGATCGGCTTGGGATATCCCAAGTAGTATGGCCCCGGCAGTTCTTCCAATTCTGCAGCAGTACCGCTGTAGTTGTTGGGATTCGACGCTTCCTTATCCAGAATGATATCGAAGCTGATCTGCGCGCCGGGCACAGTGAAGTCCAGCGGCGACCCTACAGGGAAATCGTCCAAGTAGAAGATGCCCGGACCGCCTGCGCTGCCTTCGGGAAGCATCCAACCTGAACCATGGCTGCCGTCATACACAGTTGAGTCCGATATAAGAGGCTCGTCAGAGCTGAACCGTCGCATGCCGCCAAGTGTCTCAAGGTCTCGCGCGTCCGCCTGCAGCAGTCCTCCGCCCGTGCTATTGAAGAGCGAAACAGCCGAGAGGTGAAAATCCATGGCGCGGACAGCGACACCTCCCGATGCCGCGCGCACGAATGCGGATGCGCTGGAGGCCTTGTTGAGATCGAAATCGTATATGTTGGCTATGTCGGTGTTCAGCCAGTTCTCGCCGCTGAAGCTGGCCGAGTGGGCCATGCTTTGAACCTCCCGCTTGAGCTGTTCCAGCTCCTTCTGGATTTTTCCTTTGTCTACCCCGCCCTCCCTTGCCATCACCAATCTGGACTTGAATTCACCGAGTACATCGATGACGGCATCCAGAGCTGCATAGGCGGTATCGGCTTTTGCCGCGGCAAAGCTGAGCGCGTCCGCGACGGCCGAAATCGCCATACTGTCAGACCGCATCGTTGTCGAAATCGACCAGTACGCGGCATTGTCGCTGGCTGTCTGTATTCTCGAGCCGGAGCTCACCTGGCCCTGGGTGGTAGCGATGCTGGAGCCGATAGATCGTAGAGTCTGGAGCGCAGAAATTGCACCCGCATTGTTAAGAATACTGGTCATATTAGATCTTCTTAAAATTGATTTGCTGCCTATCATGGGCGTGAGGATTGCATCCATACAACCAGATTTTTGGTTAATGAATGTTTAAAGGTGAACAGATTTATCAAACATCTCAACGTGCTAATACCGTCGGTAGTTGTGTTAGCCGCCGATCAGTCTCGCGTCACCTTGGTCGGCGTGGCTGTGCGAAAAAAGGCTCCCATCACCAACCTCCAGAGTTCCGGCCGGAACCCCATCCCTGCCAGGGCAGGTGGGGCCAGGCACCTTCGGGGGCTGAAAACGGAAATAATTGCCGGTAAGGCCTCCTGTTGACTGAGGCCCGAAGCCAGGGCGCAGATGGCATCCACTGTCGCTCGCGACGGAAAAACAGAGGCAGTTTAAAGCGATTTTGATAATCATGTGAGAATCCATGTCTCCCAAGCACGTGCAATTTTTGCCTGCATAAGTTCTCGGCATCCCACGATTCTCTTCAGGTTGACTACCGATCTGGTCGCCCGCAATTGCTCGACAGCAGTTTCGTCTTTTTCAATCTGCGATCGCAACTGGCTGGGACCACTTGTCGGCTTCCCCCGGCCTAAAACAAGCAGGTTTAACGCGACATGCGAGAAGCTGCGCTGGCTGCGCGCCCTCTACGTGGTAGAATAAGCGGCGGTCCCCTTACGACACCGAAAGGGCGGGCAGAGATATGGAGAGGCGGCTCACCGCGATACTTTCTGCCGATGTGGTCGGCTGCAGCCGCCTCATGGGAGCGGATGAGGGCGGCACGCTGGAGCGGTTGAAGGCCTGCCGTCGGGAGTTGGTCGATCCCGCGACCAGTCCGTATCGGAGACACAGCGAATTCAGTTGCGCATCGGCGTCAATCCTAGGCGACATCATTGTCGAAGGCGACGACATCTACGGCGACGGCGCCAACATCGCCGCACGCCTGCAGGCTATTGCCCAGCCCGGCGGAATTTGCATATCCGGCACCGCGTTCGATCACGCCGCGCACAAGGCCGACGTCGGTTTCTCGGCTCTCGGCGAGCAGCATCTGAAGAACATAGCCGATCCCGTTCGCGTCTATCGCGTTCTGCTCGACCCCTCGGAGGCGGGCAAGGTCGTCGCGGCCCCTCGGGCCGGACGGGCGGGCCATGATCCTGGCAACGTTTTGCAGTGCTGCTGATCGCGGCCGCTATCATTGTCATCGTATGGCAACGGCCGCTTGCGCCGCAACCTCCATCCATCGCGGTGCTTCCTTTCATCAACTTGAGTGGCGACCCCGGCCAGGATTATTTCACCGATAGAATCACCGACAACCTGATCACCGATCTCGCCAGGCTTTCGGACCTTGACGTCACCTCGTGCGCGCCGCGTATGAGCCTGATCATTTCCGCCTTGTCGGCCGCAGGGCCGTAGACCGAACTCATGCTCATGCATCCCAGCCCGAGGGCCGAGACGTCAAGATTTCCTAGCTTGCGGGTTTTCATACTCTTCACTCCTTTTGATTGGTCGTCATTTCCACCTGCTGCGTTGACGTCGGTCCATCACGCTTCCCGTTCCAGGTTGGCGAGATCGGAAACCGTCTCGGCACGAGGCCGGACGATGAATGCGAGCACCAGGACAAGCGTCAGTCCGATCAGAACCGTGGCCGCCTCCATCGCGATCGCTGCCCGATGCGCAAGGAGCGCCGTTCCGGAAAGACCATCGCTGCCGAAAACGGAAGCTGCGACCAGAATGCCGAGGCCGAGCGAACTGCCGAGCTGGTGGGACACGTTGACCACGCCCGAGGCGGCCCCGGCCCTGTCGAGGGGAACCCGGACTATGCCCGAAGCCGTGAGAGGACCGAGAGCACCACCCTGGCCTGCACCGACCAGCATCATCGGCAACACGAGGGTCCAAATGGAGGAGCCTTCGATCGCCGCGCTCAGCCACCCCATGCCCACGAGCCCGGCCATGACGCTCCCCGTGAGGACCGGACCGGAACCAAAGCGGCCGATCAGTGCCGGGGCGCACATGGCGGCTGCAAAGTTGACGACAGTGGTGGGCAGGAAGGTGATCCCGGCAGCGGCTGGGCTGAGACCGGCGACGCTCTGCAGATATTGCGCAACGAAGAAATAGAAGCCTACATTCGCGCCCAGGAACAATGCCCGTCCCGCATAGGCGGCCACGCGTTCACCGTCGGCAAAAAGAGCCAGCGGCATGATGGGCTCAGCGGCCCGGGATTCGACGATGACAAACACGGCCATCATTACGACGCCGACAGCAACAGCGGAGATTGTCACAGGGTCATCCCAGCCCGACGACGCGGACCGGATCACGCCATAAACGAGCGAAACCATGGCGATCGTGGAGGCAATCGCTCCGAGGATGTCGAAGCGTGCCGGGGACTTTTCAGTTTCGGCGACATAGCGCCCGGCGGCAAGCATCATGGCAATGCCGATGGGCAGGTTGATGAAGAAGCCCACGCGCCAGGATAGCCAGTCTGCTAACAGCCCGCCAACGACGAGACCGACGGCGGCAGAGACACCCGCAGCGGCCGCATAGTAGGAGACCGCCCGTGTTCGTTCGGGGCCCGGTTCGAAGTTGGTCTGCAGGAGGGCGAGTGTCGACGGGGCGAGGAATGCCGATCCGAGGCCCTGTACACCGCGCGCAGCGATCATGACCGCCGGGGTCTCGGCAAGGCCGATGACGAGCGATGCCAGGGCGAATACAGCGAGACCGACGAGCAGCATGCGCCGCCTTCCCAATATGTCCCCGGCCCGCGCGCCGAGAAGCAGGAAGCCGCCGAATGCGAGCGTATAGGCCGTCGATACCCACGACAGGCCCGCATCGGTGAAGCCGAGCTCGGCATGGATTTTCGGTAGCCCGGTGAGGACGATCGAGATGTCCAAAACGATCATTACATAGCTCACCAGGATGATGGCGAGGATCGCGGACTGGTTGGTTCCGCGCGGTTGATGGGTGACCTGCTGCATGTTGGTTTCCGGGAGGAAGGACAGGAGCGGCGGGGTGCCGCTGTTTCGATATCCGGAATCTAGCGGTTGAGCTCGTTTTCGATTAGCGGCTATAATCCGCATAAACCTATTAGATGGACTAATGAATGCCCCAGGAGAACTTCAACGACCTCGTCGCCTTCCTCGCGGTCGCGCGGGAGCAGAGCTTCACGAAGGCCGCGGCGAAGCTGGGCGTCTCGCAATCGGCGCTCAGCCAGACCGTTCGCGGGCTCGAGGCGCGCCTCGGCATCCGGCTCCTGACGCGCACCACGCGCAGCGTCTCGCCGACCGAGGCCGGAGAGCGCCTGCTCAACACGGTGGGGCCACGGTTCGAGGAAATCGAGGCGGAACTCGGCGCGCTCAGCGAATTGAAGGACAGGCCGTCGGGCACGATCCGGATCACGGCCGGCGAGCATCCCGCCATCTGCGTTGTTGCGCCGGCGATCCGGAAGCTGGCCGTCGACTACCCCGACATCAACGTCGAAGTCATCGTCGACTACGGACTGACGGATATCGTCGCGGAGCGTTACGACGCAGGCATCCGGCTCGGAGAACAGGTCGCCAAGGACATGATCGCGGTGAAGGTGAGCGGCGACATGCGGATGGCGGTGGTCGGCTCTCCGGCCTATTTCGAGCACCACCGTCGTCCGGAAACCCCGCAGGACTTGACCGGGCACAATTGCATCAACATGCGGCTTCCCACCCGCGGCGGCATCTACCCCTGGGAGTTCGAGCGCGACGGCCGGGAAATCCGTGTGAGGGTCGATGGACAGCTCGTCTTCAACAACCTCGCCATGCGGATCGACGCCGTGCTCTCCGGCCTTGGCCTCGCCTATCTGCCGGAGGACCAGGCCATCGGCTATCTCGCCTCTGGCCGTCTTGAGCGCGTTCTGGAGGACTGGTGCGAACCGTTCCCCGGCTACCACCTTTATTATCCGAACCGCAGACACGCATCGCCCGCGTTTGCCCTTTTCGTGGATGCCCTTCGGTTTCGCGGCTGATCGAAGAATATCCCATCACGGCTTATCAACTGATCGTGATTTATAAGCTGCGCTAATAGGCTCATACGGTTTACGCCGGCTAATGCTGCGGCGCACTCTCAGCTACCTTGGCTATACCCAATGTGCTGAGAAGGAATCCAATGAAAGGCGAACGCACCATCATCGCCGCCGCAATCACGACTGCGGTGCAACTGACCTCGACGGCGGCATTCGCCGCGAGCGGCGAGCGGATTTCAGTGCTGCGTGCCGGCTCGCAACCATCGACCGCCGGTGCACCGGAGACCTTCACCGGGGCCGTCCGTGTCACATCGCGCTTCAAAGGCACCGATCCCGGGCGCATCGGCGGCGGCATCGTGTCCTTCGATCCCGGCGCGCGCACGGCATGGCACAGCCATCCACTCGGCCAGACCCTCTTCGTCACCACCGGCATCGGGTTGGTGCAGCACTGGAGCGGCGACATTCAGGAGATCAAGCCGGGCGACTTCGTCTGGATACCGCCCGGCGTCAAGCACTGGCACGGCGCGGCACCCGGCGTCGGCATGTCCCATCTCGCCTTCTCGGAGGCGCTCGACGGCAAGGCGGTCGACTGGATGGAGCACGTGACCGACGACCAATACGCGAATTGATCCCCCATCTCAGAACACGTCAGGCTACCAATGACATTCAGCAGGACCAGACTTTTGCGTGTCGCACTCGCGTTTTCGGCAGTCGCCGTCATGGGCATCCAGGTCCATGCCGAGACGAACCGCGTCCAGTTCCCCGAAAACCTCGACGACCTCGTGCACTACACGACCGTGCGCCGCGGCAACGTGACCGAACACATCAGGACCACGCGCGAGGCGATCGACGCCGTCAAGCAGGGGCAACCGATCCCGCACGGTACCCACTTCGTGCTGGTCGACTACCGCGACGGCGCGGTCCACCGCTACTTCGTGATGCAGAAGGGCCAAGGCTGGGGCAATGACTATGACGAAGGCCGCCGCACGGAAGACTGGCAGTTCCAGTGGTTCTGGGCCGACCAGTCGATCAACATGGACGAGAACACGGCGCGCTGTCAGTCCTGTCATTCCTCGCGTTCCGACAAAAGCTTTCTCTACACGTTCGATGCGCTTTCTGCGTTCGACGGCACGGTGATCGAATGACGATCGCCGGCCATCCACGGGAGCTTTCCCGATGAACCCCGTGTTCCTGCTGCGGCTGGCCTTGGACTTTCTTGCCGTCGGTCTGTTCGTGGCCGCTATGGCTTACTGGTGGATGGACAACCGCTCGCACGAACTGATCGGAACGGGCATGTTCGCGCTGCTCTTCCTTCACAACATCTTCAATCGGCGCTGGTATGCCGGCTTTCCCCGGACGCGGCGGCAGGCAAAGCCGCTCGTCACCGTCGGGCTCAACCTCACGCTGCTTGTGACGATGGTGACCCTGCTGACCACGAGCATTCTGATCTCGCAGTCGCTTTTCGGGTTTCTCGCCATCGGCGGCCCCGATGCCAGGGACATCCATATCCTGGCTGCCTACTGGGCCGTGATCATCGTTTCGATCCATCTGGGCCTTCATTGGTCGATCGTCATGAATGTCGTGCGAAACGTGATTGGTGTCCGTCAGCCCCGCCTCGACAGGACCGTGCTTCTCAGGCTCGCGGCTGCGGGGATCGCGGCGTATGGCGTCTACAGTTCCTTCGAACTCGACATCGGGTCGCGACTTCTCCTGATCCCCACGATGCAGTTCTGGGATTTCAACGAGGATACCGCCGGGTTCTTTCTCCGCATCGGCTCAATTGCCGGACTTTACAGCGCGGCGGGTCACTACGGCAGCACGGCCCTCCAGGCCTTTCGACGCGGCCCGGTCGCTCAGCCGACACCGTTGCGGCCGTGAGGACCGAGCGCAGCCAACATGGCGATGCCGGCGCCCATTCCATTTTACCAACAAAGGACATGAAAGATGCAGACGAAGCAACCAATCGAGCTTAACCGTCGAGGCCTGCTGCTGGCAGCCGGCACCCTGGCCGCCGCGGCAAACGTCAGTGCTGCGCAGGCCCAGACCGCGACACCGACAGAGGATACGGCCGCCATCAGCACATCGGAAATCGGACGGCGCAAGCTCGGCTCGCTCGAAGTGTCGAGCGTTGGGATCGGCGTCCAGAACATGAGCCGAACCTATCAGCAGACCATTCCGACGCGGGCGGAGATGCACAACATCATTCGCACCGCCTTCGACCGCGGCCTGACCTTCTACGATGCCGCCGAGGCCTACGGCCCGCACGAGGTCGAGCGGATTCTTGGCGAGGGTGTCGAACCGTTCCGCGACCAGATCGTCATCGCCACAAAGTTCGGCTGGAACATCGACCTCGAGACTGGGGAACGCAAACCCGGGCTCAACAGCCGCCCGGAACATATAAAGCTGGTGGTCGAGGGCATGCTGAAGCGGCTCCGCACCGACCGTATCGATCTGCTCTACCAGCACCGTGTCGACCCGCAGGTGCCGATCGAAGACGTCGCCGGCGTGGTGAAGAACCTGATGACAGAGGGCAAGGTCCTGCACTGGGGTCTATCCGAAATGGGGTTGAACACGCTGCGCCGCGCGCACGCCGTGTTGCCGGTCACAGCCGTTCAGAGTGAATACTCCATGTTGTGGCGTGGCCCGGAGAAAGGCGCGATCCCGGTATGCGAGGAACTCGGCATCGGCTTCGTGCCATGGAGCCCGCTCGGCGTCGGCTTCCTCACCGGCGCGATCGACGCAAGGACACGGTTTGCCCAAGGCGACATTCGCGGCATCGAAACCCGCTTCTCCCCGGAAAACCTGCCGCACAATGTGGCGCTCGTCGAACTCTTGAGGGTTTGGGCTGAGCGCAAGCGGGCCAGACTCGGGCAAATCGCACTGGCATGGCTTATGGCCCAGAAGCCCTGGATCGTGCCGATCCCCGGGACGACGCAGATGGCCCACATGATTGAAAACATCAGCGCACCGGCGCTGCAGTTTTCGTCTGCCGAAATCGCGGAGCTGAACGCCTCTGTGTCGGCAATCGAAATCCAGGGTGCAAGGCTGCCCGACGCCGTTCAGGCCTATTCCGACGTGGAGGCGCCCCAGAAGTCCTGATCCTCAGAGACTCTGACACAGCTAAAGCGGCCCAAAGCGCGATCTTCGCTTTGGGCCGCCGACAGCGGAAATAATTGCCGCTCGTCCCTCTGCTGACTGAGGCCCAAAGCCAGGGCACAAAGGTGGCACCCGCGATCGCTCGCGACGGAAAAACATTGGGAATTCAAAGGTATTTTTACTAAGCCTTTGAAATAAGGTGATAATCCAGATTGCCCAAGCAACCGCAATTTTTGGCCGCATTGCCATCTCAGCATCCTCTCACGCCCGTCAGAAAATCGGCAGAAGCTTCAGCCAGCGAAGATTCGGTATCGTGGTCGCCCTCCATTCGAGACATCACATTTTCAATCTGCGATCGCAACGGCACTGGCTAGGGATCCTCTTTTGTGTGGAAATTAATTCCGCCTTGCGATCCAAATCGGCCTTTCAAGGAGAAGAATTCCGAATTTGCGCTATGGTCGTCGCGCGGATGGAAGACGTTGGATCGGGAGGCAGATACTATGAATCTGTGCGGCATCCGCTAGGGACGCTGGCGGAGGATCACTTCCTGCACATGATCCATACGCTTCTTTGAACTCCAGGACCTAACAGGGTCAATTCAATGCGGCGGTGCGAAGTTTCGTCGGAGACTGTCCGAAAGTCTGCGTAAAGGCGCGAGAGAAGTGCGACGCGTTCTCAAAGCCGACTTCAAGAGCAATTTCAATCAAGGACGCTTTGGTTTTGACAAGCAGTTGCTTTGCTCGCTCCATTCGCACCCGTCGATATACGAGGGCGGGAGAGCTTTTCGTTTCGCCCATGAAGAGACGCTCAAGTTGCCTTCTGGAGAGGCCAACCGATGCCGCGAGCTCGTGGATTGCTAACCTACCCTCAATATGCTGATCCATCATGATCAGCACGGCTCTTATTCTGGGGTCTTTACACTCGATGGACAGGGGCTTGCGAGTTTGGATAGCAAGGGCAGTTCGCGCCTTTTCGATGTGGAGAACCTCCAGAGCATTTCGTTCGGCTTCCTTGCTGATGTGACGCCGCACAATCGAAGCCGCCATGTCGGCAGCGCTGCTTCCCCCAGCGCACGAACCTCTGGTCCTATCGAGATTGAATATTCGGTCAGACCGAACCTGGTGATCGGGGAAACGCTCGCGAAACGCATTGTAGTGAAGCCAGCTTACGCATGTACGATGTCCCTTCATCAGACCGATTTCGGCAAGTATGAATGAGCCGGTGCACACGCCGATCAGCCGAACGTTCTGTGTAGCCGCCTTCTTCAGGAAGGTGACCGTTTCCTGGTCGACAGACGATTCATCTTGGAGGAGACCGCCAACCACCACGATATAATGGAACTGGCTAGGGTCGACGAAATCCGAGGTCGGCGCGACTTTGACGCCGCAACTGGATGTTATGAGATGCCGAGTGCTGCCGAGAACTTCCCAATCGGCGAGAACACGGCCTGATCTGTCGAATTCGTCACTGGCAAGTCGCAGCGTGTCCACGAACAGCGCGAACGCGGAGAGCGTAAAAGACTTCGCGAGAACGAAGCCTATCCTTAGTCGCTCAATGGTCGCGTTTGAATCTGAGGTTTTCATTTCAGCTTCACACCATTGCTCGTCTATTTGATCTGGAACCCATGCGCCAATGGATCGCGGTCATCAACAAAGATCGTGTTATGGCCGATGATCCTCGCCCACCCGCCGACACTTGGTTTGATGCCTCTAAATGGGCCGACATCAATTTCGTCCTCAATGCGTCCTTCGAACACCGTGCCGATCAGGCTTTCCTGGCGAAAGAACGCACCGACCTTTAATCGGCCCTTGCCGTGAAGCTGGGCCATCCGCGCCGATGTGCCCGTTCCACCCGGCG
This sequence comes from Pararhizobium sp. LjRoot255, assembly GCF_964252905.1. NCBI lineage: Bacteria > Pseudomonadati > Pseudomonadota > Alphaproteobacteria > Hyphomicrobiales > Rhizobiaceae > Pararhizobium > Pararhizobium sp. LjRoot255. The sequence continues at coordinate 157,926 of NZ_CAXUPQ020000002.1, forward strand.
ATCGATCGATCGCCTTGTCGCCATAGAAGACTGCCCCACGGCCGTCGGCACTGTCGCTCATCGGACCATCGCACCAGATGGCGTGGTGAACGCCACGTATCCTGTTGTCATCCGGATGCTGCGGGTCGCAGACATCGGCCAAGGCGTCACGCAACCTTACACTGAGGTCGACAATATTGCCCGCCGACATTCCTTCCAGTCCTGCCCAGCACTCCTGCGGTTCGATCACAGCGTAATAGTTTCCGCCATAGGCGATGTCGACGACCAGACGTCCGACGCCCGGAACGTCAACCGCCACATCCGATGCATGGAGGTAGCTTGGTACGTTGAACATGCGCACCGACTCCACGAACTCGCCGGGCTTTTCGTACTCGATGTCGACCCGACCCGCCGGGGTTTCGATCGATAATCTCCCCGCGACCCTCGGCGTGACGAGACCTTCTTCGATGGCAGCGGTGACAAGACCGATGGTGCCTGCGCCGCACATTGGCAGGCATCCGCTGACTTCAATGAAGATGACGGCGAAGTCGCAGTCCTCGCGATAGGCGGGATAGATGATCGCGCCCGACATGATGTCGTGGCCGCGCGGTTCGAACATCAGCGCCTGGCGCACCCAGTCGTGATCGCGGACGAACAGCTCGCGGCGCTCGGCGATCGGCAGGTGCGGCAGGAGGGGACCGCCGCCCGCGACGAGACGGACCGGATTGCCGCACGTATGGGAATCGATGCAGAAGAAGCTGCGCCGCATGGTGGTTCCTTTCTCGTCTTCTCAGTGACTAGGCGCCGGTGCCTGACGCCCTTGAAGCGCGCCGCGCGACAGCCTGTCGAGGAGTATTGCCACCGCCACGATGGCGAGCCCGGCGCGCAAGCCCAGCCCCATTTCCATTCGTGTCAGCCCGCGTGTGACCTCGGCACCCAGTCCACCGGCTCCAACAAGCCCTGCGAGAACGACGATGGCCAACGAGAGGAGGATGCATTGGTTCAGTCCCACGAGCAGTGTCGGAGTGGCCGCCGGAATTTCGATCTTGAAGAGGATCGAGCGCGGCGAAGCGCCGGTTGCTTGTCCGAGTTCCAACAGGTCCTTCGGAACCTGGTTGAACGCCAAAGTTGTCAGTCGCAGCATCGGCGGTATGCCATAGACGATCGTGGCGATAATCGCCGGGACCCGCCCGAGGCTGAAGATCATCACGGCCGGGATGAGATAAACCCACGGGGGAACCGTCTGCATGATGTCCAGCACGGGACGGATCGCCGCCTCGAACTTCCGATACCGGGATGCCAAGATGCCGAGGGGAAACGCGATCAGCACCGAAATACAAACGGACACTGTCACCAGCGCAAGCGTCTGCATCGAAGCTTCCCAGAGTCCAGCCAGGAAACAGAATGCCAGTGCTATCCCACTGGTGACCGCGACGCGGATATTCACGACGATTGCAGCGAAAGCGACGATGACAATGGTGACTGCGTAATAGGGCAGATAAAGCAGCGCAGATTCAATGCCTCCCAGGACTGCCTCGATCACCCTTGTCACGATGTCGAAGAAGGGATGAAAATTGGCGTTCAGCCAGTCGACGACAGGGGCGAGGTAGGCGCCCGGAGAAAACCGAATGGATTCCAGGTTCATCATTTGCCTCCATTGGTGCGGCGTGCTGCACTTTGCGTCAGTCGATCGATCACCATGGTGAGGATCACAATCGCGATGGCGGCGTTGATCGAGGTGGCGATGTCGAGTGTTCTGACGGCACTATAGATCGTTTCGCCCAAGCCGCCGGAACCGACGATGCCAGCAATTACCACCATGCCGAAGGCCATCATCAGGCTCTGGTTGATCCCGGCCATGACGCTGGGGACCGCGAAGGGCAGCCTTATCTTGGCAAACATCTGCCATGGCGTCAGACCGCTCGCCTGGCCCAGTTCGATGAACTCGTGCGGGGTCCTGCGAATGCCGAGAGAAGTCAATCTGATCGCCGGAGGCATCGCGACGATGACAGTCGCCATCAGGGCAGTGGCAGGTCCGTATCCCATCAGCGCGATCGCTGGCAGAAGGTAAATGTAAGGCGGCAGGGTCTGGATGAGATCGAGCACCGGTTCGACAATCCTGTCGAACGTCTTGACGAACCCGGCCACGACGCCGAGCGGGATGCCGATGACAAGCGCCAGGACAGTAGCCGTGATGACCAAGGCCAGCGTGCTCATGGTCTCCGCCCACAGGCCCATCACCGCGCAGCCGATCAGAGCCAATCCGATCAGTAATCCAGCCGTGATGTTGATCAGGCGCCATCCCAGTGCCGCCGCGATGATCGCGACCACATAAAACGGCGGGAGCTGCACCAGCCAAAGGACCCCCTCGTAGGTGCCTTCCAGTACTGCCCTGATGCTGTCGAACAGCCATGAGGCATTGTCACTGATCCAGTTGAGCGCATCGTCGATCTTTTCATCGAAGCTGTCCGTTATGACTGACGTGTCCATGACATTCCCCGATCTATGCCGCTGCTGGCACGTTGCCTGGATTTCCGGCGACGCCACACAGCAGTCCGCGCGCGGTGACGACACCGACGACCTTGCCGTCTTCGACGACAGCAACCGCATCCCGCTTGGACTGCATGGTCAAGTCGATCAGTTCACCGATGTCGGCCTCAGGTGTGGTGCGCAGCAACGAGCCCACGTCGACGTCAGGTTGACCGCTCACGTATTCGGCGACAGTCATCATGACGGAGTGCGCCTTGACGAGGTGGATTCTGGAGATGCCCGCCACGAATTCGGCGACATAGGCGTCGGCGGGCTTGGTCACGATCTCCTCGGCATTGCCGACCTGGACGATGACCCCGTCCTTCATGATGGCGATACGGTCACCGATCCGGATGGCTTCCTCGAGATCGTGGGTGATGAACACGGCAGATTTCCCAAGCGACTTGGTAAGCTGCCGGAATTCATCCTGGAGTTGGCGGCGGATCAAGGGGTCGAGCGCGCTGAACGGCTCGTCCATCAGGATGATCTCGGGATCGGCGGCGATGGCGCGGGCCAGACCGACGCGCTGCTGCATGCCGCCCGACAGTTCCGCCGGATATCGCCCGGTCCAGTCGGAGAGACCGACCTTATCCAGGGCCGCACGGGCTATCTTGTATCGCTCTTCCTTCGGAACGCCCCGGACTTCAAGACCGAAGGCGGCGTTTTCCAGGACGGTACGATGAGGCAGAAGCGCAACGCTTTGGAACACCATTCCGATGTTCCTGGCTCGTATGTCCCGCAGTTGGGCGGCATTCAAGGACGAGATATCCCTGCCTTTGACGAGGATTTTGCCAAGGCTCGGTTCGATCAACCTGTTGAGAAGACGGATGAGGGTCGACTTGCCGCTGCCGGACAGTCCCATGATACAGAAAATCTCGCCGCGGCGGACCTGCAGGCTGGCGTCGGACACCCCCACCACGCAGTCAAAGTCCGTCAGCACCTGTTTCTTCGACAGGCCGTTCTTCTTGACTGCCGCAACGGCCGCGTTCGCTTTGGCTCCGAAAATTTTCCAGACGGACTGGCAGTCGATCAAAACATCGCTGGCATTATTCATTTCAGTGTTCATAGCGTTCCCCGCGAACCAGTTTGATACCGGCGTTCTTTTCGTGGAAGTCCGGGCCGAGCCGCCGAATTCTTCAGCGGCTCGGCCGTTAGGTGTTACTCCGATTTGATATTTTCCCAACGCTTAAGAAGATCGGCATGGCTGTCGGTCCAGTCCTTGACCGCCTCGTCCATCGTCTTGCCGTCGTTGACCGCGCTGTTGATCGCAGTGATGTCGGCAAGCGGGACGTACACGCTGGCAATGACCTCACGGGCGTGAGGATTTTCGGCCGAGAAGCCCTTCTGGCCGATCCAGTAGTAGCTCTGCGGCGGCGGGAATACGCCCTTCGGATCAGCCAGGAACTTCACGTCGTATTTCTGCATCATCCACGACGGCTCCCAGATCGTCACGGCAATCCATTCCTTGCGGTCGGTTGCAGACTTGAGTGCGGCGGTCATGGCCGCGGTGCTGCCTTCGACGAGCTGGAGCTTGAGGCCATATTCCTTTACGGAATTGCTTGTGTCGCGCATCAGACCCGAGCCCGGTTCGATGCCGACGATCTTGCCGCCGAACTTGTCGGCGTTGTCGTTCAACTGGTCCATCGAGTCGATGGTCACGTATTTGGGTACCGCTACGCCCTGGAACAGGCCATGCGAAACCGGCGAGATTTTCTCGAGGCGCTTCTTGTTCTTGTCCCAGTAATCCTGCGCGACATAGTCCGTCTGCGAGGCGAGGATCTGGATGTCACCCTTGCTGAGGGCAGCGTAAGCGATGCCCCATTCGGAGAACGGTACCACCTTCACAGCGTACCCAGAATCCTCCAGAACCTTTTTTGTAATACCGGTGATCGGGGTCAGATCTTCCCACGACATCGTACCGATGGTGATGGACTTTTCTTCCGCATGCGCCGACATCATGGTCATTCCGACCATTGCCGCAGCACATAGCGCTTTCCACAGAGTCTTCATGTTTCGCTCCTAGTTTTCGTTCCCATTATCGTTGAAGCCCAGCGCGTGGCGCAGTCTTCACATTGCGCGGCGAAGGTTCATCCCTCGCGGCCTGCACGCAATTCCTGCAGACGGATCACCGCATTGACGCCAAGCCACGCGAAGGGCTCCGGCGGAAGCCTGGCCGGCTTCGGCTGATCCATGAACTTTTCGAGCTGTTCAGAGTGGGTTCCAGTGGCGAGATCGGCGGCCATCACGCCAGCCAATGTGCTCTTCACTGTTCCGAGACCATTCTCGCAGCATGCGGAGTAAAGGCCTTCCTCGACTTCGCCGAAGGCGGGCACGTGGTTCCGACTGAGACACAGCCGCCCGGCCCAGCTGAACTCGAACGGCACGTCGGCAAGATGCGGGAACCGCGCGTCGAGGGAATGCCGTTGTTCCAAGGCGATTTTTGCCAGGCGTTTGTCGCTCACCTGGACGGTTGTGTCGTAGGTGAACCGCGTCCGGATGACGATCCGCGACCCCTGGTCTGTCGCGATCTGCCGTACTGTTGCGCCCATGGGATCGGCCGGGAGCAGCGCCCATGTCTCGCGTCCGGCCGCCTTTTCAAACGGTGCGGTCATGGAGGCGTAGGTGAAGATATGCATCAGGCGGCCACGGAAATGCCCGAAGTCCTCAATATGGCCGTTGACGCCAACAATCACCTTCGGAGCGGTGACGCTGCCGCAACGCGACGAGGCAGTCCACTTCCCGTCTTCCCGTCCAAGCTTCAGAACAGGCGTGTCCTCGAAGAGGCGGACTTTCTGGCTCAGTCCGGCAGCAAGGTTGCGGATGTAGTCCGCCGGCTGGATCATCACGGCGCCAGGCGTGTAAAGCCCGCCGAGGTAGTAGCTCGACCCGGTGATATCCTGCATTTCCCTCGCATCGAGAAATCGGTGCTTTTCGCCAATTGTCTTGAGCGACTGGCCGTAGTTGGCGTTAAGCTTCATGCCGCGCGCAGTGGCCGCGGCATTGATCTTGCCCGAAGGATCGAAGGTTCGCTTCGACATGCCGTATTCACCAGCAGCGGCGGCTGCGAACGCGATCGCGAAGCGATTTTGCGCGATCTCAAGGGTGGTCGCGGTTTCGCTTGCCACCGAATACTCGCCTGACGAGAGATTATGCGGGACGTCGATCATGTAGCCGGAGTTCCGACCCGAGGTCCCCTTCGCAACTTCACCCGCCTCGAGCACGACTATTTTATCGCTGGGCCGCAGTTGCGAGAGACGGCGGGCTGCGGAGAGGCCTGCAAAGCCTGCGCCGATGATCAACCAGTCTGCAGATATGTCGCCGTCAAGCGACTGGGCGGGAAAGCTTCGATTGCTGATCGCCTCCCAGCCAGAGGTCCCGGATACCGCCGGGAGCCGCTTGACGACATGCTGGCTCATCGAACCGTCTCGTCCACGGAGCGTTCGGACACATCGATCCAGATCGTCTTCAGTTCGGTGTACTGGTCGTGCGCGAAGATCGACTTGTCGCGACCACCGAAGCCAGACTCCTTGTATCCGCCGAACGGTGTCGTCGCGTCGCCTTCGCCGAAGCAGTTGACGGTGACGACGCCCGCCCGGATTTCGCGGGACAGTTTGATCGCCTTGCGCAGGCTTCCGGTATAGACCGACGCGGTCAGGCCGTAGGGGGTATCGTTGGCCAGGGTCACTGCCTCGGCCAGCGAGTTGAAGGTGGTCACCGAAAGGATCGGCCCGAAAACCTCTTCCTGGAACAGACGGCTGGAAGGTGTGACGCCGTCGACGACGGTGGGCTCGACGTAGACACCCTTCTGCGTTTCGCCGCCATGGGCGATCGAAAGCTTCTCCTTTTTCACCTCGTCGAGATAGGATTTGACCTTGTCAAAATGCGCCTTGCTGACGAGAGCGCCGATACGGTTCTCAGGATCGAGAGGATCACCCGTCTTCCAGTCGCGCATGTATGCCCCGATGCGCTCAATCAGTTCATCCTTGATGCTGGAATGGACGATGAGGCGGGATGTCGCCGAGCAGTTCTCCCCCATGTTCCAGAATGCGCCTGTCACCACCTGTTCGGCGACCAGGTCCAGGTCTTCGGCGTCTTCGAGGACGACCGCGGGATTCTTGCCGCCACATTCGAGGACGACACGTTTCAGGTTCGAATCCGCTGCATAGCGGAGGAAACGGCGGCCGGTCGGCGTCGACCCTGTGAAGGTCACCATGTCGACATCCATGTGCATGCCGATCGGTTCGCCGACGTCCGTGCCGCTTCCGGTCACGACGTTGAAGACACCGGCGGGGACACCGGCTTCGTGGGCGAGTTCCGCCACGCGCAGAGCGGTCAGGGTGGTCTCCTGGGCGGGCTTCACGACGACCGAGCACCCGGACGCCAGTGCGGGGCCGATCTTCCAGGCCAGCATCAGCAGCGGGAAGTTCCAGGGAAGAACCGCACCAACCACGCCGATGGGCTCACGCACCACCATCGTCAGCGCCTTGGAGCCGACCGGGGCTGTGTTGTCATAGAGCTTGTCGATGAGTTCGGCGTGCCAACGAATGGTGTGAATGGTGTCCGCCATGTCGACCGTCTGGCATTCGCGAACAGGCTTCCCGCTGTCGAGACTTTCCATGACGGCAAGTTCGTGCCGATTTTCTTCGAGCAGCTTGGCAAACTTCAGCAGGACGTCTTTCCGCTGTCCGGGGGACTGGAGTTGCCAGCGACCATCGTCGAAGGCTGCCTTGGCCTTGGCCACGGCGAAGTCGACGTCGGACGCATCGCATGCCGCCACTTCGGCAAGCACTTCGCCCGTCGCCGGATTGGTTGTCGTGAATGTCTTCCCGGAATGGGCTGGACGGAAGGAGCCATCGACGAACGCGTTGGTCGGCAGTTCGATGGTCCTTGCGATTGCCTTGTATTCGGCCGCTGTCAAAGGTTCATGCATTGTTTGCTCCCGACGTGATCTGGGCGACCGTGCGCTTCAAGGTGGTAACGACAGTTTGGAGGGTTCGCTTTTCCTCTGAATTCAGAGGCCGAAGCGGCGCGCGGACAGAGCCGGTCTTCAGGCCGATCAATTCGCATCCGTGCTTGATCGACTGGACGAACTTTCCGCATTCGAGAAAGTCCATCAGCGGCAGCATGGCGGACATGATCGCGCGGCCCTTGTCGAAGTTCTTCTCAAGGACGCAGGCTTCGTAGAGCGCGACATGCTCGCGCGGCAGGAAGTTGGAGCCGGCGCAAACCCAGCTTCTTGCACCCCAGGCGAAGAATTCGAGCGCCTGGTCGTCCCATCCGCAGGAGAGCCCGATGTGGGGGAACTTCCGCGCCAGCAAATGGAGGTTGCCCATGTCGCCGGAGCTTTCCTTGATCGCCACCACGTTCCTGGATTTTCCGACGCGGGCGAAATAGTCCTCGCGCATGACAACGCCCATGCGAGCCGGATAGTTGTAGAGCATGATCGGCAGGTTGGCCGCGCGGTCGATCGTCAGCGCGTGAACGGCGTTCTCTTTTTCAGTCGGCAGTGCGTAAGGCGGCGACGACACCAGGATCGCGTCTGCGCCGATCTCCTTTGCCGCCTTGGCGTATTCGACCGAATCCTCCGTCCGGGTCGCTCCCGTGCCAACGATGAGGGCTAGTCTGGTGCCGATCACGTTCTTGGCGAAGGCAGCCAGATCGAAGCGCTCCTGGGCGCTCTGGGCGTAATATTCGCCCGTCGAACCGCCGATGATGATGCCGTGCACCTTGGACTCGATAAGAGACTCCAAGACGGCGGCAAAAGCGGCGCGGTCGATCTGACCATCCGGGCCAAGCGGCGTCACCGCCGGCGTGTAGATGCCTTCGAATTTCAAGACGTTTTCTCCATCTTTGGGGTGGGCGTTTCGACCAATGCGTCCGCCTTCATGCCTTGGGGCGCGATGAACATCTCCATGTTTTCGCGCGACAGTTCCCAGTGCTCGAACACGAGATCGACAACTGTGTCCTCGTCGTGCGAGCCAATGGCCAAGATGAAGCCATCATGGTGTTCGACTGCGGTCTGGAGGCGCTTGTGCATGTCATCGTTGCGAGGGCGGAAGAAGGTGTGGCCGATACGAGCGTGATCGATCAGCAGTCTGCCGAGGCTCGGCTGCAGGTAGGCATTTCCGGACATTTCGCCGATGATCTCGTGAAACCTGTTGTTCTCGAGCACCATGGAAAGAGCATCGCCCGAAACACTCGCGCTGCGGAACCGCTCCTGCGTGTCCTTGAGTTCCGAAAGCTGACGCGGCTTGAAGTTCTGGACCGCAAGCCTGCCGATGGCGGCATAGATCATCGGTGCGACAAGGAAGAAATGCCTCAACGTCGAATGGTTCATCGGAATGACCCGAGCACCCCTGTTCGCGCGGATGTCAATGTAACCTTCCCCCTCCAGGCGGCGAAAGATTTCCCTGACCGGCGTGCGCGACAGGCCGTATTTTTCGCTCAGGCTTACCTCGTCCAAATCCTCGTCCGGATCGAGTTCCATGGTCAGAATTTGACGTTTGAGATCGTCGTATAGACTGCTCTTACCGCTCTTCATCTGAAAGCTCCGCTGAATTTCCGGCCTGCCCATAGGCCGCACTTGGCCCGTTGGATGAGAATTTTGCATGGGTTCTTTCGAGAGTCAATGAAATTGTATTTTTCGCGTACACAATAAATACACGACAGAAATACAATCCACTAGTTCTCGCCCATGCACCGCGGCTGAAGGACATGAAAATTGATTGGCTGACATGGCCGCTCAGTTTGCGACGAGCTTTACAGCGTTTGTTGGATAGCGCTCTTATCGAGGTTGGGTAGCCATCCAACGACAGGCATTGGGGCGTTGGACAATGTCGTCCCATACGGCGCAAACTCGTCGAAGCACGCAGCGGAAAAAGCGGTATTGACCTTCAGCGGTACGGTGCTCGTTTGAGCACGGCTGTTATCGTTGAAGAGCCTGTGTCAACCAGCCGGCAGTAAAGTCCGCGATTGCGGACCGTTTGGCGTCAACCGGCACCAGGATGTCAAGTCTTTCCAAATGGGACGCCTGACGAACTGGCCGCCTATATGGCAGGTGATGGCCGGCGCCGCTTTCGGTCTACCGTATATCCGCGTCCCAATAATGTACTGGGGCCGATATTGCTTGACCGTCTCTCGAAAAAGCCCGTACAGCTTCGCGCAGCTAGAGATGGGGAACAAAATGCCAGATTCCGGGGAAGCAAAGTACGACGAGACTGTCCATTTTTTTGAAGTCTTGCACTCCGGTACGGTCACCGGCAAGACGTCGAAAAAGATGACCTACTTCCGTACGCATGAAGCAGCGAATGCGCTTTTCGAAGAGATCGCGGCTCAGGACAAATACGTTTGGCTTTCAGAACGCGCGAACGTGCTCGGCCATAACGACAAATGGTGCTTCTTCCGGTGGTCCGGGAAGGTCTGCAGCAACGTCAACTATCCTTATCCGCCGACAAACAGGGGGCATGGCTACGTCGCCGAAGGTCATATCGAAGTGCCGAAGAAAAGCAGAAAGATGCCCCAACGTTACATCCCACTCGATCCAACGTGGGACGAGGCGCAGAGGGTTAAGAGGGTCATCTCCCTTTAGCATCGATGGGAATTGCCCGCCCATGCGTCAAGAGCGGCGGTATCATTTCCAGTGGGTGTGGTCCCGACGACTCCGGAGGTCTTAGCCCTTCTTCATGGGTTGCCGACGTGCATCTCGCAAGGGAGGCATGCGCGACTCCTACCTTAGTCCACCATTCAAATGATGGGGACGAGCGGCTTAAAGGTAGGCATTCAAGATCTCGATCCGACGGGCGAAACGGGTGATCACCAGCGAAATCGATCCGAAACGCGAATAACCGCAGCGGGTCGGCGTCCTGGTGGCGCTGACATTCGTGTCGGCCGTCGATGCTCCCGAGCGCTTCCGATCATCACGAGCGGTCGGGCGGCATTTCGGATTGACTCCGAAGAAGCACCAATCGGGAGAGACCGATTATAGCGACCGCATCTCGAAGATCGGCGATGTGGGCGTGGCGAACCGCGCTCTGCGAGGCGCCCAACGTCATCCTGACGCGCCCCGTGAAGGGTTCGGATCTGAAGAGCTGGCGCTGGCGGTCGCCAGACGTGCGGGTCCCAGAAAGGCGCGTTGCACTGGCCCGTAAGCTGGCGGTAGTGTTGCATCGCATGCTCAGGGACGGAACCACCTTCATTCCTCGTAAGGCAGCGCCAGCCATGGCGGCTTAATCGGAAGGAGACAATAAGACAGGTTTCCGGCGGGCACGATCATCAGCCCGCCTGAGCGAAGTCCGGTTGCCGGGCCGCAAGCCGGGAGGGAAAGACCTAAAGCTCCGCGTCAAGCGTGATGAATTGCTTCCTTCGGCCCGACCTACCGCCTTTCATGCCTGAAAAACGTCGCGATCCCTCCTTTTCGCGACACCGCATTTTCCCTTTGAGAAATCTGTTCGCCGGGCTTGCCGTTCGGAAAAACGTGCATATACTCAGGAATAAATATTTCCACAGAGTGAAATATAGAGGGAACAAATCATGGCATTGAGCTGGCGTTTTTCCGCCCTGGCAGACCGGCATCGGGCGCTTGGGTCGAAGCTTGAAGACTGGAGCGGTATGGGAACCGCCTGGGCCTACGACAAGGACATCTACGAGGAACACATCGCCGTTCGCACCAAGGCCGGCATCATGGATGTGTCGGGCCTGAAGAAGGTTCACCTCGTCGGCCCGCACGCGATCGCCGTGCTCGAATACATCACCACCCGCGATATGACCAAGATCTATCCCGGCAAGTCGGTCTACGCCTGCATGCTCAATGATCGCGGCCACTTCACCGACGACTGCATCGTCTACCGCACAGGCCCGAACGCCTGGATGCTGGTGCACGGTTCGGGCTCCGGTTTCGAGGAGATCGTCAAGCAAGCGCAGGGCCGCAACTGCGCCGTTCTCTTCGACGACGACCTGCACGACCTGTCGCTGCAGGGCCCGCTTGCCGTCGACTATCTCGAAAAATATGTGCCGGGCATCCGCGACCTCAAGTATTTTCATCACATGCAGACGACGCTGTTTGGGGCGCCCGTGATGATCTCGCGCACCGGCTACACCGGCGAGCGCGGCTACGAAATCTTCGTGCGCGGCCAGGATGCCGGCATGGTCTGGGACCGCATCGTCGATGAAGGCAAGGCGATGGGCATCATTCCCGTCTGCTTCAGCGTTCTCGACATGCTGCGCGTCGAGAGCTACCTGCTGTTCTATCCCTACGACAATTCTCAGATGTATCCGTTTGCCAACGAGCAGCCGGGCGACAGTCTGTGGGAACTCGGCCTCGATTTTACCGCCAGTCCCGGCAAGACCGGCTTCCGCGGCGCCGAGGAACATGCCCGCCTGAAGGGCAAAGAGCGCTTCAAGATCTTCGGCCTGCTGGTCGATGCCGACGGTCCGACTGACCTCGGTGACGAAGTCTGGGCAGACGACAAAAAGGTCGGCGTCATAACCTGCCCGTCCTATTCCAAGCTCACCAACCGCTCGATGGCGATCATGCGGGTCGACGTGCCCTATGCCGTCCAGGGCGCCAAGCTCGAGGTGAAGGGCAAGACCGTCAACGCACCCGCGATCGCCCATACGATCACCTTCGACGATCCGCAGAAAAAGAAGCGGACGGCGCAGGGCTGAGGGTATCGCCATGCTCGTAGCAGGGATCAAAAGCAGACCGGAATATAAAGGGCTCGACATCGAGGCCCACGCCAAACGCCACCTCTTCGTCCTGGAGGGCGAAGGCTCCCAGGCCCTGATCGATCAGGTCACGGGCAAGGGCAGCGAATTCCTGGCGAAATCCGAAATCCTCTATCTGGCGGCAGGCGCTGCGCCCAAAGCTTACGACGCAGCGCTTTCTGCGTTGTCGCCGGACATTTTCTGGCAAGCGCCGACGCTCCAGACGCTGCTCTTTCGCCTGCGCGCCTGTCTCGACGTTGCGCGGATGGGAACCCGGCTTTATATCGCCGGCACTGAGGGCTTCATCGGCCAGATCATGCAGGTGGCGATGGAATACGGCATCGATTTCCATTCGATCCACACCGAGCATCGCGGCTCGACGGCCAGGCGCGTGCAATGCGTGCACTGCAAGGGCATCACCGACAATGTGACGACGAGCCCCTTTGGCTGCACCCATTGCGGTTTACCCCTGCTTGTGCGCGATCACTATTCGAGACGCCTCGGCGCCTTTCAGGGCGTCAATATCGATGCGGAAGAACCGGGTACCGCCCCAGCGCCTGAGGAGATGTTCCCGTGAGCTTGAATACGGATATGCCTGTCAAGGTCGCGGCAGTGACGCAGGTGACCGACCTGGTCAAACGCTTCCGCTTCGAACGGATGGACGGTCATCCGATGCCGTTCTTCTCCGGCGGCGCCCATGTCGTCGTTTCAATGAACGACAACGGTCTCCTGCGCCGCAATCCCTATTCGCTGATGTCCAATCTCGATGACAACAGCGCTTATGAAATCAGTGTGTTGCGTGTTCCCAATTCACGCGGCGGCTCGATCTTCATGCACGACCAGGTGAGACCCGGCGATCAACTGACCGTCAGCCAACCGGTCAACCTCTTCGCGCCTGACCATCGCGGCCGCAAGCACATCCTGTTTGCCGGCGGCATTGGCATCACCCCGTTTATGGCCATGATGGAGCAGTTCAGCCGCGACAACATCGCCTTCGAACTGCACTATGCCATCCGTTCCCGTTCGCACGGCGCCTACTGGCGGCAACTGCTCGACCGCTACGGTCCGCGCCGGATCAAGATCTACGTCGATGAGGAAAAGACCTACATTCCTGTCGCCGAGATCGCCGATAACCAGCCGCTCGGCACGCATCTCTATGTCTGCGGTCCGGCCGGCATGATTGACGGCGTGCTGACGACGGCGCTGAAAGCGGGATGGCCGAAGGAAAACCTGCATTCGGAACGTTTCCTTGCGCCGCCCGCCGGCCTTCCGTTCCAGGTCTTCCTCGAAAAATCCAACATCCACATGACTGTCGGGGAACACCAGAGCATCCTCGAAGCGGCAGAAGCCCATGGCTGCGACGCCCCCTATATGTGCCGCGGCGGCGCCTGCGGCCAATGCGAGACCGAGGTGCTGTCGGGCGACGGCACGATTCAGCACAACGACATCTACCTGTCCGACGAGGAAAAGGCGTCCGGCAAGAAGATCATGATCTGCGTATCCCGTTTCAAAGGCCAGCAACTCGTTCTTCAACTCTAGCACCGGAGAGCCGGAAAGATGACCATCACGTTCAGGAACGAGACGTTCCGCGACGACTTCACCTTCCGCAACAGCCTCTACAACATCAGGCGCTTTCCCTTCCCCTTCGACCGCGACGAGTACATGTACTCGGTCAACATGGAGCCGCATGTCCGGGGGAGAAAAGACAGCGTTTTCGAGAACCTGATCGACGTCGACGAACACTACGTCGCCGAAATGCACGACCGGGCGTTGGTACTGAAGGAAGATCCTCTGCGCTGCCAGGCCCTGCCACACATGATGTCGGCACAATGGGACACGCTGGAGCTCCTGATGGAGCACCAGGCGCAGGACTATCCCGCGCACTTCACCTTGACAAAGGACGGCGACCGCTGGCGCTGGATCAACCGGCCGATGGGGACCGACGACACTTTCACCTTCGGCGATCCATCCACCCTGCCCTATCCGCCGATGGAATACATCACGCGCCAGGCCCAGGGCGATTTCTGCATCGTCGACCAGCGCGACAACAATCTCTGGATGGATGCCGGCATGGTCACAACCCAGGCCGACTGGTCGCTCGATTTCGACATCGGCATGAATTTCATGGAATGGCACGGCCCCGTGCCGCTCGCCCATCAGATCGGCGTCTTCGACCGGGCGCTGAAATTCCTGCTCAACCTGCAGCTGGGCAAGCCGACGCGACGCCTGAACTGGACGATGACGGTCAATCCGCGCCTGGACACCAGCCCGGAAAATTACCACAAATGGGGTCCGGATCGCACCACAGTGACGCCCAAGAATGTCGGCGAGAAGATGCATCTGCGCGTTGAACTGCAGAGCCTCTGGCGCCTGCCGCGCTCCAATGCCATCCTCTTCGTCATCCGCTGCTATCTCATCAGCTTCAACGAATTGGTGACCGTGCCGAAATGGGGCCGACGGCTACCCCGTGTGCTGAAAAGCCTGCCCCCCGAGATCATCGACTACAAGGGTCTCACCCGCAACCGCCCCATCATGCTCGACTGGCTTTCGACATACGATGATGGATCACCGACCAGCCCAGGCATTTTTCCAGATTGAACAACGAAATTTTGAGGGGTGTAGGCAACCTCCTCCCCCGTCATTCCTGTGCTTGTCACAGGAATCCAGTCGCGACGTCTGTCGCGTGAAAGAGAACCCTCTAGAGGCGCAGACTCGGCGCTGCGGGGATCCCCTCCACGAGGGCGAGGATGACGGAGAGAAAAGACCGCCATACCAACAAGGCAAGGGCGACAAAAATGCCCGGAAACAAAGGGAACTGACAGATATGACCAGAGTAGCCGTGATCGGCGCGGGGCCTTCGGGCCTTGCTCAATTGAGAGCCTTCCAGTCGGCAGCCCAGAAGGGCGCCGACATCCCCGAGGTGGTCTGCTTCGAAAAACAGGCCGACTGGGGCGGCCTGTGGAACTACACTTGGCGCACCGGTCTCGACGAATATGGCGAGCCCGTGCATGGCAGCATGTACCGCTATCTCTGGTCGAACGGACCCAAAGAATGTTTGGAATTCGCCGACTATTCCTTCGAGGAGCATTTCGGCAAGCCGATCGCCTCTTATCCGCCCCGCGCGGTGCTGTGGGACTATATCAAGGGCCGCGTCGAAAAGGCCAATGTGCGCAAATGGGTGCGCTTCTCGACGCCCGTGCGCATGGTGAAGTTTGACGAGGCAACGAAGAAATTCACAGTCACGGCTCATAATCGCATCGAAGACCGGATGTATGATGAGGAATTCGACTACGTGGTCGTCGCCTCCGGCCATTTCTCGACCCCCAACGTTCCCTATTTCGACGGTGTGAAAACCTTCAACGGCCGCGTCATGCATGCGCACGACTTCCGCGATGCGCTGGAATTCAAGGACAAGGACGTGCTGATCGTCGGCCGCAGCTATTCGGCCGAGGATATCGGCTCGCAATGCTGGAAATACGGCGCCAAATCGGTGACCACGAGCTATCGTTCCAAGCCGATGGGCTTCAAATGGCCGGAGCGCTTCGAAGAACGACCGCTCTTGCAAAAGCTGGTCAACAAGACCGCCCATTTCGCCGACGGCTCGACCAAGGAAGTCGATGCCCTCATCCTCTGCACCGGCTATCTCCATCACTTCCCGTTTCTGCCCGACGACCTACGTCTGAAGACCGCCAACCGCCTCTGGTCCGACAGCCTCTACAAGGGCGTCGTCTACGAGGACAATCCGCAGCTGATGTATATCGGCATGCAGGACCAGTTCTACACGTTCAACATGTTCGACGCCCAGGCCTGGTACGCTCGCGACGTCATCATGGACCGGATCAAGCTCCCCTCGAAGGAGGGGATGAGGGCGCATTTCGACAAGTGGCGTGCCCGCGAGGAAACGCTCGAAGACGCCGAGCAGATGATCTGGTTCCAGGGTGACTACGTCATCGAGCTTCTGGAGCACACCGACTATCCGAAGTTCGACGTCAAAGGCACCAACCAGACCTTCATGGAATGGGAACACCACAAGGCCGAGAACATCATGGGCTTCCGCGACAACGCCTACCGCTCGCTGATGACCGGCACGATGGCGCCAAAGCATCATACCCCGTGGCTGGAGGCGATGGACGATACGCTGGAAGTCTACCTGAAGAACTGAGGACGTGAGCCTACAACCGTTACGCCGGCATGGATCGTCAAGCCGGCGTATTTCATTGCAGGCAGACGAACCATTTCTTTATAAGCATTTTTGTGATTTCTTCCTATCCATGATACGATGTGGGGAAAGGAGCCCTCATGATGGCAACCATGACTATATCCCTTCCCGATCCGATGAAAGAATGGATCGAAGCGCAGATCAACAAAGGCGAATATGCCAGCACAAGCGATTATGTCCGGGATCTCGTGCGCCGTGATCGATCTCGTCGGGATCAGGAATTGACGATGGAGGAGTTGCGACAAATCGTTGCCGATTCCAGAACCAGCGGCGCAGGCGCGCAAAGCGTGGACGACATTTTCAGGAACGCAGAACGCATTGTCAAAGCGAGAGGCATTTTGTGCGAATAGCTACCGCTTGAGCCTGCGCGCCGAAGACGATCTGTTGCATCTGGAATCGAAATGTTCGGCCTAGCTCAAGCCCGTCGCTACAAGGACGAACTGGAGCAGTGTTTTCAGTTGCTCTCGTCCCACCCGCATATGGGCCGGCTTGCTCCCTCGATCGGTAACGGTGTGCGACGGCATGAGCATAAGAGCCGCATCATTCTTTTTGAAGAAGATGAGAACAATATCCTCATCCTTGCAATCGTGCCCGCGCGCAGCGTCCGGCTGCTAAAACTGTAAGACCATGCTCAATCAACACATCCGGTGCATGAACAAGGGCAACGCCTCCTTCACGACCGCGGCTTGACCTTTTCCGGATCGTAGTGGGCAAACGGCACGATCGTTGCCGGCAACCGCTTCTGCTGGCCATCTAGCTTGCCGATCTCGACGTCGGTCCCGACAGCCGAATGCAGAACATCCATCCGGGCGAGTGCGATCGTCTTCTTGAGCAACGGCGAGCGTGTCGAACTGGTGACGACACCGACCTGCGCCCGGCCGATATGCACGGTATCGCCATGGCCAACGGCCTCGTTTGCGTCGATATCGAGGCCGACTAGCTTGTAGCGCGGGTTTTCCTTGCGCTTGATCAGAGCCTCCCGGCCGATGAAATCCTCGGTCTTCGATTTCAGCGGTACCGTAAAGCCGATGCCGGCCTCGAACGGGTCGGTCTGGTCCGAGAAATCATGGTGGGCAAAGACCAGCCCAGCCTCGATCCGCACCATGTCGAGCGCTTCGAGCCCCATCGGTTTCAAGCCATGTTTCTGCCCGGCTTCCCAGACCGCATCGAACACCGCCAGCGCATCCTTCGGATGACAAAAGATTTCGTAGCCGAGTTCACCGGTGTAACCCGTGCGCGAGACGACGACCGGTGCGCCTTCGAAATGACCAATCCGGCCGATAGCAAAACGGAACCATTCGAGTTCGCCGATCGAGGGCTGCGCCGGTGAGGTCCAGATGATCTCCTTGATGATCTCCCGGCTCTTCGGCCCCTGCACGGCAAGATTATGCATCTGTTCCGTCGAGGACCGTACCCAGGCCTTGAAGCCCTTCTTCTCGGCCTGCTCGCGCAGCCAGAGACCACTCATGTCGTCGCCGCCGATCCAGCGGAAATTGTTCTGCCCCAGCCGAAAGACCGTGCCGTCGTCGATCATGCCGCCATTCTCGTAGCACATGGCTGTATAGACCACCTGCCCTGGCGACAGCTTGCGGATGTCGCGGGTGACACAATATTGCAGCAGCGCCTCGGCATCCGGCCCCGTCACCTCGAATTTCCGGAGCGGCGACAGGTCCATGATCACCGCGTTTTCGCGGCAGGCCCAGTATTCCTCAATCGGCCCTTCATTGTTGAAGCGGTTCGGCAGCCAGTAGCCGCGATATTCGGCGTGGTTGCGTGTCAGCGCCGAGAAGCGCGGGTGGAAGGCTGTTTCCTGGGTCATTTCGGGCTCTGCATCGGGGGTCATTCGGATGGCGACGGCGCGTGAGAATTTTTCTTGCGCCGAATAGGTACGGACATGAATGTCCGTCGGATCCCAGCCATTGGCCGCGTCGATATCGTCCGGGCAGGACGACGAGACGCAGACGAGATCGGTCAGCGCCCGCATCAGCACGTAGTCGCCCGGCCGTGACCATGGCTCGTCTAGATAGAGCTGGTTCTGGTGGTCGATATTGGTGTTGTAGAAATAATTGAGCGCTTCCCAGCCCTTGCGCGGCGCAATACCGTAGGGCGCCAGCGCATGGTTGAAATTGTCGGTGCAATTGATGTGGCCCGGATAGCCCATGTCGTCGTAATAGCGCGAGTTGCAGGCGGTGGCGAAAGCATCATGACGCCCGACCGTATCCTGCACGATCTCCACCAGGGGCTCGAAATCGCGGTCGAATGCCTTGGACGGCAGGCCGGGTGTCGGATAGCTGCGCCCGAGCAGCGTGCGCGTCACCGTCGCGTCCAGCGCCAGATCAAGCCCTTTGTCGACCTTGCGGGCGGAAAAAGCCTGAAAATCGGTACATTGCCGCCCCGCGACGTCGATGATCTGGATGAACTCACCGGCACGCACGAAATAGGCGGAGGCCGTCGCGGCGCGGATGCACAGATCCTGCACCGGATCGGCCATCGGCTCCGGCAGCAGCTCCTCATAGGTGCGCTCGATGGCGCTGCGCGTGATACGAAGCTCGAGTGCCGTCGCGGTGTTCTGGAGTTCAGCATCCATGGCCGGTCCAGGCGCTGAAACGATCAGCAAGCCGTCGAGCGCTATCGTCAGCTCGGCCAAATCTCCGGGCGGCGAGCCATCCCCGAACAGGACTAACGCCTGAGCCGCGGCGAGATCGACGTTCCGGCGTTTCAGCGCGCTGAACGCTCTTCTGGCGCTGTCGTCGTCCCGGGCAAGGATCTCCTGAAGGCCATGCGCGGGACGCGAAAACCAGACGCCGAGCCCGACCGCGTTGAACCGCCCCTTGCCATCGACAAAGCTGACCTCGCAAGGTTGCCCGCCTTCCACGTCCTTGATCGCGACGCGGTCGCCCGCAGCCACCTTGACGACCGCCGCGCCACGCCCCTTGACGCGATAGCGCTCGACGCCGGCAGGCAATGCGGGAATGCCGGGCCTCAGAATCACGCTCGGCCGCGGCGGCGCCAGGAGGCCTGCAAATCTTCCGGAATCCGTCATCTCAGCTCCCACCCGAAGTCACACCCGGTTCAGCGGTCAGGAAGGCGCCGCTTTATGCACCGGCAATGTGGCCAAACTATCCTATGGAAGGCCCGTGAAAGTAAAGAGAGACTTGACCCAGAGGAAAAAAAATTCACTATGAAGATAGGCTGCGTGCGGAAATACGAGACGGGAACGGTGGTGACACTGCAAAAGCAGGCCCCGCCAGCAAGCAAAGCCGCAGCGAGAGCCGTCAATAATGGGGACGCGCGACACCCGCGCTTTACACAAAACTGGTCGAGGAGACTGTTTATGGCAACTATCGTTGAGACCGAGGGGCCGGCGGCTGCGCCTAGCAGCGAGTTGATCCGCGCGCTGGATTGGAAAGGAGCATTCTGGGTCGCCGCCGGCGTCCCCCCGCTCGTCCTTTTCTCCATCGGCGGCATCGCAGGCACGACGGGAAAGCTCGCTTTCGTCGTCTGGATCATTTCGATGGTGATGGGGTTCCTGCAATCCTTCACCTATGCTGAAATCGCCGGCATGTTCGGCAACAAGTCCGGCGGCGCGTCGATCTACGGCGCTACTGCCTGGCTGCGCTATTCGAAATTCATCGCACCGATGTCCGTATGGTGCAACTGGTTCGCCTGGTCGCCGGTTCTGTCGCTCGGCTGCGCCATCGCGGCCGGCTATATTCTCAATGCCCTGTTTCCTATCCCAGGCGCTGACTCCCCGGCCGTCATGGAATGGATCAATGCCAATATGGCAACGCTGACGGCCGATAGTCCGCGCGTCGCCGAGTGGCTTGCGGCCAATGCCGGCAAGACACCGCAGGACGCCATTTCGGCCCTTTTGTCGACCGACGCCGTCACTGCGTTGACGCCTGCGATCCGCGCCTGGTCGCTCGCCACGTTCGACATCCCGTTCCTTGCCACGGCAAACCTTAACGCCACCTTCGTCATCGGCGGCATCCTGATGTTGGTGATCTTCGCGATCCAGCATCGCGGCATCCAGGGAACGGCAAGCGTTCAGAAATGGCTCGCCATCATCGTCCTTCTGCCTTTGCTGGTCATCGGCCTCTACCCGATCTTCTCCGGACAGATTGACAGTGCCAACGTCTCCGGCCTGATCCCCCCGACGGCGGCCTATTCCGGCCTCGACGGCATCTGGAGCAATGGCGGATGGACGCTGTTCCTCGGCGGTCTCTATATCGCGGCATGGTCGACCTACGGCTTCGAGACGGCCGTCTGCTACACCCGTGAGCTGAAGAACCCGAAGACGGATACCTTCAAGGCGATCTTCTATTCGGGTCTCCTGTGCTGCCTGTTCTTCTTCCTCATCCCCTTCACCTTCCAGGGCGTTCTCGGCCACGCGGGCATGCTCGCACCCGGCATCGTCGATGGTACGGGCGTAGCCGAAGCACTCGGTAACCTCGTTCATGGCGGTAAGATCGTCACGCAGATCCTCGTCATCCTGATGATCATGGCACTGTTCCTGGCCATCATGACGGCGATGGCTGGTTCTTCCCGCACGCTCTATCAGGGCGCAAAGGACGGCTGGTTGCCGAAATATCTTGACCACGTCAACGAACACGGCGCACCGACTCGCGCCATGTGGACCGACTTCGCCTTCAACCTCATCCTGCTTGCGATGGCGTCCGACGTCGCCGGCTACTTTTTCGTGCTCGCCGTCTCCAATGTCGGTTACATCATCTTCAACTTCCTCAATCTCAATGCCGGCTGGATCCACCGCATGGACTCGGGCCATGTAAACCGCCCTTGGAAGGCCCCGACCTGGCTGATCGGCCTCAACACCGTTCTCGCCTTCGTCAATGCCCTCTTCCTCGGCGCTGGCGCCAAGGTCTGGGGCTATTCCAATGCGCTCTGGGTCGGCTTCATCTTTGCAGCGCTCATTCTGCCGGTCTTCGCCTATCGCCACTATGTTCGTGACGGCGGCAAGTTCCCGGCGGGCGCCATGGAGGATCTCGGCCTCGTCGGCCAGGACATGGGCGTCAGGAAAGCCGGTATCCTGCCCTATGTCGCACTGGCGGCCGGCCTGGCCGTGGTGCTCGCCGCAAACGCCTACTTCCAGCTTCCGGCCTGATCGGACAGGAACCAACAAGAAAAGGTCGCGCATTGAAGAATGCGCGGCTTTCAGACCGCTACAACCCGTCGCCCTTTCGGCGGGTTTGTTTTTAATCCGGCCCCGTACCCTGGATGCGCTGCGGCTGACCCGTGAACCGGTCGACGATTGCACATTATGACAGCCTGACGAGGGCAAGTTGATTGAACGCACACAGGTTCTCGAACTCATGAGCATGCTGCTCGATGGAATTAATGCGCAGCGCGTACGACGACGTCATGGGAAACGGCATCAAACGACAGCACGAACCACCGCTCATCGTTGGCGATGTCTTGCAGTCGGAGCGCCGAAAAGCAAGCCCACTCCATTAGCTCAGTATCGCCAGCTGCCATGGGCCTTTAGGGATGGTTAGGCCGGCATCGACGCCGGATGGCGGACTAAGGCCCGTTGACACTCACTTGATGGCCAAGTGCGGACCGACTTGTTCATCACGCAACGATCTTCGAGATGAATGTCGAAAGCTACCGGCGACGTTCGTGGAAGCCAAACGCCCGCGCGGCAGACCCGCCTCATTCGCGACATAAGAATCTCATCCAGACCAGATTGTCGCTCGTGTCTCATCCTGATCGTGGCGAAACCCGAACCGCGGGCCGCCTCGGCCGGAAAGTCGACGCGGAACGGGAACCACGTAGTTGCCCGCGTGGCCCTGTCGCCTTGAGTACGTCCATATTCGCCTCTTGCTTGCGGTACGCTAATCGCATACCATGGATGTGACGAGGCTCCTACGATGGCGACGGTCGAGAAGATTACCATTGCACTGACACCTGAGATGGCGGGATTTGTGCGAAGCGCGGTCGATGCTGGCGAATATGCATCGACTAGCGAAGCCATCCGTGACGCCGTGCGTGAGTGGAAGGAAAGACGGGATTTGCTTGGTTATACAGTCGAGGATCTGCGAGCGCTTGTTCAGGAGGGCATCGACAGCGGTCCAAGTTCGCGTTCGACGATGGCAGAGGTGAAAGCGGCCGCGCGCCGTCGCTTTGAATCTTCACGACACGAAAGCTAACTGTGCTTTCTATTGTCCGCACGGATCGTGCCGATGAGGACCTGATCGAAATCTGGTCCTACATTTTCGTTGAAAACATAGTCGCAGCTGATCGAGTTCTCGATGCGATTGAGGCGCGCTGGCAGCATCTGGCACGACACCCCTACTCGGGAGTGGCGCGCGACGATATTGCACCGGGTATTCGGCATCTGGTCTCAGGCGAGTATCTAACTCTTTATCGGCTCACCGGCGGCGCAGTCGAAATCATCCGCGTGCTGCACGGGCGCCGAAAGATCTCCCCCCCAAGTCGTTGTTTAAGGGTGGCCTCGTAGCGGCGTGCTTACGGGCACGAAACCACCACGCTACATCGCACGCGTGGCATAACGGGATATTTATGGAACTCCGCAACCGATATTGCCCGCAGGATGACGGCATATCCAGTGTTTCAGGGTCTGTTCTTATCGGTCAACGACCGGAAGCCCCGCGCAGTTTACTGGCCGAATGTATCAAGGCATAGAGCAAATGTGTCGAAGATAACTTTAATCTGATCTTCGGTTATTATCATGGGCGGACAAAGCGCTATGGCATCACCGATACTCCGGCAGATAATACCGTTCTCCAGCAAGGCTAGGCTGAATCGCATTCCGATTGCGCCTTGAGCCTGTCCGTCGCGCGGCGCGAACTCCAATGCGCCGATCAGCCCAACGCTCCTTGCTTCGAACACGCCCGGCCGTGTGGCAAGTTCATCGAGGCACGCGCCAAACACGGGGGCAAGCGCCTGTACATTTTCCACAAGACGATCCTCCTCGATGATCCGCAAGTTTTCCAGCGCTACGGCCGCTGCGACGGGATGGCCGCTGGTGGTGTATCCATGTCCGAACACGCCGATCCGATGGCTTTCATCCGCGAGGGGCTGATAGACCCTGTCGTTGACGAGCACAGCGGCGATCGGCTGATAGGAGGAAGACAACTGCTTTGACACGGTCATGATATCGGGTCTGATGTCGAAGGTCTGGCACCCGAACATGCTGCCGGTGCGGCCGAAGCCACAGATCACTTCATCCGCAATAAGCAGGATATCGTGGCGCGACAGCACATCCTGCACCGCTTTCCAGTAGCCGGTCGGCGGCACGATGACACCGCCCGCTCCCATCACCGGCTCGCCGATGAAGGCGCCGATCGTTTCGGGACCTTCACGCAATATCAAAGCCTCGAGTTCGGCGGCGCATCGCTGGACGAAAGCGTCTTCGGTTTCGTTAGAGCCCGGCCGGTAATGCGGCGTCAGCGTGTGCAGTATCCGTTCGAAAGGAAGGTCGAACGAGCGATGATTATTGGGAAGGCCGGTCAGGCTCGCGCTCAGTGCGGTCACCCCGTGATAGGCTTTCAGCCGCGATATGATCTTCTTCTTTTGCGGCATGCCGAGCGCATTGGCATGGTACCAGACAAGCTTGATTGCCGTATCATTGGCCTCGGAGCCGGAGTTTGTGAAGAGAACCTTGGACATCGGCACCGGTGCCATGCCGATCAGCTTTTTGGCCAGTTTTGCCACCGCGGCATTCGTCCGCCCCGTGAAGGTATGATAATAGGGCAATACGGCCATCTGTTCGGCAGCAGCGCGCAGAAGTCGGGCTTCGCTGAAGCCGACAGCGACGCTCCATAGGCCAGCCATGCCTTCGATATAACGCTTACCTTGTTGATCGAAGACGTAGATCCCCTCTGCCCGTGAGATCTTGAGTGGCCCCTCGCTCTCATGGCGGCGTGCGTCTGTATAGGAGTGGAGATGGTGCGCCACGTCCATCTCGGATATGCGCGTGATTTGATCTTTCATGACCGGCCTCCCAGCCGTTTAAGAGCAAGTTTCGCGCTTTGCGGGAGCAGAAGCGGAACATGCTATCGGATGGTATTTTCCAGCCACGTGCTGCTGATATGGGTAAAATCGAGCGGCGGATCGACTCTGGTTATCAACTCGAGGACGCGCGGCGGCGTGAGCGGCAGCCTGCACACGCTGCGGCCGGTGGCATTCGCCACGGCGCATGCAACCGCGGCTGCGACATTGAGGATCGGCACTTCACCCGCACCCTTGGTGCCGAGCGGGCCGATCGAAGGCGCACCCTCGTAAAGATCGATCGTCACAGGCACGACGTCCTGGGCCAATGGCAGTCGGTAGGTTTCGAAGCCGGACTGGGCAATGCGTCCCAATGCGTCGATCGTCACTTCCTCATGGAGCGCGTAGCCCAGCCCCTGCACCACGCCACCCTGGACCTGGCCATGGATCGCCCGCGGATTGAGAGCCCGACCGACATCCTGCACCACCTGATAGGAGAGCACGTCGACATGCCCAGTCTCCGGATCGACCGCCACTTCGCAATCGTGGACGGCAAAGACGGGAATGTCGATCGCATCGATGAAATGTGCCATGGCGCAGCCCGCCATGGCTTGGACGCCCGGCTTGGTGAAGGCGCCGGATCCCGCGACCGGTCCGGACAATTGCTGCACGCGCTCGACGACCTTGGCGATCGTCGTGCCCGCCCCCTTGCGTCCAATGATTTCGACGCGGCTGTTGGCAAGCACCAGCTTTTCGCGCGGCGTCTGCAGCATTTCACTGGCGACCGGCAGGATCCTGTTACGGATTTCCTCGCAGGCTTTCAGACTGGCCGCCCCGATCGAGACCGTCGTCCGCCCGCCGCCGACGCCGAGATCCAGCCCGGCTGCATCCGTATCCGCCGCCTTGACTACCACATCGTCCGGGCGAATGCCGAGTTCGGCCGCGACAATCTGTGGTAGCGACTGGACCATGGTGCCCGAGCCTATCTCGACGCCGGTGGTGACGAGCGTCGCACTGCCATCGGCATTGAGGTGGACGGTGGCCGAGGATGGGCCGACGAAAATGAACCATGTGCCGACAGTCGTTGCCCGGCCATAGAGCCGGTCGGCGGCGAGCGGCGCTTTCGAGGGCAGGCTCGCCTTCAACGCTTCCATCCGCTCCACCATCGGACGCAGGACCTCGCCTTCGAACACCTGGCCGGTGGCGCCGATATCGCCATCGCCGAGAACGTTACGCCGCCTGAATTCGAGCGGATCCATGCCGATCGCGTCACAGATCTCATCGGTATGACGTTCCAGTGCGAATGTATTGTAGACGCCGTTGCAGGCGCGAAAGGCCCCGTTCGGGGCGGTATTGGTGTAAACGGCGCGGCTGTTGAGGCGCACCGAGCCGAGCTTGTAATTGCCGCCCAGCGTATGGGCCGTCATTGTCGTGAGGAATATCTGCTCGCCACCAAAGGCGCCGCAATCCATCAGCACAGTCGCCTCGCGCCCGACGATCTCGCCCTCCTTGGTTACGGCGGAACGGATGCGGATTTCGGCATTCTCGCGGCAAAGGCAGGTGATCGTCTCCTCATAGCGGGAATTGATCAGGGCGACGCGCCGACCGGTCTTCTTCGCGAGCAGCGCCGCCATGGGCTCGATGGTGCAATCGAATTTGAGCCCGAAAGCGCCGCCGACGGGAGGAACCGTCACCCGCACCTGCGACGAGGGCACGCCGAGAACCTCGGCCGTCACCTTGCGCACGGTCCAAGGCACCTGCGTGGAAGCGATGATGTGAAACCGGCCATCCTCGAAAGTGGCGACCGCGGCGCGCGGCTCGAAGGGCACATGGCTCTGTCGTCCGACGGTGAAGCAGCTCTCGACAATGGTGACGTCGGGCCGCGCAAAGGCGGCATCGGTATCGCCACGGACGACCTTGGCCTCCCAGGCGACATTGCCTGCCCGCGCTACGCCATCCAGCTGCACTTCATAGGACTTCCAGTCGGGATGAACCAGCGGCGCGCCGGCCGCCAGCGCCTCCGCCATCGTCAATATTGGTGCGAGTGGCTCGATTTCCACCTCAATGACCGCGGTTGCCGCGCGCGCCTGCTCAACCGTGTCAGCGGCGACAGCCGCGATAGGCTCGCCGAAATACCGGATGACGTCACGGGCAAAAAGCGGATGGTCGATCACGCCGATACCGTGCCGGCCGGGAGCGTCTTCGGCCGTAATTACAGCCCGCACGCCTGGCATGTTCTTCGCCTTCGAAGCATCGATGCGCAGGATGCGTGCGGAGGCGATCTCCGATCTCAGGATCGCCGCTTGCAGCGTGCCAGGTCCGGCCTGATCGATGGCGTAGCGTGTCCGGCCGCTCAATTTGTCGTGCGCATCGCGCCGGGCGAGGTTCATCACCGCACCCATGGGAGGAATTGTCAGGTTCATTCCGGACGCTCCTTGTGCTTCGTCGCCACAAGCGCCGCATCGATGATCCGTTCGTAGCCGGTGCAGCGGCAGATATTGCCCGAAAGCGCCGCCTTGATTGCCGCGCGGTCCGCGTCGGGATTTTGCTCGAGAAATGAAGTCAACGTCATCACCATGCCCGGAAAGCACATGCCGCATTGAACAGCGTCGAGGTCCTCAAAAGCCTGCTGAATGGGGTTGAGCGCGCCATCAACGGCAAGGCTCTCGATCGTCGCCACGTTCCGGCCGGCCGCAAGTCCGACAGGGCAAAGACAGGAAACCGTCGGCCTCCCGTCCACATGCACCATGCAGGCACCGCAGAAGCCTTCGCCGCAAACCGGCTTGGTACCGGTCAGCAGCAGATCAGCGCGCAGTACATCGACAAGCGGCGTCATCGGATCGCCCTGGTAGCTATGCGCCTCGCCATTGACGTTCAGCAGGATGGCCATCAGTCGCTCTCCTGCCGGCAAAGGTCTTCGAAGGCGCGGCGCACCAGCACCGGCAGAACCTGGACGCGGTACCAGCCCGGCGCCTCGATGCCGTCGCGGCCTGAAAATTCCTTCGGCATCTCCTCCGCCCTGGCGCCGATGTCCGAAGGCGTCAGTGCCCTGCCCTCGACCAAGGCTTCGAGCCCATGCCAACGGCGCGCCGTCACCTCGACCGAGCCGACGGCGATGCGCACGCCATGGAAAGAGCCGTTGGAATGGCGGTCCGCCTTCACCGAGACGATGACGACCGGATAGTCACCGGCTTTGCGCAATGGCAGGCGGGCATGCGCCGAGCGGTATTTGCCGCGCGGTACATGCACCCGTGCGACCAGTCCCGGCCCGAGCGTCGTCCGCAGGTGGAGAAATTCCTCCATGCTCATCGACAAGGTGCCGATCACCGAGCGGTATTCGATCTTCGCGTCGAGACAGAGCAGCGCCGGCACGAGGTCGGCTGCGGCAAAACCTGCGGCACAGAGATTGCCGCCCACAGTGGCGACCGATCGGATAGCCGGATTGGCCGACCGGCGCGCGGCATCGGTCAATCCTCCGAATTCGCCGGTTGCCGCGAGAGCGGCCGCGA
Source organism: Pararhizobium sp. LjRoot255 (assembly GCF_964252905.1). Classification (NCBI taxonomy): domain Bacteria; kingdom Pseudomonadati; phylum Pseudomonadota; class Alphaproteobacteria; order Hyphomicrobiales; family Rhizobiaceae; genus Pararhizobium; species Pararhizobium sp. LjRoot255. The sequence goes on from NZ_CAXUPQ020000002.1 coordinate 185,835, forward strand.
GTTGGGCATGGGTGACGCAGGCACCGATCGAGAGGAGATCGGGCGCGATCCTGAACTCGCCGAGCTCGGCTATCCCGGAAATCGATATTACGGCTCTCGGCAAATATTCACCCCGCAATGGCGCGCGCATTACCCACGTCGCCCCGGCCAGCAGCTTTGCGCCGCCGGCATGGGCGGATAGCGCCGATACCGCTTGATCCACGCTTGTCGCGGATATGAATTCTCTTGTCGTCATCCGGGATATCCCATTTGCAATCGCCGATTTTGCTCCGGTGGCATTTCGATCCGGGTCGAAATGCCACGACGCGCTTGGGAGAAGGCGTCGTGGCGGGGCGCTCACTTCCAGTGCGAAACCGTCCGCTTTTCGTGCATTTCACGGAATTGGCGGGTGGTCTCGGGAAGCTCTGCGCCATTGCCCCAATCGAGGATGACGGCATAGTGCCTGATGACGTCGAGCACATCGATCTTGCCGGACTTGTACATTTCCGAGACTATCGCCGGATCGGTGGCCGTCCGGGCTCGGCGCTCGGCGCGGAGGGAAGCTCGTTCGCGCTCCGTCGCCTCGATATCGATCGCATATTCGGCGAGGTCCGCATCGGCCACCGTGAGCACTACGCCGTAGTCCTTGCGGGCGCGGTCGACAGAGACATAGTCGTTTTCTACGTCCTCCCGCACCATTTCAGGATCACGGTCCAGGGGATCGCCGAAGCCGCCCCCGCCCGCCGTGGGTCGCGAAAAAATGTCGCCCGTGCGGAGCGGCACGTCCGAGAACACCGAGCCGAGCCATTCGTCCCGTTCCTCGCCGGCGCGGCGGATCGTCAATCCATGCGGCATGGATGGCAGGCCACCATTGGTGCCCCAGACCACTGCCCGCTCACGGTCGCAGATATAGGAAATGACCGACTTCTCCGCTTCGAGCAGGATGGAGGTCTTCTCGACGCCGACGCCGCCGCGAAATTTGCCCGGCCCCGCCGAGTCCTGCTTGATTTCGAAACGCGTGGTCAGGACCGGGTTGACCCGTTCCTGTCCCTCGACCGGCTGCGCCATCAGGCCCGTGCCGAAGCACGCGGTCGTGGCGTTGCATCCGTCCAGGCCGTTGCGGCCGCCCCAACCGCCGGGAAGCCAGTCATAGAACATGAAGATCGGCTTTTCGGCATGCCGCAGGTCATGCCCGCCGGTGAGCAGATATTCAAGGTTGAACGAGCAGGAGATCGCCCGCTCCGGAATGATTTTCGACCACATTTCGAAGATCGAATTCATGATCTTCTCGAACGGCATCAGGAAGCCGGTAACCGCGACCGGCCACTGAGCACTGACGATGCTGTTTTCCGGACTGACGATCTCGAAAATGCGATAGAAGCCGCTGTTGAGCGGAAGATCCGGGAAGAACGTCTTCATGCCGGCAGCGACCGCCGAGAACGTGGCGCCGGGCGCCGAATTGTAGATCGATCCGATGGTCGCGTGGCTGCCGCTGAAATCGTAATAGACCTTGTCGCCCTTGATCGTCATCTTGATGTGGATCGGGATCATGCCCTCGCCCGCGGCCGGATCGCGGTCGATATAGTCGACGGTCTCCCAGGTTCCATCCGGCAGGGCGGCGATACGCTGGCGCATGGCGCGCTCGACATAGTCCTGAACGGCGGCCATGCCTGATGTAACCGTCTTGCGGCCATATTTCTTGACCAGCCGCAGCAGGTCGCGTTCCGCCACATGCGTGGCCTGCGCCTGGGCGTGAATATCGCCGATGATGGAGCGCGGATCGCGGGTATTGGCTGCGATCAGATTGGCGACATCGCTGCAGAAGCGGCCGCCGTTGAAGAGGCGCACCGGCGTGATGCGCAACGCCTCGCGGAACATGTCCTTTGCCGAGACATCGAAGGAGCCCGGAACGCTGCCGCCGAGATCCGACCAATGGCCGTTCGACTGGCTGAAACCGATCAACTCGTCCTCGTCGAAGATAGGTCGGATCAGACGGACGTCGCTGAAATGGGTGCCGCCCGCATAGGGATCGTTGATGGCATAGACGTCGCCGGGCAGCATGTCGCCCTCGAATGCGCGGATCACCTCCTTGCAGGTGAAATGCAGGGTTCCGACATGCACCGCGATGTCCTGCGTACCCTGGGCCACCGAATTGCCCTCAGCATCATGCAGGCCGTTCGAAAAATCGCGATTGTAGATCACGAAGGAATAGCAGGTTCTCAGCATCTGTTCGGCCATCTGGTCGACCGAGGTGATGAAGGAATTCTTGAGCACCTCGAAGGTGACGGGATCGAGCCCGTCCAATTTATCACCGTTGTTCATCGCGGATCTCCCTAGAGGTGAATGAGGATGTTGAGGTATTTGTCCACCACCGCAGTGGTGTTCGGCGGCACGACGACGGTCGAGTCGAACTGTTCGACGATCGCAGGTCCCGCGACCTTGAAGCCCGCCGGCAGATCGTTCCGTTCGAAAATCGGAGTGTCGTGCGGCTCGCCTTCGAACCAAACCGCGCGGCGGGACCTCGGTGCCGGCTTTTCCATCCTGGGCTTGTGTTCGGAGAGTTGGGCCTTAGGCACCGTGCCGATCGCCTTGAGCGCGACACGGAAGAGGCTGACGGGCGCATCGTCGCGGCGGAAGTTATATTCGCGCTCATGCTCGCGGTGAAAGCTTTCGACGAACACATTGATGTCGACGACGGGACTCGGCGCCGATACAGCGAGCGAACGCCACTGGCCCTGATACATCATTTCGACGCTGCGCTGCATCACGATGTCTGTATGGGCCACGCCCTCATGCACCAGCCGCTCCAGGGCTTCCTTTTCCAGCCGTAGGAAAGCCGCCTCGATATCTTCCGGCTTCGTCGCGGCCGCATCGGCCATGAAGCTGTCGGAGAAATCGTGCTGGATATCGACCAGCAGGCAACCGAGTGCCGATGTCACGCCGGGATTGGGCGGCACGATGACCACCGGAATGGCAAGCTCCAGGGCAATCGCGGCGCCATGCAATGCCCCCGCGCCCCCAAAGGCGACCAGTGCGAAATCGCGCGGGTCATAGCCACGGCTGATCGAGATGAGGCGGACGGCATTGGCCATATTGGCATTGGCGACCTGGATGATCGATTCCGCTGCAGTATAAACACCGATGCCGAAAGGCTCCGCGACGCCGGTGCGAACGGCCTGTTGCGCAAGTTCGGAACGCAGGGTCAGCTTGCCGCCTGCGAGGCTGGTCCCGAGCCGGCCGAGCACGACATTGGCGTCGGTATTGGTCGGCACGACATTGCCCTTGCCGTAGCAGGCCGGCCCCGGCTGGGAGCCGGCAGACTGCGGACCATTGCGGAGCGATCCCGCCTCGTCGAGCCAGGCGAGCGAGCCGCCGCCGGCGCCGATGGTCAGGACTTCGATGCTTGGAAAGCGGATCGGATAGCCGAACTCGATATACCAGTCCTTGCTGATCCGGGATTCCCCTTCATAGGCCATCGACACATCAGTCGACGTGCCGCCCATGTCGAGGCCGATGGAATTGGGATAACCACAGAGCGTCGCTATGTAACGGCTGGCAATCGCGCCGGCAGCGATGCCGGAGCCCGCCAGGCGCGCGGCAAAATCCTGCACGCTCTTCGGCGTCATCACGCCGCCGCCGGTGTGGAGCAGCAAGAGGTCACGCTTGTAACCCTTGCTGCGCAGGTTGTCGCCGAGCCGTGTGGTGTAGTCGACAACGACGGGACTCAAGACGGCATTGGCGACCGTTGTCGAAAAGCGCTCATGCTCGAAGATTTCCGGCATGACTTCGGACGAAATCGAGACCGGCAGGCCGGGGATCTCCTCGCGCAGGATGGCGCGCATGCGCCTCTCGTTCTCGCCGTTGACGAAGGCGTTCATGAAGCAGACCGATACCGCCTTTACACCGCGCTTTCTGATGATGCGCGCGATGCGCCGCGCGCCTTCTTCATCGAGAGGCGTCAGCACCTTGCCGGCCGCATCGACGCGCTCGGCGACCGTGAGGCGGTCCTTGCGGGACACGTAAGGTTTGGCGACGTCTTTGTAGGCATCCCAGAGATCCTGCTTGTTGGCACGGCGGATTTCGATCACGTCGCGGAAGCCTTCTGTGCAGACCATGACGGTACGCGGCAGGCGGCGCGTGATCAATGCATTGGTGGCGACGGTCGTGCCATGGGAGAACATCGAGACCTGCGAGAGATCGACCTTTGCGTGCTCCACGCCCGACATGATCCCGTCGATCGGATCCGGTGTCGAGGATGTCTTCTCGATCCGGATTTCACCTGTCGTTTCGTCGAGTATGCAGATGTCGGTAAATGTACCGCCGACATCGACCGCAACCCGGATATTTTCCATTTTGTTTTCCTTTCAATGAACAAGCGGCGGCCGTCGCTGACGCAACCTGTGCCGCTTGCATGCAGAAGTTCGATTTTGGCAGGGGACCGCCAGACGGCGGTTAGCTAGGTTTCACGTTCAGCAGAAGGCGTTCTGCCGATATTGGAGCCGCGCTTCACTCGGCGAGCGGCCGAAATAAGCGCGATAGTGCTTGGAAAACTGCGACTGGTCGGAGAACCCCCAACTATAGGCGATGTCCGAAATCGTCAGCTGCGAGCTCTTCTTGCGCAATTCCTCATCGCACATCAGAAGCCGCTGCTCGCGGATCCATTCGCAGATCGACCGGCCGCTATCGGTAAACAGCCGCTGCAGATATCTCAGGGAGATCCCGCAGGAATCGGCGATGTCCTGGGGCAGGAGTTCCTGCTTGTGAAGCTGGTTGCGGATGAATTGCTCGGCCCTGAAAAGATGCGCCGACCGAACGGAACTCAGATTGCTGCTGAGCACGCGCTCGTCGCCCTGGATCGCCATGCACAGCAAATCGACTAGATGCTGGCCGACCACTTCATGCGCGGTCTCATCCATCTCGTTCAAACGGCGGGCGCTTGTCCGCACCGCATCGACAAAATAGGCGCCGACGCCCTTGGTGGCATCGAAGGAAAGCGCCGTAAGCCGTTCCGGCGGCCCGACACGGGCCCGCAGCGTCGAGCTCGGCACTTTCAGGACCCATACCGCATTCGGGCCTGGATGACTGAACTCGTAAGGGGCATCCCCGCGTTCGAGCACGAAGCCGCCGGGTGCGCAGGAGACCTCGCGACCATCCTGGGCAAAGTTGATGCTGGCAATGTCCGGGATGGTGACCAGGAAGCTCTTTTCGCGTTCGGTGACAATCTGGCGCTCGTGGCGCTTATAGAGGATCGCCTCGCATTTGATCCTGGACAGCGACAAATTCCCCATCGACCAGCATTGCAGATCGCCGGCAAACTTATCCTCGTCCCGATATTTGAGGTCGAGCGGGAAATAAGTATTCGAGATAATATCCTGCCAGTAACTCCCGCGAGCCAGCGGATTGGAATTGGTTGTCGAAAAAAGCACTGCCTCATCCTCCTGTGCGAAGGCGGCGGCCGGCTTTGCCGGTCTCACCAATATTTGTTCCCATTCTTTGTTGCCTGACGATAACATGAATTTGCCGGGAGTCTTGTCGCTAGGCGCATTAAATCTCGGCGATCTCGGCATATCGACGGCCATTTGCGGCACGGGAGCGGCGATCGGAACAGATCTGCCATACCGAAAATTGCAGATTCCGCGATACACCTCCCGCTGATATGTAAAACCTCGCGCACGCACGTATCTATTCATAAACCGGATAGTATAGGCGGCTAACCGAGGTCGCCGGCCCATGCCGCTGTGCGCATTGGAACCAGAGTTTGTTCGCGCAGCAATGATGTATTTGTCGAGCTCTCTGCTACGTTAGCAGGCGTGCACATGGCGATGAAGGTACAAATACCTCAACCGCACTTTGACGTGCGAATGCCAGGGAAGGCATTTTTATGCTTTCCGAACGCTCAGTGAAATTGATGCACATAAATATAATTCAAAATAAAAGAGGTGGAACACATGAAACGCACAAGTATGAAGAAGGTGATGCTGTCAGGTCTCCTGGCGCTTCTCCACCCTACTCTGTCCCAGGCCGCGGATATCTGGCCGTTCGACGTGATGGATGTCGTCTCCGGCAAGACCGTTCCCTATCAGGGCCTCGATAAGACGTCGAAGAAATGGCACATCTGTGTACTGTTCCCTCACATGAAGGACAGCTACTGGGTGGGTGTCGACTACGGCATCGCCGACCAGGCCAAGAAGCTCGGCATCAAGGCGACGATTTTCCAGGCGGGCGGTTACACCGAAGCTGCCAAGCAGGTGGCGCAGTATAATGATTGCGTGGCGCTTGGGGTCGACGCGATCGTCATCGGCGCGATTTCCGAAGCCGGACTTGCCAAGAGCATGGCGGAAGGCAAGGCCAAGGGCATCGTTCAGGTCGGCGTGATCAATCCCTTGCAGGGCGATGTGGCGGACGCCAAGATCTACGCCAATTACGATGTCGCAGCCGAGGCGGGCTCGAAGTTCCTGGCCGAAAAATTCAAGGGCAATGCGGACCATGTCAAGCTGCTGCATTTCCCCGGACCGCAGGGATCCGGCTGGGCGGAAGCCTCGACCGAGGGTGTCAAGCGTGGCATAGAAGGCTCGAAGATCGACCTGCTCGACGCGAAATACGGCGATACCGGTAAGAGCATCCAGCTGCAACTGGTCGAGGATGCGCTGCAGGCCTATGACGATATCAGCATTATCTACGGCACTGCGGTCACCGCGGAAGTCGCCAAGCAGGCGCTGCAGGAAGCCGGCGTCGACCGGGACATCACGGTCGCCTCCTACTATTCCAATGAAGGCATCGTCGATCTCGTGAAGAAAGGCGACGTCACGGCGACCGTTACCGAATCGCCGGTCATGGAGGCCCGCATCGCCGTGGATCTCGCCGTCCGCATCCTTGAAAAGCAGGAGCACTACAAGCATCTCAACCCGGCAATGAGCATTGTGACCCAGGACAATATCGATAGTATGGATTTGACCCGTTCCTTCGCACCCGCCGATTGGAAACCGGTCTATTCGGTCGATTGATGGTTATGTTGATAAAGACGGACAATAAGTGCGATACGGGCCTTGAGCGGCCCGTATCGTCCGGCCCCATCCTCTCGATGCGGGCAATCGTCAAACGGTTCGGTGTCTTCGCGGCCCTGTCGGGCGTCGATTTCGACCTCGAAGCCGGCGAGGTCCATGTCCTGTTCGGCGAAAACGGCGCCGGAAAATCAACGCTCATCCAGATCATGGCGGGAGTGCTGCAGGCCGATGAAGGCGAGTACCGGCTGCTCTCCCAAACGATCGCGAACGCCACGCCGGCCAGGATGCAGCATGCCGGCATTTCCGCGGTGTTTCAGGAATTCAGCCTGATCCCCGAAATGACCGTTACCGAAAATCTCTTCCTCGGACGCGAATTGATGCGTTTTGGCCGGCTGGACAAGGCCGCCATGCGCAAGGCAACCGTCGCCATCCTGGCCAAGCTCGGCTTTCTGCTCGATCCGGACGCCAGGATCGTCTCGCTTCGGCGCGCCCATAAGCAGATGGTCGAGATCGCCAAAGCATTGCTGCACGATGCCAAGGTGATGATTTTCGACGAACCGACGGCCTCGCTCGCCGATCAGGAGGCAGCGGCCCTGTTCGACCTGATCGAGACGTTGCGACACCAAGGTCTCGGGATCATCTACATTACGCACCGCATGGCGGAAATCGACCGGCTTGCCGACCGCGTCACCGTGCTGCGCGACGGCTATAAGATCTGCACGCTCGCGCGGGCGGAGATCAGCCATCCGACGCTCGTCAAATCGATGACTGGGCGAAGTTTCGAAACCTTTTATCCGAAGATCAGCCGGACCCCATCCTCGACAGCCGTCGATGTGAAAGGCCTCAGCGCCGCCAATGGCCTGGTGGACCGGGTCGATTTCCAGATCCGCCGCGGCGAAGTTCTCGGGATTGCCGGACTCGCCGGCTGCGGCAAATCAGAGCTGATAAGAGCAATCTATGGCCTGGAAAAGATCACTGATGGCACGATCTGGCTCGACGCCCGGTCGGTGGAAAACCCGACGCCGAGCGCCATGCTCGGCCGTAAGCTGTGCTATTTCCCATCCGATCGTGCCACCGAAGGGCTCTCCATGCGCCAGAGCCTCGGTTGGAACGCGACGATCGCGGCCCTTGATGACGACGCCTTTTCGCAAGGCAGGCTCTGGATCCGGCATCGCGCCGAACGAGATTTCGCCCAGCGCATGATCGCACGTCTCAACATCAAGACGCGCGGCGTGCACGTGCCCGTCGAGGGCATGTCCGGCGGCAACAAGCAGAAGGTCCTGCTGTCGCGCGGGCTGTCGCGCGAACTCGACATCTATCTCTTCGACGAGCCGACAGTGGGCGTCGACGTCCAGGCCAAGGTCGAAATCTACAATTTCATCAAGGAATTGACGGAAGCCGGCAAGGCTGTCGTCGTCTGTTCCTCCGACATGGCCGAAATCATCCATATCTCGCACCGCCTTCTGGTGATGCGGAACGGCAGGATCGTGGCGGAAATGGAAGGCGAGGATATTTCGGAAGAAGCGCTGGTCTCATCCTTCTTCGATCGCCCGAGCGACCAGAGCCGAGCCCTTCAAGCCCAAAGTGCCGGGAAGGAATGATGCCATGGAGACCTTAGCGCAAAACCGGATTTTCAAGGGCATCGCGGCCAGGCCTCCGGTCCTTCCAGTTCTTCTTGCGGCAACCTGCCTGCTGTTCGCCGTGATCGAACCCAAATTCCTGCGGTTCGAGAACATCATGAACATCCTGCGCAACACTTCCTATCTCTCCGTGATCGCGGCGGGCCAGATGCTGGTGATCGTGGTCGGCGGCTTCGACATATCCGTGGGTGCCGTCATCGCGCTCACCAGCGTCACCAGCACCTTGTCCATGGTCTATGTCTTGGAGGTCATGCCGGACTTCGCCATCACAGCCATCGTACTCGGCTGCCTTGCCGGCATGCTGATTGCGGGCCTGATCGGGCTGGCGAACGGCGTCTGCGTTGCGATCCTGCGCGCGCCTCCGTTCATCGTCACCATCGGCACGATGTCGATCGCAATTGGTCTCGCCGAATATCTGTCGGGCGGCACACCGCTTTACGGGCTCCCGGAAATTTTCACCGACACGATTGGCCGTGGTCGCACTCACGGCGTACCAATTGTCGTGCTGATCGCTGCGGTCATCGTGGCGATGCTCGGCTATGTCCTCACCTCGACCAGAACGGGGCGATGCTTCTATGCCGTCGGTGGCAATGAGCGCGGCGCGCATTTCTCCGGTGTAAACGTGCCGCTCCATGTCATCCTCGCCTACGGACTGAGCAGCCTTCTGGCCTCCGCGACGGGGCTGCTTCTGACCTCACGGGTCGGCTCCGGCGAGGCGACGCTTGGAAGCTCGATGATGCTCGACAGTATTGCCGCCGCCATCCTGGCGGGCGTTTCTCTCAAGGGCGGCTCCGGACGCCTGTCAATGGTGGTCCTGGGCGCGTTGTTTCTATCGGTGATTGCCAACGGAATGAATCTGATCCGCATCGACAGCCGCTATCAGGTGATCCTCGTCGGCACGATCGTCATTGCAGCGGCTGCACTCGACAATTTCAAACGTCTGCGGGGCGCAAATCCATGAAAACGGCTTATATCATCCCATGGGGCTCCATCCGTACCCTCGGCATGCCCATAGTGATCCTGGCACTGTTTGCGTTGTTTGCGCTGCTGCAACCCGCCATGGCATCCCTCGCCAACCTGGAGAACCTGCTCAAGCAGACATCGCTTCTCTTCATGCTGGCTGCAGCCCAACTCCTGGTGCTGATCTGCCGTGGGTTCGATCTTTCGGTCGGGGCCAATGTCTCTGTCGTCTCGGTTATTTCCTGCATGGTGATGGTAGCGATGCCGCCGGACCATGCGGGGGTCTCGATCGCGAGCGCTGTGCTGGTGGCGCTCGCAATCGGCTGCGCGATCGGCGCTGTGAACGGCCTTCTGATCGCCTATTTCGAAATCAATCCCTTTGTCGTCACGCTCGGGACCATGAGCATCGTCACCGGTCTGGCAACGACAGTCTCAAACGGCTTTCCGGTGTTCGGCGTCCCCAAGGCGTTCACATATGTGTTCAATCAGTCTCGGCCTGTGGGTCTGCCGGCGCCGCTGGTTGCGGCGATCGTGCTTGCTGTGCTCTTGCACCTGCTGCTGACAAGGACGACGTTCGGCCGGATACTCTATTTGATCGGCGACAATGCTCGAGCAGCCATGGTTGCCGGAAGGAATGTCAAGCTGCACCTGTTCCTCGCCTATTCGGGGTGCGGCGCAATTGCGGCGCTGGCTGGGCTGATGATGACTGCCGGGACGGGATCCGGTGAGCCGAATCTCGGAACGAGCCTCGTGCTGAACAGCATCGCAGCCGCCGTCGTTGGCGGGGCCTCGCTGCGCGGCGGGGTCGGATCCGTGCAGGCCCCGATCCTTGGTGCCTTGCTTGTGACGATCGTGTCCGTGGGAATGAATCTCGCGCAGATAGACGGGTCGCTGCAATCCGTCATCATCGGTTTCATCGTCATTATAGCAGCCTTTGCAGGAACGATTGGCGACAAGCTGCGCCGTTAGCTGCCTGATCCATGATTTGACGGAGTGTCGCCTCTCCGGCTGGCGGGGGCTTGTGGTGTCAAGTTAAATTCGCCGGGAACGCTTCGGCTTGTATGGCGCCCCGCGGCGCACGAGCCCTGGCGGTTCTCGCAAAAGAGAGGCTTGGTATGAGCGAAACGTCTTTGGTGCTGGATCCGCTACTGACGGCGGAAGAGTGGAAGAAGAGCGGCCGCGACGTTGCGATCGCGACCGTGATCGAAACCTGGGGTTCGGCGCCGCGCCCGGTCGGCAGCCACCTTGTAATCGACAAATGATGCGGCACGCCCAGAACCTCGAAACGGTCAACACCTACGAGGGCACGCACGATGTTCACGCGCTGATCCTGGGCCGTGCGCAGACGGGCATGCAGGCGTTCTTTTGATGGGGAAGACCGGTTCTGCGCTTGAGAAGCAGGCACAGGATTTTCGGGCAGCTACATCGCCTTGATGGGACTCGAACCGCAGACCGGTGAATTAGTTGGTTTTCAAACCGCTGCGGGAAGAGGATCGGTGCCTTCACTGAGGATCGCGAGATACCGTCTATAGCTGAAAACGCGACCACGCTTGCGGCCGGTCACCTCCTCAACTATGCCGAACCGCTCCAGATCGGTGAGTGCCGCATTGACGGTAGGGGCCGATAGGCCCGTCTTTTGAACAAGCTGATTTGCCGTCAGGAACGGATTTTGCTGAAAAAGATCATGGATGCGAAGCGCTGAACCGGCTCGGTCGCTTTCAGTTGTGATGCGCTCGCGGTCTTCCTTGAACACCTCGACGATCCGGGTGGCGGCGTCAAACGCCTGGTTGGCGGTGTCGGCGACGCCGGTGAGGAAGAAGTCGAGCCAAGCTTCCCAACTGCCGTGTTCGCGGACCTCCTGGAGCAGTCGATAGTATTCCGTCCGATGGGTCTTCAGGTAAAGACTTAGATACAGTAGCGGCTTACGCAGAATCCCATTCATGCAAAGGTAGAGCGTGACTAGCAAGCGGCCGATACGACCGTTGCCATCCAGGAATGGATGGATCGTTTCGAACTGGACGTGCAGAAGGCCGGCCTTGATTAGTGCAGGCAGCCGCGACCGATCTTCATGCATGAAACGTTCGAGCGCATCCAAGCAGGTGTCCATCTCCGTGACAGGCGGCGGCACGAAGAGTGCATTGCCAGGTCGCGTCCCCCCGATCCAATTCTGCGAGCGCCGGAATTCGCCGGGATTCTTGGTACCGCCGCGCCCACTTTGCAGCAATCGCGCGTGCATTTCACGGATCAGGCGTAGGGACATTGGCAGAGCTTCCAGTCGCTCCAGACCATACATCATGGCATCGACGTAGTTCGAAACTTCGCGGATATCATCGATAGGTTGTCCCGCCTGCGCTTCCGTCTCAAAACGCAGAAGATCGGAGAGCGTCGACTGTGTTCCTTCGATCTGCGAGGAAAGAACAGCTTCCTTCCTGACATACATGTAAAGAAAGAGCTCCTGACGAGGGAGCAGCATCGTGATACCATCTAGCCGTCCGAGAGCTCGCTCCGCCAAGCTAAGACGCTCCAGGAGTGAAAGCACGTCAATGGCAGGCATAGGCGGCAATGGCGGAGGTACGAATGCCCGCACGGTTTCGCCGGCAACGGCTGTTTCGACAAAGCGGCCGAACCGGTGATTTAGCTCGGAATCAGACATGGGCTGATTATGATTTTCAGCTGCTATTTAAGCAAGGGGGCCTTCGCTTAAATAACGAAGCAGCTAAGGTAAGCGCTCTTAAATAAGCGTACGCCCCAGTCGAGCGCCTTGAAAGGATCCGACCCGCAGACCTGATCATCGGTTCGAGTTGGATAACCGATATTTATGGAACTTGGCTACTTCTTTGCCAAAGCAACGCGATTGCGTTGCGCGTCGCGAACGACGTTTTCCGAGAAACCTTCTCGAAGAGCCTCCTCGACGAATTCGCGCACCAAAAGGCCTGCGGCTTGGTGGGCACAACTGACAGCGATCGTTTGCCTGATAATCAGGAACGGCTCCATTAAAATACGAAAACCTTTATGCTCGCTGACAAAGCGCTCAAGTGCCCGCCTTATGCCTGCAGAAGCCTCATGATTGCCGTTCACAAAAGGTCGAGAGATTCCGCTGGTGTCGAAGCATGAACGATTTTGGCATGAGCGAGACGCCGGGACAAATAGAGGTCATAGGCAGCGTTTCGGGTGACGCATTTCACTCCCTCCGCGTCGGCGTCCTGAATGGGCCGATACGGTGTTCCCTCTCGAACCACAAGCGTGCCCTCGATCAGCGCATAGGCAGGTGAAAACGGCAGCCTGTCTTCGCGCGCCGGGTCGGCTGCCAGGAAGGCAATGTCCCACTCGTCCTGATCGACCCGGTCCAGGATACTGGCTGCCGAAACCCGAAGCTTTGCGGGAGGAGGTGCATCGCTTCGATAGGTCTGATCATACACAGACCATGGACAGTGCCAATGTCTCATGCTGCACTGCAGCTATGCAAGAAATACAAGTCGGAAAGGCTTGCGCACAGAACATGGGTCCAACCGACCTTGGACAGGGAGTTCGACGCAAAACGCCCGCGTCATGAGCGGGCGTCGAGCAGTCTCAAAGACCAAATGCTGTACGGTTAGCGCGCCATCGATGCGCGGGCGACGCTGCGGATGTCGGCGCGGTCGATACCGAGGTCCTGCAGTTCACGGCTGGACAGGCATTCCCAAATGACGGTTGCCGCCTCGTCGCGACGACCCGCCGCATAAAGAGCCTGGTCATAAACATAAGGCCATGGGGTTCAGACGACGCGCGCGCTCCGCTGACACGCAGTTCCCTGTTAACCTTCCATTAACCATTTTCTCGCTACACCGAGGCAACGGAAAATTTACCAAGTTGAATGATGTGTTAACCCAATCTAGGCCAATTCGTCTTAAGGGACGATCCTTCCTTGCGCTCGCGTTGACTCCCGAACTGCCGTTCGAAGACTGGCTTGTCCAGCTCGACGAGCTTGCAGCCCGTTCCGCCGGGTTTTTCCTTCGGCGGCCAATTGTGCTCGACGTTCAAGAGCTCGAGATCGATCGTGCGCAGCTGCGCGATCTCGTCAGTCAGCTGGGCATGCGGAACGTCAGAATTATGGGGATCGAAGGTGCTCGCTCTTCATTGCTTGGCCCGGACCTGCCACCCGCGATGAGCGACGGTCGTGCTGCTTCAGACGTTGAATTGCCGACCAATGAGGAAGCGGAAAAAGCAGTTCCTGCTGAGAGCATTGTTGCCTCTAGTCCGCCAACGTCAAAGGCAATGCCGTCGGTCGTCGTGAGCCAACCTGTTCGTTCAGGGCAATCGTTCTTTCACCCCGAGGGCGACGTAACCATCGTCGGCTCGGTCGCATCCGGTGCGGAAGTGGTCGCCGGTGGATCGATTCATGTCTATGGCGCGCTCAGAGGGCGAGCGATGGCTGGTACGATGGGCAACTCCTCAGCACGCATATTCTGCCGCAAGCTCGAGGCAGAGCTGATAGCGATCGACGGGTTCTATCAGACCGCCGAGGACATGGAGCCGGGTCTCCGTGGAAAAGCGGTGCAGATTTGGCTCGAAGGCGAAACGATCAAAGCAGAAGCGCTCAGCTAAACCGAAGGCGTAATCCTATTTAACTGGAGAGGTACATGGGCAAAGTAATCGTGGTCACGTCTGGCAAGGGCGGCGTCGGCAAGACGACGTCGACCGCAGCATTGGGCGCCGCCCTTGCACAAAATGGCGAGAAAGTCGTGGTCGTGGACTTTGACGTCGGCCTGCGCAATCTCGACCTCGTGATGGGTGCGGAAAGGCGCGTGGTCTATGATCTGGTCAATGTCATTCAGGGCGAAGCCAAGCTGACGCAAGCACTGATCCGCGACAAGCGCGTGGAAACACTCTACCTGCTGCCAGCTTCGCAAACACGCGACAAGGACAATCTCACACCGGAAGGCGTGGAGAAGGTTATTACCGCGCTCAGGAATGCTTTTGATTGGGTTATTTGTGACAGTCCTGCGGGCATCGAGCGCGGAGCGACGCTCGCCATGCGTCATGCCGACGTAGCCATCGTCGTGACCAATCCGGAGGTCTCCTCGGTGCGCGATTCCGACCGCATCATTGGCATGCTCGATTCCAAGACGCTTAAAGCCGAGAATGGCGAACAGATGGAGAAGCACCTCCTTCTCACTCGTTACGACCCGGCTCGCGCAGAACGAGGCGACATGCTCAAGGTCGACGACGTTCTTGAGATTCTGTCGATCCCGCTTCTCGGCATCATCCCGGAAAGTATGGATGTCTTGCGTGCGTCCAACGTCGGTGCTCCCGTTACCCTAGCGGATGGTCGCAGCGCTCCGGCAATGGCTTACTTCGACGCTGCACGCCGGCTCAAAGGCGAAATCCTGCCCGTCGCCATTCCAGGTGAAAAGCGGGGTTTCTTCGGTAAAATCTTCGGAAGGAAAGCGGCATGAATCTCTTCCGTTTGTTTTCCCGATCGCAGTCCGCACCAACTGCTCGCGAGCGGCTGCAGGTACTGCTGGCCCACGAGCGGGCCTCGGCCGGCGATTCGGACCTTGTCACCAAGTTGCGCGACGAGATCCTTCGCGCTATCTCCAAGCACATGCAAATCGACAGTGAGAAGGTCAGCGTAAAGTTGGAGCGCGGCCTCCAAGTCTCAACACTAGTCGTCGATGTCGAAATTCCCTTCGATGCAGCGAGAAAGGCGGCCTAAGGGCCGCCACGTTCGTCAAAAGAGGAATAGCCGACCCACCTGACCTGCCATCGATACCGATGGCGTCATCTCATCGAGAATTTCTTCTGCGATCTCAAACAGTTCAGAGGGGGCCCGTATCGTCATCCATACTGTCTCGATAAGCCTTATATTAAGACGCCGCAGTCCGATGCAAGCTCATGACTTCATGTTCCAAATGTGGTTGGAGCAACCGTAAACCCTGGAGCAATTGGCGGTGGCCATTCCATCCCTCCCTTGCAGGATTGCCCAGTTTGCCGACCTGGCCGATCGGCCATCTGAGACCTGACCCGCGCTTACCGTAAAATGATCCACGCTGGTGCGTGGTCGCTTGCTCCATCCAGACCCCGGATATCCCTGTCGACGCCCGCGTTGCCGAGCCGGCGCGTCAGTTTCGGGCTCAAAAGGATGTGGTCGAGGCGCAGTCCGGCGTCGCGCTGCCACCGGTTCCGGCGATAGTCCCAGAACGTATAAATTGCTCCGTCGGGATGAACTTTGCGAAGTGCGTCGAGCCAGCCTTGATCAAGAAGGCGCCGGAACGCAGCGCGGCTCTCGGGCTGGATGAGGGCGTTGTCGTCGTAGGAACGGGTGGGATAGATGTCCCGCGGTTCCGGAACCACGTTGTAGTCGCCGGCAAGCACGACTGGCACGCCGGTCGCAAACAACGTTGCGGCATGCAGCGCAAGGCGGTCGTGCCAGGCAAGTTTGTAATCGAATTTCGGGCCGGGCTGCGGATTTCCGTTGGGTGCATAGAGCGATGCGATCAGAATGCCGTTTACCGCCGCCTCGACGTAGCGGCTCTGCGTATCGGACGGAGCACCGGGCAGCTCGGTCCGGGTCACGACCGGCTCACAGTCACGCGCCAAGATCGCAACTCCATTCCAACCCGGTTGTCCACGCCAGACCGCGCTATAGCCCGCGGCCTCGATCGCCGCCTTGGGGAACTGTCTGTCTGTTGCCTTAAGTTCTTGAAGGCAGACAACATCGGGCCTGGCCACGGTCAACCAAGCAAGCAGGTTTTCGAGCCGCCGGTTGACGCCATTGATGTTGAAGGTTGCGATCTTCATGCGGGCAGCATGGTCAGCGCGCCAGCTTCTCGGCCCACGTCACGACCGCCTTGGCCATGGTCGCAAGGTGATCGGCGGCCGAGAAACCGCAGATGCTCTTGCGAGGTTTGAGGTCATGGTCGCCATCGTCAAGCCAGAGAATTTCGATTCTGTCTGAGAGTGCATAGCCGGGAACTTCCTCCCGGGTACCGAACTCGTCACGCGTCCCCTGGCAGATCAATGTCGGCGTCATCAGCCCGGCGAGATGTTTGGTGCGCAGTTGTTCCGGCTTGCCGGGCGGGTGAAAAGGATAACCGAGGCAAAGAAGCCCGGCGATTTTTCCCGCAGAATAAAGATCGTCAGCAATCATGCTGGCAACCCGCCCGCCCATCGACTTGCCACCGATAATGAGGGGGCCGTCTGCGGCAAGTTCAGCGACGGCCGCCCTATACTCCGGATTAAGCGTTTCCGCGCGGGGCGGTGGCTTGCGGCCCTCCGATGAGCGGCGGGCCGCCATGTAACCGAACTCGAAACGGGCGATGCGAAAGCCCGCCTCGGCGAGAGCCTTGGCAGTCGCGGTCATCGACGCGGAATCCATCGGCGCGCCGGCACCATGTGCAAGTAGGATGGTGACGGTGGCATCGTCCGGTCCGTCGAACAGAAATCGCTCGCCCATCTCAGCCCGCCGTTTTTGCGATGAACTGGAGGTCGACGAACTGCACGCCACGGGCGGCGGCTCGTGCCCATTCGGAATCGCTGTCGAGTTCGAGATAGCGCGCCCACCGGCGTCGCGCCTCGCTGAGATTGCCGGCATCGAATTCAAGTTTCCCCAGATTGAAGATGGCATCCGCGTAGTCGCCGTCGAGTTCGATCGCTTTTTGCAGGTGCCGGCGCGCGGCATCGACCCGCCCACGATCGCCCATAAGCCCGGCGAGGTTGAACCATGCCTCGACGAAGCTCGGGTCGTGCTTGAGGGCGCGCGCATAGTCATGCGCAGCCTCCAGCTGCCGGCCACTGGCCTTGAGGCTATTGGCGCGGTTGAACGCGGCAACGGAGTCCGTCGGATCGATGGCGAGGCAACGTTGATAGAAGGCGGCAGCCTCATCATATTGACCATCAACTTCGGCACCTTCGGCCCGAGAAAAAAGGTCCTCAAGCTCGGCGTCGTCAGGCGTCCCCAGATCGAACAGCAACTGGCCGTCGAGTTCGCTCAAACCTTCGGCATCGCGCACGTAGATCGTGTCCGAGCCCTCGTGATGGAGCGACAGCGCCGTAAGCGAAGCCACCGAACGGGAGCGGTAGACCGACCTTGCGATCGCGCTCCAGGGCGCGCCACTGGCGATCAGGCCGGCATACTTCCTTGCGAGGATCAGGTCGCGGAAGGAGTAGGGTTCCGCGTCGTGCTCGAAGGCATCAAACAGGGAAAGAAAATCAAAACTCCGTGGAGAAAGCCGGGATTGGTCGATCAGCGCCTGCCGTGTCAGGGCAAATGTTTCCGGCGATGTCATCAAACCCAGCAACCGAAGAAATCCGTTCTCGCTGAGGAAACACCTGCCGTGGCTGATTTCCGTGTCGAACCGCGCTTCGATCTCGGCTTCGTTTGCCTTTGCAAGCAAACCTCTGCCGAAGACCAGATGCGAGGTCCGGCGCGTCACACCGCGCCTCAGATGCCCACCCTGCCGCTCGACTTCCCGCGCCGCCAACCGGCGCGGGAATGCGGCCAGTGCGCCGACAATGCCGAATGTCTGACCAGCAACCGCCATCAGATTTTCTTCTTGGCAGCCGGCTTTGCCGCTGCCGAAGCGGCGGTCTTCGCGGCCGGCTTTGCCAGCGGCTCCGACTTGGTCTTGCTCTTGGCGGGGGGCTTCGATTGTGAAAGGCTCGCCTTCAACGCGTCCATGAGATTGATGACATTGCCACGTTCCGGAGCGGCTGCGATGATCGGCTTGTGACCCTTGAGCTTCTCGCGGATCATCTGCATCAGCGCGATTTCGTAGCGATCCTCGTAATTCTTTGGATCGAAGGTCGTCAGCTTCTGCTGGATGAGCGCTTCGGCAAGCTGCAGCATCTCAGGATCGGGGTTTCCGACCGGGATATTGCCGAAATATTCGGCCGTGCCGCGCACCTCGCTGGGATTTCTGAGCGTGCACACGAACATACCGGTCTCGCGCGCGCCAATGGTGACCACCCGCTCGCGACTGGACAAAACCAGACGCGCGATCGCCAGCTTGCCGGATTTTCGCATCGCTTCCCGCAGCACGACGAAGGTCTCCTCGGCCATCGCCCCGTCCGGCGCCAGATAATAGGGAGCATCCTGATAGATGATGTCGACCGACCTTTCGTCGACGAAAGCCTCGATGTTCATGGTGTGGTTGGATTCGATCCGGACGCTCTCAAGATCAGCGTCCTCGATGATGATGTACTTCTTGTCCTCGTACTCGTAACCCTTCACCAGGTCCGACCGTTCGATCAGGCCGAGTTCCGGGTCGACCGGCTTCATGTTGATCCGGTTATGGGTATCCTTGTGAAGCTGATTGAAGCTGATGCGCTCGCTCGAACTGGTTGCGGGATAGAGCCGCACCGGACAGCTCACGAGACTGAGTTTGAGGTAACCTTTCCAACTTGCCCTGGGCGCCATGATCATCTCCTGCGCGGCAATGCGATTATTTTCCGGCCTTAAGGCAACATCGGCAAATCCCTCGAGAATTCGTCAATGTCGTCCCAGGGATCGCCGGACGTGGCCAGAAGGCCCGGCAATGAAGAATAGTTCAAATCCTCCGGAGCGTCGATAGTTTCAAGATCGGTCCAGCTCAAGGGGGTCGACGCAGGCAGATTGGTGCGGGCGCGAAGCGAATAGGGAGCAGCCGACGTGTGCCCGCGGGCATTGCGGTGAAAGTCGATGAAAATGCGCCGTATGCGATTGTCCTTGCCCATTGTCGTGGTGAACATTTGCGGCGCAGTCGCTGCCAGGCGGACGGCAATGTCGCTGGTCGCCCGGTGCACCTTCTTCCAGGTGTGCTCTGGCCTGATCGGCACGACCACGTGGATCCCCTTGCCGCCCGATGTCTTGACGAACGGAACAAGGTCAAGCGCCTCGAGTTGACCGCGGATGTGGACGGCCGCCTCGACCACCTCGCGCCAGGCGATGCCCTCGCCGGGATCGAGGTCGAAGACGATGCGGTCCGGCTTTTCCAGCCGCTTTCGCGTTGTTCCCCAGCTATGGAATTCGACCACGCCGAATTGGGCCAGGGCGAGAAACCCTCTTGCGTCTTCCACCGAGAGGTAGGATTTCGTTTCGCCTTCGGAATTGGTGGTTTCGAATGTCGTCATCGTCGATGGCATGCCGGTGAAGGGATGGCGCTGGAAGAAGCAGTCTTGAGGTTTTCCCGTCGGGCAGCGGACGAGCGAGACCGGGCGGCCGAGAATATGCGGCAGCATGAAATCGCCGACCAAGGCGTAGTAGACCGCAATGTCGAGCTTGGTGGGACCCGATTTACCGAACAGCCGGCGCGTCGGATTGGTGACGGAGATGCTTGCGAGATCGGCGTCCGAGATCAACCGTTCCCGCCGGGCGGAGACCGGCGTGGAGAGCTCGACATCGCGAAGCCCCCTGAAGACGGCGTGGCGAAGCACATTGTCGGCAGTGCGGTTTGCATAATGAATATGCGCCGAGAGCATCGGCCGGACCCAGATGACGTCCCTTGGCGCGCCGTCGAGTTTGGTTGCGCCGGCGCGCAGCGGGTCCAGCCGCGCAAGCAATTGCTTGAGCATGTCCGCGTTGAAGCCCGTGCCGACCTTGCCGCGATATTCCAGTTCGCCATCCACCCATTCGCCGAGTGCGAGCGCGGCAAGGCCCCCGGCAGCCTCGGAGGTCGTGTATCCGGTGATTACGAAATCACCGGCTTTCAACGCCTTGGTCTTGGTCCAGGTTTTCGATCGGCCGCTCTGATAGGGGGCCGAGGCACGCTTCGAGACGATGCCTTCGAGTTCCATTTCCGAGGCCTGCTCGTAAAGCGCACGCCCATCGCCGACGACATGGTCGCTGAGCTGAATGGCGGAGTGACTGGATATGTGCCCCTCGAGCAACTGCGCCAGCAGCGCCTTGCGCTTTTCGAGCGGGACATTGGTCAGGTTCCAGCCGTCGAGATGCAGGAGATCGAAGGCATAGAACACAAGCCTGTTGCCTGCACCCTTGGCGAGCGCGTCCTGCAGCAGCGCGAACCGGCTGATCCCCTTGTCGTCCAGCACCACGATTTCGCCGTCGATGACGGCGTCGCGGCTCGGAAGCCGCCGAAAAGCCTCCGGCAGGTCGCCGTAGCGCTTCGTCCAATCCAGTCCGCCGCGGGTGATCAGATGTGCCGCACCGGCGGCGACGTGCGCCATTGTCCGGTAGCCGTCGAACTTGATCTCGTGCAGCCAGATCTCGCGTTGGTCGGCGCGGCCGGGCGGAATAGCCGTCGGTGTCGCAAGTTGCGGCTCGATGCGCGCTGGCGCAATGCCTTTCACCGCACCGGGAAGCGCGCCGGGGTTGGGTTTTACCGGTCTGGTCGCGGGCTTTGGCCTCTCCACCAGTTCCTCGATCCGGCGGCCGGACTTGACGCTTTCGGGGCGCGCGGCGAGGATGTCGATGGTGTCGTTTGAAGCGAGATCATGCTCCTTGAACAGGAGCCAGTTGCGCTGGTCTTCGTCCCCCGGCTTGGGCTTCAGCCGCGCCAGCATCCAGCCGCCATTGAGCTTTTCGCCGGCAAGCCGGAACTTGAAGGCGCCTGTCCGCAAGCTTTTCTCGACATCGTCCATCGGCGCCCAGACGCCGGTATCCCAGACAATCATTGGACCGGCGCCGTATTCACCTTCGGGAATTACGCCCTCGAAGTCGATATACTCCAGCGGATGATCCTCGGTCTCGACCGCCAGCCGTTTGTCCGCCGGATTGAGCGAGGGTCCCTTCGGGACAGCCCAACTCTTCAGCACGCCGCCGATCTGCAGCCTCAAATCGTAGTGATCTGCGGTGGCATGATGCTTGTGCACGACAAAGCGGTTGCCGCCGCCGGCAAGACTTCCAACCGGCTCCTGCGTTTTCGAAAAGTCCCGCTTCTTGCGATAGGCCGTCAGTTTCGATGTCGCCATTTCTCCATGCCATGGCTTGCCCGGAAAACCTGCAATATCGAGTGGAAGCAACGTTTTTCGCTATGGCCACGCGAAGCGGTTTGTCCTCGCCTGTCGAAAAACGATCGACAGGCGAGCAGCTCTCGGGCTGTAACAGACAACCGGCTCAGCCGCGTCAATCGTCGATCCGAAATCCAACCTTCATGACGACCTGATAGTGCGCCACAACGCCATCCTTGATATGTCCCCGGATCTGATCCACTTCGAACCACTCGAGGTTTCTCATGGTTTTCGAGGCTCTTGAAATCGCTGTCTCGATCGCCTCGGTCAGCGAGACCTTCGAACTACCGATAAGTTCCACCTTCTTATAGACATGGTCGCTCACGTTATCCTCCCGGTTTGCTTCAGGCTGTGTTCGGCTTCTGAGGCGCTCTACTGGACTGCCCAGTCGAGCTGCATCATCACGCCGTCAGCCAAAAGGCTGCCGGCGTGCAACCAACGATCCGGCAATAGTCTGTCGTTGTCAAACGGCCTCGCCAAGCAAGTCTCGTGAAGTTCGCCAAGGCTCACCTCGAACCATTCCTCGAGCTCGGCAGTGACGGCGAGTAGAGGATCGGGCCTCTGCCGATCTCGCTTGGTCGCTGACTTGGCGCGGGCGCTTGGTTTCACTTCACCACCACGCCAAGCAATCCGAAAGCCGACGCGATATTGCTGCATTGAACTCGGCTTGTTCCGGACGGATGAACGGCTCCCTCGTGAACTAGGACCAAAGTCGCGACGCAGTTAGGACCAAAGGCTGACGCGGGCGGATTGAATTCAGGCCAGTATACACCCGATACGCAGCTCGACTCGGACGAGCGCAACGCGGTCGGGGGCACGCCATGAAGATAAAGACCGATCCGATCTGGTATTCCTTGCTGGAGCGCATTCATCCACCCTCACTCGATCGCGAATTTGCCTCGATCGAGTTCGAACTGGCTTTTGCCGTCAATATTCGGACGGCCTTGGCGCTTGTTGAAGCAACGCCTGCTTGTCGCCGGTTTGCCGACATCGCCATAAGCAATGCGGTCAACTACAGTTGTTTACGCCACGGCGGACAAAAGGGCCGGATTCTCGCCGATGCCCTGCGCGCCGTTGACGAGGCATTGTGGCGACTAATAACGGAGTTGCGCAATTGTGAAATGAAGCTCGACGCCTTCGTTGATCGGACCGCGCTTTTTTCGACCGAGATGATCGATCGCAGAGACAGTCGTTTTGACGGGCATGTAGTGGGCCACCAGATATTGAAAGATGATTTGTCTCCCGCCTGGTAAAAGGGGAAAGTTTGTCCTTCATCGAGTGTGATCCGTGCACCGGAACAATCTGGTATTTTCGATGTTGCACATATGCCGCTCCCTGTCACGCAAGCGGCATTTTCAGAACGTAAACCTTGGTTTGCCCGAACAGCGCGCCGGGAATGCCATGGGTTTCATCATTTCATCACAGAAACTAGGACGGAGTGTCACATTCGGCTGCTAGCACGAGGACGAACTGAGCCGAAGAGCCAAGGCGACGGCTGGTCGATCGTCAAACTTCCAAGGAGCACCAGTGATGAAACTCACCGTCATTCAATCTTTCCTGGCCGGCCTTCTGGCCGCGACCGCACTCGGTGCTTCTCCGGCATTTGCCGAGAAAACCAAGTTCGAATTCTGGTATGGCCTCTCCGGCGATCTGGGCGAGCGTGTGCAGGATGCCTGCAAGAAGTTCAATGATTCGCAGGCTGATTTCGAGATCGTCTGCACTTCGCAGAACGGCTACGACACGACACTGCAGAATACCATTGCCGCCTATCGCGCCAAAAAGCATCCGGCGATCACCCAGATCTATGATGCCGGCACGCTCGACCTGATGCTGTCCGGCGCCTTCGTGCCCGCCAAGAAGCTGATGGCCGACAATGGCTACACAATCGACTGGAATAACTATTTCGGCGGCATCGCCAACTATTATGCAACGGTAGCCGGCGAATTGAACTCCTTCCCGTTCAATTCCTCCACCGCCATGTTTTACTACAATGCTGACGCCTTTCACAAAGCCGGCATCGACTTCAAGCCGGACACCTGGGAACAGGTCGAGGAAGCAGCCCGCAAGCTGAAGACCGCTGGCTTTGAATGCCCGCTCGGCTTCAACTTCGACACATGGCAGATGATGGAGCAGTTCTCCGCCATCCACAACCAACCGATCGCCACCAGGGCAAATGGCTATGACGGCCTCGACGCCGAACTCGTCATCAACAAAACCAAGTTCGTCGACCAGGTAAAGTTCTTCAAGAAAATGGCCGACGAGAAGCTGTTCGTCGTCAAGACCAAGCAGCTCGGCATGGATATCGTACCCTCCTTCACCTCACAGACCTGCCAGATGATCCAGACTTCGATTGCCGACCACGGCACGATCGGCAAGACGCTGCCTGAAGGCGTAAAGTGGGAAGTTGCGATGCTTCCGGTCTGGAAGGGCACCGAGCGCCAGAACTCGCTCGTCGGCGGCGCATCGCTATGGGTCATGGCCGGTCGTCCGGAAGTGGAATACAAGGGCGCCGCTGCATTCCTGAACTACATCGCCACCCCGGAAATGGCTGAATGGTGGTCGACGGTCACCGGCTACATCCCGGTTACCAAGACCGGCTTTGAGGCCATGAAGGCCAACGGCTTCTATGACACGGCTCCCTACAAGGGCCGCGAAATCGCGATCCAGAGCCTGACATACACACCGACGTCGCAGAACACCCGCGGCATCCGGCTTGGCGGCTTCACGCAAATCCGCAAGGAGGTAGCGACGTCGCTCGAAGCCATCTTCATGCAGAACGCCGACGTTCAGGCGGAACTCGATCAGGCCGTGGAACGCAGCAACGCCGTTCTGCGCCGCTTCGAAAAGACCTATGCGGGACAGAAGCTGAACTAAGCCTCCGCCCCATACCATGAGAGCCTGCCGGTTTGGCGCGGCGGGCTCTTTTCTCTTTCCTGTTTCGGTTTCAAGTCATCCATGGACAAGCGCTCCGTTTTCAAAAGCTGGTGGTTGCCGATCCTTTTCGCCCTGCCGCAGATTGCTTTGATCCTCCTCTTCTTCTACTGGCCGGCAGTGGCGGTGATGCGGTGGGCTTTCACGCTCGAGCCGCCTTTCGGCGGTGCGGCAGAATTCGTCGGATGGGCGAATTTCCAGGACGTGTTCGCCGATCCCTTCTATTGGAACTCGGTTGTTGTCAGCCTGATCTTTGCCCTGTGCGGAACGCTGTTCACAATCGTCGTCGGCCTCGTCCTGGCGCTCGCGGTCGATCGGCAGTTGCCCGGATCCGGTCTGTTCCGCTTCCTCTATATCCTGCCCTATGCCATCGCCGGACCTGCCGCCGGCATGGCCTTCCGCTTCATTCTCTCGCCTGAGCGCGGTTTGATGGCCTCGGTCAATGCCGCCTTTCCCGATTTCTGGAACCCGGCGAAATATGGCAGCCATGCCCTCGTCCTTGTGATCATCATCTTTGCCTGGAAATGGGCAGGGTATACTTTCATCTTCCTTTTGGCGGGGCTGCAATCGGTCCCGCGTGCGCTGACGGAAGCGGCCGCCATGGATGGAGCCGGTCCGATCCGGCGCGCCGTTGATATCCAGATTCCGATGCTCGCTCCGACGTTGTTCTTCCTGCTCGTCATCATGATGACGGAAGGCTTCGTGGGGGCCGACACCTTCGGTATCGTGCACAACACCACCGGCGGTGGGCCTAATCATGGCACCGAAGTGATGGTCTACCGCATCGTCGACGAGGCCTTTAAAGGCTTGAACTATTCCGGCGCCTCGGCCCAGAGCATCGTCCTGATCGGCCTGATCATGGTCTTCACCTTTATCCAGTTCCGCTTCATCGAGAAGCGGGTGCACTACAAGTGAGCCGATCATGATCCAGCGGACCCCCTTTGCCGATGCGTTCACTTATATCCTGATGATCCTCGGCTTCCTGCTTTTGATCGGCCCTTTCATGGTCATCCTGGCCGGTGCCAGCCAGACTTTGCAGCAGGTCAACAGCGTGCCCTTCCAGTTCGTGCCGCAGGACCGTCTGCTGGAGAACGCCACTGCTGCCTGGTCACGCGCCAGCCTCGGCACCGCGATGACGAACAGCCTGATCATGGCGAGCCTCGTTACCTTCGGCAAAGTGGCGTTGTCGGCCTGCACGGCCTTTGCCATCGTCTTCTTTCGCACGCCCCTCAAGCATTTCTTCTTCTGGATGGTGTTCATCACGCTGATGTTGCCGCTCGAAGTCCGCGTGGTGCCGACCTACGCCGTTGCCGCCGATCTCTTCCAGCCGTTCCGCCTCCTGATTGCCGCTCTCACGGGCATTGAAGTCTCGGTCGAATGGAACCTGCTCAATTCCTATGCCGGCCTGACCTTGCCGCTGATCGCGACGGCGACCGGTACGTTTCTCTACCGCCAGTTCTTCATGACGCTGCCGGATGAACTCGCCGAAGCCGCGCGCATGGACGGATCAGGGCCAATGCGCTTCTTCTTCGACATGCTATTGCCGCTGTCGCGCACCAACATGCTGGCACTCACCACCATCATGTTCGTCTATGGCTGGAACCAGTATCTGTGGCCGCTCCTGATGATCACTGACCCGTCCTACAAGACGATGATGATGTCGCTGGTCGCGCTCCTGCCCTCGGAAAACGGAACGCCGGACTGGAACGTCACACTCGCCGGCTCTCTCATCATCATGGCGCCGCCGCTGATCGTCGTCGCTGTGCTTCAACGCTGGTTCATACGTGGCCTGGTTGCCACCGAAAAATGATCCGCGCTTTAGAAAACAAGGTTCAAGACTATGGCTGACATCGATATCCGCGCCGTCTACAAGTCCTATGGCAAAACAAAGACGCTGCATGGCGTCGATCTTTCCTTTGCGTCCGGCGAATTCGTGGTTATCCTCGGCCCTTCCGGCTGCGGCAAGTCAACACTCCTCAGGATGATTGCAGGGCTCGAGGAAATCACCGCCGGCGAGATCGCGATCAACAGTCGCGTCGTCAACAAGCTGGAGCCGCGCGAACGCGGCTGCGCCATGGTGTTCCAGAACTATGCGCTCTATCCCCACATGACCGTTGCCGGAAACATCGGCTATGCGTTGAAGGTTGCCGGCGTACCCAGGGCCGAGCGCGAAAAGCGCATCGAAGAGACGGCGAAGATCGTCGGCCTGTCCGACCACCTTATGCGCAAACCTGCAGCTCTTTCCGGCGGCCAGCGCCAGCGTGTCGCCATGGCGCGCGCCATTATCCGCGAGCCGAAGGTCTTTTTGTTCGACGAGCCCCTGTCGAACCTCGACGCCAAGCTGCGTGTCACCATGCGCGCCGAGATCCGCAAACTACATCAGCGCCTGTCGGCGACTTCCATCTTCGTCACGCATGATCAGGTCGAAGCGATGACGCTCGCCGACAAGCTGGTGGTGATGAACAAGGGCCATGTCGAACAGGTCGGCCAGCCTCTCGACATTTATCACCGGCCGGCAAGCGTCTTCGTCGCGTCCTTCATCGGTTCGCCGGCTATGAACCTTTTCGAAACCCGCGTCGAAACCGAGACCGCCACGGTTCGGTTCGGGGGCGCCCAAGTGCCGATCGACGGCGCCCTCGCCACGCAATTGCGTGGGAAGGACGTCACCGTCGGCATCCGCCCCGAGCAATGCGTGGTCGTGCAGGCCGGTACCGGCGTATCGGCGAAGGTGGATTTCATCGAAGAGCTCGGTTCCGGCCGTGTCGTTCATGCCGAGATTGATGGGCAGCCCTTTTCCGCCGTCATCGGCGAGCAGACGAACGTGCGGCCCGGGGAGCGGATCAGCCTGGAACTGTCTCTGCCGCAACTGCATGTTTTCGACCGCGACAGCGGGCGACGGATAGAGGTCGACCCCCAGTCACGCGCCACGGAAAATCCGGCGGGTGCTCCGGGACGACTGGCAACCGCTCTGCTTCAATTTTCAAAGGAGAAATTGTCATGAACGACATCATAACCGCCATCGGCTTCTGCAACCGGACCGGCAAAGGTGATCTGAGCGTGCTGGATGCGTCATTGCGGGAAATCGCTGATACCGGCGCCGATGCATGCGAGATCGGTATCTATGGCGAAGAAATCATCAGCGGCGGCCGGATCATCGAGGACCGGACGCAGCGCGTCGCCGAGATCGTCCGGCAATACGACTTCAGGAAACTGTCACTGCACGGCCAGATCGTTTCCAACTTCATGGACCGCGAGCATCTGCACCTGCAGAAGAAGGTTGTGCGAGCCATGCTGGAGCTGTGCAATCGCCTCGGTGCCGGCATTCTCGTGCATCATTCTGGCGCTGCACAGGTTGCAGATGGCGAGAATGGCGCTGATCTCGACCATATGGAACGTGAGGCGCTCGCCGAGATGGCCGAAGTCGCCAGGGGTTACGGTGTCCGCATTGCCCTTGAAAATATCTTCACCACGGAAAGCGGCCAGTATCGCCAGACGCCGAGCCAAGTGGCCGCGACCGTTCGCGCCATCGGTTCCGACAATATCGTGGCACTGATCGATTTCTCGCATGCCTATATCGAATCGACCTTTCGCAATCTCGACTTCCGTGAACAGTTGCGCAACATGGCGCCGGTAACCGGCCATCTGCATGTGCATGACAGCTTCGGTCTACCCTGTTCGATGAAGCGCTTCTATCATCCCGCCGAGGCAAGCGCGCTCGGCATCGGCGACCTGCATCTGCCGATCGGCTGGGGCGACATCCCGTGGGAAGACATCTTCTCCGAGCTGACATTCCTGCCGGATACGACGCTGATCATGGAAATCGGCGCGGAGCGATTTGCAGACCAGCAGCCAGCCTGCGTCGAAACGGCAAGGCATCTTGCGGCATTGCTCACGCGGCAAAAGGCAGCCTGACAAACGCGTAAGTCAAGGCGGCTTTTCGGGCCGCCTCTGACTATGAGCGGCGATAATCTGGTGTGCCTGTGGCACCGTTGCGAGTCTTGTCCTCGTCGTCGCGAACTGCCTTCGCTCTATTCTGCCGCAGCGTCCATTTCCGAAACGACGTCCTCAGACGTAACGCCCAGCTGCGCTCGACGGCTAAGCAGGCCCGCATCTTCGCGCATCTCGGTATCCGGCAGATCACGCAGCGTGTCCAAAGGCGGAGAGGAAATGCCTGGTCGTCACATAGGCGCCGGGCGTCGGGCTGCGCGGTCCGGAGGAGACTAACCCGGAAGCAGGTTGGGATCGAACCAGATTACCGAGCAAACTTAAGGGCGCGCCGGCCATGAAGCGGCATCCGCCTCGCTTGTCGCGGATCCGTGTGAAAGCGCCCAACCCGGCACGAGGGGAAGCTGAATGCTTATCGTCGACACCGCCGTGTAGCCTTGTAGCGCGACAGCGCGAGAACTGGATAGGGCGGCCGCAGGGAGAGCAGGACGACGACCACGATTGTTCTCTCCACGTTCCTACCAGAACTCGCGCGTCCAGTTTGGCAAGGTCCGTCTCAGTTTAGTCGGGATATGACCAAAGCTTCTCAGCCATCATCTATCGCTGCTCGGCAGTTATCAATTCCAGATGAATCTCAACAGCCCCTAGTGCGCAGTATAGGCTCCATCAACAAGGTGGTAGCTTCCAGAAATGAAACTGGCCTGTTCGGACAACAGGAAGCACACAAGAGCCGCGACTTCTTCTGGCGTCCCGCGCCTTGCCATCGGCTGAAGTGCCAGCATCCGACGGGTGCTCGCTATCTCCAAATGCTCCGACAAAAGGGGCGTTTCGATCCAACCAGGGCCTACAGCATTGATGCGAACACCCATTCTGGCGTACTCTAAGGCGGCAACCTTCGTCAGTCCGACAACACCATGCTTGGCGGCGGTGTACGCCGATGCTGTCGGTAATCCAACAGAACCGAGGATGGAAGACATGTTGACTATAGCGCCTCCGCCGGTTTCCACCATGGCGGCGATCTCATACTTCATGCAGTAGAAAACGCCGTTGAGATTGACGTTCAGCAACCTGTGCCAGTCGTCAAGCGGATAATCTGCCGTCGCTTTTCGGACGCCATCGGTGCCGGCATTGTTGACTGCCAAATGCAGCCCGCCGCAGGTCTCGACAACAGACTTCACGAGGCCTTCGACAGCGCCGGCGTCGGCGACGTCGGCGACATGGTGCCGGGCCCGGCCGCCCTGCGAGCGGATCTCGGCGGCAACTGTCTGCGCAGCATCCGCGTCGATATCGGCGACGACCACTTCAGCGCCCTCTTCTGCGAGTTGTCTCGAAACAGCCGCGCCTATGCCGGAGCCTGCGCCGGTCACAAGTGCCACTTTCCCGTCGAAGCCAAGTTTCATTATTTCCACCCTTTTTGCTTATTTTGATCCAGTCGAGCAGACACAGCTGATCGCTGCAAGAAGTTTCGTGAGTAGGCGAGCGGGCTTTCCCACCTTTTGGAAAAACCTCGGCAGCCCACGGACCGGTAGCCGCGTGCCATGCACACGTGGCCATAGACGTTTGAAGCGTGTGCCCTCAAGGCTACCAACGCAAGCGTCCAACGAAGCGAAAGACTTGGTTCATCGGCGCTGTAATGTTAAAGACGATCGCACTGACCGATTTCTAATGCAGGTGGAAATGGACAATGAACACATTGCCCGCCGGGGGCTTGTTCTCGGCAGTCTCGCCTTGATGGCATCCGGATGTACTCCAACGATACGGCGAATCGGGGCGCCCTTTTCGACCGCCTTCGCGGTGGGGCCGCAGCTCCGCCGCAGGCATGTGCCCTATCATGGATACGAACCTCCCGGCACGATCGTCGTCAATACGTCGGAACGCTATCTCTACGCCGTTGAACCGGGCGGCTGGGCCACGCGCTACGCCATCGCCGTCGGAGAGGACGGGCGTACGCTAAAAGGCCCGGCAACCATCGGGCGCAAGGCCGAGTGGCCGTCATGGACACCCACCGCCGATATGATTCGCCGCAAGCCGCAATTGCAGAAATATGCGGCCGGTGTCAGCGGCGGCCCGCACAATCCGCTTGGGGCGTCCGCGCTCTACCTCTACCGCGGCGGCGAGGATACGCTGTTCCGGCTGCACGGAACGAACGAGCCCTGGACCATAGGCCAGGCCGTGTCGAGCGGATGCATTCGCCTGACAAATGAAGACATTGTTGACCTCTACCGGCGCACTCCCGTGGGAACGACGGTGTTGGTGATCTGATAATGCTTGCTGTTTGAGTATTGACGGTTAACCAAGGTGTCCTATTTGTCATAAAACAGGTGCATGAGGGGGGCGACCGGCGCCGACTGTGTTATTTTTGCACTAGGCGACCGTGTAGTTCGTCCGTATTACTATGTATGTTGCCTTCGATGACCTATTTTCACACCGAGGAGAGGAGTACTTGATGAGCAGACTTCTAGTTATCATGATTACCGTGATTTCGGTTGCCAGCTTGAGTGCCTGCGGGACAATTGGCAAAGGCAAAGGGAAGGCCCCACCGCCGGTCGATACGGCAGAACCGGCGCCAGTCTATAAGTGACTTTTGCCTCTGAATTTGGGGGGAGGGTCAAGCGGCCCTTCCCCCTTCTTGCAATTGGGGCTGGGCCGGCACTACCGCTTGCGGCAACTCATGATCGGCGGAAGCTAGCCGCGTCGACGCTCATCAGAGATCGGGAGATAGAGCGTGGCAGTAGCGCTCACGATACTACGGCTGGCGGCTGTCGTCATGCTGTGCTTGACAGCGGTAGGCTGTCAGTCGGAAGACAAGGCGGCGCAGCCGCGTTACGTTTCGGATGCCCGTCCCCTTGAAACGCGGGAAAGCCGATATTTCATCGAATTCCGTTCTCGTTACGCCCTCAGCTATGGCCATGCCTATGTGATCTTTGGACGCCTGGGCCAGGGTGGAGAGATGATCGATCCCGAGGTCGCGGGTCTTGCCCCAGCGACGGCTAGTACGGCACCCTATGTCCTGGGCCATTTCTTGCCGGTGCCGGCCGAAACTGGAGCAAGCGACGGTGACTTGGAAGAGGCGTACCGATCGGCAAGCTGGCGAGTTATGTTGACCGAAGCTCAATACGGGAAAACCGTTGCCTACATACGCCAGCTAAAGGCCAAATCCAAATTCTGGCAGGCGTCGATCTACAACTGCAACGCTTTTGTCGCGGATATCGCACGTTATATGGGGTATAAGGCGCCCGGTATCTGGCTCAGGCCGCAACAATTCATTACAAGGCTTCGAGAGATGAATGCGAGATGACTGCGGCCGGCTGACCGATCCGTCTGTCGAGCTGGTGTAGACACAGAGAGGCCTGGTGACCAATTTGAGCGTATCGGTAGCTGCGGCTGGCAAAATCGTGTGGCTGATCGGGATCGTCACCTGGTATGTGGTCCGGTACCCCTTCGAGCGCCGCGCCAAGCGTGCCCGGATCGTCAGCCATCGCCGTTCCAATCTCGACAGGTTCGCTCTTGTGTCGGGTCTGCTCGGTCTCGCAATCGTGCCCGGGTTTTACCTGCTCACCGGTTTCCCGAAAGCGGCCGACTATCCGACCCGCGGTTGGGCCATCGTTCTCGGCGCATTGATCTTCGCGATTGCCGTCTGGTTTTTTCGCCGCACCCACAAGCGCCTTGGCCGGAACTGGTCGGTGACATTGGAGATTCGCGAGCGGCACGAACTGATTTCCGACGGACCATACGCCCTCATCCGCCACCCCATGTACACGTCATTCCTGCTCATGGGACTTGGTCAGGCATTTCTGCTTTCGAACTGGATAGCCGGACCGGCAGGCATAGTCGGCTTCGCAGTGCTTTTTTTTGCGCGGGTGGACAAGGAGGAGCGTATGATGCTGGAAATTTTCGGCGCACAGTATCGGGACTACATGGGCAGGACCAAGCGAATTATCCCCTATTTGTACTAGAGGTGGCATGATGCGAGGACGAGCCCTCAAGCTTTCCGCAGGACGACGCCTTGTCGGAGATCTGATGCGGTTCTCGATCGGGATCCCACGGGTCACGGTGCAGCGTCAGATGAATCTTGGTGCGCTTCAAAAGGCCCGAATGACGGGGCAAAGCAAGCCATCCTGGACGGTACTTTTCCTGAAAGGATACGCGCTCCTTGCCAGAGAGACCCCAGATCTTCGGCGTGCTTACGTCAAATTCCCCAGACCACAGCTCTATGAATACCCGGTCAGCGTAGCCTCCATTGCCCACGAGCGCGAGTATGACGGTGAGCGCGTCGTGCTGTTAAGTACGATCAAGTGTCCGGAGCGCTCTTCCGTCACTGAACTTGAGGCCTTGATCCACGCGGCCCGAACGCTGCCGATCCCGGAGATCAAGGAGTTCCGGCGTGCGTTGAAAATGGCTCATGCGCCGG
Source organism: Pararhizobium sp. LjRoot255 (assembly GCF_964252905.1). NCBI lineage: Bacteria > Pseudomonadati > Pseudomonadota > Alphaproteobacteria > Hyphomicrobiales > Rhizobiaceae > Pararhizobium > Pararhizobium sp. LjRoot255. The sequence continues at coordinate 218,630 of NZ_CAXUPQ020000002.1, forward strand.
GGCCAATCCGATGGCTTCTCATGTGGCTCGGCTTGAATATAGCGCGGAAGCGGGCGCACTATTTCGGCACCTTCCAGTTGTCGGTCTATTCGGGCCTTGGGGCAGAATCGCTGAACCCCCTTACGCCCTTGACGACCCTTCTCAACTACGGTCCGATCTGCCAGGATGGGTCGGTAAACGTCCGCATTCACTACGATCATCGAGTGATGGATGGCGCGAATGTCGCGCGGGCATTGGAGCGTTTTGAACAGATCTTGAATAATGAAGTCGCGGGTGAACTCACAAGCCTTGCTCAAACTGGAGCCTTCTCCGAGGCGATGACCCCAGGCGCGGCGTTATGACCCTGCACAGCGATGTTCGCATGGCTGTCGTTGTGGTGGGTGCGTCCCGGGGCATCGGCAGGGCAATCGCCAAAGTTGCCGCCAGGGAGGGCACTCCGGTCGTGCTCGTCGCGCGTTCGTCTGAAGCGCTGGCCGCTGCGGCGACCGACGTGCTACAGGCAGGAGGCGATGCATTTCCGCTGGAGCTTGATCTTGTGGCAAGCGATGCGACAGCCCGCCTGCAAGATTTCCTTACCAGCAACGGCTTAACCTGCGATGTCCTGGTCAACAGCGCCGGGTATGGTTTGCGAGGAGCAGCCACGACACTTCCTCTCAAGGATCAGCTTGGCATCATCGACCTCAACATCCGTGCCCTCAGCGACCTGACACTGCACTTCCTCCCGGGGATGGTTGCACGTGGCCGTGGTGGCGTGCTCAATCTTGCCTCGGTAGCCAGCTTCACACCCGGTCCCAATATGGCTGTGTACTACGCCAGCAAAAGTTTCGTACGATCTTTTTCGGAGGCACTGCATCAGGAACTGCGCGCCACTGGTGTAACCATCACATGCGTTGCTCCTGGACCCGTGGCAACAGAATTCCTCGAACGGTCCGGCGCCAACAGGGCGCCGCTGTTTAAGATATTACCCAAACTGAATTCGGAATACGTGGCCAAACGGGCGTGGAGCGGGTTCAAATCCCGTCGTCGCCTTGTCGTGCCAGGTGCATCGGCCAAGCTGGCCGTGCTTGCCGCTGCGTTGATACCCAATGCAATCATGCTTCCATTGATTAGCCGACTGCAACGAAGAAGCAGTGACCCCTGCCCTTGTGGCTCAGGTATGCAATACCGAAAATGCTGCGGTGCGCGCTGATTTCAATCGAGAGAACAGCAAAGTCGGGTCCATCCCCGCAAAGGTACAGAATGCGACATAGGATTTACGGTCCTGTGTTTGCATCGTCCTGACAGTGTTCCGATCAGGCGTTGGCCTTAGGCAGTGTGTCAGGCTCGATTTTCAGGACGCGCCTTGCGTGATCACGCAGTTGGCCGGCCGGTCCGACGTATCGGTAGAGCGTTGCACGGCTGATGCTGAGTTCGCGGCATAGGTCTGCGACATTGGTGTCGCGATTGGCAAGTGTTCCGCGCTGCTACCGGCCGTCAGATGCGCAGAAGCCCGGATGGCGGCATCATCATCAAATCGGTCGTAGCTGTCTTTGGTTGATAAAGGCCACGTACATTTTGAGCAGTTCCTGTTCCGACCCAAACTCGGGATGATGGGCTCGGAAAACGACGCTGCGGTACGCTCATCGTGGGCGCAGCAACTCTCCCCGCACGCGAGAGAGCCCGCTAGTCTAGTAAAGCGCATCCAACGCCGATTGTGCCGCGGTGAGGTCCACCAAAGGGTACTTGGTACCAAACCTATCAATCACTGCGTGCAGACGTGCCGCAGCATCCTCGACGCGACCTTGGCGTGCCAGTACTAGCGCTAATTGTGTGGTGGCGCGTAGCTCAAAGAGTTTCGCCTTCTGCCGACGCGCAGTAGCGATTGCTGTTTCGAACAAACCCGTCGCAGCCGTCAGGTCTCCTTCTTGCGCCGCGATCTGACCACGAAGTCGAACACATTCTGCCAGGTAGGACGCTTCGTCCGTATCGAAAATGAGCGTGTCGACATCATCAAGTATTCGCGATGCCTCCTCGATGCGACCGATGGGCACGAGAAGATCACATAGCTCGCACGCTCGATGAGGAGTGTGGAAAACCACGCCATTCCCGCGCCAAAGAAGCATGCTTTCCAGGACATCATTTATGCCGGCATCGCGTTCACCAAGGTGCCAGCGAGCATAGCCACGCCACCTAACGCCGCCACTTCGGCGCTCCGTGTAGCCGTGCCTTTCGCAAATTTCGACGATCTTGGTAGCGTTCTCGAGTAGTTCCTCGTATCGACCGAACACGGCACATAAATCGCATTGAGTGAGATAATGCCAGGCGAGGTCAAAGGGCTTTTCGAGCTGATCAACAGCTCCCGCCATGCGCTCTTTCAGTTGGACTGCAGCATCGACCAAACCCATAATTATCGCCGAGCTGCTAAGATAGAACTGGGCAACAACGCTTTGATCCCCACCACCCAGCAAAATATGCAGGCTGGGATCAATGCGATCAGTCAGATCTAATGACCTACGCAAGGCCTCGGATGCCCGTATTTGTTCTCCCCGATTGAAATGAGCCACTCCCCTCCACGTCCAAAGGCCGCCCATGTAGGCCGGAGGCAAAAGATCGGCGCTTCTCGTTTGTTGCTCCTCAATAATCGTCAGATAGTCGCTGTTGCGCCCGGTGGCGAAATAAAAGGGAGCGAGTGAAAGGACTGCATCACATTGCAACTGGACTAAATCAGTGTTCGCGGCAGCAAGCCGTGCGTCTTCAAGCGTTCTCCTAAGGCGCTCTGAACGATATCCTTCGGCCTGCATCAACGCATTAGCCATAGAGAGGTGGAGACGGGTCATCCGTTCGGCACCCCCGGGCACGTCGCCCAGTCTCTTGCTGCACTCAATTGCACTGGCAAAATTCGACAGAGCTTCGCGAATGGCAGCTCGAGCCACTGCCGCCTCTCCGGCCTTCTGCCATCGCTCGAGAGCCGCCGCCCAATCCCCAGCTTCCTGCAAATGGTGCGCGAGCAGTTCGGGGTGCACCTTCGTGATTTCGGTCCCTTGTTCCTCCAGCACAATTGCGACACGCCTATGCAATTCCTGGCGCTTGCCACGTAGAAGCGTGCTATATGCTGCGTCCTGAACGAGCGCGTGCTTGAAGAGGTACGTGGCGAGTGGTCGCGTCCCGTGACAGAAGACGAGCCCGGCCCCGACAAGTTGATCCAGTGCCCCATTCAGCTCAACCGAGTTCCGCCGTGCGACTGCTGCGAGCAATTCGTAGGAGAACTCGCGGCCAACAACAGCACCGACTTGGGCGACCTCCTTGACGACAGAACCGAGTCGATCGAGCCGCGCCATAAGTGAAGCGTGGAGTGTCGCCGGAACGTTCGATACGGTCGCAGCCGCCCGCGAGAGTACGGTACTCGAGTTGCCGCTCTCCAGCACTGCCTTCGTCAGTTCCTCGACGAAGAGTGGCACGCCATCAGCACGTTCGATGATCTCCATCGCGACGTCGTTCGGCAGCTCGCCTTTGCCAACCATTTGCTGAACGAGCGCGGCACCTTCACGTTGGTCGAGGCGATTGAGCAGGAGCACCGTGACGTGGGCCTGACCGGTCCACGGCGGTTGAAACTCGGGACGGTATGTGACGAGAAGGAGTACTGGCAGGCGCGCTACCCGTTCGATTACGAGGTCGAGCAGCTCGAGCGAACTAGGGTCGATCCAGTGCACGTCCTCGAAAAGCATCAGCACCGGACCTTGGCCCGCTAGCGCTTCGAGTTGGCCGATGAGCACTTCAAACGTCTTTTCTTTCTTTCGTTGGGGCGACAGCTGAAGAGGTGGGAAGCGGCCTTCGGTCGGCAACGACAACAGCTCAGCGAGCAACGCTCCGTCCTCTGGTGAGGTCGGAGCAAGCAGCGCCATCAGTTTGCCTAGTTTCATCTCCGGGGTATCGTCCCGTTCAAAACCGGCCGATCGTTCGAGCTGTGCAATGGTCGGGTGGAGCGGGCTGTCCCGGCGATGCGGTGAGCAAAAATAGCGGAGGCGGGTGTGCGGCTGATCCTGTATACGTTGTTGCAGGGCGACGGCGAGCCGCGACTTTCCGATCCCCGGTTCGCCTGACAGCAGCACGACGCGGCCTGCATCACTTTTTGCGCGGTGCCAGTAGCGTTGCAGCAGGTCGAGCTCTTCTTCACGACCTATCAACGGCGTAGGGGTCGTCCCGTGAAGCGCCTCGAACCGACTTTCGACAGCGCTTTCGCCAACCACCTGATAGTGACGGATGAGCTCCGGGAAACCTTTCACCGCGATTGCGCCAAAATCCCGGTATTCGAAAAGATCGCCGAGGAGTTCTTTCGTTTGAAGCGCGATCACCACTGCGCCGGGCTCGGCCAGAGCTTGCAAACGTGCAGCAAGGTTGGGCGTCTCGCCAACGACGCCGCGCTCCTGCCCCTCGTCCGAGGTGATCAGATCGCCGACGACAACTTGGCCGGTCGCGATGCCGACGCGAACCCGCAAAGGCTCCGACTGCTGAAGCCCTGCGACCGTGTCGACAAGCGCAAGGCCGGCTCGCACCGCCTGCTCCGGGTCGTTCTCGCGCGCCTGCGGGTAACCGAAATACACCAACACGCCGTCACCCATGTACTTGGCCACAAATCCGGAAAACGCGGCGATCGTATCTGCGACACAGCGATGGTAAACCCCTATGATCTCACGCAGATCTTCGAGATCGAGACGCGACGCGAGCGCCGTCGAGCTAACGAGATCAACGAACATGACGGTCAACTGCCGGCGCTCGGCACTGGGCTCGACAGTGGCTGGCTGAATTGTAGTCTCGGTAGCGGTTGGGTTTGAGCGATTTGTCGACGGCCCTAGTTCCCCAATTGCCTTGAGGAGCCGCTTACGATGCCCGAGCAGAATACCGAGCTGCTTCAGGTCCGCGTCGGTTAACTCGGATAAAACTTCTGCGTCGATGGCATTCTCCCGGAATGCCTGTTCGTATTGTTCGAGACCGAGACGACGCAACCAAGCGGCAATGTGCACCCCAGTTCCCCCCGGCGCCTGAATTTGTCTCTGAGAGACATACTAGCTCAAACGGCTGAGAATTCCTCGTCCTAATCTGCGACTGTCGAAGGGCGACGCGGCGCGGCGTTTGTTTCGGCTCGCTTGTGCGGTGTTTGTTCCGCTTTTGTGCGTTGGCTTTTATCAACCAAAGACAGCAAACACCTTGTAATGTAGGGTCTTGCATGCGATTCTTCGATCAGTCCCGAAGGAGATAAGTATGTCTAAAATGATGCTAGCAACGCTTTCCAATATTCGGACAGTTGAAGCATGGTTGCCGCGTTTAGGGATGAGGAGCATTGCCGTCGTTTGCTGGAAGGCATGGTATGGCCGAATGGCAGGGTCTGCCCCGCCTGTGGGTACAAGCGCTCGATCGCGATAGCTGGCCGCGACGTGGGCAAGCGGCGTGCGCGGCCGGGTCTCTATCAATGCTCCAGCGGTGATTGCCGGTTCCAGTTCACGGTGACAACACACACGCCCCTGCACGCCACGAAACTTCCCTTGAGCGTGTGGCTCAAAGCGATGTGGCTGTTGCTGCAGTCGGACAAGGGCTTGTCCTCGGTCCGTCTCGCCGAGACACTTGGGGTGAGCCAACCCACAGCCTGGCGGATCGGTCATGCGCTGCGTCTCATGGTCGCGCGCGAGAACATGCTCGACGGCACGGTAGAGATTGACCATTTCTATCTCGGTGGCGGGCCACGAAAGCATCCCGATGATCCATCGCTCGGAAGAGGCCGCAAGGGGCAAGCGAAAACGCTGAAGACGCCGGTCTTGGCGATTGTTCAGCGACCCGCAGACGTCACCCCGGGTTCCGCTGCGGGCGACGCTCGCGCCGCCGTCGTTACCGGTCTTTCATTGCGTGCTGCCGTAGGTGCGATTGCACCACAAGTTAAGCTTCAGGCACATTTGATGAGTGACGAAGCAAAGGCATTCATGGCTATTGGCGAGAGCTTTGCCGCACACGAGACGGTCAACCACACCAGCCGCGAATATGTCCGTGATACCGTCCACGTCAATTCGGTTGAAGGATTCAATGCTCGGGTCCGCCGAACCATCGCAGGCGTTTTTCATCACATCAGCCCGGAACTTGCCGACCTATATTTCCATGAAATCGGCTTCCGCTGGTCCCAGCGCATTGTCACCGGCCAAGCTGTGCGAAAAAGCCGAAATGGCAGGGAAAGCATGAAAACCCTTTGGTCGCGGGTGCCGCCGTCGCTGCAATTGCTGCAAGTGTTCCGCGCTGCTACCGGCCGTCAGATGCGCAGAAGCCCGGATGGCGGCATCATCATCAAATCGGTCGTAGCTGTCTTTGGTTGATAAAGGCCAACAACGCTAAAGGAGATCAGATCGCGAACACGAAACGGATAGACCGATAAAGCGCGCGTCGAACCAGGTCAGGTTCCAAAAAGAATGAAGGTGGCCACGATCAGGTAAACAAGCATGCTTAGATTGTCCGATACGGCGGTCGTGATTTCGTCAGTGCCAACGGCGGGGTCTCTGCCCATTTTGTGAAATGCGATCGGTATGAGCATGCCCGCCAGCACGGCGATCACGCCGTTGACGACCATCGCTGTCGCTACGGTTACAGATAGCCCGAAATCTTGAAACCAGAAATAGCTGAACACGCCCATCGGCAGTCCGCTCGTAAGTCCGAGGCAAAAACCCACCAGCAATTCCTTAAAGAAGATTCGCCGGGTACGCATGCGGCCAAGGGCGAGCTCTCTTACGAAAAGAGCAAGGGTTTCGGTCCCGATGCTGTCGCTCATATAGACGATCATCGGGACAAAGAAGACCAGCTCGATCCGTTCGGACAATTCCTCCTCATAGGTCTGGCCGATCCAGATCATCACGATACCCGCAGCTACGCTTAGGAGTATCCAAGGCGAGCGCCTCCTCACTTCGTATCCGAAATGCGCCTTGGCGACATTCAATTCAGTATCCGGTTGCTGTGAAGCCATCACTTTGATCTCCACTCACGCCTGAACGTGACGCAGCATCGCGTCCCACCCTCAAGCTTCGCCGTCATTGACAGACGCGCCAGCCTCTGGTGTTTGGCGCAAGCGAGCGTCACGGGTGATTAGATCGATCTACGCTGCAAACTCATGGGGGGAGGATCGACCTCATCTGATCGCAGTATATCACGGTGGTGTGACCTCTGGGGCTTACGACGAAGATGTGAACACATCTCGTCTTAGAGGCTGCCTCAAAAAGATGTGAGTGATTTCAGCCAGTTGTGATTCCTTCGGATTTGCGAAGATTCGATGGAGATCACGATGGCCTGGACTGAAACCACCCGGCGGTATTATGTCCGTCGGACGAGCCGTTATGCAAGCGATGTTACGGATCGCGAATGGGAATTCATTGCACCGTTCCTGCCTGCGCCACGGCGTCTGGGCCGGCCGCGCAAGACCGATTTGCGCGATGTTCTAAACGCCCTTCTCTATATCGCCTCGACAGGCTGCCAGTGGCGGATGCTACCGAAGGACTTTCCGCCCTGTTCGACGGTGCAGCGGTATTTCTATGAATGGCGAGCAATGGGTCTGTGGTCACGGATCAACCATCACCTCGTCATGGAGGCGAGAGAACTGGAGGGGAGAGAAGCCTCTCCGACGGCCGGTGCCATCGACAGCCAAAGCGTCAAAACGACTGAAAGCGGCGGTATCCGGGGCTTTGATGCGGGCAAGAAGATCAAAGGGCGCAAGCGCCACATCATCGTCGATACGCTCGGGCTGATGGTCGGCCTCACAGTGCACAGCGCCGATATCCAGGACCGCGATGGTGCTCCCGATCTCCTGAAATCCATCCGCAACCGATGGCCATGGCTCCTTCATGTCTTCGCCGATGGCGGCTATGCGGGCGGCAAGCTGAAAAAGCGGCTGCAGAAAATCGGGAAATGGACACTCCAGATCATCAAGCGTTCCGACAAGGCGAAGGGTTTCGAAATCCTGCCGCGACGCTGGGTTGTTGAGCGAACCTTCGCATGGCTGGGCCGATGCAGAAGACTGGCTAAGGACTTCGAAAAATCCATCGCTTCAGCAGAAGCATGGATAACCATCGCCCACATCCGCATGCTCACCAGACGCCTCGCAAGATACGGATATCGTTAAAGCCTTTTCGAGTCCGACTCTCAGAGGCTGCCTCAAAAAGATGTGAGTGATTTCAGCCAGTTGTGATTCCTTCGGATTTGCGAAGATTCGATGGAGATCACGATGGCCTGGACTGAAACCACCCGGCGGAATTATGTCTGTCGGACGAGCCGTTATGCAAGCGATGTTGCGGATCGCGAATGGGAATTCATTGCACCGTTCCTGCCTGCGCCACGGCGTCTGGGCCGGCCGCGCAAGACCGATTTGCGCGATGTTCTAAACGCCCTTCTCTATATCGCCTCGACAGGCTGCCAGTGGCGGATGCTACCGAAGGACTTTCCGCCCTGTTCGACGGTGCAGCGGTATTTCTATGAATGGCGAGCAATGGGTCTGTGGTTACGGATCAACCATCACCTCGTCATGGAGGCGAGAGAACTGGAGGGGAGAGAAGCCTCATCGAGCAAGGCCCCACGCCCTATCTCGACGGCGTGGCTTCTCGATAGCAGCGGAAAAACAGCAGCCTGATCAGAAGGACTGTTTCTGTTCCCATTGTTGTAGAAGCTGATCGCCTGAGCGAGATTCTCGTAGCTGCCCGTTCGGCCAGGACCTTCCAGATACGGCCAACCGAAATTGGATCCTGCAGGGCCGGTGCTTATTTCCTCCCAAGTGGTCCAGCCGACATCTCCGACCACAGGCAGGTTGGTCACTGGATCGAAGGTGAAGCGATAGGCGTTGCGCACGCCGGAACAGAATACCTTGGACTGATTGCTGTTCGGATCTGCGGGGTCATAGAAGGGGTTCCCCGGAACGCCCGCGCCGGTAATGGGATCTATCCTCAGGACTTTGCCGGACAGATTGTGAATGTCCTGAGCGCGAACCGTGCGAGGGTCCATGAAATTGTATGACGTGCCGTCTCCGTTGCTGAAGTACAGCATGCCGTCGGGCCCGAAATGGGGGATGCCATGGCTTGCGCGGCAATGTTTGCCCTCAACGGGGAACTGCACTCTCCCTATGCTCCTCCGGCGCGCGGCCGCGCTGCGAAAGAGGCGGTCCATCAAGTCTGGACCCAAGAAGCGGGCGGCGGTTCGATGCCGGCCGTTCGGGCGATCTGGCCTGGTGTCTGGCACCTTTTCCGAGGGTAGGTCACCGGCGATGGCACGTCACTCAACATTTTTGAGCGCCATGCGATGGAGGTTGAACGCCGAGGTCAAGCTTTGTGGCGCATAGTATCTGAAGAAGCAGCTTTGCCGATCGTGCCTTTTCATATCCAGCAGCGCCTTCAAAAAATTGTGGGGATGCCCGAGATCATAAATCAGTTTCACCGATGATGAGTAGATGTGCGGATGACGAATAGCGACGAGAAAAATCCCTCCGGCACAGGGACAACACTGAGGCCCCTTCAGCCGGCAAGCACGCCTTAGGGAACACCCCTATCCTAGTCGTAGCGATCGCCGGATTTTCTCGCTACTAGATCTCACTCACTCGCAGCCTATTCCATCATTGTCGCGATCAAGGCCATAAACATCTGTTCCGATGGCGAAATTCCCTGGGCATCATCCGCCACTGGCACCCCGTCGTGGCGATGTAAAGCAACGCATTCAAGCTGCGCGGTCTGCCCAACCGCCTCGGTCCAGGCAGGCAAGGCGAGATCAATCCCCATTCCCGGTCCGTCAGATCGCTTACATACCGCATTGCGCGTCGGGCATATTGCCGACGGGTGAAATCAGTCCAGCCCATTGTGGTGTCCGTTCGGCGCGATCGCACTACATCACTCTCGATGACACCGGCGCGATGAATGCAGCAAAGGCGGACCCTGTCGGTTTCGTCATTTTGCCAACCGGCGCAGAGACCGGGCTGGGAAGCAATGTGACAGCGCGAGATTTCAGACGGTACGTTCGAGGAGCCTCCTCGTCTCACCCGCGAACTGGAGGCGGGCATCCCGATGAGGCGTCGGTCGCGCGTGCACGGTGATCCCAATGGAGGTTCGTGTCGGGTTTTTACTCCACAATCGCTCTCGGTGAGCGGGCAACCAGTCGCGCATAGTCGATTGCCGACAACATGTTCGCGTGGTTTGCCTTGCCTGTGCCGGCAATGTCGAAGGCGGTCCCGTGATCGACGGAGACACGATCGATCGGCAGCCCGAGCGAGACGTTGACGGCAGTCTCGAACGCGACGAGCTTGATCGGGATATGGCCCTGGTCGTGATACTGCGCCACCACAAGATCGAAGGCGCCGCCATAGGCACGGGCGTAGACGGTATCGGCCGAAATCGGACCGACGACATCGATCCCCTTTTGCCGCGCCAGTTCGACCGCCGGCGCCAGGAACTTCATGTCCTCGTCGCCGAACAGGCCACCCTCGCCGCAATGCGGATTGATGCCGGCGACGGCAATGCGAGCCCTGCGGCCAAGCCGCAGGAAATGTTTGTGCCCCGCCTCGATCGTCGCCAGCACCCGCTCGACGGTCGCCCGTTCGATGGCGGTGCGCAGCGACACATGCGTCGAGACATGGATCGTGTTCAGCCGCTCGGAAGCGAGCAGCATGAAGGAGCTCTTCGACCCGGTGAGATGGGCAAGAAGTCCGGTATGGCCATCAAAATGGTGGCCAGCGAGGTTCATCGCTTCCTTGTTGATCGGTGCCGTGACGATGCAATCGACATCGCCGGCCATGGCAAGCTCGACCGCGCGCTTGATGTAGCGCACGGACGCGTCACCCGCCACGGGACTGACCTTGCCGATCTCCGGCAGGCTGCCGTCGATCGCCACTTCATCGACCGCAACGACACCGGCAGCCGGCATCTCGGAAAACCGCAGTTCCGTTCCCGTCACCCTGTTCGCCCGCTCCAGCGCCGCGACATTGCCTATAATGACGAAGTTTGCCCGATCGGCCTCCGGCAGTGTCGCCAGCGCCTTGACGATGACTTCCGGTCCGACGCCGGCCGGATCGCCGAGTGTGACGGCTACGCGTGATGTGCTCATGATCAATATCCTCTGCGGGCGTTGCTGCCTCTGCGGTCCGGCATGGTGAGCGCGGGCCTATTGTCTCAATAGGCGGCTTGGTAGATCGAAAGAATGTCGCTCCGGCCAAGCTCGCGCGGATTGTTGTCGAGAAGGCGACGAATGGCGAAGGCGTCGTCGGCCATGATGCCGAGATCGTCAGCGGGCACGCCAAGGGCCGAAAGCCGCATCTCGATGCCAAGCCCGGCGCAGAAGCCGAACGACGCGTCGAACACCGATGCCTGGTCGGCGCTCGCCTTAAGGTTCAGCGCCTCGATCACCTGTTTCGTCTTTTCGGTAACGGCGGGCGTGTTGAAGGCCAGAACATGCGGGAAGATCAGGGCATTGGCTGCGCCGTGGGCGATATGCCAGCGGGTTCCGAGCGGATAGGCAAGCGCGTGCCCGCCGGCGGTATTGACCGGACCGAGACAGAGGCCGCCATAGAGCGAGGCAAGCGAGAGCCCTGCCCGCGCCTCCGCATCCGAACCGTCAGCGACAGCGCGGGCGAGATAACGCCCGACCAGGCGAACCCCCTCGATCGCATAGAGATCGATCATCGGGTGGGCCTTGCGGTTGGTGAAGGCCTCGACGCAATGCGCCATGGCATCGACGCCTGTCGCCGCCGTTGTTGGCGCCGGAACCGTAAAGGTCAGCGCGGGATCGATGACGGCGATGTCGGCAAGCATGTGGATGCTCTCGACCGCAAGCTTGGCCTGGGTTTGCGGATCGGTAACCAGGGCGCGAATGCCCGCCTCGCTGCCGGTGCCGGATGTCGTCGGCACTTGCGCAAGTCCTGCCCGGCGTGGTTGCGCAACCTTGCCAGCACCGACGACCTCTCGCAATGTCTGGACGGAACCGGCGAGCACCGATGCGAGCTTGGCGAGGTCCATGGCGCTGCCACCGCCGAAACCGACAATCAGGTCGGCGCGCACCTCGTTTGCGACGGACAGAAGCAAATCGAGATTATCCGTGTCAGGCTCGGGCCTGACTTGCGAGAAGACGGTGACGTCGCCCGGCAACTCGAGACTATCGACGCGGGACGCGTTGAAAGCATCGGAGACGACGAGAACGCGCGAAAAGCCCTGAGCGGCCGCCCAACTCCCGAGTTTTGCCGCGACACCAACGCCGAACTCGATGATTTCAGGTCGAACGATCGTGATGGGCGCGCTCAGGCTTGTCATGATGGATCCTCGTATCTAGGTGTATGCGCCCATCCGACGGTCGCAGCAACATGTAAATTTGTTACACAAGCCGAGCTTTTTTGGCAAGAGAGAACTTGCGATCGTCTGTCTTTTCTGCCTCTCCGGTGAGATGATACTGCAGCGTTGCACGCATTATCTATTTGTTTCGATTACATTTCATCGCTAGTTGGCACATGGACTGCAACTGCACGATACCTGTAACGCTAGCACAAGCCGGCATAAGCCGATCGTCAACACCATGTAAAATTATGAGCTTTTAGCGGTTTTCCTACACTAAAAAGGGCGGTTCTTGGCCAACTTGTCAAAATTTTGGCCCAATGAGGCGATTTTTCTGACGTGTAACCGCCTGCCGAAGCCCGTTGCGCCCGGCAGACTTCAGCCCCTCAACCGAACGCCAGGCGCACGTATTTGATGGCGCGGCGATAATAGGTGTAGGCGATATGCAGCGATCCATCCGCCCCTTCCACGATCGAGGGATAGGAATATTCGCGATTGAGCGCATCCTTGGAATTGTTGGTCAGGCAATAGCCATCGCCGGTATCGAGATCGCGCCGGCGTGAGAAAGTCCGGCCTCCGTCATCGGAGAAGGCGAGGCTCATCGGAGAGCGGGGAACGCCCCAGATTGCCTTGTGCGCCAGGGAACCCGCGACAATTTCGGATTTCTCGCCTTGCACGCCGTCTTCCGCCTCGATCTCGTCATAGAGCGAATGGCGCCGATCATCCGAGGTCGAGGCATTGGAATGGTTATAGACGATGGCGACCCGTCCGCCTGAAAGGCCGGCGGCCTGGATCGACGAATTGTTGTTCGGCAGCTCCGTCGGTTCCGGCGCGCTCCAGCTCATGCCACCGTCGGCGGAGACGCTGCGCAGGATTTGCTCGGCAAAACGGTTACGATAAAAAGCCATCATACGCCCTCCGTCTTGCGCGACGATGTTCATATGCACCGCTCCGACGCTGTCGGGCACATCGACCATCTCCCAGGTCTCACCGGCATCGCGCGATACGAGAACGGCCGCAGTATCGACGTCACCGGTCCAACGCGCTCCAGGCACCCCTATGCAACGGAAGGCCGGAAGAAGCCAGGTTCCCTGGGCGTTGACGACGATCGGCTGACGCACGAATGTGCCCGGAATGTCGCAGAGGACATCGACGGGACCGAATGTTCGGCCGCCGTCCAACGAGACCCGTCGCTTGACAATGGCACCGTCCTGATTTCCCGAGGTTTGCGACGTGAAGATCAGCCAGACCTTGCCGTCCGGTGCTGCGAAAAGAACGGGGTTCTGCTCCGATCTCTGCGGATCGTCCGACATCTTCTCGGGCTGCGACCAGCGGGATGAGCCCGCCACGAGCTGCGACATATAGATCGAGATGTCGCCCATGCCTTCCATCGTGCCGCCAAACCAGACGCAAGCGAGCGTTCCGTCGGGCAGAAAAGCGAGATTTGCGGCGTGATTTTGCACACAAGGCGAAGGCAAAAATGCCTCGAAGCGCCCTTTCTCCAGAGGATGCGGCGAGAGTGCACCGTTCATCAACGCCGGAATTTCGTCGGGCCGAAGGCCAGAAGTGGTGAGCATGGCCATTGCCCCTTACGGTAGTTGCGCGAACTTGGTTGCGAGATCTGCCTGTTCGGCCGCACTCAGCGCCATCAATGGCGGTCGCGGGCGCGCCCAGGCGGCATTGCCGTTCTTCAATCCCACCATTGCCTTGATCGTCGGGATCTGGACATAGGAATTGGAGAGAGACCGATAGGCGCTGATGCGCGCCTGCGCCACTTCGACCTCACCCGCACGGGCCGGATCGCTGGCGTGGTCGTAGACGACCCGCAGGGAATCGGCGACCAGATTGGACGTCGCTGTAATACAGCCCGCGCCGCCAGCCTTGATCAGCGGCAAGAGCAGCGGATCGGCGCCTGCAAGCACGGAAAACCCGGGGAACGCTGCCACAAGCGCCTGCATATTTGCAAAATCACCGGCGGAATCCTTGATCCCCACCACCGTATTCGGGAACGCCTTGATCAGTCGCCCGATCAGCGGAAGCGTCAGCGGAATGCCGGAAACCTGCGGGATGTGGTAGAGCACGATACGAAGCCGGTCGTCGGCGATCGCCTCGATGATCTGTGCATAGGCCGCAAAAAGCCCGTCGTCCGAAACACCCTTGTAATAGAACGGCGGCAACATGACGACGCGGGTAACACCGACCGACAATGCATGCCGGGTCAGTTCGATCGTTTCAGGGATGGCGGCAACGCCGGTACCGGGCATCAGTTGGCTGGCGGAAATACCGGACTTTAGCGCAGCCTCGAGGATCTGCCGGCGTTCTGCCGAGGAGAAGGAATTGGCCTCGCCTGTCGTGCCCAGCAACGCCAGGCCGTGACACCCCTCCTCGATCAAACCGTGGCAATGGGCGGTGAACAGGCCAAGATCTGGCGTATAGTCGGCATTGAGCGGCGTGGTGGCAGCGCTGTAGACGCCGCTTATCCCTTGAATTGCCATCCTGCGAACTCCTCCTGCTCTGCCTGACGCGTTCGGTCTGAACCGCTAAAGGCACCCGTTTTTCCCGCAATCATGACAACTTGTCAAGGAAAATTCAGCGCGTGAAAATCAGCGTGGAAAATATCCAATTGAATAATATAGGCTTTATCCGAAAACAGAATACGGCAGTGAATGTCTGAAAGAATTAATGTTGACATATTTACAATATCAATCCAGTCTCTGACCTCATCATGGCGCGGCAACCTGTCAGGAACCAGACAGATGGAGGGCGCGATGACTGGATCTATGGGAGGATCAGATGTCTAATCGAAACAATGGAAACGGCACGTCACACCTGCAGATGACGCGCCGCAACGCCCTGAAACTCGGCCTCGGCACGAGCGTGGCCTTTGGCCTCTTCGGCCTGAATGCCCGCATCGTCGTGGCGCAGGAAGGCCAGGTACTGAAGGTTGCAAACCCAGCCTTCAATCAGGATTGGTCGCCGTTGCGCGGCGGCGGCGTGCCATATCGCTGGAATTCCGCCTGGTGGGCGTCACCGATGTATTTCGACAGCAAGGGAGAATTGCATCCTTACGTATTTACAAGCTGGGAGCCGGATGCCGACAACAAGACCTGGACCTTCAAGATCGACCCGAAGGCCGTGTTCTCGGATGGTAGCAAGATTACCGCCGAGGATGTGAAGGGCTCCTGGAACGTCTCGGCCATGCCCAACACCAAGAACCAGCGCGCCGACCAGGTGCTGAGCAAGGTCGCCGGCTATGCCGACGTCAGCGGCGGCAAGGCCAAGGAAATTTCCGGCATTGCGACGCCGGACGAAGGCACCGTCGTCGTTACCCTTTCCGATGCCGACCCGATTTTCTTCATGCGCCTGGGCAACCATATCGCCCCGATCACCAAGGCATCGCAGTCGCGTGGCGAAGACGGCGAGGAAGTCGCCGATTGGTACATGCCCGACAATGGCGCAGTCTTCTCCGGCCCATTCAAGCTGACCAGTATCGACCTTGATGCCGGCAAGCTGGTGTTCGAGCCGAACGAGAATTTCTTTGGCCCGAAACCGAAACTCGCGCGCATCGAGATCGACTCGATCGAGGACAACGTCACCGCGACCTCGCTTTTGAAATCCGGCGAATACAACGCCCACACCGAACTCGTCACCTCGACCATTGTGCAGGACCTCGGCGCCAGTTTCGCAGAAGGCCCGCTGATCCCGACCAGCCAGCATTTCTGGTTCAATTCGTCGCGTGCGCCCATGGATGATCCGAAGGTTCGCCAGGCACTGATCATGGCCGTCGATCGCGAGGGCCTGATGAAGGCCTCCTTCCCGGATGGGCCGCACAAGAAGACCGACCAGATTCTCAACTCCGTGCCCGGCGCCGACAATTCCGGCTTCGAGCCCTATCCTTACGATCCGGAAGGCGCAAAGAAGCTTTTGGCGGAATCAAGCTATGGCGGGCCGGAACGCCTGCCCAAGCTTCTCTTCGTCGGCATTTCCGGTCCGGCCATCGAGGCGGCAGCACAGTTCATCGCAGAGCAATGGCGCCAGAACCTCGGTATCACTGCCGTCGACATGAAGCCTCAGCAGGATGCCTATGCCGGCCCCGACCAGAACGCGGTGCAGATTTTCCGCGACGATGTCGGCACGCGTGTTCCAGACGCCGTCTCGTATCTCGCCGGGTCCATCGCCTCGACCTCCTCGAACGCGCAGAACAAGCTTGGCGGATACAAGAACGACAAGGTCGACAGCCTGCTGGCAGAGGCCGCAACCAAGGCGGTGGATGATCCGCAGCGTGTCGCGCTTGCGCTGGAAGCCCAGAAGGCGTTCCGTGAAGACTGGAGCTTTATCCCCTGGTACGCCCAGGCCATGTCGCGCTGGGCCACCGACAAGGTGACCGGCATGGAAAAGAACCTCGACTGGCAGGTCGTGGCACCTTGGGACATCTCGGTCGCTTGAGGCCAAACGAATATATTTCCTGTGCGGGGGCGCGCGCCGCCCCCCGCACAGATTTCGATTGCTGGAGTATGATAGCGCGAGCTTCGCCACGGCGAGAACTCGAAGCTTGACCTTCTGAAAACCAGGGTGGGAGACTGCCATGCTGCGCTACATTACGACCCGTTTCGTCGTCTGGATTCCCTCCGTCCTGCTTGTCATGCTCGGCGTCTATGCCTTGGCCTATTATGGTGCCGGCGATCCGATCAAGCTGATCTTCCTGCGCGCGCCGGGCGACGTCGCCTACAATCCCGAGCGCATCGAGGCGATCCGCGAAAGTGCGGGTCTCAACCGGCCGTTCCTCGTGCAGTTCGGCAGCTATATCTGGAACCTGCTGCATGGCAATTTCGGCAATTCTCTGAGTTCCGGCCGCTCCGTTTGGGCGATGATTTCGGCCGCCGCCCCCGTTTCCTTCAAGCTGGCACTCTGTTCCATCATTCTGACGGCCGTCGTCGCCATTCCACTCGGGCTGATCGCGGCGCTGAATCAGAACACCCGCACCGACTATGCCATCCTTGGCTCGGCCCTGTTCCTCTGGGCGATCCCCGCTTACGTTGCAGGCCCGATGCTGATGGTGCTCCTGATCATGGTTCTGCCCGGGTCGGCCGTTCCCTATGGCTGGGGCGGCATCTTCGACGTGCGCATTCTGCTTCCCCTACTCGTCCTTTCCTTCCAGCCGATCGCCCTGATTGTCCGCCAGACACGTGCTGCCGTGATCGAGGTGCTGTCTGAGGACTTCGTCCGCACCGCCCGTGCCAAGGGCGTGCCGGAAACCATGGTGGCCCTGCGCCATATCCTGCGCCCGGTTCTGACACCCGTCGTCACCCAGCTTGGTCTGATCATGATCACCATCGTCAACGGCGCGATCTTCGTCGAACTCGTCTTCGGTTTGCCGGGTCTCGGCCGCCTGACGGTCAAGGCCCTGACCAATACCGACTATCCGGTCATTCTTGCCGTCACGCTGATCGGCTCGTTCCTGGTGATGATCTCAAACCTCCTGGTCGATGTGCTCTATCCGCTGCTCGACCCGCGCGCCAACGACACCAGAAGGAGCCGCTGACTCATGTCCATCGTCCCTCTGACCAGCCCTGTCGGCACTGATATCGAACCACCCGTCAGCCTGTGGCGCGATGCCTGGCACAGGCTGCGCCGCAATCGGCTTGCCCTTTTTGGCCTCGTCATCGTCGTCATTCTCGCTTTCACCGCGGCCTTCGGCCCATATCTGACACCTTACGACTTTCTCAGCCAGGATCTGAACGCGCGCAACCTGGCGCCGTCGATGTCGCATCTCTTCGGCACTGACGATCTCGGACGGGACGTGTTCAGCCGCGTCATCTACGGCACGCGCACCGCCTTCCTCGTGGCCGTGGTCGTCACGTTCATCGCCGTTCTCATTGGCGTTACTCTGGGCGCGATCGCCGGCTTCTTCGGTGGCTTGCTCGACAGGATCGTCATGTGGGTCACCGACATGACCATGTCGATCCCCAACCTGCTGCTTGTCGTCGTCATCAATGCCTCGCTGAAATCGCCGATCGCCAGCTGGATGGAGAGCCGTTATCTGGCGACCTTGAATCCCATCTATCGCGAAACCATCTGGGTCGATTTCCTGCTCGTCTTCGGCTCGATGGCGCTGATCTCCTGGCCGCCCTATGCCCGCCTCGTCCGCGCCCAGGTGCTGTCGATCCGCTCACGGCCCTATATTACCGCGGCGCAGGCGCTTGGCCTGACCAACCGCATCATCCTGATGCGCTATGTCGTGCCGAATGCGCTTGGACCGCTGATCGTCGCTGTCAGCGCCGGTCTCGGAACAGCCATGGTGCTGGAAAGTGCCTTCTCGTTCCTCGGCGTCGGGGTAAACCCGCCGACCCCGAGCTGGGGCAACATGATCTCGGACGGCCTGCGCGTCTGGCAGCATTATCCGCATCTGCTGGCCGCCCCCGCCGCCGTTCTCGGCCTTGCCTCTGTCGCCTTCTCCTTCCTCGGCGATGGTCTCAACGATGCCCTCAATCCGCGCGGAGCAAGGTGATGATGATGGCCAACGACATTCGCCCTGAACCCACAGCCAAGACCGGTGAGCGTCTGCTGGACGTGAAGGGCCTGACGATCGAGATCGAGACGCGAAACGGCCCCGCGACCATTGTCGATGGCATCGACCTGCATGTCGACAAGGGCGAGACGCTCGGCATTGTTGGCGAGTCCGGCTGCGGCAAGAGCCTGACGATGCTCAGCCTGATGCGGCTTCTGCCCAACAAGATCCACGTCACCAAGGGCGAAGCCAATTTCGCCGGCCGCGACCTGCAAAAGATGTCGAACGCCGATCTGCGCAAGGTGCGTGGCGGCGAGGTCGGCTTCATCTTCCAGGACCCGATGACCTCGCTTAACCCGGTGATGCGCATCGGCCAGCAGCTTGCCGAGCCGCTGATCTATCATCGCGGCATGACCAAGGTAGAGGCGCGCAAGCGGGCCGGCGAACTCCTGAAGCTTGTCGGTATTCCCGGCGCCGAGGAACGCCTCGATGCCTATCCGCACGAGCTCTCCGGCGGCATGCGCCAGCGCGTGATGATTGCCATCGGTCTTGCCTGCAATCCGCAGCTTCTGATAGCAGACGAGCCGACGACCGCGCTTGACGTGACGATCCAGGCGCAGATCGTCGATCTGGTGAAGGAGCTGCGCGACAAGCTTGGCATGTCCGTCGTCTGGATCACCCATGACCTCGCGCTGATCGCCGGTCTCGTCGACCGCATCAACGTGCTCTATGCCGGTACCGTGGTTGAGGATGCGCCGGTCGATGCGCTGTTTGCCACTCCGAGACATCCCTACACACAGGGGCTTCTCGCCTCGATCCCGAAGCTTACCGACGAACGCTCGACACGCCTCAGTTCGATCGGCGGTACACCGCCGGAACCGGGCCGCCGTCCGAAGGGCTGTCCCTTCGCGCCACGCTGCCCGCTGGCCGAGCAGATTTGTCACGATCGCGTTCCCTCGCTGGAAGGCATTGGCCAGGTCGGCACGCACCGTGTCGCCTGCTTTGTCGCGCAACGAAAACTGGAGGCTGCGTGATGGGCGCCCAACCGCTGATGCGCATCGAAAATCTGGTCAAGCACTTCCACGTCCGGCTTGGCGCCTTCGGCGAACGCGCGGCGACCGTGCATGCGCTGGACGACGTCAACTTCGAAATACTCGAAGGCGAAACCCTGAGCCTCGTCGGCGAATCCGGCTGCGGCAAGTCGACCACCGGCTTCACGCTTCTCAACCTGCACCGGGCGACAGGAGGCAAGGTCATCTATCAGGGAAGGAACATCGTCGAGCTTGATGAAAAAGCGATGCGACCCTATCGGCGGCAGCTTCAGATCGTCTTCCAGGATCCCTATTCGACGCTCAACCCGCGCATGACGATCGGCGAGGCTGTGGGCGAACCGATCCTGTTTCACAAGCTTGCAACCAAGGCTGAACTGCCGCAGAAGATTTCCGAACTGCTTGCCGATGTCGGGCTGCCACCACGCTTTGCCTCGCGCTACCCGCATGAACTGTCCGGTGGCCAGCGCCAGCGTGTGGCGATCGCCCGCGCCCTTGCCTGCCAGCCGAAATTCATCGTCTGCGACGAGGCGATCTCGGCACTCGACGTTTCGGTCCAGGCACAGATCATCAACCTGCTTCTGGATCTGCAGCAGAAATACGGACTGACCTACCTTTTCATCGCCCATGACCTTGCGGTGGTCCGCCATATCAGCGACCGGGTCGGCGTCATGTATCTCGGCCGCCTGGCAGAACTGGCAACCCGCGAGGAACTGTTCGAGCATCCGCTGCATCCCTATACCAAGGCGCTTTTGTCCGCCGTGCCCGAGGCCGATCCGGCGCATGAGCGCAGCCGCAAACGCCAGATCCTGCAGGGTGACGTGCCGAGCCCGCTTTCGCCGCCGTCCGGCTGCCGTTTCCACACGCGCTGCCCGATCGCCATGGATGTCTGCAGCAAGGTCGTGCCGGAATGGCGCGAGGCCCGACCCGGGCACATGGTCGCCTGCCACGCTGTCACCGAGGGCTTGCCCGGATGACGCTGCAGGTTGCCATCATCGCCGATGACCTGACGGGTGCGCTCGATACCGGCACGCCCTTCATCGAGGCCGGCCTGAAGGTGGCGGTGGCAATCGAGGTGGAAGCGCTCACCGAGGCAATGAACCGTGCACCCGATGTCGTGGTGGTCAATACCGCGTCGCGGGCGCTGCCCCCAGGCGAAGCCGCCGAACGGATCGTGGCAGCTTTAACAAGGCTCGGTCCGGCTGGGCCGCACATCCTGTTCAAGAAGATCGATTCCCGGCTCAAGGGCAACGTTGCCGCTGAAAGCATGGCGCTCGCCCAGGTTTCAGGTCGCGGCCGGATTATCGTGGCGCCCGCTGTCCCCGATCAGCAGCGTTTCACGATCAATGGCGTCGTCACGGGCCGTGGCGTTGACGTC
Organism: Pararhizobium sp. LjRoot255; assembly: GCF_964252905.1. Taxonomy (NCBI): domain Bacteria; kingdom Pseudomonadati; phylum Pseudomonadota; class Alphaproteobacteria; order Hyphomicrobiales; family Rhizobiaceae; genus Pararhizobium; species Pararhizobium sp. LjRoot255. The sequence goes on from NZ_CAXUPQ020000002.1 coordinate 239,864, forward strand.
CCCTCGCCGGTTCGGCCGCTGTTTCCCGAGACATCCCTGCCCATCGATGTCTGCGACGCCGCCAGCGACGCGGACCTGGATCATCTGGTCGCCCGCGCCGATTGGTCCGCGGTGGTTGCCGTCGGCGCACGCGGGCTCGGCAGTGCCCTTGCCCGGTCGCTGGCAAGATCGGCCGGGACACACCCGGCATTTTCGCCAACGATCGAAACACTGTTCGCTTTCGGATCGCGGGATCCGATCACAGCGGCCCAGATCGAGCATCTCGTAGAAAATTGCAAGAGCGTTACCGTAGTGAAAGCGCCTGCCGGCGACCTGCCGCCTCACCTTATCACCAGGCTTCCTGCCGTGGCGCAATGCTCAGGCGAGCAGGCCGGGCACGCTGAAGATGTCGTTCGCCTTTTCGCCGAGCGTATCGGCAAAACCGTCGAAAGGACGAAGCCGGATATGATCATGATGGGCGGCGGCGATACGGCGCTGGCGATCCTGAAGGAATTGGGCGCAACAGTGCTCATCCCGAACGGCGAAATCGACGCGGGCATCCCCTGGTTCGAGATCGAAGATATGCATGGCCGGACAATCCGTTGTGCCGTAAAATCGGGGGGCTTCGGCAATATCAATTCTTTGCTAAAACTCATTCCGGAGAATCTGCTACGGCAAAAGATGTCCAACGAGACAAGGATCGAAAAACAGGCGTGATGAAGAAAATGGCGCAAGATGCCCCCTCAATCGGAGAGCCCGGCCAGGCCGCCAAACCGGAGCGTGGGAAATCCGTGAGGCTGGTCGATCGGGTCTTCGACCAGTTGCGCGAGCGCATCCGTTCCGGCAACTACCCACCGGATTCCCGCCTGCCGGGCGAGCACGAACTGGCCGCGATCATGGGTGTCTCCCGCCCGATCGTGCGCGACGCGCTTGGACGCTTGCGCGAAGAAGGCATGGTCTATTCGCGCCAGGGCGCCGGCACCTTCGTCAGTGCCCAGGCGTCGCCTGCGACGCACCTTGCCTATTCGCCGGTCAAGACGATCGCCGACATCCAGCGCTGCTATGAGTTTCGCCTGACGATCGAGCCTGCGGCGGCTTTTTTCGCCGCCCAGAGGCGCGACGAAGCCGCCCTCCAGAGGATTGCCGCGGCCCTTGCCGACCTGCGCGAGGCGACAAGCCATCAGCTTCATCGCACCGATGCGGATTTCGTGTTCCACAGATGCGTCACCGAAGCGGCCAACAATCATTATTATACGGCCTCGATCGAGGCCCTTAAACCGCACATCGCAGTCGGCATGCACCTGCATGGCCTGTCGCTGATGGGACCGAGGCTCGGACTGGAAAAAGTGTTCGAGGAGCATAACGCCATCTATCAGGCGATTGCCGATGGCCGCGCGGAAGACGCGGAAAAGGCGATGCGACTTCATCTCGAAGGTTCCCGCAACCGCCTCTTCGAAGACCGCGTCCTCGATCTTTCCTTCTGATCGCCCCAAACAGAAAAAGCCGGCGCTCCTTGCAGGACGCCGGCTTTGAAGTCTGTTGTCAGGCTGCTGAAGGTGAGTTGGAAATTCGTCGCCGGAAAAAATGCGCTCTGCCGACACAGGGATCGAAGCCATGTCGTTCGGCTGAACCACATGATCCAGGTTTCGTATGTACCAAGCTGCACGACAAAGGCGACGTTCTTTGAGGACCGGCTGTCGTGGAGCGACAAGTTGGATATAAGCTAGTCGTCAAGACAAATCAGGAGAAAACGCGTGGAAACAACGGAGATTGGCAGTCGCAGCGATTTTGCACTTTGGGCTATTCAGCGCGCGCAGGAAATCGTGACGACTGAGGGTGCGTTCTTTGCGATAGCAGCACGTGATATGAACGAAGAGGCACTTGCCGCAACCGCCGCAAAGCTTGGGAAGGCAATCAGCGATGCGATGCTCGAGGTCTTTGACGGCCTGATTGCTGAATGAGTGCACCCGACAGACAAAGCTGCGGCCGGATTCGAATACTGGTCTGGCCCGATGTGCATTCGGCATGCGGCCTGACCATTTCCTTTTTCTGACAGGTTCTGTTGCCGCCATCTCACCGGCAATAGTGCCGCCCCTCGCCCCGACGCAAAATCCTCCTGAGCCGCAGGCGCAGTCAGCGAATAACCCGGCGATCATTTCTTGTGGGGCGAAAATAGGCTCGCTCCCCGTGGTGGCCGTTGCCCTTGTTCGCACATGTCCATGCGACGAGGTCTCTTGATCGACACCCGAAGGCGATCACACGCTGGCCACACTTTTACCGCACGCACTGACGAAAGCACCAGTTGGTGCGGGAATGGAGGCGTGGCAGTGGAAATCGCAACGGCCACGCCTATGTTCCAGCAGGCGAAACTGCAGCGCGAGGGTTACATGTCAGCTGAAATCAGGCGACGAGCGGCGGAGAATGCATTTCAACGGGCGCGTGAGGCTGGGCACGCCGTTGAACAGGACGACCGTTTCCATGCCTGGATCGAAGAATGGATCGCCGGGCACATCGAGATGCCGGAGGTTGCCAGGCGCTACCGCTCCCTTCTCAGCGAACGATCTGCCAAGCGGCAAGTCCGGGCCGCTGCTCCTGTGGTAGAAAACATCCAGGATCCGAGCGGACCGGCACCCGAACGGCCCTTTGACCTCGAAACCGAAATCAACCGGCTGATGGTCGAGGACCAGCAGACTCCGAAGGAGTGATTGTCCTACGGTAGCTGGCCGCGTCGATCGAAGCCCCAACCGGGCCAAACAGTGCCTCCCTGTGCAGGGCTGGGCCAAAGGGTTGGGTGCTAAAAGGCCCGCCGCATTCCGGCTGACGGTTTCGCTATCGGCAAGATGGCGAAGACCGTCAAGGAACATCTGTTGGAATGATTGGGTAAGCTGAACGGCTCACGACCATGCCCCGGTGACAACCCGCCGCGGCTCAGCAGCCGATCACTAATGCTTTTCTCTCGCCACCAGTGCATCGACCAGGCCGATTTGCGACCGGACGCCGCGTTTGTATTCGGCGATCAAGATCTTCGCCTCGTTGTCCGCTTTGCTTCGAGGCATATTGTTTTGGCTGCACCAGGCATCGAGAACAGTTTGCAGCAGTGTGATATCTTGTGGTGGTATGGCGGTGATAAAATGTTGCATCGGTATCCCTCCCAAGGACGACAACATCAGAGCTGTGCGTCGATCGTCTGTCGCGATCTTCAGCGATGCGACTTTAGTCTAATTAGCCGCTGCTGAATATCGCGAAAAATGATGGCGTCACCCGGCTAGCAAATTTCAGCGAAAGGGATAGATTGCGCCGGCCCTATTCAGGACTGCAAACGTCGAAAGGTTTCAAATGCAGGTATTGGTTCGCGACAACAATGTTGATCAGGCGCTTCGCGTGCTGAAGAAAAAGCTCCAGCGCGAGGGCGTCTTCCGCGAAATGCGTTTGCGGGAAGCCTATGAGAAGCCGTCAGTGAAAAAGGCGCGCCAGAAGTCCGAGGCGATCAGCCGTCAACGCAAGAACGTTCGAAAGCAGATGCAGCGCGAAGGCTTGTTGCCGGCGGCAAAAAAGAAGCCGGGCCGGTAGGTCGCCGTCTACGGCATCGTCTGCCTTTTCAGCCTACACGGCGATAACGCGACGGTGCCGAGCCTTGCGAGGGCGAGCGATACGCGCAGATGCCGGAGAACATCTGGCATCCAGCTTTCCTGAAGGCGGCGGCAGGGCCCCCGCCCCGAACATCGCGAGGCCGTCAGGGCACGGCTTTGATCCCGATGATATCGGCCTCGACATCATGACTGAACGCATCGGTCAAGTCGCCGCCGCGGGCCTTAATTAGGGCCAGGAACTGGGGTTAACGGAGTTTTGCGGTTGACGAAAGTCTGATTCATTCACCCGGAATGATTCGGGAGAATGTGCGCGCGGCTCGGAGGGTGGACGGGCCATTGTGGAAAGCCAGGCCCAATGGTCATGATCCAAGGCCTGCAATCCCTCAAAGCAATGCTGTCCGGTTGGAAACTCCGAACAATGTGTGAATCGCGTAGGGCAAAGCCGCGGATACTTATTTGCTCAAATCATTGATATTCGAAGCAAACGATGCACCTTGGGCAACAGGCGCCACGGTCGTGCTCACGAGCGTCGAGAACTTCCTGATTTCGGCGAGCGACGAATTGGCAATGTAGATCAGGTCACGGTTCTTGATTTTGAAGTTCTTCAGGATGAAGAAGCCGCTTGGGTCCTTCAAATCCACCTGATAGATGACATTGACCGTGCCGTCGCCATGCACGGACCGTGCGTTCGGGGCGAATGCACGGACGAGTTCGACCGGTTCCTGGCGATAGACGAAAACACCCTTGGCGTTTGCTCTTTCGTCGTTGAGGCCGCCAACCTTAGCCAGACCCTGGTTGAGATAGAGCTGTGACTCGTCGAACTGAACCGAGGCGTTGGCGTTCGCTGCTCCGAAAACGGTGAAACTCCGCGGCTGTCGGATAAGCGTGACGACATCGTTCGACTGAACGTAGATGTTTTCACGCGGGTCCGAAATGAGCTGCTCCATCGGGATGGTTTCGGTTTTCACACCACGTGTGATCTGCACGGCCAACTGATGCAACTCCATCCGCGGACCGCCTGCGGTCGCAATAATATCGAGCAGGCGCTCTCCACCGGGCGTCAGCGGAATACGGCCGCTCGCCGCAACCTCACCCGTCACGGTAACAGTGTTCGAGTTGTTCTTGACAACATTGACGAGCACCTGAGGCTCGACGGCCATCCTGCTCAAAGCCTTCTCAATCGTCACCTTGACGGCTTCAGGGCTCTGGCCAGCAACCTTAATGGTCCCTGCATACGGGACCGAGATCGTTCCATTTTCCGAAACAAGCTGGACGGGGATCTGAGCGCTCCCTTGCTGGCTGGAGCCAGCTGAGAACAGTCCATTTTCCGAGGCTTCCCATATCGACACGGTCACGGCATCGCCGACGCCGATGCGCGACGAGCTTTGCCGGCGTGCCGCACCGAATGCGGCCGATAACGGTCGCTCCTGCACGCGCGCAAGCGAATCTGCAACAGCCTGCGATACCGGTATCAGGACGTATGGGGTTTCTGCGGCCTTAGAGCCCGATTGAATGGTCCCAGCACTTGGCCCAGAACTCGGCAGGCCGGTGCAGGAGGACAACACCAAAAGCGACGATGCTGTACCTGACAGGAGTAAAAATCGGATAAGAGGTCGCATTCACTTCAACTTTCAGCCTTGATCGCCAAGGTGTCTCACGGGATTTCGCCAGCATGACTAGCTTAGCGAGGGCTGCCGATCAAGAGCGCATCCCCGTTCCTTTCTGGATCAGAATTATGTCAAAGAGTTTAAGGAACCCACTAATGCTAATCGGCAACACTTCCCCGATATCCAGCACCTCAGTCTGAGAGTCGGTATCGAAAAGACATCAAAAGGCCCTGTTGCAAAAACTTGAAAATTGCGCGATCTGGCGTGGATTTTTTGCGGCAGCATTTTCAATGGACGATTTCAAGTGGCGGCATTTTCGCGGAGGGCGTGATCCTGTGGGCCGTGCTTTGGTACTGCAAATGAGCGAACCTTTGCTCGGCAGATGCAGGAGAGACTGGCTAAGGACTTCGAAAAATCAATCGCCTCAGCCGAGGACTGGATCATGATCGTTCACGTTCGAATGCTCACCAGGCGGCTCGTAAGGTACTATATTTATTGATGTCTTTTCGAATCCGACTCTTTAGAAGGGCCGGGGCATTCGTTCGCCGGCCCTTTCGCTTGCCTCAGTTTTGTCTTCGTCTTCGTGCCGGACAGGCAGTTGCAGTTCCCGGAGCCTTGGCGAAAGGTCGCGTGGCGCAGCATCAAGCACGTGGTCGCCGGCAGTCAGTGAAAGATTGGGATTGTAAAACGGATCCGCCAGCAATGCGCTGCCCCAGCGTTCATGCATGTGTTTTTCTTCAGCCGCAAAACGCGCCAGTTTCTCCGGCGTATCGTCGGCGCCGCGCGACACAGATTCGTGGTGGAACAGCCGCGCATGCGGTGTCCACATGATGCCCTTCCCGATCGCCCGCAGTTTCAGACAATAATCGACATCGTTGAAGGCAACGACAAGACCTTCCTCGTCCATGCCGCCCACCTGCAACCAAAGGCTTCGACGCGTCAGCAGGCAGGCTGCGGTCACCGCGCTCATCTCCTGTCTTTGCTGCATCAGGCCGAAATCTTCGCCCGCATCAGGATGCCGGAAGTGAAACGTGTGCCGGGCTACCGATCCGGCGCCGAGCGTGACTCCTGCATGCTGGGCGTAACCACTCGGGAACAGCAACAGGGCTCCGGCGGCACCAATGCGGGGGTCATCCAGTTCTGCCACCAGTTGATCGAGCCATCCGGGTCCGATCGGATCGATATCGTTGTTGAGAAGGAGGACCAACTCGTGGCGCGCATGTTCCACGCCCAGATTGGAAGCCTTGGAAAAGTTGAACGAACCGGGCAGCGGCAGCCGGCGGAAACGATGGTCTTCTGCATAGGATGCGAAGAGCGCCTCTGTTTCCGGCTCGCGGCTTTCGTTGTCGATGACGATCACGTCGAGGTCGTCCGCGCGGGTGGTGCGGAACAGCGCCTCAATGCAAGCGGAAAGCAGTTCGGCCCGGTCGCGCGTCGGAATAATGACGCTGACTTTGGTCTGCGTGCGGGGATTTTTCGGTTTTGATGGAGTGGCCGGGCGTCGGGCTGTGCTGCGCTGTATCAGCACGCGCGGTACATGGACGATTTGTCCATGCCGGGATGCGGCAATCAGGAGCATGCCCGGTTCGATTCCATGCAGGTCGGGGATGTCTTGCAGAGCGTCCAATCGGATGAGTGCTCCGTCCGGCGCCAGCCAGCCGGTCTCGGCAAGCGGCGGATTCCATGCGGGCTTGAAGAAAGGCGCGAAACGCCGGCCATGGGCGTCGATCTGGTCTTCGTCACAATAGGCGGCGGCAAGCGTCGGATCATCCAGCAGGGGCCGCATCATCTGGGCGATCGCAGTCTCGCCCATCTGCATGCCGGCAGGAAGTCGCATCCAGTAAGCCGAACCTTGGAACTCCGCTCCGATTGCGGGCAGCTCTTCGGCCGGAACTTCCCGGACATCTGCATAGGACTGTTGCGCAAGCGACCGGCGGGTTGCCTCGATCTGAACCGTATTGCCGCCACTGATGGAGACAAATACAGGCGGCGGTGCCGTGTCGCGGGTAAAAAAACCGGGAGATATGGTCAGCTGTGTTTCTGCCTGAGCTTTCATCCAGGCTGAATAGGAGGGCGCGTTGAGAGCTTCGTAAAGCCGGGCGAAACGGTATTCGAACCCCTTGACGTTCCCGCCGAGACGAAGCTTAAGGGCGCGAAACGCCGTGAGCGGAGCCCTGAGCGCACCGAGTATCGCCAGCCTGGCGCGGGATATCCGCTGTACTTTAACTTTGGGTCTTCTCCCCGATATCGCCGCTGCCCGGCCAGGTGCAATTGTAAGTCGACAGAAGCCGTTCGGTGCCCAGGTGTAAAAGCGTCCACGTCCCTGGTCGTCGAGAAGTATATGGCGAATGAGAACGGCTGGAACACGGTCCTGCCTGTGAAGACAAATTCTTGCGACGCGCCCCAATACCTTGTCCGGGTCCGTTATTTCCACGATGATCGGACAATCCAAAAGACGGCTGGCTGCGTCGGCATCAAGCACAACAAAAGGGTCGCAAGCTTCCAGGGTCATGCAGAACTGTTTCCGACCTTCTTTACCCGCCAGCCAGGGGCAGCCACCTGCGCGCAAGGACGCGGATGTCAATGCCAAGCGGGCGCATGTCTGGCATAATTGGTTACCTACGGCAATCGAGACTGGACCAATTTCAGTCGTTCGTGCTAACCTTGCCGTTAACAATTCTGAACAAGGTGGACTTATGTCATTGAAAGTGTTGCTGATCAACCCGAAGCGTTTCGGTGATGATCGCGGATGGTTTAGCGAAGTCTACAACAAAAATAAATTCTCGGAAGTTGGCATTACGGATGAATTTGTGCAGGACAATCATTCTCTCTCCGTTCCCGTCGGAACGTTGAGAGGCTTGCATTTCCAGACTCCTCCCCATGCTCAGGCCAAGCTGGTTCGTTGCATTCGCGGAAAGATTTTTGATGTCGCAGTGGACGTGAGGCGCAATTCCCCGACCTTTGGCAAGTGGGTGGGCGCAGAGCTGTCAGCTGAGAATGGTCGGCAGCTTTATATTCCGGTTGGTTTTGCCCACGGTTTCGTAACGCTGGAGCCTTCGACGGAAGTAACCTACAAGGTGACGGATTTTTATGCGGCCGCCAATGATGGTGGCATCGCCTGGAACGATCCTGAGGTTAACATCGACTGGCCGCTGCCCGCAGGTGTCAAGCCGCTCCTTAGCCCCAAGGATGAGAAGCAGCCGCAGTTGTCGGACTTCGACAGTCCATTCGACTATGACGGCACGCCGCTCACTCTTTTGGAAATTTGAGAGGGCGCACTCTATCATGCGGATACTCGTCACAGGTGCGACCGGTCAGGTCGGCCGGGAACTTTGTCTTTATACCTGGCCGGAAGGCACTGAAATCGTTGCTGCAACGCGCAACGAGCTCGATCTTGCGGATGCCGATGCGATCGAGGCTTTCATCGGCAATGGCGGCTTCGATGCCGTTATCAATCCGGCAGCCTATACCGCCGTCGACAAGGCGGAAAACGATCTCACAACCGCCTGGAAGATCAATGCGCTTGCTGTCGCAGCAATGGCGGCCGCGACCCGTAAGGCCGGCATTCCGCTGCTTCACGTTTCCACCGACTATGTCTTCGATGGAACGAAGGCAGGGGCTTACAGCGAGGATGATCCGATTGATCCTGTCGGCGTCTATGGGGCCTCTAAGGCGGCTGGTGAACTGGCCGTTCGCACGGGGAATCAGCGTCACCTGATCCTGCGGACGTCCTGGGTTTTTTCCGCCCACGGCAACAACTTTGTGAAAACCATGCTGAGGCTTGCCGCGGACCGTCCGTTTCTGCGCGTCGTGGACGACCAGCACGGTTGCCCGACTGCGGCGCGCGATATCGCCGCTACGCTGGCGACGATCGCATTGCGGATGATTGCCGATCCCCAGGCGCCGGCGGGAACCTATCATTTCTCGAACGAAGGCCCGGTGACGTGGTGCGGGTTCGCGCGCGAAATCTTCCGTCAGCGTGCGGCCGGCGGTTATGCGGCGCCGGATGTCGAGGGCATCACGACGGCGGATTACCCCACGCCGGCCAAGCGTCCGGCCAATTCCGTGCTGAATGTCGGAAAACTCGTAAGAGATTATGCCATACGGCCACGGTCATGGACGGAGGCACTCACTGAAACGCTGGCCGAACTCGACCAGAGAAGAACCATTTCTGCGGAGAGCATTTCATGAAGGGCATCATTCTTGCCGGCGGCTCGGGTACACGGCTTCATCCGGCGACACTGGCCGTGAACAAGCAGCTTATTCCGGTATACGACAAGCCGATGATCTATTATCCTTTGTCGGCTCTGATGCTGGCGCATATCCGTGATATCCTGATCATCTCTTCTCCCGAGTACATCGAAAGCTACAAGCGTCTTTTCGACGACGGTTCGCGCTGGGGCCTGAACATGACTTATGCCGAGCAGCCGAGCCCGGATGGCCTTGCGCAAGCCTTTACCATCGGCGCCGATTTCATTGGCAGCGACGATGTCGCGTTGGTTCTGGGTGACAATATCTTTTTCGGAGCAGGTATCAGCACCCTTCTGGCCAATGCGCGAGAGCGAAAGAACGGTGCGACGGTTTTTGCCTATGAGGTGGACGATCCGGAGCGGTACGGCGTTGTCGAGCTCGATGCATCGGGCAAGGCACTTTCGCTGGAAGAGAAGCCGGCAAAGCCAAAATCCAGCATGGCGGTAACCGGCCTTTATTTTTACGATAACAAGGTGGTCAACTATGCCCGCGATTTGAAGCCGTCGGCGCGCGGCGAATACGAGATCACCGATATCAACCGGATCTACATGGAAGAAGGCACTCTCTTCGTCGAGCGCATGTCGCGCGGCTATGCCTGGCTGGATACCGGCACCCATGACAGCCTGCTCGAGGCGTCGGAGTTTGTTCGCACCATTCAGCATCGTCAGGGCACCAGCGTGGCCTGCATCGAGGAAATCGCCTATCTCAACGGCTGGATTTCCCGCGACAAGCTGATCGAATATGGAAAGCTTTTTTCCAAGACCGCCTATGGCAAGTATCTGCTAAAACTGGCGGACGATAAAATCGCCTAGCGACCTGTGGTGTGCCGAGGCAATCCCTGCGTCTTAGACCGTTAAAACAAGATCTGATCCTGGAGTTTCGACCAAGTGGCTTCGACATTAAAAACCGTAGCTGAACTATGGCACCCTGCCATGTTCTGGATGCCTGAGATAACGGTTGTGTCGGCCTGGCCGGAGCATATTCCTTTCGCCTTCTGGCTGACGGCGATGCACCGCCCGCGCAAGTTCGTGGAACTCGGAACGCACGCAGGCGCTTCCTATTTCGCGTTCTGCCAGGCGATAGAAAGGCTAAATCTGTCTACTGCCGCCTATGCTATCGATACGTGGCAGGGCGATGAGCACGCAGGCCATTATGGTGAGGACATCTTCCAAAGTGTGTCAGACACGAATAGCCGCAAGTATATGTCTTTCTCGACCCTGGTCCGTTCCACGTTCGATGATGCGTGTTCATACTTTGAAGACGGCGGCATCGACCTTCTTCATATCGACGGGCTTCATACTTACGACGCCGTGAAACACGATTTCGAAACATGGCTGCCGCTCCTGTCAGACCGGGCGATCGTGCTTTTCCACGATACCAATGTGCGTCGCGACAACTTCGGTGTCTTCAAGTTTTTCGAAGAGGTTGCCGAAAAATATCCATCTTTCAAGTTCAATCACGGCCATGGCCTTGGCGTACTTGGGGTTGGCGAAAACCAGAATGAAAGCCTGCAGGCGTTCTTCAGAATGGCGAACGACGACGATGCGTCAGCGACACTCCGTCTGACTTTTTCGACGTTGGGAGTAATGTGTTCGCAAAAATGGCAGCTCAAGCACTTAGGGGATGTCTGTGCTATCGCACATACGGAAATCAGGGCCAACGAGGCGGAAAAAAGCAGCTTAAGAACGCAGGTGGCAGAATTCCAAGCGGAAGCTCAGTCCTTGAGGGCACACTTGACCTCAGTTGACCAACATCGAGCACACCTCGAGTCTGTGATTGGTGAAAGTAACATTGAAAAGAATGATTTGGCCGCACGCGCGGCTGATCTTGGTGCTGAATCAGATATGTTGCGGAAACGTTTGACTGAAATCGACGAAGAAAAGAGTCAGTTGCAAGAAGTGCTCGGTGAGCGCGATGTACTATTAACGGAACTTAGAAATAAGCTTGAGGCTGAGGCCGCCAATCGAGAGCGTTTGGAAGTATCACTCGAATCAGCATCCAAAGAGAGAGAGCAGTTGTTTAAAGGTAAAGTTGCCGCTACCAAGGTAAGTCTTCTATCAAAGATGGTTTCCCGGATTAAATACGGAAAACCAAACCCGGCTTTTGATGCCGAGTGGTACCTGTCCGTGTATGAGGATGTAAGCGCAAAAAAAGTAGACCCTTGGGGGCACTTTATGCGCTTTGGCATCAAAGAGGGCCGTCGCCCCCACCCCCTTTTTGAGGATAATTGGTACAAGGAGAGCTACCCGGACGTCGTTGGCAGCAGATTTCTGCCTTTTGAACACTATCACCGATTTGGCCAGAAAGAGAACCGCGCGCCTTATTTTGACGAGGCATGGTATATCCGCGCTTATCCGGATGTTGTGAGCAGCGGCCTATCCGCAGCGATGCATTATCAGCTTTACGGCCGGAATGAAGGCAGGGAGCCCTTTAAAGGCTTTAACTCCAAAGCTGAAAAAGTCAGCGCTTTGACGCAGTTAAAAAGCGATTTATCAATACAAAGCATTTATGAAGATGAATACAATTTGCGAAGCTACACGGCAGATGATGGTAGATTTTACCATGAGTATGCCGGGATGGCTGTAGACCCTATCGGGGATGTCCACTTTGACATTAAAACCATAGCGTTCTATTTGCCTCAGATGCACCCAATTCCCGAGAACGATCTCTGGTGGGGCAAAGGGTTTACGGAATGGGTCAATGTTTCCAAGGCGATTCCTCGCTTTGTCGGGCATTACCAGCCAAGGCTGCCGGGTGAACTGGGTTCCTATGATCTCCGTTGCCTGGAGACCATGCAGCGGCAGGTGGAACTGGCGAAGATCTATGGCCTTTACGCTTTTTGTTTTTATTATTACTGGTTTGATGGCAAGAGACTGCTTGAACGTCCTTTGAACATGTTCGCGGAAAACAAGTCTCTCGACATCAATTTCTGTATATGCTGGGCGAATGAAAACTGGACCCGCCGGTGGGATGGCCTTGAATCAGATATCCTGATAGCTCAAAATCACTCGGAAGAAGATTGTGAAGCTGTTTTTCAGGATTGGTTGCCATACATTTCTGATGAGCGCTACATCAGAGTAGACGGCAAGCCTCTTCTTCTCATCTACCGCCCTGATTTGATCCCGGATTTTGCTCGTATGAGTGATATGTGGAGAAAGCGCGCATTTGAATCCGGCTTGACTGGTTTGCACATTCTTGGTGTGTCGGCATTTGGTAACGTGGCGTCGAGCGTGAGTGGCGTTGATGGAACTTACGATTTCCCACCGCACGGGGTCCACGCGCCGCAGGTTGGCGGCGGACCAAGGCTGGACAAAAATGCGACAACAACAGCCTTCTCATATCAGGGGGCTGTCGAAAATATCGAGAATAAGTATCTTGCTCCAGTCTCTGAAGGTAATCTGGTTCATCCCGCAGCACTGGTTGGCTGGGATACCGAACCAAGAAAACCTGGCCGGGGCGACGTGTTCGTAGGGACCTCGCCTACTCTGTTTCGGCGCTGGCTCAAGGCGGCGTTTCAACGTGCGGGACGCGGCCAAAACGCGGACTCCCGTTTCGTGTTTGTGAATGCTTGGAATGAATGGGCGGAAGGAGCGTATCTGGAGCCAGATCGTCGTCACGGTTATGGCTATCTGACGGCGCTGCGTAGCGTCGTTCGCGAATTCGGCATCGACAGCACCGAAATACAGAACATTTGTAATGAGCATAATGCACTGGCACAACCGCCGCAGGAAAAGGTCGTTATGTTGCACCTTTTCTACTATGATCTTGTAGATGAGTTTGCTGGCTTTCTGAGTGATGTCCGACAATCTAAAGGGTTGGATCTTGTCGTAAGCTTTCCGGAGCTTTGGTCCGCCGATGAGGTGCGTACCGCGTTGGACAAATTGAATCCGAGAAAGGCCTTTATCGCGGAAAATTGTGGGCGAGATGTGTATCCCTTCCTCAAGGTCGGGCAACTCATAAAAGATGACGGCTACAAATACGCGTGTAAAATTCACTCGAAAAAATCTACCCACAGGATCGACGGGGCGATTTGGAGAAAGAACCTGCTGGACGGCCTTCTGTCAAAACAGGCCATAAATCAGCTAAAGAAGGGCTTCTTCCACAAAGAGAGAATGGGTATGGCAGCGCCAGAGGACTCCTATCTGCCGCTGAGTGTTGAAAAATACGTTGATGGCAACATTGCTCCGCTGAACTTGCTCACAAAGCGTTTTGACATCTCAGGCGGTTATAGAACCGGAGAGTTTATCGCCGGAACAATGTTCTGGTTCGACTTCGACACGTTGAAGCCAATTTTCGAATCTAATCTCACAACTGATGATTTTGGAATCGATATGGGCCAAGTGGATGGATCTCTCGCGCATGCTTTTGAGCGGTTTTTCACCGTATACGCGAAAGGACAGGGAAAAGACTTTTTCAAGCTCAAGTCTAGCCTAATTTCTTTCGATGTTAATTTCGACGTTAATCAAGACAAGAAGTGATAAATACGTCAATCGAAAGGGCGCCATGCTGCAAAATAAACTAAATATTATTGGCGCCCTTATGCTTCGAGATATGAGAACTCGCTTCGGGCGCTCGCATCTTGGATATATCATGGCGATCATGTGGCCTTTCAGCCATTTGGTCATCATGGCGTCAACAATGGCTTATGGGCGCCGCTTTGTTAACATGGGGGGCGACCCCGTCGTATTTGCCGTTACCGGAATTTTGCCATACATCCTGTGTCTTTATCCTGCCAGAATGATGGGGCAGGCGATCGAGGTAAATCGTGCACTGCTCTTTTTTCCGGTCGTCCGGGCAATAGACATAATGGTGTCTCGAGCACTGATCGAGCTGTTTACGGCTTCTGTGGTTGTTGTTTTGCTCTTTTTCTCGGCTTTTCTGCTCCGTATAGACCTCGTTCCAGCAAATAAATATGCGCTTGTTTCCGGCATTTTGGTGACCGTTTTTCTCGCTATATCCTTTGGGTTTTTTAATAATATTGCATCATCGATATTTAAGATGTGGCATATCATATTTGTGCTGTCTGTTATTATAATGTATTTTACGTCAGGTGTAATATTGAATGTTACTCTGATGCCTTACGAGATCCAGACAATTATATCATATAATCCACTTTTCCAGAGTGTAGAGTGGTTGCGCTCAGCCTATTATGAAGACCATTATTCAGAATTTTTGTCGAAGACATATCTTGTCAAAGTTTCCGCAGTAGTTTTTTTTCTAGGCCTACTGGGTGAACGCTTTCTGCGCGGAAAGCTTCTGTCGTCATGATAAGACTTTCGGAGGTTTTCAAGTATTTTCGGACCAAGAGCGGAACGAAGATCATTCTTGATCACGTTTCAATGAATTTTCGGGCCGGTACCTCCTATGGAATTCTTGGCATCAATGGCGCCGGCAAGTCGACAACGATGCGAATGCTCGCCGGCACAGAACTGCCGAATGCAGGCCGCATAAAGCGCTCAGGGCGCGTATCGTGGCCTCTTGGTTTCGCAGGCGGGCTGCATCCGTTGATGACCGGTAGGGAGAATGTACGGTTCGTCGCCCGGATTTACGGCCAAGATCCGAGGAAAACGGTTGCTTTTGTGGAAGACTTCGCCGAGATCGGCGCGTATATGGACGAGCCATACAAGAACTACTCCTCCGGTATGGCGCAAAGGCTGGCGTTTGGTCTTTCCATGGCGATTGACTTCGAATGCTATCTAATTGACGAAGTGACAGCCGTTGGTGATGCGCGCTTCCAAGCGCGGTGCAACGAGGAGTTTGCGAACCGCCGAGCCCGTTCGGATATCATAATGATATCTCATTCGATGGATACCATTCGGAGTTATTGTAGCAGGGTTGTCGTTCTTGCGCATGGTATCATGTATGAGTACTCGAATGTCGACGATGCCATCGAGCTTTATAATAAGTTGAACGAGTAGGCTGCTGAAATTATGGACAGCGTAGCAACGTCGGCGGGCGGCGCACTCAGGGAAATGAAGTCTATTTCCCGGTCAAGAGCAATTTCCATCGAGTTGCGCCGCGTCGCGCGGACAGCTCGAACTCCGCGTCCTGTTGCCAGCGGTGGCGGTGGATTTCGTGCGCGACGTACCGATCTGTTTTACAGAAGATTTTTTATTGGAAGTTTCATTTGTCTCTTTGTGCTGCCGGTTGTAGTCGGCGCGGTGTATTTCTTTGTTTTGGCTACTGACCAGTACGTATCGGAGGCGCGCTTTTCTGTGAGTTCCGGGCAGCAGAACGGATTGGAGGCCCTTGCGGGTCTTTCGTCTATCCTCGGCGGGAGTCAGTCGAGCGACGGTGCAATCATTGCCCAGTATGTGAAAAGTCGAAGCATTATCGAGGAACTGGAGAAGACTTTTGATCTTCGACGTATGTTCAGGCCGGGCACATGGGATGTTCTCGCAGAGGCACCCAAGAATATGTCGATGGAGAAGTTTGTTAATTACTGGAATGGTCAGATAAAATTGAGTGCTGAACAGAGCAGCGGCCTTGTCACCTTGCAAGTGCGGACGTTTTCTCCGCAGGACAGCCTGGCGCTGGCAAAGGAAATCGTCCGGATCTCGGAAACGATGGTCAATCGCCTGACACGTCGCAACGACGAGAATTCTTTGCAGGAAGCCGCCCGTGAGCTGGATCTTTCCAAGAAGCGACTTGAGGATGCGGTGACCGCCATGCGGGACGCGCGCATCGCTGCGGGGGTTCTCGATGTCGAGCTTGCGGCGAACAGCTATTCCGAATTGTTGACCCAACTCAACATCGAGCTGTCAAAGATAGAGACGCAGATCGAGACGAACCGGAACAATGATGTGGCGACGCCGCAACTTACTTCGCTGAAAGCGCGTGCCGATGCCTTGCGAGGGCAGATTGCCACCTACGAAAACCGCATGGCCGGCCGTCCGGCCGGAGACAAGGACGGCAGCACCCTTGCCGCCCAGGCAAGCGTGCTGACTGACAGGCAGATGGGCTTGACCATCGCGCAGAACGAATACAAGCTTGCGGTGGCTGCCTATGAAAGCGCCCGACTGACGATCGAGCGGCAACGCTCCTACCTGATGGTCTATGTGCAGCCGACGTTGCCGGAGCAATCGCTTTATCCGCAGCGCGGGCTCATGTGGACCGCCGTGATATTCCTGTCTTTTCTGGCGTGGGCGCTTGTGGCCGGTATCGCCATCCTTGTGCGCGACAACACGGCGTCGTAAGAGCTCAGCATGCATTTTTTCGTCGATCAGGACAGTGGTTCATCAATATCGGGTTGGGTCGTTCCGGATAATCCGAGCGACGTTCCCGATTTTATTGTGCGCGTGCCGGGACGGCCGGACATATCGATTTCCGCGAACGTTCTGAGAACCGACCTTCGCGACCTGGGTCTGCATTCAACCGGACTTGCCGGCTTCCACATCGATGAACAGCACGTCGGAGATCTTTCGGAGATTGTGGACGTTACCATCTTCGATGCAAGCGCAGGCATTCCCATTTATCGAAGGCCGGATCCCAACCGGCATCTGGAGAAAAAGCTTCTTCTGATCGATGTCTCCCTGTTCCCGCAGATCCGCATCATCCGCCGCATCATGGCGTTTTTTGCACTGTCCTACCCCGTGGTCGATCGCCTGCCTATCGAAACGATCGGCGCGCTGATCGCGAACAAGGCTGCATCCTCGATTTTCATTACCGGACAGCCCAACTGGATCAGACACGGCAGTCTTGCGCGTGAAAAGGAGTATGTGACGACGGCGTTGCTCCGGGATCCATTCGAGGATCTGGCGGAACGATTGCTTTTCATCGCGCATCTGGCCAGACAACCGGCGCGCAAGTCCTTGAACCACTCGCTTGAAAAATATCAGGACGTGCTGGAATTGATCTCGGAGATGGACTTTTCAGACCGCAAGTCCGTGCTCACCGGCTTTCGGAAAATGTCGCCGGAGTGCCGGCGCCTGTTTCGTTCTCCGATGACATCCGTTCTCGGCGGCACGCCGGAATCCGACTTGCAGCGACGCAATGTGAGCGTCGCGCTGGACAATCTGGCGCAATTCGATGTCGTCGGCGTGCGGCCGCTTTTTGACGAGTTTTCGTCGATGCTGGATGAGTCGCTGGAATCGACCATTGTGCAAGGCAGCCAGCTCGACGCTCTGCCCGGCACCTCGGAACTGGCGGCCATTCTGGCCGAAGTTGGCCTCGTTGCGGATTTGTTGGACGAGGATATCGCACTCTACTCGTTTGCATGTGAAGCCGTTGAGGCGGGTCTCAAAATTGCCTTCGAGCGGGACAAGGTTGGCGCCTCCCGGCTTTCAGCGGAAAATAGGTAAATGGAAACGCAGCAGGAAACCCGCCGTCATGGACTTGCAGCGACCTCGACCGACCATGAGACAGACGGCATGGCCGCCGTCCGGAGCGACTCCCGGCCTCAGGAACGGGAAAAAAATGACAACGGTGGAAAATCGGCTCTGACAACGGTCGCACGGCGTCTGTCCGGTTTTCGCTTCAAAAAATCGACTGGCGAATATGTTCTGGGTCGCGGTGCTAATGACAGGGAGGAGACGGTCAGCGGCGGCGGCGCCGGCCGATTGCTCGTTCGCAGCTTTCTGCTCTTTGTTGCCTTCCCTCCGTTGATCGCCTTTCTCTATTATTCCCTCATCGCCTCGGACGTCTATGTTGCCGAAACAAAGCTGACGGTCCGCGCGGCTCTGGATAACACCGCCAAGTCGTCAGGCTTGTCGGGGGGCGCCAGCTCGATCATCGGCAAGCTCGGATTGGGACAAAGTGGTTCGTCCACCCAGGATTCGCGGATCATCCTCGACTATCTTAAAAGCCGTGCTGCCATAGAGGATGTTGGCGGTCGCGCGACCCTGGCCGAATATTACGAAAAGCCTACGATCGACCGCCTCTCGCGGTTGGATTCCGACGACTACGTCGAGGAAATCGTGGATTATTGGCGCAGCAAAGTCACCGCTTCGGTGGATACCGTGTCCAATATCCTGACACTTAAAGTGAAAGGCTATACCCCCGAGGATGCGTTTTCCCTTGCGCAGAAACTGATCGCCTCGAGTGAGGCATTGATCAACGATATTTCCCGGCGCAGCAGGGGGGATGCCCTGCGACGGGCGCAAGAGGAAGTCGCCCGCAGCATGACCGAACTGGCAAATGCCCGGTTGCAGTTGCTGACCTTGCAGCAGACCACGCGTTCCATCGATCCCGTGGAACGGGCCAAACAGATAACGACGCTGATTTCCGCGCTAACCCTCCAGAAGATACAGTTGGAAAGTCAGTTGGCCGTGTCGGACGCGACAGGCGTCAAAGGCCGTCCGGGTGACCGCTATATTCAGTCTCGTCTCGATGTCATGAACAACCAGATCCGGGATCTGGAAAACATGTTGACGGGTCGGAATACCTCGTCCGCATCCATGCAACTCAAGGATTTCGAGCTGTTGAAGCTGCGGCAGGAGTTTGCGGAGCAGATCTATACACTGGCCCGCGCCAGCTATGAAGAAGCGAGGCGCAATGTGGAGAAACAGCAACTATATCTCGTTGTCGTCGTGCCTCCGTTCAAGCCCGAACACTCCCTTTTCCCTCGTGTGTTTATCGATACGATTTTGGTCTTCCTTGCATGTCTTGTCCTTTGGTCAATCGGCGCGCTAGTGGTTGCCAGCATTTGGGACAGTACGGAATTATAGGTGCGGATTGAGCTAGGCCGGTGACGATTTAAGGTTTGAGGTTCCCAAATGGTTTCAAATCAGATTCAACACTGGCTTTTGGAGGTCAGTGATGGATTGCGATGCTCTTCGGGATGATCAGTGGGAGCAAGGCGTTTGTGCCCGGCGGGACCAAGGGCAAACTCGGTCCGCGAACCAACAACCGGCTTTTTCTGGATGCGTTGCTATGGCCGGCACGGTCTTGCGCGGACGGCTCAGAAGGTTCAGGGCGCTGAGACTGCTGCGGGTCGACTGGTTGTTACTGCGGAGATTTCGCCTTGACGCGCGCGATGAGTTCTTCGTCATCGACGAAGCAGTGGAGAAAGTCGATCCAGGCTTCGGGCGAACGGCGCGCATCTGAGAGTATTTGGCTAAGCTCATCGATGCCATCATCGGTAAGTGCGGTGATTGTCTCACCGTCACCGGTTACGACGCTGATGATACGAAAAGAGCGCTTTACAGCCAAAGTTAATGTGACAAGCGCGCTTTGACTCATGCGCGGGTGCATCCTATTGCAAGGATCAAGACGAGTGTACGGCTGATACGAACCCGCCGGTAACGAACGAAGCAAGGGCCTGCAACAATGCATGACGACCGGTTTAGACGGATGCTTACGCTGGCCTTGCCGAAGCCGCGGCTTCGCGCTGGCGCGACAGGTGCCCCCCGTAAACCAATTCGTCACATCATCCTCTTTGGGCGTCATCCGAATCCAACATCCGACTATTATTTTGCCGCTCGCCTTACAGCGCCTGGCATGCCTCCACACCAAATGGTGGATATCTGCAGCAATGATTTCAGCAGTCTTGATGCAGATGGAGCCTTCATCATTCTCTGCCGGTATGCTTCCGCCACTGTATTGCAATGGATCGAGCAAAAGAGCTCAAAACTTGCCGGGGTAGGATTGTTTCTGGATGATGATATCCCTGCAATCGTAACCGGCCGTGAGGCACCCATTGGCTACCGAATATCCCTTTTCTCCCTGGGACTGATGCCGTTGCGGCGGCTCAACCGGCATCTCGATATTGTATGGGCCTCGACGCCGAGGCTCGCCGATCGCCTGAAGAGCGCGCATGCGCGCGTTCTGCCGCCTGCTCCCTCCGCAAATGTATGGGACGTTCCGCACCAGAACACATCCACCGACGAGGATGGATTGCTGATCGCATATCACGCAACAGCCGTTCACGTGGACGAACACCGCTTTATCCAACCGATTGTCAAGAAAGTACTGGCTGCCCGGCGGCACGTGCGCTTCGAGGTCTTCGCTGGCAAGGCCTCCGCGCATCTTTGGCGGGGTATGGAGCGTGTAACACTCCGCCAGCAGGTGTCCTGGTCTGACTATCTTGCCGAAGCCTTGACGCGGCGGATTGACATCATGCTGGTGCCACTCAGCCCCTCCCGGGTTAATGACTGCCGTTCTTCGACTAAGCGGATCGACGTAGCACGGGCGGGCGCAGCGGGTTTTTTTTCCGTATCTGAAGCGTATGGTTTTCCAGACAAAAGCGGTGAAATCCGTCTCCCTCAAGACCCAACAGTATGGAGTGATACACTTTTGGCACTGATAGATAACCCTAAGCGGAGGCAGGCCGCAGCACAGGCAACGCGCGACCTTGTTGCAGGAATGACCTCTCAGGCGCAGACAGGCCTCGACTTCACCTCTGCTTAAGTTTCATTTTTTGATGATCACGGCCAAAGCATCCGCACAATTCGCACCCAAAGCATAATCCATAGAATCGAACATCTGAATTTCTACAATGCTCTCACTGATATCGCGTAGTACCTCGGGAGTGATAAATGGAGTCGTAGGCAATTCGCCCCTTTGCAGTGCGCGGAGTAGATCACGAGTCTTGGGTGCGGACGGGTCTTCCCACTGTGGGGGTTGATAATGTAAGTCTTCGATAAAATATATTCCCCCACTTGCGAGTTTGGGGAACAAGCAGCCGAGAGTGATTTGCTGATGCTGCGATGCGTGGCTGGCATCGTCAATAATAACGCGGATAGGGTGATGGCAGTTTGCCAATGCTGTAACAAGCTGAACAGGGTTAGATTGGTCAGCCTGCGAGAAAGTGACACGGTCGCGTTTTACAGCTGAAAAATCCGCTATATCTATTCCATGGATTTGGGCGCGCGAAAAGTACTCGTGCCACATAAATAAGGAGGGTGCGTTGTCGTAAGTGCCGGATTGGCCCTGCCGTTGCATATCGTGACCTAGCAGACCGATTTCGACAAGAGTGAATTCCTCTTCTCGTAGCTTCGTCAAATAGTATTCGTATATCCTGGTGTAGAAGTGACGATTATAGTACAGTCTTCCTTTGTCAGATTTGTATTTATTAGCTAAGAATTCCAGTGCTAGCGGAGGATGATAACGGTAGGTGCGGTTTTCTTTGTAGCCGTAATCAAACATATGCTGTCGCGCGGCGACGCCAGCCTCACGCACGTCGCGATTGAGCCAAAGATATACATTGTCATCGAAGCCATAGGGAATTCGTCTGTCCGCGGATGGCCATTTGAATAGTGGATTATCGTCCAGGACTTCATCTATCGACAATACCGGTAAATTTGTCTTTAAGAGACAGAAAGGTAGCGAGATCTGGTCGCGCGCTGAGTAACGTAGAACATGTTCAAACCAGAGATCTCCAAGTGCTATGACATTGGGGTCCATATGGCGGCGTAAAAGAAACGTACCGGCATAAAGACCTGAATGAACTGGATGCCCTGCCACACGATAGGCATCTACTTGTTCACGTACTCTTGCTTCGTCGTCGATAGAGGCCCTGATAACCTCTTCTGCCTCATCGTAGAGGCAATCGCGCCAAGGATGACGCAGGCAGGACAAAGGCACTTCGGGGTCGCCGAGATAGCGGTCGAATATTTCGGACGCAGGGATCATAAGTTGGACTGTATTGTCGATATAGAGCGATTCATCAAAGTCAGATAAATAGAGGTGTGGGCGCAGTTTTGGACTGCGGCTTTCGCGGGCGGTGCCTATTCCTTTCTGAGAGAGCAGAATAATTTCCCAACTATCTGAACGAAGATCGGGATTGTCGGTGAAGCAGATATAGCGGATGTCTCGGTCTGCACCCGTTAGCGTGACCTCATTTAAAACTTCATATTTTCCGAATAAACACGTATACACCACGCGCTTATGCGCTTGCACTTCGTTAAAAGTGGACATCATGCTACTCCCTTTTTTGCCGAAAATCATGCGTGCGAGCAACGGTCAAGCTTCGATTGGCCCTTGCCTGGACTGAGGGAGACGACCCAAACCCTTCACGCCGATAGAAAATATGGAAATATCTGCTTGCACAGCTATGTAAGACAGGACCGTTGCAAATCTCGCCGTTGGGGCTGATGAGCGGAAATGGTTTTTTTGTGAGGCATAGATCGTCACGCGTGCGCACGCCCTACCGAAGGGCAACCACCGGCCGACGATAGTCTTCCCGGGTTTGAGGTTGAACGTTGCTTCGCAGAAGATGCCCTATGTTTCTAAATGAACTCTCGTCTACCCTATCGATCACCGAGCTGTCATCTCCTCCACTAGCAGATCGATAGCCTGCAAGACATGGATCGGCTGCCATGTCGCCGGATCTCTGTAGGAGGGATAGAGCGAGAAGACCACTTCGACGAGTTCGTCGATGGTCGGGCGAGCCTTGCGCCTTTGGGCAATCGCCGCCTTTGCACCTTCGCTCGCATTGTCCTGCGTGAAGCCCCATCCGGCGTAGAACGGGAAAGCATAACAGCGTACCGGCAGGCCGCGCAATAATGCGTCCAACCCGAATTGGCTCGATACCGTCCAGACCTCGTCCACTACATCCAGGATGGAGGCCACCGAAACCTGATCATCGACGAAGACGACGCCCGCAGTTCTGGTGGCGAGTTCCGTCAGGTAGCCCTTGCGGTACCCGGCCATGACGTCGGGGTGGGTGCGCACCAGGCATTGACCACCGCTTGCCACGGCGTCGCGCAACATCTGTTCGAAAGACGCAGCGCTTCCGAGCGCTCGTCCCACTGAGACGTCGCCAACCACCTGATCGACAAGCAGCAGGCGTCGCCGCGTGCTGCTTTCAATTCTCGGGGGCTTGTGCGGCAAGTGGTTGTATTTCGAGAGTTTATGCTCGACCAAAAGTTCGCGGATTGTCTTCCCGCAAGCCGCATTGCGCTGAAGGACGGGATCGCCGATCAGGAGCTCGAGACGGGAGGAAAGGCCGGCATCGACCGGCAAGCCGAGATCATCTGCGATGATCGACAAGGGGATGGATCCGCTCTTGCCCAATCCAACGGAGCGCAGGAAGCCGTCTTCCAGATTCCAGTGCGGCAGGCCGCGCAGGCGGGCAATCCCTATCGCCGTCTTGGCAGGCAGGCGGCCGCCCCAGGATACTATGCCCTTGCTCCCGGGCGAGAGCGTCGTACCCATCTCGGGCAGGTCGAAATAATGGTGCAACCACGGAAATGCCTGGCGGACGACGAATGTCGCGCCGAGCGGCATCTGGGCAGGAGGAAACCATTGTTTTTCCGGAATTGGAGGAAGCTCCACTCTGGTATTGCCTCTCGAGCTGGCTGTTTTTCCCGATGCAGGAAGGGATTATGGTGGCTAGAACTGCGTGTCAATCGGCGACGTTCCTGGTCCGGTACGGCCCGACCAACGCTTGACCAATGTTGCGATCTTTTTTATGCCGAATAGATGTCCGCGCCGACGGACCACAAAGAGAGAGAATTGCCCATGCGCGTATTGGTGACCGGCGGTGCCGGCTTTATTGGATCGGCGGTTGTCCGTCACCTCGTTCTTGAAAAGGGATACGAGGTTCTCAATGTCGATAAACTGACCTACGCAGGAACGCTGACGTCCGTAAAGAACGTTGAGACAAATCCGTTTTATCGGTTCCTGCAGGCAGATATTTGCGATGGGCAGGCTATCTCCGCAGCGATTTCCAGCTTCAGGCCGGATCGTATCATGCATCTTGCAGCGGAAAGCCATGTTGACCGCTCTATTACCGGTGCCCGTGATTTTGTAGAGACGAACGTGCTCGGTACCTTCACGATGCTGGAATGTGCCCGTGCCTACTGGCAGTCGCTGGAGCCCGCCGGCAAGGAAGCGTTTCGCTTCCTGCATGTCTCGACGGATGAGGTTTACGGCTCCCTGAGCGAGGATGGCCTGTTCGAGGAAACCACCCCGTACGATCCGAGTTCACCCTATTCTGCGTCCAAGGCGGCGTCCGACCATCTGGCAAAGGCGTGGACCCGCACCTACGGCATGCCGATTGTCGTATCCAACTGCTCGAACAATTACGGCCCGTTCCACTTTCCGGAAAAGCTCATTCCGCTGATGATCATCAGTGCGCTCGAAGGAAAACCGCTGCCGGTATACGGAAATGGCGTCAATATCCGCGACTGGCTGTTCGTCGAAGACCATGCACGGGCGTTGGACATTATCGCGGAGCGCGGCCGAATCGGAGAGACCTACAATGTCGGCGGTCGCAACGAACGTCGCAATATCGACGTGGTCAAGCGGATCTGCACGCTGATGGATGAGCTTCACCCAGCCGGCAAGCCGCACGAAAGCCTGATCACCTATGTCCAGGATCGTCCCGGCCACGATGCGCGTTACGCCATCGATGCCACCAAGCTCGAAAACGAACTGGGATGGAAAGCTCAAGAGAATTTCGATACGGGCATCGAAAAAACCGTAAAATGGTATCTGGAAAACGAATGGTGGTGGGGACCCCTGCGCCAGAATTACGACGGCAGCCGTCTCGGCCTCCTCAAGACAGTCACGCAAAAATAAGGGCGTGTCGCAAAGTCTCCCGCGGGCAGCAATTATCCCTTGAAGGTCAGTATTTTCATGTTTTGTTAACCTCTTGAAGTCCGAAGGGGCGCGCACGCAGATCGCTTTGATCGTTGACGTCCGATCGGCCAATCATCACGGGGTAGAGTCGGTCCCCAAGGCAGGCGAAGGGACATCAGGTGAACTTGGGAACCTTGTTGCGTTCTCTCCCGCGCCGGACCGAATTAGGATCGCTGCCGAAACGCACCTCCATGGCCCAGCTGTCGACAGCGTTCTCAACTGGCGACTTCAGTGCAGTCCGAAAAGGCTTAGCAGCTCCTCGCGGTGGCGGACGAACGCGCGCGCGCTGCGATCGCGCGGACGCGGCAGATCGATCTCGATCAGCCGCGGCTCAGCCCCCTTTTCGCGCGGTAGGATCAGGATGCGGTCGGCCAGATAGATTGCCTCCTCAAGATCATGGGTGACGAGAATCGTTGTCACATCCTCATCGCGCCAGATCCGCGCAAGCTCCTGCTGCATGCTGATCTTGGTCATCGCGTCGAGCGCCCCAAGCGGTTCGTCGAGCAGCAGGATCTCCGGTTGGACGACGAGAGCGCGGGCAATGCCAACGCGCTGCGCCATACCGCCCGAGAGCTGGCGCGGATAGGCGTTTTCGAACTGTTGCAGGCCGACAAGCTGGACGTAACGACGTGCCCGGGCCTTCGCCTCATGGCGTGGCACGCCACGTGTCTCCAGGCCGAAGGCGACGTTGCCGATCACCGTCAACCAAGGGAGGAGCCGGGGCTCCTGGAAGATGACGGCGCGCTCGGCGCCGACACCTTTGACCGCCTTCCCGTCGATCAGGACCTCACCGGCGTCGGCCGCGTCAAGCCCTGCCAGAACCCGCAACAGGGTCGTCTTGCCCGAACCGCTGGCGCCGACGATGGCCAGGCTTTCACCGGAGCGAATTTGCAGATTGATGTCTCTCAAAACAGCCAAGGGCCTGCCGTTCAGAGTGAAGGACTTAGAGAGGTGACGGATCGTCACCTGTCCGCGGTGGGTTTCCTGTGCGAAGCTCATGGCGTTTCCTCAGTTGCTCGCCGAAGCGCGGTCGCTAGAGAACAGGATGTCCTTGGCCGACAACTGCCCTTCCTTCAGCTTGCCCTCGCGGACCAGCACGTCGATCCAGAACTGGACGTCGCGCTCAACCGGGAGACCGCCGGCACGAACGCCATAGCCGCGGAAGTACTGCGCAATATCGGAGTTTTCGCCGCGCTCCTTCAGCGCCTTGGCGAATATCTGCTTGGTTTCCTCCGGATGATCGCGGGCATAGTCGAGGGCGCGCGCCGACTGCTCGACGAAGGTCTTGGCGGCTTCCGGATGGGCCTTCACGAAGTCGCGGCGCAGTACCACGAAGCCGCCGGCGATTTCGCCGAGCACGTCGGTGTCCCCAAAGACCGCGCGGATGCCGCCGTTTTTCCGCGCAGCGCCCTCAAAGGTCGTCTGCCAGTAGCCAAAGGCTGCAATGTCGACTTGGCCGGAGCGGAGAACCTGCTCCAGCTGCGGGCCTGGTACGACAACCTGGTTGGCGGCATCCGACGGTAGTCCAACCGAGTGCAGGGCTTCCCGAATGGTGTAGTCGAGATGCGCGCCAAGAGTGTTGACGGCGATGCTCTTCCCGGCGATGTCCTTGATTTCTCTGATTGGGCTATTTTCCAGTACGTAGAAGATGGACTGCACCTCGGCATTGATGCCGTTCGACGGATAGGCCGCGACGAAGTCGTTGCCACTGATGATCGCGTTCAGAACGGCGGAGGTCGCAGCACTGCCGATTTCGACGTCGTCCGATGCCAGCGCGATCAGCGATGCGGGACCGCCCGTGGCGTAGCCAACATTTTCGAAGGTGATGCCGGTGCCGTCGAAATAGCCGAGTTCAGCGGCGAGTTCGTGGGCGGACAGGCCGCCCTGGCTCGCCAGGTAGCGGAGCTTGACGGCGTCCGCCGCCGCAGCAGCGCCCGTGAGGCTGAGAAAGAAAGCTGCCGACAGCAGCAGCTTGCGAGAATGGAAGGTCATATCGGTATCCTTTCAGAGAAGAGAAGCGGAAAGAGCGGTTAGGCGCCGGGTTGTGACCAGCGGCAAAGCTTGCGCTGGAGGAGAACGAGCAGGGCGTTGGCGGCAAGGCCAAGCAGCGCGAGCAGCAGGATCGCAGCAAACATCAGGGGGATCTGGAAGTTGTATTGAGCGTTCATGACCTGGAAGCCGATGCCCTTGTTGGCGCCGATCATCTCGGCCGCGATCAGAAGCAGCAGAGCGGTCGTGGCTGAAAGACGCAAACCGATGAAGATAGCCGGCCCGGACGCCGGCAGAACCACACGACGGAATGTCGTCAGCCGCCCAGCGCCATAGGTGCGCGCCATTTCGATGAGCTTGGTATCAACCTCCTTGACACCCCCGACTGTCGACAACAGGGTCGGGAATAGCGTGGCCCAGAAGATCACGAAGACCTTGGAGGTCTCCCCAAGTCCGAGCAGCAGTATGAAGACCGGATAGAGGGCCAGTGCAGAGGTCTGGCGGAAGAACTGCAGGAGCGGATCGAGTGCCTGCTCGATGGCCTTGACCTGCCCCATGAAGAGGCCGAGGGGGATGCCAATTGCAGCGGCCGATGCGAATGCAATGCCGGAGCGCTGCAGACTTATGGCGATATCGTCCAGAAGCGCGCCGCTGGCAAGTCCGTCCCACAAGGCGGCCACGATCACGTCGAGCGGCGGAAAGACCGCCGGATTGACCCAGCCTTGGCTGCTCGACACCTGCCATAGGATGAGAAAACCTGCAACCAGGCCGTAGCGCGCCAGAAACGGAGCGACCAGCACGCGCAGACGTGACGCTATGGCGAGACCCGACCGTTCCGGGCTCGTGAGCCGGAAATTCGTTGTCAGCGATGAGGTGACGCTTTCAAAGGACATGATCGCTCCTCACTCGGCGGCCTGGACTGCCGCGCGCGCGGCTGACCAGCGATTGACGGGGAAAGGCAGGCCAAGATTTTCTCGCAGCGTCCTGCCCTCATAGGCCGTGCGGAACAGGCCGCGCCGCTGCAATTCCGGAATGACCAGATCGACAAAATCGTCGAGTGCCGTCGGAAGCCAGGGCGGCAATATGTTGAAGCCATCGGCGGCTTCATTTTCGAACCATTGCTGCAGCCTGTCGGCGATCTGCTCGACCGAGCCGACGATAGTGTAATGGCCACGGGCGGAAGCGATCCACTGATAGAGCTGGCGAATGGTGAAGTTGTTCTCGTCCGCGATCTGGCGGATAAGCGCCTGGCGGCTCTTCATCCCCTCCGTCGGCGGCGCAGGCGGCAGCGGTCCGTCGACGTCGTAGCCCTGCAGGTCGAGCGTGCCACCGGTCAGGCCGTTCAAAAGGCCAATGCCGTCCTCTTCGACAATCAAGGAGGTCAGTCGCTCGTACTTTTCCCGCGCTTCGCCTTCCGTCCTGCCGACGAAGGGAGAGACGCCAGGCATAACAAGGATATGGTCCGGGTTGCGGCCAAGGCCGCGGGCGCGCGCCTTGATGTCGCGATAAAATTCCTGAGCGGTTTCAATGTGTTGATGGGCAGTGAAGATCACCTCGGCGGTAGCGGCCGCCAGTCCGCGTCCGTCCTCGGACTGGCCAGCCTGAACGATGACCGGATAGCCCTGCGGCGATCGCAAGACATTGAGCGGGCCGCGCACCTGGAAGTGCTCGCCGCGATGGTCGCTCTCGTGCAGCTTCTGCGGATCGTAGAAGACGCCGCTTTTCTTGTCGCGAATGAACGCGTCTTCTTCGAAACTGTCCCAGAGCTTCTTGACGACTTCGACATGCTCCGCGGCCCGCCGATAGCGCGCCGCGTGAGGAAGCTGCGTATCGCGATTGAAGTTTTGCGCCGTGAGATCACCCGTCGTGGTGACAACGTTCCAGCCGGCGCGGCCGCCGGATATAAGATCGAGGGACGCGAACTTGCGTGCCGTCGTATAGGGCTCTTCATAGGTCGTGGAAGACGTGGCGATGAAGCCGAGATGGGTGGTGAAGGGCGCCAGAGCCGAAAACAGCGTCACCGGCTCGAATCCGGCCACCCGGGCATTGCCGCCCTCGCGCGCACCGCCAAAGCCGATCGCTAGATTGTCTGCAAGGAAATAGGCGTCGAAAAGGCCACGTTCGGCTGTCTGCGCCAGGCGCTTGTGAAACTCGAAACTGGTCGCACCATCGGTGGGCTGGTCTGGATGCCGCCATGCCGCAATGTGCTGTCCGCCACCGGGCAAAAATGCTCCAAGCCTGATCTTGCGTTTCATTGCGATTCCTTCCTATTCAGCTCGCTGGGACGGACCCCGGCTGCCGCGTCGTTTATTCTGCCGCAGCCACCGGACGCACCAACAGCGGAAAGAACGCCGCCAACTCATCCACCGCCTGGGCAATACGGTGACGCAGCGGCTGCGCGGCGACGGGGAACTCGGAAAGTTCGCGATCGGAAGCATAGACCGCCGTTGGCAGCGTATGAGCCATGAAGAAGCCGAAGAGCGGTCGGAGCTGGTGCTCCACCATCAGGGCGTGCCGATCGCCGCCGCCGGTTGCGGTGATGACGATCGGCTTCCCACGCAGGGCCAGCGGTTCGATCAGGTCGATCAGATGTTTGAACAACCCCGGATAACTTCCCTTGTACGTCGGCGAGCCGACCACGAGGACATCGGCGGCGATGATGTCATCTATAAGCTGGCGCGCATTGGGATCGAGATCCTCGCACCGCTGGGCCTGGCCCAGCGAAGGGCCGGCATCATGAAGATCGTAGATACGCCGGCGAAATCCATAGCGTTCAGACGCGAGCGCCGAAACCTGCTCGACCAATGACCGAGTTTTCGAGGGGCGGCTGTAGCTGCCGGCAACACCGATGAGTTTGAGCGGGGCCATCTTTTTTCCTTTCGGCTGCGAAGGCAACGTCACTGGTTGCGCAATTCACATTATCTATTGTTTTAATAGACTAAAGGAAAAATCAGTTCGCTCCCTGGGCCGGCACGGAAAAAAGTTTGCCTTCGGCGGAGGTGGACGCGTGGTGACGATTTAACGGAATGAGCAAGGTCTTCCGACGCGATCATGCCGAAATCACCGTGGCTCGCCTCCGACGTGACGAATCCGATCGAGGTGACTTCTGCAAATTTTCTCCACACCCTGGATCAACAATTCGGTTCGCTCGCTCAGCCATCGCAGGGTCTCCTCCGAAATCTCGAAATGCGGCGAGTAGCGCGCTTTGACGTAGGCCTCATTGAGAACATTGAACCAGGCCACGTAGCGCTGCTGATTGCGCGGCCAGATGTCCACAAGTTCGCGGACCTGCTCCTCGGCCAGTCCGCGAAGAAACCGTAAATTGTGTGAGGAGGGACTGTAGTTCGTTAGAACCAACAGAAGGGTAGCGTAGGTTTGCTCGATTGACTGGTGAAGCAGAAAAGCGGCTTCTTTGCCATCGCCTTCAGCTTGATAAAATCTAGCGCCTTTCAGGAATTTGTGTGCATGCGGCAACCGATCTTCAAAATATCCTGACGCCATCTGCCATGCCTCATCGGCGCTGACCTGACCCGGCACCGCCAAGGGCTCGTCGTCAAGCTCGTAGAGCGCCAGACCATCGCGGCGAATATCGACGAAAAAGTACCGTCCGCGCCGCAGTTCCGCGTTCACGTCCCTGAGGGAATGGATGATCAGGCTGGTAGGCGTGCTGATCTCGGGCGTGCGCAGCAGGCGTTCCACCGCCTTGTGCCAATAGGTCGAAAAATCTGCGAGCTTACGATTGTTGACGATGACAAGAATGTCGAAATCGGAGCGGTAGCCCTTCTTCGTGTGGGGCTCATCGACGAAGGTGCCACGGGCATAGGAGCCGAAAAGGATGATCTTCAGGACCCGGCCACGCTTCTTGAACTCTGCCGAGGCCCCTTTCAGCGCATCCTCGAACTCCTCAAGGATGATCTCGACCACGCGGCGGAGCTCGTGCTGCTTAACCGGCGGCAGGTGATCGAGGCTCGTCTTCATCGGCAATAAATAACCCCTTCGGCTCTGATTCGAACCAACTATGCCGGTTTACGGCACAAGAGACAGTGCCGGAAGCTGGCCCGCGTTTCAACGAAGGGTTTGCAAAGTTGTTTTTACACAAGCTTTCGAGAAGCGCGGTTGCTAGCGCATCACGGACGACAAGTTGCAGCATCGATGTCGTCGGGGCCAGCCCGTGCGGGCAGGCTTCCTGGACCTTCGGCAGGGTGATGGCGACGCTGGAATTGCGCGCCAGGCAGGCTTTCCGAATTGCATGTCACGGAAAATGACCGGCACGTTGAAGCCTTGGCATAGGCCAGCATGTTTCCAAGCTCGACGGTCTCGCCCGACCAGAGCAAGGTCTTCCGACGCGACCATGCCGAGATCACCGTGGCTCGCCTCCGTCGGGGCGAATCCGATCGAGATGACTTCTGCAAATTTTCTCCACAGCCTGGATCAACAATTCGGTTCGCTCGCTCAGCCACCGCAGGGTCTCCTCCGAAATCTCAAAATGCGGCGAGTAGCGCGCTTTGACGTAGGCCTCATTGAGAACATTGAACCAGGCCACGTAGCGCTGCTGATTGCGCGGCCAGATGTCCACGAGGTCGCGGGCCTGCTCCTCGACGAGGCCGCGCAGAAAACGAATATTGTGAGAGGGAGGACTATAACTGGTCAGAACCAGAAGCAATGTTGAGTACGCCTGCTCGATTGACTGATGAAGCTCAAAGCTCGCATGCCGATATTGGCCCTTTTGCGCCAGGTACTTCGCGGTGTCGAGAAATGACATCGCGCCGGGCAATCGGTCTTCGAAATATCCTGATGCCATCTGCCAGGCCACATCGGCGCTGACCTGACCCGGCACCGCCAAGGGCTCGTCGTCAAGCTCGTAGAGCGCCAGACCATCGCGGCGAATATCGACGAAAAAGTACCGTCCGCGCCGCAGTTCCGCGTTCACGTCCCGTAGGGAATGGATGATCAGGCTGGTAGGCGTGCTGATCTCGGGCGTGCGCAGCAGGCGCTCCGCCGTCTTGTGCCAATAGGTCGAAAAATCCGCGAGCTTACGATTGTTGACGATGACAAGAATGTCGAAATCGGAGCGGTAGCCCTTCTTCGTGTGGGGCTCATCGACGAAGGTGCCACGGGCATAGGAGCCGAAAAGGATGATCTTCAGGATCCGGCCACGCTTCTTGAACTCTGCCGAGGCCCCTTTCAGCGCATCCTCGAACTCCTCAAGGATGATCTCGACCACGCGGCGGAGCTCGTGCTGCTTGACCGGCGGCAGGTGATCGAGGCTCGTCTTCATCGGCAATAAATAACCCCTTCGGCTCTGATTCGAACCAACTATGCCGGTTTACGGCACAAGAGACAGTGCCGGAAGCTGGCCCGCGTTTCAACGAAGGGTTTGCAAAGATGTTTTCACGCAAGCTTTGCAAACAGAGCCGAGCCGTACGCATCCGAACTGCGCAACCCGCGCGGCCCATGTTTGCCACGTGGGTTCGCTTTTGCATTGCCAGCAACAGCTTGGACCCAAGAACCGGGGCCGTGGACGCAACCGGACAAGAAGAGCGCATCAGAAAATCGAGCATCACGGCGGCAGAGCCAGGGCGCGTGAATTCGCGCATGCAACTTCGGTTCCAGGGCAACCCCAGGAGGTTTAGCACAACGCCGACGGCTCAGCGAAATCGGAGTCGACCGCGCACGAAGTTGGTCTTCCGTTTGGCCCGGACCTATCTCGTTTTTTAGGTACCTTCTTGTACGCCCCGACCAGGCGAGCAAGATGACAGCCAGCGCAGTCACCGTGTCGTTTCGCCCCTGCTCTGCCGGCTCCAAGCCATGCGAGCGCTGCCATGCCCCGTTGCGCCGTTCACGACGGCTTCGGAAGAGCATTTGCCCTTGCCATCGCGGCAACGGCCCTCTAGAATTTTAGCCGCGACGAAACATTCGCCAGGGACGGCACGAGCGTCAATCGATGCGACAACACGCGTGCGACAACGTCCGGCGATCAACCAAAATCACTTCCTGCGCCGGACGCGGGGAGACTATTATGTCGCGCAATCCATCCCGGTCGACGAGACCGCAGCCAACAAACCGTGAGATCGTCAACGAAGGCAGTCCGGCCGATGATGCCATCATCGACCACGCCCATGCACTCTACGGCAGTGAAGCAGCAACCGCCATCGCCTTCTGTGGGCTGGATGCCTGGCTCGACGGCGAGGAGGCGGAATTCCGACACTTGGCCGGAATATTTCGGCGACTCAGGAACTAGACGACTTTGAAGCCTTGACGCCGGATGGCATCTGAAGGGCATAGCCGCGTCCGCGCACCGTGCGGATGAGTTCAGGGCCCAGTGCATCCAGGGCACGGCGGATGTGGCCGATATGGATGTCGACGGTTCGTGGCTCGACTTCGGCATGCTCCGGCCAGCAATTCTCAATAAGGTCGTCGCGGTGGCATACGAGTGTGGGCGCCTGGAGCAGGCGACGCAACAGGCGAAACTGCAACGCCGTCAATGCGACGTTGTTTCCGGCCCGCTGCACTTTCACCGTCGCAAGGTTCATTTCAAGGTCGGCAAACCGAAGCACCGTTCCGGCAGAGCCTGGATGGCCGGCGGCGAGGCGCAGATTGCGCAGACGCCGCAGGAACTGCAGCAGCGCGACCGGATTGAAGGGACGTTCGAGGCGCAGTTCACATGCAGGTGGGGCGACAGTCAGCCCGACCTGATCCCGTGAAAGCAGGATCACGGCGACAGGCGGGGCAACAGACCTCACCGCTGCCAGAAGGGCTCCCCTGTTAATCGACCCTTCCGACCAATCGATCACGGCGGCCGCTACCGCCGTGCGCCGGCAAAGGCGCACTACTTCGAAAGGATCCGTCACAAGAAGAGCATCAAAGCCTTCGTTCACCAGCACATGCCGAAGCAAAAGGAAGAGCTGCACGTCCTCAACGCAGACAAGGATCTTTGGCATGGGCCTGGCTCCGGTTGTCAGAGGGGAGCGAACTCCCCTCCATTCACATCGATGATTGCTCCATTGATGAAGCCAGCACCGCTTGAGACGAGAAACCCGATCGTGCTGGCGACGTCCGCCGGCTCGCCAAGCCGCCCGACCGGAATGCGTGCCAGCGCTGCACGGTTGACCGCGCTGTCGGGGGCGCCCGCCATGTCCGTTGCGATGCGGCCCGGCGCGATGATATTGACGGTCACGCCGGTTCCGGCGCAGGCAGCCAGCAATGAACGCGACAGACCCGACAACGCCGCCTTGGAGACGACATAGGCGGTTCCGGCCACCCTGGGGATGGCCCGCCCGGCAATCGATCCGATCAGGATGATGCGCCCGAACCCCTGCAGTGCCATGGCCGGCACAACGGCCTGGCAGCACAACATCGCTCCGGTCAGATTGACGGAAAGAACGGCATTCCACTCATCGAGACTGACTTGCGCAAAGGGCGTTGCACCATCCGGGCTCTTTGGCGAGATGCCGGCGTTGCAGATCAGCGTGTCGGGGACACGCCACCGGTCCTCGACGTCAGAAAAAAAGCCGGCAACCTGTTGCGGTGACGTCAGATCGACGCATCGCGCGAGGATGCACCCGCCATCGAACTGGCGGCTGAGCTTGGCGGCGGCCTGATCCACATGGGCGGCACTTTGCCCGAAAAAGCCAACCTTGAAGCCGGAATGAAGAAGATGGGTGACGGCGGCAAGTCCAATGCCGGAGCTGCCGCCGGTCACTACCGCAACGCGTTGCGAGAGGTCGATCATCACGCCGCCTGATCCATCCCCGCAAAAAGCGAGAGCGGCGGATGGGCTTCCGGATCCGTCATCACCTCGATCAGGAATGGTCCATCCGCCTCGATACCCTTTCTGATCAGGTCCGCCAGATCGGCGGGATCATCGACGCGCGCAGAGCGGCAACCGCAGGCAGCAGCAATCTGGGCATGATCGACGGGCGCGAAATGGCAAGCCGAGGTATAGCGGCCGAACTTGACGGTTTCGGCGTCTCGCTGGAAGCCAAGGATACCGTTGTTCAACACGATCGTGGTGACAGGGATGTTGAGGCGCACCATGGTTTCAAGCTCCGCCCAGCTATGGGCAAAGCCGCCGTCGCCGACCACGGCCACGACTGGGGTCTGCGGCTGCGCAAGCTTTGCGCCAATCGCCAGCGGAAGCCCCCATCCCAGCCCGGCAAGCCCGCGCGGGGTGATGAACCGCGTCCCCTCGCCTGTGCCCCGCAATTGCCCTGTGACCCACATGGACGAGTAGCTCGCATCGGCGACGACAGTCAGATCGTCGTCAAGCCAGGGCTGAAGTTCGCGCATGACCCTTTCCGGCCGGATCGGCGACTGGTTCGACCGGGCAACCGGCTGACGCGCCTCCTCGAAATCCGCCCAGCAGCGGGCGATCCGATCCTCAAGCTCCTGGCGTGCAGCGTGCCGGAGATCCAGGTTCCGCTCTGCGAGGGCCGCATTCAGCGCTTTCAGACTTTCCCGCGCGTCGCCAGCCAACCGGAGCGCCTCGAAGTTGCGTCCGATCTCCATCGGGTCGACATCGATATGGATCACGTGAGCCGTTTTCGGGATCTGGCGCCAGCTGTCCGTTCCGTTCTGATTGGTGCGCGTGCCGATCAGGATGATCAGGTCCGCCTCCTCCAGGAATTGCCGCGTCTGGGCACCAAGAGACCGGGGGCCTGTCAGTGAGCCAAGGACGCCAAGCGAAAGAGGATGATGCTCATTGACCGCGCCCTTGCCCATATTGGTCGTGCAAACCGGCAAGCTCGCCAGTTCTTGCAGGTGCGCGAGCTGCGTCCAGGCGTTTGCGCCATGCACGCCGCCGCCGGCGAGAACGACCGGCATTTTTGCAGCCGCGATCCACTCGGCTGCCTGTCGGATCGCCTCGTCGGCTGGTCGCCCGCGATCGAGCGGATAGCGCCCGAGGCTGGCACGGCGCACCGTTGCCTCAGGCTTGACCGTCGAGCGAAGCAAGTCCGCCGGCAGCAGTATCGCTACTGGGCCGGGCCGACCCGATGTCGCTGCGGTAAAGGCCGCGTCGATATAGTCGTCGATGCGCTCTTCGGCCTGGACGCGGCGCACCCATTTCGTGCAGGACTGGAAGAGCGCGATATGATCGAGCTCCTGGAAGGCATTTCTGTCGGTCTGGTCCCGTTCAACTTCCTGAACGAGCGCCACAACGGGGATGCTTGCCTTCATGGCTTCGGCCAGCGGCGGCACCAGAAGGGTTGCGGCCGGTCCGTTCTGCGCGGCAACGACGCCGACCTTTCCGGATATCCGGGCATACCCGTCAGCCATCGCGCCCCCCATGTTTTCCTGTCGGTAGGAAATCTGACGGATGCCGCGTGCTTCCGCGGCAAGGACGACCGCCGACGGCAAGCTTTGGGCGAACAGATATTCGACCTCGTGACGCAGAAGGGCGTTTGCGACACGATCGGCCACGGTCTCCTCGATGGGCATGGTATTCACTGCTGCGCCTCCTCTTTGCCACCTTCAGAGGTTGTCAGAAACATTTCGAAAGCGGACGACACGCTGTCGATGTCACCGTCGGTCATAGGCGTCGAAAGGCACGCTGCCGCATCGGCCGGAAGCAAGATACCGTTTTCCCGGAAGAAGCGGCTGAGACTGCGCATCCGTGCTGCCTCCGCCGGCGTCGTCCTTGCATCGGGATAAGTGTTGGGAACCTTGCGCTTTGGATGGATGCGAAAGAGGGATGCCGCTCCCGCGATCGAAAACGAAGCGTCATGCTTTACCGCAAGTTCAGATAACTGCGAGCGCAGCCTGTCGCCCAGCCGTTCCAGCCGCCCGAAATCCTGCGACGTCATGGCTTCCATTGCGACACGCCCGGCAACCATCGAGACAGGATTGGCAGAAAATGTTCCAGCTTGCGGCACAAGCGGCGCCTTTGCATCCGAACCAAAGACCGACATGACGTCGCGGCGTCCGCCGACAGCGCCGATCGGGAACCCTCCGCCGATGATCTTGCCAGCCGTCACGAGGTCTGGCGCAAGCAGGTAGCGAAACGAGGCTCCGTTATAGCCTTGCCTGAGATTGAGCACCTCGTCGGCGATGATGAGGATGCCATGTTCCTGCGCAAATTCGCTGAGACGCTCGATGAACTGAGGAAGGGGCTTGAGGAACCCTGCCCGGCTCGGCATCGGATCGATGAGGATTGCCGCCAGGCTCTTGGCATGAGGCATCAGGCTCTCTTCCAGCCCGTCGACATCGTTGAAATCGAGGACGACGACGGTATCGGCCGTCGTGCCAGGAGCTCCGGTATAGGCCGATCTTGCCGTGCGACGACCGGTCCTTGCGCTGTCAAAGGAACCGTACTGCCCGGTTTCGGCCCAGTCATAGGCGCCGTGATAGGCACCCTCGAAGCGGGCAATCGCCGGTCGGCCCGTGAAGGCGCGGGCCGCCTTGATCGCGAACATCACGGCCTCCGTACCCGAATTGACGAACCGAACCTGCTCGATTGCCGGAATGCGCGAAACCAACAGCTCGGCGAGCGCGATCTCGTGATCGGTCGGGTTTGAGAAGCACGTTCCCTTTCGAAGGAGATCGGTGACGGCGTCAACCACCGGCGCAAAGCCGTGCCCATGGAGGAGCGTGGTAAAATTGTTGTTGAGGTCGAGCAGGCGGTTGCCGTCGACGTCGACGACATAGGCCCCCTCACCCCTTAAGAGATAAGTCGGATACGGATCGAGATCGACCGTGGACCGGGTGACGCCGCTCGGGAATACCCCGCGGCCGCGATGATAGAGATCGGCCGAACGCGGTCGAACATGCCCGGCTGCACGGGCAGCTGTTACTGTAGACATCTGGGTTGCCTTCTGTTGCAAGGGAAAATCAGAAGCTTTGCGCAAGCTTTATTTTTTTGTTGCAACAAAATTGGCTCTCGTCAAGTCGGTATCTCAAAAAACCTAAAGAGCTTCGGCGCGCTCGCGGACGGCAAACCGCAACCGCCTATATCCGTCACGAATGTCGTTTTCGAACGCCGCGCGCAATCCGCCCCCGTCCCGATCAATGAGTGCCTCGATCACCATTTCATGGTTGCGCACCCCGTATTTTGCCTCGGCAAACTCAGGATAAAGGCCATAAAAGGACGGGCCGACACGCAGCCATTGGGCTTCGATCAACGTGACGAGATGCGGCAATCCGCACAGCCGGTACACAAGAAAATGGAATTCCTTGTTGTGCCATAGCGCCCGCTCGTAAGCCCGAGCTTCGAGGGCTGCGTTGATATTTAGCTGAATTTCTCGCAATTTTTCAATGTGTTCCGGCTTGGCGTGATCGACCGCGAGTTGGGCAGCCAGACCCTCGAGCGCGATGCGAATGAGGGTGATCTCTCGCAGGTCGGCTTCTGTAAGGATGGGGACGATGACGGTTTTCGGCCCTGCGTACACAAGGGCGTTTTCCGTGGCCAGACGATTGATTGCATCGCGCGCCGGCGTCGAACTGACGTCCAACGTTTCAGCGACCGACCGCACTGTCAGTTTGTCACCAGGCTTGTAGGCCCCCCTGCTCAACCGGTCCTTCAACTCGGCATAGGCTGCATCCCCAAGGTTTGCGTCTTTCATATTTCATCCTAAACGTGTTGACACAGCATATTTTTGATGCAACAAAAATTGAAGTGTGAAGGTTTTGCAAAGTTTTGGCGCATCAAAGGGTAGCGATTCGTGGTGGCAAAGTCACGCCTCACGCCGGAAAGAGCCGCGAACCGTCCGAAACCGACACGCCCACAGCAGCGCATGAGGGAACCCAACAGCAAGGAGGAAAACGACTTGATCGGACAACAGATGACACTTCGCCGGGTGCAGAAGACCTACGGCGCGGTCTGGGCGGTGCGTGAGACGGATCTTGAGATCGGCAAGGGCGAATTCGTTTCGATCGTCGGCCCGTCCGGGTCGGGTAAAACGACGCTCCTGACGATGATTGCCGGGTTCGAAACGCCGACCGCTGGGTCGATTATGGTCGGCGGCCAGGACGTGACAATGCTCGCGCCGAACCGGCGCAACATCGGCATGGTATTCCAGAAATATGCGCTCTTCCCGCATATGACCGTGCGCCAGAACATCGAGTTCCCGTTGCGCATGCGGCGTCTGGCAAAGGGCCGCGGCTTAGCCGAACGCGTCGATGCGATGCTGGACCTCGTCCAGCTCGGCGCGTTGCAGCACCGCTATCCGCACCAGCTGTCCGGCGGCCAGCAACAACGGGTGGCCGTGGCGCGCGCACTCGTCTTTGACCCTCCCGTCATCCTCATGGACGAGCCGCTGGGCGCGCTCGACAAGAAGCTGCGCGAGGCGATGCAGTTCGAAATAAAACGGCTTCAGGAACGGATCGGCGCAACGGTCATCTATGTGACGCATGACCAGGAAGAGGCGCTCACCATGTCGGACCGCGTGGCCGTCATGCATAAGGGTCGACTGGAGCAGATCGGGACACCGAACAACCTTTATGCCAATCCCGACAACGCTTTCGTCGCCGATTTCGTCGGATCGGTCAATTTCATACCAGGCACCGTGTGCGGCACGGATCACCTCCACGTGGCGATTAAGGTCGGCAACGCCCTCGTCCAGGTTCGTACGCCGCAGGGGCGTCAAGCCTACCGGTACGAGGAGGGCGCCGCCGTCCGGGTTGCCGCTCGGCCTGAGCATATCGCCATCGCACCGTACCGCGATCGCGACGCATTGAGCCTGTCGGGAACGATTGAGACGATGGTGTTTGCCGGCGCCTCAAGAACCGCGCTCGTGCGTCTGCACGAAGTTCCGGAGCTCGTGCTGCGCGCCGATGTACCCTCCAGCATTTCATCTCTTCCGGACCGCGGTTCCAACGTCGCTCTCTCCTTTTCCGTCGACGCGCTCAGGATCTTTGATGCCGAGGGGACTGCATGATGAACATCCAGGCATCCGTCCAGAGGCAAAGCCGGCTTGCCACCATCACAAGACCCCGCGACGCCAGCCGCTACGCACCCCTCACCTCGTGGTTCTTGACCCTTCCGCTGGTTGCGACGTTCGCAGTCGGTTTTCTGTACCCACTAGCCAAGCTCGTGGCGCTCAGCTTTGCAAATGGCGCCGAAAGCTACGTCCGGCTCGGACAGGATGCCCTATACCTCGGTGTGATGACGACGACCGTGATAACCGCCGCGGCTGTCACCGGCTTTTGCCTGGTGCTCGGATATCCGGTCGCTTTCGCCATGACCCGGCTTCGGGGAAAGGCGGCACTCATCACAGCTGCCTGCGTTTTCGTGCCCCTCTGGACGTCGGTTCTGATCAGGTCGTATGCCTGGATCGTCCTGTTGCAGAGAAAAGGCATCATCAACGACGTGCTGCAAGACGCCGGGCTGTCGGTTTACCCGCTAAAGCTCCTCTATACGCAGGGCGCTGTCGTCTTGGCGATGACGCATATCCTTTTGCCGTTTGCCATTCTTCCGATCTATGCGACGTTGCGGACGCTGCCACCAGATTTGGCGCGCGCTGCCGCCAATCTCGGTGCGGGTGCTGCGCGGACTTTCCTTTTGATCACCCTTCCGCTCAGCCTGCCGGGCGTTTTTGCCGGCGCCATCCTCTGCTTCGTTCTCGCACTCGGGTTCTACATCACCCCTGCCCTCATCGGTGGCCCGGGTTCCATGTTGATGGCCACGCTCATCGGTCAGCAAACGACCGTTCTTCTGGACTGGCCGTTCGCGGCAGCGTTGTCGACGGTTCTCTTGTCCGTCGCTCTCCTGATCGTCTTCCTGTTCCGCGGGGCCCTGTTGCTCAGCAAAGGATTTCACAATGTTCATTGACCGAAACATCCAGGCCCAGGAAGCCGCCACCCATCCTGCAACGATGCATCGGTCTCCAAGCCGCCCCGCCAAACAGGTCGTTCTCACCTTGCTGGCCGGGTTCATCGTGGCACTGATCCTCTTCTTTCTCATCCTGCCGACATTGATCATCGTTCCAATGTCGCTCAGCACGACGTCGCACCTTCAATTCCCGCCTCAAGGTATGACCTGGAAATGGTATGCTGCTTATTTCAGCGACCCTGACTGGATGGCGGCAACCTGGTTCAGCCTACGCATCGCCATTGCCACGTCGGTGACGGCCACTATGGTCGGCACGCTGACGGCACTCGCCATCGTCCGGGGGGATGTGCCGTTCAAGACAGCGCTGCATGCGCTATCACTGGGTCCGATGATCGTTCCTCACATCGTGCTCGGCGTCGCACTCTATCTCGTCTTTTCGCCGCTGCAGTTGACCGGAACCCTCAGCGGCTTTCTGATCGGTCACACGGTTCTTGCTGTCCCCTTCGTCGTCATCACCGTGACGGCAGCGCTGCAGCGGCTTGACCCGGCGCTCGAGCTTGCGGCGCTGAATTGCGGCGCAAACCGGGGGCAGACCTTTTTCCATGTCACCCTGCCCAACATTGCCCCAGGTGTCGCGTCGGGAGCCGTGTTTTCCTTCCTTGCGTCGTTTGACGAGGCAACCGTCGCGTTCTTCATTTCGGACGTCGGCGGAAAATCGATCGGGCGCAAGATGTTCGAAGACATCGACTTCAATCTGACGCCTGTCATTGCGGCCGCATCCACCGTGGTCGTCGTCGCCTCGCTTTTTCTGATCGGCTTCGTCCAGCTTCTGTCGAAGGCCGGAACCACCCAAATCAATGCAGGAGTAGAAGACCAATGAAACGTAGACGGATAAATCACGCATACAGTCTGGCCAGCCTGGTCATCGTCGCTACCGCGCTTATGACCCAACATCCGGCGAACGCCCAGGAACAAGTGATCATCGCCTCAACCGGCGGCGCCTATGACCGCGCTCTCAAAGAGGCATGGTTTGATCCCTTTTCCAAAGCCACGGGCGTCGCGGTGACCATCGTATCGGCGACAAACGCAGAAATGCGGGCCAAGGCGGCGGCCATGGTCAAGTCGGGCAATGTGACCTGGGACCTTTATCTCGACGGAGAAATCCAATCAGCCTCCGAGGCCCATAGCCAGGTCACCGAAGACCTCACTGCCTTTTGCGCGCGCTTTTCGACCAAGGCGGACTTGGCAGCCAACGCTTGCGAGGCGGGAGGCGCGCTCCTCCAGTCGACGGCGACCTTGCTCGTCTACCGAAAGGACGATGAATCGCAAGCGGCACCGGAAACATGGGCGGACATGTGGGATCTTGGCAGGTTCCCCGGTGGCCGGGCGTTTCCAAATTTCGACGATCCCTGGCGCGTCCTTGCCGCCGCATTGCTGGCCGACGGCGTCAAAAAGGACGAACTCTTCCCGCTTGATGTGGATCGCGCCTTCCGCAAGCTCGATGAAATCCGCGACGACGTCACGCTTTGGTGGAAAACTGGTGATCAGAGCGTGCAGGGCTTTCGCAACAACGAGTACGACCTCGGCCAGATCT
This sequence comes from Pararhizobium sp. LjRoot255, assembly GCF_964252905.1. NCBI lineage: Bacteria > Pseudomonadati > Pseudomonadota > Alphaproteobacteria > Hyphomicrobiales > Rhizobiaceae > Pararhizobium > Pararhizobium sp. LjRoot255. The sequence goes on from NZ_CAXUPQ020000002.1 coordinate 282,161, forward strand.
GGCTGACGCGGGCGAAAGCCATGAAGAATGATGGCTTGCCGATCGGCTGGTCTTACAAGGCCGCGTTTCTCGTCGGCGACAGAATTGCACTGATCAAAGGCGCGCCGCACCGGGACAATGCGCTGAAGCTCGTTGCGTTCTGGCTCGACAACCCCGCCGTTCAGGCAAGAGCCTGCGACGTTTTATCCTGCACACCGCCGAGCACGGAGGCGATTTCCCTGATGTCGGAGGAAGCCCGCAAATCCATGCCGACGACAGCGGAGATCAAGGACAGCGTCATCGTTCCCGATGCGACCTGGATCAATGCCAATGCCGCCATGCTGCTGCAGCGGTGGAACAACTGGGTCCGATGATCCGCAAAACGCCACCCGGACAAATTTGGCCGGCTGATATCGTCAAACGATCAAACGGCCGGCCCCCAAAACACAGTCCGCTCCAGAGGCCTTGACCAGTGCCATGACCGATCTCGTAATTATCCATTCCAGAGATCCAGACTTCTACATGCTGATGAGCCATATCCTGGCGGTGGCAGGTTTTCGCGTATTGCTGGCCGAGGATTTCGACGCTGTCGCGGCCTCTGACGTGCCGTCCGTTGTTGCAGTGCTTGTCGACACCAGCGACGTCATCGATGACGTGACAAGGTTCTGCAACGCTCTGAAGGCATGTCCCGCGACAGCGCAGCTGCCGCTCCTTGCGCTCATTTCGGCCCGCCACGAGCACAGCTATCTCGGTCTTCTGAAAGCCGGTATTGACGAGGGTTTCGTGCGGCCCGTTTCACCCGAACGGATCCTCGCTTACCTGCGTGCACTTTTGGGAACGGCGAAGGGTGCCACGATGCCCTCGACCCCGACACGGCCAGTGCTTCGATTTGGCGATCTCGAACTCGACGAGCAGACGCGCCTCGTCAGATGCAAGTCAGGCTGCGCGCAACTGAGCCCGATCGAGTTCCAGTTGCTGAAGCGCCTGCTCGAAGCGCCGGGCCGCGTTCTTTCACGCGCTGATCTCATCGAAACGGCCTGGCCCTCGAACCGTCACGTCAATGCCCGGACCGTAGATGTTCATATTGCAAATCTCCGCCGCACGCTTGCGCAGGCGACTGGACGGACGATCATCCGAACGATCCGCTCGAACGGATACCTCGCAGATGTCACCGACGACGACTGAGCCGGATTTCACCTTCTACAAATCTTGAATTTTCTTTCACAGAAGCTTCGTTGTCATTCCTTGTGTGCCGTGGCCTTCTTCTCGCATAGGTAGCGAAAGAGATTGTCATATGAGCCATACATCCCAACCCACCGGCCGCCAGGTTCAGTTTCGCAATACAGCGGCGATGATCAGCGCGGCTGCTTCCAATTTCGATGCCGCCCACTACCAGGGCATCATGGCGCTGTATGCGATGCCACATGCAGATCGCAGCGTCCGGCTAGCCCATGACGGTTCGACAGTCGTCGACTTCGTACGATGCTCCTATCTCGGTCTCGACAACCACCCAGACATCGTCGCCGGCGCGGCGCAGGCGGTCTGCGAAGCTGGCTCTCTGCACTGGTCTTGCGCCCGGACGCGACTCAATTTCAGTATTCTCGGCGAACTTGAAGAAAATCTTTCCGACCTGTTCCGCGCACGGGTCGTGACATTCACCACGGTCCTTGCAGCCAACATGAGTGCCTTGCCATTGCTTGCCTCGGGTCACCTGACGGCAGGGCAAAAGCCGCTGATCGCCTTCGATCGCCTTGCTCATACGACGCTTGCGCACCACAAGGGAACGGTCGCAGGAGAAACCGGGGTGGAAACGATCCCGCACAATGACCTCGCGGCACTCGAGGCACTGTGCCGTACCCATAGGTCCGTCGCTTATGTCTGTGATGGTGCCTATTCGATGGGAGGAAGCGCTCCTCTTGCCGAACTTCGTGCGCTTCAGGAGAAGTACGGGCTCTTTCTTTACATCGATGACGCACACGGGATTTCCATCATCGGTGAGAATGGGTCGGGTTTTGCGCGATCCGTGTTTGCCGAGCTTGGCGAGCGGACGATCGTCGCCGCTTCACTCGGCAAGGGCTTTGGCGCATCCGGCGGCGTGTTGATGCTCGGAACCGCTGCACAGGAGTTGTTGTTCAGACGCTTTGCGATCGCCCACGCCTTCTCGGCATCCTTGAACACGGCGGCGATCGGCGCGGCACAGGCGTCGGCTCGGATTCATCGAACGGATGAGCTCGCCAGGCGGCAGGAGACGTTAAGGCGAAACCTCGCACTCCTTGACCGGCTGATCCCGACAAAGGACATGGCAAACGACCTGCCGATCCGAACCATACGGTTGGGAGACGAGCTGCTTTCGGTCGCTGCGGCAAGGCAACTGCTGCAGCTCGGATTCTATGCGTCGGCAATTTTCTTTCCGACCGTCTCCCGCGGCGAGGCGGGTTTACGAATCTGCCTGACTGCCTCACATACCGAGCAGCAGATCAGGGATCTCTGCGTCGCAATCGACGGGATCAGGCAAGAGATCCGCCACGCCGGCGCATGAGCGAATGCGGTCTCCAACAAGCAGAATGTCGACGAGCGGCTCAAAGCCCACCAAGGTGATCCGATGAACGATTGTCCCGGCGAGAACCTGTTTTGGCGAACGGTGCATCACGCAAACGTCGTCGCGTCGGTGAAAACCCTAAGGCAGGATGTCGCCAGCGGCGCCCAGGATTGCGAAAAACTCGCGCAGGCGGTGGCCGAAGAGGAGTTGGCCCGCAACGAAATAATCCACTGGCGACCGGCCACTGTCCGCGACGCACAGGTGAAGCTGATCTATCTCGTCTATTTCCTGGCCATTACGAAGGGCTCTTTTGACACAGCCACGATGGCGAAAATCCAAGAAACCGTCGACCACCTCCGGCAACATGGCGGCATGACACGCAGCTCACTTGCTGGGTGTCGTGTTCCCATCCTGAAGAACGGAAACTGTCTCGAGGAGCGTGACGATCGATGACATCGTGTCATTCGGAAGATCTTCCAGCAACTTCATCATTCGAAAGCGGGTGTCGGCTTCCTTTTCGGTCGCGCCCCATAAATGGGGGGCTGCCGCAAAAAGCATAGCAAGTGGTGAGACGCCCAAAACCTCGCTTAGATGGATCAGCCTGCTGACATGCATCTTCGACGAATTGCGTTCATATCGGCCGTAGACCTGCTCGCTCAGGCCAACGAGCGTTGCAAGCTCGGCTCTGCTCAGGTTTTTGCTGTGGCGACAATTCCTGAGGGCCTCACCGATCTTGTCGTCGAGTTCTGCGAACGCAGAGATACCGTCGAACCCCTCCCGTCGGTAGACAGGCTTTTCATTTTCAGGATCCGATGTCTTCACCAGTCCCAAGTCCGCGATGTGACTTTCCAATTTTGTCGTCATATCCCACTAACCCAATCCGCAAGGCGCGAGTCATACATTACGATGCGGCCGACTGGCTATGCACTTCGTTGGGGGTGGTCAATTGAAGCGATGTTACAGATTCGACCCCTTTTGAAACTTGAACAAGCCTCCAGACCGTTCTTTCAACCGGGGTCACTTTTGCAGATTAAACCAGAACCGATTGGACCGATCGGTCGCGTCGTCCTTGATATCGAAATAATAGGGATCGCTGCGCCTGGGCCGCTGCCTAAATTCCGTGAAAGCGCACGCATTATTTCTGGAGAAGACCCGCGTGATGCCGTCGGCGGTCGTCTCGGTGCGGCCGCGGCTTGAGAAGCCGTAAGAGCTGCGTCCGCCTTTGCAGGTCGTCACTTTGCGCGCGCACTGCGATTGTTCCCGCGAAAATCCTTGCCCCCGTCCATCGTCGCCGGTGGTTGGTGTCCAACCCGCCGGGCACTCCGCATATTTCTCATAACCTGGTTTGCCGGCGCCCCCTTCGGGGCAGGTTGGCCAGGAAAATCCGGGCCGCTTCATCGCGGAAATCAGTTTCTCCATCGGGGGATGACATGCCGGAACGTCATGCCAGGATGGATTGGACGCCGCCGCGCAAAGGAGGACTTCGCAGCCCCAATCATCGGCCTTGGAAGGCGAGATCAAGAAACTGGCGACGGTCACTGAAAGCATCGATGCGAGCAGATATTTCATAGACGTTTCCTTCAAAGCGACGAACGATTATCGGTCACGACGTGACGGCTGGCGTCGGGCGTCCGTGAACGGCGGTGAAATCTCGCTGCGGCGCTCGGACAGCAGGTTGAGATCCGCCAGCTGCCGGCGACCCACCGTCTTGTCGATTGCCTTTTGACGCCACTCGGCCATGTCGAGCACATAGGTCGCCCACATCCCATAGCGGGCGGCGACGGCATGGCTTTGCGCCTCAAGGTATCCACTATTGCGCGCAACAGGCGTGATCAGTCTCGCCCATCCGACGCGCAGCATTTCGTGAGCGAGATCCAGACCGCTTGCCGTGCAGACGCCGCGCGCCACATCAGAAGGGTCCTGAACGACAAAACTGCAGCTGACGACGCGGTCGCCAACGGCGCGCTTCAACCAAGCCTTCGCCAGGGCGCCGCATGGCACCGGGGCAAGAGTACCCTTGCTGGATTGGGTTGCCCCTGGATCAAAGGCCCATTGCGGCAGATCACAGCTGTCGATTTCGGCCAAGCGTACAAGCATGCGGTGGTTGCCAAACCACAGCGTTCGTCCGTCGATCACAGCCACCTGCCCCTTTAGCGTACCGCGTCGGCCAACCACCTGCTTGTCCGACGAAGCACCGATCACGTCGGTCGCCCTGGCCTCGCCGGAAGCCATCAAAACGGAAAGAGCGAAAATCACCTTCCGGATCATGGTACCCCCTGTGGCTTCGCCGCACGACTGAGGAAGACTGCCGGATGCCGGACGTCCGAAAACCGCCAGAGCCCTTTTCGCCTCTCGCGTGCGTCCTGCTCAGCGACAGCATAGGGCGCATGAACCGGCAGCCCATCGGCTTTCAGGGTTGCGAAGCCGTAACCCTCCGTGATCATCATCATTGCGAGGTCTAGATGCTGGTTGCCGACCGTGGCGTAGCATGCGACGAAGGTTAGATCGTTCTGTTCGGCCACCGGAATACAGACCGGTTTTGTGTCCTTGATGAAGGCGGCCAGGACTGCGATCGACGCTTCGCCGCAATCGCGCCTGGTTCCTGACCGGTCAGTGTAGGACGTGCCGCGCAAACAGGACTGGAGGCCATAGAGCCTTATGCGTTTGCCCCCGGTAACGACGGTGTCTCCCGTTTCGAACACGGCGCCTTGCAAGAGCTCGAAATAACCCGCAGGCGCAGCATGGGCCAAGGTCACGGAAAGGGTGGCCGCAATCGCGCCCTTGATCAGGACAGGCTTCATTGCGCCGCCACCCGCGGGTCAGCCCACATGCCAAATCCGCCCCGGCCGATCCTCTCTGCGTCGGCGAGATCCGGTCGCATCAGAGTACCGTCCTGCTTTTTTGACAGTCGAAGGGCTCCAAGCGAAACCAGCTGTTCCTCAAGGCTGTCGACCGTGTCCAAGGTGCCCGGATAATTGTAGTATCCGAAGCAGGTGGCATCCTGCAGAGGCGCATTTCGTTCGGTTAGGAACGCACGGCAAAAGATGACCTTGGCCGCTTTCAGCATGATATCCAGTTCCTCACGCGCATAGTCACCACAGCTACCTGCAAAACCTTCCCTCTGGTTGACCATCTCGCCCCGGCAGGGCTCAAGCCCATACAGGTGCAGATCGACTCCGGCATCGACGGCGATATCGACGGGCGACTTTGCGCGAAATCCGCTCGGTGAGGCGAACCCCTTTCGATCCACGACCTTTCCTGCGGGGTCATAATATTCGACCACCAGAACCACCTTTCCGGGGGCGGCCAGCGATTTCACATAGGCAGGATCGACTGCCCCGCCGGCCCATGCGGAGGCGGCCAGGAAAACGGCTGGCGCCACAAGGATTGTTCGTTTCCGGACAATTCGCATTACCGATTGCATCAACATTTTTGCATCCATTGGGTGTAATTTTTTGCTTTGCGTCTCAAAAATTTTATTGTAGATATGAACATATTCGGTAAAGCATTGAAAGGGAAAAAGCAACGCTTTCCCGAAATTCGACCGCCTTTGAGCACGAAATCGAACAGCAATGGAAAAATGTGAGGACGGACCTTGAGATTGAAACGGATCAGCATTTTGGCCGCCTTGCCCCTCCTCGTATTTCCCTTCGAGAACGCATACGCATTTGATAATAAGCATTTTTCTGGCGAAAAATCTCACACTTTCGACACACAAACACTGATCCTTGACAAGGGTTCTTCGAGATCAACCGAAGATTTTGTGCTCGAACCTTCCGGGACCGTGGTCAAAGCCCGGCATGCACAAGGTATGAACACATCGTGGTCTTATTCGAGGCCAGCGGCCGCGCTCGATGTCACAAGGGAGCCATTGCGGGATGAAATCAACTCATCCAGGAAAATGAACATGGTGTATTCACACACGGCTGATCGTCCGAGCCTTGAGACCGAATGCGGCGCCTCCTCCATGAAACCGGGGGAGATCGAAGATCTTGTCGGTATTACCGCCGAAGCCTACGGCGTCGATCCCGCGTTTGCCAAGGCGATCGCCTGGGCGGAAAGCCGGTTCGATCAGACCCGCAACAGCCCGAAAGGTGCGCGCGGGCCAATGCAGCTCATGCCCGACACGGCGCTAAGTCTCGGCGTGCGAGACCTGTGCGATCCAGCATCCAACATTGACGGCGGGATCCGTCACCTCAAAGCCCTCATCGACGAATTCAGGAACCCGCTGGTTACAGCCGCAGCCTACAACGCCGGCAGTAAGGCCGTTTATGACAATGGCGGCATCCCGCCCTACGGCGAAACGATCCGCTACGTGGCCGCGGTGATCAACCGCCAGCTTGGCCTGAAACCGCGCCCCTTGGAGCCCGGAAGCCGTGCAGCAATAACCGCAAATAAGGAATCCGACGGGCAGGCCAGCAGCGTCATCGGTGGGCGAGGCAGCCGGTTCGTCAACGGTGTCATGCACTTCTAAACGAAGAGGATAGGAAAATGAAAATCGTCATGTCCGCCATGCAGAAGAAGGCATTGAACACCACTGCGGTCATGTCTGCGCTTGTGATAGCCCAGCTGGTCGCCGCAGATGTCGCAATGGCGCAGGCCACCAACCAGGCATTCGCGCCACTCCAGACGGTGGTCCAGGCGGTGGTTGATTTCATCACCGGTCCGTTCGGCCGCCTGGTCGCCATCATCGCCGTCATCGGCCTTGGGTTCCTGGCGTTCGCCGGCCGTCTGAGCTGGTTCACCGCAGGAGCCGTGGTCCTTGGGATTGGGCTTGTGTTCGGCGCGCCGGCCATCGTCGACCAGCTGATGTCGACCGTCGGGAACTGAGCCATGGCCGAGTTCAAAGACGACAAGCCAACCCTCACGCCCTTGATCATCGGCCTCACCCGTTCGCCCACACTGTGGGGTGTTCCCTACATGGCCATCGTGGTTGTCATCGGGCTCACGATCATCGCCTGGCTGGCGACCAACGCCGTGTGGGCACTGCTGACCGCGCCGGTTGCCTACCTCGTTCTCTTCACGCTTTGCACCTGGGACAGCCGCATTCTCGACGTGCTGCAGGTTGCGACGCGCATGACCCCGAAGACGCCCAACAAGCCGTTCTGGGGCGCCAATTCCTACGGACCGTGACGCCCATGCTGAAACTCATCCGCGAAGAGCTTGGCTTCGGAACCATCGCCAGTCGGGAAAGACCGATGTCGAAGCATGTTCCGTATCTGCGTCACGTCGCCGACACGGTGGTAAAACTCGAGAGCGGCGCTCTCCTCTCGGTCATTCGCCTGAACGGCCTGTTTTTTCAGACCGAGGATCAGGCCGAACTGAATATGCGGTCCGTCGTTCAAAATACGATGATCCGGGCACTCGGTTCCAGCCGCTTCTCGCTGTGGTCTACCGTGATCCGCCGACAGGTCGAGGGTGACCTCGCAGGCACATTCGCGGATCCGTTCTGTGACCTGCTCAATCGCCGCTACATGGCGCAGCTCAGCGAAAAGCGCATGTTCGCCAATGAACTCTACCTGAGTGTGCTGTGCGCCGGAATGCGAGGAGCGCTTGCGGCCGGCGACAAGGTGCGTCGCCTCGTAAACAGGGCAGGATCGCGCCAAGCGGCAGAGGACCAGTTGCGGGAACCCGTCAGCGAGCTCGAAGAGCTTGTCGGCAATATCTGCCGAGATTTGCAAAAGTACGGCGCTCGTCCGCTTGGCATCATCCACCGCAATGATGAGCCCTATTCCGAGCCCTGCGAATTCTTCGATGCCCTGCTCAGCTGCGGCATTCCCCGCAAGATGCGCCTGCCCCGCATGAGCATTGCAAATTATGTCGGGAGCTCTCGCCTGCACTTCTCCAGGCGCACGCTGCAGGCGCAGGGATCGACAAACGCGGACGACCGTTTCGGTGCCATGCTGTCGATCAAGGAGTATCCGCCGTTCACGGGTCCAGGCATGCTCGACGGCCTCTTGCAGGTCAACCATGAATTCGTTCTGACGCAGTCCTTCACGATTGCCGATAAGCCGATCGCTCAGGAGCGCATCTCACGCCTGAAGCGGCAAATCGCAGCGTCCGACGAAGCAGGCAGTGACGTCGAGAACGATATCGATTTCGCTCTCAACAGCCTGATGAACCAGGAGGCTGTGTTCGGCCTCCATCACATGACCCTGCTTTGCCTGGCGCGCGAGCTCGATGGCGTCAACAAGGCCGTCTCGGATCTCGGCGCCTGCCTGACCGATATGAACGTCAACTGGTTGCGAGAAGACCTTAACCTCGAGGCCGGGTTCTGGGCGCAGCTCCCCGGCAATCATGTCTACATCGCCCGAAAGGCCCTTCTTTCGAGCGCAAACTATTCCGGTCTTTCCTCGATGCACAACTTTGCCGCCGGCCAGACCGACCGCACACATTGGGGCACGCCGATCAGCATCCTGGAGACGACCAGCCAGACGCCGTATTGGTTCAATTTTCATCGAAGGGACATCGGCCATTTCCTGGTGACCGGCCCGACCGGCTCCGGCAAGACCGTCGCCCTCACCTTCCTGCTTGCCCAGGCCTTCCGGGTTCAGCCCACACCCAAGGCTGTCTTCTTCGACAAGGACCGAGGCGGCGAGATCTTCGTTCGCGCAATGAATGGCGCATATGAGGTTCTGACCCCTGGAACGTCCACCGGTTTCAATCCGCTTCAGCTCGACAATACCGGGCCGAACCGGGAGTTCCTGTTGCGTTTGCTGAAGGCAATGCTTCGCCGTGGCGATGGCAGCGACTTCGATCAGGAAGAGCAGGACATTCTTGAGCGCGCTTTGCTGCGGCTGATGCAGGAGCCGGCGACCCAGCGAAATCTCGCGAACCTCTCGGGCCTGCTGATCGGGCGATCGCGGGCTGGCCCGAACGACCTGAATGCGCGCCTGCGGCCATGGATCGACGGAGAAAAGGCCTGGCTCTTCAATGCCCAGCACGATGTCCTCATCCTCTCCGACCGCAGGGTGTTCGGGTTTGACATGTCCAATATCCTTGACAACGAGGAGCTCAGAACACCGGCCTTGATGTACATCTTCCACCGACTCGACGCGCTCCTTGATGGTTCGCCGGTGATGATCTTCATGGACGAAGGCTGGCAGCTCTTACGGGATCCGACCTTCAGCGATTTCATCGTCGACAAGATGAAGACGATCCGCAAGCTGAACGGGATCGTCGGATTCGGCACCCAGTCGGCGGCCGATATCGTGCGCGCGGCCGCCTCCCATACACTGATCGAGCAGTCATCGACCAATATCCATTTCCCCAATCCGCGCGCCGACGAGGAAAGTTACATCAAGCGCTTCGGGCTGACGGTGAAGGAATTCAACTTCATCCGGACCACGCCGCCGGAGAAGCGAACATTTCTCATCAAGCATGGCAGCGACAGCGTTATTGCCAGGCTCGACCTCGGCACGATGCCGGACATGATCAAGGTGTTGTCCGGCCGCAAGGAGACCATCGAGGAATGCGCGCGGCTAAGGCACGAACTGGGCGACGCGCCGTCTGCCTGGCTCCCGCGATTTTGCGGTTGGGAGGCCTGGCCATGAAACGGCTTGCTCTCCCGCTTTTGATGGTTGCCACGGTCGAGATGCCGAGGTCTGCCTCGGCCGACGTTCCCGTGATCGACAAGACGATCCTCGACCACGATACAGCGGCCGACGAGACGACGAGCAAAATCGAGGACACCGACAAAGACCGCCACACGATCAATACGTCGGTCACCTGCTCGATGTACCGCCCCTCCCGACGAAACGATCCGGTTGGTGCCGCCCGGCAGAACGCGGAGATCTCCGGGCTGGTGCGCCGTGTCGCACGCGAAGAGGGCATCGACGAGAACCAGTTCCTCGCGCTCGTCTATCAGGAAAGCCGGTTCAACCCTTGTGCCAAATCCGGCGTTGGCGCGACCGGGCTTGCGCAGTTGATGCCCGGCACCGCAGACGACCTTGGCGTCGACGAGAACAACATCGAGGACAATCTGCGAGGCGGCGCCCACTACTACAGGCGGCAGCTGTGGCGCTTTAACGGGAACGTCTCCCTTGCGCTTGCCGCCTATAACTCCGGTCCCGGCAACGTCAACAAGTACGGTGGGATTCCCCCATTCAAGGAGACACAAGGCTACGTCCGCAGCATCACCCAGGACTGGCTGCCGGCCTTCGGCGGCTCGGACAAGTCGGGCATCCCCCTGAATTACGGTGGCGGCCAAGCGGCTTACACAGCCATGCGGGATTCCACCCTGAACGCCATGGGGACCACAACGGCGACGTCGGAGAGCCTTGCCAGTGTGGGACGTTGGTATCAACAGTTGGCGGGTCTGCAGACCGGGACCATCCAGGACAGCTGGGACCATAACTCCACCGCGCGCAACGCCAATCTCGAAATGATGAACAACGTCATCAAACTTAGCGCGGCGATGGCTGATCTGATCAATTCCCGCAACGCTGTTGCGGCTTCCGATCTGTCAAGTTCGTCGCAATCCACGGAGCGTGGCCGGGACGAAGACGAACCAGACGATACGACGGGTCTCTGCGACCCGCGACAAAAGCTGGTGTGGAATCCCGGGAACAAGACTTGCGTCGAAAAACGCGAAGATGAAACCGACGTTCAACTGTTGCTGCAACCCCAATAGAGGAGCCAATCATGAAGCCTGCGATGATAACCGCTGCGTTTGTCCTTCTGCCATTTGCCACTGTCCTTGCCGATGTACCGGTCATCGACAGGCAAAATTACGAGATCGCCAAACAGACTTCGGATACAACCGACCGGATCCTCAACACCAACAAGAATATCCTGACGACGGTCGAGGACACCTTGAAGGCCGTCACCGGCGATCGGGGCAGCACTGCCGAGCCCTTGCAAAACCTGGCAATCGGCCAGGGCTTCAGCGTCTCGTCCATGCCGTCCCTCGACAGCCTGATCAAAGGTGGCGTCCCGGATTTCGGCAACATGCGTGGTGACGTTTCGAAAGTCGCGACTGCCTTCATCAACGGCCTGCGGTTGGTGAAATCACTCTCCGGCAAGGAGAACAGCGACTTCTCCGGCGACAAATCCTACGAGCAATTGGTCAATACCGTGCTCGGCGTTTCAGCCCTGGTCAATGGGGCGCAAAAGGCAACGGAAACACGGCGCAGTGCCTTTGAGGCGGCTGGACAACAGATCGGCAAGGCCGAAGATATCAAGGGGTCGATTGACCAGAACACCCAGCTGCAGGTGCAGTCGGGCCTCACTCTCAATGAAATGATCGGGGTGCTGAACGGCGCCGTGACATCGCTGCAGGCGGAGAACCAGCGCCGCCTGACGGACATTTCGAACAGCAAAAAAGCCCTCACCTATGGAAATTGACCGGATGCGGCCGCTTGTTTGCTTGAGTGTCATCCTTGCCATGACAGCCCTATCGGGGTGCGGAACCGTCAAGGAAAAGACCGCTCCGTGCAAGCGGCCGGTTGAGCTCAGCTCGTTTGTGGAAGATCCTCGGCAGGCCTGCGGGGCGATGCGCGCCGTCAATGATTCCGCCGCCGCTTTCGCCGCCATTGGAATGGAACAATAGGCAATGGAAGACTTTCTCGGCGCCCTGCTGCAGCGTATCGAGGATTCCGGGACGACGTTTTCGGAAAAGGCGTACACGGTCGTTGCCCAGGAGATCATGCCGCTGCTGCAGATCATGCTGGTGGCCTATGTCGCCTATTATGGTCTGCAGCTGTTTCTGGGTACCGCCCGGATCGGCGTCTCCGAAATCATCGGGCGCATCGTCCGGATGATGATCATTCTGGCGCTCGTCAGCTCCTGGTCGAACTTTAACAACCTGTTCTACCAATGGATCAATGATACGCCGGAGGACGTCGGTCGCGCGATCCTTGCCGCCTCCGGTACCGGCATCACCGAGCCGACCAACGGACTGTCGCAGATCTGGAGGACCGCCAATCAGGCCGCGTCCGCCTTTGCAGAACAATCCGGCTATTTTTCCGTCCTGCCCAGCATGATCGGCGTGCTGATCATGATCGGGGCCGGCGTCTTCATTGCCGTCGCACTGGCGATCCTCATTCTGGCGAAGGTGATGCTGTGGGTATTGATCGGGACGGCGCCGATTTTCATCGCCTGCATGCTGTTCGAGAAAACGAGGGGGTATGGGGTCGGCTGGTTCAATCAGGTCCTGACCTACGCGCTGATCCCCTTGTTCATCTATGTCGTCGCCTCGTTTCTGATCGCGGCCATGGACCCCGAGCTCTCCCAGATCGATGCGGCAAGCGGCGCCAGGACGCTGAGGCTCGCCGACATTGCCGGGTTCCTGCTTCTCTGCGCGGCTGGCGCATTCGTCATGTTTTACATCCACTCGATCGGACAGGGTATCGCTGGCGGCATTGCCGCTGGCGTCGGATCGGTCGGGACCAGCATTGCGAAAAAGGTGGGCATCAAGGCCCCCATGGCCGCTGCACGAGGAGCCAACTCTGCCGGCCGAGCCGCTTACCGCGCCGGCCGTTCCTTGCGCGATCGATACCGCAGTGATGGCGACAACGATGATTCCGGCACCAAGGCTGCGATGCAGACGAAGATCACCCAGCACAGCACGCCGGCCTGAGGGGTCAATAGGCGTTTGAAGGGCATGAGTGACAATGGCAGATACCGATGACGATCGTCTACGTACCTACTATCAAAGCGGCGATATCTGGGAACAGGAAATCGTCAGGAAAGCCAAACGATCGAAAACACTGGCCTGGTTCGTCACGAGCATCTTTGGCGCCATCACGCTCGTCAGTCTGGCAACACTCGCCATGCTCGTCCCCTTGAAGAGCTTCGAGCCCTATATCGTCGAAGTCGACAGGAATACCGGCTATGTCGAGGTCAAGACTGGCCTGACGCGACCGACCAATCTGACCGAGCAGCAGGCTGTGACCCAGGCCAATATCGTTCGCTACATCCGGTCGCGCGAAGGCTATGATCCGTATGCGATCGAGCAGAATTTTGGTATCGCCGCGCTTTTATCGACAGGAAATGCCGCTCGCGAGTTGCAGGACCTGTACAGTGCCGCCAACGTCCAGAACCCGGCCAGGATCTACGGCAGGATCAAACGGGTGACGACTGAGATCGCATCGGTGACCTTTCCGAATGCCAGTACCGGCATCGTGCGCTTTGCGACCGTCGAACAGTCGGAAACGGAGTCCATTCCGCGTCACTGGATCGCTGTTGTCCGCTATCGCTATACCGATACACCGGCCACAAATGAGTGGCGCTTCGAGAACCCCCTCGGTTTCCAGGTTTACGATTATCGCCGTGACCAGGAAACAGTCACCGAGGGGAACCGCTGATGATACGGCTTTGTTTTCTTGTTGGGACGGTGATAATCGTCTCGCTTCCCTCCACCTTCGCAGCCCAGACGCCGGCCTCCGGTCGCCTCGATGCCCGCGTCACAAGCGTTGTCTATCAGGCGAACAATGTTGTGCGCGTGTCTGCCACCTATGGCATCTCGACGATGATCATCTTCGACGAGGACGAAAAATTCGAGACGGTTGCCCTGGGCGACACCGACAGCTGGGATGTCGTACCGACGGACAAGGGCAACATCCTCTTCGTCAAACCCAAGGCGAAAGACGTCACGACCAACATGAATGTCGTAACGACCAAGCGCATCTACTACCTTGAGCTCAACGATTATGCGCCCGAGGACGGCAAGAAAGTCTTCGGCATCCGCTTCGTCTATCCCGAGAAGGGTCTCAATGCCGCCTTGCGAAAGGAGGCTGAAGCGCGGGCGGGCAATCCGAACATTTCGGGGATCGACAAAGCCAACGTCAATATCGACTACTCGTTTTCCGGTGACGACAGGCTGAAGCCGCTGGTGGTTTTCGACGACGGGAAAAAGACCTTCTTCAAATTCGGCGCACGCGTGCCGGCAATTTTCGCGGTGAACGCCGACTTTACCGAGACGCTCCGAAACGTCCGGCGTGAAGGCGACTACCTCGTCATCGACGGCACCGCGACCCAGTACACACTGCGCGACGGCGACCAGTGGACCTGCATCTTCAATTTGAGGAGGCCGGACTTCGGCGCGCCCGACCCCGATATCATGGCGCCAGCCCCGGATGAAAAGGCAACGACACGCCGCAGGAGTGGAAACTGATGCAACGGTCTCCCGAACTCGAAGCAATGCTGGCCGGCGACGAGACAGCGGTGGAGGACACCCGAGCACGGCGAAAGCAGTTCGTCGGAAGTGCAGCACTTGTCCTCGTCGGCGCGGCACTCGCCTATATCGTCGTCTTCGCGCCCGATAAACGCCTGCCAGAAAGTGTCAAAGGCGACGAGGAGTTTACGACCACGACCTTCCGGCCGCCCTCATTTCTGCGTGACGATCAGAAGCAACCGGAAAGAGAACCCGAACCGGTCATAACGTTGCCGGATCCTCCCCTCGAGGAGAAAAAGGAGGAACCAGCAGACACGACCGAGTTTGACGTTCCGCCTCCGCCAGGTGTCGTTGAGGTTGAGGATGAAACGCCGGTCCAGCCTGTGGAAGCAGAAGAGTTTCCGAGGCGTTTCCTGTCAAAGCAGGTCGTGGTGGACACTGCAAAAGCCGACAATGGACAAGGATCTCTCACGTCCGGCAACGGCGAAGGCAGGCCGATCGTCGCGGGCGAGGATCGCAACAG
Organism: Pararhizobium sp. LjRoot255; assembly: GCF_964252905.1. Lineage (NCBI taxonomy): Bacteria > Pseudomonadati > Pseudomonadota > Alphaproteobacteria > Hyphomicrobiales > Rhizobiaceae > Pararhizobium > Pararhizobium sp. LjRoot255. The sequence continues at coordinate 297,317 of NZ_CAXUPQ020000002.1, forward strand.
CAAGTTCCTCGCGACCGCATCGGCAATTGGCGACCGATCGGCAAAGGCGCGGCAAATCGGGCGCCTGGATGCGATGATCCCCGAGGGAACGTTGATTCCTGGTCTGCTCGAGACCGCGATCAACAGTGATCTGCCAGGCCAGATTCGGGCCATCGTCTCGCGGGATGTCTATTCTTTCGATGGACGCCGGGTGCTGATCCCGACCGGCACACGGCTCATCGGCGAATATCAGTCCGAAGTCACCCGTGGTCAGAAACGCATCTTTGTCATCTGGACCCGTCTTCTTCGCGACGACGGCGTGTCGATCCGTCTGAACAGCATCGGCACCGATAGCCTTGGTCGCTCCGGGCTGACCGGGCTCGTCGACAACAAATGGCGCGAGCGTTTCGGATCGGCGATCCTCTTGTCGATTGTGGGTGCCGGATCAAGCTACCTGACCGGCTATGGCAGCGGCCAATTCAGTAGCAGCGGGGACGGCGAGACTGATTCCGATCGCGCCGCTGAACTTGCCCGCGAGACGATCGCCCAGACCTTCTCCGGCATGGCCAATCAGGCGCTCGCAGAAAATCTCAAGATCCCGCCGACGATCAGCGTTCACCAGGGCGAGCGCATCTTCGTCAATGTCCGCCAGGACCTCGATTTCTCCGCCATGTATCCGGATCCGGTCGAGGAAGCCTTGAAGGAGATCAAGCATGAGCGAGGCCTTTTCCAAAATCAAAGCCGCTGAGAACAGCCCCTACTATTTCTTGGAGCGGGCTCTCGATCCGCTGCGCACATTCCTTGCCGATCCCACGGTCGTTGAGATTTCGGTCAATCGGCCGGGCCATGTCTATATAGAGCGTCTCGGCGCGGAGGTGATGGAACATCATCATATCCCAACGCTCACAGTGGCAGAGATCGAGAATATCGGCGAACGCGTCGCCGGCGCGACGCACCAGTTCATCAGCCGCATCAATCCAATCCTGAGCGCTGCACTTCCGTCAGGCGAGCGCATCCAGATCGTGCTCCCGCCCGCAGCAGTCGAGGGCGGCGCGATCTCGATCCGCAAACAGGTCACCAGCAACTTTACCCTTGAGGAGTATCGCGACAATGGCTCGCTGGAAAAAGTGTCAGTCGCCGTTGGCGGTCTGAGCGAGGTCGAACGCGAGCTGATCGAACTCCTGCGCGCGGAGCGCATCTACGACTTTATTCACGCTGCCATTCGCAAAAGGCTCTCGATCCTGATCAGCGGAGGCACCTCGACTGGCAAGACGACGTTCCTGAACGCTTGCCTGAAGACCATCGACCCATTCGAGCGCATCCTGACACTCGAGGATACGCGCGAACTGTTTCCGCCGCAGAAGAATGCCGTCCATCTTCTGGCATCGCGGGGCGACCAAGGCACAGCACATGTCAGCATCCAGGCATTGCTCGAGGCGTCTTTGCGCATGCGGCCTGACCGGCTGTTCGTCGGCGAAATCAGAGGCGCGGAGGCTTTTGCCTTCCTTCGCGCGATCAACACCGGTCACCCAGGAAGCATGTCGACCGTCCACGCCGACACGCCGCTCGGTGCCTACGAACAGCTGGCGATGATGATGCAACAAGCGGGATTGTCGTCCGGTTACTCCAAGCAGGATCTGATGTCTTACATCCAGATGGTCATTCCGGTCGTCATCCAGCTTCGTCGGGACGGCGGACGCCGCGGTGTTTCGGAGATTTACTTCTCCAGGCATGCCGCATGAACAGGACCTACCTGGCGGCCTATCTGTTCTTTTGTTGCCTCATCGCGGCTGCGGTGTGGATGCTCAGCTACGCTGTCATCCTGCAACTCCTCTACAAGGATGGTCGCGTGCTTCAGTTGACGGTGACCGCAAACCCGTTCACGCCATTCCAGCAGCTCATGCGCTATTCCGACAATCGGTCTCTGCAGATCGCCGCCTTCGGTGCTTTGTTGCCGGCGGTGGTGATAGCGAGCGCGGCAGCCGTCTTTGGTCTTCGCAGACCCTCCAACCCGCTCGGCGACGCTGCGTTTCAGGACGTCGCCTCGATCCGGCGCGGGAAGTGGTTTCGCAAGGATGGCCATATATTGGGGCGAATCGGCCGCAACATTCTGCGACGGCAGGATGATCGGCATCATCTCGTCATCGGCCCGACGCGCTCTGGCAAGGGCGTTGGCTATGTCATCCCTAACGCGCTGACTTTTTCGGGATCCATGATCGTCACAGATCTCAAGGGCGAGATCTTCCAGCATACGGCTGGCTATCGAAAGTCGAATGGCCATCGGGTCTTTCTGTTCTCGCCGGGCGGGAAGAAGACGCATCGATGGAACCCGCTGGACTTCGTCCGGCAAGATCGCGGAAGCCGCACGATCGATATTCAGAATATGGCGAGCATCCTCATTCCCGAAACCATCGGCTCGGAAAGCGCGGTGTGGCAGGGCACCGCCCAGCAGGTGATCGCCGGCGTCATCAGCTACGTGCTTGAAAGCACCTATTACAAGAACCGGCGCAATCTTGGCGAGGTAAACAGCATCTTCAATGCAGGCCTTGATCTGCAGACGCTGATGAAGTTGATCAAGGAGAAGGAACCCGACCTTTCCAGGTTCACGACTGACAGCTTCAACGCCTATATCTCCCTGAATGAGCGTGCAGCGCGATCAGCGCTCCTCGATATCCAGAGGGCGATGCAGCCGTTTCGCAATGAGCGGGTAATCGCCGCAACCAACGTGACCGACATCGATCTTGCATCGATGCGCCGCAGGCCGGTGACGATTTACCTTGCTCCGAATATCGGCGACATCACCATCCTGCGGCCGCTCCTCACCCTGTTCGTGCAGCAAAGCATGGATCTCCTCACACGTGAGTTTGATCCGGGCGCCCTGCCCGCCTATTTCCTCCTCGACGAGTTCAGGCAGCTCAAGAAGATGGACGAGATCATGAACAAGCTGCCCTATGTGGCTGGCTACAACATCAAGATGGCCTTCATCATTCAGGACCTGAAAAACCTCGACGAGATTTATGGCGAGACATCCCGTCATTCCCTCCTCGGCAATTGCGGCTTACAGCTTATACTTGGCGCCAATGACCAGGCCACCGCCGAGTACGCGTCGCGTGCACTCGGCAAGAAAACGATCCGGTACGAGTCTGAATCCCGTACCCTGGAACGGATGGGCCTGCCACGCCGAACAAAAGTCGAGCAAATTCGCGAACGGGACCTGATGATGCCACAGGAAGTCCGACAGATGCCCGAGGATCGTATGATCCTGCTGGTTGAAGGTCAGCGTCCTATATTCGGCAGCAAGTTCAGATATCACGCGATCGCTCCGTTCAAGATGGCCGCGCGCCTATCCGTCGAGCACCAGCCCGTCGTTCCGGAAGCGGATTTTGTTCCCTCTCTTCCCGTGCCGGCAACCGAAGCCGAGTACGGTGGCGCTCCGCGTGCGGGTGACGCCGACGTTACACCAAGCGCTGCGACCATCAACCATGAGGATGTGCCTCTGATGATCGCACGTGGTTTGTCGGCGAGCGACGAGGCTGGAAAAGATCCGTATAGGAAAGGTATTGCCACAACGGAGGGCCGCACGGAAGCTGCTCGGATTGTTGAGATAGAGGCGCGACTAAAACCCACGGCAGAACGGCTCCGAGAAATGGTTGAGGCTAAAATCGCTCAAGAGCCCAGCATTTCAGCGCGTGGTCGGTTGAGTATTGCCGAAGTTCTCAAGCAGACAGTTCCCGACGCGGTTGAAATAGGTCTCGTATAGTTGGCCAAGGCGACAACGCTCAAGGCTTCAACGATCTGCCTTGTTTTCGGCATGGCGAAAAGAAGGGAGGTTGACGGTGGCCCGGAACGGAGACCGTGCTATTCGGTGACAACTGCCACCAGTTTGGCTGAGGCTCCATATAAACGCCGGGTGACGGGTCTTCGTTTCTGGGTTGTATCCGTCAGAACCTATCGCCTTCGAGTTTAAGCCCTCATCCGGGGGGTGTTGGCGAACACACTAAGACCGAGCCATTCCTGCATGTCGCGCGCGAGACCCCTGTCCCCTTCAAGTTTCAGCGTTTCTGCATCGGTTTCCTGACGTATGGTCGTGAGGCCCATCCAAATTGCGGTCATCGAACGGAGCGACCCTTCAACGAGAAGGTCTACATCATAGCCCGGATCGAAGTTACAGAGGTCGACTTTTCCGTTTTCGACCACAAGCCACCAGCTCTTTTGCGTGGCCGAAAGTTCCGGGTACAGAAACTGTATCGTACAACGGCGGCGCGGAAGTGTTCGTGTATCGAGGCTCCGCCGCATGTCCCACATGAGCAAAGAAGGGTCGAGATTCTTCAAGGAAAGTCGCGATTCCATCCACCGTTGAGCCCAATTTCCGAGACCTATGATCAGAGGTCTCAATTCTTCGCCCGCTGCCGTGAGTTGGTAATCGGTCATGCCGTTCGCACTCCTTGTCACCGTGATGACGCCCGATTGTTCCAGTTCTTTCAGTCGTTTTGACAGGAGTGCCGGAGACATTTTTGGTAGACCGCGGCGCAACTCATTAAAGTGCGTCGATCCGCAAAGGAGCTCGCGGACGACCAAGGTCGTCCACCGCGAGCAGAGGATTTCCGACGCCATTGATACTGGACAGAATTGCCCGTAGCCGTCACGCTCTACCATAAGGACCCTCCACCGGTCTGGATCAGGCACGATATTGCAAAGCAACCGATCCGCCAAACGCTCCTTGCCTGGCCATACGGAGGCGGAGTTCAGTACAGTTCGTGTACTAGCCGCAATTGTGAAACGAGCGCAGAGTTTCAATCCTCACGAGATAGGAGGCATTGATATGCTCGGGCTTGCAGAACCAACACAGAACCTTGGCGGCGGTCGGACCATCGTCGAACTAACCAATTCAGTCCTGCCCACCTTCGCGCAACGCGCCGCATCGATCGACGAGAGCGACACCTTCGTCGGCGAGAATTACGCGCTGCTAAAGGAAGCTGGCCTCGCGCGGGCAGGCGTTCCAATCGAATTGGGCGGGCTAGGCGCGGAAGTGCCCGAACTTTCTGAGATGCTCAAATCCATTGCTCGTGCATGTGGGTCCACTGCGCTTGCCTTTTCCATGCATACCCATCAAGTCGCCATCCCCGCCTGGCGCTGGCGGCATCAAAAGGTGGCCGCGGTGGAGCCGCTCCTAAGACGTGTTGCATCGGAGCAAATCATATTGCTCTCGAGCGGCGGATCAGACTGGATCGGCGGATCGGGCAAGGCCATGAAAGTTGATGGCGGATACCGGATCACCGCGCGTAAACGCTTCACTTCCGGCGCGGCGGCAGGAAACATGCTGATGACCGGTGCTGTTTATGGAGAACAGGACGGCGCGCGCTCCGTCATTCATTTCGGCGTTCCGATGGCATCGCCAGAGGTTTCGATAGAGGACACGTGGCGAACACTTGGAATGAGGGGAACCGGGTCAAACGATATCATCATCGAAAACCTCTTCGTGCCGGATGCGAGTGTCGCATTTTCCAGAAGTGCGGGACAATGGCATCCCGTATTTCAAGTCATCGGCATGATCGCGTTTCCTCTGATCTACGCGGTCTATCTTGGCGTCGCCGAGAGCGCCCGCGACATCGCAGTCAAGATGGTCCGAAGCAGGGCCAACAGCGATCATCTGATCGAGTTGGTCGGGCGCATGGAAACGTCTCTGAGGGCCGCACAGATCGCGCATCGTTGGATGTTGGAGGTGGTTGCTCGAAACGAACCGTCCGCGGAAACCGTCAACGAGGTTATGATCGGCCGTTCCTTGGTCGCGCGGCACGCTATCGAGGTGACGGAGCTTGCAATGGAGGTCGCAGGCGGCGCGGCATTCTATCGAGAGAATGGGCTGGAGCGCTGCTTCCGTGACATACAGGGCGCTCGCTATCATCCGATGCAGCCCGGAGCCCAGGCGCAATACGCGGGTTCATTCGCACTCGGACTTCCCACCGAGAACATTTTCTAGCTCGCGGCGCAACCACGAACTCCGCGGAATCTTAGGATAGGTGGGCTAGTTTGATATCCAGAATCCGAATGGACGAGCCCCGCCAGCAGGGACGACAGAGCAACCTCTTGTCCGCTTCGGGCCACGAACTGCTGCCGATGGCATCCTTCACCCGCCCAAGGTGGGCGATGTGGCGGAGGCACCAACATGGAATCCGACGTATTGCGTTCACGGCGTCCGTGGAACAAAGGAATTCTCGTAGGCCAGAAGCGACCGCTGCAGCCAAAAAACGTGTGGTCAATCCTTGTCCGCCTCCAGATGAGTGGGGCCACACGCGAACTGGCGCTCTTCAATTTGGCCATCGACGTGCATGAGGGTCGAAGACCTGTGGTCTGGAAGCTCCATCAGAGATCGCGCGACCATCATCCAGAAGAAGACAAAGCGCCCCGTCCAGTTTGAAGTGACGGAGCAGACGAAAATCGCGCTGGCAGCATGGCTTCCGTCGGTCAAAAGGACCGGAGGAAGCTACCTGTTCCCCGGCAGACGCCGTCAGTCGGCTCACCTATCGATTCGACAGTACGCGCGCATCGTCCATCGATGGGTACGCAGCATTGGTCTTGAGCCGACCGCCTATGGAACCCATTCGATGCGAAGGACCAAGGCAGCTTTGATATACAAGAAGACGGGTAACCTGCGCGCTGTCCAAATCCTCCTTGGACACACTAAATTGGAAAGCACAGTTCGGTACCTCGGGATCGAGATTGATGACGCGTTGCGAATTGCCGAACAGATAGAGCTCTGAAACGACGGCCATCGGCAAAAGCCGGTGGTCGCCATCGTGCCAATTACGGCATAGTATCTCCTACAACATTTGTGCGGCAACACGGATGAATTCTGATGCGACGCGTGTAAGCTGACAAACCATCTGACACCAAGAAGAGAACGCAGTGCCCCGATTTCTTGCCGTTTACACCATGAAGCCCGAAGACCTCGCCTCCTTTAGGAGCCTGCCCAAAGCCGAGCAGGACGCTATCGACGCCATCGGCCTGAAACAGTGGGCCGCGTGGGAAAACAGAAACGCCGCATCCATCCTTGATCGTGGTGGCATGGTGGGCAAGACGACGCGCATAACCAAGGACGGGGTCGCCAATGCCGTGAATCCTTTCTGCGGTTACCTTGTCGTCGAGGCGGAAACCGTCGACGCCGCGGCAAGGCTGTTCGAGGACCACCCGCACATCACCGTGTTTCCTGGTGACGGCGTAGATATCATGCCCTTTTTGACCTGAACTCCTTCCGATCGGTATCGACCGCCAACGGTTACATCGTCTGAGGGCCGCAGAGGCGGCAAACGGCTGCCTTGGGCATTTACCCCAAAACCTGACGACCGCTTTGCGCCCCCATTTCAGTCGTTCGTGTGACTGTTGCGGTCCTCGGAAAGCGGACGTTCGTGCGCTGGTCTGCAAAGGCTGAAGACGGCTTTGCCTCGCGAGCACAGGACCCAGCGTTTGGCGCTCGCGTAGCGTTTCCTCACTCCTTCACCGAGCGCATAGCCATTGGGTCGGGGGTCGCCTTGCAGCGTTTCCACCAGATCGGCGAGGCAGAGCATGATCGCCGTTGTGACGACCTGATCTCGCAGACTTACAAGATTGACGGAAGCCACGCGGAGGACAGACGAAGTAGCTTTGGCATTCGAGACTAGGTCGAGGCACGCACCACAAGCCGACCGCGAATATTGACGGTGATCTTTTCCCGCTGGCCGAGGAGCATCGCAATTACCGCATCGACCATCTCGGATACGGGCTGCTCATAGGTTGTCAGTCCATAGGACGGCGACGCCGCGAATGCGGCGTTGTCGAACCCGACGACGGCTATATCTTCCGGAACTCTCAACTTGAACTCGCTGCGGATGACGTCGAGCGCGCCGAAAGCCAGAGCGTCATTCTCGCACATGAGGACATCAACACGGTCTGTCGCGGGCGTCTTCTCGAGATAGCGGCGCGCAGCTTCGGCGCCGGCATCGACGCTGTAGCGATCCGCCGCGATTTCCAGCAAGTCGGTGTCGCGTTCACGCCTCCAGAATTCTTTGAAGTTCCGGCGACGGCCGAGAGCCGTCGAGAGGGTTCGCGGCCCACACATGAAGCCCGGTCGATGATAGCCACGCTCCAGGAGGTGCTTGCCAATTTCCGCGATGGCGACGTCGGTGTCGCATGAAACCGCCGGTACGCCCTCGATTTGGCTGTCGCGGGCGAGCACGAACATCGGAGCGCTCCCCCCGCCGAGCTTCCGGTCGTTGAGGGTCTCGTCGCGAAACGCCGTTCCGAGCAGAATGATCGCGTCGACCTGGCGCTGCTCCGCATTCAGGATGGCGTGAATATGGTTGTAGTGGTCATTAATGTTGACGAGGATCGCGACCAGACCTTTGGCCTGCAGCGCGGCGGTTAGTGTCTCCAGAAACGGAAGTTTGTGCGGGTTGCCGAAGTCGTCAACGAGGACCGCGACCTGATGCGTCAGATTGGTGGCCAGGCTTCGCGCCAGAAGATTGGGGCGGTAATTGAGCTTCTCGGCGGCGGCCAGGACCTTGGCCTTGCTCACCTCGGTAATGGAAGAGCCCGGCGTAAACGCACGGATCACCGTCCACTTCGAGACTCCAGCCTCGATGGCCACGTGCTGAGCCGTTGCGCGCTTCATACAAACTCCCTCCCTGCTTCAGAACGTTTATTCCATTTTTTCCGGAATGCGAAATGACCAGTTGATTTTTCTGCACAGCAATCTTATAACGCATCTCGTTTGCTACCGGTAGCAAAAGTATGCACCCGGTAGCAAATTAGGGAGGAAGCGCCGTCTCGGCGCTCGTTGGTTCTCGCGCTTTGGGCGTGGGACAGTTTTGGAGGAGTTTGTAATGAAGTCATTTCTTCGCAGAATCGTGCTCGGTGTCGCAGTTGTTGGAGCGCTCGGCGCTGCTGCAGGTTCGGCACTCGCTCAGGAGGTTTCCATCATCGCCGTGACCCACGGCCAGGCCTCCGATCCATTCTGGTCGATCGTCAAGAACGGCATGATGCAGGCTGGCAAGGACAGCAACGTCAAAGTCGACTATCGAGCCCCTGAAACATTCGACATGGTCGCCATGTCCCAGTTGATCGAAGCCGCGGTCAACCAGAACCCTGCCGGCATCGTCATCTCCAATCCGGATCCGGATGCGCTCGGCCCGGCTATTGAAAAGGCCGTGGCTGCTGGCATTCCGGTAATTTCCATGAATTCCGGCATCGCTGCGGCTTCGAAGCTGGGGATCAAACTTCATGTCGGTCAGGAAGAGCTTTCGGCCGGCAAGACCGTTGGGGAGCGCCTCGCCGGGTTGGGTTTGAAGCATGTTCTCTGCGTCAACCAGGAAGTCGGCAACGCGGCGCTCGATCAGCGCTGCCAGGGTGTTACCGAAGGTTTTGCTGGCGGCAAGGTTACGGTCCTGCCGACCTCTGCCGATCCGGCCGAGATTGAAGCCAAAATCCAGGCGGCTTTGACGTCCGATACGTCGATCGACCTTGTCCTCGGGCTATCGGCCCCGTTGGTCGGCGAGCGCGCTGTCGCCGTCGTTGAGAAGATGGGCAATGGCGACAAGGTAAAGGTCGCATCCTACGATCTGTCGGCAAGCTTCCTGCAGGCTGTTGCCGACGGCAAGGCACTCTTTGCAGTCGATCAGCAGCCTTACCTTCAGGGCTATCTGCCGGTCACCTTCCTGGCGCTCAATTCCCGATACGGCACGATCCCGGCGGGAAATGTTGCATCTGGCCCGAGCTTTGTGACGCAGGAGACGGCCGCGCAGGTCATCGAGAAATCCGCCCAGGGCATCCGCTAACGCGGGTCCGCGGCGCCCTCCGCACCAGGATGCGGAGGGCGTACACTCTTTCAGTTCCATAACGGCTTGCAGTTGAGTGCCCTTTTCGTCCGGGACCGTCCGACATCTGAAGGTAGCACCCGCAATGCCCCGGATATCAGTTCAAAGGATATCGACATGTCCATTGTGGCAGATGACAAAATCAAGAAGACCCCCGCAGACGAACGGTTGAAAAAGGCGTCGGTCGCCACGACGCTGCTTCGTCGGCCAGAACTCGGAGCGGTGGCAGGACTGGTACTCGTAACGGTCTTCTTTCTCTTGACCGCCAATTCTTCAATGTTCACGCTCGCCGGCATCATGAACTTCATGGCCCCGGCCGCCCAACTTGGCATCCTCGCGGTCGGCGCGTCTCTTCTGATGATTGGTGGTGAATACGATCTCTCGATCGGCTCCATGGTCGCGTTTGCGGGCCTGGTGTTCGGCGCTGCCCTCGTTGTCTGGCAGGTTCCGTTGAGCGTGGCGATCCTTATCGCCATCCTCATGGCCGTGGTCATCGGGGTTGTGAATTCCCAGATCGTTATCAAGACCGGACTGCCTTCTTTTATTGTAACACTGGCGTTTCTCTTCATCCTTCGCGGCCTCACGCTTGTCGGCCTCAAGTGGGCAAGCGGGGGTGCCACCCAGCTTCGGGGTATGAAGGAAGCCGCCGCCGGTAGCCCGCTTACATCGATCTTTTCCGGCGATGCGTTTCAAGGACTGTTCGCGTGGCTCGCCTCGAACGATCTAATCGCGAAGTTTCCGAATGGTACCCCCCAGGTGTCCGGCATTCCGGTCGAAATCCTCTGGTTCATCGTGATCGCGCTGCTGGCCACATGGGTTCTTTTGAGAACACGATTCGGCAACTGGATTTTCGCCGTCGGCGGCGACGAACGCGCTGCGCGCAAGTCCGGTGTGCCTGTGGTGCGGGTTAAGACCGTCCTGTTCATCATCACCGCCCTTTGCGCAACGCTTGTCGCCGTCTTGACTGTGCTCGACGCCGGATCGACCGACGCGCGGCGGGGATTCCAGAAGGAGTTTGAGGCCATCATTGCGGCCGTCATCGGCGGGTGCCTGCTGACGGGTGGGTATGGCTCTGCGATCGGTGCATTCTTGGGCTCGATCGTCTTCGGGATGGTGCTGATCGGCCTGACCTACACATCGATCGATCAGGATTGGTATCTCGTCTTCCTGGGTGGAATGCTGCTGGTCGCCGTCATGTTCAACAATGTGATCCGCAAACGCGTGACGGGAGAACGCTGATGTCCTCGATTGATACTCCCCTGGTCGAAGTCAGGAACCTTACCAAGCACTTCGGATCAGTCATCGCACTGAATGGCATTTCCATGGTGGTCAAGCCGAGAGAGGTGCTTTGCCTTCTTGGTGACAACGGCGCGGGCAAGAGCACTCTCATCAACACGCTTGCGGGCGTTCACCAGCCGACATCGGGTGACTTTATCGTCGGCGGCAAGTCGACGACATTCTACAGCCCCCGCGATGCGCTCGATGCCGGCATAGCCACGGTCTACCAGGACCTCGCCATGATCCCGCTTATGTCGATCACGCGAAATTTCTTCATGGGTCGCGAGCCGATGGTGGGATTTGGCCCGTTCAAGCGCATGGACATGAAGTTCGCGGACGAGGTGACACGCGACGAGATGCACAAGATCGGCATCGATATCCGCGATCCGCAGCAGGCGGTCGGCACGCTATCAGGAGGAGAGCGCCAATGCGTCGCCATCGCCCGTGCGGTCTACTTCGGAGCCAAGGTTCTCATTCTTGACGAGCCGACATCGGCCCTCGGCGTGGCCCAGACATCGATGGTGCTCAAATACGTCAACCAGGTTCGCAATAGCGGCCTCGGCGTCATCTTCATCACCCACAACGTCCGCCATGCCTTCGCCGTCGGCAATCGCTTTACCGTTTTGAATCGCGGCAAGACCCTCGGTACCTACGAGAAAGGCGCGATCTCCATCGACGAACTGCAGAACCTCATGGCCGGGGGCAAGGAACTGCAAGTGCTCTCCGACGAACTCGGCGGCACGATTTAAATTCGAACGCATCAGGAAGAAATCATGACAACGATGACCAAATCGTCGCCGTTCACGCTCGCCGTCTGCGCTGAAATGGTGTTCCGCTCCTTGCCCGTAATCAATCGCCTGAAGCGGCTCACAGAGCTCGGCTTCCAGGCCGAAATCTGGGACTGGACGAAGCACGACATCGCAGCAATTGCCAGGTCCGGTGCCACGTTCTCGTCAATGACCGGATATGTGACCGGCACCTTGGCGGACGACGCAGGCGCGGACGAACTTCTGCGCACGGCGCGCCTCTCCATTCCCGTCGCCAAGGAGCTCAATTGCCCGCGCCTCAATCTGCACGGTACGGGCCTCGACGGGCAAGGCCTGCCTGTCGTGAAGTCCGAGGTCGTCACGGGAGCCATGTGGCTCAAAGCCGTCGATACCTTGAAACGCATCGCGGACCTTGGAGAAGAGGAAGGCGTCACCTTCGTTCTCGAAAACCTCAACGAGGCGGTGGATCACCCGAAGACGCCGTTTGCAAAGGCGGCAGACACGATCGCTCTGGTTTCAGCCGTCAACCGGCCTTCCCTCAAGCTCAATCTCGACCTGTACCACGCGCAGATTGGCGAAGGTAACCTGATCGAGCTTTGCCGCACGGCGCTTCCCCACATCGGCGAAATCCAAGTCGCCGACGTACCCGGCCGCAGGGAACCGGGCACGGGCGAGATCAACTACCCGGCAATCGCCGTCGCGCTCGACGCGATGGGCTACCGCGGAACGATCGGCATGGAAGCATGGCCGGAGAGCGACGATGAACTCGCGCTCACCCGCTTCCGCAACGCCTTCTCCATTTGATCAGACGCACCACATTCTTCAGGAGCATTCCATGTCCATCAATCGTCCCGTCAACATCGGCCTCATCGGCGCAGGCCGCATCGGTTCTTTCCACGCCCAAAGCGTCGCCCGCCGGTTGGTGGATGCCAATCTCGTCGCCATCGCCGACCCGGCACCCGGAGCAGCCGAAAAGCTCGCCGCCGAACTCGGCGCGCCGAACGCCTACACGAGCGTGTCCGAGCTGCTCGCCAATCGCGACATCGACGGCGTTGTCATCGCGACCCCGGCGCGGTTCCACACCAATATCGTCGTCGAAGCCGCCGAAGCCGGAAAGGCGGTGTTCTGCGAAAAGCCGATGGCCTTGACGCTGGAGGATGCCGATCGCGCCATTGCCGCTGCCAGGGCGGGCAAGGTGCCGCTGCAGGTCGGTTTCAACCGCCGCTGGGATCAGGCCTTCGCCGAGGGGCGCGCAGCGATCGATGACGGAAAGATCGGGAGCCCTCAGTTGATCCGGTCACTGACCCGCGACCCCGGTCCGTTTGATGCTGACCCCGCCAAAATTCCGCAGTGGACGATCTTCTACGAAACGCTGATCCACGATTTCGACACGCTGCTTTGGCTAAACCCAGGCGCCAAGCCGGTCGAGGTGACGGCCGTCGCCGATGCGCTGGTCCGGCCGGACTTCGCCGACAAGGGTTTCCATGACACTGCGGTCGTCACGGTCCGATTTGACAATGGATCGATCGCTGTCGCGGAAGCCAATTTCTGCGCCATGTACGGCTACGACATCCGTGGCGAGGTCTTTGGTTCCGGCGGCATGGTGACCATGGGAGACGTGCGTCGTTCCAGCATGACCCTGTTCGACAAGAACGGCGTGTCGAATGACACCTGGCGGCGCGACACAGATCATTTCGTCCACGGCTACACCGCCCAGCTCGCCGCATTCGTGGAGGCGATCAGGACCGGCGAGATTACCGGTCCGACTGGCGAGGACGCCCGCAACGCTCTCGCCATCGCGCTCGCCTGCGTCGGCTCGGTTTCGGAGCGCAAGACCGTCAAGCTGATCAACTAAGTTGCCTGGCCGCAAGGGAGTGCCGAAACATGCGCAAGCACATGCGCGCCTTGAATTGTCCGCCTTCGAGTTTTGAGGCGTTGAAGCTGGCGATCGCGTCCCGGCAGGTCATCTTTCCTCTTCGCGTCGAAAATGTCGCGAAGAGGGTTCTCGAAAAACCGGAGCTCATGGCGTTCGAGAGCACGTCTTCGATTGCCGAAGATTGCGGCGTATCCGCGGCGACCGTTGCGCGATTTGTAACGCATATCGGGTTCCGCGACGTTGCGGAGGCGCGCGGCATTTTCCGCGCCGAGCTTTGCCGCCGTTTCGGCTGAAACTTTAAGTAGGAGAGAACAGGTGACAGATTCGACCGAATCGAAGCTTCCGCCGGGCGTTTCGGTGGGCGTAAGCCCACTATCCTGGACGAACGACGTTCTTGAAGACCTGGGCGACAACATCCCGCTCGAGACCTGTCTCGAAGAGGCACGTTCGGCAGGCTACGCGGGTGTGGAACTCGGTCGAAAGTTTCCACGCGATGCCACTGTGCTTGGTCCAATCCTTGAACGTCATGATCTACGTCTAGCGTCGGGTTGGTATTCGGGCTTCCTTGCCGATCGAGACGTCGATCTCGAGCTCAGCCAAGTCCACGCGCACGCTTCCCTGCTCAGAGACATGGGAGCGAAGGTCATGGTCTACGGTGAATGCGGCCGCATGTATCCCGAAGAGCCACTCGACGCGCCGATGTCGAAACGCTTGACCTTGGCACCGACGGAGATCGTTCCCTACGCCGCCAAACTTACCGCCTTTTCCAGAAGGCTCAAAGACGCCTATGGGCTGACGCTCGCCTACCATCATCACCTGATGATGGTGGCGGAAACCTTCGAGGAAATCAGCGCCATCTTCGACGCCGCCGGCCCGGAGGTGGGACTGCTGTTGGACACGGGCCACGCTCGCGCCGCGGGGTTCGATTTCACCCGCCTCATCGAGCGTTTCGCCGATCGAATTGCTCACATTCATCTCAAGGACGTGAGAGTTCAAGTCCTAGCGAGGGTACGGGATGGCAACATGAGCTTTAATGACGGCGTCCGGGCCGGCATGTTTACCGTCCCGGGTGACGGTGACGTGGATTTCGATCCTGTGTTCCAGTTTGTCCGCAAAGGCGGTTACAAGGGTTGGATTGTTGTCGAAGCCGAACAGGACGCGAGTATTGCTCCGCCCAAACCTGCAGTCGGCCGAGCGCATCGCTACCTGTCAGGAAGGCTCTTGCTCCGAAACGAGCGCTGAGGCGAGTTGCAACCGATCCGTCGTCGTGTCTGCCTGGTCTCCGTCTCCTACTGACGCAAGGCGGCTTCGCGAATTTCCAATCGGTTGGGTGGCATTTCCTGCACCGACGCTTCGGATGTCTGCTTTTTCGAGTTGGCTTCCCTAGCAGCGGAACGTCCGTTCACGGCCCGGAACGGACATCGAGCAACGAAATTCTTCTTCAATCGCCCGGCTTCAACAGTCGGTCAGAACGTGTGCTGTTTCCTAGCCGTTGAGATCCGATCCCTCGCGTCTCCAACCCCGTTCACTTCGCTAGTTTCCTTCGATCGGGCCCGCGCCTGAGGGAAGTACTGGTAGAAGGTGACGCGGCTCACTCCTGGGCGGCGGGCGATATCAGCTACCGAGATATCTCCGGCCGCGAGCATGGCTTTGGCAGCTCTCATATCATCTTCAGTGAGCTTGGGTTTTCGTCCACCTTTGCGACCGCGGGCGAGAGCCGCCTTCAGCCCTTCCATGGTCCGCTCACGGTTCAGGTCCAGGAGGTCACATCGACGATGGTCTTCCCCTGCCAGGTGGGCAGCGCCTTCGCGACATCGGCGTGCGACTCGAAACGAACGCCCAAAAAGATGATGTCCGCTTTGACCGCCTCCGCCAGCTTTTTGGGGATGATCGTAGGCCCGATCGCGGCCGCATCGGCTGCAAAGCTTTCCGGCTCGCGCGTGGTTGCCACGGATACTTCGATGCCCTTGTGGGCAAACGCCTTAGCCAGGGCCCTGCCGATATTGCCGAAGCCGATAATTGCGTAGCTCATGTTATTCTCCTTTGTTTTACCACGCCCGGGCGTGCGCCGAATATCGAATGGAACCCGCCCAGGCGTAGTGCGTCAGAGTTGCGCCAGGCCGCCGTCGACGGCGACCTCGCTGGCGGTCATGAAGCTGCTGTCCGACGACGCGAGAAAGGCAGCCGCCGCTCCGATCTCTGCCGGATCGGCCATGCGCTGGAGCGGCGTCATCGCGGCGAAGACCTTCTGGCCCTCCTCGCCTAGCGCTTCCCTCGCGAGTTCGGTCGCCGTCGCTCCGGGCGACAGCACGTTTACGCGGATGCCCGTTCCCTTCAGATCCTCCGCCCAGGTCCGCGCGAGGTTGCGCACCGCCGCTTTGCTCGCGCTGTAGGCGGTGAATGCCGGGGCGCCCGTGGTGCCGGCGCTCGATCCGGTCAGGATGATCGAACCGCCCGGGCCCATCAGCGGCAGCGCCTTCTGGACCGTGAAGATCGTTCCCTTCACGTTGACGTCGAAGGTTTCGTCAATGTGCTCGGCGGTGATCTTGCCGAGCGCAAGCTGGCTTCCCACCCCGGCATTGGCGACTACGATATCGAGAGTTCCGCGCTCGGCCTTCACCGCTGCATAGAGCTTGTCGAGGTCGGCCTCATCGGAAACCGAGCCCTGCACCGCGCGGGCATTGGACCCGAGCTCGGCGACGGCGGCGTCGAGCGCATCCTGCCGGCGGCCGACGATGAAGACGAAAGCGCCCTCCTCGATGAAGCGCTTTGCAGCGGCGAGGCCGATGCCGGTGGCGCCACCGGTGATCACGGCGGTCTTTCCATTCAGTCTGGTCATATTGTGTATCCTTCGTTTCGCTATCTCCGGTCTTTGCCTGTACGGGGAGGTCCCCGCAGAACCTCTACATGGGCTCGCCGAAGTCAGGCAGTCAGTGCGGAATTGCGCACATCGGTGGTGCGAAAACGATCCAGCGAGACAATTGGGCGTCGCGACGGTCGCGCAGATTCAGTTCAGTGTGCTAGTCTGAGCTTGGAAAGCCGTACTGCGCGGCGCAGGAATGCACCATGATCGACTGGGATGACGTTCGCTACTTTCTTGCCGCCGCGCGAGGAGGCTCAGTGCGGGCCGCCGCCAAACATCTCGGAGTGAATCACGCGACCGTGCTGCGACGCATCGCGCAGCTCGAGGACCGCCTGGGGGCGCAGATGTTCGAAAAGCTGCCTTCAGGCTACCGCCTGACAGCTGCGGGCGAGGAGGTCCTCGAGTTCGCGGACCAGATGCAAGCGTCGTCGCACCAGCTGGAAATGCGCGTCTTCGGGCGCGATCAGAGCGTGCGCGGGCTTCTGCGGGTGACACTGCCGGCGCCCCTCGCAGCACACCTGCTCATGTCGGACTTCGCAGATTTCGTACGCCTGCATCCGGGCATCGAGATGGAAATCTTGTCGTCTGGCGAGCTGGCAAACCTGACCAACCGAGAGGCCGACATCGCGATCCGTGTCGTCTATGACCGCGAAGCCTTGCCGCTCAATCTCCACGGCCTGAAGGGACCGGAGCTGTACGGCGGCTTCTACATGTCCGGCGATCAACTCGCTGAGTGGCGGGCGGGCGGGCCGGATCCCAGGTGGATCGCCATAAGTGGTCATGGAGTACCGGACTGGACCCGCGAGGGAGAGCTTCGCACGACTGGGACTCCGTTCCGGACCACGGATTTCGAAGCGCAGATCGCAGCGGTACGGCAAGGTATTGGCATCACGACGCTCCCGTGTTTCGTTGGAGATACCGATCCCCTATTGGAGAGGGTGCCAGGTACCGGCCTACACCTGTATGGACCGGTTTGGCTTCTCACTCAGGGGGAGGCACGCAAGACGAAGCGCGTGCGGCTCTTCACCGAGTTCCTATCCCGCAGGCTTGACGCATACGCGCCGCTTCTCGCCGGGCTGCTCATATCGCCCGACTGACGTCCGACAGGTTACAGGCGACCCTTGCCGTCATCCGGCCGGAAGCCGCGCTGCGATTCCATGAAACGGCCTGGTTCCATTTGCCAATGTTGCGCCGTATCGTCGCCGCCAACACGCGTGGAGCGACGATATCTTGCCCAGCACCAAGCCGGTTGGACGGACCCAAGGTGCGACACGAACAGATGACTGCTTCCGGGGGTGCCTCGAGTCAGTTTTAGCGACCGGAACGGGTCGTAAGCCGTCGTCGCGCGATTCTGAGGCGTGAACGGCAGCTATGCACGTTCGTCAGGTGACGGCCCCACACACGCCATTCGATCGTTGCCTCAGCGATGACGCTCCTGGCGCTTCTTTCTCGTTCCGATCGAGGGAAGCTACGGAAGAAAACCACCTCTCGCGACCTTCCCTTGTCGCGAAAACTCCCGATCAAAGCGACGGTTTTGCAACTGACTTTCGCACAGTCGCAGAACTCAACTTTTGCGACAACATCTCCTGCTTCCCGCTTTCCTTCTGATGTCGAGCCCAGACGCGCTTCACCTGCGCTTCGCTGCAGCCGGTCAGCTTCGCCGTCCTGCTGATACTGTTGCCGCCAGACCGGAAGACAATAATGCGTTCGTGTGTCACCAGGTCAGCTTGGCGTCCGGCATATTTCCCGCCCGCCTTTGCCAATTCGATGCCTTGCCTCTGGCGTTCGCGGCGATCCTCGAAGTCGTCTCGAGCCATTTGCAGGGCGAGCTTCAGCAACATTTCCTGAATGGACTCGAGCACGATCTTGGCAACGCCGTCAGCGCTGGCCGCGATGTCGCTAAGATCCACCACACCAGGTACGGCAAGACGAGCACCCTTATTCCGAATTGTTTCGATCAGCTTTTCAGCTTCAGGCAAGGGCAGACGACTGATGCGGTCTATCTTCTCCGCAACGACAACCTCCCCCGGCTGAAGGTCCGCGATTAGACGAAGCAGCTCCGGCCGGTCGGCGCGAGCACCGGATGCCTTCTCGCGGTAGACGCCGGCGATGTAGTACCCGGCGTCCCTCGCCTCAGCGATGATCGATTCCTGGCGATCGAGATCCTGCCCTTGCGTACTGACCCGCGAATAAACACGAGCAACGTGCATATCCCCTCCTGCTCGGCTCATTTAGATATACCTCAATGCGCTCTGGCTCAGAATTCGGGCAAGCGGATAGCCCCATAGGCTGGGTCAGAAATACGCCGCAGCAATCGCCATGGTTGCGGTGGTCGCGATGTCAAGCGAAGCGAGGAATTGACCCCTCCTATTGCCTCACCGAGGAATGTTACCGAGCACTGCCGACGCCGACGTGCCCGTATCAACTGCCGCTGCGGCGGCAGAGGGCAAGCTCTTAATCCAATCACCATCCAGGATGATCAGCCCAGCCATTTCCATGCGCCAGGCCTTCACAAGCTTTTGCACCATTCTGATGTTCTTTTCCGTGAAGCGGACCGGATCGATCTCTGTCAAGCGTTGCAGCACGCCTGCCGCCGGGAGAGTGGGCTCTTCCTTCAGCCACGCCTTGATCTGTGCCTCGAAGGGCTCGTACATGCTTGGCCTCTTTGGCCATGGTTTGGTCCTTCTATACGGCCGCCGATGCGTTGGTCGTGTCTCACCATTCTTCCAGGCTGTCTTCAGGTTCGCAGCGAAGCGCTGGAGGTCGACAACAATTGGCTCCTCAAGCTTCGGATGCAGGCCACGACGATCGATCCGCCGTCCAAGCTCTTCCTGGGCGGCACGGATCCCGGCAAACAGCAGCACAGGATCGGCTTTTTCCATCATTGCCCGTAGCCGCTCCTTATCGAGCTCAGTCACATCCAGATGCGCAAGGACGCGGGCCACGGGTGGAACCGGCGGATGATAGCGCTTGATCACACGCGCGCCGATCCGCGTCTTCTCCTGCAGCTTGAATGACGGCTGGAACAGATTGCCGTAAAGCCGCACCACTGCATAAAGTCGGCCAAGGGCAGCCGTCGCCTCCGCGCCGACGAACCGGCCGTATCCGACCAGGCGACGCACGATAGCACCGTTCTTTTGCTCCACATGCGCTTGATCGTTCTTTCGATAAGCGCGAGAGCGCGTCACTTCCAATTCCTCGCTGCGGCACCACGAGACGACGAACGCGTTCATGAACGCGCTGTCGTTGTCGAAGTCGACACCTAGCAGCTGAAAGGGAAACAGCGAGCGAGCCTGTTTGATCGCCACGATCACATTGCCGCTGTCACGCGTGCGGACTGGAACACATTCCGTCCAGCCTGTGGCGATATCAGTCAGCACCATCGTCTGCACAAAGCTGCCGGACGAAGACGTGCCGGAATGCGCCACAAAATCGACCTCGACGAAGCCAGGCGGCGGATCATTCCAATCCCCAAAGGTGCGGACCGGAACCGATCGGCGGACAGCCGAACTCATCCCGGCCCGACGCCGCTGACCGCCGCGCGCGACCATACGGACCTCCGTCAAAAGCCGATCCATCGTTGCCGGGCTTACTGTCATCAACTTGGAGCGCAGCGCGTCATCGAGCTCGAGCCGGCCATGCCGCTCAAGCGCAGGTAACAATACGGGTATCAACGGTTTGAGGCGTTTGGAACACAGCCGCTCCGAGGTCTCCCACAACACGATGAGCGCCTCGCGCACATTGCTGTCGTAACGAAGGCTGTTGCCCTTATTGCCAGATGGCCTCTTCTCACGAGTCGCCAGAACCCGGATCGCATGCTTGCGATGATAGCCGGTCACTGCCACGAACTCATCCAGGATGCGGTGCTTGTCGCTGCGGCTTCCCAAGCGATACCGTTCGACGATTGCTACCACCAGCTCCGATCGTGTCGCCATACTGATCCGCCTCGCCATCCACCCTCCGAACCGGGGACAGCGCACCATGGCCACCCCAGTCGGAGCATCCACACTATCGGTAACATTTTGCTTGAGGCAATGCGGGGGTCAGTTTCTCATTTCGCCCGACACGCGAAACTGCCTATTGTGATATTGCGAAAACTAGGCGGCCGGAATCAACGCTAAGCGGAAGCTCGCTTGCTCCGGGTCAATTCACCGCCATGACCCGATAACGACATTTCTGCTGACCGTGGCGGAGGTCCTGAAAGTGGTACAAAGCGGAGATCCGACTCAAAGTCTCGCTCGCCTCATGCGCTGCTGCCATTCGGCCCGGGGGTCAATTTTCTCGATGCTGATTCACAGGTGTAAGAAGCTTCAAGGGGTGTGGCCGCTCAGGCAGGTCTCTTGTCGCGGGTTGCCACAGGTCAACGCGAGGCGTAATCTCCCAGCTATGCCGATAGCGGCCGGCCCTTATGAGCGGGGCCGCACGTGCCGCATGTGACGAGAGCCCAACTCGCCCACCGCCTCTGCGGCCGGCTGATGCTGCTCACGTTCAAGGGAGTTGACGTCAATGAACAGGCGCGATGCGTTGGCCGTCCTGATCGGACTGTCTGCCGCTTTGTCTTTCGCTTTCGACACCCCTGCCCATGGCGAGGAAGACCGCCTCGCCATCAAGGGTTACGACCCTGTGGCCTATTTCACCGAGGCCAAGCCGATGATCGGCGATCCGCAGTACCAGTACGAATTGGATGGCGCCTTATACCGCTTTGCCTCGGCGCGCCACCTCGATCTCTTCAAGGCCGACCCCGATCGATATCTGCCGCAGTACCAAAATTGGTGCACTGCGGCACTGTCGAGGGGCTATCGGTTGGTCGCCGATCCGAACAATTGGGTGATTCACGAAGGTCGCCTGTACGTTTTCGGACTCCCGGCTGGTCCAGGGAAGTTTGCTGCCGATCCGGTGGCCATGGTGGGCAACGCAGACGCGAACTATCCGCGAGTGTCACAGCTCCCTGAATGGCCACCGCAATAGCGCCTCACAAGCCCGCCCGCCTGAGTCCCTCCTTCAGATACGCCGGATAGGCCGGATCTCTGAATCGCGAGCCAAGAAAGTCAAAGCTCATACCGAGCTGCGGCAGGCGTCGCCGTATCTCGGCGACGTAGAGGACCGCCTGCTCCTGGCGCCCAAGCTGTGCCGCTGCGGCTGCGGCCGGGACGTTGAACATCGCGAAATTCGGAAACCGGGAGATCCCACGTTCGGCGACACGTAGGGCATCTTCGTGCCGGCGTGCGAGATAGTAACTGATGGCGAGATCGAAATGGTAGTTCGGCTGGAGCATCGGATCATATTTCAATGCCAGCTCGAGCGACTTGATGGCGCCGGGAAGGTCCCCATCAAACGATTGGAGGGCTCCCCGGACCGCCAACGCATTGGCGTCACTCGGATTGAGGTCGATCGCACGCTGCAGCGCGTTGCGCGCCTGATTGTATTCGGTGCGGATAAGCAGGATGCGACCAAGGGTGCGGTGCCCATCAGGCTCATCGGGAGCGAGCGCAATAGCGCGGCGGGCGAGTTCCTCGGCGCGGGCAAGCTCGCGGTCGGGGAACTCTGTCCAGCCCTGAACCACCTGCGAGTAGATGGCTTCGGCCAGAAGAGCATGGGTGGTGGCATAGTTCGGATCCAGTTCGGTCGCCTTGGTCATTAATTCTCGGACCTGTCGATTGGCGGTCCGAGAAGTGGCATGGCCAACCGCTCGGGCGCGCAACAAGAGGTCGAAGGCATTCTGGTCCGGCCTGGCTTTTTTGAAATGGCGCCGCACCTCCACCTGAGTGATATTGGCTGCCAGTGTGCCAGCAATGTGTTGGGCGATGCTGACCTGAAATTCGAATATGTCCGACAGCTCGCCATCGTATCGATCAGACCACAACACGGTAGCGGCGTCTGCTTCAGTCAGCTGCGCGGAGATCCGCACGCGGTCCTTGGATGCTTTGATGCTGCCGTCAACCATGTATGTTGCGCCAAGTTCGGACGCAATTTCGGCCTGCCGCGCCTTCCGACCCTTGTACCGCAAGACGGCATTGCGGCCGATCACTCGCAAGTTCGTGAAGCGGCCGAGGGCATTGATCACCTCCTCGGTGACGCCGTCGGCGAAGTACTCCTGCGCCTCGTCGCTGGTCTGGTTTGTAAATGGCAGCACGGCGACGATGGGAAGTATAGGGCCGCTGTCTGGTTTGGTTACCGCCGAACTCGCGGCTTGCTGTTCTGGGGCAGGGGCTCGGCCCAGACCGGACCAGACGGCCAAGGCTGCGATGGTGATGAGGATTACGGCCAGACCAGCAATCGCCAGCCGAAGTCCGCTCGCCTTGCCGCTCAAGATACCGGAAACCCGTTTGATCCCTGTTGCTGATGAAGTCGGGTCGATCCGGTAAACCCTGACGGGGTTGGCGATGTTCTTCAGGTGCTGCTCGCCAGCGTCGAACGCCTCAATGTCGAGCTTGTCCCGCACCTGCCGGTAGGCATCGTCGGAGAGGCAGATGCCGCCCGGCGCCGAGATCTGTTCGAGACGCGCAGCGACGTTCACGCCATTGCCGAAGATATCGCCGTCTTCGATGATAATGTCGCCGATGTTGATGCCGACGCGCAGCTCAATGCGCCGTCCTTCCGGAACCGCCTTGTTTCGCTCGAGCATGGCGCGCTGCACGGCAACGGCACAGGCCACCGCCTCAACGACAGAGGGAAACTCCAGCAGTAGACCGTCGCCGGTCGTCTTGACGATGTGGCCCTTGTGCCCGGCGATGAGAGGATCGATCAGCTCCTTGCGGTGCGCCTTGAGGGCTGCCAACGTCTGCGTCTCGTCCTCGCCCATCAGGCGCGAGTAACCCACGACATCGGTCGCGACGATGGCGGCAAGGCGACGTTCTGATGTAGAGCTTTGCACCTCGGCTCCCCGGTCGATCTGGATCTCTCGCCATTGTAGCCCACGACGCCGGAACCGTCGTGGCGAATCGCCGGTCCCTCCCCGCCAGTCTCGCTTTGGGAAGGTCCGCAAAGGGATCAACGTAACGACCTTGTCGGATGCCACCGAGTAGGTCCGGAGATGGCGCTTCTTTCGCGTTCCGATCGAGGGAAGCTACGGAAGAAAACCACCTCTCGCGACCTTCCCTTGTCGCGAAAACTCCCGATCAAAGCGACGGTTTTGCAACTGACTTTCGCACAGTCGCAGAACTCAACTTTTGCGACAACATCTCCTGCTTCCCGCTTTCCTTCTGATGTCGAGCCCAGACGCGCTTCACCTGCGCTTCGCTGCAGCCGGTCAGCTTCGCCGTCCTGCTGATACTGTTGCCGCCAGACCGGAAGACAATAATGCGTTCGTGTGTCACCAGGTCAGCTTGGCGTCCGGCATATTTCCCGCCCGCCTTTGCCAATTCGATGCCTTGCCTCTGGCGTTCGCGGCGATCCTCGAAGTCGTCTCGAGCCATTTGCAGGGCGAGCTTCAGCAACATTTCCTGAATGGACTCGAGCACGATCTTGGCAACGCCGTCAGCGCTGGCCGCGATGTCGCTAAGATCCACCACACCAGGTACGGCAAGACGAGCACCCTTATTCCGAATTGTTTCGATCAGCTTTTCAGCTTCAGGCAAGGGCAGACGACTGATGCGGTCTATCTTCTCCGCAACGACAACCTCCCCCGGCTGAAGGTCCGCGATTAGACGAAGCAGCTCCGGCCGGTCGGCGCGAGCGCCGGATGCCTTCTCGCGGTAGACGCCGGCGATGTAGTACCCGGCATCCCTCGCCTCAGCGATGATCGATTCCTGGCGATCAAGATCCTGCCCTTGCGTACTGACCCGCAGATAAACACGAGCAACGTGCATATCCCCCTCCCGCTCGGCTCATTTAGATATACCTCAATGCGCTCAGGCTCAGAATTCGAGCAAGCGGATAGCCCCATGGGCTGGGTCAGAAATACGCCGCAGTAACCGCCATGGTTGCGGTGGTCGCGAAAGGCTATTGTGGGACGGTGCAAAAATCAGACGCAAAACAGTCGCCTTAATCCGGGCTTTTGCGAAAACCAGGCGGCCGGAATCGACGCTAAGCGGAAGCTCGCTTGCTCCGGATCAATTCTCCGCCATGACCCGCACCGGACCTATGTTCCGCGTGTCGCCAATGCCCGCCCGCATCTCAGCCGTAGAGGCAAACTTTGCCTTCGCCTGGAAGCGGACAACGTGGCAGACCTAGACGGAGGTCGCGTTTGCGGCTCGAAGCCGTCATCCGAGTCTTCGCTCAGATTATGGGCCTCGACCCGTGTTCCGCCTCTCGCAGCAGGCCCTCGAGGCGAGCCGCCCATTCCCTGTTGCCATCTCTGAACGGACCGAGCGCATCGCCTGCAGGCTCCGGGAGATCGCTTGCAGCGGCGGCGAGGCGGCGAGCCTCCTGATTATGTCCCGCGGCCGCGTGGCAGCATGCCTGAATGAGGAGGAGCGCCGGCCAATCAGGCCGCGCCTTTAGCGCCGCGCGTCCCGAGTTGAGCGCGCCCTCGACGTCGCCCGAAAAGAACAGCGCAAGCATCAAGAGGCTGAACCAGACCGCATTCTGGGGATCGTGGGGGTTGAGTTCGAGGCCGCGAGCCAACGGCTTTCGCGCACCGGCCGCATCGCCCACGAAAAGACGGGCCATACCGAGGACGAGATACCCCAAGGCAAAGCTCGGACCGAGTTCGATGGACCGTTCCGCTGCGAGGATCGCATGTTCAGCCCTGCCTGTGTAGGCTGACACAATCGCCAGCGCATAGTGCGCATAGGGATTTCGAGCATCGAGATATATCGCCCGCAGGGCCGCATCGAATCCTTCCTTCCCGTCTGCGGCGAGATTTTCCGTCCAACCATAGGCGATGAGGCCTGCGTTGACCCGCGCCAGCCAAATCTGCGCCTCGGGAAGCATGGGATCGAGTTCCGTGGCCTCTCGGAAGAATTGTCGTGCGAGACTGTGCGTCGGCTGCGTGACCTTGTGAAAGTTGAATGTGCCTTGCCATACGAGATCCCAGGCGGTCACGTTGCCGGTGTGCGGAGCAACCTGAAGTCCATGGCGCAACAGCAACTCGGGCTCGACCGCCGCTGCGATCCGCTCGGCGATGGCGTCCTGCACAGCAAATACATCGGCCACCGGAAGATCGTAATGTTCGGACCAGACGGTGGCGCCCTTCATTGCGTCGGCGAGGTGCACCGATATCCGCATCCGATCGCCGGCACGCCGGATGGCTCCATCCACAAGAAAATCGACGCCAAGTTCGCGCGCGATAGACTTCGGATCCTTCGAGACATTCCCCCTTGCGAAACTCGCCCCGCGCGACGCGACGCGGAACCATCGGAACCGAGCGAGTGCCATGATCAGGTCGTCGGCGATACCGTCGGCCAGATATTGTCTCTCTGCATCGCCGCCGAGATTCTCGAAAGGTAGTACTGCAATCGCGGGGCTGGATCTCGCCTCTGCATACCCTTCGCTACCGGGTCCGTCGGGCCGGCTCTCCACCGGACCGGAAAATCTGTATCCGACCCGTGGGACCGTGACGATCCAGTCGCCGCCGTCGGATGCCGGGCCAAGCAGCTTGCGAAGGGCAGCAATCTGAACGGAAAGATTACTCTCCTCGACAGCGAGCCCTGGCCAAACGGCATCAATCAGCGCCGACTTGGTGACGACACGACCATCTGCCGCGAGCAGAGCGGCAAGTAGCGAAGCGCCGCGGGCGCCAATGGAGACACGCCGATTCTCACGGAGAAGGGATCCGTCCTCGATAACGAACTCGAAGGGGCCGAATACAAGGTGCGGGGTGCTCATATTGGAAATAATACGCCCGATTTTGCAGTTTTTCGCAATTTTTCGGCGTCGTTTCAGGACTTGTGCCGACTCCGCGCGCAGATTCAGCTCCCATGCAGCAGGTGAGGTGGTGAGAGCGATGAAGAACGAAGCAATGCAACCGAAAAATGCTCAAGCATTAACCGCGAAAATCGTACGCGGGAGTGACAGCTATGTCGCCGAGCAGGGATCTGTCTATCGCTCGGGAGTCTCGGCGGAGAGCGTCGGATCCAGCATGCTGTGGCTCGGGATGATCTCGCTACCGGCAGGGAGACGAACCAGCGCCCATCGCCATCAGGGGCACGAGACGGCCCTTCTTATGACCGCAGGCAAAGAGATCGAAATCTGGTCGGGGGCCGAGCTCGAACGGTGCGATAAGGTCCTCCCCGGCGACTACCTGTTCATTCCGGCCGGCGTTCCTCACGTGGCCGTCAATCGCAGCACGGAAAACGCCGAGTTCCTCGGTGCCCGCAACGACCCCGCAGCGAACGAGAGCGTCGTGCTGATGCCGGAGCTCGACGACATCGTACCCTGATCAGGCTAGGAGGTGTGCTATGGCAATCATCGAACAACGTTTGGCCGCTATGGGTCTGGAACTGCCCGAGCCTCTGAAAGTTCGCGAGGGGCTGCGGATGCCTTTCGCCTGGGTCCGGGTGCGCGGCACCCGCGCCTACATCTCGGGTCACGTCGCGTGCAACCGGGATGGCACATTGGCAAAACCCCTCGGCAAGGTCGGGACCGATGTTTCGCCAGAGCAGGGTTACGCGTCTGCGCGGCTCGTTGCCCTAGCCCATCTCGCGAGCCTCAAGCGGGCCGTCGGAAACCTCGATCGGGTTACTGCTTGGCTGCGCGTCTTCGCCATGGTGAATGTTGCTCCGGGTTTCAATGAGACGCCGCTGGTCACAAACGGCTATTCCGATTTGATACTGGAGCTATACGGGCCTGACGCTGGCGCCCACGCCCGCTCGTCCATCGGCATGGCCATCCCTTTGAATGCGCCCGTAAACTGCGAAGCCGAAGTGGAAATTGACGGGTGACCGTATGCGGTTACAAGCTTTTCGAGTCCCTCTGATTGGGCCGATACCTGTGACCCCAGACGCAACCGCTTCCGGCTCTCCAGAACAGATGCCGGCGCAATTCTAATATCGGCATTTATCCCATGTCTCGTACAGCGGAACGGCAACTTCTCGACATCGTATTCCCGAAAGCCGCCGGTCCCCTTGCGGCCCCGTCAATCCTTGCGCTCACGCGTTTTTCCCAACGGCCAATGGTGGCCGAAGGAGAAATCAAATGGGCATTGCACAATATGATCCTACCGCGCTGGGACGTCCGGCATGGAACGCCGGACGGAAGGTCGGCGTCAAGAAGCCCCTAAAGCAGCGCCAGATCTGGGCGATCCGCTTCTTCCTCGACAGGGAGGGGCGCATGAGAGATCGCGCGCTCTTTGACCTCGCAATCGACAGTAAGCTTCGCGGCTGTGATCTAGTTAAAATCAAAATCGGAACGCTCGTGACAGGAACAAAAATTCGAACCCGTGCCATGGTCGTGCAGCAAAAGACCGGCCGTCCGGTGCAGTTCGAGATCACGGCGGACGTGAGGGCAAGTCTGCTTGCATGGCTTGAGCGGAGAGGTGGAACAGTTGACGACTACGCCTTCCCCAGTCGAGTCGACCATACGGAACATCTGAGTACGCGTCAGTATGCCCGATTGGTGGATGAGTGGGTAACCGCAGTCGGACTACGTCGCGAAGACTACGGCACGCACTCGCTTCGGCGTACGAAAGCCGCGATGATCTACAAAGCGACAGGCAATCTTCGCGCGATCCAGATCCTTTTGGGCCATACCAGGATCGAGAACACGGTCAGGTATCTGGGGGTAGACATTGAGGATGCGCTGGAACTAGCGGAGCATACCGAGATTTGACGGAGTGCGGCCCCGCACTCTGCGGGGCCCCATGTGCAGGCTCAAATTATAACGTTTGCGACCGGACAACTATGCGCCCGCTTGTCGGTCTTAGAGTCAGCCGTTGCCTCTGCTCGAAAGCAGACGCCACATTGCTTTCTGCGTAACGGCATCTGTGCGCTAGAAGCGGTCATGGGAATGTTGATTATCGCTCCATTGCACCTTTTCCGGCGACGATATTCGGTCGAAATTTGGCGATGCGTGACCTTCGCGTTTCGGACTTCTTTGTAGAGCTTAGATTGATCACATAGCTTTTCTGCCGCCCTGGCGTCAGGCTCCGAAAGGCTTCTGCAAGTTCCGGATCGGAGTCCAGGGCATCAACCAGCTCATCGGGCAGCTCGATTTCACTCTCATCCTTTTGTGGCTTGATCCCAGCCTCCGCGTAATCCATCGCCTCCTTCAAATAAGACAAGATGACGGTCTTCATCTTTGCTACCTGGATAGTATCCACGAAACAGATCATGTCGGGATGGCGTGTGTTCGGGCCTTGTCTCTGGAGGACGCCGCAAGGGTCTTTCATCAATGCCGCGTTGAAAAAGGTTAAGCGGAAATCATCGCGAAAAGCGCCGAAGATGGCGATATTGCGGTCTCGATGCATGTAACATGGGTGCCCCCATTTTACCGTCTCGACCAGCCCCGCATCGAGGCAAATCTGGCGCAGTGCATTCAGGCCTTGCGCCCATTGCCGCGTCGAACAGTCCGGTCCGGCAAAGCGCTCGCAGCGTCCGCATCCCTTGGTAAAGTAGTCTTCAATTGAAGTGATCATGGTACGGACTGCGAATTCCATCGAATCTCTCGCTGCTAAAGGAAGGAAACAACCCGCGTGACTATACTTTCGATCCCCGCCACCTGGCGGCATACGGGATAGCGAACATGTACAGGCCACTGAACATCAGCACAAAAAGTGGTGGTAACGGCGCATATACGATCGACGGCGGAGGCTCCCCGAGCCCCATGGCCACAAAGTTGGCGATGACGGCCACCGTGAAGACAATCGACAGCCATCGGTGAACCTGGCGAATCCACACATTCGAACGCACATGCAACTCCTGTGCTTATCAGCGTTGAGGGGGCGGGAGACCTTTCAGTCTGTCCCGGTTAAAACCTGTTCCAGCTTTGCAAGGAACTCAGGCCAGCCTGCCTTGGCACCACCGTATGCCTGCCTCTGATCCGGCCGGAATCCAGACTGTTCCATGCGCAGGCGGGTGCCTGTCGCCGTGGTCGAGAGCGAAAACGTCACGACGCTGTTCAGATCGAAGGCAGGATCGTCATGTTTGAAATTCCAGGTATAGGAGAGCGTTCTTTGCGGCTCGACAACGAGCACCTCGCAATCCAGAACGCCACCCCACTCGCCGCGAAGATTAAACCGGTGGCCCACGACAGGACTGAAGTCATTCTTCATCAGCCACTCCGAGATCAGATGAGGCTGGGTGAGCGCCCGCCAGATCTTTTCCGGCGGATGCGCGATCTCGCGCTCGACAATGACGGTGCGTGTTGCAGTCGATGTTTCGCTCATTGGTCCATCCTGTCCAGCAAGTCTTCGAGTTCGTCGAACCGGCCCTGCCAGAAACTTGCCATCTGGTTTGTCCATTCGATCAACGGAGCGAGGGCACCGAGTTGCGCGCTGTAATGGGTTTGGCGACCGTGGTGGCGGTGGCTCACTAGGCCGGCCTGTTTGAGGACGGCCAGATGCTTCGACACGCCTGGCTGGGAAACTCCGGCCCGAGCCGTCAGGGCTGCGACAGTCTGATCACCGTCGCGACACAACCCCTCGAAAATGGCGCGCCGCGTTGGGTCAGCAAGCGTTTTGAAAAGCATGTCCCGATCTGGGATGGCAATATCTGGCATGGCAATCCATAACCCATGAGCTATTGGTTAAATCAATAGCTCACGGGTTATGAGTTCGTCAAGAGGCTTTGAAGAGGAGATGGGCTGGCGTTATCACCAATGACATCAGTGGCGGCGATTTAGGCCGCTTCGGGCCTGATCCCGAACCTTCGCACCGAGGTCTCACATGTCCGCTTGCGTGCTGGGTACCCTAGCAGCGGACGGTCTGCTATCGGCCCCGGACCAGAAAACTGGCACGCTCGTATTGCGAGCGTCCGCAATCGGCCGTCCAGTCGCCAAAGCAGTCAGTTGGCTTCCGGCCCCGTACCGCCAGCAGTCGAGAGCGGAAATTATTTCCGCTTCGCGCCGTCTTGTAGGTCATAGAGGCAGTTGTTGCCTCGGACCGAAAGCGGCCATCGAATTGGTTTGACGCGACGACATCTGTGCGCCAACACGAGCCGTGAGAGCGCCAGGCCTAATATTCGCGTTGCGATGCGGCCCGCGTCACAGCCGCGCCCTCCATGACGTAGGTCGCATATCGATGGTCGCGGATCAGTGTTATCCTTTGGTCCCTCCATTCAAGCAGCATGAAGTAAGCAGGAGCAGCGGACGGCGCAGCCGAGACCAGCAGTATTTCCCTGCCCTCCAGACAAGCCGGTTCGACCCAGACCCGCGGATAATCCGCATAATAGGAAAAGAATCGGCCAACGTTCGCCGTACCGGAGACCTGCGGCCGTCGTGACTGACGAAGCCGAACATCCTCGGCAAGCAGCCTGCGCAGGGCCGTCCAATCTCTCGCGTTGAAGAGCGCTGCGAAATTCAGAACCTCGGCACTTGGGGGCAGCGGAACTTCGGACTCTGACTCGGAGATGGATCGCAATCCTGCCCGACCACGTGAGAGGTGGGCTTTGACAGCGTCGATACTCAGGCCCAATAGCGCGGCGATGTCTGCGATGGACTCTCCCAGCACATCCTTGAGGATCACCGCGCTACGCTGCGGCACCGGCAATTTAGCAAAGTGAGCCAAGGCGATCCGCACCGTGTCCTGCCGAATCAGTGCATCCTCTGGATCAACAGCACTGACATCAGCTAGATCAAAGGCGGTCTCCAGCGGCCTCGACCGACGGGTACTTCGCTGGCGCAGCGCATCAATGGCGCGATTGTGAACAATGCGAAACAGCCAGGGTCGCAGCGGTGTGCCGGACGAGATCGAGCCGACCATCCCGAATGCACTGACTAACGCGTCCTGTATCACGTCCTCGCCGTCGATCACCGAGCCGACCAATCGGGCGGCATAGCGATGCAGTTCCGGGCGAACGGCATCCGCCTCCTTGGCCAGCGCCGCGTACAGTGTGTTCTTCGCTTCTGCTTCGAGGGCAGCTTCATCCGTCATTCGATGACCGTCACACCCGTATCTCCACGCACGGCGTAGATCATAGCCTCTTCTAGCGTCGTCTTGCCGATCAGTTCGGCTACCGTATCGCCAAAGCCACGCGGTGTCATGTCCGGCCAGGTAGCGGCCTGTTCGGCGAATGTCCGGCCCGCCGCCGCAGCATAGCCGGAAATTCCGGCGTTGCCCACGCCGGTTCCTGCGAACATCTGCCGGGGAACAATGACCCGGAAACGCAGGCCCAGGCCGAGCTGGGTCGACAAGCCCTCAGCATATTTTGCAATGAACCACTGCGTCCGTTTTGCTCCTGCATAGCCTCCCGATAGCGGCGAGCCCTGCACCGCGGCTCCGCTGGAAACGAGAACGACCAGCCCGCCCGACGCCATCGGCAACGTCAGAGCGGCCTGGACCCAATGCAGGGCGGCCTTCACATCGACGTTCCAGTTGGTCGTGAACGCGTCCCAGCCAACACGATCGATACGTTCCATGGGCGGTTCCGCGCCGGCATTCATGATGACGACATCAGGTCGTGTCTCTGACATGATCCTCTTCGCGGCGTCAGCATTAGTCGCGTCAGCAGACACAGTCGTCACGGCTAGTTGCTCGCCCAGCGCTTGCAAAGTCGCCGCGTCGCGAGCCACGACGGTCACTTTAGCTGCGCGCGCTACAAACGCCTCGGCCATTCCGAAGCCCAACCCGCGGCTACCACCGACGACAACTATTCGTTTTCCATCCAAATCCATGTTCTTTTCCTCATTCGATCCAACCGCGCAAAGGCAGTCGCGACAAGGACGTTCGAATGAGCTGAAAAGAGTCATCATTTTCGCGCTTGGGCGTGGACAACGAAATGCTTGATTGGGCGCGACGCAACTCAGACAGATTTCGGTCTGTGCTGGCTCCAGTTGCAAATGTGAAATGCCAATTCCTCAACATGCGGACGCTCGGGACGGAAAAAGGGAAACCACTCTGCGCCGCTTCAGTGATCTTTATAAGAGGACGGTAACTTCGCGCTAGCCGCTGCGAAGACCCCATGGCAACTTTGGGTCGAATCTCAGACATTCGCTCCAGCCTTGCTATCGCTTCTCGAGCACCAAAAGCGACCGCCCGCACTCAGTCCGCTTCAGCCGTCGAACTGCCCGTCAGCAGAGCGCCCTCTTAGCGGTCATTGCCAAGGCGGTAAAGCCTCACTGCTTCGCGCCAAGCTGGGCATTGTGACCATTCATGAAGACTTGAAATTTCCCATTACGCGTTTGCCGTACCATAGCGCCGTCAGTTGTGTTACGGCGATGCTGTAGCGCGCCAGGAGATTAACGTGAAAAATCATAAGCCCCGATTGGCTGTCGATATGGATGAGGTTATCGCCGACGCTAACGCGCACCATGCAGCTTGGTATGTCGAGACCTACGGCTATCGATGGTCGGCGGACGACATCGCGAGCAACTCCTTGCGGAAGCTTGTTGCCCCTGAACACGACCAAGCTATGGAGGAGTTGCTTCACCAAGGCGGCGTCTTTGGGGTCTACGACGTGATGCCTGGAAGCCAAGCGGCCCTATCGAAGCTGATGGAAAAGTTCGACGTTTTCATCACAACGGCGGCCATGGAATATCCGGCCTCGTGTGCGCCGAAGTTCGCATGGCTGCAGAAGCATTTTCCCTTCATCCCAGCGCTGAACATCGTCTTTTGTGGCGATAAGAGCATCCTCGCTGCCGACTTTCTGATCGATGATAACGTTCGCCACTTCGCGCGCTTTCAAGGAAAAGGCATCCTGTTTTCAGCGCCGCATAACCTGACTGTGGACTATCCTCACCGGGTTGCCAACTGGGAAGAAGCAGTCGCTCTGCTTGGCGATTAACCGAATACGTCTAACTGGGAGAGAACGCGCCGCGTTGAACTACACTCATCAGGCGTGTGGTAGCGCGGTGTCCGCTTGGGGCCGTCAGGCGACTTGACCATGTCCGGAACGCGCCTCCAAGACGGTCGTTGACGCACCCCGGTTTGTCGTTCTGCAAGCTGCCAGTCGGCTACGAAAGCGACAATGCCGCCAGTGAGCCGTTCAGGCGGCCAGGGTCTTTCCCGCAATAATCGAGTGCTTCCCATCCCATTCACAATACTTTCAGGGCTTCAGGAGAGTTGAGCGAGGATATCGTCGACGACACTTGGGACGGTACCCGCCGTGTCGATATTGATGCCGACGGGAAGATATTCCCGGGTATGATGGTAGCGGAGTACCAGCGCCCGCTCGGCCGGCTCGAAGCCCGGCTCATTCGGCCGCCCATCTAATCGTCGGTTCAACGTCTCAACGTCTATATCCAGCACGAAAACCTTGTCGAATAGCTCCAGGAATTTGTGGAAATTGCGCGAGCCGCCACAGAAGAAGGTGGCAGGATGGGTGGTGTCGGCAGCAATAGCCCGGACCTTGTCGACCGGAATATACACAGACGTAAGCCGCCGCCCGGGCGGAGCTGGTCGGAGTTGCACAGCCCGGGCGGTGGCGGATGGCTCCAGCTAAGCGGCGGAGTGATCGGGATGTCAAAGCAGCGCTATCGCTCCTTCGAGAAGTCTCAAGCTGGCGAGCGGTTGAGAGCCGAGCGAAGTTTGTTCAAAATTTCCTCCGCCGCCGCTATACTCGGCGTTCTCGCCGGGAGAGAGCTTATGGGTCCACTAGCCCAATGCCAAGCGTTACTGGCGGCGGTTCTCGCGAGCGCTGCCACCGTGGTTTCGACATCCGCGCCCGCTCAGGATCGCCTGGCCGAGCGTGCGGCGATGATCGAAACGATCAAATGGCACGCCCGCTCGGCGCCGTCAGCGATCGAGGGTCAGGGCATCGACCCGGCAGTGCTCAAGACGATGGGGAAGGTGCCGCGCGACTTTTTCGTGCCCGAAGAGCAGCGCGGCGCGGCCTATCGAGATCGGCCACTGCCGATCGGATACGGTCAGACGATCTCGCAGCCCTTCATCGTCGCGCTGATGACCGACCTGATCAACGCCGGGCCTGGTGACGCTGTCCTCGAGATCGGCACTGGCTCGGGCTATCAGGCAGCCGTCTTGTCCCCGCTCGCAGCGAAGGTTTACTCGATTGAGATCATACCGGAATTGGGCAAAAGGGCAGCAGCCCGGCTCGCGGAGCTCCGGTTCGACAATGTTGAGGTGAAGGTAGGCGACGGTTATTATGGTTGGTCTGCGCACGCGCCTTTCGACGGCATCGTAGTGACTGCCGCTGCTAGCCACATCCCGCCGCCGCTGGTCGAGCAGCTCGCTAAGGGGGGCCGGATGGTCGTCCCTGTGGGAGGTCCCTTCGCGACCCAGGTTCTCATGCTGGTCGAGAAGCGACGGGACGGAAGCATCACGACCCGGCAGCTGTTGCCAGTGAGCTTTGTGCCGCTAAAGGGAAGGTAAGGCCGATGAGAGCGGGCCTGCTGCCAGTCAGCCTCATATCGGCGGCGACCCTTGCCCACGAAGTGCTGCTGATGCGGCTCTTTTCGATCCTTCAGTGGCATGATTTTTCCTATATGATCATAAGCATCGCTCTCCTGGGCTTCGGCGCGAGCGGTACCTTCCTTGCGTTCGCCCGCCGCCCCCTGGTGGAACGGTATCCGGCCGCTTTTGCGGCGTCGGCAGCGCTGTTCGGCATTACCGCGGTTGCCACCTTCGCCGGTGCCGAACGCCTACCGTTCAACGCGCTTGAGATCGTCTGGAATCCGGGGCAGCTCGGTTGGCTGGCGGCCAGCTATGCTCTCCTGATCCTGCCATTCTTTTTCGGAGCAACCTGTATCGGCCTTGCTTTCAGCCGCCATTCTAGACAGATCGGACGCGTCTATGCCTTTGATCTCGTCGGCGCGGGGAGCGGTGCTCTGGGCACCGTCGGACTGTTATTCCTGGTCTTTCCCTCTGCGGCGCTGCGCTTCGTCGCTGCGCTGGGGTTCGCGGCGGCTGCCCTCGCCGCGACCGGCATGGCTCGCCATCGGTGGCTCTCCGCGGGCGGCCTCGGGATTACAGCCGCGGTCATCGCGGTGTGGCTGCCACCGTACTGGACGGCCCCCGGCCCGCACATGTCGCAGTACAAAGGCCTCCGCATGGCTCTCGAAGTGCCTAACGCGCGGGTGGTTGAGGAGCGATCGAGCCCGCTCGGACTGCTGACGGTTGTCGAGAGCCCGACCGTCCCTTTCCGTTACGTGCCGGGCCTCAGCCTCGCCAACACCCAAGAGCCGCCGGCGCAACTCGCCGTCTTCAACGATGGCGACAGTATTACGGCGCTCACTGCCTACGGCGGCGATCCGGCGACGATCGCCTATCTCGACCGGACAACGGCGGCGCTCCCGTACCGCATTCTTGAGCGGCCGCGAGTGCTAATCCTCGGTGCCGGCGGCAGCGAGCAGGTGCTGCTGGCGCTGCGCGCCGGAGCCGATACCGTGGATGCTGTGGAGGTCAACCCGCAGATGATCGACCTGGCTCGGAACCGCTTCGCCGACTTCGTCGGCGATATCTTCAGCCGACCAAACGTGCATCTGCATCTGGCCGAGGCGCGCGCCTACGCAGCGACAACTGGCGAGCGCTACGACCTGATCCAGATACCACTCCTTGATTCCTTTAGCGCGGCCGCGGCCGGCGTGCAGAGCATGCATGAGAACTACACTTACACCGTGGAGGCGTTGGGAGATTACCTCGCGGTGCTGAGGCCGGCTGGGGTCATCGCCATTACGCGATGGCTGCGGGTACCGCCGCGCGACATCCTCAAGCTGTTCGCCACCGCTATCGCCGCGCTTGAAGCGGATGGTATCGCCGAGCCCGGCCGGCACCTGGCGCTGATCCGGAGCTGGAACACTTCAACCTTGCTCGTCGCCAAGTCGCCGTTCACCGACGGAGACGTCGCAGCCATCCGCGGCTTCGCGGCCGGAAATTTCTTTGACATCTCCTGGGCACAGGGCATCTCCGCAAGCGCCGTGAACAACTACAACCAGCTCGACCAGGAATATCTCTATGAGGGAGCCCTGGCTCTCCTCGGCCCTGAGCGAGCCAACTTCATAGAGCGATACAAGTTCGACATTGCACCGGCCACTGACAATCGGCCCTATTTCTTCGACTTTTTTCGCTGGCGGGCCCTTCCCGAACTCCTGACATTGCGAACCCAAGGTGGGGCAGCCATGCTCGACTGGGGCTATCTGATCCTAGTGATGACACTCGTCCAGGCCGCGATCCTCAGCGCCGTCCTGATCCTGTTGCCGCTCCGGCTTCGCCGACGCACACTTGGGGGGGCCGTACACCGGCTGCGCTTCGGACTCTACTTCCTTGCCTTGGGCCTTGCCTTCCTCTTCATCGAGATCGCGTTCATCCAGCGCTTCGTCCTGTTCCTCGGCCACCCGCTCTACGCTGTCGCTGTCGTGCTTGCGGGTTTCCTCGCCTTCGCCGGTCTCGGTAGCGCCGGAGCCGCACGCTGGATGGCGGGGGTCGGGCGCGGATCGGCGGTGCGCGCGATTGCAGTCGCCGTTGTGGTAATCGCCTTCCTGGCTGCCACCTACCTGCTCGCCCTCCCTTTTATATTCGAACGGCTGCTGGCGCTCGCGGATACCGCGAAGATCGCGATCGCACTCTTCCTTATAGCGCCGCTCGCCGTCTTCATGGGCATGCCGTTTCCCCTCGGCCTCGTCCACGTCGGCGCACGCTCGGAGGCGTTTATTGCCTGGGCGTGGGGGATCAATGGCTGTGCGTCGGTGCTAAGCGCGATCCTCGCCGCACTGCTTGCAATGCAAGTCGGGTTCACTGGCGTCGTGACAATCGCCTGCATCCTTTACCTTATCGCCCCGGCCTTCCTCGCCGGGTCGGATCGATACGATCAGCAGGCGTCGGACGGCTTTGTTCCAGATCTGAACGCGACCACCGACGAATAAGTAATCGCAATCAGCGGTAGTGCGATTGCATATGCTTTTTTGACCGTAGTTCTTCTTCCAATCTATTGCCGGTATCCGAAATTGCCCGTGCCACGCTTCGAGTTGTGCGGATGTTCTCGCCTCATAAAAGCGAAAGAACCTGATCCAAGAGTCTCCGCTTGTTTCAGTCAACAAGATGCGAAAAATTCCGAGATATTTTGTTGCAACTGCTACGATATAAGCTATCTTTTCTTGGGGGACATACTTGATGCGCGCTTTGATCAGCGTAGTCATATTTCTTTCCACCGCCTGTGCTTCCTTACCAAGCAAAAACGATATTGACGGTTTTAGCAGTGCTACCTCTGGAAGCGCGGAGGTCGTAAAGGTCGCAGTCACCTCGTCGCAGCAACTGGCTGCGGATCAGGACGAGCAACTTCAGGTGATGCAGTATGTGCGCGGCGGGCCTTTCTTCGCGCAACTATTCCGGAATCGAGCAAGGTCAAAGGCTGGACAGTGCTCAGATTGGAGTCCGTTTGGCGGCCCTCGGTGACTTACAGGCCTATGCTGACCAAGGCATAGTCGACGAGCTAGAAGCATCCGCTCAGAAGCTTGGCGGATCCGGGGCAACACTTGCAACCGATCAGTCTCGGTGCATCCCCTGTTGTTGCGCCAGCTGTGCAATTAACGGGCCGTGCTATCAGTCAGGCAGAGTAGGACGCGAGAAACAAGGCATTGCAGGCCAACGCACCGCGGTACGTGATGACGCAAGCGCTCCGCAATCAAGCGCTCCGCAATCAAACGCAGGCACTCACTCAAGCCTACAACAAAGTGAGAGGCAGCGCTGCTGCTATGGCTCAGGTAGGTGACGCGCTCGGCGGCCTGTCGTCCCTCATCAGCGCCATTGCTTGATTGTCGGAGGCGATCTCCGGGCCTACCGCGTTTACAATGGTGAGGAATCATTCCCATCATCGGCGAGCAAAGTTCTGGAGGAGCAAGCTATGTGCCGAAACATAAAACCCTTGTTCAATTTCGATCCACCAGCGACGGATCA
Organism: Pararhizobium sp. LjRoot255; assembly: GCF_964252905.1. Lineage (NCBI taxonomy): Bacteria > Pseudomonadati > Pseudomonadota > Alphaproteobacteria > Hyphomicrobiales > Rhizobiaceae > Pararhizobium > Pararhizobium sp. LjRoot255. The sequence goes on from NZ_CAXUPQ020000002.1 coordinate 335,808, forward strand.
GGAAGTTCATGACGCCGCGCTACAGTTCGTGCGAAAGCTGAGCGGAACGACCAAACCCTCGAAACGCAACGAGGCCGCGTTCGACCGCGCGGTTAGTTCGATCGCGGCATGTGCCCACGAGCTGCTCGATTCGCTGGAGACTTCGCATCCGCCTCGCGACCGGGACGAAGAAGCCGCAAAGGCGCGCGCGAGGACGGTGGCCCGGTTCACGTGACTCTTGGGCGCTTCACTAGGAAATACACGGAGCAAGACCGCACTCGCGCCCGAAATTGCCGAGATCGTGACGCCGTTGCGCCATGCCCGCCGATCATGGCAGCAGGCGCCGGCACTCGCGGTCTTTCGTTTCAAGACGCGGTTGCCCGCGGCCGGGCCACGTCGTTGATCCCTTCCGCGTCCGGCGCATGGCCGTAGCTCATCTTGCGCATCTGCTCGATCACCCGCGCCATTTCATCGTCGGGCAGCACCGGCGGCTCGCCGAGGGTCAGGGCCTGCACATACATGCGCGACAGGGTCTCGACCTCGATCGCCAGCCACAGCGCCGATTCGAGCGTCTTGCCGAGCGAGATCTGACCGTGCTGGCCAAGCAGGCAGGCGAGCCGGTCCTTTAGTGCCACCAGTGCATGATCGGATAGCGCCTGTGTTCCAAAGGTTGCGTACTCGGCGCAGCGGATCGTCGTGCCGCCGGCGATGCCCGTCATGTAATGGAAGCTCGGAATGGTCTTGTGGTGGCAGGCAAGTGTCGTCGCATAGATCGAATGACAATGGAGCACGACATCAATGTCGGGGCGGTTCTTCAGGATGTCGCGATGGAAGCGCCATTCCGACGACGGCCGGCGGCCAGCATAGGTGCCGTCGAAATCCATCTCCACCAGATCGGCCGGCGTCATGGTGTCATAAGGCAAGGACGACGGCGTGATGAGAAAACCGGTGCCGGCCCGCACGGACAGGTTTCCGGCCGTTCCCTGGTTGATGCCGCTCGAATTCATCCGCCGGCAGGTATCGACCATGTCCCGGCGCAGCGCCGCTGTATCGGTGTGTTTGTCGCTCATTGGATGGACCTTTTATGAAGTGCATTAAAATTCGCGTCTGCCGATTGCCTTGCCACGGCCTGCCAGCGGCGGACATAGGCTGGCAGTTCGGCCGGCGGATGTTGAAAAATCGGCGGCTTTTCGAGAGCGATCGCCGCGCGCGCCGCACGGGTTCCATGACGTGCAAGAAGCGCTGCACCGGACGCGACGCCGTAAGTATCTAGGTTGGAGACCGGATCGCCCTGCGGGCGCAGTGCAGCGACGAGCGCCGCATAGAGTGGATCGCGCAAAAAGCTGCCATCGAGGATAACCCGACCGCTGCTGCCCAAAGCGTCGAGACATTCGATCGTCAACAGCGCGGTATAGAGCACCGCCAAAGCTTTTCGCTCGGCTGCATCGACCGGCTGAGGCCCCGTAATATGCCCCTTGCCGGCACTGCCGGGGAAAAGGCCGTCGTCGTCGCCAAAGGACGGCAGGGCCATGGTGCCCTGCGCAATCATCTGCCTGATGAGTGCTGCATCGGCGTTGGGGCGGTCGGCGTCACGACCGGCGATATGGGTGAACTCCCGTCCGCCCATCGTCAACGCGCCACCGACCGGCCTACCATGGACATCGCTGTTGCAGGTCATTCCCCGATGTTCGTTCAGCCTAATGAGCGGCGTTTTACCACTCAACGCAACAATCCAGGTGCCGGTGGACACGACGGTTGCATCATCGAATCCGGCCGCCTGGTAACGGTAGAAATTAGCGCTGCTGTCGTGAATGCCGGCCAGCACCTTCATCTCCCCCGGCAGGCCATATCTTTTGACAAGGGCCGGACGGATGGTGCCGACCGCTTCCCACGCCTTGGCGAAAGGCGGCAACAGATTTTCCCAGCCTTGCGAGCGGACAATTGGCGACCAGTGTTTTTCCGCGACGTTCCAGAGATGCGACTGGGCGCCGAGGACGGTTGCCTCCGAGACGGCGACGCCCGACAGCCGCCAAGCCCAGTATTGCGGAACGCCAAGAAACCAATACGCACGAGCGAAAGCCCATGGCTCTGTTTGTTGCATCCAGAACATCTGCCGGGCCTGATGGGTGGCCCCGTGCATCATGGCGCTGCCGCGATCGAAGAACGATCCGGCCAGTGGCGTGTATCGTTCGCGGATCTCGTCCGGCAAGGCCTGTTCGTAGTCGATCATCGGCAGAGCCGTTCCGTCATCATCGTCGGGATCCGAACCAACCAGTACGCCGCCGGAACCGTGGCCGGACGAGACGAAGGTTGATAGCGGATGGCGCCTCGCGAGATAGGCGAGAGTATCGAATACCCAGCCACTCAGGGCCCGCAGGTCATGATGTTTCCACGGCCCGTCCTGCGATACGGGATTGGGAATAGACAGAGTTTCAAGAATGGCGCCCGACGCCGTGGCAGCATTGAACTTCACGTTGGTCTTGCCAACATCAAGGACGGCGACCGTCGCGGGCCGCGCGCCTTCCATCCGATCGTTCGTCTGCCCTGCCATCATTTCCGCGTCCCGAACTTGCCTGCATGTGCAGCTGTTCCCGCCGAAGGGGAAAAGTTGACGCTCAGATCAACCCGTATTGTCGCGCCTTGTTGCGCAGGAACGGCAGGCCGTTGCCCATGACTTCCTCCTCGTTCTTTGCCACCGGGCGCCAGACGGCCAAGCCGTAAGCCACCTGGGGCGGCATGTTGATGAAGCTCTCCATCGCCAACCCGCCCTTGAAGCCGATTGCTGCGAGCGTCGCGTAGATCTCGTCCCAGGGCACATTACCGTAGCCCGGCGTACCCCTGTCGCTTTCGGAAAGATGGATGTATTTCAGAAATTCCCGCGCATCGAGAATGCCGTTGGCAGCGCCCTTCTCCTCGATGTTCATGTGATAGGTGTCGAGATGCACGAAGACATTGTCGGCGCCGACGCGCTCGATCATGTCCACCGCCTGGCGAGCGGTGTTGATCAGATGGTTCTCGTAGCGATTGACCGCCTCGACACCCAGCTGGATGCCGCGTGTCTTTGCATATTTTGCCGCCGCTTGCAGGGCGCGGGCGATGTTGTCGTATTCTTTTTCGGTGGGCGGAACGCCGGTGCGCTCGCCAATACCGCCGAAGATCACGCCGGAGAGCGCTTCCGCCCCCATATCCGCGGTCTTGTCGATGGCGACCTTCAGATGTTCGACGGCTTTTTCCGGATGCACCGAGGCCCATGCATGCTCGGGCAGTCCAAGGGAACAGACCGAGCGCAGCTTGTGTTTCTCGAGAAGCTTGCGGCTATGGACCGCATCGACAGCCGGCGCGTCCAGAAGTGCTATCTCGATGAAATCCATCTCGTATTTGACCGCAGCGGCAATCGCCTTTTCCGCTCCCGCGCGGTCCCAATTCATGGTCCACATGCTGGTATGAACGCCAAAACCTTCCATGTGCCTTATCCTTTTTTTCGTTTGAGAAATTTGAGATGCCCGGCCGCAAAGCGCAGGATCATCACGGCAATGAGCAGGATGCCCCAGACGGCCGTCGCCAGATGCTGGTTGGCGCCCATGAGATTGAGACCGGACGCCAGAAGCTGCAGGACGACGAGCGCGACGAAGACCGGAATGACCCGGCCAAAGCCGCCGAACGGATTGACGCCGCCGAGGAAGCAGGCAAGCACGGTGATGAGCAGGTAGGATTCACCGTGGCCGACACGCACCGAGTTGAACCGGGCAAGCATGATGATGCCGGCGACCGCACACATCGCGCCCGACAACGTATAGACCATCACCAGAACCTTGCGGGTATTGACGCCCGAATATCGTGCCGCCTCGATGTTCGAGCCGATCATGTAGGTGTTGAACCCGAGCTTCATCCGCATCAAAAGCAAATGCCAGATCAGCACACAGCCGATGAAGACCAGCAGCGGCACCGGAAAACCGAGGATGCTGCCGTGGCCGAGCGGCTGGAGGAAGGCCGGAAAGCCCGAGACATCGCCGCCGCGCGTCAAAAACTCGCCGAGCCCACGCAAAAAGATCATCATCGACAGCGACACGAGGATCGGATGGGCGCGGGTATAGGCAATCACCAGCCCCATCACCACGCCGCTGAGCGCCCCGACGCCGATACCCAGAGTGCAGCCGAGAAGGAAGGCGAAGGGTCCCGCATCCGCGCCGCCATTCTGCTGAAGTACCCAGGCTGCTGTCAGGCCGGCAATATTGGCTGTGAAGGTGATGGCAAGGTTAAGGCCGCCGGTCAGTACCGGCAGCAGCATGGCGAGCGTCAGCAGGCCCAGTTCCGGCAGCTGGAAGGCAACGGAACCGAAGGTGGCACGGCTCAAGAACTGCGGCGACACCAGGCTGAAGAAGATCAGCACGGCGAACAGGGCAAATCCCGGCCCGGCCATTTCCGGTCCGAGGAAAGCCCTGGTGCGATTGACGATTGCGGTCATTTGCGGCCTCCGTCCTGGCGCATGAACGGCAGCAACTTCTCGATGCTGGTGTTCGATAGAGTAATCGCAACAAGGATAATGGCGCCGACAATCATCTTGAAGGCGAAGGGCGAGACGCCCGCGAGGTTAAGGCCGTTCTGGGTGATCGAGATCAGCAACACTCCGAGTACGCAGCCGAGCACCGACCCCTTGCCGCCGCCAAGACGGGCGCCGCCAAGCACTACGGCGGCGAGCACATCGAGCTCGCGGCCGTAAAGCGCATTCGGAACGACTTCCTGCGCATAATGTGCCTGGATCAGACCGCCGATACCCGCCATCAGGCCGAGCCAGCCGAAAGCGATGAATTGCATCGCGCCGATATTGATGCCGAACCGCCGTGCCCCTTCCGGATTGTCGCCAAAGGCATAGAGCTGCCTTCCCGTGGTCGTTCGGGTGATGAACACCCAAGTCGCGACGACGCAGATGAGCATGACCAGCACCGGCAGGGTGATTTCAATCCAGCTGCCATTCGCCATCTCATGTTCGAACAGGACGACGCGCGAGGTCAGCCAGTCCGGCAAATTGTAAATCGACACCCCACGGGTGAAGAACATCAACAGGCCGAAATAGATGTTGAAGGTGGCGATGGTCGCGACGATCGAGATAATCCGGAATTTGTGGATCAGGAAGGCATTGATCGCGCCTAGTAGAATACCCAGCGAGCCGGCGATCAGCAAGCCGCTCACCCATCCGCCACCGCCCATCCATCCGAGCAGGATTGCGGTGACGTATTGAACGACGGACGCCGCGACGGCGAAGGAGATATCGATGCCGCCGGCGATCAGCACGACCAGCAGGCCGACGGCGAAAATGATGTTGACGGAGCTGGTATTCAGCAGATCGAACGCGTTGCCGAGTGAAAAGAAGCGGTCGGTAGCTATCGACAGGAACAGGCTGATGACCGCGATCACCGCGAGCAGCGCAAATTCGGTTGCGTGGGATTGAACAACCTTACGCATAGACGGCAGCCTCGATATCCTGGAGCGCGCAGTCGCGCGGGAAGAACCAATTGGCGATACGGCCCTTTGCCATGTGCAGCACGCGATCGGCATTGAAATAGACTTCCGGCACCTCATCGGAGATCAGGATAATCGCAAGGCCGCTGTCGGCCAGTTTCGCGACGATATCGAAAATGCCGGCACGCGCGCCGACATCGACGCCGACGGTCGGGGCATCGAGAATGAGCAATTTCGGGTCCGTCGCCAGCCATTTGGCGATGGCGACGCGCTGCTGGTTGCCGCCTGACAGCGTCGAAATGGCATCGCCCTGCTTGCCGATCTTGACGCCGAGATCGGTGATCCATTGCGCAACGAGATTCCGCTTGCTGCCATCGGACAACAACCCGCCAGAGGTGATCCGGTCGAGCGAGGCAATCGCCAGATTGTCGGCGATCGACTGCGGCTGGATGAGACCAAGCGACAGCCGATCCTCGGAAAGATAGGCGACGCCGGCAGCAATGGCGTCGCGGTTCGATGAGAAATGAATTGGCTTGCCTTCGAGCCGGATCGTGCCGGCTTTCGGTTTCAGCATGCCGAACAGGGACAGCGCAAGTTCGGTGCGCCCGGCGCCGAGCAGGCCGGTAATGCCCAGTGTCTCGCCGCGCCGCACGGTAAAGGAGATATCCTCGAACTGGCCGGGGCGGCAGAGACCCTCGACCTCCAGCACCACCGGATTATCTCTAACGTCGCGGGCGCGGATAATTTGGTCGAAGGTCTTGCCGGTCATGAGTTCGGTAATGCGCGACTGGGTCATGCCGGTGGTCGGATAGACGCCGACGAGCGCGCCGTCCCGAAGCACCGTCAGGCGGCTCGAAATCTCCAGCACCTCGGCCAGTCTGTGGCTGACGAACACCACGGCCACGCCGGACGCCGAGAGCGTGCGCACAATGTCAAGCAGGTGATCGGTTTCCGATTGCGTCAGCGAGGCGGTCGGCTCGTCCATGAAAACGAGCTTGGCTTCCCCGATAAGCGCCCTCGCGATTGCCACGATCTGGCGCTGGGCGATCGGATAGTCCTTCAGCGGTCGATCGACATCGAGCGTGACGCCGAGCCGCGCAAGCGCCTTTTGCGCGGTCTCGCGCATGCTGTTGTAGTCGACAAAGCGCGGCCAGCGGCCAAGAACGGTCTGGAAAGCAATGTTTTCGGCAACCGTCATTTCCGGAAACAAGGCAAGATCCTGCCAGATGACCTGGATACCCGCGGCTTGGGCCGTGACCGGCGACATATGCGAATAGGTCTGTCCGTCGTATTCGATGACCGCGCCATCCTGCGGCCGATAGACACCGGTGATGATCTTGATCAGCGTGCTCTTGCCCGAGCCGTTTTCTCCCGCCAGGCAATGCACTTCGCCCGGCAGGACATCGAAGCTGACATTCTTCAACGCCCTGACGCCGCCGAAGGTCATATTGATGTTGCGCAGGGACAGAAGCGGCTTTTGGCCGCTCCCTACGATCGCACGTCCACTCATCGCACTAACCTGTAAATGCTATCCTGTGAAAATTCCGGGGCACCGCCGAGCCGGCCGAAGCCAGCCCGGCAGCCCGGGAGAACACGTTCGGGAGGGTTACAGACCCATGCCTGCAAGCTCGTCCACGGTGTCCTTGTTGATCGGCAGCAACTGATCTACGATGATGTCGTTGCCGACCGGCTTGATCACGCCGAGACCGGGAATGTCGTCTCCCTCCTTGACGCTCTCGCCCTTGATCAGGCGATCGGCCATGGTGACGAAGACTTCGCCGGCCTGTTTCGGATTCCACATAAAGCCGCCGGAAATCGCGTCCGACTTGATCAGTTTTTGGCCCTGACCGGGCGAGAAAGGCCCGAGGACGAAAATTTCGCCGGTCTTGCGGCGCTCTTCGACAGCGCGACCGGCCCCGATCGGTCCTTGACTGCCGAACGCCAGGAAGCCTTTGAGGTCCGGATGAGCGGAGATCAGATCGAGGGCGGTCGAACGGCTCTTGTCGACGTCTTCGGCCACGCCATATCGTTCGCCGACCAGCTTCATGTCGGGATAATTGGACTTGATGTAGGCGATCGCCGCATCCGCCCAGGCATTGTGGAGGGGAACGGTGAGCGAGCCGACGAACACGGCATATTCACCCTTGCCCCCCATTTTCTCCGCCAGAAGCTTGGCATGCGCTTCGCCGAAGCCGGTTGACGAGGCAAGTTCGAAATTCCAGTCAGCGCCCTTCTGACCTGGCGATTCATGCGTGATGACGAAGATGCCGGCTTCCTTGGCCTTGGCCAGGACGGGTTCGAGCACCTTGGCATCGTTCGGAACGACGCCGATAACCTTGACGCCCTGGGCGATCAGATCCTCGATGGCGCGCACTTGCAGCGCCGGATCGGCGCTGGTCGGACCGATCATAAAGGCGTCGAGCCCGAGCTTGGCCCCTTGCTCCTTGATCCCCGCTTCCATGGCATTGAACCACGGAATGCCGCCGATCTTGACGACGACGCCAACCTTGTCGGCGGCCATCGCCGCAAACGAAACGCCAAGCGACAATGATGCAGCAAGCACTGCGATCATAAACTTTTTCATGTTTCTTCCTCCTCTAAACGTTTCCGCACAGGGAAACACTCCCGGGCCGCCCACTGGCGGCCCCTCTCAGTCCAGTTCAAGTCGACGCGGAAATCGCATCCTCCAATTCACCGCCTCCTCAAGCGGGCCTCGACGTGCACAATCGATATTTCTTTTTTTGCACAATCGATGGTGCAATTAATATGTTTTGGATCTAAACTTTCGTCAAGAGGAAATTGGCACTAAGGAACAGCTGGAGGATTTCATGAAGCAGCAGGGCAAGAAGAAGGCTACGATCTACGATCTTTCGATCCTGTCTGGCTGCTCTGCTTCGACCGTCAGCGCGGTGCTCAACGGGACCTGGCGCAAGCGGCGGATCAAGGAAAGCACGGCCGAACTCATTCAGAACCTGGCCGAACAGCATCAATACACCGCCAACCTGCAGGCCCGGGGCTTACGCAAATCCCGCTCCGGACTCGTCGGTCTGCTTCTGCCGGTGCATGACAACCGCTACTTCTCGTCCATGGCGCAGACCTTCGAAGCGCAGGTGCGCAGTCATGGCAAATGTCCGATCGTCGTCAGTGCTTGCCGCGATCCCCAGGAAGAACTGTCGACCGTTGAAACCTTGATTTCCTATTCCATTGACGAGCTTTTCATCGCCGGTGCAACCGATCCGGATAGCGTCCATGTTCTTTGTGAGGCGGCCGGCATCCGCCATATCAATATCGATCTACCTGGGACTAAGGCCCCATCCGTTATCAGCGACAACTACGAAGGCGCCCGGATGCTGACCGAGGCGATCACCCAGCGTTTCAGCGCCGCCCATCCCCTGAAACCGGAAGAGCTTTTCCTGTTCGGCGGGCGCAACGACCATGCGAGCCGGGAACGCATCAGAGGTTTCCGCGACGTCAAGACAGCGTTGCTCGGCGGCGATACGGATAGTTGTATCCAGCCGACAGGCTACTCGCCGAACATGACGCAAAGGGCCTTCGAAGCTTTCTACGAGCGCGAAGGGAAACTGCCGCGCGGGCTGTTCATCAACTCGTCGATCAACTTCGAGGGCCTGCTCCGCTTCATGGCGCAACACCCCCACGAGACCTTCGCCGACATCGTCGTCGGCTGCTACGACTATGATCCCTTCGGATCCTTCCTGCCCTTCCCCGTCATCATGATCCGGCAGGATAGCGAAAGCATGCTCGCCAAGGCATTCGAACTCATCGAGGAAAGCCGTCCCGCCGTAAAAATTCACCTGATACGGCCCGAACTGGTCCATCCGCGAACGGCGCTGAACGGGCCGCTTGATTCGATCCGGGACGTCGATGCCTAGGCATCAACTGCGCCAAAAAGGCGTGCGCGCTGGCCGGATCGAAACGGCATCCCCGCGATTGAGACTGGACGCCGATTCATGGCCGAAGGGCAAACGCACGGAGTGCGCTTCGCCTATCTCTGCAAGCGGCGGCCACAAGTATATTGCTGCCGAGGAAGCGTGTAGGTCACTGTGACAGCAAGCTTGGCCCTGCCGGCCTCGCCCGCGCGCCAAAGGGCGCAGACGGTCTCAAGGCGCGCGATCGGTAAGAGCGTCGGCTCCCTCCTGTTCGGCGCAATGCGCACAGCAGTAAATGATGTCGCCCTGCTCTACTCCATGTCCGATGATCCGGACGCCGCAATGCGGGCATGCCGGAGCGAGTTTCTGGATCGCGCATTCGAAACTATCGAAAGTGTAGGTTACATCCCCCAGGTCCACCCGGAAAGCCTTGTCATAGTCGTTGCCGCACTGGTCGCATCTGGCCATGGCTGTATCCTCCTGTTCAGTCCGACCAACGTCGCGAACAGCGATAGGTTCCGTCATAAGTTCTGGCTCAAGCCTCGTGCGCAATCATGTGGACGACTTCCTCGATGCCGCGGGGTTGGATGCCCAGTTCTTCCAGGCCCGGCAGATCGCTTGCCGCGACATTGTCACGACGCATGAGATCGACTTGGTTGCGCGTGAGTGGCGCCGCGGGAAGAAACTCCGCAGCAGTCGCCAACAGGCTCCATACCGCGAAGGGCACGGGCACCAGCCTGACTCGCGCCTTGAGTTGAGTGGCGACCTCCTGGACGAGTTCCCGATACGAATAAATGCGCGGACCGGCGCACTCGAAGATCAATGCACCCGTGGTATTCTGCCCCGAGGCCAAGCGGCTCACGGCTTCGGCCACGTCCTCGACATGAACCGGTTGCAGCCGAGTGCCCCCTTCGCCGAACAGCGGGTAGATCGGGAGGAGGCGTACCAGCCTCACGATCGTTGTGATGAACGCGTCGTCGGGGCCTGCCATGACAGCGGGACGGACGATCACCGCGCCTGGAAATGCCGTCTTCACCACGTCCTCACCGCGGCCCCGAGCCCGGATGTAATTCGAACGGGACTTCGAATCCGATCCAATGCCCGAAATCTGGATGAACCTCTCGACGCCGGCATCCCGCGCAGCGGTCGCCAAAGCGGCCGCGGCTTCTACGTGGACACGCTCAAAGGTCTCCTTACCGCGCTCGACATAAAGGCTGACCGCATTCACAACAGCGCGAGATCCAGCCACGGCAGCGGCGATCGAGGATGGATCCAGTATGTCCGCCTCGATCTGCTGAAATGGCCTCTGATCGGCTCTGTTGTCCAACTTGTTCTTGCGCGGATGACGCGAGACGGCACGTACATCGATACCCTTATCCACAAGCCTGCTCACGATCCGCCGCCCAACGAAGCCTGTTCCGCCGAACACCGTCACAATATTCTTGTCGGCTAAATCATTTCGACCATGTTGGTTAGTCATCGTGCTCTCTGAGGTTCTCCTGACTAGCGGCGCGTTTCGTCAGTCGCGTTCTCCGGTTATCGGAATACCCGCATCAGGCGCTTGATCCGCTCGGCGGAACGAGTGCTTCTGGTTGCTCGAATCCTCGGTGGCTACCGAACCTTACGGCAGCGTGCCATTCCACGGCCGGCTTGAGGAAACGTTTCCAACTGGCATCCATTCCGCGAACCTCCCCAAATAGGCCGAATTGATGTCGGCTCCGAATCTGTCGCGGGCGCGAAGTTGGCGCACATGGATGCCAGCTGATCGCGCGATCTCCGAAATGCTCCGATATGAGCCGCCATCTTCTCCTGAGCCCAGCGCCGACGCCGCTCGATCGATGTAATCAGATCGATATGCCACTCGACAAAGCAAATCGCAGCAAGCTTCTCCCCTACCGACACTTGTCGAGGTCTCTGAGCGCCATACCTCTCAAAGAGTATCCAAAAAATGGTGAGAGGCAACGATGAGGTACGAACCACGCGAACGATTGCAAACAGTTGCCGACGTCCAGTCCACGCCGACCATCTATGTTGTGGCCGAACTCACCTCTATCGAAAAGCAATCATATGGCCGCTGATGACAATGGCGAGGAAAGGCCGCCCTCATGAAGCCAATGGACGAAGAGCATCTCGCTGTTTTGCGCAGGCACATGGTCGAGGTGATTGCAATCTATGCCGACCTTGAAAGCGAAGAACTCGGCAAGGCGGTGCTCAATGAACGGGTGATGGCAGCGATGCTGCGGGTGCCCCGGCATCTCTTCGTGCCGGCCCCGGCTGCGCCCTTCGCCTACCAGGACATGCCACTGCCGATCGGCTTCGATAAAACCGTCTCGCAGCCCTTCATGGTCGCTCTCATGACCGATCTCCTCGATCCCCAACCGCATGAGGCAGTGCTCGAGATCGGCACCGGACTAGGCTATCAAACCGCGATCCTCGCAGAACTCGCCGGCCAGGTTTGGAGCGTCGAAATCATCGAGGAATTCGCAAACCATGCCGAAGCTCTCCTGCAGACCCTCGGCATATCAAATGTCGGCATTCGTATCGGCGACGGATCACGCGGCTGGCCTGAGCACGCGCCATTCGACAAGATTCTGGTCACCGCGGCGGCCGAGGAGGCGCCGCCGGCTTTGCTTGAGCAACTCAAGCCTCGGGGACGCCTGGTTATGCCTGTGGGATCCGAAGTGCAGTTGCTGACTGTCATCGACAAGGATGCGACAGGACAGCTCGAGGCGCGGCAACTGATCTCGGTTCGGTTCAGCCAGCTCGAGGCGGTCTAATGTGGGTCAGATCTTCAATCTCGCTTAGCACGGTGCGCCATTCGGCAGATGCGCGATGTGCCGTCGGTCATAAATTTGAGAAGGAAAAGGGCGGCTGCGGCCAGGCCCACGGAAAAGGTTTCGACAAAGCGCCGCATAGCGGGACTCGCGAACTGTCCCATGACGAAACAAGCACCCGGAGCTGATGACTATGGACCAGGTCGATACCGTCCTGCAGGGAACAGCCACAGTGCTGGAAGTGGCGGGGGTCGGGGTTATCGTCGTCGGCGCGCTCCTTGCGTTCGTCAGCTCTCTCGGCAGGTTGCGCAAGGGCGAGGCGGACGCCTACTACAACTTCCGCCGGCGCCTGGGACGGGCGATACTTCTTGGCCTCGAGCTTCTTGTCGCCGCCGACATTGTCGGCACCGTCGCTGTGGAGCCGACGCGGGAGAATATCCTGGTCCTCGCATTCATAGTTCTGATTCGAACCTTTCTCAGCGTCTCGCTCACTGTCGAGATCGAGGGTCGCTGGCCGTGGCAGGGCGGCAGGAAGGAAGGATAAAAGGAGTGCTGCGCATGACCGAACTTCCGGCCGAAGCGCTTGAGATCCTACTTAGGCTGTGTGCCGCAGCCGTGCTCGGCGCTGCCATTGGCTTCGAGCGCCGCGTACATCACAAGGCGATCGGCATCGCCGGCATGGTGCTGATCGCGATCGGGTCGACGACCTATATGCTGCTTGGTCGCCACCTCGCTGAGACTGATCCGAGTTCTCTCAGCCGCACGCTTCAGGGTTTTCTCTCCGGCATCGGCTTTCTCGGCGGCGCCGTCATCTTCAGGAGCGGCTTCGACGTAAGGGGAATCAAAGCAGCGGCAGCCGTCTGGATCACCGGCGCACTCGGCCTTGCGATCGGGACCTCCTATTGGGGCCTGGGGATCGTCGTCGGCATCGTGACGGCGGCCGTGCTTTTCATAGCCGACAGTTTTCCAGACGAGGTCAGGGAGAGGAAGCAGGAGCCGGCGGAACTAAAGGGTGATTTCAGTAAGAAGGACTAACAGTCCGCTTGGGTCGCGCGTTCCGGCCCGGAAGAGGGATGGTCGAGCGACCGGTATCGCCCAACCGGAGCCGCTCCGGCTCATGGGTCAGCCAGGAGGTGACTGTTCATCACTCGCTTGAAGGGCACCGCAGATCCGCTAAAAGCGGCAAGCTCAAAATCCGATCTGGAACGTCTCCTCGCGACATATGGGGCGGGAGGAGTTTCTCCGTGCACCGGCATGCTTCTTGTTTGCGTTGGGCATTGGTCATCCTCACTCTTCGCCGGCGCCTTTAACGCGCGCCAAATGCCTCGAACTGGCCGAGCCGAAAACCATGACGTCCGACGTCAAATATTGCTACCAAGACGAAGAGATCGCCGATGTGGCCCCGTGACCAACGAAGAATGACGAGCGGGTGGGAGCGTTCGTAGACGAAGGCTACGAAGAGTTCGCAAGAAGCGACCGGGCATTTCCCCCGGCGAGCGTCAAAGCGGCCGGATCATGTCCAGGAGGTCTTGATCGCGTCAATCGGAATTCGATGATCTGTCACGTGGAATCAATTCGAAAGACGAAAAACCCCGCCAAAGCGGGGTTTCTTGATGGGCAACTGGAAAGCATCGGCTCCAGAGAAACGGCGGCTGAGGAACCATTGGTTCCGTGCAGGGTTTTCCGAGATTGCATCGACAAGGACACGTTTCGTGGGAACGTACATAGACGAACGCGGCAACCGGGTAGCGTCTGAAGATACCGACAAGGTAGTCGAGGCGACGCCAGTGCAGGTGCGTCAGGGATTTCTCGGACGCCCTGTTCTGATGGTCTTGATCGGCGGCCTGATCCTGGCCGCCATCGCTTGGACAATCGCCGAATTCTACGGCGAAGCGGTCGACAACGACGCCGCGACGGAAACGAAGCAGACGATCACCCAGGATTCGAACGCGGTCGTTACTCCGACAAATCAAAAGGTGATCGACAACACGCCAGCGGATGGCGACAGCATGCAGCCCGCACCCACGGACCGGGATCCCACGGCTGAGAGCGGAACGGGCGGTGACTCGCAGTCGGTTACACCAACCGGGACCGAGAAAACCAAGTAGCGCTGCCGGCAGGGGACGTTTCTGCGATTTAGTGCGACATCAGGACCGGCATTGAAATGTTATTCAGCAGATCGTGCGTCGCGCCGCCGAAGATATCTTCGAAAAGCGGCGAGTGGCCATAGGCGCCGCAGACGATGAGATCTGCGCTCTCTCGGTCGAGGCCGGCAAACAACGCGCTTGTGAAATCGGTCTGCCCCGTATCGCGCCATCCTTCCAAGGCTGCCGCAACCCCATGATGTTCGAGATGACTCTTTATCTCCTGAACATCTGCATTTTTGTCGCTGTAGTTTCTCGCGAACACGAACAGGAACACTTTGCGCGCTGCCTTGAGGATTGGCATCGCGTCGTGAACGGCCCTGGTTGACTCGCGGCTGAAATTCCAGGCAATGACCACCTGCTCACCGAGCGCGTCTTCTCCCGTCCAGCCGGTCGGAAGTACCAACATGGGGACCCCTGCTGTCACCAAAATGTCTTTAGGGACTACTGAATTGGAAAGATGGCGGTGGTCCGGATGCGGCTGTGTTGTTATCAGAAGATCAGCGCAATGGGAAAAAAGTTGCTCTGCGGTATGAGCCTCCGGCCTTGCCGCGTGATATTGAAAATCAAGGCCAGCCTCCTGAACTGCGGTTTTGAACTCATCTTCAATAGCCAGCGCTTGATCACGGCTCTCCCCTTCCAGTGCCTCTTTCGTGCTGACGTCGACACCGATCAGCCTGGCTTGGTGCTTGGCAGCGATATTAATGGCAGTGTGCACACGGGCCGCGGAATCTGATCCTGCATCCAAATAAACAACGATATCTCTGTAGGCCATAACTTCCTCCATTTGCGAACGCACAGGACCGAGCGCTTCGCGGTGCTCGCTTCTCCGTCGTAGGAGTCATCAACAGAATCGCGATTAAAGGCGAACTCCATCCCCTTGGGCACTTAATGCCCATTGACGCTGCAGGTTCCGGACGATTGCAAAGAATTATGGATGTCATTTAATTCGGTTGTGCGATGCCTTTGGAAAGACACGACGACGAAGACTTCGGAAGCGATCGACGTCCATGCATACATGTAACGCTATTGATATTCGTTATCGAACAACGATGCTTAGTTGGCATGAACGAGGCGCCACGACATGGAACACCGTGAGCTTCTAAGCGACTTTGTCCGCCTCCACATCCTGCATCACGCCACAGAGGGCGAACTGTATGGCCAGGGGGATGACTGAGGAGCTTGCTTGCCAGCCATGGCCGTCGGCTGAGCCCCAGAGCATGGGGAAGCTTCCGGAGCGCTTCCAGCAACGCGTCCACCGTATCTTGTTCTCGCTCGTATCCCTTGGTCGTTTGCATCAATGTCCATATTCGCTGCGCAGTGAATAAGCCTGTATTGGCGGCTTGACCTCCGGCAGTACATCGCCGCCACGACTCGGCTTTCGGTCCATCGCGGGTGGCTTCATGTACCTCGACGCGCGGTAGTTCAAGCTGACTGCGGCCAAGATGCCCCACTTTTAGAACTGTAGCGCTGGCCGCATATATTAGCTTATAATGAAATACTCACTCGGATGCGCGCCACCGACTGCGCTCCAATATTTAATCGGAGGTAACGATGTTTCGGTCATCTGTTCGGTTCCTTTTATTGGCTGTCTCTGCATTGATGTTGCAGCCAACGGCAAGGGCCGCCGACAAGCAGTTCACACGGGGTGAATATCTCGTCACAATCGGCGGCTGCAACGACTGCCACACACCAGGATATTTCTTTGGGAAACCAGACACTTCGCGCTTTCTCGGCGGTTCGGATGTAGGATTCGAAATCCCCGGGGAGGGTGTTTTCGTCGGCCGCAACATCACGCCGGACGAGCAGACAGGCATCGGCAGCTGGACCAAGGAACAGATAGTGACTGCAATTCAGACCGGACTGCGGCCCGATGGCCGCGTTCTGGCTCCTATCATGCCGTGGCACGCGTTCGCGCAGCTCACCGATGAAGACGCAGCGGCTATTGCTTCCTTCCTTCAGAGTGTCAAACCGGTGAGCAACCAGGTGCCAGGGCCGTTCAAGCCAGGCGAAAAGGTTACAACCTTCGTGTTCCGGATTTTGCCTCCCGGTCAAACCGCAGCCGGAGCACCAAATTAAAGGGCGATCGCCCTCTCGTTCGTCTCGAAGGACACCTTTGTCGTTTCCAATGCAGATCCCCAATGGCGAACGGTGATTTGGTCACTATTCAGCTCCAATTTTTTCGGCGAGAGTGACGAAGCTGGATCAGCTTGGCATCGACCTTCTTGGTCTCGCGCCACCCGCGTTCGTCTTGCCGTGCCGTGTTCGGGGCAAAGGTGACATAGCTCAGGTGCCATTCTTTACCCGGCGTTGCGAGCCATTTGGCGCCTGCTTCGTCAGCAGGCCGCCATTTCATGCTCCATCGCCACCTCAATCATCAGATTTTCGATGTCGCGGGAAATCGAAGCGGCAGCTACTACACGTCCGCCGTACTTGAAGCGCAGCAGACAGTCCCTGGCGGCGATGTCGCCTTCGACCACTATCTCGTCCCATCGTTCGGCATGGCCGACATAATTGATCCTGACGTCATAGTGCTGGCTCCAGAAGAACGGCACGGCTGTAAACTTTTCGCCCTTGGCGAGCATATTGAGCGCCGCGGTTTGCCCTTGTCTTTCGGCGACCACCCAGTGTTCGACGCGAATGTTGTCCCCGCTACGGGGATCAGGCCACCGCGCAATGTCACCGGCCGCGAAGATCCCCGGCACGCTAGTTTCCATAAAACTGTTCACGACGACGCCGCGGTCGGTTGCCAGCCCCGCCGTTTCTGCGAGTCTTGTCCGCGGTCGTACGCCGATGCCGGCGACAACGAAATCAGCGGCCAGCGTGTCGCCGTCGCGAAGTTTCACGTCGTTGCCATTGATGCTGCTCGCGATCTCCTCGAGGTGAAAAACGACTCCGTTGTTCTCGTGAAGGGTCCGGATGAAGTCGCCCATTTGCGGACCCAAAACACGCCCGAGTGGCTGCTTGTCGGGTGCGACGACGTGGACTTCGATTCCGCGGGATCGCAGGGCAGCGGCGACTTCGAGGCCGATAAAGCTGGCGCCAAGCACGACGACACGGCGGGCAGTCGTGGCCCGTTCAATTATGGCCCGGCAGTCGGCAAGTGATCGTAGCATATGGACATGCGGCTGATCGGCACCTGGTATGGTCAGCCGAACCGGCTCTGCACCGGTCGCCAGCAGCAACCTGTCGTAGGGGATCGAGCCTCCACCAGCGAGGACGACCTCCAAGGTGTGCGGATCGATGCGAACCACTTGCGTACCGAGACGCAGGTCGATCTGGTTTTTTGAATAGTAGCTCTCCCCCCGCAGCGGCACCCAGTCCTCCGGCGCCTTGCCGGAAAGATAGTCCTTTGAGAGGTTGGGCCGATCGACAGGCGGCGCTTCGTCGTCGCTGAGCATGACAATACTGCCTTGATACTGTTCTCGCCGCAGCCTCTCGGCCGCGGCAAAGCCGGCCGCACCGCCACCGACGATGACGATCTTCTCGGGCATTGCTTCGACAGAACCCTCGCTTGATGTTGGTTCTGCACGCTTGCGCTTTCCGACCACGAAGATCTTGCCGTCGCGCTGTTCGACCCGCCAGCATGCCAGCGGCCGGAAGGCGGGTGCGCGCAGAGCCTCACCTGTCCTCAAGTCGAAACATGCGTGATGCCACGGGCAGCGGACAGTGTCGCCGGCCACCAGACCGTCGACGAGCGGACCGTTATAGTGCGTGCAGTGCGCGTCAACGGCGAATATCTCCGCCCCGCGGCGCACAAGCAGCACCTGCGCATCGCCGCAATGGCCGACCAGCTTCCTGCCGTCGGGAAGATCGGCAATTCCGATACCTCGCGCCAGATCCGGCCCAGTTGTGTCTGTGTGTTCAGGAGCCATTCTCTTCTCCTTGGCTATCGGGGCGGTGTCCGCCTCTGCGGGCGTAAAGACGAACTGTGTTCGGGTCGCCCGGCCTTTGATATCACCCGGCAGTTTGTTTGCTGCGTCATCCAAGCAGCCGACTTTCTGCACTTCCCAGCGGTTTATTTTTCACCATCCCCGGTTGTCGTAAGATGTGAAACAGGCGAAGGCCCGTGCAGCCGCAGATACCAAGCGACTTTTGAGCCGAATTTTCAGGCAATCCGCCGTGACAAGCCCGTTTGTCCGCGGTTCCCGACGAGACTTGTGCGGGCTTCCTTTTGCTAGAAAAGAGGGAACGCCTCTAGGCTGCCTTCCCTCCTCCGCCTCATCGACGAGATCAAGCGAAAAATGCGCACAGGCGTGCCCAGATTCCCGCCGTCCGATCAATATGTTTTGCCCTGATATAACGCGCCGTCTTTGCCGCGCTTACCGTCGTGCCGAAATGACAGAAGCAGACGATGTCGTGCAACTGGCCGTCGGAGAGTTGGAAAAACCGCTTCGCCTCCCCGTAAGTGTCGTTCTCCAACCCGGCGGCCCGAAGCAAAGGATCATCGAAGGCGACCGAAAGGGCCGAATTGTCGCAACGCAGTGCCGCTCGCACCCTGGCCGGCTGATATTCGGTCTCAAGCAGCGTCGAGAGTACCCGGTGTGGATCACCCTCGAGAAGGTCCACCCAACGTTGGAGACGCCTATCGCGCGGTAGGAGCTGAGGGAAATCCTGGCCAATCTTGGCAAGGGTCAGCAGTTGGTCAAGTTCGTGATGCTTCATTTCATCCTCCCGACGAGTGATGTTGGCTAACATTCCCGACCAAACGCAGAGAGCGTTCGATCGAGGGCTATAATTTTAGAGGTATGGCATGTACCGGCAATATCAAGAACCACGTCGTCAGCATCGCGCACCCGACCCGACCCCCGACCTGCCGCCTTTCAAGATTGAGGCGGCTCAGCGCTATTCAGCGCGTCGAATGCGGCCTCGTCCTGCTGGTGCTGCGCTGTCGCATGCTCCAGCTCGGCCGCGATTTTCTGACGCTCGCCGGCGTCTACATCGACAGGCGCGAACTCAAATACGCCTGTGTCGGCGGCAGCACCCCCTCGGTTTCATCTCACTCGGAGAATCTCATGTTGATCGCCATGGCGATCTGGATGCTCGTAAAGTAGGGTTCCGACTGCCGAGGATAAGCAGGCGTCGGCTTCACGGATGAACGAAAAAACGATTGAGCGTTTCAGAACCGTGAGCAACTCGTTATGAGGAGAGCATGATGGCCCAGGCCCAATCTAATCCGGCATATCATTCCGAAAAGATAAAATCCGAAATGAAGGCGCTCATTCAGCACCTGCGGAGACGTCGACAAGGTTGACGACCCGCAGTTCAAAGCCTTACTCGAGACGTCTGCGGAAGTCATCGGTGGCCTGGTCAAGGCGAACTATGAGCAAAAGAACGAGGCTGCCTGGAAATCATAGGCGGTCAGGCAGTCACCTGCTGGTGTACGGGGACCTGTGGGCGTTCCTGCAGCATGCGTCGAGGTCAAGGACCATGGTCACAGGCGGCACAAGGACCATGACATCGAAGACAAGGACTTCATCGCAGAAACACGGGCGGTTCGTGCGCAGGATCGTCCCGGAAATCCGAAAGGTCCATCAGTTCACCGTTACCAAGATGGAGCGCTCCGTGGCCGACTGCCGGCGGCGGCTTTCAGTTGCCACCGAGCTCACCGGACGACGGGTTCGCCATGATAGCGGCGCTTTGACGGCGTCGACACGCCAAATCCAACCTCCATCATCAGGCGCGGCGCGTGTTTTGCCAATGTCCCCATATGAAAGCCAAACGGATCCTCGACAAAACCGGTGCCGGCTTTTCCGGTCAACGTGATGGCGCTGTCTTCACCATAGAAACCCAGCACTTCATCGGCCGGATGCCCCACGAGCAGCGTCAGTTGATGCTTGATGCGCCGGCGGTTGTGACTGCCGCGGACGTAGACATGCGGGCCGGCATCAGTACCGACGTCGGAGAGATAAAAGAAGAATTTCAACATCCGCCAATCGTCGAGATCGAAATGGAACTTGAACGAGGCGCGGCTGAGATCGGCCTCTGAGGCGGATTTGGTCGGGAAGCTCCACCATGTCCGGGTCGTGATCAATTTGGCTTCGCCACCGAGATAATGCCTTGCCACGTCGAGAAGCAACGGGTCGCGCTGCACCGCCAAGGCGGCGTCACATTGCATCACCCGCTCGAAATGATGGCCGCTCAGGATCGTGTGGCCGAAGCGCCGCTCGGCGTCTGCGTGCTCGGCGGCGAGAAACGCAAGTTTGCGATCGAAGTTGCCAAAACACGGCGTTTCGCGACCGAACCTAGCGATTTCCTCGTGAATCGACGCCGGCAGCGTGAGACCGGTAGCGATACCTGTTCGTCTAAGCTCCGCCGCGACCGCTTCCGCTCGCAGGTCCCCGAACATCGAAGGCGCAACACTTGCGCTCGATCGCACGGGTTTGGCGGTCAGCCAGTGCGCCTTACGAAACGGCATTGTCCGCGCTAGCAGGAACATCGGTAGCCATGCGGGATTTTCCCGCACATCCGTAAGATAGGTTGGGACGCGTGCAGCCATGCGGCGGAGAGCTCCGCCACTGCGAGCGATGCTTTCCAGATCGTCCGGTTTGGAATTGCGCGTGTTGAGCATCTGATATCCTTGCACCATTACAAGGCTTTGCTGACAAAACCTTGTTCTAATCCCGCAGTCTGTTGGCTACGGCAACGCGGCATTGTTTGTGTTGCAATGCAGCAAAAGTATGATCGATAGCCTGACGATGCCTCCGCTGATCCACGCACAGGGGCTATCTTACCTCTGAGCCGCCGGTTTGCTTGGGGCGTATTGTTCGGTCCCTTGCGTATTGGCGTTCTCATGCGGTTCGTTTTTCAAAATCGATCCGCACGGGGTCCGTCAACGCACGCGATCCTGATCTTCACCACTCATCGGCACCTCATCCTTTTTGATGGTGCCTCATTGTGGCGGATCCCAACGTATGCGGCGTCTCCGCCCCATTGATTATGCGGTTTCACTGGTCAGGTCTTTTGCTTGTTGGCGGTGCTACGAGCACGTCGGGGAATCCCGGACGTGCTCATTATGAGGCTTTGGTCCGTTGGGCATAAGCCCACGGCATGAGGGCGTCGATATCTTTGGCGAGATGACCGTTTGCCAGGCTGGTGAAGAGATCTCGTAGGTAGGCGTAGGGTTCGACGCCATTCATTTTGCAGCTTCCGATCAGGCTGGCAAAGCGGGCCCAGTTTCGGCCACCCTCGTCGTGCCCGGCAAACAGCGCGTTGCGGCGGTTCATGGCCGGGCTGCGTATGGCGTTTTCGACCAGGTTTGAATCGATGTCGACGCAGCCATCATCCAGGAACAGCCGGAAGCCGTCTTGTCGTCTCAGCATATAGGCCATGGCCACGCCGAGGTCAGACTTGTGCGAGACACGCGCGGCCTGAGCTGCCAACCAGGTGAAGAACTCATCAACCAGCGGACGCGACAGGTGTTGGCGGACAGCCCGGCGATGTTCGGGATCACGGCCGCGGATGCTGTCCTCGATCTTGTAAAGAGCGGCGATACGTAGCAACGCCTCGTCAACGATGGGCGAGCCCTTCTTTGGCTTGGCCTTGATCAGTTTCCTGCGGCCATGCGCCCAACAGAAGGCCAGCTTCAACGGATCGCCGCCCGTGCGATCTCGCGTCGCGAGGTGCGAATAGCCACCATAGGCGTCTACCTGGATCGTGCCGTTGAAGCCGTCGAGGATTTCTGCGGCATATTCGCCTTTACGCCCAGGACGGTAGTGGAAGACCACGCCCGTGGGCGCAGATCCGTTCCAGCCGCGATCATCGCGCAAAACAGCCCAGAGATAGCCAGTTTTCGTTGTGCCGCGTCCCGGATCCAATACCGGGGCCGTAGTTTCGTCGACGTAAAGTCTTGAGCTGCCTCGCTTCAGGACAATGGCCATGTGGTCGACAACCGGCGCGATCGCAGCACCCGTTCGGCCCATCCAATCGGCCAGGACCGTACGGTCGATCGGTACTCCGTGTCGGGCCATGACGGCTGCCTGACGATTGAGCGGCATATGTTCGGAATGCTTGGATACGGCGATCTGCGCCAACAGGGCTTCGGTCGGCCAGCTCCCTTCCAGCAGATGTGCTGGAGCCTTGGCCTGAACGACGCCCGCGCGGCCCTTGGGACACGCGTATTTCGGGCGGATCGTGACGATCACCTGATAGCAAGCCGGAATCTGATCCAACCGCTCAGTCTTGTCTTCGCCAATGCGCACCATGTTGCCGCAACCGCACGGGCAAGCAATGCTATCGGGCTCGATCACCCGCTCGACCCGCGGCAGGTGCTCAGGCAGAGCGCGCGCCTTGCGCTGTTTGCGGGGCGCAGCATGGTCTGGATTGGCTGCGCTCGCCGCAATTTTTTCCTCGACGAAGGCGATCTGGGCCTGTGTTTCGGCAATCGCCGTCTCAAGGTCCTCCAGTGCCAGTTCCATCTGCGTCGGATCGAGCTTTTCTGATTTAGGCCCGAACTTCGTACGGCGATAGTCCTGAACCTGGCCTTCCAGCTTCTCGATCAGCTCCTTCAGTTCGGTGATGAAGGCGTCCTTTTCGGCCACCACCGCCTGCTCGTGCTGACGTGCCGCACGCTCGACCGACAGCTCGAACTGCACCGCCGCAAAGGCCTTCAATACCTCTGGCGGAAGGTCCGGGAACTGGCTGAGATCGATCGGCTGCGACATGCAGTTTTATAGCAAACCGAAGCAGAAAAGGCTAACAAAACAACGCCGAACTGAACCCGTGAGTCATCCTGCCGCAGTCGGCGCCGTCGCCCGCCGCGCCATCACACGTCGCCAATCCAGACCTTCGAACAAGGCTTCGTATTGTGCCCGCGACAGACGCATCATTCCATCCTGTACCTTCGGCCAGGCAAAATTGCCCTGCTCAAGAACCTTGTAGATCAGCACCATTCCGCTGCCATCCCATACCAGGATTTTCAGGCGATCCCCGCGCTTCGACCGGAAGATCACGGTGACCCCGGAATGCGGATCGAGCTTCAGCTCGGTTTGTACCATCAAGGCCAGAGCCTGATGGCCACAGCGGAAGTCCACCGGTCGCGTTGCGATCAGGATCGGCAATCGTTGTCCCGCGACGATCACGCTGTCCCTCGCATCGCTCGCACCAACGCGGCAATTCGATCAACCGGCACATCGCCGGGAACTTTCACCACAAGGTCTGAGCCGATTTCCAAGGTCACGATCCCCGACGTGGTCGCGACCGGCTCCAGAACTGGCGATGCATCGGCAATCTGCAACGGCTCTGTCGTAATTGCCAAGGGCACAAAGGCAGGCTCAATTGGCGAGCGGTGTTCGCAAGGCACGGCCGCCATCATCTCCGCCGGCAGCGTCAAAAGACCCTGACGGGCTTGCCGCCGCCAGTCCGACAACTGATGCGCAATAACGTCATGACGACGCGCAACATCAATAACCCGTGCACCAGGCTGGAGGCTTTCCGCCACGATCCGAGCCTTCAAATCATTGGGCCAGCGCCGGTTTCCACGGCGCGCCTCAACCACCTCGAAGCGCCCAACAAATCCGTCACCATCCGCCATGCCAAATCTCCAGCTCTTGCCGGAGCCGTTCTGGCACGGACCTCAATGCTCAGGAATATCCAGATTCAATGGGATGGAGACGGCGCATACATCCCAACGGTGAGGGCTGGGTAACTTGTGCAGCGCAAATGGTTCATGCACGTGGTTCCCATGGAACACCTTCCGGCTGTTCCTCGTGTCGCTAGATGGTAACCTGAATGCCCAGTTCCACGACGCGGCCCGTCGGCAGTTGGAAATACTCGGTCGCGCTGCTGGCGTTCCTCGCAAGGGCGATGAAAACCCTGTCCTGCCACAGGGGCATCCCGCCTTTGACCGACGGTTTGATCGTCCGGCGTGACAGGAAGAATGAGGTCGACATGATATCGAATTTCCACCCCAACTTTCGCGCAAGAATAAGGGCTCTCGGAATGTTCGGTTCTTCCATGTATCCGAACGTGACGATTGCCCGGCTGAACAACGGGTTATAACTCTCAAAATGAATCTTCTCCTCGTTGGGGACCACAGGAGAACTGGACGTGACGACACTCAGGATGACGTTGTGCTCATGCAATACTTTGTAGTGTTTGAGGCTGTGAAGCAGGGCTTTCGGAGCGCCCGCGACCTCGCTCGTCAGAAAGACGGCCGTTCCCGGAACCGTGTTGTGTTTCTTCTTGGTCAGGTTGTTGAGCAGGAACTCTAAAGGAACGTCCTCGCCCTTGGTGCGGTCTGAAAGCAGCTTGCGGCCAGAAATCCAGGTCTGCATCACAAACGCGACGAGGATCGCGACGACCGCGGGGACCCAGCCGCCCTGGGGGAATTTCACGACGTTGGCGGCGAAAAAGCCCGCATCGATGATGAACAAGGGCACCACAACAGCCAGCGCCGCAATGACCCGCCAGCGCCAAATCTGTCGCATCACCACGAGAAGGAGGACCGTCGTGACCAGCATCTCCCCTGTGATAGCAATGCCATAGGCGGCCGACAGCGCGCTTGAGCTTTTAAATCCTATGACAAGCAGGATGACCGAGACGAGCAGCAGGAAGTTGACCTGGGGCATGAAAATCTGGCCAGCCTGGGTGTCCGACGTGTGGTGGACGTGAAATCGCGGCAGCAGGTTAAGATGCATGGCCTGGCTCATCAGCGAGAACGCTCCGGAAATCACAGCCTGGCTGGCGATCACCGTCGCCATCGTCGCAAGGATGACCATCGGCAGGCGAGCCCAGTCGGGTTGCATCTCGAAGAACGGATGCTCGACGTGGCCGAGATGGGTGAGGACGAAGGCACCCTGCCCGAAATAGTTCAGAAGGAGACAGGGAAAGACCAACACGAACCACGCAAAGACAATGGGTCGTCGGCCGAAATGTCCAAGGTCGACATAGAGTGCTTCCGCACCCGTCACGGCGAGAAACACGGCTCCCAGGACAGCGATGGAAATATGCGCATGGTCGATCAGAAACCTGATGCCATAGGATGGATCAAGGGCGACAAGAACCTGGGGGGCGTCAATGATATGCCCAAGGCCCGAGACTCCGAGCGCCAGGAACCAGAGCGCCGTGATCGGCCCGAACACAGAAGCGACCCGTCCGGTCCCGAACCTCTGTACGAAGAACAGCGCGACGATGATGCAAACGGTTATCGCGACGACCCAGTCGGCAAATTGCGGGGCGACAACCTCAAGTCCCTCGACCGCAGAGAGAACCGAAATGGCCGGCGTAATGATGGCGTCCCCGAGGAAAAGCGAAGCGCCGACGATGCCCAGGACAAGGACCCAGACCGGCCGGCTCGGAAGACTGTTCATGGCAAGCGTCATCAGCGAGAGCGTACCGCCTTCCCCCTTATTGTCGGCCTTGAGGACGAAGCCCACATACTTAATCGCTACCACAATGGTCAGTGCCCAGACGATGAGCGACAGTAACCCGAGCACTTCAGTTGACGTTCCATCTGATGACCTGCTCGAGGCATGCAGCGCCTCGCGAAATGCGTAAATCGGGCTTGTGCCGATATCGCCGTAGACGACGCCGATTGCGCCGAGAACGAGGATGCGGAAATTTTTGGGGGCGGCGTGGTCGATCCCGTCGATGGTGCTTCCGCTCGCTGTCAACTTGAGATGCTCCTCGCTCTGCACTCCCAAACGTCTTATGTCGTAGAAAGTTCGAGCGTTTGGCAGCATGCGGAAAAATTACCATAAGTTCCCAAAATGCTGACCCTTGCGTGGCGAGCAAAAACGGACATTCACGCTCTCTGCCCAACAGTCCTGTACGGATTCGTACCGACGCCGTCCGAACGACAAATGAAATGGCGCTTCGCAGGACTGAGAGTATCCTGCCTGCGTGGACGCCTCGAGCAAATACCCTGACGACTCCCCAGATCCAATTATCGCACTACCCGCAAAGAGGTAGCGAACACGGAGGACAACAAGAGATGGCTTATCACGACGTTCTGTGGACCCTCCCGCTGAAAATAACAATGGACTCCGGTTTGGAACGTACCTTTGACAGTGTCTGCGAAGCCTCAGTTTTCCTGGAAAACGAATGGCCGCTCAGGCGAGGAGAATTCCACGATGGCGCCGTCTCGGCTTGCAGACGGGTATTAAACCGAATGACGCCCGCGACGGCAGCCCGCGAGGCGTTTATTGCCGCGTGCCTGGAGGCTGGCATGCCGGCGATAAGGGCGGCGCCGCTGCCCTACGCTCGGTCAAACCCACTCGGAACGCCAGTCGCAAGTCCCTCAGATCGTCTAGGTTGAGAAAGCCCTTCAAAAGTCCGCGTCGGCTTCTTGCCGCGATCACTGCGCCCTCTGCACGGAAAGCGCAAATGCTCCAGGCGACGAGCTGATGAACGACGATCGTGCGCCTTCCGTCAACTTGATCTGCTGACTATCGATCGATGGCGCGTGGGCGCTACTTAATATGACGACAGGCGCCCTGCCGCCGACGGTTTGGCAAGCGGAATGCTTCTAGCTACGGCATGATTGATGAATTCTAAAGTAGTCGCGCGACACGACGACGGCACAGCGAGTTGCTGCGAGTGCTCGCCATACACGATGAAGGCGCAAGGAACACATTCCCGACGCCTTCAAAATCGGTTACCGAACGGACTCGGCCCTGCAATCAGCGCTGAGCGACTGACCTATTCAGCGAAGCTTCACGTTGGCATGATCGTTGGCGGCATCCGTGTCGGTGGCCGGCGTCTGGGTGTCGTGACCGGTGAACGGACTTCCCTGGCCGGGCGCCAAGGTACCGCTGTGACCGGCACTGTTGGTCGTAAAGGCGTGCGTCGTGGAAGATGCCGTGCTGCCGGACTTCAATCCATGCTGTTGCGCCTGGAAAAGGTGATCGTCCGCCTGGGCCACGGCGTAGGTGGAGATCAGCAAGACCGCCGCCGCGGTCATCAAGGTATGGATCTTCATCACAAAAACTCCTTCTCTTTTCTGCCCCACACGTACGACACACCAGCCGCCGCCGGTATTCCCCGATCCTCAATCACATCCTCGTGAGCCGCATCCTGAAGAGCGATCACACCGGAACAAGAGCTGCTCGAAAAGCGAAGGTTCTAGGAAAGCCGTGGCTTTGTCTCCTCGATGGTCAGCGGCCAGGTGTCTGCGCGGCGCCGCAGAGGCAGGCAGGCGCTGTGCTCCTACTCTACCCTTTTTAAGTTGTTCGGGCCGCGCCCATCGCTTCGATGGCAGTCGACAAGACCGGAGACGATCTGCCTCCCGGGATTGGACGAAGACGTGCTGTGCATTTCGATTTGCCGGCCGCAGAGATCGCCGGCTGCGAAGTTGGTGTGGAGATCCGCTGCAGCTTGTTCGGCCTCGCTGGTATTGCCCGCCGGCTCGTCGGGGTTGCAGATGAAGATCGGCGTGATGTCACAGCACTTGCGTGATAGACGCCAACCGCATCGGCGGCAACATTGATCGTATCCCGATTGAAACCGACCCGGCAGCGGGAAGATGGTCTGCATCGTCTGAGGCTTGGCCGCCACCAGGCATAGGCTGCCTCGTTTGGGTCCGTCGTCACCATCGACCCGGGAATGGCGTCGTCATCGTTGTCCGGAATAGCTTTGAGAAAGGACCGGTGACCGTGCTCGCGGCATCGCTACCGGCGTCGTGGGATACCGTGAGGCTGGAGCCGAGCGACATGCCCGCCGCCGCCAATCGCAACGGTATTGGTGATTTTCTCGATCGCTGCCTCAGCCCGCGTGAGGCACCTCCTCAATCAGCGATAGTTCATTCGATCGCTGATATAAATGCCGGGATTTGTTGTTCGAAGAACCTCGAGAACGAGGCGATACGCGGCGGCAGCGCCTGGTACGGGGGGTAGTACAGGGTCAGCCATAAATCCGGCGGCGACCAGTCCCGCAGGACGTGAACAAGCCGTCCGGCACGCAGATACTCGGCCACATGGAACTTGGGCAGCATGGCGACCCCGCCCCCGTCGGCAGCCATGCTCGCCAGCATCTCCCCGCTATTGGCGCTGAATGCGCGGCCTGCAGAAATCGTGGCGCTACCACTGCCGTCCGACAGCGTCCAGGTCTCCCGTTTGCTGTCGCCGCTATAGGCGAGGCAATCGTCGGGAATGAGCTCATTGGGGTGCTTCATGTCGGAAAACCGGCTGCCCGGCGCGGCGACGAGAATACGGCGCACGATGCTGATCTTGCGCCAGATCGTGAACTTGTCCGAGGGTGCAGCGGAAATGCGGATCGCCAGATCATAATCGTCGTCAATAATGTTCACGAGCCCATCCGCAAGCGAGATTTCGAAGCTGATCTTCGGGTAGCGTTCCTTGAATGCGGAGAGGATGGGTGGCAGGATCTGCTGACCGAACCAGGTCGGCGCACTGATCCGCAGGCGGCCATGATCCGCTTTGTGGGTATTCATCACATCCTTGCGCGCGTTATCGAGCGCCTGCACCGCCGGCTGTATCTGAGCGGCGAAGATCGCGCCATCGGTCGTCAGCGACACCTGGCGGGTCGTCCGCACAAAGAGTTGCACACCAAGGTCTTCTTCCAAGGCAGCGATTGCCCGGGTCACGGCTGCGGGGGTCATGTCGAGCTCGCGCGCGACCTGCGCGAAATTCCGCTTCTCGGCGGCCAGCAGAAAGGTTCGAAGCAGCTTGTAGTCGTTCATTTATTATTTCACCCAGCGCAATTCATTGACAAGTATTATTGCAATTCCGGCCGCTGATCAACAGGCGTAGGTTTCCAATCACACCAGACAACGGAAGCAACGGCGGAAGGCGAACATTATGATCAAGGATATCAAAGGACTGCATCACATCACGTCGATGGCATCGGATGCTCGGCAGAACAACGCGTTCTTCACGGACACCCTTGGCCTACGCCGCGTGAAGAAGACGGTGAATTTCGACGATCCCAACGTCTACCACCTCTACTACGGTGATGAGGCCGGCACCCCCGGCTCAGTCATGACCTACTTCCCGTTTCCCGACGTAATGCGCGGCCGCCCCGGCGTCGGCGAAGTCAGCGAGACGCAATTCGCAGTTCCCAAGGGCTCACTCTCCTTCTGGCGGGATCGCCTGTCAGCAAAGGCAGCCAGCGACCTGCATGCCGACAGTGCCTTCGGTGCTGAACGCCTCCTGTTCAAAGGGCCGGACGGCGAAGCGTTCGCCCTCGTCGAATCGGAAGACGATGGCCGCAAGGCCTGGAACGGTGCCGGCATCGACGAAAGCGTTGGTATCCGCGGCTTTTCCGGTGCCAAGTTCCGCCTGCATGACACCGCCGCCACTTCCGAACTGCTCGGGTTCATGGGCTACCAGCGCGCCGAGACTGATGGAGATGTCACCCGCTTCATCATCCCAGGCGGCAATGGTGCCGATACCATAGACCTCGAGATCCTCCCGAAAACGCCTTTCGCAAGGCAGGGCGCAGGTTCGGTGCATCACATCGCTTTTGCTGTCGAGAACCGCGCAAAGCAGCTCGAAGTTCGCAAGGCCCTGATGGATACGGGATACCAGGTGACTCCGGTCATCGACCGTGACTACTTCTGGGCCGTCTACTTCCGGACACCCGGCGGCGTACTGTTCGAAATCGCCACGAACGAACCTGGTTTCGACCGCGACGAAGACACGGCACATCTCGGCGAGGTTTTGAAACTGCCGGCACGGTACGAGCCTTATCGTGACCAGATCGAGGCCGGGCTGACACCACTGGCGGCCTGACGTCGCTTTCTAACAATACGGCGGCATAACGTTCAAGACGTGCCGCCTCCCCCGCCCTATTACCTACCTTCAACCCAATCAAAGGAAGACACGCGATGTCCAGCAAGCTTCAGGTCCTCACCCCGCAGAACAGCCAGATCATCTTCATCGACCAGCAGCCGCAGATGGCCTTCGGCGTTCAGTCGATCGATCGCCAGGTCTTGAAGAACAACGTCGTCGGCCTTGCCAAGGCGGCCAGAATCTTCAACGTCCCGACCACCATCACCACCGTCGAGACCGATAGCTTCTCGGGTAACACCTTCCCGGAACTGCTCGCCGTCGTCCCCGACAATGATATTCTCGAGCGCACGTCGATGAATTCCTGGGACGACCAGAACGTCCGCGACGCGCTTGCCAAGAACGCCGCAGACGGCCGCAAGAAGGTCGTCGTCGCTGGCCTGTGGACCGAAGTTTGCAACACAACCTTCGCGCTTTCCTGCATGAATGACACCGACTACGAAATCTACATGGTTGCGGATGCTTCCGGCGGCACGTCCGTCGATGCGCACAAATATGCGATGGACCGCATGGTGCAGGCAGGTGTTGTTCCGGTCACCTGGCAGCAGGTCCTGCTGGAATGGCAGCGCGATTGGGCCCGCAAGGAAACCTATGACGCGGTCACGTCGCTGGTGAAGGAGCATTCCGGCGCCTACGGCATGGGTATCGACTATGCCGTCACCCACGTCCACGGCGGCGCCGAGCGGGTCAGCCATGGCAAGCGGATCGGCCCGAACCCCGCGAAGTAAAACCGTCATCACTCCGGCAGGCCGCCATCTGCCGGAGTGAATTGCTTCCCCCAAGCGAAGGTCACTCTCGATGAAAATCTATCTCCTGTCCCTCAGTGCCGGCCTGCTGGTGGGCGTGATTTACAGCCTGCTTAATGTCCGTTCGCCTGCTCCGCCCGTCGTCGCTCTCATCGGTCTGCTTGGGATCCTTGTCGGTGAGCAGCTCGTGCCGCTGGCAAAAAGCGTCTGGGCTCGTGAGCCTGCTGCCCTTTCCTGGCTTCATCAGGTAAAGCCGCACATGTTCGGTCACCTCCCGAAAGGCGGGCTGAACGTGTTGGAGGTGACCTCCCCCCGCGAAGATCCGGCATCGGAGAAAAGCTGATGACGACGCGCCGCACATTCCTGGGCGCAGCATCGAGCCTCGCCTTTTCAAATCTGTTTTCACCGGCCGATGCCGCCGATCCCATCAAGACCGGAGCCGCCTCCATGCACGCAGACATCGTTCTTCACAACGGATTGATCACGACGCTTGATCGCGCAAATCCGAACGCCACCGCGGTCGCCGTCAAGGACGGTCTGTTCATGGACGTGGGAACCGACCGCGAAGTGATGGCACTCGCCGGACCTGACACGAAGATCGTCGACCTTAAAGGCAAGCGCGTGCTGCCGGGCCTGATCGACAACCACACTCACGTCGTGCGCGGTGGCCTCAACTTCAACATGGAGCTTCGCTGGGATGGCGTTCGGT
This sequence comes from Pararhizobium sp. LjRoot255, assembly GCF_964252905.1. Taxonomy (NCBI): domain Bacteria; kingdom Pseudomonadati; phylum Pseudomonadota; class Alphaproteobacteria; order Hyphomicrobiales; family Rhizobiaceae; genus Pararhizobium; species Pararhizobium sp. LjRoot255. The sequence continues at coordinate 367,253 of NZ_CAXUPQ020000002.1, forward strand.
CACTCGCCGATGCGATTGACATGCTGAAGCGACAGGTGGCGATGACGCCGGCCCCGCAATGGGTACGCGTGGTCGGCGGTTTCACCGAGCACCAGTTCGCCGAAAAACGCCTGCCAACGATCGACGAGATCAATGCGGTCGCACCCGATACCCCCGTCTTCCTGCTCCACCTCTATGACCGCGCGCTTTTGAACGGCGCAGCCCTTCGCGCCGTCGGCTACACCAAGGACACGCCGAACCCGCCGGGTGGAGAGATAAGCCGCGACGCTAACGGCAATCCGACCGGGCTGCTGCTGGCGAAGCCGAATGCGGGCATTCTTTATTCAACTCTCTCCAAGGGACCAAAGCTCCCGTTCGAATACCAGGTCAATTCCACCCGCCACTTCATGCGGGAACTGAACCGTCTCGGGATCACCGGTGTCATCGATGCGGGCGGCGGCTTTCAGAACTACCCGGACGATTATGCGGTCATCCAGAAGCTTTCGGATGAGGACCAGCTCACGGTGCGCCTGGCCTACAATCTGTTCACGCAGAAGCCGAAGGAAGAGAAGCAGGACTTCCTCAACTGGACGCAGTCGGTCAAATACAAGCAGGGAAACGATTACTTCCGGCACAATGGCGCTGGCGAAATGCTCGTCTTCTCGGCCGCGGACTTCGAGGATTTCCGTCAGCCACGGCCGGAGATGGCTCCGGAGATGGAAGGCGAGCTCGAGGAAGTGGTTCGCGTCCTTGCGGAAAACCGCTGGCCCTGGCGCATGCATGCCACCTATGACGAGACCATCTCGCGTTCGCTCGACGTTTTCGAGAAGGTCAACAAGGACATTCCGCTCGAAGGTCTCAACTGGTTCTTCGACCACGCCGAGACGATCTCGGATCGTTCGATCGATCGGATCGCGGCGCTCGGCGGCGGCATCGCGACACAGCACCGCATGGCCTATCAGGGCGAATATTTTGTCGAGCGATACGGTCATGGAGTCGCTGAAGCCACGCCCCCGATCAAGCGCATGCTTGAGAAGGGCGTCAACGTATCCGCAGGTACCGATGCGACACGTGTCGCTTCCTACAATCCATGGGTTTCTCTTGCCTGGATGGTGACCGGAAAGACAGTTGGCGGCATGCAGCTCTACCCGCGCGCCAACTGCCTCGACCGCGAGACGGCGCTGCGGATGTGGACGGAGAAGGTCACCTGGTTCTCCAACGAGGAAGGCAAGAAGGGCCGGATCGAAAAAGGCCAGTTCGCCGACCTCGTCGTGCCGGACAAGGACTTCTTCAGCTGCGCCGAAGACGAGATCTCGTTCCTGTCCTCGCAGTTGACCATGGTCGGCGGCAAGATCGTCTATGGTGCGGGCGACTTCTCAGCGCTCGACGAGAACGACGTACCGCCTGCCATGCCGGACTGGTCTCCCGTTCGCACGTTCGGCGGCTACGCGGCCTGGGGTGAACCGCAGGGCGCAGGTCTGAATTCTCTGCGCCGGGCCGCGATCTCGACTTGCGGCTGCGCCAGTTCCTGTAACGTTCACGGCCACGACCACGCCGGAGCCTGGACATCGAAGCTGCCGATCGCCGATCTCAAGGGCTTCTTCGGCGCGCTCGGTTGCGCATGCTGGGCCGTGTGAGGACATGATCATGATTTCCGGACCCCAACGACACAACGGCCTCGCTTCGCTCGCGGCCTCCCCCGTACTCACTTTCGTGGCGCTGCTTGCCCTGTGCGCGGCCTATATCCAGGGGCCGCTCACCAAGCTCTTCGATTTCCACGGTGCGATTGGTGAGATGGAGCATTTCGGTCTTCATCCGGCAACCTTCTTCGCGGTTGCCGTCATCGCGTTCGAACTGGCAGCCTCGGCAATGATTCTGTCAGGCATCCTGCGATGGCTTGGCGCACTCGCGCTCGCCGTCTTCACGCTTCTTGCGACCTTCGTCGCCGTCCGGTTCTGGGAGATGCCCTCCGGCATGGAACGGATGATGGCGACCAACGCCTTTTTCGAGCATCTTGGTCTTGTCGGCGCCTTCTTCATTGTCGCCATCACTGACCTTACCAAGGGAGCGGGCAAATGAGCGCCGCAAAATCTTCAGGCGGCAGTTTCGCGCCGCTGCGCCAGCCTGTCTTCGCTGTCCTCTGGACGGCGACGGTTCTGGGCAACACCGGCAGCTTCATGCGCGACGTGGCCAGTTCCTGGCTGATGACCGATCTCTCGGCGGCACCCGCGGCCGTCGCCATGGTACAGGCAGCCGGCACCCTGCCGATCTTCCTTCTGGCGATCCCGGCGGGCGTGCTCTCGGACATCCTCGACCGACGCAAGTTCCTGATCGCCATCCAACTCCTGCTCACCAGCGTCAGCATATCGCTGATGGTACTGTCCTACATGGGGATGCTTTCGGTCAGCGCTTTGATCGGGTTGACCTTTCTCGGCGGTATCGGAGCCGCCCTGATGGGGCCGACATGGCAGGCGATCGTGCCTGAACTGGTCCCGCGCGAGGACGTGAAGGGCGCGGTTGCCCTGAACTCGCTTGGGATCAACATCGCGCGCTCGATCGGCCCCGCTGCCGGCGGCGTGCTGCTCGCCGCGTTCGGAGCTGCCGTGACCTACGGCGCAGACGTTGCAAGTTACATCCTGGTCATCGCGGCACTCGTCTGGTGGCCGCGTGCCAAAAATGCCGATGACGCGTTGTCCGAGAACTTCTTCGGCGCGTTCCGCGCCGGACTGCGCTACACCCGAGCCAGCAAGCCGCTTCACGTCGTGCTTCTGCGGGCGGCGATTTTCTTCGCCTTCGCCAGCGCGGTCTGGGCGCTTCTTCCGCTGATCGCGCGTCAGCTTCTAGGCGGGGATGCAGGCTTCTACGGACTTCTGCTCGGTTCGGTCGGTGCAGGCGCCATCGGCGGGGCTCTGATGATGCCGCGTTTGCGTCAGCGCTTCGATTCCGACGGCCTTCTTCTGGGTTCGGCGGTCGTGACGGCTCTCGTCATGGCCGCACTCTCACTCGCTCCCCCGCAATGGCTGGCAGTCGTCGTCCTTCTCTTCCTTGGTGCTGCCTGGATTACCGCCCTTACCACCCTGAACGGTGCGGCGCAGGCTGTCCTGCCGAATTGGGTACGGGGCCGTGGTCTTGCCGTCTATCTGACGGTGTTCAACGGTGCGATGACGGCCGGCAGTCTTGGATGGGGTGCCGTCGGGGAAGCGGCCGGCGTGCCTGGCACGCTGTTGATCGGAGCCACCGGACTGCTCGTCGCCGGCTTCATGATGCACCGGATCAAGCTCCCGTCCGGCGAGGCCGATCTGGTGCCGTCCAACCATTGGCCGGAGCCTCTCGTTGCCCAGCCGGTTGCAAACGACCGCGGGCCGGTGCTCATCCTGATCGACTACCACGTCGAGAAGCACAACCGCGCCAAGTTCCTGCATGCTCTCGACAACATGTCCTCGGAGCGTCGTCGAGACGGCGCCTATGGCTGGGGCGTGACCGAAGACTCCGCCGATCCTGAAAAGATCACCGAGTGGTTCATGGTCGAATCCTGGGCGGAGCATCTGCGGCAGCACAAGCGCGTCTCGAATGCGGATGCCGACCTGCAGAGCAAGGTCCTCGCTTTCCATAGCGGTCCGGAAAAGCCTATCGTGCGACATCTGCTGTCCATCAACAAACCTGGCATGGCGATCTGAAACCGGACATTCTGCAGGCTTTTATTGTTGCAGTTGCCGCAATGAAATAGACATTTTTCTTGCAATTGATGGAGAAGATCGATCGCTCCATTATATCTGCATAGACAACACAACGCCGCTAACGACTGCATCCAACTGGCAGGAACCGCCATGACCGACAGACCGTTCCCAATCAGCCGCCGTGACGCACTTCGTGCCGGCGCTGCCCTCGCCGCCGGCATCGCGCTTCCGATCCGGCCCACCTTCGCGGCACCCGCTTCAACCGCCACCCAGGCACAAACAGGAGAAAACACCATGGGCTTCGTTACAACCACAGACGCCACCGAAATCTTCTTCAAGGACTGGGGTCCGAAGGATGCGCAGCCGATCGTGTTTCACCACGGCTGGCCGCTCTCGTCCGACGACTGGGATGCGCAGATGCTGTTCTTCCTGGCAAAGGGCTATCGCGTCGTCGCCCATGATCGCCGCGGCCATGGCCGATCCGCGCAGGTTTCCGACGGTCACGATATGGACCATTACGCCGCCGACGCCTTTGCCGTCGTCGAAGCGCTCGACCTGAAGAATGCCGTTCATATTGGGCATTCGACAGGGGGTGGCGAGGTTGCCCGTTATGTGGCCAAGCACGGCGAGCCGGCCGGCCGTGTCGCCAAGGCTGTCCTCGTTTCCGCAGTACCGCCTTTAATGCTCAAGACTGCTTCCAATCCGGAAGGCCTGCCGATCGAAGTTTTCGACGGTTTCCGTTCCGCACTGGCCGCCAACCGCGCGCAGTTCTTCCGCGATGTCCCCGCTGGCCCGTTCTACGGCTTCAACCGCGAAGGTGCGACGGTCTATGAGGGCGTGATTCAGAATTGGTGGCGTCAGGGTATGATGGGCGGCGCCAAGGCCCATTATGACGGTATCAAGGCCTTTTCGGAAACCGACCAGACCGAAGACCTGAAGGCGATCAGTGTACCGACACTGGTTCTGCATGGTGAGGACGACCAGATCGTGCCAATCGCAGATGCTGCGCACAAGGCTATCAAGCTCCTGAAGAACGGCACGCTGAAGACCCTTCCCGGCTTCTCGCACGGCATGCTGACCGTCAATGCCGATGTCCTGAATGGCGATCTCCTCGCCTTCATCCAGGCGTAAAAGAAGGAGCGAAACAGGGTCGCTTTAAAATCGTCCTCGTCTCGCACCGCAAGGCTGCTAAGATTGAATTTGCCGCCTAGTACGCGGAATGGTGCCGACGACGATCGTCGGCACCAGAAGATGTTGAATGTCAGGATATGGCGGTTTTCAGGAGAACCGATCGACCATGAAATCGGCTAGTGCCGATTACGCGAGCGCCACACGTCTGGAGTGACACCTGCGGCTTGCTTGAACGTTTCGATGAACATGTCCTCGTTCGGGAACCCGCACGTTTCTGCCACACGGGCGATGGTTTCACCGGTCCTGCTAAGATGCAGCTTTGCCTTGCTTATTCGGCATGCTGAAATCCATTCGAGAACCGACTGTCCGGTCGTCGCCGTGAAGCCGGAACAAAGCTCATCCACAGCAAATCCGCTGGCATCGGCAATCTGATCGATCCCGATCTGGCGCGACAGGTTTGCGGCTATGTACGTCTTTATGCGTTTTTCCTGCATGGACGTCAGCAGGCCGGTGGCCGAAAGACTCTGGGCGGGAGAACGTCCATAGCGATGCGCGAGATGGGCGTTGAATGCCAGCCCGACATGCGGAAGCAGCATGTCTTTCACCTCATCCGGCATGTCGAACATCGGCATCAGGGCTGCACCGAGATCGCGGATCACCGGATCGTCGACCCCACGACAGGTCACAAGATTATCGATCCGCGGCTCGCCAGCTTCCTCCGCAAGCTCGCCAAGATGCGCGCTCGGAATATGAAACGCGAGCGCTTCAAAACGTCCCCGAACGGAAATTGCTGCGCCACCAGTTAGATTGATCAGGCAAATCGAGCCTTGGGGATATCTCTTCAAGAGTGCCGGGGGGCGGTCCGGCCAGATGTCGCAATGATCGACATCGACGAGGTACAACATCACCAGAAACGCGTCGTCAGGCGGAAGGAAGACCGGATCGTCGCCGTCTTCGTAGTCGTGAGTGAGATGCACGATAGAAAGCTGCGCTTCTCGAAGCGGCCTGATCGCGAGAGCTCTGGCTGCCTTGACTCTAAAACTTGCCGCAATTCTGTCGCCGGCCGCCAACGATTCACTCACACTTGTTTCGATTGTCTGAACTGGAAGTTGTATGCCTGCAATTCAGTTCCGCTTTTTGGATGTATCTATCCTTCATTCAGGCGTCTATCTTGTAGAAAAGCATCCTCGTCGGGAAAATTCGACTGGTTGATGGAAAATGGTAGAATTCCCGCGCAACAGCGGTGGCCCGGATTCACCATTCAGCGTTTTCGAGATGGAGGTAATGCGTCTTGGTCCAGGTTCCTTCCCGTCATATCGGTTCTGCTGCTGGACAAGTGAAGGACGGATTCGGGTGCTCTCTCAAGCAGTTGTCGGTCGATCAAACCCTGGCTGGCTCAGACATCGCAATCTTCCGCAAGGCAACGAGCGTCATCCAGCTCGATCAGGTCACGACATCGGCAAGCGATCGAGGCTTCGTCGTCGGGGTCTCGTCGGTCGGAGGCCACAGGCGCCGCATCTTCCGTCACCATCATGCGACGACCCACGACTTCGCCGAGAATTCGATCTATATCCGCGATCTCTCCGAAGCCTACAAAGCAGATCTGAACACGCCGTTCGATTTTCTTTTGTTCGAGATTTCGCAAACGTCGCTCATCAGGTTCGCCGATGAGGCCGAACTGGCCAGCGTGACGACGCTTTCAGCCGAAACAGCGTCCAAGGATATCGTGCTTGCTAATCTTGCTCGTGCGCTGATCCCGGCACTTGAAAGACCGGAGGAAGCAAGCGCGCTGTTCGTCGACCAGATGACGACTGCGATCGGGACCTATCTGGTTCAACGTTACGGCGGACGGCCAAATGCGGCCCCCGGCCGGGCAGGAAACCTATCACGTTCGCATGAGGATCTGGCGAAAAGCATCCTACTTGAAAACCTTGAGGGCGACATCTCGATCTCGGACGTTGCGCAGGCCTGCAATCTGTCACGGGGCTATTTCATTCGGGCATTTCGGGAAACGATGGGAATGACCCCGTATCAGTGGCTTCTCAGCGAGCGGATAAACCGGGCCAAAGCACTGCTTCGCGCTTCCAACGCACCGCTGGCCGAGGTGGCGATCGCCTGCGGTTTCGCGGATCAGAGCCATTTCACCCGGGTGTTCTCAACGATCGTCGGCGCGACGCCGGGTAACTGGCGGCGGAATTCCTGAGCTACGACCGCCCGCTGCAAGTTTCACTCTTCGCGGCTGGTCTGTTCGCGGGTAGCGGGAAAGATTTATGGAGCACTTCTTGCAAGATTAAAGTCGACATTTGAACAACTCTCCCCGCAGGCTCCCATTCAGGATCGCCGCATTCCTGGGCTTCAATCTGCATCGTTCCGCTGGATGACCTTGTAGAGTTGACGTTAGATCGGTCGCCTTGAACGATTCGAACCCACCGCAAAGCAGGTGTATGACGTAGGGGCATGGAACGGCATGCCCGCTCTTGAACGGCTATTCAAATTTTTCACGGCTCGTCTTGGGAGGATGGCTTGTGTAAAGTTTGGGTTGACCGCTTTCGATGGCGAGGACACTCTACCTGCAGCAAGGCAGGAGAGAAAACGATGGACGAGCCAGACAGGTGGCGCCACATGGCAAGCGCGCCGAAAGACGGCAGTCGGATCCTCGTCACGGTCCGCCCGTCTGAACAGGGGCCGGCGGAAGTTGACCTCGCCTACTGGTCGAATGGCGATCAGTTCGGCGCAGAAGGGTGGCGCGCCTCTGATTCCTCCCCCGGCTGCGTCATTGAATATGCCGAGCCGGAGCTGAAGTGCTGGATGCCGATGCCTTCCGCCAATCGCAGCCGCGCATCCATGCCCTCACCCTGGGAAGGCGACGACGCCCAGCAGTTCGACGGGTCGGGGATCTAACGGACCGCTCCGACGTGGTGCAAAGGCCCGATAGCCGTTCGGGGGATCACAAGGTCGAGTGGCACTACATCGCGCCAGGCAAGCCAATGCAGAACGGCTATGTTGAGAGTTTCAACGGTCGGATGCGCGACGAGTTGCTCAACGAGAGCCTGTTCTTCGGCCTCGATCATGCCCGCAGCGCCATCGCTGAATGGGCTGAGGATTATAACCATTTCCGGCCGCACTCATCGCTCGGATGTCAGACCCCGGCAGACTATGCCGGGACCATCGCCGCAACCGGCTCCAACGCTGCGCAAGATGAAAGCTTCGCGTTTCCGCCGGTTGCTCCCACCGCGCCATTTGGCGTATTCAAAGCCGCCGAGGCTCTAATCGCAGCCGGATGAAAGTTCCGTGGCAGGTCAGTTGGAGGCGGTCAGCCGCTTGATGGGCGGATCGGCGTCCGGCCAGCGGTAGATTTCGGTCCGGAGAAAGTGGAACTCGTTGTCGAGTGCGTCCTCATCGACTTTGATCCACCAGGATTTTGGCCGGCCGTCGCTTCCATCAGACCAGCGGTATCCACGGGATTTCAGATGGTCATGTCGAACGGACTGTTTTCGGCGAAGACACGAACGCGCAAATGCGGTCCGCATTTTGCCTGAGGTCTCGCGCTTCAAAACTTCCAGGAGGGCGAAGCAATCATCCAGGACACACCGGATGTCGTTCAGGAACACTATGGCCGTTTCCTGTCGCAGGCAAGGCAGCGCTGGCGGCGAAAATCCTGAACCAAAGTCCCGGAAGCGGCAGCAACTGTTACACCGTGAAGCCAAGGTTTTAGGGGGTCGGGTGCGTTGATTTCAAAGTGAGACCAAAGTAAACCAAGACCTATGGTTTCGGGCACTTCGCTTGTGCCCATCCAGCCTCGCTCAAGACTTGAGAATGACAGTCATAAGGCTGCCCATGCGGACATCCCTACTCTTGCACCGTACCTCCTTCGAAGTTATACTCTTTTTGCGGAAAGGTATAACCATGCGAGAAAAGAAGCGTGAAGGCCATCGATCTGATGTATCAAACCATGCTCGCCGAGTTGGGGCAGCGCTCGCTCGACGCTGCATGGACCGCCGACTTCCCATCCTCTGGCCGGTTTACGCCTGTCACCGTGAAGGATCGGCGCTATTGGTATTTCGACCAGCCTGATGGAAAAGGCGGCCGGACCCGGCGATACGTCGGCCCTGCCGACGATCCGGAGATCGCAAGCCGTGTCGTGACGTTTAAGGAGCAGAAGGACGACCTCCGCGCCAGACGCCGCCTAGTGTCGTCCCTGACCCGCGAGGGGGGGATGATCGCTCCCGACAGCATGTCCGGCGACGTCGTCGAAGCGCTTGCTGCGGGCGGCCTCTTCCGGCTCCGAGGCGTGCTGATCGGAACAGTGGCCTTTCAAACCTACAGCGGCATCCTCGGGGTGCGCCTGCCCATGGCGGCGATCCTGACCGGCGATGCAGACATCGCCCAGGACTACGCCGTCTCTTCGGAGGTGAACGACAGCCTGCCGCCCATCGTCGAGCTGCTGCAGACGGTCGACCCATCGTTCCGACCGGTTCCCCATCGATCAGGGGCAGCAGCATCTTCGGCCTTCCAGACGGCCTCCGGTTACCGCGTGGAGTTCCTAACATCGAACCGAGGATCGAACGGATACATCGACCAGCCTGCGAAGATGCCTGCCCTCGGCGGTGCCAGCGCCGACCCGCTGCGCTTCCTCGATTTCCTGATCAGGGATCCGGTGCGGACGATACTGCTCCACAAGAGCGGCGTCCCTACGACAGTCCCCGCCCCTGAACGGTACGCCGTCCATAAGCTGATCGTCGCCAGCCGCCGATTTAACGACGGCCAGAGCGCCGTGAAGCGGGACAAGGATATCAGGCAGGCTGAACTCCTGTTCGAAGCTCTTCTGCAAACGAGGAGGGCGTCCGACGTGGCTTTGGTCTACAAGGAAGCGTGGGGACGCGGGCAAGCGTGGCAGGATGGAATCCGCGCCGGCGCCGGAATGATGACGGACGATGGCAGGGATCGTCTAAGGGAAAGCCTCAGGGTCGGTGCCGTACAAATCGGCGAAGATGTCACCATGCCGTTCTGAGACTCGAGAGAAATCGACCCCCACCCGGCAAATGCGATGTGGTAGCAAGGTTGGAATGTCCGTTTGTGCGCAAAGTTGAAATGTCACTTTGGGCGCGTCTTCAGCCATTTAGAAATGCGACACTCGGCATGTCCACTTGCGCTGAGGCAAGCCCCCGACCGGACCGGCTGGGCCGGGTTGCAAGGGAAGGGAGGGGGCGGGTGAGACGCCGGGACATGTTCTCGTCGAAATCGCCGTCGCCGGCGTGAACTTTAGGGACATCGGTGTTCGCCAGGGTATGGCCTGGACGGAAACTTCCAATCCGAAAGTACTTGGTGTCGAAGGGGCTGGTCGCGTGCTAGCGATCGGCGCTGACACAGATAATCAGGTTGAGAGACGGCCGCGTTATCGCTCGCGTATCGTCCGATGGCAAGGTCGCAATCGCCAAGCAGGCAGGTGCCGAGGCCGTCATCGTGGATACGAAGGGAGAATTCGCTGACGAGATCCTGCGCCTGACCGACGGCAGGGGCGTGGCAGTGGTCTATGACGGTTCCGGACCCAGACCTTTAAGGGTTCGCTCGAAGCACTTCGCCGGTCAGGTACGTTCTGCTGGTATGGCCCGGTGCTCGGAGGGCCTGGACCGCTGGATATCATGAGCCTGCCGAAAAGCATCAGGATCGGTTACGCCGTCTTTTCCGACCACGTCCATACGTCCGAGCTCCTTCGCGCCCGCACCAGGCAGCTTTTTTGATTGGATTGAGAATGGGTCGCTCAAGGTCAGCATCGGGCGAATCTATCCCCTCGCGCAAGGCGCCCAGGCGCACGCGGACACGGCGAGCCGCGCGACCACCGGTAAGCTGCTTTTGATCCCATAAAGGAGCCAGGGATCAGCGATACAGTGAATTGACCGGCCTGTTGGCACGGCGCCATCCACCGAACACCGTTGTTCGATCTTGCAAGACCGCTCATCCACCACCCGGGCTGGTTTTGGCGCGAGCGACGCCTCAATCCACCTATGGACCAGCGCCTCAAAGCGATTGCCCTTGACCACGCCCTTTTGTCAGGCGAGATCCAGGCATCTGTCCACGCCGACTGAAAGCCGATCCCTCGGCGCTGGGAGGCAGCGGCCCTTCTTGAGCACGAAACCGACAGCCCTGACAGCGCAAGGGGAGCGGCTGTTTCCGCAGCCGCTCCTTCTCCGTATCACTGGTTCCTCTACCCTTGAAGACCAACAGCTGCGGCGAGCGCGGCCATGGGCGATGGTTCCAGCGAGAACGCGTCATAGATACAAGGCGTTGCGAAGACGGCGAGCGCCAGCATACCAACGACTAAGCATTTCATCGAACACTCCATGGATTTCCGAGACTAGGCAAGGGTCAGCTCGACCGCGATATTGCCCCTTGTTGCCTTCGAATAGGGGCAGGTCTGATGAGCTTCCGCGATCAGCGCGCGGGCAAGTTCCGGATCGAGGCCCGGAAGGCGGACCTCCAGCCGCGCTTGCAGCAGATAGGCGCCGTCTGTCACGCCAAAGTCGACTTCGGCATCGACTGCCGTATTCGCCGGAAGTGAAAGCTTGCGCTTGCCCGCAGCAAGACCCAGGGCACCGATGAAGCAGGCAGACCAGCCGGCCGCAAAGAGCTGCTCGGGATTGGTTCCGGGCTTGCCGCTGCGCGGCGGCGACAGGCGCAGGTCGAGCTGCGCATCGTCGCTCCGCGCCACACCGTCGCGGCCGCCGGTAGTGTGGGTCTTGCCGGTATAGAGAACCTTCTCGATCTTCGTCATGGAACACTCCTTGTTCTGTCGCCGCAGCGATGTTGTTGACAGGAGCGTTTTGACGCCTCGAGGTATCCGGCATGTTTCCGAAACGGGTGGAAATGTAGCAGAGTGTAGCGACCGCGCGCCGGGCTACCGTCTCATACAAATGCCTTGCAGAACCGGCATTCTTCAGGGCAGCGATATCTCTGCGCCGAGCCCGCCGCCGGGGCGATTGTAGATCCGCACTGCGCCGCCAACCGACACGGCAAGCTGTTGAGCGATAGCCAGTCCCAATCCTGTACCCCCTGTGTCCCGGTTGCGCGAAGTCTCAAGCCGGAAAAACGGTTGCATGGCGGCTTCCAGCTTGTCGTCCGGAATACCAGGCCCACGATCCAGGACCGTAATCACGATAGCTCCCTCGCCTTTGCGCTCGACGCTGATCTCGGCTGCGCCCGCAAACTTGATGGCGTTGTCGACGAAATTGGTCAGGATACGCCTCAGCGCATGCGGTTTGGTCACGGCCGTGCCCTGGGCGATGCCTGCAACCGTGACGGCCTTGCCGGTGTCCTGGTAATCGTAGGCAATGCTGTCGATGAAGGATGCGAGATCGATACGAGATGTCTTTTCGTCATTGCGGTGAGAACTGCGGGCGTAGGCGATACCATCCTGCACAAGCCGCTCTATTTCACGCAGATCGCTGACCAGCTTATCCTTTTCGGGGGTGTCTTCCGCCATGTCGGCGCGCAGCCGCATGCGTGTGATCGGCGTCTGCAGGTCATGCGAGATCGCTGCGAGGATCTGCACGCGTTCTTCCAGGTAATGGGCGATACGGTCACGCATGGCATTGAAGGCGCGCGCCGCATCGGCGACTTCGCTCGGCCCGCTCTCGCTCAATGGAGAAGAACCCTTCTTGTTGGGATCGAGCGCATCGGCGGCGGCCGCGAGAGCACCAAGCGGGCGAACTGCCTGGTGCACCGCAAACCAGGTGCAGAGGATCAGCAACACCATCTGTGCGGCAAAGACATATGGCAGCCATTCAGCCAACGGCATCACACCGCGCGGCGTCACGTCTATGGTGAGCGGGGAACCATCTGAAAGCGTCAGATGGCCTTGCAGCCGCTTGCCGTCGCCTGGAATGGCTTCGACGCGTAGCGGAAACCTTTTACCTGCCGCCTCCTCGATCCGTTCCGCAATCTCCGCTCCGCGGCCCGACAAATCCGGTACACCGGCAAGTCCCGGCCCAAGAACAAGGCGATAGCTGCCACGGCTCAGGCGGTCCAGCCATTCGGCCCGCTCGTTGGCGGGAAGCCGGTCGATAACGGCGATCGACGTTGCCAGATCGCTTTCCAGTGTCCCGAGCATGACTGCCTTGGCCGACATGTAGCGTTCGGCAAAAAGAATGCTGAAGGACAGGCCATAAGCGACCGCCAATCCGGCAAACAGGATCAGGAAGAGGCGTGCGCGTAGTGTGCTTGGCCACCAGCCGGAACGGGACTTGCCGCCCTCACTCATGTCTTGGGCACCGAGATCTCGACCGGTACGGAGAAGACATAGCCTTCAGCCCGCACCGTCTTGATGTAGGTTGGCTCGCGCGCATCATCGCCGAGCCGCTGGCGCAGACGGCTCACCAACAGGTCGATCGAACGGTCGAACAGCTCGGCGTCGCGGCCCTGCGTGAGGTTCAGGATCTGATCGCGGTTGAGCACGCGGTGGGGATGATCGATGAAGACCCGCAGCAGCCGGTATTCGGCACCACTTAGCGCGATCTCCGTGCCGTCCCCGTCAAGAAGATGCCGGCCAACTGTGTCGAGCCGCCAATCACCAAAAGTCAGCAGCTGTCCTGCCTCGCTGATCTGAAGGTTGGGCGGCAACATTCGCGTGCGCCGCAGCACCGCCTTGATGCGGGCAAGAAGCTCGCGCGCCGCGAAAGGCTTCGGAAGATAGTCGTCGGCTCCCATTTCGAGCCCGATGATCCGGTCCATCTCGTCATCGCGTGCAGTCAGCATGACGATCGGCGTCGCTTTGTGCTTGCCGGCCCGAAGTTCCCGGCAAAGGACCAGCCCGTCATCGCCCGGCATCATCACGTCGAGGACGATCAGATCGGCCATGCTGGTTTCAAGGAAATTGCGCATCTGGCGACCGTCGGCGGCAACCGTCGTCCGAAGACCGTTCTTCTTCAGATAGCTCGATACCAGTTCGCGAATTTCACGATCGTCGTCGACGATCAATATATGGTCGACATGCTCCATCTTTTGTCTTTCAAACACTACAGTCAGCGGCGGAACTACATCCATTATTAGTTTCGTGTCAGTTGCCGCGAGTAAAGCGATTTCTCGCGGCAACCGAATGGCCGTCAAAACTTCGCAACATCCAGTATGGCTTGTGCGAAGGCCTGCGGCGCCTCCTGCGGCAGATTGTGCCCGATGCCCCCAGTTAATGTTCGATGTTCGTACTTTCCTGAGAATTTACCTCTATAGGCCGATGGCTGCGGGTGGGGCGCGCCATTGGCATCGCCTTCCAGGGTGATCGTCGGAATTGTGATGGCCGGTCCCATCGCCAGTTGCTTTTCATAAGCATCGTATTTCGCCTCGCCGTCTACGAGACCGAGCCGCCAGCGATAATTATGGATGGTGATTTCGATATGGTCGGGATTGTCGAACGCGTCTGCTGAGCGGTCGAATGTTTCGTCGTCGAACTTCCATGTCGGCGATGCCGTCTGCCAGATCAGCTTTGCAAAATCACGTGTGTTGGCAGCATAGCCAAGCCGGCCGCGCTCGGTAGCGAAGTAGAACTGGTACCACCAGGACAGCTCGGCCTTCGGCGGCAACGGCTTCTTGTTGACTTCGCGGTTGCCGATCAAATAGCCGCTGACGGAAACCATCGCCTCGCAGCGTTCGGGCCAGAGAGCGGCCATGATGTTAACGGTCCGGGCGCCCCAATCATATCCGCCTAGTATTGCCTTTTCGACGCCGAGTGCATCCATGAAGGCGATCATGTCAGCCGCCAGCGCCGCCTGCTGCCCGTTACGCGGCGTCTCTTCCGCAAGGAAGCGCGTCGTGCCGTAACCGCGAAGGTAGGGAATGATGACGCGGAAGCCTGCATCGGCCAGGATGGGTGCAACATCTACATAGCTGTAGATATCGTAAGGCCAGCCATGCACCAGCAAGACGACCGGCCCACCCTTCGGCCCGGCTTCGGCATATCCAATATCGAGCACACCCGCCTTGACCTGCTTCAGCGCTTCGAACGATGTGTGCTCTCCTGCCTTAGCCGCTGGTAAGGATACAGCGAACGACTGGGCTTTTGCGATCGCGGTCATGCCGAATTCGGCGGCTGCGACGGTCATGGCGGCGACACCGAAGAAGCGGCGGCGCTGGTGGTTGAATTCAGGGGACATCGTACTCTCCAACTCGATTGATCGTGACTTGAAGAAAGCCAATCGCATGTATCCCCCATGTGTCCCACCGAGCCCGCAATTGAATGCGTATGTAGCATCCGGCCGCTTTGATACGTTCTGATACAATTTGCGCCCTGCCTTGCCGGTCTGGGCTGACGCCTCGCCGGAGATTTGTGTCGTTCTGTAGCAGACCCGGCCAACCCCTACACTTCGGTACACTTCACCTGAAACCCGGACACATCCGGGATACGTCGCACCGACCAGATTGGCCCCGTTGCTGGTCGCGCCACATCGCCGTCCAGAGCCCGACCAACCGGTTTCAAGGAAACGACGATGACACTTCTTATTGTTGCCTATCTTGGAGGGGCGCTGACCATCCTCAGCCCGTGCATCCTTCCCATCCTTCCCTTCGTCTTTGCACGCGCGGGACAGCCTTTCATCCGAAGCACGCTGCCCATGCTGATCGGCATGAGTGTTACCTTCGCAATGGTCGCGACGCTTGCGGCGGTTGGCGGTAGCTGGGCGATCAACGCCAACGAATACGGCCGCCTCGTCGCGATCCTGCTGCTTGCGATATTCGGAGTCAGCCTTCTTTCGCCAAGCATTGCGGGCGTCATCACCCAGCCTGTCGTCGACGTCGGCAACAAGCTGTTGAATGCGTCGGGCAAACCCGGCTCAATACCGACTGCCGCAAGCTCTTTCATCCTTGGCGTTGCGACCGGGCTGCTCTGGGCACCCTGCGCCGGGCCTATCCTCGGCCTCCTGCTGACGGGTGCCGCATTGCAGGGTGCCAATCTTCAGACGACCTTCCTGCTCATCGCTTATGCTGCCGGCGCAGCGACATCGCTTGCCATTGCCCTTCTTGTGGGAGCGAAGATCTTTGCCGGCATGAAGCGATCACTCGGCATCAGTGAACGGATTCGCCAGATGCTCGGAGCAGCTGTTTTGGCCGGCGTTGCCGTCATTGCGCTTGGTCTCGATACCGGGCTGCTAGCGCGGCTTTCGTATACCAGCACCGCATCCCTCGAACAGGCCGTACTGGATCGTTTGCATCGGACGCCCGCAGCCGATCCATCATCCGAGATTGCCAGCAATGGGATCATGACTGCCGCCGTCGATACAAGCCGACCCTTCCAGAGCAATCTCCCCGTCGAAGGTCTCGCGCCGTCAGTGGACGGCGCCGTCGAATGGCTGAACTCGCCGCCACTCACAACGGAACAGCTGCGCGGCAAGGTCGTCCTCGTCGATTTCTGGACCTATTCCTGCATCAACTGCATCCGTACCGTCCCGTACGTCCGTGCCTGGGCTGAAAAGTACAAGGACCAGGACTTCGTCGTGATCGGTGTGCATGCCCCGGAATTCGCCTTCGAGAAGAAGATCGACAATGCCAAAACGGCGGTCGAGGATTTCAAGATCGGCTATCCGGTCGCCATCGACAACGACTACAAGATCTGGCGCGCCTTCGAGAACAGCTACTGGCCGGCGCACTACCTGATCGATGCCAACGGGCAGATCCGCTACCATCATTTCGGCGAAGGCAATTACCGCCAGACCGAGCAGGCGATCCAGGACCTGTTGCGCGAAGCCGGCAGCGAGATGGCCGCGAGTGCCCCGGTGACGCCGGACGCCAAGGGTGCTGAGGCAAGCGCTGACCTCAAGAACATCCGTTCCGGCGAAACCTATCTCGGCTACAAGCGCGCCACCAGCTTCGCCTCTCCGGAAAGCCTTCGTGCTGACGGCGCCAACGCGTATTCCATCGACGAACCGGGCCTGAACAAATGGGGCCTCTCGGGAACCTGGACGATTGGCGCCGAACAGGCCGTGCTGGACAAGCCGGATGGCAGCATCGTCTACCGCTTTAGCGCCCGCGATCTTCATCTGGTCCTTGGTCCCGGCGCCGCCGGCAAACCTATTCGCTTCAAAGTGACGATCGACGGCAAGGCTCCCGGACCAAACCATGGCGCCGACACTGACGCTGACGGCCACGGCACGGTGACATCCACCAAGCTCTACCAGCTCGTCCGTCAGTCCGGCCACGTGGAGAAACGGACCTTCGAAATCCGTTTCCTCGATCAAGGCGTGGAAGCCTACGCCTTCACCTTTGGCTGAAACCTCAGATCCCTACCAAACCACCCACAACGACAGGAGTTAAACTCATGAACCGTCATTACATCTCGACCCTCGCACTCGCCTTCGCCACCAGCATCATCGCCTTCGCGGCACAGGCCGCCGAAGTCAAAAATATCGTCATCGTCCATGGCGCGCTTGCCGATGGTTCGGGCTGGCGCAAAGCATCTGATATCCTCGTCCAGCGAGGCTTCAATGTCACGATCGTGCAGCAGCCGATCACGTCGCTCGCCGACGATATCGCGGCTGCCAATCGGGTACTCGACCTGCAAGACGGCCCGACGCTTCTCGTCGGTCACAGCTATGGCGGCATGGTGATCACCGAAGCTGGCCACAGTCCTGTTGTCGCTGGTCTCGTCTACGTCGCAGCTTTCCAGCCGGACAAGGGGGAAAGCCTGCTCAGCCTCGCAAGTGCAAAGCCGTCGGGAGGCATGAACATTCGCGAGACGAAAGACGGGAAATACCTCTACCTCGACCCCGCCGCGTTCGCGAACGACTTCGCCGCGGACCTGCCGAAAGACGACGCCGCGTTTCTGGCAAGGTCGCAGGTTTTCGCGTCAAAGGTAGCTTTTTCAGCCAGAGTCGGGGATCCCGCTTGGAAAACCAGGAAAAGCTGGTCGATCGTCGCCACCGAGGACCGCTCAATCAATCCTGAACTGGAACGCGAGATGGCGAAGCGCGCCGGCAGCGTGGTGACCGAGATCAAGGCGAGCCACGCAGTTTTCGCCTCGCAGCCCGACAAGGTTGCCGACGTTATCGAAACGGCGGCGAAGGCAATGTCGCGCTGATGCCGAAGGTGGCGACCCGAACAACCAAGGGTCGCCACCTGCCCGCCTTGAACGGAATCGAACCTGAAGCGAAGTAGTCACGTCTACTCGTGGGCGAGCTCGATGGGCCACATCTGGGCGCCGTGCAAAACACGCAAGATACGAATCCTGTCCGCTAACACCACGTAGGCTGCGATGTAGGGAGTCCGCGGGATAACAAGTTCGCGAGTTCCAGCAATCCGACCAGACGACCGCTTTCGGGAAAGTCAACAAGTCGACGGGCAGCGCGGACGATTTCCTCGTCCACGTGGACCGCCGCCCTCGGACTCTCTTTCTCAATGTAGCTGAAGATTGTGTCGCGATCATCAAGCGCGTATTGCGCCCAGACGAGCCTCATCGATCACCCGCCACGACCTTGCGCAAAGCTGCCGCACGGCGCTCGCGAAAGTGGGCATCGACGTCGGCATCCTCGACGTCGGGTCGCGTGTCCTCGAGCGCCTGCAAGACCTTCGCACGGAACCAGGCATCATGGGCCTCGCTGTGGCTAACCAGTTCTAGCGGCAGGGCGCCTTCATTCGCTGTCCGGGTTAACAGGATACGGACAGCATCCGAGACCGTAAGACCCATATTTTCTAGAACCGCCGTGGCGCGCTCTTTGACGTCGGCATCAATCCGAGTCTGGACAAGTGCATTTGAAGCCATGTTCGAACCTCCTTCACCACTTGTGAATGTAATTCACCTGCATGACAAATACTAGCGGTCCAGCGAAATGTGTCGCATTCCGAAGACTTCACATCGGCCCTCTGACAGCGCTGTACCTGTTGAGCCATTAGGCGATTTTCGAAGCACAGGACGGGAACCCAGGGCAGGCACGAATGGTTGTGCGCCTAAGTCGATGATTGTGCCGAGTTCTCGCCATGCCATCCCTTGCCTTCTTGTTGCGTCGCGAGCCGCATGCCTTCAAGTTGACTTCACCGCTACTCCGCAAAAATCGCGCTGCGGGCCTTTCTCGCCTTGGCGTTTCCAAGGTCGGTCCGAGAGCAGCCTGGCCGCCTCTTCAAGTTCATTGCGATCAAGGACGTCGAGGATCGAAAGATGCTCGTCGTTTTGTCCGAGGGGTCAGTGATTTTCTGGTTCCTGCATCAAATGCGGGATGTCCAATTTGGCATGAAGCACGCGCCATATGTCGACATGACCGGTGTAGTCGCGATAGAAAACGAGATAGGGGTATTGTTGTAGGGAAAAACTCCGCAGGCCAGGCAATCCCAACTCGTAGGCATATCGCAACGATCCGCACTCCGGATGGCTAGCGATCAGATCGTAAGCTACTTGAAGAGCGTCGATAAAGCCCAGCGCGACCTCGGCTCCAGCCTCGCGTACATAATGGTCGACCGCTGCCTCGACATCGCTGCGAGCCAGCTCCCGGGCGACTATCGTTTTATTATTCACTTGCTGTGCCGACCGCGGACTCGATCGCGCAGACTGGCGAAATAGTCCGCGTCGACCGGTTCACTCTGTGCGGACGAGGCTCCGTCAAGCAACAGCCTACGCAAATCGAGACGATCCTGATCTCGACGTATCAGTTCCCGGATATACTCGCTGCTCGTCCCATAGCCTCGCCCAGCGACTTGCTCATCGACGAAGCTCTTAAGATGGTCCGGTAGGGAAATATTCATTGTGCTCATACGAACAATCATAGCAACTTTGGCAAAAATTGGCAAGAACCCGCACTCTTCGAGTGCGGTGGCCGCGCGGGTTCCCATTGAGATGGGATGGTTGCCGCCCTCCCCAGACGGCATCGCCAATTGGCGGCGAGAGAGCCTTGTGGAAGTGCTAAAGTCGAGGTCTACTGGCGGTGAACTTGTCGACGGTCTCCACCAGGTAACGAATAGCCCGCGGGCATCTCGGGCATCACGCGTCGGAAAGGCGCTTGGCCAGTATCTTGTCGATCCGCCGCCCGTCCATGTCGATGATCTCGAAAGACCATATTTCGTGCCGGAACGTCTCGCCCACGACGGGCAGATGCTTCAGCTTGTAGAGGGCGAAACCCGCGAGGGTGTGGAAGTCGCCGTCGGAGGGACCGTCGCCAAGGTCCAGGCGCTGGAATGCCTCGTAAGCGGGCATCGATCCTTCCATCAGCAACGACCCGTCCGTTCTCTCCACCACGTTGGGGAGTTCCCCCTCGGGACCTGGCAGGTCTCCGGCGATCGCCTCGAGCAGATCGGTCTGCGTGACGATGCCTTCGAGGCTGCCGTATTCATCGATCACGATGGCGAGACGGACGGGGGATGCCTTGAAGTTGTCGAGAACGCGGAAGACCGGTGTGGACTCGTGCAAGACCAGAGGCTGCTTCAAGACCGCCATGGGGTTAATGGTGCCGCCATTGAGAACCTGGATCAGCAAGTCTTTTTTCAGAACCATGCCGATGGGTTCGTCGATCGTCCCGCGAGAGACGACGAGCTGATCGTGTTGCGACTCCCTAATCGTCGTCAGCATGTCTTGCAGGCTGTCGTCAGCGTCGATCCAATCGACGTCCAGCCTCGGCGTCATGATATCGGAGATATGACGGTCGCCGATGTTGAACACCCGTTCGACCAGTTGCTGCTGGGCGACATCAAGAAGACCTCCCTCCTGACTTTCGGCGACGAGCAGCTTGAGTTCGTCCGCCGAATGGAGCGACGATTCGCCCGTTCCCGGACGGAGTCCGACTAGCCGCAGGACCAGGTTACCAAGACCGTTGAGCGTCAAAATGGCGGGCTTGAGCACAACGAGGAAGAAGCCCAGCGGGCGCACCACAGCGAGTGCCGTTCCCTCGCTGCGCTGTAGGGCCAGGCTTTTGGGTGCCAGTTCGCCGAGTACGATATGCAACGCCGTAATGATGATGAACGCGATTGCGACTGCGATGGCGTGCGAACTTGCCGTCGCCCAGGTCCCTGGCAGGAACGCCAGAAGCGGTTGAATGAGATGTGCCAAGGCCGGTTCTCCGACCCAGCCCAATGCGAGCGACGAAATGGTGATGCCGAGCTGGGTGGCCGCTAGATTGGCGTCGAGGTTGTCGACCGCCCTCTGGAGGGCCGTTGAATTCATCCGGCCACCGGCGACCAGTTCGCTCACCCTGCTTCGTCTCACCGAGACCAGCGAGAATTCCGCCGCGACGAAGAAGCCATTCGCGGCAACGAGGAGAAAGACGGCGATTATGCCTACGTAGTCGAATATACTGCCATCCTGGTCGGGCATGCGGTCGAGATTTCCTGTGCTGTTTGTGACTGCAAAAGCGTAGCATGGGTAATCGGGGTGCAGAAACCCCGGCCGGGATTGTTCTAATAACGCGAGGGTGGAGCGTGAACTCGTAACCGGAGCTTCCCGCCGTTCCAACGCTTTGAAACTCACCGTATCCGCAAATCGCCCAGTTGCCCAGCATTGGCCGCCACAGAGATCAGCCCGGGCGGGCGGAAGGCCCAATCCGGTTTTGCCCTTTTTCATACAATGCTGGGCCAATTAGAAAAATTTATTGTCGGCTATGGCCGATCGAGGAATTATCCAAACGCCCGATCGCTTGGCAGTCTGATCGGGGTGCTTATGAGGAAAATCTGTGGCCGCTTCCTGTCCCCGGGAAGAGGCCATTTTTTGACGGCCACCTCGAAATGTACGGTTTCAGCGACTATCCGGTAGGCTAACCACTCCGTGAAACTAACCATGTATTTTTCGAGGATCTGATCAACATCCCGCCCGCCCTACTTCTGCCCAATGGAACCGCAAGGATCGTGGTTCCATGTTCGGGAGATACAGCGCCATGCCCACTCGGCGACATTTCCTTATCGGCTTCGTTGCCACGCCGATTGTACTGCCGAGACTCGGCCATGCAGCCGGCGCTCCTACGCTGTCGCTTACAGCAACTTGCGATGATGACGACGATCTGACGCCAGCGCAGACCGAAGGTCCGTATTTTACGCCGGAAAGCCCTGAAAAGCAGGACTTCGCTAGCGATGCACCGGGCGGTGAAAGGATGACGCTTGCTGGTTACGTGCTGACCGAGGACTGCCAGCCCGTGGCGAAAGCGCTGATCGAGTTATGGCATGCCAATGAGAGCGGCACCTATGACAATAGCGGGTACAAACTCCGCGGACATCAATTCACCGATGCTGAAGGCAGATGGCGGTTCGAGACGATCGTGCCAGGGATATATTCTGGTCGCACCCGGCACTTCCACCTAAAAATCCAACGGCCCGGCGGAGACGTACTTACGACGCAGCTCTATTTTCCCGGTGAGCCGGACAACGAACGTGATAGGATATTCAACGCAACCTTGGTGCTCGATGTCAGGGCGACAAGCGACGGAAAATTCGGTCGCTACGATTTCGTTGTGGCGTAGCCGGGGTGCTTACCATCCTTGAAGCCTTTTGCTTCACCTCGTCCCGCGTCGGACTCGGGCACGATACGCAACAACGCCCGCTGTCACCAAATTAGTTGAATTTTCGATCCAACCTTCTCAATCGATCCTCATAGTCTGGCATACTCGTTACTGGCAGATCCAGCGGGCTGTAAGCGCGGCGATATTCCGAGCTGGCCAAAATCCTGCCCTAAACGGCGTCAGGCAGGATCACCTGGCAGATTCCGCATCGCGTGCAAAAACAATACTGGCGTCACTAACGGTGGCAACATGGGCGTAGGCCGCGCGACTTGCACTAACTGCGTCTGCCCGCAAGACGGCCAGGACGATGGCGTCGTGCTCTTCATAGGACCGCAAAAGGCGACCGGGGAGCCGGAATTGAGCGCGGCGAAACGGGGCAAGACGGGCGCGGGTTTGCGTCACCAGTTCGAACACGTGGTCATTGTGCGCGCCGCGGTAGAGACGTGTATGGAACTCCGTATTGTGGGCCTCATACTCGTCTTCCGCGCCGCGATGGACAAGCCGCGCCGATGCCTTGTGTTCGGACTCCAGCATTCTGCGTTCGTCCACGGTCATGCGTTCCGCCGACAGGCGCGCGCAGATCCCCTCGAGTTCAGCCATCGCCTCGAACATCGAAGCGAGGTGCTGCTGTGACACATTGGTAACGACGGCACTCTTGTTGGGTTCACGCTCGACCAGACCGATGGCGCAAAGTTGACCGAGAGCCTCGCGCACAGGTGTGCGCGACACTTCGAAGCGATTGGCCAGCGAAATCTCGTCCAGCCGCTCGCCAGGCTGCATGGCGCCGGTGATGATCAGATCGGCAATCGCCCGAACCATCTGCTCGACGGTTGTTCCGGACCGGATGACTTCTTTTTTTCTGGCGAGCTTCACGGGTCGAATCTGGTTGAAATTACACTGTATACAGATGCAATGCGTGACCATCATTGTCAATATGCACTTCAACTCCATGATTTTACATTACTATCTCTGCATATAAATTCTGCCGCAAGCTATTGGCCGGTTGAACGACACTCAGGGTTCACACTTCCGGTCAAATTTTCTTCTCTGCTTAAAAATAAATCATCGGCTTGGAAGATTGCATACAGTTTACGCTGCGCGAATTTAAAACAGTCAGCGAACTCCTTTAAAAACAAGATTTTACCGATTGGCACACTCATTGCATACAGTTTCCTGTGACCTTTTCGAACCCGGCTACCCACGCCGCAAGGAGCCCGCCATGACCAAACTCCTTCCCATGAATCGCCGCAGCTTCCTGCAAACAACCGTCTCGGGCGCCGCCGCCATCGGCTTTGCGCCTTCGCTCTTTTCGACGCCTGCCGCCGCCCAGGCTGCGTTGACCGTGGGCTTCATTTATGTCGGCCCCAAGGACGACTACGGCTACAACCAGGCCCATGCCGAAGGCGCCGCCGTCATCAAGGCGATGTCCGGAGTGACCGTCGTTGAAGAGGAAAACGTGCCGGAGACCGTCGACGTCCAGAAGACGATGGAATCGATGATCAACCTCGACGGCGCCAGCCTCGTCTTCCCGACCTCCTTCGGCTACTTCGATCCCCACATGCTGGAAATGGCCAAGAAATACCCCGACGTGCAGTTCCGCCATTGCGGCGGCCTCTGGAAAGAGGGCGTCAACCCGATGAACACGGGTTCCTATTTCGGCTATATCGGCCAGGGGCAATATCTGAACGGCATTGCAGCCGGCTATGCGTCGAAGAGCAAGAAGATCGGCTTCGTCGCCGCAAAACCCATCCCGCAGGTTCTGCAGAACATCAATTCCTTCCTGCTCGGTGCCCGCTCGGTCGATCCGGCCATCACCTGCCAGGTCATCTTCACCGGCGAATGGTCGCTGGCCGTCAAGGAAGCCGAGGCAACCAACGCGTTGATCGACCAGGGTGCCGACGTCATCACCTGCCATGTCGACAGCCCGAAGGTGGTCGTCGAGACGGCCGCCGGACGCGGCGCCTTCGTCTGTGGCTACCACGCCAACCAGAGCCCGCTTGCTCCTGAGAAATATCTGACCGGCGCCGAATGGGCCTGGGGCAACGTCTACACGAAATTCGTAACCGAGGCCCAAGCAGGCACCCCGCTCGGCAACTTCGTCCGCGGCGGCCTGAAGGACGGCTTCGTCAAGATGAGCCCGCTGGGACCTGGCGTCTCGGAGGAAGCCCGCAAGAAGTTCGACGCGACGCTTGCCGAAATGACGGCCGGCAGCTTCTCCGTCTTCAAGGGACCGATCAAGGACAACAAGGGCGGCGATGCCGTCACGGCCGGCCAGACCTTCGCCGAGGACGCGATCGAGCTGGAAAGCATGGCTTATCTTGTCGAGGGCGTCGTCGGCTCGACATCCTGAGAAAATGGGAGAGCGCCATGACGATCGAGGTGAACACACCAACGCTTTCTCCGTTGTCCACCGATGCGCGCAGCCTCAGGCCTCTGCTTGAATGGCTGGCGCGACGGGCCGAACCGGCGGCGATCTCGCTCGGCGCGATCCTTGCCGGCCTGGCGCTCTTCTCCATCTTCATACTGGTGGTCGGCAAATCGCCGGCCGACCTCTTCAAGCTGATGTATACCGGCGGCTTCGGCAGCTGGTTTTCCATCCAGAACAGCCTCAGCCGTGCGGCCCCGCTGCTGCTTACGGCGCTCTGCGTCGCCCTGCCCGCCCGGCTCGGCCTTGTCATCATCGGGGGCGAAGGGGCGGTGGTGCTTGGCGGTGTCGCCGCAGCCGCCATCGCCCTGCCGCTGACGGCGTCCGTCTCGCCGATTGTTGTCCTTCCTCTGATGGCGGCTGCCGGCATGATCGCCGGCGGTATCTGGATCGGCCTCGCCGGTGTTCTACGGCACTATCGCGGCGTCAATGAAACCATCGCTTCGCTGCTTCTCGCCTATATCGCAATTGCCCTGATGAACCATCTGATCGAGGGGCCGCTGCGCGATCCGGCAAGTCTCAACAAGCCCTCGACGGCGCCGCTTCCGGCCGAATACATGCTTGGCAATATCCCCGGCATGGACGTCAATTGGGGTCTCGTCATCGGCATCGTCGCCTGCATCATCGCCTGGGTGCTGATCGAAGCGACAAGCTTCGGCTTTGCCGCCCGCATCGCCGGCGGCAATGTCCGCGCCGCCCAGATTCAAGGCTTGCCTGTGGGACGGCTGATCGTCGGGTTTACCGCGCTTGCAGGGGGCTTCGCCGGATTGGCGGGAATGATCGAGGTCGCAGCCGTGCAAGGGTCCGCCAATGCCTCGCTTGCTGCCGGCTACGGCTATACCGGCATCCTCGTTGCCTTCCTCGCCCGGCACAATCCGCTGGCGATCATCCCGGTCGCCATCCTTCTCGGCGGCATCGACGCCTCGGGCGGGCTGATCCAGCGTCGCATGGGACTGCCGGATGCCACCGTGCTCGTGCTTCAGGGCACGCTCTTTGTCGTGATCCTCTTCTGCGAGACCTTCTACGGCCGCTTCAAGATCTTCAATCCCGATCTTTGGAAAAGCCCCAGCCTCTCAGGAAGGCCCAACCTCTCAGAAAGGAACGCGTGATGGACGAAGCCGGCATCGGCATCTGGGGTGTCCCGCTCGCCATCTTCGCGGGCGCCATCCGCGTCTCCACTCCCTTCATCTTCGTCAGCCTCGGGGAATCGATCACCGAGCGCTCCGGCCGCATCAATCTCGGCCTCGAAGGGACACTCGTCTTCGGTGCCATGACGGCCTATGCCATGGCCGTCATGAGCAATTCGCCCTGGCTCGGCGTTCTTGCCGCCATGGCGACCGGCGCGGTTTTCGGCCTCATCCATGGCTTTATCTGCAAATTCCCGAAGGTCAACGACATCGCCATCGGCATCGCCATGATGCAATTCGGCCTCGGCCTCGCCTTCTTCCTCGGCAAATCCTTCATCCAGCCCGTCGCGCCGCATCTCCCATCCATTCCGCTCGGCGGCTGGTCGGATCTGCCGCAGATCCAATCGGCTTTGAACATCAACGTCCTCTTCATCATCGGCGCGCTCCTATCGGTGGTGCTCTGGTGGGCCTTCAAGAACACCCGCGTCGGCCTCATCCTGCGTGTGGTCGGCGACAGCTCCGACGCCGCCCGCGCAATGGGTCTCAATCCGGATACGGTACGCCTGCTTGCAACCGCCGTCGGCGGCTCGCTAGCAGCGGTCGGGGGCGCCTACCTCTCGCTGTTCTATCCCGGCTCCTGGAACGAAGGCATCTCTTCGGGCCAAGGCCTCATGGCCGTAGCACTTGTCATCTTCGCCCGCTGGAATCCGATCGGCTGCTTCCTTGCCGCCCTGCTCTTCGGCGGCGCCGGCGCTCTCGGCCCCGCCCTGCAATCGGTCGGCGTCACGCAGGGCTACTACCTCTTCTATGCCGCCCCTTACGTCCTCACCCTCGTCATCCTCGTCGCCACTTCCTCGCCCACCCGCTCGCTCGCAGGCGCACCCGGCGCCCTGTCGATCACGAAATAGGATATCCGGCCATGACCCCTCTTGCCGCAACCGCAGTCGCTACCGGCGAAAACCTGAGCTACATCGACGCCGACCCCTACCCCTGGCCCTATAACGGCGCCCTACGTCCGAACAACACTGCGCTGATCATTATCGACATGCAGACGGATTTCTGCGGTCCGGGCGGTTATGTCGATCACATGGGATACAGCCTCTCGCTGGTGCGCGCGCCGATCGAACCGATCAGACACGTGCTTGCCGCCATGCGGGCCAAGGGCTACCACATCATCCACACGCGCGAAGGCCACCGGCCCGACCTCGCCGATCTGCCCGCAAACAAGCGCTGGCGCTCGCGGCGGATCAATGCCGGCATCGGCGACTTCGGGCCCTGTGGCCGCATTCTGGTGCGCGGCGAACCTGGCTGGGATATCATCGAGGAACTCTACCCGATCGAAGGCGAGACGATCATCGATAAGCCCGGCAAGGGATCCTTCTGCGCCACCGATCTGGAACTGATCCTCAACCAGAAGCGTATCGAGAATATCATCCTCACCGGCATCACCACCGATGTCTGCGTCCACACCACCATGCGCGAGGCAAACGACCGCGGTTTCGAATGCCTTCTGCTCGAGGACTGCTGTGGCGCCACCGACTACGGCAATCATCTGGCAGCCATCAAGATGGTGAAAATGCAGGGCGGCGTATTCGGCTCCGTCTCGAACTCCGAGAATCTCGTGAGGCAATTGCCATGATCCAGATCCGTGACACACCGTTGCCCACGGCCGGCAAGGCCGTCGGAATCCAGACGGTCGGCATGACCATGCGCTTCGGCAGCTTTACCGCGCTCGACAATGTCTCGATCGACATTCCGGCCGGCACCTTCCACGCACTGCTCGGCGAAAACGGGGCCGGCAAGTCCACGCTCGTCAAATGCATCATGGGCTTTTATCACCAGACCTTCGGCTCGCTCTCGGTTGACGGCCATGAGGTGTCGGTGCAATCCCCGAAAGATGCCGCGACCTACGGGCTCGGCATGGTCTACCAGCAGTTCACGCTGGTGCCGTCGCTAACCGGCGCCGAAAACCTCGTGATCAACCGCGCGCATGTACCTGCCATCATCAACTGGGCGAAGGAGCGCAAGGACCTTGCCGGTTTCATGGAGCGCATGCCGTTCAAGATCCCGCTCGACCGGCCGGTGCGCGAGCTTGCGGCGGGCGAAAAGCAGAAACTCGAAATCGTCAAGCAGCTCTATCTCGGCCGCAGCTTTCTCATTCTCGATGAACCGACCTCGGTGCTGACACCGGCCGAAGCCGACGAAATGCTCGGCCTTGTGCGCGGCATGACAAAGCGCGGCGAACTCACCGTCCTGATGATCAGCCACAAGTTCCACGAAGTGACGAAGTTCGCCGACGCGGTCACCGTCCTGCGGCGCGGCAAGATGGCGGGCAGCGGCCTGGTCAAGGATCTCTCGACCAAGGATATGGCGGCGATGATGATCGGTGACGTCAAGCTTGCCGAACTCGACACCCGCCTGCCGGTACCAGCCGATGCCAAGCCGATCCTCGTCATCAGCGACATCAAGGCACCGGATCGCACCGGCCTGAAGATGATCGATATCGTCAACTTGGCGGTCCATGCCGGCGAGATCGTCGGCATCGCCGGCATTTCCGGCAACGGCCAGAAGGAGCTTGCCGAAGTTCTCGCAGGCCAGCGCCCGCCGGAAGCCGGCAGCATCACCGTGAAAGGCTCGCTCTACGGCGCCACACGGCAGGAAACGCGCATCAACAACGTCCGGTTCATCCCGGAAGAGCCGCTGAACAACGCCTGTGCGCCCAAAATGACGGTGACGGAAAATCTCGCCTTCCGCACCTTCGACGTAAAGAAACAGGGCGGCGATGCCCTCTGGCTCGACATGAAATCGATGCGCAAGCGCGCGGCCTTGCTGATCTCGGACTTCAAGGTGAAGACGGCGTCGCATTCCTCGCCGATTGCCTCTCTTTCCGGCGGCAACGTCCAGCGCGCCGTGCTTGCCCGCGAGTTGACCGGCGATGTCGATCTCCTGATCGTTTCGAACCCCTGTTTTGGTCTCGACTTTTCGGCCGTCGCTGAAATCCGCGCCCGCATTATGAAGGCGCGCAATTCCGGCACCGCCGTTCTGCTTCTCTCGGAGGATCTCGACGAACTGCTGGAAATGTCGGACCGCATCATGGTGATGTCGGACGGCAAGCTGGTCTATGAAACGCCGGCGCTGTCGGCCGATATTTCCGTCATCGGCGCCCATATGGCAGGACATCACTGATGGCCGAGATCAAGGCCGAACCGTTTGCCTTTCCGCTAAGGCGGGACAAGCTCGCCCTTGTCGTCATCGACATGCAGCGCGACTTCGCCGAGCCCGGCGGCTTCGGCGAAAGCCTCGGCAACGATGTCAGCCGGGTCACCAGGATCGTGCCGGACGTCAAGCGGCTGATCGCGGGATTTCGCGAGGCGGGCCTGCCGGTCATCCACACCATGGAATGCCATCGCCCCGACCTCTCCGATCTGCCCACCGCCAAGCGCAATCGCGGCAATCCCGCCTTGAAGATCGGCGACGAAGGGCCGATGGGCCGGGTGCTGATAGCAGGCGAGCCCGGAACCGCAATCCTTTCCGAACTGGCGCCGATCGACGGCGAAATAGTCATCGAGAAGCCCGGCAAGGGCGCCTTCTATGCCACCCCGCTTGGAGATATCCTCAAGGCGCGCGGTATCGAGCAACTCGTCTTTGCCGGGGTTACCACCGAAGTTTGCGTCCAGACGACGATGAGGGAGGCCAACGACCGGGGCTATGAATGCCTGCTCGCCGAGGACGCAACCGAGAGCTATTTTCCCGAATTCAAGCGGGCGGCGATCGCGATGATCACAGCCCAGGGCGCCATCGTCGGCTGGGTCGCTTCGGTGGACGCCATAATGGAGGGGATCGCTCATGCCTGAAACGACGCGTGAAAATCTGACGACCGGAGGATGGCGGACACTGCCCTTCGAACCGTTCCGCGACGAGGTGACGATCCACTGGATCCAGCCTTTCGAGGGCGATCAGCCTGGCGTGGCGCTGTTGAAATACGAGGCTGGTGCTTCCGTGCCGCGCCATCGGCACATGGGGCTCGAAACCATCCTCGTGCTCGAAGGCACCCAGTCGGACGAAGCGGGCGACTATGGTCCGGGCAGCCTGGTCGTAAACAAGGAAGGCACCGAGCATTCGGTCTGGAGCGATACGGGCTGCGTCGTGCTGATCCAATGGGACCGGCTTGTAAAAATACTGCAAGAGGAACTGGCATGACTGATAATCAGCCATTCGATATCGGCTCCCTGCATGCCGCCTATGCTGCGGGATGGCCGGTTTCGGAAATGATCGAAACCGTGTTCGCCCGCATCGAGACCGTCGCCGATCCAGGCATCTTCCTGTATCTCGCGGACCGGCTGGCCTTGCTCGCGGAAGCCGCGAAACTTGGCCCCTTCGACCCGGTAGCCAGCCCGCTCTGGGGCATCCCCTTCGCGGTCAAGGACAATATAGATGTCTGGGGCATGCCGACCACGGCCGGGTGCCCGGATTACTCCTATATGCCGGAAAAGGACGCGACGGTCGTCCGCCTACTCAAGGCGGCTGGCGCCATCGTCATCGGCAAGACCAATCTCGACCAGTTTGCGACGGGCCTCGTCGGCGTGCGATCGCCCTATCCCATACCGCGCAATGCGATCGATCCTTCCCTCGTGCCCGGCGGCTCGAGTTCCGGTTCCGCCGTCGCCACCGCCCACGGCATCGTCAGTTTCGCTCTCGGCACCGATACGGCGGGATCGGGACGGGTCCCGGCGGGTCTCAACAATATCGTCGGGTTGAAGCCGACCGTCGGAGCGCTCTCGACCACCGGCGTCATCCCCGCCTGCCGCACGCTCGACTGCGTCTCGATCTTCGCGCTCACGGTGGACGATGCCTGGAGCGTTTTCTCCGTCGCCGCCGAACAAGACCATACCGATGCCTACTCCAAATCGATCCCGGCGACCGGCTACGGCCCTCTCCCGCCGGTCCTCAGGATCGGCGTGCCTGCGAAGGGAGATCGGCAGTTCTTCGGCGACAGTGTCATGGAAACCGCATATGCGGCATCGCTCGACATGCTGGCCGGCCTCGGCCACCGGATTGTCGAGGTGCCCTTCTCCGATTTCTACGCCACTGCCAACCTGCTCTACGAAGGCGCCTGGGTCGCCGAGCGTTATGCGGCAGTGAAGGATTTTTTCGACACCAATGAAGCGTCATTCCATCCGGTCACGCGCAAGATCTACGCAGCCGCAAAGTCACTCTCGGCCGCCGACGCGTTCAACGGTCTTTATGCACTACAGGCGCTGAAGCAGAAGGTGGCGCCGCTGATGGCGTCCGTCGATCTGTTCTGCGTGCCGACCGCTCCCCGCCATTACACACGCGCTGATTTGGATGCCGAACCGATCCGCGAGAACAGCCGGCTCGGCACCTACACCAATTTTGTCAATCTACTCGATATGTGCGGCATCGCCGTGCCGACCGGCATCCGCAACGATGGCCTTCCCGCCAGCGTCACGCTTCTGGCGACGTCCGGCAAGGACGGGCTGACGGCGGCGCTTGCGGCAAATATCCACAAGAAGACCGGCCTGACGCTCGGCGCAACCGGCTGGGCACAGCCAGTGACGAACACCGCTGCGGAGGTCAACGAGCCCGGGATGATCGACCTCGTCGTCGTTGGCGCACATCTCTCCGGCATGCCGCTGAATGGCCAATTGATGGATCTGAAGGCAAGGTTTGTCAGAACGGCAACAACCGCTCCCGTCTACCGGCTTTTCAGTCTCGTGGGCCAGACGCCGGCGAAGCCCGGTTTGATCCGCTGTTCAGACGATGAAGGCGCGATGATCGCCGTCGAAGTCTGGCGACTGTCTGCCGCAGCCTTCGGCCAATTCGTAGCCGCCATCCCCCCGCCGCTCAGCATCGGCACCATCAAACTCAGCGACGGCAGCCACGCCAAGGGCTTTCTGGTGGAAGCCGCCGGCCTTGAGAACGCCACCGATATTTCCGATTATGGCGGCTGGCGCGCTTTCATCGACAATATTGCAGCGTGTCGGTCGTCTGGGTGAACTCCTGGTTCGACCCGGCCAAGGAGCAGGAAGCCGCCAAGGCCCTGATGGCGCAAGGCTGCGACGTGATCTTCTCCAATGCGCAGGACACACCGTCCGTTATCGCAGCCTGCGAGGAAGCGGGCGTCTACGCCTTCAATCTCAACTCGTCGATGAAGAAATACGCCCCGAAGATCTATCTCGGCTGCGTCGCGACGGACTGGTCGCCCTTCTTCAAGGCGTCGGTCGACGCCCATTTCGCCGGCTCGTTCAAGGGCGCCAATACCTTT
Organism: Pararhizobium sp. LjRoot255; assembly: GCF_964252905.1. Taxonomy (NCBI): domain Bacteria; kingdom Pseudomonadati; phylum Pseudomonadota; class Alphaproteobacteria; order Hyphomicrobiales; family Rhizobiaceae; genus Pararhizobium; species Pararhizobium sp. LjRoot255. The sequence continues at coordinate 399,325 of NZ_CAXUPQ020000002.1, forward strand.
CTCGGCGTCGCCGACAAGGTTGTCGAGGTGGTCGACTGGAACCCCGACATTCCGGCGCTTCACGCAAACGCGAGCGACCAGTGTACGCTCCTACGCCCCGTTCTTAGGAACCGCCATGCTTTCCCGCAGAATGAGCCGGCTACGAATGACTTTGCACACCGCAGACTGTTTTTTGGCCTGCCCGATTGCAGCAAGCAGAAGGGCAACGGCGGCTTGGCCCATATCCTCAACCGGCTGCTCGATCGTGGAAAGCGGCGGAGAGCAGAAGGCGCAGACAGGGGAGCCGTCGAAGGAAACGATCGAGAGATCGTCGGGAATTTTCAGGCCCGTGTGCTGCATCTGGCTCATGAAGGAGATCGCCATGTCATCACTGGTCGCGATTACCGCGGTCGGTTTCTCGGTAAGCGCAACGAAATCGTCCGCAGCTTCGAGCCCTATGTCGAAACCGTGCTGATAGTCGAGCTTTCCACCGGACCGCACCACGGCGGCCTCGGGCAATCCTGCCGCTTCCAACGCCTCGACGACGCCGCCATAACGCTCCACGTCGTGATAGTTGCCTTCGGGGCCCGCGAGATAGAGAAAACGCCTGTGACCAAGGCGGATGAGATCGGCGGTGACGTCCCGCACCGCCTCGCGGTCGTTGGTGACGACGCTCGGCAAGCCGGCATCGCTCATATCGAGCAACATGGAGACGATCGGCAGACCGGCATTGGCGAGCGACCGGCCGTCCACTTCGGGTAGTTTTGATGACAGAATGATCGCTCCGCGAACCGTGCCACCGAAGGCAAGGTCGAGAATGTGCCGCTCGGAAATCTCGTCGCGGCCCAGATTCGCGATCATCAGATTGTAGCCGTCCTGGATGAGCGACTTGTTGATGCTCTGCAGCACCTGCGGGATGACCTGCGAAGCGCCGTAATAAAGCGAGCCCGGCAGGACGATCATGATGATATTGGATTTGCCGACCCGCAGGCCGCGCGCCATCGCGTTCGGGGTATAGCCCAGTTGCTTGGCAGCCGCGTCGATCTTGGCGCGCGTCTTCTCGTTCACTCGCCCGGGATTGGCAAGCGCCCGGCTGACTGTGGAAATCGCGACGCCGGCAAGCCGCGCTACATCTGCCATCAATGGGCCTGACTGCTCCTCCCCGAGCATATCTTTGTTTTTACTCACGCTTCTTTCGTTCCTCCGGATGCTTCGCCTAAAACTCTAGGCCAGCCGATGCCTTATAGCAAACGTTTGCCAAAAATCACTTGCGTAAAAAAACGGCTTGGTTATTATCTACTCATGGCAAACGATTGCCAACGTCTAATGCCTTGAAAAATAACGATTATTAAATGCTGAGCGACGCTTCTGCAAACGGCAGGTCGCACCCGCGGGAAAGGGACTGGCTATGACTACTGGCGACAGGCTCCGCTTCGGCGTCGATCTCGTGACTTTCTTCCATCCCGGCTTCTGGGGCGTCGACAGCCATGACGCCATCGTGGAGCACGCGCGCGCCCAACCGCGCGCCTTCTGGGACAAGATCCTCGACAGCGTGCAAGCGTCCGGCGTCACCGGCGTCGAGCTGACCTTTTCGCCCTTCAACTGGCAGGACGCGATCAAGACTTATGGTTCCATCGACGGCTTCGGGGCAGAGCTGACGAAACGCGGCCTGACGTTGTGCAGCGGCTTCTTCGCAGAACTGGAAGCCGCCGGCGATTTCGCTCAACCCGAAGCTCAGCGCGCACTGATCGACAAGGCGGAACGATACGCCGACTTCCTGAAGGCCTGCGGCAGCGACATCATGGTGATCGGCGCACCGCTTCGCCAGACGCTCGGCGCACAGCCGGTACAGTTTTACGATTTCGACCGCGCCAAGGTGATCGCCGATTTCCTCAACCGGCTCGGCGCGATCCTTTATGCCCGTGGCGTGCGGCTGGCGTTGCACACCGAGGCGCACTCGATCTTCGCCGCTGCGCGCGACGTGGACCTGATGATGATGCTCACCGATCCCGCCTATGTGCACATGTGCCCGGACACCGCCCACATCATCGTTGCCGGCTCCGACCCCGTTCAGCTCGTCGAGCGCCATCACGAGCGCATGATCATCGCCCACTGGAAGGATGCGATCGGCCCCATGCCGGCCGATACCGTGATCGACGAACACATCCACGATCGCCATCAGCCCTACTTCTGCGGCTTCGGCCTCGGTCGGGTCGACTGGCCGGCCTGGATCCGGCTGCTGCGCGACCGGGCCTACGAAGGCTGGGCAATCCTCGAACTCGATGCCGCGCCCGATCCGGTCCGCGACATTGCCAACGGGCTTACGCTCGTCCGGCAGGCGCTCCTGCCGATCTATCGCTGACAATCACTCCCAAGACAACGCCCCGCAAAGAGGGCATTTTTTCAAGAGGTGGAACAATGAAAAGCATGATGAAACTGTTTCTTGCCGGCGTTGTATTTGCTGGCATGCTTGCCCCGGCCGATGCCGAGGACAAGCCGACGATCGAGATCATGTCGTCCTGGACTTCAGGCGGCGAAGCGGCCGCGCTCAACGTCATCAAGAGCGAATTCGAGAAGCGCGGCGGCGTCTGGAAGGACTCCTCGATCGCCGGTTTCGGCGCGGCCGATGCCGCCTTCCAGAACCGTATCGTCGCTGGTGACCCGCCCGGCGCCAAACAGGGCGTCATCGGGCTTGCGGCCGCCGATTTCGTAGGCCAGGGCTTGTTCAATCCGATCGACGACGTGGCCGCCGCCGGCAAATGGACGGGCGCCCTGCCGAAGTCGATCTACGACCTCATTTCCTACGATGGCCAGGTCTATCTCGCACCGACCGGCGCCCATGGCGAAAGCTGGGTGTTCTATTCGAAGGAAGCCTTCGAAAAGGCCGGCATCACGCAGGAGCCCAAGACCTGGGAGGAATTCTTTACCGGCCTCGACAAGCTGAAGGCTGCCGGTATCGTTCCGGTCGCCTGGGGCGGCCAGCCCTGGCAGCAGTCCAAGGTCTTCAACATGATACTGCTCTCACAGGTCGGGATCGACGGCTTCCTGAAGATTTATGTCGACAAGGATAAGAGCGAGGCTTCCATTGAAGGCATCAGGAAGACCCTCGAAATCCTGGGCAAGCTGCGTGGCTATGTCGATGAGGGCGCGGCCGGTCGCAACTGGAACGACGCGACCGCCATGCTGATTACCGCCAAGGCCGGCGTGCAGTTCATGGGCGACTGGGCCAAGGGCGAATTCACGGTCGCCGGTAAGGAAGCGGGCAAGGACTATGGCTGCATGATCGTTCCGGAATCCCCGGGCATGGTCTACATCGCCGATTCCCTCTGGTTCCCCAAGACCGGCGATGCCGGGACCGACAAGGCCCAGAAGCTGCTGGCCGAAGTCGTCATGGACCCGGCCATCCAAGTCGAGTTCTCGCTGAAGAAGGGCTCGGTTCCGATGCGCGCCGACGTCGACAAGTCGAAGCTGGACGTCTGCGCCCAGAAGGGCCTCGAGTTGATGACCGCCGGCGCGATCGTACCGGATCAGGCGATCATACTTACGCCCCAGCAGGTCGGCCTGCTCGATGACTTCGTTGACGAGTATTGGAGCGGCGGCTCGAACGATACGGCCTCCGCAGCCGAAAACTTCTTCGCCATCTTCGAGTAAGATTGCGCCCGTGGCGTCGGCCGATCGCGACGTCGCGGCTGTCGGCCGCCGCCTTGCGCGGCGGCGCGAGAGCCCCGCTTACCCTCCCTCAAAGAGCCGGCCGATGCCCATCAAACGCAAGCCTAATCTTTCCGCGACCTTCGCCCTGCTGCCCACATGGTTCGTCGCGGTCGTGGTCTTCATCGGCACCATGGCCTGGTCGATCCGCCTGTCCTTCACCAATTCGACGCTGTTCCCATCGTCGACCTATGTCGGCTTCGCCCAATATGCGAAGCTGTTCTCTTCCGCCAAATGGCTTGCTTCGCTGCAAAATGTGCTGATCTTCGGCGTCCTTTACGTCGGAGGCTGCCTGCTTCTCGGTTTCCTGCTTGCGGCTGCCCTCGATCGCAAGATCCGTTTCGAAAGCGCCCTCAGGACTATCTTCCTCTATCCCTATGCCATGTCCTTCGTGGTAACGGGTTTGATCTGGCAGTGGATGCTCAATCCGACGCTCGGCATCCAGGCGAGCGTGCGTTCGCTCGGCTGGGAAACCTTCGTCCTCGATTGGGTGGTCAATCGTGACATGGCGATCTATGCGCTGGTGCTCGCGGGCGTATGGCAGGGCGCCGGTCTCGTCATGGTCATTGCACTCGCCGGCATGCGCGGCATCGAGGCAGAGCAATGGAAGGCGGCGCGAATAGACGGCATTCCCGTCTGGCGGATCTATGTCTCGATCATTCTGCCCCAACTGGGGCCGGCACTGGCCGCCGCCGGCATGCTGCTCGCCATGGGCGTGATCAAGACCTACGATATCGTCGTTGCCATGACCAATGGCGGTCCCGGCAATTCGACGGAGGTGCCCGCGAAATTCATCATGGACAACCTGTTCGGACGCCAGAACCTCGGCCTCGCCACGGCTGGCGCGACAGTGCTCGTCCTCGGCGTGATCATGGCAGTCGCGCCGTTCCGATATGCGATGCACGTGCGCAACGGAACGAAGGGATCCGCGTGATGACCCGTCCTTATCCGCACGGCCCGAAGCCGACACAGATCACCGCCGGACGCATCGGCCTCTATGCCTTCCTTTTCATCGCGGCACTCTTCTTCCTGCTGCCGCTCTACACCATGGTTGTCACGTCCCTGAAGACCATGGACGAAATCCGGCTCGGTCAGATCTTTTCCCTGCCGGCCAAGATCGACTTCTCTGCCTGGGTCACTGCCTGGTCCGGCGCCTGCATGGGAACCACCTGCGTTGGAATCCGCACCGGCTTCTGGAATTCGGTGGCGATCACTGTTCCGGCGGTCGGGCTGTCGGTCTTCATCGGCGCTGTCAATGGCTACGCACTGTCGCTCTGGCGGCCACGCGGCGCCAACGTGCTCTTCGGCCTGCTCATGGCCGGCGGCCTCATCCCTTACCAGATCTTCCTCTATCCCATGGTCCGGGCGATGGCGAATGTCGGGCTCTACAATTCGCTGGCCGGCATCATCCTCGTGCATGTCATCTTCGGCCTGCCGCTGGTGACGCTGCTCTTCCGCAACTACTTCGTCAGCGTGCCGGAAGAACTCTGCAAGGCCGCGCGCGTCGATGGCGCGGGCTTCTGGCGCATCTTCTTCGAGATCATGCTGCCGATTGCCGTGCCGATGGTGGTTGTGGTCTCCATGCTTCAGTTCACCGGCATCTGGAACGACTTTCTGCTCGGCCTCGTCTTTGCGGGGCGTGACAACCTGCCGATGACCGTGCAGCTCAACAACATCGTCAACACAACCATGGGCGAGCGCAACTACAACGTGAACATGGCAGCGACGATCCTGACTGCCATCGTTCCGCTCGCCATTTATTTCCTGTCCGGCCGCTGGTTCGTGCGCGGCATCGCCGCCGGCGCAGTCAAGGGGTAACGCTTCCATGCAATCTGCTGTCTCCGTCAAGGATCTGAAGATCGCCTATGGCGACCATACGGTCATCGAGAAGATGTCGATCGACATCGCTCCCCGGGAATTCCTGGTCCTGCTCGGCCCGTCCGGCTGCGGCAAGTCCACACTTCTGAACGCTATCGCCGGCCTTCAGGACATCAGCACCGGTGAGATATGGATCTCCGGCAAGAACGTCAGCTGGGAGGAGCCGAAGGACCGAGGCATCGGTATGGTCTTCCAATCCTATGCACTTTATCCGCGCATGTCGGTGAGGAAGAACCTTTCCTTCGGGCTGCGCGTCGCAGGCCTCCCGAAGACCGAGATCGAGGCGCGTGTCGCGCGCACGGCAGCCCTTCTGCATCTCGACAAACTGCTCGACCGGCGTCCTGCCGAGCTTTCGGGCGGGCAACGCCAGCGCGTCGCCATCGGGCGTGCGCTCGTGCGCGAAGTGGACGTCTTCCTCTTCGACGAGCCGCTTTCCAACCTCGATGCCAAGCTGCGCAACGAACTCCGTGTTGAGATCAAGAAGCTGCACCAGAGTCTCGGCAACACCATGATCTATGTCACTCACGATCAGGTCGAGGCCCTGACCCTTGCCGACCGCATCGCCGTCATGCGTGACGGCGTGATCCAGCAGCTCGCATCGCCGGCCGAGATCTATCACCGCCCGGCCAATCTCTTCGTCGCCGGCTTCATCGGTGCTCCGGCCATGAATTTCCTCGAGGGCCGGATTGAGCAAGGCAACGGGTCGCCGGTCTTCCTGAGCAACGGACTTGCCGTCGATCTCTCCGGCTATTCCTTTCAGGCGGCCGCGTCGGATGGACCAGCAACGCTCGGTTTTCGCCCGGACCATCTGGTGCTCGACGGCGCGGCCAGCAGCCTCCCCACCATTCCTGGCCGCGTCTCCGTCGTCGAGCCGATGGGCTCGGAGGCCGTTCTCTGGTTCGACTGGGCGGGTCAAAGCCTTTCGCTTCGGCTCATGGGCGACGTCACCCTGCAGCCCGGCGACGCCTTGACCCCCGGCCTCGACATTACCAAGGCGTCCCTCTTCGGCGCCGACGGATTGCGCTTGTGACACACGATCCATTTGCTTTCTCGCAATTCCGGACGCGCTTCGAGCTTTTTCTGGAATTGCTTTAGGACAGGACTCGAAAAATACATGTCTCAGATTCTCTATGATGCGCTGGTGATCGGTTCCGGCGCGGCGGGCTCCTTCGCTGTAAAAGAACTGACGGCGCAAGGCCTGTCGGTGCTGCTTCTGGAAGCCGGCCCCGCCGTCGGGCCGAGGGATTTCGATCCCGCCCGCAAGAAGGCGCCGGCGAGCAGCATCAATATCTGGGAGCGCGCGCGGGCGACCGTCAAAGGCCAGCCGATCCAGGCGCGCGCGGCATTCTTTACCGAGCGTTTCAGCCACTTCTTCGTCAACGACCGCAAGAACCCGTACACGACGCCGAAGGACGCGCCCTTTCTCTGGATCCGCGGCCGCCAGGGTGGCGGGCGGCTCCACAGTTTCGGCCGGGTGCTGCTGCGCTGGACGGACGAGGATTTCAAGATCCATTCGCGAACCGGCAAAGGCGTGGACTGGCCGATCTCCTATGACGAGTTGGCGCCGCTCTATGACGAAGTGGAGACCTATCTCGGTCTCTACGGAAACAAGGATCATGTCCCAACCCTACCGGACGGCGTCTATACAAACCCCGCAAGCCTCACGCCGGCGGAGCAGGTTTTCAAGCAGGCGGTGGAAGACCGCTGGCCGGATCGTCATGTCGTCTCCTGGCGCTATATCGCCCCGGATGCCGAGCGCGTGCCGCGACCACTAAGGGAAGCCCAGGCGAGCGGAAGGCTAACGATCCAGTATGATGCTATCGTTCGCCGGATCACCACGGACCAGGAGACTGGCCGCGCAACCGGCGCGGAATTCATCGACCGCAACACAGGCAAGATATCGACCGCCCACGCCGCAACGCTGGTGCTTGCGGCCTCCCCGATCGAAAGCGTGCGGCTTCTCCTCAATTCGGCTTCGGCGAAACATCCGGGCGGGCTCGGCAACAGTTCCGGTGCGCTCGGCCGCTATTTCATGGACCAGCTCCCCTGCCTGGCCTTCGGCTCCTTCTCGAAGGCCAAGGGCTGGGCGCTTGACGAAGCTGCCCCAACGGACCCGTTCTACAATCCGTCTGGCGGAATCTTCATTCCCCGCTTCGGCGAGGCCGACGCCGGCCGCGGTGATTTCGACTACCAGGGCAGCGTCGGCCGCGCGCCGGTCCCCGAGGAAACCGATGCGCGTCTCGCCTTCTTCGGCTTCGGCCGTATGCTGCCCTATGCCGATAACTGCATCACGCTCGATGCTCAACATAAGGACGCTTGGAATATCCCCGTTGCGCATATCCGCTGCGTCATGCATGAGGAGGAGCAGGCGCTGCTTCGCCTGCAGGAAGAAACGCTGATTTCCCTTATCAAGGAGGTCGGTGGCGATCTGGAATTCATCGGTTCGCCCATGGGTCTCAAGGAAATGGGCAAGGGCGCCTTTCCCGATGCGAACGCCTTCAGTCGCTTCATGTTTCGCAAATGGTTCCGTAAAACCATGTGCATGGGCGCGGCGATCCACGAGACAGGCGGCGCGCGCATGGGAGAAACGCCGGAAGATTCGGTGCTCAATCCCTTCAACCAACTCTGGGACGCCCCGAACCTTATCGTCACCGACGCCAGCGCCTTTCCCGGCAGCGGCGTCGCCGGCACGACGCTCACGGTCATGGCGCTGACGCTGCGCGCCTGCCGCAACCTCGTCGACCAGCATCGAAAGCAACTGCAGGCACACGTCGCGGGCTGAACCTTCATGATGGGGCTCTCCCTCATTCCCAGCCGCTGAAGCCAACAAGAAGCGGAACGAATATAAGCGATAGAGGCTCGGATTAAAAACGCGGTGGAGATCAATCTCGAAGCGGCGAAATTAACGCCCTGTTCACACTGTCCGACCCTAGCTACAACGCGATGTTTGGGTGGGATCAGAGTTGGAAGCATATTTTGCGCTTGGTTACGCTACTCATTGTCGGCGGCGGCGGTTTCGTCGCGCATCTGGCTTGGCGGAATCTCGTGCAACCGGCCCCAGGCACGGCGCAATTGTCGGGCGAAGGCAAAGCCGCTTCGCTCTGCAACGGTCTCCATGTTGAGGCGAGAGCCCGATAGCAGCTCGCGTGCCAGCGCGACCCGCATGCGGTTGACATAGTCGGTGACGGTCATGCCGGCGTGATCATTGAAAAGGCGGGAGAGATTGCGTGGACTCGCGGCCGCGACGTCCGCGAGCCGCACGACCGACCACTGCGTAGCAGGATCGGCCGCAACGGCGTCCTGCACGCGGTGAATGCTTGGATGAATATGGTTACGCCCCTCCAGCCAGGGAGACAGCTGTGGGTCGGAGCCGCCGCGGCGAAGATAGACAACGAGATACCGGGCAACGGCCAGCGCCACCGCATGTCCGGCGGTCCGAGCAACGATATGGAGCATCAGATCGATGCCAGCGGTGATACCGGCGCTGGTAAGGCGCTCTCCATCTTCGACATAGAGCCGGTTCTCTCGAACACGCGCCATCGGCGCCAGCCGAGCCAAATCGGCCGTGCAGGCGTGGTGGGTAGTGCAATCGTATCCGTCGAGGAGCCCTGCACGAGCAGCAAAACGCGCGGCGGCACGACCACGAATACAGGGATCTCAACTGGCTGCCGCGCGTCCGCCCTCATGCGGCGATTTTTTCCGCTGGTCCGGCCAACGCTTCTTCCACTGTCGCGAGCCGCGCGAAGCGACCGGCGAGGACCAACTCGGTCCGTGCGCGAATTTCCGTGGCGCTCCACGAGCGCCCAGCGGGATCCGTCATCGGGAAGGTCAGTGTCGCCTCGCCCACATAGTCTACGGCATAGCCGAGATCAGAAGCATGCCGTGTCGTGGTCTCGCAGCACTGTTCGGTACGGCTACCGGAGATGATGACGCGGCAGATACCGTTGCCCGTCAGCCAGACGTCAAGACCCGATCCAACCAGTGCGCTGTGGCGGCGTTTTCTGAAAACAGCATCCGGGATGATTTTGAGCGGCGCTAGCGTTGCGACGAGACCGGAGGCCTCCGAGAAAACACCGAGGCGGCGATGAAGACGATGGACCGAACCACATCTATTTGTGTCCGGGACTACCTCGTTGTCGCGCCGTTTTCGGTAGGTGGGACCAGCATTGACTGGCTGCGGGCCGGGCCTGCAGACCAAGGCTGATCGACGACGTGGCTTATACCCTGAGGCGCAGGCCAAATCAGTGCGCGGATCGCTGGATTAAGCGATAGCAGAATTGTCAGCTGGCAAGCCCGTTTAAGGAGATCGCTTCACCCGAACCATGAAGCAATCGACATCCAAGCCAACGTGAGGACATGGTCGATCACCGCGATCCCCATGACCACAACGAACACGACCCCGAATACCGTGGCCAATCCCTCGTTGGCCTTGGGATCATCCTCGACGACGATGATGCGCCTGTCGTCACGCATGACATGACCTCCTATCGTTCCCGGTCATCGCGATCGCGTCCCTTTCGCTCGTCGGCTTGCCGCTGCCGTTCGTGCAAACGGGGGACTTCTGCCGAATCGCTCCTTGTGGTGTCACCAGCGCTGCGCGGGGAAGCGGCATCGCACGCATGCGTTTCGCCGTCCTTCACCTGCCGGCTTTGCGCATCGACGTCCCGTCCCGCTCCGCCATCGGGCGCACCGCGCTGCGGATCGGGAACCTCGGATGGCCCGGATCGTGCCGTCGTCCGTTCACCGTCGGCTTTCTGCCGCTCGCGCTCGACCGCTTGCAAGGTGTTTTTCAGTTCCTCGTCGACTGCGGCGACGGCGCGGATCAGCCCATTGCCCGCGGCCCCGAGCTCGGCAGCCTTGAGCAACTGCCGATCGAGCTCCTGTTTCAACGCGCCTGTTTTCTCGGGCGCCCCGGCCTGCGCACGCTCCAGGGCGTCGCGAGACCGTTCGACATCAACGAGAACCGCGTTCGCGGCTTCCGCAGCCGCGCGGCCGTAGCGGGCGACCGCATCGTTCCACCGTTGCGTTTCATCATTGCGACCGGCCGTACCGTCGTCCTGGCGATCGACGGTCGCGCCGCGCGGGCGCTGCTCGTTCAACGCGACCAGCTCGCGGCGGACATTGACGTGCTCGCGCGCCGCCGCAGCGATCTCGTCGAAACCGGTGCGCTCATTCGGCGATATCGTCCGCTCCGCCTGAAAGAGGGCGGCCTCGACGCGTTTCTCGTAGGCCTCGAATTCCGGTCGTGTCATGTGGCGCATATCATCCCCCTCCGAAACAAGCTCGACCAACTTTAGCAATTGTGTTTTGAATGGCCCGCCGGAACTGGATGTCTCACCCTGCCCCGACCGCTGCGGGTGAGCCGACGCCGCGCGATCGTCAAGCCGGACCACCTGCGCTGCGACAAACGCGCGTGCAGGCTCAGAGCGCTGCGAAACGCCCACTTCAAGCCACTGCTGCTGCGCCGCCCGGCCATAGGCCCGGCTGCGGGTGGTCTGGGGAAGGCTGTGCCGATCGGCTCGCTTTGCGTCGTAACGGCGCTGTGCCGCGTCGCTCGTTGCCTCATGTTCGGTGCGACCGAGCATGTTCACCGGCCGCACCTGGTTCCTGGAATAAGCCGCGGGGCTCGCCCGATCACGCCGATCGGTCATTTCCATAGCGATGCCGTGCCCCCGCGCCTTCTCGGCCATCGTCAGCCGCCATTGCCGAAACGTCGAAATGCTCGTCTCGATCCGGTCGCCGGCATCCGAGCGCAGCGCGACGATGGCATGCACATGCAGATGCGGCCGCTTGCCGCCCGCCGCTTGCGGCTTGGGATCGCTGGACGCGTCGTGCAAGGAAAAGACATAGCGATGGCCGGCAAACTGCGCACCGAGGAATTCCCGCGCCGCGTCCTGGAAGGCCGTCGCATCGGTGCCTGCCCGGGCCGACAGGACAAGATGCATGACATCGCGCGGCTTGCGGCTGTGAAGCTGATCGCGCCATTCCAGCTGGACGAGATCGCCGGCCTGCCGGTTGTCGCCAACCGGGCGCCCCTGCTCATCCTGCACATCGCCCTTGTGGGTTTCGACGAGCGACCGCAGACGACTGGTTCCGTAATCGGTGCCATTGCCAAAGCCGGTGAAGTGGAAGACTGCGCTGCTGTCTGCGCCGGCCTCCAGCCGTTGCTGCACGATGGCGCTGGCCTTCGCGTCAGCCGAAAGCCGTTCGCCCGTCTTGCTCCTGAGCACCGTGACGCCGTCGATATCGAAGCCGCCGCCATCGGCGCGCTCCGTTACTGCGAAGGCAAAGGCGCGGTCACCGAGCGCCTGCTTGACGATCTGCCGCGCCCGCTCGAACACGTCGTCACTGCCACGGCCGTCCTCCTTGACGGTGACCTGAAACAGCCCGATGTCCCGGCTCTCGGCACGGTTGTTCAGCAGGTGGTCCCAGGCGCCGCCCATCGCGGACAGCTGATCACGGCCCCGCAGCCGGTCGCCCCGTTCGTTCTCGACGACGACCTCGCCGTTTCGCGAGACATAGGTGATCATCGCCCCCAGCCGCGCGCCGCCGCCGAACGATGCTAACTTCACCACGGCCGGCTGACTGCCGGAGGCAAGGCCGGCAAATCGCGCCCGCATCGGCCGATCGGCGTGCCGGTGACCGCCCCTTCCCGGGCGGTCCGTGCCGACCGGCCCAAGGCTCGGCACCGTCAATCTGCCCATAAACTCCGACGGGGCAGCAGCACCTCCGCGGCGGCGGCGCTCATCCTCGTCCGATGATGGCCGCCGCCCCAGCGACAGATCGTGGAGAAAGGCCGCCTTGCGGCTCTCCCATTCGGCGGTGAACGCTCCCAGAAAGAACTCCACTACGCTCTCCCGAGCCGCGTTCGAGCTCCACGCGGGCAAAACGACCGGAGCTCAAGCAGCAGTGCGGCGACGGCACGCTGCCCCGCGTCGATCACCGCCTTCTCCGCCTCCGGCCGATCCGGTTGCCTGCGGTTTGCAGCCCGCGCAAGCTGGTTGAGGTTGACGCCGACGGCCTTGAGATCGCCCAGAAGCAGGCCAAGCACGGCGCGATCCTCCTCGGTCAGGAAGGGACGCACGCCGGCCCCCTCCAGCGTCAGCGACCGCATGAACGCCGAGACCGTCAATCCCGCCCGTCCGGCGGCCGCTTCGATCCTGGCCATGTCCCTGGCGCTGAAGCGGGCATGGACCACCCTGCTCTTACGCTCGTCTGCGTCGGCGGTGACGCTTTCCCTCGGTGCAAACGCGCTCATCGGACCTTTCTCGACGCCGGCCGCAGGCCAATCGACGGCCCGTCCGTCGATCGTCAGCAAATTTGTATCACAAATTTGCGTATCCTGCCAAAGCAACACTACCAATTCGGTAATGATTTTTCAAGTCGAGGAATGACGGAATGCGTCCGGCCCCTGGGCGACCGACAGCCTGGATCGCGCCGTACGGCCGAACCGGTCGCCGCCCGAAAGCGGCAGGGAACCGCGCCACCAGCGGCGGCGCCATCTGCCATAACGATATGAATTGTATGAATGTAATGATTGGACATACATCCACTCGCTACAGTGCGACAATGTGTTTGCTCCGTGCATATGGGCAATGTGGAAGATATTCCACATTGTAGGTCGGACCTGTCGTCTAGCGGCCCACACGCGATCGATATGAATATGTTTTATTCACTATTCGCTTGCACGGATCCGGGCGTTCGAGGCATGATGCGGCGATCGCCACCATGACCGGAAGCGCCCCATGACCAGAACTTATGCGGCAGTGAGCAATAAAGGCGGAGCGGGAAAGACGACGCTCGTGACGTTGCTCGCCGGTGAATATGCGCTGCGCGGTGAGCGCGTTCTCCTGATCGATGCTGACAACCGGCAAAATCTCTCCGGCTGGTGGAAACGATGCGCAGAGAAGAACAACGTGCCCAACCACATAGAGGTCACGGTCGCGTCAACGCAACGGTCGATCGAGCAGGCAATCGATAACCCCGGCCGCTCCTTCGATCTCATCATCATTGATGCGCCCGGCGTTGACAGCTCCCTGCAGACGACGATCATCCGTTCCGCAGAACTGGTGATCTCCCCAATCCAGCCGGCGATCAAGGAACTTGAGGCTGCGGGCCAGGCCGTTGCCGCGGTCAACGAAATCAACGACCAGTACGGCTTGGCGATTGGGCACTTCAATGTTCGCACCCGTATATCCGTGCCAGGGCGAAACCTCGAAGCCTACCGTTATATACGTCCGTTTGTCGCCGGTTTGGTGGCTGCGGAGTATCGCACCCGACTTCTCGACACCGAGCTGTTCGAACGCAACATTTATCGCGAGATCCAGAACGGTCTGGGAACCCTGCAGATGCAGGCGCTGACGGATCCGGTACGAAAGGCCAGGATCGAGGTTCAGGCCCTGGTCGAGGAGATCGAGCGGTACCGGGCATCCAACAGCATCGAAGGTGCACCATGAGCAAGGCGGGCCTCGACTTTAAGGATTTCTCCATCGCGTCGCGCAGGACGGAACCGAAGCCGCAAGCCAATTCCGATGCGTCAGCATTAGCCAGTGTTCCGGTGACGGACAGAAGCGTGGCGCCGATGCTGCCGAAACCCAGCGAGAAGCAACGATGCGAGACGGCCGAAGCGCGGGCGATGGCACAAGAGGATGTCCGCTGCAGTCTGAAGAACCTGAAGCGCATGAAGCAGCGCAACGTGAAATTCTTCGTCAACACTGCTCTCGACTACGACTTGAAGGCGCGCCTGCAACGGGCAGCGCTGGAAAACGATCTGAAGATGACGGCGGTGGTGAAAGCAGCGCTCGACTATTATCTGACGGAAAATGGCTACTGACGAGGCCGCAAACATGGCAGCGCGACATGTCTGCGACGACGAAGTGGAGAACTGCCCTCAGTCGGGCAGCTCCTTCTCGTCGCGTTCTTCGATTGCCGCCTTGAGTTCCGCCTCGATCTGGCGACGCTCCTCGATGGTCGGGGCGTTACGGAGTTCGGCGCGCAGTTCCTCAATGTGCTGTTCGATCGTCATTTCTTCGTCTCCTTGACGTTTGTGAAAGATGGCGATCGCGGCTGTGAGGGGGAAAGACGGGTCAAGGTTCGCGACCGCGATCGGCGGAGCCGGCGCGTGGAGGAGCCGATTTTGTCGGAGCAGAGCGGAGGCAAAATTGGAGGGGCCGCGCGACCTTGAGGCGGCTTTTTCCCTTACAGACAATCATCGGCACTGAGCAGACAGGTTTTGGTCTCGTGTGCCACCCATGAACGTCGCAGACGTTCAAACAGCGGAGGCAAGGCGTGGTGCGTACATTTCACATTGGAGATCAGATCGTCGACGAACAGACCGCGGACTTTGCTGACTGCTTGGCGATCGCATATGAGAAGAAGTTGCGGCCTTTATGCCTTTGCCGAGTGCCTGGTGTGCCCATGTATGTTGCCCGGATTGGCGACCAGCACGTGGTCAAGCGCATGCCTCTCAGCGGCGGAACGCATGGTCCGCAATGCGGGTCCTATGAACCCCCGTATGAACTGACGGGGTTGGGGCCTTTGATCGGAAACGCCATCCAGGTCGATGTCGCAACTGGCGCGGCGGCCTTGAAGCTTGATTTCTCCATGACGAAACTCAGATCTCGGTCGGCATCGGCGCCCGCTGATGCAGAGAGGCCGGAGATGGTGAAGAACGAGACCCGCAAGCTCTCGTTGCGTGCGCTGCTGCATTACCTCTGGCATGAGGGCGGATTGACCGAATGGACAGTGCTCTGGACTGGAAAGCGACACTGGTGGCATGTCCGCAGCCATCTTGTCGAAGCGGCACGGACCATGACCGTACGGGGAGAACCGCTGGTCGATCGGCTGTTCGTCCCCGAACCGTTCCGCGCAGAAGACAAAACTGCCATCGAGCAACGCCGGGCAATGGCGCTGACGGAACTTCACCAGTCGGCGCCCGGCCCAAGGAGGTTGATGCTGCTGGTCGCGGAAATCAAGGAGTTTGGCGAGGCACGATCCGGCCGCAAGGTCGTCATCAAGCATATGCCGGGTTATTCGCTTTTTCTTGAGGATCGCGCCTGGACGTCGTTGCAGCGGCGCTTCAGTGCTCAACTGGAACTGTGGCAGGCCAACGAGGCCTCGCATCTGATGGCCATCATGACGATCGGTGCGGCGGGATCCGCGCTGACGATGATCAACGAAATCGCCGTGATGACGGTGACGGCGGAGTGGCTGCCGGTGGAAAGCGTCTATGAAGAGCGTGTCCTTGCGGAGCTGACAAAGCTGCGGCGCAAGAGCGTGAAGGGGCTGCGGTTTAACTTATCGTCCTCACAGCCGGTGGCGATTGCCACGCTGCCGGAGGCAAAGCCTGTTCCGGTGGCCCTCTATCTCGTGCCGCCGGAGGCTGGCGACGCGTTCGAATCCGCCTTGAGCGACATGATCACGGCACGCTCCGACCTTGATTCCTGGGTCTGGCGGATCAAAGACGGCGAGATGCCGCGCTTGCCTCCGGGTTAAGCATTCCATTCATCACGAAGATGAATCGGTGGTGCCCTATCGATTCATAACTTTCGTTGGACGCCGTCCAGTGGATCGACGATTTTCGGGGCATGTCTCACTATTCGTTTCAGCTCTATTGCCAGCGCGTCGATGCCAGCAAGAACATGGCGCGCTATTACGCCCTGTCGATCCAGCCGACCTTGTTTGGCGAGACCGCTGTCGTCCGCGCCTGGGGACGGATTGGTAGCCGCGGCGGCGAGAAGTGCGAGGTGTTTCCAACGGAGCGGGAGGCCGCTTCGCATTTTCTGGAATTGGCGCGCAAGAAGCGCCGGAAAGGCTACAGACCCGTCAGAAGCTGTGGAAATACTCTCGCTGGCTAGGCTGCGGCGCATCCGAGCCGTGACAACGTCAGGGCTCGGTGCAAAGGTTTTCACCTTTCAACGTAGGAGCTACTATGACCAGCACCAATGAAATCGCAGAGAAGATCGCAAGTGAGCATGGCCTGACCAAGGTTCAGGGCAAGGCTGTTGTCGAGGCGGTAATCGCTGCAATCACGGAAGCCTCCGTTGCCGGCAATGAAACTTCGCTGCCCGGTTTTGGCAAATTCAAATTGAAGGACACGCCGGAGCGCGAAGCACGCAATCCAGCAACGGGTGCCACGATCAAGGTCGCGGCCGCCAAGAAGCTGACCTTTGCGCCGGCCAAGGCGCTGAAGGATGCGCTTAACAAGTGATCCGAGGGGCCGCGGACCTTGAGGCGGCTTTGCCGCCCACGACACGGGGACGGGTCTGAGTAGACAAGGTGGGGTGGGTCTGGCACCACGAGACAAAGGAAAAGGGGGCCGCAACCCGATGGCTGCGGCCCCTTTTCTTACTCACGGTGTCAGGCGACGATCGCTCTCGCTGCCATCGACTCCCTGGCATAGGAGGAAATCGGCCGGTCCGCCTTAAAGGCAAGGTCCCGTTCGACGCGCAGCCCGAGGCGTCCGCGAACAGAATCGATCTCCGAGAGGAGGACGGAGCCGAGCTCCGGAAACCCTATTCCCCGGTCGCAGAGTCCGAAGAGCAGATCGGGATCTTCGGGTTCGGCGGAGGCGATAAGCCAGGTAGCGGCCGCGTCGGGCGTGAACATCTTGACGACTGGATGCGGATCAAAGTCTGGATTGCTTTGGAAGCGCTGGCCGTTGGCGATAAGGGCAGCGCGGCTTTCAGCGGTGATGAGTTGCATCGGAATTCTCCAGGATAACGAGGGTTCTAAAGTGGGCGGCCCCGCTCACCGCGGGCCGGTGAATGCGTCACTCAGGCTGGGTCGTTCCAGAGAATGACCTTGCGGTTCGCCTCGCCACCGGGGGCGGGCGCGACGTTGCCGAAGATCACCCCGATCTCGGGCGCTTCCAGCTTGACCGAGAGGTATTCCTCGCCGGTGCGCTGCGAGTTGCGGTACCAGCCGGCGCCGATCTCGAAGCCGGTGCGCCTATGGATGATGCGGTAGTCGGGGGCGCCTTCGCTTGCCTTCTGAGCGTTCGGGATCAGGGCGATCGGGGCGTTGACCTTGATCGTGGCGAAGATGCCTTCGAGCGAGCCGTCGGTCTTCTCGGTTAGGGTTGCGATCGTGGTGGCCATTGTGGTGTCTCCTTCGGTTGCATCGGGAACCATTCCCGATGGCGCCAAAGAAGGCGGCCCTCGGCCGCGGTCACCGAGCTTGAGCGAGGGCGAACCCCTCCGGGGTTGACCGCACTAGGCCGGGGGTTGCCTACAAAGGCGACATGGAAAGGGAATGGCTCTTGATGTAACCGCAACACGGACCCACATCGATCGGCCACCTGCAAGCTCCTGTCCTGAATGCCGGCTTTTGCATGGGAACTCGGCCGCTGGGGGCTCACCGACGAGTGCGCTCAGCGATCCCGCGGGTTCTCACCATTCTCACTGGCTTAATGGAACTCGGCCTCGGCTGCTGCGTCGCACTTGCACACATCGCAAGGATGCCAGCTGTCACAGCGGGCCGGTCGCTGCAAGCGGCAGTGGTCATTGCCGACTTGCCTCCGCCCAGGGCGGGATCGGCAATAACGATCGACGTGTACGATCTGGTTGCCGCCAGTCCACCGCGTCAGCCGGCCGGCGTGCCCGACGACCATCCGCAAACGCGTGTCTGCCAGCGCGCGTACGGCAGGCTGTCGGAAATAGTCCAGCAGCGGAAGCGTGACAAAACTAAATACGGGTCTCTAGTCGGTGCGATGACCTGACGGCCTGGCTTGCCTCTCGCCTCGGCGAACAGGGCGGCGACCTTCATCATGAAGGGCTTGCTGAAACGGCCAAGCGTCGCCTGCCCCGGTTCGATGTACCAGGAGCGCTCGGCGATATCGTAATTGTATTCGTCAACGACAATCCAACTCTGCTTGAGATCGCCGAGGCCGGCTCTTTGGCGCTCGATCTCAGGAATCGCAAGCGCAAGCCGTCCGGTCTGCGGCGGCTGCGTGGTGATGGCAAGAAGGGCAAGGTGCGTCTCCCGTCACGCGCGCTGCGGACCGCGACGACGACACAGACGGGACGTTGCTTGCGCCCTTCAGTCTCACCGCGCTGGTGTTGCCATGCCCAGAGATAAGGATGGCGATCACTTCGCCCGGGCGGAACTCACGGCTCATCGTCATAGCCCTCGCCGCGCGCCAGCCGCTCGATAGCCTCGCCGAACAGTTCCTCGTGTTCCTTTGGCATCTCCGGGACGCTGTAGACGCGACGGGGATCGGCTCCGGTTCGCATCCGCTCATAGTGGTCATAGCTCATCAGAACGAAACGGGGTTTATTGTGCCGGGTGAGAACGACGGGTTCGCGGCTGGCCGCGTCGGTGACATCGCCGACCTGTTTGTTGAGATCGCCTGTCGTGAATTGTCGCATGGCATGAGTGCTCCTTGGATCTCCATAACATCCATATTTTCCATTTTTGCAAGAAAACGGCACTCACGCGCCATCTCCGCCAAAGCGCCAGACCGGGATGCCGAGGCGGCGGCTTTTGTCGGCGAGATTGCCGGTGATACCGGATCCCGGGAAGATGATGACGCCGGCGGGCATGATCGATAGCATGTCGTCGTTACGGCGGAAGGGCGCGGCCTTGGCGTGCTTCGTCCAGTTGGGCTTGAAGCTGATCTGGGTCACCTTGCGGTTTTCCGCCCAGCAGGCGGCAATGCGCTCGGCGCCTTTAGGCGAACCGCCATGCAGCAGGACCATGTCCGGGAATTTGGTGCGAGCGCGATCGAGCGCATCAAAGATGCGCTCGTGATCGTTGTAGTCCATGCCGCCGGAGAAGGCGATCTTGGTGCCCGCAGGGATCAGCACCTCGGTCTCGGCGTGGCGGCGAGCGGAGAGGAAATCCCTGCTGTCAATCATCGCCGCCGTCATGTTGGCGTGGCTGACCTTTGAGCCGGTGCGCGGGCGCCAGGTCGAACCGGTCTCAGCCTCGAACAGGTCGGCGGCATAGTCGCGCATGAATTCGAAGGAGTTGCGGCGCTCCAGCATCGTGATGCCTTCGGCGATGAGACGCTCGAGCTCGACGCTTTTCACCTCGGAGCCGTCCTGCTCCTGCTGGCCGCTGCGCTGCGCGTCCTCGTTGCGCTGCAGTTCGCGCTGGATGCGCTCGCCGGCGCGGTGGAAGAGATTGACGCTCGACCACAGCAGGTCTTCGAGATCGGGCTCGAGCCGGGTATCGCCGAGCATTTCGGCGAAGGCGTCGAAGATCGCGGTGATGGCCGACTGGACGGCCGGCTCCTCCGGCAGTCCACGCGGGTCTGGCTCGTCCTGGAGAGGGCGGTGGCCGTAGAGCTGCATTTCGTAGATGAAGCGGTCGGTGGGCGAGGATGGGTGGTGAGGCTCAAAACGATCGTCGAGGGGCGCCATGAGGTTCATGTCTCGTCTCCTTGGGATAGGGCCGCGCCTCTCGCGGCCTGACGGCGATCCCTTCCCACGGGCAGACGGTCCGGAACCGCAAGCGCAGCGAAGCGGCCCAGCGAAGCGCCGGGCGGAGGATGGAGGATTTCTTGACCCGCGAGGAGCGCCGGCACCGCCGGCGCGGGGAAGAAATCTGACGGACCCGCAGAAGGACCTGATGTCCCGTGGTAGGGGTCGCTCTCGGCAGGGCGCTGGCGCGCCCTGTCCCGGAGAAAGGCACAACCCTGCCTTGACGCAGATGGCGCGCAGCCGCAGCTGCCGGCCCCTGTCAGACCGGGAGAAAGGCCATCGCGTCATCCGGGACGAGCTGCTCACGCAGCCGCTCCGTCAGCCGGTCCGGTCCCAGTTGCCGCAGGTCCTCATTGAAATCGCCGAGTTCCGGCTCGATGACCAGCGGCAGGATGCCGACGGCCTGTGCGCGCCGGCTCAATCCCTCGATGGCATGGCGACCGGCCGCATCGGCGTCAGCGGTGATGTAGAGGCGCACGGCACCTGGCGGAAATCGGAAGGCGACGAGGTGATTGGCGGTGAGTGCTGCCACCATCGGCATGCCAGGCAGCACGTGTGAGAGTGACAGCATGGTTTCGAGGCCCTCGCCGCCGGCCAGCACCCGCACGGGGCCGCTGACCGGAAAACGGAAGCGCACCGCGTTGCCGAGAAGGCCGCCCAGCGACCGGCGAGGATCTGCGACCGGCGCCTTTCCGCCGCCCACCGGATCGAGCCAGGTGCGGTGCACGCCGGTGATCATGCCGGCTCCATCGGTAACGGCGGCGATCAGGGCGGGGAATACCGAGCTCCCACCGCTCGAAAGATCCCGATGGTAACAGGACGTATGGAATCGGAGGGCTGCGTGAGCGGACGCCCGCAGGATGCCGCGCTGGCGCAGATAGGCGTCGGCCACCGTTCCATGCAGCGGCCTGGCCATGGCGAAGAGCCGGCGTGCTCGCTCGGCAGTCGAGCAATTGACTGGCCGGGTGCCAGTCGCCTCATTCCGCGGGGCGGGTTGCGGCTCCGGCTGCGGCAGGCTGAGAAACCGGCGGGCTTCATGGGCGACATCGCGGAAGTCGACGAGGCAGCAGGTCTCGCGCACAAGGTCGAGGAGATCGCCATGCCGGCCGGTCGCCGCATCCGTCCATTTGCCGGCGCGCGGGCCGGCAAGATGGACATAGAGCGAGCGACCCTTGCTGTTGGCGATATCGCCGACGATCCAGTAGTTGCCGGCGCGAACGCCGGCAGACAGATATTGGCGGCAGACCGCCTCGGCATGTTCTGCCAGGCGGCGCGCGAGGTCTGACGCGGACTGCATGATAGGTCTCCTCAAAGTCGGACGGCTTGATCGCGTTCAAGGAACGGGTAGCAACCGACCCGTTGCCAGGTAGATCCGGTCGGCGCCAGTGGCGTGGTCCGACACAGTCGGGGTGGGGAATTGCCCATCACGCCGGTGGCCGGAGAAGAGATTTCATCGGATGTCCTGTGGAGAGCGGAGAAGAGGATTGGCCTGTCCGGATGCTCTCTGGACCCACCAGACCAACCCCATCCAGCCCCCTCCACCTCCGCCACGCTCGCGGATCAGGTCCGGCGGCCGAGATAATTTCATCGTCGACCACGACGATGGGCAATGGCCGATGTCAGCCAGAGATGACTGTCGACCTTTCGAGAAAGTGATGCCGTCGTCGAGGGCCGGCGGCTGGCGGCATCGGAATGAGCGGGTGAAAGTCAGACCGCGTTTTCGAGGAGCTTTTTGGCCTTGCCTTCCAGCTCGAGACGGGTGTCCTGATGGGTCTTGTCGCGTGCGAGCGCGGTGATCCCCTGCACGAAGTCGAAGATGCTCTCTGGAGGACGTCCCTCCTCCGAGAGAACGGTCTCGATGATCTTGCCGGTTTCGCTCCTGGTGAACCCGCGGCGGCGCAGGAAAGAGTCCCGATCTTCATCGGTGCGGGCGACGATCCTTTCACGGGCGGCCTTGATGCCAGCGACGAATGGAGCAGGCGAGGAGTTGGCGAAGCTCGTCAGCGCAGGAGCGGCGTCGTGGGCGAAACGGTGCGCTGCGAATTTGGAGTGACGGATGTTGATCTCCTCGAAATTCTCCGTGCCCCACAGATTCCTGTTGGCGCACACGGCCCGGAGGTAAAACGATGCAATCCCGAGCGTCTTCGAACCCACCTCGCTGTTCCAGGCGTAGAAGCCGCGGAAATAGAGATCAGGATCGCCGTTCGGCAGCCGACCGGCCTCGATCGGATGCGTGTCGTCCACGAGGAACAGGAACACGTCGCGATCGCTGGCGTAGAGCGTGGTTGTGTCCTTGGTGATGTCCACGAAGGGATTGTGGGTCATCGTTGCCCAGTCGAGTAAGCCCGGCACCTTCCAGATCGTGTCGCCGGTTCCATTGCCGGCGATGTTCATGACGGCTGAAACAAGTTCGTGATCCCAGATGCGGCCATAGTCCGGTCCGGTCACCGCGCGAAGCTCGATGCGCCCGTCGTCGGTTTCGAGTGTCTTCACAAGTTCGGCGCGATGGTTCAGCAATCCATGCTGTAGATTAATGCCGGCAAGTGGCGCCGGCAGCTGACGCATATAGGTTGACGGAGCGCCAACGAGGCTGCAGAGCTGGCCAAAGCTCCAATGGGTCGGCGCGATCGGCCGGGATTGACCGGGAACGATCAGCGCCAGGCGCTCTACGCTATCGCGACTGGCTTCGACCCTGACGGCGTTGGATTCGACCGTGCGGGCATGAGCGCGGTCCGCACGTGACTTGACGGCATCAAAGAGCTCGCCAAGCGACAAGTAGCGCTCGTCGTCCGGGCGTGAGAACCATTCAGACGAGACGCGGCCGATGCGCTCGCCGCGCGAGATGTCGACCTTGAAGCCGGTAGAAACGGGCCGGGAATGCTGGACAAGGTTGTTCATGTTGCAATCTCCAGTAACGAAAAAACCCGACTAATCCACTTTAAGCGAAGGCCGGGCATGGATTGAAAGGAGGCAGACGCTTGAGCAGCACGGTGCTGTTCATCCGTCACGGCGTTGCCTGCGCCGAGATCGCCAATTGCGTGGACACCGAGCGGAACCGAGACCGACTACTCTGCCGCGTCGACTTGGGTTTCCTGAGCACCGTCTTGCGCATCGGCGATGGCGTCACCGACATCTGCGTCCTCGGTCAGGAAGGCCGGGAGATCAGCTGCCTCGACGTCGAATTCCGCATTCCCGCTGCCCTGATCGATCGCGGTCGCGGTCGCATTGGACGATGCCTCATCGTTGTCGGACCGTAGCGGCTCAGGGAGCCATCCGCTTCCTTCAAGAAGCCGTGCTGCCTCGCGGGCCATGTCCGATTTCTTGAGATGGTCAATCAATTGTGCTGATTGTTCGCCCTTCGCCTCGCGAACAGCTTGCAGAATCCGCACTTTGGTCACCCTTCCGAGATAGTTATCGACCGTCGGCGTCCACCCCGCCTCGACCATTCCGAAACCGATCGAGCGGGCAACCTGGTCTGCGTGGGCAATAGCGCGGCTGCGCTTGTTCCACGGCTCGAACGTGGCGTTCAGCGACAGGCTGGCGCAATGGGCGAAAAGCACCTGGCGGCTGACTTCGTCGAGCTGGATCAGGTAGTCCCAGAGTGCGTCTTGATCCTTTGGGAGATCCTGCCCCCAGGCCTCCTGGCGCTGATCGATTTCCTTCGCCCACGGCGTGTCGGCAAGTCCCGGCATCAGACTGAATTTTGCGCTTTGCAGCGTGAGTTCCAGGCACGAGTCTGAACCGTAGAGATAGAAGATCTTCAGCACGAAGCTGTGGAGCACGGCTATGAACGCCATGACCGGATCGTTCGCAAGCGCATTGCGAAGTGCAATCGTCCGGGCTGCCGTCAGATCGAGGATCAGGCGGTCGGGCAGCGGCCGGACGGCGGCGTCTTCTTCCTCGAATTGATCGGAGGAGACGGCCTTGCCGTTCACGGAAATGCCACCCACGGACGAAGCGGCGCTTACCGCCAGTTCACTCGTGTTGTCATCATCAGCTTCGGCTTTCGGCTCGTCGTCTGGCCGGACAAAGCCGCGTTCGACCTTGAGGTCGCCGTTCGCGCCGAGCGAGACAAAGACACCGCCACGAGAGACATCCTGCGGATTGAAGACATACGTCCGTTCGTTCAACCCATCGAGTTCGGTCCCGAGTTCCTCGAGCCTCTTCTCGGTCTCTTCGGAATAATCCTTCGCTTCCGCGTATGCGGCATCGAGCCTGTCATACTCGGCCTTGAGGGCGTCGAAGCGAGCAAGCTCCTGCTCGGTCATTTCCGGCTGCTCGCCGTAGAAGCGGCGAAGGCCTGACATGTGGCCATAGGGGAAATCAAAAGCCGCCTCGACCCATTTCCAGCCTTCGGCCACCTTCAGAGCCGCGGCGTCCGTTCGGAGCTTCTCGATCGCCAGCTGTTCGAGCAATGCGGGATCCTGGAGCCAGCCGCCCTGATCCTGCTCGAACAAATCACGCATGACGACACCTCCCGCAGCCTCGTAGGCGTCGACCCCGACATAGACAGCGCGGCGATCACGCGCCCGGATTGTCGTTTCGGTGAGCAGGCGGCGAATGTAATAGGCTTCCCTGGCATGCGACCGCGATACGGTATCCCAGACCTGCTCCTGGCGAACGTGATCGTTGGTGATCGACAAGGCCATGATCTGTTCAAGAGTCATTTCATCGCTGGCGTAGAGGTCCAACAGACGTGGCGAAACGGAAGCCAGCCTGAGGCGCTGTTTTACATTCGCAACCGAGACGAAGAAGCGGGCGGCGATTTCCTCTTCACCAAGTCCCTGTTCACGAAGGGTCTGAAAGGCACGGAACTGGTCAAGTGGATGGAGCTGAACCCGGTGGAGGTTCTCGGCGAGCGAGGCTTCCGCCTCCAGCGTCTCGCCCTTGCTGACGATGCAAGGGACCCCTGCCGTCTTCGCCAGGCGCTTCTGGGAGACGAGCAGTTCAAGGGCACGGTAGCGCCGACCGCCTGCCGGAATGCGATAAATGCCGGTTTCGTTGCCCTCGCCATCAATCTCAGCCCGCACGTTGAGGCTTAAGAGCAAGCCGCGGCGCGCGATGTCCTCGGCAAGGTCCTCGACCGAGACGCCCGCCTTGATCTTGCGGACGTTCTGCTGGCTGAGCACCAGCCTGTTGAAGGGAATATCACGAGCGGCGCTGAGGGTGATCTTCTGAATGGCCTGTGCCATGTCGTTTCTCCATGACGGGCCGGCCGGAGCCTCTCTCCAAACCTCCAAATCCGTCACAGAATCCCCTCCCCCCTCTCCCTCTCAGCCACTCCCCTCCCCCGCCACATCGCGCGCTCCGCAGGAAGCTCGCGAATGTCGACGCATCTGGCTCTGCGCAACGTTTCGCCTGCCGGCTCAGCATCGAGGATCGATGCTCTATCTGGAATTCGGGTTGTTGGGCCAGGTCGCAGCGCTGTTCCCCTCTCGCCGCGCAACGTGTTTGGCTCACTTCTCCGCGCAGGTATTCAGTATCGGCGTCAGCACCTTCACGTGTTCGTCTATACGCTCGAGCACAGGCGTTGCGCCAATGGCGGTCGAGGCCGTGTTCGGCCGGCACCTCGTAGCCTTTGCAGTGAGGTATGACATGCGTTTTGGGTACTTCGAGCCAGGACCTTGCCCGATAGCGTGGTTCGCTGGCCGAAGGACGCCAGCAACTCGAATAAAGAGGGCGCCAACAAGGCCGATTACGACGATCGACTGCAGGATGAACACTGGCCATTGATCGGACATGGGAACCATGTTTCGCCTTGTGCGTTCCGACAGGCCAACATGAAAGGGCACCGTTATGAACAACATCATCTACCTTGTTGGACTGGTTGTAATCGTGATTGCCATTCTTTCGTTCTTTGGCCTTGGCTAGAGAACCGACGGCGGAAAACTGATGTCATTCCCTCGAAACCAGGCCGCCGAGCATTCTGAAGGTATTGGTACCGGCAAACCACAAGTACCGGGAGGTCACTGGGGTGCTGCGCGGGCTCACTCCTTGTCGCTCAACAAGACACCGACATGCTTGGCCCTGGTAACAAGCAGGACCTTACCCTAAACGTTTCTCCACACCTCAGAGGCCTGGCCTTTCGAAACACGGCCTTTATGTCATCGACCACATCGAAGGAGGAATGAACCATGACATCCAGGTCGCTAATAGCCGTCGCAGCCGTTTCAATTCTCGCATTGTCGGGATGCGCAAGTACGTCGGCGAACAATACGACCTACGCGCAACAGAATTATGGAAGTCCAGCAGCAGTGAGCATTCCCTTGAACTGATGGAACGGTGTCGCCTTCCGCAGCCGCTGTAATGTCGCGGGCGATCTTCGGGGCGCCAATAACCCTGCCGTCGCGGTTTCTGACCGGAGAAACACAAAGCGATATTTCAATCAGGCTTCCATCCTTGCGTCGCCGGATGGTTTCGTAGTGATCGATGCGTTCGCCGCGGCGAATACGGCTCAGGATCTCCGGCTACACCGCCGCGGAAGCCGTCGGCAAGCCTGTCGCCATGCTGATCCCGCTCGACCGTCACAATGAGGATGCTCGGTGTCAGGAACCGGTCTCGCGATGGGGCGCAGCAACCGGCTTTGATTCCGGCGATCCGCGAAACCGGAGGAAAATCGACAAGACGACGAGGACGCCGGTCGAGAGAAATTCCGACTGCCAGTTCTGAAAGGATTCAAACCAGAATTGCGTACTGACCAGGTGCTCGGTGATCGTCATCGGCATTTGTCCGTGCAACCGCGCCTGGGCGTCAGCGGCATCGGCACTGTAACGCAGATGAAGAAGGAAACTCGCCAAAAACAGGGCCATCAGGGCGAGGCCGAGAGAATAGGCATAGATGCTACTCACGATGCCTCCCGCCTTCACGGGCCAGGGCATATCGGGTTCAGCGGCACATATTGCCGGGTCTTCGTCCTGCGGCAATACTTCGTCCGGATCCTTGGATTCCGCCGATCCGCGCTGAAAAAGAAATGCGGTTAGGACCACATAGGCCGACATCTGCAGGAATTCGCTCTCCCAGTTCTCGAACACCGCGGACAGGAAATGCCCTGACGTCGCGTACTCCGAGAGTCCGAGGCTGGAGGAGCCGTGATCGGCAAGTTCCTGATTGTAAACCTGCCAGCCGGTCAGAAGCATCCCGCCAATCATCGTCAAGGTCGCCACGCCCAGCACTATCGTCAATCCGTTGTCACGCAAGAACCGCATGTTCGTACTCCCTACCCAAATGCGCAGGGCCTGTTTGCCAGGTCTTACGGTCTCACCGACAGCGCGGACCGCACCACCTCCAAACGCCACCGACGTCATTTAACCGGTATCGACTTGCTCAGCTTGACCGAGGGTTGCCGCGCCCAGTTCCGTTTTGGTTCCCGAGATCACAGCGATTCATGGATGCCTTCACTGCCACCCCGCGCCCGAGAGAAACTCCTCCGTCTCCATGAGTTCCAATTGAACCGAGAACCTGTTTCCTAGCAATTCCAAAGAAGCGTCATGGGTCTCGTCGGCACCGCTGCAGACAGCGTCTTTCAGAATGATCGTCCGATAGCCGAGATCGATCGCACCCATCACAGTTGCCAGCACGCAGACATCAGTTTCGCCACCGCTGATGACGAGGGTCGAGACGTGCTCGCCTGAGAGAACATTGTGCAGGCGTCCATCGAGCCATGGGGAATAAACGCGTTTGTCGAAGCATCTGGCCGGCGGAATGAGTTTCTTCAAGGCCGGCACGACATCCACCATCTCCTGCGGGAGATGCTCGCCGGTCATCATCCACCATTTGCCATAATAGGCGCGCCACGTTCCGGGCATGAGATCCGGATTTTCAGGCGGGACAAACCGGGTAAATATCGTGTGCATGGCATGCCGTTGCGAAAGCTCCGTCACCTGAGGCAGCACGGTTTGCATCCAGGGAACGTGCCATGGCGTGTCCTCGGCAAACATCCGTTGCATATCAACACAGATATGACGCCACTCCATGGCGCTGTCTCCGAACCAAAAGTTCTCTGCTTCGCGTGCCTCGCGGCTATCCCCGCCATTCCCTATCGATGATCACGTGACATCCCGCATGGCATGAAAAGGTGCGACGTGCTGGGGCGGATCAGTGGTTTCGTCAGGGTTGGGGACATCAGGGTTGGGGATTGGCTCTTCATCCGGCAAACGATCGGGATCCGGCTCTTTGATCGGCGGGTCGGGCTGGCCGATCGGCGGACCACCTGGAATAGGTCCAGTCGTGCCGGGACCTGGTACTGGGTCAACGGGCAATGTCATTTCGAGTCCTCCTTTGCTCAAAACCTCAGATCGCGGAATGGCCGGTTGGCTACAGGACCAACATGGCGACAGCGGCGGATGTCATCAAAGCGGTTGCTCCCCATCCCAGGAACAACATAGCCGGCGATGCCGTGAATTGCTTCATGCGATCCCGTCGGCTGACAACCACCATCATCGCCCCCATGGTGGGTACGGCGACGAAGCCATTGATCACGGCGCTCCAGAACAGGGCCTTAATGGGGTCGATCGATGCGAATTCAATTCCGAGCCCGATCAGCGTGGCAGCGGTGATTACGCTGTAGAAGCCAACCGCCTCCCAGGGTTTGTTGTCCAGTCCACATTTCCAACCCTGGCTCTCCCCGAACGCGTAGGCTGCGGATCCCGCAAGTACCGGGATCGACAGCAGCCCCGTTCCGATGATGCCGAGGCTGAAAATTACGAAAGCGAACTCTCCAGCTAGGGGTCTCAGTGCCTCGGCAACATCGGCCGCTGTGCCGATTTCCGTCTTGCCTGCGGCGTGAAGCGTGGCCGCAGTGCTTATCATGATCGCGATGGCCACAATGTTCGAGACCGCCATTCCACCGAACGTGTCCAGGCGGATCCGACTGAGTGCCTCAGGCGCTTGAGCCGGCGCCCACTTGAGCGGCTCTGTGCTGTCCTTCCTATCGATCTCCTCAACCTCCTGGCTTGACTGCCAGAAGAACAGGTAGGGGCTGATTGTCGTACCAAGGATCGCGACGATCACCGTAAAGCTATCGCCGGTCAGGGGAAACGAGGGCAGCACGAGCCCTTTTGCCGCCGCCGCCCAGTCGACACGAACGACGAAGAGGACTGCCACATATGACAGCAGCACCAGTGTCAGCCATTTGAGGTAACGGGCATAGCGCTCGTAGGGAAGCAACATCTGAAGCGTCAGCGAGAAACCGGCGAAGAACACCGTGGCAGGCGGAGCGGGCATGCCGGTAGCGAGCTCGGCCGAGGCTCCCATGGCGGCCAGGTTGGCTCCGATATTAATGGTGTTAGCGGCGAACAGAAGGAACACGAGACCAAGCACCAGAGGCTTTGGCCAGATCGCGACCATGTTACTTGCAAGCCCACATCCGGTCACCCGTCCGATCCTGGCGCTCACCAGTTGTATCGCTGACATCAAAGGATATGTCAGAAGCATCGTCCATAACATGTTGTACCCGAAATGGGCCCCGGCTTGGGCATAGGTCGCGATACCGCTCGGATCGTCATCTGCGGCCCCGGTGACCAGACCGGGGCCGAGCTGTTTGAAAACTGCAATCCGCCGCGCTCCGCGTCCGTGAGATTTTTCGGTGATGTCACAAGGCACAGCTGAATCAAAAGGCGCGATCATGGCTTCCTCCCGCGCCATCAACTGCGTCGGCGAGGTATGGTTCCACCACGCACGTGGTCGAAGCCCGCTTTGACCCTGACCAGCGCCGTATAAAACGCGGTCCTTTCAGACCATCCGCGCCCGTTGTGCTCGCGATCACGGCTCGCGCGCCCGGCATCAGGCAGCCGGCTCGTTACTTGATCGGTTGGGAAGCTCAGCTCACCTTCGGAAAAACCGGACTCGCTTTCCCGTCTGGTAACGACGAAAGTTCGTCTTTCATCGAGTGTGATCTGTGCACCGGAACAATCCGGTATTTTCGATGTTGCGAATGTGCCGCTCCTGTCTCGCATGCGGCATTTCAGAACGTAAACTTTTGGGCCCGCTGTTCGCAGAGCAGCGGGCCGGGCACAGAAGGAAAGCGATGAGACCACAGTTTAATTGCAGCGGAAGATCACGTGCAGGACCGAGGAAGAACCAAATAGGATTGACAACCTGGAGTTACCGGTTGCGAGATGACAGAAGCAGACAATGTGCAACTGCCCGTCGGCATATTGAAAAAACCGCTTCCCGCACGAGTATTTTGTGCAGATCAAGCGCCAATCAGAATACCGCCATGGCGTGATCGCCAAACGATGCCTTTCATCTTCGCACCGCCAGCAGCTTGCCAACCGTCGCCAGGAGTGCCGTTTCGGATATGGGCTTGCTGACGACCATCCGACCGGAAAACGAGGGCGGCAAGTCACTTGTCGCGTAGCCGGTCATAAATGCAAAAGGTACATAGCGTTCAGCGAGTCGCGTTGCAATCGGATAGGACGTTTCTCCGTTCAGGTTTATGTCGAGCAGCGCCGCCCGCAGCTCAGTGTTGGTGTCAGCGATCAGCGCCAGTGCACCTTCGACCGAGGGCGTGGGACCGACAATCGCATAACCTGCCGCTCGCAACGTCGAGGAATAGTCCTCGGCGACCAGCCACTCGTCCTCGACGATCAGCACGCGTGGCTGCTCAGCCATAAACCCTGCCTCATTGCAGCGGAAAGGAGAATTGCACCTCCAAACCCTCTGCATTGAAAAAAGTTCCCACCGTGCCGCCGAGCCGGTAACCTATCTCGCCCTTTAGCAGTGCGAAGCCGAAACCGGTCCGCTCCGGCTCATCGATCTGAGGTCCATCGCGCTCCCGCCATTTGAGAGCCATCGTCTTCCCGTTGCTCGTCCACTCCAAGGCCACCCTGCCTTCGGGCACGGACAGTGCACCGTATTTGGCGGCGTTGGTCGCCAGTTCGTGGATCACCATCCCGAGGGACAGTCCCTGCTGCGGTTTCAGCCGCAACGCCGGTCCGCCTATCTCAAATCGACCAAGGCCGTAAGGCTCTATCTCCTGTCGGATGAGTTCATCGACCGCCGCCTCGGCCCAGTTCTCGCGCGATAGCAGGCCGTGGGCGCGCGCCATTGAATGCAGCCGCCCGACCAGCGCCTCACTGAACGCCTGGGGTGAGGATGCGTTCTTTAGTGTATGGTTGGCGATGCTGATCACGACTGACAACATATTCTTCACGCGGTGGTTCAATTCCGAGATCAGCAGACGTTGGCGTTCCTCGGACTCGGCCAGTCGAGTGATGTCGATGAAGGTCGCCACCACGCCTTCGATCCGACTGTCACCGTCGCGATAGGGGATCAGTCTCACGAGATAGTGAGCGCCCTCGACGTCAGGGGCAAGCCTATGCTCAATCGTGTTTCCCGTCCTGAATACTTCGGCAATATCCATCCTCAAGCCGGGATAATCGAGCTGCGTGGCGAGATCGGTCAGCGGGCGGCCAACATCAGCGGGGCGCAGGTTGAAGAACGTCGAGGCAGCGGGCGTGAAGTTGCGGATGACCAGATTGCGATCGAGGAAGACCGTGGCGATCTGCGTGGCTTCGAAAAGGTTCTTCAGATCACTATTCGCCCGGTCGAGCTCTTCCAGCTTGCCGCCGAGCTCAGCATTGATCGTATTGAGCTCTTCGTTGAGCGACTGCATCTCTTCCCGCGAGGCTTCGAGTTCCTCATTGGTCGACTGCGATTCCTCATTGACCGACACCAGTTCCTCGTTGGAGGATTTCAGCTCTTCCAACGCGGTCTCATATTCTTCGATCGTCGACTGCAGGCGCTCGCGCGTATCGCGCACCTCGCGCTCGAGGTCCGCCGTGCCGCGGGCGCTTCGCACCTCGTGCTCTATTTCCGTCCGATTTTGAGCCTCGCCCACCGGCGCGAAAAGCACCAGGAACAGCGCTTCGCCGTGACCGTGATCAGCAAGTGGCTCGATGGTGAGCGTCACGAATTGGACACGGTCTTCGGCCTCATCGATGGCGATGTTGTCGCGCACAATGGTGGCACGCGTCTCAATTGCTTCGCGCAGCCCCGATCGCAAGTCGAGGCGCAGGCCGCGGCGCGCGAGCGTCACCAACTGACGCGTCGGCGCCCCTTGAGCCGCCTCGAGATATTTACCGGTTTTCGCCGAGTAGTACACCACATCACCTTCGGCGTTGACCACGACATGTGCGGGTGAGTACCGCTCGAGCACGTGGGCTTCCACCGTCTGGCGCAGCGGAAAGCGCGCCGCCGGGCTCCGTTCGCCGGAGCGAGCATTGCCGCCGGTCGACAGGCTGCTGGCAAGCATCGGCGGCAGGCGCGGTGCGTTTGCGGCGTGCTCGCGCGCCTGGAACAGACGGTGTTTCTTATCCACTGTGGCGAACAGGTTGCCGTGCTGGCTGATGCTTTCCGAGGAGCCGAGGAAGAGGTAGCCGCCTGGTTTCAAGGCGTAGTGGAAGGCTGGGATGACACGCTCCTGCACGTCACGGCCGAAATAGATGAGCAGGTTTCGGCACGAGACCAGGTCCATCCGCGAGAAGGGTGGATCGCGGATCACGCTGTGGGGCGAGAAGATACAAAGTTTCCTGACCTCCTTGCTTAGAACATAGCTCGCGCCGTCGATGTCAAAGAAGCGTCGCCGACGCTCAGCGGAAACCCCCTCAAGCAACGCTTCGGGATAACGCCCTGCGCGTGCCACCGCGATGGCAGGCTCGTCGATGTCGGTCGCGAAAATGTGCACCCGCGGAATCTCAGTGAGGGTGTCCATGTACTCACGTAGAAGAATGCCGATCGAATAGACTTCCTCGCCGGTCGCGCAGCCCGGCACCCAGACACGCACCGTATCGGAGGTGGTGCGCCCTTCGAACAGGCGAGGTATGACGATTTCACCCAGCGCCTTGAACGCGTCGGCGTCGCGGAAGAAAGTCGTGACGTTGATCAGGAGGTCGCGAAACAGGCTTTGCGCCTCGCCGGGATCCGTCCTCAGCCGTCCGATGTAAGTCTCGGCCGATGTGATTTGGGCGAGCTGCATGCGCCGTCTCACGCGGCGGAAAAACGTCTTGGTCTTATACCCGGAAAAATCATGGCCCGACTGACCGCGCAGCACGGCGTAGATTGCCTCGCGCGCAGCATCGAGCTTTTTTTCTTCTGCCTTCCACGCGCTCTCGCCCGGATCACCATTCAAATCGAATCCGCGTGCTAAGGCGATCAGCTTCTGCCCCATTTCTTCAGCCGGAATGGCGAGGTCCACAACGCCGCTGGCGATCGCGCTCTGCGGCATATCGGGATTGCGAGGGCCTGATCCATCCGGGAGTTGCGCCATCGTCAGGCCGCCGTTTTCCTTGATGGCCTTCAAGCCCAGCGTACCATCGGAGTCGCCGCCGGAGAGGACGATCCCTACCGAACGTTCACCCTGGTCCTTGGCCAAGGTGCTGAAGAAGATGTCGATTGGCTTTCGTTCCCGATTTTTGGCATCGGGCCGGTGAATGCGCAGCCGGGCATCATCGATGGTCAGAATGGCGTTTTGCGGCATGACATAAACGGTGCTCTGCTCAACGGGCATGTCGTCTTCCACGACCTTGACAACCATGTCGGTATATCGACCGATCACCTCATGCAGCAGACTTTCGCGCTCAGGGCTGAGGTGCGTGACGACGGCGAACGCCATGCCGCAGTTGTCCGGGAGACCCTTGAAGAAGCCTTCCATGGCGGGAATGCCGCCGGCGGAGGCGCCGATACCGACGATGGGGAAGTTTCGAGAATCGGTCGCCATGGAATTCCTTTGGATCAAAGCATACTGACGCGCGAATTCACTCTTTGACCCGGGTTCTATATTACGCGCCGGACCACGTTGGCTGCAAGCATTGCCGCTGTGGCAATCATCGCGCCTCCTGGCTGACTGGTGCCTCGATGTTCGGTATCGTGCGAAAGGCGTTTGGCTCTGGAAGTGCGCAAGCCGTCGGTAATTTAGAAGAAAGGCAATCTCAGACATACTCATTCATGAGGTAACTGCGCACCGGGCCTTGCGTCCAGAGACACCAGGCAAGCGGGGGAGCCTCGGCCGTTAGTGGATCACTCGCTTGCCTGAAAGCGTGGCGAACTCCTGACCGGTCAGATCAGCAAGAGCAACGAGGATTTCCGCGCGAGAAAAACCGAATCGTTCGAATGTTTCAAAGAGATCGTTGATGTAGATCACAAGTTCCTCGCGGCAATCTTCTACGCGCTCGCTGGATACGATGAGGGCATCTTCAAAGGTCAACACAGGTCACCTCGTTCCTTGCGCGATTGAACTTCTCGGGAAACTCATCACGTGCGCCCAATGTTCCAATAAACCTTGCTGGGTTGGAAATGGACGGCCGCTTTCACGTCAACGCTCTTTTCCTCTGTTCGCCGCGGTATCGCCCTAGTGGCCACTCGGAGATTGGCTGGATCGTGTCCCGGCACGTGGTGTAGGTGGCTCGAGGTAGCAAAGCCGAGCGCCCGCGCTTCTCGTTGCGCCGTAGCGGATCGGCGGGACCGGCGGAAGTAGTCCCGGATCATCCGGGCCAGGATTTACGGGCGTGCTCACACTAAATTCTCCTCGTCGACTATCAGTTCGGAGACGAGAAACCCCGCCAGGAGCGGGGTTTCGTGATGAACGATCAGTTCCAGGTCTGGCGATTGCACCAGGCGTCGATGTCAGCCTTCACACGATCCTTTTCGAGGCCGTAGCGCTCCTGGATCGTGCCTTCCAGCTGATCGCGCTTGCCGGCGATCCGATCAAGGTCATCGTCGGTCAACTTGCCCCACTGTTCCTTGACCTTACCTTTGAACTGCTTCCAGTTACCTTCAACGCGGTTCCAATCCATATCGGTTTCCTCCGGTTATTACGGTATGGAAGAAACCTTTGAGAACCGGATTGGTTCGATTTATCGCCAACAAAAACCAGCCGCCATCAGTCAGCGCGCTGCTTGCGGCTTTGCGTAATCACACCCAATAGGGTGGAATTCCATAGTAATCGTAGACGCGTCGGCCGCTCTCGGCACTCCAGTCAAAGTCCTGGTCTGGCGAATACCTTGGAGCGCCCTCGAGCTGCTCCTTGGTGATGTTTACCTGGAAGCCATTCAGATCCGTATTGTAGTCGAGCACGTCCCACGGCAGGGGAAAGTAGTCATCGCCGATTCCCAGGAAGCCGCCGAAGCTCATCACAGCATAGGCAACGCGCCCGCCACGCTTTTCGGATGTCGGACAGAATCCGAGGGGCCTTTCCCGGGCAGAGACGGCAAGACTTGGGCATCCGGACGGTTCACACTTCTGCCGTAGCCGGCGCTGCCTGCGCGATTCTCAAGTCGCGCAGAAGCGTCGAAAACTCAATCGACTTTCGATTGGAGTTCACAGAATGCCTCCAGTCCCTGCAGATACTTTGCGGTTTCCAAACCGGCCTGCTCCGCCTGGTGGAGATTGTCGCGCAAATCGGCTTCCTTGACCGGCCGTGCCAATTGGTTCGACCATGCTCGCTTGACAAATTCCAGATCATCCTCGTTTGTCCGGCGGGTGAGCGCATCGACTGCTTCAATGATCGCCGTGGGAAAGCCGTTTTTCTCGAGACGATCAAGCGTCCACCCCGGTCCCTTTTCCGCCACGTCGTGGAGATAGGCGACAATTTTCTCATCATTGGTTGAGACCGCGGCAGCGACGCGCTCGCAGTGTCGGATGTAGGCAGACCCCAGTTTGTCGGTCTGGCCCTCGTGAGCCTGTTTCGCCACTTGTTTGGCGTCCTGAAGAAGATGCATTCGCTCGGAGAGTTCAGCCTCAGCGCGGCGCCAATGGTCTTCGTGTCGCCCGTCGGGCCGGCCTTCCTCTTCCCAGAATTCATAGGCTCGCTCGCGCAGCCATTTGATCCAATCGCTTTCCATTTCGGGTCTCCTGATGCTCGGCCAAACGATCGAAGGATCACAATGTTCCGCGTAAGACGAATGCCATGCGTGGCTGATCCGGCGTCCTTCTGCCTGGCGAACGCGCGGTGACAAATTAGGTGCTTGTTTTTGGGGTCGGGGATACTCTCCGCAACGGGTCCGGAACGCCGCGTGCCGAACCTTCGTCCTTGACTTCGTGTGGTGTGGGCGTGGGGATGACGCCGTGCTCAGGATCGGCCACATCCTGCCCCTTCGAACCATCCACGCTTGTTGAACGCTCCGGATCACGGCTCTGGCGTCTGATATGTCGCAGGCGGCTCGTTGCCTCATCGATAAGGGAGGTCAGCTCCTCTTCGGAAAAGTCGGACAGATCGTAAGCCTTGGTCATCATGGTCTCCTGAATGATGAGGTCTATGCGGTGATAAACGCGCAACTTCGCGAAACGACCCAATGGCAGCAGGAAATTCGGCGACGTGACAAAGAGAGGAGCGGTTAATCGCGGCCATCCTTGCCCAAACTGGCTTTCGGGGTTGGCCGAACGGTGTTGCGGTTGTCGGGGTCGTCAAGATGTCAGGCTGCGAGGATCCTGGAACATCTTCGTCCTTCCGAAGTTATCATGGAGAAGGAGAGCAGACATGGAACGGGAAACGCCCAAACAAGGCCCGGCAGGAACGACCGATCAGTCGCCACGCTGGGAAGGGCCTGAAGAAACAAGGCCTCGCGGATATCTGCCCGCGGTAGACAATCCCGAGAACGACCGCGATGCGGCCGGCGAAAATCTCAACGATCCGGATCGCAATAAGCTGAAGGACTGGAGCAGGACCAAGGGTGACAAATGATGGCCGACAAAACTCAAACTCCTGTCGAGAAAATCCACGAGGATGCGAAGGGGCAGTTCGCAAAGCCGATGAAGCACAGCGACAACAATGGCGTCACCAGTGCCAAACCGCGTGTCATTACGGGATCCGACGATGCCACGGCCCACAAAACGCCTCCCGGCCAGAAGCCGGTCGACAAGGAATGGGACCTCAACTACGACGAACGCGCCGTGGACGCCGACGGCTGATGCGGCTTGGCAGACTGTCGCGTGGAGGCTAGAAAACCGCCCATTCCTGATGCGCATGGCTCACGAAGAACAACGCGACCCCACCGATCGGGAGATCTCGCCGGAGCCCCTTGGTCATCAAGTCCAGCCCGATGAACGTCCTCTTGCAACGACTGCGCGAAGGCAAACATGGCTTCGCGCTCTGCCGGCGTCGAGGTTCTCGAAATTCACCGCCCCATCCGGCTCGACACCGTTCCCCGTGCCGCATTCGACCCCAAGCCTCCGTCGCTGCGCCCAAAGGGTGGCTCATTTGCCGCGCTGGGCCGGCGTCACCCGCCAGATAACATTGCCAACGTCGTCGGCGACCAGCAGGGCGCCCGTGTTGTCGAACGTGACGCCGACCGGGCGGCCCATGGCCTTGTCGCCGGCGCCAATGAAGCCGGTGAGGATGTCTTTCGGCCGGCCTGCCGGCTTGCCGTCGCGGAATGGCACGAAGATCACCTTGTAGCCGCTGTGCACGCTTCGGTTCCATGAGCCGTGCTGGCCAACAAAGGCACCGCCGCGGTATGGCGGCCGAAACGAAGAGTCCTGATCGAAGGTTAGCCCCAGCGAAGCGGTGTGCGCGCCAAGGGCATAGTCGGGCTTGATGGCGTTGGCCACGAGGTCCGGCCGGGGCGGCTTGGCGCGAACATCGACATTCTGGCCGAAATAGCTGTAAGGCCAACCGTAGAAGCCGCCGTCGCGCAGCGACGTCATATAATCCGGGACGAGGTCGTCACCGATCTCGTCGCGCTCATTGACGGCCACCCAGAGCCTGCCGCTTTGCGGGTTCCAGGCGAGCCCATTGGGGTTTCGCAAGCCGGAAGCAAAAACCCGTGTCCGGCGGCTGGTAAGATCGAGTTCCAGCACTGCGGCGCGGTCTCTTTCTGCCGCCATGCCATTTTCGCCGACATTGCTGTTGGACCCGACGGTGACGTAGAGCTTGCGGCTTTCGCGACCGGCGATCAGGTCCTTGGTCCAGTGATGATTGATGGCCCCGGCCGGCAGGTCGACGATCTTCTGCGGCGGTGCCGATATCCGGGTTTGACCGGAGGAATAGGGATAGGCGACGATCGCATCAGTGTTGGCGACATAGAGCTTTCCCTGGAAGAGCGCCATGCCGAACGGCGAGTTGAGTTTCTCGATGAAGGGGGTGCGCAGGTCGGCGACACCATCGCCGTCCGTGTCCCGCAGGAGCGTGATACGGTTGGCGCTCTTCGTCGCAGCACCCGCCCGCTTCATGGCCTGGGCCATGAAGACCTTGCGCAGGCTGAAGCCGCTGTCCTTCTTGGCGGGGGCATTCGTCTCGGCGACGAGCACGTCGCCGTTCGGCAACAGATGCATCCAGCGCGGGTGGTCGAGGCCGCCGGCAAAGGCTCTCACCTTCAGGCCCTTCGCCGGTTTCGGCCTCGCGCCACCCGGCCATCCCGTAGCTTCGGCAATGTTGATCGTCGGGATCAATGTCGGTTTCGGTTTGGGCAGCACCGGATCGGAGCCGTAGCCGCCGTTCGTCGCTGTCGTTGCCGTTCTCTGTGCAGAGGGGCCGACACAACCGGCCGCGACCGCTGCAAACAGAACGATGGTTGGAAGACCCGTAAGGAGCGGAGTTCTCAGAGAATTCATGATCGTCGTTCCTCAAGCAGAAGGTTGCCGAGTGAGTGTAGTAAGACGCAAGGGCATCGCGAAATATTCCCTGTTGCCCAACGAGCGGTTGGCTCCACCGTCAGCGCACGGACCCTGACGGCTGCGTTCCCCTCTCGCCGTCGTCCAGGCCCACGGAACCACGCACCCGCTTCCTTCGGGCAGCGCGCCGCGCTGGCCGCAGTTCACCAATCGTCGGCTGCCACCAGCCTCGGCGGCGTTGGTCGGATCCAGGATCGGTGCGTGCCGGCCATGTCGCGACGAGTTCATCGAGATTGGGGTTTCGCCATGATGCCCAGACCATATCCCGGTCATCAATGTGGGGGTAGAAGGCGCTCAGGGCTTTGGTCTCGGCCAACTCTCCGGTGATATCGGTGAATACGACGATGCCGTATGCAGGCGTCGATACCGGGACTCCGAGGGGCGGCCGTTCCTCCGGTGGCACCGGATAGCGACGGCGACGCCTCTCCGCCGACTGCATCCTGGCCACCCTGCCCGCGTCGGTATTTCGGCGTTCTTGGTGGCGACGCTTTCTCGCCTCCGGCTCGTTCCGCTGCGCGGCCTGTTCAATCGTATGCCACCGGCGCCGCAGCTCCTCGTAGGACCGGTACGGCACGTGCCAGACGCGCAGATCCTCGTCCCAATGCGCCCAGGCAATAGCCCTTAGCTCCTCGACGACCGTGCGGGAATACGGCGTCCGGACCCGCAGGTCAGCATCCACTGGCTCGAGGTAAGGACTTCGTATTGGGTCGAACTCGAAGGCATCGCGTCCCTTCTGGTCCCCGTATGCATCCTGATCGGCTGCCTCCTGTGCGAGCCAGCGGTCGATTCTCCGTGCGGCCGTCTTTCCGGGAACAAACCACGCCTTTTGCTCGTCATTCCAGCGCGCCCGTGGGAACGCCTCCATGAAACGCTCGACAGTCCGCCGGTCATAAGGCAACGACGCCGCCACACCTGCTTGCTGCGGCTTGTGGCCGGTATGGTTTTTGCTCACCATGCTCCGCTTCCCTTTCCGCTAGAACAACGCGAGATCGATGCAGAAGTTCAAGTATCGGGAAGTCAACGCCACCAGTGTCTCTCTCATGTGGCTGCAAGGAGCATTCAGATGAAGATGTCATCATCGTCCAGCCGGGGATCACCGAATGGCGCTGCGGAGCTCTTGGCACGCTAAGGAATGGACGGATGGTCGAACTGGAGGAACGAGCCGCGAAGCGGGTCCGCCCTGTCTTCAGGAACAAATTGGCAATTCATGATGTTCTTGCCGATGGAGGGCGCGATGTCAGTAGACACAGCAAAACATCCAGTTAGCCACGCAGATCGCCAACTTGCCTGCCAGGAGGCAGTTGAACGCGCCATGCAGACTATCCTTGCTGACGCGAATACCAAGGGCTGGGGGACGATCGAGGCGATCAACGCGATGGAAGAGGTGTTAAAGCATCTTAGGGTCGCCTATGCCGAAGATCCGGACCCGGCAGACGCCATCAGCGAGACGGACCCTGACCCCACGAATGACTGGCCAGCCGCCGATTCCGTGCCGCGGTAGGAGGGGTGCAATGACCCACTACGCATGGACAATCAAGGCCCGTGGTCGACAGGACATCAAGAATGTGACGACGCTGGCGGGAATCTACGACGTGCTGCGCATCATCGACCTGCCGGGCTTCGCGCCGCCCGAATTCGTCACGATGGGCGCCGAAATTTCAGATCATGGTCATTATACCTACAATGAGGGCGGTGACGACGAATGGTCCCTGATCTGGACGAAGGTGGACGATGCCCCGAATGAGGGCTGATTTCCGGGTCGAGAGGACTACCAGTTTATCCGTGGCCAACTGGATTGATGACAGCGACCTGAAATCGCTCGTTGAAATGCCTGATGCAAAAAATCCACGCCCATCGAGCAGTCATCACGTTTTGCAACAGTCCCTGCGGGGGAACGAATCCCGTGGAACAAGTTCAATCTTTTTTGAGTTGTGGAGGGAATATAGGGGGTCGTTGTGGCGAATCCGAAGCGTGAAGCTCTCGACATCGGCTACGTGCCTACAGGGACGCGAGGTTACACGACCCCGCCCGACATGGCGTTCGAACCAATTGGGGAAATAGCGCAATTGGCGGCTGATGAAGACAGCCGAGGTCGGTCCAAAGCGGACAGCCTGAGGTCGCAGCACTGGTCGTTATTGTGATCGCCGTTCTTTCATTCTCCGGCCTGAGCTGAGAAAGGCGACGATAAATCGCTTGCGAAAACCTAAGCCCACTCAAGCCGGCACTATGCGCAGAGCCGCTCCCGCGCCACGGAAAGGCGGATCGACAGACCCTCGGGTTTCCAATCACGGACGATTTCCCCACC
This sequence comes from Pararhizobium sp. LjRoot255, assembly GCF_964252905.1. Lineage (NCBI taxonomy): Bacteria > Pseudomonadati > Pseudomonadota > Alphaproteobacteria > Hyphomicrobiales > Rhizobiaceae > Pararhizobium > Pararhizobium sp. LjRoot255. Next base: position 440,224 of record NZ_CAXUPQ020000002.1, read on the forward strand.
CAACTGGTTTCGGACTGTCGCCTTGCCGAGAAGCGTGCCGAATCCTTCGCCATCGCCCCTGCGCTCGACTGGCGGCCCGCCGTGTTCGGTCCACGTCAGGATGAACCGCTCCCCGTCCTCATGGCAGGAAATGTCAATCGCACCGTCAGGAACGGACAAGGCTCCGTATTTGGCCGCATTGGTGGCGAACTCGTGCAGCAGCAAGGCGAAGCTGGTCACTGCCGAGCCGCCGATCTGAATATCCGCGCCGACCACGCTGGCCCGCGGCCGGTGGCCGGCCAAATCGCCGTCATAGGGCGCCACGATCGTCCCGATCAAACTGTGAAGCGTCGTCGTTGCCCGCTCGGTTTTACCGCTCACGTCAGAGGTCCTGGGGATGGTCAACGCATGTGCCCGCGCCAGTGCGTTCAGGCGGTCTCGCACCGCCGAGGCCAGTTCGGCTGGCGTGTCTGCCGACCGAGCACTGAGGGAGACGACGCTGCTTGCGACCGTGAACAGATTCTTGATCCGGTGATCCATTTCCCGGATGAGAAGATGTTGCTGCTCCTCGGCACGCTTGCGCTCCGTAATATCGCGGGCGATCTTCGAGGCGCCAATAACCCTGCCGTCGCGGTTTCTGATCGGAGAAACACAAAGCGATATTTCAATCAGGCTTCCATCCTTGCGTCGCCGGATGGTTTCGTAGTGATCGATGCGTTCGCCGCGGCGAATACGGCTGAGGATCTCCGGCTCCTCATTGTGACGGTCGAGCGGGATCAGCATGGCGACAGGCTTGCCGACGGCTTCCGCGGCGGTGTAGCCGAACAGGCGTTCAGCACCGGGATTCCAGCTGATGATGGTGCCATTCAGGTCTTTGGCAAGGATCGCATCGTCCGAGGATTCGACGATCGCGGCGAACCGCTGCGCCGCCTCGTCGGCGATTGCCAGGTCGGTAAGATCAACGAGCATGTTGACGGCGCCGATAAGATCGCCCGCTTCGTCGAACAGCGGCGTCGGGAAAGCAAGGAAGGGAATACGGGTGCCATCGGGGCGCTCTGCCACCGCTTCCAAACCGCGATTGGCGCGTTTTTCCTTCAACGCTATCGCCATCGGACATTCGTCGTGCGGCAACGGCCTGCCGTCGGGCCAGTAGAGCTTCCAGGAGCCGCAGAATTCGGCCTTGCCGAGTTCGGGTCGGACGCCCCACATCGCAGCTGCAGCACTGTTGTAAAACGTGATCCGGCCGCTGGCATCCGTCGTGTAGATCGGCTCGGGAAGCGCCTCAAGAATACGCTGGACGCCCGGATCCTCACCCGGTGACGGGCCGTGTAAACTGTCGGCAGAGGACCTGACAGCTTCATCGACGTTTTCGAGGATCGGAAGAGGGGTCATTTGGCTCCCTTGTTCGGAAGTGTCAGCTCCCGGAGGCCGAAAGGTCGGACTGTTTTTGACTATAATCCGCAAGGGCGCTTATCGGAAGTCCCGTTATTTCCCGCACGCGGTCCTCCTGGCCATGCCGACAAGCGAATTGATCTCCCGCGCGAAGGCAGTTTCGTCATCCGCGCGTTTTGGCCGAAACTTTCTTCCGGCGCCGGCGCCATTTGTCGAGTTCCATCACGACCAGCACGGACGAAGCCGCCAGAAGCAGCCCGCCCCATTCTCCGGGCGAAATCGGCGCCAGTTGCAGGGTGTCCCGCGACCAGGGGAGATACATGACGGAAAATATGCAGTGCCTGTTAGGCTCCTAAATGAGCCCGAAGGTTTGTCACTTTCAGGAGATTGGCTCCGGAGATCGTTGCGCCGCGTCAAAATGAAGTGACGTTTTTTCTGTTATTATTTTCATTGTGAAACCTGGTGCCGAGTCAAGCCTAGCGCCGAAAAAGGGAGCCAAATGCGATGATGGTCAAGGAAATGACGCGTCCGGAATGCATCGTCCTGATTTCCGCCAGCCGCCTGGGACGACTAGCCTGCGTCAGAGGCAACCGGCCGTATATCGTCCCGATTCATTATGCCCTCGACGGCAATTGCCTTTATAGCTTCTCCATGCCGGGACAAAAGATCGACTGGATGCGCGAGAACCCTCACGTTTGCGTGGAGATCGACGAGATCTCGGATGGCCGCGGCTGGAGAAGCGCCGTCATTTACGGGAAGTATCAGGAGTTTCCCGACACCGACCAATGGCACCACGAGCGCATTCATGCGTGGTCAATTCTTGAACAGCACAAAAATTGGTGGGAGCCAGGAGCATTGAAGCCGACACCGCAAGCGATTGTGAGCGCTTCGCCTCACCTGTTTTATGGAATTGACATAATCAAGGTAACTGGACGGATGGCAGTCGACGGGGATGTTTAGCCCAGCAGTCGGCTGATCTTGTACCGCCGATGCCGGTCAAATTGCCGGGCCGGTTGCGAGACCGGCCCGGCATCTTGCTGGAATTCGGATCAATGGCCCATCAGCACGGGAATGCTCGACGGCGTGACTGTGATGGCATTGTCAGTGGTGCGTCGCCGTTGTACCGTGTAGCAGTGCGCAAAGTGCTCAATGTATCGCCGGAGCCAAAGTCCGGTCACGTGTTTCAACCCGTTGAATAAGTAGCGGCGGATCATGGAACTTATCGTCGCCCTTGGCCTGATCGTCTTCAAAGTCGCGTTGCTGATTGCGATCCTGCTGCTGCTGCCCTTGCCGCTGACCTGGCTGGAGCGCAAGATCGCCGGACACATGCAGCAGCGGATGGGACCGATGCGCGTCGGTTGGCACGGGCTGCTGCAGCCGTTGGCGGACGGTATCAAGCTCTTATCCAAGGAGGACCACATCCCCGCCGAGGCCGACCGCTTCCTGTTCAAGCTGGCGCCAATCCTGGCACTCGCCCCGCCCTTTGTTGTGTTCGTCGCCATCCCCTTCGGTGAGACCGTCTCGGTCCTGGGCGCCGAGATCACGCTCTATGTCTCCAACATGAACGTAGCGCTCCTTTTCGTCTTCGCGGTGATCGGAATCGAGGTCTATGGCGTCATCTTCGGCGGTTGGGCCGCCAACAGCAAATACGCGGTCCTTGGCAGCCTCAGGACCTGCGCACAGATGATCAGCTACGAGATCCCGATGGGGTTCGCGGTCATCGGCGTGGTCATGTTGGCGCAGTCCATGAGCCTGCTCGATATCGTGCGGGCGCAAGCCGACGTCTGGAACATCGTCTACCAACCGGTCGGCTTCTTTGTGTTCTTCGTCGCCGGATTGGCCGAAGCGCAACGCATTCCCTTCGACCTGGCGGAGGCGGAAGGTGATCTTGGGGCCGGGTTCCATACCGAATACAGTGGTATCCGCTTCGCGTTCTTCATGGTCAGCGAATACGCCATCGTGTTGCTGGTGTCGGTTCTGGTGGTGATCCTGTTCTTCGGCGGTTGGAACGGCGTGCTGGTCCCCTTGCCACCGCTTCTCTGGTTTCTGCTCAAGGTCGCGTTCTTCATCTATTTGTTTATTTGGTTCCGCTTCACGTTCCCCCGCTATCGCTATGACCAGCTGATGGCGATCGGATGGAAAGTCTTGCTTCCTCTATCAATGGCGAACATAATTATAACTGGTGTTATTTTCTTTTAGGAGCCGCAGAGGCTCAGCAGCGGGGCGGCGATGTCGCGCGCACGAGACACAATCGGAGTATGGATCGGCTGGGGGTTCTTCGCCGATCTGGCGAATGCCTTGGCTCTGACCTTCGGCTACATGTTCTCCAGATCCGTGACCATGCAGTATCCCGACAAGGAAAAATGGTTACCCTACTCGCGTTACCGCGGGCATCACTTCTTGAAGCGCGACGAAGAGGGTGAGATCAAATGCGTGGCCTGTGAACTCTGCGCCCGGATTTGTCCCTGCGACTGCATCGAAGTCGTCCCCTACGAGGACGAGAAGGGTAACCGCCGCCCGGCAAAATTCGAGATTGACACGGCCCGCTGTCTGTTCTGCGGGCTGTGCGAGGACGCCTGCCCCGCAGACGCGATCGCGCTCGGCCAACAATATGAGTTTTCGAGTTTTTCCTCGCGTGATTTGGTGATCGGGCGCGACGATCTGCTCGCCAAGCCGGGCAAGGCGGCAACCGGTGGCGGCGTGGTTGCCGCGCGCCTGAATACGAAGAAGGACGTGCTGGTCGAGACGAAAGAGACGCAGGGCTACAACTGGTGGCGGAATATCCGGCGAACGTGAACGCGCGCCAGCTGTCAAACCGAAGCGATCGAGCAGGAGGCTCATATGTTTGTCGGTGAAATCATGAAGAACAAGGGTGTCGGTGTCATCGCGGTCGCTCCTGATCAGACGATGGTGGAAGTCTTGAGGCTGTTTCGCGACAACAATATCGGCTTCGTCGTCGTCAGCCAATCGAACGGCGAATACCTCGGTACGCTGTCGGAGCGAGATTGCTGCAATGCGGTGGCGGAATACGGGGCCGAGGCGGCGGCGATGCGGGTCGCGAACATTATGAACCGCAATGTGGCGACCTGTTCGACACGGGATTTGCTACCCGTCGCGATGGGGATCATGACGCAGCGGCGTACGCGCCATGTGCTGGTCATGGATGAGGACGACGTTGTCGGCGTGGTCAGCATCGGCGATGTGGTTAAACACAGGCTCGACGAAGCGCAGCGCACGGAGCAGGATCTGCAGGATTACATCTGCGGGACCAGGTATCACTGACATCGCCAGCTCGACGTGCAGACGCTGGTCAGGCAGCTTGCCAGGGCACTGCAGTGTCCCACCCCAAATCGTCAGACCCCACGCCAGATCCGTCCTGTGCGGTTGACCTCAAGTGTGGGGTGCACCTTCTCGACCTCCACCGGGCATGGGTATTCACCCCGCCGCATCAGGCTGTTGAGACGCAAGGCCCTGTAGTTTTCCGGCACGAAGACGAGGCCCTTGGGAAACTGCCTGTTGACCTTGAGTTGCGCTGTCAGTTCGCCCCGGGCGGAACGCACAACCACCTGATCGCCATCCGAAAGGCAAAGCTGTGCGGCATCCTGCGCGCTCATCGCGACATAAGGGTCGTTGGCGACCGTATTCATTATCTCTGAGCGTTCGGAAAGATATCCGTTGTGGAACAGGCAGTCGCCGGTGATCAGCGTGAGCCCATCGGCTGCTGTCGGGGCAGGCGGCGCGGCGAAGAACTCGCCGGCCGGTGGCGTCGGCACCACCTTGGTGAATGCGCCGTCGGCCCCAAGCCCGTTCTGCGTCAACCCCCGATAAGCCGGAACCAGCCGGGCAATCTCGTCGAAAATTTCGCCTCGCATCGATGGCTGCAGCGCCTGATTGCGGAGCGCCGCGACGAAGTCGAAGATCGCCAGATTGTCTCGCGCCTCGAAGGTAGGTTCGCGGAATTTGCGGACCTTCTGGGTCCGGCCCTCATTGTTGGTGAACGTGCCGGATTCCTCGCCGTAACCCGCCGCGGGCAGGACGACCTCGGCGAGGCCTGCCGTATCCGTGAGGAAGGTGTCCTGCACGATCAGGAGATCGGCGCCGCCAAGCGCCCGCCTCACAAACTCCCCGTCGGGATAGGCGATCAGGGGGTCGGTCCCGGCGATGTAGAGCGCGCCCATCCGCCCGCTGGCGCAGAGCTCCAGCATGGCATCGAGATCCGCGCCGGGTTCAGACGGGATTTCGGCACCCCAGTTCCGTGCGAGAGTTGTGCGCGCAGCGTCATCGGCGACCGCCTGCAGGCCCGGCAGAGCCGCCGGCAGAACGCCCATGTCCCAGGCGCCCATCTGGTTGGCACGATCGAAAAGGAACTGCATGGCCGGACCTTTGCCGAGCAGGCGCAGAACCCGCAGCAGGTTGTTGAGCTGCTGCAGCGTCGCGCGCGCTTCAGGTGATCTCAGGAGCTCGACGCTGACAAGCACGGTGACGCTTCGACCCTCCCTGAGCGCAGTGGCCAGACGACCCGGCCCGTCACCGCCAGTGCTCACCGCCAGCCTGTCGATTGTCGCTTCGATGTCGGCGAAAGCGTCGCCCGGCATGGCCTGACCAGCCGCCTCTACGAGCCCGGCTACCACCGCCGCGATGCTCGCCGCTTCTCCGCCCGGCGACACGCGAACCACCACCCGGGCATCGGCGTCCAGGCGGGATGGCCGCGCCGAGAGCATGAGCAATCCGGTGTGCCGCCGCCGCGCGCCGTCCCGCAGCAGGTATTCGGTGACCGGGTTCTCCTCGGTCACGTTGCCGCCGACGATGAGCACGCAGTCGTTGGCAATCACGTCGTCCAGCGGTGCGCGGCTGTAAAAGCCTGCCACCAGCGGACCGAGGGTATCGAAGGGCGTGGACCAGCGCGACGAGCAGTCGATGTTGTTGGTGCGGAACACCGTCCGCATCAGCTTCTGGAACTGATAAAGCACCTCGTTGGGCAGGCGCGGCGAGACCAGCCCGCCGGCAGCCTTGCTCTCGACGGCCGAGAGCCGCCGGCGCAGATAGTCCCCCGCTTCGTCCCAGGAAACCGGAACCAGGACGCCATCACGGCGGATCATCGGCCGCTTGATCCGGTCCCGACTCGTGACGAAATCGAGGCCGAAGCGTCCCCGCACGCAGAGCGTTTCGCGATTGACCCCCTCGTCCCACTTCGAGCGCACCCGCATGAACTCGCCCTTGCGCGTGCCCACTGTCAGTTGGCAACCGGTGCCACAATGCGGGCAGACCGTGTCGGTCTCGACCAGATCCCAGGGCCGCGCCTTGTAGCGATAAGGGAAGCTCATCAGCGCGCCGACAGGGCAAACCTCGACGCAATTGCCGCACTGGTCGCAACTTGCGAGGCTGCCCTCGAAGCCGGTGACCGCGGTATCCATGCCTTTTTCGACGGTGCCCAAGGCGACGGCTCCAACCACCTCCTCGCACATCCGCACGCAGCGCTGGCACTGAATGCAGCGGTTGACGTTCATGATGATGACCGGGCTGAGGCGGATGTCCTCGGAGTGGAACACGCGTTTGGGATCGCTGAACTCGCTTCGGCGGGGGCCGTAGGCCATCACCATGTCCTGAAGCTCGCATTCGCCGCCCTTGTCACAAATCGGGCAGTCGAGGGGATGATTGGCAAGGAGCATGTCGAGCATGGAAGACCGCGTTTCGTCGATCAGCGGCGTATTCGTCCGCACGATCATGCCATCGGTGACCGCGGTGGCGCACGAAGGCTGCAACCGCCGCAAGCCCTCGATTTCCACCAGGCACATTCGGCACGAAGCCAGCGGCGGCAACCGCTTCAGATAGCAGAAGGTCGGGATGTCGATGCCCAAACACTGGGCGGCCTGCAGCACGGTCGAGCCGGCCTCAACCTCCAGCGTCTGTCCGTCGATCGTAAAGCTAACCATAGTTCCTCGCAGTCCTGTCCCAGCGCGCCCCTTCAGTGAAACGGGCACCTCCGCTCCTCGATATGGGCGACGAACTCATCGCGGAAATGCTTAAGTGCTGCCCGCAATCCCATCGCTGCGCCGTCACCCAAGGCACAAAACGTATTGCCGAAAATGCCTTTGCAGAGCATCTCCAGCTGCTCCAGATCGCCGGGTGCGCCCTCCCCGGCCTCAATCCGGCGCAGGACCTTCACGGCCCAGTTCAATCCTTCCCGGCATGGCGTGCACTTGCCGCAGGACTCGTGATGGAAGAACTCGATGATCCGGGTGGTCACCTTGACCATGCAGGTCGAGTCGTCGACCACGATCACCCCGGCCGAGCCGAGCATCGAGCCGGCAGCGGCCAGCGAGTCGAAGTCCATCCCAACGTCCAGACCGCGCTCCGGGATCACCGGCGCCGACACGCCGCCGGGGATCACCGCCTTGATCTTGCGCCCTGCTGGCGGCCCGCCGGCATGCTCCTCGACCAGTTCACGCAACGGTATGCCCATTGGCAGCTCGTAGAGGCCCGGTTTGCGCACCTGCCCACTGAGGCAGTAGAGCTTCGGACCAGGGCTCTTATCCGGGCCGATACCCCGAAACCAGTGCGGCCCGCGCGCCACTATGTGCGGCACGCAGACCAGCGTCTCGACGTTGTTGATCACGGTCGGGCTGGCGTAGAGCCCTTCGACGGCTGGAAACGGCGGTTTCAGACGCGGCTGCGCCCGCTTGCCTTCGAGCGAGTCGAGCATCGCCGTCTCCTCGCCGCAGATATAGGCGCCGGCACCGCAATGGATGTGCACGACGAAATTGAAATCCGAGCCTAGAATCCGTGTTCCCAGGTAACCCTTCGCATGGGCTTCAGCGATCGCCTGCTCCAGCCGTCGGATCGCCGCCACGTACTCCCCGCGGATGTAGACATAGGCGATTTCAGCCCCGATAGCGTAGCCACTGATGGCCATGCCCTCGATCAACTGGTGCGGGTCACGCTCCATTATGATCCGGTCCTTGAAGGTGCCCGGCTCGCCCTCGTCGGCGTTGCAGCAGAGATATTTCGGCTTGCCGGCCCGCTTCGGCACGAAGCCCCATTTCATGCCCGTAGGGAATCCGGCTCCGCCACGGCCGCGCAGGTTGGATTGTTTGACGAGCTCGACGACCTCGTCAGGCGCGGACTCGCGCAGCACCTTGGCCAGAGCCTGATAGCCGCCGCCGGACTCGTAGGTGGAGAGCAGATGGCTATCCAAAACATCGATACTCTTGAGGAGAACCGGTTCGAACATGACGCTATTCTCCCGGCGGTGCTGCGGCGGCGAGATCGGCACCAGTCGCTTGTCCCGCCTCCGTCCGCAGCCTGTCCAAAAGCGCATCGACCCGCGCGATGTCGAGGTCGCCGTGATAATCGTCGCCGACCTGCATCACAGGGGCCATCTCGCAAGCGCCGAGGCATTCGACGGTCGAGAGCGTGAACAGCCCGTCCGGGGTCGTGCCGCCCTTCTTGACCCCGAGGACCTCCTCCAGATGCCTCAGCAGGTCCTCGGATCGGCGCAGCATGCAGGAGACGTTGTCGCAGAGCTGCAGGTGGAACATCCCCACCGGCTCGGTATGGAAGAGGGTGTAGAAGGTCGCCAGTTCATAGACCCAGATTCGCTCGACACCGAGGATATCGGCGACCTCTTCCAGCACTGGGCCGGGCAGATGGCCATGTTGCCTCTGCGCGATCAGCAGCGCGGGCATGATCGCCGAGCGCTGATCGGGATACCGCGCCGCTACCTCTTCGATCATTTCGCGCATGGTCATCGTGTCCAAATCCCTGCTACTTGTCCACCTCCGCCATCACCGGATCGAGGCTGCCGAGTACGGCGATCATGTCCGCCAGGTAGCGGGCATTGGTGACCCCGAAGAGCGCCTGGAGGTTGACGAACGAGGGTGCCCGCACCTTCATACGGAACGGTTTTGGCGACCCGTCGCTGATGATGTAGAAGCCGAGCTCTCCCTTTGGCGCCTCGATCGCCGAATAGACCTCGCCCTTCGGCACCTTGAAGCCATAGGCCGACAAGTCGAAATGCTGGATCAGCGCCTCCATCGAGCAGTGGACCCGATCCTTGTCCAGCGGGAAGGCGATCGTCGGCATGTCGATCTGGAACGGCCCCTCGGGCATCTGGTCGATACATTGCTCGATGATCCGGACGCTTTCGCGCATCTCCTCGACCCGGCACAGCCAGCGCGCATAGCAGTCGCCCTCTTTGCGGGTAATGACGTTGAAGTCGAGCCGATCGTAGATTTCATAGGGCTCGTCGCGGCGGATGTCCCAATCGACGCCCGAGGCGCGCAGGTTCGGACCGCTCAGACCGAGATCGATACCGTCCTCGGCGGAGATCACGCCGATCCCCTGCGTGCGCTTCAAAAACACCCGGTTGTTATCGAGCAGTCGTTCATAGTCGCCGATGCGCTTCGGGAAGATGTCACAAAACTCCCGGATCTTCGGGAAGAACCCGTCGGGCAGATCCTCGCGCACGCCGCCGACCCGGCAGAAGGAAGTGTGCATCCGCGCGCCGCTGATCATCTCCAACAGGTCCATGATCATTTCGCGCTCGCGCATCACGTAGAGCAACGCGGTCATGGCGCCCAGGTCCAGCGGCAGCGCCCCGGTGATCAGGAGATGGCCTGATATCCGCGCCAGTTCGGCCATCAGCACGCGGATATATTGGGCGCGGATCGGCGCTTCGATGCCCAGGAGCTTCTCCACTGCCAGCGTGAAAGCCAAGTTGTTCGACGGCGGGCAGAGATAGTCGAGCCGGTCGGTCAGCGGGATGATCTGGGTGTAGGTGAAGCTCTCGGCCAGTTTTTCTGTGCCGCGATGGAGGTAGCCTATATGCGGATCCACGCGCGTGACATATTCGCCGTCCAGTTCGAGAACGAGCCGTAGCACCCCATGCGTGCTGGGATGCTGTGGGCCGAGGTTGAGAAGCACTTCCCTCGTATTGAGCGCTTCGCCTTCAGACCTGCTGAGCTCGGTGACTTCGGTCATTTCAATTCTCCGGCGTGGCACGGCCTCCCAATGGAATGTCCTTGGTGGCAAGGTCCGGCTGCGTCGGCGGCGGACCTTCGGCACCGAAGGGGTTTAGCGTGTCCTTGTAGCCCCGGAGCGGAAAGTCCTTGCGCTGCGGGAAGCCCTCGAACCCTTCCCACATGTAGATCCTGCGCAGATCGGGGTGACCCTCGAACCTGATCCCGTACATGTCCCAGGCTTCGCGCTCATGCCAGTTGGCGGTGCGCCAGACCACCGTCACCGAGGGCACCTGCGGCGGATCGCCGAGGCGGCACTTGATCCGGATGCGCCATTTGTTCGGCAGCGAATAGAGGTGATACACAACCTCGTAGCGCGGTGCCTCGGGGTAATGATCGACCCCGCAGATGTCGGACAGGAAATTGAACCGCAACGCCGGGTGTTCCTTTAGAAACCGGCAAAGCTCGACGATCATCTCAGGCGGAGCGGCAAAGGCATGAACACCGTGCGCGAAGCCAAGGTCGTCGATTGCCTCGCCGAAACGCGTCGTGATCAGGGCGCGGTTGAGAGGCGTCTCCTTGCTCATCGCAGCGCGACCCGTTCCAGAGGAGTCCCGGCCAGCGCTCGGGATTTTTTTATCTTCTCCTGAAGCAGAAGAATGCCGTGCATCAGCGCCTCGGGCCGCGGCGGGCAGCCGGGCACATGCACGTCCACCGGCACGAAGGTTTCCGCCCCCTGCACCACGGCATAGGTGTTGTAGACCCCGCCGGAGATGGCGCAGGTGCCCATGGCGATGACCCAGCGGGGCTCCGGCATCTGGTCATAGAGCCGGCGTACCACGGGCGCGAATTTCCGCGTTATGGTGCCGGCGATGATCATCACGTCAGACTGACGGGGCGATGGCCGGAACACCACCCCGAACCGGTCGAGATCATACCGCGCGCAACCGGCCGAGATCATCTCGATGGCGCAGCAGGCAATTCCGAAGGTCTCAGGCCACAACGCCGACCTTCGGCTCCAGCTGATGATGCTGTCAGCCGTGGTGAACAGCACGCTGTCGCGGATCGCGTTGTTTACTCCTCCCATTCCAGCGCTCCCTTCAGCCAGGCGTAGGCGAAGCCCACGAGAAGCAGCAACATGAAGACGAACATCTCGACATAACCAATGAGCCCGATCTCCTTCAGGACGACAGCCCAGGGAAAGAGGAACATTGCCTCGACATCGAAGACGACCAGCAGGATCGCAAGGATAAAGAACGGCACCCTGAACCGGCCCGCGGCGGCCTCGCCCGATGGGTCCATGCCGCATTCATAGGGCATGTTCTTCTCGGGATAGGGATTGGACGGGCGCAATAGCGAGGAGACGAAAAGCGTCACCACCGCCACCAGAACAATTCCGGCGACCATGAAAAGAACTGGCAGGAATTCCATTGCAGTCATGTCGCATTTCCCCGGTCACCACCGAGAGCCTTGCTCAGGCCGCGACCGACCCCATTCGGGACCGGCGATGCGGTCGCCCCAGTAAGTGACTTGGGCGCTCCTTTCTTTAATTATCAGTCTATTCCGTCGGCGGAATCATTGCAAATCCAATAGATCAGCCGCCAAATACCGAATGTTGAGCAAGCCTGAGAAACCACGCCGGAAACAGGCCGATGCCGATGGTGCCGGCTGCGGTAAAGGCGAGCGTGGCGCGCACCATGGGCGTCAGCGCCGGATCGAACACCCTCTCCGGCTCGCGCATATAGATCACCATGACGATGCGAATGTAAAAGTAGGCGGCGACGGCGCTCAAGAGCACTGCGATCACAGCCAGCATGACGAACCCTTGCTCGACGAGCGCGACCAGCACGTAGAACTTGGCAAAGAACCCGGCCGTCGGCGGAATGCCGGCCAGCGAGAACAGATAGAGCAGCATCAGAAGCGACAGCCCAGGATGAGACCTGGCGAGGCCTGCATAATCTTCGATGACCTCGCCCGAGAAATCGCCGTTTCGCATCATGATGACAGTGCCGAAAATCCCGAGATTCATCAAAGAGTAGATCAGCAGGTAGAGCATCACGCTGGCGATCCCGTCCGCACCACCAGCCACCACGCCGAACGTGGCGAACCCGGCATGGGCAATGCTGGAATAGGCGAGCAGACGCTTGAAATTATCCTGCACCAGCGCCACGAAACTGCCGAGCGCCATCGTCACCACGGCAATGACCGCAACGATGATCCAAACGTCCGAGGCTGCGACCAGAGGATTGAGGAATACCCTGAGGATCACCGCAAACCCCGCCGCCTTGGGGCCGACCGACATGAAGGCGGTGATCGTCGTCGGCGCGCCTTCATAGACGTCCGGCACCCACATATGGAACGGAACCGCGCCGACCTTGAAGACCAGCCCCGCGACGATGAAGATCACCGCCAGCAGCAATCCGGGATCGCGCGGATCGCCGGTCACCGCCGCAGCCATCGCGTCCAATTGCGTCGTGCCGGTGAGCCCGTAGACCAGCGAAACGCCGTAGAGGAAAATCCCGGTCGAGACCGACCCAAGGATCACATATTTCAGCGCCGCTTCGTTCGACCGCCGCTCCTGTCGCAGGAAGCCGGTCAGCACATAGGTGCAAAGCACCATCAGCTCGAGGCCCACATAGATCGACAGGAGATCGGTCGCCGATGCCATGATCATCATTCCCGACAGCGCGAAGAGCAGTAGGACATAGTATTCGCTGCTCCCGATCCCCTCGATCTCGGCGTATTTTCGCGAAAGGAGGAACGTCAGGATGGTGGCCAGATAGAACACGAACTTGAAGAAGACCGCGAAGCGGTCGGCGATGAACATGCCCGTGTAGGCCGGCCGCACCTCGCCCGCCAGCGTGAGTGTCGCCAAGGCGGCAATCAGCACGATGGCGACGGAAGCCCAGACAAGGACGTGTTCCTGCCCCTTGCGCACAAACTGTCCCAGGATCAGCAGGATGCAGGCCCCAGTGATCACCACGATCTCGGGCAGGCTTGCAAGAGCCGACTGGAAAAGCACGGCGCTAGTCATTGGCCGCTCCCCTTGCTGTGCACGTGCGCCAGCAAATGCTTCACCGAGGCGTCAATAATATTGAGAAAGGGTTTCGGATAGAGCCCGACCCAAAGCACGAAGACGGCCAGCGGGACGATCGCAGCCATCTCGCGGGCGTTCACGTCGTGTATCTTGAACCGGGCGCCGGCGCTTGCCGGACCAAGCGCGACCTTTCTATACATGCCAAGCAGATAGGCCGCGCCCAGCAATGCGCCAAAAACGGCGGCCGCGCCGGCAGCCAGGTTGGCCGCAAACCCGCCCGACAGCACCAGCAACTCGCCCACGAACGAATTCGTTCCCGGCAGCGCCATCGACGACAGGGTGAACAGCGCAAGAAACGTGGTGTAGACCGGCGCCGCCTTCATCAACCCGCCATAATCCCCTATGCTGCGCGTATGTGTCCGCTCGTAGATCAGGCCGACGAACAGGAATAGCGCGCCCGTCGTTACGCCATGATTGAACATTTGCAGGATGCCGCCCTCGAGTCCGCGGAGGTTCAGCGCAAAAATCCCCAGCGTCACAAAGCCCATGTGGCTTATGCTGGAATAGGCCACCAGCTTCTTCAGGTCGTCCTGCGCCAGCGCAAGCAACCCGCCATAGACGATCGCAAGCGCCGAAAGCGCCAGCATCAGCGGCGAATAATACACCGACGCCTCCGGCAGCATCGGCAGGGAGAACCGCAGGAATCCGTAAGCGCCCATCTTCAGGAGCACTCCGGCAAGAATGATGCTGCCCGCCGTCGGTGCCTGCACATGGGCGTCCGGCAGCCAGGTATGGACAGGGACCATCGGCACCTTGACCGCAAACGCGACCAGGAAGGCGAAGAACAGCCAGGACTGGACACGGAACGGCAAATCGTGCGCTGTGAGGGCCAGGATGTCAAAGGTCTCACCGCCGTTGAAATAAAGTACGATGACGCCGATCAGGAACAGGACGCTGCCCGCCAGGGTGTAGAGGAAGAACTTGAACGCCGCATAGACCCGGCCGTCACCGCCCCAGATGCCGATGATCAGGTACATCGGGATCAGCATCGCCTCCCAGAAGACGTAGAACAAGAACAGGTCGAGCGCGCAGAACACTCCCAGCATCAGCGCCTGCATGGAGAGCAGACTGACCATGAACTCCTTCACCTTGCGGTCGATCGCGACCCACGAGGCGAGCACGCAGGTCGAGCCCAACAGCGCGGTCAGGAAAACAAAGAGCGCGCTTATCCCGTCGATGCCAAGCGCATAAGTGATCCCGAGCGCAGGCACCCATGTGCGCGTCTCGATGAACTGCATCTCGTGGGTCGTAGTGTCAAAGCCGGCCAGCATAGCGACGCAGAGAGCGAGGTCGAGGACGGTGACACTGAGCGCACTCCAGCGCACTGCATCGTCGCTGCGGAGAAACATCAGAACCGCTGCCCCGGCGGCGGGTGTGAATACGATAAGGCTAAGGAGCGGGAACCCCATCGCGCGCCCCTACCGCCACACCACGGCGAAGACGACGGTGGCTGCGACCACACCGACGATCATCGCCAGCGCGTAATGGGTCACGACGCCGGTCTGGAGCCGCCGCAGCGCCCCGCCGCCGCGCAGGATCGAGTGGGCAACGCCGTTCACCACGGCGTCCACGCCGGCAAGATCGACCCTCAGGCCCGCCCGCGCCGCGCCATGCAGGAAGGGTAGCGCCACGGTCTCGGACACGTCGCTTACCGCTTTCTCGTAGCGGGCCAGCGGTTTTTCGGCGAGCCACATGAAGAGCCGCGCGCCCTTCCGGTAGAACCAGTCGGTGTCGATGCTGATCGTGTTCTTAGGGTCGAGCGCCCTGAGGAATATGACAAAGCCCAAGGCGGTGAACATCAGCACGCCGAGGCTCTCGGTGACATGGACACTGGTGTAGGGTTCGAAATCGACCGGATAGGGCAGCAATGCGTAAAGCGGCTGGGGGAACACCCCGATCGCAATGCAGAGCACCGCCGCCATACCCATCGCAACCAGCATGTTGCGCGGCGGCTCCCGCGCCTCCAGTTTCCTATCGGTGCCGAAAAACATGTAATATGGGAGCTTGAGCCCGGTGTGCAGGAATGTCCCCGACGACGCCATCGTCAGCGCCAGCACCACCATCGCCCGATGATCCTGTCCAGCAGCCGCCACCACCATCGACTTGGTGACGAAGCCAGAGAAGAACGGAAATGCCGAGATCGCGAAGGCGCCGACCATGTAGAGCGCAACGGTCAGCGGCATGGTCTTGTAGAGCCCGCCGAGCTCTGTGAGCTTGCGCCGCCCGGTGACGTGGATCACCGCCCCCGCGCCCATGAATAGCAGCGCCTTGTAGAGGATATGCGCGAAGGCATGGCTGGTGGCGCCGTTGACTGCCATCTCGGTCCCGATGCCGACACCCGCCACCATGTAGCCCACCTGACTGACGATGTGATAGGCAAGCAGCCGTCGACAGTCGTTCTCCAGCACCGCGTAGATGACGCCGTAGAGCGCCATCGCAGTGCCGAGCCAGACCAGAAGCTCGGTCCCCGGAAAGGCTCGCGCCAGTACGTAGACGGCTGTCTTGGTGGTGAAGGCGCTCATGAATACCGCTCCGGTAACGGTCGCCTCCGGGTAAGCATCGGTCAGCCAGGCGTTGAGCGGCGGCACCGCGGCGTTGAGCATGAACCCGGCAAGGATCAGGTAGGCGCCGACGCCCATCTCCCCCGCGATCGGGCCGAAAAGCAGCGAGCCTGTCGAGAGCCCGTAGAGAATGACGCCGCCAAGCAGGACGACGCCGCCGGTGATATGGACCATGAGATAGCGGAAGCCGGCGGCAACCGCCTGGCGGCCGCCCTGGGCGAAAACCAGATAAGCAGAGGCAAACGCCATGCCTTCCCAGAACAGGTAGAGCGTCAGGTAGTCGCCGGCGAACACCACGCCGAGCGCGCTGCCGACATAGACGAATGCCGCGACATGCTGGCCGGGGCGAGGCAGGTGCAGCGCATAGACCGTTCCGATCAGCGCCATGATGGTGAAAACGGTGGCGAAGACGATGCTCAGTCTGTCGACCTTGGCGATCAGGATTTCCTGCCCGATGAACGATGCCGCGCCGTAGCTGCCGGGCTGCATCGTGAGCACGGCGATGGTCGCCAGCGCCGGGATCAGAAGCAGATAGGCCTTGCGGATCGATCCGTTGAGGAAAGGAATCGGCAGAGCACCGAGAATGAAGACGAGGGCGGGATGGACGAAATCAGTCATAATAGTCCTCACGCCGCATCAACCCGCCTTGATGACCGAGGAACTTGGACACGAAGATCAGCAGCACGCAGGATAAGAAGCCGTAGGCGGCCGACCAGCCAGGCAGGCGGTCCCACAGGTATTCGGCGTGTTCGCGCAAGACCAGGAAGTCGGCGACGACGATCAGGACGAGCACCAGATAGAACAGGCCGCGGCGCTGCCTCGCATATTCTTCGTCACCAAAGAAGTCGACGACACGCTTGATCATCTGACCACTCCGTCCGCCAGGGTAAGAAAATAGCCGGGAAAGATGCCCATCAACACCGACAGAATGGCGGTCGCGACCAGCGGGATCGTCACCATCGGAATTTCGCGGACAGTCGCCGCGCTTTCCGGCACCGGGCTTGCCTCCGTCCCGAAAAAGGCGACATAGCTGACCGGCAGGAAATAGGCGGCGTTCAGGATCGAGCTCACCAGGAGCACGGCCAGGAACGCGATCTGCCCCGCCTCCACCGACCCCTGCGCCAGATACCACTTGCTGACGAAGCCAGCGGTCGGCGGCACTCCGATCATGCTCAGCGAAGCGACGAAAAATGCCCCCATCGTCCAGGGCAGCCTGCGGCCGATACCAGCCATGTCGCTGATGTTCCTTTTGCCGGACGCGCAATAGATCGAACCGGCACAGAAAAACAGCGTGATCTTGGAGAAGGCGTGCGCCGCGATGTGGATGATCCCGCCGACCATCGCGACCGGCGACAACAGAACCGCGCCCAGCACGATGTAGGAGAGCTGGCTGACCGTCGAATAGGCAAGCCTGGCCTTCAGGTCGTCCCGCGTCAGGGCGTAGAGCGACGCCATCAGGATGGTGAACGAAACCAGATAGGCCGTGGCGATGCCAAGGCCCAGCCCCCCGACCAGCCCAACGCCGAAGACATGGAACACCACCCGCAGCACGCAGAACACGCCCATCTTGACCACGGCCACCGCATGCAGGAGCGCGCTGACCGGTGTCGGCGCCACCATCGCGGCAGGCAGCCAGGCATGCATCGGCATCACCGCAGCCTTGGCGAAGCCGAAGAGGTAGCAGAAATAGACGACCGTCAACATCGGCGCCGAAGCGTCGACCCGCGAGAGCAGCCCCCCCGCTACAAAGTCGAGCGACCCCGCAATCTGGTAGGTCAGCGCCAGCGCGGCGAGAAGCAGGCTTTTCGACGCGCCCATCAGATAGACGAGGTACTTGCGGCTGCCCGCCCATCCCTGTTCGTCTTCGTGGTGGTAAACGAGCGGATAGGTTACGAGGCTGAGCACCTCGTAGAAGATCACCAGTGTGAACAGATTGGCGGAAAAGGCGCCCCCGACGGCCGCCGCGAGGCTGGTGGCGAAACAGGCGAAGAATCGGGTCTGCGCATGCTCGTTCAAGTGCCGCATGTAGCCGATGGAATAGATCGCCGCCACGATCCACAGCAGCGACGAGACAGTGGCAAACACCATGCCGAGCGCATCGACCCGGAACGCGAAGTCAATCCCCGGCAGAATCTCGAACAGGGGCAAATCGACCGTCCCGCCCGCCAGCACCGTGGGCGCCATCGAGGCGACAACAGCGAACATGGCGATCGCGGCCAGTGGCGAGACGACATCGCGGAGTTTCTCGCGATTGCTCAGAAGGAGAACAGCAACGGCCGCCAGACCGGCGACGGCGACGGCTAGCAGCGGCCGGATCGATATAACCGGGTCCAAAGCCGCTATCCTTTCATCATGGTCACGTCGTCGACCTTGAGGGTGGACTTGTTCCTCACGAGGGCGACCAGGATGCCGAGGGCGACGGCAACCTCTGCCGCGGTGATTGCGATGACGAAGATCGCGAAGATTTGCCCGCGGAGATCGTCGTAGTAATGCCCGAAAGCGATGAAATTGATGTTGACCGAGTTGAGCAGCAGCTCCAGCGACATCAGCACGACCAGAATATTGCGCCTGAGCAGCACACCCGCCGCTCCGATTACGAATAGGACCACTCCGAGCAAAATATACCACCAGAGCGGAACCATCACTCCCACTCCTTCCGCGCCAGCACGATGGCGCCGACCAGGGCCGCCAGCAGGATCACGGAGGCGGCTTCAAACGGCAGGAGATAGTCGGCAAAAAGTGTCGTGCCGAGCTGCCTAATCTGATCGCCGCCGCGCGCCGCGACGGGCTCCGTGACCGAAAAGCGGTCGCTCCAGAGCACCAGTACAAGCATCTCGACCCCAAGCAGGACGAGCAGCACCATTGCCGGCAGGTTGCCACCCGGTAGGAACCGCTGCAATACCGCTTCGCGCACATCGATCATCATGATCACGAATAGAAACAGGACCATGATCGCGCCGACATAGACGAAGATCTGGATGACCGCGAGTAACGGCGCCTCGAGCAGGACGAAGATTGCTGAGATCTGCAGGAAACACGCCATCAGCGCCAATGCGCTGTGAATCGGATTCCGCGCCAGGACTACCGTCAGGGCCGTGATCACAGCCACCGTGGCGAACAGAAGAAAGAACCCCTGACCCATCGACGCCCCTCCAACGCGAACTGTCACTCGGCGCGAGACGGGCGGATCTGAGATAGCGCCGCACTTCAGATGCGTTCACAAATTGTGCCCTAGTATCGGATTTTTCACAAGATTATTGTCATCGGCGACGCAAAGCCCGGCCAATCCGGATGTGGCGCAGACCGCTTACGAGCACGTATGTCTCCGACTCAACGTTCAGCGGGATCGTCCATGCCCTTCGCTGCGGCGGCCGTTGGGCAGGCTGTGCCGATGTCTATGGACGCAAGAAGACACTTTATAACCGGTTCGTCCGCTGGTCGGGACGCTGCATCGGTGGCACCGTGTTTCGCATTGCGCCAAATGGCGGCCATCGGGGCTCAAGAACCAAGTTACCAGCGCCATTATCCAACTGTCAGGATAGTTCCAAAGCTCCTCGTCGGCACGTATTTCGGCATCGGCCCCACTGAGACCTGCCGCGGATATCGGATCTTTTCCCAAGGTCCATGCATCTCTTACCCAGGAGCTGCGACCTCCGCAACAATGGCCTTGAGGTTGCGGACCGCGATCGACGACACGCCGATAGCAGACTGAAGAGAGCTAGGCTGCTGGGAGCCTAAAATTTTTACTTGGAAATGGCTGGCACCGCGAGAATCCCCTAAAAACCTGCGATAATCAAAAATGCGTGAAAGTGACAAACTCCTCCACCAATACTCGGGGGAGACAATGGACGACCTGTACAAACTACGCGGACTACTTGGGGAACTGAGCCATGCCGTGCCGGCTGGTAATCGGTACGAAATGCTGCGATATCTTATCGCAATGGCCGAGCTGGAGGTTTCCGATCTGAGCGCCCCGTTGCGACCACATCGTCGGAAACGTTTAAATCCCGAATATCGGCGAGATTCTGAGCTTTGACCAACTCGCGGAGCATTTTGAGCGTCTCGCCCATGGGCGTTCCGCGGCGCGCCTCCGTTCTTGCTCGGGCCAACATGATGCGTGTGGTCATTTGTAATCCTTGCAGACGACTAGCGTGGCGGAGTATGCCGTCAAGAGGGCGTTATTGCACCCCACAAATCTCGTGAGTTGTTGAGCTCAGCCGCCCGCCCGCGTAGCGGAGTCAAGGTGGCCAAAATGAGGAATATATTCCCTCGGTTTTAACAGAGCCAAGGATGGGCAATATCCGGACGGACGCGTACGGCGGATCGATCGAGAACCAGGCTCGGCTGATTCTGGAGGTAACGGCTGCAGTGGTCGAGAGATCGGCGCCGAGCGAACCGGGATCCGGATTTCGCCGATATCACCCGCTAATGGCGTTTCGAGCAGTGACGCTCAGGCGCAGTTTGACTACATCGTCGATCAACTCGATGCCTTGGGCATCGTTTACATTCACGTCGTCGAAGGTGCCACGGGCGGGGCGCGCGATGTTGCGCCGTTTGATTTCGGATCGCTCCGTCGGCTCTTCAAGAATACCTATATCGCCAACAACGGCTATGGTCTCGAGCTTGCGACGTCGCACCTTACCGATGGCAAGGCGGATCTGTTCGCCTTCGGCCGGCCGTTTATCGCCAATCCCGACTTGGTGGAGCGACTGCAAACCGGCGCGCCGTTGGCGCAGGTCGATCCTGCCACGATCTATGGCGGCGGCGCCGCGGGTTATACGGATTATCCCGCATTCGCAGCTGTAAGCGGCCAGTGATCCCTTCGGCGCCGCACTTTGGTGCGGCCCCGACCCTTGTGCGCTGTCTGCGATAGGGGCTCTCCAACCGGACAGGAAATACTATGGCGTCAGGCCTCGTCGAGAGGCCGGTTTGAGATAGGCTCGAAAATGCTTGCTCAGATGCCACCACTGCTGGCGAAATCACGGCATCGCGATCTCGATCGCCCGCATTTGTCGCCGTTCCGCTTTAGTGTCCAAGCGCATTAAGCCAATCTCCGAACGTTTCGCCACGGCGCTCGGGCGGAGCGGCCGGTGGGACAGGATGCTCTGCGGCGCCGGCCTTTCGGATTTCACGGGGACTGAAACCAAATTCGTGGCTAAATGCGCGCGTGAAGTTGGCCGCCAGATCAAAACCTGCGGCCTCCGCTATTTCCGATATCGGCCGGTTGTTGGTAGGATCGCTGAGGTCCGCATAAGCCGCCAGAAGCCGCCGCTTGCGAATGTAGTTGAGAACACCGCCACTTGCGCCAAACAGCTGATAGAGCCGGGTGCGCGAGATCCCGAGCGCCCGGCATATGCTGTCAGGCGTGAGCGTATCCGACTGGAGGTTGCTGTGAATATATCGGTGTGCCCGCTCCATCATGCCCATATTCGGCAGCGTCGCTGTCGCTGGCGCCACCGACGATGAGACACAGGCAACGACCATGTCGCGTATCGTGTGCACGATCCTTGGCAGCTCTTCGGCAGTGAGTCTGGAGAGATTCGACTCGATGCCATGGACATAGTTGATCAACAACGTAGCCAGATTGCCCGACAGCGTCGAATTGTTGGCCGCCTCCAGGAGACCGGCATCGTCGGCCAACAAATCGTAAGGCATGAAAAGAAGGATGGTGTCCGAATCGGTTGTCCGCCCGCGATAAGGATAGCCAAGCGATCTGAACGCGAGCTTGTCCGGCCCGCTTTCAGCAACCCGGCGATCGACTTCCGTCCAGGCCCGACCACTGCGGGGCAGTTCCACATACCAGTGATCGATCGGGCTCAAACGCAACATTGCACGAGAGCGTATGTAGCTGTGAGCCGGCACGCGCTGTTGAACGATAAGTAGCTTGCCTAGATACCATGCTGTCTGGTTTGCCAAGAAGCCGTCGTCCAGAGATTTGTCATCCGGCAAAGTGACCTCAACCAAGGGAGCCATATGTGCCCGCCACGCGTGGAACTGTTCCGCTGGCGTCAGCTCGCGTGTCGAAAAACGCAGGGGCGTCAGTGCGGGCGGAGCTGACGAAGGGGATGTCGCCTGTACATCGGATTGACGCGGCCAACGGCGACGCTCCAAGGGCGGCTGCTTGCCGGGCACCTCCGCAGGCTGCTTGTCTGGTTCGGACTCGGTTGAACGATCACTCATACAATCCTCCAGCCCACGATCGCCAAGCCAGGAAGAATTTGGCGACGATCCGTTGTTCTGGCGCGGCGGCGTCCGGCCCACGCCCTCATCACGGCCTAGTTGTACTCTATTTGGAGTAGAAATGCACGGGACGATAAATATCTGGATGGGAGGATAACGACATTCGCGCCTGATGTTTGTATTAAATAAAGCGTGGTCACTTCAGAAGAATATATGCAATTATTGAAAGACTTATTAACGTAGTTCTTTTTTGATTACCTATTTATATCTGCCTTCAGGGCGGAAGGCAGGTCACTCTATAGGATTGATGGAGGTTGCCGTGATTTTTCTGAGTAAGAGTGGCGACAACTATTCATCAGGGGCAATCCAGGGTGACAGTCCTGTGCCCCGGCGACGAGAAGATCGGAAACGAATTCTTGTCGCCGGTGGCGCAGGTTTTCTCGGATCGCATCTCTGCGAGCGACTGCTTGGCGCGGGGCATCAGGTCATTTGCCTCGATAATTTCTCGACCGGGCTGAGGCGCAACATCAGGCAATTGAAGCGCTCCGATGCCTTCAGTGTCATTGCCCACGACATTATCGAGCCGATCGACATTGAGGTCGACGAAATCTACAACCTCGCCTGCCCGGCATCGCCGACCCACTATCAGGCTGATCCGATCCATACGACGAAAACCTGTGTGCTGGGCTCGCTCAATTTACTGGAGTTGGCCGTGCGCCGCCGCGCGCGGATTGTCCAGGCGTCCACGTCGGAAGTCTATGGCGACCCAAATGTC
Source organism: Pararhizobium sp. LjRoot255 (assembly GCF_964252905.1). NCBI lineage: Bacteria > Pseudomonadati > Pseudomonadota > Alphaproteobacteria > Hyphomicrobiales > Rhizobiaceae > Pararhizobium > Pararhizobium sp. LjRoot255. The sequence goes on from NZ_CAXUPQ020000002.1 coordinate 463,165, forward strand.
CACCCTCAGGTAGAAGGCTATTGGGGCAACGTCAATCCGTTTGGCCCGCGCGCCTGCTATGACGAAGGCAAGCGCTGCGCGGAAGCATTGTTTTTTGACTTCCACAAGATGCATCGGGTCGAAATCAAGATCGTTCGCATCTTCAATACATACGGCCCTCGCATGCGCCCGGACGATGGCCGGGTCGTATCGAACTTCATCGTCCAGGCATTGAAGGGCGAAGACATCACCATATACGGCGACGGGTCGCAGACCCGTTCGTTCTGTTTCGTCGATGATCTGATCGACGGTTTCGTTCGCACGATGGCCTCCCGGCCGTCCGTGACCGGCCCGATCAATCTTGGTAACCCTGCAGAATTCACGATTGCCGCGTTGGCCGATAAGGTGGTCCAACTCACCGGTTCGCGGTCGAAGATCACTCATCGTCCATTGCTCATCGATGACCCACGTCGCCGCTGCCCGGACATTTCGCTCGCTATGCGAGAACTCGACTGGTGCCCGACGGTGAATTTATCCGCCGGTCTTACCCGAACGATCCGTTATTTCGATGGTCTTCTTGCCCGGACGGACCGGGCGCTGAAGGAGGTTGCCTGATGGTTACGCCACGTCTCCTCGTCACCGGTGGTGCCGGCTACATCGGCAGCCACACGGCAAAACTGCTGCGTTTGGAGGGCCTTGAACCGGTTGTCTATGACAACCTGACGACCGGAAATCTTTCGTCGGTGCGTTGGGGGCCGTTCGTTCGGGGAGATGTCCTCGACACACCCCACCTGATCCAGATCGTCGAGCAGTACAAGCCGGTCGCCGTCATCCATTTCGCCGCTTCGGCCTACGTCGGCGAATCCGTTTCCGACCCTGCAAAATATTACCGCAACAATGTTTGCGGAACGCAGTCGCTGCTTGACGCCTGCCGGCACACGGGGCTTGACAAGATCATCTTTTCATCGAGCTGCGCAACCTACGGTGTGCCGGGGACGCTGCCCATCAACGAGGCGACGCCACAGGTCCCCATCAACCCTTACGGCAGAACAAAACTGATCGCCGAGCACATGCTCGCCGACTACGCCGCCGCCTTCGGTCTGCGCTACGTGGCGCTTCGCTACTTCAACGCCTGCGGCGCCGATCCGGAGGGGGATCTCGGTGAATGGCACGAACCGGAAACCCATTTGATTCCGCGGGCGCTGCTGGCCGCGGCAGGCAAGCTTCCGCGCTTGAAGATATTCGGCGATGACTACCAGACGGCCGACGGAACCTGCATGCGCGACTATGTTCACGTTGCCGACCTCGCGCGCGCCCATGTGCTGGCGTACAGGCATATCGACAGGGGCGGAGAGAACATGGCTCTTAATTTGAGCACCGGGCGTGCGTCTTCCGTCAGGGAAGTCTTGAGAGCAATCAACCAGGTTACCGGGCAAATTGTCCCGATCGCTATCGGACCCCGCCGCGAAGGCGATCCACCGGCGCTGTATGCGGACGGCAGCCTTGCCCATAAGAAACTGGGGTTCCTGCCCGAATATTCTGATCTCGAAACCATCGTGCGGACCGCTGCCCCTTTCTTCGGATTGGACGTGCGGTCGTGACGCATCCTTGCGCCATGGACCGGACAGGCGACACGGACCGAACTCACAAGCCGCTTCATTGTCCCGAGAAGAGAATGCCCGCCTGACAACAAACGCGAACGAGATTGGAGGAGCATTGTGAACAGGAAAACAAAGGCACTTGCCTTCTCGTTCGCCGGACTTTTGCTCTCGGGCACGGTTTTCGCATCAATCAACCAGCGCGCAATGCCCAACCTTAGTTCTCCGTCCATGGCGATACCGTCGCCAAAACGACCCGTCCTGGCCGCGACATCAATAGGGTTCGGCGCGTATGATCCAAATGGCGATTTCAGCGAGCCGTCGAGCTCTGACATTGAACATCTGTTCCTGCCTTGGGAAGACGTCGATCTTTACACGCTGGCCGAGGCTGACAACTACGCGAAGGAACGCGGACGTATCCTGTTGATCACGGTTGAACCGTGGTCCTGGTCACCCAAATGGCGCTTTTCTTCGCAAGAACTTCTCAGCAGCATTCTGAACGGGCAGCGCGACGACAACATGGCGGCAGTCTGCTCGATGGCTGCCACATTGAAGAGCCCGGTCATCATACGCTGGGGACAGGAAATGGACGAGGCCGACAGCCAGTTTTCCTGGTCGCATTGGCGGGGTAAAGATTTCATAACGGCCTACCAACGTATGGTAACGGTGTGCCGGACGCATCTTAAGACCGCGAAATATATGTGGTCACCGAAGGGCAACGAGGGCCTGGAGACTTTTTATCCAGGCGACGAGTTCGTGGATATCGTCGGCCTTTCAGTATTCGGTCTGCAAAAGTACGATCACGACACCGCCGGCCGGGATCAGACATTTTCGCAGCGTCTGGCGCCCGGATATAACCGCGTAAAGGGTTATGGCAAGCCGATCATCGTCGCAGAGCTCGGCTATGAAGGCGATCAGTCCTATGTGCGGAATTGGGCGCAAGACGTCGCCACGCCCCATGCTGACTTCCCTCATCTGGCTGCCGTCGTCTATTTCAATGATCGCGAAATTAATCCATGGCCGCAAGGCTACGGCCGCCCCGACTGGCGGATCATCCAAGAACCCGTCAACTGATCGGGACCCGACAAAAGGGGCTGATCGGCGGGAGAGGTAGTGATGCGCTGATGCGTGTGCCAACCGGGCGCGGTCGGGAAACATATTGGATGCCCGGCAGAGATAGTCACCCGGCACGACTTTCATCGGTGGTTTGGTGCATGACCATAGCTCACGCGATAGACGCCGGTCTCGACAGGAAACATGGCGTAGGAAACCCCTTTCACGGTCTCGGTCTTGTAGCTCACCGGGAGCCCGTCCCGACTGATCGCGAATATTTCCTTCCCAGCGGTTCCTGCCGGGACCATTCCGCGAAGCATTGATCCGGTCCGCCTGTCGGCGAACGCCTCGAACGTAAGGGCGGTACCGTCCCAGGCGATCTGCGCGAAAAGGGAGTTGTTGCGGCCGTCGGTCCAATCGAGCAATTGCTGTACCGAAACCAGCGGCACGCCGCGGGCTTTCGCCGCGGTCGTCAACTGCCTGTCGAAATCGTCACTGAAGTCGTAGTGCGTCCCGAAGGCGCCATAATAGCCCTGAGAACCCAGCGCCCGGTCGAGTTGTGTTTCGATGGCTGACGGAAAGCGCATGCCGCTCTCGTTCACCAGATGTGATGCCACCTGGTAGACGTCGATCATGCTCCCGTCGAGATCGGCAAACCGCATCGGCTGGCCGGAGCCGGTCATGAAGCCGGGACGGTCCATTATCCACGACCCCGGCCAATAGTAATAGCCTAGATCCATCCGGACCCCATAACGCGATCAAGACAGGCCCTCCAAAACCTTGCTTAAGATCGCGCCGTGTCGTGAACGACCAACTTTGGCCGGTCGCCATCGTATTGCCGGCTTCGTCGCGAGCGCCAGCAGCAATGGTGGCCATGTACCTAGTACCGCTCGTTAGCGGCATGGTTGGCGCAAGCACTGCTGAGCGGGTCCGCTTGTCGTATGAAACGCTCGCCTCGACCGGTACGCCCATTGCTGAGAGCCGAAAGGAGTTAGACCCGATGGTGGCGGGATCAATGTCTTCGCTCCGGAGACGCATAGTCCCGTGAGGCGACCACAGCTAATCCCATCGCCGCCAGCATGGCCACGATGATTAGTGTCAGGCCCTTCCTCTCTCCCGCCATTCTCACGGATCCCTCCCTCTCTCCTCCCAATGAGATCGGGCAAGTTTAGTTCCACAAGAAGCCGCTAATGCAACAAGATGTGCACTACTGAACGTGGAGAAGCCGAAAGGGCGGCACCCATATACGTCCACGCACTGCCCGAAGCTGATCAGGTGGAACGGCCGTTCTCGAACAGCATCAAAAGTGTCTAACATGGTCGTGCAAAACGCCACAAAGAACGTCGATGCCGATCAGTCGATCCGGTACTGGACATGGTAGCGGCCGTGGTAGGCGGAGCGTTCGATATGGGCGCGCACGCCAAAAACCTCGGCGATAAGCCTTTCTGTCAGAATATCCTCCGGCGCCCCGGCGGCCACGACCTTGCCCCGGTGAAGGACGGCAAGACTGTCGCAGAACATCGCTGCCAGGTTGAGATCGTGCAGCGCGATGATGCTGGTCACCGGCAGCCGGGCCACCAGCTTGAGGATTTCCAGTTGATGCTGGATATCGAGATGGTTCGTCGGCTCGTCAAGCAGCAGTTCGCTCGGTGTCTGCGCAAGCGCGCGGGCGATGTGCACGCGCTGGCGCTCGCCGCCGGACAGCGTATGCCAAAGCTGTGCAGCCCGGCCGGGCATGCCGACATGACAAAGAGCGGCGTGCACTGCGGCATCGTCCGCGGCACTCCAGGACGAGAGCGGGCCGCGATGCGGCGTGCGTCCCAACCTGACCACGTCGAGAACACTCACCTGTGCATCGGTCGTTGCCTGCTGCTCTACGAAGGCGACGCGCCGGGCGATGTCGAGACGGGACATTGCAGCGATATCTGTGTCTCCAAGCGAAACGACGCCGCTCTTGACGTTTCGCAATCGGCAGATCAGGCGCAACAGGCTGGATTTTCCAGACCCGTTCGGCCCAAGCAGGCCGAGCGTCCTGCCGGGCGCCACCGCGATGCTGATGCCGTCGACGATCATTGCGCCGCCGGTCGACCAATGGACGTCACGGACGGAAATGCTCAAACCGGTCTCCTTGCCTTGTAGAGAATGGCCGCGAAGACCGGCGCGCCAAACAGCGCGGTGACGACCCCGATCGGCAGGATCTGCTGCGGAACGATGATGCGCGATACGATATCGGCGGTAATCATGAAGGTCGCGCCGATCAATGCCGAGGCGGGCAGAAGGCGGCCATGCGAAGGACCGACGAGGAACCGCGCCGCATGTGGAATGACCAGCCCGACAAAACCGATGGAGCCGACAATGCTAACCATGGCCGCCGTCATCAGCGCCGTTGCGCCGAGAAGGATCATGCGGACGCGGTTGACCGCAATGCCCAGCGCTGCCGCTGCATCGATCCCGAAGGTAAAGGCGTCCAGTGCGCGGGCATAGAACATCGACACGGCAAAACCGGCGAGAGCGACGGGCGCGGCCAGATAGACGTCCGGCCAGCGTACGCCGGCAAGGCTGCCGAGCAACCAGAACATGACGCCGCGCGCCTGCTCGGCATTGGCCGATGTGGTGACGATGTAGGAGGTCAGCGCGTTGAAAAGCTGTGAGCCTGCGACACCGGCCAGAATGATCCGGTCCGCCCCGCCGCCAGCCCCGGCGGCAAGGGCCGATACCAGAACGAAGGCAAGGACGGCGCCAAGGAAAGCGCCGGCCGACAGCGTCAGGACGCCGTAGCCGAAACCGAGGATCATCACCGCAACCGCACCGGTTGAAGCGCCGGCGGAGATGCCGAGCACATAGGGTTCGGCCAGCGGATTGCGCAGCAGTGCCTGCAGGATCGCGCCGGACAGCGCAAGCGCCGCCCCGGAACTCGCGGCAAGCAGGGCGCGGCTCAGCCGATAGTCCCAGACGATGCCCTCATGGATGCGGCTGAGTTCGAATGACGCGCCGAAAATCCGGTTGGCGACAGCCTTGCCGGTGGTTGTGAGCGGGATGGAAATCTCGCCGATCGAGACGGCAAGGCTGATCATGAAGGCGAGTGCTGTAAGCGTCAGGGTGGCAAGCGCCAAGCGCGCCCACCACCGGCCGCCGATCGCTACGGGTTGTTCGATCGCCGCCAGTGTCACTGCGACAATCCGAACGCCTTGATGCCTTGCGCCAGCGTCTCGATGCCGTCGATTGTGCGGATCGTCGGGTTCATCGACTGCGCATCCATCTGGATGAAGCGCTTGTTCCTGACCGCGTCCAACTGGCTGGTGACCGGATCCTTCTCGAGGAAATCGATCTTCACCGCCGGATCGTCGGCTGCGTAGCGGCGGCGGTCCATGGTGGCGATGACGATGACGGACGGATTGGCCTCGGCAATCGTTTCCCAGCCGACCAGCGGCCATTCCTCCTCGGTCGTCACGACATTCCGGGCACCGAGCGCCTTCAGGATATAGGCCGGAGCGCTGTTCTTGCCGGCAATGAAGGCATCCCCCTCCACTTCCTTGCTGGAAAACCAGAAGACGACCGGGATGTCGCTGAGCCTGGCGCCAAGGACCAAAGCAGCGGCGTCGGATTCCCGCTTTTTCAGGTCTGCGATCAATGCATCGCCGCGATCCTTTATGTCGAAGATTTGCGAGAGCTCGCGGATTTCCTGGTAGATCAGGTCCATCGTGAAGAGCTCTTTGCGCAGACCATCGCCGCCATCGGTATTGACCTTGGCGACGCAGTCGGCCGGCGAGACATAGGTGTTGATGCCGAGGCCTGAAAACTGCTCACGCTTGCCAACCGATCCTTGCGCGCCGACATGCCATTCGAATTCGGCGGCGACGAGATCCGGCGCCTCGCCGACGACGGATTCGAAGCTCGGGTCGTTGTCGGCGACGCGCTTGATCTTCCGGTTTTGGGCCTCATACTCTTTCAGCACCGGACCGACCCACACGGCGGTCCCGGCAATCTTGCCGGCCAGGCCGAGCGAGAACAGGATCTCGGTCATGCCCTGGCCGATCGAGACAATCTTCTGCGGCGGCTTGTCGAAGCTGACGGTCTGGCCGCAATTTGAGATTTCCAGGGGATAGCGCGTCGGCGCAGCCGCGGCCGGTGTGCAGAGGCTCCCCAACACAACGGCGGCTGCGGAAATCGGCGCGAGAATACGGGAAAAGGCGACAAAGCGCCCGGCAAGGCGGTCGAAATCGATCATGACGGTTCCTTTCCGGGCAACCCCGCCCGGGTGAGTGGATCTTGCTTTCGACGGCAGGTCTCCTGGCTCGCGGATATGTGTCTTTCGCCTGCCTTCCCGCGAAGCCAGAGGCTCGCAGTGGCATGGCGCCTGAGAAAGGCGCCACAAGGACGATCGGCAATCCGCTTACAGTTGCGGGGGCAGCCACGGTCTTGGTCCCTGTTGGGTCTTCCGCACCGTGTTCCCTATTAATCCCCTCGAAGTCATCCATCGGGGAACCGTCGGCGGTGATTTAGTCCGAGCATGGCGACGGCGTCAAGGTGGCCATTGACCTCGATGATCTGGCAAGAGCGTTCCGCCAGACTTTGATCCGCTTGATGCTGCCGTCGGCGTTTCGCTTGATCGAATGGGCGTGGCAGTGCGGGAAGTGATTACGCTGCAAGTCTCGGATTATCTGCAGCGTATTCCCGAGAGGGGCAACAATGTCCGTGAACCAGAGATTGCTGCCGGATGTCCAGCGGTCAGGCGGCGGATTCTGTCCGTGAAAATAGAGTGTATTGTGGCATTCGTCGTCCACTAAAGCCCAGGTGACGAAGGCGATCGGCAGGCTATCCTCGTCAAAGTAAACCTTGCATTGTCCCACCTGCAGAGCTGGCACGAGGTAGGCTTCTATCTCGGAGACGGACCAGTCTCTATAGTCGGATGCCATAGCCACGGCAGTCATCATTCCAAGCGCTTCAAAAAAACCGACAGACCGGTCTTTCCCGCCTGCATTATCGTTATACATCGCTCATCGCTCCCCGAAACTGTCTTGGATGGCCTTCAGAATAGGCTCGAAGAAATAGCTGATCAGCCGACGCTCGCCTGTGATTACGTCGACAGTCACCGTCATGCCCGGCGTGAAATCGATGATGCGATCCACGACCCGGATATTGGGTCGCTCTAGGTTCAGGCGAACGGCATAGACCCATTTGCGCGTGATCGCATCTTCGCGCGCATCAGCGCCGACGCTGGAGACACGCCCCCGAACTATGCCGAAGCGCTCCGCGGGGAAGGCGTCGAATTTCACGAATGCCTGTTGGCCCGCCCCCAAAAAGCCGACATCCCGATTGTCGAAGAAAGCCTCGATCTCAACGCCACCATCGGAAGGAACGATAGACATCAGGGGCGATCCGGCCTCGATGAACCCGCCGAGCGTAAACACCGAGAGGTGCTCGACCCGGCCGTTTGCGGGCGCCTCGAGGGATAGATTCGCGCGATAGGTTTGTGCGGTATTCAGCTCGGCCCGCGAACCCCGAAGGGCGATCCCCGCCTCGTTCAACTGCTTGCGATAGGTCGAGAGAACAGCCGATATCGCGCCCGTCCTCTGCTTGGCCACGGCCTCAGCCTCGGCATCAAGCTCACCGAGCTGACGTTCGGCAATTTTGGCATCGCTTTCGACCGCCTTGAACTCACGAAGCCGATCAAGATAGTCAACCTCACTGGTCGCTCCCCGCTTCCTCAGTGTTTCCGCGGAGGCAAATCTCTGCGCGACGATTTCCTGATCCGAACGAGCTTTTTCGATCCGCGCCAGTTGGGCGCTTTTCGCGCCCTCGATTCGTTTTAGTTGCGCGTCGGTTTGAGCCACCTGATCACGAAGCGCGGCGAGAACGGCGATGACAAGTTCCTCCGTGCCGTCCACCTCTACCTGGATGCCAACCCTCTGGCGCCGCAGAGCTGCCCTTCCCGCCTCGATAAAGCCTTCATCTGTCGGATCTTTGCGGACTAGAGGCTCCAGGATCGACGAGGCGACAGCCTCCTCCTGTACCTGCCGTTCAATCCCTGCCTCGATGCGTGCGATGTCACTTTCGGCTGCGGTGGCATCCATCGTCACCAGAACGTCGCCGCGTTTCACAGACTGGCCCTCTCCGACCAGGATCGCCATGATCTTGCCGTCGACCTGCGGCTGAACGATCTGGACCCGGCTGGTGGGTATAGCCTTACCCTGGCCGCGCGCGACGATTTCGGTCTTTGCGACATAGCTGCCCGCGACGATCACGACGAACAGGCTAACGAGAAACCAGGCCGTCAGGCGGATGGTCGGCGATGCCGGCTTTTCGACCGTGTCGTTCGTCATGCCGGCAGCGTTTCTGCGGACGTCCACTGCTGCTCTGACGCGGTGTGGCTGAGGTCGATCACGTTGATATTCGAGCCGAGCAGGTGGGGATTGTGCGTAACCACCACCAATGTCCTGTCACGCGCGAATCGCTTCATCATCTCGACAATGATCGCCGCCGATTGCACATCGAGGGCACTGGTCGGCTCATCGAGGATGAGCGCCTGCGGGTTCGTGAGAAGGGCTCGCGCCAAAGCGATGCGTTGGCGCTGACCGCCGGACAGATGACCGCCGCGCTCTCCGACGTCGGTATCGATTCCGTTTGGAAGCTGCATCACAACCCGGTCGCTCCCGCTTTCCATCAGGACGCTTTGGATCTCCTCTTCGGTCGCGTCCGGCTTAGCCAGTAGGAGATTGTCGAGGACGGACCCGGCAAACAACACAGGCTCCTGTGGTAGATAAGCGATTGTTCGCCTGACGCTTCCCGGATCGTGGTCGGAGAGGCTCTGACCGTTGACCTCAACGGTCCCGCTGGCCGGTTCGTAGAGACCTGCGATCAGCTTCGCCAAGGTGGACTTGCCCGAGCCGGAATCGCCGACAATGAGTGTCGGTCGATTTGGCTCGATGTCGGCGCTCAAGTCGCGGATGACTGCCTGATCCGTCGTGTAGCCGAACGACAAGCGGTTCAGGCACAGCGTCAGCGGCCCCTCAATCCGCAGTCGAGGCTTGAGGACATCCGTCTCAGCCGGGATGTTGAGAAAATCACCAAGCCGCAGCCGCGCAACCTTCAGTCCTTGCCACTGTTCCCATATCGAGGAGAGCGACATGATCGGTCCCGACACCTTGTCAGCCAGAAGATGAAACGCGATCAGCTCGCCGAGCGTGATCTCGTTTTGAAACACCAGTCTTGAGCCGAAAAATATGATCAGGATCACCGACCCATTCTCGAGGATTTCGCCAAGGAAACCGTTGAGGATGTTGAGTTTGGCGACGCGAAAGCCGGCAACGAGGCTCACGTCCAACGTCTCCTGGAAACGCTCGGCCTGCCGTTGTTCGGATGCCAGCGCCTTGACGGTGACGGCATTTCCGAATGCCTCGACGAGGCGTGATTGATGGCGCGAACCGGCAGCAAATGATTCCTGCATGCGACGCCGGACGAATGGCCCGATCATGCCGAAGGTCATGATCTGAAGCGGCAGCATGATCAGCACCAGCACGGTCAGAAATGGGCTGATGGAGAGAAGCGCTATGATGTACGTGATTGCAAACAACAGGTCGAGCGCAAAGCCGATCGTCGTGCCGGTAACGAAATCTCTGACCGTGTCGATCTCTCCTATGCGTGCGAGGGTTTCGCCCACTCGCCACCGTTCGAGAAAGCGCAACGGCAGGCCGAGGACGTGGCGGAACATTCTGCGTGCCAATTCCGCGACCAGACGGTTAGCCATATGACTGCCGAGATACGCAGTCACAGCGTCGAGTCCGGCGGAAAAAACCGTCGTCAGAACCAGAACCACGACGATCAGGGAGAGCGTTGCCTCACGCTGAAACGGCAGAACGCGGTCGATAATCGTCTGAAAGACAAAGGGCTGAACCAGACCAAGCAATCGTAGGACGATGGCGATTACCATCAATTCGACGATCAGCGGCGTATATCTGAAGGTGGTTTGAGTGAACCACGATAGTTCGACAGGATTTTCTCTGTGAACTGCCATTTAATTTATCAGTGAACCCGTGCCATGTGTTTAATTGTATTTTTTGGTCTTGACACTCTAGGATGATATTTGCAAGCCTAAGGTTGTTATGTCTCACATGTATTTACTTATGAGAGAAACGTGATTGAAACAAATTAGAAGGAGATTTCTTATGGGTAGCGGTAATAGTGGTGGCAGCGGCAACGGTCGCTCGCGGGCGGGCTCAAAGCAGAGCGGTGGAAAAGGAAACAAGGGTGCGCCCTCACCGAGCGCTTGTGAAAAGGCGGTCGCAGGAGGTGCCATAGGCGGAGCAATTGCGGGCTCGCCAGGTGGCGTCAAGGGGGCTGTAGCGGGGGCAGTTGGCGGCGCCGTTGGCGGAGCGATTTCTTCGTGCTTATAATTCGATTATGTCATGGTGACGGGAACCACAAGACTTGAGTCACCTGCTTAAAGGAGTGGGATTGGTTTACGGCTACCCCCACTCCATTCCCAGGAGTATATCATGATTAAATTCGCCCTAAGCGCGTCGTTTATTACCATGGTATTCTTTTATATATACTATGTATATATGCTTAAGAATCAAATTATTTTACGAGACTATTTAATAGGCTCGACACTTTCTATCATCGTTGCGATCATACTAACAGGGCTCTTTAGCAAATTTTCCGGGTAGTTAAGGGGCAAGATTGGGGAGCTCATGCATCGATAGGCGCGATTGTACCAAGCAAGTCCTTGCAATTAGAAGCGAAAGAGCCGCTATGACAATTTCCGCAATCTCTACAGCGCGCCCTTCTCTGGTTCATACTGATGTCCCGAGCTTTTAAACATCTTATAGTTTTATTCTCTTCCTCGGCGTCGCTTTTCCTGGCGCTGGTTGTAGGAATGCTATTCCATAAACACTCGATGGGCTATATTGAGCCGTTCGGGCTCGCATATCTGTTCGGGTCCGCTACCGTCGAAGAAATCAGCAGAATGCTCGGCATTGCCTTGATGATATGGCTCGTCAAGAACGGACTTAAGTTCCAAGATTTTGTGACATTTGGATTATGGTTCGGCTTGGTCGAGCTCCTGTTGAAAGCACACTTATATTCGGATGAGTTTAGCTCTTGCACGAGGAATTGCGGTGCGGAGATTTTTCACACGTATATTGTATATTCTGCGCCAATGTTAATGCACGTGCTAATAACCATCGGGTACGTTCCTTTATTATCAAATAGAGGCTCCTTTTATTTAGCGTTCACCTTGGCATGCGCAGTAGTATCTCACGCCGTTTTGAACAGTTTGTCAATCCAACTGGCCGGGGATGAGTTTCCTATTACTGACTTTCCCAAAGGTGTCGCATTATTGATGCTTATTTATGGTTTGGCGATTTCTTTTGCCTGGGTAACACACCAAAAGTCGCTCCGGCTCCAATCCGGTCGCTAGTGGTTTCCGCCTAACATCAGGGTCCGGTTTGGTATCGCGACACACCGCAAAAGCACGTTGGGCGGGCCGAGATCATTCTGTTGAGTGCCGACGGCGTGGGCACCGTTGAAATCATGGAGCGAACGGGCAATTGGACATCATTGTCTAAACCGTCAACAGGCATTATCTTCGCGGGCATGAAAAGTTCGAATGAGCCCGTTCCCAGGACCTCCGTGCACAGTCAGCGTGGCCAATGCGCCAAGCGCATCTCCATCCTGGACGCCGCCGCCGAAGTCTTCTGCCGTCAGGGATTTGCCGGCGCAAGCATCGATGAGATCGCCGCAGAAGCCTGCGTGTCGCGCCAGACGGTCTACAATCACTACCGGGAAAAAGAGAACCTGTTCACAGCCGTCGTCGAGGACGTAATGGACCGGGCGAACGCCATGCTCTTCTCGATCCTCTCGACCTTTCCGGAAAATCCGGTCAACCTCGAAGACGACCTTGCAGCCTTTGCTGTGCGCCTCAGCCACAACTGCATCTGCAATCAGGATGGGAAATTCCTGCGCAAGCTGGTGCAGTCCGAGGGCGAGCGCTATCCGCATCTTTTCGAATCCTGGCGCCAGCAGGGGCCCGGCAAGATCGGCACGGCGCTCGCCGCTCTCTTCGCCCGCCTCGCCCATAAGGGGCTGCTCGAGATCGACGATTTCGATGTCGCCGCCCGGCAGTTCCTAGCGCTGGTCAATGCCGATCTGCAGATGAGCACGCTGTTCGGCGCCACGCCGTCGGAGGAAGAACTGGAAAATGCGGCGCGCAATGCGGTGCGCACGTTTCTCCGGGCCTATGCGGCGCCCCCGGCCTGATCGGTCCCGACAGTCCCTTTCAAAAGAAACCCGCGATGCGTTCGCTTGCCAGTTCCCGATCCACTGCCAACGACCACAGACAATTGCCTTTCTGGGCTGAACCACTGGCATCTGGCTCGAAACGCCGGCCGGGGCGGGTGCGATCTCTGTAACGGCTTCGTCGTCGCGGTTCGAAACGCTGACGCTGACGCTCCAGGCTGTCTGAAGGCCTGGCATGTATCCGTCCCCGGCATCCGGCGGCAGACCTCAGGCAATCACCGGATATCTCAATCGCTGCGCCTGCCGTTCCAGCTCCGCCAGCGCTTCATAGTCCAGGTCTGATAAAACGGCAAAATCCTTCAGCGCCAGTACATCCCGGATGGGCGCGAGCGATGGTTCTGTGATCGCCTGCTGCAGCACCTGCCTGAGCAGCGAAACCTCCTCGTCGGGGGCACCGGCCCGGGTGACAAGCGGCAGTCCCGGAGCCTTGACCGTTTCGGCAAGGACGCGAACGCCTGCCAGGCTCTGCGGATCGAAACGCAGCACATTGCCGTAGGTGACGCAGTCGATTGCCGCCACATCCGCCCTGCCGGCGAGATCGCCGCAATGCTGTTGCGATGCCCACCCGTCTCGATGACGGAGGAAAAGAGCCGCCCATCGCGCGCCAGGGGCGCGATTGCCGCGCGAAACAGGTTGGTGCCGGAATTGCTGAAGGGCTCGTTGATCGCCGCCCTTGCGCCGCGCAGGTCTTCCAGCGACCGGGCACGGGAATCCTCTCGAATGACGATGAAACTGCATTTGAACGGTCCGTCGCAGCCCGGATGGCCATAGACCGGCGTTGCCACGAGCCGAACCTTGCCGCGCAGCTGTTTGACATAGGGAAAGCCGCAAGTCTGGGCTAGCAGCAGCTCGGGATCCGTCCAGGCCTCTTTGTACCGCACGACGGCATCGAGCGTATCGGGAACGTCTTCGAGACCAGCTCGCTTCAAGGCGCCGCTCAGGAAATTCCACAAAGCCGCCGTGGCTTCGGCAAGCGGTGGCGGGCTGGCATACATGGCAAGGCTGGCAAGGCGCATTCGGGAACTTTCGCAGGTGACAGGCGTGCATACCACACCTCGGCTAGCGCGAGATCTCCTTGCGCCGGGGGTTCGGCGCTGATCAAGAATGATTGGGATGCGTGATGCTGTCATGCGCCTTCACGAAGAACCGGCGGGCAATATCCCAATAGCTGTTGTAGACCAGCCCGCCATTGCCGGCGATGAGGGCGTCGCGATTCAGGCGATAGACGGCCGGCAGCCGGTACCAGGAAATTCCAGGCTTCAGGTGATGCAGCACATGCAGGTTGTTGTAGAGGAACAGCAGGCCGAACAGATGGCTGTTTTCGACGATCGCTGTCCGCTCCTCGCGCCGCTCGGCGTATCTGTGTTCGGCGTAGCCCCGCAGCCGCGTCAGCGTGGCCCCGAGATAGACGAAACCGAAGAAATAGAGCCAGAACGGCATGCCGCAGATGACCGTGACCCAAAGGAGAACGATGGCAGCGCCAATCAGGTGGATCGTCCAGATCCGCGCCCGGCCGGGTTCTCCCGCCCGCAGCAACCGGGCTTCCTGCACCAGAAAGCTCAACAGCATCACGACCGGGCCGATGGTCAGCCGCCCAAACAGCGTCGTGTTCCAGCGCGCAAGCCCCTTGCCCGCTGGCCCAAGCCGCTGCCAGGCTGCCTTGGTGAAATAGGAGGATTCGGGATCCTCGATCGGGTCCGTCAGATGCTCGTCGCGGTGATGTTCCAGATGGCTTTCGCGGTAGATCTCATAGGGCAGCCAGAGCGAGAGCGGGATCGAACCGATGGCGTTGTTGATCCGCTGGTTGCCCGTCGGGTGGCCATGGATGACCTCATGCTGCAGCGATCCATGCCAGGCGATCAGCCAGCCGCCGGCTAGTGCGACGACGGGCACCGGCAGCGCGTCCCACCACCAGGTCAGCGCCAGAAAGCCGCCATAGATGACGGCTGTGAGAATGATGGTCGGCCACTCCAGGCGGCGGCCCGGAACCTTGATAATGTAAGAAGGCTTGTCAGACATGCACCGCTGCTCCCTCGAGACGAGGGAACCTACATCGAAGCGCCTTCCGTTAGATAATTATGTTTATCTATTTTATAGACTATTTTGGGAAAATTTCGTTCCGGTTCAGCGCCTTTAGGAAAAGTTTTCGCGGGCCTCTGCGCCATACGAAGGAGGGTTGCTACATCCATGATGCCGGTGTCTTCGGCAGCCTGCTGTCGGGATCGACGACATCCAGACGCGGCGCGCCGGCGCCGTTCCACCGCCAGAGCCCCACGCAGCTTCCACCCGGAGACATGAAGGAAGGGTAGATCACCCCGTCGAAATCGTGGCTGATCAGCCGTTCGCGCAGCCGATGGGTCTCGGGCACCTCGCCCTTGTCGAGATGCATCCGCCATTCGCACCGATGGATATCGGCAGAGCTGCCAAGTTTTGCGAGTGTCGCCTCATCGGTCAAGTCGGCCAGAGAGGCGTCTTTGAGTTCCAACTGCGCGATCAATGCCGGATGCTGGACAAAACCCTGATTGTATTCCGCCCACGCCGTCGAGAGTTCGCGCGCCGCATAGATCGTCGGCGCGCCAACCGGGTTCCAGCGGCCGCCGAACCGGGCAGCGCCCTCACCAGAAAGCGGCGCAAAGGCCCATTGCGGCACGAAGGCGCGCCAGAGGGTCAGCTTGCCCGTATTTTCATCAGGCATAGACGCCGGACCGCACCGCCTCGAGATAGGCCAGCACCTTGTCCGACTTGCCCTCGCTCACCAGGTCATAGGCCGTCTTGCCCGCCCAGCCGGGGATCGGCTGATGCTTGAACCAGATGGTTGCGCGGTTTTCGTCTCCGGCCATTTCGCTCGCCATGGCGAGGATGCGCACGACCTGGCTCAAGGCGCTGTCCACCTTGCGCGCGCTCGACTTCGCCGTCAGCGTGTTGCGGGCAACGCCGATCAGCCGGGCAAGCTCGGCCAGCGTGACGCCGAGCTGTTCCGAGACGCGCCGCGCTGACAGAAACGGCGAGTGGCCGTCACCGAAGCGGCTTGCCGCAGTATCGAAGCTCAAAGCTGTCATGGCTCATTCCTAGCACATCTTGATAATGATGGTATCAAAATATGCTCAAACCATGCGCATTTCAAGCGCAGGGGCGATTAAACTGATTTGCGCCAGCTCGGCTCCCGCTTCTCCAGGAATGCCGAAATGCCTTCCCGCGCCTCCGCCGTCTCCCATGCATCGGCCAGACGCTCGATCGTCGCCTCGATGACAGCATCGGTGATCCGCATGCCCAGGGACCGCGCTAAAACCTTCGCGCGTCCGACAGCGCCCGGAGCCACCTGCAGATAGGATTGAATCTCCGCCTCCATCGCCTTGTCGAGCACCGGCGCCGGCACAACCCGCGTCACCAATCCGGCCGCATGTGCCTCGTGGGCGCCGATGATCCTGCCGGACATGAACAGCGGCCGCGCCTGGCCCTCGCCGATGCGGGCCACGACATAGGGGCTGATGGTCGCCGGGATCAGCCCGAGCCGTGTCTCCGTCAGCCCGAATTTTGCCGTATCCGCAGCGATGGCAACGTCGGCGACGGCAAGCAGGCCGATACCGCCACCAAAGGCGTTGCCGTGAACGCGGGCAATGACGGGTTTTTCCAGGTCGTTTAGCGTCTTGAACATCCGCGCCAGCCGTCGCGCCTCCGTCATCCTCGTCGCCCGGTCGGCGTTGACCTGCGCCTTCATCCAGTTGAGATCACCACCGGCGCAGAAGCTTACGCCGTCTCCGGCCAGCTCGACGACGCGAATGAACCGGTCGATACTCAATTGTCCTGCCACGTCCGTCAGCTCATCGATCATTGCGGCCGAGAGAGCATTGTGTTTGTCCGGGCGGGCAAGCGTCAGACGCGCCACGCCTCGATCATCGACAAAGAGGTGAATGGTCTCGAAAGTCATGCGGAACTCCTCAAATTTCGCGCGAAATCCGCTGCCCTTGCAAGTGCGTGCTCGCTTAACCCGGTCTCGAAACCGCGCGCTTTCAAATACCGGTCGACCAGCAGCGTATCGACATTGCCCTTTGCGCCCGGCGCATAGGGGCAGCCGCCCAAACCGCCCACAGAAGCGTCGAACACGCGGATGCCGCGATCCAGCGCGACGCCGATATTGTCGAGCGCCCGGCCCGACGTATCGTGAAAATGCCCGGCCAGTCTGGCCGCGGGGATCGCCGCCAGCACGGCCGTCAACATGCGATCGACCGCCTCCGGCGTCCCCCGGCCGATCGTGTCGCCGAGACTGACCTCGTAACAGCCGAGCTCCATGAGCTGTCCGGCAACGTTGGCAGCGCTCGCTGGGGCGATTGCGCCGTCATAGGGACATTCTACCACGCAACTGACATAACCGCGCATCGGAATGCCATGCCGCCGGGCAGCCTTTGCCACCGGGCGAAACCGCTCGATGCTCTCGGCGATGGAGCAGTTGATATTGTGCTGCGAAAACCCCTCGGACGCAGAGGCAAAGACCGCGACCTCGTCCGCCTCTGCCGCAAGCGCCGCCTCGAAACCCTTCATGTTGGGCGTCAGCACGGCGTAACGCACGCCCGGCCTGCGCGCGATCCCGGCCATGACCTCAGCCGCATCGGCCAGTTGCGGCACCCATTTCGCGCTGACGAAGCTCGTCACTTCGATCCGATCGAACCCGCAGGCCGACAGCAAGTCGACGAGCCTGATCTTGTCTGCCGTATCGATCAGCACCTTCTCGTTCTGAAGCCCGTCCCGCGGCGCCATCTCGACGATCGAAACGCGGTTCGAAGAAGCGCCTGTATCGGTTCCTGGCATCACGCGGCCTCCGGCTTCAGCGACAAAAGAACCGTGCCCTCGGCCGTCTGGTCGCCCTCAACGACGTTCATGCTCTCGACAACACCGTCCCGGCTTGCCGACAGCGTCAGTTCCATCTTCATCGCCTCCATCACGATCAACGCGTCCCCCTTCGAAACCGCATCTCCCGCCCGAACGCGCACCAGCTTGACCAGACCCGGCATGGGCGCGACAACGCGATCGGTCCCGGCCGCACTCTCCGCCTCGCCGTCGAGCGGATCGGGCAGGTGAAAATCATGGGCCTTGCCGTCGAGTAGCAGCGTCAGGCCGTGCGGTGTCTCGAGCAGCAGCAAACGAAGCTGCCGGCCGTCGACCTCGGCATGGCAGCCTCCGTCGAAGCGGCCGAAAATGCGCACGGGCAGGACGCGGCCGCCAATATGAACTGCAAACAGATCGAGCCCTCGCGCCGCCACGCGCAAGTCATGCCGCTCGCCGCCGTGGTCGACGAGCGTCACCGTGCGCGTCGCCTGTCCCCAGATCTGCCAGTGGCCAAGCGACAGCCAGGGATCGCCGGCCGGCCGTTTCCGCAGGATGCCGAGAGACAGAACCGCGGCCAGCGCCACCGCCGCTGCGTCGGGTGCCTCGGTTACAGTCAGCGTCTCGACCTCCCGGTCGATGAGGCCGGTGTCGGGATGGCCGGCTACAAAGTCCGGCTGCTGGCTCAGGCGGCGAAGGAATTCGAGATTGTTGGCAACGCCGCCGATATGGCTCTGTCTCAAGCCCTCCGTCAACTTGGCAAGCGCGGCGGCTCGGGTCGGGCCGTGCACGGTGAGTTTGGCAATCAGCGGATCGTAGTATGGACTGATGCGATCGCCCTGCCGCACGCCGGCATCGATCCGCGGCCCGTCGGCCGGGAAGCTCAGATGCCACAGCGTGCCGGTCGACGGCAGGAACCCCCGCGCCGGATCCTCGGCATAGATGCGCGCCTCGAAGGCCCAGCCGTCGATCGCAAGCTCGGACTGCCTCTTCGGCAAAGGTTCACCATTTGCTACCCGCAACTGCCATTCGACGAGATCGAGCCCGGTGATCGCTTCGGTCACCGGATGCTCCACCTGCAGCCGCGTGTTCATTTCCATGAAGAAGAACCTGTCCGGCCGCAGCCCGTCGGAGACATCGACGATGAATTCGACCGTACCTGCCCCCTGATAGCCGATCGCGTGCGCCGCCCGAACGGCCGCCTCGCCCATGGCCATGCGCATTTCCGCCGTCATGCCCGGCGCCGGCGCTTCCTCGATGACCTTCTGGTGCCGCCGTTGCAAGGAGCAGTCACGCTCGAACAGATGCACGACATTGCCATCGCGGTCGCCGAAGACCTGGATTTCGATGTGGCGCGGCCGTTGCAGATATTTCTCGATCAGCACGGCGCCGTCGCCGAAGGCCGCTTCCGCCTCGCGCCGTGCCGCGTCGAGCGCCGCACCGAAGTCTTCCGGCCGGTCGACCCGGCGCATGCCCTTGCCGCCACCGCCCGCCCGCGCCTTGATCAACACCGGGAAGCCGATATCCGTAGCCTGCCCGGTCAGGAACGCGGCGTCCTGATTGTCCCCATGATAGCCGGGAACCACCGGTACGCCGGATTGCTCCATCAGCACCTTGGCCGCATCCTTGAGGCCCATGGCGCGGATAGCGGCCGGCGAAGGCCCGATGAAGGCCATTCCCGCCGCCTCGACGGCCTCGGCGAAATCCGCATTCTCCGACAGAAAGCCATAGCCCGGGTGGATCGCCTGCGCGCCACACCGTTGCGCCACCCCGATGACACGCTCGATCGAAAGATAGCTCTCGGCTGCCACGGCAGTGCCGATGCGGAACGCCTCATCGGCCATTTCGACGTGAAGCGCGCCGGCGTCCGCATCGGAATAGACGGATGCCGTGCGGATGCCGAGCCGCCGCGCCGTGTGGATGATGCGGCACGCGATTTCACCGCGATTGGCAATGAGGATTTTCGAAAACATTGTGTATCCCGGCCTATTGCGCGGCGACAACTTCGACCTCGAGAAGCCAGGCCCCGTCGAAAATCCCGGCGATCACCACCGTCATTGCCGGCGCCAGGTTGCCGAGATACTCGCCACGGATCTCGCGGTTGGCCGAGGTGTGATGCCGGTCGGCGAGATAGGTCGTCACTTTGACGATATCCGCCTTCGTCATCCCCGCGGCCTTCAGCTGCGCATCAACGTTGAGCCAGACCTGGCGCGCCTGCGCCTCGAAACCTGCCGGTACCACGTCGTCGGAATCCGCCGGAATCTGGCCGCTGACGAGGAGCAGCCGTTGGAAATCCTCGAGCCGAACGGCCTGCGAGTAGCCGCCACGGGGTTGAGGGGCATTCTTGGCATTGAAAACGTCGCGTTTCATTATCGTCTCCTCACATCCTGAACAGGCCAAAACGGGTATCGTCTGTCGGTGCATTCAAGGTCGCCGAAAGGGAGAGCGCCAGCACGTCGCGGCTCTTGCGCGGGTCGATGATGCCGTCGTCCCAGAGCCTCGCCGAGGCATAGAGCGGATGGCTCTGGGTTTCGAACAGGTTGAGCACCGGCTGCTTGAACTTCACCTCGTCCTCTTCGGTCCAGGGCGTACCTGCCCGCTTCAGCGCATCGCCGCGTACGGTCGCCAAAACACCTGCCGCCTGCTCGCCGCCCATCACCGAAATCCGGCTGTTCGGCCAGGTCCAGAGGAACCGTGGCGAGAAGGCCCGGCCGCCCATACCGTAGTTGCCGGCTCCGAAGGAGCCGCCGACCAGCAGAGTGATCTTCGGCACCTTCGTCGTTGCGACCGCCGTCACCAGCTTGGCGCCGTGCTTGGCAATGCCTTCGGCCTCGTATTTTCGCCCGACCATGAAGCCGGTGATGTTCTGCAGGAAAACGAGAGGAATCTTGCGCTGCGAGCACAGTTCGACGAAATGCGTACCCTTCAGCGCCGATTCCGAAAACAGCACGCCGTTGTTGGCGATGATGCCGACGGGAATGCCGTGCACATGGGCAAAGCCGCAGACCAGCGTCGTGCCGTAGCGCGCCTTGAACTCGTCGAGCCGGGAGCCGTCGACGACACGGGCGATCACCTCTCTGATGTCATAGGGTGTGCGCAGGTCGGATGGCACGATGCCGGCTATGTCATCGGGATCGTAGACCGGCGCCTCCGGCGGCTGCCGCTCGACAGTAATCACCGGCCGATTGAGATTGGCGACGGTGCGGCGCGCCAAAGCGAGTGCATGCACATCATCGCGCGCCAGATGGTCGGCGACGCCGGAAAGTCGCGTATGCACGTCGCCGCCACCGAGATCCTCCGACGAGACGATCTCGCCGGTCGCGGCCCGGACGAGTGGCGGCCCGGCAAGGAAGATGGTTCCCTGTCCCTCGACGATGATTGCCTCGTCCGACATGGCCGGCACATAGGCGCCGCCCGCCGTACACGACCCCATCACCACGGCGATCTGCGGAATGCCGGCAGCCGACATATTGGCCTGGTTGTAGAAAATCCGGCCGAAGTGGTCCCGATCCGGGAACACCTCGTCCTGGTTCGGCAGGTTCGCGCCGCCGGAATCGACCAGATAGACGCATGGCAGGTTGTTTTCGGCGGCGATTTCCTGCGCCCGTAAATGCTTCTTCACGGTCATCGGATAATAAGTGCCGCCTTTGACGGTCGCGTCATTGCAGACGATCATGCAGTCGCGGCCAGAAACGCGGCCGATGCCGGTAATCAGGCCGGCGGCCGGCGCATCGCCGTTGTAGAGCCCGTGCGCAGCCGTCATGCCGAGTTCGAGGAACGGCGTCGCGGGGTCGATCAGCTGGGCCACCCGGTCGCGCGGCAACATCTTGCCGCGGCTGACATGGCGCTCGCGCGCCACCTCGCCGCCGCCGCCGGCCGCCAGCAGAGCCGCCTCTTCCACCACGCGCATCGCTTCGGCCATCGCCGCCCTGTTGGCGCGGAATGTCTCCGAAGACGTCGAAATCTGCGATTTCAGAACGGCCATTCATCCCCCGATCGACCCAACATCTGAAAGTCCTCCACCCCTATGCCGTCTCGCTGAAGAGTTCCCTGCCGATCAGCATGCGCCGTATCTCCGAGGTTCCCGCGCCGATCTCGTAGAGTTTCGCGTCCCTCAGCAACCGGCCCGCCGGATAGTCATTCGTATAGCCGTTGCCGCCGAGCACCTGGATGGTTTCGAGCGCCAGCGCCGTCGCCCGCTCGGCTGCATAGAGGATGCAGCCGGCGGCATCCTTGCGCGCCGTCTCGCCCCGGTCGCAGGCTGATGCTACGGCGTAGACATAGGCGCGCGCCGCATTCAGCGTCACATACATGTCGGCGATCTTGCCTTGCATCAGCTGGAATTCTCCGATCGGCTGACCGAACTGCTTTCTTTCATGCAGATAGGGGAGCGCTTCGTCGAGGCAAGCGGCCATGATGCCGAGTGGCCCGGCCGACAGCACGACGCGCTCGTAGTCGAGCCCCGACATCAGGATCCGCACCCCGCCGCCGACAGCGCCCAGCACGTTCTCCTCCGGCACTTCGCAATCCGTGAAGATCAGCTCGCAGGTATTGGAGCCGCGCATGCCGAGCTTGTCGAGCTTCTGGCCGGTCGAGAAGCCTGCAAAGGTGTTTTCGATCAGAAATGCCGTGATGCCCCGCGCGCCCGCTTCCGGATCGGTCTTGGCATAGACCACCAGCACATCGGCATCCGGACCATTGGTGATCCACATCTTGTTGCCGTTGAGCACATAGCGGTCGCCGTGCCTGTCGGCCCTGAGCTTCATCGAAACGACATCGGAGCCAGCCCCCGGTTCGGACATTGCCAGCGCGCCGACATGCTCGCCGGAAATGAGCTTCGGCAGGTAGCGAACCTTCTGCGCATCCGAGCCGTTGCGGTCGATCTGGTTGACGCAGAGATTGGAATGCGCCCCGTAGCTCAGGCCGACCGACGCCGAGGCCCGGCTGACTTCCTCCATCGCCACACAATGGGCGAGATAGCCAAGCCCGCTGCCGCCATAGGCTTCGTCCGCGGTAATTCCGAGCAGCCCGAGATCGCCAAGTTCGCGCCACAGCGGCGCCGGAAAGCTGTTGTCCCGGTCTATGTCGGCCGCCCGTGGCGCGATGCGCTCGCTGGCAAACCGGCGCACGGTCTCGCGCAGGGCCTCGATGTCTTCGCCCAGAGCAAAGCTCAAACCGCCTGAATACATCGGGTCTCCTCCCCTACCTTCACGCTGCCGCACCATCGGGGAGACACAGGCGATATCCACCGCGGCCTCTACCGAGGCGCACTTGGCGGACACCTGCTTTCCTCCCGGGTGCGTAGCCACCGAATTATCTCGCCAAACGGACTCCTCTTCCGTTTCGCCAATGCCGAATTTCGAGACTATCATACCCGCACAACAATTTCCGAACCAAGACAGGCGCTTGGACGCATGTTTTGCAAAAATTTTGATGAGAAATCGGTCATTTGGATTGCAATGCCGCCCAGCTCCGTTTGCCATTGCACTTGCGCGGAACCGCCGTAGGCCTCAAGACGACACAGCAGATTCGACACTGGGCAATTCATGACGGCAAAGCAGATCGTGATCATCGGCGGCGGGCCGGCGGGGCTGATGGCAGCGGAGGTGCTGTCACTCTCCGGCCATGCCGTCACGGTCTATGAAGCCATGCCGACCTTCGGCCGCAAATTCCTGCTCGCCGGCAAGTCTGGCCTCAACATCACCCATTCCGAGGATTACGCGCGCTTCGCCAATCGTTTCGGCGCAGCCTCCGACCGGCTGCGTCCCGCGCTTGACGCCTTCGCCCCTGCGGACCTGCGGGCGTGGGCGTCAAGTCTCGGCACGGAAACCTTCATCGGCACTTCGGGGCGCGTTTTCCCGAAAGTCATGAAGGCATCGCCGCTCCTGCGCGCCTGGCTCGGCCGGTTGGTAGCGCAAGGCGTGACGCTGCTGCCGCGCCATCGCTGGATGGGTTTTGAGGCCAACGGTCTCGTCTTCGAAACGCCGAATGGAAGAACCGTCATCCACAGCGACGCGACGCTGCTCGCACTCGGCGGCGCCAGCTGGCCGCGTCTGGGCTCGGATGGAGGCTGGGTCGCCCTGTTGGCAAACAAGGGCGTTGATATGGCCGCCTTTCAGCCCGCCAATTGCGGTTTCGACGTGGCCTGGAGCGACGTCTTCAAGAACCGTTTCGCCGGCGCACCTCTGAAAGCCGTGACCACGACCTCCGACGCGGGCACCTTTCCCGGTGAATTCGTCATCTCCTCCCACGGCATCGAAGGCAGCCTTGTCTACGCGCATGCGGCTGCCTTGCGCGACAGGCTGAATCGGGATGGCGTGGCCACGCTGTCCGTCGATCTCGCACCGGGAAGAAGCATCGAACGCCTGGCAAGAGACCTCGCGCGGCAGGATCGAAAAGCCAGCCTTTCCAACCGTCTGCGTAAGGGCGCCGGGCTGGAGGGTGTCAAATCCACCCTGCTGCGCGAGCTGCTCCCGGAAACCGCGCTCACCGATCCGGAACGACTTGCGCGGTCGATCAAGGCGCTACCGATCCCTGTCCTCAGGCCGCGTCCGATCGCCGAAGCGATATCCTCTGCAGGCGGCATCCGCCTCAACGATCTCGACGAGCGATATATGCTCAAATCCCTTCCCGGCGTCTTCGCCGCAGGAGAAATGCTGGACTGGGAGGCGCCGACCGGAGGCTATCTGCTGACCGCCTGTTTCGCCACCGGCAGGGCAGCCGCCCGCGGCATTATTGAATGGCTGCAAGCCCGGTGACGCTTCAGCCGGAAGCTTTGCGCGTCGGTGCCTGGTCGATCAGCTCGAAGATGGTGGAAACAGGTACAACATCCTCAGACCGCAGCTTGACCAATCCATCCTTGCCGACAAGCAGCAGGGCAAAGGCGCCATCGGCGACATCGAGATCATACCGGATGGCATAGGGATTGAGATCATGCTGCGGCCCGAACAGCACCTTCACATCGTCGCGGTCGACTTCCAGCACGATCAGATCGCGCTCGCCCAACTCCCCGGTGTCAGCCAGCAGCATATTGGCTTGGCGCACGGCCCTGCCACGATCTTCGCCGGGAAAAATCACGAGAACCCTGTAGCGCCATTCGAAATCGACAAGACTTTCTCCGCCATGCTGCGGATCGACACCCATGCCGAACACCTCGGCAGTCAGTGATTTCAGCATTGCCTTGATCCTCGTACTATTGAACCATGAGAGGAAAAACCAGCAAGCCGGCGGTTGGTTCCAGATTTTCGGTTCACGGATGCCTTTATTGAACGAGCATCGCCCGAAAATCGTCGACGTTCGTAAACGTCGTCCCAGGTTTGAAAATATCGCCGATCGCATCGAAGGTGGACCAGCTGTCGTTGCGGCGTGACCGCCCGGAGGGTATGGCCCTGTCGCGCGTAGTAAGGTGGCTGCATTTCACTCCTGGCTGCCTTTGAGGCCGTTGCCCCGCTCGCCAAATAACGCAAACCTCCCTCAGGTCCGCGCCACCCACCTGTGCCAATCGTCCTCGCTGCCACGAAACGCATTGAGGTCGATCCTACCCTCAACCCCGTGCGAGAGGCCGGAGCCGGAATACTGCCAGAACAGCCACTTGCGGCCCGGATAGACTTTTGAGGGATGGGCGGCCACCGAGCGCAGCCAGAAGGGGTGGTTCTTGAATTCGCCCGCCAGGTTGTCGCGATAGAAATCCGGCGCGGTATAGATCACCGGACGCCTGCCATAGTGCCGTTCCAGCTTGTCCATGAAGACCTGCATCTTCTCCAGCACCCGGGCGCGCGACAGGCGCCTCTTGCAGCTCGATTCGCCATTATATTCGACGTCGATCACCGGTGGCAGCGCGTCCGGGTCACGCGGCACGTTGCGGATGAACCAGTCGGCCTGTTCGCCGGCCGTGCGGCACCAGTAGAAGAAGTGATAGGCGCCACGCTTCAGTCCGGCCTCCTTGGCCCGGCGCCAGTTCTTCTTGAACATCGGATCGAGATGGTCGCCGCCATCGGTCGCCTTGATATAGGCGAAGTTCGCCCCTTGCGACCTGAGCTTTACCCAGTCGATCTCGCCCTGCCAGCGCGAAATATCGACGCCGTGCACGGCATGTCTGCGTGGCGAGGCGGAACCGAAATTGATCGGATGTGCGTCGCGGAACTGGCGGCTGTAGATTTGCGCGCGTTGCCGCGGTGTTTCGCCGGGCTCTGGCGTGGTGAGCTCGACCGGCCGCTCCGTCGGAACGGCCATGCCCTCCGTCGTCACGGATTCGAACGCCTGGGGCTGCGGCACTTGGCCGGCCCAGGCCAGTTCCTGCGGATGCGCGTCGGATTGTGCGATGATCTGCCCCACATCCGCCGCGGGCACAGGGCCGGAACCTTGCACGACCGAACTGGTCGTCTCCTTCGACGGCAATCCGGCCGAAAGGCTCTCCGGTCCGGAACTGGATGTGCAGCCTGCCAAAACAAGGCCGGCAAGGAAGATTGCTGGAACAGCCGATAGACGCATAGGAACCCGCACGCAAAAACAAACAGCCGGCGACATCCGTGCCGCCGCGCCCCACTGACATCAATTGCTAACGGAAAATTACCAAGAAAGATTGAATCCGATCCTTTCCGCGGCCGATCAGGCGGGCAACGCGGAAAAGCCGCCTGCGTCGAACAGGCTGCCTGCCAGATACTTGTGCCGGCGCATCGTCGCGAGGGCCGACAGCATGTGACTTCGAGGACAGGATTGGGCGAAACGAGGCCTGTTTGCAAAGGAGACGTAGCTCCGCTTTTCATCAAAGCGGTGCGTCTCGCCAAACATGCCGATTTTCGGAAAGGAAGACCCAGAAACGAAAAAGCCTGCCGCGGGAGGAGGTGCGGCAGGCTTTCAAATAGAACCGAACGGCGACTGGGAGGAGGAGCGTCGCCATTCCGCAAGTGCCCTCTGGGAGGAGGAGTAAGGACACTTGCAATCGAAGCTCTGCGGGAGGAGGTGCATCACTTCGATGATTTGAATATACACTAATTTCGCTCAAATCGTAGGCAGAATTTTGCAGAGCAGCCATGCGCTATGCGCGTAGCGGATGGCTCTTCCGCCCATAAATCGATTGAGCATTGCTGAAAACGAATAACACTCTTAAACCGTGTTCTTGTCGATTTCAGCACTTATTCGGCGGCCAGGGACGCCGGATAGATCGCCTCATGCTCCTGTTCCTCGCTTGTCTGCTCAGGCTCGGAGACGGGTTTCGTCGGCTCCTTGCCGAAGAACAGGGCGTAGCCTGCCGGCAGCACGAGAATCGTCAGCACCGTGGCAACGAGGATGCCGCCCATCATGGCGAAAGCGAGCGGCCCCCAGAAGACCCCCCGCGAAATCGGGATCAGCGCCAGCACCGCCGTCATTGCCGTCAGCACGATCGGCCGGAAACGACGCACGGCCGAACCGATGATTGCCTCCGATCGTTCCATGCCGGCTGCGATGTCCTGGTCGATCTGGTCGACGAGGATGATCGAGTTGCGCATGATGATGCCGAGCAGCGCAATGACGCCGAGGATGGCGACGAAGCCGAAGGGGGCGCCACTGATCAGAAGCGCTGCAGCCGCACCGATGATGCCGAGCGGGCCGGTCGCCAGCACCAGCATTGCCTTGCCGAAATGCTGCAGCTGGATCATCAACAGCACGACGATGACGGCAAGCATGACCGGCGCCTTGTCGGCGATCGACTGCTGGCTTTCGGCGGAATCTTCGGCACCGCCCTGGATCTCGACCGTATAGCCCGGTGCCAGGCTATCGCGCAGCGGCTTCAAGTCGGCATACATCTTCAGCGCGACGTCGTTAGGTTGCACGCCATCCGGCAATGTGCCGCGCACGGTAATCGTCGGCAGGCGGTTACGCCGCCATTCGATACCCTGGTCCAGAACCGGGACGACCTTGGCGACCTGCGACAGGGGCACGAAGCCGCCGAAATCCGTCGGGATGTAGACCGAATCCACCGAGGACAGCAGATGGCGGCTTGCCTCCGGCTCGCGCGCGACGATGGAAACGGTCTCCTCGCCATCGCGGAAATTATCGAGCGGCGCACCACTCATGGCGGCCTGCAGCATCTGGCGGATACGTTGCGACGTTACACCGAGTGCGCGGGCACGATCCTGATCGATGACCAGCTTCATCGCCGGCACCGGCTCCAGCCAATCGTCGTGGATGGCGCCGAGCTTAGGGTTTTCGGCAAACTTCGCCTTGACCTGATCTGCGATCCGGCGGACCTCCGCGCGATCAGGACCCATGACCCGCATCTGGACCGGCCAGCCGGTCGGCGGCCCAAGGAACAGGCGATCGACCTTGCTGCGGATCGATGGGAAGTCCTCGGCAAGGACGGTCCGCAGCTTGACGATCAGCCGCTCGCGGGCCGGTTCGTCGTTGGCCATGACGAGAAGCTGGGCGAAGTTCGGATTGCGCAGTTGCTGGTCGAGCGGCAGGAAGAAGCGCGGCGCACCTTCGCCGATATAGGTGGCGATGAACTTCTTGTCCGGATCATCCATCATTTTCGCTTCCAGCGCCTTGGCCTGAGCCTCGACCTGCCAGATGCTTGTGCCTTCCGGCAGCCAGAGATCGACAAGGACTTCAGGCCTTGAGGACTGCGGGAAGAAGTTCTTCGGGATGAACTGGAACGCCCAGAGGCTGGTTGCGAAGGTAACGAGCGTCAGAGCGAGAACGATGACGCGATGGCGCACGGCCCAGCCGACGGTGGCGCGCAGGCGGCGATAGAAGCGGGTATCGAAGACGTCGTGATGGTTGCCGGCGTGCTGGCGTTGCTTGAGGATCATATAACCGAGCCATGGCGTGAAATAGACGGCGACAAACCAGGACACGACGAGCGCGATGCCAACGACATAGAACAGCGAGCGCACATATTCGCCGGCCGTCGACGCGGCAAAGCCGACGGGAATGAAACCGGCCGTGGTGATCAACGTGCCGGTCAGCATCGGGAAAGCCGTCGAGGAATAGGCGAAACTTGCCGCGTCGACCTTGTGCAGCCCCTCCTCGAGCTTGCGCTCCATCATCTCGACGACAATCATCGCGTCGTCAACGAGCAGGCCAAGTGCAATGATCAGGGCGCCGAGCGAAATGCGCTGCAGGTCGATCCCGAGCTCGTACATGATCGCAAAGGTGGCGGCGAGCACCAGCGGAATGGCAATGGCGATCACCAGGCCGGAGCGCCAGCCGATCGACAGGAAAGAGACGACCAGCACGATGACCAGCGCTTCGCCGAGCGCTTTCATGAACTCGTTGACCGCCTCGGTCACGACTTCCGGCTGGTTGGAAATCTGATCGACCTTGACGCCGTAGGGCAGCGCGGATTCGAAACGCTTGTAGGTCTCCTCGACGGCGGCACCGACGTCGGTGACCTTGAAGCCCTTGGCCATGACGATGCCGAGCTGAACACTGTCCTCGCCATTGAAGCGGTATTTGCGCTGATAGGGATCTTCGAGCCCGGACGAAACGGTGGCGATATCGCCGAGACGGGTGACCTGATCGCCCGCCCTCAGCCGCAGTTCGCGGATATGCGATGGCTTGGTCACGCCGCCGTCAACGGCGATCCGGACGGAGCGGGTGCCGGTATCGACAGAGCCCGCCGGATCGACACTGTTCTGGCCCCTGATGGCGTTCTGGACATCGGTCAGCGTCAGGCCACGCGTCGCGAGCACCTTGGAGGATATGTCGATATAGATCTTCTCCGGCTGGTCGCCGATGATGACGGCCTTCTCGACGCCGGGGGTCGTCAGTAGCATGTCACGCGCCTGGATGGCGAACGTCTTCAGCTCGGGGTAGCTGTAGCCGTTACCGCTCAGCGCATGCAGCGTGATGAAGGTATCGCCGAACTCGTCGTTGAAATAGGGCCCGAGCAGGCCCTGCGGCAGCTCGTTTTCGATATCGCCGACCTTCTTGCGAACCTGGTAGAAGGCGTCGGCAACCTGCTCGGCATTGGTGTCGCCCTTGACCTGCAGCGTGATGATCGTGCTGCCGGCGCGGGTGTAGGAGCGGACGAAATCGAGATGCGGCGTCTCCTGCAGCTTGCGCTCGATCTTGTTGACGACCTGGTCTTCCATCTCCTCTATCGAGGCGCCTGGCCAGATCGCCTGCACGACCATCACCCGGAAGGTGAAATCCGGGTCTTCCTTCTGGCCCATGCGCATCAGGCCGAGAACACCGGTGATGAGGATCAGGCCGAACAGGAAGCGCGCAATACTCGGATGCTCGATCGCCCAGCGGGAGAGGTTGAAGGACTGCTTCTGGTCGGTGGAGATGGTCATCGGCTTCGTTCCGTTCTCGATCAAACCGGTTCAACGCGTCAGCGTGGCTTTATCGGCTGCGGCCGATTGCTGGCCGGCGATACCTTCGAGCTTCACCTTGAGGCCTTCGGTCATGAACTGCGTGCCGGCGGAAACGACGACGTCGCCGGGCTTCAGCCCTTCGGCGATACGCACGCCTTCTCCGGTGAAATCGGCAATCTTGACCACGCGGGCATGCACGGTTTCGGCGGTGCGATCGACCGTCCAGACGATCGGCTGATCATCCTTCTTGCCAAGAGCGCTCAAGGGGACGGAGACAAGTTGGCGCGTGCTGTCAGCGGCAGCCTCGATATTGGCGGTCATCCCCAGCAGCACCCTGGGATCGTTCGGCAGGCTGACGCGGACAGCGAAGGTGCGCGACTGCGGATCGGCGCTGCCTGCGACTTCCCGCACCCTGCCCTGCAGCGTCAGGGCGGCATCGGACCAGAAGCTGGCTTTCACCGGTTTTCCCGGCTGGAACTGGGTGATGTCCAGTTCCGGTATCGCGATCAGCACTTCCTTTTCACCATCGACAGCGACGGTGACAACCGGCGTTCCCGAACTGACGACCTGACCGACATCGGCATTGATAACGGTGACGATGCCGTTCCGGTCCGACTTCAAATCGGTATAGCTGACCTGGTTCTTTGCCTGGTCGAGAACGGAGCGGGCAGAATCGCGCGTGGCAACCGCCTGATTGTAGCTCAGCACTGCCAGTTCCAGCTCCGACTTCGGCGAGACGTTCTTGGCAAAGAGCTGTTCGGCGCGGATGCGGGCCAGCTCCGTGGTCTCGACCTGCCGCTCGGCCGCATCGAGGCTCGCCTTGGCGCTGCGCACGGAAAGCTCGTAGTCGGCAGGGTCGATGCGGGCAAGCAAAACGCCGGCCTTAACCCTCTCGCCTATATCGATGAGGCGTTCGCTGATCTTGCCGTTGATCCTAAAGCCGAGGTTCATTTCGACGCGGGCGCGCACCGACCCGGAGTAGTTGAGCATGCGGGTGTCATTCGCCTGCGCGATCTCGATCACCTTGACTGGGCGGACAACTTCCTTGGTCTCGGCTTTCTCCTCGGAGCAACCGGCGAGCGTGAGGAGCGCGGCAGCAAGAAGGGTCACGGAAGACATCCGAAGGCGGGTACGGCTGGGCGAAGACATTTCGCACTCCTGAATAAAGAAACAGAAACAATTACCAACGGGGCCGCCGGGCGGCGGCGTTCATCTCAAGGCTTTGATCGCAAATTCAACAAGTTCCTCGGGCGTCGCCCGGTTCTGCTTGGCAAGACACTGCGCCACCATCTGCGGATGGCACAGGTTGACGGTTGCCGCGCCGAGGCAGCGGGCCGCGACGGCAGCGTCCTGCTCGGCAAATTCACCGGCCTGAATGCCCTGCCGGATAATCCCCTCGACCACCCCATGCATCCGGTCGAGGTGTTTTTCGATGACATGCCAGTCGCGCTCGATGGCGACAACGACCATCTCATGCACTTTTTCCTGATCGAGCATCGCCGTCAGAACAAGCTGATACTGCGTATGCAGATACTTGCGCAGGCGGTCGGCGGCGCTGATCGGCAGACGGGAGATTTCAAGAGCCTGCTGATAGCTGCCCGCGAGCATACGGCCGCACACGGCCTGATGGATCTCCGTCTTGGAGGCAAAGAAGCGGTAGATGTTGGCCGGCGACATGCCGAGATCCCGCGCAACATCGGCGACGGTGGTCTTGGAGTAGCCATAGTGCCGGAAAAGCCGCTCCGCCGAATCGAGGATTCGGGTGATGTTTTCCTGCCGGATGGCTTCGATGCTGTCGGCAACGTCATGCATCTTGGACACGCTTTCGATTTACGACTGACGAATTTCGATTTTCATCAGTCGTAAATCGAAAGCGTGTCCAAGTCAACAGGAGAGTCGCTTGCGATTGCGAGGCTGGCTGCCCTGGATTTGCTCGACACAGCACAGCCCAACCACCAGACCGCTGGCAAAAACGGGGGTTTTGGGCGAGGTATGCCGGTCTTTGGAATGCACGGCATGACCAGGTAGCATGCGTTTCCTCGTGATCGGCCAGACGATTGGAAGGCGCCCCTCCTTATCGGCGGAGCAACCTGATAGGACAACCGTGCACCAGGCCACGGCCGCTGATGACCGTCGGATCGTGGCATCGACAGCGTTGCAGAACAGCCGCGGATAAAGCACGCTGCAGAATTCTATTTGTTGAATGGACGGCAACGACTGGAACTTCCATGGCCACTGGGAATTTCTGGCATGCAGATTCCAAGGGAGGAACACTATGTTCGCGAAGCCCAGCTTGTTTTCCAGATTTTCCGGAAGCGTCGCAGAATTGACCGGCAAGCCGGCAACGTTCGCCATTGCCCTTGCCGGCGTTATCCTCTGGGCCGTTACAGGTCCATTTTTCGGCTTTTCAGAGACGTGGCAACTCGTCGTCAACACGGCAACGACGATCATCACCTTTCTGATGGTCTTCGTATTACAGAACTCGCAGAACCGGGACAGCAGGGCGGTTCAAGCGAAACTCGATGAGCTGATCCTCACCGGCGACGCGGAAAATCGTTTCATGGGTATCGAACATCTCGATGAGGAGGAACTGAAGCGGTTGACGCGGCTCTTGAGGGAAGCGGCCGAGAGCGAACCGGATCACGTCCTTGCCGGAAAGGTCGATCACATCATCCGGGATCGCCGTACCAAGCTGAAAAAGAGGATATAGGTAAACGGAGGGGCGACCGCTCAACTGTTGAAATTGTCGGGCGATTCCGATGGGAGGAGAAAATCATGAGCCGAGCATTTACGAGAGAAATCGACGACGCACCTCCCCCGCCCGTTCCGGAGCGCCAGATCAGCGCAGCCCGCAATCTCGTAACGCAGAATGGCGCACGTCAGATCGAACAGGCGATCGCAACGC
Source organism: Pararhizobium sp. LjRoot255 (assembly GCF_964252905.1). NCBI lineage: Bacteria > Pseudomonadati > Pseudomonadota > Alphaproteobacteria > Hyphomicrobiales > Rhizobiaceae > Pararhizobium > Pararhizobium sp. LjRoot255. The sequence continues at coordinate 496,116 of NZ_CAXUPQ020000002.1, forward strand.
TGAGCCAGCAAATCGAAGCAAGCGGCGACAGCGATGTGCTAGCCGTTTTAAAGCGCGACCTGCGATACTGGCATGCACGCCATGCCAGCATGGAGATCGTCGAGCCTATCAGAACGCCGGCGGTCGTCATGTTCGGAACACATGTCACCATCAAACGCGGCGGCAGGACCAAACCGCTTCACATCGTCGGCGAGGATGAGGCCGATCCGGCGGCCGGCGCGATTGCCTGGACATCGCCTCTTGCGCGAGCGCTGGAGGGCGCAAGCGCCGGTGATGTCGTCGAGTTCGAAGCGGCCGGACGCGAGGAGGAAATCGTCGTCCTGTCCGTAACCGGAGCTTCGCGATGAGCGACCTACTGGGCGACGGAATGTGCCGGTAAAGCTGCGCCTTCGTTTGATTTGATGCGGAAAATGCGCAAAGACCGTGGCGCCGAACAATCGGGGACATGATTTGGAAACCACGCTCTATCTGCCGATCAAGCGCTTTCTCGAGGCTGCCGGCTACAGCGTCAAGGGCGAAATCGCCGGCTGCGATGTCGTGGGCTTGAGCGCGGACGAACCGCCAGTCGTCGTCATTTGCGAACTCAAGCTCAGCTTCAATCTCGAACTCATCCTGCAGGCCGTCGACAGGGCATCGGCCAGCGACGAAGTGTGGATTGCCGCCCGGGTTTCGGCCAAGGGAAAGGGACGCGAAAGCGACCGCCGCTATCGCGATCTCTGCCGCCGCCTCGGCTTCGGCATGCTCGGCGTTTCCGACAACGGCACGGTCGATGTCATCGTCAGTCCGATCGCGCTGATGCCGCGCAAGAATGCGCGTAAACGATCCCGCCTCGTCGACGAGCACAGGCGCCGGAAAGGCGACCCGGCCATTGGCGGCAGCACAAGGGCGCCGATCATGACGGCCTACCGGCAGCAGGCGCTTATCTGCGCCGGCGCCCTGCAGGACGGACCTGTGCGCCCGAAGGATTTGAAGGCCATCGCGCCCAGGGCAGCGAATATTCTGCGCGACAATGTCTATGGCTGGTTCACGCGCATTGACCGCGGTATATATGGACTGACCGCAGCGGGCACCGAAGCACTGACCCGCTGGCCGATATTGCCGGCGACAGAGGGTGTCAAGGCCGCGGCAGAATAGTCGAGATGCAGCTCTTCAGGTCCAGTAGGCGGACCGCAAATTCTCGGCTTCTCGGAAAATTCAGGCGCCCAAGCTGCGACATCGTTGGGGCCTGATATATTTAGCGGCCCCTGATCGAGGTCCGCTAAATTGCTTCGAACGGAAATTGCACGCGATTGCAGAGCGCTGATATGGAGACGGCGTTGACGTCAGAGAATTTCCTGCGACAACCTCCACTACGAAACAGCATCCCTGCGGCATTCGGAAGGACCATACCCATGACATCGCAGATATCCGGGCTCGACGCGCGGTTCGCGCTGGCGCAGGCCATCGCCAAGGAAGCAGGCGCCGTCGCGCTCGGCTATTTCAACCAGCGCGAAACGCTGGTGGTTGAAACCAAGCGTGACCCGCAGGACGTCGTCTCGATTGCCGACCGCGAAGTGGAGAACCTGATCCGGGCGCGGGTCGCGGAGGTTCATGCCGGTGATGGCTTCCTCGGAGAGGAATTCGGTCTTGTCGCGGGGCATTCCGGTTACACCTGGGTCGTCGATCCGATCGACGGCACCAGCCCCTTCGTCAACGGCATGCCGAACTGGTGCGTTTCGATCGCGATACTGCACGACGGCGAACCGGTGATCGGCGTCATCTGCGCGCCTTGCCACGACGAACTCTATGCCGGCGCTTTCGGCAGGGGCGCGACTCTCAACGGCAAGGTGCTCAAGCTCGATCCATCCCGCACCATTCGCAACGCCGTGACCGGCATCGGTGCGAACACCTACGTGACGCCGGCCTTCGTTGCGAAGACGGTCGAAAAGCTGCTTGAGGCGGGCGGCAACTTCATCCGCAACGGCTCCGGCGCGCTGATGCTCGCCTATGTCGCCGCCGGACGCCTGGTTGGCTACTACGAGCCCTACATGCACGCCTGGGACTGCCTTGCCGGGTATTGCCTCGTCAGGGAAGCCGGCGGCTGGGTTCACCCCTTCCCCGTCGACGACGAGCACCTGACCAAGGGTGCGCCGGTGCTTGCTGCCGCACCTGGGGCGATCGATGATCTGAAGGCAATTGCCGACGTGTAAACGGCCACACCGTCCGCATCTGATCCTGGCTCATCCCAGTTTCTCGCCGCGGCCGTCAGCTTCGTGCTGCCGCCATCGCGAAGAAACCCTCCACGACGCCATGCCGGGAATGGGAACGATTTAAAGCTGCCTGCCGGCCTGCGTCATTCCTTCAATCGGAATCGATTTAAGGATAAAATTGTGCAGCAGTTGCAAAGTATTACAGCGCCTTTGCGCGTCATTGATGCGCGCCGCCATGATGCCGGGTAGAGACGCGCCCCATTCTGGACAACAGGATGACGGGCAGGATGCCGATGGCGACAATGGCGAGAGCGGCGATCGACGCCTCCTCATAGGTGCCCCTCGCCGCTTCGCCATAGAGATGCGTCGCGAAGGTCTCGACATTGAGCGGACGCAGCAGCAACGTCGCAGGAAGCTCCTTGACGCAATCCACGAACACCAGCAAGCCGGCGGCGGTGATCGCCGCCTTCGACAGCGGCAGATGGACATATCGGAAGGTACCCGCCTTCGATTGACCCAGGGTCCGGGCGGCGTGATCGAAGGAGATGGGGATGCGTGTCAACCCCGCCTCTATACCGCCGGCCGAGATTGCAAGAAATCGCACCGTATAGGCATAGAGCAGCGCTGCACTTGACCCCATGACCAGCAAGCCTGTTGAAATGCCGAACCAGGCGATCGCCGTGCGGTCCACAAAGCGGTCAAATGTTCCCAGCACGATCAGAGTTCCGATCGCGACGACCGTACCGGGAGCGGCATAGCCGAGCGTCGAGAGACGGTGGAACCAAGATGACGCGGCACCAGGGCGCAGACGGCTGGCATATGCGACAAGCAGGCCGCAAACAACCGTCATGACCGTTGCAAAGGCCGCCAGGCCTATGGTGTTGACGGCTTCGGTGAGGAACCGAGGCGAAAGCCCTGCAAACTCCACCCTTTTCAAGGCTTCGACGACGAGATAGGCCGCCGGCGCAGCGAAGCCCACAAGGATGGGCAAAAGCCCGGTGAAAAACAGGAACAAACCTTTTGCCAGGGAAACGCGTCGGGGTTCGAAAGCGCGGTTGCGCTGCGCGCTGGAAGAGTAGCGTTGCTTTCCCCTCGCCCATCTTTCCCACGCCACCAGGGCCACGACGATCGCAAGCAAGGCCAGGGCGATCTGCGCGGCGCCCGGCAGATCGGACCGGGTGACCCAGGTGGTGTAGATGGAGACGGTCAATGTCCGCACGCCGAGAAACTCGGACGCGCCGATATCGTTGAGCGTTTCCATCAGCGCGAGACTGACGCCGACGGCAACGGCCGGCCGCGCCAGCGGCAGAGCAACGTGCCAGAAGATCGCGCGCCTGGAAATGCCGAGTGTTCGAGCAGCCTCGATCAGATTGGCGGACTGCGTTAGGAACATCGCCCGCACCGGAATATAGACGTAAGGATAGAGCACGAAACCCAGAAGCAGGATAGCGCCCGTCATCGAGCGCAGGTCCGGCAGGCGAAACTCTCTTGGGCTGGAATAGCCGAGCAGCCATCGCACCGCCCCCTGAACCGGCCCTATCGGATGCAGGATGTCGAGATAGGCATAGGCGATGATATAGGTCGGCACGGCAAGCGGCAGCAACAGCGCCCATTCGAGCAGCCGGCGGCCCGGAAAGGTATAGGCCGTGACCAGCCAGGCCGTCGTCGTACCGATAATGGCGGTGATCAAGCCCACACCAAGGAGGAGGATGATCGTATCCATGAGGGCGACGGGCAGGACGGTCGAGATGAGGTGCGACCACAGGCCTGCGGATCCCTGCACCGCCTGCAGCAAGAGCGCCACGAACGGCAGCATGACGAAACCGGCGATCGCGCCCGCGCAGACCAGCCACCTGGATCCGGTGGAGCGCCGGTGCCGGCTTCCTGCGGCGCTGGTCATCAAGGCAAATCCATTTCGTCAGCGAGAAGGCGCCCGCATTTTTTAGTTGTCGAAGCCGACCTTGTCGACCAGTTCGCTTGCCTGCTTACGATGGCTGACGATTTCCGTCAAAGGTTTCGGATCGATCTTCAATTCACCGAAGGATGCAATGATCGGGTCGGCCGCGGCACCCGCCTTCACCGGATATTCGAAATTCGCTTCGGCGTAGATCTTCTGGGCCTCGTCGGAGACGAGGTATTCCAGGAGCTTTACGGCTTCGGCCTTGTTCGGCGCATGTTTTGCGACGGCAGCGCCGCTGACGTTGACTTGCGTTCCGCCGTCCTTGAAGGTCGGCAGGATGACCTTGATGGCGTTGCCCCAGGCGACCTGCTCTTCGCCGCCCTTGCCCGAGCGCATCAGACCGACATAGTAGGAGTTGGCAACCGCGATATCGCAGATGCCGCCAAGAATGTCCTTGGCGCCGTCGCGATCGCCGCCGGCTGCCTTGCGAGCCAGGTTGGCCTTGACGCCGGAGAGCCATTTCTCCGTCTCTTCAGCGCCATAATGGGCGATGTAGTCGGCAAACAGCGCGGTGTTGTACGGATGCTGGCCGGAACGAATGCAGACCTTGCCCTTCCATTTCGGATCGGCCAGATCCTCGTAGTTGAAGGCTGCGAGATCGAGATCCTTTGCGGCATAAAGGACGCGGGCGCGCATGGACAGCGCAAACCAGTTGCCTTTTGCATCGCGCAGCTGCTCTGGGATCGACTGCGTCAAAACAGCCGATTCGACCGGCTGGGTGACGCCCTTCTCGACGAGATCGACGAGATTTCCCGCATCCACGGTCATCAGGACATCGGCGGGAGAGTTCTCGCCCTCGGCGGCGACACGCTCGACCAGGCCGTCCTTGAGGAAGACCGTATTGACTTTGGTACCCGTGGCTGCGGTGAAGGAATCCAGCAGCGGCTGGATCAGCCCTGGCTCGCGGGTTGTGTAGATATTGAGCTCCGCAGCCGATACCGCACCTGTGCTGAACAGCAAGGTGGTTGCAAGCAATGCAGATTTTGCGATGATCAGTGTGGTCATTTAATCCTCCAGATGAACGGTGCTGCGCTTTCGAGCATTAATGGAGTAAAAAAGTCAAGTTCAGAAAAGCAGGTTTTACAGTAAAGGACCGCTCAGGCTCGATCGGGTTATCCATGGTCCCTGCTCAGGTATCGGCAAATGCCAGGCAACCCTCCGGCAAGATGGCCAAGCCGACGGTGTCGGTGGCAGCATCCAGACGCTGCATCGTTCGAACCAGAAGCGGCTGCTCCAAACCCTCCACTTTGACGGCGAGCTGCTCGACATCGCCAAGGAAAACACGGCTGTGGACACGGCCGCTGACGTCTGCGGGTTCCCGCGACACCGAAATTCCCTGTGGGCGGATGTAGAGCGTCGTGGGGCTGCCTTCACCAAGATCCAGCCTCTGGGCAAACCGGCCGATCGCCGTTTCGACATGACCTTGGCGGTAGACGCCGGGAACCTTGTTGAAGGCGCAGAAGAACTCAGCGGCATAAGGGTTCACCGGCCTGTCATGCAGGTCGTAGCCCGACCCGGTCTGGACGATCTGTCCGGCCCTCATCAGAACAACCCTGTCGCCCGCCGAAAGAGCTTCTTCCGGGTCATGGGTAACCATGATAACGGTTGTGCCGAGGTTTCTCAGAAGCGACAGCGTTTCATCGCGAACCCTGTCCCGAAGGCCGCGATCAAGGTTGGAAAACGGCTCGTCCATCAGCAGGATATCCGGCTGGGGCGCCAGCGCGCGGGCGAGCGCGGCGCGTTGCTGTTCGCCGCCCGACAGCATATGCGGATAGCGGGCCTTCAGATGCTCTATGCCGATATGTTCGAGAATTTCGGCGACCCTATAGGCGGCAGTCTTTTTCGGCCGGCCCCTGAGACCGAACAGGATGTTCTGCTCGACGGTCAGATGAGGAAAGAGCGCGTAGTCCTGGAAAACGAAACCGATCCTGCGGTCCTCCGGTTCCACGAAGGTTGAAGGACCCGAAACTTCGTCCCCGTTCAACAGGATGCGGCCGGCATCGATCATATCGACGCCTGCGATCATTCTCAGCAATGTCGATTTCCCGCAGCCGGAACGGCCAACGAGACAGATGATCTCGCCGGACCCGATCGTCAACGATACGTCGTCCAGGGCGACGGTCTTTCCAAACCTGCGGCTTACATTGCAAAGCTCGAGCGCAAAATCTTTTGCTGCCGCAACCATCTCTCCTCCGTCTCGGTTCAATGCTCCAAGGTCCTGCAAAAACACCTATGCCCCCGCCGATAACTTGACAATAGCATTCATGCATTTCATAGGGAGCAAATCCACCTCCCTTTCCTCTACCGTACTGATCGCTTACCATGGCACCGCTCTTTACGTCCGCGCTGGCAAATTGGGGCGATGCGCCGGCACTGCTTTTCCCAGACCGCGACCCGATCACCTACCGGGAGCTGGCCGATCGCGTCAGCCGGAAATCTTCGACATTCGGTCCGGGGAAAATGCTGGTCGCGGTGGAGGCGGCGCAATCCGAGCATGCCGTCATCGGCTATCTCGCAGCGCTTCAGGCGGGCCACGCCGTCGTCATGATCCCTCCGGACGATCGGGCGCAGGGTGCGATCATCGACGAGGCCTTTGCGCCGGACATCAGCGTGTGCCAGAGAAGCGGGCGCTGGGAGATGACCGGGTCGCTCCGCGGCCCCGGCGAGGCCGGCATTCCACCCCATCCCGACCTGGCGCTTCTGCTCATGACATCCGGAAGCACGGGTCGCGCCAAGGCTGTAAGGCTCTCGCATCAGAACCTGGATGGGAATGCGGCGTCGATTGCGCAGTATCTCGGGCTGACACCATCCGACCGCAGCTGCATGGTGCTGCCCTTGCATTATTGCTACGGACTATCCGTGCTGAATTCGCATATTTGCGCCGGTGCGAGCCTCTATTTCCCGAAGATTCCGATATCGGATCCGCGGTTCTGCGAGCGGCTGGAACTGGCCGGATGCACGAACTTCTCCGGGGTGCCCTATTCCTATGAGCTTTTGGAAAGCATCGATTTCCGCAACAAGCTGCCGGCGTCCCTTCGGTTCATGACCGTCGCCGGCGGTCGGCTTTCGCCCGACATCATCTGCCGCTACAATCGCCTGATGCGCGAGAACGGCGGCGCATTCTTCGCAATGTACGGACAGACGGAAGCCACGGCGCGGCTGGCCTATGTGCCGCCTGATCAGCTGGACGGCAACGAGGATCGGATCGGCATTGCGATCCCCGGCGGTGCGCTGACACTGGAAGACGAAGAAGGACGGTCGATCCTGTCGCCGTGGCAGCCCGGCGAACTCGTCTATCGCGGCCCCAACGTCATGATGGGATATGCAAGCGCACGCCGAGACCTGGCGCACGGCCGCGAGCTCGACTGCCTGAAAACCGGCGACCTCGCCGAACTCGACGATCAGGGGCTTTTTCGCATCTGCGGGCGCCTGAAGCGCATTTCGAAGATCGCGGGTCTGAGAATTAGCCATGACGCGATGGAGGAGGCGCTTGAGAAACATGGGATTCGCGCTGCCGTTGTCGGCGATGACAAGGCAATCCACGCCTATTGCGCCGGTCCTGCCGAAGAACTTGCGGTAAACCGCATCTTGGCTGCGGCAAGCCGGCTCACCTTGCTGCAGGTCGGCGCCACGTCGCGGGCGAAACTGCCACGCCTTTCATCGGGCAAGATCGATTATGGCCGGCTGACGGCGCAATTTACCGCGAAGAACAGGGAAAGCGACAACCGGCAAGAAACCGTCCAGGAGGTTTTCGCGCAGCTCTTCTACCCGGCCCGGGTCGGCCCGCGGGACAGCTTTCTGTCGCTGGGCGGGGATTCGCTGCGTTTCGTCCAGCTTTCGATCGCGCTGGAGCGCATCCTCGGTGAAGCGCCGCCGAATTGGGAAAAGCTTTCCGTTTCGGAATTGGCTCGCAGGGTCAAGCGCACTGAAACGGCACCTAAACTGGAGGCTAGCCTTCTCATCCGGGCGCTCGCCATCCTTTTCGTTGTCGTCCAGCACGAGACGCTTTGGCCGATTCCGGGCGGTTCAGCCGCGATGGTTCTGCTTGTCGGCTTCGGACTTGCCCGCTTTCAATGGCAAGCCGTTACGGAGTTCGATATCGTCCGCCTGTTCCGCTCCGCGCTTCCGATCGTGATCCCCTATTATCTTATCGTCGCGGGCTACGTGGTTGCCTGGGGCGAGGTGCCGTGGGCGTCCGTCGTCATGGCCGGCAATTTCGGTTTTGCCGATCCGGAGCGACGCACCATGCTTCCCTACCTCTATTGGTTCATCGAAGCTTACTGCCAGATGCTTCTGCTGTTTGCGGGTTTCTTTGCCCTTCCGCCCGTTCGAAAAATGGCCGCATGGTCACCCTTTTCGGCGGGACTGGTGCTGCTGGGCGTCGCGCTGCTCGCCCGCCTGATCATTCCCGACCTCTGGCAAATTGGAAACCGGCAGATTTTCACATTGCCGTGGATGCTCTATCTCGCTGCCATCGGTTTTCTGGCGGCTTTCGCGGATACGACCGCGAAGCGGCGGCTGCTGATGGCGGCGGGCACGGCCGTCTTCTGCTTCTTTGCGTTCTACGAAAGCGTCTGGATCGGCACCAGGGTCAAATATTTGCTACAGATCCCTGTCCTGGCGCTGCTCCTGTTCCTGCCAAGACTGTCGGTGCCGCGCGCGGTGAAAGCGCTCGTCCTGCCGGTCTCCACCGCGGGTTTCCACATCTATCTCTTCCACCGTTTCATGCCGGAACTGCTTCTCCTGCCGTTCTCCGGCAAAATTCCGGCGCCGGTTTTTTCCATGCTCTCCATTGTCGGGGGCGTGGTCTTGGGGGTCATCGCATGGTGGACGCAGAAGCAGGTTTTGTCATTCCTCTCCAAACACCGCGACCTCCCCCTCGGGAGACGGCTGCTGCACTTCGCCGGCACTGACAGCCATAGGCGCTTTTTGCCAAATGGATTTGCGTGGCGACGGTGACCGGAGGCGGCGGGTTTCGCGGATAGGATCAGCGAGGCATCGCTTGGGCGATGGCCCGGCCGATGTCGCCTCGGCTCCCGTTACGATCGCGACGAATGCTGCCATGCCGATTCCCTTCTGAACATGCACGTCAATCCCCGAGAAGTTGGCGGTCGTCACCATCGCGATGGGTGACGAGCTGTTGCTTGATACGCCGCAGCGTCACCGTCGCCTGCGGTCGGATGTGGTAGGCGACGAGACTGGCAATAATGTCGACGAGCGCGAGATAGGCGATGCGGGTCGAGGTCGGCCGGTAGATGTTGTTGCCTTCCGGCAGATCGACTGCCACGGTGATATCGGCGGCGCGGGACACCGGACTGCCGCTCTGGGTCAACGCAATCGTCGCCACCTTCTGCTCGCGCGCCAGCGTAAAGGATCGCACGAGCTCGGCGTTGCGCCCGGAAAACGACGAGCCGATCAGGACGTCGGTGGGCTTTGCCGCCGCCGCCATCATCAATTGCATGCTGTGGTCGGAACTCGCAGTGACGCGCAATCCGAGGCGAAAAAGCCGGTTCTGCATTTCGCTGGCGATCATCGAGGAATTACCACCGGAGCCGAAGGCATAGATCATGTCTGCCGCTGCAAGCCGCGCGGTTGCCTGTTCGATCACCGCAAGATCGAGATTGCGATGCAGCAGGAAAAGCGCGTTCTGCGCCTTGGTGACGATATCCTGTGCCACATCGGCAGGCTCCTGGCTTTTCGGCTCTGGCTTCAGGTAGCGCATGCCGACATAGGCGGTGCGCGCCAGCTGCACCTTGAAATCGGAAAAGCTCTCGCAGCCGAGGCGGCGGCAAAAGCGCGTGACGGTGGGCGGCGAGACATTTGCCTTGCCAGCGAGCTCGATGATCGAGGCATTCACGGCAAATTCGAAATCGGTGAGCAGGATCTCGGCGATACGGCCTTCGGCTTGGGAGAGCTTGGCTTTCTCTTCCTGAAGCGTTGAGAAAATATCCATTTAAAGTGCACCTTTCATGAGATCGCCGATCGCCCAGCCAGACGCCAATACGGACGACATGCTCGGGTCCATAACCGCCTCGGCAAGAATCGAATCCAGATCGGCGATGGTCTTGTGGTCTGCGGGATGATGCCGCCGTCGATGATCTCGCCATTGTCCATTGCAACCTGACCGGAAACGAAGCCAGCCGTTCGCCTCTACCGCGCAAGAAACCGGAAGCGCCTTGCCGCCAGCATCAGTCTGTTCGGCACCGTAACGATTGATGGACGTTCCTTCGCCTTGCAATTTATTTTCTTGATCCGTTGACAACGGACCATAGAAAGCGGAATTTTGCAGCGAAAAGCAATCGTTATGAAAATAATTTCAATATGGGAGCAAACGTGCGCGATCCTTTCCGCAATCCATTCTCTTCGTCCGACGCAGATCGCCACGCGATCTGGCAAATACTGGTCGAACGCGACATCAATGCCTTCCTCGCCGCCGACTGGTCGAAGGTGGCCGGGGATTTCGTCGAAGAGGGTTTCATCGGCATCGACGGAAAGCGAGAAACGAGCCCTGACAAGTGGCGCCTTGCCTTTCCTTCACTGGATGCCTATTGCAACGAATGGCTGCGGCAGGCAAAGGACTTCGCGCGACAATCCTTCGCCGAAGATCCGCGCACCGCGATCTTCGCAATGACGACGCTTGAGGATATCGAGATCGAAGGCGACATGGCGCTGGCCCGCAAGAAGTTCGATGGCAGCCTGAAGAAATCGGATGGCAGCGTCGATATCCTGAAGTGGCAGACACTTTATTATTGCCGCTGGCACGACGGGCGGTGGAAGATCTGCGGTTTTACCGGCTACCTGCCCAATCCGATGGGCTGAACGGCGACCAAGAGGCAACGGCATTGCGTATATTTACCGCCGCCCTGGCGACCGAAACAAACACCTTCTCGCCGATCTGTGTCGATCGTCGCGCCTTCGAAGCCTCGCTTTACGCGCCACCGGGAGAACATCCGGAAACGCCGACGCTCTGTTCGGCGCCAATCACTGTTGGCCGCCGGCTGGCTGCGGAAAAAGGTTTCGAACTGATCGAGGGCACGGCCGCCTGGGCGGACCCGGCGGGCCTCGTCAATCGCCTGACCTATGAAAGCCTGCGCGACGAGATACTCGATCAGCTGCGCGCAGCCCTTCCGGTCGACGCAGTCGTGCTCGGGCTGCACGGCGCCATGGTCGCCGACGGCTACGAGGATACCGAAGGCGACTTCCTCACCCGCGTGCGCAATATTGTTGGCGCTGATATTCTCATTTGCGCCGAGCTCGACCCGCACAGTCACTTGACCGCGAAACGCCTGGCCGCCGCGAATTTCTTCATCTACTTCAAGGAATTTCCGCATACTGACTTCGTCGACCGCGCCGAGGATCTGTGGCGCATCGCGCTCGATACGCTTGCCGGCCGCGTCAAGCCGGCGATGTCGATGTTCGACTGTCGCATGATCGACGTCTATCCGACCTCACGCGAGCCGATGCGCTCCTTCGTCGACAAGATCACGCGGACGGAGGCCGCGGATCCGGATATTCTGTCGATCTCGGTCGTACATGGTTTCATGGCCGGCGACGTGCCGGAAATGGGGACGAAGATGCTCGTGCTCACCGACGGCAAGCCAGAAAAGGGCGCGGTCCTCGCTCGCGAACTGGGCCTCGAGCTTTTCGCCCAACGCGGCACCTTCATCATGCCTCAGATCGATGAAACGGAAGCAGTGTCCCGTGCGCTTGCAGCAGTGAGCGGGCCGGTGGTAATCGCCGACACCTGGGACAATCCGGGCGGCGGGACGGCCGGCGATGCGACGGTGCTGCTCGCCGAGCTGCTGGCGCAGGGCGCGCAGGACACGGCGGTCGGCACGATCTGGGATCCGATGGCGGTGCAGATCTGCACGGCCGCCGGCGAAGGCGCCGAGATCCAGTTGCGCTTCGGCGCGAAATCGGCGCCGGGCACCGGCAATCCGATCGATGGCGTCGTCAAGGTCGTCCGGCTTGTGCGCAATGCCGAAATGCGCTTCGGGGAAAGCTACGCACCCTTCGGTGATGCGGCGCATATCCAGCTCAACGGCATCGACATCATCCTGAACTCGACGCGGGCGCAGAGTTTCGACCCGAGCCTGTTTTCGGCGATGGGCATCGAGCCGACATCGAAGAAAATACTGGTGATCAAATCGACCAACCATTTCTACGCATCCTTCGCCCCGATCGCCGCGGAAATCCTCTATTGCTCGGCAGGCACACCCTACCCGAACAACCCGGCCCGCACGCCCTATCGCCGGGCACCGCGTGACATCTGGCCGATGGTGGACAATCCGCACGGAGATGCGCAGGGCGCGGCTTGAACGGCGGTTTGGAGCGGGATGAATTTAGGCGGAATCGGAATTGGGATTGAACTAAGCTGCTGGCGCGGCAATTGCGGCAGGCTTTTGAGAAGGGTGCCCTGGCAGACGCAAACGGTGCAGCGCGACCCAATCATATGGGCCGACCCGGCGATGCGCGATTCTGATCAGGGCAACAGCCTGCTCATTACACCTCAGCTCTAATCGCATCTTCATCCAAAGGTGCCTCCCGAGCACCCGCTTCACCTTCGACGAACTTTCGATACTCTGAATTATTGGCGAGGAGCACGGAATGGGCGCCTGCCCAATACCGCTGCGCAGGGGCCAGAAATAGCACCGGCGTATCGTCATTGAGCAGCGAGAGGTCATGGGTAACAAAGATGCTAGTGCACGTCTGTTGCAACTCCGCGAGAGCATCCAAAACCCGCTTACGATTACCTTCATCCAACGCTGCCGTGGGCTCGTCCAAGATTAGCAAACGCGGCTTTGTCAGCAACGCGCGGGCCATAGAGAGCCTTTGCTTTTCGCCTCCTGATAGCCGGTTTCCTCTTTCTCCAACCGTTGGCTCGCCTAAAGTTTGGTGACGTTGAACAACCTCATCAAGCGCAAGCTTTCGAATTACATTCTCGATCTCCTCGGCCGGCGCTTCTATTCCAAAGGCTATATTCTCAGATATTGACCAGTCGAATAGCAAGCAATCCTGCTGCACTACGGCGATATTTGATCTGAAATTAGTTGCGTTTTGCTCGGTTATCTTTTGCCCATTGATGAGATAGTCGCCACCGCTGGCAACGGATAGGCATGAAATCACCTTCAAAAGTGAGGATTTGCCTACGCCCGATGGGCCGACAATGAACAATTGCCCATGGCTAGGAACAGCAAAGGAGAGATCGGCCAGCAATGTTCGGTCATCGATTTTAAGCGTCAAGTTTCGCGTTTCCAACGATACGGGATCGCTGCTTGCCGCATCCAACTGAGCGATTTGCGGGACGGGTACAGAAAGGAGATCAGTCAGCAGTCGCGCCTCGCCTAGTGAGGAATTCACCTCCCTATAGACTCTGGCAAATGTCTCAACGGGTTGGAGCAGGCGGATGATGTAGGTGTTCAGGAGAACAAGCTCTCCGATACTCATTGTTCCCTGACCGGTGTCAACAGCTCCACGCCAGAGCACGCCTAGAACAACAACGCCAAACACGAGGGCCTGAAGAGCTCCAAAGTAGGCCCGCTGTTTAAAAGTCACCGCCCAAGCGCGATCGTTGATCTTCAACTTGGCGTTCAACCGCTCCGTGAAATCCGGCACCATGTTGGATTGTTGCACGAGTTCCGCGTTTGCCACGCCGTCGAGTCCGAAATTCCAAGCCTGAATACCGGTCTCCATCGCTCCTTCTGTTGCCTTCCTGATTTTGGCGGCTGAGATATTGGTGATGGCTCCGTACAAAAACAGCGCGGAAAACAGAAAAAGCGCTATCCACACATCGATCATAAAGGCAATAACCGAAGCGGCGATCACCAGCTCGATCAGCGTCGGAATTAGAAAGAACGTTAAATTCGACGTGATTTCGCGAACAGCATCAAGACCCCGCTCAACGGTCCTCCCTATCTCGTAGGTCGTGTAGTTCTTCAGGCGATAATACGGGAGCGACAATGCATGTCTGAACACATGCGTAGTAAGGTGTCGTTGGAGCCGCAAGTTCATGGGACCAAATGTGAGCCACTGGGCCTGCTCCAAAATACCTACAATCGTCAGACCAATCCCAAATGCGATTATGTATTTGACACCCAGGTCGACCTGAACGTCGCCCTTTGTGAGCGCGTCTATACCTAACGAGAAAAATATGGGGAACAGCGCTGCGCCTATCGCTGTAAGCGTAATAGTAGCCAGAACCAACGAAAACAAAGCTCTTTGTTTCCCGTTCTTCAAAAGCATAATGTTTATTATGCCAAACAAGTTTGCTTTATCACCCATTATCACTCAACTCCTATTAGATTATCAATCTATATCTAAGAATAACAAATAATATTATTCTTAGAATTATTCTGAATGTATTTCATATCATGATGTTTTTGCTTGACCAACAAAAAATCCATGCTAGCTATTTCTTCGCAGCAATCTCGCTGCACTAAGAATGTAAAACAGGAGGTAAGTGATGGCTTCGCAGATTCTTAACCCACCGCAGTTTGGCACCGAGATCGAGTTCATCGACGCCGGTGAGACACCAACCCAGACCGCAGCGGCAACATGCTCGCGTTGCGACAGCAGCAGCCGTTGCGGCGCTTCTGGTAAGTCGTCTGGCTCTTCCAGCTCCGTATCGGCCTAGCCGGGCCAAGGCGGCCCCTGTTCGGGGCCGCCACCATTTCAGAGGAGGTTCGCATTCATGTTTTCGGTATCCCCATTTATACTGAGTTCCGCGTCAGCCGACGGGGCGTGGCAGCTTTTCACGCCGCTAGGCGCCTCTCGCGTAACAGATGCAAATCTCGTTGCTGCGTTGGGCGAGCTATCGACCCTGGATCGTCACATTCATGAGGACACAATTGGCGAACTTTTGGAACGACAAGCGCTTCCGATAAGCGCCGCGCAGCAGTTTTTGGAGCGCCTGAAGGTCCTTCGAAGGATCGATGAAAAGAAGAACATCGTCATTTTCTCGCCTTCGGAATCCATTGCCGCCAGCTTGGCGGAGCTGATCTTGAACCGCGACGCGGTTTCGTGCCGTTACTGCACGAAAGTCACAGATTTTGCAGGCGCCGACCTCGTCCTTGCGATCCAGGATCAATATCAGCCACAGCTTGCGAGGGAAATTTACAGCGCATGCAAAGAAAAGAAGGAGTGCATATTGTTGCACTCATATTTTGTCTTTCGGCATTTCATAATCGATGGTTTTTACTCCCCGGCCATCGACCTGCCGGATCATTTCAGCGGCCTGCATAACCTGGCGGGCCTCGACCGCTCCGCAAAGTTCAAGCCTGCGAGCTGGGCGGATTTCTTTTTCGCTGACCCTTACGCCATCGAAACGTTATCGGTACCCACGTTTCCGTCCGCCGATATCGAAATCTCCGCCGCCCTCCACCTGGCATATATGCGCATGCGGCCTTTGCTAACTGACGGCGTATCACCGCTCTTTCCAGACGACTTGAGCACCGTCATAGAACTGAACCTGGACACCGGCCGGGTTGAACGACACAGGGGTGTCCACTCCAATTTCAGCTCCGCTCTCAGAGAGATTTAAGAGGAGATCTCCTATGAGGCACATCAAAATCACTTCCTTGAACCAGATCGCGCACGCAAGTCAGTTTGTTGATGCCGAGGTGGAAACGGAAATTCGCACTTTTCACCAGCACACCATCTCCGTTGCGGGCACTGCGCTCGAAAACTCGTTGAGCCAACCATACCTATCGCTGGAAGATCTGAAACGAGCAGAAGCGTTCGAAACGCGCTTCTCCCACATCACTGGGAGCGTAGAGGGGAGCACCTGTGGCCGGGCAGATCCGGTGGTGCGCTGGCCTTCTGTTTCCAAGGGAAGTCCACGGCAGATCGATTTTGAAACTGTTGCCCAAGTTTTTGCGCAAGCAATCGGGGCAGACGGCCATGGTCGCAGGCCATATCCCTCTGGCGGTGCTTTATACAGCATTGAAGCGGTTGCCATATTGGGGGATTCGGCGGGATGCGTTACCGACTTCAACGTCCTTCACTATATGCCAGTAAGCAATTCCTTTGAGGTGCTCGCCGGAGCCTACGATCGAGAGAAGTTCCAGAAAATCTATAAGATTGAAGCCGCAGCTTTTTATGTGGCGTATTTTATCAATCTCAAGAAAGCGATTTTTAAATACCGGTCCAGGGGTTACCGGCTAGCCCTGATGGAAATCGGATCGATGTATCAACAAATGCTGCAGGTTGCTCAAACACACGGTCTCGGATCTCGGGTGCTCTCAGGATTTTCCGAATATGCACTGGCAAAGAACTGTGGCTTGGATAGCCGAATTCTCTTGCCTGGCATTATCCAGGCGTTTGCCTACCCGGGGGAGAATTGATGTTTCACTCTTTTCGCAGCTTTGCGGTGCAGACACCGCGCTATCGGGTTACACCTGCTTATCCGGCTTGCATTCAAGAACCTACAGTTTATTCCGCTGACGATGTGAACGCGATCTATGGGCATGGTTTCGGGTTTGGGGAGGGGATCGTAGTAAAAGCGATCGGCGAATACCTGGAACGATATACGGCCTTCAGAACCGTGACGCATAGAAAATCCGGGGCCATCGCAGATATGGGCCTAAGCTTGTCGGAAAGGCAGGCACTTGTGCAGGCGCTCCGGCAGACATGCGACGATGGCGTTCGCGAGGACATCGAAGCGCATTCTTTTCGCCTCGTTGAGGTCACATCACTCGGGACGGATCGCAAAGTCCACTATCCCGCCGTGTTTCTGTCTTTGCACAGTTTTGATGGGCAGCTCGATTCCAGCTTTCTTCCGGTTCGAGATACCTCTGGTTCTGCCATACATCGAAGCAGAACAGCAGCGCTCCGTGGCGCGTTGCTTGAGTTCATCGAGCGACAGAGTACGACGGCCATGTGGGTGTCTCGTCGCTGCAACGATATCCAACCCCTTACAGATAAGCTGAAGGACAGGAAGGCCATCACAACTCACAACCAGATGGCGATGAACGGCAACGTCCGCGTCTTGGACCTTTCATTCATAAAGGGTGTAAGCGTGCAATTTTGTGAATACAGCTCGAAAATCGAAGGAGCTGTCGTAAATTTTTCTTGTGGGTGCGCGGCTGACTTTGACCCGGAAACGGCGCTCATGAAGGCATTTACGGAAACGTGGCAGACATCACTACTGCTGCCGCAGATGGAGTTTTTTGGTAGCCGTGAATATGGCAGCAATACACTTAAAGAAAATTTCCAGGCGGCAAACAGGCCCGAATTTGATCTCGGTGTACAAAAAGCCCCAATCGAGTTCGGATCAAATTTGTCAGGCAACGATTTGGATAATCTGGTCCAAAACATAAAGACGATATCTGAAAACGTTTACGTCTACTTTCGCGAGATCAATATTGCGGGCGCGCAATTGCATTTTTGCCGCGTCGTGTCCCCTGACTTCTTTGTCCATATGAGCCCAGGGGCGAATAACAATAATGAAAACACCTGGATAAATTCATTCTGCAAGGCATCAGAGAGGCGGCTTGAACCGATGCCTTTCTCTTAAAAACAGGGCGGCGACACGCCGCCCTGTTCGTTCTCTAAAATAGCTATTCCTCAGCCCTCTTGGAACGCTTTGATACGGTAACACCTAGGCCAATGTCCTTGGCGATGTTTGAGCGAGCCGCAGCGTAGGATGGCGCAACCATCGGATATTCCGGTGATAAACCCCATTTGACGCGATATTCGTCAGGAGTGAGGTTATAGCTTGATTTTAAATGCCGCTTCAGCGAACGGAATTTTCGACCGTCTTCCAAGCAGACAATATAGTCCTTCAGGATTGATTTTCTAATTGGAACTGCCGGCTGCTGTGTTTTTTCTGAGGGTCGCTCGGCGCGTTGGGGATTTTGCTCCAGCGCGTTTTGGACACTTGCGATAAGAGAAGGCAGATCCTGAAGCGAAACATCGTGCCTGCTCACGTATGCCGTGACGATGTTGGCGGTCAGTTCGGTTATGTTTTCTTGAGCTTGATTTTGGGGCTTGGAATACATCGAGTAACCTACATCTACCGCTACAACGGGTATGTCCAACATCCAGATTCAGCCTCGCACGACAGCGCGAAAAAGGCGATCATCTCAGTAGGGACACTTGCTATAGCGGAAATTGATCTGGCAGCTCAATTCCCGTGGCAACAGAACCGGCGACGCCGCTCTGTATTCTCTACCAAAGAAGATTGAACCGATATGTTCTGTTGTTTGAACACCCAGATATTAGATAAGGTTTGAACGCAAAACTCGTCCTCCGGAATTTGCTGCAACCTAGGAGGTTACATCAAAAAAGAAGGTCATAATCAAGGGCTTTTTCAATCTGTTGTGGTAGCCACAGGAGGCCCCGTGCCTATTTGCCTTGAAACTTCGGGTCTCGTTTTTCGATGAAGGCTGCCATGCCCTCTTTCTGGTCTGTGGTCGCAAACAGCGAGTGAAAAAGGCGGCGCTCGAAAAGCAGGCCCTCCCTGAGACCCCCTTCCAGAGCTCGGTCCACGGCCTCGCGCGCGGCCATGGTCGCGGCCTTGCCATAACCGGCGATGGTGCGGGCGGCGGCAAGCGTCTCGTCCACCAACTTCTCAGCGGGAATAACCCGCGCAACGAGGCCGCAGCGTTCGGCTTCCGTCGCGTCCATCGTCCGTCCCGTCAAGATCATATCCATGGCTTTTGATTTGCCGACGAGTTTTGTCAGCCGCTGCGAGCCGCCCATTCCGGGCATCACGCCGAGCTTGATCTCGGGTTGGCCGAATATGGCGGTATCGGCCGCGAAGATAATGTCGCACATCATCGCCAGTTCGCAACCGCCGCCGAGCGCGTAACCCGACACAGCGGCGATCTTTGGCGTCCGGAAAGAAACAAAGCGATCCCAGGCGGAAAAGAAATCCTCGCCGAACATCTCAGAGAAGGACTTGTCCGCCATCTCCTTGATGTCGGCGCCTGCGGCAAAAGCCTTGTCCGAGCCCTTGAGCACGAAACAGCCGACGCCAGGGTCGCGGTCGAGCGGTGCAAGATCGGCCGCGAGTGCGTACATGATTTCCGAATTCAACGCATTGCGGGCGGCAGGTCTGTTGAGCGTGACGATCACGACACGGTCCTGCTGTTCGATGATGATCGGCTTTTCCACTGGCTTGTTCCTCAGTTTACACGTTTTGGGGGTGACTGCTCACGCGACACCGTCGCCCGACTTTTCCCGCAGGAGATTGATGATACCGGAGAAATCCTTGTCGGCATTGCCGAGATCGTTGAACAGTTGATAGAGTTCAGCAGCTTTGGCGCCAAGGGGGGTCATAGCACCCGTCGCTGCGGCCGCCTCCTGCGACAACTTCAAATCCTTCAGCATGAGTGCTCCGGCGAAACCCGGTTGATAGTCATTGTTCGCCGGCGAGGTGGAAACGGGACCCGGCACCGGACAATAGGTGGTGAGCGACCAGCACTGCCCCGATGAAACCGACGCCACGTCAAAGAGCGCCTGATGGGTGAGACCGAGCTTCTCGCCGAGCACGAACGCCTCACCGACGGCGATCATGCTGATGCCGAGGATCATGTTGTTGCAGATCTTTGCCGCCTGGCCGGCCGTTGCGCCGCCACAGTGGATGATGCGTTTACCCATCGCCGCGAATATCGGCTGGCCCTTGGCGAAAACGGCCTGATCTCCACCAATCATGAAAGTCAGCGTTCCCGCAGCAGCACCGCCGGTACCGCCGGAAACGGGTGCATCGAGAGAAGGGCAATTCTCCGCGGCAGCCATGGCATGCGCCTTGCGGGCACTATCGATGTCGACGGTCGAGCAGTCGATGAGCAGCGTGCCGGAGGGCACGGATACCACCAGTTCCTCCCAGACCGACAGCACGTGTTTGCCGGCTGGCAGCATGGTAATCACGGTTTCGACAGCATCAACCGTTTCGGCAAGGGACGCACATGGGATCACCCCGGTTTCACGCGCCTGCTCCAGCAATGGCTGCGATAGGTCGAAGCCCCTGACCGTGTATCCGGCCTTGACCAGATTGGCCGCCATCGGGCCACCCATGTGGCCGAGGCCGATAAAGCCGATGGATGTCATGTGCGGGGTCCTCCCTCGATCGTTTCGGCAAAAAGCGGATGGGCAGATGGTTGGAAATAGGCTGCGACCTGCGCCTCGGTGACGTCGCCAAGGCTGGCCGGACGCCATTGCGGATTGCGGTCCTTGTCGATGACGGCCGCACGCACGCCCTCGTAGAAATCTTGGCTGCGCAGCACCGCCGCCGTCGCGGCAAATTCCCGCTCGAGGCAAGATTCCAGACTTGCCGTTTGCCGTCCTAACCGCAGCAGACCGAGTGTGACCTTGAGACTGAGCGGCGATTTTGCCGTGAGCACCGCAAGGACTTTTTCAGCGAAAGGGCTTTCATCCCGACGCAGTGCCTCGAAAATCGCCTCCACGGTGTCGAAGCCGAACAGTCGGTCGATTGCCTGCTGATGTGCCTCGAGCGTGCCGGCGGGAGGCGCTTGCGAAAAACCTTGGATGAGTGCGGATATCTCCTCGCCGGCTGCTCCGGCCGGAAGACCCGCCAATGCCTCCGCGAGGGCCGGAAGGCGATCCGACGGGACAAAACTATCTGCAAGGCCAATCAGAATGACATCGGCGGCGCCAAGCGGCTCGCCCGTGAGCGCAACATAGGTACCGAGTTCGCTGTTCTGGCGCGTGAGGAACCAGGACGCACCGATGTCGGGGAAAAAGCCGATGCCGGTTTCCGGCATGGCAAAACGCGTGCGCTCCGTAACGATGCGCTGGCTGCCATAGACGGATATACCAACGCCGCCACCCATGACGATCCCGTCCATAAAGGCAATATAGGGTTTCAGAAAGCGGCCAATCCGGGCGTTGAGGTGGTACTCCTCCCGCCAGAAGGTTTCCGGCATATCCGAACCTGCCCGCCCGCCGTCATAGATGACGCGAATATCGCCGCCGGCACAAAGTCCTCGCTCGCCCTCACCGGTGACCAGAACCGCGGCGACGGTTGGATCATGCTCGAATTGGTCAAGAGCAGCGTCCACGTCGCGCACCATCTGCAGCGTCAGGCTGTTGAGCGCTTTTGGACGGTTGAGTCGGATGCGACCGAGAGCACCATCGCGATCAACCAGCGTTTGCGGTTCGGGGCTGAGAGAAACGGGGTCAGATATGGAGCGCATGGCCGAGTGCTTTCATAGCGGCTTCCTGGAAGCCTTCGCTGCGTGTCGGATGTGCATGGATCGTCGCGGCGATGTCTTCCAGACGTGCGCCCATTTCGATTGCCAGCGCAAAGGTGCTCGATAGTTCCGACACGCCAGCGCCGACCGCCTGGATGCCGAGAACAAGATTGGTGTCCGCGCGTGCCACCACCCGCACGAACCCGTCCTCGGACAGCATTGTCATCGCCCGGCCGTTGGCGGTAAAGGGGAACAGACCCACCCGGATTTCAAAACCTTGAGCCCGTGCCTCGTCTGGTGAAAGTCCAGCGGTAACGATTTCAGGGTCGGTGAAGCAGACAGCCGGGATACAGTGCTTGTCCCACACTCGCTTCTTTCCCGCAACGATTTCGGCAACCATCTCGCCCTGCGCCATGGCGCGGTGCGCAAGCATCGGCTCGCCGGTGATATCGCCGATGGCATGGACACCGCGCATCGATGTCCGGCAGCGCTCGTCGATGCGCAGGAATCGTCCGGCGCGGTCGAGGTCGAGCTCTTCCAACCCCCATCCTTCGGTGCACGGCTTGCGACCGACGGTCACCAGAACCCTGTCGGCGGCAAGCCGCTGCTCCTCGCCATTCGCCGACTCGACCAGAAGCGCAAGGCCCTCATCCGAAAGCCTCTTGGCCTTGGCACCGGTCAAGACCCGGACGCCCAGCTCGCCCAGGCGCTTGGCGACGGGTTTTACAAGTTCCGCATCATATTGCGGCAAGAGCTGCTCCGTCGCCTCCACGACCGTCACCTCGGACCCCATCTTGGCGAAGGCGGTCCCGAGTTCCAGCCCGATATAACCGCCGCCGACAACGATCAGCTTCTTCGGGACTGCTTTCAGCGACAAGGCCTCGCTCGAGGATATGACTGGCCCGCCGAAGGGAAGCGATGGCAGTTCAACCGGCTCGGAGCCGGTCGCAATCACTACTGTCTCGGCGCGGATCACCTGTGAGCCCGTTTCCGTCTCGACCTCGACTGTCTTGCCGTCCCGGAACCTTGCCTTTCCATGCACGATCTTCACCTTGGCCTTGCGCAGCAATCCGAGCACGCCGCTGTTCAATCGGCCGACGATGCCGTCTTTCCAGGCGACCGTCTTGGCGAGGTCGAGTTTCGGGGCCTCGACGCTGATCCCGAGCGGGCTTTTTGCGCCGGCCATATGGCTGACCCTCTCGAATTCCTCGGCCGCGTGGATCAGCGCCTTGGACGGAATGCAGCCGATATTGAGGCAGGTGCCCCCGGCCTTGGCGGCCTCGACGATGACGGTATCGACCCCGAGCTGCCCGGCGCGGATGGCGCAGATATAGCCACCGGGGCCGGCGCCGATGACGAGAAGTTTGCAGGCGATCTCTTTCATGGGCATCAGCTTTCGATGAAAATCAGCGCGGGGGTTTCGAGCAGCACCTTGAGCCGCTGGACGAAGGTCGCTGCGTCCCAGCCGTCCACGATCCTGTGATCGAAGCTTGACGAGAGGTTCATCATCTTGCGCGGAATGAATTGGCTGCCGTCCCACACAGGCCGCGTCATGATCTTGTTGACGCCAACTATTGCCACTTCCGGGTGGTTGATGATCGGCGTCGTCGCAATGCCGCCCATGGCGCCGAGCGAGGTGATGGTGATCGTCGAGCCGGAAAGCTCTTCGCGCAGCGCTGAGCCTGTTCTGGCGGCTTCCGCGAGCCGCACCAGTTCAGCCGCGCAATCCCAGATACTGCGAGCTTCCGCGTGGCGAACCACTGGGACGGTGAGGCCTGCCGGTGTCTGGGTGGCGATGCCGATATTCACGGCACCATGGCGAGTGATCATGCCGGCGTCGTCGTCGAAAGTGGCGTTGACACCAGGTTGCTCGCCGATTGCCTTCACCATCGCCCGCATCAGGAAGGGCAGGATCGTCAGCTTCGTCTGGTTCGGCTTGCGGCTGCCGTTCATGGTTGCCCGCAAATCCTCGAGATCCGTGACATCGATCTCCTCTACATAGGTGATGTGGGGGATGCGCGAGGTGGCAAGCACCATCTTCTCGGAGATGCGGCGGCGCAGCCCTGTGACCTTGATCTCCTCGACGGCCGTCTTCTTCGCAAGGCCAGCCGGCGTTGCAGCAGGCTGATGAGTACCGCGGGCAAGAAACTGGTCGAGGTCGTCATGGGTGATGCGTCCCGCCGGCCCCGTGCCCGACACCTGGCGCAGATCGATGCCGCCCTCCTGCGCACGAAGGCGGACGGCTGGCGAGGCAAGCGGCTTTTCCGCCGGCGTCTGTACCTCGAGCCGTACGACCGGCGCGGCATGGGCGGGTGTCTTGCTCTCAACCGGCGGCGGGCTCTCCACCGTTGCGACGGGGGATTGCTCCTCAGCCGGCTCGATGGTCACCGTTTCCGGCATTGGGGTTGCCGAGGCCTCGCCCCCCTCGCCTGCCACCTTGATGCGCAGCAGCGGCGCCTTGACGGCAACCGTATCGCCAATGTCTGCCCCAAGCCACAGAACCGTGCCTGTCACCGGGGAGGGAATCTCGACCGTAGCCTTGTCGGTCATGACGGCGGCAAGCACCATGTCTTCGCGCACGGGATCGCCCGGCTTCACATGCCATTCGACGAGCTCTGCCTCGGCCACGCCTTCGCCGACATCCGGCATCTTGATGGTGAATTCACCCATGGTCACGCCTCCATGACTTCAGCGAGCGCGCGTCCGACGCGGGCGGGGCCGGGGAAATAGTCCCATTCCTGCGCATGCGGATAAGGCGTGTCCCAGCCTGTCACGCGCACGACCGGCGCCTCCAGATGATAGAAGCAATGCTCCTGCACCAGCGCCACTACCTCCGCACCGAAGCCGGATGTCAGGGTCGCCTCGTGCACCATGACACAGCGGCCCGTCTTTGCGACAGATTGAACGATCGTGTCGAGATCGAGCGGCAACAGGCTGCGCAAGTCGATCACCTCCGCGTCGATGCCCATCTCCTCCGCGGCAGCCAGCGCGACATGGACCATGGTGCCATAGGCGACAACCGTCACTGCAGATCCCCGCCGCCGGATTTCTGCCTGGCCGATCGGAATGCTGTAGTGACCTTCCGGCACCTCGCCCAACTCATGCTTGGACCATGGTATCACCGGCTTTTCGTGATGACCGTCGAAGGGCCCGTTGTAGAGGCGCTTGGGCTCAAGGAACATCACCGGGTCCGGGTCCTCGATAGCCGCAATCAGCAGCCCCTTGGCATCGTAAGGATTGGAGGGGACGATGACCTTCAGGCCGCAGACATGGGTGAACAACGCCTCCGGGCTCTGGCTGTGCGTCTGGCCGCCGAAAATGCCGCCGCCGGTCGGCATGCGCAGGACGATCGGGCAGGTGAAATCGCCGTTCGAGCGGTAGCGGATGCGGGCGGCTTCCTGAGTGATCTGGTCATAGGACGGGTACATATAGTCGGCGAACTGGATCTCGACGCAGGGTTTCAAGCCATAGGCTGCCATGCCGATCGCCGTGCCGACAATGCCGCTTTCGTTGATCGGCGTATCGAAGCAGCGGGTCTTGCCGTATTTTGCCTGCAGCCCTTGGGTGCAGCGGAAGACGCCGCCGAAATAACCGACGTCCTCGCCGAAAACGACCACATTGTCGTCGCGTTCCATCGAGACGTCCATCGCACTGCGCACGGCCTCGATCATTGTCATTCTGGCCATGTCAGTATCCTGCTTTCTGCCGCTGGCGGCGAATATGCGGGGGCATCTCGGCATAGACGCCCTCGAAGATATCGCGCACTGAAGGCCTTCCGCCGGCATGCAGCGTGCCATGCACTTCAGCCTGCTTCTGCGCCTGGATCACTTCGTCGAGGATTTCGGCTTCCGCCTGCACGTGCCGTTCCTCAGACCAGACACCCTTCACGATCAGGTGCTTCTTCAGGCGAAGGACGGGGTCACCGAGCGGCCAGGCCTCGGATTCCGTCTTCGGGCGGTAGGCGCTTGGGTCGTCGGAGGTCGAATGCGCGCCGACACGATAGGTGACATATTCGATCAGCGTCGGCCCGAGATTGCGCCGGGCGCGCTCGGCCGCCCAGCGCGACACGGCATAGACGGCGAGATAATCATTCCCATCGACACGCAGCGCCGGGATGCCAAAACCAAGACCGCGCGCCGCAAAGGTTCCGGAACCGCCACGGGCGATGCCCTGGAATGTCGAGATCGCCCACTGATTGTTGACGATGTTGAGGATGACCGGTGCCTTGTAGGTCGAGGCAAAGACGAGCGCGGAATGAAAGTCCGATTCCGCCGTCGAGCCGTCACCGATCCAGGCGGCGGCGATCCTGCTGTCGTTCTTGATGGCCGAGGCCATGGCCCAGCCGACGGCCTGCACATATTGGGTGGCGAGGTTGCCGGAGATCGTGAAGAAGCCATGCTCCTTTGACGAGTACATGATCGGCAGCTGCCGGCCGCGCAGCGGATCGCTCTCGTTCGAGAAGATCTGGTTCATCATCTCGACCATGGGGTAATCGTCGGCGATCAGGAGGCCCGCCTGGCGATAGGTCGGGAAGTTCATGTCGCCTTTCCTCAGCGCCTTGCGGAAGGCGCAGCTGACGGCCTCTTCGCCGAGATGCTGCATGTAGAAGGAGGTCTTGCCCTGCCGCTGCGCCATCAGCATGCGGGCATCAAAGGCGCGCAGCTTCATCATGTTGCGCAGGCCGGTCAGCAGTTCCTCGTTCGACAGCAGGCCCGCCCAAGGGCCAACCGCTTCTCCATCGCGGTTCAGGACGCGAATGATCGAATAGGCGAGATCACGGATCTCCTCCGGTGCGACGTCGACTTCCGGGCGCGGCACCGCGCCGGCCTTGGCGATCTTGACGTTGGAAAAATCCGGCTGACCGCCCGGCCGGACGGCCGGCTCCGGAACATGCAGGCTCAATTGCGGGAACTCGGTCATGCCTTCGTTCTTCCTCCCTTTTCGCCCCCGCTCTCCTTGCTCTCTCCCGGAAAACGAGGGCCTTCGTTTCACAGATTACGCGCAATCACGATGCGCTGCACGTCGCTTGTTCCCTCATAAATCTGGCAGATGCGAACATCGCGGTAGATGCGCTCGACCGGATAATCCGACATGTAGCCATAGCCGCCATGGATCTGGATCGCATCCGAGCAGACCTTTTCCGCCATTTCCGAGGCAAAGAGCTTGGCCATCGAGGCTTCGGTCAGGCAGGGTTCCCCGCTTTCCTTGAGTTCCGCGGCATGCAGCACCATTTGCCGCGCCACCTCGATCTGCGTCGCCATGTCGGCAAGGCGGAAGGCGACCGCCTGATGCTCGACGATCGGCTTGCCGAAGGCGATGCGTTCGCGGGCGTAGTCACGCGCAGCCTCGAAAGCTGCGCGCGCCATGCCGACCGATTGCGACGCAATGCCGATGCGGCCGCCTTCGAGATTGGCGAGCGCGATCCTGTAGCCTTCACCCTCTTGCCCAAGCCGCAAATCCGCTGGAATGCGCATGTCGGTAAATGCAATCTGGCAGGTATCGGAGGAATGCAGGCCGAGCTTGTGCTCCACCCGCACGACCTCGTAGCCGGGCGTATCCGTCGGTACGATAAAGGCGGTAATTCCCTTCTTGCCGGCGTCGGGATCGGTGACGGCGAAGACGATGATCACCTGCCCATTCTTGCCGGAGGTGGTGAACTGCTTGGCACCATCGAGCACATAGTGATCGCCGTCGCGGCGAGCGCGCGTGCGCAGGTTGGAAGCATCCGAACCCGCCTGCGGTTCGGTCAGCGCAAAACCGCCGATCCATTCGCCGGAGGCGAGCTTCGGCAGGTACCGCTGCTTCTGTTCCTCCGTGCCGAATTTCAGGATGGGAACGCAGGCGACGGAACTGTGGACGCTCATGATGGTGGAGCACGGGCCATCGCCGGCGGCGATCTCCTCGAGTGCGACGGCATAGGCGACGGTTCCCGTCTCCGAGCCGCCATAGGCCTCCGGCACCAGCATGCCGAGGAAGCCGAGTTCGCCCATCTCCGTCAATTCGTCTTTCGGAAAGGCATGCGAAACGTCGCGCTCGGCGGCTCCCGGCATCAGGCGCTCGCGGGCGAAGTCGCGAGCCATGTCGCGAATTTGGATTTGCTGTTCAGTCAGGATCATCTACCCTCCTCCTCTCCAGCCCGGTCAATGCCGCTCGACGGCGATGGCGGTCGCCTCGCCGCCGCCGATGCAGAGCGAGGCCATGCCGCGTTTCAGCCCATATCGCTCAAGCGCTGCCAGGAGCGTAACGATGACGCGGGCGCCGGATGCGCCGATCGGGTGGCCGAGCGCGCAGGCGCCGCCATGCACGTTGACCTTGTCATGCGGCAGGTCGAGGTCGCGCATCGCCGCCATGGCGACGACGGCAAACGCCTCGTTGATCTCGAACAGATCGACATCCCTGAGGTTCCATCCTGTCCGCTCGGAGAGCTTGTTCAGCGCACCGATCGGGGCAGTCGCGAAGAGATTGGGTGCCTGGGCGTGTGTCGCGTGACCGGCGATGCTTGCAAGCGGCGTGAGCCCTCTGCGATCCGCTTCGGAGCGATGCATCAGCACCAGGGCGGCCGCGCCGTCGGAAATCGACGAGGAATTGGCGGCCGTCACCGTTCCGTTTTCACGGAATGCGGGTTTAAGGGTCGGGATCTTTTCAAGTCTCGCCTTACCGGGTTGCTCGTCGCGATTGACCACCTGCTCCGTCCTTCCGGTCTTCATCGTGACCGGCGTGATTTCGGCATCGAAAAGCCCCTCGTCGACCGCCTTCTGCGCGCGGGTCAGCGACGTCACCGCAAAATCGTCCTGCGCGGGCCGTGTGAACTGATAGGCCTCGGCGCAATCCTCCGCGAAAGTGCCCATCAACCTTCCCTTGTCATAGGCATCCTCCAGCCCGTCGAGGAACATGTGATCAAGGACGCGGCCATGGCCGAGCCGGTAACCACTGCGGGCACGATCAAGCAGATAGGGCGCGTTGCTCATGCTTTCCATGCCGCCGGCGACGGCAATATTCGCGCTGCCGGCCGCGATCAGGTCATGTGCCAACATCACCGCCTTCATGCCGGAGCCGCACATCTTGTTGACGGTGCTCGCACCAGCAGCGAAAGGCAGGCCCGCGCCGATGGCTGCCTGTCGCGCCGGCGCCTGCCCCTGTCCGGCCGGCAGGACGCAACCGAAAACCACTTCCTCGACCGCGTCGGCGGAAACCTGGCCGCGCTCCAAGGCGGCGCGGATAGCCGCGGCCCCGAGCTGCGGAGCGGTCGCATCCTTCAGGTCGCCCTGAAACCCGCCCATTGCGGTGCGGGCGGAACCGACGATGACGATGGGATCATGCATTGTCATTTCAACCTCCCGGAGCCCGCTTCAACGCGGCCCCATGCGCAAGGCTCCGTCCAAGCGGATCACCTCGCCGTTCAGCATTGTATTCTCGCAGATATGGCGTACCAGCGCAGCAAATTCAGGGGGATGTCCGAGCCTGGGCGGGAAAGGCACGCCCTTGCCGAGCGCATCCTGGACCTCCTGCGGCATGCCGGCCATCATCGGCGTTTCGAAGATGCCGGGCGCGATCGAAACGACGCGGATGCCATGGCGGGCGAGTTCGCGGGCGATCGGCAGGGTCATGCCGACGATGCCGCCTTTCGACGCCGCATAGGCGGCCTGCCCGATCTGTCCGTCGAAGGCTGCAATGGAGGCCGTGTTGACGATGACGCCCCGCTCACCTTCGCTGTCCGGTTCCTCATTCTGGATGACTGAGGCCGCAAGGCGGATCATGTTGAAGGTACCGACGAGATTGATGCCGACCGCGCGGACGAAATTTTCGAGACGATGCGGGCCATCGCGGCCCAGCACCTTTTCGCCCGGCGCGATCCCCGCGCAGTTTACCAGACCATGCAGATGACCGAAGGTCTCAAGTGCTGCCTTGACCGCGGCAAGGCCGTCCGCTTCGCTGGACACGTCGGTGGGGACAAAACGGGCGCTCGTTGGTCCCAGCTCGGCGCTGACCCGTTCACCGGCCTCAAGGTTGACATCGGCAATGATGACGCGGGCGTCGGCCTCGACCAGCATGCGGGCGACGGCGGCGCCCAAGCCAGAGCCGCCACCCGTTACCACAAAGACCTTGCCGGGGATCAACATGACGGTCCGCTCCCGTTTCGAGCAGATGCGGGTGCTGATTTTCGATCCATCATGCAGCCCTCCCCTGCCGCGTTTCGTTGATGGTACCTGCTTTTCGGCAGCATTGTCTTGCAGGACTCTACGCTGACAGGGTATTGCAATCGATGACAGAACTGTCCTTCATTTTTTGGCCAGTTTTGCCATGTGGGAGGAGCGATCATGGCAGATGCGGACCGGCGGATGATCTCACCCTCTTTCGTGGAAGAGGCGCTGGATTGTCTGCGGCGGCAGGGCAAGCCGACGGAACAGCTGCTCGCGTCACTCGGTCTGCCGCCGGTGGTCGACAGGCCGATTTCAGCGGAGGCTTATGGCGCCCTTTGGTTGGCGGTCGCAGCCGAAGTCAATGACGAATTCTTCGGCATGGGCGGACGGCCGATGCGCAGCGGCAGCTTCACGCTGCTTTGCCATTGCGTGCTGCATGCGAAGACCCTGGAACAGGCGCTACGGCGCGCCTTGCGCTTCCTCGGCGTGGTGCTCGAAGACCCGAGCGGCGAACTCGTCATCCGCGACGGGCTGGCCGAGATCGTGCTGACGGACAAGGGCGAGGCCCGCTCGGCTTTCGCTTACCGGACCTACTGGATTCTGCTGCATGGCATCACCTGCTGGCTGGTCGGGCGCCGCATCCCGATCCGCAGGGTGGATTTCCGCTGCGCCGAGCCACAGCAGGGCGCGGACTACCGATTGTTTTTCGGGGCGCCGGTGCAATTTACACAACCTGCCAGCCGTCTCGCCTTTGATCGCGCCGTGCTGAAGCTGCCGATCGTGCGCACGGAGCAGGCCTTGAAACAATTTCTCCGCGGCGCACCCGCCAATATTCTCGTGCGTTATCGCTACGACGCAGGTCTGGCTGCCAGCGTGCGCAAGCGGCTGCGGCAAGCGACGCCTTCCAGCTGGTCCGGCTTCAGCGCAATTGCCGCACAGATGAAGATGTCGCCATCGACGCTTCGCCATCGCCTGCAAAGCGAAGGACAAAGTTATGCCGGCATCAAGGACGAGATCCGCCGCGATCTTGCGATCGAAATGCTGCTCCATGGAAAGAGCAGTGTCGGAGAGATCGCCGCGCAACTCGGCTTCTCCGAACCCAGCGCCTTTCACCGGGCCTTTCGCAAATGGACATCGAAGAGCCCGGCCGCCTTCAGGCGCGAGACGGGTTCGGTTGCCGCTCTACCCGAAAGTTCGGAAATAGATAGCAAAAGTCACAAGATTTCGTCACGCGATGTTACCTAAAATCAAGCAGCCGGGCGATTTTGCGCAACGCTTACATTAAACGAGTTAATGCAAACATTGGTGAACATATGCCGGCGATAAGCAATCCCGGAAGATGAATCGCCAAGAGAGTGAATATTGGCCTGATATAATCGTGGTGTTCCGACGGAGCATCGAAGCGCCCAACCACAAGAATCTAGGCGAGGCGATTCTTGTCAAGGAATACACCTTCAGCGAAACGGGATGCCGTTTAACGGATTGATTTCAGGCTTCCCGGACGCTTTCGTAAGCCGAGGCTTGCGCTGCTTTTATGAATTTTCGGTCGAAGGTGACAAACTCTTCGCAATGGGCCGACTTGCAGAGGTGCAGGGCATCGGCAAAATCCATTCCCTTCTCTGCGAGATCGAAAGCAACAGCAACGATTGCCGCCTCCTCGACCGTCACGGTGGGCAGCCCGCCAAAAGCGCGCAGGGCACGGGCAACGTCTGGTCGACCGTACCCGTAGGCGCTGCGCAGCACCCATTCGACTTCCAATATTACTGTAGCGGCGACAAAAACTGCCTGCCCGTTGACGAGCTCACGAGCGCGGGGAGACTGTTCAGGGTGATCGCCCGTCAGATACCGGGCGATGAGATTGGTATCAATCGCGATCATGGCGGCGTCGAGCTTCGGCCAGTACGCCGGCCTCCATATCCTCCGGAGTCTTCGGCTCACCCCTGAAACGGAGCATGCCAAACACATCATCCGGTCGCGTTGGCGAGAATGCGGGTGCCTGCTTCAACAATACACCTTCGGGGGTTTCCTCGACAATCAGCCGAGTACCGGCTTCCCAGTCCCGCCGCTGTCGGATCGCCTTCGGCAGGATGACCTGTCCTTTGGTCGAAACGATCGTAGTCAGGTTTTCAGCATGAGCCATCGGTCGGAGTCCCTGCAGGTAAGACAAGCGTAAGATAGTCCCGTCGACTTCGATATTCAAGGTGAATAATGCTGAGGCTTCACTAGTTTCGCGCCAACGAGGTAGCTTCTTGACATTGATGTGATAACCCCAGTTCCTTGTAGCTATCACCTATTGACCATCAACCACCGGCATTCGGCTGGTTAACTATGCCAAGACCCGCTAAAATCTCCTTTGGTATCCAAATACGCCCCGTCACACGCACTCGATTGTTAAATAATATATAACCCATTGAAATCACTGGAAAATTCATTCTGGCCGCGAACAAGCTCCGACGTCTGGATCGTCAAAAAGCTACGCTATTGATTTTAAAGGGAAAATCGCCGAGAAATTTTTCAAGATTTGGCCATCTATCGGGACAGTCGGACGACTTTGATGTCATCGGGTCTCGGCACCGGCTGCATTGATAGTCATATCGTGAAAAGGCGTGGTTGCCGCGTTGATGGGAATCGAACTGCGGGCCCTCAGCGTTTTCTGTGTTAGAAGCAAATACCTCAAGGTGCCAACGCAGAAGGTGCGAATGGTCTTTTAAACGAGCGCATTGGCCTAGGCCTCACAGGCCCGCAATCTGGTTGGCGTGAAGGTCAAGTTTTGCGTTGACCATTGCTAAAATGCCATCAGATTTATTCACCTGATATTTTCACCGAATCCCTCAAAGATAGCGCCCCTGCAAAAGCTCCGTTTACCGATGACTCTGCAATTTCGCCAAGCCGTAATCGTCCCGCATATCAAGATAGCAACGCTCGGCGCTCTTGCCTGTGCCGTTGGGGCGATCGCAGCCGTTTGCGTAATAAGCTTGCTTATTCCCGACCGTCCGTTTTGGGCAGAATTGACCGCCGTGGCGTCAATAACGGCAGCTGTTTCATTTCCGCTTCAATTTGCGCTTTGTCTACGCAACGAAGCGCTTCGTGAGATCCAAAATGAACTTCAGCACGCACTCCGTCATGATCCCGTCACGGGTACACTGCGCGCCAACGCATTTGCGACCTCGGTCGAGCATGCGATAGACCGCAGGCGCCTGAGCACTGCTGAAAGCCCGGATGGCGTCATGCTCGTTCTCAGGGTCGGCAATTTCGATGAGATCGGTCGTCGCTATGGCCCGCAATGGGCAGATACGCTGCTTCAATCGATTGTTCGGATCGTACATTCTTCCGTGCGCTATGGTGATCTCGTCGCCCGCCTTGCCTCCGACGAACTCGGGATCTATCTGCCAGGCACAACAACGGAAAACGCCAGAGACATCTGCGAGCGCATCCGCGCGCAGATAGACGAGACCACCTTCACAGCCGGGCAAGAGCGCCATATATCGGTGACGGTGCGGCTTGGCGGTACCAGGGTCGGGGACCAGGCCGACTTTCAGGCACTCCGCGAGGCAGCTAACCACGCCGCCCTTGCGGAGGAAGAGGCTGGCCCCCTCCTATTCCGGGAGCTGTTTTCGTGACAGGGAGGCTTTCGGGCCTGCTCTGCGGGGCGTCGCCTTATCCTGTACAGGAGCGCGGAATGTACCGCGGAACCTATGAAGCCCGCGCCGCCGGTGACAAGAATCCGCGTGCCCCCGTCCCCATCACGCAGTCCCTTCGAAAACGGTTGCATTCGCCAAAAGCGGTGCATTTCGGTCCTTCGCAGATATCATCACGCGGTCGATATTGGCGGATCATTCGATGGCGATTTCGGGATCATCAAAGCGGACAGCCCGGTCATGGTCAGGCGAGTAGAAGTCGGTCACTTTGTATAAGACCTCCGTATCCGGCTCCAGCGTGACGAAGCCGTGCACAAAGCCCGCCGGCACCAGGATCTGATTGCCCTTCTCGGCCGAGAGTTCGATACCGACCCATTTGGCAAAGGTCGGCGAGCCGCGGCGAAGATCGACAGCGACGGCAAAAACGCGCCCCGGACGACCCGGACGAGCTTTGCCTGCGCGCGCGGCGGGAGCTGATAGTGGAGTCCCCGCAGGGTGTCGGTTTTGGCCGAATAGGAATGATTGTCCTGCACGAAGGTTGTATCGATCCCCTTCGCAGCGAAGGTGGCCGTGTTGTAGGTTTCGGTGAAGAAGCCGCGCTCGTCTTCATATCTGCGCGGCGTCAACTCATGCACGCCGTCATGCAGTTTCTCCCGTTGCCATTTCCACGCACCACCCACCGCGGCCACGCTCGGACCGAGAATACAGGAGGGGACAGATCACATTGGTCATCTCGCCGATCC
This sequence comes from Pararhizobium sp. LjRoot255, assembly GCF_964252905.1. Classification (NCBI taxonomy): domain Bacteria; kingdom Pseudomonadati; phylum Pseudomonadota; class Alphaproteobacteria; order Hyphomicrobiales; family Rhizobiaceae; genus Pararhizobium; species Pararhizobium sp. LjRoot255. The sequence goes on from NZ_CAXUPQ020000002.1 coordinate 529,940, forward strand.
TTCACCGGTATCCGGTTCGGTGGCCGCCACGCCGGCCGGGCTCAAGGCGCCGCAACGCCAGACGCTGTAGACCGGCTGGGTATCCCAGTCATAGTAGAAGACCGCTTTCAGCGTTCGCTCCGCCATCTCTTGACCGAAGACGCGGCGCATGGCGCGGATCGCCCCTTCTCGCTCCCGGTCGTCGATCGGGCAAGAAAGCGCGGTGTTGGCAATGCCCCATTCGGTCACCCAGCACGGCTTGCCCTCCCCTTCAGGTTGGCAAAAGTCGAGAAGCGCCGTCACATACCGCGTAAGCGCCGCGTCACCTTTGCGCCCCGGATAGACATGAATGCCATAGCCATCGATCAGCGCGTCGATCCCCCGTTCCCGCAGGAGTGAGACGAACGCACCGGGATCGAGCCGTTCCATCCCACGGTAGTCGGCCTCTTCTGCGCCGACATCGGAAAGTCCGGCGGAAATCAGAAGCGCGCCGCGGCTATGCACCGTCGCCTGCAATTCCTCTCGGGTGATCCGGACAGCGCCGACATATGCGTCGAGCCCGCGCTCGAAGGCCGAGCGATTTGCGACTTCCGAAACGCTACGCGGTGTCTGCCGCCCAGGTTTTTCGTAGACGACGAGGTCGCCATTGTAGGCGCTGTAGTTTATTTCGTTTCCGGGCTCGACGGCGTCGATGCGGATGCCCATGCCATCAATGCGGCGAAGCACCGAGCGCAGCTGCGCGCGGTAAAGATCGAGGTCGAGATCCGAAAGCCGCCGAACATCCCAGATGCGGCCGAAACCGGTGCGAGGGCGCACCCCCGCCGGATAGTAGTCCTTGTTGCCGAGCTGGATCTCGATAAGGATTTTCAGCCCCAGCCGATCCGCCATTTCGAGCGCTTCGATGCTCTTCTCCACCGGTCTCGACAGCGAAAGCCGGACATGGGTGATGCCGCTTGCCGCAATTTCCTTCAGCACGCGCTTCTGATCGGCGCGGGAAAGCCAGGCGAGGTTTACTCTGTTAATGCCGATACGATCGGCGAACGCATCGTCTGCGTCCGCCGGCGCCGCCGGGGCAAAGACCCAGAGCGCTGCCAGCGCGCAAGCGAGGCGCGCGCGCGTTCGCGCCACCGCTTTCATCCTCTCAAAGTCCAATCTGCCCCAGAGCATTTCGGAAATTCGCCTCGCAAGCCGAATAGCGGTCGATCACGGCTTGCGTGTCTATCTTGGCGAGGAAATTCGACAGATATGCGCGCTTGTCCGCCTCCCGGTTCCAGGTCGCCGCCTCGATATAGGGGAAGCCGATGAACTCCAGCATTTCCCGCATGCGGTCGTCGACCGCGATCATGAGGGCGGGTGTGCCGGCCTGCATACCGATGATGCAGCCGTGGAAACGGCGACCGAAGCAGAGATCGCGCGAGGACATTGCGCCCCGCCACTGGTTCGTGTCGAAATAGACCAGCAGTTCGGATTTCCGCTGCCATTTTTCCGAATGCTTGTATTCGGTCGCGCCAGTGATGCGCCCACTCGCCCGGTCATAGACAATGTCATTGTCGTCGCCGGTCAGCGAGAGGTTGTAGGCAACCACCTCGTCCTGGACCACATAGCTTGCGACGCTGTCGGGCTTAAGCAAGGCATGCGCGTCAACGATCGTATCGGCTACACTGCCGAGATAGCCGCCGAAGGCGATCTTCTGGGCTTCTGCCAGTCCCGGATTGGCAAGCGCGGCAAGTGACCGCTTCATCTCGTTCGGAGCGAAATAGAGCGATGGGCAGCCGGTCGGTTTGACGAACTTCATGCCCTGCTCCCTGAGAAACTCGGCAGTGAAATAACCGCGGGTAAGGAAGAAGCTCTCCTTTTTCTTCAAGACCTCAAGGAACTGGAGCGTGCCGGCCGGCAGCAGTTCCTTGAGACCCTCCTTGCGCTGGATACCGATGCCCATCACCACGACCGGCATCTTCAGCTTGGCGAAGACTTCGGCTTCCAGGTCCGCGGAGTAGCCGGGCCGCAAGAGGTTGGCGGAGGCGAAAACGCAAATATCGAACTCGCGGTTGACGCGCTCGTAGAGGTCTTCCGATCCCCGGTTGTTGGCGAGGTGCCAGAACGGGAGGTAGGTGACGTCATGACCGCGCAGGCTTTCGGCCGCGCCCTCGCCTATCAGGTAGTTGCCGGTATTGGCGATCCGCCTGACCTGGGAAATCAGGTCCTTCTTGGTGCTGGCCTCGTCAAAATAGGGCCGGTGGACGACAGTCGTGCCCGAAACCTGCGCAATCGTTCTCTGCAGATAAGACGGAATTCCCGTTAGCAAAATACGCATAACTATCCTCTGAACCGATAAATGGTGGCCTTCGGGCCATTAATTCGCGATGCCGATTTCACGAAGCGTCGTTCGGAAGGCGCGCTCGCGGTCGGAATACCGGTCGACAAGCTCGCTCGTGTTGAGCTTTGCCAGATGATCGGCCACGAACTCGGCGCGGTTCTCCGCCTTGTCGATCTCGGTGATGTCGACGGCGGGCAGGCCGGTGAAGCCGAGCATCTCGCGCATGCGATCGTCCACCGCCACCATCAGGCTCGGCACCGCCGCCTGCATGGCGATGATAGAGCCGTGGAAACGACGGCCGAAATTGAAGTCCATCGACGAGGCCCAGGAGCGCCACTGGTTGGTGTCGTAGAAAGTGCGAACCTCAAACCGCTGCTTCTCGCGCTCCGTGCCGGGATAGGCCAGATCGCCGATCATCAGGCCCGACGCGGAATCATAGACGCGCCCCTCGTCGTTAGGCTCCACCTTCATGTCGAAGTGGAGGAACTCGTCCTGCACCACGTATTGCGGCGCGGTGTCCTGTGGGGCCAGCGCATTGGCGTCGAGGATCGCATCCTGATTGCCGCCGAGGTAGCCTGAAAAGATTGTCCGCGCCTTGCCAATTTCTACGCTCGACAGTTTCTTCATGGAGCGGCGCATGTTCTCCGGCATGAAATAGACGGAAGGGCATCCGGTCGGTCGCACGAAGGAGAAGCCCTGGTCTTTCAGGAAGCCGGCCGACTCGTGGCCGCGCGTCAGGAAATAGTGCTCGCGCTCCTTCAAGATGGCGAGAAGCCGCTTCGTTCCCTCCGGAAGATTGTTCTCCAGGTCCTTGCGGTTTTGCAGGCCGATGCCCAGCATGACGATCGGCATGTTGAGCCGGCTGAGCACTTCCGCCTCGGCGTCCGCGGACAGCCCCTTGCGCAGGAGGTTCGCGCAGGTGAAGACGCAGATGTCGAAGTTGGCGTTGAACTCATCGAACCCGCTGCCGCTTTTGCTCAAATTGTAGAGATGCCAGAAGGGAACCTGCTTCGCATGCGGCGCGAGCGCGCGCAGAGCGCCTTCGCCGATGAGGTAGTTGCCGGTGTTGCTGATGTTGCGCAGCTCCTGCAGAAACTCCTCTTTCGCTTCCGGCTGCTTCTGCCGCTCCGCATAGGAGACGGACGAGCCCTGGGCGCCATTGGCAAGGCGCGTGTAGTGACCAGGAATACCCGTCACGAGAATTCGTGGATGCATTCGACTAGACCTTTCTGTTCAGGGAAGCGGCCCGGCAATCAGCCGATCGCCGCGACCACGGGATTTGCCGCCGACTGCTCGCGAAAGACCGCGGCGCGGGACAGTGATGAGTTTTTCACGGAGCGATCGCTCCACGCGATGAAATCCGAGAAGGAGGAAGCCCATGACCGGCGCGCGGCGGTCCTGATGCAGCCCTCCATGAGCGGAGCGAGCCTCTCACGATTGTGCGCCACCTCTTGAATGATCCGCGCCATCTCCCTCACGACCTGAGGATCGGAAGCCGCGTCGATGAGGATGCCGTCCTCGCCGTCGGAAATGAGCTCGTCCACAGCGCCGACCGCGGTCGCGATGGGCACGCAGCCGAGCTGCTGCGCCTCGGCGATCATCAGTGGCGCGCCCTCCCAGCGTGAGGGCATGACGAGAACATCCGCCCAGCCCAGCGCCTTGATCAGGTCCTTGCTGGCGAAAACGGGCGGGCGCACGTCGACGCCCAGGTCCTTCAATCGTTCGCTCCAGGACACGCTGGAATCGGCGAGGATTTCGCCGCCGATAGCCCGGGCGTCGAAGGGGACGTTGGAGGCCCGCAGTTCCGCGAGCGTCGCTGCCAGTCGATCGATGCCCTTCTGCTGATCGAGACGCCCCATGTAGAGAAGCCGCAACCGGTCGTCCTTGCGCTCGATTCGCCTGACCGCCAGAACCTCCGCCAGGACCTTTGGCGGCACCGAAAAGCTCGCGCCATTGGCAACGGCGAAGACTTTCTCGTGGGGGACACCGTAGCTGTGCAGATAGATCTTGAGCTGTTCGGAGCAAGTCAGGAAGGCATCGTAGCAATGCTCGTGGGCAATCGCTGCGAAGGGCTGACCGGCGGGCCTCTTGAAGGCCGTGTTGTCGACGACGTGAAGATAGCAGGCGGTGCGCGTGCCTTCGGAGCGAAGTCGCGCGATAAGGGGATGGACGGCCATCACATGGTTGTTGATGATCAGGTCGAAGCCGGAAAGCTGTCCCTTGAGCGCCTCCCAGTCGACCGCATGCTCCTCGGCGATAAAGTCCTGCCCCAGGAAGGAACCCGACCCTCCCCAGGCCGGAATTCCCGCGTCCCAGAAGTGAATGTGGTCGAAGCTGGAATCGAATTCATCGATCACGTCCATCCGGGACGTGCCGAGCACGAAGAGATGGGTTTCGTAACCCGCCGCCTTCAATTCCCGGGCGGCCGCGTAGACGACTTTCTCGGCCCCGCCGAACGAGGCGTTCGGCACGAGTAGCGCCACGGTCCGCTTGCCTTCGCTGTGCCCGAGCGGCAGGACCGGTGATCCCCCGACTTCCTTGCGCAGCGCCTTGTGCAGATCGCCATAAGGCACGAGCCGCGCCGGACGCCAGGTCCACCGCTTGCCCGCCGTCTCCCGCAGGGGACTCGCGGCAATCGCGTTGACGCAATTGATCATCACCTGCTGAGGCGTGATGACAGAGCGGCGCGGGAGGCTTCTTGGAAAAGGAAAACGTACTTTCAGAACCGTCGATGTCGGCCATACCTGCTGGCTGCCGATGGAAGCGAACCAGTCCACCGCGTTGTTCTGGACCACGTCCTGGACGAGCCGGGACGAAAGGAAAATCAGATCGGCGGGGCCGATTTTTTGTCCACCCGCCCCTTGACCGACCGGTTCGATCTTGCGCTGGGCGGCATCGTTGGCGAGTTGGACAAAGACGACGTTGCTGGTCTCGCTCAGGCGCTCAAGTTGGGCAAGCACGTTCGGCAGCATGCGCGAACGCCGGAGCAAGTCGAGCGCCGCGCCACTTCCAGCGACCATGAACGGCGGGAAATGTTCATTGTCGGGTTCGCCGATGTTTGCCCAGAACGCCGGTATGATGTCGTCGAGGCGAAGCATCGTCGGTGGCTTGAAGGGATCGGTGAAGAAAGAGATCGCGGTGTCTTCCGTTCGCCCAAACAGGTAGCGCGGGCACTCCTCATGCTCGAAATCCACCAGCATCGGGCGCTGGAACAACGGCATGTGGCGCTTGCGCAGGAAGCTTACCGACGTGGCGCGGTCCCGGTTCGCCTCCTTGAAGCGGCTCTCTGCCCTCAGCCGGTATTCGAAGACGGTGTCGTGGCAGGGCGTGCCGACGAAACCATGCTCGATGCAGGACAGCCAGAACTCCCAATCCTCGAAGCCGTTCTGCCTGTCGTCGTTGAAGCGGACGCCTTCCTGAAAAACATCGACCGAGATCATCGATCCCGTGTCGCAGATATTATCGGTGACGCAGTGGACCAGCCGCGAATAGCGGTTGCCGTAGTGGGCGCGCCAGCTTACCGAAAATGTGTCGATATTGGTGTAGACCCACCCACAACCACTGGAGAGGAGCTGCCGGTAAAGCGTCTCGATGGTGCCGGGAAGGACGCGATTGTCGGCATCGAGGAAATAGACGGCCTTCGCCTCGGGAAAGCGCTCGAGGACGTATTCGATGGCGCGATTGCGTGCGCCGCCCGGCCCGGCGTTCTGGCCGAACACGACATGGACGGAAGGATGGGCCGCGGCGTAGAGCAACAGTTGATCGAACGTTTCGTGCCGTGGATCGCCGTCGACCGAGATGACAATGACGACCCGGCAGCTACTGAGATTCGAGGCAAGTAGGGACTCTATCGCCTCCAGGGCGAGTGCCGCGTGACCGTAGAGGGGCATGGCCACGGCGATCAGGTCCATGAATTTCCGGTTACCGGACATCGGCGGCCTCCGTCGATTGCTTGACCAGCCTGAAGCCGGACACCTTGAGCCAGGAGAAATCGACCGAATCCGTGACCGCGCGACTGAGGATCATCAGATCCATCGGGCCGCGTACCGGCTCGTCCAGCTGGATGTTGATGTTGACGACCTGCTTGGAGGTGACTTCGCGCCACCCGCTGAAGAATGCCGACGGCTTGACCACGCCCTTTCGCGCAAGCTCGGCCACTTCGGAACGCGCATTTGAATTCGCCGGGGCGAGCAGGAAGCTGACCGCCGCGGGCTGGCCTTCCGGATGATCGATAACGGCGCTTGCCGAGAAGGATATCGTTCCGGGCTCGACAGCGCCACAGACCGCGCCCGCCGATATACCGCTCGGCAACGGGTGGCAGACGATCGCATGCTCATGCTCAAGGAAGCGCACCGTCTGGAATTCCGGGACGATGGGCGTGACCGAAACGTCCGCGATCTGGCTCAACGTGTCGACCGCCAGGCGATAATCGACGACGTACTGGCCCTCGAGCAGGCTGCTCGGCGCAATCATGTTGGGTGCCCTGGCGGGCTTCACCCCGGGCAGTCCCGTGAACACTTTGAACGCCAGCGGGCGAAGGTCGAGATCCGGATGCGGAATTTCCGACCGCGCCGAATAGCGCTCGCCGGCGATCGGATAGCCGAGCGAAAGGCCGACGGTCTCGGGTCCGGTCGCGGATATCCGCAGCCGAAGCGTCCGTGCCGCGCCTCCGCAGGCCCGGGGCAATGAGAAGAAGTTCCAACTCGGGACGAGTTGCGTATAGGGCACGGTCCACTCAGCCACGCCTTCCCCGCTTTCAAGATACCGCAACCCAACGACGAGCTCTCCACTGGATTTCGGTACGGAATGGAGGTGAAGCGCGAGCCCCGCCACGCCGAGGCTGGACACCGGCAGCAATTGATCGACAAAGGCGTTGGCGAGCAGTTGACCGGTCCCCTCGTCCTTTGGGTCGGCATAGGGATCGTGGGAGAATATCTCGGAAACCGGCTCCCAGTTTCGCGCCTGGAACGCGTCTTCGAGAGCCCGGTAATTTTCCAGCAGCGTCTCGCGTTCCCGCCGCAGAATTGACAGCTCCGACGTGATCGAGGCGCTGTATCGGGCGAGCCGGCCGACGCCGCCCTCGGCCAGCGTTCGCAGAAGCGCAAGACTGTCCGGCTTGCTGGCGGGATCAAGCCGCTGGAGGGGAACTACGGGCACTGTACCCAGCGACCCAAGCAGCGCCAGGCGCTCTTGCAGATCCGCCTCGCCCTCGTCGGAAAAGGCGACGGCGATCAACGGAAAGGCGTTCTGCAAGGTCGCCTGAGGGCGTCCGGCCGTTTCGAGGTATGTGACCAGATGCTCTATATCGCTTCCCTCGAAGCACGACCGGTCCCGGTCCGATGCCGCCACCAGTTTTTTTGCCGCCAGTCGCTGCCCTATGCCGGAAGACATCAAATCTTGCACGAACCGCCTCTGAAGAATTATTTTGGAACAAAAATCAAAAACGCTGGATAATCAGTTGCTTATTCAAATCATCCGGACGCCACCAACGAGAACGTAGCAACTAATTTTGCAACGCACAATGATGAAATTCAAAATAATACAGGCAAAATAGTTCACATATACTTTGAAAATCAAAGTAATACCTCATAATTGCACTAAACCCTGACGGAGAAGAGATTTCCCGCTCAATTTTTCAAGAAGATCCTGTTGGCGTTCGAGGCAGTCCGTCAGTCGGAAACGACGCTCGACCGTCCGGCGCGCCGCGGCCCGCATCCCGAGGTGGCGTTCCGGATTCTTCAGGGCGCCAACAATGACCTCGGCGAGTGCGTCCGCGTCAAAGAATGGCACCAACAGGCCGTTCCGGCCGGCGCGTATAACCTCCCGGACAGGCGCGGTATCTGATCCAATGACCAGAGCGCCGCACGCCATTGCCTCCAACACCGACCAAGACAAAACGAACGGATAGGTCAAGTAGAGGTGCGCCGCCGAGATCTGGAAAAGCTGCCGCAAAACTGAATGCGGCACCACGCCGGGAAAGAGGATATTTTCCCGCGGTATGTCCAGCGATTCCAGGAGATGGTGCTTCCACGACCCGCCGCCGGGCGGCGGCACACCATAGCTGGTGCCATCTCCGCCGACGAAAACGAACAGCGCATCGGGACGCTGTCGCACAACCTTCGCGGCAGCCTCCAAAGCCTGTGGAAATCCGCGATACGGCTCAAGGTCGCGCGCGACAAAGGTGACAATGGGAGAACCCCCAGCCCTGAGCACACGTCCGTCCGAAAGTCTGACCGAAGTTGTCGGGTCGGGTCGAAACCGCGCCGTATCGACGCCCTCGTGACACACGGAAATGCGCCCCTGGGCATCGGCAGGGTACAGACTTCTTTGCCAATGGGTGGGGCTGATGCCGGCCTCAATGGCCTCAAGGGACAAAAGCTGCGCGATGTTACGCAGCCGCAGCCTCTTTCGCGTCTCCAGATCGGGCCGATCGTCGGGGGAGAACCCGATGTCCGCCCCTTCCGATCGGTAGAAGAACTCGCAATATCCCAATGCGGGCACCCGCGGCAGCACGTCCTTCAAGAACATCATGCTGCCCCAGCCGATATGGCCAACGACAATGTCGGGCACCAGCCCCTGCCGCGCCATGGCGTCGAGCGTTTCGGCGACGCGATGGCCGATTCGCGCGTGGTGATCGGGAGTACCCATGTGCCGGGCCATGTGTGGATTCGCGCGCGGACCTGATTCCGCGCGATGTCGAACAACGCGAACGGATGGGATCTTTTGATCTATGGTTTCGGTGATGAGGCTTACATCATTGCCCGCCTGCGCGAGATGGGCGGCCAAGGCAGCGAACTGGCCGAAGCCCCGCCGATGAACAAACGCCACGTGCATCGCCTAGTCCGCCATTGTCAGGCCCACGGCACCACTCACCACTTAGACGCCGTACCGTGAATTGGTGCCCCAGGCCAGTTCGAGCTGGTGCAACGTCTGGAAGGCCGTCTCAAGCATCCGCCGGTCCTGGTCGCCACGATTCACCGCGCGCTCATAGGTCATGGCCGCGTCGCGGAGATTTGCCCTCAGTTGCCGCCCCTTCTCTGTCAACTTGATCCGTGCGGACCGCTTGTCGCGCTGGGAGGCAACGCGATCAATGTAGTCGCCGTCTGCAAGCTGCTTCAGATAGTAGGAAACGTTGGAACCAACATAATGCCCACGATCCAGAAGCTCGGCGACCGAGAGCTCCGAGTCGCCGATTGCCAGTAGAATCATCGCCTGAGCCGGCCCCACGTCATCGACACGAAGCTTGGTCAGCTCCGCCCGAATCAGCCCTGAAAACCGTCGACTTGCCCGTTCCATGAGGCGAGCAAGCTCGAAATATGTAACTTGCCGGAGGTCACTAAACTCTGCATCCCGAGAGTGCCCGGGGTCCGTTTGTGCTGCCTGCCCGTTATTTCGAACTCCTAGATCATCATTAAGTCCGGACAGACTGAGCACACTATTTTCTTTCATTTCACACTCCGATTCGGAAAAGTTACTTCAAAAATTGAAGTACTTTTCAAATATGCTCATCACCCCTGATTAACCCGCGCTTGCACAAGCCCTCCCTTCTGTGCCAGATTGGCCGAAGCATTACTACACTTCGGCACAGTTATAACCAATTCTGCCCTCCAGAAGTTGGCTCTAACGTTAACTCAAGGCAAATCACCATGCGTGATACTGTTCAAAATGGGACAAGAAGCAAGAGTCAAATTTGGGGAGGCAAAGATCAAAACAACCCGGGATTGTTGATGTCGCAAGCAAAGCGTGTCTTCTTGTCCGGGTTGCTGTATGCGGCGGCGCTTAGCGTGTGTCTAAATTTGCTACAACTCACGATGCCTCTGTTTATGCTGCAAGTTCATGACAGAGTGCTCAACAGCCAGAGCATGGACACGCTCGTCATGCTCACCATTTTGGCGATCGGCGCCCTTGTGGTGCTCGGTGTTCTGGAATTCATCCGCGCCCTGTCTTTCCAAGTCATCGGGGGCGCGCTCGTGCGCCGTTTAAACATGCCAGTCCTGGCCGCCGCCGTTCAGGCCTCGGTCGACCAGGGCCTGTCGCGCGCGACCCAGTCGCTTCGCGACATCGCAGAATTGCGAAGCTTCCTGACCTCGTCAGCGGTGACCGCGCCCCTCGACGCGGCCTGGTCCCCGATTTTCCTCGGCGCCCTTTTCGTTTTGCATCCGCTTTTCGGCCTCATTGGGGCTGTCTCCGCGGCGCTGCTCCTTTGCGGCGGCCTGGTCACGGACATGTTGACACGCCAACTCACCAAGGAAGCAAACCAGACAAATATCGAGGCCGTGTCCAAGATTGGCGCATCGCTGCGACATGCCGAGGCTATCGAGGCGATGGGTATGCTGCCGGCCCTGGCGAATCGTTGGCGCGCCCTGCAAATGCAAGCCCTCAGCGCCTTTGAAGCGAGTGGGACCAGGAGCAAGGCGATGTCGTCCATCACCCGCAGCCTGCGCTATTCCATCCAGATCGTCACCTTGGCAGCCGGAGCGTTTCTAGTGCTGGAGCAGGCAATCACGCCCGGCGCGATGATGGCATCGAGCATTCTTGTGGGGCGCCTCCTGATCCCCTTCGATTCGATCATCGACAATTGGCGGCAGTGGGTTCTGGCGATCGCGGGCTGGCGTCGCCTTGAGGCCACCCTCACGGCGGACCTTGCGATCCGCCAAACAATGCCTACGCCGCATTCGTCGGGCGACATCGTGGTCGACAAGCTGGTCTATGCAGCGCCGGGGCTGGATGTGCCGATCATCAAGGGCATTTCTTTCTCCCTCTCTCCTGGCGAGGTTCTGGGCGTGGTCGGTCCCTCCGCGGCAGGCAAATCGACCCTCGCGCGCCTGCTGGTCGGAATCTTGCGACCCACGTCCGGCGGCGTCTTCCTCGACGGCAACAACACCTATCTCTGGGAGCGCAGCTCGTTCGGCCAAGTGGTCGGATATCTGCCGCAATCCGTATCGCTTTTGGAAGGCACGATTCGAGAAAACATTGGGCGGATGGCCGAAAGCGATCCATACAAAGTGCTGGAGGCTGCGCGACTGGCCGACATCCACGACATGATCGGACGCCTACAACTCGGCTACGACACGCCCGTCGGCGACGGACACCTGACCCTTTCCGGAGGGCAGCGGCAGCGCATAGCGTTGGCGCGCTGCCTCTACAACAGACCTCGTCTCATCGTGCTCGACGAGCCGAACGCAAACCTGGATGCGATTGGCGAGCAGGCCCTCATCCGCGCGATCCAGCACGCGCGCGGCGACGGCGCCATCGTCATCATAATCGCTCACAGGCCAGCCATCATGCAAGTCGCCGACAAGCTGCTCGTGCTCGAAAACGGCCGCGTCACACAGTTCGGGCCGCGAACGGACGTGATTCCGGCCACAATGCCGGGCGAAGCACGCCGCGAGGTGGCCGCAATATGACGGAGAAGAAGCCTCTTGCGGTCCGCCCCGACCTTTCCGAGCGTCGCCTGCCATTGCATCAGCCGGTGTCGCTGAATATCAGCCCCTCGGACTTGGAATTCGAACAACTTGATACCCGCTCGCCTCTCCGCCGTCTTGTCATCGCGGGGATCGCCACGATCCTGGTGTCCTTCGGTGGATTTTTTGCCTGGGCGTTTTCGACCGAACTCAGCAGCGCGACGATCGCCAACGGCACGGTCATCGTCGATTCGAAGAGAAAGACCATCAGCCATTTTGAAGGCGGTGTGATGAGCCGACTGCTCGTTCAGGAGGGCGACAAGGTTTCTGCCGGGCAGCCCCTGATCGAGTTGGAGGATACGCGAGCCCGTTCCAGCCTGCGGTCGGTCCAAATCCGGCGCATTGGCCTAATCGCGAAACTGGCGCGACTGAAGGCCGAGCAAACCGACGCGCCCCGGATCAGCTTTCCACACGATTTCAGCCACGCCCGGGATGCCGCGATCGACGACGCCGTCATGGCGGAGACGATGTTTTTCGAAAAGCGGCGCGAGACCCTGGGGGGGCACACAGAGGTCCAGAAAAAAACCATCGAGGAGCACCTTGAACAAGCGAAGTCACTCGGCATCCAGATCCAGGCGACGGACCAGCAAATCGACCTCATTAACGAGCGGCGGACGGCGATAGCAACGTTGGTGAAAAAGGGTGTCTTCCCGCGCACGCAACTCATCGACATCGAGTCCCGGCTGAGCGAGGTTGCGCGGGAACGGAGCGAGCTCGTCGGCGACAAGGCCCGGGCAGAGAAAGCCGGAGCGGGCGCGCAGCTTGCACTGACGGGAATCGAAAGCGAGTTTCAGTCGACGATCGCCGGCGAAATCACGACGGCACGCATCGAACTCGCGGATGTCGAGGAGCAGATCACCGCCTCGAAGGATGTGCTTCGGCGCCTTGAGATCCGCTCTCCGCAGGACGGTATCATCAGCAACATCTGGCTGCGCACCCCTGGCAGCGCGGTCACGCCCGGCCAGGCGCTGCTCGAGATCGTTCCGGAAAATGAGCCCCTACTGATCGAGATGCGCGTCAATCCTCGTGACATCGACAGCATGGTCGTGGGCTCCCACACGCAAATCCGGTTGACGGCCTATAATCAGCGTTCCCGCCTGCCAATGGAAGGCGCCATCACATATGTCGCTGCAGACCAGTCGCTAGATGAAAAGTCAAACACCGCATTCTTCGTCGCGCGCGCCAAAATCGACGCGGCATCGCTCAAGGCAAACCCCGATGTCCGCCTCTATCCCGGCATGCCCGCGGAGGTGCTGATTATCCACAAGTCACGCCTTGCGATCGACTACCTTACCTCTCCCGCCGTCGAGAGTTTCAATCGCGCCTTCAGGGAAGACTAGCGCGCGGAAACGGAATGCAGAGGTTTATCATGTAAATTGCTTCAAGTTTTGAAGTTATTTCCGAGTAAAATAGATTAATTTTACTTCATAACAACTGCGATTGGCGAAATAATGTACCATTATGACTCAGATTAAGAAATTTATTTCTCATTACTAGACGATTATCTCTTTTAGATACTTGCGCCGCTCTTTTTTGCAATGCACAATCCGGGTGCGCAATCGTCGCACCCAGCGCCGAAAACGCGTGCATATAAACCTGAAGAGGAGAGGCAGATGGCTACATTGGAAGGCGGCGCATACGACGACGCCCTGTTCGGCTCCCGCTTCAGCGATTTCATTCGCGCCCATGGGGGCGATGATTTCGTGAGCGGCGGCAACGGGCACGACGTCGTGTTCGGTGATGACGGTGACGACCTGCTGTTCGGCGGAAAGGGAAACGACACCCTGTTCGGCGGCGAGGGCAGCGACTTGCTGAACGGTGAAAACGGCGACGACACCCTCGTCGGCGGCTGGGGTGATGACCTTCTCTACGGCGACAAGGGCAGCGACATCTTGTTCGGTGGACACGGAAGCGACCTTTTGTCCGGCGGCAAGGGCAACGACATACTGCATGGCGGCGATGGCCACGACATCATTGACGGCGGGGCTGGAAACGACATCCTGGCTGGCGGTGCCGGCCACGACATCTTCGTCTTCGACGGCGGCGGCGGCAATGACGTCATTCTCGACTTTACCGCGGGCGAGGATCTGCTGCAGATCTCGAAGGGCATCAATGGCCTCGACGTGTCTTCGCCCGAAGACCTGGCCTCGCGCGTCACCCAGGTCGGCGGCAATGTCGTCGTGGATCTCGGTCATGGCGATACACTCACATTGGTAAATGTCGATGCCGACGACATCCAGGCCAATCCCGATAACTACTTCACCGTTCACTGAGCCTGAGCTCGGCGCGCCCTGCCTCCTCCCGTGGGGCGCGCTATTCTGATTCAAAGGGATAGCGTGTGACATTCGACGATTCGATAGACGCCGCTGGCGTTTTCAGGAGCGCAAAGATCTTTCGGCTCGGCACCGAGCTTGCCGTCCTCATCTGGGACCTTCCCCCTGCCCTTCCCGCCAATACGAGGTGTCTGTTGTCCATGGAGCAGTCGCCGGTACCGCTCGTCAGCATGATGCTGCCGCTTGGCAACGGGCGACAACGCATGTTCTGGGCGATGAGACCAGAAAAGCGACCCGTGAATGTGGATATTTGCACGGAGCACGGCAGCACCATCGAAACCGTCATGATGCAGCCGGCACGCGCGCTTGCACCCCTCGATGTTGAGGCTCTTTTCGCGGATCTCGCGCCGGATGCCCGCATCAAGTTCGTCAACAACCTGCTGACTGTGTGGCGAAGCGCCTTTCGCATCGCCGGCGACCATCTTTTCAGCAGGGTGGTTGAAGACGCCGTTTACGCGCTCGTACCCGAACCGCAGGCCGCCAGCATCGTGTGTCAGGTTGCGCAAGGCCGCCATCTGATTGAGACGGCCGTCAATCCGGATCTGGGCGAGATCACAGCGATCTATGCGATCGGTGCCACTTCGATCACACGCGTGGCCGACAGGCTCGTCCTCGGGCGCAATGCGAAAAACGGCCTACAATCGTGCCATTTCATCGCAGGCGCACCCTCCCCTCCGTTTCTCATCGTTCTCCTGAGCAAGAATGGCCTCGCCATTCGCCAACTGCCTGACGCCAAGCCGCGCCATGCCAGCCTTCAGGGTTGGTGGAGCAAAAACCGCGAGGCGGTGGAACTGCGCGAAATGATCATCCGTCAACTCGCCCTGTTGCCGGAGGGCGGCGCCGCCACTGCGATCGATCTTCAAACGCGCGCGCCGCTGGCGGCGAGCCGGATTGCCAAGTCGTCTATGCACCCGTCCGGTGAAGTCGATCTCGCGCTGGCGCTCGACGGCGGCCTTCTGGCCGGCGGCTGGTTTCATGCACCATCATCGGCCTTCGCCGGCATCGACTATGTCAAGGAAGACGGCACCGCCGTACCGCTCGACGGAAACAACTACAAATTCCCGGCATGGGCGCAAGAGAAGGACGAAAAGAGCAAGACCGATGTGACGGGTTTCGTTGCCTGGATTCCACTCGCGGAATCCCCCGGACCGCTACTGCAACCGCGATTTCAGATGCGTCTCGCTTCAGGAGCGGTCAGGCCGCTGATACCGAAGCCACAGCCTTTCGAACCCGCAATCCAGCGAAACCACCTCCTGCGCGCCGTGCCGCCGCAGCATGCAGTCGACGATGCTTTCCGCACGATTCTCGCTCCCGCTCTGCAGGACATTGAACGACGATTGGGCAAGACCATCGAGGTCGACTACACAAAGGACTACAGCCTGCCCAAAAACGCGCCGCTCGTTTCCATCGTCGTGCCCCTCTACAAGGTTCTCGATTTCCTGCGTTTTCAATTATCGGGGATGGCCACGGACCCTTGGCTGGCAGCCAACGCGGAGGTCATCTACGTCCTCGATTCACCGGAAATCCAGGATGAGACGGAGCATCTGCTGGGCGGACTGCATCTTCTGCACGGGCTGCCGATGAAACTGGTGGTTATGAACCGCAACGGCGGTTACGCGCGTGCCTGCAATGCCGGCGCGCGTTTCGCACGCGGCTCCATCCTGGCGATGGTCAATTCGGATGTCGTGCCTTGCAAGCCCGGCTGGCTTCAAATCCTTTCGCGGGCGCTGCTGGAAGACAAGGCACTGGGCGCCATCGGCCCGAAACTGATCTTCGAAGACGGATCGCTGCAGCATGCCGGGCTTTATTTCGGCCGCGACCAGCGCGGGATCTGGCTGAACCACCATTTCCACAAGGGCATGCCTGGCGACTACCGGCCGGCGCAGCAGACCCGCGACGTACCCGGCGTCACAGGCGCCTGCCTCGTGGCCCGCAGGGAGACGTACGAGCGCGTTGGCGGTTACACCGACGACTACGTGATCGGTGACTACGAAGACAGCGACCTCTGCCTCAAGATCCGCCGCCTCGGGTTGCAGATAGCCTATGAGCCGGCGGCGTGCCTCTATCATTTCGAACGCCGTTCGATCCGCCGCAGCCAGGACTACATGCGCGGCGTTGCCAGCCAGTACAATTCATGGCTGCACACGCAGCGCTGGGATGACGACATCAGCGAGCTGATGGCGAACCAACGCGATAAAGACCCACATCGCCCCGCCGCCATGGGTGAGAGAATCCGGGAAAGGAGCGCAGCATGACGAAAGTGGCACTCCTGCAGCCGCCCGCGCCGGCCCGGCTGATCGATGAAGACCGTATTCGCTGGCTCATCGAATCCGTTCGGGCAAATCGTTTCCTGCCGCAACCGGATACCACCAACGTTTTCGTGGGAGATGGTGATTTTCGCGCGATCGGAGCCGAGTTTCTCGGTTACTTTATTCGCATCGGTGGCCTGCGCGAAGACAGCCGTGTGCTCGATATTGGCTGTGGTATCGGCCGGATGGCTGTGCCGCTCACCCAGTATCTCGATCCGCAAACGAGTCGCTACGATGGCATCGATCCCGTCGAAGACGGTATTGGCTGGTGCCAGCGTACAATCACGCCTGCCTACGCTAATTTCTCCTTCCAGCGACTGGACATCGCACACGAGCTCTATAATCCGGGCGGCAAGATCAGCGGTAAGGCCTTGGCGCTACCCTTTCCGGACCATCATTTCGACTTCGTGATCATGACGTCCGTGATCACGCATCTGCCGCCCGCGGAAGTCCTCGTCTACCTCTCCGAAGTCCGCAGGGTTCTGTCACCCGGCGGGCGCCTGTTCATGACAGCGTTCGTGGTCGACCAGATCGCGGCGGCAAACGAACACGGGCGGCGCGATCCGCGTCTTGCTTTCCAACGCTATCGCGAAAGCCCATGCTGGTTCGTCCCTAACCAGCCGCGCCTTGCCGCAATCGGCTTCGAGGACGGTTTTCTGGACAAGGCGCTCGAACGCGCCGGCCTCTCCGTCGCCCTAAAATCGCTGGGCCATTGGCGCGGCACCAAAGCGAGCCACCATCAGGACTTCATCGTGTCGAAACGGCGGGGAAGCGGCCGATGAGCAAGCGCATTCTGGTGGCCGCCCACAACCATCCGTCTCTTCATCCCGGCGGGACGGAGATCTTCGCGCACGACCTGTTTCGCGCCTACCAGCGCGAGGGGCACGAAGCCCTGTTTCTCGGTGCCACGAACCAGATCCATCGCGAAGCGAGGCCCGGCACGAGTTTTCAGAGCATCGGCCAGGCGGGAGACGAAATCCTGTTGTGGTCCGGACATTTCGACCGCTTCTTCATGAGCCAGATCGACCTCTACGGCATCGTGCCGGATATAACGGAGCTGCTGCGCGATTTCCGGCCGGACGTGGTTCACCTCCACCACCTGCTGCTGCTTGGCGCCGAGTTTCCTCACATTGTCCGCCGCACCCTGCCCCACTGCCAGATAGTGATGACGCTGCATGACTACTACCCCATTTGCCATCATGACGGCCTGATGGTGCGCACCGGCAGCAAGGAGCTGTGTCACCAGTCCAGCCCGGACCGCTGCCACGGCTGTTTCAAGGACATTCCGCTCGACCGCTTTACCTTGCGCGAAAGCCACCTGAAGGCCCTGCTGAGCACAGTCGACCACTTCGTCTCGCCCAGCGCCTTTTTAAGGGAGCGCTTCGTGCGATGGGGACTGGATGCGGATAAGATCAGCGTCATTCCCAATGGTATCCCCAGGCGAGATGCCGGCGTTCGAAGAGAGCTGCTCGAGGGCGGAAGGCCGGTCTTCGGATATTTCGGAAATCTCAACCCCTGGAAGGGGGTAACCGTGTTGCTCGACGCCGCGCGCCAGCTTCTGGCCGATGGCCTCGATTTCGAGCTTCGCGTCCATGGCGGCGCGCCCTTCCAGAGCCAGGCCTTCGTCGACGAGATCGATCGGCGCTTTGCCGAAACATCGGCCTCGGTGCAGTCCCGAGGCCCCTATCGCCGCGAAGATATCGGCGATCTGGTGGCCGCGGTCGATTGCACCATCGTTCCCTCGGTCTGGTGGGAGAATGCACCGTTGGTCATTCAGGAAGCCCAGGCTCAGGGTCGCCCGGTCATCGCCAGCAACATTGGCGGAATGGCTGAAATGGTCGAGCACGGCGTCAACGGCCTGACCGTTCCGCCCAACGATGCCCGAGCGCTCGCCACGGCGATGCGCAGCATACTGGAAGAGCCGAGCCTGCTGCGCCGGTTCGCCGCCAACGCGCGCAAGCCCGACGACATCGATACAACCGCCCGCCGCTACCTCAAGCGGATCGAGACGACGCAGGTTCAGGCATAGGAGAACGCATGGCCAATCCCGCCGAACGACCGGATGCCGCATCCGAACAGGACAATGCCAAGCCGATGAACGGTCGGGTGGATGCCATCGACATGGGTAGGATCTTCGGCTGGGCATTCGACCCGATGGCGCCGGATCAACGGCTGATCATCCGTGTCCTGCTCGATGGCAAGGTGATTGCAGAGGCCGTTGCCGATCGCAATCGCCCGGACCTGCGGCGCAACGGCATTGGCGACGGCAAACATGCATTTGAAATCGCGCTGCCCGATCCCGTTCAGTCGCGGGCGAACGATATCGTCGTCGTGGCGCGAAATGGAAGTGGTTCCGAGCAAGCTTTGCGCGTTCCACAGCCAAACGAGCAGGCGGCCGAGGCTCTTATCGCCGCGCCGCTTGCGAAGGTGCTCGACAAGCTCGACGTATTGATGGCGTCCCAACGGCAGTTGCAAGTCTCCCAGCGCTCGTTGCAGCGCACACCGGACATTGACGCCGACAAGGCAGAAACCACCGGCCTCAGCGAGGTCGGCCACGCCGTCGAAAGCCTCAGGGTGGATATCGGCCAGAGGCTGAATGATCTCGACGTCCATCTCATGCGGCTGGATGGGGTTGTGGCGGGAATGGAAAAAAACCTGAACACTTTGCGCAAACGTGGGAACGGCGAATTGAAGCCGCTGCTGCTGTTGCTGTTTGTTCTCGTGGGATTTGCCGCGGGCGCCAGCCTTGCGCTGATTGCCAGGATCTGATGCGGAGAGAGGAAGGCGTGCTGGTTACAGAACAATCCCCGGCTGTTACGAGCCCCACGGCAGGCAGGCATGCGGCGAGCAGGGCAATGCGCCCTGGTAGGGTTATCGGCTGCCGCATCGACGAGACAACCTTGCTGATCATCGGCCTCGGTCGTGTCACCGCCGGCAACGCGGTGGTCGTCATCGGCGACGACCACGCGGACACGCGAAGCGCGTTTGTCTCGGAATGGCGATTGGCCGCGCCCTCACCACGGGCCAGACACGGATTTGCAGCGCTCCTGCCAACACGGGATACGCACCCGGCCATAACCACGATACGGTTCGGAGAAGAGGAGACAGGCGCCCAGTTCATCTTCGCGCCCCGGCTCGCCTCGGCGGAAGAGGCAGCCGCGCTTGTGCTCGAATCCGCGGGATCTCAGTCAGCCGCCGTCATCGATGGGCTCGTGGACGTCCTGATGGCCGGCAATATAACCCGCCACAGGCTTCTGACCATCACCGCGCTTTTGCAGGCGGCCCACGCAAGTGATGGTTTCGTCGAGATGATCGGCGAAAGCCATGATGGCGTGACGTTCCTGCAAGGCTGGAGCCGTGGCATGGCGCCCGGACCTTGCCGGGTGTCCGTGGTCGGCGACGCGACACCTATGGTCGCCGAGTGCGGCATCGCGGTCTTTCCCCGCCCCGACGCTCCCGATGGCGCCTCCGGTTTTGTCGGCCTTCTCGATGCCAATCGGGCGACCCGCGCTCTCGATATCGAAGGTCTGGTCTTTCGGGCGCGCGCCGGTTGGCGGCACACTGCGGTCCACCCCAAAAAACGCATCGCCGGCCCGCTGGAAACGCCCGAACATATCCGGTCGATCCTGCTGCGGACGCACGGCTCTCCCGACGTGTTGCTGTCCCTTCGAGCAGTTGCCAACAGCTTTGAGGGCAAGGAAACCGTCTCCAGCCTGCCCTATCCCGTCCGGATGGGAATAGACAACGCATTCGAGGCAGATGGAGGAAATCTCCTCGCCTCCGGCTGGCTTTATGACCCCGACAGCCACGTCGCAATGGTGAGGTTACGCCGAAACAATGCCGCGGCTCGCCTCGACGAATGCTGGACGCGCTTCGATCGTCCCGATGTCACGGACAGTTTCAACGAGCAGCAGCACTTCGCACCGAGCCTTCGGGGCGAGCAGCATACGCATGGCTTCATCGCCCAGGCACAATTGCCGAGTGACGATCCTGACGCACCCCTCTACTTCGAATTAACGCTGCGCGATTTGCGTCGCGCTTTTTTGCCGGTGAAACCAAAGCGGGTTTCGGCGCGTTCGGCGACATTGCACCAGATGGGCGCCATCGATCCCGCGAACTGTGCGCTGCCGGCGATCGTCGATGCGCAAATTGTCCCGTTTCTCAGAAAATCCGGAAGGTCGGTGCCTGTCATCGACACCATCCAGGATGTTGGCAGCTTCGATGAGGAAAGCAGCCCGCCGATCGTCATCGGTGCCGGCGAGAGCGAGGAGGACATTGCCCCGCTATTGGCCTTGCTCGCTCTCGATCCGGAAACCCGGTGCGCGCCGATCGTCATCGCCATGCCTGCAGAGCGCTTTCGCAGGCAAACCACCCGCATCAGGGAACTCGCGCGGTTCTATCGCCTTTCGGTTCGGCTGGTATCGGTGAAGGGAACCGGCGATGGCTGCGACATGCTTGAAGCGGGCACGCAAGCACTCACCTGCGAAACGGTCGTCTCACTCTCCGCCTTGCTGATCCCGCACGGGACAGGCTGGTACGGCAAACTGGTGGCCACGACCGCGACCCTGAAAGGAAGCGTCGTCTCGCCCGTACTGGCATATGAGGACCATTCCATTCGCTGGGCGGGAAGCTGGATCGAGGAAGACAACGGCGACCAGCCCGTCGTCGGCCGCTATACCGGATATCCGCTCAAAGCGGTTACCGACATGACACTGACCCGTATCGCAGCAGCATCGCTCGAGTGCTGCATCATGCCTCGCAACGCTCTGGCGCGCGCGGGCGGCTTTTCCGGCGGCTATCTGGGCGCGCAGGAAAAAGGCCTGGATCTCGGCCTCCGTCTCAGCCGGTCCGGCATCGACTCCTATTTGCTGCCATCGGTGCAGATGTGGGGCTGCGACGACGCACGCGACGGGGACGGTCCGGCGATGACGGCTCTGGTGGAGGAGATCGATCGAAAGATCTTCAAGAGCCAATGGGCGCCTGTCCTCGCCGTTGAAAAGCACCCGGAAAAGAGGTCCGCATGAACGAGCAGCTTCGCGTCCTTATCGTCTCGCATGCGCACCCGACAGTCTCGCTCGGCGGAGCGGAAATCGCATCTCACAACCTGCATCACGGCCTGAAGGCATTGCCGAACGTGGAATCGGTTTACCTGGCCCGGGTCGGCCATCCGGTACCGCGCCACGCCGCGTCCGCGCTGATGAGCCTTCGCCTTCCCGACGATGAGCTACTGTTCCACACGGACGACTACGACCACTTCTTTTTGTCCAACGGCGATACGCAGGCGATCAGCCGGGACCTGTTGCGTTTCGCGTGCGATCTCAGGCCCCATGTCGTGCATTTCCATCATGTTCTCGGCATCGGTCTCGAAGCGCTCTACGCCCTTAGAGAAGCATTTCCGCACGCGGCCGTACTCGTCACGTTCCACGAATATCTGTCGATCTGCCACAATCACGGGCAGATGGTGAAACGGCCTTCCGGCCAGCTCTGCGAAACAGCATCTCCCGTCGCCTGCCACGGCTGCTTTCCCGACATCCCCGTCTCGCGCTTCCTGAAGCGGGAGCAGTTTACCCGCGGGATGCTTGGCCTTGCCGACGCTTTCGTCTCCCCCAGCCGTTTTCTGGCGGATCGCTACGCCGCTTGGGGCATTGAAAAGGACAAGCTCTGCGTGATCGAAAACGGGATCGCTGTGGAAGCGGCGGCACCCGCCCGAGCGCTGCAGGGTCCCAACCCTCGCCGCAACCGCTTTGCCTATTTCGGGCAGATTACGCCGTTCAAGGGGGTCGATGTCCTGGTTGACGCTGTTTCGCGCATTCCGAAGGAGATATGGGGCGAAGACTCCTGCCTCATGATCTTCGGCGGCAACCTTGAGCGCCAGCCAATCGAATTCCAGGAACGGATGAAGAAGCTCATCACGGACGCCGGCCACCGCGTCCGCTTCTACGGCGCGTACCAGAACGCGGACGTGCCGCGCCTGATGCGTTCGGTCGACTGGGTGGTTTTGCCGTCCGTCTGGTGGGAAAACTCGCCCGTCGTGATCCAGGAGGCGCTGCTCCATGGCAGGCCGATGATCTGCTCCGATATCGGCGGGATGGCCGAGAAGGTGCGTGACGGAAAGGACGGCCTGCACTTCCGCGCAGGCAGCAGCCAGGATCTCGCGGACCGTATCGTCGAGGTATTGGGTGATACCCAAATCTGGGATCGGCTGCGCGTTTCCATGCGACGACCCGCCGACCACCTCGGCTGCGCGCGCGAACACCTCAAACTCTATCGCGCGCTGCTGCGGCGGAAACTCGATGCCGCCATGGCCGAGAGCCCTGCGCTTCTCTCTCACTCGCTTTAACGATGCTCGTCTTGAGGAACGCTGAAACGGCCTCGACCAAGAGACGATCGATGCAACCAACCCCTTGAGAAAGACCATTCGCAAGGTTCGTATGAACTGGAGGCTACCTTCATGCACAAGAAAGTCCGCAAGGCCATCATCCCCGCCGCCGGTTTTGGAACACGGATGCTGCCGGCAACCAAGAGCGTTCCCAAGGAATTGCTGCCCATCGTCGATCGGCCAATCATCGACTATATCGTCGCGGAGGCCTTCGCGTCTGGGATAGAGCATGTCGTCATCGTCACCGGGCGCATGAAGGGTGCGATCGAAGACTATTTCGACCACGCCTTCGAAATCGACGTCTGCTTGCGCAACGCTGGCAAGCATGGCCTGGCCGACCGGATGGCGCAGCACACGCCGGGTGTTGGAAGCATTTCCTTCGTTCGCCAGCAGCAGGCGCGCGGCCTGGGGCACGCGGTGTGGACGGCGCGCCAGATTGTCGGTGACGAGCCCTTTGCCGTCTTGCTCCCCGACATGCTGATGGCCGACGACGAACCGTGCCTCACGTCGATGATGGACCTCCATGACCGTCACGGCGGCAACATTATCGCCGTGGAAAGATGCGCGCCCGAGGAGACCCAAAAATTCGGCATCGTGTCCTTGAAGCCGACGGGTGACGGTCCGCTTGTGACGGGTCTCGTGGAAAAGCCGGCGCCGGGCACCGCGCCGAGCAACCTGTTCATTTCCGGACGCTACATCCTTCAGCCCGAGATCTTCGACCTGCTGGAGAATCAGTCTCCCGGCGCCGGCGGCGAGATCCAACTGACTGATGCCATGATCGCCGTGATGGCCAGGCAGACGATCAGGCCGTTCGAGTTCTGCGGTCGCACCTTCGATTGCGGCTCGCCTGCTGGCTTCGTGAGTGCCAACTTGCACGTGGCACTTGCCCGTGCCGACCTCGGCGCCTTCGTCAACATGGAGATAGAAACCCTCGTCGCGGCACAGCGCGCGGTCGCCTGAGCAATGCATCCGAAGGAGATCGCTTGAGAAGGTTCACGGGATCTGCTTCGGGTCTTTGCATTTGTTTTGCTTGTCTTTCCCTCACAACCAATGCCCGGTTTCGGGAGAACCGCATTGGTCAGGAGCCCAGCCCGCGGGTGGACCTGAGATGGGCCTTCCCTCTTCAGGAAGGCCATCTTCTCGAGTAGGCTCGGCAACATTCAGATCACGAAAGCGCGGCGCAATCCGCCTCGCGGCTGCGCGCGATACGGCCGTCCAGTTCCGCTATCCGGCAGGCGAAGCCGGGATTTTCCGGCTCATGGTCCGCGCCGTCTCGAGCTCACCGTCGCGAATGTGGCGGTTGGCCCGATGGTAGAGGAAGTTTGCTCGCTCGACCGTAGAGAAATCCGAGCCGAAGCCCGCATCAAATCGATCGGCCCAGGCAGGATGGCGGGCGATCGCCGTCACAGCAATCTGATAGGGTCGCATCGGCGCCGTCACTCGGGCTGCGCGGGCCAAAGCGCGTAGACCCGGAAGATCGTCTCGGCGGCAGGCCTCGATCAACGACAGCGCGCGCGCCGTCCCAG
This sequence comes from Pararhizobium sp. LjRoot255, assembly GCF_964252905.1. Classification (NCBI taxonomy): domain Bacteria; kingdom Pseudomonadati; phylum Pseudomonadota; class Alphaproteobacteria; order Hyphomicrobiales; family Rhizobiaceae; genus Pararhizobium; species Pararhizobium sp. LjRoot255. The sequence goes on from NZ_CAXUPQ020000002.1 coordinate 554,247, forward strand.
TGAACGCCCGAACCGTGCCATGGCCGGTCATGTGGACCGGCACGAGATGCGTCCTCTCCTGCAGCGTCGCGATTCGCACCGCGTGCCGGTGGTCGACGGCGTGGAACGGATCGAAGAAGAGATAGGCGCGGCCCGCTGCGTGATCAGGCGCTATCCCCATATTGGCGTGGAAGTCGGGCGAGAAATGGCGTGCGAACCTTCCGTCGAAAGGAACGGCCTTTGGATCTATCGAGACTTGCGGGCAAAAGGCGATGGCAACGGCAGCGTTGAAGCGCCTGCGGTAGCGCAACGCCGCGTAGCCGCCCTGCGAGTGCCCGTAGAGGACCCGCTCCGGTGCTGTGCGAAGAATGGGCGCCGCCGCCTCGACAGCCTTGACGACGCTCGCCGCCGGAAACCAGTTTGGCCGTCGGCTGATGAAGCCAAGCGCCGAAATGTCAGCTTTCTCGCAGAACCGCTGCCCCCAGAAGCGGCTGCCGTTCGCCTTCATTTCCACCTCATTAAAGGTGATGAGAAGATAGGGAGATGACCCCGCGCGATGTATCACCTCCAAGTTCTCATCTGAAAATACGCGCATGCGGCCCACCCACCAAGCCATCTAATATACTTCAATATTTGAAATATACTTTCCGAAACGGAAATAGACAGAATAGGTAGCTCAAAATCAACCCGTAGTCCACACTCTCGCTTTCCGGATATATTGCTTAATCGCTCCGCCCTGGAAGCAACGACGACCCCCGAGGAGCGTTTCAAGCTCCTGGAGCCTCACGACTATTTGGTTCGGGTTGAGTCCGGCGAACTGGAGACAGCCCAGAACGCAGAAGGGCCTCGCGACATTTCTATCAGCGGGGCCTGATTATGGTTGCGGGGGCCCGATCACCCCGAGACTTGCAATCTCCTAGGCCCCTGGCGAACTATGCGGCAATGATTTCCGCTTTGCGCCGATATCGTTGAAAAAATCGGTGGGGCTGAGCAAGGCGGGGCACCTTTTGGATTTTGTCTGAGGATTAGTCGGGCTGCTCGTCGCCCTGCGGCAAGCGCCGGCTCGTTAAGCCGCTGCACAGCTGCGGTGGTGGACATGAAGGTCTGAGCTCGCCAACCTTCTGCGATTTTTGGCGGTTGCAGCGAGGAGGAATTCATCGCATGCCCCGCATGGTCCTCGCAGTCTCAATCGAGACGTACGCAGGATGCTCTTGAGGTGGGCGAACAGTGTCTCCACCTTCTGACGCCGAAAAGCCCTGCCGCTTTCCGGCGCGAGACGGGTTTGGTTGCTGCATGATCCGAAAGTCCGGAAATAGGTAGAAAGTGCCACAAAATTCCCTCGCGCGATGTTACCTAAAATCAAGCAACCGGGTGATCTTGCGCAAAGTGGCTCAGGCATCATCAACGAAGAACTTGAAGATATGCTCACCAACGCTCACACTAAGCGAGTTAATGCAAACGTTGGTAAACATTATTCCGGGAAAACCCGAAGCTACATCGCCGACATCTGTTCGCCGCGCATCGCGGAATCTGGGTGCTGATATTCGCAGCGCGCGCCGACGTCGGGTGTACAACGGTCATGATGAGATACTACCTAAGCGCATTCGCAGTCGCGCATGCACATGACCTCGTCACCGGATAATCTCCGAAGTTAATTCAACCGACTTTGATTTGTTCCCAATATGGGAATATAAATAACTCATGCAAATTATCGCGAAGTCCACATTGAAGCAGTTCTGGGAGGACCAAGCAGAAACACCTTTGAAAACGTGGCATGCGATTGTCAGCAAAGCGGACTGGACAGGTCCGGCAGACGTAAAGGCGATGTTCGGCGCCAATGTCGATTTTGTGAGCGATAATCGCCTCATCTTCGACATTTCGGGCAATAAATATCGCCTGGTCGTGCACGTCGCCTATCCATTCAGACGAGTGCTCATAACATTCATTGGCACTCACAAGGAATACGATGCCATCAACCCGGAGACAGTGTAATGGAAAACATTCGAGCCATCAGAACAGATGATGATCTTGCATGGGCTATTGCGGAGGTCGCGCGGTATTTTGACAGCCAGCCAGCACTTGGCACGGCGGAAGCCGATCGCTTCGATATCCTTTCGACCCTCATCGAGGCTTACGAAGACAAGCACTATGCAATCGAGGCACCGGAGCCCGTTGAACTGATCAAAGCCCACATGGAGATGTCCGGTCGCACCCAGGTTGATCTCTCCGCCCTTTTCGATTCCCGCTCGCGCGCCTCAGAGGTCTTGAACAAGAGGCGTGCGCTCACTGTCGATATGATCCGCAAGCTGCACAAGGAGTGGGGCATCCCTGCAGACTGCCTTGTAGAACCATACCATTTGGTAGAGCCGGAACGGGTCCACGCTTAAACAGAGAGATCCGAAGCAGGCTCTCGGATTTCTCTTCTCGTCTCTTTGTCAAACGATCAGATCATGGCCTGAACCGCGGTTCGCCGAGCAATCGCCAACTTTGGAGCATTCCGTCCCATCGGTCCGCTGTCGTCGTGGGCAGGCAATTTTCCACCGCTGACAAAACGTCTCGTCAAATCCCGATCACACAGGCACCGCCCGTCAATCCCGCGCCCGCTGCGGTCAGCAGCAGTTTTTCGCCCCGGCCAAGAGGCACAGTCTGATGGGTCAGCGAAAGGGAAAGGGGGATCGTTGCGGCGGAGGAGTTTCCATAGTCCATGATCGTGCGAACGGTCTTTTCCGGTTCTATGCGGAGGTGGCTGCAAACTGCATCGAAAATGCGCGCGTTGGCCTGGTGCGGAACGAAGCGGCTGATATCGGCTGCGCAAAGCCCTGCCCTTGCGAGCGCCCGTTCGCCACAATGCCCCATCATTTCGACCGCCTGCGCGAACATCTCCCGCCCGTCGCGCATCGTCATCAGGCATTCACTCGCTGCCACGTCCGCCGCAAAGGGCCGGTTGCTGCCGCCCGCCGGAATCGAGATCAGGTCGTAGCGGCTGCCGTCGGAGGCAAGGTCGACGCCGAGAATTCCCGTTTCCACATCCTGAGACGGCACCAGGACGACGGCGGCGGCAGCATCGGCAAACAGCACCGCGCTTGCCCGTTCGGCCGGGTTGATCCGGCGGCTCAATATGTTGGCGGCAACGACCAGTACCGGCCGGCCCTGCGCCCGGACAAAACCGTCGGCGAGCGTCAGCGCATAGAGAAAGCCCGAGCAGGCACCGGCGAGGTCGATCGCACCGGAATTGGCCAGGCCGAGACGATGGGCCAGAAGCGGCGCGGAAGGCGGCAGCAGATGATCGGGCGTCGAAGTGGCGAGAAGTGTGAGCGCGATATCGTCCGGGGCGATGCCGGCATTTTTAATGGCAGCCGCTCCTGCGCTTGCCGCAAGGCCAGACAGCGTATCGTCCGGTTCAGCCCAGTGCCGCGCCCGGATCCCGGTCCGGCGTTCGATCCAGCCCGGCTCCAGGCCGAGCCTTTCCTCGATCTCAGCGTTTTCGACACGCCGGCGGGGGACACAGTGACCGAAACCGGCAAGCCGGGACGACCGCGCGCCCATCATAACCGTCCCGCCGCGAAACAGGCGGCCGCTTCGTCGATCGCGTCATAGGCCCGGTCGAGCTCGGCGGCGGTCACACAATAAGGCGGCATCAGATAGATCACGTTTCCCAGCGGCCGGATCAGCAGTCTTCGCTCGCGAAAGAAAGCCCTGAGCCGCGGACCTACGTCCGACAGATAGCCGCCTGCCGGCACCCGCAGATCGAGAGCCGTGATCGTGCCGACCTGGCGGATATCGGTAAAGCGCAGATCGTCCTGGAAACGGGCAAGTCGCTCCTGTTGCATCTCCTGCAGCGAAAGGATGCGCTCGCGCACTGGCTCGTCCTTCCACACGGTCAGATTGGCGACCGCAGCAGCGCAGGCGATCGGATTGGCGGTGTAGGAACTCGAATGAAAAAAGGTCCGGCGGCGGTCCGTCGAAAGGTGTGCGTCGAATATCCGGGCCGTACACAGCGTTGCGGCCAGCGGCAGGGCGCCGCCGGTCAGCCCCTTGGAGGTGCAGAGGATATCGGGCGTCACGCCGGCCTGCTCGCAGGCGAACAGGCTGCCCGCGCGCCCCCAGCCGGTCATCACCTCGTCGGCGATCATCAGGGCGTCATGTTTTTCGGCAATCCGCTTCAACTCGGCGAGGACGGATGCCGGATAGGTGCGCATGCCGCCCGCCCCGAGAACAAGCGGCTCGATCAACAACGCCGCCACCTGACCCGTCGCGCAGTAAAACTCGAAGGCGTCGAGCGTTTCCTGTTCACGGCCGGGCGCCGGGAACGGCAGGCGATCGACGCCGAACAGCAGTGGCTCATAGGCCTGGTTGAAGACGCCGCGTTCACCCGCCGACATCGTGCCGATCGTATCGCCATGATAGCCGTGCTCCAGCACCACAACGCGACTGCGCGGCGCGCAGGAATTGTGGAAGAAGCCGAGGGCCATTTTCAACGCGACTTCGACGCAGGTCGAGCCGCTGTCTGAATAGAAGACATGCTTGAGCCCGACAGGAGCGATCTCCACCAGGCCCCGCGCCAGGTCCTCGGCGGGCTCATGCGTGTATTCGGCGAAGATGATCTGGTCGTAGGTCTCGCATGCCGCCTGGATAGCCTTCATGATCGCAGGGTGCCGGTGACCATGGGTGATGACCCACCAGGAGGATATGGCATCGAGGATACGCGAACCGTCTTCTTCGATCAGGCAGGCGCCGTCCGTTTGTACGACGCGCTTCATCGGCGGTTCCAGCCCATGCTGGGTGAACGGGTGCCAGACGGGTGAGGTCATGCCGTCCTCTCCTGGAAGGAGGAAAGAGGGAAATAATTGCCAAAGGCCCGCTGCAGACGCTCCGGCGTCAGTGGATCAAGCGGCGGCAGGCGGCCGAGAACCCGCACCTGCCCCATTGCAGCGATGATGCGTTGTGTTTCGGCCGCTTCGTTGCCAATGAACGCTACGCCGAAAATCGGGATGGACCTGTTGCGCAGTGCTTCGAGCGACAACAGCGTGTGATTGATCGTGCCGAGCCCCGTGCGTGCGCAGAGGATCACGGGGATGCGCCAACGCGCAAAGACATCGGCGAACACTTGGTGTTCCGTCAGCGGCACCAAAAGGCCGCCGGCGCCCTCGATGATGAGGGGGGCATCGGTCAGAGGCGGCGTCAGGGTCTCGGGCGCGATCTCGATGTTATCGAGTTGCGCCGCCAGATGCGGCGATGCGGGGGTCTTAAGCCGATAGGCTTCCGACAGAATGCGTTCCGGCGGCAGGCAGCCCAACCGGCTGACGGTCTGGCTGTCCGTTTCTTCCTCGAGCCCCGATTGCACCGGTTTCCAGTAATAGCCGCCAAGTGCCGCCGCCAGCGCCGCCGAAAACACCGTCTTGCCAATGCCGGTATCCGTGCCGGTCACGACGAACCGCATCACGGCTTCTCCTCCGCCATGATCGCCGCCAGCCGGGTGAACATGCGTGTAATCGTCGTCTCATCGACGTTGAGCGTGATCGCGATCCTAAGCCGTGCCGTGCCTTCAGGAACGGTTGGCGGACGAATGGCCCGGATGTCGAAGCCTTCGACCCGCATGCGCGCAGCGATCCGCACGGCCCGGCCATTATCGCCGATGATCACGGGCAGGATTTGCGAACCACTGCCCTCCATCCCGAGCTTTTCGGCAAGTTCCTTGTTGGCAAAGGCGCGCAATCCGTCGAAATCCGCGCGCCGCTTCGGCTCATCCACAAGCATTCGCAGGGCTTCACGCACGGCAGCCGCCATCAGCGGCGATGGCGCAGTTGAATAAATGAAGCCGCGCGCCCGGTTGACCAGATAGTCGCAAAGCGTTGCGCTCGCGCCGAGCAGCGCCCCGGAGACGCCGAGGGCCTTGCCGCAGGTGTGCAGCACGATAACATTCTTCCGGTTCTCAAGGTCAGCGGCGAGACCACGGCCACTGGTGCCAAAGACGCCGGTCGCATGGGCCTCGTCGATCACCAGAAAGCCGTCATGCCGTTCGGCAAGTGCTGCAAGCGCGGCGAGTGGCGCACGATCGCCATCCATCGAATAGAGGCTTTCGACGGCGATCCACGGATGGCCGGTTCCGCCGTCGCGTCGCCAGCGGATGATCGCCTCTTCGAACGCCGCGACATCATTGTGCCGAGCCGGCACCGCCAGCGCCCGGCTTGCCTGCATGCCCTCGTGCGCACTGGCATGCACCAGGGCGTCATGGACGATGAGATCGCCGCGCTGCGGCAGGGTTGAAAAAAGAGCCGCGTTGGCGGCATAGCCGGTGCTGAAATAAAGGACGCGCCCGGCGCCGAAAAAGGCTGCAGCCTCCGCCTCCAGCGCCTCGTGTTCCGGGTGGTTGCCGCGCAGCAGGCGCGAGCCGCCGGCACCGACAGGTACACCGCGTTGAAGCGCAGCAGTGACCGCCATCGCCAGGCGCGTCGAACCGGCAAAGCCGAGATAGTCGTTCGAACTGAAATCTGCGCCGTCCCGCCCCATCAGGGTCCGGAGCCTTTCCTTGCGCTCCAGCCCGGCCAGGGTCGCTTCATAGCGCGCGAGCCGCGTCGGCGTCATTCAGCCGGTTCCAGTTCCATCGGCTTCAGACCAAGGCGGCGGAACAGCGCCGTGTCGTGATCCTCGCCTGGATTCTCGGTGGTGAGCAGTGTATCGCCGGCAAAAATCGAATTGGCGCCGGCGAAGAAACAGAGCGCCTGCATTTCGTCGCTCATCTGCGTGCGCCCTGCCGACAGGCGGACGTGGGTGCGCGGCATCAAGATGCGGGCGAGCGCGATGGTCCGGACGAACTCGATCGGGTCGACCGGTTCGGCATCGGCGAGCCGCGAACCAGGAATCGGAATCAACATGTTGATCGGCACGCTCTCGGGCGCTGGCTGGAGATTGGCGAGTGTCACCAGCATGGAGATGCGGTCATCCGTCGTTTCGCCCATGCCGAGGATACCGCCGGCGCAGACCTTCATGCCCGCTTCACGCACATTCGACAACGTCTCCAGCCTGTCGGCAAAGGTGCGGGTGGTGATGATCTGCGAGTAGAACTCTTCCGACGTATCGATGTTGTGATTGTAATAATCGAGGCCCGCCTCGGCCAGCGCGCTGGCCTGGGCCGGCGAGAGCATGCCGAGCGTCATGCAGGTCTCCATGCCGAGCGCCTTTACGCCGGCGACCATGGCAAGCAACGTGTCGATGTCGCGGTCCTTCGGGCTGCGCCATGCGGCCCCCATGCAGTAGCGGGTGGCCCCTTCGGCCTTGGCCTTGTGGGCTTCGGCGACCACCTGTTCGACCATCATCAGCTTGGAGGCCTTGAGGCCGGTTGGAGAATGCGCCGACTGGCTGCAATAGCCGCAATCCTCGGCGCAACCGCCGGTCTTGATCGACAAGAGCCGGCTCATCTGCACAGCGTTGGGATCGAAATTCGCTCTGTGAATGGTCTGGGCCCGAAACAGCAGATCATTGAAAGGCAAATTATAGATAATTTTTGCCTGAGCGACAGATATCGATTCAATCGGGATGGTGATGGGCGCTTCCATGCGGTCTGCGGCTGTGCTTTCGTGCAACATTATCGATCTACTCCCTTTCGTCGCGCCTGCTTGTGAGCTCAGTATAGATAAGACTTGATATTATCTATAATTTATTGAGGCGCAATCGAACGCAAGCGCCCTTTCGTTGACCGGCCATAAAATTACAATCACAGAGAGAGTTTAAGGACGCAACACGAGTTACGCTCCTGGCGCATGTCAGGCAACACTGACGGGACCGGCGGACCGGGTGGTCAGCCAACGATCGCGAATGCCTCGCGCGTCGTCCCGGAAGCGTTCCGCACGGGTTTTTGCCCGATCCACTGCACGTGGCGTTCGAGAACGGCAGCGGCGTTCTCGACGTTGCCCTGACGCAGAAATGTCAGGATCGCGCGATGGTCATGGTCGGTACGGACTTCCCATTCCGAGCGCCAGCTGGCGAACAGGAAGCGGGCGCTGGCAGCGTGCAGATCGTTGATCGAGGCCAAGAGGCGCGGCATGCCGCAAGGGGCAAGAATGAGACTGTGGAAACGGCGGTTGGCCTCCTCCCAGGACCGAACGTCGCGGGAATTGTCGCCGGCAACCGTCGCTTCTTCCGCCTGATCGAGGATCGATGGCGTCAGGTGCGGCGCCGCATGCCGAAGCGCCAGAACTTCCAACGCCGCCCGCATCTGCGCCACTTCGCGAACCTCCTTCAGATCGAAGGATGCGACCCGCACGCCGCGGCGCGGCTCGCTGACGGCAAGCCCCTGCGCCTCCAGCCGGCGGAAGGCTTCGCGCACGGGCACATGGCTCGTTCCGAACTCCTCGGCAATATGATCCTGCCTCAGCTTCGTGCCGGGATCGAGTTCGCCGGTCACGATCCTATCGGCTAGGATGCGGCTGATGCGGCTGGCAATGGTATCTTCGTGCGTCGAGGTCATTTTTTATAGATAATTTGCCGTAGACGCGCTGTCGAGACAAAGACTGAAAACATTAAATGTCTTCACAGCTTGCCGCACGCACACAAAACAAGAGGCGGTCGCCGCTTGCCGTGCCATCCCAACGGCCGCGCCAACAGCCCTTGACGCATCGTCCAGAACCATGCCTTACTGACCACATTCACCAGGGGGGTCCCGACAAGGGGCTGAGATTCTGCTGGCGCGAAAGGTGGCCTTGCCGCCCTCAAGCAGCGCAGTGACCCGTTGAACCTGATCCAGTTCATACTGGCGTAGGGACGGTGCAAGCGCTGCCACGATTCGATTTTCCGCTTGCGGATTCGTGTCAGCGTCTTTCCATCATTCCGGCTCTAAAGGACTGGGTCTCCAACCTAAAATTTGGAGCCTCAACCATGAATGTTGCCGCAAAAAACCTCACTCCCACTGTCACCACCGGCCCGCTGCCGGCCTCCCGCAAAGTCCATGTTCCGGGCGAACTGCATCCAGCCATCCGCGTGCCGATGCGTGAGATCGCGCTTCATCCAACGTCGGGCGAACCGCCCGTCATGGTCTATGATTCCTCCGGCCCCTACACCGATTCCACGCTCACCGTTTCGATCGACGCCGGGCTGCCGCGACTGCGCCAGGCCTGGGTGACGGCGCGCGGCGACGTCGCGGCGTATGAGGGCCGGCATGTCAAACCCGAAGACAACGGCTTTGCCACAGGCGAACGGTTGACGCCGGAATTTCCTATCCGCAACCGGCCGCTGAAGGCCAAGGACGGCAAGGCCGTCACCCAGCTTGCCTACGCGCGGGCCGGGATCATCACCCCCGAAATGGAATACATCGCCATCCGCGAAAATCTCGGGCGCAAGGCCGCTAAGGAGGCTCTTGTTCGTGACGGCGAAAGTTTTGGTGCCCGCATCCCGGATCACGTCACAGGCGAGTTCGTGCGCGAGGAAGTTGCGCGCGGGCGGGCGATCATCCCCGCGAACATCAATCACCCCGAATCCGAACCGATGATCATCGGCCGCAATTTCCTGGTGAAGATCAACGCCAACATCGGCAATTCGGCCGTTACCTCGTCAATGGCCGAGGAAGTCGAGAAGATGGTCTGGGCGGCGCGCTGGGGCGCCGATACCGTCATGGACCTGTCGACCGGCCGCAACATCCACAACATCCGCGAGTGGATCATCCGCAACTCGCCGGTACCGATCGGCACGGTGCCGCTCTATCAGGCACTGGAAAAGGTCAACGGCATTGCCGAGGATCTCACCTGGGAGGTCTTCCGCGACACCCTGATCGAGCAGGCCGAGCAGGGCGTCGACTATTTCACCATCCATGCCGGCGTGCGGCTCCACTATATCCCGCTCACCGTCAACCGCGTCACCGGCATCGTCTCGCGCGGCGGCTCGATCATGGCCAAGTGGTGTCTGCATCACCACAAGGAAAGCTTCCTCTACGAGCATTTCGAGGAAATCTGCGACATCTGCCGCGCCTATGACGTCTCCTTCTCGCTCGGTGACGGCCTGCGTCCCGGCTCGATCGCCGATGCCAACGACGCCGCGCAGTTCGCCGAACTGGAGACGCTGGGCGAACTGACCCAGATCGCCTGGGCAAAGGATTGCCAGGTGATGATCGAGGGCCCCGGCCACGTGCCGATGCACAAGATCAAGGAGAACATGGACAAGCAGTTGGAAGTCTGCGGCGAGGCCCCGTTCTATACGCTCGGGCCGCTGACGACCGATATTGCGCCGGGCTACGATCACATCACCTCGGGCATTGGTGCCGCGATGATCGGCTGGTTCGGCACGGCCATGCTCTGCTACGTCACGCCGAAGGAGCATCTCGGCCTGCCCGACCGTAATGACGTCAAGGTCGGCGTCATCACCTACAAGATCGCCGCTCACGCCGCCGACCTTGCCAAGGGGCACCCGGCAGCGCAGCTGCGCGACGACGCTTTGTCGCGGGCCCGTTTCGAGTTCCGCTGGGAGGACCAGTTCAACCTGTCGCTCGATCCGGAAACGGCCCGCTCCTTCCACGACGAAACCCTGCCGAAGGAAGCCCACAAGGTTGCGCATTTCTGCTCGATGTGTGGCCCGAAATTCTGCTCCATGCGCATATCGCATGACATCCGCGCCGAGGCCCAGAAGGAGGGGCTGGAAGCGATGGCCGCGAAGTTCCAGGCAGGCGGCGATCTCTATATGCCGCTTGGCGCCGATGGGAACGTTCCGCCCGCGGGAGAGTAGCCATGCGCGTCTTGATCAGGGGGGCCGGCGTTGCCGGCCTTACCCTTGCCCACGAGCTGCAGGCGAGAGCGGTCCATGTCGAGATCGCAGAGACGGCGGCACGCGCCGGCGGCGGGGCTTCATGGTTCGCCGGCGGTATGCTCGCGCCATGGTGTGAAAGGGAAAGTGCGCCTGACACCGTACTGGCGCTCGGGCGCACTGCCGCCGACTGGTGGGACGCGGCCCTGCCCGGCCACGTCATCCGCAAAGGCACGCTGGTTGTCGCGCCGCCGCGCGACACCGGCGAGCTTGCCCGCTTTGCAGCCCGCACCTGCGGGTGCGACTGGCTGGATGCGGATGACATAACAGCGCTCGAACCGGAGCTTGCCGGGCGGTTTCGCAAGGCGCTGTTTTTTCGGCAGGAAGCGCATCTCGATCCGAGACGGGCAATAGCTGCGCTCCACGACAAGCTGCGGGCGATCGGCGTACGGTTCCATTTCGAAGCGGCGCCGGATTTTTCGGGTGCCGGGTTCGACCGTGTCGTCGATTGCACCGGGGCAAGCGCTATCGACCAAGCGGTGAAACTGCGCGGCGTGCGCGGAGAAATGCTGATGCTGGAAACATCGGATGTGAGGCTGTCGCGTCCGGTCCGGCTGCTGCACCCACGCATCCCGCTTTACCTCGTGCCGCGTGGCGACAGGCGTTTCATGGTCGGCGCAACGATGATCGAGACCGACGATCCCGGGCCGATCAGCGCCCGGTCGCTGATGGAGCTTCTGAACGCCGCCTATACGCTTCATCCGGCCTTCGGAGAGGCGCGCGTGATCGAAACCGGCGCCGGCGTGCGCCCTGCGTATCGGGACAATCTGCCGCGTTTTGAGATTGATGGCAGCACCATCCGCATCAACGGCTTCTACCGCCACGGATTTCTGCTGGCGCCTTCCATCGCACGGGACGTTGCAGCCCACATGACAGGCGACTTGCGAAGAGACATCGGGCAGATGTCCGTTGGCGTCGAGGCGACGCTTCGCGCGCCCGAACGCGCCCACGTCATTCCACTTCAGACTGGAGCAAACCGATGAAACTGACCGTCAATGGCGAAGACCATCAGACAGACATTTCCGTTCTTTCAGACCTTCTCGCCTCCCTCGACTACGAGGGCGACTGGCTGGCGACAGCAGTCAACGGCGAACTGGTGCATCGCGAGGACCGCCCAGGCTTCGTCCTTGCCGACCGCGACCGCATCGAGATCCTGTCGCCGATGCAAGGAGGCTGATCATGCTTGAGCTTTATGGAACCACAGTCGCCTCCCGTTTGCTTCTCGGAACCGCGCGCTACCCATCGCCTGCCATCCTTAGCGATGCAGTTCGCGCGTCGAAGACCGATATCGTCACCGTCTCTTTGCGCCGCGAAACGGCCGGCAGCCGCACGGGTGGCGTCTTCTTCGAGTTGATCCGCACGCTCGGCGTAAAGGTCTTGCCCAACACCGCCGGCTGCCACACCGTCTCCGAGGCTGTCCTCACGGCGAAAATGGCACGTGATGTCTTCGCCACCGACTGGATCAAGCTCGAGGTGATTGGCAACCATGATACGCTGCAGCCCGATGTGTTCGCGCTTGTCGAGGCGGCTCGCATCCTAAGCGGAGAAGGGTTCAAGGTCTTTCCCTATACGACCGACGATCTCGTTGTGGCGGAACGCCTCATGGAAGCGGGATGCGAGGTGCTGATGCCCTGGTGCGCGCCGATCGGATCGGCCATGGGGCCGATCAATCTGCCGGCCCTGCGCAGCATGCGAGCGCATTTCCCGGACGTCCCGCTGATCGTCGATGCCGGCATCGGGCGGCCCTCCCATGCTACCATTGTGATGGAACTCGGCTTTGATGCCGTGCTGCTCAACACCGCCGTCGCCGGCGCCGCCGATCCGGCGGCAATGGCTGTGGCTTTTACCGGTGCGATCGAGGTAGGCCGTATCGCGTTCCAGGCAGGCATGCTGGAACCGCGCGACATGGCGGTGCCCTCAACGCCGGTCATCGGCAAGGCGGTGTTTTCATGAAGCTCGATCCTTTCTACCTGATCGTCGACAACGCCGACTCGATCGAGCGCTTGGTGCCGCTCGGCGTAAAGCTCGTGCAGTTGCGCATGAAGGAGGGGTCCGAGACGGAACTGCGCCAAGACATCCGCCGCGCGAAAGCGGTCTGCATGCGGCACAGCTGCCAGCTTATCGTCAACGATCACTGGCGGCTGGCGATCGACGAGGGGTGCAATTTCATTCATCTCGGCCAGGAGGATCTCGCCACGGCCGATCTCGCCGCCATCCGCACGGCCGGCATCAAGCTCGGGCTTTCGACCCATGACGAGACGGAGCTCCAAACCGCCCTCGCAGCAGCGCCAGACTATGTGGCGCTCGGTCCGGTCTGGCCGACAATCCTGAAGAAGATGAAATGGGCACCGCAGGGGCTCGACAGGCTGTGCAACTGGAAGGCGCGCATCGGAAACCTGCCGCTCGTCGCCATCGGCGGCATCAACACCGACCGTATCGACAGCGTTTTTGCCCATGGCGCCGACAGTGCCGCCGTCGTCACCGACATCACGCTCAATGCGGATCCGGAAGCGCGCACGCGCGAATGGATCGAGCGGACGGCGCAATTTCGATGAAGGGGTGGCGATGAAGAAGAGGCCGCATGTGTTTGTCGTCGCCGGCTCGGATTCCTCGGGCGGCGCCGGCATCGTCCGTGACATCGAGACGCTGGCCGCGTTTGGTGTGAAGGCATCGGTGGCCGTGACCGCGGTCACCGTCCAGAGCCATCACGGCGTTCAATATGTGGATGAAATCCCGGCGGATCGTGTCGCCCAGCAGATGCGTGCGGCACTTACAGCCAATCAGGTCGATGCCATCAAGATCGGCATGCTGGCAACAGCTGCGACGATCACGGCCGTCGCTTCGGTTCTGAAGGACCATCCGGATATCCCCGTGGTGCTCGATCCCGTTCTTGCGTCCACTTCGGGCGACGTGCTGCTTGCCCCGAACGCGAAGGCTCCGTTGCATCGGCTGTTTCGGCAATGCGCGCTGATTACGCCAAACCTGCCGGAGCTTTCGTGTCTGACAGCTGCGGTGAGACACGAACCATCGGAGGCTGTAATCGCCCAGGCACGAGAGCTGATCGCCGTAGGGGCGCAAGCGGTCCTCATCAAGGGAGGCCATGGCGATGGCCTGGAATCGGTCGATATGCTCGTTCAGGCGGGGCATACCGTTCAGTTCTTCAGGGCGCCTCGCCTTGCCGTCTTGATGCGTGGGACCGGTTGCATGCTGGCAAGCGCGATAGCGGCGCGGCTGGCATGCGGAGACGATCTGATCACGGCCGTCAGCGACGCCAAGGCCTTTGTTCATGACAGACTGGCCGACTCCAGGCATTAGGCAGAACCTTGGATGATCAAGCACTCGGCGCGGTCATGGCTATGACTAAGAGCGATCCGTTCTTGCAGGTCCGTGGCGGTTTCTTGCTTTAAATACGATTATTTTCATGGAAATGTTGGATGTCGTTGCCGAATATTGTTGCCGATCTTCAGCGTTGACGACCTATCCCGTCTTATCAATCTCGCCTACATTGCGAGCCGCCGGGTTGCGGGCACCGCCTGCCTCCGAGATCGGCGCTGCGGCAAATGGAGTTGGAGGTTGAGCATGGAAGACGGTCACGACACGAGCCAACTCGAGATGGTCGTGCTGATGACGCCCGACATGGCGAATTTCAGCGGCAAGGTCCATGGCGGGGCGCTCCTTAATCTCCTCGACCGGGTCGCTTACTCCTGCGCCTCACGATATTCGCAGGAATATGCAGTGACCTTGTCGGTCGATCAGGTCGTCTTTCGCCAACCGATCCACGTCGGCGAACTCGTGACCTTTCGCGCTTCGATCAACTATGCCGGGCGGACTTCGATGGAAGTCGGCATAAGGGTGGAGGCGGAGAATATCCGGACCGGCGAGCGACGGCACACCAATTCCTGCTACTTCACGATGGTTGCCGTCGATGCGGAGGGGCGTCCAACCAATGTGCCGCCCTATACGCCGGCCGATGAAATCCGGGAACGCCGCCTGCGTGCGGCCGAGACACGGCGCAGCCTGCGGCGCGAATTTGAGGAACGTTTTCGCGCCGCCGGCTCGACCCATAACGAGTAGGCCGTGTCATACATCGGGAAAAGAAAACGCATGGCTGCCTCCGAGCAACCATGCGTTGATCATGTAGTGCCGTACGTCGGCGAGCGCTCAGTTCACCGCAGCGAGGGTTACAGACGTGCCGCCCGCTGCGAGGTTAAGGCCAATCTGTCCCGTGACACTGACCGTCTGGAGGTGAATTGAACCCGACGTGCCGCCGACCAGAATGTTGGCGCCGACGCCGGCACCGACCGTCGCCTCGGCGCTCGCACCCTGATAGAGACCGCTCAGCGAGCCCTGATGATACCCTGCTGTCGGCGCAAAGACGGCCCAGACCAGCTTGCTGCGGGTTGTGAAGCCGAGATCGATGCCCATTTTCCTGACCGCACCGGTGTAGTGGTCAGTGCGCTCCTCGCCAATGGCCGAGTGGAAAACGCAGTCAATGTCTTTGGCCGACCCCAGAACGTAACCTGCGCCACCGCCGACATCGCACTGGAGATAGCCGATCTTGACGCCACCACGGACGTCCGATTCCTGATAGGCCGGGACCGGATCGTTGGCCCGCAGATCGGCCGCTCCGGCGGCGGTTCCGCCGGTTACGCCTATTGACACGGCGAAAAGCATCATAGCGACAGATTTTTTCATCGTTTTTTCCTTCTAAACCCCACCCAATGCGAAGCCGAGCAGCACTCGGTCCATGGCATAACGCATCGTGTCGGGAGGGTGTTCCCATACGCGCTTTTGACGCAGCCGGCGTCGAAGCATGGATGGGCTACACGTTAACAGACCATTCACACTTCAACCGCCAATAGGGCATTTCGAAGGCACGATACCGCAGGGCGACCGAAGGCCGGCCGCTCTTGCGCGCACATCAATCAGGCGGCCCGTTTCAGGGCTTCGCCAAGCACGGAGACGATCTCGCCGATCTGTTCCTTCCCGATGATCAGGGGCGGCGAGAAGGCGATGACGTCGCCCGTAACCCGGATCAGCAGGCCATTGTGGAAGCAATCGGCGAAGACATCGTAGGCGCGCGCGCCGACCGCCCCGTCGCGGGAGGTAAGCTCGATGCCGGCAATCAGGCCGATCGTGCGGATGTCGACGATATGCGGCAAGCCCTTCAACGCGTGCATGGCGTCGTGCCATGCGGTTTCGAGTTCGGCCGCCCGCGTGAGAAGCCCCTCGTCGCGGTAGATGTCCAGGGTGGCAAGGCCCGCGGCGCAGGCCGCCGGGTGACCGGAATAGGTATAGCCATGGAAAAGCTCGATCTGGCCTTCGGGCCCATGCATCAGCGCATCATGCACGGCACGGCTGGTGAAGACCGCGCCCATCGGAATGGCGCCGTTGGTCAGCCCTTTCGCGGCCGTCACGATATCTGGCCGGACACCGAAATAGTCCGCGGCGAAGGGGGCGCCGAGACGGCCGAAGCCGGTGATGACCTCGTCGAAGATCAGGAGGATGCCGTGGCGGTCGCAGATCGCCCGCAGCCGGTCGAGATAGCCCTTCGGCGGCACGAGCACGCCGGTCGAACCAGCCACGGGCTCGACGATGCAGGCCGCGATCGTCTCTGCGCCGTGAAGCGCAACCAGGCGCTCAAGATCATCGGCAAGCTCCGCTCCGTGCTCCGGCTGGCCCTTCACGTAGGCATTGCGAGAAAGATCATGCGTGTGGCGCAGATGGTCGGAACCGGCGAGCTGCGGGAAGACGCGGCGGTTGTTGACCAGACCACCGACCGAAATCCCGCCGAAGCCGACGCCGTGATAGCCGCGCTCGCGCCCGATCAAGCGGGTACGCGTGCCCTGGCCAATGGCGCGCTGGTAGGCGATGGCGATCTTCAGCGCCGTATCGACCGATTCCGAGCCGGAGCCGGTGAAGAAAACCCGGTCGAGCCGGTTGTCACGTCCGCCAGGCGCGATTTCCGCCAGCCGCTCGGCAAAATCGAAAGCGATCGGATGGCCCATCTGGAACGATGGCGCATAGTCGAGCGTCGTCAACTGACGCTCGACTGCCGCCGCGATCTGGCGTCGCCCGTGGCCGGCGTTGACGCACCATAGTCCGGCGGTGCCATCGAGGATCTTGCGGCCGTCGGCCGACGTGTAGTGCATGCCTTCTGCCGATTCGAGAAGGCGCGGCGCCGCCTTGAATTGGCGGTTGGCGGTGAATGGCATCCAGTAGCTGTCAAGAACCGGGGCGTTTGGTTTGGTGTGTGCGTCCATCGAAAATCTCCCTTGCGACGGGCCATTGCCGCCATGATTTGTTCGGTCGAACAAGTCCTTTTCTGTATTCGTTCAAGCCATTGAATTTATTTGTTCGATATATCTATATTTGCGGTATTTCGAACAACAGAAACGGACCTCCATGTCAGTCGATATCGGCAGCCGCCTCAGGCACCTGCGGATGCTGCGCAATCTCTCCCAGCGCGAGCTGGCAAAACGGGCTGGCGTGACCAACTCGACGATCTCGCTGATCGAATCCAATTCCGCCAATCCATCCGTCGGCGCGCTGAAGCGCATTCTCGACGGCATTCCGATCGGCCTGGCCGAGTTCTTCGCTTTCGAACCGGAGCGGCCTCGCAAGGCCTTCTACCGCTCCGATGAACTCACCGAGATCGGCAAGGGGCCGATCTCCTATCGGCAGATCGGCGACAATCTTTTCGGACGCAGTCTGCAGATTCTCAAGGAGTGTTATCAGCCGGGGTCCGACACCGGCAAGGTTCCGCTCGTCCATGAGGGCGAGGAAGGCGGGATTATTCTGTCGGGGCGCCTGGAGGTGACCGTAGATGATGAGCGGCGCATTCTCGGACCGGGAGACGCCTATTATTTCGAAAGCCGCCGGCCGCACCGGTTCCGCTGCGTGGGACCGGTCGCATGCGAGGTGATCAGTGCCTGCACGCCGCCAACGTTCTGACACGTCTTATTTTGTGCGACGACGTCGTCTAATGTCCGTTCACCAATGTCAGAATAAGCTGGTGGATATTGCCGCCATTGCTGAGTTCGATGCGGTCGAAGTCCCGACTTTGCTGCCTTTGGGCCTGTGAGAGCGCGCCAAGACGCTTGGTCATTTCGGTCTTGATCTTGCGGCAGTTGGGGTCGCCGGGAGACGTTAGACCGACTGTGGCAGCCTCGATCTTCTTTACCATGTCCTTGATATGATCGCCGTGTACCAGTTCGTGCTTGTGCACCCCGGTGATGAAGGTCTCCCAGCCCCGCCTCGTGGAGGCTGGCAACTGATCAGCCGGTTTGGGCAAGGTGTAGGTGATGATGAGCTTCGGCCGTGCCGAAACGAGTACGCAAACATCACCTTGCGGTTCGTATTTCCTGGTCCAGGTCAGCTTGAAATTGGTGTGCGCGATGGCGCGTGCCAAGCCGCCAACCTTCGGTCCCCGCTCTCCGATCGAGGCATAGAGCTCAGCGCCGGTTTTCCCGGCAATAGCGTAAGGCTCCACCTTTTCGACGGCCTGCCATTCCGCACGCGTGTCCATCGGCAGGAACGCGATACAACTCGCCAGCAAATAAACTCGGACATCCAGCTTCACGCGCGCCCCCTCATAAAGACTGTCGTTTCCTCGTCATCAGGACTAAAGGAGACGAACAGCACGTTCAATCGGGCACGTGGCCGATTGCCGATCGTCGTCTTCCGGCTGACGGCGAGACCGTGCGGTCGCGCCTCGCATCGCTGCATCAACTGGCCCACCTGACGGTCGAAACGCGGTACGATGACGGAAGCTTTCCAGCTTTCCAGTTCGCGCAGTGTGTTGAGGAGGTCGATTGTCGAGCGACCCCATCGAGAAAGCTCGGTCACGAGGATGACATCGATCTGTCTCGACTGCGCCAGCACCATAACTTTTTTGCGCTCGGTGCGGTCGAGCTTCGCACCGAAACCGGTCTCCTTAAAGCTTGCAGCGATGTCGTAACCGGCGCGACCGGCAAATGCCATCAGGTCGCGCTCCTGCCGCTCGCATGACTGATCGACGGTCGAAACCCGGCAGTAGATGGCGGCGCGCTGTGCCAATTGAACCCTCGTGGATAGGGCGATTGTTGGGGACACCACATGCATGCCACGGCGCACAATCCTGAGCGAACGACAGCGTGAGAAGTTCGATTTGCCGACAGACGAACCGACACTGCTTCGTCATTGCATATTGAGTGACGACGACCTGCGTCACATCAGACAACGTCGCCGTCGCCGAAACCGACTGGGCTTCGCTCTCCAGCTTTGCGCTTCCGATACCCCGGCCGTCTCTTGCAACCAGGCGAACTGATTCCGCCCTCGATGTTGGCTTTCATCGATGCGCAACTCGGTGTCCCGGCTGAAGAGCTCACCTAGTACGGCGCCAGATCGGAAACGCGCTATCAGCATTCGGCGGCATTGCAGCAGTTCTACGGATATCGACCCTTCGAAGGTAAAGTTCGCGCGGGGATATCCACTGCCCATAGGATCTCATGCTCCCCTATTTGACGGCCTCGATCTTCGGCTGCTTCTGCTTATCGAGCGTTCGCACAAGGAATTTAGACACGGTCACTACCTTTCCGCCCACCATGGTCGTAACATCCGATTTCTTCGTCAGTTTGTAGGCGCCGTCGGCTTCAAGCTCCACGACCTTAATGGTGCCGCCGCCCTTCACGGTCACACCGAACTCATCGGAGTCGGAGGTCGCCGTCGTTAGCTGATTTTCAGTCTCGGTTGTGAGTTCGAGATTCACTTCCTTCGACTGGCCAATCACATTGAATCCGGTCACCCCGTCCATGTTCCCGAACTGCTCGGTGCGCTGAATCGCGAGGGACCATGTCTTCGGCTCGATGTTCGACGGCGCGATGATGGCATTCGGCTTCACCTGTCCCTGCACGCGCACGATCACGCCGGCTTTCACGCTCGAGGGGATGTCGACGTAGAGGATATTCGTGTAGGTCTGATCGCCCTTCGGAATGTACAGATTCCCGGTCTGCGTGTCCTGCAGTTCGACCTGATAGTTACCCCACATCTCCTGGCCCGTGTCGAACAGAAACGTGAAGGTCAGCCTGCGCGTCTTCGGGCTCAGCACGGTCGGAGGCTTGGGATCGGCCTGCTTCGGCACGCCCTTCGGTACGGGTGTCGGTACAGGCGTTGGCATCGGGGTCGGTGTTGGTGTTGGTGTTGGTGTTGGTGTTGGCGTCGGAACCGGCTTCGATTCCGGCGTAGGCTCATTGTGATGCGCAACCTGTCCCGTCAACAACTCACCCATCAGGTCCGCACGCTGTTGCGGCGACAACTCCTTCGTGCTCCGAATCGTATTCATCAGCCCCGCCGTCTGGGCGTTCTTCATGCCTTGGGACGCCAGCTGCGTAGCGTTGTTTGAAAGTGTTTCGAGATACGGGCCAAGCTCCTTGATCCCGGACATATCGCGGAACGGTCCCAGTGCCGACAGCACGCCCGAGGCGGCGCCGAATCCGGTCGGATCCGGAAAGCTCTGCGGATTGACGATATTCACGATCGGCGTTGGGAACGGCGTCGCCGCAAGGCCCTTCGTGGGATCCTGGAAGCGTGAGTCGGTGCTGGCAGGCGCGATATCAGGAGCGTCATCGGGAACCGGAGATGTCTGCCAATCCCAAAAGCGGCTTGGATCGATGAACTCCGAAGCATTGCAGTGCCCGAGCTTCGCCTCGGCAAACACTCCGCGCGCCGGCACCGTCAACAGCTGCTCGACATACTCGAGATACGGGGTATTCGACATCCCGAGGTTCCGAGTTGCAAAGGCGCTGTCGAGCGCCTCATTGGCCCCCGGCGGAAATGGGCAGCACGAGGTACTCGCCATCGACGGCGAGCAAGGTGTTATCGATGATGTCAAGCAGGGGAACTCCGTTCACCGTCCATCCGTCGAATCGCACGGCCCGGTCCGCGGGAATCTCGGCAAGCCAGATCGCGCGCCAGTAGTGCCCGGCGTGCTTATTCAAATGGCTCACAAGACGCGCGAGACAACACCGTTCATCGTTCGAGAGCAGATCGTCCACCGATATCAACGGCCGCGTGAATGGCACGACATTGGCCCGCGTCGATCCATCCCACTTCACATTGGGTGGAGCGGGTGTGCCGTCGAACATCTGCCACTTGTCTACACCTTGTTCGGTCACGAACCGCATCTTCTGCACATTCCAGTCGGCCGGCCGCCGGCCGTCGTCGATTGAAAGTGCCGGCGCAATCGTTTGTGTCACTTCGATCGCTGCGACATTTCCCCAACGAATTTTCTGTGTGGGCCGAACGGTCGCGAGAAACTCCTCATTTGGACGAATCCGATGCGGAGTGACTGCACTGACAAAATAGTTTGACAGGATCGTCGGGACGGGAAGGCTGATGACCTGCCCATTCGAGTCGAACTGATTGGTTATCGCGACAATTGACAGATCGGTGAACACGCAATCAATCGGCGTCCCGCCCGCCTTCGGGATCACGCGCAGGTAGATGTTCATCTCCGACCCGACCGCACCGCTCAGCACCCAGAAACTGAACTCACCAAGTTCGTGGTCATCGCTCGGCATGCCCTGCTCATCACGCTTCTTTTTCTCGCGATCGAAATTGATTTTCAAACAGGCGCGCTTTTTCACCACCTCCAGACAACCACGCAGCGATTCATCGAGCAGATTGGCTGCGATCTCGCCCATATAGCGCTCTATCAGCGTATAGTCCGGCTCGGCGGAGAGTGAAAAATCGAATGGTGTCGCCTCATGTTTGAGGAAGATCGCCGGGCGCACGCTCGCCGGCTTGGTCAGCACGCGATGGTGCTGCAATACTTCGTAATAGAGAATCGTCAGCGCGTGGCTATGGTTGTAGTTCGCAACGATACGCGTTCGGGCCTCGGCTGCCTCAGCCTGATCCGCCTGCACAACCACTGTCGAGTTCAATTCACGCTGCGCACTCGATGCCTGATGGAAAGCGTCGCTGATCTTCTGCGTCGTGTCGCCCACAACGGACCGCATCCCCTCGGAGTCAGTCGAGGCTCCTCCGACGCCAAACGCGCCGCCGACGCCCATACTGACCGGCCCGATAGGAATACCCGCGCCGGCGCTCAACGCGCCGCCCGCCATGAACGAAGAGCCCGACTGGCTCTCCTTGACGACCATCTGCACCGCCTCGGTCAGTGTGCGATCCCGAAGCGCGGCGTGCTGCAGGTCTTCTTTCTCGGTCGTCTGTTCCGATCGCTTTGCCGCATCATGGCGCGCCCAATCCACTACCGCGATCTTCATCTTCTCGCCAGGCGCCAGGGGCAAGCTGTAGGCGATCTGTCCCAGAGAATGGCCGACCGGAAACCATTCCGACTGATAGTTGACATTGAAGCCGAGACGCATTTTCCCCGAGAAACCGGGTAGCTCGAAAAATCGGGGCGGCTCCCCGCGGCCGCTCGCCATGGCCTCTGACGGTGTTCGTATCAGTTGACGAAACCGCACCATCCTCGTCGCCAGATTTGCCGGCAACAGGGTTTCGCACCCATCCTCGCCAATCAACATGGCGCCCGCCATCGAGAACGATCCCGGTGACATCCGCCAATCGTCGATGCTCGGCGTTTGCATCGAAGGCATAGCTGGCCAGGTCTCCCGCCCGGCAAGCATGACCACATCGAGATCCATGCGCAGGCAAAGGAAGTCAGGCCCGACATCCCCTTCGGTCAATACCTCGAAGGAAATCGTCGGATCCTTGTATGGCAAGACGAGCACCTTTGTCAGACGCACCGTCAGCCGCGGATTGCCAGCTTCCAGCAACTCAGCATTGGTGAGCGCCATCTTGAGTGACTGCAGCACTGTCAGGTTGCGCACGGGCCAGAGGTCGAACGAGCCGTAACCCACATGATCCGTACCCACCACACCCAATGGCAATGCCGGGAATCGGATGCTCTCCACGAGTTCGACGTCGTCGAGCGCAGCCGCGCTGTCGGCTGTTAATCCGAACTCGACAAGCGCGAAGATCGGCACGCGGGAAAGCGGCCCAGCACTACCGAGGTGGCGCGTAAAGATGCTCAAGCGCTCCCACGGCACGTCCAGATCAAAGCCCCAGTCAAAGTCCGGCGCTGCTTGCAGCGGCGTGAGTGCGGCAGGGTTCACTCGGGAATCGACGTACCGGGACAGGATCGTAAAAGCTGAGGGGCGCAGGGGCATGCGAAACTCCTTAATGGAACCTCAGGGCCAGGTATCGCGCACGCATTTGTCGACCATGAGCCGTTTTTCGAGCGCCCCGGTAGTGATGTCCTTGTCGAGCGTTTCAGCGCTCGTTTCACGTCATTCGGACCGCCTGCCACCGCTTTGATGTCAGCCGGCAGAACGAGGCTTCATAGGTCGACGTGTCCGGTGCCATTCCTGGATGAGCCAACAATCGCTGTCCCCCCCCTTGAAAACGATGTGGAAGCAGATCTTGTGCGAGAATAAGGTTCCTGAACAGTCGGCATATGCCGACTGTTCAGGAGGATCACGCTGCTGCGCCATTGCGCCAAGTCCATTTGGTTAACAGTTACGGAAGTGAGAAATTGGCGATGTGGTGCAGCGACGTTGAGACATTCACCTCTGTGATCGGCGAAATCTATGAAGCAGCCTTTATCCCCGAAAAATGGCCCCACGTGCTGGAGCAGGCTGTGGAACTTTCAGATGGCTTCAGCGGCCAGATCTTTCTGTTTGGCGACAATTTTTCACCGCGTGGAGAATGCCTCGAAAATGTCCGGCCGCTGTTTGACGATTTCATTTCCGGCGACTACTGGAAGTTCTGTGACAGCGCCCAGCAGATGTGCAGTCTGCAGCCGGCAAGCTTCGTTCATGTGGACGACTTCATGACGGCTGAACAGATCGAACGTGATCCTGCGCGAATACGTCTGAGAGCAGCCGGGATCGGTGCGCATCTTTGCACGGCAATCCCTATACCGAGTGGAGAAGTCATAACATTTGTCTTTCAACGGCGCCTGAACGACGGTGCCTTTAAGCAAGGCGCGGTCGATCGGCTCAATGAACTTCGCCCCCATTTGGCACGCGCAAGTCTGGTAGCAGCTCGCCTGCGATTGGAACGCGCGGAGACCACGGTCTCGGCGCTGAAATCAATGAACTTACCGGCGGCTGTAATGACCGCATCGGGGCGTGTCTTAGCCACCAACGATCTTTTCGACCATAAGTCTGGTGTTTTCCGTCCGCTTGCACATGGCGGTATGGAGATAAGCAGCACTCCGTCCAATAAGCTCTTCCAGCAAGCGCTTGTTGAATACCCGTATGGGTCCACCATCCGTTCCATTCCGGTTCCGGCAAAGGACGGCCAGCCGGCCTTGGTCGTTCATCTTTTGCCGCTGTATCGTGCTGCACAAGATATCTTCTCGGGGGCAGATATCCTTGTTGTTACAACCTCGGTGAGCGCCAGCAGACTGGTCCCGTCGCCGGCCATTCTCACGAGCCTATTCGACTTGACACCGGCCGAAGCGAAACTTGCGGGGCTGTTGACAGCAGGGCGCTCTCTAAAGGATGCGGCTACTGAGTGCCGCATCACGATCAAAAGTGCCCGCACTTATCTCGAACGGATATTCCGGAAAACGGGCATCACACAGCAGAGCCAGCTCGTGGCGTTGCTCCAAAGCGCACAAACACCCCGCGCCGCAAATTACTAGCGTAGCCGCTGAACGATTGCTGCCTCGGACCGAGGGCGAAGTTAGAGCGTTTTAAGCAGGCTTGTCCGCACCGCCACTCTTAATCGAGATGTCGCGCACTCATCGTCTTCGATACTCGTTTCTAAATATCGCATAGATAACGGGTGAGCGGCTGGGTCATAGTGATCCAGATAAACCGCACCGCCCGTCGCCACCCGACAACGACCGATAATGCCGGCTTATCGATCGTTGTGAACAGGACCGCGGGATTCGCTGTTATCGTCGCGCTGAACCCGGAAAACGCCGGTCCGGGGGCGCTGCACGATCACACAGCAGTGGTTCCGATATCGTAAACGCTGCGGCCACGGCGGGCGCAGGAGCGGATGAATAATGCGGCGCCGGCTGCTGCGATCAACTGCCACCGTGAAGATCGAGAGCGGCGGCGCTGCTATAGATGCCCGCGGGCCTTGAGTTCGCCTTCGAAGGTCGCGAGCGACATCACCAGGGTGCGCGGTGCATCCGTCAATGGCAGAGCCCCGTAGGACGCGTACCACGCGGCAGCCCGGTCGCTTTTGGCGTCGATGATCAGGATCACGCCGCCGACCTCGCGCGCCGCCCGAATGCAGCGTAACGCGGCCGCAGCCAAAAGCTGGCCGCCAAGCCCCCTGCCCTGCTGGCGCAAATCTGTCGCGAGGCGTGCAAGACGAAAACCGGGAACATCATGCTGTGCCAAGCCGCGGCGAACACTCTCGGGAGTCTTCTGGTAGGTGAGAGTTGCTGGCGCCAGACTGTGGAAGCCGTGAATCGTTTGACCGTCGCCGTCGTCAATCGCAAGAAAGGTCTTGGCGCCACCCTGCTCGTGGCTCTGACGCGCATAGCGCTGAAGAAACAGGTTCAGGTCCGGATCACCGCAGTCGAACGCCTTACGGTCGTGCCTCTTCGTGATTGCTTCTTCATGCCAGACAGGAACCGTCACGCTTTGCCCGACGGTAAAGCTTCAATGGCGGCACGGAGCCTGGCGTTGGGCGCCGGCGGGTTTTCGAGAAGATCCAGCACAAGCAGGCTGTCACGCTCCGACAGCCTCACCTGTTCCGCCTCGGCGATGATCGCCTCCGCCTCGCGCAGCGCCGTACGGGTAACGAAATCGGTGAGGTCGGTGTGGCGCAGCGCCGCCGCCCGTACAAGGCGCGCTTTTACCTCGGGCTTGACCCGCAGATTCATTCGTTCATTGTCGTCAACAGCAACGCGTGGCATGGCTCAATCCCGATTCTGTACTCACAGAATACGTACGACAAATCGCGTTTCCAGTCAAGCTTCGCGTTTAATACGCACGCTGCGCCGTTCCGAACACCATCGTTCACCAAAGTCTTTGCTGACCGTCGCCGGCATGCTGTCCCATCCCGGTAGCGCCGGCGCAGAAAAGACCTCATAGGACAAACCGACGGGAAGCGTTATCTCGACGAAGTGCCGGTTCGGTGGCAGCCGGCCGCTACCATGTACCAGCTTCTCGAGCAATGCCGTCGAACAGTGGTCGCTGGTATAGATCAAAGGACTGCCGGGCGTGTTCCACCGGCCCGGCGCAATCGTAGAGCCGGTCGCGTCAAAAATAGGATGGGCGCCATTTGGATCGCCAATCCTGAAACTGGTCAATGTTCGGTCGAGAACCTGCGCTGTCACGCAGCACTGCCATATTTCAGACTTCCCAGAACGTCGCGAACAAGCTCCGCACCGATCTCACTCTGGATGACGACGTCGATGGGGCGTCTGTCCTCCAGCATAGGGTGGGACCGAAACAGGAAATCGCGAGCCTCCTCTTCTGTTTGCCAGACATCCAACGCCAGGCTCCAGACACGGGCTACCCGCGCAAGACGCGTGCCCTCGTCCGAGGACAGACGGAGCGCGGTCTTGCGCCTCTCATAGGTAGCTTTCGCAATCAGTCGATATTTGAACTGCGCATCGCTCGGTGCGAGAAGATGAGCAACTCGCTCAAGGGCGCCGATTGGCAACCCCTCCTCGATGCGGGACATCAATCCAAACGGGGAACGCGCGGCGATCTCCTTTGCCGGAAGGCCCAGCACGTCCGCTACACCTGAGAATGCAAGCATCGTCTCGTCCTTTTCAGTTGAGACGATACATAGCCTCATATGAGGCGATCGCAAGTTAAAATGGATAAGCCATCCTACGGGAGCGTCTCGGTCGCCAAGACTCCGACTGAACTTTTCTTCGCTGACGCCGCGTTGTGGGAGACTGACGCGCTCGTTGGCGGGATAGTCCCCTCCTCTCCTCATTTTTGTCGACAGGACCGAGAGAGGCCGGCGATCGCGCCGACCTCTCTTCAAGAGGAAATCCTCGGCAATTATGCTTGCAGGTTGTCCGCGGACATCTTGCCGGACTTGCGATCCTTCACCAGCTCATAGGTGATCTTCTGGCCATCGTTGAGGCCGCGCATGCCGGCCCGCTCCACCGCGGAAATATGGACGAAAACGTCCGTGCTACCATCGTCGGGCTGGATGAAGCCAAAGCCCTTCGTTGCGTTGAACCACTTTACCGTCCCGGTCGCCATAGCGCCTTCCTTCGATCATTTGCCTTACCGCCCCATCGGCGGATTGGCCTCGTGCGGAGCACAGATAGATGCTTCCGCGCTCCGCACAAAGCTGAAAATTCTATCCAAGCCTTGAGGCAAGTCCTCCACAGCTCCCAAGCGAGTGATCCTGGTTGCGACTGGCGCTACTTTTTGCCTCTCTGTTTCACCCGGATGCTGACGGGACCGCCCTCGGCCTGCTGAACGTCGAACTGGTTTTTTGCGGATAAGATCGCTGAGCTTTCGGAACCCGAAGGTGCGCGGGTCAAAGTCTGGCGCCAGGTTCAGCAACTGTTTGCCGACGGTGCCAAGATTGACCCAGCCATCCTCGGTGTCCTCCCGCGCCAGTACCTTCTTGATCAGCGGCACGGCGGCGCTCACCGGCTGCAAAGGCTTGTCCGTCGACGCGGTGCCCTGCTCGTCCTTGACCGTCCCGGGAAGCAGATTTTCGGTGTAGACGAACCGCCGGCACGCCTGGCGAAAACTCTCCGGCGTCTTTTGCTCGCCGAACCCGAACACATCGACGCCCTGCTCGCGGATCCGGGCAGCAAGCCGGGTGAAATCGCTGTCCGACGACACCAGGCAGAAGCCGTCGAAGCGGCCACTGTGCAGCAAGTCCATCGCATCGATCACCAGGGTGATATCCGAGGCGTTCTTTCCCGCCGTATAAGCGTGCTGCTGCTGCGGGATGATGGCGTGTCTGGCGAGCACATCCGCCCATCCCTTCAAGCGCGTACTGGAGAAATCGCCATAGATGCGACGGACGCTCGCCTCGCCGATCTTGGCGACTTCCTCAAACAGGCCGTCAACAATCTTGGCCCTGTATTGTCGGCGTCGATCAGGACGGCAAGGCGTGGCGATCGGTTGTCAGACTGTCGTTTTGCAGTTAATCGTCAGACTACGTTGTACAGGCTTCCATCGCTACGACGCAACGCGGCTGTTCTGACATAAAATGGTAAAACTGCGGTCGCGACAGCTTCTTTCGGAATACCACCGTCCCGTCAGCTGCAGCCCCGTGAACCTGGAATACGTGCTTTGCCAGATCGACCCCGATTATGGTAATTTCGCTCATGGATGCTCTCTCCGTTCTGTGTGACTTTCACAGCACCAGCTTGGCACATTGCGATGCCGTTCGTGGAGGGGGCATCCACCCCATGGAATTTGAAAATAAGGCGCGTAACATGCATAACGCCGAGCGCTGCCGAGCAGGAAAGCCGAATGGCCCCTGCGGGAGCCTGTCGCGCATCCCGGGCTTCTTCGGCGGCCTGTTCGACCAGGCGTAGAATTTGAAGGCAATTTGTATAGTAGCGACTGCCTTCGTCGGTGAGCGTGACGCGGCGCGTGGTGCGACTGAGAAGAGGCACGCCAAGAGCGTCCTCAAGCTCATTGAGATGCCGTGTCACCGTCGATTGGCCGACGCCAAGTTCCCGTGCGACCTTCGACAGATTGCCGCGTTCCGCAACGCGGACAAAGGTCCGCATTCTGTCAAGAGAGAGGCCTTCTCTATCCATTTTCCGGCAGAATCATACCCATTATTCTTTATAGTGAACTATCGGCTCCTCGGCTAGGACGTTCCCCCTGGACGAGGTCGAATCTATTGGCGCGGCCAAATCATCCTCCGCGCGCGCGTCTTGCGATATCAGCGACCTTATTCTTACTGATACCAAGATCGCGAGCGAGCTGAGCCCCGAAGAAGGCAAGTACCGAATCGGCAGCCTCGACCTGCTGCTCTGACAGGGGCCGCGGGAGCAGCCGCATCCGTTCTTGTCGGTGAGCGCAAAGAAATTATCGAAGCGACAAAAAAGGCCGCACGCAAGGGCGCTCAGTCGATGGACCTTGCCCGCGAGGCATTGATCTGGCGGACGCGGCGACCTGGGACTTTGAGCGTTTTGCTTTCGACGAAGCGAGTCGCCTATTTCGCGACATCGCTTCCCTTCCAACGAAAACGATCCCATGTGCGAAAGACCGACTGGCATTCGGCGTTATCTCGGCCGCTTATCAAGCCGGAGTGAACGTCGGTCACGGAAGCGACTGCGACATCCGCGTTGCGGGTCACGACGACCATCCTCTTTCACGTTATGCTTGCCCGCCGATCACAACGGTAGCCCAGAACTACAACGAGATCGGGCGGCTTGCGATCGAACTCCTTCTACAGAAGATGGATGAAATTCCACCATCTGGTAGCATCGTTGCGGATCGCACTTTGCTCAGCGCGGAAATAATGTTGCGAAAATCGGCGTGATCACGACGTCTACGTACAGTCGCAGCATGCGGATATAGGAACCAATGTTTCAGCACGTCCAAAATTCTAGACATAGCATTGGCCGCCTTGAACGGATTAAAACTGTGGACACCTCGATTTGAAGTTCATCCGTAAGTTTGCGCCAGAGCGGACGGTCAGTCCTTCCGCTTTCCGTCAGCGGATCGCGGCGGCATTGCGCCGGTTCGCGAGGATTATGCAGAGCCAGATCGGGGACACCAAATCGTTCGCTTCCGCTTAGCGCCGCCAATTCCGGTCAGTTACAGAGCTGGCTCGGTCTTGGAAGGGGTGCTTGGTTATTAATATTGAGCCTCGGCGCCCGACGCCAGCTCGTGGAAGCTCTTATGGCCTCATCCGCAAATTCTTGCCGTGATGGCCAGCTGCGTCCATATAGGGCGCCATGACGTTTGATTCGAAGATA
Organism: Pararhizobium sp. LjRoot255; assembly: GCF_964252905.1. Classification (NCBI taxonomy): domain Bacteria; kingdom Pseudomonadati; phylum Pseudomonadota; class Alphaproteobacteria; order Hyphomicrobiales; family Rhizobiaceae; genus Pararhizobium; species Pararhizobium sp. LjRoot255. Next base: position 583,906 of record NZ_CAXUPQ020000002.1, read on the forward strand.
TTTGTTGGGCTTAAATCGGCCCGCAAAAAGTCCGCTTCCGCCAGCGAACCTGCAGGTCCGAAATGCCAATGGGACGGTTGCGAAAAGATTGGCGAGCATCGCGCTCCTGTTGGCCCAGGTGCGGAAGGCCTGTATCTGTTGTTCTGTCTTGAGCACGTGAAAGAATACAACAAGGGATACAGCTTCACGACGGCTCCCTCGAACGCGGACATCGCCCGCTACCAAAAGGAAGCGGCGACCGGCAGTCGTGCAACCTTTGGAACCCGTGTCAACCAAGCGACCGAAATCCCCATCCCGTCCACTGTCCGGTCCGGTTCTGCGAAGACATTAAAAGCCCGCAGAGCCGCCACACAGCACCCGGCACAAAAGAGCAGCCCCCAAAGACGAAAACTCAAAGTGCTCGAAGCCAAGGCTTTCGAGACACTCGGTCTTTCGCTGGAGGCGACACCGGAGGAAATCAGGCGCCGCTACAAGGAACGGCTCAAAATGCACCATCCCGACGCCAACCAAGGGAGCCGTACCTCCGAAGACGAGCTTCGGGCATCGATCGAGGCGCATAAGATCCTCAAACTGAACGGACATTGCTAAGGCTCACTCGTGGGATTGCCGTGTAGGGCTCATCCAATCCGCCTTAGTTCCGGAGCCTCCGAAACAGTCGCGCAAACCGGCGAAACTCGACCTCCTCACCCTCGAACCAGGCCTCCAGCCCACAGTAGGCCACCGCGGTCGCTGCATCGCTGCCATAAAGCGCGTGTGCCTGGTCGATGATGGCGTCATCGCTCGGATTGCCTTCGACGGCGGGTTGCGGGCTTGTGGCCTGCGGTCTCTTGCACCGGACTGGATTGCGCGACATCATCGTCTCCCTGTGTCTGATGAGATTTTTTCAATGATCGCCAGCGTTCCTGGACGCTGTCGCCGCTGCGCTGGCGCGAAACGGTCACCGCGGCAGCGCTGTTGCAGGCTGTCTTGGCGGCCTGACCAGCGAGCGGGCAATATCGATGATGTCCTCGCGAGCGGCGGTCGGATCTTCCGTGTTCCAGGCAACCCCCATGCCGATCCGGAAGTCGACGCCCCTCACCTTGCGAAGCTCGAAATTGCGGTTGGGGAAATCCCGCGTCCATTGCGGCGCAAAGCCGATGCCAAGGCCGGCCGACACCAGCGAGATCAGCGCAAACGTGTCATCGCAGGTATAGGCGATGTTGCGCGCCAGATCATATTCGGCGAACATCTCGGCAAAATAGCGTTCGGTGTACGAGAGGTTCTGGCGCGAGAACGAGATGATCTTCTGATCACGCAGGTCCTCGATGCCGATCTCGTCGAGACCGGCAAGCCGGCTGTCCTTGGCGATCGCCAGCAGATACTCGTCACTCGTCATCGAGAAGAAGCGCAGGGAGCCGATGTTCTCCACCGGCCGGATGAAGCCGAGGTTGATCTGGCCGGATTCGAGATTGCGAAAGATGTCGCCGGTCGAGCCGCTCTGGATCTGCAGCTGGATATCGGGATACTTCCTTGCGATCTTCGCCAGGAGCGCCGGAAGCACACCGATGGTGGCTGGATAGATGGTGCCGATCCGGATCTTCCGTGCCGTCTTGCCGGCCACCGAGCGGGTTACCTCCGCACTCAGATCGATGTCGCTCAAGATCCGCACACATCGGTCATAGAAGGTCTCGCCGGCTACCGTCAGTTCGACGCGCCGTGTCGTCCGGACAAACAGCTGGACGCCGAGCTCGCGCTCAAGCGCCTGGATCTGGGTCGACAACGCCGGCTGGGCGATATGCACCCGCGCTGCCCGACCGAAATGCAGCTCCTCGGCGACGGCGACAAAGTACGTGAGTTGGCGCAGTTCCATGGTGTGACCGATCGTACTGGAAGGCTCTCTTACCGTGACGCAGCAGATGACGACGCGGTGCGGTCAGTTTCGCTCGCGTGGCCAGACCAAAAGCTGACAGAAGGGCGCACATATGCATACGCGCAGGAGTGCGGCTGGAAGAATCGCCGCACTACGCCTACAACTGTAGTCATAGTTGCTCGAATCGATGGCGTCAAGCGTTTTTCGCTACGTCCGTATTCATTTTGTGAGTTTTTATGGCTGCACTTACACCCGAAGCGAACAGGGCCGCTCGCGCCATGTTGAAATGGTCCGTCAGAGACCTGGCTCAAAATGCCGGAATCGCATTTTCGACTGTGCATCGATTTGAGTCCACGGGAACCGCAACGGAAGCGACCAAGGAGAAAATCAAAGCCGCGTATGCTGCTCATGGAGTCGAAATCACAAATGGTGATTACACCGGCGCGCGCCTGCTTTTGCGCCGTTCTGAGAATTAAGACTCCTGGCGACCCCAACCTTTGCTCCCAATATTGAGTGTTCGCCGCGCAATGAGGGCGGTCAGTTCCTCTTTGGCGATAGGAAGAAGCTCGACAGGTTACAGATCTTCTTGAACTCGCTTCCTATCCTGGACGCGCAACCTCGTGGAAAACGATCCAAGGGACATCGGCGGAATTGCGCAAGTTCCGCAGGAGATATTATGCGATCCTGCGAGCACAGATCGGGAACGAACATCGTTCGCTTCCGCTTTGCTGCATTTTCCCCCCAATCTCCATCGCGAAAGTAACCTCGCAGGAAGTCGACATTTTGCGAAGGACTTTCGCGACACACGTGCTGTCGCCGCTCGGCCTTCGAAGCTGAGCCGACGTGAAATCGAACATGAGCCCACTGACCGAAAAGATTCCGACCAGATAGAGGAGAGCCAGCAGCGACTGTGCGATCCACAGCGCCAAGCTCCAGCGATTGATGGGACCGCGCGCGCTTGCTTGAGTTGTCATTTTTGATCTACTGCGGCCGGCTGGCTATGCGGCGCTCGTCGGTGCTGCCGGTGGAGCAGGCGGGAAAGTCGGCTCTGTCGGAGGCTTCCCGCCGCTCCAACTATGCTCGGCCTGCGCTTCAGGCCGCCTTTGCGGCCGTATCCGGCAGCTGCGCAAGCTCCTCGAAATACCAGTACACCAACGCGCGGGCCTTCTCCGCCACCGGCGCCGCCCAGTCGCGGAAGAGCTCGGTGATTATGAAGAATGTCCCCACGTCCTCGTGTTAAGCGCTGCCAATGAAGTCGGAAGTAGCTAGGAGTGCCTATGTTATTAACAGTTAATTTAACTTGGTTAAGAAATTTCTCACATGGGACGACGGCGCTTGTGCGCGGACGGTTATTGTTTGCAAGGAAAGACCTTGAAGTGGCGATATTGACGCCTCTAGACGTGGGTCGGGATCTCAGTTCAGTTTATGTGCTGGATGACAAAGGAAATGCAGCGCCACCGCTGCGGCGTTATGGCTCCCGGCCGATCTGCCGCCGTCGCCAAGCCGCAGGCGCCTCTCCTGCACGGTTGCGGAAAAACCGGGAAAAATAAGCCGGATCCTCGAACCCAATTTCCCGGCCGATATCCTCGACCGAGCGGATTGTAAACTTAAGCAATCGCTTGGCCTCCAGTAGGCGACGATCGAGCAGCAGATCCTTGACCGATTGGCCGAACACCTCGCGCGCGGCCTTGTCAAGCAGATGGGGTGTAGTCGCCAGAAAATCGACATAGCGGCTGACGGGCCACTCTTCCTTGTAGTGATTGTCAACGGCCCGCCGAAGCGCAATGGCCAGAGCGCCCGCTGGTGATATCATCTGGACATCTCTCGCCCCGGCGAGGCGGGCCAACATTGACAAGGCAACCGAGACGAGACCGACTACAACCTTGTCGTCCTTACCGCCGCTAACCCGATATTCGTCAGCTATCATTTCAAGCGTCGTGCCGAGCCTAGACCAGCCGGGATCGTGTACCTCGCCACTGAGCAACATTGGTGCGTCAAGATCGAGGGCGACCTGCGGATCTATCGCACCCAGCAAATCGTCGGATACGGACACGACGATCGCATCGGATTGCTCCCCAACATCGAAACCATGAACGACGTTGCTCGGCACGAAGCTGATGGTTGGGGCCGAAAAATTCCAAGTCTGGTCGTCGATGCGGTAGATGCCGCCGCCTCGAAGCCAATAGGTGATCTGCCCCATGGATGAATGTTTATGCGGCGCAACATGGCCGAAATGCACACTTCTGCGCTCCATGACCGTCTCGACATGAAGGAAACCCACATCGAGTGAACGGCTCGGCTCGCCATATACAAAGAAAGAGGGAATATCGTTTTTTTCCATTGTACCGGAAAAAGTACCAGCGAATTGCCTGCTTTGTCCATGGCTGAATATCATCTGCGGTCTTACCTTCCTGTCACAATCTCACGGGAGGAACACGAGATGCGACCTGAAGACCACCGCGCAGACAAGACCCGTCCGTTTACCGGCGCCGAATACCTGGCGAGCCTGCGCGACGGCCGGGAAGTCTATATCAACGGCGAACGCATCGCCGACGTCACCACGCATCCGTCAATGCGCAACTCGGCGCGGTCGATCGCACGCATGTATGATGCGCTTCACGACGAAAAGACCAAAGCGCGCCTGACCTCGCCGACCGATACCGGCTCTGGCGGATACACCCACAAGTTTTTTCGCGTCGCCAAATCGTCCGAAGACCTTGTCGGACAGCAGGGTGCGATCGCCGACTGGGCGCGCATGTCCTATGGCTGGATGGGCCGCACGGCCGACTACAAGGCCGCCTTGATGAATACGCTCGGCGCCAATGCCGACTGGTATGGTCCGTTCAAGGACAATGCCCTTGCCTGGCACAAGCGCGCCCAGGACGCCGCGCTGTTCATGAACCACGCGATCGTCAATCCGCCGATCGACCGGCACAAGCCGGCCGACGCGGTGAAGGACGTGTTCGTCCACATCACCAAGGAAACCGATGCGGGCATCTACGTTTCGGGTGCCAAGGTCGTCGCGACCTCTTCGGCCCTGACGCACTACAACTTCCTCGCCCAGAGCTCGGCAACCATAACCGAAGACCCTTCGCTGTCTGTCATGTTCATCGTTCCGATGAATGCGCCGGGCATCAAGATGTTCTGCCGCGTTTCCTATGAACAGACGGCCAATACGGAAGGCCAGCCTTTCGACTATCCGCTCTCCTCACGCTTCGATGAAAACGATGCCATCCTCGTGCTCGACAACGTGTTCGTGCCATGGGAGGACGTTCTGGTGATCCGGGATGCGGCGAAGATCCTTTCCTTCCATCCGGCCTCGGGCTTCATGCATGGCTACTGCTTCCAGGGCTGCACGCGTCTCGCCGTGAAAATGGACTTCCTCGCAGGTCTTCTCGCCAAGGCGCTCCGAGCGACGGGCGGCGATGCCTTCCGCGGCAACCAAGCCATGCTGGGCGAAGTGATCGCCATCCGCCACCAGTTCTGGGCTTTTTCCAATGCCATGGCGCACAACCCTATTCCTTGGGCGAACGGTGCCGTGCTGCCGAACCTGGAGGCCGCGCTCTGCTACCGGACCTTCATGTCCGAAGCCTATCCCAAGGTCATCGACATCGTCCGGCGTACTGTGGCGTCCGGCCTCATCTACCTGCCATCCTCGGCGAAGGATTTCCAGAACCCGGAGATCAATCGATATCTCGCGCAATATGTTCGCGGTTCCAACGATATGAGCCATATCGAGCGCATCAAGATCATGAAGCTGCTCTGGGATGCGACCGGAACGGAATTCGGGGGGCGCCACGCTCTTTACGAGCTGAACTATGCCGGCGCGCCGGAAGAGGTTCGCTTGCAGGTTCTCAAAGGCGCTGAACGTGGCGGCCGGTTGAAGGAGATGGAGGCGCTCGTCGATCAGTGCATGGGGGATTATGATGAGAACGGCTGGACGGGCGACACCTGGCTGCCGCCGCTCAACGACATCCGCCCGCTGCGCGACGCGGCCGAGTGAGGGTGTTGTGATGGACCCTTCCGTCTCGAAGACCGAATTTCGCAATGCCATGGCGAGGGTATGCGCTCCCGTCAATGTCATCACCACCAATGGATCCGCCGGCCGCGGCGGGTTCACGGCGACAGCCATGTGCTCGGTCACCGACGAGCCACCGACCTTGCTTGTCTGCATGAACAGCCGATCGGCCCAGACCGGTATTTTTGTTGAGAACCGCCGGTTCTGCGTCAATGTACTGACGCCGGAACACAAGGATTTGGCCAGCTATTTCGCCGGTCAGCAAAGCGACATGGATGCCCGCTATGCCGCAGCCGACTGGGTGAGCCTGTCATCCGGCAACCAGGCCCTCGCCGATTCGATCGTCTCCTTCGACTGCCGCCTGATCGAGGCACGGTTGGTCGGGACGCACAACATTCTGATCGGAGAGGTCGTCGAAATCCGCTCCCGCAAGGACGGGCACGCCCTTCTGTATTTCGACCGCAACTATGTGCATGTGCCGACACAGACCGGCAGCTTCGGGGGCTGATCTTTCCACCGCTCATGTCGGGAGCGGTCAAGGGAGCTCAAATCTCTCTTGACATCCGCCAAACTATTTAACATGTTAAATATACACGGCGTCTGGGAGGACACATGCCACATCTGACCGTCGAATATTCGGCCAACCTGGAAAGTCGCGCCGATCTGGGCGCCCTTTGCGGAACCTTGCTTGAAACGATTCTGGAAACGGGCCTGTTTGAAGTGGGAGCCGTTCGTGTGAGGGCGCTGAAGGCGGAACACTACGCCATCGCCGACCGCCTTGCCGAAAACAGCTTCGTCGACCTCAATTTCCGCGTCGGCAAGGGACGCAGCACAGACGAGAGGAAACGCACGGGCGAGGCTCTGTTCGCCGCGGCAAGCGCCGCCCTGGCACCGCTCTTTGACACTCCGCATTTCGCGCTGTCACTGGAAATCCGCGAGATCAACGCGGAGTTGAGCTGGAAGAAAAACGCCATTCATCCGCGCCTGCGCGGCAAATAACCCCGACTGCCGCTGGTATCGCGAGCGGTTGAGCCAAGGATCATTCCATGTCCAGACTTGAGGAAAACATCGCCAAGGCGCAAGCCTATCTCGCCCGGTTCAGGGACAACGGCGTCTTGAACCGTATTGGCGGCGAGGACGTCGCAGCGGCCGACGGTTCCACATTCGAAACCATTTCGCCGGTCGATCTGAAGCCGCTTGCGAGCATCGCCCGCGGCAAGGCTGAAGACATCGATCACGCCGCAAAGGGCGCAAAGGCTGCATTTCCGGCCTGGGCCGCCATGGATGGCACGGCGCGCAAGAAGCTGTTGCACAAGATTGCAGACGCCATCGTGGCCCGGGCCGAGGAGATCGCCTTTGTCGAATGCATGGACACCGGGCAATCGCTGAAGTTCATGGCCAAGGCTGCCCTGCGCGGCGCTGAGAACTTCCGTTTCTTCGCCGACCGCGCCCCGGAAGCCCGTGACGGCAAGTCGCTGCGCGCCGATGGCCAGGTGAACATCACCACGCGCAATCCGATCGGCCCGGTGGGGGTCATCACGCCGTGGAACACGCCCTTCATGCTCTCCACGTGGAAGATCGCGCCGGCGCTGGCCAGCGGTTGCACCATCGTCCACAAGCCCGCCGAATTTTCCCCGCTGACCGCGCGCCTCCTGGTCGAGATCGCCGAGGATGCCGGCCTGCCCAAGGGTGTGTGGAACCTCGTCAATGGCTTTGGCGAGGATGCGGGCAAGGCATTGACGGAGCATCCGCTGATCAAGGCCATCGGCTTTGTGGGCGAAAGCCGCACCGGCTCCATGATCATGAAACAGGGCGCCGACACCTTGAAACGGGTCCATTTCGAACTCGGCGGAAAGAATCCCGTCATCGTCTTTGCAGACGCCGATCTGGAACGCGCTGCCGATGCGGCCGTGTTTATGATCTACTCGTTGAACGGCGAACGCTGCACCTCGTCCTCGCGACTGCTTGTCGAAGAGAGCGTCTATGACACTTTCACCGCGATGGTCGCCGAGAAAGCCAAGCGCATCAAGGTCGGCCATCCGCTCGATCCGGAAACGGTCATCGGCCCGCTGATCCATCCGGTGCACGAGACGAAGGTTCTCGAATATATCGACATCGGCAAGGCCGAAGGCGCAACCATTGCCGCCGGCGGCGCAAAATTCGATGGACCGGGCGGTGGATGCTATGTCTCGCCGACGCTTTTCACCGGTGCCAACAATCAGATGCGCATCGCGCAGGAAGAGATTTTTGGACCAGTGCTCACAGCGATACCGTTCAAGGATGAAGCCGAGGCCCTCGCGCTTGCCAACGACGTCCAATACGGCCTGACGGGCTATCTGTGGACGTCGGATCTCACCCGCGCGTTCCGCTTCACCGACCATCTCGAGGCGGGCATGATCTGGGTGAATTCGGAAAATGTGCGACATCTGCCGACGCCCTTCGGCGGCGTCAAGAATTCCGGCATCGGCCGCGACGGCGGCGACTGGTCCTTCGATTTCTACATGGAAACGAAGAACGTCGCCTTCGCCACGAAGCCCCACGCCATCCAGAAGCTGGGCGGCTGATTTTCAAAAACCCGACGAACACGAGTGCCTGTTTCATGGAGCGAGACAGGCCGGAGGAGGACCCAATGGCACTGCCTGAACCCAATCTCTACCCGCCCTTCAACATCGTGCGCCTCAGCCATGTGGAATTCGGCGTCAAGGATCTCGCCAATTCGCGCGCCTTTTATGTCGATACGCTCGGCCTGCAAGTGACGGACGAGACCGCCGACACGATCTATCTGCGGGCGATGGAAGAGCGCGGGCATCATTGCATCGTGCTGAAGAAATCGGACACGGCGGAAGCGCGCGACCTGGGCTTCAAGGTCTATGACGAAGAGGAACTCGACAAGGCCGCGCATTTCTTCAAGAGCAAGGGCCTGCCTGTGGATTGGGTCGAGCGCCCCTACCAGTCGCGCACCTTCCGCACCCGCGACCCGCACGGCATTCCGCTCGAATTCTATTCAAGGATGGACCGCCTGCCGCCGATCCATCAGAAATACGCACTCTACAGGGGCGTGAAGCCGCTCCGGATCGATCACTTCAACTGCTTCTCGCCCAATGTGGACGAGTCGGTCGCCTTCTATAACGAGATCGGCTTCCGGGTGACAGAATATACGGCGGACGAGGAAACCGGGCGCCTCTGGGCGGCCTGGACCCACCGCAAGGGTGGCGTGCACGACATCGCCTTTACCAACGGCACCGGCCCGCGCCTGCACCACACAGCCTTCTGGGTGCCGACGCCCCTCAACATCATCGACCTGCTCGACCTGATGGCGACCACCGGCTGGGTGGCCAACATCGAGCGCGGCCCCGGCCGTCACGGCATCTCGAACGCCTTCTTCCTCTACATCCTCGATCCGGATGGCCACCGCATCGAGATCTATTGCTCGGACTACCAGACGGTCGATCCGGATCTGGAACCGATCAAGTGGGACCTGAAGGATCCGCAACGTCAGACGCTCTGGGGAGCGCCCGCGCCGAAGTCCTGGTTTGAGCATGGCAGCGTCTTTGCCGATACGCCGGTACGCGCTTCCGACCTCAAGGCTCAACCGATCATCGCGCCCTAAGTCTCCCAGACCTCCCCACCTGGCGGACCTTGGGGTCCGCCATTTTTGCACAGCAAGTGAGAAGCGAACATGCAGCTCAAGGATCCGACGCTCTTTCGCCAGGCCGCACTGGTCGGGACCCAATGGATCGAGGCCGATCCGGACAACGCCATCGAGGTCACCGATCCGGCGACAGGCCAAATCATCGGTCGCGTGCCGAAGCTCGGCGCGACGGAGACCCGTGACGCCATCGTTGCGGCCGAACGCGCGCAAAAAGAATGGGCTGCACGCACCGCCAAGGAGCGCTCGACCATCCTGCGGAAATGGTTCGAGGTGATGATGGCGCACCAGGATGATCTCGGTCGCATCCTGACGCTGGAACAGGGCAAGCCGCTTGCCGAGGCCAAGGGTGAAATTGCCTATGGCGCAAGCTTCATCGAATGGTTCGCGGAGGAAGCGCGTCGCGTCTACGGCGACATCATTCCCGGTCACCAGATCGACAAGCGAATCCTGGTGCTCAAGCAGCCCATCGGCGTGGTGGCCGCAATCACACCATGGAATTTCCCCAATGCAATGATCACCCGCAAGGCTGGCCCGGCCCTGGCCGCAGGCTGCGCCATGGTTCTGAAACCGGCGTCACAGACCCCATTTTCAGCCATTGCTCTCGCCGTCCTTGCCGAACGCGCCGGCCTGCCGCCCGGTCTCTTCAGCGTGCTCACCGGCTCGGCCCGCGAGATCGGCGGAGCACTGACCGAAAGCCCAATCGTCCGCAAGCTGACATTCACCGGCTCGACCGAGATCGGGACAGAACTCTATCGCCAGTGCGCGCCGACCATCAAGAAACTCGGTCTGGAACTCGGCGGCAACGCACCCTTCATCGTCTTCAACGATGCGGACCTCGATGCCGCCGTCGAGGGAGCCTTGATCGCCAAGTTTCGCAACAATGGCCAGACCTGCGTCTGCGCCAACCGGCTGTATATTCAGGAGGGGGTTTATGACGCTTTCGCGCAAAAGCTGGCGGCGGCCGTCGGCAAGCTGAAAACCGGTAACGGCTTCGACGATGGCGCCGTTCTCGGCCCGCTGATCGATGAGGCTGCCGTGTCCAAGGTCGAGGAGCACGTCTCCGACGCACTGGCCAAGGGCGCGCGCCTGATACAGGGGGGCAAGCGCCACGAACTCGGCGGCAGCTTCTTCGAGGCGACAGTGCTCGCCGATGTCACGCCGGACATGGCAGTGGCGCGCGAGGAGACTTTTGGACCGCTTGCCCCTCTCTTCCGGTTCAAGGACGAGAACGATGTCATCGCGCAGGCTAATGACACCGAATTCGGCCTGGCGTCCTATTTCTATGCCAAGGACCTCGCCCGCGTCTTCCGCGTTGCCGAGGCACTCGAATACGGCATGGTCGGCGTCAATACAGGCCTGATCTCGACCGCCGAAGCGCCATTTGGTGGCGTGAAGCTTTCCGGCCTCGGTCGGGAAGGGTCGAAATACGGCATCGAGGACTTCATCGAAATCAAATATGTGTGCCTCGGCGGCATCGCCTGAGGAGGCAAGGAGAAACCATGTCTCATCCCAAGTTCGTCAGCTTTTCCCGCAATGGCAGCACCGGTTATGGCCTGCTGACTGAGACAGGGGTTGTCGACCTTTCCGCTCGTCACGGATCGAAATGGCCAACCTTGCGGGAAGTCATCGAAGCAGGCGCACTCACCTTGCTGGCCGAAGACGCAGCGAGCCTTCCCGACGATTTCGCGCTGTCCGAGATCGCTTACGAAATCCCGATTCCCCAGCCGGAAAAGATCATCTGCGTCGGTGTGAACTTCCCGGACCGCAACGAGGAATACAAGGACGGCCAGTCGGCGCCCGCCAACCCGTCCCTGTTCATTCGCTTTCCGCGCTCGTTTACCGGCCATGACCAGCCGTTGATCCGGCCACCGGAAAGCCCACAGCTCGACTATGAAGGCGAGGTCGTCATCGTCATCGGCAAGGGTGGGCGGCGCATACCCGAAGCGCAGGCGCTCGATCACATCGCCGCGCTGTCGCTCTGCAATGAAGGCACGATCCGCGACTGGGTCCGCCACGCCAAGTTCAACGTGACGCAGGGAAAGAATTTCGACCGCACCGGCTCGATCGGCCCCTGGCTCGTTCCCTATACCGACGAAAGCCAGCTTGCCGACATCAAGCTGGAGACGCGCGTCAATGGCGAAGTCCGCCAGAGCGACCGCACCAGCCGGATGATCTTTTCCTTCCGCAAGATCATCAACTACATCTCCACCTTCACCACCCTGGTCCCGGGCGACGTGATCGTTACCGGTACGCCGACCGGCGCCGGCGCGCGCTTCGATCCGCCGATCTGGCTGAAGCCCGGTGACGTCGTGGAAGTCGAAGCCGACGGCATCGGAACCTTACGCAACATCATCGCCGCCGAGGTTTGAGCCATGCTGACGAAAGACCAGATCGAGGAAGCCGCAACCCGTCTCGACGAGGCCGAGCGCACGCGCGTCCAGACCGGGCTCCTGTCCCTCCAATACCCGCAAATCGACATGGACGACGCCTATGCGATCCAGGGCGCCTGGGTGCAAAGGAAGATCGCCGCGGGCCGCAAGGTGATCGGCTGGAAGATCGGGCTGACCTCCAAAGCCATGCAATATGCACTGAACATCAACATCCCGGATTCCGGCGTACTCTTCGATGACATGGTTTTCGAGGATGGCGCTACCGTCTCGAAAGACCGTTTCATCCAGCCCCGCATCGAGGCCGAGATCGCCTTCGTGATGAAGGCGACGCTAAAGGGTCCGGGCGTCACCGTCTTCGATGTCCTGAACGCCACGGATTATGTGACGCCGGCGCTCGAAATTCTCGACACCCGCATCCTGCGCATCGACCCGGAAACAAAAAAGGCCCGCACCGTCCACGACACGATTTCGGACAATGCCGCCAATGCCGGTATTGTCACCGGCGGCAGGGCGGTGCGCCCCGATCAGGTCGACATGCGCTGGATGGGCGCGATCGTATCCCGCAATGCCGAAGTGGAGGAAACCGGACTCGGCGCCGGCGTGCTCAACCAGCCGGCCCGGGGCGTCGCCTGGCTTGCCAACCGGCTGGCGCAATACGGCGACGGCATCGAGGCGGGACAGGTCGTGCTCGCCGGTTCCTTCATCCGGCCGATCGAAGCCCGGCATGGCGACACCATTATCGGCGACTTCGGCCCCTACGGCACCATCAGCCTGTTCTTCGAATAAGGATCGCCATCATGCCCTCACCGCGGAACCTTTTCAAACAGGCGCTGAAGGAGGGTCGTGCCCAGATCGGCCTCTGGCAGGCGCTCGCCAATCCCTACACGGTCGAGATCTCCGCTGGAGCCGGTTATGACTGGCTGCTGCTGGACGCCGAGCACGCACCGAACGACATCCCGCTTCTGGTATCCCAGTTGCAGGCGATGAAGGGAAGCGGCAGCCAAGCGATCATCCGGCCGCCGATCGGCGAGACCCATATCATCAAGCAGCTGCTCGATATCGGCGCGCAGACGCTGCTTGTGCCGATGGTCGACAGCAAGGAACTGGCGGAGGCCATGGTGAAAGCCGTGCGCTATCCGCCGCACGGCGTGCGCGGCGTCGGCGCAGCCCTGGCGCGGGCCTCGGCTTTCAACCGGATTCCCGACTATCTACAGACCGCCGATGATGAAATCTGCCTGTTGCTGCAGATCGAAAGTCGGGCGGGTCTGGCGGCGCTGGACGAGATCACTTCGACCGGCGGCGTGGACGGCGTGTTCATCGGGCCGGCCGATCTCGCCGCCGATATGGGCTATCTCGGCAAGCCGGGCGCACAAGAAGTTCAGGCCGAGGTCGAACGGGCCCTTTTGCGCATCCAGAGCCATGGCAAGGCTGCGGGCATTCTCACTGGCGACCTCAACCTTGCCAAGCGCTACCTTGAACTCGGGGCCACCTTCGTCGCGATCGGCAACGACGTGACACTGCTCGCCAATGCCACGACAAGGCTGCTCTCCGATTTTCAGGCCGCCACGCCGGCCAAGGCGCTGGCGACGACCAACACCTACTGAGCTAGGCGTCCTCGCCGCTTGGCTTGCCGTCGAGTTTTAGAGCGGCAAGGTCGTCGAGCATGGTGAGTAACTCTTCGACACGGCTCGCACCGAAGCGGGCATCAATTTCCGCATAGACCCGACGGCTGTCCGGCATCACGTCATCAATAATGGCCCGGCCGGGAGGGGCGAGCTTCAGAAGCACCCGCCGCCCATCCGCCTTGTCCTTGTGCCTAATGATAAAACCGCGCTCCTCGAGCGAGCGGATCATGCGGGTAAGGCTGGGCGCAAGAACGAAAGCTTTTTCCGCGACGTCCGTGGCGTCCAGCGTTCCGGCCTCGGCAAGCGCCCGTATTACCCTCCACTGCTGCTCGGTCAAATCATGGGCCGCGAGGACTGGCCGGAAGTGGCTCATGACCGCTTCACGGGCTCGCAGGAGCCCAATCGCCAGCGAGCGGCGTTCGCGGGTAACGGGGCCCACAGAACTTATGCCGCTTTCTCTATTGTCGATCGGTTCGTTCTTCATGCTGGTTCTTTCTATCCGCATTTTTTTCGCTTGCGCAATTACGGGAGGTCGCAGATCCCGGGTGATCCAACCGCAATAGAGTTGACAAATGCCCCGAAGACTACTTCCTTAACATGAAAAATATCTCGGTGGAGACCGGGAATGTTCAATCGGTCTTTGGGAGGAGGCTGACATGCAGCAAATGGTGGAATTCGGGGCGATGATCCCCGAGCAATGGCCCGTGACCCCGGTAGACGACTGGACTGATCAACTGAAATCAATCTGCGGCAGCTTCAATCCGCGCCGCGCCGAGTGCAAAGTCGTCACCGGCAGCGCTACGATCATGGACGCTGGCGGCTTGGAACTGGCACAGGTGGCAAACGATCTCGACATCATCCATCGCGATTTCGTCGACATCAAGCGTGACTACGGCGAGAACCTGTTCCTGTTGTTGCAACTGGAGGGAACCTGCGGCATCGAGCAGCGGGGCCGCCAATCGATCATCGCGCCGGGCGACTGCATTCTGGTGGACAGCTCGGCACCCTCAATCTTTCATTTCGGGGGGAATTTCTCCAACCACCTCTCCGTTCACCTGCCACGCCAGTTGATCGTCGCCGGCAAGGCGGCACAGGTGGAGATCTCGCGGCGGCTCGAAGCCGAAGACCCGATGTCGGCCATGTTGCGGGCGCTGGTCGCCAAGCTGATCCGCACCGATGCCCATGACAAGCGGGCGCAGAATTTGCGAGAGCTGCTGTTCAGCGCCACGCGTCAGGCCTTCGCAATGGATGAGGAGCCGGATCAGTCCTTTCCGGCTGACAATGCGGGCGGGCGATTGGAAATCGTCCAGATTCTAATCGACCGGCACCTCACGGACGAACACCTGACACCTCAGTGGCTGGCCGACAAGGTCGGAATCTCGCTGCGGACCCTGCAAGAGGACTTCTCGGCGCTCGGCACCACTGCCACATCTCTCATCCGCTTGCGGCGGCTGCACCTGGTTCACGAACAGCTGCTCCAGATGAAGAACGTGCCGTCGGCGCCGACCATCGCCGAGGTGGCCTATTCCGCCGGCTTCAACGACATTTCCTATTTCAACCGCTGCTTTCGCAAAACCTTCGACTGTTCGCCGAAGGATATCCTGCAGCACTAGACCCCCGCGCTTTTGTCCTATTCGGGCCGCGCCCAAATCCAAGACATCGCGGCGCATATGGACTTGAATGCCTCCCGAAACATTTGCTTTGGGAGGAGCTCGACATGAAGCGCTATACGCTGCTCATCGGCGGTACCGCGGTGGAAACCGCAAATCACGCGGACATTCGCAACCCGTCTACCGGCGACATCGTCGGTGCCATGCCGATGGCGACTCATGCCGACCTTGATGCCGCGGTTGAAGCAGCTACCCAGGCATTCGCGACGTGGAAACTGAAATCCAGCACCGAGCTTGCCGATGCATGCCGTGCCGTTGCCGCCAAGATCGAAGCTCATGCCGAGGAGTTGGCGCAATTGCTGACCCTCGAGCAGGGCAAGCCGCTCAACGGCCTTGGTTCACGCTTTGAAGTCGGCGGTGCACTGGCCTGGACCCGCCATACGGCAGAAATCGAGCTTCCCGTCGAGGTGCTTCAGGATGCGCCGGAAGGCCGTGTCGAGTTGCATCGCAAGCCGATCGGTGTCGTCGCCTCGATCACGCCCTGGAACTGGCCGGTGATGATCGCCAGCTGGCACATCATCCCCGCCATCCGTACGGGAAACACCGTCATCATCAAGCCATCGCCGATGACGCCGCTTTCCACTATCCGGCTCGTCGAGTTGATGAACGAGGTTCTGCCGCCGGGCGTCGTCAATGTGGTGACCGGCGAAAACGAAATCGCCGCCGCACTGACTGCCCATCCGGGGATCGCCAAGGTCACCTTCACCGGCTCCACCGCAACCGGCAAGAAGGTCATGGCTAGCGCCGTCGACACGCTGAAACGTCTGACCCTGGAACTCGGCGGAAACGACGCCGGGATCGTCCTGCCCGATGCCGATCCGAGGGCCATCGCCGAGGGCCTCTTCTGGGGCGCCTTCATCAACAACGGCCAAACCTGTGCCTGCCTAAAGCGCCTCTACGTCCACGACAGCATCTACGACGCCGTCTGCGAGCATCTCGCCGCCTACGCCGCCAACATCCCGGTTGGCGACGGCATGGCCGAAAGTTCGGTGCTCGGCCCGGTGCAGAACAGGATGCAATATGAAACCGTCGCGTCCTTTGTCGAGGATGCGAAAGCCAAAGGTGGCCGCATCCTGGCCGGCGGCAATCCCAACGGCGGCCCCGGCTACTTCTATCCAGTGACGCTGGTAGCCGACATCGACCATGGTGCCAAGCTTGTCGACCATGAACAGTTCGGTCCGGCCCTGCCGATCATCCGCTACGGCGATGTCGAGGAAGCGATCAGGAAGGCCAACGACAATCCGGCCGGCCTCGGCGGCTCGGTCTGGGGAACGGACCTCGCGAGGGCAAAAGAGGTCGCGAGCCGTCTCGAATGCGGCTCGGTCTGGATCAACAAGCATGGTGCGATCCAGCCGAATGCCCCGTTTGGTGGGGTAAAGCAGTCCGGTATCGGCGTCGAATTCGGCGCCGACGGACTGAAGGAATTCACCACCATCCAGACCGTCTTCTGCTGACGTTAAACACCCGGCATGCGCTGTTTATGCGTGCAGCCGCGATGGAGCCTATCATGAACGAATTTGACTACATTATCGTGGGAGGCGGCTCGTCCGGCTGCGTCGTCGCGGCACGTCTCTCCGAGAACCCCGGCAACAGGGTGCTGCTCATAGAGAGCGGCACGCGGGATGCCGACAGGTTCATCCACATCCCGGCGACCTTTTTCAAGGTCATCGAAAAGGGCAAGGACGTCCAGTTCTATGTCTCGGAGCCTGACAAGGGCCTGAACGGCAAGCCAAACGTCGTACCGCAGGGCCATGTCATCGGCGGCGGCAGTTCGATCAATGCGATGATCTACATTCGCGGTCAGCGGGAAGATTATGACACCTGGGCCCAGATGGGGTGTCGCAACTGGTCCTACGACAAGGTGTTGCCGGCGTTCCGGGCTGTCGAGGGCAATCAGCGTCTCTCCGACGAATTCCATGGCGCAGACGGTGAGCTCAAGGTTTCTGACCGCCGCTTTGGCCACCCCCTGTCCTGGGCGTTTATCCGCGCAGCTCAGGAAGCGGGAATCCCCTATAACGAGGATTTCAACGGCAAGGCCCAGGAGGGCGTCGGCTTCTATCAAACTACGACCCATAACGGACGGCGCCGGAGTTCCGCGCAATCCTTCCTGCGCAACGCCGAAAAGCGTCCCAACCTGACGATCCTGACCAGTACGCGCGTTCACAAGGTGCTTTTCGAGGGCAAGAAGGCCGTCGGTGTCCTGACCGAGACCGGAGCAACGTACAAGGCCCGCAGCGAAATCGTTCTGACGTCCGGTGCCATCGCCACGCCGAAGATCCTGCAACTGTCCGGTATCGGCGCCGCCGCCCATCTGCAGAGCCATGGCATCGACGTCGTGTCCGATCTGCCCGGCGTTGGCGAGAACTACCAGGACCATCTCGAGGCCACCGTACAGGTCGAAGTCAAGGATCCGATCTCCATGTTCGGGCAGGACAAGGGGCTCCGGGCCGTTGGCCACATGCTGAACTACCTGCTCACCAAAACGGGCCTGCTGACCTCGACCGTGGTCGAATCCGGAGGCTTCGTCGATACGGCCGGCACCGGACAGCCCGATGTCCAGTTCCATGTGCTGCCGAGCTTTGTCGGCTTTGGCGAACGCGCAGCCGCGCCGGGCCACGGGATTTCGATCGGCCCCTGCTTCCTGCGGCCCCAATCCCGCGGCACTGTCAAGTTGCGCTCGGCCGATCCGAAGGACAGCGCCCTCTTTCACGCCAATTCCTTTTCCAATCCGGCGGATCTGGAAACCCTTGTGCGCGGCGTCGAATGGGCAATCCGGATCACCGAGGCTCCGTCCCTGGCGCGCATTGTCAAACGGCGGGTGTTGCCGGAACCTGGCCTCGAGAAAGATCCGATCGCCCTTCGCAACTATATCCGGAGCATTTCCAAGACCGTTTTCCATCCGGCGGGAACCGCCAGGATGGGCCCTGCCGAGGATCGGATGGCGGTCGTTGGAGAGGATCTGAAGGTGCGCGGTGTCGAGGGCCTTCGGGTCGCCGATGCCTCCATCATGCCGACGCTCGTATCGGGCAACACCAATGCGCCCTGCATCATGATCGGCGAGCGCGCATCCCGCTTCATTCTCGGTACGGAGGCCGCCGCATAAGTGAGAGCGGCGCCCTTTTTTACCTTCATGCAACATTTCTTTGGGAGGAGAACACATGACCAGGACAACTCTGTTTCTTGCGGCATCCGCCGCCGCGATCATCTTCAGCGGCGGCTCAGCCTTCGCGGCACCCGCCTGCGGGCTCAACAATGGCCAGAAGGCGGCCGGCGAACCGATCAAGGTGGGTGCCGTGGTCGGCCAGACAGGACCCGACGACTTCTCGTCCTCAGCCGACGCGGCGCGCGCCTATTTCAGTTGCGTCAATGAAAATGGCGGCCTCAACGGCCGGCCGATCGAGTATCTGGTCGAGGATGACCAGTGGAATCCGGAAGTCGCCAGCCAGGTCGCGACCAAACTGGTCAAGGACGAACAGGTCGTAGCTCTTGTCGGCAACGGGTCCTTTGTCGAAATGGGCGTCAACGCCAAACTCTATGCCGCTGAAGGCGTCATGGCCATGGCCTCGGCCTGTGCCGTGGCGGAGTGTTTCGAGTCCTCGAACATCGTTTCCACCAACGAGGGGCCGCTGCCTTCCAGCGTCGGTGCCGCACAATGGGCGGTCGCCAGTCTCGGCGCGAAGAATGTCGTGTGCATCGGTCTCACAATTCCGTCGGTTGGCCCTTACTCCTGCGGCTGGACGGAAAAGTACATGCAGGCAAAGGGCCTCATGGGAACGAGCATCCTGCTTGACCCAGCCGCAGCCGACATGAATGCATCCGTGCTGGAAACAGTCGCCAGCGGCGCCGACACGGTCCTCGTCAACCTGCCAGCGGGCATGGCCGCCGCCTATCTGAAATCCGTCGAGGAGCAAAACCTTCGCGACAATTTCAAGTGGATTTCCTCGACCCCGCTCTATGATGCCGACGTGCCCGGCATGCTCGGCGCCTATTGGAACGGCGTGATGAACGTCAATATCGAACTGACGCCGATCGACGGTACCGGACCTGACGCCACCAACTGGCGGGCGGTCATGGACAAGTACGCACGGCAAGAAGACCCGCGCGACACCTTCAGCCAGTCCGGCTATCTCTCGGCTCGCTTCTTCGTCGATGCCCTGCTGAAGCTCGATCCGGCCAAGATCGATCGGGCTGCGGTGACCGAGGCGATCCAGCAGATCAAGAACGAAACGTCCGACCTGTTGTGCGGCTCGTACTATGTCGGCAAGGCGGATCGGCATCTGCCAAATCATGCCAACATGATGGTGCAGATTGCCGGCAATGGCTTCAAGGTCATTAGCGAATGCGCCGACGTCGACAGCGCCTATCTCGACCCGATCCGCGCCGCGGAAAAAGAACTCGGCATCACCACCAACTGATTGGATGCGCGATGAACGCTCTCGGCCTGTTCCTGGTCTCCGGTCTAGCCGTCGGGGCGCTTTATGCCCTCGGCGGCGTCGGGCTGGTGCTTCTCAACCGCGCCACGGGCGTGCTAAATTTTGCCTACGGCGCCATGGGCGCCGCAGGTGCCATGACCGCCTGGCAGCTGTTGCAGTGGAAATGGCCAGAGCCGCTTGCCTGGCTCGCCTGCATCGGCGTCGCGTTGGTATTGTCGCTGACGTTCGGCCGGCTGATCGCCCCGGGGCTTGCCCATCGTGAACCGGTGGTCAAGGCGGTGGCGACCCTGGGATTTGCACTTGCCCTGCTGGGCGTTATGAATCTGATCTGGATGGTCACGCCGCGCAAGCTGTCGCTGACACCCGACAGCCTATCGCTGTCGATCTTCGGCCTGCGCGTGACCGCGACGCGGTTGACCGCACTGGCTGCCGGCATCGGCGTGACACTCGGCATGGGCTTGTTCCTCGCCCGCACGCGCATCGGCCTGATGATGCGTTCGCTTGCCGACAATCGCGAAATCGCGGCCATCCTCGGAACGCCGGTCAGGCGCGTCGAAACTTTGGCCTGGGGCATATCCGGAGTTCTTGCCGGTTTCACAGGTCTGTTGTTTGCCACCCTGGTGCGGCTCGATCCGGCGGTGCTGACCTTTCTCGTCATCCCGATCATCGCCACGACTATCATCGGCCGGCTTTCGTCGATCACCGCGACCTTTGCCGCAGGGCTCGCCATCGGCATGCTCGAAAGCCTGATGACCCTCTACAAGCCCCTTGCGCCCTTCCGCGTGGCAACGCCCTTCCTTGTCGCGATCATTGCGATGATGTGGATGCAGCGCGGCCGCAAACTGACATTCGCCGGACAGGATTGACGCCATGCAAACTGTCATCGAACCGCTCGCCGGAAAAACCGCCATGTCCCACACGGCCTTGAGACCACTATTGCAGAGATACGCGCCGCAGATGTTTTTCGTTGCGATGGCCGTTATCGTGCCCCTCGCCGCCAATGCGCTCTGGGTGAAGGTGTTGACCGGCACTGCAATCTATACGCTGACCGCCGCCAGCATCGCGTTGCTGTATCGCCGGCTTGGGCTGGTATCCCTTGCGCAGGTGGCGCTGATGGGCTGCGGCGGCTGGATCGCCCTGCGCTTTGCTCATGGCCTCGGTCTGCCGTTCGAACTAAACCTCCTTGCTGGCGGCGTGTTTGCCGGGATGATAGGCATGGTGCTCGCCTACCCGGCGCTACGCATGCGCGGCCTCTATCTGGCTCTGATCACGCTGATGGCCGCTGGCGGTTTCGGCATCCTGATCAACGTCTTGCAGTTTCCCAACGGCGGCGGCGGGCTCACCGGCTTTGCCGTCCAGGCCGTCACCTACATGCCGCGCCCCTATCTCGCCCAGACGGACAGTGCTTATTTCGGCTATTGTATGCTGGTGGTAGCGCTTGGTTTCCTGCTGATCGATTGGCATGAGCACAGCCGTGCGGGCCGTGGCTGGGCCCTGATCCGCACGAGCGAGGCCTCTGCCATGGCAGCTGGGGTTGACGTTACCCTCTACAAGGTCTGGGGTTTCGCCCTGTCCGGCTTTCTTGCCGGAGTGGCAGGCGCTCTTCTGGCGGGCAACCTGCAGCTTCTCGACGCCCGCTCCTTTCCGCCTGCGGAATCGGTGATGATATTCGCGCTGACCATCGTTGGCGGTGCCTGGCACTGGTATGGCGCGGTGATTGCCGCCCTGCTCTACCGGCTGGTTCCGGCTTACCTCAACGACCTCGGTATAAATGGCGATACCGCCTATGTAATCTTCGGCCTCGCCCTGATCCACGCCCTGATCACCGCGCCGAAAGGCCTCGCCGGTCAGTTGACCGAGGCGGTCAGTGTTTTGAACGCACGGGGGGAGAAACGATGATCTCGATCGACGACGTCACCGTCACCTTCGGCGGTGTCACCGCGCTCAGCTGCCTGACCGTCACCCTCGACAAGCCGGTCTTCGGTATCATCGGCCCGAACGGCGCCGGTAAGACCACCTTCCTCAATGTCCTGTCGGGCTTCGTCACGCCCCGATCCGGCCGGATCACCATGGACGGCACGGACATTCTTCGCCTCGTGCCGCATCAGCGGGCACGCTGGGGGCTGCGCCGTTCCTTCCAGAAGGAACAGGTGGTCGATGAACTGTCGGTCGAGGACAATGTTCGAGTCGTACTCGACCCGCTCGCCATGTCGGGGAACGAGCGCGAACATGCGCTGATGGCCGCTCTGGAGTTCGTGGGCCTTTCTGCCGTTCGTCACCTGAATGCCGCAGGGCTCAACGCCTTCGAGCGCCGGATGGTCGAGATCGCACGCTGTATCGTCGGCAAACCGAGGCTGATCCTCCTCGATGAACCCGGCGCCGGGTTTTCACAGGGCGAGGTTGACAGGCTTCGCCAGATCATCAGCGCCATCAGGGCCTTCAATGGCGCAACGACGCTGCTGATCGACCACGATGTTGATCTCATCCAGGCGGTCTGCCAGGACACAATGGTTCTTGATTTCGGATCGCTGATTGCCGTTGGCGCAACCGCCACAGTGCTGAGGGATCCAAAAGTCCGCGCAGTCTATCTGGGCATGGAGGAGATGGCTGCATGAGTACGTTTACGGTCAGCAAACTGTCGGTCGAGCGCGGCGGCAAGCGGGTCATCGATGACCTGAGCTTCACTTTGCAGAGCGGTCGCATCACTGCACTGCTCGGCCCCAATGGCGCGGGCAAGAGTTCGCTGGTGCTGGCGATTGCCGGCGCTCTGCCGGTCGCCTCGGGTACGGTGACGGTCGATGGACGCGTGGTTTCGGGGCAATCGCCGGAGGTTGTGCGTGCCGCCGGCATTGCCGCGGTCCCGGAAGGCCATCGCGTGCTCTCAGGCCTCAATGTGGAGGACAACCTGCAGGCGGCCGGATTCCAGCAATCGGCGGCCGATGCAACAAAGGCCGTGGACGAGGTCTATGCCATTTTCCCAGAACTGGCGGAGCGCAAGAAGCAATGTGCCGGCTCCATGTCCGGCGGCCAGCAGCAGATGCTGGCATTGGGCCAAGGCCTTGTTGCCCGGCCGAAATTCATCCTCGCAGACGAGATGTCGCTTGGGCTCGCGCCCCTGATCGTCAAACGGCTGATGGCTGTTCTGTCCCGTCTCGCCGCCCAGGGAACCGGCATCCTGTTGATCGAGCAATTCACTGCCCTCGCGCTGAACGAGGCACACGACGCGCATGTGTTGTCGCGCGGCCGGTTTTCTTTCAGTGGGGCGCCGGAAATACTGCGGCAAAATCCCGACATCCTGCACAAGGCCTATCTTGCCTGACGTCTTCTATTGCTCGTCATCTGGGCGCTGACCCTGAGGTCGGCGAGATGTGCATTATTCAGGCAGAAGCAGTAGCCGCTTCTAAAAGCCGCTAAGTTCAAAGTTGTCAGCGCCTGAAAACGCAAAACCTTCGGTTCCCGAGGAGATATTATGCGATCCGGCGCGCACAGAACGTGAACGTCACGGCGCGTCCCGGGACCGATTCTCGACAATGCTGTCAAGCGAAGCGAGGAATTGACCCCTCCTATTGCCTCACCGAGGAATGTTACCGAGCACTGCCGACGCCGACGTGCCCGTATCAACTGCCGCTGCGGCGGCAGAGGGCAAGCTCTTAATCCAATCACCATCCAGGATGATCAGCCCAGCCATTTCCATGCGCCAGGCCTTCACAAGCTTTTGCACCATTCTGATGTTCTTTTCCGTGAAGCGGACCGGATCGATCTCTGTCAAGCGTTGCAGCACGCCTGCCGCCGGGAGAGTGGGCTCTTCCTTCAGCCACGCCTTGATCTGTGCCTCGAAGGGCTCGTACATGCTTGGCCTCTTTGGCCATGGTTTGGTCCTTCTATACGGCCGCCGATGCGTTGGTCGTGTCTCACCATTCTTCCAGGCTGTCTTCAGGTTCGCAGCGAAGCGCTGGAGGTCGACAACAATTGGCTCCTCAAGCTTCGGATGCAGGCCACGACGATCGATCCGCCGTCCAAGCTCTTCCTGGGCGGCACGGATCCCGGCAAACAGCAGCACAGGATCGGCTTTTTCCATCATTGCCCGTAGCCGCTCCTTATCGAGCTCAGTCACATCCAGATGCGCAAGGACGCGGGCCACGGGTGGAACCGGCGGATGATAGCGCTTGATCACACGCGCGCCGATCCGCGTCTTCTCCTGCAGCTTGAATGACGGCTGGAACAGATTGCCGTAAAGCCGCACCACTGCATAAAGTCGGCCAAGGGCAGCCGTCGCCTCCGCGCCGACGAACCGGCCGTATCCGACCAGGCGACGCACGATAGCACCGTTCTTTTGCTCCACATGCGCTTGATCGTTCTTTCGATAAGCGCGAGAGCGCGTCACTTCCAATTCCTCGCTGCGGCACCACGAGACGACGAACGCGTTCATGAACGCGCTGTCGTTGTCGAAGTCGACACCTAGCAGCTGAAAGGGAAACAGCGAGCGAGCCTGTTTGATCGCCACGATCACATTGCCGCTGTCACGCGTGCGGACTGGAACACATTCCGTCCAGCCTGTGGCGATATCAGTCAGCACCATCGTCTGCACAAAGCTGCCGGACGAAGACGTGCCGGAATGCGCCACAAAATCGACCTCGACGAAGCCAGGCGGCGGATCATTCCAATCCCCAAAGGTGCGGACCGGAACCGATCGGCGGACAGCCGAACTCATCCCGGCCCGACGCCGCTGACCGCCGCGCGCGACCATACGGACCTCCGTCAAAAGCCGATCCATCGTTGCCGGGCTTACTGTCATCAACTTGGAGCGCAGCGCGTCATCGAGCTCGAGCCGGCCATGCCGCTCAAGCGCAGGTAACAATACGGGTATCAACGGTTTGAGGCGTTTGGAACACAGCCGCTCCGAGGTCTCCCACAACACGATGAGCGCCTCGCGCACATTGCTGTCGTAACGAAGGCTGTTGCCCTTATTGCCAGATGGCCTCTTCTCACGAGTCGCCAGAACCCGGATCGCATGCTTGCGATGATAGCCGGTCACTGCCACGAACTCATCCAGGATGCGGTGCTTGTCGCTGCGGCTTCCCAAGCGATACCGTTCGACGATTGCTACCACCAGCTCCGATCGTGTCGCCATACTGATCCGCCTCGCCATCCACCCTCCGAACCGGGGACAGCGCACCATGGCCACCCCAGTCGGAGCATCCACACTATCGGTAACATTTTGCTTGAGGCAATGCGGGGTCAGTTTCTCATTTCGCCCGACAAATGCCAGTGAATCACGACCAAAGTCTTCACGCCAGGGCCTTTTTCAAAGCCTGCTAGGCATCTTTCGGCAGCACTGAGCGAACCCTTGCGATGAAGACATGGAAGTCCTGCATGAAAGTGCGAAGGAAATCAGCGGTGGTGTCATTCATGACCTCACCGTCATCGGTGATCAGCCCTGGTGTGAACTGGATGTAGGCTTCCGGGGCATTCATTTGGGGAGAGTTGCAGAAGCTAAGCACGCTGCGCAAATTCTGCTGGGCGACTGCTGTGCCTATAGCGCCCGGCGAGGTGCCGATCACAGCTGACGGCTTGCGTGTGAACGAGTTGGTGCCGTAGGGGCGGCTAGCCCAGTCGATTGCGTTTTTCAGCCCGCCAGGTATGGATCGATTATATTCGGGCGTGACGAACAGCACGGCGTCGACGGCCGCGATTGCCGCCTTGAATGCCTTGCCAGCCGGCGGGTAGTCGGCATCGTAGTCGTAGCTGTAGAGCGGCAGGTCCTTGAAGGATATCTCCGACATTTCAAGTTCGGGCGGGGCAAACCGCACCAACGCCTTGGCGAGCTTGCGATTGATCGAGGCCTTGGCGAGGCTGCCGATGAAATAGCCTACTTTATGTGTGGTCATGGCGTTCTCCAATGTCACGCATGAGCGCAAGATCCATAGAAGGGGTCTCTTTTCCTTTTCAGCCCAAGTAACTAACCGCCGACGAACGTGACCGTCTCGTGGAGCGGGGCGCGGCCTGTACGGGCGGAACTTACGGTGAGATCCTCGTACCCGATCGACATTCCGCAGAAGAGGATGAGCCCGTCCGGGGGTGATAGGACCTCCGCGACCGTCTCGCGAACCTGCGACCATGCCATCTGGGGGCAACTGTGCAATCCTTCGGCGCGGAGCAGCAGCATGACGGTCTGAAGATACATGCCGACGTCAGCCCATTGCGGCCAGCCCAGGTCGCGGTCGATGTAGCAAAACAGAGCGGCGGGCGCGCCAAAACAGTTCCAGTTGGCGATGGCTGCCCGCTGGCGGGCCTCCCAGTCCTCGCGCGCTATGCCAAGCGCGCTGTAGCGCTCCTTGCCGAAGGCAGATCGGCGCTCCCCGTACGGGGATTTCAGCACCGGCGGGTACATCTGGTACTGCCGCTCGTCCCAATGGTCGCCGTGGGCCACACGCTCGATAGCGGACGTCTTGAGCTCGACAAGCGGCGGCCCAGTCAGCACGTAAGTGTTCCACGGCTGGATGTTCGATCCGGACGGCGACCAAGCTGCGGCGGACAGCACGCGCTCAAGCACCACCCTCGACACAGGATCGTTTTTGAATCCTCGCACCGCCCGGCGGCTTGTGACTGCCTCATATACGTCCATGGTCGCCTCCATAACGCCGGCCATTCGTTTCGGTCTATCGGGGTGTGAGGTATTGTCCCTACTCATGAACGTCTCCTCATGACTGTTCCGGTTCTGATTTGGTTCGTTATCTCCATTCGCAATGGAGACGTAAATCATACCGTGGTCTAGGAGGTGTAGATCAAACGTATATCAGGGATCGATGCATCCGAAGGGCATGTGGCCAAAGCATCGCGGAAACCCCGCGCCACCCCGACCTTGGGTCCCGTCCCCTGAACGGCGCGGTTGTCATCATCTTCATCTGCAAGCAACGACCCGGGATTATCCGTGATGACAAGGTGGAGAGCGCCAGCTTCAATTTAGATCGAGGTGCGGCGAGCCTTGGCGAATCCCCGATCAGTCGCGATGGATGCTCCAGCATAGGCACGGTCAGGCGAACGGGGTCGCGACTGGCTGCCCGGTCTCGCGGCCAGCACCTCGGCATAAGCGGTGAGATCGCGATTGAGTTGCGCGGGCAATTCCAGCGACCGCCTTTGATAGCTGCGTTCCGGCCGCACCCATTAATTGTGCTATCTTGCGATTAAGTGACGACGCGCTAAAACACGGGCGGCCGCCAAAGAACGCCTTTCCTTTGGTCGGTTCGAGAACTGGCTCCATCCTCGAGCGCCAATCCTCGCTTCTGCAGAGCCGCCACACCCGTGGCGACCCGAGGCCCGGGCGATACTCGTATGGCGCACGGGTCTCGCAGTATACCTCCGAACACCGTTCGACCTGAAACTGGAGTGTGAATACGGGGAGCGATCATCGGCTCCGACCGGCTCGTTGCGACGCTAGTCGGCCGGCGGCGATACGGCGCCGGACCTCGCCGCACGGCCGGAATCATCTGATAGAACTTGCATCGCTGATTTGGCGTCCGCCATAGACCAGCCGATAGACGCCGGACTGGACAGCAAACATCGCGTAGGCAACCCCTCTAATGGTCTCGGTATCATGGTCCACGGGCAAGCCGTCGCGGCTGATCGCGAATAGCTCTTTACCTCTGGTTCGCGCCGGGACCACGGCTCCGCTGGTCGTGCCGTCCGTACGGAATATTACTTCACCGGCATGACGACCGGAGCATCCTTGTTCTTCAGCAGCACAACGATAAATTTCGCCGGTTTGGACGCGCTCGCGTTGCGACTGAACAAGTGAATGTCGGAAGGGCCTTCACGGTAAGTCTCCCCTGGCGACAAGGTGACTTCTTTTCACCTTTCACCTGCATCACAATGGAGCCTTCCAGAACATAAACGAACGTATTTATGGCGGCTCAGCTCGATGAGCGTCCTTCTGGCTGAGTGGAGGAACCCGCCGCCTCGATGTCCTCTTCTCGATCTCGGACCAAGTTACATCGGAGCTGCCGACGTTTTGCAACAATGTCGACAAAACCGGAGCCCGAGCCACCCTCGCTTCCATTGGCATACTAGCTGGGTGCCTGAATCGCACCGGGTTCGCGCATCGACACGGGCAGCGTTCCCCATGCCCGGATCAGCTCGCCAATGGAGTTGACCTCCATCTTGTGCATGACATTGCTGCGATGCAGCTTGACGGTGACTTCACTGATGCCGAAGTCAAAGGCGATCTGCTTGTTGAGGCGTCCGTGTGCGACCTCATGAAGAACTTCGCGTTCGCGCGGCGTTAGCCTTTCAAGGCGTTCGATATTGCGCTTGGTGATCGCGACTTCGGCCCGTCGCTCGGCATCCATCGCAATCCCTGTGGTCACGGCGTCAAGCAGCGTTTGGTCCCGCACCGGCTTGGTTAGAAAATCCACGGCGCCCGCCTTCATCGCCTGAACCGTCATCGGGATGTCACCATGCCCAGTCAGGAAGATAATCGGCTTGGGATTGCCGTTCTCGGACAGATGACGCTGCAGATGAAGACCGCTCTCTCCCGGCATACGCACATCGACGATCAAGCAACCGGGGCTGTCCAATATGTCGGCGTCAAACAGTTCGCGAGCTGAGGCAAAGCTGGCAGGCTGAAAACCCGCCGACAGGATCAAATCCGACAGCGCCTCGCGCACCGCGGCGTCGTCATCGACAATAATGATGAGCGGCTGCGCCGCTTCCAGTTGCGGTGTTCGTGGCGCTGATCTCCGCAGCAGACGCTGTCCAACTCTCATGTCACCCTCCATCTCTCGTATTGTGTAAAGCATTGGCGATCGCCGTGAGCAGCACCTGCGCATCGAAGGGCTTGCGGAAAAACCCGCAGATGCCCTGCGCCCGGCCCTGATCCGCTATCTCATGTCGGCCCGTGATCAGAAATACCGGCAGTTCCGGGCGGGACTTCTTCACCACGTCACGAAGTTCGAAGCCGTCCATGCCGGGCATCCCGATATCGGTAATGAGCACGTCCAGGTCCGAAAGTCCGTTGACAAGCAGCGATCCCGCCGAAGAGAAGCTGCGGGCCACATAGCCCGCCGATTCCAGAAGGTCACCGACGGATTCCAGCAGTCTTGGGTCGTCATCAACAATTGCCACAACATGTTTGTTCTTATTCATGTTCATTCCCTCCCACCCGGCGCGAGTGGGTTATCGGTATTTCCAATTTTTCAGCGATGCGCACGAGGTCGGCGAGCGATGCCGCCGCCATCTTCTGCATCACATTGCGTCTGTGGATTTGCAGCGTGACTTCACTGATCCCCAACTCGACCGCTGCCTGCTTGTTGAGAAGACCGCTCACCACGAGCGGCAAAACCTCGCGTTCACGTGGTGTTAGTTCGACATACCGGCGTTTCAGTATGCCGAGTTCAGCGCGTTCCGATCTGTTTTCCCGATCCTGTGTGATCGCGGCATGTACCGCTGCCATGAGGTCGGCGTCACTAAAAGGCTTGGTCAGGAAGTCCACGGCGCCGTGCTTGATCGCCCGCACCGAGGATGGGATGTCCCCATGCCCTGTAATAAAGACGATCGGCGGATGATCGCTGTCCCCGATCTGTCTCTGGAGATCGAGCCCGTTGATATCAGGCAGTTCGATGTCCAGGACGAGGCAGGCGGGGAGATCCGGTTTTTCCGCGCTCACATAGTCACCAGCCGATCCGAAGGCGATAGCGCGCATGCCATACGAGTCCAGCAACTCGCTGAGCGCCTCCCGAATGCGTTCATCATCATCAACGATGAAGACAACATGATCGTCGGTCGTCATGACGCCGCCTTCTCTTCAATCGGCAAGGTAAAGATAAACGTTGCACCGTGCGGTTCGTTCTTGTCCGCCCACAATCGCCCACCGTGCAACTCGACGATTGAGCGGCAGATTGCCAATCCCATGCCCAGGCCGTCTTCTTTTGTCGTGAAGAACGGCTCGAACATTCTCTCGGGAAATTCGATACCCGGCCCGCAGTCGCTGATTTCGGTCTGTATGACATCCCCGATATGGCGCGCGCGCATTCCAAGGACTCTATCGTCCGCAATAGAGTCCATCGCCTCCATGCCGTTGCGAATGAGATTGACCAGAACCTGCTGGACCTGCACTCGATCGATCGTGACATGAGGAAGATCGCCATCGATTTTGATATCCATCCGGACGCGCCGTCGCGCCGCCTCGCCGGCCATGAGGTTGCGCGCTTCGCCGACGACGCCGGCAAACGCCGCGTGGACCCTCGTGTCAACGGATTGCTTGAACAGCGCGCGGATGCGGCTGACGACATCGGCCGCCGAACTCGCATCCCGGATAATGCGCTCCACCGTCTTCTGGGCTCGCTCGATGTTCGGGGGTGCAGCCATGAGCCAGCGCTGGCAGGCGTGCGAATTCGCCATCACGGCCGCCAGGGGCTGGTTCACCTCGTGCGCGATGGAAGCCGAAAGCTCGGAAAGGCTGGCTGTCTGGCTTGCCCGCGCGAGGCTCTCTTGCGACAGACGCAATTTTTCCTCTGCCCGCACCTCGCCATCGATATCGAGACAAATGACATTCCACTGCACGATGGTACCTTCGGCGTTGCGCATCGGCGCGGCGCGCGTTTCGACCCAGCGATACTCGCCATCGAACCGTCGTAGTCGGTGCCTGCATGCAAATGGTTCGCCGGTGGCCAACGAATGGGCATAGTTTTCCTTGACGCTGGCAACCTCGTCTGGATGAACGCCGGCATCGAGTGTGCCGTCCAATCGTGATTTTCCCTTTCCGTCGAGTTCTTCGAGCTGGTATCCGAGGAAATCGCGCAGCTGAGGATTGCGGTAGACCGGCTCCCCATCCGGAGCGGCGCAATCGATCATCGCAGGGAGCGTTTCGACAAGCTGCCAGAGCGAACGTTCGCTCTCGCGCAGCGCTTCCTGTGCGCGCATTTCGTCGTCGACATCGACGGAGATTACGTACCATTGCGCAATCGCCCCGTCCTGATCACGCAGCGGCTCCCCGCGGCCATCGACCCATCGATACTCTCCGTCCGCACGACGCATGCGGTACTTCATGGAAAAGGGCTCGCCGGTGGCGAAGGAATGGCGGGCGCTCTCGAGCAGCCTGGTTGCGTCATCGGGATGGACAAGGGTCTGTATGATTGCCGCGAGCCGGCTTGTGCCGGGCTTGTCCATATCACCAACATCCAATCCAAGAAAATCTCTCAGGCGCTTGTTGAAGAAGATCGGCTCGCCCTCGGGTGTCAGCCGCCTGATATGAACCGGCACCATATCCACGAGTTGCGAGAGCTCGCGCTCCCGGTCACGCAGTGCCTCCTGCGCGCGCACCTCTTCGTCGATGTCGAGAGAAACGCCATACCATTGCATTATGGCTCCACTCTCATCACGCCAAGGTTCGACCCTGCATTCCGCCCAGCGATAGCCCCCCTCCTTTTCACGCCAGCGAAATCGCATCGTGGAGCCACCGCCGGTATCGAAGCAATTTTTCAACGTGACTTGCACGTCGGCCACATCTTCGGGATGAACCAGCTCAGAGAGCAGATTTCCGATTCGAGGCTCCTCGAGGGTTTCGAAATTTGCGATGACGGAACGGAAGTGGTCCTGGTATCGCTTGTTGAAATACATTGGTCCGCCGGTAGGCGTTGCACTCCAGATCCGCACCGGCACGGCGTCAATCATCTGCTGAAGCCGTTGTTCGCTCTGACGAAGAGCCTCCTCAGTTCGCATCTGATCATCAATGTCATGACATATGCCATACCACTGGATGATGCTTCCGGCCTGATCCCGCATCGGTTCTGCACGGCTCGACATCCAGCGATAAATACCGTCGGCACGGCGCAGTCGATAGCGCATGGCGAAATTCTCGCCGGTGAGGAGGCAATGGCTGAGCGCGTCCCTGAACTGACATGCGTCATCGGGATGGACGATGGCCTTAATGACCGCCTCCAGTCGGCTCACATCCGGTTTGTCGGCATCCGCTACATCCAGGCCGAGGAAGTCGACCATGCGCCTGTTGAAGAAGGTCGGCTCGCCGTCGGGTCTGAGGCGCCAAACGTGGCTCGGCACCATATCCACGAGCTGGGAGAGTTCATGCTCCCGGTAGCGCAGTGCCTCTTGCGCCCTCATCATGTCTTCGATGTCGACAGAGACGCCATACCACTGGACGATCGCACCGGACTCGTCGCGAAGCGGCTCTGCGCGGCTCTCCACCCACCGATGAGGGCCATTGGCCCGGCGCTGACGATACCTCCACTGGAAGGAGGCGCCGGTCTCAAATGCACGTGCGAAAGCAGCCTCCATCGCCACACGGTCATCCGGATGGACGACGGATAGGGATCGCGAGCCGTCGGGCGCGATCAAGTCCTTGAGGGTGACGCCGGTGACATCGGTGACCCGCTTGTTGAGGTAGCATGGTATTCCTTCCGGGGTCGTACACCATATGAGGGTGGGAACCGCGTCAATCAGCTGCTGAAGTTGGCGCTCGCTTTTGCGCACCGTGAGCAGTGCCAATTGGTGCTGCCGGGACAGGGTGGCCACGATGAGCGCCGAAAACGCCGAGATAGCCAGAAACAGCTGCAGCATCATGTTCCGCTGCCTTTGGGATTCCGGATCGCCGGCAAATTCGCTGGAGCCGGATATCGTGAATACCGCTGTGATCAGAGCAAGCAGGATCAATGCGACGGCGGCGCCCTTGAACTCAAAGCGAACCGCGGCCCAAAGAAGAGGCGGCATGATGATGTAGGCGAAAGGCAGGAAACCGCTCAATGAAAGGGCGGCGACACCAAGGAATATCAGCCCCACGACGCAGGCTTCCATCCATCGCGCCGCCGAAAGCTGGACGTCGCCGCGCCAGTTTTGCAGGGCTACCAGAGCCAGTGGCGCCACGATAAGGACTCCGGTGGCGTCTCCGATCCACCACAGCGGCCATGCAGATGTGAAAGTTTGCGATTGCATGCCAAACCATGCAAGGGTCGCGCTTCCCACCGTGGCGCTCACGACAGGCGCGATTCCGGCGGCCAATACGACGAAAGCGAGGACCTCCTCCAGCGTTTCGAGCCGAACAGGATGCCTGCAGACCCGGTTGACGAGCCAGGCGCCAACCGCCGCTCCAAGAGCGTTGCCAGCATAGATCAGCAACGCCGCTGGCAGCGGACTGTGGAACCACAAGACATTGCTGAACAATTCGGCCAGACAGCCCGCCAGCACCCACGGCGGCCAGCTGCTCTTGGGGGTTAGGATGAGCGTGGCGATAAAAAGCCCGCCGGGCGGCCAAATGGAGATACCCGTGCCGGGTACGATCGCAAGTGACTGGGCAAATCCGCAGCCCAGGACATAGGCGGCGAAAAAGAGTCCCAAGTGCAAGAAATGGGGACGGTGCGACCAGACGCTCATCATTCGTTGCTCCTGCCGGACAAGTAAGCCAGAGGATCGCCAGCGTTTTGTTAGCAGTCATTCTTCGGCTGGCGAAACCATGCCGCCAGCCTAGTCCCACCGCGGCATAGCCGCAACTTATGGAAATCCATACATTGCGCGGAGAAGTGGTGGCCGCGCCACCTTCAAGCAGGTGGTAAGCTATCGACGCGCCCGGGTCGTTACCTATACGGCAAGGCGCGAACTAGGGGCTGTTGCGTCGCCGCAAGGGCCACTTGCTGCCGTGAGCAAATGCAGCACTATCGAACAGGGCAATGGAGAAGCCGAACCTAAGCCGGTGACGGGCGGTGTCGTACGAGGCAGCGATCGACCTACAACGCTTACGGTCGTCTGGATCGTTCATTGTTTCATGGAAACAGTAAAACGATCTTCGCGGTTCGCGGCCATGCCACATGTCCAGACCATCGAATGCAGTGTCACAATCGCTGGGGTTTTTGATATCTTTGGCACTAGGGCGTGGGGTGATCAACGTTGTGAATACGCGCCCTAGTGCGGCCCTAACCCAGCTAAGAGGTCAGTAGTCCCAGAATAGTGGTACCCAACGAAAGGCGTCGCCGTCGACCGCCACATGACCGACGGATGGGAACGGCAGGTGAGTGGCCACCAACAGTTCGCCGCTCGCCGCCAGCTCCCGCAAGAGACGGACCCGAACGCGCGCCGCTTCCTCGGGGTCATGTTCGAAGCCGTTGAACCAGTCGGGGTGCTCGAACCCGACCGCGAACACGGCGTCACCGGCGAACATCAGCCGGTCGCCGCCGGACGCGAGGCGCACCACGCTGTGCCCAGGGGTGTGGCCGCCGGTTCGGGTGACGACCACCCCCGGTGCAACCTCGTACTCCTCCTCAAACGTCTGCAGATTGCTGCGGTACTCTTCCGCGAACCGTTTGGCGGCCGCCCGCAGCGCGTCCGGGAACCCCTGCGGCATGGAGACGTGGGAGAAATCAGGGTGCGTCCAGAACTTGACCTCGGCGGCCGCGACATGGATCCGCAGGTCCGGACGCAGCTGGTCCTTCACCCCGTCGACGAGCAGCATGCCAATATGGTCCATGTGCATATGGGTAAGCACCACGTCGGTGACGGACGCAAGATGAATGCCGGCGGCCTCCAGTCTATGCGCCAACTGCCCGGCTCGCGGCAAGTTTAAGTTCGGGTCGTCCCCCAGCCCAGCATCGATGAGTATCGTCCGGCCGCCGCTACGTACCACGACCACGTTCAGCCCCCAATCGAGCGTGTCCGGGGGCAGGAAATTGTAATTCAGCCAGGCCGCCCGCACAGCCGGCTCGGCGTTGTGGCCCAACATCGCGCCTGGCAGCGTTAGCACACCGTCGCTGACCACGAGAACATCAATCTCGCCGATTTGCAGCGCGTAACGTGACGGGACCAAGTCGTCGGTACCCACTCGGGTAGGGTGTGGGGTAAGTTCTAAATCCATGTTAGCTCTCCTTCTCACCGCCGCCTTAGACGCGGCATCTACGACGCTATGTCGAGCCGAGTTTGCGATCTATCGGGTCAAGAGGTAGTTCGAGCCATACCTCGGTATAGGTTCTGTCGCCACGGTCGCGGCAACACGCGCTGGAGGTCAGCGACTGAATGGATCAGCTGAGATGCAACGGTTCACTTATGATCCAGCTTGACTCGCTCGTCGGCCTCCCACCTAAGAGAGTATCAGCGTCCCGCCAACGGTTAGAACTATATCTATTTCCCGCCTTTCCGGGTCGCAACTTGTCTTTTGCACAATAGCCTGGCCATTTTGGAAGGCGGACTGGAGCCCAGTCTTGGCGAGCTCGCAAATTACGTGCCTCGCAGATCAATGGCTGCGCCTTTTGTATCTACATGCATGCGAGCGATGCTCGCTCATATGGCGAAACCGAAAATGCCGATTTTACATGCTCCACGCATGGCGAGAGTCGCCGCTCTAAAGGAACACCGCAGAGAAACCGAAGTGCCGGTATCACTATTTGCCATGCCTGAAACGGAAGAATCCACCGCCTAACTCGATGGGCAACGGTTTTCGCTAGAATCCAAGCACCGCGGAAGATACGTCAAGTTTTTTGCGCCCGGCGGCAACACTCGTGTCATCCGTCCCTAGACTTGAGGATGGGTCGACTAAACCCGGCGATTAGAACTTTACGCTCCTTGCACGATAGAATGGATCTGTCTCTCCCGGCATTGTTCGAAGCGTTCAAATTCCCGAAACTTTCATTTTATGAGGGACATCCGTTATGAAAATTGTTGTGATCGGCGGGACCGGCCTTATCGGTTCAAAGACTGTTGCGCGGTTGCGGGTTAAGGGACACGACGTTCTGGCTGCCTCACCAAATTCCGGGGTAAATACGATCACGGGCGAAGGTCTTGCTGAAGCGCTGACAGGTTGCGACGTCGTGCTTGATCTCGCCAACTCGCCTTCTTTTGAAGACAAAGCGGTTCTGGAATTCTTCGAAACGGCTGGACGTAATCTGCTGGCGGCCGAAGCAAAGGCCGGAGTCAAGCATCATATTGCCCTGTCCATTGTGGGGACGGAAAGGCTGCCGGAAAGCGGCTATATGAGGGCCAAACTTGTCCAGGAAAAACTCATCAAGGCTTCGCCGATCCCCTACACAATCGTCCATTCCACGCAGTTCTTCGAATTCTTGAAGGGCATTGCCGATGAAGCTACTGTCGGTACCGTCGCGCGGCTCTCTCCTGCATCTTTCCAGCCTATCGCATCGGACGACGTTGCCGATGCCATGGCCGACGTTGCCCTCGGCATGCCGCTCAATGGCACGATCGAGATTGCGGGTCCCGAGCGCGCTCCCATGAACGATATCGTTGCGCGGTATCTGAAAGTAAGCAATGACCCGCGGACCGTCGTCGCTGATGTTGATGCTCGTTATTTCGGCACTAAACTGAATGACCAGTCGCTGGTGCCTGGCGAAGGTGCACGCCTCGGCAAGATCGGCTTTGAGGAATGGTTCCGACAGTCCCGGCAGCCGAAGTAAGCCCAGGCATCGAACAACGGGTTGTTCGAGCTCGAAACGCATTTATGCAAACAATTCAACAAACCAAAAGGATTTCGACGATGAAAGCAGTTCTCTTAACGCTTTTTGTCTCCGCGACCGCTTCTCTAATTGGCACCTTGCCCGTCATTGCGGCTGAAAATGGTGCAAAGGTCACATCGCTCATGCAAAAGGATCTTCCAAATTATCCTGGCAAGGAAGGGCTAATGATATCGGTCGAGTATGGGCCGGGAGGTTCAGACCCTATTCACAAGCACGACGCAAATGCATTCGTCTACGTTCTGGAAGGCTCCATTGTGATGCAGGTGAAAGGTGAAAAAGAAGTCACCTTGTCGCCAGGGGAGACTTACTATGAAGGCCCTTCCGACATTCACCTGGTCAGTCGCAACGCGAGCACGTCCAAACCGGCGAAATTTATCGTTGTGCTGCTGAAGAACAAGGATGCTCCGGTCGTCATGCCGGTGAACTAATATTCCGTACGGCGAAGATCCAATGCGGCCTCATTCTGCTCACGGTATCGGTCGCCGGCAGCAATGGTCGGAGCCTTCGCTGGCTTCGGCCACGTTAAAAGCTGGACGCATCGAAAAGGCAGCAAGTTGATGAAAATAACGGTTGTGGGTGCGAGCGGACTTATCGGCGCGCCGCTCGTTATGAACCTTCAACAAAGAGGTATCGAGGTGATCCCTGCATCTCCTTCTTTCGGCGTTGATAGTGTCACGGGCGAAGGCCTTGAAGCCGCTGTGGCTGGAGCGGACGTTGTCATCGACGTTACCAATGCCGCGTCGTTTGGCGATGATTCTGCCTTGGCTTTTTTTAGAACCTCCACCAGGAATCTTCTTGCTGCTTCCGCTGATGCAGGCGTGGGACACTATTTGGCGCTTTCCGTGGTGGGAACGCCTCGCCTGGTCGAGAGTGACTATTTTCGCGCAAAGATGGTTCAGGAGAATCTCATCCGAGCGTCGCGAAAACCATATACTATTCTCCATTCTACGCAGTTTTTCGAGTTCATAGGCGGTGTGATTGACATGGGTGCAAATGGCGGTGGATTCCGGCTTCCATCAGCCTCGATACAGCCCATATCCGCGGCTGATGTCAGCGATATATTGGCGGAATTGGCGCTAGGTGCGGCAAGCAACGACACAGTGGAGATTGCCGGACCGGAGCAGTTTGGTCTTGACGAGATTGCCCGTATGCACTTGGCGGCAAACGACGACCGACGCCAGGTCACTAGCGATGACAAAGCGCCTTACTATGGTGTCCAACTAAATGACGACACTCTCCTGCCTGGCCAGGGGGTACGTACGTCTTCACGACGCTATTTGGACTGGCTTTTTCTGAAAATGGCCGGTTAGGCGGCCCGGTTGCTGCTCGAGAGTCACTTTCCGGATGGTTTTCTTGGAGATCGGTAAGCATTCGCACAGGGACCAGGATACGATGTCACCCCTATTGATGTCGGACCCTGCACCCATGGATGCGAGGGTACTTTGGTTCCGCGCAAGATGATGATGTCCGTGGGTATTGCCATAAAATTAGATGATACTAATGTGGCGGCAACGTTGGAATGTCCGCTGCGCGTTATCGCCGCGGCGCATGTCCCGCCCTCAGTTCTAGGTGATCTGCAGGACGAAAATAGTCGTGCCACTGATCTTCAGGCAAGTTTTCGGATATCTCACGAAGGCGGCAGCGGCCTGTCCGCCACACACCTCCGTCTGGTGGGTAGCCTCATTGTCGCCGTGTCTCGCGTTCCTGCTGCGGGCTCGGCCTACCCGCAGAATTGTGTGAACCACAACGGGGTTCTCGCCAAATGCAGAACTATTTTTTCAGTGAGACCTGTTAGTATCGCGGCTGAGGACTTCCCAAAATGGACGTTTGATCTCGACGAGTGGCCGGCCGGGATCACCCGCCTTGAGACGACCCCTTAATAAAGCAACCAGGTCCTTTTGAATTGCCGTGTCAGACAAGAAGTAACTATGACCCGCAAAGCCCGCACTTCCCCGGTATTCGATAAAGTCTGCGATACCCGATAGCTGTGAATTATTCCACAGCGCATTCAAGTCCGCCTCCTCAGAGCTGACGCGGGTTAAACGCCCGAGTCGAACAACGCTTCCGAACAACCCGCTTGAAAGGGCTAGCGCCTTGTCATTGGGGGATGAATATACTGTCAGATGCAGCGAGCCTATGGGTGGCAAGAGGCCGTAGGGGGTTGCTTTTGCACCGAAAAGCGTATCGGGATCAGACACGAAGCCGAACAATTTCGTGGTGGCAACATCCAGATCGATGTCAGGAGCAAATAGAACCACGTTGCTGAGTTTGTAGCGCTCGGTCGGGGAAGACCGGGAAGTGTATGCTTCCATTCCAAGTTGCTGCAGGGCGGATAAGAGAACGTCTGCGCCGCGACTGTGCGCGATGAGGTGGAGACGTTTGACACCGCTGGTCCCGGAAATGATGCGGATAGCCTTTTTCATATCCGATACGGCGAACTCGCCAGATTCACGATCGATATTGTAACCGTAGAAGGCGCCGCCGGATCCGCCGGCTGGCCACGAAAGCAACACGCACACGAACTCTGCAGATAGGGTATTGCATATCTTGCCGGTGGCTTTCGCGGCATCGTCGAAACTATTGTTATAGCCATGAATAAAAATGACCGCTTCCTTGCGTTTCGCCAACGCAAGCCGCCGGCTCACTTCACCCTGCAACGCAGCGGCTGTCTGTATATGAGCAGTCACAGTTGCGGGTACCCGCCGAGGCCCATGACGCGTGAGTTCGATCGGGTATGGCGACTGCGGAAATTCTCCGAGTTTGGTGATGCGTGAAACATGCAGCGACGCATCACGCTGTCCAGCCTGCCCAACGTGAAAGCGCGTCCGTTCGCGAGCAAGCGTAACTGAACCGAAGCTCATTGAACGACCCCGGGACGAGCTGTAGGAAGGATCGCCACCAGCCGAA
This sequence comes from Pararhizobium sp. LjRoot255, assembly GCF_964252905.1. Taxonomy (NCBI): domain Bacteria; kingdom Pseudomonadati; phylum Pseudomonadota; class Alphaproteobacteria; order Hyphomicrobiales; family Rhizobiaceae; genus Pararhizobium; species Pararhizobium sp. LjRoot255. The sequence goes on from NZ_CAXUPQ020000002.1 coordinate 622,907, forward strand.
GTGGAAGGGGCTCGGTCAGTCACGTAAAGTAGATCGAGTGGGCTATCTTCTTCAATGTGGGAAGCAGCAGTTTCTGTCCCGATCAATTCGCCAGGATCGCTTACGCTTGAGCAGGAGGCAGGGACGAGAATACACGTCAGTGAGAACAATAAAGTCGCGAAGTTCTGCAATCGCAGATTTGGTGCATCATAGCTCATAGGCACGTTTCCTCCAGTTCGTCTCCAGAACTTGGGCCCGTCTTCGTCATTGGTTGGGGTATCGGGCACCATGCCGATGCGCCGTTCTAGTAACAGTTCTTGATTCGATGTGCCTGCCGAGCCTCATGAATGACCCGCCGCACATCGTCCGCGAGGATGTTATCGCGCCTCATTACGAGCTGGACAATGGGGTCGGCCAGCATCTCTTCGAGTGTTAATTCGGGGCTCGTGGTGCCCATGATATGGTCCCCTGGCCGATCCGGGCTAGCGCGACGGCGTCCGGCCAGCAGGTCTCGACCTCGATGTGCCTCCCTAACATCATAAATGACCCGCCGCACGTCATCCGCGACGACATTATCGCAGTTCATCACAAGCTGGATGATAGGGTCGGCCAGCATCTCTTCGAGTGTTAGTTCGAGGCTCGTGGGGGGCATGATGTATTCCCCTGACAGGCTCGGGCTCGCCGGCGGCTCCGATCGTAACCGGCCGAAGGATTCAAGGGACGGTCGCCAAACAGTTCCGCTGGCCCATCCGCTGCAGCCGTTGATGATATTAATGTGGCCGTTGGAACTTGGTGAAAGCGCTTGCGTCGCCCTCTGCACCGGTCCGAAGGCTGGAGAGCAAACAGGTTATGACCACCCAGTTAATTCCTCAAATCTGTTCGAACCGGCAAGCGGCGCAGCGGTTTCGACTGCTGCGCCACCAAGATGTTACGCCTGATGGCGCACGTCGGGCTGTTAAGCAGGATGTGTAGCCCTGAACCCTACCTGAAGCCGATTCCAAAGATTGATCGCACCAATGGCAAGAGACAGCCAAGACCGCTCTTCTGCCGTAAACGCAGCCTCAACCAGCCCCCAATCATCGTCGGGGGCACCAGTTTGCGCGAGGTTGGTTAACGCCTCAGTCCAGGCAAGCGCAGCACGCTCACGCGACGAGTAAAGCGTTGCCTCACGCCACCCGGTCAGCAAATAGAGGCGCATAGGATCTTCCCCGTCTTTCAGAGCTTCTGTGGTGTGCAAATGAATGCAAAACACACACGAATTGATCTGAGAAGCGCGCAGCTTGACCAGGTGCAACAGCTTTGGCTCCAGCGGACCATTTTTAAGAGCGCTCTCCAGAGCGAAGACATGTTTAAAGGCCGGTTCAGCGAGTTTGAAGTAATTATTTTGACGAGGTTGCATGGCTCTTTCCTTATGGTCGTCAGAATCAGTGATCGTGTAGGAAAGATGACGCAATGGACAGTGTCGTAGCTATCATTCGAAACGATGTTTGCCGTCGACAAAGGCGTAGTTGGTCCTAGACCTTCCGCCAGCCCGCCCTAGCGACCAAGCTAGCCGATCCTGGATACAGGTATATGTTGCCGCGCCCTGTGAGCGCTCGTCGAGCATTCTTCCGCTGGGTCTTGGCACCCGTGTGCTGATGTTGATTGCAGAGTCGTAACGTATGCGGCGTCTCCGCCCCATTGATTATGCGGTTTCACTGGTCAGGTCTTTTGCTTGTTGGCGGTGCTACGAGCACGTCGGGGAATCCCGGACGTGCTCATTATGAGGCTTTGGTCCGTTGGGCATAAGCCCACGGCATGAGGGCGTCGATATCTTTGGCGAGATGACCGTTTGCCAGGCTGGTGAAGAGATCTCGTAGGTAGGCGTAGGGTTCGACGCCATTCATTTTGCAGCTTCCGATCAGGCTGGCAAAGCGGGCCCAGTTTCGGCCACCCTCGTCGTGCCCGGCAAACAGCGCGTTGCGGCGGTTCATGGCCGGGCTGCGTATGGCGTTTTCGACCAGGTTTGAATCGATGTCGACGCAGCCATCATCCAGGAACAGCCGGAAGCCGTCTTGTCGTCTCAGCATATAGGCCATGGCCACGCCGAGGTCAGACTTGTGCGAGACACGCGCGGCCTGAGCTGCCAACCAGGTGAAGAACTCATCAACCAGCGGACGCGACAGGTGTTGGCGGACAGCCCGGCGATGTTCGGGATCACGGCCGCGGATGCTGTCCTCGATCTTGTAAAGAGCGGCGATACGTAGCAACGCCTCGTCAACGATGGGCGAGCCCTTCTTTGGCTTGGCCTTGATCAGTTTCCTGCGGCCATGCGCCCAACAGAAGGCCAGCTTCAACGGATCGCCGCCCGTGCGATCTCGCGTCGCGAGGTGCGAATAGCCACCATAGGCGTCTACCTGGATCGTGCCGTTGAAGCCGTCGAGGATTTCTGCGGCATATTCGCCTTTACGCCCAGGACGGTAGTGGAAGACCACGCCCGTGGGCGCAGATCCGTTCCAGCCGCGATCATCGCGCAAAACAGCCCAGAGATAGCCAGTTTTCGTTGTGCCGCGTCCCGGATCCAATACCGGGGCCGTAGTTTCGTCGACGTAAAGTCTTGAGCTGCCTCGCTTCAGGACAATGGCCATGTGGTCGACAACCGGCGCGATCGCAGCACCCGTTCGGCCCATCCAATCGGCCAGGACCGTACGGTCGATCGGTACTCCGTGTCGGGCCATGACGGCTGCCTGACGATTGAGCGGCATATGTTCGGAATGCTTGGATACGGCGATCTGCGCCAACAGGGCTTCGGTCGGCCAGCTCCCTTCCAGCAGATGTGCTGGAGCCTTGGCCTGAACGACGCCCGCGCGGCCCTTGGGACACGCGTATTTCGGGCGGATCGTGACGATCACCTGATAGCAAGCCGGAATCTGATCCAACCGCTCAGTCTTGTCTTCGCCAATGCGCACCATGTTGCCGCAACCGCACGGGCAAGCAATGCTATCGGGCTCGATCACCCGCTCGACCCGCGGCAGGTGCTCAGGCAGAGCGCGCGCCTTGCGCTGTTTGCGGGGCGCAGCATGGTCTGGATTGGCTGCGCTCGCCGCAATTTTTTCCTCGACGAAGGCGATCTGGGCCTGTGTTTCGGCAATCGCCGTCTCAAGGTCCTCCAGTGCCAGTTCCATCTGCGTCGGATCGAGCTTTTCTGATTTAGGCCCGAACTTCGTACGGCGATAGTCCTGAACCTGGCCTTCCAGCTTCTCGATCAGCTCCTTCAGTTCGGTGATGAAGGCGTCCTTTTCGGCCACCACCGCCTGCTCGTGCTGACGTGCCGCACGCTCGACCGACAGCTCGAACTGCACCGCCGCAAAGGCCTTCAATACCTCTGGCGGAAGGTCCGGGAACTGGCTGAGATCGATCGGCTGCGACATGCAGTTTTATAGCAAACCGAAGCAGAAAAGGCTAACAAAACAACGCCGAACTGAACCCGTGAGTCATCCTGCCGCAGTCGGCGCCGTCGCCCGCCGCGCCATCACACGTCGCCAATCCAGACCTTCGAACAAGGCTTCGTATTGTGCCCGCGACAGACGCATCATTCCATCCTGTACCTTCGGCCAGGCAAAATTGCCCTGCTCAAGAACCTTGTAGATCAGCACCATTCCGCTGCCATCCCATACCAGGATTTTCAGGCGATCCCCGCGCTTCGACCGGAAGATCACGGTGACCCCGGAATGCGGATCGAGCTTCAGCTCGGTTTGTACCATCAAGGCCAGAGCCTGATGGCCACAGCGGAAGTCCACCGGTCGCGTTGCGATCAGGATCGGCAATCGTTGTCCCGCGACGATCACGCTGTCCCTCGCATCGCTCGCACCAACGCGGCAATTCGATCAACCGGCACATCGCCGGGAACTTTCACCACAAGGTCTGAGCCGATTTCCAAGGTCACGATCCCCGACGTGGTCGCGACCGGCTCCAGAACTGGCGATGCATCGGCAATCTGCAACGGCTCTGTCGTAATTGCCAAGGGCACAAAGGCAGGCTCAATTGGCGAGCGGTGTTCGCAAGGCACGGCCGCCATCATCTCCGCCGGCAGCGTCAAAAGACCCTGACGGGCTTGCCGCCGCCAGTCCGACAACTGATGCGCAATAACGTCATGACGACGCGCAACATCAATAACCCGTGCACCAGGCTGGAGGCTTTCCGCCACGATCCGAGCCTTCAAATCATTGGGCCAGCGCCGGTTTCCACGGCGCGCCTCAACCACCTCGAAGCGCCCAACAAATCCGTCACCATCCGCCATGCCAAATCTCCAGCTCTTGCCGGAGCCGTTCTGGCACGGACCTCAATGCTCAGGAATATCCAGATTCAATGGGATGGAGACGGCGCATACGTCGTAACGACGGGGAGCCACTTATTGTGGACAGCATGCTGCAGGGATGGTCCGCCGATCTGAATGGAAAGATTCGGCTTGCCAGCCACGCTACCGAGCCACGTCGACCTCAATCGGTCGCCTTGAATGGATGCGAACCAGCGCACCCCACGCTTTTCGCACTCGACGCCACTCGATTGGCTGACACGCATGATCGAACTCCCTTTCGGCCGAGGAGCACCGACGGCGCCGGCAAACGAAGGTCCGCCGAGCGCGACCGCAGTGATGGCTCGACCTGTTGGCCCCGCCGGATTTGATCTGTAGGAAAGAGAGGCATAAGTAACGAGAGACGCCGCTGATGGTAGCGATCACGGCTGAATTCATGAAAACGTCGACGCGGTCAAATGCTGATGCCGGAAAGACCGCCGCCCCGCGAGGCCTTCGTACTAAAGGTGGCGGAGAGACGACTGTGACAATAACGTCTCCACTTGCATGCCGGACGCCCGGCATCTAGATTGGCTATATGCTTGACCATTCGTCCCGGCCGTCCGCGCCGCACCAAATCCCAATGGATGCCCTGAGCGAAGTCCTACAAGACTTTCGCTTAAGTGGCGTGAACTATGGCCGCTGCGAGCTCCGACATCCATGGAGCATCGCCTTTCCACAACAACAACTGCTTCGTTTTCACTTTGTCAGCCAAGGTCCATGCTGGATCCATACCGAAGCGCAAGGATGGCAGGAGTTGCACGATGGCGATCTGGTGCTGCTGCCGCAAGGCATCGCACATCGATTGGCCAGCGCGCCGGATGTTGTGGGCGACTCGCTCAAGGGGTGCCAGGTGACAAAGTTGGGGAGCAACGTCTGCGAAGTGGTGCGGGAAGGAACGGGTGCCACCAGCACCCTGTTCTGCGGCTCCATGGCTTTGGGCGCGTATGCGCTTAATCCCTTGATCGCTTTGATGCCGCCAATCATCAAGGGCTGCGATGTGGCTGGCAATGACCCGATCGTTGGTCCCCTGCTGGCGGCTATGACGGCGGAGGCCGCACAACCCCAGATGGGCAGTGCAACAGTCTTATCACGTATGGCGGACTTGCTCGCAGCGCGGCTCATCCGCTGCTGGGTCAATTGCAGCGGAGCCTCGACCACTGGTTGGCTCGCCGCCATCCGGGACCCCCACATCGGTCGCGTTCTGGCAGTAATGCACCGAGACCCTGGCCATAACTGGACCCTCGAAAGCCTCGCCGGCGTGGCAGGTCAGTCGCGCTCGATCTTCGCCGAGCGCTTCAGCGCTGTTTTGGGGGAAGGCGCGGCACGCTATCTCGCCCGTCTGCGTATGCAGCTTGCCCGCGAGTTGCTGGGGCAAAGCGGCATGTCGGTTGCCGAGGTTGCTTCCCGCTTAGGCTATGAATCCGAGGCATCCTTCGCTCGCGCGTTCAAGCGCATCACGAACGTCTCACCGGGCATTGTGCGTCGCACAATTCCCGGACGAACGGACATGGATTTCGGATTTTAGGTTACATATCATCCCAAAAGATTCGTCTATGAAGTCTCCGAACCTAGGAGATAATTCAAATGACGGACACAATATCGCAGCTTGACGGCGCAGTGATAGGCCTTGATGCCACTGAGCCAACCGCGTGGAGCGCGGCCACCTGGTTCGCGGTCTTTTCGATGGCGGCCACCAGCTTTGCGCTGGTGTCAGCTGAGTTCCTGCCGGCAGGCCTGTTGACGCCAATGGCGCGCGATCTCGGCATTAGCGAGGGAACAGCCGGACAGGTCGTCACCGCCACCGCTTCCGTAGGCGCCGTGACGGCTTTGTTGAGCAATGTTCTCATCGGCAGATTGAACCGTAAGACGGTGCTCGTCGGTCTCAGTGCGTTGGCGATCGGCGCCAATATTCTTGCGGCGTTAGCGACCGATTTTTGGCTATTGTTGTTAGGCCGGGCCGGCCTGGGCATTGCCCTTAGCGCCTTCTGGGCGCTTTCCGTTGCCGTCGTGGCGAGGCTGGTTGGCGCCAACGCAACAGGTCGGGGCATGGCGATCGTCACCCTGGGCGTCTCGCTCGCCACCATAGCTGCACCTTCCATGGGCGCTTTGATTAGCGACTGGGTAGGCTGGCGCAGCGCCATGGCCATGACAGCGGGGCTTGCCGCGGTTGCCATGCTGCTACAGTTGCTCAGTCTGCCGACGCTGCCTGCGAGCGCAAGCAATAGTCTCAGCGATGTCTTTCGGCTGACACGGCGGCGGCGTATTCAACTCGGAATGCTTGCTATCCTTTTGCTGATGACGGGGCATTTTGCTGGATCGGTCTATGTGCGTCCCTTCTTCGAACAGATTACGCTCCTTGCAACCGGGCCGATTGCCCTGGCGCTGCTCGGGTTTGGCATCGCCGCTGTGATCGGTAATATTGCCGGTGGCCGAATGGCCGACGCCAATATCCGCATGGCCTTGGCAGTCACCGCCGCGTTGATGGCTTTTGCAGCACTCGCTTTGGTGCTTTGGGGCGCTCACATCGGCGTTGCCTTCGGCTTTGCTACGCTTTGGGGCTTCGCTTTCGGCATGGCGCCGGTGGTGCTGCCTACCAATCTCTCCCGCGGGGCTCCCGACGCGCTGGAGGCAGCCGGCAGCCTGATGGTCGTCTCTTTCCAGGTCGCCATCAGTATCGGCGCGGTTTTCGGCGGCTATGTCGTGGACAACTATGGCGCTACGGGGCCCTTAATCCTTACCGCCGTCCTTGCCGCATCGACAGTCGCCCTGGCGCTGCTGCAGCCCCGCGGCTGATCTTGCTTCTGGCGGAGCAACCAGGCGCCGTCGCCAAGCTGCGAGGGTTGAAGATGCGGCGTGATCTCGGCGCGTCTGCAACGCGGCAGATGAGGTCATGTCGAGCACGTGGGCGATGCTTCCTCCATCTGGCGAATAACCATCGCCGAGGCGACGAAAAGGCAGCAACATGTTCACGCATCGATATGGATGAGAATCGTCATTTCGCTACTGATAAAGGGGTCGATTCAGGCTGGGGGCGGAATGACCTCGGGCGGCACATCAAGCCCCTCGTTCCGCCGTTCGACCACAGCATGGCCAAGATGGATGGTGTTCCAGTAAATGATGATCGCCGTGAGCAGGTTCAGCCCGGCGATCCGGTAATGCTGCCCCTCGGTGGTTCGATCCGGATTTCACCCTGCCTGCCAATGCGGAGAGCATTCTTGAGCGCATGGTGCGCTTCGCCCTTATTCAGACCGATCTGGGCGCGCCGCTGCATATCCGTGTCAAGAATCATATCCATGAGCGAAAAAACGATAATCCGCTCAATGCGGAAGTGATAATTACACCGTATGAAACAATGAACGCGCAAGATTTTGATCGAGCTATGATCGATAGAGCCACAAGCATCATCGGAAAGCGATAAATCCGGCCCGAGCCGGCCTCAATTTAGTTCAGGAGCGGGTTTTCTCGCAGGCGGGCCGCTGCCATGTCCACGAAGGCGCGAACCTTCGCTGGCGCGTGCCGCCCCTCCGGATGGAGGACATGGATCGGCATCGGTGGTTCTTCATAGTCGCTGAGGACGATCTGCAGTTCCCCCGCAATGAGAGCCGGGCCGATCTGGTAATGCAACACCCTGGTCAAACCCCACCCTGCCCGGGCCGCCGATATCACGGCTTCATTCGTATTACATTGAAGTATAGGGTCGATCGTTACACGCTGGTCACTTGCGAAACGCCATTCCGGCGAGGCCCAGGCGCTGGTTGACGCCGCGATGCGATGATTCTTGAGGTCGGCCGGAGTGGTTGGAACGCCGTGGCTTTCGAAATAACTCGGGGATCCGCAGATGACGTGCCGCACAGTACCCACTTTGATAGCAGAGAAACCAGAATCCCGCAGGTGGCCGATGCGAACGGCCACGTCTACCCCTTCTTCGACAATGTTGACGGGGCGATCGATAAACAGGGTCCTTGCATGCATGGTCGGGAAGGTGTTCAGGAATTCAGACACAATGGGCAGCACATACATCTGTCCGAACAAGGCTGAGGCCGTGATTGCCAGCGTACCGGTCGGGGTCGCATAGGAGCCGCCGGCCGCAGCTTCTGCTTCCGCGATATCCGCCAATATGCGGCGGCAATCCTCGAAATACTGTGTGCCTGCCTCCGTCATCTTGACAGAGCGCGTCGTGCGAACGAACAGGCGGGCACCAATGAGATCCTCAAGTGCTGCAACGGCGCGGGTAACAGCCGGTGCACTCATATGCATGTGGCGCGCGGTATCCGCAAAGCTTTCCGTCTCCGCGACCTTTGCGAAAATCCGCATTGCCTGCCATCGATCCATTTGCCCTCCAAAGATCGCTCGTGCTGCTTCAACGTGACCTTGCTCAAAATGGTATGAATTCCGAAACAGATCGAGCAAGACCGTTTCGAGATTGATACCAATGACATAACTGGAGATGTCATAAAAGAAGCGTTGGTGGTGGCTTATGCGGATCTCAACAGAGAGCGGTTGATATACGGCGCGGCCATCTTTTCAATGTCCGCACAGGTTTGTGCGTCGATACCGGCTTTCATGGCGCGCTCGCGCTGCTCGACATTTGCTTTGAGCGCCAAAGCGATCGCCTTGGAGAGCTGGAAATCAAAGCTTGAGCCGCTACGGGCCATATCGATTTCTGCGCCGGTCATGCCGAGTGCCTTCGCGTCTTCCTCCTGCTGTCGGGCAAAAATGGGATCACCGCGTCCGGCGGTAAGCGCGAGTTCGATCGACAGCCGCGTCTTCGCCTCGAGTTTGAAACCTGCCATGGCGGTGACCTCCTTGATCCGGCCTCGCTTAGAAGCCGAAGTCGCTCAAGCCCGGGTGATCGTCAGGCCGGCGTCCGAGCGGCCAGCGGAACTTGCGCTCAGCCTCCGTGATCGGATGTTCGTTGATGCTGGCATGGCGCGCGCGCATCAGCCCGTCTTCGGCGAACTCCCAGTTCTCGTTGCCATAAGCACGAAACCACTGACCGCTGTCATCGTGGTATTCATAAGCATAGCGAACGGCGATGCGGTTACCCTGGAAGGCCCAAAGCTCCTTGATCAGGCGATAATCGAGCTCGCGGTTCCATTTGCGCGTCAGGAAGGCCTCAGCCTCGGCACGGTTGGTTGCGAATTCGGCGCGGTTGCGCCAACGCGTATCGACCGTATAAGCGAGCGCCACCTTGGCGGCATCGCGGCTGTTCCAGCCATCTTCGGCAAGGCGAACCTTCTCGATGGCAGTCTGTTCATTGAATGGTGGAAGTGGCGGACGTGACATGGGTAAATTCCTTTTATGTGGGAAAGGGATTGAAGGGTGGCCGCAAGCAGGCGACCACCGTTGGTCGATCATGCTGCAAGGCGATCGATACGCGGGAAATCGATCTCGGTGCCCAGAGCTTCGTTGACGTAGTTGGTGAAGGTGTTCAGCGCGATATGGGCGATGATCTCGAGAATTTCCGCATCGCTGTAACCGGCGGCGCGGACCTTTTCGACTTCGCCGGGTGCTACCGAGCCGCGAGCGTCGACAAGGCGGCGGCGGCCTTTGGATCATTCGAGGTGCCGCGGCGGTTCGCTTCGATTTCGCTCTCGTCCAGCTCGGCGAACTTTGTGCCGGTATAGGTATGCGCGGACAGGCAGTAATCGCAACCATTGGCCTCGGCCACGGTCAGGGCGATCCGCTCGCGGGTGGCCCGAGCAAGCTTGCCCTTACGAGAGCGTCTTGCAGCGCCGTTAGACCGTTCAAAGCGGCCGGGCTGTAAGGCGAAAGATGTTCGGCACGGAGCCTATCTGCTTCTGGATGGCTTCAAGCACAGGGCGGGACGCTTCCTGTGCATCGTTGATTGTGGCTGGCGTGGGAATGCGTGACATGTCTATCTCCTTGATTTGGTTTTGAAAGGCTGTCCCTTTCGTCCCGGTTAAGATGCTTCGGTTCTGGACGATGATGAACGTCGAAAAGGCGGAAGATACTCTTGCGTCAGTGCATCAATGACGAGCGCTAGAGTTCGAGCTGGATGCGGTTTTCCTCGTCAGTCTCCTGTTCTGCAGGGACCGCCGAGCACAGCAGCACCTCGCCTTCGGCGATCGCCACCGTTGGCTCCCTGATGTAGGTCACCGCACCCTTGATGAGCTTTGTGCGGCATGTTCCGCAACTGCCTTCCCGGCAGCTGAACTCTGGCTCCAGGCCCCGCGCTTCCGCCAGTTCCAGCAGCGTGCCGGAACCGGGCGTCCAGCGTGCTTCCTTCAGCGACCCCAGGAAGGCGACCGGAACGGGTTTTGTGGATGGCGACGGGCGGATCGGTGCAGCCACACCAGCGTCGAGCGTTCGCCTCAGGGATGAAGGGCCAAACGCTTCTGCGTGGATCCGGCCATCCGCGATGTTATAGCCTCGCAACCCATCATAGAGTGCCTGAGTGAACTGCGGCGGCCCACACAGATAAAAATCATAGTCGTTGAACGGTAGATGACGAGAAAGAAGCGCCATGTCGATGCGCCCGACGACGTCATAGTCAGTGCCTTCTTGCGCACCACTTGCGTCACTCAGGACCCGGATGAGCCTGACAGCACCCTGCCCCGCATTGACGAGCTCGGTAATTTCTCGGTCGAACGGCCGCTCCTGCCTGGAACGCGCAGCATGGAAGAGGATGACCGGCCGGATGCGCTGTTTGCGAAGCCCCTCGTAGACAACGTGGCGCAGCATGGCGAGCATGGGTGTAATCCCGACGCCACCGGCAAGCAGCACGGCCGGGCGGGTGGCGCGGGCGTCGATGGTGAAATCCCCGGCTGGCGCCCGCGCTTCGATGGTGTCGCCGATACGAATGCTGTCGTGCAGGTGTTGCGACACAAGTCCGTCGCGCTTGACGCTGATGCGGTAAACCCCGTCCGAAGGGGCTGCCGACAAAGTGTAGGTTCGGATAACAGGCTTTTCGACGCCCGGAACAGTCAGGCGGATCGGCAGATGTTGTCCGGCAATGTGCGGCAGCAACCCTACGCCATCGCCAGGCTGCAAATGAAACGATCGGATCGAGGCGCTTTCCTCGACGATCTTCGTCACTGTGAGAGCGCGCCACCGGGTGGCAAGCTCCGCTGCACGCAGCCGGTCGGCCGCCTGCGCCCAATCTCCGGTCATCAGCGAATTCGCGGACCAGCCGTCGTCTCGGAAGGCCCAGCGCAGCGCGAGCGCGTTGCGACGGCGAACAATGCGGCGGGCCTTGAAGGTCCACAACCGCTCTGCACCTTGGAAAGCCGCGATTTCCGGTGAGTCCAGGATAACTTCGGCGTCACCGGTCATCTGCAGCATGTCGCCACTGGCATAGTCGACGAAGACAAGCCCGGCCTTGCCGTTCAATAGGATGTTGCCGAGCGTTGCAAAGAAGAGGTTTCCATCGAAGTCCGGAATGGTGAGCGTGCCGTCGCCCGCCACGCGAACGAATCCGGCCTTGCCACCGCGATGCGACACATCGACCTGACGTCGATCTTCGCGATCGGCATAGGATGCGACAAAGAATGCGTCTGCTGCCGTGATCATGACGCGCGCAGCATCGTCGAGGACGGGCAGCTCGTCGACAGTGCCGGAAAACGCTTCGCCCGGCTCGCGGGCAAATTCATAATCACGCAACTGGATATAGCGCGGACAGTTTCCGAAGCTCTGGTCGACATCCACACGGAAACCGTTGGGTGTATTGGAGATGATGCCGTTCATGCGGTTTCGCCGCCTTGTGTGCATCTCCACGCCAAGAAGGCCGATCGGCTGGCCCTCGGCCAAACCCTCGCTTGCGGGGTCGGTGGCATCGCTTCTGGCCGCGATATTCAGGATGGTTGACGATGGGGAGGACATGAAGCCTGAGCGGCCCTCAAGGAACGTCGCCCAGGCGTCACCTCCGCTATCGACACTGCCCAGGACGATGTATGGCAGCTGAGCGTAAAAATCGCGGTGCTGATCCGGCATGAAATCGCGGATGACACGCTGACCGACAGCCGCCATGCGCCCATCGACGCCGACCTTTTGCTGAATAAAGGTTTCGCCCTCGTGCCAGACCGGCAGCGTCGTCAAGATCTCGCTCATTTCCCGTCTCCCAAAAAAGAACCGGGCGCACGCAGCCGCACGCCCGGATCGGCCTTCAGGCGGCCGCAAGGCCGACCGGCGTTTGAACAAACGGAACGAACCCCGGTAGCGCTTCGACACGACGGAGAAAGGTATCGACGGCGGGATAGGTGGAGAGATCGACGTTGCCTTCCGGCGCTCGGGCCACGTAGCTGTAGATCGCAACGTCCGCGATCGTCGGCCCATTGCCGACAAGCCAGTTGTGATCGGTCAGCTGGCTTTCGAGCTTGCCGAGCAGCGCATGAGCGCGGCCGATCACCTCTTCAGGGTTATATTTGGCACCGAAAACAGTGATCAGCCGTGCCGCTGCAGGACCATAGGCCACCTCGCCGGCGGCAACGGATAACCAGCGCTGGACGGCGGCGGCGCCCTGGGCGTCTTCGGGAAGCCAATCCGTTTGGGCTGCTTTCTTTGCGAGGTAAACCAGGATGGCGTTGGAGTCAGCGATCACGACCTCATCATCCTCGAGCACCGGCACCTGACCAAACGGGTTCAGCTTCAGAAAATCCGGCTTCTTATGTGCGCCACTCTTCAGATCGACCTCTACCAGTTCGTGGGGCAAGCCAAGTAGCGAGACAAACAGACGGGCCCGGTGCGAATGTCCCGACAGCGGATGATGATAAAGTTTCATGAGGTGCTCCTTCGAAATTGTTGGACGGGTTCAGGCCGATCCGCATCCCGAAATTGCTACACTCCGCCGTCCGTGAGAACGGCCGACGTTCACAGTTCATAATTACGCCTTACGCAATAATCCCAATGGACGGCCATGCCGGAATTCGTGGGCTTCAACGGAAGCCAGCGCTCCCGACGACATTGCCGCTGAACATGCCACCCTTGAAGATTGGCGCAGTAGGGTTCGTCGTGAACAGCACGAGATCCGCATCCGAGCGTGCGACGACCGCCGCATCCCCACTGTCGAGATACACGCTCTCACCGGCATCGATGGTGATGTCGCCGATGCTTGCCTCACCGGAGAAACTGTAGAGGAGACGGATCTGAAGAGCCTCGACAGGCTGATCGAGCATTTTCTCTTCATGCCTGGGGCCAATGCGGTCTGCGTCTCAAATGCTCGCCTTGAAGGGAATCGAACCGCCACAATCGCCCCAGCCAGCAGGCGGCCAAAAGCCTAGGCCTTTGACCGACTGGGCAGATCGCTGCAAGATATCGCTGAGGTCCTCTGTCCGGATTCCTTAGAGCAAGCGATAGCTGGCTTATTGTCTACACATCCGCCATCTTGAGGACCGCCTTGAGGGTAACGCCGCTTTCGCTGTCCTTGACCGCCTCATTGATCTTGTCGAACGGGTAGAACTTGATCAGCCTGTCGAAGGGGAACCGTCCCTGTCGATTGAGCTCAATCAGCTGCGGGATGAAGACCTGCGGAACACTGTCACCTTCGACGATGCCGCGAATGCTGCGGCCATTGAGTAACAGGTTGTTGACGTCGAACTCGGCCTTGGTGCCAAGCTTTGGCGCACCGATGACGCCGACAGTGCCGAGCAGACCCAAGGTCTCAATCGCTTGGCCGAGGATTTCACGCCGGCCGGTCGTCTCGACCGCGAAGTTCAGTCCCGTGCCGGTAATCTCCTTAACAGCTTCCACAACGTCCTGTTCACGGCTGTTGATCACATGGGTTGCGCCAAGCTCTCTCGCGAGATCAAGCCGCGCTGGGACGATATCGATGGCGATGATGGTTGTCGCGCCGACAACCCTTGCGGCCATGCGCGTGCGGGAGCCGGAACTTCGCGGGCTGTTCGGAGGCGATAGCCGAAGATCAGATCGCGTCAGTGGGCGTAGTCGAAGTGACCAAGAAAATCTTCCCCTGCGCGAAGTCACCCCACCCGAAGGTATCGCCCAGATGTTGGCACTCGCCTGCGGCCGCTGTCGCCGACTATGTCGCTGAAGCTACTTCATTGACCGAAGGAACGCGGCTCATCTGATCGATGTATTTCGATACCTCGGCGAGGCGTTTTGTGAAAGCGCCCATACCGCTAAGGATCAGGGCGATGAGGGGAAGGCCAACGCCTGGAAAACGGTCGATTGCCGGACTGGAGCGGCGCAAGCAAGCGTTTCGTGACGCTCACCTAGCCGCGGTGCGAACGTCGCGGCGGAAATCCGAAGGCGGCACGCCGGCGATCTGCCGGAAAGCCTTGTTGAAGGCGCTCACCGAACCGAAGCCGCTATCCATCGCCACCTGCAGAATGCTGTCCTTGCCATTCATCAGCAAGGCTTGCGCCCGCGAAAGACGCAGCAGGCTCACGTACTTGATCAGCGTCATGCCCGTCGACTTGCGAAACAGGTTCATGGCATATTTCGGATGCAATCCGGCTGCGGCGGAGATATCGACCGCATCGATCTCCTCGAGAAAATTGGCAGCGATGAAATCGCACATGCGCACGACGCCGAGCGAATGCGAGGCCGAGGCGCTCTCGGCCTTGCATTCCTTGCCGGACGATACGACCGTGTAAGGCTCCATGAAAATTCGTTCGACGCGCAGCAGCAGTTCTTCCACAGCATGCTGGGCCTTCACCTCGTCTCCGGAATTCGCCCAGTTGCGCCAGCGCGGAAAGTTCCGGTCGTCGGCGCAATCCGTATGGGATGTCAGCATCGTTGCGCCGCCCATGAGCATTGCCGAGATTGCCGGGGGCAGGCGCATGCGGAAGAAATGCACCAGTGGCAGATGAGCGCCGGCATAGATGGAATCGTCGGAGGATTCGTCCATCCTGTGCGGTTGCCCACCCCAGAACAGACATAGCTGTCCGGCGCCGAGCCTGAGATCATGGCCGGCCATGCGATAATGCACCGACCCTCGCATCACGTAGTTTACTTCGATCTGCGCATGCCAATGCGCGCGCAGCATGATCGGCGGATGGGCATGGAAGAAATGCAGCCGGGTCGGCATGCCTTCAATGCTGCTGGCACCCGGCTGGTAGATCGCTCGTTCGACAATCTTACTTTCCGCCAAATCCACATTCCCTTTGTACGAGACAGATGTTCGCCCGGTGATAAAGTGCCCTTGTTCGCTGAAGGACTACAAGTGAAAAAGGGAGGTTTTCAATGTGCTTCAAGGGCGACCCCGCCAACCAGTTCGTCGCAGGCTCCGCCGCCGAAGATGAACTTCCTGTAGGCCGTGGCGGAGGAACCACCCACCTTTCTGTCCGCGTGGCTGTCGCGGAGCATCCCGGTCACACCAGGTATGTCTATGCTCCGTTTCCGGCAAACCGCTGATCATCAGGGGGGCCGGGATCGCGCCCGCGGGCTCTCCGCCAGACGCTGCTTCCCACCGAAAGGCAAGGGGCTGCGTTGATACAGCCCATCACTCTGCCAGGACTGACCTAAAAGGATATTCCATGAGCTCAGAACAGCCGATCCGTTGGGGTATCATCGGCCCTGGCAGCATCGCGCGGACATTCGCCGAAGGGATTGCCCATTCCACGACGGGCCGCCTTGTGGCCATCGCCACCCGCAATCCGGACAAGCCCCGCCTCGGCGAGGGCTTTCCGGGGGCGCGCATCGTCAAGGGTTACGACACGCTTCTCGCGGATCCGGAGATCGACGCGGTTTACATCGCCACGCCGCATCCGAGCCATGCCGAATGGGCGATCAAGGCGATCCGCGCCGGCAAGCATGTGCTCGTCGAAAAGCCGATGGCGCTTTCGGCCTACGATGCGCGATCGGTCTTCCACGAGGCGGCAAAGGCCGGCGTCTTTGCCGGTGAAGCCTATATGTACAGGTTCCATCCGCAGACGGTGCGTCTCGTCGAACTGGTGCGTGAGGGAGCGATCGGCGAAGTGCGGATCATCCGCTCAAGCTTCGGCTTCGACATGGGCCTCCATCGTCCTGAGCACCGCCTCTTTGCCAATGATCTCGCCGGCGGCGGCATTCTCGATGTCGGCGGCTATCCGGTCTCGATGGTATGCATGCTCGCGGCTGCTGCCGATAGGAAGCCCTTCCTCGAACCGCTGACGGTGTCCGGCGCCGCCCGTCTGGGACCGTCCGGCGTCGACGAGTGGGCATCGGCATTGCTTAAGTTCCCGAACGACATCGTCGCGGAGGTGTCCTGCTCGATCCTTGCACAACAGGACAATGTGCTGCGCATCATCGGTTCCAAAGGCCGCATCGAGGTGAACGACTTCTGGTTCGCCTCCGGCAAGCAGGGCGGCGTAGGTCGCATCGAGATCATCATGGGCGGCGGACAGCGGACCATCGAAGTCGAGGAGGAACGCCATCTGTACTCGTTCGAGGTCGATGCGGTGGGAGACGCGATCCGCGCCGGTCGCACCGAATTCTCCTTCCCCGGCATGAGCGCCGATGATAGCTGCGCCAGCCTGCGTGTTCTCGATCGCTGGCGCGCGTCCGTCAGTCTCGAATACGCAATCGAGACAGCGGCCAAACGGACGGTCAACATCGCGGGCGCGGCGGTCGTCGCCGGAGACAGCGTGCCCAAGCGCCGGATTTCGGGCCTGGCCAAGCCGGCCTCCACGGTTGCGCTTGGCTTCGAGTTCTTCCCGAATTTCGCCTCCGCCTCGCTGACGCTCGATGCCTTCTACGAGGCGGGCGGAAACCTGTTCGACACCGCCTTCATCTACAGTGCTGGTAAGACCGAGAGAATTTTCGGCGACTGGGTTACCAGCCGCAAGGTCAACCGTGAGGACATTGTTCTAATCGGCAAGGGCGCCCACTCCCCGCTTTGCTATCCGGACGTGATTGCCAGACAATTGGATCAGTCGTTAGAGCGGCTAAAAACGGATTATGTGGATGTCTACTTCATGCATCGTGACAATCTGGACATCCCGGTTGGCGAATTCGTCGATGCCATGGATGCCGAAGTCCGGCGGGGGCGGATCCGGGGTATTTTCGGTGGATCCAACTGGACGCGCGAACGGATGGACGAGGCCATCGCCTATGCCGAAAGAAACGGCAAAGCGGCCCCCACCGCACTTTCGAACAATTTCTCGCTGGCGCAGATGCTCGATCCCATCTGGCCCGGCTGCGTCGCGGCCTCGGACGACCGCTGGAAAGACTGGCTGATGACGCGACAGATTCCGAACTTCGCCTGGTCGAGCCAGGGCAGGGGCTTTTTCACAGAGAGGGCGGGACGCGACAAGCATGACGATGAGGAACTCGTCCGAGTCTGGTACTCCGACCTGAATTTCGAACGCCGCGACCGCGCGGTCGAACTTGCCAGGAAGCGCGGCTGCAGCCCGATTCACATCGCGCTCGCCTATGTCATCGCCCAACCGTTTCCGGTGATCCCGCTCATCGGCCCCCGGACCATGGCGGAACTGGAAGACAGCCTTTCGGCCATTCGGATCACGCTTACTCCGGAAGAGGTGCGCTGGCTGGAAGGCTGATAACTTAGGCTACGCGGATCGACTGCTTCTCTCGAAGCGCCATTCGCCGGATGATGTTTAAAAGTCCCATGTGGATCACTCCGTTGCCCCGTCGCAAACCGCGTTGGGGAAAAGGTCACATGGCTCAAATCTCAATGGAAATTATGCGCCTACCCGGCTCAGTCCCGCGTGGAAATCAACAACCGCTTACGATCGCGCAAGAGCGTACCTATACGACGATGAGGATGAACGACGTCTCGCCACGTTGATTTCGGGCTTGAAGCCGCGATGCCGTCGCGGAGGCAAGAATAACCCGCCGAAAGGTCTCCAACAGGATCGCTTCTAAACCCACAAGGCTGTCCTAAAACTGTGCGAGCCATTTCCACGTGCCCGGTGCAAGGACACCTCGAAGGAAGGCATGAGATCATCTTAGACGTCTACCTCCTCGCCGTCGCCAGATTGGTGCTCAGTTCGAAAGCGAAGACGGAACCGGTTTCGAATTGCTGCAACACGGGCACGCTCTCGGCGACAATCTCCTCCACCACCCGGATGCGTTCCACGTCGCCCATTTGCTTGCCAGCAGCACTCATCCCCACGAGAGCCATGCTGTTCAGCCTCAAGAATGGTGTGCCAGCATCGAACCTTATGGACCGCGATATCGTCCTGCATTGGACGTCGAGGAATCCGGCATGCCGCAGCAGCGCCTCGAGCGCAGTTGCATCTCCGTAGCTATATCTCTGATCGGCGATGTTTCCGAGGCGCTGCTCCGCAACACGACGCAACTGCCGGAAGAAAGGGATTTCGTCATCGGAGCGCCATGTGGCCACAGCCACCCTGCCCCCCTTCGCCAGCGCCCGCCGCATTTGCGCCACTGCCGCCGCCTTGTCAGGGAAGAACTGCAATCCCTGCTGGCAAACGACAACGTCGAACTGCTCTCCGTCGCCGAGCGGCAGGGCGCTTGCATCGCCCTCACGCCAGTCGATGCTCGGCGCAACGGCACGCGCCACAGCAAGCATGTCAGGGCTGACGTCGACGCCGACAACACTTCCGCTATCACCGAGCCGCTCCCTTGCAACGCGAGCGACAATTCCAGTTCCGCAAGCTATGTCGAGGACGCGGTCGCCGTTGGATAACCTCACTTCATCCAGAGTGATTTCGGCGTATGGGCGAAAGAGAGGGGCCACGAGCCACCTCTCGTACATCTCCGGAAAGCTCGCCTGGTTCATCGCATAACTGGGCAGGTTCATCGGCGCCCTCCATGTGATTTTCTAACTTTCAATCCTGCGCCAAACACCGGCTCTGGGCAAGCCGAGTGAGTGAGAGGTCGACGCGAGCCGCTAGGGTGCACGTTGCGACGTCGTCGCCGTCTTCCAGCTGGCCATTAGCGCGGTTCGGGAGTTAACTGAGGGCCGACTGAGGTTGCCCATGCCAGCGAGCCAAGGATGAGCAAGGCCCGACAGCTTTCCAGGCGCCCCATGCTGGGAACGGCGCTCGGCGCCGGCGCCTCGCGTTTCGTGCCTTCGCAGAGCTTCGGAGTCAGCGTCATAGCTGAAGATGGCATCATCGAGGCAATCGAGTATACGAGGCACCCTTTCGCATTGGGCGTTCAATGGCACCCTGAACAGTGGCTCAATAAGGAAATTCCGGCGCGCTTCGATGAACTCATGAAGAACCCCGTCTATCGGCGTCCCGGCCGAAACCGTGCGCGCCCGTTTCCAGGCCAAGCACTGCTGAAGGACGAACCGTTGCTCTCTCCCAACAAGATCGGCACAGACGGCGCCAACACATTCCCTTCGGCGATCAAGACGTCAGTCGAGGATGGCTTGCTGCATCCCGATCCTGTGCACTATGTCACCAAGCACCTTCAGCAGGGCATCGAGAGCGACCATTTCCGGGTGAAGAAGAACATGCCGACGATCGGCGGTTTTCGATCATTCAAGTTGCCTTCTCCGGCGATTGGACCGTCAATAATCAGAACGATCTGCTCGTGCGCCCCTTCGGACTTCAAAAGGTTAACAAGCGTGAAGAGCAGGGTGTTCCTCGGCTTAGACCAGATGAGCGATTTACGGCGGCAAAGCCGTTAGGTTTTCCTTGTCAAACGGATTGGTTTGGAAAGGAAGAAGCTTATGGAAAGAATGGTTTATGTCGGCCTTGATGTTCACGCTGAGACGATTGCCGTTGCGACAGCGGATGATGGCCGGAATGGTGACGTGCGGTTTTACGGCATTATCGAAAACAACGCTGATGCAGTTTTACGCCTGACAAAACGGCTTTCGGCTACAGGTGCGCGACCAGTGTTTTGCTACGAAGCAGGTCCGTGTGGCTACGGGCTGTATCGCCTTCTGACAAAACTCGGATTTGATTGTGCCGTTGTCGCGCCGGCCATGATCCCGCGCCGCGCTGGAGATCGGGTTAAGACAGATCGGCGCGATGCGGAAATGCTGGCGCGGCTGTGGCGAGCAGGAGAACTGACGCCGATCTGGACACCTGACGAAGAACAGGAAGCCATGCGGGACTTGCGCGCCGCGCATTGTACCACGGCCAAATCGCGATAGTCGGTAATGATACTAATCTTTCGATATATTTTGCCGGCGACCAAGCGGGCGATTTCCGCACTCAAATCAACATCGCCGAACCTCGGATGCAGCGTTGGTCCAACCCCGCCCTGCCCTATAGGCTGGAATGCCTCAGCCGATGAGAGCACCATTAAGCCGCTTTCGACACTTGGAGAAACGACGCCCTTGCCTTCGCGGCCTTGTGCCTCAGTGCAGCTAGTTCTTCCGCAAGCAGTTCGACGGCGATTTTCTGGATGATTGCCTTCAGTCGATCCTCGACCTCGAAACTGTCCAGCATGTAACTGGTTATTGCATCCTTCATGAGTTCTTCGATGGCTGGATCATTCTCCTCTAGGATGTCCGTCATGCTATGCTTCCTCCAGGTTATCGCTGCGGGGCATTGTTGGTACCTTTGAGGCTAGCCCCAAGAGTTATCTCAGTCCATGATCCTCCAGGGAGGAATTTCTGAATTCTGGGCATGCTCATTTCCTCCTTTGGTTTAGCCTCACTACACCCCGAGGATTGTCGGTGCTTTCGGGTCAAACCTCCCGGCTTTGTGAATTGTAGGTGTGCAAGGAAGCATTGCCGCGCGAGACTTCGGCCGAAGGTCGCAGCGCCTATTCCATCCTGGAGCCTTGGCTGATATCATTGAAATGACGGTACAGACTTGGCGGAAGGCAAAGGTGAGTTTCTCACTGGTCTGAAGTTTGCAACGATTTCGGCCTCACGTGGATCCGAGCGTACCACCGCATGTCGCCATGCAGGCGCATTGCCACGCGTTCCCGCCCGTTGGCTGCTATGCGTTCATGTACGGAATCGCTCGACCCTACTGTATCGGATACGACACTTCCAAAAGGGTCGGTCAAGGAGTGCGCGGCCGTCATATTGAACGGAGAGAGGCGGAAAATGTGCCGCTCATTGAAGACGCACACACGCATCATGTCCACGTCATGATTGAGTAGCCATCATGCCCGCGATGCCCTCGACTGACACGGATCTCGACCGCTTGCCAACAGACCAGGGCTTGGGTCGGCTGCAATTCACCACTTTGTTATACTATCTCCAATGTACGAACCCCGACAACGGGTTGGTTCGCGACAAAACAGAATCCAATTCCCCGGCGAGCATCGCGGCTGTCGGCATGGCCCTGGCGACGATCCCGGTTGTTGTCGAGCACGGGGTGATCACCCGCGAATTAGCTGCAAAGATCACGAGTAGGCGGTTGCGTTTTTTGGTGGAATGTCACCAGGGGCCAGAGCCCGATGCAACGGGGTACAAAGGCTTTTTCTATCATTTTCTGGACATCGAAACGGGCCGCCGTGCCTGGCAATGCGAATTGTCCACCATCGATTCGGCATTCCTGTTCGCTGGCGCCTTAACTGCCGCGACATACTTCGACTGCGATACAGCCGATGAGGCAGAAATCCGTCAGCTCGCGAAGACGCTCTACGAGCGAGCCGACTGGAGATGGGCTTGCGACAACGGCCCCACTTTAACACATGGCTGGCGCCCGGAAGATGGGTTCATTCCCTATCGCTGGCGTGGATACGATGAGGGTCTTCTGCTGTACATTCTCGGGTTGGGATCACCCACCCATCCATTACCTCCGGAGAGTTACACTGCCTACACCGAGAGCTATGAATGGAGAAATATTTATGGTCGCGAGTTGCTTTATTCGGGGCCGCTTTTCACTCACCAGCTATCGCATATGTGGGTGGACTTCCGCGGTATTCGTGATGATTTCATGCGCCAGCACAACAGCGACTACTTTGCAAACAGCCGACAGGCATCGTTCGTGCAGCAGGAATACGCAATTCGCAACCCACTGGGTTTTGCAGGCTACGGGAAACATTGTTGGGGATTCACTGCCTGCGACGGACCGTGTTGGGGCAAGCGTGCGATCGATGGCGTCGATCGGGAGTTCTTCGACTATATCGCCCGTGGCGCTCCCTTCGGACCTGATGACGGCACCGTCGCGCCATGGGTGGTTGTCGCCTCGCTCCCCTTCGCGCCGGAGATCGTCGTGCCGACGGTCCGCAGCTTTGCGCGGATGAATCTCGGCATGACTCGGCTTTATGGCTTCAAACCGTCATTCAACCAGACCTATGTCGTGGAAGGCAGCCCCACCGGATGGTGGGCAAGCCCCTACCACTTTGGCATTGACCAGGGGCCGGTGGTGCTGATGATCGAAAACTACAGGACCGGCCTGCTCTGGAACATCATGCGTCGGTGCGAGCCTCTGGTTACCGGATTGCGCCGAGCAGGATTTTCCGGGGGTTGGCTTTAGATGGAATGCGCTCGGACCCCTATCACATGCACGCCTGGCTAGCTGCCGCCTTTGCCTGAGTTCGCATGGCGGGCGGTTGTGGGCCTGCTCGAATAAGCCTCGGGCGGCGGGCCTGCCGAGGACCGGCCAAATGCCAACAGGTTCCGGAATGGACCTCAATAAATTCGTGTCCGCAGAGTGCTTCTTATCCGCGTGGACAACATTTTCCAGTCCGAGAAGCGGAGCTGCAGCGCGCTTTGCCTACGGAGGTCTTTGCGGCATCATGAACCGCTTTCGCCCCCACGACCGAGAGCCAGCGCAGAACGGATGCAATCAAGCAAATCCTGCTCACCAAACGGCTTTGTCAGGCACCCGACGATATCCGCGCCCAATGCAGGCGCGCCCACATTCTCATCCGGATAGGCAGTGATCAGAACAGTCGGAATGCTTCTGCCCAATGCGACGAGGCGGCGGTGCAGATCGAGCCCGCTCATTCCGGGCATATGGAGGTCTGTCACCAGGCAGCCTGTGCGGCTGAAATGGGGGAATGTCAAAAAATCATCGGCGGATGAAAAGGTCTCAGCGTCATATCCCAGCGACCTTATGAGCCCCTTGATAGCATCGCGCATTGACTCGTCGTCGTCGACGATCGCAATCAGAGGTCTCTTGGTTGACACTGCCGCCTCCCGAACTCGCCGATCAGCATCGTGCCGAATTCCAGCGTTGTGGCGCGCTTGACTAGATGAATTAGTATGCAGGGACGACAACGGCATCGCAAGCTATACAATCGTATAGATTGTCTAAGACCTGCGCAGCCGAAAGCTTGCAATACCTGTCCGACGTTTGCGGCAGGCCGCCATGCCGTGGCGGACTGTAACGTTCGAACGCTCTCGTGGAGTGGCTGATCCCTTCGCATTTGGCCTTGTGGCTGAGGTAATTAGCGCGCATTCTGGTGTACGAAAGAAACCCGTTTCGGCACTGACGAAGGAGAGAGGAGGAGTGTTTTCATCGCGTCATTGGCGCTTTGCTGGTTGGACTTCGCCCGCTGCTGTTGCAGTTGGTGCAGACAGTACATATCCCAAAACGCCGATTCACCTTGGGAAGCTTTGACGATGACCGAGGCGCCAGCAACCGTGATCGTCATAGATGATGACCCGGAAATCCGTTCTGCGGTCGACAGTCTCTTGCGTTCGGTAGGCTTTGCCGTGAATCTCCTCGATTCGGTGGGCGACTTCCTCAAGACTGGACGACCCAACGGGCCGACCTGTCTTGTGCTTGATGTCCGGCTTCCAGGGCAAAGCGGTCTTGATTTTCAGCTCGAGCTGTCGCGAGAAAATATTCAGCTGCCGATCGTCTTCATCACCGGGCACGGCGACATTCCCATGTCTGTCCAGGCGATGAAAGGGGGCGCTGTCGAGTTCCTGACGAAACCGTTTCGCGATCAGGATTTGCTCGACGCTATTCACCTCGGCCTGGAGCGTGACCGCGTGTGGCTTGAAAGTGAAAAGGCATTGGCGACAGTGCGCGCGCGTTTCGATAGCTTGACCCCCCGAGAGCGCGAGGTAATGGCGTTAGTCGTAACTGGACGGCTGAACAAGCAAATCGCCGCCGATCTCGGTGTGAGCGAGATTACCGTGAAGGTTCACCGTAGCCAGGTCATGCAGAAGATGGGGACCAAGTCCTTGCCCGAACTCGCGCGCATGGCTGACAAGCTGAAGCTCGCGCCCAAAAAACCGCTAAGGCAGGTATAAAGGCTCTTATGCCCGCGTATAGGTTATTCCCTCCTCTTTGATACCCGATCTTTCCTCCCCGCCAATAGTCAGGTGGGAAGCGTACTGTTATGGTCAGAAATCTCCTCCCAGGGGGCTCAGCAACCGGCCTCCAATTTGACCCCGCCCCTCGCTGGGCGGGGCTTTTTCCCGGCGGAGCCGAATGCATTTCGGGGCCGCGACGAGACCCGAACCTGTGGCTGCTGTTTTCGCCTCGTCGACCGGGAGCCGGCATCTGCGAGCGCACGCGCGATGTCCATGCGGATAGGTGCGACGGAAAGTCAAAGCACATCAGCTTGAACCAGCTTAACCTTCGCGGACCAATTCGCCAGCCAACCAGCGGTACCGATGTGAGCTGAAGCGCCTCATTTTAGGGGCCAACACGACCCGTCGGCCGGTGCGTTCAGTGTTGCTCCACGCGCCTGGACTGACGGCGCCAGATGAAATGTGGCAGAAAGAAATCGTCATACTACTTCGTGTGTGGTAAGAGATTTTGTTCACACTCGCTGTGACCAACCTAGGCGGACAAATTTTGTGGCCAAAGTTGCTTTCAGCTTGTCAGGAAGCGCTTGCTTGGTGACCGAGTCCGGCAGTTGAACACCCTCCTCTCGATTCGGCGCTGACGGAGATAGCAGCTTGGAGCTCTTGTGGGAGGATGGCGAACGCGTGCTGTCCCGCGGCCGGCGTCTAGGTGCCGGCGGCCAGTGGAACGCTGTGCTGACCGTCCTTCCTGCCGCCGCGCACCGAACGCCTGCAAGCCTCGATCGCCTCGCCCACGAATATGAACTGAGGCACGATCTGGACGGTGCATGGGCCGTGCGGCCGCTCGAGATGGTGCGCGAAGGCGGTTGCACCATGCTGGTCCTGGAGGACCCCGGCGGCGTGCCGCTCGCCCGGCTTCTCGGCGGCCCCATGGAGGTCGGAAATTTCTTGCGCATCGCGATCGCCATCGCCTCGACTCTCGGCAAAGTTCACCAGAGCGGTCTCGTCCACAAGGACATCAAGCCGGGCAATATTCTCGTGAACGCCGAGACCGAGGAGGTGCGGCTGATCGGCTTCGGCATTGCCTCGCGCCGCTCTCGAGAATGGCAGGCATCTGACCCGCCCGAGACCATCGCCGGAACGCTCGCCTACATGGCGCCTGAGCAGACCGGCCGCATGAACCGGTCGGTCGACTCTCGCAGCGATCTCTACGCACTCGGCGTCACCTTTTACCAAATGCTCACCGGCGTCCTGCCGTTTGCAGCTGGCGATCCGATGGAATGGGTGCACTGTCATCTCGCCAGGAAGCCGTTGCCGCCCAATGAGCGGCTGAAGGAGGCGCCGGGCGTCCTCTCAGCGATCATCATGAAACTTCTCGCAAAGACGGCCGAGGAGCGCTACCAGACCGCGGCCGGGCTGGAGCGCGATCTGCGGCGCTGCCTCACCGCCTGGCAGGCTCTAGGCTGCATCGATGTCTTTCCGCTCGGCGAACACGACACGCCAGACCGACTCCTGATTCCAGAGAAGCTGTATGGACGTGAGCGCGAGATCGAGGTCCTGCTCGCCGCCTTTGACCGCATTGCCCAGGGTGGCGCGCCGGAGCTGGTGGTGGTGTCCGGCTACTCCGGTATCGGCAAGTCCTCCGCCGTCCACGAACTCCATAAAATGCTCGTACCACCCCGCGGGCTGTTCGCCTCAGGCAAGTCCGACCAATACAAGCGCGACATTCCGTATGCCAGCCTGGCGCAGGCCTTGCAGGGGCTGATCCGCCCCCTGCTCGGCAAGAGCGAGGCCGAGCTGGCGCCCTGGCGCGAGGCCTTCGGCGAGGCTCTTGGCCCGAACGGCCAGCTCGTGGTGACGCTCATCCCCGAGTTCGAACTGCTCACGGGCCTGCAGTCGCCGCTACCGGAGCTGCCGCCCCAGGACGCGCAGCGCCGCGTCCACATGGTCTTCCGCCGCCTGCTCGGCGTCTTCGCTCGGCCGGAGTGCCCGCTGGCGCTGTTCCTCGATGACTTGCAGTGGCTCGATGCTGCGACGCTCGACCTGCTTGAACACTTGGTAACCCAGTCCGAGCTGCGTCACCTGCTGCTGGTCGGCGCCTACCGGGACAACGAGGTCACCCCAGCGCACCCGCTGATGCGGCGACTGGCAGCGATCCGCAGCATAGGCGCACCGGTGCAGGAGATTGTGCTAAAGCCGCTCGGGCATGAGGATCTCGGCCGGCTCATTGGCGATGCCCTACATTGCACGCCAGCCTATGCCGCGCCTCTGGCCCGGCTGATGCACGACAAGACCGCCGGCAATCCTTTCTTCGCCATCCAGTTCCTCACCGCCCTGGCCGAGGAAGGGCTAGTCGCCTTCGACCATGGGCAGGCGCACTGGTCTTGGAACATCGAACGCATCCACGCCAAGGGTTACACGGACAACGTAGTGGACTTTTTGCTGGGCAAGTTGCGCCGCCTTCCCGAAGAGGCCCAGGACGCCCTGCAGCAGTTGGCCTGCCTGGGCAACATTGGCGATATCGCCACCCACGGTCTGGTCCAGCGGGAGAGCGCCGTAACGCTGGACGCAGCCCTATCGGAGGCGGAGCGCGCCGGGTTGGTTTTACGGAGGGGTGGGGCCTATCACTTCCTGCACGACCGCGTACAGGAGGCAGCTTATGCGCTCATCCCTGAAGGTGAACGGGCCGCTGCGCACCTCGCCATCGGTCGGCGGCTGGCCGCGACCACGCCGTCGGAGGCGGTTGAGGAGAGTGTCTTCGAGATCGTGGGCCAACTCAATCGAGGCATCGCGCTGATCGCCTCGGGCGAGGAGCGAGAGCGACTTGCGCAACTGAACTTAATCGCTGGCCGGCGCGCCAAAGCCGCGACCGCGTACGCCTCGGCCCTGACTTACTTCAGCACGGGGCTGGCCCTCTTGCCGGAGACCGGGTGGGAGCGCCGACATGAGCTGACCTTCGCACTTGAGCTGCACCGGGCCGAATGCAAGTTTCTCACCGGCGAACTGGGGGAAGCGGAGGCGCGTTTCGCCGACCTGGCATGCCGCGCCATCAGCCTGCCCGACCTTTCTACCGTAACCCGGCTGCGGGTGGACCTCTTCATGACCCTCGGCCACAGCGACCGCGCTGTCAGGGTCGGTCTCGACTACCTGCACCGGATCGGCGTCAATTGGTCAGCGCATCCGACGAAGGAGGATGTTCGGCAGGAATACGCGCGGATGTGGCGCCAGCTCGGCGACCGCCCGATCGAAGCGCTGCTCGAACTGCCTCGGATGACCGATCCGGTCGCGTGCGCGACGATGGACGTCCTCACCTCGCTCGTGTCGCCGGCATTGTTCACCGACGAGAATCTGCGCTGCCTCGTCATTGGCCGCATGGGGAACCTGAGCCTGGAGCACGGAAACGGCGACGCATCGTGCTACGCCTACACTGCCGTTGGCAACGTGCTCGGGCTGTTTTTCGGCGACTACAAGGCAGGGTTCCGCTTCGGCGAGCTGGGGCTTGACATGGTGGAGCAGCGGGGTGTGGACCGGCTCAAGGCGCGCGTCTACCTGGCCTTTGGCAACCTCGCGAAACAGTCTACGCGGCATTTCCCACCGGGCCGGCCAATCGCAGGCCACGCCTTCGACATGGCGCTGCAGGCCGGTGACCTAACCTACGCGGCCTTTAGCTGCAACAACGTCCTCACCCAACGTCTCGCAAGTGGCGATCCGCTCGCCGAAGTGGAGCGCGCGGCCAAGGCCGGGCTCGACTTCGCGCAGCAGGCGAAGTTCGGTCTCGTCATCGATCTCATCACCGCACAGTTCGGGCTTGTGCGGACTCTGCGCGGCCAGACGGCGATCTTCGGCTCTTTCAACGATGCCGGGTTCGATGAAGTCCGGTTCGAGCTGCATCTGGAGGAGGATCCGCGCCTGCCGATCGCAGCCTGCTTGTACTGGATCCGTAAGTTGCAGGCACGTTTCTTCGCCTTCGACCCCGCCGCAGCCGTCGCGGCGGCGACGAAAGCAGGACGCCTTCTTTGGATGTCGCCAGCAATCTTCGAGCGGGCGGAATACCATCTCTACGCTGCGCTGGCACGGGCCGCGTTGTGCGACGCGGCCCCCGCTGCGGAGCAAGCCCGCAACCGCAAGCTGTTGGCCGCCCACTACTGTCAGCTCCAGGAGTGGGCTGAGAACTGTCCGGAAAACTTCGCGAGCCATGCCGCGCTGGTTGGCGCGGAGGTCGCCCGCCTCAAACGGCAGTGGCTCGAGGCCGAGCGTCTCTACGAACAGGCCATCCGCTCTGCCCGCGACAACGGCTTGATCCACAACGAGGCGCTCGCATCCGAATTGGCAGCGCGGTTCTACACAGCCCGTGGCTTGAAGACCAATTCCCATGCCCACATGCGAAATGCGCGGCACTGCTATTTGCGTTGGGGAGCTGATGGCAAGGTGCAGCAACTCGATGCATTGTATCCCTACCTGCAAGAAGACGAGCCATCATCCGGCTCAAAGAGGACGATCGGAGCGCCGATCGAACAACTTGACCTCGCCACCGTGATCAAAGTGTCGCAAGCCATCTCGGGGGAGATAATCCTTGAAAAGTTGATCGACACGGTCTTGCGGACCGCCATTGAGCAGGCGGGAGCCGAGCGCGGCCTGTTGATCCTGTCGCGCGTCGGTGAGTCACGGATCGCGGCGGAGGCCACGACCCCTGGCGACGCGGTCGTGGTGCAGGTGCGCGACGAGTTCGTGACCGCGATCGCACTGCCGGAATCGGTCCTTCATTATGTCTTGCGCACAAACGAGAGCGTGGTTCTCGGCGACGCCATGGCGCAGAACCCGTTTTCCGCGGACCCCTACATCTTCACGCACCATGCTCGTTCCATTCTCTGCATGCCGCTGCTCAACCAGGGCCAACTGACTGGAGTACTCTATCTTGAGAACAACCTCGCCCCTCGGGTCTTCGCGCCGACCCGGATCGCGGTGCTGAAGCTGCTTGCCTCTCAAGCGGCGATCTCGCTGGAAAATACCCGGTTGTACCGCGACCTCGCAGAACGCGAAGCCAAGATCCGTCGCCTCTTCAAGGCAAACATCATCGGCATTCTCGTCTGGGACATCAAAGGTCGCATTCTGGAGGCCAACGACGCGTTTCTTCACATGCTGGGATACGACAGAGAGGACCTTGCCTCCGGTCGGCTATGCTGGACGGACCTGACGCCGGACGATTGGCGCGATCGCGATGCACGGACCGTTGCAGAGCTGAAGATGATCGGGGCAGTCCAACCGTTCGAGAAAGAGTACTTTCGGAAGGACGGCAGCCGTCTGCCTGTGCTGATCGGCGGTGCGCTGTTTGAAGAAAGCAGCAACGAAGGTGTTTCTTTCGTACTCGATTTGACGGAGCGCCGGCGGGCGGAAACGGCGTTACGCGAAAGCGAGGAAGCCTTGCGCGAGGCGCTGGGGCAGTTGGCCCACGCAAACCGCGTCGCCACCATGGGTCAGCTAACAGCCTCCATCGCCCATGAAGTCAATCAGCCGATCGCCGCGTCTGTGACAAACGCCCAGGCCGCCTTGCGCTGGCTCGGTAACCATCCGCCGAACCTGGAGGAGGTGGTTCACGCGCTTGGCCGGATCGTCGAGAACGGCAAGCGAGCCGGCGATGTCATCGGCCGCATCCGTGCCTTGGTCAAGAAGGAACCGCCTCGCAGAAGGCGCTTCGATCTCAATGAAGCCGTTCGGCACGTCGTCGCCCTGATCCGCACCGAAGTGCTCCGGCAAGGCGTCTCGCTGCGCACCGAGTTCGCGAGAAGCCTGCCGTCCATGAAAGGAGATCGCGTCCAGCTGCAACAGGTAGTCCTCAACCTCATTATGAACTCCGTCGAGGCGATGAGCGGCATCAATGAGGGGGAGCGCGAGTTGATTGTTAGCACCGAGACAGAGGCCTCAGGAGCCGTGGTCGTCCAGGTGCGCGACTCAGGACCTGGCCTCGACCCGCAGTGTATGGACCGCCTGTTTGAGGCATTCTACACGACCAAATCCAGCGGCATGGGCATGGGCCTGGCGATCTGCCGTTCGATCATCGAGGATCACGGGGGCCGGCTGTGGGCCACTGCGAATGAACCTCGTGGAGCCGTGTTTCAGTTCACCCTGCCTGTCGAAGGGGAGGAAACCGCTCACGCAGAGCAAGAATAAAACAAGAGGAGGAGACCATGGATATCCGTAAAAACGCCGTGCTGGGCGCTGTCGCGCTTGCTAGTGTCTTCAGTTTCAATTGTCCGGCCAGGGCCGAGGACGTGACGATCTCCGTCTGGGCGCTCGACCGTGATACCCAGCCGGCGCCCAATCTAATCGCCGAATACAACAAGCTTAAAACGGGCATCAAGGTCGAGTTCAGGCAGATCCAGTTCGACGATGTGGTCAGCGAGGCCATGCGCGCCTATTCGTCGGACCAGGCGCCGGATATCATTGCCGTTGACAATCCGGAACATGCCCTATTCGCAGCGCGCGGCGCCTTTCTTGATCTAACCGCCATGTTGGAGAAGTCGTCAGTGATCAAGCCGGAGAACTACTTCCCCGGCCCGCTCGCCTCCACCATGTGGAAAGGTAAGCACTATGGTGTACCGAAGGCTACGAACACGATAGCACTCTATTACAACAAGGACATGTTCAAGGCGAAGGGCCTCGATCCGGCAAAGCCACCGCAGACCTGGGCGGAATTGATGGAAGCGGCACGAAAGCTGACCGATCCGGCCGCCAACGTCTACGGCATAGCTTTTTCGGCGAAGGCGAGCGAGGAGGGCACCTTCCAGTTTCTGCCTTGGGCCCAGATGGGCGGTGCCAGCTATCAGAACATCAACACCGATGGCGCGGTCAAGGCGCTGGATATTTGGAAAACGATCCTCGACGAGAAGCTTGCGTCCCCAGATACACTGACTCGCGGCCAGTGGGATTCGACCGGCACGTTCAATTCCGGAAACGCGGCGATGGCGATCTCCGGTCCCTGGGAGCTCGACCGCATGGTCGCTGAAGCGAAGTTTGATTGGGGTGTGACTTTGCTACCGGTGCCGGAAAAGGGTGCCGAACGGTCCTCTTCAATGGGGGACTTCAACTGGGCGATCTTTGCCAACACGGATCACCCCGAAGAGGCCTTCAAGGTGCTGGAGTACTTCGTATCCCAGGATGCTCGTATGTTCAGCGACTTCGGTCTGCTCCCGGCCCGCTCCGACACGCCGATTGCCGAGACCGGCCAGCCGCTCAAGGATGCGGCCCTCAAGGTCTTCCTCGAGCAGCTGAAATATGCACAGCCCCGCGGCCCACATCCGGAATGGCCGAAGATCTCCAAGGCGATCCAGGATGCCATTCAGGCGGCCCTGACCGGCCAGGCCAGCCCCAAAGACGCGCTCGATCAGGCGGCCGAAAGGATCAAGGCGGTGCTTGGCTGACAGGGCATCAATATCGAGCTGCGGCGCTGCCGCTCGCTTAGCTGTGGACGCTTCGACCTGCTGCCGCACGGTCGCCCGTGGCTGCGGACCTACGATCGCGGAGCAAAAGGTTGACCCAGCCTGCGATCAGCGTCCGCCGATACGCTTTTTATCCGCGCAAGAGGCCTATGTATATCAGTCGGCATCGCGGTTGGCGGAAACGGTGCCGCTACGGCCCACAGGAAATGCGGAAGGACGAGGGTATACTAGCCCCGCGTATAGGTCGTCCCCTACCAGTTGGTATCTGATCTTTCCTCCCGGCCAATAGTCGGCGCTGGGACGTATTGTTATAGTCAAAGTACGTCCTGCGCAGGCCCCGCTTCCCTAATCGGCCCGCAAATAGGTCAACATGACGGGTACCTCAGAACGTAGAACCGCCTAGGCGGTCGCTCTTGTGCAGCGGTTGAAAATCGATCCCCGCGAAACGCGGAGGCTGGCTCTATTCACCATCGAGGTAGAGAGCATGCATGAATTACAAACGACCCTCTTTGCAGTACTAACCGTCACCCCGCCAGCGGCGGATGATGCTAAGCCAGCAGCGGCGCAGCCGAACGGATGGACATATCCGTTTTCGTCCTGCCGCGTTTTCGGTTGCCTCGAAATCCGCGAACGAGTGGTTGTCGAGGACCCTATCGGCTACCCTATCAAAGTCATTGGGGAGCTCATCACGTCAAGGGATACTCGCATCAAGAACAGCCCGGACCGGCAGTTTCACCAATCCGCGGTGTCCGGCCCTGTCGCGCCGACCAATCGGGCTTCTTGGACGTCAAGCTTTGCTCGTCCCTACCCTTACATTTGCTTTTTATCGACGGCCGAGTTCGAGGCCGTCAGGAACCGGCGGCGGAACAGGGACATACCATGAGCATCGGCAACTCGGTCCTCGTCGTCGACGGCGACCCCCTCATCCGCATCGAATTCGCCGATATGCTCGAAAATGTCGGGTTTCTCCTCGCGACCACACCCGCAGCCGCCATCTCCATCCTTTCGGATCACGAGAAAATCCGCCTGATAATGATGGATATGCAAATATGCGGAAGGATGCACGGCGGCAAGGCCTACTCTAGTTTCCTGGTTGTGTGGAGCCGCGATCCCTATAAAACCAAATACACTAACTAAGGCCTTGTCGTTGATGGCAGTGTACTTTTCCCCCACTGTATATCCTCCGCCGGACATGGTTTCCTCCTGATGTTGTGGGGAGCAGCATCGATCAGCGGGTTCGTGATCACCGCAATCTTGGCAATTGTGGCAATCGGACAATTCGCCAAACGAGCAGCGAAGCACAGCGCCCGAAAACGTTATGCGAGCGGCGGCATTTCAGTAGGCCTCTTGTGTGTCGTGATCGCCGGTGTCTGTTATCTCGCAAGGGGCCTCGTTGACGCGGAAATCCCAACAAATACCCTCCCGTTCATTGCCGTGTCAGCGAACTCGTTTTGATTTCCGGGGCAAAAGTCCAGTGGGGCAAGTTTTTCGCCCAATGGGATCAGACTGGGGGACGCCACCACGGCGAGCGTTTCCGGAAGCAACTCGACCGAACGAGCGTGCAACCAGGTTCCCGCTCCTCTCAGTACGGTTATATCCAGGCGGGTCGTTTCAAAGTTCGTCGTAGGTGCGGCAGGCATGATTTCCAGAGGGACTTCCGGATGCGCATCTATGAAGGTAGAGAGGCGCTGTGGAAGCCAGCGAGACGCGAAAGTGGGATGCGTGCCAATCATCAGGGAGCTATCAACCGTGCGTCCACGAACGGCGTCGATGGAAATCTCCTGAAGCCTATCAAGGGATAAGGCTACATCCCGGTAAGATCGATATCGATCCGGAAATCATGGCAAACAATTATGAGAACGTGCTTTCCGTCCAGGGCGACGCGCGTCTGGTGCTTCAGCGATTGATCGACATGGCACCCGCCAACGGCGATGCCGCAAGAACTCAAGGCTGGATCGACGAACTCAATGAGTTGCGGGCCAACTTCTGGGAAAATGCTGAAACGCTTCTCAGTTCCGAGGCATCTCCGCTTCGCCCGGAACGAGCCGTACGCTGCTTCAATGAAGCGTTGGAGGCATACGGCAAACCAGCTCTCATCTATTCCGATGCCGGAACACCCACACCGCACATGACGCGATTTTTGAAACTCAGAGACCGCCGCACGCGTTTCGCAATCCCCCGCGCCTTCGGAGGGCTCGGCTCGGCACTTCCCGCCACCATCGGAGCATGGTTCGCCAGCAAGAACCACCGACCGATCGGGATGTTCGGCGACGGCTCCTTCGGAATGACCGTCGGCGAACTTGAAACGCTTGTCCGCCTGCAGGTCCCGGCGATCCTGCTGCTCTTCAACAATGGCACCTTCGGCTGGATAAAGGGTCTCCATCGCCTTAAGGGTCATAACCAGTGCTTTGGCGTGGATTTCATGCCACCACGAGGACAGGCGATCGCCGAGGCTTTCGATCTCAAGGCCTGGACGGCGACCAATTCGGAAGAACTCGATACTGCTCTCGAAGCGGCCTTCGCCTACAAGGACGGCCCTTGCCTGATTGACATACACGTGGAATCGATCGCTGACCGCGTGCCGCCTGTCTATTCCTGGCTTACCAAACGCGGCAGGAACCCGCTCAGCATCGAAGCCGAGGAAGTCAGGTACTTCTGAGCAGGACTTTGGAGGCGCGTGCCCATGACAGGTAGCGGGCGCCTCCTATTTCCGGACGCGACCACTGGCGAAGCAGACCAACGGCTTCCAGGAGCTCGCGCGGGTAGTGTGAGTGACCAAAATGACGGCGCAAAACCGTCATATGGCAATCCTACATCTCAACATTGCATTAGAGTGGCGACGAGCTCGGAGCGCTTACCGCGGTCAGGCAAGTCTCCTGTGCTTCAAGTGCCCTTACCAACGCCTCGCGTTGGGGCGGGTGGTGGTTCGACGCCGCTTCGCCGCCGTAATCTCCTTCTACTTCGCGAGGTCAGGAAACAGGACGTTTGGCCAGCAGCAGCCCGCATCCAAGCAATATCATCGCGCCACCCGATCCCTCTCGAAGACGGCGGATGACATTCGGGCGCGAAGCCGCGCCGTCGCGGAGTCTCCCGGCTCCGAACGCAACGACGATGTCCGCCAGCGTGTTGAGGGATACGGAAATTGCTCCGAGGATCACGAACTGCAGCGCGACATGATCCGAAGCCGTGTCGACAAACTGCGGAATGAAAGCCAGGAAAAACGCTGCCGTCTTTGGGTTCATCACTTCCACCAGAACGCCATCCCGAAAGGCTCTCTTCCCGCCGACGGGAAGCTCGGCGTCAGCCAGGGAGCGATAGTCGAGCCTCGCATGGCGAATGGTCCGATAGCCCATCCAGATCAAGTAGAGCGCGCCGACTACCTTGAGCGCAGTGAACAGCTCGGCGCTCGCCAGCACGATCGCCGAAACGCCCAGACTACCGGCCGCGACGTGAAACAGTCCACCAAGACCGTTTCCAAGACTCGAAGCTATTCCCTCCGAGCGGCCGCCGGAAAGGGTTCGGGCAGCGACGTAGAAAATTCCCGGACCTGGAGTGATCGCCAAAAGGAATGCCGTGAAAAGGTAAACGGTGAAGGCGTTGGAAATCAGCATCGATTCGTCCTAGTGAAACCTGTCTGCCCCAGTTGAATGGGAGGGGTGGAATTAATTGGGAAGCCATCGTTGAGGCGGTCGAGAGCGGCGGCGACGCGCTGTCGCACCTCATCACTCAATGGAAGAACGGGACGTGGCGGGTCAACGTCACAGAGGTTCAGAACCTTGGCGATTACGTACATGACCCTGAAGCTGCCGAACTCCTTGAACAGCGCCCATAAAGGTCCAAAGGCCGCGTCCAGTCGCTCGACGGCCACGGTGTCCCCAGCTTGCGCCGCCCGAGTCAAAGCCAAGGCCTGCGAAGGTAGAAGTCCTGCGACGACGGAATACCAGGTGTCGCCCCCGGCCAGCAACGACGGTGCGCCGCCCCAGTCACCGCTGTAGCCGATCTTGAATGCCGACCCGGTGATAGACCGGAGAGTGGCGAGTTCGGAACCGAAGTCGCCACCCGACGGCAGAGGTATTTTTACGGCCACGATGTTCGCGACCTTCGACAGCCGGGAAATGAGGGCCGGGCTGAAGGTGAACTTGGTGGTACTGGGGTTACTGTAGATGCACAGCGGCAGTTGGCCCGCATTGGCGACGGCGGCGAAGTGTTCGAAAACCTCGTCGTCGGATAGGGGCGTATAGGAAACTGGCGCGAGGAGCAGACCGTCGGCACCCGCAGCCTTCGCATCTTGAGCGAGGGCCACCGCATCGTTAGTGCGGATCGCACCGACGCCGACGATGACAGGGATTTTGCCGCCGACGGTGTCGATCGCCGTTTCAACCGCGCGCCGACGCTCGTCTCGCGTGAGGAAAGCGTAGGCTCCGGTGCTGCCGAGCAGACCGATGGAGTCCGGCCCGGCCTCCGCGATGTGCTTGAGAAGACGCGCGAGCGCTGCGGTGTCGATCCTGCCGGAAGCGTCGGCAGGCGTGATCGGGAATGCCGAGAGGCCTTGAAAGATAGACATGACAGGAAGACCTTCAGATGTGGGTCAGGAGAAGCTTCAGTCCAGCGAACCCGAAGAATACGGCCAACGTACCTTCGATCCATCGGCGCGCCAGCCTATACAAGCGGATCATGGGAGCTGTCGAAAAGACGAGGGCGTAGCCGCAGAAAATCGTCACACTCAGGATCGCACAGCCCAGGAGGATCACGACGACCGTGTGGGGCGACGACCCAAGACCGAGCCCGAGCGTCATTAACGCGATCCATGCCAGGATCGACTTCGGATTGGTCAGGTGCATTAGCAGTCCGCGCTTGTAGAGCGTGGCTGCTGTCGCCTTGTGTTCGTCGGACGGCCGAAACTGGTCCTTGTCCGAAGACAGTGCGGCTTTGCCTGCTCTGAAGGCGAGATAGAGGAGATACAGTCCTCCAAGGATCCGCAGGACGACAAGAGCTTCCGCGTATCGACTGAGAACCGCCGATACACCTGTCGCCGCCATCAGGCCCCAGAAGATCGAGCCGCTTACCACGCCCGACGCGATTGCCA
The DNA here is from genome assembly GCF_964252905.1 of Pararhizobium sp. LjRoot255. NCBI lineage: Bacteria > Pseudomonadati > Pseudomonadota > Alphaproteobacteria > Hyphomicrobiales > Rhizobiaceae > Pararhizobium > Pararhizobium sp. LjRoot255. The sequence continues at coordinate 659,755 of NZ_CAXUPQ020000002.1, forward strand.
GCGCGGCCTTGCGGCCGTCGTTCATGGCGACGCTCATGATCCGCATATTGCTCGGGCCGGGACTGCCGGCGGCAATGATATAGGCGGTGAAGACGATAGTGAGTTGGTGGATGTCGGCTAGCATTGTTTTGCTTCTTTGGGACGGCGTCGTGCAAACTGGCACCCTCAATACCTTCTCAACTGGCCCTGACATAGAACCACTTTTACCTCAAAAAGGCTGGTCCAGTTTCTATTAAATCCTTGGCGGACGAGTCTTCTCGGTCTATTTGGATCATCGAAACCTCTCTATGTAGGGAGAAGTGATGGCCCAGTTGTCCACCCGTCAGCAGAATTCGTCTCCGGGGCTGGGGGCGCGCAGCATCTACGACAGCCTGCGAGAGCAGATCGTGGCGGGCGTGTACGGCCACGACGGCGTCCTTCCTTCGGCACGCGCCTTGGCAGTCGAACTTGGCGTCTCGCGCACAACCGTGACGTCCTCATACGAACAACTAGCCGCCGAGGGGTTCGTGGTCATTCGACATGGAGTTCGACCGCGGGTCGCCATCAAGATCGCAGGCAGCAAGACAGGAGCCCTTCACGAAGCCGGAGAGCCGCATAGCCTCTCCGCTTTCGGAGAAAGGCTTCGGTCTCGGGCGATCCCGATGCGTGTCCCATCCGAGAGATTGGTCGCGGACTTCCGCTACGGCGACATGTCATCCTCTGACTTCCCGACCCTCGCTTGGCGAAAGGCCATGAACGACGCGGCGCTCCGCCGGCCGCCCAAGCTATTCTACGACGATCCCCGCGGCTCTAGTCGCTTGCGCGCCGCCCTGCAGGGCTATCTCTGGCGAGCACGGAGCATCAGATGCGAGGTTGATGAGATCGTCGTCGTCAATGGCTCCCAGCAAGGTCTGGACCTGTGCGCGCGTCTCTTGCTCGACGAGGGCGACAGATTTGTCATCGAGGACCCGTGCTATCCGATGGCGCGAAGCATCTTCGAGATGACCGGAGCCATGGCGGCCCCGGTGGACGTGGATGTCGAAGGCATCAGGGCGGACCTGTTGGCGGATGTAGACGCCCGGCTGGCCTACGTGACGCCCTCACATCAGTTTCCCATGGGAAGCGTGATGTCCATCGGACGACGCCAGCAGTTGCTGAGGTGGGCGGAGAAGAAGAGCGCTTACATCGTCGAAGACGACTACGACAGCGAGTATCGATTCGATATGAATCCCGTGCCACCGCTACTCGCGCTCGGAGGCGCGTCGAACGTCATCTATGTCGGTACGGTCTCAAAGACTCTGTCACCGACGCTCCGGATTGGCTACGTCGTCGTGCCGCGGGAATTGCAGGAAGTGTTCGCGCACGCGAAGCGCCTGACGGACAGGCATGCCCCCATCCTGGCACAGGAAGCGCTGGCGACCATGCTGGAGTCTGGCGTCTACGAAAGTCACGTGCGTAAGGCCCGGCGTCACAACGCCCGCAGACGCACAGCGCTCCTCGACGCGCTGCAAGTCGAATTCCATGATGCGGTCAGGATCGAAGGCGCGGAAGCCGGGCTGCACGTCGTCGCCTGGTTCCTTGACCTGTCCCCTTCCATGGCGACGTCATTCATTGAGAGGTCTTCCCAGCTTGGAGTTGGCATCTACTCCATCACACCTCACTACTTTGGCCAGGGGCTGAATTTGAAATGCCTTGGCCTTGTGATGGGGTATGCAAGTCTCACCGAGCAACAAATCGATAGGGGCGTAAAGCTCCTGCGCAATGCTTACGATGGCGTACTTTGACGCGGCGCTATGTCTGGCCGTTGTTCGCACAGTACCAGATTATCAAGAGACCAACCCACAACGCTTCGATGCCGCGGAAACCTGCCGTCGAGCGCCGAGTTCTCCAAGCGGGTTGTAGTCATTGATGTCTCCGCTTGGTTTGTAACAGCGGAGGCTGGATATTATGCCTAGCTTACCATCCGGATTTACTGGAAATCGCGGGCCTTGGGGAACGGACTCGGCATAGTATCCGGCTCGGGATAAATCCCGTTATGCCGAACTCGGCATAAGCAATCCTTCGCGGATTGGGCTCAGGCGATCGGAACATTGGAGGCCTGGGGCGTGCTGTTGCCCCGTGCTACCGAGGAGTTCCGTGCGCTCATGCTGCTGCGCCACAGGTCTGTCCATTTCAATGCCTCAACCTACGCCACGCTGCGCGAGGACGCGCTCGCGGCCGTGCTCCACGTTCGCGAGATCATCGATCAGCAATTCACCGCGTTCGGCGCCCGGCCCTGGTTCATCGAAGGCACCAGCGGCTTGATCTTCATCAAGCGCGAATGTGAAGATGACCCGTTCGTCCGGGCTTTCTACCCATCAAGCTGCCCGTTCGTCGGACCGCACGTGGCGATCGCGTTCCAGCATGGCCTCAACTTCTACGACAGGAACGACTACGGCGACGGGTACTGGAGCGACGACGCCGAGCAATGGCGACCGAGATGCGGACCGGCCCTAACCGTCGACTGAAAAACGGCAGCTTACGGGATTGAGGGAGACACCCTTAAATGTCCGGACAGACGGCGCAAAGCCGTCGTTGAACACATTATACCAAGCGTCATTGATCAGAACCCATTGGCCCATTGCCGCAGCGCCATCGATTCAGATTCGTCGGCTCTTGGGAATCCCCAGAGTCAACTTCAATGAGGCTTGGTATTAATCGCAAATGTCCGCAATAGGCCCGACAGCGGACGAGCTTTTAAAAGGTCTTGATGGGATACGAACCGGCTCTCCCACTTTTGATCAGCGGAAAATTCGAGTGTAGGCGCAAGTTGCTGCTTGTGGTCGCCTGACTAGGGCCGCGGCTGCGTCTTCGACCGAGCTTAACCATATGTGTTCTACACCCTCGTCACGCCCGCCACGCGACTCCCATGCTGATCCGAAAGTCGACGCCCCTCACCTTGCGAAGCTCGAAATTGCGGTTGGGGAAATCCCGCGTCCATTGCGGCGCAAAGCCGATGCCAAGGCCGGCCGACACCAGCGAGATCAGCGCAAACGTGTCATCGCAGGTATAGGCGATGTTGCGCGCCAGATCATATTCGGCGAACATCTCGGCAAAATAGCGTTCGGTGTACGAGAGGTTCTGGCGCGAGAACGAGATGATCTTCTGATCACGCAGGTCCTCGATGCCGATCTCGTCGAGACCGGCAAGCCGGCTGTCCTTGGCGATCGCCAGCAGATACTCGTCACTCGTCATCGAGAAGAAGCGCAGGGAGCCGATGTTCTCCACCGGCCGGATGAAGCCGAGGTTGATCTGGCCGGATTCGAGATTGCGAAAGATGTCGCCGGTCGAGCCGCTCTGGATCTGCAGCTGGATCCTTGCGATCTTCGCCAAGAGCGCCGGAAGCACACCGATGGTGGCTGGATAGATGGTGCCGATCCGGATCTTCCGTGCCGTCTTGCCGGCCACCGAGCGGGTTACCTCCGCACTCAGATCGATGTCGCTCAAGATCCGCACACATCGGTCATAGAAGGTCTCGCCGGCTACCGTCAGTTCGACGCGCCGTGTCGTCCGGACAAACAGCTGGACGCCGAGCTCGCGCTCGAGCGACTGGATCTGCGTCGACAGAGCCGGTTGGGCGATATGAACCCGGGCTGCCGCCCTGCCGAAGTGGAGCTCCTCGGCGACGGCGACGAAATTGGTGAGTTGGCGCAGTTCCAAATGCTACTTCCTGATTGGGAATGAACGATCGCCAAGAGAATTTGATCGCAACACGAGACATGCCGGACGCAAGACGCCCTGCACCAACCTGTAAGATTGCTCGCAGCATGAATACGTTGTATCTATAACAGTACAGGTTGCGTGTCAATACCCTGTATCGAAATAAGTACGAGGTCACTGTGAATTCGATTCAGGCGAGAGCCGCTCGGGCAATGTTGAAGCTAGGAGTGCGAGAAGTGGCGCAGCTAGCGAAAGTAACTGCGAACACGGTCAGCAGGGTCGAGCAGGACGATGTTGGGCCGCGTGGTCCTCAGCCTGTGACGGTTGAAGCCATAAAGCGGGTCTATGAGGAACGCGGTATTGTTTTCTTCAGTGAAGGTCCTTCGCCAAACGGCGGGATCGGCGTGCGCCTCGCGGAGTAAAGTCATCAAGAGTTCGTTTAACTTGAGCCGCCCCGCGTGTTTGCAGACCAGTCGAACCGAGGTGGTACAGTCTCTCCATTAGTTAAAAAACGTATGGCTCGCCCGTCTGCAAGTGCTTTATGATTGATGTTGAACAGTCTGCGCCAACGTATCCGGTCTCAGGGTTAGCCCTGGCCAAGATGGAGCTCCGCGCTTTCCGACCCTCATAACTTCCTCGGCGGCTAGCGCCATTTTTTTAACCAGGTTTCGGAAAACCGATCGACAGTCAGGCCATCTTTCACAACCACATGCAGATATTTCGACAGCGTCCGCCGGTGGCGACTGAGCCGTTTTGTTCGACTATGCTTGTCTCTACGGCTCTAAACTCTCGCTACTAAAGGGGCGGCCGCTTTGTAAAATAGCCCCTGCAATCCGCGCCAATTTGGCGGCAAGCGCGACAATGACTTTGTTCTTATGAGCACGGCCGAGTAGTCCCCGCAACCATTCGCCAAGAGACGTTGCGGATTTGGAAATCGCTGGCAGCGCGGCACGGGCGCCGTGAATGAGCATCTTTCGCAAGTATCCGCTTCCTCGTTTGGTGATGCCCAACAATTTAGGCTTGCCCCCAGTTGTCATTTGCCGCGGCACCAATCCGAGCCAGGCCGCGAGATCTCTGCCGCGCCCGAAGGTTCCGGCGTTCCCAATCATTGCCGTCAGCGCAGTGGCGTTGAGCGGCCCAATACCAGGAATGCTCGTCAAAAGTCTGCATGCTTGATCAGACCGGGCATAAGCTTTGAATTCTTCGTCAAAAGCCGTAATGCGGCGGTCCATCTCGCTCCACTGTGTCCGCATGTCTTCGATAAGGACCATCATTCTGGGACTGAGCGCAAGCGTCCCCTCGCTCATTGCCAAGTGAAGCCAGTTCTCCAGCCTACGACGGCCTTGAGGAACGATAATCCCGCGCTCCAAGAGAATTGCCCGCAATTGGTTGATCAGAGCAGTTCGCTCACCAACAACCCGATCACGAGCGCGATGAAGGTTCTGCATATCCAACTGCTCTTCTTCCTTGACCTCAACGAAACGCATAGTTGGCCGCGTGGCTGCTTCTGCTATTCCCTCCGCATCACGATCATCGTTCTTCTGGGCCTTGATATAGGGGCGCACATATTCGGGCGACATCAGTCGAATGTCGTGACCCTGGGATCTCAGTTGCCGACCAAGATGATGGGCGCCACAGCACGCTTCCATTGCCATGACACACGATGGAAGGGTTAATCCCAGTTTGATGACACCTTCACGGCGCAATCGCCGCCGAAGCACGACTTGGCCCCGTCCGTCCAGTCCCACGACACTGCAACTGTTCTTTCCAAGATCGATTCCAAGTACGGCTATCTGCATCGCTTTGCTCCTTGGTGAAAACCACATTCCAACACACGTGATGTAGGAGGGAGGGCGAGCCATTCCATAACTTCCACCTAATCATCGGTGTCGCGGATCGCCATTCCCGCCGCCCTCGTGATGCAGATGGCTCGGCTGTTCGGGTGCTCTTGACTATCCCTCGCATGAGAACATAATAAGAACAAATGCGGCGCCGCAGCCGCCAATCTGAAATGTGATGCATATCGTCCGCTGGGCCATGCACGGTGGAGAGGAGAAGCTATGCGCCCGCTCAAAGCGTTACCCGATGAACCCGCTACACCCTCGCCGGAGGCGGAGTTCGACGACGTTCTCCGCTATCACGACGGCGATGCCGACGCGGCCGTGCGCACCTTGTTGGAGGATTGCCGGTATCTGCGTCAGCAGCTGGCATTGACACGGATGGGTATGAGCATCGGCTTTACCCGCGGCTGGACACCGAGCTTTGACCGGGACTGACCGTCATGCGGCACGACAGAAGCATAGAGCTGGCGCCGAGCGTCTGGCCGCAGTTCGATTACGAGACGTTGAGCGCCCTTCCGGAATGGTTCGTAATTGTCGCCCGGTGCGGCGCATGCGGCCACGAGGACGAGCTGGACCGGCGCGCAGTCGGGCGTCGATTCGGCAAGAACGTCGAACTGGATACGCTGCCGATGCGCCTTCGCTGCCGCCCACCTTGCGGCAATCGCGTCGGCAACCGGCTGTTTCTCAGGAAGCTGGCGCGATGAGGAAAGGACCCCAGACCGGTCGAATGCATCCGAGCATCGCCAGGCATCTTCCCACGATGTCGGCGGCGGTGGAGCTCGGTCAATTCATCAAGATCACCTGCCAGCACTGCAGAGTGACACATCGTTATGACCCCGACGATTTGATCAAAGTTCTCGGAGACGTCCCCTTCCTGAATATTCAGGCGAATTTCCATTGCTCGAAATGCGGGAAACGGGATTACATGAGCGCCGATCTCGAGACGCCTTCGGCGCGTGAACGCGTCGGTATGACGGTGCGCAAACTGGTCGAGATCAGGACGGTACAAAAGCCGGTCTGGGAAGACATCACGCTTTAGGGAGCGCGGAATGTGTAATCTGTATCGGGTCTATACCAGCCAGGAGGAGATCCGCGGCGCCACGCGCGCAATGGTCGACAGCATCGGCAACATGGAACCGGAGATCGAGGTCTGGCCCGACCGCATGGCGCCGATCGTGCGCAATACGCTGGCCGGGCGCGAGCTAGCGATGGTGCGGTGGGGGCTGCCGAGCTCAAGCCAGGCGCTGTTCGAAGCGGCGATGAAACGAGCCAATAAGATTCGGACCAAAGGCATTGACGTCGACTTCCAACAGCTGTTGAAGGTGGAACCGGACGGTGGCACCACAAATGTCCGCAATACGGCGAGCATGCATTGGAAACGCTGGCTGAGCGTCGACAACCGCTGTGTCGTGCCGATCACCAGTTTTGCCGAACCGGACCCCGCCAACAAGGTCGAAGGCGAAAGAACCCCAAATGCGTGGTTCGCTAAGAGCCCCGAGCGGCCGCTGATGTTCTTCGCCGGCATCTGGGTGCCGCAATGGGAAAGCGTCCGCAAGATCAAGGAAGGCCTCATCACGGCCGACTTGTTCGCATTCCTGACGACAACACCGAACGCGGTCGTCGAGCCGATCCATCAGAAGGCCATGCCGGTCTTGCTGACCGAGAGCGACGAAATCGAGACCTGGCTTACCGCACCGTGGGACGTGGCAAAGGTTCTGCAGCGGGCCTTGCCCGAAGACCGCATGGTCCTGCTGCCGTCAGGAGGATGACATGTCTGACGAGCGGACCAGCCCACCGCCGACGGTGCCTTTGCACTTCGATCATTGCTGCGATTATCATGGCTGCGTGAAGTGGGGCGTTCGGCAAAGAGCGCGGCCACGGGATCACCGAATGGCGCTGCGCCGAGCACCTGGCCCCTGACTATTGGGATGGGCGATCCTACCCGCGAAACTGAGCGATCTGGTTCAAAGGAACAAATTAGGCCATCCTCAAGTTCTAGGGCGACAGGAGGCACTAATGACAATGCCAGCGCCGAAATATGAAGTCAGCCACCCGGACCGGTCTCTCTCCTGTCAAGAGACGATTGAACGCGACATGCAGGACATCGTCGACACAGCCAATATGCGCGGTTGGGGGACGGTCGAGGTCATGGACGCGATGGAGGAAGTTCTCCGGAACCTTCGCCACGCCTATGCGGAGGATCCGGACCCGGCTGAAGAGCCAATCCTGGATGCCCGCCTATTTTTGCACAAGCATCCGACCGATGAGGTTAGGTGAAGGCGCATGACGCACTACGCCTGAACAATCAAGTATCGTGGCGGCGAGGACAGCAGGCACGTCACAACGCTGGCGGGGTTATACGACGTGCTGCGCGTCCTTGGACTTCCGGGACTGGCGCCGCCCGCGTTCGTCATGCCGGGTGGCGAAATCCCCGACCATGGGCACTATACCCACAATGAAGGCGGGAGCGACGAATGGAGCCTCACATGGACGAGGATCGACGATACACCGGATAGCAGCCTGAAGATAACGCGGACCCGCCGCGGCCAGCGCCTGCGCACTTCTAGAGCAATTTCCTGCCTGACGGAATTGATTGGGGTGTTACGTCTCTACCCTCGCCCGGCACGGTCGACCTTCGTCTTGGCTATGCGCTATCTCAGCAGAAGCGGGATTTCTATCAATCCACTGACCGCCTATCCCACCAAATTCAAGCAGCCATGTCTGCAGCCGATGGGCGGGAATTGGGACGTCACCTGCTGCCGTGCGCGGACTGGTGGCGCGTTCCTGCAGGCCGTCCCAAAGGGTCCACCTAACGGCAAAAAACGGAACCACTTCGCCGGCTACATGAGCACATGAGCAGTTCATTCAGCAGTCCAGACCTCAGATACTTAGGCACGGACATGTTGCAGATGAAACTGTCGAGTTATACCTTTCTTCATTGCGGCTAGCAGCCGCGGAAACCACGAGGAGTTGCTATGCCCACTGGCACCGTTAAGTTTTTCAACGACGACAAAGGATTTGGCTTTATTACACCCGAGAATGGTGGAGATGACGTGTTCGTGCACGTGTCTGCGTTGCAGGGCGCCAGTTCACTCAGAGAGGGACAAAGAGTGAGCTACGAGCTCGGCCAAGATCGCCGCTTTGGCTAAGCTTGACCGCTGGTCAGCCATCCCTGAAGTTTCGCGCCGCCGTTGCAATTCGTGGACGCGTTCCTCGCTTCCGTTCCAGATGAACGATGATCGCTTTTCAGCGTATTTGTTGATCGCCCCATGGCCGATACTCACGCTCTATGCAGTGATGAGCTTGCTGTTCATCGCTGCTCTCACGATCTTCTCGCTTAAGTATTTGACGAAGCCGTTGTTTATTCTGCTTATCGTCGCCGCAGGCATGGCGTCATGGTTCACCGACCGTTTCGGCGTCGTCGGCGATCACCGGGATGATCGCCCGACCGAAAAACGGGCCACCTATCTTACGACAGCCTCGGCCACAGGTTGGTTTGCGAAGCTCATGAAACCTACGGGCCAGTACTCCGGAGTGGAACGCGGAAATACGCTTCGTCTGCCGGCCCGGTCGTCTCGAATGTGCCGTGGATCTTGAACACCGACTGGAGATGGGCGCTTGCAGCAAGATCCGCGCTATTCCCTGCGAACACCTGACGTCCTGCAGACAAAAGCACAATGCGATCAGCCAGCGCCATCGCGTGGTTGAGGTCGTGGATCGCCATGACGACCGCCATTCCGCGTTCCTTGCTCAACCGATCGAGTAGTTGCAAGACTTCGATCTGGTGACCGATGTCGAGAAAAGATGTGGGCTCATCGAGCAGCAGGATGTCTGCTTCCTGGGCAAGGGCCGTCGCGATCCAGGCGCGCTGTCGTTCGCCACCAGAAAGTTCCGACAGGTCGCGATCGGCGAACGCCACGAGATCCGTTTGCTCCATCGCCCACTCCACGGCCTGACGATCCCTGGCGGAAAAGGCCTGGAACAAACCCAGATGGGCGAACCTCCCCTGTCGCACGAGCTGTTCGACCGTCGTGTTCTCCGGAGACTGCGGATTCTGCGGCAGGAAGGATAGGCGCTTGGCAAGATCCCGCCGTTTCCAGCGGGCGATCGGGCGTTCCTCAAGGCTGACAGTGCCGTCGTCGGGCACGGCAAGGCCTGCGAGGGCATGCAGGGCCGTGCTCTTTCCAGAACCGTTCGGCCCGATCAGGCAGATGATTTCGCCCGCCCTGATGTCAATCGAGAAGCTGTCGAGCGCTACGTTCGCTCCATATCTCACGGTGATGTCACATGCTTTCAGAAACATGGCGATCTCATCGATAACGGCGAAGCACGAAAAGCAGGAATGGCGCCCCGGCGAAAGCCGTAACGACACCGATCGGAATTTCTTCCGGTCCGCCCACGAGGCGTCCGACAAGATCCGCGCCGGTCACCAGCGTCGCGCCGATCAGGGCTGCCAGTGGCAGGACGAGCGCGAAATGGCGCCCGGCCATGAAGCGCGCCAGATGCGGCACGACGAGCCCGACGAAGATCAATGGGCCAACCGCCCCCACGGAATGCAGGCAACGCCGAGCGCGACGCTGAAATGCAGCCTGTAGGAAAGCCCGAAGGACCGAGCCACATCCTCATCGAACCGCAGCATCTGCAAGGGGCGATGGAGGAAGGGCAGAACGACAAGCCCGGCGGTCGTGAAGGGAAACAGGAAGACCACGTGCTCCCAGCCCCTGGCATAAAGGCTGCCCGAGAGCCATTGCATGACGATCTCGAAGCGCGCACTGCCCCAGCCGACCACGATGCCCATGGCAATGGCGTGAAGAAACGCAGCGATCGCAATACCGCAGAGCGTCAACTGCAGCGCCGCCATCCGCTTGCCGATCGCAAGACCGTAGATCGCGGCGCCTGCCAGCAATCCGCCAAAGCAGCCGATCAATGGCAACCAGGAAACCGGCAGCGCGTACAACGTGTTGGAATCCGAGTTGAAACGGTAGACTGCGAAGAAGAGGAAGGTTGTGACCGAGAGGGTCGCCCCTTGCGAGATCCCCATGATCGTCGGATCGGCCAGGGGATTTCGGGTGATCGTCTGCAACAGCGTGCCGGCGATGGCGAAGTGAATACCCGCGAGCATGCCCGTCAGGATGCGCGGAATGCGGATGGTCATGATAATTAGATCAGCATCCGCCGAACCGTTTCCGGTTAATGCGGCGGCGATTTCCGACATGGGTAGGTCGACCACGCCCAGGAACACCGCGGCAAACATGAGCCCGACGGCAGCCAATGCCAAGGCGAGCAGATTCTGGATGGCTGCGCCATTGGATCGGGAGATCATTTGTCCACTCTTCTACACAGCTTGCGTCAGGCCCGGCGTTTCGACAGCTTTATCTTGGCTGACAATCTAGCAGCAGCGGAAAACCCGTCCTGACGTGCCCACGCCAAATCTGGCGTCCTGGCGTTCTCGGAAGAATTCCGCCTCCGACATGACCGGTTCGTCCGGATGCGTCGTCTGGCGATGCGCCACATAGGTTTGATAATCGGGCACGCCGATCATCAGTCGGGCAGCTTGGCTAAGACGCTGGCCGAACCTGCCGAGTTCACTCGGCAGGTTGCAGATCGTGCAGACCATTGTCCACCTCCAGCATCGTCGCTGTCTTGTTGCGGAGCGCTTTCACAATGGTCGTCACGCCAAAGACGAGCATCGATATGACGACAGCCATGAAGGCAGCACATAGCGCGGCATCGACATAGTCGTTGACAACGATGCGCTGCATCTGCTCGAGGGTCTTGGCCGGTGCAAGCACAGTACCCTCCGCCAGCGCCGTGCCAAAACGGTCGGCATGGGCAAGGAAGGAGATCTTCGGATTGTCGTGGAAGAGTTTCTGCCAGCCGGCGGTCAGCGTGCACAGGGTAAGCCAGGCGGTCGGAATGAGCGTTACCCAGATGTAGCGCTCTCGTTTCATCTTCACAAGAACCACCGTGCCCAAGGTCAGAGCGATCGCTGCCAGCATCTGGTTTGCGATACCAAAGAGCGGCCAGAGTGTGTTGATGCCGCCGAGCGGATCGACCACGCCCTGATAGAGGAAGTAGCCCCAGGCCCCGACCGCCAGAGTGGTCGCAATCAGATTGGCTGCCCAGGAATTCGTCGCCTTCATGGCCGGAACGAATGTCCCTGCGAGATCCTGGATCATGAAGCGGGCGACACGCGTGCCGGCATCAACCGTCGTCAGGATGAACAAGGCCTCGAACAAGATGGCAAAATGATACCAGAAGCCCATCATCGCCTTGCCGCCGATGACGCCGGACAGAATCTGCGACATGCCGACGGCAAGCGTCGGCGCGCCGCCAGCCCGCGACAGGATCGTCTTTTCGCCCACATCGCCCGCCATCTGCGTCAGCGCATCAGGAGTGATGACGAAACCCCAGGCGGAAATCGCCTGTGCCGCGCTGTCGGCGGTGGTGCCGATAAGAGCGGCCGGCGAATTCATTGCAAAATAGATGCCGGGTTCAAGCACGCAGGCGGCAATGAGCGCCATGATGGCAACGAAGGATTCCATCAGCATCGCGCCATAGCCGATGAAACGGGCTTCGCTCTCATTCGCCAGCATTTTGGGGGTGGTGCCGGATGAGATCAGCGAATGGAATCCCGAGACAGCGCCACAGGCGATGGTAATGAACAGGAACGGAAACAGGGATCCAGCGAACACCGGCCCGGTTCCGTCGATGAAACGACTGATTGCCGGCATTTTCAAAGGCGGCATTACCACGAGAATGCCGATCGCCAACCCGATGATCGTGCCGATTTTCAGAAAGGTCGACAGATAGTCGCGCGGCGCCAGCACCAGCCAGACCGGCAGAACTGCCGCAATGAACCCATAGCCGATGAGCATCAACGCCAGCGTTTCTCCCTTGTAGGTGAAGAGCGGCGCCAGTACTGCACTTTCACTGATCGGTTGGCCTGCAAAGATAGACGCCATGAGAAGCACGAAACCGATGACGGACATCTCGGCAATCTTTCCCGGACGAATATAGCGGCTATAGACACCCATCAGCATGGCGATTGGAATCGTCGCGAAGACGGTGAAGGTTCCCCAGGGGCTGTCAGCAAGCGCCTTAACGACGATCAGGGCCAGAACCGCGAGCAGGATCACCATGATCATCAGAATGCCGAACATGGCGATCAAGCCAGGGATCGGCCCCATTTCGGACTTGATGATGTCTCCAAGCGAACGGCCGTCACGCCGGGTCGAAAGGAACAGGATTACGAAGTCCTGGACCGCACCTGCGAAAACGACGCCAGCAAGGATCCAGAGCGTGCCGGGCAGATAGCCCATCTGCGCTGCAAGCACCGGCCCGACGAGCGGCCCTGCGCCGGCAATGGCGGCGAAGTGATGCCCGAATAGGACATTCCGGTCAGTGGGCACGTAGTCGAGGCCGTCATTGCGTCGCGCCGCAGGCGTGACGCGGGCCGGATCGAGCTTCAAGACTCGATCCGCGATGAACAGCGAATAGAAACGGTACGCGATTAGATAGACGCAGACGGCGCTAATCACCAGCCAGACCGCGTTGATGGTCTCTCCTCGATTGAGGGCGACGACACCGAAGGCGGCAGCACCAATCGAGGCAACGCAAATCCACGGCAGGACTGCGGACGCCCTCCGTGGCTTATTGAAACTACTTGTAGCCATGAACTCTCTCCCTATGCACTTTTTGCCATGGCATGGCAGTGCGCGGGCGAGGCTATTGGGCTTATCACCGCTGGGGCACCCATACTTTCGCTTCGTCACCCCCTTACTTTCGGTTATATTGAAGAACGCCCTCCGATCCGTCAGTTTCAAGGCAAGTTGCTGAATTGGCTTCTCTACCAGGAAAATTACCTTGAGCGGCCTGTCAGTTATCGGATTTGCGTCCCTTTATCTCGTGCTCTTGTTTGCCATCGCGTGGCTGGGTGATCGGGTAAGCAGGAACAACCCCTTCCTCCCGTACGGCACAGCGCGAGCCGCAGTTGCCTACGCGTTGACGCTGGCCATCTACAACACCTCCTGGAGTTTTTATGGATCGGTGGGACGGGCATCCCGGACGGGCATCGATTTTTTGCCGATCTACCTGGCTCCAACCCTTCTGCTGATCTTCGGTCAACCGGTGATCCGGCGCATCGTCTCGCTCAGTCAGACGCAGAACGTCACTTCCATCGCAGATTTCATTGCCGCGCGTTACGGCAAGAGCCAAGCCGTCGCGGCGTTCGTCACCCTCGCGGCCCTCTTCGTCATGCTGCCCTACATCGCCCTGCAGCTGAAAGCCGTCGCCGCAAGCTTTGACGTTCTGACCGAGGCGATCGCAAGCACCGGGATCAATGCTCCCTTCTGGCAGGACACCGCCTTCTGGGTAGCGGCATCCATGGCGCTTTTCAGCATCGTGTTCGGCGTCAGGCACATCCATGCCCGTGAGCATCATCGCGGACTAATGCTGGCGATTGCCTTTGAAAGCCTAGTGAAGATCGCGACTTTCGTGATCGTTGCTGTCTTCATCGTCTATGGCATCGCCGGCGGACCCGGCACGCTTTTGTCTCAGGCCGTGACGGACGCACGCCTCTCACACGTGATGGAGGTGGACTTTACCCATCCCACCTGGATCACCAATACCGTCATATCGCTGTTTGCGTTTCTATGCCTGCCGCACACCTTTCATGTCGCCTTCGTCGAGATCGAGAACGCGAGGGATGCTCGACCGTCCGCGTGGATGTATCCGCTCTACCTCCTGATCCTCAGCATTTTCATGCTGCCGCTCGCCATTGCCGGCCTTTCCATTCTCGGTCCGGACGTCAATCCAGATACCTATATGATCCGCCTGCCGCTTGCCGCCGGATCAGACATCATGGCGTTCGTGGCGTTCATCGGCGGGGTCTCCGCAGCAACCGGCATGATCATCGTCGCCGCCGTCTCGCTGAGCACGATGCTCTGCAACGACGTCGTCATGCCGGTCGTCTTGCGCAACAACGGTTTCAATACATTGGACAATGTGGGAACACTGCTGTTGCGCACCCGGCGGATCGCCGTCGTCGTCATTCTGCTTCTTGCCTTTCTCAGCCACCGTCTCGTCGATCAGCGCTTCCCGCTGACAATCATGGGCCTTTTGTCCTTCGTGGGCGTGGCGCAGTTCGGACCGGCCTTCCTTGCCGGTCTTTTCTGGCCGCGCGCCAACAAGACCGGCGCACTTGCGGGCATGACTGGCGGGCTCGCCGTCTGGTTTTATACGCTGGTCCTGCCATCGATGGCCCCCATCCTTGAGATGCCGGGGCATTTTCTTGCCGATGGTCCATGGACTATCGGCTGGCTGCGTCCGCAGGCCTTATTCGGGCTTGAATGGGACCCCATTTCCCATGCGACGCTCTGGTCGCTGTTTGCGAACCTCACCCTCTTTGTCTCCATCTCCCTGTTGGCGCGTCCGACGGCGGCCGAGCAAACCCAGGCGCGCGCCTTTACCGATCCCGTTCCGGATGCGCACGCCTCAGTGGCGCGGCGCCGCACGATTACGACACTGGAAGACCTACGCGAACTGGCCATTCGATTTGCGGGAAACATTCAAGGAGCGGAGGCCTTCGATACCTATGTGTCGGCACGCCGCAACGGCCGCCCGCCGATCCTCGACAATAGCGGTCTCGCCGATCTCGACGCCGTCCGCTTTGTAGAAAATCTCATTGCGGGCGCTATCGGAGGAGCTTCCGCCCGCGTCATCATGGCCGCTTCGCTGCAGAGCGCTTCCCTGTCGCGCGGAGCTGCCATGGCCATGCTGGACGAGGCATCCGAAGCACTGCAATTCAACCGCAAACTGCTGGAAGCAACCCTGGAATCGGTACGGCAGGGAATTTGCGTCATGGACGAGGATCTCACAATCGCAGCGTGGAACAGCCGGTTTGTCGAACTGCTTGCGCTGCCGGACCATCTGATGCGCATCGGCTTGCCCTTGGCGGATCTCATCGCTTTCAATGTGGAGCGAGGCGAATATCGGGCCCAGGACTTCCCGGCTCTTCTCGTCAACCGGGATATAGCGGGACAGACATGGCCCTATATCTATGAACGGCATCGCCCGGATGGGACGGTCCTTGAAATCACCTTCGACCGAATGCCGGGCGGCGGTTTCGTGGCGACCTTCCTGGATGTGACCGAGCGGCACCGCGCCGCCGAGGCTCTGCGCGAGGCCAACGAGACGCTCGAACTGCGCGTTCGCGAGCGCACCGAGGCACTGGAACTGGCCAAGGCGGAAGCCGAGCAGGCGAATGCTTCCAAGACGCGCTTCCTCGCCGCTGCCAGCCACGATCTGCTTCAGCCACTGAGCGCCGCGCGCCTGTTTGTATCCGCGCTTCAAGAGCGCTTGAACCGCGGGATCGAGGATGCAGCAGCCCGGGCCGATGCCGATCGCTACACGGCGGGCGCTGCAGGCTCCCTCAGTTCAACCGAGCAGTTGCTTGATGGGCTTCTGGATATTTCGGCGCTCGATTCCGGCGCCATGAAGCCGGATATCGGCACTTTCGACATGGATGACCTCTTGCAGCAACTGGCGACCGAATTCATGCCTGTGGCACAGCGCAAGGGACTTCGGCTCTCGGTGGTCAAGCGCAGGATTTTCGTCCGCTCGGATTCACGTCTCGTGCGGCGAGTCCTGCAAAATTTCCTTTCCAACGCCATCCGCTATACCCGGACTGGCCGCATTATGATCGGCGGACGCAGGAGAGGCAACGTGATGCGTGTCGAGGTTTGGGACACGGGAATAGGCGTGCCTTCCGACAAGCAAAAGGAGATATTCGGGGAGTTTCAGCGCCTCGACACGGGCCAGGACCATGCCGACAGGGGGTTGGGTCTCGGGCTCGCCATTGTCGAACGTGTTTCGCGCCTCCTCGGTGTGGCGATCGGGCTAAGATCTCAGCCCGGTAAAGGGAGTTGCTTTTACATTGAAATTCCGGTCGCCCCGAATGCCGATCCGGCTGTCGCGCCCGCGCAGCGCAGGGAGGAGCGCAAGACAAACCGAAGCCTGCGCATTCTCTGCGTCGACAACGAAGCGAATGTGCTCGATGGTTTGCAGGCCAGTTTCAGCGAATGGGGCCATGAGGTTTTCCGTGCAACCGGTCCGCAGGAGGCTCTGGCGCATGCCACTCCACCGCCCGATCTGTTCATTCTCGACCTTCACCTGGATGGCGGCGCCAACGGCCTCGACCTCCTTGAAAACCTGCGTAGAGTCTTTCACGCGGATACGCCTGCACTGCTTGTCACCGCCGCGCGCGACGAGGCAATCGCAGCCCGTGCGAAAAACATGGGCTGCGAGATCCTGTTTAAGCCGATCAAACCGGCGGCTCTGCGCCGCTTTGTGACGTCCGTGGCTCTCAAGTCGGCCACTCCTTCGGAAAAACAGGACAAGGGACCTTCCCAATGACACCCGACAGCACGATTCTCATTGGCGACGATCATCCGCTCGTGCAGGCCGCCTTGGAAGGAGCCCTCACCCAGGTCATCCCCGGGCTGAAAGTGCTCTCTGCCGGGACCCTGGACGAGGTTGCCGACGTCATCCGGACAGCGGACGAACCTCTCGATCTGGTGCTACTCGATCTCAACATGCCGGGCAGTATTGGGTTCACCGGCCTGTTCCTGCTTCAGGCCGAATTTCCGACTGTGCCGGTCGCTATCCTCTCGGCCGAGCAGGACCCCGTGACGGTGCAGCGGGAGCTTGCCTACGGCGCCTCGGGCTACATCCCGAAGTCGATCGACCTGAGACAAATGGCCAAAGCCATCCTGCTCATCCTCAATGGTGAGATCTGGTCACCCTTTCCGCTCGATCCCGCGGCGATGCCGGACGATGACGACGACACACCCCGTCGCTTCGCCTCGCTGACACCACAGCAGTTGCGCATTCTCGCCAGGCTGGTGGAGGGAAAGCTCAACAAACAGATCGCTGGGGAACTGCGCGTTGCCGAACAGACGATCAAGGTTCATGTCTCGACGATCCTGCGCAAGCTTGGCGTGACGACGCGTACGCAGGCCGCCATCCTGGCCGAACGATTGACGCGAAGGGACCACAGCCAACGCGGCTCGCCCCCTCGAACAGATTGACCTAGCCAATACCTCGTCGATGGCGACCGTGTCGCAGGTTCCCTTGGCGGCTCTGGTCGCCATCATGACCAATAACTCAGATCAAATACGAGTGTGGCTCATGCGTTCGACAGGCGGGCTCAGCCGCTTTCATCGCCTGCCACCAGTTCGAGAAGATGTTGCGCCGATCCGAGGCAGAGCGTCCAGCCAAGCGTGCCGTGACCGAGATTGAGATAGAGCCCTTTCACCCTCCCGGGTTGAATAATGGGCCGCGACGATGGCGTGCAGGGTCTGGCCCCGGACCATGCGCCCAAATCACTGCCCTGGTGTTCGAACGTACCGCCGAAGGCCTCGATGGAGGCGGATTGAAAGAGATCGAACCGGTCCCTTGAAAAGCGGAAGCGCTTCGCACCTATATCCGCAAGGCCTGCGATCCGCACCTCGTCTCCAAGTCGGGCAAAGACGATCTTGCGCTTGAGATCCGTGATTGAAACCTGCATCGCTGCCGGCAGCGCCACGGCTGTCATCGAATAACCCTGCACCGGCCAGATGGCGCCGAACCGGCGGTCCGCGAAAGACAGTAAATCGGTTGAGGACCCAGTCGTGATGACCACCAGATCGCAATCAAGAGGCTCGCGCGCAGCGAAGGACAACCCGGTGACCTGCCCCTTGTGACTGCGGATGCTTCGAACCTCCTGGTCGAACACCGTTTGCAAACCATAGTGCTGGACAAGTCCATCGACCAATGCGGCGCAGAACCGGTCGGGCCGGCCTGCTGCATCGTCGGGACTGTACATAACACGATCGATGGGATCGGGATAAAGTGCGAGGGCGGGCTCTATCGCCGTTGCCTGACCTCGATCCAGCAGCTCCTGCCGGATTCCCATCGATCGTTTCAGTCGATGAGCATTCGCACCACTCTCAAAGGCTTGCGCGGTCGGGTAGAGGATCATCTTGCCCGAGACCTGGTAGTCGAACGACAGATCGAACTCTGCCAGGACACCTTCCAGCAGCTGCCGTGTCGCAGACGCCAAATCCAGCAAATGGCGCGTATTGGCCAGGGAGCGGCCCGGTAGGCTTTCGGCCAGGAAACGAAGACCCCAGATCAGGAATTCAGGGTCCGTCTGCAAACGGATGCGATAGGCCGGATCTCGCCCCATCAGGATCTCCGGCAGATGCCGCAGCAGCGATGGCGAACCAAGGGCGTCGCCATAGGCATAGCTCAGTTGGGCTCCGTTCGCACGGCTCGTGCCTTCGGCAGGTCCATGGTTCCGATCGACAAGGGTGACTGCGTAACCCGCCCGGCACAGCAGATAGGCCGAGGCCACACCGACGACACCGGCACCGACGACAACAACACGCTTCATCTCACTGACCTTCTGTGACAACAGCGGACAATTCGATCTCCACGGGCACCCCGCGCGGCAGCGAGGAGACTCCGATGGCAACCCGCGCATGCATCCAGCGATCGGGAAAGAGATCGCGCAGCAATTCCGAGGCTCCATCGACCACCAGGCCATGGCGCATGAAATCCGGCGTGGCAGAAACATAGCCTGCAAGCCTTACAAAGCTCGTGACACGATCCAATCCACCGGCAATCTTTTCCAGTTGTGCAAGCGCATTCAGCAAGGCCCAGCGCGCGCTGTCGCGTGCTTGATCGATCGAAACCTCGCCCCCCACGTGGCCGGTGCAAACAACCTGACCATCACGAAGCGACACCTGGCCTGACACGCTAACGATATTGCCCGTTCGGATCGCCCCGACAAAAGCACCGGGCGGCAAGGAAGCCTCCGGCAGGGCCAATCCGAGTTCATCGAGACGCGCCTTGATGAAAGCATTGTGGCTCGAGGGCTGCGGCATAACTAGCGTTCCGCGCTCCGCGCATTTCGCCACGAAGCCTTTCAGGATCTGACGGTCGAGCTCTGTCAGCCTATATTCAGGATGCCATTGCACGCCCAGACAGAAAGTGTCGCCCAAGGCTTCAAAGGCTTCGGTTACCCCATCAGGAGCGCTGGCAAGCACATTGAACTTGCCTGCGCCCGTGAGCGCATGACGGTGCAGGCTGTTGACCTCAGCCGTCGTTCCGCCGTGCCACTCAGCAAGCAGGCTTCCTGGTGTGATCGCGATTTCGTGCGCAAGGCGATCCGGCACCGCATAAGGCAGATGCGCCGTCGTCCCCGTTGCCAGATCAGGGAGGTCTTTTGCAAACGAGCCGCCGAGATGTTCGCCGATCAACTGCATTCCATGGCAGATTCCAAGCAGAGGCTTTCCCTCTACCAACGCCTGATTAACAAGCGCTCGCTCGAAGGCGCTGCGCTGTTTTGCGACCTCTGCACCCGGCTGGGCTCCGGTGACCAGGACGCCATCGCAAAGTGCCAAGGCCGCGACCATATGGTCCAGATGATATGGCAGGATCAGCGCAAGCCCACCGGCCTCCTTGATCGCTTCGGCATAGTTGGTGCGCACCACATATTGGTGCTCGGTTTCGGCTAAGTCTTCTGTGCAGAGGTCGGGCGTGATCAAGATCACCGGGGGGCGTGCATGACCGGCGTCGGCAGTGGTATGGACGCGGCTTTCACCGCCGCCTTTCGGTTGCGTATCCATGGATGTGACTTTCTTCTGAAATTTTAGCGGGCGGCGGGCGCGGAAAGCCGCCGGGAGAGGACGGAAAATGGCCAACCGATCATGAAGTAACAAAGGCCGACCGCGATATAGATCTGCAGCGGCAGGAAATATTCGGTCGCCATGGCGCGTCCCGTCAGAACCAATTCGTTCACGGTGATCAACGAGGCAAGGGAGGAATCCTTGAGCAGCGAGACGAAGGTCACGATCATCGGCGAGAGGATGACGCGCACGACCTGGGGCAGGATGATGAAGGTGAAACACTGTGCCGGTGTAAACCCGGCTGCCAGTGCCGCCTCGCGCTGCCCTTTCGGGATCGCCTTCAGACCGGCCCGGAACAGCTCGGACACCTGGGCGGCAAAACACAGGGAGAGCCCAAGGATCGCCGCCGTAAAGGCATTGAAGGTGATGCCCACGCCCGGCAAGCCGAAATAGAGCAGGAACAGGATGGCAAGCAGCGGCACGCCGCGCACGGTGGTGACATAGAGCGCTGCAAAACCGCGCAGCACGACCGAGCCGGACATCTGGCACAGGAGTAAAGGAAGGCCGAGAACCACCGAAAGGAAGAACCCGGCGACCGAAAGCAGGGCGGTGTTCAACATCGCCTCGGCCAGAAGCGGCCACCATTCGCCGCCATACTCGAAATAGGGTTGTAGAAATCCGGTCATCCCTTGAGCTTTCCATAGTGAGATTCCAGAACTCGTACGCACTGCATCAAAGGCAGGCTCAGCAACAGGTAGAGACCTGCAGCCGTCGCGTAGATCAGTGTTGTCTGGAACGATGAGGTGACCATGGAGCGGGCAAAGAACATGATCTCGGGGGCCGCGATTGCCGAGACGACCGAGGTATCCTTGACGAGCTGCACAGCATAGTTGCCAAGCCCAGGAAGCGCGATGCGCATCGCCTGCGGCGTGAGGATGGAGACGATCGTCTGCCTCGGCGTCAGGCCAACGGCAAAGCTGGCTTCCACCTGGCCTTTCGGCAGCGACCGAAAGCCGGCGCGGAAAATATCGCAGGTCACGGCAGCGCCGATCAGCCCGAGGCCAAGGATCGCCGCCGCGATCGAGGATAGCCTGAGACCGAGGCTGGCGAGGCCAAAATACAGGATGAACAGGTGCGTCAGCGCCGGGATGTTCCGCAAAAGCTCGACATAGGCATCGATGGCGAAATGCACCGCCCTTGTTCGGGTAAATTCCCGGACAAGGGAAAGTGCAAAGCCGAGGGCGAGGCCGATTGCAAGCGACGACAGGGCCACAAGCACGGTGACGCCAAGGCCCGCAACCAGGCCTTCAAGAACAAGGCGGAAGGTCTCGAAATCAGGCATGGGACATCCTCAATGCCTGATCTGCTTCAGGAAACTGCGGGTTCGCTCCTCGCGCGGCGTATTGATAACCGCGCTGGCCGGCCCTTCCTCCACGATCACGCCGCCATCCAGAAACATCACGCGGTCGGCGACATCCCGGGCAAAGGCGATCTCATGCGTGACAAGGAGCATGGTGCGCCCCTCGCCCGCCAGTTCCTCGATGACGTTCAGCACCTCGCAAACAAGTTCCGGATCGAGCGCCGATGTCGGCTCGTCAAAAAGCATCAGCTTCGGTTTCTGGGCGAGCGCGCGGGCAATGGCGACGCGCTGCTGCTGGCCACCGGACAGTTCCAGCGGCGAGGCGTCGGCACGATGCGTCATGTGAACCTTGGCCAGCATGTCCAGCGCCAGTTCCCGGGCCTCCTTGTGGGCAAGGCCGCGCACCTTGCGCGCAGCGATGGCCACATTCTCCGTGACGGTCAGATGTGGCCAGAGATTGAAGAGCTGAAAGACCATACCCATCTCGGCGCGTTGCGGCGCGAGCCGCCGGTCGCTCATCATACGGCCGTTGCGCATGCCGATCCGCTCGCCATCAAGCAGGATCTCTCCCTCCGTCGGCGTCTCCAGAAAATTCATGCAGCGCAGGCACGTCGACTTGCCCGATCCTGACGGCCCGATCAGGGCGATCTTCTCACCGGCCTTGACCGAGAAATCGATGCCCTTCAGCACCTCGACCGACCCATAGCTCTTGCGCAGGCCCGCGACACTCAATAGCGCGTCCATCACCATTCCTCGTCTGTTGGCTTTCGTCTTTCAGGATGGAGAGGGCCGCCGAACCGGCAGCCCTTAAGATGACGGTGACTCAGCCGCCTGCAGCGCAGGAGGGCAGCTTGTAGTCTGCCGGGCGATCGACGCCGGCGCGGAAGTTTTCACCGGCTGGTTGGTACCAGACATCGGCGGAAAGGCCGTAACGCTGGCCGATTTCCTTCATCTCACAGGTCTTCCACATCTCTGCGATGATCGCGTCCATCTTCTGGCGCAGGTCGTCGTTCTTCTTGTTGAAGCCGTAGACAACCTGGCCCAGACCGGTCAGCAGCGGAAAGTCCGGATTGGTGTCGGTGAAGGCGAAGAACTGCATGTTCCAGTCGGGGTTCTGTTTGATTGCGTAGGACACGACGGGCGGATCTCCGATCACGGCATCGATGCGTCCGGCGATTAGGTCTCTCACCGCAGCATCGGAGGTATCATAGAGCGACAGCTCAAGTCCCTTGATCGCCTTCAATTCCGGTACGAAGGAAAAGCCCGTGATGGTGCCGACCTTCTTGCCCTCGAGATCGGAAAGCTTGTCCCAATTGGTCTTCGTCGACTGCATTATGCCGTTCTTGAAATAGTGGATCGGCTCGGACAAGGTCATGATCTTGGTGCGCTTCTCGGTCCAGCCCATGGTTCCGAGCATGACATCGACGCGGCCGGCCTCGACGGAGGCGATCGTGCCCGACCATTCCATCAGCGCGGGCTCGATCTTCAGGCCGAGCTTTTCCGCAATCCGCTGCATGATCTCGCCGTCATAACCGATCATCTTGCCGTCCTGCCAGCCGGAGCCTGGCATGTCGCCGGTAAAGGCAACGGTCAGCTTGGCTTCCTGGGCAAGCTCGAAGGCGCCGGCTGGCGAAAATACGGACAGGCCCGTGGTCGCAGCCAGAAGGGCGTGCATCACCAGCCTTCTCGAGAGAGAAAGTTTCATCGTTCGTATCCCTGTTTCTGGTTCCCCGATCCGGAGGTTTGCCGCCGGATTGTCTTGTTCGACAGGACAAACTTTGGCAGCAAAATCACTGGCTGAATTTTAAAAATCAGACATAATCTTTGAAAAATTGACGCCGGCGTCATGCGACTGCGATGGAGAGACTGATGGTTCCAGAGACAGACATGTCGAATGAAGGCGGCGAGGACTATGTCCATTGGCTGGACGGGCTGTGGAAGGAACGGCTGCTGACGGCCCGTGATCGCAAGCCGGATTTGACGATCGGCATTCTTCTCTGGCCGACCTTTCCGATGATGTCGCTGACCGGCATCGTCGAGCCGCTGCGCCACGCAGCCGATTTCGCCGACAATTCACGTCCGCTCTATTGCCGCTGGTCGATCATGGGGGAACCCGGCCATTCAGCGGTGGCAAGCTGCGGCATTCGTGTCCAAGCGGACGCATCCTACGTCAATCCGACCGACTTCGACTACATCGTGGTGATCGGAGGGCTTCTGCCGCACCTGCGCGCTGCCTCCTCCAGGCACCGCGACTATCTGCGGGTCGCGGCCTCGGCCGGCGTGCCGATCATCGGCGTCTGCACCGGGGTCTTCGTGCTTGCGCAGGAAGGACTTTTGACCGGCCATAAGGCTTCGATCCATCCCTTTCATGCCGAAGACTTCCGCATGGCTTTTCCGCGGCTCGCCTTTTCCACACGCGACGATTTCCTGATCGACAAGGGGCGCATCACAGTGCCGGGCGGCATATCGGTGCTCTCCCTGATGACCGACCTGATCCGCACCCATTGTGGACCGGACCGGGCGGCCAAGGTGGTGCATCAGCTTTCCTTGAGCGAACAGAAAAGCATGAGCGCCTTCGACCATGAAAGGGCGACGGCCTATCGCAATGTCGCAGATTCACGAATCCAGCGCGCCGTCGTCCTGATCGAGAGCAGGAAAGGCCGCGGCGTCTCACCGGAACAGGCGGCCCAGGCGGTCGGATTGTCACATCGCCAGTTCGCACGCCTCTTTCAACAACACACTCACATGACGCCGAAGCGCTTCATTCTGGAAACACGATTGCGATATGCCCGCTTCCTGGTGGAAAATAGCATGATGCCGATGACCTCCATCGCCTTCGAGACCGGTTTTTCCGATTCAGCGCATTTCGCAACAGCATTTCGGGCACGTTATGGAGTCGCTCCGAGCAAGTTACGCTGAAACGAACTACCTTTGCGCAGTCATTTTTATGAGGTCGCTCGATGACGACCAGCCCCGATCAGACCGGCTGGTCCGTGTTGCAAGGACGGATCGGGGCGGGTGGATATCCACTGATCGGCTTTAGCTTTGACATTGCACCTACCTCGTCACGGTTCTCATGTCCCGATGACAGAGCCTTTATGCCTTCATAGATGACTGTCACGAATCCCGATGAGGGCGAATACGGTGATGAAGAGGACCGCGTCGAGCAGGCCAAAAGTGATTAGCAATCTTGCGTGGGTTTTTCTCTCGGAGAAGAAAAAAGACATATAGTTCGGATCGCGTTGCATCAAAGGCAAGTCTTTAACGACGAGATGTCCAACAGTCCCGATGAAGGCTCCCGCACCTACAAAAAAACAAAAACCGATGATGTTGATCAGCGCTACGTCCACACAAAAATCTCCGCTCCAGAAACCTCATATGAGATTCATTTATATAGCCTATTAGAAGAAATTCTCCCCTTGACTGCAGAGCTTTATCGCTTCGCTGCTTCAAGGCGTTCGAGCGCTTGTCGCCGTCGGGCAATGACCGCAGGATCGTTCATGAAATCCGTCCGCTTGCCTGGCTTGCGGCCACGTGGTTTGTAGCCAATCTTCTCGCTGTTCGTCTTCACGTCCGGCTTCGTCTGCTTATCCTGACGCTCTTTGATATAGGCAAGAACGTCGCCGAGCCGCTTGTTCTCGGTGATCGCCGCATGCGTCACCCGCTGGTCCTTGTCAAACACCCGATAGGACAGGGAATGCCCCTTCCAGCGCACCTCCAGCCGGCCATCAGCGAAGGCATAGGTCTCGACATAACGGCCAACCAGCCCACGCGTCACATCACTCTCTTCCAGCATGATCCGTTGGAGCGCATCACGGCCTGAACATATTCGAGATTGTTCACATTGAACGCAGGCAAGGCATAGCCATTTTCTGCGGCATGATCGAGAAGCTGACGTAGGCTTATGAGTCCCATCGTTTAATTCCGTTCAAATGTAGGTGGAAACGTCTCTGAGCTCGCCCGTCAGAAACTGAGCGCGGCCATGTCCGAACGACCAGTCCTCGTCACCATTTTCGGTGAAGGACACCATGACATCGGAGGATATCACGCCGCATTTGCTCTCCAGGGCTGAGCAGAGGGTTTGATAGAACGCTACCTTCGCATCTCGCCCGCGGGGCCTCGTCACAACTTCGAGAAGCACGAAATCTGCGGTCCGCGGAATGCCAAGGCCGGTATCTAACGCTTGCATATGAGAAGGCTCATACTCCGATACGACCTGGTAACGATCGCCGGTCGGCACCCCAAACGACAGGACCATAGCTTCGTGAGCCGCATCCAGCAGCAAACCTATTTCCTCAGGTGAACGGCCTTTGTAGAGATGAAACTTTAGCAGCGGCATTACACTCTCCTCAGGAGAAACAGTCGGGAACGATCGGACAGGTCCTTCATCTCAAAGCCAGCGACCTCTCAATGAAATCGAAAGACCGACGAATGTCGTTTTCGAGGGACTTGCTGCCTCGAACCGCAGCACTCGTACATTCGAATGAAAATGACCCCTGGTACCCTGCCTCGATGAAGGCAGCGATCTGATCAATGGTCCCACAGCGATCGCCGCCATCGACAAGGCCGCGATGAGCATCAAGCTTGTCGTCAAGCGCAGGCAAGGGATCGGCGATTCCCGAAACATGAACCATTGCGGTGTAATCCGGAAAGATTGGACCACCACCGGCGATCGTATGTTGAAACGTATCGTGTACCAGTTTGAATTTCGTTGGTCCGCCGACCGCCTCGGTGGCATCGACCAGCTCCACCTTGTGTTTGAGCGACGAAGCGGCAAAGCCGATGGGCTCGATGAGTGCCACGATCCCATGCCCGTCCAGCATCGGCAGGACTTCACACATAACCTCGCGCAGCACTCTTTGCCGCACGCCATCTTCCGCTCCATCGCCATCGACCCGTGGGATGAGGCTGATGGTTTCGGCCCCGCTTTCGATGGCTGCGGCTATCAGCGCCTCAATGGCGTTGGCGCGCTCCTCCGACCAGTCGTTGAAGGGATAGACTTCGCTAAGCCCCAATAGTCGCAGTCCCCTCTGTCGCGCCATAACACCGGCGCGGCTCGGAGAAATACCATCAAACAGCGGGCGGCCGAGATCGTTCCGGGGCTCGACCCCTGCGCAATCGAGATTCCGTGCCAGATCCAGAAAAGCTTCATAGGTCAGGTGGCGAGCTGTTTTCTGGTTGATTGCCCGGCTGATCATTTTGCGTCCCGCTCCATGATCCATTCGACCTCCGGTGCGGGCACGAACCGCCACTTCCGCAAGGGGCCAGCCATGACGTTGAGGTAGTACATCTCAAAGCCATAAGGCGCGCCGCAGGGGTGATGGCCGCGCGGCACCAGGACGACATCATGATCCTTTACCGCCATTGTCTCGTCGAGCAGTCCGTCATCGGTGTAGACGCGCTGGACGCCGAAGCCTGCCGCCGGGTTCAGCCGGTGGTAATATGTCTCCTCCAGGTAGGTGATACGCGGGAAGTCGTCCTCGTCGTGGCGATGGCTTGGATAGGACGACCAGTGGCCGGCGGGTGTGAAGACCTCTGTGACCAGAAGACTGTCGCAATAGTCTTCGTTCTCCATTGCGATATTGTTGATGTGGCGCGTATTGGCTCCCTTGCCGCGTGCCGTCAGCGAAATCCCGTCGGGACCGATCCGTCGCGCAGCGTGTCCGCCCTTTCCGGGCGCGGAGCAAACCGCAATCGTGCACTCTGTGTCCGCGACAGCGCGCCAATCCTCGCCGTTCGGCACATAGAGGCAGTGCGGCGGCGTCTTCTCGAAGACGTTCATCCGCTCGCCCAGTATACCCCAATCCTGTCCGGCGGCATGCAAGGCCGCCTTGCCTTCGACCATAACGAGAATGACCTCGCGCTCGCCCGTTGCCTCCTCGGCAACCTCACCTGGTCTGAGCCGATAGAGCGAAAAGCCGACATAGCGCCAGCCTGCCACCTGGGGCAGGATCTCGTGGACTTTGCCATGCGTGCCGAAAGGCTTGCGTAACAAATCGGGCATCCCTTGTCCTCCGGTTGGCACACTGATCAATCAAAGGTACGCTGATTTGCAGCATTTCGGTTGTATCGCTCACGCGCATGCTCGAGACGTTCAGGTCCCCCCGCCTGCGGCACGGCGACATCCCACCAATGCCCGCCCACATCCAGTCCCGGGACTGCGTCAGTGTCGATTACAATGACCGTGGGGATGTTCCTCTGACGCGCTTCGACAATTTTCTTCTCGAGATCGGCGATATCGACTGCCTTTTCCGCATGGGCACCCATGGACCGGGC
Source organism: Pararhizobium sp. LjRoot255 (assembly GCF_964252905.1). Taxonomy (NCBI): domain Bacteria; kingdom Pseudomonadati; phylum Pseudomonadota; class Alphaproteobacteria; order Hyphomicrobiales; family Rhizobiaceae; genus Pararhizobium; species Pararhizobium sp. LjRoot255. The sequence goes on from NZ_CAXUPQ020000002.1 coordinate 687,582, forward strand.
ATGGCCCACAAAGTCGATCTCCGGCATAACCTCAATGTTGGAGTCCTTGTACATATTGTTGAACTCGGCCCCGCCGCATTCGATCTGCAAGCGGTTGATGCAGCCGTAGCCGCGATTGTCGGTCAGCACGATGGTAAAAGGAATGCGCCGTATGACCGCCGTCGCCAATTCCGAGTTGGCCATCATGTACGAGCCGTCGCCAACGAAGCAGATGACTTCCTTTTCTGGCACCGCAAGCTTGATGCCCATAGCGCCTGCTACCTCGTATCCCATACAGGAATAGCCGTACTCCATGTGGTAACCCCCTTTTGCGGACTGCCACAGCACCTGAAGCGCGCCCGGCATCGTGCCTGCCGCGCACATTGCGACGGTTTTTCCCGTGGCTACCCGCTGGACGGCTCCGATCACCTGGGCGTCCGTGGGAAGATAGTTGACCAAATCGGTCTCCGGCGGCGCAGTGACCTTGTTCACCGTCTGGTGCCAATTCGTCCGGGAATCTGCGTCAAACGACGGCGCCCTATGATCCTTTAGCACTGCGGAAAGCCCCTCCAGCGTCACCTTGGCATCGCCGACGAGGGGCGTTGCCCCATGCTTTGTAGCATCGTAGCCATGCAGGTTAATGGAAACGAGCTTCCGCGCCTCGTCCCTGAACAAGGCCCAGGATCCTGTCGTGAAATCCTGAAATCGCGTGCCGACGCCAATTACCACGTCGGCTTTCGCGCAAAGACGATTGGCGCATTCCGAACCGGTAACGCCGGGCGAGCCGAAATTGTGAGCGTTTTCCCAAGGGATCGCGCCCTTGCCTGCTTGTGTCTCGACGAAGGGGATGTTGTGCCGATCAGCGAACGCTGCGAGAACGTCCTCAGCGCCGGAATAGAGCACGCCGCCGCCTGAAATTATGACCGGGCTTTTCGCCGCCCGGATCATCGCCGCAACATCTTCGAGTTCGTGGCGGTCAGGTTCGGGACGGCGAACACGCCAGACCTTCGGTTCGAAGAAACTTTCCGGATAGTCGAAGGCGTCGGCCTGCACATCCTGGCAGAAAGCAAGGCACACCGGTCCGCAATTCGCCGGATCCGTCATGACGGACAGCGCGCGAGGCAACGCGGTCAGCAGATGTTCCGGCCGGGCGATGCGGTCAAAGTAACGGACGACCGGTCGGAAGGCGTCATTGGCACTTACCGTGCCGTCGTCGAAATCCTCGATCTGCTGCAGCACCGGGTCGGGGCGGCGGTTGGCGAAGATATCGCCGGGAATGAACAAGACCGGCAGACGATTGACATGCGCCAGAGCTGCCGCTGTCACCATATTGGTCGCACCGGGTCCAATGGAGCTGGTTACCGCATGCGCGCGCTTGCGTCGCTTCGTTTTGGCATAGGCTATGGCAGCGTGGGCCATGGTCTGCTCGTTCTGGCCACGCCAGGTCGGCAGCTTGTCGCCGATCCCATGCAGCGCTTCCCCCAGGCCCGCCACATTACCGTGCCCGAAAATGGCCCAGACGCCCTCGATGAAGCGCTCGCCGTCTTCGGTCATCTGCACTGAAAGCCATTTGACCAGCGCCTGCGCGGCCGTGAGCTTGATTGTCTTGGTCATGCTGTCTTCTCCCGTGCGGCGGCCCTCGCCTTGTCCCAAATCGAGCACAGGCGTCGATAGCGCTTTGCCATCTCGCTGACGGCGGTGGCGTCTTGCATTTCATTTTTCATCCAGCTGCGTGCGACATCGCCAAAAATCGTCCGACCAACGGCAAAACCTTTGACAAGATCGAAACTGGCGGCGACCTCGAAACTTGCAGCCAGTTCGGCCTCCGGCGCATCGAGACCCAAAACGACGATCCCACGCGTATAGCGGTCGTTCTTCTCGATCGCGGCAATGATATTCGTCCAGGCAGCGGTTGTTTTCATCGGCTCAAGCTTCCACCAGTCGGGAAAGATGCCAATGTCGTAAAACTGCTGGATCAGCGTCGCCGCCGTTTCGTCATCGACCGGTCCCACCTTCGAGGGAATGATCTCCAGCAGGAATTCCAGGTTGTCGCGCCGCGATGCCTCGAAAAGGCGTTTCACCGTCGCCTCCTGATCGGAACGCGTTTCAGCGTCATCGTGGGGATGGCAGAAACAAAGGACCTTGACGACGTTTTCCCGTGCCCACTCGCCCAGGCCGCCGTAATCACTGCCCAATTCGGGCTCCAGCGTCAGCGGGCGCGCACCCGGCCATTCGCATGGCCGTCCGATCCACAGGCCGGTACCGGAGGCTTCATGCAGCGCCCGCCGCCCGATGCGATTATCACACAGGATCCCGTAGCCAGGTCGTCCCTCTTGAACGTCCAATGCCGCTTTCAGGCACAGCTCCTTGAAGGCGCCGCCCCTTTCGTGGGTGTAGCCTTCCATCTGCTCAAGTTGCATACGGTGGTCGAACGCAAATATCCGGTATTCAGCCCAGTCTTCCCCGTGATTGCGATGACGGTTCGTGGACCAGTGGATCTGTTCGAGCTCGCAGTCGTTGCGCAGGTCAGGTTGCTTGACCCCGCGTTCAAGGAAGAACTTCAGCTCCTCAAGCGACGGGTAGGCCGGCGTGCATCCATGGCGAGAAACGGCAAAGGCGCCGCAGGCATTTGCGTACTTAAGAGCCGTCGGCCAGTCCGCATCTTCGAGCCACCCCTTCAGGAGTCCGGCGAAGAAGCCATCGCCTGCGCCCAGCACGTTGAACACTTCGATCGGGAAGCCGGGACCGGTCTCTCCATCTTCCAGCCTTCCTGGTATTGGGCCGATGTAGGCCGCCGCGCCGGCGGCGCCACGTTTGCATACGAGCGTAGCGTTGGACACTTTGCGAACTGCGCGCAACGCCTCAATCGTCTCGGTCGAGCCACCAGCAATGTGGAACTCTTCCTCCGTACCGACGATCAAATCAAACAGATGCAGCGTCGTTTGCAGTTTTGCAGTCACCTTGCCGCTTTCCACAAACCGGTTCTCACCTTCACCGTGGCCGGCGACGCCCCATAGATTTGGGCGATAATCGATATCGAGCGCGGTGCGCAGCCCATGCTTGCGGGCAAGCTCCAAGGCTTTCAGAACAGCTGCCTCGGTGCGTGGGTGGCTCAGATGCGTGCCGGTCACGACAAGCGCACGCCCCGAGGCGATGTAATCCGCATGAATATCGTCCTCGCTGAGCGCCATATCGGCACAATTCTCGCGATAGAAAATTAGCGGGAACTGCTCTTCGTTACGAATGCCCAGCAGGACCAGTGCCGTCAGGCGCTCCGGATCGGTAGCGACTCCGTCAATATTCACACCTTCGCGCTTGAGCTGCTCGCGAATGAACCGGCCCATATGCTCGTCGCCAACACGGGTGATCAAACCGGATTTCAGACCGAGTCGGGCCGCACCGCAGGCGATGTTGGTGGGCGACCCGCCAATATACTTATTGAACGAGCCCATGTCCTCCAGCCTGCCGCCGATCTGGGCTCCGTAAAGGTCGACCGAGGACCGACCGATGGTGATGACGTCAAGTGATTTCATGTCAGGTCTCCTCGCAGGCCCTCAAAAGCCGGTACGCGCCAGGAAAGCCCGGCTGGCTGCCAGGTCTTCAAGAATGCCGCCGGCGTTTCGGGGGTCGCGCTCTTGTTCGATGGTGATGTATCCGCCGTAGTTCAGCTCGGTAAGCAGAGCTCGGACAGTAGGGTAATCGATCGATCCGCGCCCGATCGGACACATCACCCCCTTCGCGCAAGCTTCGAAGAAGCGGATGCGCTCACCCATTACGTCCTTGAAAACTCTGGCATCTATGTCTTTGAAATGAATGTAATCGACACGATCCCAGTAGCGGCGAAGGGTGGCAACAGGATCCATGCCTGAATAGGCCATATGCCCGGTGTCGAGGCATAGACCTGCCAGATCGGCAGGAATGTCGTCGACGATACGCTCCAGCTCGTCGGCAAATTCGATGTAGCCGCCGGCATGGGGATGGATGGTGACGCGTACGCCATATTTGTCGCGCGCAAGCGTTGCGATGCTGCGGATGTTTTCCACCATCCCATTCCACGCCGCTTCATCAAGGCGCGGGGCCTGGTCAGAATGTCCGGCAGCATAGTCACGCTCGTCGTGACCCCAGTCCATAACGGTCAGATAGGGTGCTGCATAGCGTTGGCCCGCATGGGTTTCAGGCTTCGGCAGCCGTGTAATCAACGCGCAGATTTCATCGGTCTGGCGCAGGAGGTTTTCACGATTTGAAGGTGAAACCAGATCGTCAAAGATTGTGCCAGCGACAATCTTCAGGCCACGCTTGTTCAGCGCTTCCGAAACAAGACCGAGGTCAAGCGGCAGATAGCCATAGGGCCCAAGCTCCAGCCCCCCGAAACCGGCGGCCTGCGCCTCGTCCAGCACCTTCTCCCAATGGGGGAGATGAGGGTTTTTCACGTCATCGACACCCCAGCAGCAGGGGGCAGTGGTGATGGTGATCGGGTTGGTCATGTCGTCCTCACGCAGGCGTGGTGCACGGGCCGCAATCGCAGCCCGCGCCAAGCCGGTCATCGGCTAATCGTTGCTTGAAGTGCGTCAATGGAAGACTGGATGCCTGCCTCGGTGGACATCGTGAAATCTTCCATTTCGAGGCTAACCCAGTCATTGTAGCCAACCATACGAACCACCGAGAAGAACTCCTTCCACCATTGCAGATCGTGGCCGGCGCCTACTGCGACGTAGTTCCAGGTCCGGTTGGCAACGTCAGTGACCTCCTTGAGTTCGAGCAGCCCGTTCACGTCGGCCAGTCCGCGTTCGATGCGGGTGTCCTTGCCGTGGCAGTGATGAATCGCATCTCCGAGCGCGCGAGCTGATGCGATGGGATCCGCCCCCATCCACATCAGGTGGGACGGGTCGAGGTTCATACCGACTGTCGGGCCAACCTCGTTGCGCAGGCGGAACAGGGTTTCGGGATTCCATACAAGCATCGCCGAGAAGTTTTCGAGAGCGTATTTCTCGACGCCGACTTCCTTGGCAAGCCTCACCAGATCGTGCCAGAGCGGAAACGCGCGGTCTTCCCACTGGTAGCGATCACGCTCCGGCATCTCATTCGGCCAACTCTTGGTGTAGACGAGCCAGTTGGGAACCGTATCTCCGGGGGCCGCTTCCGGCAAACCGGACATAGTCACGATCTTATTTACACCGATCTCGCCTGCAAGCCGGACGGTGTCCTCCATCTCCTTGCGGTGGCGCTTGCCCATATCGCCGGGATCAAGCGGGTTGGCGGAGCAATTGAGGGCGGCGATCTCCAGACCGCGGACCTCGATTTCCTTGAGCTTGGACCGGAGCAGGCCCTTGTCGGCCAGAAGTTCGTCGGCACGAAAATGCGGGCCGCTCGACCATCCGCCGCCGGTCATTTCTATACCCTCGACGCCGAGCTTAACGCATTTGTCGAGCATATCCGTGAAGGAGAGGTTCGCCATCACATCAGTGCAAATCGCGAGTTTCATTGTGTCATCTTTCCAAAGAATGTGTGGGGACGCGTTTCAGGAGAAGGACGGGAGGTGGTCCAACGCGCCCCCGGTCCTGTTACATAAAGTCGATCCAGGCCGAGCCCGCGTCCGCCGAACGGACGCAGTTTTCCAACCAGCGCACGCCTTCCGTGCCGGCCTTGATGCCCGGATAATGGTGGGTCTTCAGGAAAGCTTCGTCTCCGCGCGTCTTCGCGTCGATGGCCTGGGCGATCCAGAGATAGATGTTCGCCCAGCTGTCGCCGAGCCCTTCAGTATGCAATGCCCCCATGCGATCGACAGCAAGGCTCTCCTCTTCGAGATAGGGCATGCCATGATGCAGCGTGCGGTTCGGCTCGCCCTGAACCTCGTAGATCAGCTGGTCGGGGTGGGAGTCGGACCACTCGATCGACGCCTTGGAACCAACGAAGCGGTAGCGCTGGGAACCCATGTTGCCGGCATTGACCGACGAGACCCAGAGGCGCCCACGCGCACCGTTGTCGTAGTGCATGAGGACGGTGGCATGATCCTCGAGTGGCGCACGCGTCGGGATAAAAGCCTTGCGGTCGCAAAGTAGTTTTTCGATCTTCATGTGCGGCAGCACGACTTCCGAAAGATAGTAGAGATGCGTGCCGATATCACCGAGAACGAAAGTCGGGCCTGCCGTCTTGGGATTGGTGCGCCATTTAAGGGCTTCGCCCGCACCCACATCGTCACCTGAATTGAAGCCGTGGGTGTATTGCATGTCGACGATGCGAATGTCGCCCAGCATTCCCTTCTTGACCATCGCCGCCATCTGGTGAACCAGCGGATGACCGGTAAAGCCGTAGGTGACGCCGACAATCAAGCCCTTTTCCTCGGCCAATTTGGCGACTTCATCGCATTCAGCGACAGTGAAAAAAAGCGGCTTTTCACAGATCACATGTAACCCAGCCTCGAGGCAGGCCTTTGTGATCTCGTAGTGAGTAAAATTGGGTGTTGCGATCGACACCACGTCGACACCGTCCTTGCGGGAGGATTCGCCTGCGATCAACGCCTTGTAGTCCGGATAGCAGCGATCCAGGGCCACGCCCAGATTGACGCCGAAATCCTGGCCTCGTTCAACATCCAGGTCGAAGGCGCCAGCCACCAGTTGATAATTGCCGTCGCGCAAGGCCCCTGTACGGTGCTTGTAACCCACCTGTCCGGTGCGGCCGCCACCGACCATTCCCCAGCGCAATGGGCGCGAAATCAGTCGTTCTCCGTTGATCATCTCGGTAACCTCTTCAATTGAAGCCCCGGGCGCCCATTCGTTTGCTGGCGCCTTGTCGAGGCAATAACTACCCTGCCGGAGGCCGCCCATTGGGCGGCATCTCCGTTACATTTCTCGGTTTCTGTCGTGTGCTCTGGTTCTCGCCGCTAGAGCGTGCATTACTTCTTGAAATAGCGGTCGATATACTCCTGCATTTTATTGCGCATGAACTTGCTTGACTCATCCGCTCGATCTTCCCAGGCGAAGACGCAAGAGGTCATGATGCCGTCAAAGCCAATCTCGGCGAGCGTGCCGAAGAAGTCGTCCCACGGTACTTCGCCCTGGCCGATGTTCAGATGCTGATGGATGCGAGCATTGGTACCAGGCGGGTTCAGGATGTAGCGAAGCCCCGAACTTGCCTTGTGATTGAACGTGTCGCCGACGTGCACATGTGCCAGCACATCCTTCGCCTCACGCAGCATGGCTTTGGTATCGTCCCCGAAATAGAAGGTATGCGGCGCACAATAGAGGAACTTCACATTCTTCGAATTGACCGTCCGGATGATGTCGAGCGCCGGCTGCAACGTCTCGCACCAGTCCTCCGGGTGCGGCTCCACGTGCAGGTTAATACCTTCGCGTTCAAAGATCGGGACGAGTTCCTCCATCGAACGCCACCAGGCGTCCTCGCAGGCCTCGATCATCGAACCCGTGTGGCAGCAGTAGCAGGAGCCCTTGTCGGGATGCGGACCGCGGCCGAATTCTGAATTCATCGTGTCGACTTCCAACTCGATGGCAATTTCGATGGCACGCTTCCAATGCTTCACCGCGGCCTGTCGCTCTGCTTCGTCATTCGACGCCCAGCGATACATCGGCAGAAGCGAGGCGATTTTTACGTTCTCGGCAGCGAGCGCCTTCTTGAAAGATCGGATCCGTTCTGGAAACACACGCGGCGCCTTGAACCATTCAAGAAAATCCGCACGCGGCGACAGTTCGATCCACTCATAGCCGAGCTCGGCAACCTTCGCCGGCAATTCCTCTAGGCTGGTGAACCGGTGCATGTGAGGGTCGAGGGCAATCTTCATCGGTCTTACTCCGTTATCTTTCTTTTTTCACTTTGACGCACCGGCGGCGGATGGCCGTCATGGCTCGCCATGTAGCTCTCCACCTCAGCGCCCAGATCCGCCAAAGCTTCGCCGCCGGCCATCAAATCGGTGATCTCCTCGCGCGACCTTTCGCCCTTGCGGAAGTTGGCGGCGACCGCACCCCGGATCAGGACGGCGAAGTGGTCGCCAACCGCGATGGCATGGGTGACCTGGTGGGTAATGAAGATCACGGCGATCCCTCGCCTCCTCGCCTCCAGCACGATTCGCAGGACGTGAGATGCCTGTTTGACGCCCAATGCTGCCGTCGGCTCGTCAAGGATCAGGACGCGTGCACCGAAGTGCACGGCGCGAGCTATCGCCAGAGACTGTCGCTCACCGCCCGAAAGACCGCCAATCAGTCGGTCTCCGTCATCGATACGGGTGATGCCGAATCCCTGCACCGCCTTTACCGCAATTTCGTTGGCTTTCTTGCGATCGTAGACCTTGAAGGGGCCGAAGCCCTTGGTGGGCTCCGCACCAATGAAGAACGAGCGGCCGATGCTCATCAGCGGGAATGTTCCGCCAAATTGATGCACGGTGGAGATGCCCATGCGCTGCGCATCGCGCGGGCCGCCGAAATCGACCGGATTTCCGTCCATCAGCACTTCGCCCGAACTGGGCTTGTAGACGCCCGCCAGCGTCTTGATGAGCGTGGATTTGCCTGCACCGTTGTCCCCCAGGAGGCACAGCACCTCCCCCGCATGCACCTTCATCGAGATATCGTGAAGGACATCGATCGGGCCAAAAGACTTGTTGACGTTTCTTAGTTCAAGGATTGGCATGGTCATCGTCTGTCCTCACTTCTTCTTCGGGGAATAGGTCAGGGCCATAATGCGGAACGTATTGTTCATCAGCACCGCCAGCAGCAGCATGACACCGATGATGAGGCTCGACCAATTGCGGTCGAAGGACGTGAAATAGATGCCCTGGTTAACGATGGCGAAGGTAATCGTGCCCAGAAAGATGCCGACAACCGAGCCGAAACCGCCCGTCAGCAACACGCCGCCCACCACGACCGCGATGATCGAGTTGAAGATGAATGTCATGCCGGCCGAGACCTGGGCGACGTTGAACAGGATCGCCTGACACATTCCGAGAAAGGCAGCACTCACCGACGATAGTACGAATAGCGTCACCGTCAGTTTGTCTGTCGGGATGCCCGCATTGCGGGCGCTCACCTTGTCGCCGCCCAGGGCGAAAAGCCAGCTTCCAAAAGGCGAATAGTGGACGTAGAAGACATAGATCATTGTCAGAACCATCCACCAGATGATGGTTACCTGGAAACTTCCGCCGATGAATTGGCCGAACAGGGCCTTTGCGACAGCGCCGGATTGCGCCGGGCTCAACGCCACGCTGGTCGTTCCCGTGAGAAACACGGAGCAGCCCAGTATCAGCCCTTGCACGGCAAAAAGCGTCCCGAGCGTGACGATCAGCGATGGCACTGCTGTGCGTATGACCAAGAAGCCGTTGATGAGGCCGACAACCAAGCCGAGCGTAAGCGATCCGACCACACCAAGCCAAATCGGCAAGCCGTAGTAGCCGGAGATGATCGCGACGGTCAAAGCCCCCGCAGGGATCATCGCACCAATTGAAATGTCCAGTTCGCCGGAGATCATGAGAAGTCCGACCGGGATTGCGACGATGCCGAGATTGGCGGCAACGTTCAGCCAGCTTGCAGCGCCGGCAGGCTTCAGGAATTCGACGCTACCGAAGACAACGAAAAAGACGAGCACGAATACAAGACCAAGAAAGGCGCCAGATTCCGGGCGACGAAGAAGATCGCCCACAGGGAAATTTTTCACGTGTTTCACTCCAGTGTTGTCCGGAAGCTTGGAACGGGCAGCATTGTCCAGCGCCCTTGCAGCTTCACGAGGTCGCGAGCGCGGCTCTCGATCCGCGGCAAAGGCGCGGATCGAGGCGAAGAAGAGTTGCTTATCGAGCGCCCTTCGAGACACCAGCCAAGGTGGCGTCGATGTTGGACTTGTCAACGATGCCAGGCCCGGTCAGGACCGGTGCCGTTGGGAGATCGGTTCCAAAGTCTATCGCGGAGGACAGAAGGGTGACCGCCAGATAAGACTGAAGATAGGGTTGCTGATCAATTGCAAAGCCCTGCGTCCCGTCCTTAATACGGTCGAGACCCGACTGGTTGAGGTCGAAAGTCCCGAGAAGAACTGTTTCAGTCTTGCCGGCCTGCATAACGCCGATGGCGGCCGAGTCCGCGTCTCCGGCGGAGATGGTGATAACACCATCAATACTGGCGTCCTGAAGCAATGTCGCCTTGATGGCTTCGGCAACCGCCGTAGCATCGCCAAAACTCGTCGCGGGCAGTGGCAATTGCTTCGCGGTGCCGCCGGCCTTCGCAATTCCCTCGATCACACCCTTGCAGCGAGCTTCCAAATTGGCGGCCCCAGGAACAGTGTTCACGCAGAGCACGTTTTTCTTGCCCTGCTTCGAGAAGTACTCGCCACCTGCGGCGCCCGCAATGTATTCATCAGAGCCGACATAGTTGATGGCGCCGAGTTCCTTCGCCTTTTCAAGTCCACCGGCATTCATCAGGATGACCTTGATGCCCGCCTTGATCGCTTCCTTGATCGCCGGATCCTCCCCTTCCGGAACCCAGTTCGGAATAACGAGCCCATCGACCTTCTGGCTGATCGCCGTCTGGATGAGCTGCACGACGTCGGGGGCAAAGTTATCGTAGCTCTGAAGACGAAGGTAGTTCACCGTTCCGCCATTCGCCTCGACGATCAGGCGAGCGTCATCGACACCCTTCTTGATAATGTTCCAGAAAGCGTCGTCGTTCTTTCCGCCGACGACGGCGATATTTGCAGCCGAGACCGACCCGGCGGCAAATGCCAACACGGTTGTCGCCAGTAATGTTGCACAGAAGTGCTTCAAACGTCCCATTTCTTCCTCCCATTTCCCATCATCAGATGGCTCCACAAAATGCGTATTGATGTGTAACGTGAGAGGTGTCAGAATGAAACCTACTTCGTTTTGAATGCGCTTTTTTATTCCAAAACATGTCATTCACGAATGACATTCACGGGGATGTTGGAAGATGAACAGACCGACGATGAATGATCTGGCGAAGACTGCGAATGTCAGTCTTTCCACTCTCAACCGGCTCTTGCACGGAACAGGAACAGTGCGGGCGGAAACGATTGACCGAATTCTGGATGCCGCTGATGAAATCGGATTCTATGGGCTTGGGGCGTTGCGCCAACGCAAGCGTGAGAACCTGCCGCATCGTCGGCTTGCCTTCCTGATGCAGCAGTCGCATCGGCCGCTGTACCAATTGTGGGCGGAAGGGATCACGTCAGCGTCCATGCTCCGCAGCGATGCCGTCATCAAGCCCGAAGTTGTCTTCGAGGACGATCTTTCTCCCGAAGCAGTCTCCATGAATCTGCTGAAGATGGGTGAATCGGCCGATGCCATTGCGGTAATAACGGCTGATCATCCGCTGGTTAGTCAGGCAATAGACGAGTTGCGCGCCATGGGTATTCCTGTGGTTGCCTATGTTACCGACCTCTCGGCAGCCAGTCGGGCGGGCTTTGTAGGCACCGACAACTGGAAGAGGGGCCGAACCGCCGCTTGGTTCATTAGCCAGACGACCGAAGGTCCCGGCAACGTCGTTCCCCTCGTCGGAAGCAATCGCTATCAGTGCCAGGACATAGCGGATGCAAGCTTCCGGTCGTACATGCGTGAGCATGCGCCCGAAATTCATGTCAGCGAAACACTTCTTACCCACGAGGTTCCAGAAAACGCTTATGCTATTGTTCGCAGGTTGATAGACGAAGAACCGAACCTCAGAGGCATTTTTGTTAATGGCGGCGGCATTTCGGGGGTTTTGAGAGCCTTGCGCGAGCTGTTACCGGAGCAGCAACGCAAGATCCGGATCGTTTGTAGCGATATCGGGCCGGAAACGCGTAAAGGGCTGAGCGAGGGTTTGATTACTGCGTCGCTGTGCCATCCCCTGGAAAGAATGCCCCGGGAACTCATCGACGTCATGTTGCGGTTGATCGAACGAAGAGATGCAGCGTCGATCGAACAGCGGATTGTTCCTTTTGACATCCTTACCCCCGAAAGCATGTGGACGTGAGCGTCGCTTGCTCGTTGGCTGAACGGAGATTTACTTGTCACGTCCCACCATTCGCGATCTAGCCAATGCGGCTGGAGTATCGATTGCGACCGCCAACGGGTGCTCGCTGGATCAGCTAGCGTGAAACCCGGCACCACTCAGCGTTAAAGATGCCGCGCACGAATTAGGCTTCATAGGCATACAAGCGGGTCGAGGGCAACCAGCGGCGGGAAGGTCAAAGTACAAATTTGGCTTTCTGCTTCCTCAGACTTCGCAGTTCCTCTATGTGGACATGGCGGGAGCTCTTCAGACAGCGGCTGAACTTGTCAGCGACGCCGAGATTGACGTCCGAATAAAGATTACAGAAGACACTTCCCCTCAGAGTATCGCTGATGACATGCTGTTGCTTGCCGACAACTGCAATGCCATTGCGGTCGTCTCAGTAGTCGACCCGATAGTCATGCAGACTGTCACAGCCCTGGAAGAGCGTGGTATTCCGATCGTGGCCCTGATCTCGCAGCTTTCGGCCACACGAGTCCGTTATATCGGGCTCGATAAACTGGGAAGGTCGGCAGAACGGCCGCTTGGCTCTGCGAACATGTTTGCAGGGGGGTGGCAATCTTGGCATGCTTGTAGGCAAACCCCGCCGCGTCACGAAGTCAGTGAAAGCGGCTCGCGAAAGCACCAGTGTTTTCTTTACCAAGCTCGGCTTATACAGTTATGACATAACATCTCAAATAGGTTCTATTATGGAACTTTTTATGTCTAGCCTTGAGATTGACAACTGTGAAAGGCGGCTCCCTTTGGAGCCGCCTTCAGACCACGGTCATATCGACTATTTTGCTTCAACGCTTGCGGTAAAGGACCATTCCGGCGTGGTGGAGCACGTTATCGACGAAATCACCGTCGGCCGTGAACCCGGTATCGTCCCAATACTCGATATGATTGCCAGTCACTTCATAGCCCTTGATAGGCACTTTCACGACGGCCACGGGCCTCGTCGTAGCGACCGTTTGGCAACAACTCGTGCCGAATATTGCCGTCCATGGTAACCCACATGCCAACATATGGGTGCGGCATGGCTTCGCCCGTCATTGTGCCTTTCCCAAAAACTTCTCGATGGCTGCCGGCTCGACGATCCAGGCATAGTTCATCTCGTGACGGATCTTCCACACGCCTTTGACGCACTGCCATCCCAGCTGCGAACGGCCGTCGAACGCAATGATCTTGCCGTCGAGGCGATTGATGCGGCCAACGAAGCCGAGGGTTGTTGAAGCAATGCTGTCGCTGACGATGGCATCGTGGCCCTCGGTGAGACCGTGGAAAACTGAGCGTGCGGCGTTCTGCAAATCTTCCCAATTCGCGCCGTACCGGGCGGCATCGCGGAAAAGCTGCGTCTCACCAGGCGCGAAGTTGTCGTAGAAGACGCCATCGGTGTTTTCCAGGTCGTAGTATTCGCTCATCTTCTCCGAGAACACGAAGTTCGGGTCGCCTTCGTGGCGCTCCCATCCCGTCATGATCCAATTCTTGTGAAGCGTCAGAGGCGCTTGGTCGCCGACCTGTGGGCAGGCGGCGTCTTGGGCGGCAACCTGGCCGGCGAGTGCGCCGACAATCACCCCGGCAACGAGCATAATTTTCAGGTAGGTCATTGTACTTCCTTTCATGGCAGATGCCGTTTCTGGTTCCCCACCCGCCGTGTCGTGGTGGGATGAGGAAAGATTAGACAAGGTTGATTGTCGCCGGTATTCCCTTATAACTAACTAGAATGGTTAGCAGGATGCGACAATGCCAATGGACTTGAATCTCTTGCCGATCTTCATTGCTGTGGCGGAGGAGGCGAACTTCGCGGCCGCCGCCCGCCGCCTGGGCGTCACACGCTCTGCAGTCAGTCAAGGCATCAGACGATTGGAGGATAGCTGCGGCATAGCGCTCTTCACACGCACCACTCGCAGCGCACGTCTTACGGAAGCGGGTGAGCGCCTGCGCGATGCCCTCTCGCGTCCCATGGCTGAAGTTCAATCCGCACTTGAAGACGCCGGAGGCAATGCCAATCCGCATGGGTTGCTTCGCATCGCGGTTAACTCGATTGCCGAGGACTTCCTCTCGGGCCCACTTATCGCTTCCTTTGCTGCGGCCCATCCAAATATCACAATCGATGTGACGGTGACCGACGATACAATCGACATCGTAGCGGCCGGCTTCGATGCGGGGGTGCGGTTGGGTGATGTTATTGAGCAGGACATGGTGGCCATCCCGCTTTCGGGCGAACAGAGGGAAGTCGTTGTGGCAACCCCGGAGTATTTCGATACCCACGGCTTACCGAGGCACCCTCGGGAACTGATTCAACATCGCTGCATCGGATGGCGTCCGTCACCGGAAACGGCTCCTTACCGGTGGGAGTTTGCGCATGAAGGCGTGGCCTTCGATGTTTCTGTCGAACCCCAGATCACGACAAATGACCTACGCCTTATGATCCGGACCGCGCTGGCTGGCGGCGGCATTACATTTGCGTTGGAGGAGACCTTTCGTCCCTACCTTGATCGGGGCGATTTGATTTCGGTACTGGACGACTACCTGCCGCCTTTCCCGGGGTTGTTTCTTTATTTCCCGAACCGTCGCAATATGGCACCCAAATTGCGTGCGCTTGTCGACCATGTTCAGCGTTTCAGACGAGAGCTCCTTAAAACTAAGACAAACGTCATGCCTTCTGCGTGAGTCCTGCTGCTCGCTCGGCGCGACCAGACCTTACTCCGTCGCTCTGGAGCCGCCATCAGTTTTTGAACGAAGCAGCAGCCACGGCCAGCATTCGACGCACCAAGGCCCGAGTCGCCCGAGAACGGTGGTTTGGTGACGACCGGGCAGCGACCAAACATCGATCCTCATCGATATCATGAGACCGACCAAAGAACCCGCCACCCAAAGGGTGACGGGTTACAATTGGTCGAGAAAAAACCCGCCACCCAAAGGGTGACGGGTTACAATTGGTCGAGAAAAACGCAGAACAGATTAAAATCTCTCAAACAGGTATGTCAAAAACGCTTTCGCTATAAAAGCCGGGCCGGTTTCCCCTAAGGCGACGGCAACGCTAATTTAGCTATTACTGATGGAGTGGTCGATCGCTAATTTTGGCGAGTTGACGTCCGGCAGATTAGGTGGATGTCTGCGGTCGTGCTGCGCACTAGGCATTTTGTCTTGTCGAGAGTTCGGTGGCCAAGCGCGCAGCTAGCGGTGTCATCAGGAACAAATTCCTTTGCAGCGCGTTGCAGGGGAGAGAGGAAGTTACGGTGATTGGGAGGAACCAATGCATCCGAACGAAATCCCCAAACCTACCGAAATCGAATGGCAACCCGTCACAATCACGTTTCCAGACGGACGCGTTCACAAAATCTGCGGACCACTTGAAGCATTTGAAATCCTCAACTGCCAACCGCAGGACGATCTTTACTTGAATGCGAAGCTTTGCTGCCGGCTGGCGATGGAGCGCAAGATGTCCGCCGATGAGGCCCGCCTGGCATTTATCGCCGCGACCATGGAGCGCATGCTGAAGGTTGTATAGGCCTCTGCTGGCTTGTTCATGCCCCCAACCGAAAATACTTCCCGTCGCAGAGGTGTTCTGCTCATCTATCCTCAAGGCATACGCGCGAGCAGGCCGGTTTATCGCAGCCCGTGTGGCTCGGGTCGGATCCGTAGTTGGCTATCAGAGATGTATTCGGCGCAGATCGCGTAGCGTCGATCTATCGGCGACCGTCAGTAGGTCACCGTCGCAACGATGGTGTCGGAATAGAGCCCTTGTGTCGGCGTCGTTGGTGCCGGTACACGACCGTAGACCGGCACCGATTGCGCCACTCCGGTGCCCGTGCCTGAATAGCTACCCCCATCATACGTCGTCGGTCGGCGGGACCGGCGCGGTGATTGCAGCCGCCTGCAGGCCGTGTGGCAGTTCCGTATGTAGTTGTGAGCTCCGGGATCAAATAGCTAAGCCTTGGTCGACTCGCCCACCAGCGTCGCCCGGTCGACGTAGCCGACAGTGTTCCGCCGGACATACAACCGTCGGCGCGCGAGCCGCCTCGAGCGATCGGAACCGGCTTCGTCGAGTTTTCTTCGCAGCACCCATGTCGGGGGCAACACATCACAAAACGGAATCCATCGGCGGCGAAGGATTCAAAACTCTCGTTCGACGGGCTGGGTTCTGCCGGCCACGATTCATGGCATGAGCCGAACGTCGTTTCGCCACTATTGCCAGCGCAAGCGCGAAGACTGCGCCGCAGGCTTCGTGGAGCTGGCCCGCCGGCGAAATAGAGCCCGATCCGGCGAATACGCCGGATGCCCCCTCAAACCTTGAAATCATCCGCGACACATGACATACTGTGAACGACAGATGACGCGGAGAAAGATCATGGCCGTCGCAGCAAAAGCATCTTCTTCAGCAGCAGGCGGTGGTGAACTGCAAAAAATCGAAGCATTGCTCGGCGGCTCACGCATCCTCGCGCGCCGCCTGACCAATGCGCTCGACGCCCATGAGCTGCTTCTACACGGCCTGCCTGCCTCGGCGCTGGATTACCTTGTCGGCAATCTCGTCGTCATCGGCAAGACCGAGTCTCTCGAAAAGGCAGTGGGCATGAGCTTGCGCACCTGGCAGCGGCGGAAGGACACGCCCTCCAAGCCGCTTAGCCAGGAACAGAGCGGCCGCGCGTGGAAATTCGCCGAGATCCTCGCAAAGGCAACGGATATCTTCGGATCGCAGGCGGAAGCCGAACAATGGCTGGAGCGCCCGGCGGTCGGGCTTGACCAGCGCCGCCCGATCGATCTTCTCGGGACGCCCGCCGGCGTCGAGCTGGTCGAGGATCATCTCGACCGCCTCGAATCCGGCGTCTATGCATGACCCTATCGCCGATTGCGCTCGGCGGGACCGAGCTGGTCGCGTGGCGGCTCGATCAGGCCGCCCATGCGCCGACATGGGATAGCGGCGAAGGCGCCTATCGGGTTGGCGGCCGCTGGAACAGCAAGGGGGTTCGCGCGGTCTACTGCTCGCTCGATCCCGCAACCGCGATCCTTGAGGTCGCGGTCCACAAGGGGTTCCGGGCGCTCGACACGGTGGCGCATATGATGACGGCGGCTGTCATCGCCGATGTTGGCGATGTCTATGTCGTCGATCCGGCAAGCGTGCCCAATCCCAACTGGCTGCGCCCGGGCATTCCCGGCGCGGGGCAACAAGCCTTTGGGGACGATCTGCTTCGACGCCACCGTTTCGTCGCGATCCCGAGCGCGGTCTCGCCGCATAGCTGGAACCTGATTTTTCTGGCGGGCGGCGCGACGGGCGCCTATGCTCTGAAGTTCCAGGAGGCCTTTGCCCTCGACACGCGACTGCACCCACCGACGACCTGAGCGTTTCGGAGCCTCTGGACTGATCCGCCGCGATATCTGCAGGAAGCCCGAAGCCTCGATGTCAAATATTGACATTGGTGCCCGCACGCAGAACAATTCACCTGTGAAATCGATAAGGAGGGCGCGGTTATGACCAGCAGCCCTGCATGTGAGCTTGCCCGATGAGATGCGCGCCTTCGTCGATATGCGCGCCAATGGGAAGGGCCAGTACACGACGCCGAGCGAATATGTGCGCGCCCTTATTCGCGAAGATATGGCACGCGAAGAAGACCGCCGCTATGCCATCCGCTCGCTGCTGCGGGCGGAAGAGGAATTCCGGCGCGGAGAGATGCTGCCCCTTTCGGCTCTGGATGCCGTCGATGCGGAACTGGATGAAGAACTGCGCTAGGTGGCTCCTCGCGTTCTCATCCTGCCGACCGCACTTGATAACTATCGTCTGGCGGTTCGCGAAACGGCCCGAAAATGGTCTCCCGAACAGGCCAAGGCGTATGGTCGCCTTCTTCGGGCGGGATTTGACGGCATCCCCGAAGCCGATGCCCGCGTGAGGACAAAGAAGGACGAGCGCGTCGGGAATTCGCTCTTTCGGCTCCACAAGATCGAGCACCATTACGCCGTCTACATTGTCGTTGACGATGCAACCTTCGTGATTGCCGCCGTCTTGCACGAGCGGATGAACATCCCTGAGCAGCGGCGGGCAATCGAACGATTGACCGACAGAGAGTATGAAGCGCTGATGGGACGTCCTCGGCCGAAGTCCTGAGGACGGTCGACCGTGATCACGCCACCGGAAACAGTGGCCCAGAATTCGCGGTGTTCCTCCGACATACATTCCCTCCGTGGAAAATGGCGCTCACGCGCCATCCCCCGCGGACTTGCCAGATCGGGATGCCGAAGCGGCGGGCCTTGTTGGTGAGATTGCCGGTGATGCCCGATCCCGCGAAGAGGATGACGCCCGCCGGTATGATCGAAAGCATGTCGTCGTTGCGGCGGAAAGGCACGGCCTTGGCGTGCTTCCTCCAGTTCGGCTTGAAGGTGACCTGCACGACCTTTCGAGCCTCAGCCCAGCAAATCGTTTTTGTCATCGCTCTATACACCAACGGTTGCGACCAAACCACTCATTTGCCCAGCCTCGCAGCCACAACCGCATGCGGCGTCAGGAATGTGGCAATCTCCCGAACAACGTCCGTCAGCCACCCCGGATTGTGCGCGACGCCTTCAACGAAAGCACGCCATTGCCGCTGCTTTTGCTCGTCCTGTGCAAAGGCCTACGGGGTATTGTTGCGGATCCAGCTTTGTGACTGCGTCACGAGCAGCGACGTCCACCACCACTCTGTGGTGGACGTTCAGAAGGTCTGACGTTTCCGGGCTAAGCGTCCCCGATTTCGACCGACAGGTCCGGGCCGAGCGCCCGCAGGAAGCTGGCGGCACTGAAAATGGCTGCCGGCGGCTTTGCGCCGGTATCGCGGATGTCCCCCGACAGGATGCGCTGAACCGCTTCGCAGATGATCGGCGCCGAGACGGCGTAAATGTCCTGTCCCTGCGCAACGATCCGGCGGCGCACGTCACCCCGCGTGACGATCACTTCCACGGCAAAGCGCTGCGCCGAACGTCCGGTTTCGTCGACTGCCTGCGGCGGAGGCATCGACGGATCACGAACATCCCGCAGGGCGATCGTGCTGAGAAAGGTGTGCAGTTCCTTCGTCTGGACGTGACGGGCGATCAGCGGCACTTCCGAAAAGGGAAGCTCGACGAACGTCTGCCGGCCGAACGGGGCCGGTAAGGTGGACACCCTTTCGGCAGGCGGTTGATTCACCGGTTCCAGCCGCCCGCGGCTGACGGCCAGGCGCCGCGCAGTGTTTCTTTCTCCGGTCAAGCGCGTACCTCTCGTCGGCAACCAGCTGTCAAGCGCAATTCGAATTTCGATGGTGTCGGCGTAGTCCCACTCGTCCAGGACGGCCGCCACGAGCAGGTCGGCCAAGCCGCCGTAGAAACCCATGGCCGGGATAACGGCCACGCCCGCTTTCCGGGCCGCAACCCCGTGCCGCTCGAACGTCGTCTGGGCGCTGGGTTGCTCGGCCGTCACGTCGAGATAATGAATCCCCGATCGCAACGCGGCACGTACCACCGCGTCGGCGGTGTCCATAAACGGACCGGCACAGTTGATGACCGCCGCCGCGCCGGCGAGCGCCCTGTCCAGTGCCTCGTCATCCTCGACCGCTGCTTCGCGGCATTCGATGCCGCGCTCGGCAAAGCCTGCAGCCGCCAGCCGTTCTGCATTCCGTCCGATCGCGATCGGCTTGAAACCGCGCCGCAACAGTTCGGCCACAACAAAACGCCCGGTATGGCCGTTTGCTCCCAAGACCGCCACGGCTTGGGGTGTCTTCGTGATGTCAGTTTGGTCGATGATCATTGCCTCTCTCCTTCGCTACAGACCTGTCTGTTCCTACCAGAACATACAGGTCTGTAGCCTGTCAATCCGTTTCCTGTTATGCTGGCGAAATTGGAGGTTACACGAATGTCGAAAAGCGCAACGACCTCCCATGCCTCTGGCGGCAACGAGGTGCGGGACAGGATTCTCGAGACGGCGTCGGAACTCTTTTACCGACGCGGGGTGCGCGCTGTCGGTGTCGATCTTGTGGTCGAAAAATCCGGCGTCGCCAAAACCAGCCTTTACCGCCATTTCGGCACGAAGGACGACCTCGTCGCCGCCTTCCTCAAGCGCGAAGACCTGGACTTCTGGAGCACCTGGGATCGCGTGCGGGAACAGCATCCGGACAATGCCCTGACCGAGCTCGACGCCCATTTTGAGTGGATCGGCGAACGGGTCGGGCGGGAAAATTACCGCGGCTGCCCGCAGATCAACACCGCGGCGGAGTTCCCCGATGCGGATCACCCTGCCCGCAAGGTCGCCGAAGCCCACATGCGCGAGATGCGGTGGCGCCTGCAGACCATCGCCGAGGGGCTGGCAGTTGCCGCGCCCGATCGGCTCGCTGGTCAACTCGCGGTTCTGATCAACGGCGCCTTTGTCAGCATGCAGCTCTTTGAACCCGGCGAGGCAACCGGATTGCTCCGCGATGCAGCGCACGCCCTGATCGCCGCCAGCCGTGGTTGATCACACTGCGCTCCTATGATTGGCTTCCTTTCCTGCAGCGATATCCGGGCAGGTTTAGCGGCAGATCGTTGGGAATGGCCTCTAATGCCTGTGATCATAGACCCGCCGCTTTGGTGAGATTGACGCGAAACCGGTCGCGCCGGCGCTGGTAACGACGCGTCATTTCGGCGCTGGCGTGGCCGAGCTGTTTCTGCACATAGCGTTCATCGTCCTCGGCGGACGAGGCAAGGCCGGCGCGCAGCGAGTGGCCAGAAAATTTAAGGCTTCGCCCGGAAGAAAGTTCGAGCGGTGCGTCGCCAACGCGATTGAGAGAAACTTCGGGGCGGGACTGTAACGCAGGCACGAAATAAACTGCGCGGGCAGTGGGCCTGGCCTGTCGCCCCGGTCAGCCGTGCTGGGGCTAGCTCGCAGCAAGATATGTACGTGGCGACAACTTTCCGGATGCGGTGATAACGACAAGCTGAAAGCTGTCCAATATAGATAACCTATACGTTGAACAGCTGTACGGAATATGATTCTTAGAAGGCATATTATATTTACGCATACTTCGTTTTGAGTAGAGTAGTATGGCAAAATATTATTTTTCCAATTGATCGACCATGTTAAAACATTGGTAAAGGATACTGCGCTGCTGACCAGCTGACGAGTTAGTTTGAAAAGCGGCTGAGGGGAACCAAAATAAATTTGCCAAAGTATTTCGGACCAGCCGTTTGAATGCGCTGTCCGGGGAGGAGCAGGCGTGTGTAGAGTAGTATCGCCTGAGGAGGGCGCGCCGGCTTTGATTGGTGGGGAGCAGGTCGAGGTTGGCCGGTTTCCCACCCTCTTCGTGAACGCGATTTGTCTCGCGACGAATTGTCGAGCAACGATTTCGCCGGAATCGCACTTTGCTCCCTCGACAATGAGTTTTCCCCCTCGACCGATAGGAAGCCCGCGTCTGCCCGTTGCGAACGTTCAGCTGACATCAAGCATCCGGCGGACCCGCGAGCGTGCGCGTTTGGCGTCGGTACTAATGTCATCGGTCTGGATGCGAACTCATCTGGTCCTGGCGCTCTCGCCCAGGATCAACCCGTTTGTTGGCGAAGGCGAACTTGCCCTCATAGGTTTGCAATTTTTTGAGCGACTATCCGGCAAGCGGCGCGACGGCGCCGGCAATTCCCATGACTGACATCAACAACAACAACTATGGCGATAGGGGCGGGGTATGGCAACGACCATTGGCACAAGCAGCAACGACAATCTGGTCGGCGGTAGCGGAGACGACGTGCTGTCGGGGGGTGCTGGAGTCGATCGCCTGAATGGCGGGTCAGGTGCCGATACGCTCGATGGAGGCAGTGGTTTCGATACGGTCCTGGGCGGATCAGGAGCGGACCTCCTTATCTACCGAGCGTGGGAAAACCAGTACAAGATTGGTGACCAAGTCTACGGCACAGGGACAACGATTGGACAGGCGACATTTTCTGGCTACGACGTTTACGACGGCGGCAACGGCAATGCTGCGAAAGGCACCGCCGAGATCGATAAGCTCGTAATCTATCTTAGTAATGCGCAATTACTTAATTCTTCGTTCATGGCAGCATTGAATGCTGAAGTCACTCAGTTTCGAGCCTTTATTGCCGCCAACTCGAACGCGAATACCGGCCAGGCGGGTCAAGCGGAATTCACCTTCACGAGCATAAATCTGAAAGTCTCCGCGATCGAGCAGGTTTCATTCACTCTCGATCCAACTTCGCCCGTCGGCTTCAATGATACCAACGCTGCGGACCCTGTGCGCGAGGGCGGCGTTGGCCCAGGGAATACGCCGTTTCCGGGGGATTCCACGGCGGCAGGTAATGTGCTGGTCAACGACACGGACTCCGACGATGGCCAGGCGTCGCTGGTTGTGTCGGCGGTCCGGACGGGTCCGGAATCCGGATCTGGAACTGCCGGCACGGTCGGATCTGCATTGGTGGGCACCTATGGCTCACTGACGTTGAATGCCAATGGCACCTATACCTACAACCTCAATAACAGCGATGTGGACACCAATGCGCTGGCCGACGGGGTCACAGTAACTGAGCTGTTTACGTACACCGTGCGTGACCCGCACGGACTTACCGATACCGCACAGCTTGCTATCTCTATCACCGGGACGAACGATATCGTCTCGATTACCAGCGGCGCTCAGAATGGCGCCGTGGTCGAGGATGCCGACACGACGCCTTCGCCGACCGATTCCCCCAACGCCGCCGGCACCATTTCCTTCACCGACGTCGACCTCACCGACGGCCACACCGCGTCGTTCGCCCCGACCGCCGGCGAAACTGCGCTCGGCATCTTCTCGCTCGACCCTGTCAGTGAAGCCGCGAACGCCGCCAACGGCTCGCTGCAGTGGCACTACGCCCTCAACAATGCCGCTGCGCAGTACCTCGCTGCCGGCCAGAGCGTAGTCGAGCATTACACCGTAACGGTCAACGACGGTCACGGCTCAACGGCATCGCAGGTCGTGACGGTGACCATCACCGGCACCAACGATGCACCGCTCGTGGCGGCGACGGACGTCACCGGCGCGGTCACCGAGCAGGTCACCCCGGTCGGCAACCTCACCGACACCGGCACCATTGCCTTCACCGACGTCGACCTCGCCGACGCCCACAGCATCAGCCCAACGATCACGGCCTCGGCCGGCGCCCTCGGCGCCCTCACCGCCAGCGTCACCACCGACACCACCGGCTCCGGCCTGGGTGGCGTGATCACCTGGAACTACAGCGTCGCCGATAGCGCCGTGGAGTACCTCGCCAAGGACCAGACCAAGGTCGAGACCTTCACCATCACCCTCGACGATGGCAACGGCGGCACCGTGGATCGCACGGTTTCGGTGACCATCACCGGCACCAACGATGCACCGCTCGTGGCGGCGACGGACGTCACCGGCGCGGTCACCGAGCAGGTCACCCCGGTCGGCAACCTCACCGACACCGGCACCATTGCCTTCACCGACGTCGACCTCGCCGACGCCCACAGCATCAGCCCAACGATCACGGCCTCGGCCGGCGCCCTCGGCGCCCTCACCGCCAGCGTCACCACCGACACCACCGGCTCCGGCCTGGGTGGCGTGATCACCTGGAACTACAGCGTCGCCGATAGCGCCGTGGAGTACCTCGCCAAGGACCAGACCAAGGTCGAGACCTTCACCATCACCCTCGACGATGGCAACGGCGGCACCGTGGATCGCACGGTTTCGGTGACCATCACCGGCACCAACGATGCACCGCTCGTGGCGGCGACGGACGTCACCGGCGCGGTCACCGAGCAGGTCACCCCGGTCGGCAACCTCACCGACACCGGCACCATTGCCTTCACCGACGTCGACCTCGCCGACGCCCACAGCATCAGCCCAACGATCACGGCCTCGGCCGGCGCCCTCGGCGCCCTCACCGCCAGCGTCACCACCGACACCACCGGCTCCGGCCTGGGTGGCGTGATCACCTGGAACTACAGCGTCGCCGATAGCGCCGTGGAGTACCTCGCCAAGGACCAGACCAAGGTCGAGACCTTCACCATCACCCTCGACGATGGCAACGGCGGCACCGTGGATCGCACGGTTTCGGTGACCATCACCGGCACCAACGATGCACCGCTCGTGGCGGCGACGGACGTCACCGGCGCGGTCACCGAGCAGGTCACCCCGGTCGGCAACCTCACCGACACCGGCACCATTGCCTTCACCGACGTCGACCTCGCCGACGCCCACAGCATCAGCCCAACGATCACGGCCTCGGCCGGCGCCCTCGGCGCCCTCACCGCCAGCGTCACCACCGACACCACCGGCTCCGGCCTGGGTGGCGTGATCACCTGGAACTACAGCGTCGCCGATAGCGCCGTGGAGTACCTCGCCAAGGACCAGACCAAGGTCGAGACCTTCACCATCACCCTCGACGATGGCAACGGCGGCACCGTGGATCGCACGGTTTCGGTGACCATCACCGGCACCAACGATGCACCGCTCGTGGCGGCGACGGACGTCACCGGCGCGGTCACCGAGCAGGTCACCCCGGTCGGCAACCTCACCGACACCGGCACCATTGCCTTCACCGACGTCGACCTCGCCGACGCCCACAGCATCAGCCCAACGATCACGGCCTCGGCCGGCGCCCTCGGCGCCCTCACCGCCAGCGTCACCACCGACACCACCGGCTCCGGCCTGGGTGGCGTGATCACCTGGAACTACAGCGTCGCCGATAGCGCCGTGGAGTACCTCGCCAAGGACCAGACCAAGGTCGAGACCTTCACCATCACCCTCGACGATGGCAACGGCGGCACCGTGGATCGCACGGTTTCGGTGACCATCACCGGCACCAACGATGCACCGCTCGTGGCGGCGACGGACGTCACCGGCGCGGTCACCGAGCAGGTCACCCCGGTCGGCAACCTCACCGACACCGGCACCATTGCCTTCACCGACGTCGACCTCGCCGACGCCCACAGCATCAGCCCAACGATCACGGCCTCGGCCGGCGCCCTCGGCGCCCTCACCGCCAGCGTCACCACCGACACCACCGGCTCCGGCCTGGGTGGCGTGATCACCTGGAACTACAGCGTCGCCGATAGCGCCGTGGAGTACCTCGCCAAGGACCAGACCAAGGTCGAGACCTTCACCATCACCCTCGACGATGGCAACGGCGGCACCGTGGATCGCACGGTTTCGGTGACCATCACCGGCACCAACGATGCACCGCTCGTGGCGGCGACGGACGTCACCGGCGCGGTCACCGAGCAGGTCACCCCGGTCGGCAACCTCACCGACACCGGCACCATTGCCTTCACCGACGTCGACCTCGCCGACGCCCACAGCATCAGCCCAACGATCACGGCCTCGGCCGGCGCCCTCGGCGCCCTCACCGCCAGCGTCACCACCGACACCACCGGCTCCGGCCTGGGTGGCGTGATCACCTGGAACTACAGCGTCGCCGATAGCGCCGTGGAGTACCTCGCCAAGGACCAGACCAAGGTCGAGACCTTCACCATCACCCTCGACGATGGCAACGGCGGCACCGTGGATCGCACGGTTTCGGTGACCATCACCGGCACCAACGATGCACCGCTCGTGGCGGCGACGGACGTCACCGGCGCGGTCACCGAGCAGGTCACCCCGGTCGGCAACCTCACCGACACCGGCACCATTGCCTTCACCGACGTCGACCTCGCCGACGCCCACAGCATCAGCCCAACGATCACGGCCTCGGCCGGCGCCCTCGGCGCCCTCACCGCCAGCGTCACCACCGACACCACCGGCTCCGGCCTGGGTGGCGTGATCACCTGGAACTACAGCGTCGCCGATAGCGCCGTGGAGTACCTCGCCAAGGACCAGACCAAGGTCGAGACCTTCACCATCACCCTCGACGATGGCAACGGCGGCACCGTGGATCGCACGGTTTCGGTGACCATCACCGGCACCAACGATGCACCGCTCGTGGCGGCGACGGACGTCACCGGCGCGGTCACCGAGCAGGTCACCCCGGTCGGCAACCTCACCGACACCGGCACCATTGCCTTCACCGACGTCGACCTCGCCGACGCCCACAGCATCAGCCCAACGATCACGGCCTCGGCCGGCGCCCTCGGCGCCCTCACCGCCAGCGTCACCACCGACACCACCGGCTCCGGCCTGGGTGGCGTGATCACCTGGAACTACAGCGTCGCCGATAGCGCCGTGGAGTACCTCGCCAAGGACCAGACCAAGGTCGAGACCTTCACCATCACCCTCGACGATGGCAACGGCGGCACCGTGGATCGCACGGTTTCGGTGACCATCACCGGCACCAACGATGCACCGCTCGTGGCGGCGACGGACGTCACCGGCGCGGTCACCGAGCAGGTCACCCCGGTCGGCAACCTCACCGACACCGGCACCATTGCCTTCACCGACGTCGACCTCGCCGACGCCCACAGCATCAGCCCAACGATCACGGCCTCGGCCGGCGCCCTCGGCGCCCTCACCGCCAGCGTCACCACCGACACCACCGGCTCCGGCCTGGGTGGCGTGATCACCTGGAACTACAGCGTCGCCGATAGCGCCGTGGAGTACCTCGCCAAGGACCAGACCAAGGTCGAGACCTTCACCATCACCCTCGACGATGGCAACGGCGGCACCGTGGATCGCACGGTTTCGGTGACCATCACCGGCACCAACGATGCACCGCTCGTGGCGGCGACGGACGTCACCGGCGCGGTCACCGAGCAGGTCACCCCGGTCGGCAACCTCACCGACACCGGCACCATTGCCTTCACCGACGTCGACCTCGCCGACGCCCACAGCATCAGCCCAACGATCACGGCCTCGGCCGGCGCCCTCGGCGCCCTCACCGCCAGCGTCACCACCGACACCACCGGCTCCGGCCTGGGTGGCGTGATCACCTGGAACTACAGCGTCGCCGATAGCGCCGTGGAGTACCTCGCCAAGGACCAGACCAAGGTCGAGACCTTCACCATCACCCTCGACGATGGCAACGGCGGCACCGTGGATCGCACGGTTTCGGTGACCATCACCGGCACCAACGATGCACCGGTGCTGAGCGATACGACCAATCCGACAGCAGTTGCCGAACTGACTGATGCCTCCGCGCAGAACCTGATGGCGATCACGGGCAATTTCTTGGTAAGCGATATCGACGTTGGCGATACGCTGACGCCGAGCGTCGTGGGCAGCCCGACGGTGCTGCTCAATGGCAGCGCGTTCACACTCCCGGCCGGCGCTGCGGCGCTGACGGCGGGCGGGGCGTTCACGCTGACGGGGGTGACCTCGACGGGTGGCGCGGTGAACATTGGCTACAGCTACGATCCGGCGGCAGCCAACCTCGACTTCCTCGCCGCGGGCGACAGTCTGATCATCACCTACGCGGTGAAGGTCAATGACGGCACGACGGACTCCGCCACCCAGGACGTCACCATCACCATCACCGGCACCAATGACGGACCAACGGCAGTTGGCGCCAATGTGATCACCGACCTTACCCTCGGCAACGTCATCGCCATACCGGAGTGGGCGCTACTTTCCAACGACACCGACCCGGAAGGCAACCCAATCGTCGATGTCGCGGGCGTCGGGACTGCGACGGGTGGAAGTGTAGCTCACACGGCCGGGACCGGAACAAATGGAACAGTAAACTTTATAGATGCTGCTCCCGCAGGTGGCACGTTCACGTATACGGCTACAGACGGGACGACCACGGGCGCACCCGGTACTGTCAACGTCAGCCAGGACATCGCTGGGACGCTCGACGGAACTTCCGGCGACGATATTCTCGTAAGCCGTGGGGCGGGCACCACTCTAGTCGCTGGAACCGGCAATGATGTTCTCATCAGCGCCAATGGGAACGACGTCTACCGCTTCGGACTGGCGGATGGCCAAGACATCGTGTCGGATACTGCGAGTGGCAGTGATGACATAGAAGTCGTGACAAGTTCCGCGAGCACCGACGTTGGCGCTTTGAATTTCGAACGGGTCGGAAACAACCTCGTCATCGATGTTGGGGCAACAGAAATCACAGTCAGGGACCATTTTTTCGGCAGCGGCAACGTCGAGGACTTAACATTTGCCAATGGCGGGACGGTCTACGGATACAATCTCGGTACTGGTTCTTACAGTTTACTTACGGGCCTAAGCGGCAGCGGGTCGTCCCAAGACGTAATTGCTTCGACCTCTGCCGGGCAGACATTGACTGGCAACAACGGAAACGATCTCTTGTTCGGAAATGGTGGCGCCGACACACTCAACGGCGGAAATGGAAGCGATCTGCTGGTCGGTGGCGCCGGCGTTGACACGTTTGTTATCAGCAGCGGAAATTCTCCGGGCACCGTCGGTGGCAGCGCGAATGCCGGCACGATTACCGGCTATGACGTAATCGGCGACTTCGATACGACTGCTGACTTCCTTGATTTGAACGGCTCACCTGCAGTGAGTACATTCGCCAGCACGAACGACTCCACCTTGACCATTGTCGGTCAAACAGTGAAGTCACACTCAATAACAAACGGCATTATCACGTTCGACGACGCACCTACCTTTGCTTCAGCGCTGAGCTTGGCTTCAACCTCACAGGTCGCCGCAGTTGTTCAATATTTGCATAATAACGACCTCGGAAATGGCGGCGCGACGGTAGCGTTTACGGCGACCATCGGAGGAACGGCGCACACTTATGTCTATGAGCAAGTCGGCAACACTCCAAGTGCCACGAATGACATTCTGGTAGACCTTGCGGGTGTAACGGTCACCGACCTATCTACGCTGATTCCATCACATCTCTTCCCGGCTGGCGTTGCTGGACAGGCCATCAACCTAGCTCTGACCAATCCTGCGGCCGACCCGAGCGACCTGGTCACAGTTAGGATTGCCGGCGTTCCCTCGGGTTGGAGCCTCAGCGCTGGCACCGACAACGGCGACGGCACTTGGACCGTCCAGAGCAACGATCCAAGCGCGCTGACCGTCACTACGCCGGCGGATTTCGTCGGGGCGATCGTACTCCGCGTGACCCAAACCTGGACCAATCCGGACGGCACAACCGGGATTGCCAACTTCTTTGACAACGTGGAAGCCTACTCACCCAACTCACCCATCTTCGCCGTTTCGGAGGAGGACCACCTCACCGGCTCCAGCGGCGCCGATCTCTTCGTCTTCGGCCAGCCGATCTCGCACGACACGCTGCACAACTTCGACGCGGCGGCTGACAGGATCGACCTGATCGGCTTCGACGGTGTAAGCGGCTTCGGCGATCTCACCATTACCGATGACGGCAGCGGGAATGCCGTCGTGACTATCAGCTCCGGAGAGACAATAACCGTGCAGGGCCTCTCGGCCTTCGAGCTCGGCGCTGATGTCTTCCTCTTCAACCAGGAGCCAGTCACCCACCATGCCGGCACAATGTCGATCGCCGACGGCGCGGTCATGCCGCTCGGCGGTGTGATCGACAATACGGGCACGATCGCGCTCAATAGTGCCGGCTCGACCACGCTGCTCGAGGTGATCGCCAACGGCACAAAGATGCAAGGCGGGGGCCAGATCGTCCTGTCCGACAGCGATGCGAACCTGATCTCGGGCACAGCCGCCGACGTCACCCTGACCAATATCGACAACACCATCTCCGGCGCCGGCGAATTGGGCGGCGGGCTGCTCGGCCTGAACAATCAGGGCACGATCATTGCCACCGGCTCGCACGCGCTGGCCATCGACACCGGTGGCAGCACCGTCGTCAACTCGGGGACGCTGGAGGCGACTGGATCGGGTGGCCTGACAGTCAATGGTGCGATCGACAATTCCGGACTGATCTGGGCCAATGGCGGCGACGTCACGATCGGCGGTCAGGTAACCGGCGACGGCGATGCCATCATCGGAAACATGTCGCAGCTGCAGTTCCACGCCGGCTCTTCCGCAGACGTCATTTTCGGGGTGGATGCAGCCGGCACATTGCGGCTGGACGATTCATTTGACTTCAGCGGCACCATCGCCGGCATCACCAATGATGACAAGGTAGACCTCGGAGATATCTGGTTCAGCACCGGAACATCCGCTGTCTATCAGGCAAACCAGGATGGAAATGGAGGAACGCTGCTCATTTCGGACGGCACTCATGATGCCACACTTCACCTGATCGGCGCTTATGATACGGGCACTTTCACGCTAGCCGACGACGGCACTGGCCGGACCGTGGTCGCGTATAATCCGGCGGACGGCTTCCACTTCGTCTGACTACTATCAATGAGCGCTTTAGAAAGCGCTAACATCGGTAAGCTCGCGCATGACGAGGTGATGCCAATACTCAGTGTACGGGATGACAACGGCGGATTGAGTGAGTGGTAGCCAAACTATGGCAGAGAAGCTGACCGGCGCAGCGAGACGATTGAGAGATGAGTTAATAGGCGCGGCAATCCGTGGAACATTGCGTCTCACCTATGGGCAATTCGGTGATCTCGTCGGCCTAAAGCCGGCATTCTATGTTCGTTTCTTGGACGCAATTGCTGACTATGAAAGGGAAAACGAGAAACCCGATGTGACCTACATCCTCGTCAGTAAGGACTTCCCCTACCCATCTAAGATCGGTGGCAAAATGGCCAAGCCCCCGAGTTCAGCACAGAAGAAGCTGGCACACGCGGAAATGCAGAAGGTCATTGACGAATACTGCCCGGGAAAAGAGAACCCCTATCCGGAGATCCTTTGAAGCCCAGTGACTCAGGGAAAGTCACAGGCATGCCCGAAACGTTCTTGCTTTGGACGCACTTGGGAACGCTCGAAAGCGACTCGATTTCGAACCGGCATATGTGGTGCAATACAGCCCTTCTGGACAAAGCCAACGTCGTCACGCATCTACCCCAGGCAGACAACAAAAAACCGGACGCGGAATGCGCGGCCGGTTTTTTTTCAAGAAAGGGGGCGACGCAACGATCAACTTCGCCGGCACCGAGGTCGCCGTGAAAACCGATGCCAGCGTCACCAACGCGACAGTCCAGAGCACGATCAACAGCTACGGCAACATCACGACAGGTGCGTTCTTCGTCTTCCACAATACCGATCTCGGCCACGGTGCGGTTTATTACGATTCCAATCCGAGCGCGGCCGGCGGTGCGGTGATTGTCGCGGAACTCGACAATACCACGCTGTTGGGCAATCTCGGCAGCTTCAACGCCGGTGATTTTCTTGTGTTCCTCTAACGTCTGACCGAGCGAAGATGCACTGCGCACCCAACCTCCAGGCGGTAATAGCCGAACTTCGGCGTGCCGCCTGGCCACGCGTCGCTTCAGCGCGGCAATCAAGGGGTCGGTCCCGGCTGAGGGCGAAATGACACCCTCTCATGAGCGATTTAGGTTTTCCGGGCGTGTATAAACTTCCCCGCACACACGAGGCAGGTCAAATGATGTAGTTTACGATCGCAGCCGCGCTGGTCAGCCAGATCCTGCAGGCCCGTGACGAGCGACGGCTGCTCAAGCTGCGGCGCGATCTGGGGCAAAGCTGCTCATCATCGAGGAACTTGGCTCACGCGGCAACATTGTAAGGGTCATCACTAACCTGCTCGTCCGCAAGCTGGAAACAACCGACTAAGTTGGTTAGCTCACGGGTCTTTTCTGCTAGCTGGTGGGTGGCGGCATTCGCTTCCTCAACCATCGTTGCATTCTGCTGGGTCATACGATCAATCTCATTCACTGATGAATGGATCGACTTCAACGATGAGGCCCGCTCTCTGCGTGAGGAGGCGATAAGTCCTGCATGGGAGAATATCTCAACAATCTCCTGGGAAATCTGCGTGCGCCAGAGCATGCATAGCGCTATGGAGACACCAGTTTACCCGCCGTCACCAACGCGCAAAACGATACGCGCCGACGGCGCCAAGGAGCGCGAGAGCCGCAATGGCGATTGTATACCATGTCACTACGAACAGAGGTGAATCGTCCGTGCAATGGGCGGCATAGAAAGTCGCGGCAATGCCTCCGGCCGCCAGGCCCGCCATCGCACCTGCGAGCGACGGCTGAGAGGGGGCGCCGTGGCGCAGCGCCAGCAGCAGGAGCACAAGCGGACCGATGCCGATTAGCGGAATGTAGGTCAGGCACACAAGGCTGTTCGCCCCGACGAGCTGCGCCGACCATGTGCCCGGCGACGAGACGACGAGTTCGGCCACGACACCCGCCACCAGCAGCGCCGGCGCAACAAAGAGGCGCGGTAGCGGTCGACGCACCTCGGATTCCGGCCGTGACAGGACACGCAACAGGCTCAAAGCGCTCGCGGCAAGCGCAATCGTCACTACGAACTTGAAGAGAAAGCGGACGGTCTGCGCGGCGTCGGCAATATCCGGCCTCGGTCCGAGCAGGATGAAGAAGACAACCGCAGCGGCGGCGACGGCGGCGACGACGGCGCCCGACCAGGCGCCGGCCATTGAAATGCCGCTTCGCCTTGTGTCTGCCGCAAGAGCCTTGATGAGTTCGTCAGTTTCCATGTCGGTCTCGTCCAAATCGCCGGGCAATGGCAGCAAGGCCGCGATGAAGCGCGACACGAACTGCGTTTTCATTCATGTCGAGGCTTCTGGCGGCCTCGGCTATCGTTCGACCCTCGACCGAGATCGCCGTCACCACCGAACGCTGGCCGGGCGTCAGCGTCTCGAGTGCGCGGCTGATCTCCCAATCCCTGATCGTTTCCGCCGCCTCAGCCGCAAGCCGGTCTTCCACCTCGCTGATTGCGACCCGAGTGTGGCGGCCCTGCCGACGAAAGGCATCGACAAGCTTGTGTCTGGCGATCGCATAAAGCCACGGCGCCACCGGTCCGTCGCTGCGCCAGGTGTGCCGCTTCACGTGGATTGCCAGCAACGTTTCCTGAACGATATCTTCCGGATCCACGCCGGAAAACGTAGTCCTCCGTCGCGCCCAGGCGCGAACCAGATTGGCGGCTTCGTGCAGGAAGGCGCCGTAGGCCCGCTCGTCGCCATTAAGCGCCACACGGAAAAGCCGGGCAATATCCCCCTCATCTACACCGCTCAACCACTCTTCCTCCCAATTCGCTGGTTTTCGCCGCTTGTTACATCTCCGCTCTGCAAATTTTGCCGCGATCGCGCAATTGAGGGGGAAATGCGTCAGATGCCGCCTTCCCCTTGTGGCGGCAGATCAGGCTGATGATCTCCGCAGGTCAATCCATCATCATCGTGATCCGGAACGACAGTCTCTTCACGAAAGCGTGAATGTCCACCAGTGTAACATATCTCCCATGGGCCGCGAATGACGCTCTGTGTGCCAGGAATACCGGGCGCATGAGAGCCATCAACACGGAGAGATATCATGTCTACGAAATCCACGATAACTGCTGCCATGCTTGCCGGTGCCGTGGCGGCAGCGGTGTCGTCATTTGCGTTCGCTGCCCCGCTCACGGAGGCTGAGGTCAAAGCCGCGATGGATGCCGGAAAGGAGAAGTGTTTCGGCGTAGCCCTCAAGGGCCAGAATGATTGTGCTGCCGGCCCCGGCACGACCTGCCAGGCCACCTCGACGGTCGATTATCAGGGTAACGCCTGGAAGTTCGTCGATGGCGGCACCTGCACGACGATGGAACTGCCAGACGGCCGCAAGGGTTCGCCGGAACCGCAGTCGCGCGACCTTCCGTCTTAACCCTTCGAGATACCGGAAAGTGGAGGCAACGATGCCCAATTTTGCAACTCACGCGGATCGTGGCGCGTCGGGATCCCTCCGCTTTCCGGCGCACACGATCGACGGCTTGGCTGGTACCAGTTTCAAGCATCAGCATCTGCCGTCCATCCTTGCTGACGAAGGGCGGGATAGCGGCTTCTTCGAGGTCCATGCGGAAAACTACATGGGCGCTGGCGGCCCGCCGCATGCCGCGCTCACGCGCATCCGCGAGGACTATCCGGTTTCGCTCCACGGCGTGTGCATGTCGATCGGCGGGCCGCAACCGCTGGACAAAACGCATCTGGGGCGCTTCGCGGGGCTGGTCGAGCGATACGAGCCCGCGCTCGTCTCGGAACATCTGGCCTGGTCGACGCACAACACGACTTACTACAACGACCTGTTGCCACTCCCTTACACCGAAGCAACGCTGCGGCGTGTCGCCGAACACATAGACGAAGTGCAGGAAGCGATCGGCCGACCGCTTCTGCTGGAGAACCCCTCGTCCTACCTGTTGTTCGAGGAGTCGACGATGAGCGAGACCGCGTTCATCCGGGAAATCGTCAGATCCACCGACTGCGGATTGTTGCTCGATGTCAACAACGTCTTCGTCTCGGCGACCAACCACGGCTTTTCCGCTCTCGACTACCTTTCCGACTATCCGCTCGAACATGTCGGCGAAATTCATCTGGCCGGTCATGCGCAGCAGCAAGACGACGAGGGTGATCTCCTGCTGATCGACAGTCACGACGCGCCGGTCGCCGACGCCGTCTGGAAACTCTTTGACATCGTGATCGGCCGGCGCGGGCCTATCCCGACACTCATCGAATGGGACAGTGCCATTCCCGATTGGCCGGTATTGAAGGCCGAAGCAAAGGCGGCGCAGGCGATCCTCGATCGGCACGCGGCTCTGCGACTGGAGCGGATCCATGCACGCGCTTAGGGAATGTCCTACCGAGGCTGCCAACGGCCTCGACTATCAGGCAGACTTCGTGCCCGGCCTGCTCGATCCCGCTCGCGCAACACCCGTGTTCGTTGCCGGCCCGAACGGCAAGGCCGCCGACAAGCGCTTCAACGTCTATCGCAACAATGTGACCGTCAGCCTGATCGATGCGCTCACAGCCGTGTTCCCCGCAACGATGCGTATCACCGGAGAGACGTTCTTTCGTGCCATGGCCCGGTTTCACGTCCGCGCGACACCGCCGACATCGCCACTGCTGTTCGAGTATGGCCGGGATTTTCCGGATTTCATTGAGCGCTACGAACATGCGCAATCCATGCCGTGGCTCGCCGACGTCGCGCGTGTCGAGCGGGCCTGGCTCGATGCCTATCATGCGGCGGATGCCGCCGCGTTACAGCCGGATGCCCTTGCCTCGATCCCGCCGGAACGGCTCGGGGACGTCGTTTTCGAGGCACATCCGGCAACCCACATCGTGTGCTCCGCCTATCCGGTGGTGACCATCTTTTCCGCGAATCGGGCAAGCGATCCGGTTGGCCGCATCGAGGCCACGGCGGCGGAGAGCGCACTGGTAACACGGCCGACACTGCAGGTGGAGGCTCGCCGCCTTCCTGCGGGCGCCGATGCCTTCCTCGCCCACCTCGTGGCGGGCGAACCACTTGGAAAAGCTGCGGCAACAGCGAGCGCGCGCTGCCCGGAATTCGATCTCGCAACCGCTATTGGCATAATGCTCGCGGCGGCTGCGTTCACGGCGATCCGCCTTGGAGAATGAGATGCTGACTCCCATACGAAAATTCTTCCACAATCCCGAGATCGGCGGCAGGGCAAGGTGGCTCGGCCGGATCGACGATCTGATTGCCACCCTCGCGCCGGCATCGCTGGCCCAACTCGCCCTGCGCATCGGGCTCGCCGTGCCCTTCTGGCGGTCCGGCATGAGCAAGTGGGATGGCTTTTTGCAACTGAACGACGTCGCCGTCCTTCTCTTTACGTCGGAGTTCAAGTTGCACCTGCCGGGCGGCCCGTACGACTTCCCGGCGCCGGCCGTGATGGCCTTTGTGGTCGCTTGCGCGGAGGTCCTGTTGCCGACCCTTCTGGTCCTTGGATTGGCGACGCGGCTTGCGGCGCTCGGCCTGCTCGCGATGACCATGGTCATTCAGCTTACCGTGCCGGACGGATGGCCCATTCATCTCACCTGGGCGGCGATGGCTCTCGGTGTTATTGCTTGGGGACCGGGCAGGTTGGCGCTCGATTGGTGGATCAAGGCACGCAGCCGCCATCTCGGCGACGAGTAACTGCCAACGTTTGCACTCGGTTGCTGTCGTGTGCCGGAACTGACGCAGGACTTCTGGAGAACGCCGGCTAGCGATTTCAGGGCGATGCCGGCGGTAAACGTGGCATCCGCTTCCGTGAGGTCGCACCGACGCGGCAAATCCCAAGCCGGCAAGTGGGCGGGCGGCTTGAGGGCGGAGCACGGGCGACAGCCAGCGAATCCATGCCTGCAAGGCCATACTGTGTGAGCAGTTTATGCATAGAAAACGAACATAACCGCACGGCTTGTCGTCAACTAGAAGTGACCGATAATGCCGGCTTATCGCTCATAAATGCTATTGTGGTAAAAATGACCGATGTCGGCCGATCCCAGATCGGGGGAATGGCGCGGAAACGCAGCGACGTGCGCATTGGGCCATCTTCGCGAAGATCGGGCACTGCGCGTCATAGGTGCTGGCGCAGAATTCATCACTGGGTCCGGTCAATCGTTTTCGTGGAATAGTTCATGGATGATTGCAAGTCCACGCTGGCCATCACGATTGCCGATGGCGGCCAGAGCTTCGAAGACGCGACGTGCGTCGCCATAGCGCTTCATCTTGAGATAGACATATCCCCTCAATGCAAGCAGATCCGTTCTTTCCGGAGTGATCTGTTTCAACTGGTCGAGCACAAGCAAGGCTTCTCGCGCACGGCCCCCGTCGAAGGCGGCGATGGCCTTGTCGGTCAGGATGGCTTTCTGCAGTTCGAGGGCGCGTTGGGGGTTCTGCGGCGCCTTGGCCGCCGAGACCGCCGCCTTGCTCGCCAATCCGGCACGCAGATATGCCAGGCTCTGGCCATAGGCGGCATCCTCACGCGTTTTCGACGAGGACCCGGACAAGGCGACCTCGAAGGCGGCGGCTGCTTCCAGTGGCCTGTTCAGTTCCATCAGGCACCAGCCCCGCGCCAGTGCCGCGTCGGGCGACAGCGTTTCAGGATTGAATGTGATCCTACAGCCGCGGATGGTTGCGACACTCTTGCGCCCGCGTGGCCGGACGGCGACATCCGGGGTTTCCCTATATTCCTGAAGTTCATTGGACACGGCAATCGCTTGCGCTCGCGGGCGGGCCTTGCGCCGGACGGTTACGGTTTCGCCCGGAACCGACAATTGTTCCCTGGCGGCTTCGGGCTCCTCTTTCTCTTCGCCGAGCTTGGCAATGCGCTCCGATCTTCCTGCCCAAAGGCGCTGGATTTCGGAAACGCCCTTCATATTGTTGAGTTGCAGATAGGTTACCGCAAGACCGTAGGCGGAAGGCTCGTCGTCCAGCTTCCAGCCGAGCGCCGTCTTGAACCATTGCACCGCCGTCTGCGGCTGGTTCAAGGCACGGGCATACCAGCCGAACTGCTGGGCCGTCGTAGCGTCGCGCGATTTGATCACCTCTGCGGCGATCCGCTTCAGGACGTCGGCCTTGATCGAAGCCGGCGGATCGAGCGCAAGCAGGTTTGCTGTGGCGGCCAGATAGACCGCCTTCGCCTCCTTGGAGGCGTCGCGCCAGCGATACATCACGTTCTCGGCATCGAGAGGCATATCGCGATCGATCAGAGCCAGCGCCAGACCCTGCGAGGCGGAGGCGGAATCTTCCTTGTCACGAGCGCGCCGGAACCACTTTTCCGCGGCTTCCATTTCTCCGCGCGGCAGATAATACCAGCCGAGCAATAAGGCGTCAGAGGCAAGGCCGCCGGTCTCGGCAAGCCGCTCGACGCGCGAAAGATACTGGGGTGGGACGACAATCTTTCCATCGGCATTGGCTTCGGCGACGAACCGGCGGGCAAGATCATCGCGAATGCTGTCGAATTCCCGCGTGCCATCGGGTGCCGTCTTCTCCTTGGCGAGAAGTTCCTCGACAGTTTTGGAGGGCAGAAGATCGACTGCCTTCTGGATTGTCGCGAGGCGTTCGGCGGTGTTCTGGCAATTGTTCAGGATGTAGGTATAGGCGTCCGTCGCCCGTTGCGGTTTGCCCGTCCGGAATAATGCCTCGGCAACGCGCCAGAGGACATCGACCTCGCTGCAGGTTAGCAGGCTCGTCGTCTCGGCGCCGATGCGCACGACCGTTTCGTATTGTTTGAGATCGGACGCGTTGATCAGTCGCAGCCGCGCCTCTGCCACGCCCAATCGATCGAGCAAATCCGCAGGCGGCTGCCAGACCGGTTCCGCCGCTTGCCGTTCGGCGATCGCCTTGCGGACCTCGGCGTAGCGCGCCTGCGAATAAAGCTGCCACATCGTCTCCAGTTGCTTGTCCTCGTTTTGAGGAATGGCCAGTGGGTCTTTCGGTGGTGTCCAGTCGGGATAGAGCGCCTTCAGGCGCGAGATTTCCGCTTGCAGCCTTGCGGTATCCCCCTGGCTTGCGAAGTAGCGCAGCGCGCTTTCATCAACCGTGGACGCTGTCGCCGCCGTGACCAAGGTATCGAGCGGCGGCTCCGCAGGGCGCTTGATTTCCTGGAACACCGGCGCCTTGTCGCCAACGGTCTGAAACGCTGGCTGTTGTTGAGGCAGTCGCGACGAGCGCGAAGCGAGATCATCTTCGCTTGCCGGCGAAAAGGACTGAACCATATGTTTCACATAGTCGGGCTTCTTCATGCCGGCGATGCCGACGGCCGCGATGATCGCTGACAATGCGACAATGGACGGCTTCATAAACACTCCGGATGCTTTTCAGCAACAAATGATAGCCCCAGTAAGTGGAGCGTCGAAGGGTAATACAGCGTTGGCGTGAATTGTTTCACATCCGCAGGCAACGCGGTCTTGTCCACTACACAGGCCAGAATATGGTTAACAATTCGATAACCCGGATCGGAGAGAGTGTTCTTGGTTGCGCCGGAATTTAAATCCACGGTTGTGATTGCACCGTTAGCGCCGGACGTAGCTTGGCGAAACCTCAAAAGCAATTGCCGGTCCGTCACGCCGCCGCGAACGAGATAAAGCGGTATACGCAGCGCGTTATACCCATATTCCGCCGGAAAACCGGCTGCCGGCTTGGGGGAAGGCCTCAAAGCGACCCAGTCGGCGGGAAGTTGTTTCGGACCGAAACGAAGTTCGTTGATGATCGCGATCCCTTCGCCGCGAAGCGTTCCCCAGACTGGCGACGGCGCCAGTTGATCGAGAACCGGGAAGGCCTCGAATATCCAATAGGACGGGTTGATGACCGGGCCGTCGTCGCGGTCGGCGGCGGAAAATCCGGTGGCGCCCGGCAGAAGCAGCGTTCGGCCGTTGTTTTGAACGACGGTCCTTGCAAGAATGGCTCGGGCGATGGCTGCCCCGGCCGCCGTATAATCTCTGCGGCTCCACTGCTGGCCGGCAAGGCCCAGCGCATAGGCAATCAGGATATCGCCGTCGGACGCGTTGTTGGCGTCGGTAACATGTGGTTTTGCGCCAGGGCTCCATTTCCAGGCGGCGAGGCCGTCATTGCGCAGGAGAAGTTCCGTACGCGTGAAGGCCCAGATCAACTCGAAATCCGCCTGACTGCCGGCAAGGACCGACAGCAGCAGGCCGTAGCCCTGCCCTTCGCTGTGGCTGATATTGCCATTGCCGTCGTCGACGATCCGGCCACCGGGTTCGAGAAATTCGTCCTTGTAGGCCTGCCAGGCTTCGGTGATGATCATCGGCTGTTGTGCCTCGGCCGGAACGGTTTGCA
Organism: Pararhizobium sp. LjRoot255; assembly: GCF_964252905.1. Lineage (NCBI taxonomy): Bacteria > Pseudomonadati > Pseudomonadota > Alphaproteobacteria > Hyphomicrobiales > Rhizobiaceae > Pararhizobium > Pararhizobium sp. LjRoot255. The sequence continues at coordinate 727,017 of NZ_CAXUPQ020000002.1, forward strand.
GGCAGAGAGTGAAAATGCCTGCGAGGAGCGCTGCAAGCAGTTTTGCCGTCATTCCCGCCGCCCGAGATTGCTGAGCAGCATGGCGGTCGCAAGCCCCAGCAAAACGCCGAGTGCACCCAACAGCACCGCGTAGGTCAGAATGTTGGTCGAGAGCCAGTTGGCGGCGATCAGCCGGTAGTTTGACAGGGACGCTGGTTGGGTCTCGATGAAGTCGACGTCATTGATCGGCACGGTCTCTACCGTTTTGGTGCCACGCTGGTAGGTGGTGATGTGGCCGGCAAGTTGCCTCCACGTGTCCTGTGCGCTCAGGGCCTGCACGCTTTCACTCAGATCTTTTCCGGTCGGTGCCGCCACCAAGGACCATGTGCCGCTGCCGTCGGGGCTGGCGCTTTGTGCGACCAGCAACGATGTCTCCTGTGAGGGCGTAAAGCTGCTCTCCGATACCGGCGCGAACCGCAATGAGGAAAGGGAAATGTCGAAGTTCCGTTTAACCCAATCCTCGAACGCAGTGATCCAGCCGGCCCAGACGCCGCCACGCAATTTCTCCCGCCACGCGTCGAGGGCAGTTTCGGTGTTGACGGTGTCCGCCTGGCCGCCGCCATTGGATCCCCATGTTGTCCGACTTGTCTCGGCAATATTCATTTGCGTCAGGACCGTCTGCGGCATTTGCGAAAGCGCGCCAACGAAGATCGCGCTTCGGCTGCCGATCAGTGCAGGAGATGCGACCGTTTCGACCGGGATCGGGCGACCGGCGCCGGCGGCCAGTCGTCCGAGAAACGTCGCTGTCGCCGACAGCGTATCGGAATCGATGCGATCCAGGTAGAGGCGGGTGGCGTCCGGGCCTCTGCCATAGGGAAACCCGGTCCCGGCAGACGCTGCAAGATTGGGCAATTGCGCGATGCGCGCGAAGTCGGGCATGTGGAATTCCGAGCTGTCGAACAACGCGAAACGCGGCGTCTCGGAGCCGGTCGCGCCGGGTGCGCAGAGCTTGTCGTCCTCGGTATCGAGAACGGCTTCAATTGCGATCGTGTTCACGCCCGGGCGGAAATGGCGCATCGTCACGTTGATCGGCAGATGTCTGAGGATGCCGCCGCCGGACGAGGCAATCGGCACCGTTGAGGCGATATTCCCATTGACGTGGACGTCGATGTGGCTGCCGGGCAGGACTGTCGGAGAGTAGGCGGCGTCCAGAAGGATGACCGCTTCACCATAGGCATTGGCATAGAAATCCGCGGGAACGCCGACGGTGAAATCGGTGCGAAACCGCCGGCCAGAAAATTCTTGGGTCTTGAAACCGAGTTGGGAGAAACGCAGCCGGGTATCGGAGAAGAGGAAAGGCGCGTCGGGAGAGCGCCACCTTTGTGTCGTTATGACATCGCGGCGCGCCGCAGGACCGGTGACGTCGGTGGGAGCTACCACGCTTTCTATTGCGGTACCGATCGCCTGCCATGTCGGTCCACTGAGGACAAGCACCGGCGACCCGGTTGCCGGATCTTCGACGAAACGAGCAACGGGCCCGGAACTGGCGCTGGCGGGCAAGGAGGCAAGAAGCGGCTGGAGCTCGGTGGGCGTGCCAACGAGCACCGTCAATTCGCCTGGCTTTGTTCCGGCCATGCTGCCCGTCTTGAAGGAGAAGGATTGGTTCGGCATGTCGGCGAAAACGGCGAGACCCTGGGCAAGCCGCATCAAGGGTATCGTCGTGCTGGGCTGCTCCAGCGCCGGCACGACGAAATTGAACCGGGTGAGGCCACGATCGTCGACGCCAATCGCCCGGATATCGTCGAGGCTTTGCAGCCCCTGCGCGTCGCTTCCCGAAAAGCTCAGATAGGTCTTTTCGGCATCGACACGCGACCAGAGCTGATAGGTCGATTCGATCGTGCAGTCGGTGCGGTGACGTTGGTCGGCGCGCAGACGGATGAGGTTCGATCCGGGCTTCAGCAGATCCTTCGACAGGTTGAAGCTCAAGTCGGACACGGTATCAGCAGAACGAACCGCTTCGTCGGCGATCGTCGTGTCGTTGATCTCGACCCGAAGACGGGACAGCTCCGGCGCGACGAAAATCGAATTCTGATAACCGAGATTGAGCCTTGCTCCGCTGGCTGCCTGCTGCGGTGTCAGATAGACCGACCAGGCCCGATCTTCGAATTCACCGCTCAGATCGAGGTTGCCGTTTGGAAGCAGGTACCGCTTGAAGGCTTCGGTTTCACTCGGTTGGGCAGTCGGCGTGACGACCACGGGCTGCGATGCCGCTCCGTTCCCTGTCTGCCCTCCAGCGGTCGACCGCTCCGGCGTCATGTCGAACGGGGCCTGCGCGCGAAGCGGGAAGCTCTGCAGTACCAGAATGGCTAAAGCCAGAAATACGGACCTCATCATCTTTTTGCCTTTGCAGCCAAACGGGCCTTATCTCTCGCCCCCGGACTGCTGAAGAAATAGATGATGCCGCGGCTCGTCTGATAAAAGGCAAGGCTGAGAAACCAGATCGTTCCTCGCAGCAAGCCGGGATTACCGCGGCGCGACATCTGGAACTGGGTCCACTGCTGCGAATTTGCAAAAATAAGATCGGCGATGAGGCCATGGTCGCGGGCTGTCTCCGGCAGATAAAGACAACCAACGGTGACGATATCGCCGGCAACCCGGCTATTGCGGACGGCAACCGGGAGAATTTCCTCATGGTCGCTGCTGTATGGCTTGAACCGGATCAGGCCGCGCTTGTCCAGTGGAATCGTTTCGAGAGCCTTCGCATAGACGTTGACGCGGGCGCCGTTGACCGAAACATTGTCGATCGTGGCCGGATACCACGTCTCGTCGAGCCCGAATTCGCATCGGCGCGTCACCTTGACCCTTCGGGTTGCCGTCAACTCGCCGCGCTCGGAGACGACGCCGAGCGCACAGCCGGCGAGGAGAAGGTTGAGCAGGTTCCAGCCGCCAACCACCAGGGTGACGTCGGCCTTGTACGGCTCCGTGTAGACCCGGTAAGCCGTTACGACGACGGCGAACAGCAAGACACCGAAGATGAGAAAGAATGGCCGGCTGATTTCCGACAGGCGGCTGACAAGGACGGACTCGTCCTTGGCCGTCACCTTGAAGCTCGGCCTCCTGGGGTTGACGATGGCCGAGACGACGGCCGGCAGCAGATGGATCGTCTGCACATATTCGTAGAGCTCGGAGATCCAGGGCCAGCGGAATGATCCGTAGAGGTAGTTCTGCATCATCAGGTTCACGAGCATGTAGGCAAGTGTGTAGCCGAGGAACTCGCCGCCGGATGCCGTGAAGATTTCCAGATCAAAGAACAGGTAGCAGAGCGGTGCAAAGAGGAAGATCGCGCGCGGAAGGGGGAAGAGCCAGAACAGAGTCGATGACATGTAGCAGAGCCGCTGCGGGATCGACAGACCGCGCTTCAACAGCGGAAAGCGGAACCGCAGGATCTGCATCATGCCCTGCGCCCAGCGGCTGCGCTGGCCGATGAAGCTGGCAAAGGTTGCGGGCTGCAGACCGGCGATCAGTGGCCGGTCGACATAGACGCTGTTCCAGCCGCTGGCGTGCAGCGCGATCGCAGTTTCGCAATCTTCCGTGATGCTGACGCCGCTAAAACCACCAGTCTGGTCGAGCGCCTGCCGGCGCAGCACGGCCGCCGAACCGCAGAAGAACGAGGCGTTCCACTTGTCGAGACCGCGCTGGATGATGCCGTAGAACATCTCGTTCTCGCTCGGCATCCTTTCGAAAGTTCGCAGATTCCTCTCGATCGGGTCGGGATTGAGAAAGAAATGGGGTGTCTGCACGAGGAACAGTTTTGGATCGTCCTCGAAATAGCCGACAGTCTCGAGCAGGAAATCCCGGGTCGGGGCGTGATCGGCATCGAAGACTGCGATCAGTTCGCCATTGGAATGCTGCATGCCATTGTTGAGATTGCCCGCCTTGGCGTGTTCGTTCCGGTCACGGGTCAGATAGCGAACGTCGAGATCGTTGCAGAGAATCTGTAGCTCCTGAAGCCGCGCCTTGGCCATCTGGTCTTCGAGGAGATTGGGCGACGTCCGCTTCTGCAGCGTGCCGCCGTCATCGAGAAGCCAGACGGTCAACTTGTCTGCCGGATAGTCCATGGCTTTCGCCGCCGCCAGCGTATTGGCCAGAAGCTCGGCATCTTCGTTGTAGGTCGGGACAAAGACGTCAACGCTCGGATACTTGCCTTCTGATGCCGCGCGGGAGGGGCGCGGTGGCAAGGGCATCGAGACGACGAACAGGCTGAGCCCCAACATCATGACGCTGTACATCTCGGCCAGGTAAAGCAGGAGGCCAGGAATGAAGTTTTCGAGCTGGTTGAACGGCGGCAGCGTGCTCGTCGTGCGCCAGTAAACATAACGCATGATGATCGCCGTACCAAACGCGAGCGCGATGAGCCTCCACGTGCCTTCCGCCCGCAGGATCTTGATCACGGCCATGAACGTGACGACGGCAATGCCGGCGATCAGTTGGGTCTGCAGATTGATCGGCAAGGTAACCAATGCGATCACGCACAGGGATGTGATGATCCAGAAAAGGATGATACCTGCCTTGCGCATGGTCGCTGCCTTTCAGGCCCGCCCGGTGACAAGCCGTTCATTGGCGGAAGCCCTTATAAATGCACGGTTGACTCAAATTGCACTCGGCAATCCGGATCATGCCGAGGTTACTTGCACAGCGTGGCACCTTCCGACTGTGTCATACAGTCCGGCGAAGGAACAACGACTGCGTCTATATCCGCGCCGGTTGGTAAAGGAATGGTTTCAGCCGAAGCCGGTTGTTTCATCGGCACCTTGTTTTCCGCGGCGCGAGCCACTTGTCTCTGTCGCAAAACGGGACGGGGTCTCGCATTGTCAACAGCGGCGGCCGGTGAATCGCGCAGGTCTTCGCTTTTCGGATAGATCGGGTTTCCGGTGCGGCCCAATGTCGGATCGACGCTCGGCGGTTCGCCGTAAGGGTTCCACCCTGGGACGTTGAAGGCCGCGCGAATGGTGTATCCGTACATCGTGCTGAGCAGTTTCTCTTCGCTCGCGCCATCCTCGCAGAGGCGCAGGCGAACCTGGATCGTGCCACGGTTCTGGAAGACTGTCCTTGCCTCTTCGGGCGAGCGGATCTGCTGCCAGGCATAGAGACAGGCATCGTTGCCGTGACCGCGGCCGTATGCGTAGCTGAAGGGGCCGTAGTTGTTCTGCAGGTAGAGCGGTGACTGGGTAAGCGCGACGCCGGGAAGCTCGCGGCGCATTTCCCTCACAATCTCGCTTGCCTGGATCGAAGAGTTACCGAGCGCCTTCTGTCCATCCATCTGCAACCCGACCGGCCCGAACAATTGAACGCGCAAGACATTCTGGCCTGGTGTGGATGCAGACGTGAAAAGGAAGATGTCCTGCTGGGTGCTATTGCTGAAACGGCGCTCGACGATGTTGACGACCGCCGGCCCGCCGGGCGGCGGCAGCGCGAATGCTGTTTCGCTGGGAACCGTCACTGCGGTATCAGACAGCCTTACGCCCTCGCGGGCGCCGCAGCCCGTAAGCGCAGCGGTCATCACAAAGCCAGCGAGTAGATATCGCGAAGATGGAAATGCCGATACAGGCAAAAAAACCCCGTTTTCTCTAGAGCATGATACCGAAAAGTGTAAGCGGTTTTCGGACGACATCATGCTCTACTTCTTTGATTCTAGAGCGGATTCAGATTTTAGGTCGATTCGACCTAGAATCATCCGGCTCTAGTGGATGTCGATACCAGGCCGCAAATGCGAATCGAAACGAAACAGACCGTTCAGCACTGTTAACTCAAAGGGCGTATTTCGTGAATCCCCATTGATGAAATGCAATTTGGGGGCTGCCGTACAGATTTTCTCGCACAGGGCACCGCAGCCGCCTCAATTGAGGAAAACCCGAACGCTTGCGGCGCGGCCTGCGGCATCGATGACCGTCAGCGTCGAATAACCTGTTCCGTCGGGAACCCATTGATTGACGCGGCGCCTTGACGTTTCCGGTAATGGCTTGCCGTTTGCCAACCAGCGGAACGGCGCCCTCCCCCCGTGCAGCTTCAGGACGAGCGGCATGGGTACGCCCGCGGTATCGACACCGAGTTCGACGCGTGCGCCCTCCGGGGGATAGACGATCTGCGGAGCCGCTTCACGAACCGTTGCCGAGACAAGACCGCTCGACGTTAGCGAGAAACGCCGCTGGCTGATCGGCAGTTCGGACTGGGCCATGCGAACGGCGCCCGCCGGCGCGCGCAGCAAGGGCGTTATCGCAACGCCGGATTTGGCAAAGCCTTCAAACAGGATCGGCGCTGCCGTTGCATAACCGGTCAGGCCCGGAACGGCCCCATTGTCGGGTCGGCCCACCCACACGCCGAGCACGTAGCGACCGTCGAAGCCGACCGACCAGGCATCGCGGTAGCCGTAGCTCGTTCCAGTCTTGTAGGCGATGCCACGCTGGGCGGCGCCGGCCGGTGGCAAGACACCGGACAGGATATCGGCGATCTGCCAGGTCGAGGCCGGATCGAGAAGCGGCTCGCCTTCGATCTGCCCCGGCTGATCCTGTATGCCGTCACCAAGGCGCATGGGTTTGCCGCGGTTGGCCAATGCCGTATAAAGTTGCACCAGGTCCTTCAGGCTGATGCCCAGGCCGCCGAGCCCGATCGCGAGCCCCGGCGCCTCATTCGGCGGCAAGACGGGCCTGACGTCGGCGCGCCGGAAACGCATCATCATCCGGCTTGGCCCGACGGCGTCGAGCAGGCTAACTGCCGGCACGTTGAGCGACAGCTGCAGCGCTTGCCGGATGCTGACGTCACCCTGATAGGTCATGTCGAAATTACGCGGGCGGTAGCCGAAGAAATCCGCAGGACGATCCTCGATGATCGTTTCCTGCGAAACGAGGCCTTCCTCGAAGGCGAGACCATAGATGAAGGGTTTGAGCGTCGAGCCCGGCGAGCGGGAGACGCGGGTCATGTCGATCCATCCGGAGCGGCCGGCATCGAAATAGTCGGCGGAGCCAAGCTCGCCGACGATCTCTCCGGTGCGCGCATCGGCCATAACCATGGCGATGGAAACGCGTGGTCCGAGTTTCGCTGCGGCGTCCTTCGCGACTGCCTCGAGCGCCTTCTGAATGGGACGCCTGAGCGTCGACTGGTGCTGGATGGCTTTCGGCTTCTTGCGCAAGGCCGTTTCGGCGACGTGGGCCGCAAGGGCCGGGAGTTGTAGGCGGCGGTTCGGGATGGCAACCCCAGCTGCGCGCTCAGCCTCCCCTTCCCCGATGACGGCGGAAACAGCCATGCGCGTCAAAACCCGCTGGCGCGCCGTCTCGGCGGCCTTATGGTGACGGTCGGGTCGGCGTTTTTCGGGCAATTGTGGTAGCGCCACGAGCAACGCCGCTTCAGAAACCGTCAGTCGCCGCGGTTCCTTGCCGAAATAGGCAAGGCTCGCCGCTCGGATGCCCTCGAGGTTGCCGCCATAGGGCGCGTGGGTCAGATAGAGATCCAGGATGTCCGCCTTGCTCAGCCGCCGTTCGATCTGAATCGCTCGGGCCAACTGGCGAAGTTTCGCAGCAAGGGAACGCCCCTCGCGCGGCTCGATCAGGCGCGCCACCTGCATGGACAGCGTCGATGCTCCGGAGACGATCCGCCCGTGGCTTGCGAATTGCCAGGCAGCCCGCATCAGGGCCCAGGGATCGATACCGTGGTGCTGCCAGAAGCGCTGGTCCTCATAGGCAACCAGCATGCGGACGAACTGTGCATCGACATCCCTCGCCGTCGTCTTCAGCCGCCATCGGCCCTCCGGCGTCGCGAAGGCGCGCAGCAACTGGCCGTCCGCGTCGAGAACCTCAGTGGAGAAGGTGCGCGCCTTGTCGAGCGGCGGCGGATAGGCGCGGTCGGCGACCTCAAGTGCCAACACTGCCGTGACGCACAGAAGTGCGGAGCAGGAGAGCGCGGCGCAGGTTTTCCACCGGAGCGACATTATTCGACCGCCTGTACCTCCATGCGCCCCATGGCGGTGCGCGCGGAAAACTGCGGCCGGTACATGTCCTCGATGCTGGCCGCCGGATGGTCGTAGGTTCCCGGCGTGACGGCGCGCACGACATAGGCGACCGTGATCGCCCGATCGTCACCGCTCGACCGGTCGAAGGCGGCAACGAAACGGTCGCTGCGAAATTCGGTATGCGCCGCCTCGATCTCGCCGATCCATTCGAAATTCGACAGTTTGGCGCTATCGACGAGGCTCGGATTGTCGATTTCGAACCCGGCCGGGAGAAGATCTGTGATCAGCACGCGAGACGGCCAGGCATTGCTCTCCGTCGCGTTGATGACGACCACGTAGCGCTCGTTCTGCCTGGCCTGCGTAATGTTGGCTTCCTCTCCATCGAGCGTGTAGTAGGTTCGCTGGATCGTAAACCCATTGCCGCCGGCGGGCAGCGGGAACGCGGGTGCTGCAACCGTTGTAACGACGGCGGCGACCGGGTCCTTGGACCGGTTGCTGATGGTGATCGGTTGATCGAGAATTTCGTCGCCGGTCAGACGCGCGGCATAACCGCCGCTGCGCGCCGTTCCATTGATGTCGAGCTTCAGATCCTGATCACCTCCCTGGATCGCCCGCGCGGCGAGCAGGGTCCACATCTGTTCCTGCGTACTGGTATAGGACTGATGTTCCCATTCACGGGCGACGATCTTGGCGAGTTGCGGAATGATCGCCGGTACGGGGCGACTTTCCGCCGCCAGCGTCAGCACCGCGGCATTGTCGCGGAGCGGCGAGCCATAGTCGGAGCGGTCGAGAAGGCTGGTAGTCGTGCTTGTCGACATCTGCAGCGCGTCGCCGAAAATACTCTGGGAGCGTTGCCCATCGCCGTAAAGCCCGAGTGCGGCAGCCAGATGGCCCTTGGAAAGAGGTGTCGGGAACTCGGCAAGCTTCGTATCGGCATAGTAACGCAGGTCGCTGATTGCGGCCCTGCGGTTGCGGGCCAGCACATAAAGGGCGTAGGCGATCTCGTTGCCCTGGCTCTTGACGTCTACGTCATAGCTCAAGGCATTCTGCAGATTATCGAGCGCCTGAACCATCGCCTGATCCGGCACCTGGTATTTCTGCTCCCGCGCCCGGGTCAGGAAGTCGGTGACATAGGCATCGAGCCAGAGATCGCCGGAGCCCGGGCTCCAGAGGCCGAAACTGCCCGTTGACGACTGGTAGGAGAGGACACGGTAGATCGCCTCCTGCACGCGCTTCTGGACATCCGCATCCTCCGGCAAGCCGGATTGTTTCGAAAGTTCGCTGAGATAGAGCAGCGGCAGTGCGCGGCTGGTCGTCTGCTCGGCGCAGCCATAGGGGTAGCGATCGAGCGAGGTCAGCAGCGCCGGGATATCGAAAGCCGCGGCGCGGGTGACGCTGATGCTGACCGCCGACCCCTGCAGCATGCTTTCGGCCAGCAATTCGCCGTCCACCTTCAAGCTGGCATTGGGCTCGATGGTGACGGGATGACGTGTCGTCACCGGCAGGGATGCCGCCCGCACCGGAACGGAGACGGATTGCTGCAGCGACAGTCCGTCAGCGCTCGTAAGTTCGATCGAGATGGCACCGTCGCCCGGATGAACACCGGAAAGTGGCAGCGTCAGGTCGAATTTTCCGCCCGGCGTGACGCCAAACGTCTGCTCAGCCTGGGCGCTGTCGATCACCACGGATGAGCTACTCGTGACCTTGAGAGTAAGGTCCCCTGTCGGGCCATCTGTATTGGCGATATCCAGACGCAGTTCCGCCTTGTCGCCAGGCGCCAGGAATTGAGGCAGGCTTGCTGTCACCACGACCGGGTCGCGGATGACGATGTCGGAGCTGGCATGGCCGACGCCGGTCTTCGACCAGGCAACCGCCATGACGCGGGCCGTCCCGTTGAACTGCGGGATGTCGAAACTGATGATCGCCTTGCCGCTCGCATCAAGCTGAACCGGTCCGGAGAAGAAGGCCACCAGCTTTTCGGTCGGCGGATTGCCCTGCAGCGGCATCTGACCGCCGTCGCCACCGGTGCGAAGGCGTCCTGTGGCGCCGAGCGAACCGTCGATCAGGCGGCCGTAGAGATCGCGGATTTCGAGGCCGAGCTGGCGCTGGCCGAAATACCAGCCGTCCGGATCGGGCGCCTCGTAGCGTGTCAGGTTGAGAATACCGACATCGACAGCGGCAACCGTCACATAGGCTTCCTCGCCCACCCCCGCGCCTGCGACTTCAACCGGGATGTTGAGGGTCTGTCGTGGCAGCGTCTTCTCCGGCAAATCCAGCTTGACGGAGAGCTTGCGGTCAGCCGGATCGACGGCCAGCCACTTGATACCGATGGCGCGCATCGGCATGCGGCTTTCCTGCGCGTCGCCCGGGCGATAGAGGGTTGCCGTAACATAAGCGCCGGCGCCAAAGTCCTCGGTGATCGGAATGTCGACGTCACCGCCCTCGGCGGGAATGGTGGCGGTCTCCGTGGCGATCAGCTTTTCCGAACCGATCGTGACCAGAACCTCGCCGGCAAACCGTGGCGAGACCCTGAGCTTGGCGGTGTCGCCGATCGTGTAGCTCTCTTTATCGAGAGCGATCTCCAGACCATCCGGCGTTTCCGTCGAGCTGGCGGCGACATACCAGCCGGAATCGAACTCCACACTGGATGTTGGTCCGTCGATATCGGCGGTCTCGACCTCGAGCCGGTAACGGCCCCAGCCGGCCGAAAGGGAGATTTCACCCCCATCCCTGGTGACATCGAGCTTGCCGGTGGACACCTGCTTGGTCGAAATGACGGGCTCGTATTTCCACGCGGTGCCGTCACGGTACCATTGATAGTCCTGAACGACGCGCAGCAGCTTCCAGGTCAGGCCCGATTTCGCCTGCTTGTCGCCGTTCTGGTCAATGGCGATGACATGGAATTTGCCGACAGCGTTTTCCGTGAGTTCACCGGTGAACTCCGGCTTGATGCCGATCATCGAGCCTTCCGGCCTGACGGGCAGTGTCAGCGAACGCTCGACGGCCCGGCCGCCGGCTTCCTGGACGCGCACAGTAATGTTGGCGTTCAGCAATTGGGTGGTGGACGGCGTTTCCGTGAGGTTCACCTCGAACGTCGATTTGCCGTCTTCGTCCAGCGGTTCCAGAGCCTCCAGCGGCGAGCGGCTGTCTTCCGTCGCTTCCTCGTCGGCCAGACCGAAAAAATAGCCCTTGAAATCGGCGCTTTCGCGGGTCGGCTTGAGGCCGACTTCGCCTTCGAGCTCGAGACCCGCTGCAGGTGCGCCATACAGGTATCGGCCCTCGATGGTGATCGGCGCCGACTTGCCGATTTCGATCTGCTTGACGCTGCTCGCCAGGTCGAACTCGACCCGATCGGGCACGAAATCGTCGACCTGGAACTGCTTCTCGCTGATCGCCATGCCCTTGGGATCGGTATAGACCTGCACGGTCCATGTGCCGCGCATCGCGTTCGGCTGCAGGGCGAGATCAAGCGCGTAGCCCCCTGCCTGTCCGCCGTCGTTGACGACACGGCGATCCTCGACCCCATCGGGGCGCTTGAAGATGAAGGTCAGCGGCAGCGTCTCGATTGCAACGGAGGCGCTGTCGCGCGCCAATGCGGAAACGTGCACAGTCTCACCGGCGCGATAAATGCCGCGCTCGGTCCAGGTCAGTATGTCGATCGCACCCGGGGCCGCGCGTCCGGTGACGCCGCGGTCGGAGAGATCAAAGCCAGCGCGCGTCAGGTCGAGGAAGACAAAATCGTCGTTGCCGCCCTTTGCCGTGATCACCGCGGGGATCATGGCGCCGGTGCCGCGCAACAGACCGGCATCGAAGGTGGCGCGACCCTGAGCGTCCGTGGTCGCCGTTCCGAGAATTTCGTTATTCTTGGCAAGCAGCGTCAGCTCGACCCCGGCAATCTGCTTTGCCGTCGCAAGGGACCGGGCAAAAACGCTCAAGCCATCCGTACCGGAATAGGTCGAGAGGCCTATGTCTGAGACGACGAACCACTGCGTCGCCTGGCTGTCCCATTCATTTGTTGCTCCGGTATCCGAGACGGCGGTCAGGACATAGACGCCCGGCTTGCGCTGCGGCACCGCTTCATCCACCGGAAAGCTCGTCACCACTTCCTTGTTGAGGTCGGTGGAGATGTCGATCGAGCCCTGCCAGACCATCTCGCCGTTTTCGTCCTGGATGCGCTGGGCGCTGTATCCATCGAGCTGCGTCAGGAACTGAGAGGTGGTAAGCAGCGAAGCGATGTTGCGATCGCCGATGCGATAGAGCTTGAGGTTTGCGCTGGTCGTGTTGACCGAGACCAGCGGAATGCCGCGGCGGGCGGTTGCCGGCAGCACGAAGCTGTCGCCGGTGAAACGCACCATCGCTGCGCGGTCCGGGACATAGACGTCAAGATTGACCTGGGCTTCGAGGGGCTCGTCGGAAATGGAGGACGGCAGGCCCTGGCGGAAGGCCAGCTTGTAGCGCTGGCCGTGGTTCAGGCCCTCGACGCAGATTTCGCTGCCCTTTGCTTCGAGCGCCTTGGGCGGTGCCCCGTCGAGCGTGACGAAGGGGGTATAGTCCACGCCGGCTTTGACCAGCGGCTCGGAGAATTGGACGCAGACCCGTGGCATAGCGCTATCGGAATCGACGGTGTGCTCGGTGACGCGGAAGCCCTGTCTGGTTTTCAAGGTGGTATAGGCCGCCCGAACAGTCTTTGCCTCGACAATCGCAAGGCTGGCCTTGTAGGCACTGAGCGCCGCGCGGAAGTTTTCCGAGCTTTCCAGCGCCTTTGCAAGAACAGCCAGAGCGTCTGCGCGGGACTGGGTGGTGCGCGTAAGCTGGTAGCCGTTAATGGCGGCGAGCGACGCTTGAACGGCAAAGTCGGTATTGCCGTAGACGCGGTTGGCCGCTCTTGCTGCTTCTATCCATAGGTCGCCGTCATCCGGGCTGATCGACAAGGCGCCCTGGAAAGCCTTCAGCGCCGGGGCAATGTTACCGGCAGCGAGTTCGCGATGGGCGGCGGCAATCAGGCCGTTGACCCCCTGCCCTTCCTGATCCGGCTCCAGCGCGAGGTTATCCTTGGCGGTGCGGGCATCGTCAAGTTGTCGCTCAGTAAGGAACGGCAGCGCCGGCGGCGCGCCGATATCCGGTTCGCTCGAGGCGGCGTCGACGATCTTGCCGGCGATCGCGCCGTTGAAGGTATTCAGCGTGTTGTAGTCTGATTTGAGAAAGCACCATTTCACCTTGGGATTGTAGGTGAACGCACGGCAGGATGAGTCCTCAATGCAGACGCTTTCGCACTGGTCGAGCGTGACATTTTGCTCGGTGCGCAGGTCAAAGCCGAAATAGTCGCTGTTCTCTGTCGTAACGACATGCCGGCCCGTTTCGGCCGCATGAACCGCGGGCGAAAACGCAAGGACGGCGAGGATGATAGCTGAAAACCGGATAAACGCGCGCATAGACGAAAGTCCTCCCCAACGCTGCCGTCTTGACCGGTTTTACTCTTCAGGCTTGTCTGTTGTTTGTCAACCGAGCCAGCGCAGCGACCTTTTCGCAGTCACTGTCCTGGTTAACGGTTGAACATCGCCATTTAATCGCGGGACGGTACATAAAAATGCGCAACCTCCGATATCTCCTTGCGGCCACTCCCGCTCCTAAGGTCGGACTGGCGGATTTTACAGGCTGAATTCGACCCGCGACCCGCAGGCGCCGCGGCATCAAGTCTTTTTTGGGGGCGTCCCGCCCGTCAGTCAGCCCGCCTGCAATTGCGGCCGTGATCGCGCATTGATCAACGCCGCGGCGGTGTAAGTCTGCGTCACGATCTCGGGCACAAGATCGATATCCGGAAGCGAGCCGAGGCCAAGCGGACCGATGGCGAACAGGCCGGCGGACCGGCCCCAGGGAGTAAGCAGTTCGCCAGCCGGGTTTACGGCCAGACCGAGATCGAGTTCGTCCGTGCTCGCGAGGCCCGCGCGCAGCAGGTCGGCGATAACAGGATCTTTCAAGTCAGGCGAAAGGCAGCGGCAGTCTATGACTTCGTCTGCGGCAAAGAGCTCTTCCGTGGCCTGACCGGCCCACCGCACGATAAGCCCGTCGGGGCGCCGCTTCAGGGTGGTACCGCGTTTCAGCTCCGTCATGCCGCCGGCCAGTTCACGTTCGAGCCTTTCATGCACATCCGCCGGGAGCCTGTTGCGGTGGCTGTCATAGATGGCCCTGAGATGACGATTGAATTGCCGTTTTTCGCTTGGCGGCAGCGACGCCCACAGGGTGCGGGCCCGCTTGCGCAGGCCGTTCATTGCGGCCTGCCAACTCCAGCCGTTTTCTTCGGCTTGCGCGCAGGCTTTGCGCACGAACCGGACGATATGGCGAAGCTGCGAGGGCATCGGCTGCGACGGGAAGACGGCATCCGCGGGCATCCGGGTGTGCGGCTGCGGCAGGAAACCGCGACGCGACAAGATCGTAATGCGGCCTTCAAATCCGCCGTCGCGCAATTGCAGGACCTGGTCGACCGCTCGCAGGCCGTTGCCCATGACGACGACATGCCGGGCGCTAATGGAGAGACTGCGCAGAACCACTTCCGTATCCTGCTCCTCCTCCTGCGGAGCCTTCAAACCATAGCCCGTTGCCAGGACGACGGTGTCATAAACGGCTTCGCTGCCATCGGCCAGGCCGAGCGTGAAACGGCCGGTTTCATTGCGCCGTATCGTTGTGATGCCCTCAAGGGACATCTGGATGCTGACATCGGTGCGCTCGGCAAGCGCTTCGGAGAACCGCTGATAGACATAGTCGCTGAAGATGACCTTTGGCACGAAGATCTGGCCGAAACCCGGGATCGCGGCGGAGACGGCTTCGCGAAAATGCTGGTAGGCCTGCAGCCAGCGCGTGAAATCCTTAGGCTCGCCGGTTGAGACGGAGAGATCGCGGGCGCGGCTGTTCAGGATTTCGGTTGCGCGCGCCGTTGCTAAGGCCTGGCCGCCGCTGATGACCGGCCGCGGATCGAACATGCGCAGTTGAAACGGTTGGCTGACGGACTTCATGAGAGCGATTGCCATCATCAAACCTGAAAATCCGCGGCCGACGATGGCGATCTGCAAATGCTGGCCGCCGTAAGGCACCGAGAAACCGTGAACCGTCATATTGTCCCCTCCCCCCGCACCATGCGGCTGGAATGTTGAACCTGGGCATTGTCACTCAAACGCCAGTTCGCAAATAAGCGGTATACTCTATGTATTTTATCATTTAACCACGGGAAACTCATAGCAGCAAGTCGTTTTCACGCCCGGTAATTTTTCGATTTATTTCCGTTACTTAATGGGACTGGAGTTGACGTCCGCGGCAGGGGCAGAGCCGAACGGCTTTGTTTTCCGCACAAGCTCAACGGTCGATGCGATTGGAGCGGCGCTTTTCGAACCGCCGGATGAAAGCGTTGATATTGCTATCGCTGCGCTGCAATTCCCTCTTTCGGATCAGCACGCACATCACGCGCGCCGCTGTCGAAAAGGTCATTTCGTCAAGCGGGCTGTCGCTGCTCCAAGGTTTTGTCAGCCGCTCGGTAATGGCGCTGACCATATTGTTCGGCAGGATGTCCGTGCAATTGCGCATGTGATCGAACACGACATTGATCGGCACAGGCATGCCCTGATGGAAGACAACCGGAGCATCTGCACCTTCGACCCAATCGTCATAGGTTTCCAAGGCGTCGCGGAACAGCTGGTGCAGCGTGATCGGCGCGTGTCCTTCATGAAGTTGTGGCAACAGGTTGTTCATCTGCACATCCTCACATCGTTGCAAAACACGGTGGTTGATGTCGACAGAAATCGACCCGGCGCTTAACGCGCGACGAAATGGATTGTTCCGGCGGCTGCCAAGAAAGGTGCGTGTCGGATCAACCGACAGGCGACAGCTTTGGATGGTGCGGTTGTGCGCCGCGATTCGGGGTGAAACCCGCCAAAGGCTGCGTGAGTCGCGCATTTCAGCCTCCCGGTTGTCCATATCGGGCCGGTTGCTGCATGATTGTTAACATGAAACATTTGGTTGCTGCTCTCGCGGCGCGGCGCTTCGGCGAAGAACAAGAACGTCTTGGATTCATGAGTGAATCGTGTTTTGGGCGGCGGCGGATTCATTTTTCTGCTCCGTAGCGTTAACCATCTGTTAACCAATAACTTCTTGCACGAATCGTTGCGTTGCGTATCGTCACGGTTATATCCCTCATCCGCCCATTTTACCGTGACGAAAGTTTTTGAACGTGAGCAATGCAATTCATGCGACCAAGATTGAGCGCCAGACCGTCGACGAGACGATCGGAGATCATGCGGCGATTATCAGTTCGCAGCTGCAAGCGATCAGCGAGGCGCTCTTTCCACCAACGGCCAGCAAGACCTTGCGGCGGTTCACGTCAGGCGAGGCGGCTCGCCTGATAGGTGTGTCAGATTCGACGCTACGCAAAATGACGCTTGCCGGCGAAGGACCGCAGCCCCAGCTCACGAGCAACGGACGCCGCCTCTACACGCTGCGGCAGATCAACGAATTGCGCGAGAAGTTGGCGCAGACGGTGCGGGGCCGCGAAGCCTACAACTTCGTGCCACGCCGCGGCCCCGACGATCACCTCCAGGTCATCGCCGTCACCAATTTCAAAGGCGGATCGGGCAAGACAACCACATCTGTACACCTGGCACAATATTTGGCACTGCAAGGATATCGCGTGCTCGCCGTCGATCTCGATCCGCAGGCAAGCCTCTCCGCCCTCCTCGGTGTCCTGCCGGAAACCGATGTGAGATCGAACGAGACGCTTTACGCCGCCATCCGCTATGACGAGGAAAAGCGTCCGCTGGCGGACGTCATCCGCAACACCTATTTCGACGGTCTCGATCTCGTACCGGGCAATCTTGAACTGATGGAGTTCGAGCATACGACGCCGCGCGCACTGACCCGCGGCTCTCGCGATGGAGACGGAATTTTCTTTACCCGCGTGGCGCGTGCGCTCGATGAAATCGCCGAAGGCTACGACGTCGTCGTCATCGATTGCCCGCCGCAGCTCGGCTACCTGACGCTAAGTGGTCTTTGCGCGGCCACGTCGATGGTGGTGACTGTTCATCCGCAGATGCTCGATGTGGCGTCGATGAGCCAATTCCTGTTAATGACGCATGACCTCCTTGCCGTCGTTCGCGAGGCTGGCGGCGAACTGAAATATGATTTCATCCGCTATCTCCTCACGCGTTATGAGCCTCAGGACGCGCCACAGACCAAGGTTACCGCCCTCCTCCGCAATCTCTTCGACGATCACGTCATGACCAATCCGATGGTGAAGTCGGCGGCGGTTTCCGATGCCGGCCTGACGAAGCAGACACTCTACGAGATCGGTCGGGAAAATCTGACTCGCTCGACCTATGACCGGGCGATGGAGGCCCTCGACGCCGTGAACGGTGAAGTTGAATCCCTCATTCGGCTGGCGTGGGGGCGCACGCCAAAATGAGCGCACATCTCCCCCTTTCGGTAGTTTGTTGGGATCTCCCAACAGGGTCTTTCAAGCGAGCCCGTTCATTGCCCGGACGGCTTACCGAACGAAACCATTCAGGTGACACACGCCCTGGGTCCAAGGGTTACCTCACCCCTGTTGGGAGTTCCCAACGTCCGCTGTTGCCTAAGCGGCGCGGCTCAAATTTTTCTAAATCAGGGTGATCTGCCGTGAGCCGAAAAGATACCGTTAACACGTTGTTTATGCGCAAACCGGAAGGCTCCGCGTCAGTAGCGGGCGTTGAAAAAAGTCCGGATCGCGTCCGCACGGGCGCGATTTCGGCGATGGGCGCGTCGCTGCAGGAAATGACCGAAGGCGCGCGCAGCGCCGCAAAATTGCAGGAACAGCTGGCGTCCGGATCCACTGTGATCGACTTGGATCCGTCGCAGATCGATAGCTCCTCTGTGAGCGATCGTATTTCGATAGCGGTCGATCCCGGTTTTGAGGCTCTCGTCGAGAGTATTCGAGAAAATGGCCAACAGGTTCCTATCCTCGTTCGGCCCCAGGCCGCCGCGCCCGGGCGCTTCCAGGTGGCTTATGGCCGCCGGCGTCTGAGAGCTGCAGCCAAGCTTGGCAAGACGGTCAGGGCCATTGTTCAACAGTTGACGGACAACGAACTCGTCATCGCGCAGGGCAAGGAAAATCTCGACCGGCAGGATCTGTCCTATATCGAGAAGGCCCAGTTCGCGCGGCGCCTCGAAGATGGCGGCTACGACCGGACGACAATCATGGCCGCGCTCTCGACCGACAAGGCCGACCTCAGCCGGTACATTTCCATCGCGCGCAGTATTCCGGAATACCTGGTTCAGGCGATCGGGCCGGCGCCAAAGGCTGGCCGGGCGCGCTGGGCGGCATTGGCCGATCGGATGGAGCGGAAACAGAACACGCTCGATGTCCTTGTCGCGAACGCGGAATTTCTAGCGGCTGACAGCGATACGCGGTTTGGTCGCGTGTTCGAAATGCTTGGCGCCGAGCCTGCGAAGAGAAAGCCAAAGGCACAGGAATGGAAGAACCCGCAGGGCAGGAAAGCAGCTCGGATCGAGCGGGACGATGTTCAGACCCGGATCGTTTTCGATGAGCGACAGGTGCCCGATTTCGGCAGCTATCTCGCCGATCGGCTGGATGATCTCTATGCCGAATTTACGGCCAGCCGCAAACAGGATGGCCGACACTAGCTTACGCCGGGCGTCCGTCGTGGGCGCCTCAAGATCAACCGCTATCGAAGGATAGGTAGCAGACGAAAAATCGGCAAAGAAAAAGGCCCCCGAAATGCATTCCGGAAGCCCTTCTCGACTGTTTGGCGACTGAGAGAATCACACTTCCTGGAATCGTAGTCAAGTCTCTTCATTGAGATCGGCGTCATTTTGACGAGCTGAGTAGCTTTGCCCCGACGAAAGGCAGAGGCGATGTACGGTGGAAGTGTGGCGACGCCCTTTGGGCGGCGGGCGATGACGCTTGGCATGTTAGCCAATCAGGTCATGGCGCGAGAAATCGAAAACGGCAAGACTGTCGACAAGTGGAAACTCTATAGGGCGTTATGCGAAGCTAGGCCGCTGATCGGCGTCACCGACCGATCGCTCGCGGTCATGAGCGCACTTCTGAGCTTCTATCCGAAGGATGAACTCTGCGAAGTAAATGGGCTCGTTGTTTTCCCATCCAATGCCCAGTTGTCACTGCGCTCCCATGGCATGACCGAACAGACGATTAGACGTCATTTGGCGGTGCTGGTCGAAGCCGGTCTCATTGTCCGCAAGGACAGCCCCAACGGCAAACGCTACGTGCGCAGGAACCGTGCGGGCGCCATCGACGACGCCTACGGCTTCTCCCTCGCGCCACTTCTGGCTCGCGCGGATGAAATCGAACGCCTAGCAGCCCAAGTGACGGCCGAACGGCTGCATCTGCTACGGCTTCGCGAGCGGTTGACGCTTTGCCGGCGCGATGTCGCCAAACTGATCGAAACGGCCGTCGAGGAGGGCGCCACGGGTGACTGGGAGGACGTCAGCCTGCATTTCCGCGCCTTGGTGACGGCCCTTCCGCGCACGCCAGCACCGGATGTATTGCTGACGGCCCTACAAGAGATGGAGATGCTGCGCGAAGCGATCACCAATCGCTTGGAAATGCACATTGATTCAAGGAAATTAAGCGGCAATCCCTTTCAAAATGAACGGCACATACAGAATTCACATACCGACTCCACATCTGAATCTGAACCCGCTTGCAAAACGACGCAGGTCGCACAATCCGAAGTCCATCCGGCAGCAATCCCCGTGCGGTACGAACCAGAAAACGCGGATCATGGTAAACGCGGCGTTGAGAACGCTAGACCGGTGGGTGAAGCACTACGCCGCAGACCAAGCACCAGCATCAAGGCGTTTCCGCTGGCGCTTGTGCTGCAGACGTGTCCGCAAATTGCCGACTACGGCGCCGGCGGAACGATTTCGACCTGGCGCGATTTGATGGCAGCCGCGGTTGTCGTACGTTCGATGCTCGGCGTCAGCCCCGACGCCTATCAGCAGGCCTGCACCATTCTCGGACCGGAGAACGCCGCCACCGTCATCGCCTGCATTCTCGAGCGGGCAGGGCATATCAACTCGCCCGGCGCTTATCTTCGCGACCTGACACGACGCGCCGCACGGGGTGAATTTGCCATCGGTCCGATGCTCATGTCACTCGCCCGAGCCAACGGAAATTCTGTGAGAATGGCAGGCTAGAAAGAGGTGATTAACCTTTATTTTCTATTGAAAAGGGTATGCCCATTGCCGGTGAATTATGAGTGAGCAGGTCCCTATGCGTCTTTCCCGAACCAATTTTTCGAACCCCTTCGATCACACGGGAGAGCACCCCGCAGACGACGACGGTCACCTTGCGAAAATCGAGCATCAGCGGCGCGTTTACGGTTCGCCGATTGATGCAAATGGCGAGGAAAATGCTTCCAGGACGGACACCGACGCCATGGCCGCAAGCGAGATCGAGGGGCGGGAAGCGCCGGTGTGGCAGAGCGCCTTTGTGCTCAGGCCCAACGTGCGGTTCACCCGCACACCGGAAAGCGCCTATTCGAAGCGTTCGACCTCTGAAAGCAAGAAGCAAGCAGCGTCGGCATATCCGAACGTTGAACCAGGGACGAGCGCCACTGAGGACGTTGTGCCGACTGGCGAAAATCCTGTGGCAGGTGAACCGCCCGTTGCTACAGCGCAGCACGCGCCGGCAGCAACAGGCATTCAACTGCTTTCGTTGCGTTTGAAGCGCGAAATTGAAATGCAGGCGGAGGCAAATCCGGTCTGCGAAGCTGCAGAGCTCGCCGACATCGATCTCGCCTGCTTTCCAGCTGACGAGGATCCGCAGGCCGAAGAGATTTGGGAAACGCCCGTGAAAAGACCGAACGCCCTGTACGCCGTCTCGGACGAGGTGTTCTGGAGTGCCATGGATATGGACGCTGATATGGACGTATTGGCGCCTGCGGCGCGCTGGCAGGCGCCAGAGTTTCAGGCGGCGCCGGATTCGGTAACGGCGCTCTATCGGGAAATCGTCATCGCCCGCGCGCCGTCGGCAGGGCTCCTCGTTGCAAGGCCCTTGCCTGCCAAGGCGCCTGCGAAGTTGCCGCTGCGAGAACTGGCCGAAGTCAAATCCACGTTTTCAGCCCCCCGGGCTCCTGTCGAGCCGGTCGACGACGCAAAACACCCGGTGACTGCTTCTAGACCGGTTCCGGAGATCAGGCCCGAGATCATCGCTAAAACCGCGGATACCTCGATCGCTGTCGACATGCGCGACTACGTTTTCCCGCCCGTTACGCTTTTGCAGGAACCGTGTGTTCAGGAAACCGCGATCATCACCCAGGAGGCTCTGGAACAAAGCGCTGGTCTGTTGGAGAGCGTGCTGGAGGATTTCGGCGTTCGCGGCGAGATCATCGATGTGCGGCCAGGTCCTGTGGTTACGCTCTATGAATTCGAACCGGCGCCGGGCGTGAAGTCCTCGCGAGTCATCGGCCTTTCGGATGATATCGCTCGCTCGATGTCGGCTTTGTCTGCCCGCGTCGCCGTGGTGCCTGGTCGCAACGTCATCGGCATCGAACTACCGAACCCGGTCCGCGAGACGGTCTATTTCCGCGAACTGATCGAATCCGAAAACTACGGCGAGACCCGCTTCAAGCTGGCGCTGTGCCTGGGCAAGACGATCGGCGGGGAGCCGGTGGTGGCAGAGCTTGCCAAGATGCCGCATCTTCTGGTCGCTGGTACCACGGGTTCGGGCAAATCGGTGGCGATCAATACGATGATCCTGTCCTTGCTCTATCGACTGAAGCCGGAGGAATGCCGGCTGATCATGGTCGATCCGAAGATGCTGGAGCTTTCGGTCTATGACGGCATCCCGCATTTGCTGACGCCGGTTGTGACCGATCCGAAAAAGGCGGTGATGGCGCTGAAATGGGCGGTGCGAGAGATGGAAGACCGCTATCGCAAGATGTCGCGGCTCGGCGTGCGCAATATCGACGGCTTCAACGCGCGCGCCGCATCGGCACGGGCAAAGGGTGAAACGATCCTGTGCTCCGTCCAGACCGGCTTCGACCGCTCGACCGGCGAGGCAATTTTTGAGCAGGAGGAAATGGACCTCGCGCCCATGCCGTACATCGTCGTCATCGTCGATGAAATGGCCGATCTGATGATGGTCGCAGGCAAGGAGATCGAGGGTGCCATCCAGCGGCTCGCTCAGATGGCACGCGCCGCCGGCATCCATCTGATCATGGCGACGCAGCGCCCTTCGGTCGACGTCATCACCGGCACGATCAAGGCCAACTTCCCGACCCGCATCTCCTTCCAAGTGACCTCCAAGATCGACAGTCGGACGATCCTCGGCGAACAGGGCGCAGAGCATCTGCTGGGGCAAGGGGATATGTTGCACATGGTCGGCGGCGGTCGGATCGCGCGTGTCCACGGCCCCTTCGTGTCGGACGAGGAGGTCGAGAAGGTGGTCGCGCATCTGAAGACGCAAGGGCGCCCGGAATATCTCGGCACGGTGACCGAGGATGCCGAGGACGCCGACGAGGCCGCGGAGGAGGACAGCGCGGTTTTCGACAAGGGCGCGATGGCTGAGGAAGACGGCAACGATCTTTACGACAAGGCGGTCAAGGTTGTGCTGCGTGACAAGAAGTGCTCGACCTCCTACATCCAGCGCCGCCTGCAGATCGGCTATAACAGGGCCGCTTCACTCGTCGAGCGAATGGAGAGGGAAGGGCTCGTCGGGCCGGCGAACCATGTTGGAAAACGCACGATCCTGTCCGCCGCCCGCGAGCCGATCGAGGTGCCGGCGGGCGATGAGGATTGATCGGTCCTGCGCGTGGCGCGTTCCGTAGGAACAGGTTTAATCGCCTCGGCGATAGGCGATCAAGGCGCTGTAGCATTCTTTAATCTGGCCGCACTGGCCCGAGCAGCCTGGCGGCCTTGGTGAGGTTGACGCAGCCCGGCCCCTCAAAGCGGCAGCAGCATGGCACGAGACCGGCTGCTTGTCCGCCTGAGGCGGACACTCAACGGGGCGTCACGAGACCGAGCCGGCAGGCCCGATCCAGCAAGGCCTTGACCGAAGAGGCTTGCCATTTGCGCCCACCACGCGGCGGCCGCTCGTGCATCCGCTCCAGCTGTTGGCCGATTTCAAGCAGCGTTAAATCCGGATCGGCAGTGGCGATGCCAGCGACAAGTGTCATCAGCCGGTCCTCCGGCGGCCGCTTTGGCGATCGCTTTATCAATGATGCTTCTGCCAAGCGTTCGCGAACCAGGCGATGCACGGCGCGCCGCAGCCGTTCGACGGTCCAATCATTCCCTTTGCGATTGAGGATGCGCACGACGTCGTCCCAGCTGTGGTGCGGCCTCAACCGGCGCACTGTCGGCAACCACGTCTGTGCCGAAGCGATGAGATCGTCGAGATAAGCTTGCTGGCGTGCGGCTGAAACGGCCCGGACGGCGTCTGGCCGACGCTCCCGCAGCCCCGGATTGCCCGCCAACCGTCCACGCGCCTTAGCCGCCTTCATCCCCGCCTTGGTGCGCTCGGCGATCAGCGTACGCTCGAGCTGAACGACGGCGCCCAGAACCTGCAACGAAAACATTCCCTGGGGTGTCGACGTATCGATCGGGTCGCGCAGTGAACGAAAATGCGCGCCACGCTGCTCCAACTGCTCGATAACCTCAAGGAGATGGCTGACGGATCGGGCCGGACGGTCGAGACGCACGACAACGAGAACATCACCGGCAACGATGTCGCGCAAAAGCTTCGCCAGCACCGGACGCGTGCGCGCCACGCCAGATTCGTGCTCTTCATACACGACGCGGCAGCCAGCTGCCTTGAGTTCATCGACCTGGGCGTCGTTGACCTGATCCTCGATCGAAACGCGGGCATAGCCGACAAGACGGCGCAGTGGGGACGAGGAGGGTGTGTTATAGGGCTCAGACATGGGCGGATTCTGGCTGAGTTTTTGCAGTTATGCAATGTCTGAGAAAAGGGCCCTTTGCATATACATTTTATGGATCGATTTGCAGCCCCGTACAGCGCGCCTGGAGGGTTTCCTGGTACGACGACACTCGAGAGCGCATAAAACGCGCCTGCGGGCATCCATGGCCGAAATTCGGCAGTCACGGCACTTGGGGTGAGTGAGAAGGAAAGGGTGCTGCTGCCGTTCGGCATCCGATCACGGGCTGAAGCGATGTGAGCAGTCCACCGATCCAGCAAAGATCTTGCGACCGAACGCGATCGAGAATCCAGGCAATCAGGGCGAGAAAAGCCGCGGAAACACCGCGCCTTGGGGTATTCTACCGATCCAGGACGATCGACAGAGGTGATTCTGGGAACGCGAGACATTATCGGACGTAATTTGGTGGCGACGGGCTGTGCGGTTTTTCGCGGCTCTGGCTGATAAACCGCACGAATCATATGCCTGGGAAAGGTAGGCCTCTGACCGTCCTTGGTCCTGGGACAAAGAACACTTGCCTGATCAGGCCCCGCTGTCAAACTGGCTGCGGGCGGATCTGGCTTGCTATGTCGCCTGCCAGACCTGATTCAAAATCCTGAGGGCCAACTCCGCCTTGTCTTGCGTCAGGATTCGGGCGGAGTGTTTTGCAACCACGTCCGTCGTGTCCTGGACTGCGTAGCTCGCCTGCTCGTAGGACCGGTCTGCTTCAGAACAGGCGTGGCGGGAACTCACCGCGTTTCATGTCTTCGAGACGGCATTCGGAGGTCGGAAAAAGTCCGCGCGGGCAGTCCAACTAGCGTTCGAAGGGTTCACCGAGCGAGGCGACACCGTTCAGCTTGAGCAGGCGGCGGTCGGCCGAAATGATGCCGAGCACGACGATGGTGACGAGATAGGGCAGGCTCGAAAGCAGTTGTGAGGGAACGTCCATCCCGGTCGCCTGGGCTGCAAGCCCCATCAGGGAGACGGCGCCGAAGAGGCTGGCCCCGAGGAAGATCCGGCCGGTAAGCCATGTGCCGAAGACGACGAGTGCGATCGCGATCCAGCCACGCCCGGCGATCATCCCGTCGGCCCAGAGCGGTGTGTAGACTACTGCCGCATAAGCGCCGGCAAAGCCAGCCATCGCTCCGCCGAATGCGATCGCCAAGATGCGGATTGAGATGACCGAATAGCCGATGGCGTGCGCAGCCTTTGGGTTCTCCCCCACAGCCCGGACGACGAGACCAACCTTCGTGTAGGCAAACGTCGCCCAGATTGCCAAGGTTACGACGAGGGAAAGCCACACGATGATGTCCTGGACGAAAAGGCTGCCGATGACCGGTATTTCGGAGAGTCCGGGTATGGCGATCTTTGGAAGCCCCTTGACCGTCAGGCTTTCATAGGTCTTGCCGAAAAGCGCCGAGAGACCTTGGCCGAGGATGCCGATCGCAAGGCCCGTCGCCACCTGGTTCGCCCGAAATCCCAACGCGACAATGGCGAAAATCAGCGAAAGGAAGGCGCTGCCGAGGCCCGCGACGAGAAAACCCATAAGATGCCCGCCGCCGTGATAGACGATGATGAAGGCGAGCACCGCGCCGAACGCCATCAATCCCTCCACCCCGAGGTTGAGAACCCCGGCGCGCTCGACCACCAGTTCGCCGAGAGCCGCAAGGAGAAACGGAGTAGCCGCCGCGAGCATGCCGGAAAGAATGAACTCGATGGCGTTCATGGCTGGCTCCGGTAAGTGACACGGCGCCACTGGAGACGATACCGCACGAAGGCGGCGGCGATGAGGTAGGCAAGCAGAAGGCTGCCCTGGAATACGCGGACCGCCGCGATCGGCAAGTTTGCCGACACCATGGCATTGTCCCCGCCGATATAGACAACGGACATGAACAGGGCGGAGAAGACGATTCCGATCGGGTGCAGGCCGCCGAGATAGGCGACGATGATAGCAGCATAGCCGTAACCGGTCGAAATCGAGCGCTGCAACTGGCCGAGGGGACCGGCGACCTCGGCCGCACCGGCGAGCCCGGCGGCAAAGCCACCGATGAGGAGCGAAAGCCAGATCGCCCACCCTTCGTTGAAACCGGCATAACCGGCGGCGCGTGGCGCGAGCCCGCCGACCTGGAGCTTGT
Source organism: Pararhizobium sp. LjRoot255 (assembly GCF_964252905.1). Taxonomy (NCBI): domain Bacteria; kingdom Pseudomonadati; phylum Pseudomonadota; class Alphaproteobacteria; order Hyphomicrobiales; family Rhizobiaceae; genus Pararhizobium; species Pararhizobium sp. LjRoot255. The sequence continues at coordinate 753,050 of NZ_CAXUPQ020000002.1, forward strand.
AGCCGATGAAGCTCTTCTGCATGAAGACCCATGCCGCCATCGACAGGGCGAGGGTCAGGAGCAGCGAGACGTTGACACGGGTACCGGATATCAGGAGCGGCACCATCGCGTCATACTGGAACATCACGGATTGGGGGAAATTGAAGCCGTTCGGGTCCTTCCAGGGGCCGAGGAGCAGGTAGTTGAGGAGTTGCGCGGCAACCAGGCTCAGCATCAGGGAAACGAGGATTTCGTTTGCATTGAGCCTGACGCGCCAAAACGCGGTCAGCGAAGCCCATAGGGCGCCACCGATGGCGCCAAGCAGCAGCATCAGGGGCCAGATCCACTGGCCCGTTGCCTGCGGAATCCATACCGGGATTGCGGAGGCGAATATCGCACCGAGAATGAACTGGCCCTCGGCTCCGATGTTGAAAACCTTCGCGCGAAAGCCGATCGCCAGGCCCTGCGCGATGAGGAGGAGAGGACCCGTCTTCAGCAGCACCTCCGAGAACGACGCCCAGGAAAGAAAGGGCTCGAGAAGCATCGCGTAGACGACGGCGACCGGATCGCGGCCCATCAGCACGTAAAGCCCGAGATTGAGAATGGTGGCTACCGCCAGCGCGAGGGGCGGCGCAAGCAGGGTTGCAGCAAGCGAGGCGCGCTCCCGTCGGACAAGGGTGGGAAGGAAGGCCGCGGGCAAGGCGCTCATGCGAGCGCCCTTTCGGGTGACGAATGTGCGCCGAGCATATACCTGCCGATCTCCTCGGGTCGCGTGTCGCGCGTGGCGAGTGGCGGGCTCAGCTTGCCGTGGTACAGCACCTGGATGGAATCGCAGAGTTCAAAAAGCTCCTCGAGCTCCTCGGAAATCACGAGGATGGCCATGCCTTCGTTGCGTAGCGTGATCAGGCGCCTGCGAATGGCGGTTGCCGCGCCGATATCGACGCCCCAGGTCGGCTGCGCCAAGAACAGAAGTTTTGGAGACAGCATGATCTCGCGGCCGACGATGAACTTCTGCAGATTGCCGCCGGAGAGCGCCCCTGCCTCCGCATCCGGACCGGGCGTGCGCACGTCGTATTGACGGATGCACTCGTTGGTGAACGCCCGCGCGCCTGCCCTATCGACAAGACCGTGCCGGAGAAGTTTGAGTGGGTGCGCTGTCAGCAGGCTGTTGAGGATCAGCGACATTTCGGGGATCGCGCCGCGTCCGAGCCGGTCTTCCGGAACGAAGGCAAAGCCAAGCTGCCGGCGGGCAGCGGCGTCGAGTGTGCCCACGTCCTTTCCCATCATAAAGATCCGGTCGCGCTGTTCTCGCGCCAGCACCGCCTCGCCGGAGATCAGCGACGCAAGCTCGTTTTGACCGTTCCCCGAAATCCCGGCGATGCCGAGGATTTCGCCGCCACGCACCGCAAGGCTGATATTGGAGAGCGACACGGCAAAGGGATCATCGGGCCGATGATCGAGACCGATGATCTCGAGTCGCTTTTCACCGCCAGACAGGGGAAGCGCCGGCATGGGCTCCGGCATGTCGCGGCCGATCATCATGCGGGCAAGGTCGTGGGCATCGTGGTTGCGCGGGTCCACATTGCCGGTGACGCGCCCGCCGCGCAGGATCGTCGCGTGATCACAGATCGCCCGAATTTCCTCGAGCTTATGGGAGATAAACAGGATGGATATGCCGCCGTCGCGCAGGCGGCGCAAGGTGTCGAAGAGCTTGTCCACCGACTGCGGCGGTAGCACGGAGGTCGGTTCGTCGAGGATGAGCAGCTTCGGATTGGTCATGAGGCACCGGATGATCTCCACCCGCTGCCTCTCGCCCACGGAAAGGGCGTGTACATGGGCGAGCGGATCGACTTCGAGGCCGAAGTCGCGACCAAGTGAACGGATGCGTTCGGTGAGGTCGGTTTTGCCGCCTTTGACGACCAAGCGAATGTTCTCCACGACCGTCAGGGTCTCGAAAAGCGAGAAGTGCTGGAAGACCATTCCGATCCCCCTGCGCCTCGCCTCCGCGGGGGAGGCAAGGCTGAGGGGCTCGCCTTCCCAGACGACGGTTCCGTCGTCCGGTTGCTCGACGCCGTAGATCAGCTTCATCAGGGTCGACTTGCCCGCCCCGTTTTCTCCGAGGATCGCGTGGATCGACCGCGGGGCCACGTCCAGATCGATAGCCTGATTGGCGTGGATCTGGCCGTAGCTTTTCGAAATGCCGCGGAGCGACAGGAGCGGGTCGGTCATGGATTACTTCGGCAGCGGCGTGGTAACGCCCTTGACGTGCCAGTCCATCGCGACGATCTCGCCATCGGCGAGTGTCGCACCGGCGGCCACCCCTTCGCTGCCGTCCGCCTTGGTGATCGGCCCGGTGAAGGGCGAGAAGCTGCCATCGGCGATCTTGACCTCGATCTCCTTGATCTTCGTCATCATGTCAGCTGGAATGTCGGGGTTCCAGTCGACCACCTCGACAACCTTGTCGGCGACGCCGAGAAAGGTATTGGCGCCCTTGAACGAGCCGGCGAAATGGGCGTCGACCGATGCCTTGAAGAAGGGCGACCAGTCCGTCGCGACGCAGCCGAGATAGGTCTTCGGGGCGTATTTCTTCATCGACGAATTGAGGTTGAAGGCGTAGACGCCCGCTTCCTCGCAGGCTGCGATAACGGACGGTGTATCCTGCGCATTGGAGAAGATCACGTCGCAGCCTTGCGCCATCAGGGCCTTGGCGGCTTCCTGCTCCTTGGCCGGGTCGAACCAGGAGTTCACCCAGACGACCGACACCTCGATTTCGGGGTTCACCGTTTGGGCGCCCAGCGTGAAGGCGTTAATGGAGGTGATCAGTTCGGGAATGGCGAAGGCGGATACCGAGCCCAGCTTGCCGGTCTTGGAGAGTGTGGCGGCTGCCATGCCGAGCAGGTAAGTGCCCTGAAAATACTTGGCCGCGAAGGGCGAGAAGTTCGGAGCCCCCTGGAAGCCCGACGCATGCAGAACAGTGACGCTCGGATCGCGGCGAGCGATCTGCAGGGCGCCGTTCTGGTAGCCGAAGGAGCCGGCGACCAGGAATTTGTTCCCGTCGGCGACCGTCTTGTTCATGATGCGGTCGGCATCTGGTCCTTCCGCGATGTTCTCGAGCACGGTCACCTTCACCTTGTCGCCGTAGGCGGCCTTGACCGGCTCGAGGCCGGCTGCAAGCGCGTGGCCCCAGCCGACGTCGCCGACCGGCGACGGGATCACGAGGGTGATGCCGAGCGGCTCGTCGGCCGCGATAGCGGACTGGCCGCCAAGTGCGCCGGCGATGCCGGTGGCGGCAACGCCCTTCATCAGTGTTCTGCGGGTCAGGTTTGTCAGCATGTTGGTTCCCCTATTTTGGTTGTTCTAGAATTCTACCGTTGCGAGAGCGGCCTCGGCATCGGCAAACAGCTTGGCCTCGTCGAGCCCGGCGAACTCGCCCTTCTGCCAGACGATGCGGCCATTGATCATGGTCATGTCGGTCGGCATGCCTATTCCGACCTTGGCGATCAGGCTCAGCGGATCGTGCCGCGTGCCCACGTAGTCCATGCGCCGCGTGTCGATTGCAAAGAGATCGGCGGCCATGCCGGGGGCAAGCCGGCCGATGTCGCGCCGGCCGAGAAGGCTTGCGCCACCGGTCGTGGCATAGCTCAGGAAGTCAACCGGAGGCGGCACCGGATGCGTGCGCGTCGATGCGGTCAGGCACTGCAGCATGTAGGCGGAGTGGATGCAGTGCATCAGGTTCGAATTGTCGTTCGACGCCGCTCCGTCGCAGCCGAGACCGACGCGCAGCCCGAAGGCGGACATCGCCGGAATATCCGTGACCTCGGCGCCGACCAGATAGACCGGCTCCGGGCAGTGGGAGACACCGGTGCCGCTTGCAGCCATCGTCCGCAGTTCATCGTGGGTCAGCTCCCAGCAATGGGCGTAGAAGACATCGGGGCCTGCAAAGCCGAGCTCTTCGCAGTAGTCGACCGTGCGCATTCCATGACGAGCCTGAATGACCGGGCTTTCGCCCTCGCCCACATGCGTGTGCATCTGCACGCCGCGGTCGCGCGCCAGCGCCACCGATTCCACGAAGGTCTCGCGGTAGCAGTTGACCGGTTGACAGGGCGCGACGACGACCTGCCGCATGCTCAAGGGCCTGGCATCGTGATAACTGTCGATCAGGCGGGCGCAATCGGCGATGAACTGGTCAGTCGTTTCCAGCATGGCGTCCGGAATGGTCGAGCCTTCGGACTTCGGCAACGTATTGCCGCCGCGACCGGCATGGAAGCGCATGCCGAGAAGCTCGGCCGCCTCGAACTGACGATCGATCAGCCGTTTTCCGGCGTGCCGCGGGAAGCAATATTGATGGTCGAAGGCTGTCGTGCAGCCATGCTTGATCATCTCGGCCATCGCCGTGACCGAGGAATGGTAGAAGCAACCCTCGTTGAGCTGCGAGAAGATCGGATAGATGCGGTCGAGCCATTCGATGACCGAGAGCTTCGTCCAGTCGAGATCGGTGCGGTTACGCACGAAGCACTGGAAAAAATGGTGGTGCGTATTGACGAGGCCGGGATAGACGAACCAGCCGGTGGCGTCCTGCGTGATCGTGCCAGCGGGCAGCGCGCTTGCCCCGAGATTTTCGCCGATTGCCTGGATCGCCGGACCTTTTGTCAGGAGGTCGACGTTGCGACGGACGGTCGGACCCTTGCCCTCGTCGACGATCACTGCCGCGCAATTCTTCAGAAGGTGGCCGGTCATATCACACCTTGCCCGGTTCGATATGGGGTTCGGGCTTCAATTCATGCAGCCGATGGATGCCTGGCATCTCGATGAAGTGTTCGAGGCTGCGCAGCGCGCGGGACCAGAGCCGGATCGCCGGATAGGGGGCAATCGAGACGCCGCCGTCCGGCGCGAGCGCCACATAGGGGAAGCAGGCAATGTCGGCGATTGTTGGTCGGTCTGCCGCGAGAAACCGCATGCCGCGGAGACCCTGCTCGACCAGGCCTGCTTCCAGCTCGCGAAGCGCGGCGATGCCCTGGGCCTGAAGCGCGGTGATGTCGCCCAGACGCAGTAGCATCTCGTGAAGGCGGGCGCCGCCGAGGCTCGCGGTCAGCCGGTGGGAGAAGGAGAGCCACTGTTGGACGCGCGCCGTTTCCTCCGCCGCGCCGCTGCCCAGCCATTCGGGTGCCGCGCTCGCGGCGAGATAGGCGAGCATGGCTGAGGATTCGGTCAGGATCAGGTCTTCGTCCTCAAGGATCGGGATAGAGCCTGCGGGATTGAGCGCCAGGAGCTCGGGGCCGCGGTGCTCGGCGCCGGGGTGGAAATCCACCGGGCGGATATCGAGTTTCACACCCGTCAGCGCCGCCATCAGGCGCACTTTGTAGCAACTGGGCGAAAGGATGTAATCGTAGAGCTTCATTGCGCCACCAGCTGCGCGCCGTATGTATAGTTGTGGCGTTTCAGCCAGCGTCGGTAGGCGACCGAAGTCAGGTCGGCCCGCGTCGGAATTTCCATGCCGGGATCGAGCGGCAGGAGCCGTGGAATCTGGTTTTCGAGGATCGACCGGTCCTGCAGGAAGATTGTCTGTTGAAAGTGAATGAGGTCGGTCATCGGTGTGACATCGTCGAAGAGTGCCATCCACGGCCAGACGTCACAGAGATCCTCGGCAAGTGGCTGGACGAAGAGCGTGATGACGTCCCATTCGCCGGGACGTGGCGGGCAGGTCTTGTAGAGAACGGAGCAGGTCGGTGCCGGCACGCGGTACATATATTCCGTCGTGATACCGCCGCTTGCCGATTTGGCAGCTTGCGGCTGGTAGAACTTGACCTGGGTCGCCCAGACCTCGTCCTCGTCGTCGCGAATCTCGACCTTGTAGTTCTGAACCTCCGTGTGGGGCTCGGCGCCCAGGATGTCGGTGTGCACGAAGGGAAAATGCGCGATGTCGAGGAAGTTCTCGACCGCGCGCAACGGTGAACAGCGCACGCGAACGACGCCGACATCGACAAAACGGCGGCCAGGCTGGTCAGCTTCGGGGATGGCGAAAAGTGGCTTTTGCGGGATGCCGAGGGACGACCAGACGTGGCCGTAGCGGACGCATACGGGTAAGGGGCGTCCATTTCGGCCAGTCACTTTCGCATTGCCTTCGGTGTCGCGCGCGACGTCGATCGGCTCGCCCATCAGAGCGGTCTTGCGTCCGGCGGCGTCCAGCTTACTGAAAAGGCCGATCGGATACCACTCGTTGATCATCGCATTGTGCATCATGGCGCAATCCCCTTGGTCTGGAGAGCTTCGGCCACCCGCCGCAGGGTCTCGGTGGCACGTGACGCGGCGATGCGCTGGGCCGGGCTGCTGTTGTCGCTCAGAAGAACATGGATCAGCGTCTGATGGTCCTCCTGTGGGGCGAGCAGCAGCCGGATCGTCTGCGAAGTCTGCACCTTCCAGACAATACCCTCGGGGCCTGCCTTCGCATCGGCCGCAGTTTCGAGCGCCGCAACGCTGGCATACGCCGTCAGGGAGCGCAGGGGAACGAGGCCTTCAAGCCGCGGGGGCCGGGCTGCGGGTTCTCCCACGGCAACCCAGACGAGCCCGTCGGACTCTTCGGCCTGCTGTGTTGCCACCCGGATCGTTTCTGGCGGCGCCAGCCCCGGATGGGCCGGAATGCGCAGACAGTTTCCTGCCCGGGCATAACTCCAGCCGTGATAGATGCAGGAAAGCGCTTCGCCGCGCACGAAGCCGTAAGACAGGCGCATCCCGCGATGGGGACAGCGATCCGCCGATGCCGCAATGCGCCCTGAATCGCTTCGCCAGAGGGCAATCGATCCGGCTGGCGTCCGTGCCGGCATCACGGTTCCCGCTGGCAAATCCGCGGAAAGGGCGACTGGCGTCCAGGAGCCGGTCGTATCGGATAGCATGTCTCAACTTTCTGCATAATATCAATGTCTTGCCGGCTATGGCCCCGAAGTCATCGCCGATGGTCTGCGTCCCAGCACCCTCACGTTTGCATAATTATTTCGCAATGGCAATATTGGTTAAATAAGGGGCAAAAGATGTCCTGGCCGCGAAAAGAGTCGCCGTGGCCCTAGTCGGTTTGGTCGTCGATCGGCGTGCGTTCGATTGTCTCCACCCAGACGTCGATAGGCCCCAGAGAACACCCCATCTCCATCATGTCGATCAGCTCTTCCGGTCCTGCGACCTCGAGTTCGATCCGGACGGAACTGGTGTGGCGTATGGCCTGGGAGAGCCCGAGCTTGGCGGCATGGCGCTGGATCCAGGGGACGAAGGAGGCAGCATCAAGATCGCCGAGAATTGTCATCCGTTCCCGGAAGTGGCTCTGATCTTGCGCCATCATGAAAGATCTCACACTTGGTTTCTTGGTGCACAGCATAGCGCCTGAATGAACTTGCGGAAGGGTGATTGTCACAGCGTTTCGATCACCCATGTCGACATGGAGGATTTTGCGCCGAGTGGCGGAGATGTCCATTGGCGACGCCGTTTGAGGTATTCAATGCGATGATTGCCGAGCGGTTTGCGGTCGAGCACCTCATTCCAACCTGCAAAAATCAACACAGTCAGCTGTCCGCCTTTCCCCCGTGCGCCCACCACTTTCAAGCGGCTCCTCGTTAACGATGTCGCCAGTGCTGTAGATTTCTCCTGTTCGCAATTGTCTTACTCAGGTTCGCGCAAATCCAAGCAATCATGCGACAGCTCCCTTAAACATGATAAAAATACTCCTGTTTAAGGGGCGCCGTACTGCGCGGCCCGCTGGACAATCCGGGTTCTTGCAACCCCTGCGACAAGGTCGGTCTTCCATGACAATTGTACAGGCTTCTCCTACGATGGATGAAGGTTCCGTTTCACGCGGCGCCGGACGACTCTTTGCCGTTCTGGGCGGGCTTTATCTCGCGCAGGGTATTCCGAGCTACCTTCTGCTTGTCGCCCTGCCGCCGCTGATGCGGGAGAGCGGCGCGTCGCGCACGGCCATCGGACTGTTCTCGCTCCTGATGCTGCCGCTGGTGCTGAAATTCGCGATCGCTCCGCTGATTGATCGTTATGCACCCTTGCCCAGCCTCGGTCACCGCCGCGGCTGGGTGGTGCCGACGCAGCTTCTTGTCAGCGCGGGCATTGCCTCGATGGCACTGGTCGCGCCTCATCAGGCCGGTTGGCTCTTTGCCATCGGCCTGGTCATCACTCTCCTCTCCTCGGTGCAGGACATAGCGACCGATGGCTATGCGGTGCGCCATCTGACACGCAAGTCGCGGCCGGTCGGAAATGCGGTGCAGGCAGGCGCAGTTGCGCTTGGCGTCATCATCGGCGGCACAGTGGCGCTGGTGCTCTTCCACTGGATCGGCTGGCGGTCGACAATCCTGCTGGTAGCCGCCCTGTCACTCCTCCCCCTTGTCGCGACGATCTGGATGAAGGACAAGCCGGAGACTTCACAAAATGTGGCAGCGCGAAAGCGGCCTAGCCTTCTCGGCTTCTTCCGGCGGCCGAATGCGTGGATGGTTCTTGCTTTTGCCCTGACCTACCGGGCGAGCGAAGGTCTGGTGCGAGGCATGGAAGGAACCTATCTCGTCGATAGCAAGGTGCCGACCGACTGGATCGGCTATCTTTCCGGCGGGGCGGCTGCCACGGCCGGCCTTCTCGGCGCCGCCGTCGCCGCCCTGATCATTCGCAAGGCGGGTTTGACCGCAACGCTCGTCCTTCTGGGCGGGCTGCGCAGCCTCTGCTTCCTCGCCTTCACGCTGAATGCTTTCGGGATCTGGCCCGGGATTGCCGTGGCCATGTCGGCTTCCGCCTTCCAGACGTTCATCCGCTACATGGAACTGGTGGCGATCTATTCATTTTTCATGGGGTCCTCGTCCGACGATCAGCCGGGCACGGACTTCACGATTCTGACCTGCGCCGAACTGGTTATCTATCTGGTCGGTGCTTCGATCGCAGGTTTGCTTGCGGACAGGTTCGGCTACCAGACGCTCTTTTCGCTTGCAACGGTCATCTCCGTCCTCGGCATCGGACTGTCCGTCTGGATGCTGCAGACGATCAAGGCGCAACCAGCACCGGCAATGGCCGGTATTTGAGCCTGCCAACAGACTTTCCCGGAAAATCTCAACGGAGTTGACCTTATGGATGCTTCCGCACTCTCGAGCAATGACTTCTATCTCGATCGGCAGGCACGGCGTGAATCGAACGCCCGCAGCTATCCCCGGCGCTTTCCCATCGCGCTGAAATCGGCCTCCGGCTGCACCATCACGGACGTCGAGGGCAGATCTTATCTCGATTGCCTTGCGGGTGCCGGAACGCTGGCGCTCGGCCACAACCATCCGGAAGTAATCGAAACGCTGCAGGAGGTACTCGGGTCCGGCCTGCCGCTGCACACGCTCGATCTGACAACGCCGGTGAAAGACCGGTTCGTGGCCGATATCTTCGAAACGCTGCCCGCGGGGCTACGCGAAGAGGCAAAGATCCAGTTTTGCTCGCCGAGCGGCACCGATGCCGTGGAGGCGGCCATCAAGCTCGCCAAGACCGCGACCGGCCGGACCGACATCGTCTCATTCCGCGGCGCCTATCACGGCATGTCGCAGGGATCGCTCTCGCTGATGGGCTCGCTTGGGCCGAAGGCCGCGGTCGGCCAGCTCGTACCCGGCGCGCATTTCTTTCCCTATCCCTATGCCTATCGTTGCCCCTTCGGCCGTGGCGGTGACGAAACGGCGACGCTAGCGGCGGAGTATTTCGAGCGCGCGCTACGCGATCCCGAAGGCGGCATCAATCTTCCCGCGGCCGTCATTCTCGAAGCGGTGCAGGGCGAAGGCGGCGTCATCCCGGCACCGGCCGAATGGCTGAGGACTATCCGCCGTGTCACGCGCGATCTCGGCATACCCTTGATCCTCGACGAGGTTCAGAGCGGCGTCGGCCGGACGGGCAGCTTCTACGCCTTTCAGAAGGCCGGTATCGTTCCGGATATCATCGTGCTTTCCAAGGCAATCGGCGGCGGACTGCCGCTTGCCGTGGTGATCTATCGGGAAGGGCTCGATCTTTGGAAGCCCGGCGCCCATGCAGGCACCTTCCGCGGCAATCAGTTGGCCATGGCAGCGGGATCGAAAACGCTCGAAATCATCCGCCGTGACGGCCTGGTCGAACGGGCAGCAATCGCTGGCCGTAGGCTGCGCTCCAATCTGGAGCGCATTGCCGCGAATACGTCCTATATCGGCGAAGTTCGTGGCGAGGGGCTGATGCTCGGCGTCGAAATCGTCGATCCGGAGGGCAGGCCCGATGCGCTCGGCCACCCGCCGCACGGCTCAGCGATTGCCCGGATGATCCAGAACGATGTTTTCCGTGCCGGCCTCATCCTCGAAACCGGCGGCCGTTACGGCAGCGTGCTTCGTTTCCTGCCACCGCTCGTCATTTCCGACGAAGAGATTGATTGCGCCACCGGCATCCTCGCTGCCGCGTTCGGTCGCCTCGGACGCAAGGCAGCATGAGCATGAATTTCGTAGCGACCAAGGCGGCACCCGCGCTCGAACAAGACCACGCCGATCAGATTCTGGGCAGCGACGTTGCCTCACGCCGGGCTTTTCGCGAAGCGATGCTCAAGGCGGTCGATCTGGTCGCCGGGGGCGCGGCCGGGCACGGCCCCTATTCGGGCGCAAGCGTGCAGGGATTGAGGAGCATGCTGAATGACCTCGACCCCTGCCCAAAAACCGGGACAGGCATTGCCGCGGCGCTCGCCGATATCGGCAGGCCGGCGCTCGACCACGCCCTTGCCGTTGGTGATCCGGCGGCAATGGCCCATCTTCATTGCCCGGTGGCAGTCCCGGCGCTGGCGGCGGAGGTTCTGATCTCCGCTACCAACCAGTCGCTCGATTCCTGGGATCAGTCCCCCTTCGCCACCATGGTCGAGGAACGGGTTCTCGGCTGGCTGACGGAACTTGTGGGTCTGCCGGCCACAGCAAGCGGCAATTTCACCAGCGGCGGCAGCCAGTCGAACATGACGGCGCTCCATCTGGCAGCCGCGCGTTGCGGCGACGATGCAAGAACGGCGGGCGTAATCTTCACCTCGGAGCAATCGCACTTCAGCATCCGCAAGAGCGCTGCCATTCTCGGCTTTGCCAAGGACGCGGTCATCACGATCCCGACCGATACCGACGGTCGCATGTTGGTTCCGATGCTCGAGGCCAGCCTGCGGCAGGCGGTGAGGCAAGGCCGCCTGCCGGTCGCGGTGGTCGCGACGGCCGGAACGACCGACCTCGGCGCAATCGATCCGCTGCAGCCGATCGCCGATATCGCCGCAGCGCAGAATGTCTGGATGCACGTCGACGCGGCCTATGGCGGCGGCCTTCTGTTATCCCGCCACCGCGACCGTCTCGCGGGGATCGAGTGTGCCGATTCCATCGCGCTCGACTTTCACAAGATGCTGTTCCAGCCCATCAGTTGCGGCGCTCTTCTCGTTCGCGATCAGTCGGATTTCTCATCTTTGGCGACGAAGGCCGATTATCTCAATCCGGAAGATGCCGTCTTTGCCGATGCGCCGAACCTGGTCGAGCGCTCCTTCCAGACGACGCGCAGAGGCGATGCCCTGAAAGTGCTGATGACCATGCGATCGATCGGTCGCAACGGTCTCGATGCCCTAATCAGCAAGACGCTGGAGAACACCCTTGCCGCGGCCAGGGCTATCGAGGCGCGGGCATATCTTCGGTTGGCGCGGCAGCCGTCGCTGTCGACGGTGTTGTTTCGCTACCTTTCGCCCGACGGGCCGGAACGCTCGGATGCGATCACGATCAGAATACGGTCCGCCCTTTTCCATGCCGGTATCGCAGCCCTCGCGACCACCGTTCTCGACGGTCGCGTCCACTTCAAGCTTACGCTTCTGAACCCGCATTCAACGCCGGATGTCGTCTACCGCGTCCTCGATGCGATCGGCGAGACGGCCCGCGAACTGGAGACACAACATGCACGCCCATAATGCCGGAATCCTTGCCCTGCGCTCGCTTCTCAATTGCGTTGCGCGCGAATATCCCAAACACGTCGGCTGGTCTGGAAAGCCGGGGCACCAGCGCTTCACGCTCACCTTCCCGGGCAGCGGCGGAAGCCTTGTTCTACCGGTACTCTACCGTTCTGAAACCGGGCACCACCTTTTCGGTGAGCCGGTCATGCTGAGCAGCGGGAACACCCGGCAAACCATCAGCCCTGCGGATGCCGTCGCCGTGGCCCTCGAACGGCTGGACCCATCGACCGCGGCAAAGGAGGGCCGCGACGATCTTCTGAGCCGTGCTCGGTCAAGCCGCCTGCTCGTGGAAGCCGCACTTGAGGCACGCAGTGCCGATCTCGCCGGATTGGCCGGTGACGAAGTCTCCTTTATCGCAGCGGAGCAGGGCCTGATTGCGGGCCACGGCATCCACCCCTGCCCGAAAAGCCGCGAGGGTATGACGGAGGCAGAGTCGCGCCGTTATTCGCCCGAATTCGCCACCGGCTTTCCGCTCCGCTGGTTCGCTGTCGAGAGGAGCGTGTTTCATACCGGTCATTCCGAAGGATCACCTTCTGCCGAAAGCTGGCTTGAGAGCGTGACCGGCAGCGATCTCGACGAATTGAAAGCGCGCCTGCCCGCCGGTGATTTCGCGCTCTTGCCGGTTCATCCCTGGCAGGCCAATCATATGCTGAAGGATCCCGCTGTCGCTGCCCTCGTCGTGGACGGCCGTGTCATTGATTGCGGTGAGGCGGGAAAGCCCTGGTTCCCGACATCGTCGGTGCGCACGCTTTACCGGCCTGATGCCCCATTCATGCTGAAGGTCTCTCTCGGTGTCGGCATCACCAATTCGGTGCGCGTCAACCTCGCGCACGAACTGTTGCGCGGCGATGACATGTATCGTTTCCGCCGTCATCGGCTGTGGCAGGATTTTTCGCGCAGCTATCCCGGGCTGACGCTCGTGCCTGACCCGGCCTATTTGGGCGTCAAGGTGGCTGGGAAGGTGATTGATGGTCTGTCCGTCACAATGCGTGAAAACCCGTTCACCGGAGCCGATGCCGATCGCAACGTCTCGCTTCTTGCTGCTCTGTGCGAGCATCTGCCGGAACGCGGCAGCCGCCTCGGCGCCTTGATCCGCAAGCGTGCCCGGATTGAAAACCGCGTGCTCGATGCCGTCGCGACGGACTGGTTCGAACGGTTCCTCAGGGTCTTTGTCCGCCCCGTCTTCGGCCTTTACCTGCGGCATGGCATAGCCATGGAGGCGCATCAACAGAACATGCTGATCGAGCTCAAAAACGGCTACCCGGTCGGCGTCTTCTATCGCGACAATCAGGGCTTCTTCCACCATGAGCGCGCTCACAAGAGGCTGGCTGAAGCCCTGCCCGGTCTCGGCGAAGCCAGCGAATCCGTCTTCGGCGAGGAGCCTGTGGACGAGCGGCTGCTCTACTACGCGTTCATCAACTCGGTGTTCGGCATGATCGGGGCGCTCGGGCGCGAGGGGCTTGTCGAAGAGACTGTTCTGATCGCCCTGTTGCGCCGCGAACTGCTGCGGCTCGAAGCGCTCGAAGGTGCAAATTCCGGGCTCGTGCGCAAGATGCTGGCGCCCGCGCTGCATTGCAAGGCCAACCTGAAAACACGCCTTGCGCGGATGGACGAACTCGTCGGCCCGCTCGAAACGCAGTCGGTCTACCTCGAAATCGACAATCCCATGCTGCAGTCAGAAAAGGCCCTGGCCGATGCTTGATCTGAGCAAGCCCGATGCGGCCTTGGCCTATTCGCGCTACGACCCGGATATCGGGCGTACGGTCAGCTTCCGGCCTCTTCAGAAGGAGCGTGACCTGGAGCTTCTCTGGCGCTGGATGAACCAGGCACATGTGGTACCGCAGTGGAAGATGGCAAAGCCGATCGAGGATATAGCCGCCTATATCGACACCAACCTCGCCGATCCGCATCAGGACCCATATATTGGCCTGATCGACGGTATCCCGATGAGCTATTGGGAAGCCTATTGGGCGAAGGACGATATTCTCGGGCGCTATTACCCGGCCGAGGAAAAAGATCGGGGCTGGCATATGCTGGTCGGAGAGCCCTCCTTCTTCGGCCACGGTACAGCGCCCGCGGTGATCCGCGCCTTCACCCGGTTCCTCTTTCTGGACGATCCTGCGACCCGAAAGGTCGTGGGTGAGCCGAGCGTCGCGGCGCGGCGTCTGTTGCGCTATGCGCCGGTCTGCGCCTTCGAGGAACAGGGCGAAATCGATCTTCCCGACAAGCGCGCAAAACTGATGTTTTGCCATCGCAACCGCTTCAGCCAACAGTTCGGATTATAATCATGATGGATCTCGATCTGGCGGGTATCGGCATCGGACCGTTCAATCTCGGTCTTGCCGCCCTCCTCTCCTCCCACGACAATCTCGCCAGCGTTTTTCTCGAGCGCAAGCCGGCGTTCCGCTGGCATGAAGGTCTTCTTCTGCCGGGCACGACCCTGCAAGTCCCCTTCATGGCTGACCTCGTCACCATGGCTGACCCGACGCACCCGTTGAGCTTCCTGAATTATCTCGCCATGCACGACCGCCTCTACAAATTCTATTTCTACGAACACTTCATGATCCCCCGGCAGGAATATGACGACTACTGCCGCTGGGCATCAGAGCAGCTTTCGAACTGCCGTTTCGACGAGAATGTGGTCGACGTCACCCATGAGGCAGCGTCCGACAGCTTCCTCGTCGAAAGCCGCGCAGCTTCGGGGGCGAGGCAGCACTATCGCAGCCGCAACATTGCGATCGGCGTCGGAACGGTACCGTTTCTGCCGCAATGGGCCCGTATCCGGACGGCAGGCCCGCTTTTGCATTCCAGCGAATTCGGCAAGCGCCGCACCGAGCTGTCGAAGCGGCGGCGCATAACCGTTGTCGGCTCCGGACAAAGCGCTGCCGAATGCGTACTGGCGCTCTACAACGACCTGACGCCGGAGATGGTCGCCGCCGGCTCTTCCATCCAATGGATCACCCGCTCCGCAGGCTTTTTCCCGATGGAATATTCCAAGCTCGGGCTCGAATATTTCACCCCCGACTACATGCGCCATTTCCACGAGATCACGCCGTCCAGGCGCCGCGAGATCGTGGCCAACCAGGGCCTTCTCTACAAGGGTATCAGCTTCTCGACCATCGGCGAGATCTTCGATCTTCTTTACGAGCGTTCCGTCGGCGGACGCGATCCGGGCCTTTCCCTCTACTCGAACTGTGCGGTCGAAACGTTGGAGAGCGCAGGACCGCATGGCTCCTTCCGTCTCGGGATCGGCCATAACCATCTCGAGCAGAAGGCTCTCGTCGAAACGGATGCGATCGTTGCCGCGACCGGCTATCGCCATGCCTGGCCGGAATGGCTCGGCAAGCTCAAGGGCCGTGTTCTCGAAACCTGCGAGAGAGGCGACCTGATCGTCGGCGACGATTTTCGCGCGCGTCGGTGCGACGGCGGCAGGGCCAACATTTTCGTCCAAAACGCGGAAACCTTCCACCACGGCGTGGGCGCCCCCGATCTCGGTCTCGGCGCTTTCCGCAACGCCGTTATCGTCAACCAACTGCTCGGCGGGGAGCGTTACCGCGTCAGCGCACCGGCATCGTTCCAAAATTTCGGCCTGCCTGGCCGCCAATCCGATTCGTCCTCGATTTCAGGAGATTTTTATGCCCATGCGTCATGATCCCGTCTTTGCCGGCGCCTTTTCCAAGGAGCTGTGGCAACAGGCTTCCCGGCGTCTTCTCGCCAAGATCATCGAGGAGTTCGCCTATGAGCGCGTCTTTGACGTAAGAAAGGAAAAGCCGGGCCATTACCGCATCGAGATCGGAGATACGGCCTATCGGTTCAAGGCGAAGCGCTATGTCTTCGGCAATCTCTCCGTCGACCCGCACAGCATCGTGAAGACAAAGGGAGCCATCGATACGCCGCTCCATGATCCGCTTGCGTTCTGTGCGGATGTCCTGCCTGAACTTGGCGTTAAGCCGATGACGATCGCACATTTCATCAAGGAGCTCGGCAATACGCTGGTTTCGGACGCGCATATCGCTGCCCGGGCGACGAAAACCGGCGCGGAACTCGCCGGCCTCGACGACATCCGGCTGGAGGGCGAAACCACCGGCCATCCGTGGGTGACGGTCAGCAAGGGACGCATCGGCCTCGGCTATTCCGACTATCTCGCCTATACGCCTGAAAACCAGGCACCGACAGAGGTGCTGTGGCTTGCCGTCAGCAAGGACCGCGCATCCTTCATTGCAGAGCAGAACCTGACCAATGAGGGGCTGGTGCGCGACGCGGTCGGCGAGGCCCGCCTGGAGGCGTTCCGGGCCACCCTTGCCGGCCACGGAGGCTCAGCCGCGACGCATCACATGATGCCGGTGCATCCCTGGCAATGGGACCACATGATCGTCCCGCACTTTGCCGCCGACATTGCATCGGACCATATCGTCCTGCTCGGTCACGGCGACGATCACTATCTGCCGCAGCAATCCGTGCGCACCCTGTCGAACATTTCCCATCCGGAAAAATCGACGTTGAAGCTGTGCATGACCATTCTCAATACGGCTGTCTACCGCGGCATTCCGGGAAAACGGGCGCTGACCGCCGCTCCTCTGACGACGTGGCTCGACGAATTGCTCGCCAGGGACCGGTTCCTGTCGGACGAATGCGGCTTGGTTCTTTTGGGTGAACGCGCCGGCATGCACTACGTCCATCCGCAATTCTCGACGATCGACGGCGCGCCCTACCAATTCAACGAGATGCTGGGTTGCCTTTGGCGCGACAGCCTTGCCGGGCATCTGAAGCCGGGGGAAACCGGTGTTCCGCTCGCGGCTCTGCTGCATGCGGGGACCGATGGCAAGCCGGTCGTGCAGGCGCTGGCCGAAAAGGCGGGCATATCCGTGCCCGAATGGCTGGCTCTGTTCTTCGACGTTGTCATCCCGCCCGTTTTCCACCTCCTGGCAAAACATGGCCTCGCCTTCTCGGCGCACGGCCAGAATGCGACGCTCATCGTGAAGGACGGACGCCCCGCACGGCTCGCCCTTCGCGATTTCATTGACGACGTCATCGTATGCGACGAGGAATTTCCCGAGAGCGCCAGCCTGCCTGAAGAGGTCCGGTCCGTTCTGCTTTGCCTGCCTGCCGATTTCCTCATCCATTTTATCCAGACGACGCTGTTCATCTGCGTCTTCCGCTATATGTCCGTGCTGTTCGACCAGCGATCCGGCGTTTCCGAAAGCGCCTTCTGGGCGCTCGCGCGCGAAAGTGTCCTGCGCTACCAGGCGCGGTTCCCGGACATGGCATCGCGCTTTGCGATATTCGACCTGTTCGGCGATGAATATCCCCGCCTGTGCCTGAATCGCGTCCGCCTGTTCACGCACGGCTACGCCGACGACGACGAACGTCCGGTGCCGGATTTCCAGGGCATGGTAGACAATCCGCTGGTCGCCTTCGAAAGGCGCAGCGACGCCGCCTGAGGCAGCTTTAGCACCGCGCAAGTCATCCGCTTCAACGGAAGAGCCGCCCTTGTTTCTCGGGCGGCTTTTCGAATTTGCACGCACTGGTCATGGATGCCGTCAGTCGGTTCCAGCACTGGCGAGACGGCGCAGATCGGATGGCCGCACGCCGTAGCGGCTTCGGAAGGTGCGATTGAAATAGGAGAGGTCGTTGAAGCCGACATTGTAGGCGATTTGGCTGATCGGCATGGATGGTCCCTCCGCCAGTATAAAGCCCTTGGCAAGCGACAGCCGCCTTCCAAGCACATAGCGGGAAAAGGTCGTTCCCTCCCGGCTGAAAAATTTCTGGATCGCGCGCGGCGTGATGCCCTCATTATCCGCGACATCCGTGAGCGAGAACGATCCGTTGGCAAGCTGCCGTTCGATATATGCCTTGATGGAGACAATGCGATTCTGCGGGGTATCCGGCGCACCGGTGCTGCCGGCATGCTGGGCGAGAACCGGCAGCAGGTCGTAGAAGTGTGCGACCATCATGCCTGCATCCTGTTCGCTCTGATACTCCTGCCGCAGAAGGTAGCCGGCATAGCTGGTCAGCAATTGCAGCGGAAGGCAGTCGGCCGCAAGCGGCTGCATCATCAGGGGTGCCAGAAGTTCACGCACGGAAGCAAGCGCGTAAGCCGGAAGATGCGCGCAGTCGAAGCGTCCGCCCTCCGGCAGAGTGATTTCAGAAGGCCCGTCCGCAGGCAGAAAGATAACATCCGAGCGCGCGACATCAATCTTGCGACGGCGGCGGTGAACGAACAGCGGCCCGTCCATTGCGCGGACAATGACGATACCCGAATCCGTGAGGCCGTTGGTGGTCAGGCGAAGTGAGACTTTCGGGAAATAGAGCGTCGCAAGCGACAGCGACACATATTTCCAGAACAGCCCTGTCACGCCAGCCAGATCGCCGTCTTCGACGGCAATCTTCGCGTCGCCAAGCATATCGAGAAGAATGCTGCGGCATACGATCCTGCTTTCGCTGTCAGGGAGCGACAGAGTGCCGAATTTCAGCGGTCGGATGGTTTCCATGCCGTGCACGGCCTTTCTTGTTGAAGTTCGCGTCCGTCCTAGTCCGGTTCGCCTCAATCCAAGCGGGGATACATCGGATCCCATAAACATGACTTAAATAGTCTTGTATTACCAATTCGCTTCCGGGGATCAAGCGGGCGGGTCGTTTTTCGGTGCACAGGGGACGTTATGGGCAGAAAATTTCATGGTGGGGTGTGGCTGGTAACAATGGCGGCTGCAATGGCCGGCACCGGCGTGGTTGCCCAGGATACGGATCAGGCGGCGGACACAGCAATAACAAGCCAGGACACGTCGACGACGCTCGATGCGATCGTGGTGACCGGCGGTCGGTCGCCGCAGCAGATTTCGGAGACTGCGCGAACGATCTACGTCGTCGAATCCCAGGAAATCCAGTCCCAGGCGCGTTCTGGAAAGACGCTGCAGCAGATTCTCGGCGAAACGATACCGAGCTTCGATCCGGCAAGCGTGGGTGCCCGCACCTCCTATGGCCAGAACCTGCGCGGCCGTACAGCACTCGTCCTCATAGACGGCGTGTCGATGAATTCCGCCCGCTCGCTCAGCCGGCAGTTCGATTCCATCGATCCTTTCAACATCGAACGGGTCGAGGTTCTTTCGGGTGCAACCGCGCTCTACGGCGGCAACGCCACCGGCGGTATCATCAACATCATCACGAAGAAGGGCAAGAATGCCGAGCCTGGCATGCATGCCGAAGTAACCGGCGGCATGGGCAGCGGTTTTTCCGGAAGCAAGGACTTTGATCGCAACGCAGCCGGCGCCGTTACCTATAACAGCGACAACTGGGACGCGCGTTTTTCCGTTGCGGGCAGCAAGTCCGGCGCCTTTTACGACGGTACCGGCACCGTCCTCATCCCGGATATCACGCAAACCTCGACGGCCTTCAACGACCGGATCGATATCATGGGGTCTGTCGGCTACCAGATCGACAACGGCCGCCGGCTCGAACTCTCCGGGCAATTTTTCGACAGCAAGCAGGAGTCTGACTACGGCCTCTACTACGGCCCGTTCTTTGCCGCACTGGCCGACCCAAGCCTGTTCGAGACGCGCAGCGGCTACAAGTCGGATTTCAATCCGCGCACCCGCCGCTCCATGTTCAATGTTACCTATACCGATGACGATATCTTCGGTCAGCAGCTTCTGTTGCAGGGTTCCTATCGAAGCGAGCGGCTGCAGTTCAGCCCGTTCCCGTCAGGCAGCTATTTTGCCGGCAGTTCGCAGGATACGGACTACTACGGCATAAATGCCGCCCTGGTTGCCGAGCCGACCGATAATCTGAAGATCACCTATGGCATCGATGCCGACCGTGATTCCTTCTCATCGCATCAGAATGTCTTCGACATGCTGCTGGCAGCGACAACGGGCGGCCTGAATTTCGAGACGATCGGCACGACGGGCCTTTATCCGGGAATCGACGTCTCTACCGTCGCCGGCTTTGTCGAGGCGTCCTACGAAGTCACCGACAAGCTGACGCTGAACGGCGGCGTGCGTTACCAGTTCGTCAACACCAAGGTCTCCGATTTCGTCGGAGCCGCCCAGCAGGTTGCCATTCTTCGGGGGGCGGCGACGTCCGCCGACGTCATTCCCGGTGGCGAGGTGGATTACGATGCGGCGCTTTTCAATGCAGGTGCGATCTATCAGCTGACCGATACGCAGCAGGTCTACACCAACTTCAGTCAGGGCTTCGAACTGCCCGACCCGGCCAAGTATTACGGCATCGGCCTTTATTCGCTGTCGGGCGGTCACTATTCGCTGCTCGATAGCGTCAACGTCGCAGATTCGGCCCTGGAGGCGATCAAGACCAACTCGTTCGAAATCGGCTACAGGCTGGATGACGGCACCTACAATTTCGAGACGGCAGCCTATTATTCGCTCTCAGATCGCTCCATCAACCTCAACCGTTCGACGCTTGCGGTGGAGGTCGTGGATCAGGACCGGCGTGTCTACGGCATCGAAGGAAAGGCCGGTGCGAAACTCGACTACGGATTCGACGTCGGCGTCTTGGGCCAGTGGGTGAAAACCGAGCTGAAGGGCGACGACGGTTGGGAGAAGGACACGGTCGGCAGCGCCAGCGTTTCCAAGCTCGGTGGTTATGTCGGCTGGACCGGTGACGCTCTCAACCTGAAATTCTCGGGCCAGCACGTGTTCGAACTGACTGATGCCGATGCGTTCAAGATCGATGGCTACACATTGTTCGACCTGACGGGAGGCTACGCGTTCGAAGATAAGGACACGACTTTGAACTTCGGCATCCATAACGTCTTCGACACAGACTATACGACCGTCTGGGGTTCGCGCGCCAAGGCGCTTTACGGTGCGCTCGCCGACGAAACGGTGTTCGACTATAAGGGACGCGGGCGCACATTCGCAGTCTCGCTGACGAAAGTCTTTTGATGTGAGGGATCGCATCAAAGGCAGTGGAGCTCGCCTGTGAATATCGTGGGGAACAAAACCGCCGCTGGCGATGGTCTTGTCCATCGATCCGCCGTGCTTTCCGAAGCGGGGGCGATCGAGGTCAGGCAAACCGGATCGGCTCTGTCGGTCTCGTCCGGCGAGGCCAATCATGCGGTCTTCCTGTTGTCGCGGGCAGCCGCGGCGACCCTCGAGGTTGCCGTCCTGCCGCCGTCTGGCCCACAGGGGGTCCGGTTGGCTTGTTCGGCGTTCGAGTATCTTTTTGCCACCCAGCGCGATATTGCCTCGGTGTCCCTGGCCGGTGATGGATGGGCGGGCTTTCTGCCGGAGCTTTTACGACGCGGCCTCGCCGTTCCGGGAAGGAGCCTCACCGCACTGCCAATGGTGAGCGCCGATATGGTCTGGCAGATACCGGACTTTTGGATGCGCTCCCCCTCGCCGGCCTATCCGCGCCATGAGGTTCATGACGGCAGGACGGCATATCCCGCAAGGCCGCCCAAGCCGACTGGGCGGCTCTATGCCCGCTTCGTTCCCTGGCTCCGCGGAACGCTTGCTTTCGATGCCGCAACGCTCGACGACCTGCCGGATATCCATCGCTGGATGAACGATCCACGGGTCAATGAATTTTGGCGTGAAGCCGGGGACGAAGCCCGCCACCGGCGTTATCTGGAGGGTATGCTCGCCGATCCGCACATCATCCCGCTGATCGGCCGGTTCGACGGAAAGGCCTTTTCCTACTTCGAGATCTACTGGGCGAAGGAGGACCTGATCGGCACTTTCTGCGATGCCGGTGACTACGACCGCGGTTGTCACGTGATCGTTGGAGAGGACGCCTTTCGCGGGCGCCGATGGTTCACGGCCTGGCTGCCGTCGCTGCTGCATCTGATGTTCCTCGACGAGGCTCGCACCGAACGCATCGTCCAGGAGCCGCAGGCCGATCACTATCGCCAGTTGCGCAACCTGCAGAGATCGGGTTTTTCCCATATCAAAACCGTCGATTTCCCCAGCAAGCGGGCCGCGATCGTGTCGATTTCCCGCCAGCGCTTCTTTTCAGAGCGGCTATGGCATCCTGGGATGGAGCCCGGTACAGAGGTAGAGCGATGAGCCCGCTTGAGCTTTCGGCCAATCGTGCGTTGCCCTATACCTTGCGGGCACGCATGGAAATTCCCGACCCGGAAAACTGTCTTCGCCGCCTTTGCGATCACTTGCGCGAGCACGGCATGGACGTGCAGGAAGACGATGGCGTTTTTACTGTGATCTTGCCGGAGGTTGCCGGCTCGCTCAGTCAGGACGGTCGCCATGTGTCGGTTGAGGCCGCTGCCGCCGATCTTGAATCGTTCTACTTCGTCAAAATGTGGCTGCAGGCCGAATTTTCGGAGTTAGCGGGGCATCCGGCGCCGCGCATCGAATGGAACGAAGAGAGCCGCAATCTCCGCCTCCCTCCCAGCTTCTGTACGCTCGCAGTCGTTGCCGTCAGGGATATAACCCCACGGATGCGGCGGATCACCTTCAAGGGCAACGGCATCAAGCGTTTCGATACGCTGAGCGCGCTGCACCTGCAGATATTGATCAACCTCGACGAGGTTGCTGCGCAGCAGCGGCGCCAGCTCGATTTTTCCGGTTCGGAAGCCTCGCAGTTCGCCCCGGTCTGGAGGCGCTACACGGTGCGTTCCATCGACCGGGCGCGCAGCACCATCGACGTCGATTTCTTTCTGCATGGTTCGAGTGGCCCCGGCGCGTGCTGGGCGCGGCAGGCGCGGCCCGGCGACCCGGCCGGCGCGGCGGGACCGGGCGGCGGCGGCATCGGCAAGGCCAACTGGTATCTGCTCGCCGGTGACGAGACCGCCCTGCCAGCCATTGCCCGTATCCTCGAAAGCCTGCCGGCAACGGCGCGGGGAATTGCCGCTATCGAGGTTGCCAGCGAAACGGAGCGGCAGGCGCTTGCGGCCCCGCCGGGCTTTGCAATTGAGTGGCTTTATCGGGAGAATGGCGCAGCCGCTTGCCGACGCAACCTGCTGGATGCCGTCGAAAGCGCTGATTTTCCGGCCCCGGGGGAGTCACGGTTCGCCTGGGTGGGGTGCGAAGCCGGGCTGGCGAAGAAAATTCGCGCCTATTTGCGTACCGAGCGGGCGTTCACCAAAAGCGAACAGCTGGTGGTCGCCTATTGGCACGGTCACGGCGATGGGCCAGTCCCCTTTTCGAGTTCCGGCAGGATATCGAACAGATCGTCGACGAGGCCGTAATCGGCGACCTGGAAGATCGGCGCTTCTCTTCGGCGGCATGAACGGCCTGATGGTGCCGTGAACCGGTCTTCCTCCGCCTCCTCCTGGCTCGGGTTCATCGATTTGAAACGAGCACTCTCATGTTGACACTTGTATGTTAAGTGACATATGCAATCTTCGTCGAGCGGAAATATTTCTCCTTCTCTTGCGCAGGACCTGTGGCAATCGCTGGAGAAACGCAGGAAAACGGACGAGAAACGCAGCGGAACAAAAATGGGGAATGAAATGGTGACGAGCGCGCCTCGAAACTGCCGCGTCGGCGTCGATATCGGCGGAACATTTACAGACATCGCACTTGATCTCGATGGGGTGCTCCATTCAACCAAGGTTCTGACAGACTACGCCGCCCCCGAGCGGGCGATCCTCAAGGGCGTAAAATCCGTCGCCGAAATGGCCAGGATAAAGCTCTCAGACATCGACATTCTCATCCACGGTACGACACTTGCGACAAACGCGCTGATCGAGCGGCGGGGCGCCAAGACCGCCTTTGTCACGACCGAAGGTTTTCGTGATGTTCTGGAAATGCGGACCGAAAACCGGTTTGAACAGTACGACCTCAACATTTCACTGCCGCCGGCACTTATTGGGCGTGCCGATCGCTTCACTGTTCGGGAGCGGATTGACGCGGCGGGCAAGACGCTGCTTCCGTTGGACGAGGTAACGCTTGGGTCCATGATCGACAGTATTGAAGCAGGCGGCTATGAGAGCGTGGCGATCGGCTTCATTCATGCCTATGTGAATGGCGCACATGAGGTGCAGGTGCGCTCGGCGTTGTTGTCCCGCCTGCCTCATCTTTCCGTTTCGATTTCCTCTGAGGTGTCGCCGCAGATGCGCGAATTCGAGCGGTTCAATACGGTCTGCGCCAACGCTTATGTAAAACCGGCCATCAAATCCTATCTCGACCGGCTTGTGGTGTCGTTAAAGGAGATTGGCGTTGGTTGCCCGGTTTATATGATCCATTCTGGCGGTGGTATCGTCTCCGTGAAAAGTGCGGCCGAGTTTCCGGTGAGATTGGTGGAGTCCGGTCCTGCCGGCGGTGCGATCTTCGCAGCGGACATCGCGCGACGTTATGGTCTCGACACTGTGCTCTCGTTTGACATGGGCGGGACGACTGCAAAGATCTGTCTGATTGAGAATCAGGTTCCCAAGACCGCAAAGACGTTCGAGGTAGCCCGCACCTATCGCTTCCGAAAGGGAAGCGGGATGCCGATCTCCATTCCCGTCGTGGAGATGGTGGAGATCGGAGCGGGCGGCGGTTCGATTGCCGGCATCGATGCGATGCGGCAAATCCGGGTTGGTCCGCACAGCGCCGCATCCGAACCCGGTCCCGCCTGTTACCAGCGCGGCGGCCGCAATCCGACCGTAACCGACGCTGACCTCATTCTGGGCAAGCTCGATCCGGACAATTTTGCCGGCGGTGCAATCCCGCTCTCTATCGCAGCCGCGCGCGACGCCATGCAGCGCGAGATCGGAGCGAGCCTCAAGTTGGACGCCGACGGCGCGGCCTATGGCACGTGCGAGATGGTCGATGAAAACATGGCGAATGCAGGCCGGGTTCACACTGTCGAAAACGGCAAGAACATCTCCGATTTCACGATGATCACCTTCGGTGGCGCCGGGCCGCTTCATGCCGCCCGCCTCTGCGAAAAAATGGGAATCTCCACGTTCCTCGTTCCGCCCGGGGCCGGCGTCGGTTCTGCAATTGGCTTTCTCAGGGCACCGTTCGGATATGAATCCGTGCGCAGTGCGGTTTTCAATCTGTCGCGCTTCGATAGCGCCGGCGCAAACCGGTTGATGATCGCCATGCAAGACGAGGCCTTGAGTTTCGTGGCTGGCGGCATTGATACGGAAAATCCGATCATCGATCGCACTGTCTTCATGCGATATGCGGGACAGGGTTGGGATATTCCTGTCGCCCTTCCCTTCCATGGTTTCGATAACGCCAGCGCCGACCGTATCCGTGATCTGTTTTTGGCTGAGTACGAGCGCTTTTTCGGCCGGGCGATCGACGGCCTCGAAATCGAGATTGTCAGCTGGTCGGTGAAAGCCAGCTCGCCGCTTCCAGATGTCGCTCGCGTCGTTGCAGTCGAAGGATGTCGCACGATAGAGCCGCCAACGCGCCGTCGCCTGTTTGACGCCGGTAGCAGATCATTTGTGGATGCAGGAATCCACGAGCGCGAAGGCTTGTCACCCGGCGATATCGTCAATGGTCCCGCGGTGATCGTCGAGCGCGAAACGTCGACGGTTCTGACCTCCTCCTTCACCGCCACCGTCCAGACTGACGGCTGCCTTCTCATCACCCGCCGTTGAAAGGGCCACGACCATGAGCGAATCCCTTATCGACATCCACATGCAGGTCATGTGGAACCGCCTGATCTCCGTCGTCGAGGAACAGGCCCAAACTCTCATTCGCACAGCCTTCTCGACAAGCGTACGCGAGGCCGGCGACCTTTCGGCAGGCATCTTCGACCTGCAAGGGCAAATGCTGGCGCAGGCGGTGACCGGCACGCCGGGTCATGTCAACGCGATGGCTGAATCCGTCGCCCATTTCATCAAGGATATCGGGCCGGAGAGCATCTTCGAAGGCGACGTCTATATCACCAATGATCCCTGGAAGGGGACCGGACACCTTCATGACATTACCATCGTCACGCCGTCCTTCCATCACGGCAAGCTTGTCGGCTACTTCGCCTCGACAGCCCACGTCGTCGATATCGGCGGTCGCGGGTTTGGTCCCGATGCGCGTGAAGTCTATGAAGAAGGTCTGTTCATTCCGATCATGAAGTTCTTCGAGCGCGGCCAGGTGGACCGCACGCTGTTGAACATCGTCCGCAACAATGTTCGCGAGAGCGACAAGGTCATTGGCGATTTCTACGCGCTCGCGGCATGCAACGAGACCGGGCATCGGCGACTGATCGATATGCTGACGGAGTTCAATCTCGATGACCTCGAGGTGATCGGCTCCTTCATACTGAAGCATAGTCGGGAAGCCACGCTGGAGCGTCTTCGCAGCCTTCCTCATGGAAGCTGGTCCTACAGCCTCGATCTCGACGGTTACGACGAACCCGTTACTCTCGCTGCAAGGCTCACCATCGGCCCCGAAGGGGTTCTGGTCGATTTTGCGGGAACGTCCGGCATGAGCAAGTTCGGCATCAACGTGCCGCTCGTTTATGCGAAGGCCTATGCCTGCTACGGCATCAAGTGCGTCGTCGCCGCCGAAATTCCCAACAATGCCGCCTCGCTCGCCCCATTCGACGTCGTTGCGCCGGAAGGTTGCATTCTAAATGCAAAACGCCCTGCTCCGGTCGCAGTCCGCCATGTTCTCGGGCATTTCGTTCCGGATCTCGTTCTCGGTGCGCTCCATCAGGCACTGCCCGGCAAGGTGCCGGCGGAAGGGGCAAGCGCACTTTGGAACCTGCATATGAGCGTTCGTCCGGTCAGCGATCAGATCGGCGGCAAGGGCGCCGAAATTCTCATGTTCAATTCCGGTGGAACCGGGGCGCGCCCTACCCTCGACGGGCTCAATGCAACAGCCTTCCCGAGCGGCGTCCACACGATGCCGATCGAAGCGACGGAAAACGTCGGCCCGGTCATTGTCTGGCGCAAGGAATTGCGCGAAGGCTCGGGCGGCGCCGGGGAGCAGCGCGGCGGCCTTGGGCAGACAATCGAGATCGCTGCAGCGGAGGGCTACATGTTCCGCTTTTCAGCGATGTTCGATCGGCTCGGGCATCCGGCACGCGGCCGCGACGGTGGCCACGATGGAGCGGCTGGCTCGGTCTCGCTCGACGACGGCACTCCGTTGCGCGGAAAGGGGCTGCAGGTCGTCCCGGACGGCAAGAAACTCATCCTTCAGCTTCCCGGCGGCGGCGGCTACGGAAACCCATCCAACCGTCCGTCAGACCTGGTCGATGACGATATCCTCAATGGGTACATCACCGAGGATCAGGCTGCGGCCGATTACGGCCGGCATAATTGAGAAGGGGGAAACGATGAACATCATGAACTTCGAGAGCAAGCGAGCGCGCAGTATCAAATCATCGCCTTCCATGGCTGTTTCCATGGCTGCGAAATCCATGCGCGCTAACGGAGAGCTTGTCGTCGATCTCTCCCTGGGCGAACCGGATTTCAATACGCCCGACTTCATCGTCGAGGCCGCGATCGCAGCGATGCGCGACGGAAAAACCCGCTACACAAGCCCGGATGGCATGGAGGAGCTGCGCGCCGCGATCGTCGCAAAATTCAAGCGCGAAAACGGTCTCGACTACGCCATGGATGAAATCTCCATCGGCAATGGCGCCAAGCAAATCCTGTTCAACGCCTTTCTCGGGACGCTCGAACCGGGCGACGAGGTCATTGTTCCGGCACCTTACTGGGTGTCCTACACCGATATCGTCATCCTCCACGGCGGCACCCCGAAGATCGTTGCCTGCGGCGTGGAGGACGATTTCAAGCTGACCCCGGAACGGCTGGAGCAGGCCATCACCGATAAGACGCGCTGGTTCCTGTTCAACTCGCCCTCGAACCCGACCGGCGCGATCTACACCCATGACGAACTCGCCGCGCTCGGAGCGGTGCTGGAACGCCATCCGCAGGTTTCCGTCATGTCGGACGAAATCTACGAGCATATCGTTTGCGGCGATGTGCCGTTCACATCCTTCGCCATCGCCTGCCCGCAATTGCGCGATCGCACGCTGATCATCAATGGTGTTTCGAAGGCCTATGCAATGACGGGATGGCGGCTCGGCTATGCGGCGGGGCCGAAGAGGCTGACGAAGGTTCTGAACAAGATGCAGTCGCAAAGCACGACATGCCCCTCGTCCATCTCGCAGATCGCCGCCGCCGCCGCCCTCAACGGCCCGCAGGAATTCGTGACGGCTGCCGTTTCGGAATACAAGGCACGCGGAGCTTTGGTGGCACGCGGGTTCTCCGAGATACCCGGTCTTGAAGTCCGCGCACCGGAAGGTGCGTTCTATCTCTTCCCGAAATGCGAACCTTACATCGGCCGCTCTACCAAAAGCGGCACGCGCATTACCAACGATACGGATTTGGCCGCCTACCTCCTTTCGGAAGGAAAGGTCGCCACGGTTCCGGGCGCTGCCTTCGGCATCGAACCCTATATCCGCTTGTCCTTCGCAACCTCGCGCGAGAACCTGTCCATCGCAATCGAGCGCATCGGAACGGCTCTCGCCGCACTCTGCTAATTCGAGCTTGAGGGAAATATCATGACTGATTACCAACGCACTTTGCTCACCGGCGCAGCCGGCGCACTTGGCACGGAGTTGCGCAAATCGGGCACAAAGCTCGGCAAGATCGTTCGCCTCTCGGCGCGACAGCCTTGCGAAAACCTCGCCGCGCATGAGGAAGACGCGCCTGCCGATCTTGCAGACTTCGATGCCGTTTCGGCCGCGGTGAAAGGCTGCAACGCAATTGTCCACATGGGCGGACAGGCCCTTGAAGGGCCCTGGGAAACCATTCTGAATGCCAATATCGTCGGAAGCTATAATATTTACGAGGCAGCCCGACAGCATGGCGTCAAACGTATTGTCTACGCCAGCTCTGTCCATGCGATCGGTTTTTACGAGCGCACGCAGACGATCGATGGCAACGTTCCGACGCGGCCGGACAGCCTGTACGGCGTATCGAAGACGTTTGCGGAAAATCTTGCGCGATACTACTTCGACAAATTCGGTATCGAAACCGTCAGCCTGCGCATCGGTTCGAGCTTCCCCGAACCGACCGATCGCCGCCACCTGATCACATGGCTGTCTTATCGCGACTGCCGCCAGCTCGTCGAGAAGAGCCTGTCGGCACCGCGCGTTGGTTTCATGGTCGCCTATGGCATGTCCAACAACAGCGAAGCATTCTGGGACAATCGAACGGCGGCCGTCCTTGGTTACAAGCCGCAGGACAGTGCCGACGATTATCGCGACAAGGTCTTCGCCGCGACAAGCCAGGGTGACCCGAACGATCCCGCGGTGCGCTACCAGGGCGGAAGTTTTACGGCTGCCGGCCATTTCGAAGATCAAAAGGATAAGTAGGTCTGTCATGCCAGCCTTGAAAACCGCATATGACGTCGTCATCGTCGGTGGCGCGGTCATCGGTAGCGCAACCGCGTATTTTCTGGCCACAAACCCGGACTTCAAAGGGTCGATCCTCGTGATCGAACGCGATTGGAGCTATGCCCGCTCGGCAACGGCGCTCTCCTCCAGTTCGATCCGGCATCAGTTCTCCAATGCGATCAATGTCAGGATTTCCCAGTTCGGATCGGATTTCATCCGCGATTTCGACAAGCATGTCAGCGTCGATGGCGAAAATGTCGATCTCGGCTTCAAGGAAAATGGATATCTTTTCCTGGCAGGCGATGTCGCGGGCCGCGAGGTTTTGAGGCGTAACCACATCACGCAGACCTCGTGTGGCGCGGAGATTTCGCTCGTTGAACCTGACGAGATGAAGCGGCGTTTTCCCTGGCTGAATACCGATGGGCTGACACTTGCGAGCTATGGTGAGAGAGGTGAAGGCTGGTTCGACAACACCGGCTTGATGCAGGGTTTCCGCAAGAAGGCTCGCTCGCTCGGTGCCGAATATATCGAGGACGACGTCATCGGTCTCAATCGGGAAGGCGGCCGGATCGTTTCGGTCACCACCAAGGGCGGACAGACGATTTCCTGCGGCACCTTTATCAATGCCGCCGGCACGCGGGGCGCGCAGGTCGCCAGGATGGCGGGTCTTGATATTCCGGTTGAACCGCGCCGCCGCAGCCTTTTCGTCGTCTCCTGCCCGACCCCGCTCGAAGGCGTCGTCCCTTTGACGATCGACCCCAGCGGCGTTTTCTTCCGTCCCGAAGGGCAGTTCTACCTGATGGGGACCTATCCGAAGAACGATCCGGCAGTTGATCCTGATGATTTCGACATCATGCATGACGAATTCGAAGAGGAGATCTGGCCCGTGCTGGCCGAGCGCGTACCCGCCTTCGAAGCTCTGAAAGTGGCCAACGCCTGGGCCGGCCATTACGACTTCTGCACGCTGGACCATAATGTCATTCTGGGCCCGCATCCCGACGTTGGCAATTTCCTGTTCGCAAACGGCTTCAGTGGTCACGGCCTGCAGCAATCGCCGGCAATGGGCCGTGCGCTCAGCGAGCTCGTGACCTACGGCCAATTCCGCACGTTGGACCTCACGCCATTCGGGTATGAGCGCGTTATCGCAAACAGGCCGTTCCTCGAAGACTCGGTCATCTGAAACACAACGAAATTGGGGACGGAGACATGACAAACGGTTCCAAAGGCCGCAATGGCGGTCAGGTACTGATCGACGCATTGCGCATCCATGGTGTCGAGCGCGCATTCTGCGTTCCGGGCGAGAGCTACCTCGCGGCCCTCGACGCCCTTCATGATGCCAGGGATGACATCGAACTGATCGTCTGCCGTCAGGAAGGTGGCGCTGCCTATATGGCGGAAGCCTACGGCAAAATGACGGGCAAGCCGGGCATCTGTTTCGTGACACGCGGGCCCGGCGCGACGAACGCATCCGTCGGCGTGCATACGGCGTTCCAGGATTCGACACCGATGATCCTGTTCATTGGGCAAGTAGCCCGCGACCAGGTGGAACGGGAGGCCTTTCAGGAAGTCGACTACCGCCGCATGTTTGGCCAGATGGCCAAATGGGTCGTCCAGATCGATGACGCATCCCGTATCCCCGAACTGATCGGCCAGGCTTTTCACCGCGCCGTCAATGGCCGGCCGGGACCCGTCGTCGTTGCCCTGCCGGAAGACATGCTGACCGATCGCGTGGAAGTGCAGGACGCCCCCGCATACAAGAAGGTCGAAATGCATGCCGGCGAAGAACAGTTGCAGGAACTAAGGTCCCGGCTCGAAGCCGCCGAGCGGCCGATGATGATCCTGGGCGGTGGCACATGGTCGTCCCAGGCAGTGGCCGACATTCGCGCGTTCAGCGAAGCCATGTCGCTCCCCGTCGCAGCCTCTTTCCGCTGTCAGGATCTGTTCGACAATACCCATGCCAATTATGCGGGCGATCTCGGCCTTGCTGCAGGACCGAAGCTCATCCAGCACATCGGGAATTCCGATCTGTTGATTGTCATTGGGGCAAGACTCGGCGAGATGACGACGGGTGGTTACAGCCTCATCGATATCCCCGTGCCGAAACAGACGCTTGTGCATGTTCACGCGGGCGCCGAGGAACTCGGTCGCGTCTATCACGCAACACTGCCAATCAACGCCAGCGTCACGGCCTTTGCCCGGCAGGCGAAGGGGCTTGCTCCCATTGCCCATCCGCGCTGGGCGGCGTGGACCAGGCAGACAAATGCGGACTATCGCGAAAATCTGGTCCATCCCCAGACGCCAGGTGCGGTTCAGATGGGCGACATCATGACGTGGCTGCGCGGACATCTGCGCCCGGACGCAATCCTGACAACCGGCGCCGGCAACTACTCCGCGTGGGCGCATCGCTTCTATCAATACCGCAAGTTCCGCACCCAGCTCGGCCCCACCAACGGCTCCATGGGGTATGGGGTGCCTGCTGCGATCGCGGCAAAGCTTACTAACCGGGAGCGCACGGTGGTTGCCTTTGCCGGCGACGGCTGCTTCCTGATGAACGGTCAGGAACTGGCAACCGCCATGCAATATGATGCGCGCGTCATCTTTCTGGTGATCAACAACGGCATGTATGGCACGATCCGCATGCACCAGGAGCGGACTTATCCGGGCCGAGTGTCCGGTACGGAGCTGACCAACCCCGATTTTGCGGCTCTTGCACGTGCCTATGGCCTTCACGGCGAAGTTGTCGAAACCACCGGAGAATTCGCTTGTGCGTTCGAAAGGGCCGAGAGTTCCGGAAAACCGGCGCTCATCGAGATTCGCATCGATCCGGAAGCACTGACCGCGAAAATGAGTCTCAGCCAGATCCGCGAGCACGCGTTGGCCAGCGGCAAATAAATTGCGAGCAGAAAGCGGCGGTCGCCTCGTTGTGAATGCGACCGCCAGAAACAACTGCCAGTCATCAGCGACATGTTCGAGCGGCAAGTGCCGCGAAAATACCTGCTATCTTAATCCTGCCGGCGCAATGGCCCCTGCCTTTGAATCGGCAGCCGGTGGGCGAAATGCGGCGACATATTTGGCCGGGCCTTCAATCGGCTATCTCAGCGGGCAACGATTCTTCAAGCATGGCCCGGTATCGCACAAGGCTTTCTTCGAGATGCTGGGCCAGCGCATTCTTGGCGCCCTTGACATCTCCCTGGGTTATTGCCGCCAGAATGGCCGCGTGCTCCTTGTTGATCTTCTTGAGATAGGTTTGGTAGGCTCCTGAGGATTGACGGTGCTTGAGCACGAGATCGAAGCTGATCTCCCCTATGACCGCCTCAAGGAATTGCGGAAAATGCGGATTTCGGGTCGCTTTGGCAATTGCCAGGTGGAAGTCGAAATCCGCGCGCGCTTCAACTTCGGCATCATCCGTGTTCAGATTTTCAAGATAGTCATAGGCACGCGCGATTTCGGCCAAAGCTTCAGGGGTTCGACGCGCCGCTGCGAGTGCGACCGATTGCAGTTCGACACCCAATCGCAATTCCAGGATCTGCATGGCCGAGCGAATATCGTCGATCCGGTTGATCTCGAAATTGAGCGTCTTGGTGTCCTTTTCGGAGACAAATACGCCGGCACCCTGCCGCGCGGTCACCCGGCCGGCAACGCGCAACGATGCAACTGCTTCCCGGATGACCGTCCGGCTGACGCCAAACTCGTCGCAAAGCTGGGCGCTCGACGGCAGCTTGTCACCCGGCCCATAGAGACCGGACTCAATGCGCGCCGAGAGCTCTGCCACCACGATTTCCGCAAGATTGCCCCGTTGGGTTATCAATGCCACTTTCGATCCATCCCTTTAGCCTGCCCGTCTCACCGTCACTTATCACATATCATGCCACTTTCGGGCAAGCGACGGCCTGTCTTCGCAAACCAGAGTTTTCAGGAAGCCGCCCCACAATACGCCGCCATATTTGCGCGTCAGTTCGACGACCGCATGGAAAAAACGGTAGTTGTGGCGACGGAATCTTCGATGTCGCCAAGATAGCCGCTGAGACGCAATCTTTCGAAGCCGTGGTCGATTGCGGCGTATTGCTCTCAAGGGCCAGATACGGGATCATCCATCTCTCCCGCAAAAAATGACTTCATAAACATACGTCGGCTTGCTACTTCGCATATAAGTGATAACATACCAATAAATGAATGAAACACAAGGCGCGAAGGGTGAACAATGAACGGACAGACTGTCGTTATCGTCGGCGGAGCATCCGGCCTCGGCCTTGCAACCGCCAAAATCATGGTCGAGCGCGGCGCCTCCAGGATCGGCCTCATCGACAAGAATGAAAAGCTTCTGGCAGACGCTTCCACGGCTCTTCAGTCAATCGGCGCCGAGGTGGCAGTCGCCAGCGCCGATATTTCCGTCAAGGAAAGCGCGCATGGCGCATTTGCGCAGGTCGCAAATCAGCTTGGTCGCGTTCATTCGCTGATCAACAGTGCTGCTATCTATCCGCGCAAGGCGATCCTGGAGATTACAGACGCGGAGTGGGACTTGGAAAATGCGGTGAACGTGAAGGGCACATACCACATGATGGTTGCTGCGGTGCTTCACATGCGCAATTTCGTGAATGCGCCTGATGTGACCGGACGTATCGTCAACATCACTTCGGTGGATGCTTTCAAGGCACATCCGCAGAATGCGCATTATGCGGCAACGAAAGCAGCAGTGGTCAGCCTCACCAAATCCTTCGCTCAGGAGTGCGCGACGGATCAGATCCTCGTCAACTCCGTCGCGCCGGCTGGCTTTGCCACCGACAGGGCCAAGGAGCTCGGCTTTCTGCCCGAGCTTGCCAAGGCAAGTGCGCTTGGCAGAGCGGCAGAGCCAGCCGAAATGGCCGAATGGATCGTGATGATGGCGAGCAGCCGCAACACCTATGCAACTGGTGAGAACGTCGTCATCAGCGGGGGCTATATCTATGTCTGAGCCCCTTGCCTACCGGGTTGCCGTCGTAACCGGCGCAACCAGTGGCATCGGCCGGGCCACTGTCGTGAAGCTGTGCGAAATGGGACTGACGGTCCATGCTGTCGGCAGGGACGATGCTTCGTTGCAGGAATTGAGCGAGCTTTGTGGCGCAATACCCGTCCGGGCGGATGTCCGCGACACGGCCGCCATCGTCCAGCAGCTTTCGGGTGTTGATGTCGACATCCTCGTCAACAATGCCGGCATTCTCTCCACGCGCGCTGCGTTTCATGAGATCGAGCCGTCCGAGATCGACGCAATGATCGATATCAACCTTAAGGCGCCGATGCATTTGACGCGCGCTTTCCTTCCCGGAATGGTGCAGAGAAAGCGCGGACACCTGGTCTATCTGGGATCCAGCGGCGGCCTGGCCCCGTTTCCTTCCATGGGTGCCTATGGGCCGTCCAAGGCGGGATTGAGCCTCTTTTGCGACAACCTGCGCTGTGATCTTCTGGGAACATCTGTCCGCGTAAGCGAGATTGTTCCGGGCCGCGTTCAGACCGACCTTTACCGAACCGCAATCGCCGGACGGCAGGCGCAGGCGCTGCTCTATGATGGCTATCGTCCCATTCAGCCTAATCATATCGCCGCCATCATCGCCAACGTCATCGAGCTTCCGATTTTCGTCGATGTCGCGCGGATCGAAGTCTTTCCGACCGATCAGGCGACGGGGGGCGGGAGCATGGTCAAGTTTCAAGAGTGAAGGGACCTCGAAAAGATGGCCGGCTGTTCCGCCCGTTGCGCAAGGATCCGACTCCCAATCGCCGCGCATCCTCACCTGGCCGACGGGGGCGCAGATCCGCGTCGGTCGTGCGAAGGGTTCAATGTCGCCAATGCTCGTGCGGCATGGGCGCTCGCTCATTCACATTCTTGCACATGTTCTATTTGGGAAACCCATATTTTTCAGTAATTTTCCAAAAGCACTGATTGATGTCAATCAGCGACTTTATGCTCGCCTTGATCCGGTTGATCTCCTGATCATCAAGCTCTTCGATCTTGCCGTATTTTATCTCGTCCTTGCTCTCGAAAATCCGCATCGACTGCGTAAGTCCCCGGCCGCTGTCCGGATCAAATGAATAGATGCAGTGATTATACTTGTTTCGGAGTTTTGCCTCCTCGGACAAGCGCCTTGTCGCGTCCAGGATCTCGTTTCGGCAACCAGCTGGCGTTTTTTGCATCTTTGCCAGACGCTCCACGAGATCAATCCGCGCGCGAGGAGTATTCAGCGTGAGAAAGATGACGATTGCCGTCTCCTTGTCAGACAAGGCGAGCCCGGCGATCATATGAATCAGGAGGCTTTCAGTATTTGTCCAAGTATAATTCAATTGCCCCAGCAGGAGCAGGATGTCCTGGAACTTACGCATTGCCGCTTGGCACCAGACCGTCGCTCGAATGAAGGCGGCCGTCCGGCAAGTGAGCGGCATGCTCCACACTCAGGCAAGGAAATTCCCGCTCGATAGCCGCCATCGCTCCGGATGACAAAAGCGCGCGCTGATAAGGCTCTGCCCTCGAAGACACCATTCGATCCGCGTTGACGTGTAGTACGCGAGGCGCAGTATGCATCATTTAGCTTGCCTCCCCGGATGTGGTATCACAGAGTGCGGGTGCTCAATCCACCGTCTCAAAACCGTAAACTAAAGAGCCTCGGTTAGGAATAGACCGAAGGAACTACCCAGTCGGCGTTCGCCCGCCCTCTGAGAGACCGATGCAGAGATCAGCACTAAGAGGCAGGCTAGTGACAGGATCTACCTCTTTTGGGGCACTTTGCCCGAAAATACTTGACTGAAGCCAGTGCCAGACCTGTCGCACGGTAATCCATGCCCATGATCCCTGATCTTGCGTACACGTATCGCGGCACGGAACCCCATCCATCAAAACACTTAAGTATCTTTATCCCATCAGGAAAACGCGGTTTCACTCGCCTGCGCACTCTTGGCCCGCACCCGGCGGGCGACAACGCTTCCTTAATCCCCCACCTCCGGCTCTCAGCTCCCGATGGGCAGAAGCGGTCGTCTGTAAGGGAGTACTAACGCGCCTCGCCCGCCCTTAGAACCCACGCGTAGCGAGGGTACTAGCTCTAAAGATCAACTTACATTCTCCGGGCAATGTCCCCAGTCTTCGGGTTGCGGCTTGCGTCTACAGGGCCGCTTGGGGATGCGTCGGCTCAGTGTAGCGAGCCTTAATCAGACGAGCCCTCTCACCAACATTTCTGGGAGGACCATTCAATCAACAATCACGACAATGGAAGAGGTAAGCGGCCTTGCGATGCACGTCCGCTTTTTGAGTAGTAGTTCAACTTCAACATCTGCGTGGCCAAGACCGTACAGAAGATGAATGACGGTCAAGCTGTCGCGGATCCAGACAAGGACACGACAATGTCGGACAAGTTCAGGAATAACCACGATCTGAAATTCTACGACGACGACCAGGAACAGACACAGGACCAGGGCCAAGGCCAAGGCCAGGGCCAGGGCCAGGGCCAGGGCCAGGGGCAATCCCAGAGCAGTGAATCGGAAAACTACAACCTTAACGGAAACGGCAATCTCAACGGGAGTCTCAATCTTAACGGGAACGGCAACCTGAATGGCAATGCCAATTTCAACGACAGCGAGAACACCAACGAAAACGTCAATACCACGACCGTCGACGTCGGGGTTACCGTGGATGTTGGGTTAGAAGGCTACCTGCCCAGTGATGATGACTTCGCCGATATCGATGTAGGCGGTGGCAGCTCCATCGACGGTGTGTTCAACATCAGGTTCGACGATATTCTCAATGACGCCCTGGACGGCGAAGGCAACGATGTCGGAAACGTCATCAACCAAGTCGCCAACTTGCAGGATAACGATCATTTGAACAGCGCCGAGGTCAGCAATGACGGCACGTTCGAGCTGAACAACAATGCCAATGGCGGATCGGCATCGGCTGCTGACGGCATCAACGGCGGTGGCTCCGGCGGCGATGGCGGCAATGACGCAGATGCCGATGGCGGCGATGGCGCACGCGGCGGTGACGCCACTGGCGGCAACGGCGACGGTGGCAATGGCAGTGGCGGTCTGGCCGTCAGTCTGGCGGCAGGAGGAATCAGTGAAGGCGGCCATGCCGACGGTGGTTCAGCGACTGGCGGCGCCGCATCGAGCGGCAGCGCCGACGGCGGCAACGGTGACGGTGGCCGCGGTGGAAACGGAGCCGAAGGCCTTGGCGTCGGTCTGGGGCTTGGCCTCGGGCTCGGTGCCGGCTTAGCCTTTGCCGGTGACAGCAGCAATGGCGGCAACAACACGGCTGGCGACGGCGCCGGCGGTGGAGACGGCGGAAACGCCAACGGCGGCGATGCTTCTGACGCCGGAGACGGTGGTGATGCCACCGGCGGCGCAGCCAACACCGGCATTGGCGCTGTTCTCGGTCTGATTGATCCTGTCATCGTCGACAATAATGGCGGCGACGCCACAGGCGGTGCTGGCGGTGGCAACACCGGAGGTGCCGGCGGTGGTGCAGGCGACGGCGGCGCAGGCGGTGCTGGCGGTGGTGCTACGGATGCCGGTGACGGCGGCCGCGGTGGCGACGCTCTTGGCACCGGCACCGGCACGGGCACCGGCACTGGTAACGGCACAGGCACCGGCGGCGACGGCGGCAATGGTGGAGCCGGGACCGGCGGCGATGCGGCCAGTGGCAGCGCCACGAGCGGCGACGTCTATGGCGGTTGGGCAGAAGCTGGCGGCGGAGACGGCGGCGCTGCTTTGAGCGGCGCATGGGCCGACGGCTTTGGCGGTGACGGCTACGGCGGTTGGGCCTATGGCGGAGACGGCGGTGCCGGCGGTGCCGGCGGAGTGGCCACAACGGGCTATGGCGGTGCTGGCGACGGTGGTTCGTGGGGCTCTGGCAATGGTGACGACGGTTTCGTCACCGGCACGAGCTCGGCGACAGCTGATGCCGTCATCGAAACCAACGCCTTCAACCAGGAAATCGTGATGGGTGCAAACCTGCAACAGAACGCGATCGATATGACCGTGGTCGGTGGCAGCCTCACCAGCTCGGTGGTTGGAGAAGATGGGGACGATGACGCATAAGAGCAGACAGGCTCTCAACCAATTGTGAAACACGCAATCTCGGCTGCGCAGGTTTCCTGCGCAGCTACCTCATGCCGCCAGACCACTCGTGGCGGCGGCGACTGACCGGGGAGCTCGTGCCGTGACGATGTTGGACAAGATCACCGAAGAGATCGCCCATTTCATTGGCGTCTTCCATGTCAGCGTCGAAGACGCTCGATTCCGGGAGGCGTATCCCGAATTCTCCTTTAATCCGGTCAAGGCTGAACTTGATCCGCTTCCGGTTATCGAAACTGATTTCGCGGCGCCCTATGAGTTGCTGGGTTACGAGCCCGGGCTCGACTACCGGTCGCCTAAGCCTCAGCCTTGGCATCTCGATCCGCGGCCGACGGGGTTCCAGGGCACACCACCTCCCCAAAGCGCTGATGGAAACGTCCCCGGCAATACGGAGTACCACTGGCCGAAACATGAGGCCGCCACCTCCCACGGGACGACGAAATTTATTCCGCCGGAGATCGAGCCTCCCGGATCGGTCGTCAATCATCTCAATCAGGCCATCGCGCTTTCCGACAATGATTATTTTAGTGTTGGCGGGCACGGCCTCGTCTTTTCCCCAGACCCCATCGATAATTCCGAGTTGCTCGAAGGCGCAGAAGCCGCAGCCTCGCTATCGCCCATCGGCGATCTGGAGCGACCCGGTTCGAGCGCGGAAATCATCGCGGTCATCAAGACAACCGTTAGTCAGCTTGACGCCGCCGAACCCGGTGCAGGCGACGCCGTGCAGGTGTTCACTACGGCGAAGACCATCGAAGGCGTGTATGTCAACGGTGAACTGGTTGCCGAGGCGCCCAAGCTTGAGGACTACCACTCGTTCGATGGCGAGGAGGAGGAATCCGAAGACGATCCGGGCGCCAACACCTGGACGACGGGCGACGGGACAGTCGCCATCGAATCCTCGGTCGAAGTCGAGGCCGGCGGAAACACCCTGGTCAACGACGCCGTCTTGAAGAGCTTCTGGACCGGCGGGACAGTGACTGCAGTCGTCGGTGACCATGTCGAGGTGAATGCGATTGTCCAGATCAACGCGCTGTGGGACGTCGATGCGATCACCTCTGCGGTCGGCGAACCGACGACCGGTGACGCCAACGAGCTGTTCAACAGCGCAACGTTCGAGCGTTTGGACGCCTCCAGGGAACCAGATACAGATCCGGCAAGTGCCGGCGACTATCCGCAATACTGGTCCATCACGGAGATCGAGGGAGACCTCATGATCGTGAACTGGCTGGAGCAGTTCATCTTCATGAGCGACAACGATGTCGGAATTCTCTCGTCGTCCGGCGTCACGACAAGCGTTGTGAGCGGCGACAATCTTGGCGTGAACCACACGTCCATCTTCGAACTGGGCTTTGCCTACGACCTGATTATCGTTGGAGGGTCGGTCTATGATGCAAACATCATTCAACAAATGAATGTCTTGTTCGACAACGACGTCGTGGGCGGCGCGTCCGGTTTCCACACCACCGGAAAGGCTGTCTCCTCGTCCGCAAACCTCCTCTGGAACCAGGCCCACATCGCCAATATCGGAGATCCGCACCGGTTCGATGCGTTACCGCAACAGTATCTGGACGCCGCAAACGCGCTGGCAGGTGGCAGCAGGAATATTTCGCATAAGGTGCTTTCGGAGGACGCGTTCACAGGCCTGGAAGGACTGCAAGTCCTGCATGTCAGGGGCGACCTCCTCAAACTTCAGTCCATCCAGCAGACAAACATTCTGGGCGACAGTGATCAGATCGCACTCGCGATGGATGCGATAGCCCCCCATCTCGATGCCGGATGGTCGATCTCGACGGGCTCCAACGCGCTCATGAACAATGCCGCCATCGTCGACCTCGATTCCTTCGGAAAGACCTATGTCGGTGGCGATCAATATTCCCAGGAGACACTCTATCAAGCCGAGCTGATATCGCGCCGTCCTGACTTTGGCAGCCCCGAAGCGGACGCACTCGTCAACGAGGCCGTGCTCTTCCTCGATGATTCAATGTTGGACCCGACTGATGCGGCGGTGCCCGAGCCTCACATTGCAGCAGAATACGATGCGCACCTGGATGACGGGGTGAACAGCGTGCTTGGACATTAGGGGGATGAATGTTTGATATTCGCAATCGCCTTGCCGGCTCAACCGGACCGATAGAGGCCAAGACTGAGGACGCATGCACCGCTCGGGGCGCATATGACACTACGGGGGAAGCATGCGCAAAATTCGAGCGTGCCGTGGAGGAATGCCTGAACGCCAGCATGGGCGGACTTACGCCAGAAGCAGACATATCCCGCCAGCAATCCGCGGCGGCGGGCCAGCCGATACAACCGTCATATAAGGTCCGCAACACGTTTGCGCCGCCTCAGGGAGCAGACCACGCGCCCTTTGAGCCGGTTTGCAAGGCCTCGCCTGAGTCGTCGGCACGCGGCGTGCCAGAGGCCAGGGCAGTCGATGGCATGAAGGTCGTTGAGGGCGACTATGGTCCCGTTACGGCCGGTCCTCCTTTGGCTGGCAAGCCGTTTTCGGGTGGCCGCGGCACAGGATCGGGCAAAGGACGCGGCACGTTCCACAAGCGTCTGGGGCCGATCGACTTCACTGCCAGTCTCAAGGCAGGCATCAATGCCGTACGGCACAACCTGATGATCGTCATGTTGTTCACGATCGCGAGCAATGTGCTCGTCCTGGCGATCCCGATCTATCTGTTCCAGATTTCCGATCGCGTTCTGACAAGCCGGTCGATCGACACTTTGATCATGCTGACGGTCGTGATCGTCGGCGCGATCATTTT
This sequence comes from Pararhizobium sp. LjRoot255, assembly GCF_964252905.1. Taxonomy (NCBI): domain Bacteria; kingdom Pseudomonadati; phylum Pseudomonadota; class Alphaproteobacteria; order Hyphomicrobiales; family Rhizobiaceae; genus Pararhizobium; species Pararhizobium sp. LjRoot255. The sequence continues at coordinate 794,126 of NZ_CAXUPQ020000002.1, forward strand.
GCAAGCTATGTTCGACGCATTGCGGCGCTTCGTCCTGATGCGTACGGCCGTGGAGTTTGCCGCCCAACTTGGCGCGCCGATCCTGAGCGCTGCGGCCCGCGCTTCGCTGCAAAGCAATGGTCGAGAGTACCAGACCCTCGGCGATCTTCAGCAGGTTCGCTCTTTTTTGGTATCGAGAACGCTGCTGTCATTTCTTGATGCGCCGATCGCGCCTGTTTTTCTTCTCGCTGTTTTCCTCATTCATCCGCATCTCGGATTTATCGTCGTGACGACAGCGATCCTGCTTCTCATTCTCACGCAGATAAACCAGCGCATGACAGCCACACCCTTCGCAGATGCAAACACGGCTCAGGTGAAGGCCAATCTTCACCTGGATTCGATGACGCGCAACTCGCAGATCATCAATGCGCTGGCAATGATACCGGAAGCAGTGCAGATCTGGGGAAAGGACACCGCCGCCTCCCTGAAAGCACAAGTCATTGCCCAGGACAGGAACATCGCGATTTCAGCGATTTCTAGGGGTACGCGGCTTTTAACCCAGGTTACGATGCTAGGCTGGGGTGCATATCTCGCGGTTGAGGGCGAATTGACCGGCGGCATGGTGATCGCCTCATCGATCATCGCCGGTCGCGCGCTCGCGCCGATTGAAGGCGCAATCGAGGGATGGAATCAATTCAGCCAGTCACGCGCCGCCTATGGCCGGATAGCGGCCTTGCTGAAGGCTTCGCCTTTCAATTTCGAACGTCTCAATTTGCCGAAGCCCGAAGGACGCCTTGACGTCGAACGGCTGCTTTACGTGCCACACGGGACCAAGCGTGTCGTGCTCAACGGGATCTCATTCTCGCTGCAGCCTGGAGATTCTCTGGCGGTTATCGGCAACTCGGGCGCGGGAAAGACCACGCTGGGCAAGATGCTTGTGGGATCGATCCTGCCAACCTCGGGAAATGTCAGACTGGACCTGATGGATTTGCGCAACTGGGACCAGCGCCAATTTGGCGAGAATATCGGCTACTTGCCGCAGGACGTGCAACTCTTCCCCGGCACGATCAAGGCCAATATAGCCCGGATGAGGATGGACGCCGAAGATGAGCAGGTCTATCGCGCAGCGATGCTGGCCGACGTTCATGAGATGATCGCGACCCTGCCGCATGGGTATGAGACGGTGGTCGCTGCCGATGGCTCCCCCCTTTCCGGCGGCCAGAAGCAACGTATCGCCCTCGCCCGCGCGTTCTTCGGAGATCCCCATCTGGTGGTGCTGGATGAGCCCAACTCGAACCTCGACAATGCAGGCGATGCTGCACTCGTTCGGGCCCTCCAGCATGCGAAGGAGCAAAAGATCACCGTCGTCACCATCACCCAGCGGCCCGCGCTCCTCAAAGGCGTGGACAAGATACTCCTGCTGGTGAACGGAACGGTGGCGCTGTTTGGCATGCGCATCGACGTTTTGAAAGCGCTGGAAACCCGCGGCATAAACATCGAGGGCGGCGCCTTCGGTCATCAACTGCAGTAGGAGACGGCCCGTATGTCTGACATCGCCAAGGTCCACGATATAGAATGGTACGCTGATGTTCCAAGATCGATCTGGAAGCAGACGACAGTCGGGTTGGTGCTGTTGGGCGTATCATTCGGTGGTTTCGGGACCTGGGCGTCCACAGCCCCCCTCGCGGCAGCTGTCATCACGCAGGGCAGCTTCGTTGCCACAGGCCAGAACAAGATTTTGCAGCACCTGGAGGGCGGCATCATCAAGCAAATTCTCGTCAGCGAGGGAGATCAGGTCGCCGAAAATCAGCCGCTGGTACGGCTCGACGAGACCGCGGCGCTGGCAAAAAAACGGGAGCTGTTTCTGCGCCGCATGAGATTGGACGTGACAGCGGCGCGTCTGACGGCGCAATTCGAGCGCGCCGCTGTTCTCGATATCTCGAGCTTGCTGAACGAGCATCGTGCCGACCAAGATGTCTGGTCGATCCTCGTCAGCCAGCAACTCAATTTCAAGGCCCAGCAGCTTAAACTTTCCAGCGAACTCTCCCTGCTTGAGCAAAACATAAAAGCTCTGCAATTTCGCGAGGTAGGTTATACACGGCAGCGTGATGCGACCGTGCGGCAGCTGGAGCTGCTCGGGGATGAGCATCAAAGCAAGAAGACCCTGCTGGCCAAAGGACTGGTGCGTGCAAATGAGGTGAAGGCCATACAGCGGGCGATTGCCGAGGCTGAGGGGCAGATTGGACGGCTTGAGGCAGAGATAGCAGAGACACAAGCACAGTTGGTCAAAGGACAACAAGAAATCCTGCGGGCGGAAGGTGTCTACCGGGAAGAAGCTCTCGAACGACTGCAATCGATACAAGGTGAACGCGATGCGGTTCGCGAACAATTGCGCGACGCCGAAAATGTGCTCCAGCGCGCGACGATCAACGCGCCCGTCTCCGGTACTGTTGTCCGTACCCATTACCATACGACCGGCGGCGTGATCGAAACCGGCAAGGCGATTCTCGAAATACTTCCTGCGGGCGTGCCCTTGATCATTGAAGCGCAGATATCCCGCAACGACATCGACAGCGTGAAGCTCGGGCAGACCGCCACCATACGTTTGGTCGCATTAAACCAGCGAACAACACCGGTGCTGCAAGGAACCGTATTCTATATTTCGGCGGATGCCGTGCAAAACAGCAAGACAGGCTTGGCAGAGCATGACGTCTATCTGGCTCGCATCAATATCTCGTCTGAAGAAATCGCAAGGGTCCATGGTTTCGCGCCAACGCCTGGCATGCCCGTCGAGATAATGATTCAAACAACGGAAAGAACGTTCTTCAGTTACATTGCGAAACCAATTACAGACAGTATGTCCAGGGCCTTCTCCGAACAATGATTTCTTTTACCTACACTCATCTGACTGCTTATCCCGCTTGCTCAGGGAACTACAACATCTTGTAGGGAACGGAGTCTCCACTCCGCTTCAGGATGGCGGGCAGGTGGACTTAGGTCGCTCGAATGGGCGCATTGAGGGTAGCCGTCACGTTTCGGGGAGGGAGGTCCATTGCTCCCTAGCGCTTCGGGCAGGGTTATTCATGGAATTATGTAGCAACTGCCACCAAATCGGTCATTCAACGTTCCGCGACGGCGATGGGACTTGGGTTTGAGATGGCCGTTTCAACTTGGCCTCATGCAGATTCCAGATCGTGAGAAACAATGTCGTCACGGCGAAGAGGGCCAGCGCTACGAGATGGATTTTACCGATGCGGCGGGCGAAATAGGACCTGGCCTTGGCCTCGACGGCTCGACCTGCGGCTCCAAGCTGGCGAGCATTGTCATTCAGATGCCGGGTTATGCGCCCGCTGATTTCGTCCCGCGCGTGGGACAAATCATTTTCGCTCGGCCCTGCATTCAATCCAGAACGCACAGCGCTAAACAGCAGGATTGCCAACAACGCCCAGAACACCAGGAAAGACAGGGCAAGAAGCTGACCGCTGGGGGTGGTCGTATCCATTGAAGTCTCCGGGCTATGCAGCAATGATCGCCGCATCAAAAAAGCTTTGCTTGCCGCGCGTGCAGATACCGGAGACATTCTCCCAATTGACTTGTATTTTCAACGTTAACGCGCGGCCTTCGGTTCATGGGGTAATTCGATCAGCCGTTCACCACTCCGCTGAGCTACATAAATTCCGGTTATTCAGCGGCAAGTGCGACCGACGGGCGTGCGGCCGGAAGGCTGGGCAGAATTCTCGGCACCAGGGCGTTCGGATTGGAATAGCGGCGACCTGTTCGGCGCTCCTCTCCCGGTCTTCGCAGCGCAAGGACGGGACGTTGCTATCGCCGGTTTGGACATTGCATTGGCGGCACGAGTTAGCAGCATTCATATCGTTAGTTCGCCCCCCTTCGACCACGCTTTCACATGGTCTGTTTGGGCTGAGTTCGGCTGGTTTGGTTCGTTAGTTGTCCCCACGCCGCAGTGTTCACATGTGGTATTTCCGTCGGCGTTTTTTGACCTATCTTGCGCGCGATCGCGCTTACCTTTGTTAAAACGCCTCCTTGGGACTTTTTTGACATCTTGATTATTTTCTACGCCGCCGGCATCGGCGTGAGCCGCATCCCCACTGCCTGCTTTAGACGAAGAAAAAAGCCTGTCAGTTACACCAAGCCGAGCGTCCGTTGCCTTCCTTAGGTCCGGCGAGCACCTGCGAAAACGCCGAAGCCAATTCCTGCATCTCCAGATTGTTGTCGCAGCTGGCTCAGCCTATCTCCGGCCTCAAACGATCCGCCCGCGCGCCGCGACCGTCCATATGCCGCTTATCTCGCCCTGTTCCACGATATTCACCGCATCGACCATGTTGGTGACCACGCAGGCGTGGTTGGGGACGATGCGAAGCCTGTCGCCGACCTTGAGATTGATCGGGCCTTCGCAGACGAGGCGGCCATGTTCTTCCGAGAGCTGGTCGATGGCGATGTCACCCCGACCGAGAACATGGCCGTAACCTGAAAGGCCGAGAAGATCGGAGGTCAGCGTCTTTGACCCGGCATCGATGATGGCGCGGTTGGCTGATGGCACCGAGACGACGGTTGCGAGCACCGTGAGTGCGCAGTCGTCCCAGCCGCAGACGCCGCGCGAGACCAGCGAGCGGTCGTTGTAGACATAGGTGCCGGGGCGGTATTCGGTCGTCACCGGCGCGTCGGCGGCATGCATCATCGACGGGGTTCCGCCTGACGTAACGACGGGAACGGCGATCCCCGCCGCCTCGATGACGGCCTTGGCGCGGCTCATGAAGGATTCGACCGCAGCCGCGCCGTTCGCCGGCGGATAGGTCATGAGGCCGCCGAAGACGAGACCAGGTGCTTTGGCTATTCGTTGCGCAAGCGCGGCGGCAGCTTCCGGGGTTGGCACGCCGCAGCGGTCGGCGCCAGTATTGCATTCGACCAGAACCCGAAGCGGCGCCGGTTGCCAGGCAAAGACAGCCGAGAGGCCGTCGATCACCGTTTCATTGTCGGCGACGACGCTGAGCGTCACTTTCCGGGCGAGCGCTGCGAGGTGCCCAAGTTTTTCTGCGCCGAGGATGTTGTAGGTGATCAGTACGTCGCGAATCTCCGAGCTGCCGGCAACCATGGCCTCGGCCTCGGACACCTTCTGGCAGGTAATGCCCACGGCCCCTGCCCTGAGCTGCATTTCCGCCACTGCAGGCAGTTTGTGCGTCTTGATATGGGGGCGGACCTTCAGCCCGTGCGCATCGGCATAGGCCTGGTAGCGATCGATGTTGCGGCGGGCGATATCGAGATCGACCAGCACGGCCGGTGTGTTCACGGTCCGAAGCGTCGCTGCAGGCTTGTCCATGAGATCTCCGGAAAAAATTTCAGATGCAATTTCAGGCGCAAGGAAATGCAGCACGGCTGGTGCGCCGATTCCTATCGGTCAAGTCTTGACAATTTATGCATCCTGGCGCTGAATACGTCAATCCGGTAAAGCAGACATATGTCCACAATACCGGACAATAAGAATGACCGTTCATCAGGGGAACATCATGATCATTTCGCTCCGCGCCAGCGCGCTTTCGCTGACAACCGCCTTCATTCTTTCTGCAATGCCCGCAGCCGCCCAGCAGGCGGCGAGCAAGCTCGACGAGGTTCTGGCCCGCGGCCATCTCGTTCTCGGCACCGGCAGCACCAATGCGCCGTGGCACTTTAAGAGCTCCGAAGACAAGCTGCAGGGTTTCGACGTCGACATGGGCCGCATCGTCGCCAAGGCGCTCTTCGGCGATCCCGACAAGATCGAGTACGTCAACCAGTCGTCCGACGCGCGCATCCCGAACATCACCACCGACAAGGTGGATCTGACCTGCCAGTTCATGACGGTGACCGGCGAGCGCGCCCAGCAGATCGCCTTCACCATTCCCTATTACCGGGAAGGCGTCGGCCTGATGATGAAAGCTGACGGCAAGCATGCTGACTATGCAGCGCTGAAGGCGGCCGGTTCGTCGGTCACCATTTCGGTTCTGCAAAACGTCTATGCCGAGGACATGGTCCATGCCGCCCTGCCGGAGGCGACGGTCGACCAGTATGAATCGGTCGACCTGATCTATCAGGCGCTCGAATCCGGCCGCGCCGATGCGGCGGCGACCGACCAGTCGTCGCTCGCCTGGTACATGACCCAGAACCAGGGCCGCTATAAGGATGCCGGCTACGGCTGGAACCCGCAGACCTATGCCTGCGGCGTCAAGCGCGGCGATCAGGACTGGCTGAACTTCGTCAATACCGCCTTGCACGAGGCGATGACCGGCGTCGAGTTCGACTTCTATGCCAAATCGTTCAAGACCTGGTTCGGCAAGGACCTGACGCCGCCGCAAATCGGCTTCCCGGTCGAGTACAAGTAAGCCACACGGCACGTCGTTGGGACGAAGGGTTTGAGCCCTTCGTCCTTCCTCCACCCTCTACGGCAGGATGCCGCCATGGGTTATACGCTCAATTTCGCCGCGGTCTGGCGCAGCTTCGACCAGCTTCTCGAAGGCCTGTTGCTCAGTCTTGGTCTGGCTTTCATCTCCATCCTGATCGGTGCTGTGATCGGTCTTCTGGTCGCCTTTGCGCTCACCGCAAAAAGTGGCTGGGTGCAGCGGCCGGCTGCGACCTATGTGACGATCATCCGCAACCTGCCGATCCTCGTGCTGGTGCTCTTTGCCTATTTCGCGCTGCCGCAGATGGGCGTTCGGCTGGGCAAGATCGAGAGTTTCGTTGCGGTGCTGTCGATCTATTCCGGCGCCTATCTGGCGGAAGTGTTTCGTGGCGGACTGATCTCAATCCCGAAAGGGCTGACGGAAGCCGGGCTCGCCATCGGGCTGACGCTGATGCAGATCCGCGTGTCGATCATCGTGCCTTTGATGCTGCGCAACGTACTCCCGTCGCTGTCTTCGACCGTGATTTCGCTGTTCAAGGATACGTCGCTGGCAGCAGCGATCGCCGTGCCGGAACTCACCTTCGAGGCGCGCAAGATCAATGTCGAGAGCTTCCGTGTCATCGAGACGTGGATCGTTGCGTCCGGGCTCTATGTCGCCACCTGTTCCGTGCTTGCCGCGCTGATGCGTCTGGTCGAGCGGCGGCTTTCGGTACCGAGGTGATGACCATGACGGATTTCTCCGCCTTCTTCGATCAGCTCTGGATCGCCCGCTTCGTTATCCTGAAGGGGCTCGGCGTTACCGTGTCGATCTCGCTTCTCTCGATCATAGCCGGATCGCTGCTGGGCGTTCTCGTCGGATTGTCGCTCGTCTACGGCAACGGGGTGGTGCGGCTCGTGGTGCGCGCCTATACCGACTTCATCCGCGGCACGCCGGTGCTGGTGCTGGTTCTCGCCAGCTATTATGTGCTCTCCACCATCGGTATCGAGCTTGGGCCGTTCCAGGCCGGCGTTCTGGCTCTGGCGATCTTCTGCTCGTCGCATGTCGGCGAGATCGTGCGCGGCGGATTGCAGGCGATCCCCAAGGGGCAGACCGAGGCCGCCAAGGCGATCGGGCTGACCTTCCGTCAGACATTCGCCTATGTGCTCTGGCCGCAGGCGCTGCGGCAGTTCCTGCCCGCCTGGGTGAACACGGCGGCCGAGATGGTCAAGGCCTCGACGCTGCTTTCGGTTATCGGCGTCGCAGAGTTGCTCTTGCGTACGCAGGAAATCATCTCGCGCAATTTCCTGAGCCTGCAGTTCTATTTTTTCGCCGGGCTTCTCTACTTCGTCATCAATTACGGCATCGAGCGGTTCGGCAAATATGTCGAACGCAAGACCGCCGTTCCGTCCTAAATCACATGCCTTCGAAGAAGCATGTGATTTAGCTCTTTGTTTTAACGCGGGATGTTTCCGAAAACCGCAAACGCTTTTCGGCATCCCGCTCCAAGGGCACCACGTCATGAGCAAGGTACTTCTCGAAATACAGGGTCTGCGCAAGCAGTATGGCACCGTCGAAGTGCTTAAGGGGGTCGATTGCACGATGCATGAGGGCGAGGTGATCTCGATCATCGGTTCCTCCGGCTCCGGCAAGACGACGATGCTTCGCTGCATCAACATGCTGGAAGAATTCCAGGGCGGGCGTATCCTGCTCGAGGGCGAGGACATCGGCTATGAACAGACCGGCTCCGTCCGCAGGCGCAAGAGCGAGAAGGACATCGCCCGCCAGCGCGCGCTGACCGGCATGGCGTTCCAGCAGTTCAACCTCTTCCCGCATATGACTGCGGCGCAGAACGTCATGCTCGGTCTCGTCAAGGTGAAGAAGATGCCGCGCGACGAGGCGCGTGCCGTCGCCGTAAAATGGCTCGACCGCGTCGGCCTTGCTTCCCGCGCCGATAACTATCCCGGCCAGCTTTCCGGCGGCCAGCAGCAGCGCGTTGCAATCGCCCGGGCGATTGCGATGAACCCCCGCCTGATGCTGTTCGACGAGGTAACATCGGCGCTCGATCCAGAGCTGGTCGGCGAGGTGCTGCAGGTGATCAAGGGACTGGCGGCCGATGGTATGAGCATGCTGCTCGTCACGCATGAGATGCGTTTTGCCTATGAAGTCTCCTCGCGGGTGATCTTCATGAATCAGGGCGTGATCTGCGAGGAAGGCGACCCGAAGGAGATGTTCGTCCGGCCGAAAACCGAGCGGCTCGCGGAATTCCTCAAGACATCCAGTTTCAACTAAAACAAAAGAGAGAAGATTCATGACTATCAAGCGTTATGGTGCCGGCGAAACGGGCGCAGGCGGACAGCCCCTGCCCTTCGCCCGTGCGGTGGAAGCCAATGGCTGGCTGCATGTGTCCGGTCAGGTGCCGATGGAAAACGGCGAGATCATCCGCGGCGGCATCGTTGCTGAAAGTCGCAAGGCGATCGAGAACCTGATCGCCATCCTGCATGAGGCAGGATACGGTATCGAGGACGTGGTGCGCGTCGGCGTCTGGCTTGACGACCCCCGCGACTTCTGGAGCTTCAACGGCGTCTATGCTGAATATTTCGGCGCCAATCCGCCGGCGCGGGCCTGTGTTCAGTCGCGCATGATGGTCGATTGCAAGGTGGAGGTCGATTGCGTCGCCTATCGGGCGGACAGGGCTTGAAATGCCGGGCGCGGCTTGCAAAGGTCGCGCCCTTGACCCTTGAAGAGGACGGATCGAATGGCTGATGGCGCAGAAGACATCGTATCGCGGCGTACGCGGGGTCTTGATCGTGCCTTCGAGATTCTCGAATTCCTGCGGACGAAACGCCAGCCGATGCGGCCGAACGAGATCGCAGTCGAGATCGGCGCACCGCGCTCGTCGGTCTACGAGCTGATCAATCTTCTTTTGCGTCACGGCATGCTGGACTATCAGGGCGGCGACGGCCGGGTGTTTTTGGGGCGCAAGCTTTATTTCCTCGGCACGGCCTACGCCGACCAGTTCGATCTGATGCGCGAATCCGAGGACCTGCTCGCGCGTCTGGCGGAAGAAACCCGCGAAACCGCGCAGATGTGCCTCCTGGAGGGCAACAAATACACCGTCGCCATGATGCGCGAAGGCATGCGCGCATTCCGCATTTCGTCCAACATCGGCGAGCTGGTGCCGATCCCGTGGACGGCTTCCGGCCGCCTGCTGGTGGCGCATCTCACCGACGCGGAGATTGTCGACTTCATTCCCGCCGACGATTTCGTTCTGCCGAGCGGCAAGCGGCTGGACCCGGCGCGGTTCATCTCCGAAGTCCGGCAGGCGACCATCGACGGCTATTTCACCTTCAACAGCGAAGTGGAAACCTTCACCCATTGCTTCGCCGTGCCGGTGCATCAGGCCGGTGGTCAATGCGTCGCCACGCTCTGCCTTGTCACGCCAAAGGAAGACGGGTTGCGCAATCGTCAGGCCTATCTCGATAGCCTGCTCGCCGCCGCACACGAACTGTCCGAGCAGCTCGGTTATTCCACCGGGCGCAAGCGTGCCGAGAGGTAACGGCTCAAGCCACCCTGTTCTGCGCCATCCGCCATTGCCGCGGCGACAGGCCTGTGTGAGTCAAAAAGAAGCGCGAGAAATAGGCGGGATCGGAAAAGCCGAGACGGTAGCCGATTTCCTGCACCGGTAATTGCGTGAAAAGCAGTTCACGCTGGGCTTCGTCGATCAGTTTGCCATTGATGAGTGTCTGGGTGTTGCGGCCGGTGAGCTGCTTGACGACGCGGTTCAGGTGCGTCGGGGAAATGCCGAGTTCGCGTGCATAGAAGGATGCTGGTTTGTGCGAGCGGAGATGCTGGTGGATCAGGCCCGTCAGCCTGTTCAGGCGACGCTCGTTTTCATTTGCTCCGTCCTCTTCGTCGCCGCGTCCGGCGGCAAACAACCGTGCCGTTAGCCTCAGCGCCGCCGTCAGATAAGCCTCGCACAGATCGGTGGGTCCCGTCCGCCGCGCGGCTGTTTCCGCGGCGAGCCGATGCAAGGTCTCGGCAATATAGCGACTGTCGGCGTGCTCCCTTGACAGTCCCGTCAGACGTGGCACGGCCAGCCACTCGCCAAGCCGGCCACGGTCGGCGGGCATGGTCTTCAAGTGCGAGGTCAGCACTGTGAAGACATAACCGTCGATGTCCTTGGAAAACCGAAATCCGTGGCGCGCGAACGGGGGCACCGTGATTACCGCGGGCGGCACGATCGGATGAACATCATTGCCGAATATCGCATCTCCGGATCCGGCCTCGATGTACAGGATCTGAAAGAACTGCTCGTGGCGGTGCAGTCCGATCTCCCAATGATGCAGGCTGCTGCGCGACGGGATTGTTTCGCAATGCAACCAGAAATCCGGTGAATCGCCTGTTTTTTCGCCATAAAGGTCGTATGTGGGGATAGCGCGCATCAGCTTCCTGCATATTTCTTAATGTTCGATTTGTGCAATTTCTTGGCCGCAATGTCCATGGAGGCGATCCTGTGCCGGTGGCACAACGGAGGCAATGCACGGCTTCGGGAGGAAGAGATGCGCACGCAGGTTGTCATCATCGGTTCGGGTCCGTCCGGCTTGCTGCTCGGACAGTTGCTGGCGAGAGCCGGGATCGAGGCGGTCATTCTGGATCGGGTCGGCAAGGACTATATTCTCGGACGGGTGCGCGCCGGCGTGCTGGAGCAAGGCACGGTCGGACTGATGGACGAGGCCGGCGCCGGCTCACGCATGCACGCCGAGGGTCTGCCGCATGACGGCTTCTCGCTTGCCTTCGATGGGCGCGATCACCGCATCGACCTTAAGGAACTGACCTGCGGCAAAGGCGTCATGGTTTACGGGCAGACTGAGTTGACGCGCGACCTGATGCTACACCGCGAAGCGAGGGGCGCCACGACGATCTACGATGCATCCGATGTCTGCCCGCACAATTTTGATGGCCAGTCACCGTATGTGACCTACGAGATCGGGGGCGTTACCCATCGCATCGACTGCGATTACATCGCCGGGTGCGACGGTTTTCATGGCGTCAGCCGCAAGTCCATTCCCGAAAGCGCCATCCGTACCTTCGAGAAGATCTATCCTTTCGGCTGGCTGGGTATTCTCGCCGACGTACCTCCGGTTAGCCACGAACTGATCTATGCCAACCATCCGCGCGGCTTTGCGCTCTGCTCGATGCGATCGGAAACGCGCAGCCGGTATTATCTGCAATGTCCGCTTGACGAGAAGATCGAGGACTGGAGCGACGATCGCTTCTGGGACGAGCTGCGCCGGCGGCTCCCCGCGCATCATGCCGAAGCCCTAGTGACAGGCGCATCCTTCGAAAAATCGATCGCTCCGCTCCGCTCCTTCGTTGCCGAGCCAATGCGTTTCGGCAAGCTCTTCCTCGTCGGAGATGCCGCCCACATCGTGCCGCCGACCGGCGCCAAAGGGCTCAATCTCGCGGCGAGCGATGTCCACTACCTCGCTTCAGGTCTCGCTGAATATTACCAGGACCGCTCACTCGCCGGCATTGATGCCTATTCGGCCCGCGCCCTCTCCCGCGTCTGGAAGGCTGTGCGGTTTTCCTGGTGGATGACGACGATGATGCACCGCTTCCCGGAGACCGGTGCTTTCGACCAGAAGATCCAGGAAGCCGAACTCGACTATCTCACCCATTCTCGTGCGGCGGCGACGGCACTTGCCGAAAATTATGTGGGATTGCCTTATTAAGATTGCGCTAGTCCAGCGACGTCAGGAATGCCTCCAGTTCCACCGGCTCGATACCAATCAGATGCGCCTTGCCCGGATAGGTGCCGGATTTCACGTCCGCGACATATTCGCAGAAGGCGGCGATGCGCTCCCGTTGCAGGCGGTCATATTCGGCGGCGAAGTTGCGGTAGATCTTCGCGTGACGCGGGACGTGGCCCTTGTTGGCGCCGAGTACGTCGTCGGCAAAGAGGTATTGTGCGTCGCAGCCCGCTCCGGCGCCCATCGAGAGCATCAGCATGGAGGTGCGTTTGCTGATCGCGCTCGCGACGTCGACGGGCACGACTTCGATTTCAGCGGCGAACGCGCCGGCTTCCTCGAGCGCCGTGGTTTGGCGCCAGATTTCGAGCGCGCTCAGCGACGTCTTGCCGACGGCGCGAAAACCACCGGTCCAGGTGGCTTTGGAGGGAATGAGGCCGAGATGGCCGCAGACGGGGATGCCTTCGTCGCGCATGCGGCGCACTGTCTGCAGGCTGGCGGCGCAATAGACGGCGTCGCCGCCGGCCTTCAGCGCCTGGAAGGCTGCCCGGATATATTCCTCCGCTGTGACGAAGTCGCCATATTCGAGCCCAGGGAAGGCGAAGCAGGAGGGCGCGGCTTCGCGGAAGGCCGGGCCGAGCAGGGATGGTGGTACGGAGAGAAGGTCAACCCCTGCCCGCTCGGCGGCATCCGCCTCATCCAGCGTTTCGACGCGCAGCATGCTGAGCTGGCGTTTGCCCTTCATTGACAGAAGGTCGGCCACGGTCGGGCGGCGGTGTCTCATTGATCTTTCCCCTTTTCGCGGCCGGCCGGCAGGTGCCCGCCACCGTCTGGTTCTGTTGTGATATCGAAATTGAGGTGAATGGCGTCGGGTTGGAAAACCGCATCCCGCAGGAAACTGGCGGCATCCCGCGTTTCAGGCTGCGAGCAATGTTTTGAGCTTGGTCCCCGGTGTCGCCAGCACCACGGGATCGGGGCGGACACTCGCCGCGATCATCATTTCGGCAAGGCGGATGCCGCGGGCAACGGCGTTACCCGCTCCGATGCCGCTTGCTGCCAAAAGGCGCCCATCGGCGTCGAGATGGAAGAGGATGAAAGCCCCGTCTGTCATATCCCGGCGGACTGTTTGCATCGCGCCGTCGGCAAGCCCGGCGATCTGCAGCGTCAAGTCGTATTGATCCGACCAGAACCATGGCACGGCCGATACCGCCTCCCCTGCCCCCAGCAGATTGGCAGCAGCAAGCGTGCCCTGATCCTGGGCGTTACGCCAAGCCTCCAGCCGCACCCGGCGGCCGTCGTAAAGCGACAGCGGGAACGAGCAGCAATCGCCGGCGGCAAAGATATCCGGATCGGATGTTTCAAGATGCGTATCGACGGCAATGCCGTTATCGATCGCCAGCCCCGCGTCGCGGGCAAGCTCGACATTCGGGACGGCACCGATGCCGACGACGATCAGGTCGGCTTCAATGGTGCGGCCATCATCGAGCAGGACGTATGCGCCTTCACGATCTTCCGACAGTCCCTGGATCTTCACGCTGCAGAGGATTTCAACGCCCTCCGCCTTGTGCCGCGTGGCGACCACCGCGGCCACCTCCTCGGGCACGCCGCGACTGAGGATGCGTGGCAAACCCTCAACAAGCGTCACCTTCGCACCGAGCTTGCGGGCGGTTGCGGCAAGCTCCAGCCCGATGAAGCCGCCGCCGATGATGGCCAGGTGCCTGCCCGGCTGCAGGGCGGCGCGGATCGCGACGGCGTCGCCGTGTGTGCGCAGCGTCCTGACACGATGATTGGCGCCGGAAAGTCCCGGAAACGGCCGTGGTCGAGCCCCCGTCGCCAGCAGCAGGCGGTCGTAAATCAGGCTGTTGCCGTTCGAGAGCTGAACGGTTTTTCCAGCCGGGTTAAGGCTTTCGACGCTGTGGCCGGTCAGGATGCCGATACCTGCGTCAGCATAGCGGGCTGCGTCCGAGACCAGTTTCGGCTCAAGGCCATGCAGTAGCGCGTCCTTCGACAGCGGGGGGCGCTCATAGGGCATATGCTCTTCGGCGCCGACCAGTGTGATCCGCCCGTCGAAATTCTTTTCACGCAGCGCGAAGGCGGCACGCGCGCCGCACTCCCCTGCCCCGATGATGACGATGTGCGACATGGTGGGGTCCTTCAGGCAAGCGAGATGAAGACGCTGCCGGCTTCGACCTTGACCGGATAGGTCTTCAGGTTGATGCAGACGGGAGCACCCTTGGCTTCGCCGGTCTTGTAGCTGAACCGGCCGTTGTGTTTTGGACACTCGATGATGTCGTCCATTACCAGCCCGTCGGCGAGATGGATTTTCTCATGCGTGCAGAGGCCTTCGGTCGCAAAGAACTCGTCGTCTGGACTGCGATAGACGGCGAATGTCCTGCCCGCGTGGTCGAAGCGGATGACGTCCTCTTCGTCGATCTCGTCGGTCGCGCAGACTTCCACCCAGTTGCTCATGGTTTCCTCCATTCGATCTTGTTCGGGGCGCCGCTCTATTCGGCGGCGATCGGTTCGGCGTGCAGCTCTTCCCGGTAGGGCTTGGCCGTCGGCGGCAGTTCGCGCTTGAGAAAATAATCCTCGTTTCGGAGTTGGCGCCGGAAGGCCGGGATCATCTCGCGATAGCCCCCAAGGATCGATGTGTTCGGCGCCGGCAGGTCGTGCTTGATCATTTCATGGAGCCGCGGCAGCGCGTGATAGGGCACCATGGGGAACATGTGATGCTCGACGTGATAGTTCATGTTCCAGTAGATGAACCGGCTCACCGGGTTCATATAGACTGTGCGGCTGTTCAGCCGGTGATCGATGACGTTGTCGGCTAGACCGCCATGCTGCAACAGGCCGGTCATCACATGGTGCCAGGCACCATAGAGACGCGGCAGACCGATCAGCATCAGAGGCAGGATCGAGCTTACGGCGATCGCAAGGGCGATCGTCGCGACATGGATTGCCAGCCAGATGCGGGCGACGCGGATGGCGCGCGGCTGCTCCTGCTCGGGAATGAAGGTCTTTTCTTCGGCGCTGATCACACCGGCGGCATTGCGGACCATGTCGATCATCGCATAGGACACGTCGTGAATACCGAAGAAGTTAAGCACGAGGCGAACAAGATCCGGTGGCCGCATGACCGCGATTTCCGGGTCGCGGCCGACGATGACCGTATCCGTATGGTGGCGCGTGTGGCTCCATCGCCAGGTTACCGGGTTGCGCATGATCATGAAACAGGCGATCTCGTAGACCGCATCATTCATCCACCGGGTCTTGAAGGCGGTGCCATGGCCGCATTCGTGCCAGCGTGAATCCGAGGCTGAGCCGTACAGGACACCGTAGATGAGGAAGAAGGGTACGCACCACCAGGAACCCCAGAAAGTGATGCCGAGGCCGCCGCACACAATCATGCTGCCGAGCCAGAGGATGGTATCGCGGATGGCCGGACCATCCTCGCGCTTCATCAGCTCCTTCATCTGCTTGCGCGGAATGTCGGTGTGATACCATTCCGCCGCGGCAAGCCCGCTTTCGACAGCGGTCTGGGCATCGCGGCCGAGCAGACTGTAATCGCGTTTCGTGGCGGCCCTGTTCATCTGTGATCCTCCCTGCGCATCGTTTCCGGATGCGCCCTGTGCTGTAATCGTGAGGATAGGTTGACTTTCGCGGCGGCTCAATGCAGCCTTGATATATTCTATCAAAGTACATCAAAAATGGATGTAATGAATGATGGTTTACATCAGGGGGAGACATGAGCGGACGACCGACCATTGCCGATCTTGCCAAGGCTGCCGGCGTAAGCGTCGCCACTGTTGACCGCGTGCTGAACGGACGTCACCGTGTGCGCGAGGAAACGGCGCGCCGGGTCTACGATGCGGCCAAATCGATCGGCTATCATGCGGTCGGCCTGCTGAGGCAAAGGGTATTCGAGGATTTGCCGCAATACAGGCTGGGCTTCGTCCTGCAAAAGCCCAACCAGTTTTTCTACCAGTCCATGGCAAGGGAGATCGAGAATGCTGCGCTTTCGGCGCCGGGCATTCGCGTCGTTCCGCAGATCGATTTTGCTGCAAGCGCGACGCCCGCGGCCATCGCGGAAAAGCTGCGGGCCATGGCGGCGCGCAATCAGGCGATCGCCCTGGTCGGGCCCGATTATCCGGCAGTGACGACAGTTGTGGAGGAACTGAAGGAAAGAGGGATTCCGGTTTTTTCGCTTCTGTCGGACTTCGCAACCGGCATTCGCGAGGGCTATGTCGGTCTCAACAATCGGAAAGCTGGACGCACGGCGGCGTGGATGATTGCCAAGGCGGCACGCAGGCCGGGAAAGGTGGCCGCCTTCGTCGGCAGCCATCGCTTTCATGGGCACGAGCTGCGGGAGATTGGCTTTCGATCCTATTTTCGGGAGAACGCGCCTGAATTCGAGGTCCTCGATACGCTGGTCAACCTTGAAACAGCCGAGATCACCCATGAGGCGACGCTCAACCTGTTGCAGCGCCACCCTGATCTGGTCGGCTTCTACGTCTGCGGTGGCGGAATGGAGGGCGCAGTTTCGGCCTTGGCCGAGGAGAAGCTCGCCGGAAAGCTGCTGGTGGTGGTCAACGAACTGACACCGGAATCGCGCGCGGCGCTGGCCGAGGATCTCGTCACCATGGCGATTGCAACGCCGGTCGCTCAGCTCGCGCGGGAACTGGTCGGCCTGATGGTTGGCGCCATCGATCGCGGAGTTGCCGGGGTTCCTGGCCAGACATTCCTCCCCTTCGATATTTTCACGCCTGAGAATATTTAAGCGACCAGGTGCAGAATGATGGAATTCCATCATTACGTTTTCGTATTCTTTCACGGATGAAAGAGAAACGGTCGTGTTCCGCTTTGACTGCGTGGCAATAAGCTGATGATCCTCCAAGTCTTCGAGGGGCGAAGCCGTGCTCCCAGCGCTGCGCGCGCCGGGCTGCTGCCCTTCGATTTACTTGCAGGAGGAAATATCACCTATGACGACTCTTTCGTTCGCCCTCAATCACATGACCGCGCCGGCATTGCCGCTGCACGAATTCTTCACGCTCGCCCAATCACTCGGCATTTCTGCGGTGGAGATCCGCAACGACCTTGCCGGCAACGCCATCATCGATGGAACGCCTGCGAACCAGGTCAAGGCTCTCGCCGAAAAACACGGGCTGACGATCATCTCGATCAACGCGCTGCAACGGTTCAACGACTGGAACGATGATCGCGCCCGCGAGGCCGAGGAACTCATCGCTTACGCGCGGGATTGCGGCGCAAGGGCGCTGGTTCTGGTGCCCGTCAATGACGGCAGCGGCCAGAAGGACGGCGAGCGGCAGGCGAGCCTGCGTCAGGCGCTGACCGCACTGAAGCCGATGCTGGAACAAGTGGGCATCATCGGCCTTGTCGAGCCGCTCGGCTTCGAGATCTGCTCGCTGCGCTCGAAAGCGGAGGCGGCCGAAGGGATAAGCGCCGTCGGCGGCGAGGGCAGGTTCAGACTCGTGCATGACACGTTCCATCACTATCTGGCAGGAGAAGAAAAATTCTATCCTGAAATAACCGGTCTCGTCCATATATCCGGCGTCGCGGATGCCGGCATCACTGTCAGCGAGATGCGCGATCCGCATCGGGTGCTGGTCGACGCAGATGACCGGATCGACAATGCCGGCCAGATCGAGAGGTTACGAACAAGCGGTTATGCCGGCCTCTTCTCCTTCGAGCCTTTTTCTCCGGCGGTATATCAACGGAGCGACATCGGGACGGCCTTGCGCGCGAGTATGGAGTTCCTTGCTGCCGGAGCATGAGACATGAAGCGCATTGGCCGGCGTTTTTGCGTGTTTATATGCCAATGCGCACTTGACGACCCGTTAAAAAATGGAATACATATTCCGTATTGGCAAGCGTGCGGTTTGTTTATTCTGTTTTTTGAGGCCCCGCCACGGGAGAGGCGGGTAATGGGAAACGGGCATCACCGGGGACCGGGATGCCTCCGGCTTGTGGAGGGTGGTTGCCGGACACCGTTTTGTGGAGGAAATACACATGAAGAAAATGATCATGGGTGCGGCTCTGGCTGTGATGATGTCGACGGCGGCGCATGCCGAAACGGTCGGTGTCTCGATGGCGCTGTTCGATGACAACTTCCTGACCGTTCTGCGCAACGGCATGCAGGATTACGCCAAGACGCTCGACGGCGTGACGTTGCAGGTCGAAGACGCGCAGAACGATGTCGCCAAGCAGCAGAGCCAGATCCAGAACTTCATCGCTGCCGGCGTCAATGCCATCATCGTCAACCCGGTCGATACCGATGCGACCGCTGCCATGTCGAAGATCGCCGCGGAGGCGGGTATCCCGCTGGTCTACGTCAACCGCGAGCCGGGCAACATCGACAGCCTTCCGGAGAAGCAGGCCTTCGTCGCTTCCAATGAACTCGAATCCGGCACACTGGAAACCCAGGAAGTCTGCAAGCTGCTTGGCGGCAAGGGCAAGGCTGTGGTCATGATGGGCGAGCTTTCCAACCAGGCGGCCCGCATGCGCACCAAGGATGTGCATGACGTACTTGCGACCGACGCCTGCAAAGGCATCGAGATCGTCGAAGAGCAGACGGCCAACTGGTCGCGCACGCAGGGTGCCGATCTGTTGACCAACTGGCTGTCGGCCGGCCTGGAATTCGATGCCGTCATCGCCAACAACGACGAAATGGCCATCGGCGCTATCCAGGCTCTGAAGGCAGCCGGCCGCTCCATGGACAGCGTCGTCATCGGCGGTGTCGATGCGACGCAGGACGCGCTTGCGTCCATGGCTGAAGGCGACCTCGATGTCACCGTGTTTCAGAACGCTGCCGGTCAAGGCAAGGGCTCGCTCGACGCGGCATTGAAGCTTGCCCGCGGTGAAACGATCGACAAGAAGGTCTACATTCCCTTCGAACTGGTGACCCCCGCCAACCTCAAAGACTATCAGGCCAAGAACTAAGCCCAAGTTTCGGAGCGCGGCTAATCGCGCTCCGGATTGCCCGGATTTTATGACGGACACGCGCTGTGTGTCCGGTGAACCATCCGCGAACCCCTTGGCGCCTGCGCGCACGGGTTCTGGCCGATGAGGCGAGAGGGAGGCATTAGAACAATGGTTAGTCCGACAACGATGGCGGCGGTGCGTGCGAGTGGCGCGGTACCGAATGCCGAATATCTGCTTGCGGTCGAAGGTGTGCGCAAGGAATTTCCGGGTGTGGTGGCGCTCGACGATGTGTCGTTCCGGCTGAAGCGCGGCACGGTGCATGCGCTGATGGGCGAGAATGGCGCCGGCAAATCGACACTGATGAAGATCCTTGCCGGCATCTACACGCCCGACAAGGGCGAGGTCAAATTCAAGGGCGTCGACATTCAGTTGAAGTCGCCGCTGGATGCGCTCGAAAACGGCATCGCGATGATCCATCAGGAGCTTAACCTGATGCCCTTCATGACCATCGCCGAAAACATCTGGATCCGCCGCGAGCCGAAGAATCGTTTCGGCTTCGTCGATCACCGCGAAATGAACCGGATGACGGCCGACCTGTTTACGCGGCTGAACATCACGCTCGATCCGCAAACCGAGGTGCGCGACCTGTCGATCGCCAACCGCCAGATGGTCGAGATCGCCAAGGCGGTGTCCTATCAGTCCGACGTTCTGATCATGGACGAGCCGACCTCGGCACTGACCGACCGCGAGGTGTCGCATCTGTTTACGATCATCCGCGACCTGCGCAGCCAGGGCATCGGCATCGTCTATATCACCCACAAGATGAACGAGCTGTTCGAGATTGCCGACGAGTTCTCGGTGTTTCGCGACGGCAAGTATATCGGCACGCATGCCTCCACGGACGTTACCCGCGACGACATCATCAAGATGATGGTCGGCCGCGAGATCACCCAGATGTTTCCGAAGGAGGATGTGCCGATCGGCGATGTCGTGCTGTCGGTCAAGGACCTCTGCCTCAAGGATGTCTTCCACGATGTTTCGTTCGACGTGCGCGCCGGTGAAATCCTCGGCGTCGCCGGTCTTGTCGGCTCCGGCCGCTCGAACGTCGCCGAAACGCTGTTCGGTGTGACGCCGGCCAGTTCGGGCTCGATCCGGATCAACGGCAAGCCGGTCAGCATTGCCTCACCGACAGAGGCGATCCGAAACCGTATGGCGTTTCTGACCGAGGACCGTAAGGACACCGGCTGCCTGCTGATCCTCGACATTCTGGAGAACATGCAGATCGCCGTGCTCCAGGACAAATTCGTCAAGATGGGCTTTGTCGATGAGAAGGGCGTCTCGGCGCAATGCGAGGACATGGCCCGCAAGCTTCGGGTGAAGACGCCGAACCTTGAGGAGCGCATCGAAAATCTCTCCGGCGGCAACCAGCAGAAGGCGTTGATCGGCCGCTGGCTGCTGACCAATCCGCGCATCCTGATCCTCGACGAGCCAACGCGCGGCATCGACGTCGGCGCCAAGGCGGAAATCCACCGCCTGGTGACGGAACTCGCCCGCGACGGCGTCGCCGTCATCATGATTTCGTCGGAAATGCCAGAGGTTCTCGGCATGAGCGACCGGGTCATGGTCATGCATGAAGGCCGGGTCACGGGTTTCCTGGATCGGGCGGAAGCGACCCAAGTCAAGGTGATGGAACTTGCCGCACGCTGACGGCGCAGGAAATGCCAACCACAGGGAGGAAAGAGAAATGGAAACCAATGTCGCTGCACAGGGTGCAGGCACGCCCCTTGCCAAATCCAGAAGGCGGATGCCCGCGGAATTCAACATTTTCCTGGTGCTGATCGGCATCGCGCTGGTCTATGAAGTGCTGGGCTGGATATTCGTCGGTCAGAGCTTCCTGATGAACCCGCAACGGCTGACAATCATGGTCCTGCAGGTGGCGGTGATAGGCATCATCGCCGTTGGCGTGACGCAGGTGATCATCACCGGCGGTATAGATCTCTCCTCCGGCTCGGTGGTCGGCATGACGGCGATGATCGCCGCCAGTGTGGCGCAGGCCTCGACCTGGCCGCGGGCGCTTTATCCGGCGCTGACCGACCTTCCGGCGATCGTGCCGATCGCGCTTGGCCTCGGCATCGGCCTTTTGGCCGGCTTCATCAATGGCCAGTTGATCGCCCGCACGAAGATCCCGCCCTTCATCGCCACGCTCGGCATGATGGTCTCAGCCCGCGGCCTCTCCAAATGGTATACGAAGGGTCAGCCGGTTTCCGGCCTCACCGACCAGTTCAATTTCATCGGCACGGGCATCTGGCCGGTCGTCGTCTTCCTCGTCGTCGCGCTGATCTTCCACATTGCGCTGCGCTACACCCGCTACGGCAAGTTCACCTATGCGATCGGCGCCAACGTCCAGGCCGCCCGGGTCTCGGGCATCAATGTCGAGGCGCACCTGGTCAAGGTCTATGCGATCGCTGGCATGCTGGCGGGGCTGGCCGGCGTGGTGACGGCGGCGCGGGCGCAGACGGCACAGGCCGGCATGGGCGTGATGTACGAACTCGATGCGATCGCCGCCACCGTCATCGGCGGCACGTCGCTGACCGGCGGCGTTGGTCGCATCACCGGCACGGTCATCGGCACGGTGATCCTCGGCGTCATGACCTCCGGCTTCACCTTCCTGCGCGTCGACGCCTACTACCAGGAGATCGTCAAGGGCATCATCATCATCGCCGCTGTCGTCGTCGACGTCTATCGTCAGAAGAAGCGCAAGGCTGCATGATCAGGTGATTTTTTCTCGATCGCATCGCTTGCATCTCCCCAGGCAGCGCGGTTGAGGCGGCGGGCAAGGCGGTGCGGCCTTTGCCCCAACAGTGCGCGGCAGCGGCAATCTTGCTGCTGCCGCGTCTTTTTATCCCCCTGTTTCGTCGGTCAAAGATAAAGTCCTTTGCAATCAATGATGTAACGTCTTGTTAACGCTAATTTCCTTGCGTATGACAAAACGCGGCCATAAAAACGGTTATCAGCAGCAAATCACCTGAAAATCGTTATTTGAAAGTATGCCGCCAATGAACGCTACTTCGTCCATTTCCGCACAGTCCATGCTTGGCCATTTCGAGGACCAAATTCTTGAACAGGGCGACCTGATCTCCAAGAAGCTGCATTTGCTCAGCGTTCAGCGTTTCCCCCCCAATGCACGCAAGAGCTTGCGGTCGTTCAGCCTGGCGGAAGCCGCGTCTTATATCGGCGTATCCCAAAGTAATTTGAAGAAGCTGCATCTCGAAGGCAAAGGCCCGGTTCCGCAGACCTCTGCGTCCGGCCGGCGCACCTACAGCGCCGAGCAGATGCTGGAACTTCGGCACTATCTCGACCTGCATGGCCGCTCGGAAGCCAAGATGTATGTGCCGCACCGGCGGTCCGGCGAGAAGCTGCAAGTGCTGGCCGTTGTCAACTTCAAGGGCGGTTCGGGAAAAACGACGACCGCGGCGCATCTCGCACAGTACCTGGCTTTGACCGGGCACCGGGTGCTCGCCGTCGATCTCGACCCGCAGGCCTCCCTCTCCTCCCTTCATGGCTTTCAGCCAGAGCGCGACCAGACGCCGTCGCTTTATGACGCGATCCGCTATGACGGCGAGAAGAGGCCGCTGTCAGAGATTATCCACACAACCAACTTTCCGGGTCTCGACATCGTCCCGGCCAACTTGGAACTCCAGGAGTTCGAGTACGATACACCGCTGGCGATGAGCAACAAGGGGTCGACGGAAGGCAAGACATTCTTTACGCGCATTGGCAAAGCGCTGGCCGAGGTCGACGATCGCTACGACGTCGTCGTCATCGATTGCCCTCCCCAGCTCGGCTACCTGACGATCACCGCACTGACAGCCGCGACCAGCGTGCTCATCACGATCCATCCGCAGATGCTGGATGTGATGTCGATGGGCCAGTTCCTCTTGATGCTCGGCGGTATCCTGAAACCGATCCGGGCGGCTGGTGCTGCGGTCAATCTCGAATGGTACCGCTACCTAGTCACTCGCTACGAGCCGACAGATGTGCCGCAGGCGCAGATGGTTGGCTTCATGCAGTCGATGTTCCACCAGAACATGCTGAAGAACCAGATGTTGAAATCGACGGCGATTTCCGATGCCGGCATCACCAAGCAGAGCTTGTATGAGGTCGAAAGGGCGCAGATGATCCGCTCGACCTATGACCGTGCGATCGAGTCGCTCGATGCCGTAAATACCGAGATCGCGGGACTCATTCACGACGCTTGGAGGCGCTGAATTTGTCAGCTGACAAATTTCGGATTTTCGTTCGTAAATTCAACTCTCTAGAAACTATTCGGAGCGGATGCCATGGCTAGGAAAAACTTGCTCGCAGGTCTTATGGATCAGGACGATGCCACCGATATGCCGGCCTATCCGGTCCGTGGTGCCTCCAAAACGATGATCCGCTCGATTGATGAGCTTGCAAAGCAGGCCGAGAAGCTGATGGAGGGAGAGACGGTCGTCGAGATCGACCCCGATGCGGTCGAGGGCTCCTTCGTCACGGATCGCATGGAAGACGACGGCGAGCAATATCAGGAACTGCTGCGCGCCATGCAGGAACGCGGTCAGGACTCGCCCATTCTGGTGCGCCCTCACCCGGAGAAGGACGGCCGCTACCAGATCGTCTTCGGACATCGCCGTGTACGCGTGGCAAGAGAGATCGGCCGGCCGGTGCGGGCGATCGTCAAGGCGCTGGATGACCGCACGCATGTGATCGCCCAGGGCCAGGAAAATTCCGCCCGCGCCAACCTCACCTTCATCGAGCGCGCCGCCTTTGCCAGGCGGCTGGATGATCTCGGTTACGACCGTGAGACCATCAAAGCCGCGTTATCGGCCAATGCGGCATCCGTCTCAAAAATGATGTCCGTTACGGAGCGGATTCCCGCCGATGTCATTGCGCAGATCGGGTCGGCGTCCGCCGTTGGGCGCGAGCGCTGGGTGGAGCTCTCGCTGCTGATGGGCAAAGCCGGAAATCTGTTGAAGGCAAAGGCTATTCTCGCGGATGAAAGTGTGCGCGTGCCGGACAGCAATACGCGATTCAACTCTGTTCTCGCCGGGTTGAAGACGACGGCTAAACGGGTGACGAAGTCGGTCGCGAGCGGCAGCACCTGGACGCCCGCCGACAAGAGCGTTTCGGCGCAGATCAAAAGCGGCAACAATGGGTTTTCGCTGTCCCTAAAGGCCAGAAATGCTGCGAAGTTCGGCAAATTCCTGACCGATCATCTCGATGAGCTCTACGAACGTTTCGCGAAGAATGAGGACAAGAGCTGAGAATTGCTCTCAAGTCCTTGAGAACCGAAAACGGTGTCGTTTGGCACTTAAACGTAAGACTGCGGCTGTTTCTTTCTTGTGAATCTCACATTAGGTGCAACTGCGAAGACGACCGAGATTGACGTGCGCAGTCCACGATATCGTTTATAGCGTTGCCGAAGCGTGCTTTGTTCTCGCCCATCATATGGCTACGCAGCATGTGAACCATCTCCGGCCCGGCGCGCTGGACGATGGCCACACCAGCTAAAAGAGCCTGCCTCAAATGCAGCGGCAAGAGCGTACTTGCTCGCGTCGGGAGTTCGCTACTTTCCATCCTGAGAACGTCATCGAGATCAGGAATGATCACGCCGAGCACTCTATAGCCTGACGGTTCGTCATGAGCGGGGAAAGGCTTCGGAACGCGTCGCATCAGCAGGAGGCCGGCAATCTCGCTTGGCGCCATCCAGTTTTGCATGCCGCGCTCGGCCTCGTCGTCGAGAAGCTGTTCTCCTATAAGGGCACTATTGTGATATCGACTGAAGGGAGAGGGGCGGGCACCCCGTCAGTGTTCTGAAGGAGGTTACCACAAAGCGGACAGGTGATGCGCCAGCCGAGAAACCGGCTACGAAGAACGGGCTGCAACTCGTTAGTAATCGGACTACAGCTGCAACATAATTGCCGGGGCTCGCTGGCAATCAGGCGCCGCGACGATTGCGCGATGTTCGAAAAGGTCATGCGCAGCCCCGTGGCGGGATCAGCAGAGAACATACGGGCTATGCGGACAACCTGACTTTCGGTGATGTCTAGATCGGACGTGCGCAAAGATTGTACCTCGGGAAGGCAATGCTGAAGCATAGCCAAGGGAGGGACCGCATAGAATGCAGCATGCCGAATGATCCACGACGACAGAACTTCATCGGGGTAGGGAGCCAGCCTTACCGGCAATTGCCGTGCGGATATTCCCATCTCATGCGAACGCTGCTTCGGCGTCAAATTCCGGCTCCCATTTCTCAATGGCTTCATCGGTAATCCGCTCTCTTCCGCTTTCGATTGCCTCGATAGCCAGTGAGTTGATTATGTGGAAGATGTTGGCAGTGATGCCCTCGGTGATCTTGCAGTATCCGCCGCATACATCGCCACCAATGGCCTCACGGGCATCGTTGACCCCGAAGCAGACGAGCGAGATCTGAAGGCGGTTGCTCAGAAAGCGCAATGTGTTGAGGACGATGCGTTGCTCGCGATATGTTCCAGCGAGAATGTTGTGCACCTCGTCGATCACCAGCACTTGCACGCCGATTGCTTCCATGATGCGCAACGCAGCTTGCTCCATTTGGGCGATATCGGCGCGCGGCAGCTGTGGTGCGCCGAGGAGTGTCAGAAGTTCGGCATAAAACCGTCTCTCACCAGGCCGGCTGGTCATCTCCATGGCCAGAACCGGCGTCTTCAGCCTGCCGGTGAGCGAATTGAAGCTTGGCGGATGCTGGTCACGCAAACGCTTCATGAGCATTGTTTTGCCCATTCCGCTGTCACCGTATATGGCGATGGAAGGCATTGGCGTCGTGGATGATCGACCAGGAGGTTGAGGCGATCGAGTACCTGCTTGGCACGCGGATAGCCGACGAGACGGCGCGGCTGGGTAGGGGAGGGGGTGTTATAGGGCGCTGACATGGGCGGATTCTCGCCGAGGTTTTACAGTTATGCAATGCGTGAGAAAAGGTTCCTTTGCAGGCGTGTTTTATCGATTGATTTGCAGGCTCGTACAGCCCAACGGAGGGGTTGTCTGATGCACCGACACCGGCGAGCAGACAAAACGCGCCTGCGGCTTCGCATGGCCGAAATGCGCCAATTGCGGGGATTCAGGAGGGCAGCCATGAGAAGGAAGGGGCTTGCCGTCGTTCGAAGCCCGTTCGCGGCGGCGAATGCTGCTCGCTATCCAGGGATCCTGGATGACGTCGTCCGCCTAACTCGGGCGAGAATCCAGCGAACCAGGGCGAGAAAAGCTGCAGAAACCCAGCGTTTCCGGGCGATTCCACGATCATGACCAACAGACAGAGAGCCCGCAAACGTCTTCATTAGCGATGTTTTCAGGGTTCTGGTCGATCCTGTCGGCCATTCTGCCAGCAATGGGCAGGACGACCGAAAAGCCAACATTATCGGTCGTTATGGCATGGCGACGGATTGTGCGGTTTAAGGCAAAGCTGGCGAGGAAACCGCTCCCAGAGGCCACTTCGCGAGCAGCGCATGACTGCCCACGCCCCGCCGTATGAAAGGCGCGTGGCCCAGGATGATCAAGCTGGCGACCGGGCGTAGGTTGAATCCGGGGACCACCGGGAGGTTGCGAAAACCCCATCGTGGCTCTGGTCTTGGGGCCGCCCTTCGGAGGGATCTGTGTACGCCCCTTCGGGGCGCTCAGGGAGGTTTTGCTGGGAGTTTCGAGTGTTTTAACCATATCCAACCATCCTAATAGATCAAATCTCCTTCTAGGACAGCCCCGGAAATCACATCGCTTCGGTCATAGAGTAGGCCCGGCGAACCGCTGGCGAGCGCGGCGTTTTCGCAATCCTCTCGACCGTCAGGGAACAGATCTCACTTCGATCCGCTTTGCCGCTGCCTCCGGAGCTCTCGGGATGGCGAGGTGAAGCACACCGAGCTTCAAGTTCGCCCCAATTCCATTGATGTCAAAATCCCCGGAGAGAGTGAACTGCCGCTCGAAATCGCCAACCGCGTACTCGCGATAGGCCTGGCTGTAGCCCTCGGGGGCGTCCTCTTCGACGCGGCCATAGATCGACAGCACCCGCTTCTCCAACGTGACCTCCAAACCCTCCGGGCTCACGCCGGGCAGATCCGCAAGGACGACATGGCCGTGTTCGGTCTCGTAGATGTCAACCCGTGGTATGAAGACCGGTCTCTCATGGGTCCGCTCGCCCGCGTCCTGCTCCGCGGACAGCTTGCCCTCTAGCTCCGGTTGGCTAGTCAGCGCGGCCTGAGACTGCTGCTTGCTCTCGCCCTTCGTTCCAGCTTTCGTGGTCTCTCCCTTAGCCATGATCCGCCCCCTTGCTCGCCTTCACACTAATGCGCCTGGGTTTGTCCTCTTCAGCTCGAGGAAGATCCAGAATCAGTACGCCATTGACGAGATCCGCTTCAACCTTGCTCGGATCGATCACAAACAGCAATGACACGGTCCGCACAAACCCGCCCCCACGACGCTCACGCCGGTGATATCCTTGGGCCTCCTCAGTTTCGGTGTGCCGCTCTCCGCTGAGAGTAACCGAATCTCTGTGAATGAGGATGTCCAAGTCTTCTGACCTTACTCCAGGCAATTCGGCGGTGATGATGACGCCGTCCTGGTTTGCGAAGACATTCACCGCCGGGAATTCCAGCGCCCTCGCGCCGCCCCGGCTCACTTCGTCTTGGAAGCGGCGTATGTTGCGGAAAGGATCTGCGCCGTATAGCATTCGTGCGACCATTGGCTTCTCCTCGGAAGGCCGCCCCTCACAAGGCCCTCGGGCTGCCTCGATACCACGGTTCCGCCCTTCACCGCCTGATGGCTTGACGTTTGAAGATTATCCCCAAAGGAAGCCTTATTCGACATTATACAGGGCGTGAATGATTTTGGCGATTGCGGTTATGCTTGCGGCACCGCGCCGGGGGCGGAATGGTCGATATGACTGAGGCGCGGTTGCGATAGGATCAGGTGCACAGCGGCAGCTCTGCCGGAATGAACACTCCGAACCCGCAAGGATCAGAACAAGAACTGGTCCCCCAAACGCGCGACGTTTATCAACCAAAGACAGCTACGGCTGATTTGATGCTGATACCGCCGTCCGGGCTTCGGCGCATCTGCCGCGCGATCGCCGCGCGAAAGACATTCGGCAACTGCAGGGCTGGGGGCACGCGCGACCAGAGGGTTCGCACGATTTCGCGGCCATGCCGGGTTTTGCGAACGGTACTGCCTGTGACGACACGCTGCGACCAACGGAAGCCGATCTCCTGGAAATACAGATCCCCATGCTGCGGGCTGATGTGGTGAAAGACGCCGGCAATCGCAGTGCGACTAGCATTGAAGTCGTTGGCGAGCCAGGCTGGTGTTGCATCGCCTTCCCGGATCATCTGGTTCCACCGCCCGGAAGGGATTCGAGCCTGCAAACGGGGAATCAATCCCGAGTGCGCGCGCGAATGCGATGCGTTCGGTCAATCCGACCAAGTTTCATCGCCCCCGGAGCGTCCGGAGCCCCGATCGCAGCCAGTGAAAGCGCGTCTGGCCTATTGCCGGGTCGACACCCAGGAGCCCGTCGAGGGTTTGCAGCGTTTCCGGATCGAGGTCCGAGATAGGTGTAGTTTCGGTATTGGCGTTTGACCAGGCTGTGAGCGACCGGATCGTCGTGTACGGTATTCTCTGATCAGGAACCCTCTTGTGTTTCGCGACCCGCAACATTCTGCGGAATGAACCGGTAGTGGATTAAGTCCATGACAACAGCCTCGCCCTGCGTCCGATTGCGGTAGCCGTGGCGGCGGTCGGCAGGGAACCGTAGCGACTGCCCCTCCTTGAGCAGCCTCCAATCTTCCTCGACCAGCAATTCGACCTCACCGTGCAGGACGGTCACATGTTCCACAACCCCGATGTCATGCGGCTCTGAGATACTCTCAAAGTCAGGTGCGAAGGTTAGCTCGTATAGTTCGAAACCGAATCGGGCCTCATAAGGAAACAACAAGGCGCGCTGCATCCCTTCCTGCGACGGGCGCACCCGGAGACTACGGGCGTCACGCAAAAGCAAGACACCGCCTTCTTCGCGATCCGGCTCAAGCAGGGTGGTCATCGGAACTCGCAAGCCCGTCGCGATCTTCCAAAGCGTCGCAACAGTCGGGGTGGATTCGCCGCGCTCGATCTGGCCCAGCATTGCCTTGCTGACTCCCGTCTGCTTAGCGGTCTGATCGAGGCTCCACCCGAGCTCGTGCCTGATGGACTTCAGTAGCTTTCCTGTTTCAACGGGACTGATGGACTTCATTTAAGACCGACCTCGCATTTGTGCGTTATAGCGCACATCCCGAGTATGCGCTATAACGCACACCCACGCAACCACAACACAATGTCCAAGGACTATCCCATGCGATCTGTCGGTGAAAGATCCACAGCATACCCTGAAGTCAGGCAACCAGACACCAGGCTCGACCTCGACCGCATTCTTGCGACTAGGGAACAAATTTCATCCGTGTTTCGCGACACGCCCCAATTCGCTTGCCCCGCTCTTGGCGACGTGCTGGGATGCGAAGTCGTCATCAAACTTGAGACTGCAAACCCGATCAGATGCTTCAAGGGACGAGGGACCGAGGTCGTTATGTCTCGTCTGGCAAGCAGCCCGGATCCCAAGGCCGCGGTCTGCGCCAGCGCCGGCAATCTCGGGCAGGCGCTCGCACATAGTGGCCGGGCACGCGGAATTGGCGTAACCGTGGTGGCGGCGACAAGCGCCAATCCCGCGAAGATCGATCGCATTCGTCGGCTCGGAGCCGCCGTCGACCTGGTCGAGGGCGATATTGAGGAGGCGCGACAACGCGCCCGCGAGATCGCGGCCAGCGACAATGCTTTACTCGTAGAGGACAGCGAAAACCTCGACACCTGCGAGGCCGCGGGCACAATCGGGCTGGAGCTCATCGAAGGGTGCGACCGCATCGACACGATCCTGCTCGCACTCGGCGGCGGCGCGCTGGCCACCGGCGTCGGCCACGTCTTCAAGAGCCTGTCGCCCACAACCGAGGTGGTGTGCATCCAACCCAGCGGAGCACCCGCCTTGGCTCTGTCTTGGCGGGCGCGAGCGGTCGTCACCACAGATCGCACCGACACTATCGCCGACGGCGTCGCCGGCCGCTTCCCGATCGCGGCGGTCCTTCAGGACCTGCTCGCCGTCGCCGATCACGTGCCGCTCGTCGAGGAAGCAAGCATCAAGGCAGGCATGCGCTTGCTGCATCAGCACGCCGGCCTCGTGGTCGAGCCCTCGGCCGCTCTCGGCATCGCGGCTATCCTGGAAGATTCCTCGCGTTACCGCGGCAAGCGTGTGGTAGCTGTGATCTGCGGGTCGAACGTGCTGCCGGAAGCGTTTTCGGAGTGGATAAAGGACTAGGCAGATGGCCGTGAACGTGTAGTTGAATATCTGATATTCACGGTCCCTTCGGCCTTAGACCAGATGAGTGATTTACGGCCACAAAGCCGTTAGGTTTTCCTTGTCAAACGAATTGGTTTGGAAAGGAAGAAGCTTATGGAAAGAATGGTTTATGTCGGCCTAGATGTTCACGCTGAGACGATTGCCGTTGCGACAGCGGATGATGGCCGGAATAGTGACGTGCGGTTTTACGGCACGCTGATGCAGTTTTACGCCTGACAAAACGGCTTTCGGCTACAGGTGCGCGACCGGTGTTTTGCTACGAAGCAGGTCCGTGTGGCTATGGGCTGTATCAGCTTCTGACAAAACTCGGATTTGATTGTGCCGTTGTCGCGCCGGCCATGATCCCGCGCCGCGCTGGAGATCGGGTTAAGACAGATCGGCGCGATGCGGAAATGCTGGCGCGGCTGTGGCGAGCAGGAGAACTGACGCAACGTTCACATAGCGAGGGATGGATCAGGCAACGAAGTCCTGATCATTCATCGAACTGCCAAATCCGGTGATCACGCTGCTGACCTCGTCCCAATGCGGTAGTGCCTTCATTCGCTCCAGCCAGGCCCGGACATTGGGGAAGCGCGAGAGGTCATAGCGGATAAGTTCGCCGCATGCGACAAAACCTGCGCCGAGATAGTCGGCGATGGTGATATCGTCGCCGGCCAGGAACGCGTTGCCTTTGCCGAGATAGTGGTCGTTAAGCACCTGCAGCCAGAATCCGGCCTTGTCGCGTCCCCATTCGATAGCGACCTTTTGGCCATCCTCGCTTGGCCTCTTGTGATGCGGAAAGATTTGCGGATAGACCATATTGTAGGCCCAGTCGCGATAGAAGCCGGTATTGAACCAGTCCATGATCTCGTTGACGCGCGCACGCTTTTTCAGATCTTTCGGGTATTCCGGCATGTCGTATTTGTCGGCGAGGTATTTTAGGATTGCCGAGCACTCGGTCATCCTGAGGTCGCCGTCCTCGAAGACCGGAACCTGCCGGCTCGGATTGAGTGAAATGAAGGGCTCCTGATGATGGGCGCCCGTCATCAAGTCGACGACTTCTTCTTCGACTTTAAGGCCTTTTTCGGCGATGAGCAGGCGGATCGGCCGGCTGGTCTGCGACACGGGGTGCATATAAAGCTTCATTGTTTCCTCCATTGACTGCTTGCGGTTGGAGCGCGCTTCGGGCTTTCAGCTGCGGGGATATGGGTTCATCGGACCGCGGTCCGAAGACAGGCTGCCGCGATTGCGTGCCGTCAGGGTCTCGATCGCATCGGCAAGGTGGATTTCGGCGATGTTGTAGTCGCCGCGTGCCACTCTGATCCTGTGGGCCTCGAGCATGACGTCGCCGTGACCGTAGCCGAAAGGCGGTTCGAAACGGTAAGACGCCAGTTCGATCAAGAGGCCGAGCGGGTCCTCGAAATAGATCGAGTCCATGAAACCGCGATCCTTCGGACCCGAATGCTTGATGCCGCGTTCGTTAAGGCGCTCCACCGCCTGCCGGAAAGTGGCCTGAGAAACGGCAAAGGCGAGATGGTGGACGCAGCCGATATCCGTCGAGGTGCGTTTCGGGTCGGGCTTGCGGCTCTCGTCCGTGAAGATCGTGATCAGCCGGCCATCGCCTGGATCGAAATAGAGATGGCTCTCGGTGGCTTTGTCGAGGTTGGGCTGCTCAAAGACAAAGGGCATGCCCAGGATACCTTCCCAGAAATCGATCGACGTTTGACGGTCTGCGCCGACGATCGTTACGTGGTGCACGCCCTGTGTCTGCAGTTTCCTCATCGTCTCCTCCTCATGTCGCGGCTTGCGACCAGTCGACCAGTTTGGACTTGTAATCGCTGCGCGGCAACGTGCCCCACGGCACCAGCTCGATCTCGGTCGATACCATCAGATGGTCGCGGATGCGCCGCTTGATCTGGTCCGACAACTCTGCCGTTGCGCCAGCGCCCTCGGCAAGTTCGACGGTCACCGGCAGCGGCGGCGCTTGCTTGACGCCATGCGCCTTCGGTCGAATCGAGATGACGCCGCTGACGGCCGGCTGGAACGCGTTGACAGCTTCGCGGATCACCGTCGGGAATATGTTGACGCCGCGCACGATCAGCATGTCGTCGGTGCGGCCGATGCAACGAACCCTCGGCGCGGTGCGGCCGCAGGCGCATGTGCCTACATGCAGGCGAACGTGATCGCGGCTGCGGAACCGCAGCAAGGGAGCTGCCCGATGCTGAAGATGGGTGTAGACGAGCTCGCCTTCGACGCCATCGTCGATGACTACGGGCACGCCGGTTTCCGGATCGATCAGTTCGAAATGCACGAAGCCGCGGCCGGAGAAGTGCATGCCTGCCTGTTCTTCGCATTCGCCCCACAGGGAAACAGAAATGTCGCCAATACCCATGGCTTCGGTCACCGTTGCGCCCCAGGCCGTCTCGAGCCGGCCCCGCAGTGCGGGTTCGCCTCCGCCCGGTTCGCCGGCGACGAGAATGCTCTTGATACTTGAGTTTGCGATATCGATGCCGCGTGTCTCCGCCCATTCGGCAAGGTGCAGAGCGTAGGAGGGCGTGAGCGCCAGGATTTCGGGTTTCAGCAATTGTACCGCGGCCATCAGCCGCTCGGTGTTGCCGGCGCCCACCGGAATCTGGCAAAGGTCGAGCGAATTAAAGGCGTCAAGCGTAACCGCTGCAACGAACGGTCCGGCATTGTAGGTCGATACGATTTTCTGGCCCTTAAGGACCCCAGAGGCACCGTATGACCGGCAGGAAGTCTCGATCCAGTTTGCGAGGTCGGAACGGGTGAGGGGGATATAACTTGGTGCACCGGTGGTGCCGCTGGTCGAATAGATGCGAACCACCTCCCTCATCGGCGACGCGAGATGCGTCCCGACCGGATTTTCCGGCGTGCGGCTCACATGCAGTTCGTCCTTCTCGGTCATGGGGAGATTTGCGATTTCGGCGAGGCCTCCGACGCCAGTGGCCTCCTTGAAACCGGCTTCCGTCAATTTCTTCCGGTAGAAGCGCGAATTTTCAAAGAGATAGGCGATCTGGGCGCGATAAAGCTTGTCATCCGCGTCAACTTGCCGATCCCAGGGCGATGATTCAACGGCCGGATTGTGCATCATCCTTCGGCTCCCGGTTCGTAGGCGATCGCCTCTTCCGCATGCGCTGCCATGAGAAAGCCGATCGGGCGCTCCTGCTCCTCGGCGAGATGGGCGAGCAACCCGCCAGTGCGTGCAAGGATGGGGATGGCCTTGATCATCGTCATCGGAAAATCGAGATCGAGGAGCACCGCGGCAATGGCCATCGATACATTCATCGGCAGCGGCTTGCCCCAAACCGCCTGGACTGCGTTTGCCGTTTCACGTGCGAGCCGGACATAGGTGCCGGAAACGCCTTTGGCGTCTGCCAATGTAAGGATGCGTTCACAGCGCGGATCGGTCGGCTTGTGGATCGGATGGCCGAAGCCGGGCACTTTGCCGCCTTCGTTGCGGATATCACCGACAATCGTCTTCATGGCTTCGGCGCGGTCGAGCCCGTGCTCTCTTATCCTTTTCTCGGCTTGGCTCAGAAACTTGCCGCAGAGTTCCGAGGTGCCCAGCACGACCGTGCCGCAGCCGAGAATGCCGGCGGCGACGGCGCCCTGCAGAAAGGACGGATCGGCGGCATAGGTCATGCGAGCGGCCTGGTTTGTCGGCACAAGTCCGTGCTCGGCGATCGCCACCAGCAGCAGGTCGAGGAAATAGCACTGAATGTCGGTGGGTTCGCGGCCGGTCAGCAGCAGATGGAAATAGGCGGTAAAGGAAAGCCGACCCATGAGATCGGCGCACAGATCCTTGCCGCGCACTGTAACACTTGCCGCGTCAGCGGTGCTGATCGACGTCGTTGCCGGTTCCGCCTTGCCAATCAGCATGACGCCTCCTCCCGCACATTTTTCTTTTTTTGTAGGACAATGTTGTATACAAAAGAAAGCGCTGTCAATCGCTGTTTTGCGTGCAGCTTTTGTCAGCAAGGAGATGGGTTTGAGAGCAACGAGAGAATTGAAGGCCGAACCTCATGGCCGGAAGGAAGTGTCTGTCGCGGACTATCTCAGTTCTGCGATCCTGAACGGGCGTTTGGCACCAGGCCAGCGCTTGATCGAGGCGGAGCTGACAACCGATCTTGGGGTCAGTCGCGGCCCGGTGCGGGAGGCCTTCCGCCGTCTGTCCGCCGAAGGATTGATCGAGATCGTCCCCAATCGCGGCGCCATGGTGCGCCGGCTGTCGATCATGGAAGCGCTTGAACTGTTCGAGATCCGGACGGAGCTTGAGGCGCTTGCGGCCAGGCTTGCTGCCGTCAATATGAAGGACCCTCGTGTCCGGGCCGCGTTCGAGGAGGCAATCGCGCCTATCTGGAGTATCGAGCCGCGTCATTCGACGGCCGACTATTTACAGGAAAACCAGCGGTTTCATGCAGCGGTCATTGCAGCAGCCGGGAACGGTCAGCTCGTCAAGCTCAATCAGCAAATGCATCTATCGTTGATCATGGCGCAGATCAGCTCGTCGCTGACCTCGCATGTCATTGGCACGTCACTGCATGAGCACAGGATGATTGCCACCGCAATTCGCGCCCGGGATGCGGAGGCGGCGGATGCCGCCATACGCGACCATCTGCACCGCGCGCAAGAATTCATGCGCGCGATGCCGTCGGAACTGTTTCGCCGCGAGGATTAAAAAAGGATACTGGCGCTGCTTTGGCAGGTTCTTGTCGGTGAAGCCGTATCAGCAAGCCGTCGTCAGTTCTGTCACGGCACGATACGCGTGGTGGTCGAGGTTGAAATCCTTCCGGGACTACGTTTTCGGCAGCCGCCGCCGAGCGATCGCCACATGGAAATTGGCGCGCCATATAGGCCCGATCGGCCCGAAGCTGGGAAATTGGGGAGCATGAGGAATTGTGGGTCTTTTCGTTTTTTACCGTTTTCAAATCTGACCGCCTTGTGAAAAATCAGAGGACGGACTTTGGACCATACCCCGTAATTTCGTCGGCGCCCCACAATTCCTCATGCTCCCCGCAGGGCGGGGCTCAGGACAAGAGCAGTTCAAAATCCTGCGCTAAGCTCGAACGGAGCGTGAACCGTCGTCTCGCACACGCATGATTGTCTGCCGATTTGTAGGGCAAACACGGTGATGTGGGTGAGGAACCCCGCCGTCATCAGATGGCCGGCTTCCGAGCCCGTCGTCTCGGCGGCGTTGCGGATCATGTCGAGGTCGATGATGGTCCCGTAGCGGTCCATGAACCACGAGGCGGTCGCTGCGCTGGTGATGAGAAGGATGAACAGCGGCTTGGTCAGATATTTCACCGACACGGCAATGCACAGCGCCGAGAACAGCGCGGCGAGCCCGATGCAAAGCAGGACGAGGCAAGTCACCGCTTTGCCCAAAAGGTGCCGTTGGTGACGACGAGCAGATAGAGCGCCACCACCACGCTCAGGGTCGCGCTGCCGATTGCCGGGCGCGCCAGCCGCGGCGCCGTTGCCGGAAGGGTTTCGAAGGTCATTCATCGTCTCCTGCTTGGGTCGGGAACCTCGGGGCGCTGACGCCGCGCCGCCGGTCTTGCGCCGCGACATCTGGGCCGGTTTTCTGACAAGAACCTGAACGGGGCAGGACATGCGGTGGCGGGGCGGGGGGTGCGCGGCAGGAGAGGTCGGGAACGGCCGTCAACGTTCAGCCAGCTGTCAGGATTGCCCGGCAGACTGGCAGCGGATACTGGAGATTATTGTTTGAAGGCGCGTCGAATTCCTCTGGGGCTGCCCTACGTCGCCATTCTCATCCTCGTCGTCATAACGATCCCGCTCGCCCAGTTTGCCCGGCGGCAACCGATCAACCATTGGCAATCGACAACATTCTCGGCTCGGCTCAATCAGATGAAGATGTAGAAAGGCTCTTCGCGGGTCATTGCACCGCACAGCAATATGTTGCGCCGCAATACGTTATTGGAGAACACAGTTCCTAAAAAGCCCGACAAATATCATACTATTGAAATTTTATTCTACGATCTTCGATCATCGAATTGACAAACCCGATCTGTCATGTACTTTCAGAACCGGGACCGATATCTCGACTATTTTCAATTCTCTCATTTTCCGTCAGACGCAAACCGCGTCCACGCTTATCCGTGCCAATCAGTATTGCGCCTTGAACGGAGATTTCAATTATGAAGCAGGTTGTCGAATGCCAGGGTATCGCGGTTGGTGTTCTCATACCGCGTGATGGCTGCCTTGCCTTCATGGCAGTGAAATACGATGTCATGGAGCTTGATGGCAGACGCTTTTCGTCGGCTGCCGAAGCGCGCGAAGCCGTTAGAGCCCATGTGGCGCAACGCGTCGCCTTGGCAGCCTAAGTCTTCGAGGGGCGTCCCCGAAACTTGCCGAGCCGAGAAAGTCACCGAACGTCATCTCCACCGGAACGCCGTCCGGCGTCGGGCTTGGCCAGAACCGCCGGTAATCTGAAACCCGGCCAGACGATGAAACTCGGCATCGAAGGGCTTGGCGAACAGCGCCTGCGCGTCAACGCCGCCTGATATTGCAAATCATCACGATCGGACATTCGCCATGACGAAAATCGTCGATATGCAGGTTCTCGACCTGCGGTTTCCTACCTCCCAGCATCTCGACGGTTCGGACGCCATGAACCCCGACCCGGATTATTCGGCGGCCTACGTGATCCTCATGACCGACCGAGACGGCATGGAGGGGCACGGGCTTACCTTCACGATCGGGCGCGGCAACGAGATCTGCTGCGCGGCGATCGCAGCCATGCGCCATCTCGTCGTCGGACTGGAGATGGATTGGGTGAAGGCGGATATGGGCCGCTTTTGGCGGCACATCACGTCCGATAGCCAGTTGCGGTGGATCGGCCCCGACAAAGGCGCCATTCATCTGGCGACGGGTGCAGTCGTCAATGCCGTCTGGGATCTCTATGCCAAGCTCGAGGGCAAGCCGGTCTGGCGGCTGGTCGCCGATATGAGCCCGGAGGAATTCGTCCGGTCGGTCGATTTCCGCTATATCACCGACTGCATCACGCCGGACGAAGCGCTGGCGATGCTGAAGCGCAATGCCGAGGGAAAATCGGAGCGCATCGCCACGCTGGAGAAAGAAGGCTACCCCTGCTACACGACCTCGGCGGGCTGGCTTGGCTATGATGACCAAAAGCTCAGGCGTCTCGCCAAGGAGGCCGTCGATGCCGGCTTCAACTACATCAAGCTGAAGGTCGGCCGCGACCGCGCCGACGACATTCGCCGCCTCCGGGTCGCCCGCGAAGCAATCGGCCCGGATCGCAATCTAATGATCGACGCCAACCAGGTCTGGGAAGTCAATGAGGCGATCGACTGGGTGAAGGATCTCGCCTTTGCCAAACCGTGGTTTATCGAAGAGCCGACGAGCCCGGACGACGTCGAGGGCCATGCGAAGATCCGCGCCGGCGTCGCGCCGGTGAAGGTCGCGACCGGCGAGATGTGCCAGAACAGAATTGTCTTCAAGCAGCTCATCATGCGCGGCGCAATCGACGTGGTGCAAATCGACGCCTGCCGGCTCGGCGGGGTCAACGAGGTTCTGGCCGTGTTGTTGATGGCGGCCAAATACGAGCTTCCCGTTTGCCCGCATGCCGGTGGCGTTGGCCTTTGCGAATATGTCCAGCACCTGTCGATGATCGACTATGTCTGCGTGTCCGGTACGCGCGAAGGCCGGGTTATCGAATATGTCGACCACCTGCATGAGCATTTCGAGTATCCATGCGATATTTTTGGCGCTGCCTATATGCCGCCGAAAGCACCGGGCTTCTCCATCGAGATGAAGCCCGCGTCGCGCGAGACCTACCGGTTCAGGGGATGATGCGATGGATCTCGGCCTGAAGGACAAGGTGGTGATCGGGTTGGCGCCGGGCGCTGTTCGTGACCTGGCGCAACTGCGGGAGTTCCCGACACCGAGCTCCCCCGCAAGGACGCGACCGTTGTCGCCGACTGAGCAGGGTTATCGATCGCCTTAGCCGAAAAAGCCGACGACATAATAAAAGAGTGCGGCGATGATGGCGGCCGCCGGAAGGGTGACGATCCAGGCGATGACGATGTTGCCGGCGAGGCCCCAGCGCACAGCCGAGACGCGCCGCGCGGCGCCAACGCCGATGATCGCGCCGGTGATCGTGTGCGTGGTCGAAACCGGAATGCCGAGCCAAGTCGCGGCAAACAGCGTGATCGCGCCACCCGTCTCCGCGCAGAAACCCTGCATTGGATTGAGTCGCGTGATCTTCGAGCCCATCGTGTGGACGATTCTCCAGCCGCCGAAGAGCGTGCCGAGGGCGATCGCTGCCTGACAGGAGATGACGACCCAGAACGGAACGTGGAATTCGCTCCCAAGATAGCCTTGCGAAAAGAGCAGGACGGCGATGATGCCCATGGTCTTCTGTGCGTCGTTGCCGCCGTGGCCGAGCGAATAGAGCGAGGCCGAGGCGAACTGCAGGACGCGAAAGGTGCGATCGACGGCGAACGGCGTCTGGCGCACGAACAGCCAGGAGACGGCAAGGATCAGCGTCAGCGCCAGCAGGAAGCCGATGGCCGGCGACATAAAGATGGCGCCGACGGTTTTCAGGAGGCCTGTCCAGACAATCGAGGAAAATCCGGTCTTGGCGAGACCGGCCCCGACGAGCCCGCCGATGAGCGCGTGCGACGAACTCGACGGGATTCCGAACACCCAGGTGACGATGTTCCAGATGATCGCGCCCATCAGGGCCGCAAAAATCACGAGCGGGCTGACGATCGCTGGATCGATGATGCCCTTGCCCAGCGTCTCGGCCACGTGCAATCCGAAGAAGAGGAAAGCGATGAAATTGAAGAAGGCGGCCCAGAAAACCGCGTATTGCGGTCGCAAGACCCGGGTTGAAACAATGGTAGCGATCGAGTTGGCCGCGTCGTGCAGGCCGTTGAGGAAATCGAAGAACAGCGCGATCGCAATCAGCGCCACGAGGAGCGGAAAGGCGAGAGTGGCGTCCATCAGACGTTCTCGATCACGATGCCGCTGATCTCGTTTGCAACGTCCTCGAAACGATCAAGGACCTTTTCGAGTTTTCCGTAGAGCTCGCTACCGATAATATAAGCCATGGCATTGTTCGTGCCGTGCCGGTGAAACAGATCTTTCAGCCCCTGTTCGTGCAGGTCGTCGGACCGGCCTTCCACACGGGTTATTTCTTCCGCGATCATGCTTAGGCGGGGCGCGTTGACACTGATGCGGCCAAGAAGGGGTATCGCCTCGGCGATGAGGTGCGCTGCCTCGAGGATTGCGGCTCCCATCGCCTGCATGCGTGGGTCGAAACTCGTCTGTTCAAACAGCCGGATCGTCTTTACGGTCTTGTGCATCATATCGATCGCATCATCCATGGACTGAATGAGGTCCTTGATATCTCCGCGATCGAACGGGGTGATAAAGCTACGGCGCACGGCCAGCAGGACATCGCGCGTGATGTCGTCTGCCTCATCCTCCAGCGTGACGATGCGCTCGCAGTTTTCATCGATATTATTGCCGGAAAGCAGTTGGTTCAGCGCGTCCGCCGCACTCACAACCGTTCGAGCATGCGCGTCGAACAGATCAAAGAACCGGTCTTCCCGGGGAAGCAATCTTCTGAAAAGTCCTAACATTCCGAACTCCGACCAAGGTTGCCGCATCTGTCACAAATCTGTCACAAATGTCCAGCTCCGCTACCGGCGATTCACGGAATTCATGCGTTAGGAGGACAACGCCCTTGACGAACATGGCTTGCAGGCTTTCCAAGCGAACAGGCGATTCCCCGCATCGCGAGCGTGAGAGATATTGGTCGCGATGAGCCAGACACCCAATAAAGCGTCGCGAAAAGAGGGACTGCTGCGCCGGCTTGCGCGGCATTCTGACGTGCTGTTCAAGGATCGGTTTCGTGAGCAATATGCCGCGCTTTGCTACCAGCGACATCCTGATTCCGGGACCATCGCAGTCCTTCTTGTAACATCGCGGGAAAGCCTTCGCTGGATCGTGCCGAAGGGATGGCCGATACAGGGAAAGAAGCCCCATCAGGTGGCCGCCATCGAAGCATTGGAAGAGGCGGGCGTGCGCGGCAAGATCAGAAAAAAACCGTTCGGCTACTTCACCTACCTGAAAGTCCTCGATAACGGCCAGAGCGTTCCCTGTATCGTTCAGCTCCACCTTATGGAGATCGAAAGCATGGATGAGACGTTCCGCGAAAGAGGGCAGAGGGTTCTCGAATGGGTCACATGTGTCGAGGCTGCACGGCGTGTGCGGGAGCCTGAGCTTCGCGGGCTGTTCTTGAAGTTGGAGCAAACAAACAAGACAAGGTGAGCCTAGGCGATCGCAACCTTTACTACATCGGGATATGGCAGGAGTTCGTCCAGCTCGGCTTTCTCGAAACTGTCAATGACTTGAGCGGCTGTTATATACAGGCCGCTGCGGCGTCCACGTCTCGTCCGGGTCGTCCTGCTTGAAGAACCCCGGTGCATTGGTCTGTGATCCCGGGATCCGCTCAGGCCTTCACGTAGACCCAGCCATGGGTACCGGATTTCAGGGGCACTTCTATCCGTTTGTTGCAGAACGAGGTTACGGCGGGACCGGTCGAGCCAATAGAGGAACCTCCAGCCGCTCGAAGGCATCGACACCGCGCAGCTCCGGCACCATGGCTCGAAGATTTCGATCCTGCAGATGGGGCCGTCATGTCTGCCCTGCCTTGGCGTCTCCATCCGCGATGTCCAGGGCGTGGAGACCCGGCCGATGAATACCAGGCCGGCATCCGTTGCCTGCGGCGGATCGAAGACGACCTCGTTTTCTCGGATCTCATTCTCACGGACCATCGGTTTATCCCATCTGTTGTTGAACTGAAACGCGGGGCGCAAAGCCGCGCTTCGCTGCCTTCGATCGAGCCGACCACGTCGATGTTATAGAGCTGTTTGAGCGCCTCAGGTTGCCACGGCCGGCCGGCGTTTTTCAAGCAGGATAAG
Organism: Pararhizobium sp. LjRoot255; assembly: GCF_964252905.1. Taxonomy (NCBI): domain Bacteria; kingdom Pseudomonadati; phylum Pseudomonadota; class Alphaproteobacteria; order Hyphomicrobiales; family Rhizobiaceae; genus Pararhizobium; species Pararhizobium sp. LjRoot255. The sequence continues at coordinate 835,575 of NZ_CAXUPQ020000002.1, forward strand.
GCCGAGAATACCGGCCAACGCCATCAGCACGCCGAGCCAGGCCGTGCCCGAATAGCCCAGGTAATGCGCGCCGATGGCAAACGTCAGCGCCGTCAATCCATTTCCCAGAAAGGAATTGATCGGGTTGAACGATGTGCCGAGGCCCGGCCGGCCGGGAAAGAGATCCTGGAAATAGGTCAGCGGCATGGATAGCAATGCCGCAGCACCCGCTGCCGCAGGCATGATCAAGGCGTAGATTTGCCAAGGCGCCGTGGCGAAAGATAGAGCAGCCATAAAACCGGCATAGACCAGACCCGCGACAATCAGGGTCATGAGAATATTGACGCGTTTCAGCAGATTGGCCCAGATCAGCATGAATGGGATTTCGAGAAAGGCGATCAGCCCGGCGATAATGCCGACGTCGGCAGTCTTGCCGCCGAGATTGATGATAAGGATCAGCGGCCAAAGCGTGCTGGAAAGCCGGATCGTGCCGGTCAGTGCGGCCATGGAAATCATCCGGGTCAGCATGATCGGTGCCGCAAGTTCGCCGAGCGCGGAGAAGAAGCCGGTTTGCGATTTTGCCGGGATCGCATTGCTGGTCGGCTTTGCCAGCAGGAAAGTGGAGCAGAGAAAGACCGAGAGCGCGCAGAGCCCGGCAATGCCCCAGGCGCCCATCATGCTCGCCGAGCTGGCGAAAGCCAGTCCCATCGCGGCCGGCATGACCACCCAGGAGGCGGACATGAAAGCCCGGACGGTGGCATTGATCGCGGCAGCGTCCCGGCTCGGAAGATCGGCCGTTTCAGCGCGAACACCCACGAAGATCAGTGAGCTGACGGACTGGAAGAACGGGATCACGAATGCCGTGGCGAGGACGAACACCGGAACCGAGGGAAAGAGGAAGATGGCGCCATAGCCGGCGACGCCCATGAGCGCCATTGCGATCATGATCCTGCGCCGGTCGCCGATCAGGTCGGAGAGAATGCCGAGCGAGACGCTGATGGTGACCGCTGACACCGACGTCACGAAAACGAGCATCGAATAGTCCTGATCGCTCATGCCCAGTTCGCGGATTGCCGTTATCGACAGATAAGGCAGGGTCGAGCCATAGGCAGAACCCTGAACGAAGATCATGATGGCAAGGAGCAATAATTGCGGTTGGGCGCGAATCTGGCGCAGGGAATGAAACATGGGACAATCTTTAACGGGGGCATCCGCCATAGAGCGGATGTAAGGGAAACAGGGCGAACCAACTGGATAGAATGAAATGCGAGCAGTTATCCGCATTCCACCTTGGGTTACAAGCAGATTGAATTGATGCGTGCCATGTGCGCACTATGCACCGAGACCACCGGCGTCCGTTTATCAGGCGAACATAACGATGCAAACGTACTGGTGCTCGGCGCCGATATCATGAAGCCGGAGACGGCGTTCGAATGCATCGAGGTTTTCCTCAACACCAAATTCCTCGGCGGTCGCTACGCCTGAACGCCGGTCTAACAGTACTGGGTGGTCTCTAGTCTCAGTCTAGCGGCTGGCTAGGAAGGCAGCGACGATTGTTCAGAAGTCCAGCAAAACAAGCGTCGGTCTTTTCGCGTAGCGAGTTGCGATGCGTCAGAATGCCTTGAGCCATGATTCGGCAGCGTCAAGCGCCCGGAGACGACTGGGAGGATCCGACCACCTCGCGCGATGGCATCGTCGATATCGCACGGTCGCGGGCAAGGCCGGGCAGGTGAGGGGAAATCACCTCTCGCTGGTTCGTGGACTCGTGCGTGCGCGGGCAACCTCCTGCGAGCCGAGCGAAGTTTCTTTGCAATCATGCTATGATGTACTTTCGACCAGGGTGTAGCCCACCCCTCGCACGGTCCGAATAGCTGGATCACCGTCTTGACCGAGCTTACGCCTCAGATAGCGGATATAGACTTCGACGATCTTGGTTCCGGGGTCGAAATCGTAGTTCCAGACGTTGTTCAGCAGCCGCTGACGGCTGACCACTTTGTTAACGTTGAGCATAAGATAGCGGAGCAGTTCGAACTCGCGAACGGTGAACCCGATCTCGCGGTCCGATTTCCTGACGCGGCGCGTTGCCGGATCGAGGGTAAGCGACCCGACCTGCAGGACATCCGTGCGTTCGAGCGTTGGGCGGCGTCTCCGCAGCGCCTCTATCCTGGCAATCAGTTCATCGAATGCGAAGGGTTTTACGAGGTAGTCGTCAGCGCCGCTTTGAAGTCCGTCGACACGATCGCGGATGCTTTCCTTGGCGGTGAGCATCAGGACGAGCACGGAACGTCGCTCCTGCCGGATTATCCGGCACACTTCAAGACCGTCCACATAGGGGATCATTCGATCGAGGATGACTAGGTCGACAGTTTCATGACGGATCCGCTCGAGACCGTCGCGCCCGTCCTCTGCCAGTTGCACATGATAGCCTTCCGCCTCAAGGCCGCGCCGCAGAAAGCTCGAGATCCGCCGGTCGTCTTCTACAATCAGGACTCGCATGCGGTTTTCCTTTCTGCGATGGGCAGCCGAATGGTGAGAACCGCACCGCGCGGCGGCGCAGGCCCGAGGGTGATGGTCCCATCGTGCCGTTCGATGATCGTCTTTGCAATCGGCAGACCAATGCCGAGGCCATTGGCTGCGCGGCTGGCGTTGTTCCTTCCGCGATAATATCGGTCGAAGACAAAAGGTAGTTCCGCCGCATCAATCCCGCAACCGTGATCACGGATGGTCAGCGCCAGGATGTCATCGCTACGACAAATGTCTATGTCGATGCTTCCACATGGGTCGGCATATTTGATCGCATTATCGATTCCAATCATCAATGCCTGCTTCAAGCGTCTGGGATCTGCCCGGATCAATTGCTTCGGTGCTCTCGAAAGCAGTTGAACTTCCATCTGCTTTTGTTGCGCAAGAATTTCACTTTCATGGACGGCCGCAACGACTACGGCTTCAGCCTCGACCGTTTCGAAATCATAGGTGACGTCATCGATCTCCGATCGCGTGAAGTCGATCAGATCCTCAAGCAGCCGCGCCATGTCTGCGGCGTAAAGCTGGATGCGGTTCAATGCATCACGGAACGAAGCAAGCCCTGGTCTCCCGCGAAGCGCCACCTCGGCTTCACCCCGCAAGATGGTAAGCGGTGTCCGCAGTTCGTGGCTCGCATCCGCAAGGAACTGGCTGCGCTTGCCATCGAGCTCAAGAAGCTGGTCATTTGCCTGCCGCAGTTCACGTGTCCGTTGATCCACTTCGCGCTCGAGCCGTGCCTGAGCAGATGTCAGGCTCGCTCTTTGCCGTTCGATCGCCTCCGCCATCTTGTTGAAACTCTGCGAAAGCACCAGGAATTCGTCGCGGCGGCCCGTCTCGATGCGATGATCGAGCTGACCACTGGCAATTGCTTCCGCTCCGGCCACCAAAAGGCGAACCGGCCGTACGATCGAATGATGGAGCGTCAGACCCAAACCCAGGCCCGCCACAACCGCCAGCACCGAAAAGACGCCAGCAACAATCAGGACCGTGTGCTGTGTGCTGCGCACCCGGGCAAGCTCCTTGGCAACTTCTCCGCGCTCCTCCTGCCGGGCATCGCCGAGCATGGTCTCGAAGTCGTTGGAGAGGCGATACTCGATGCTGCGCCGGAAGATATCGACGGCGCGATCCTGTTGCCCGGCCGCTTGTGCCTTGAATACGCGTTCAGCCGCCCGATCGATCGCTCGATAAAATTCCTGAAGCCGTGCGGCGAACTCTATTTCTGGCAATTCCTGCTGGACGTCTCCAAGGCTTCCAAGCGTGGTGAACTCCTTGCGTGTCACCTCTGCAAGAACACGGAATCCTTCCGCCATCCTTTGCCGCGCGAGTTGGAAGTCCGGCATCTGTTCAGGGCCAAGCAAAAGGACTTCGGCCAACTGCTCGGCGTAATTATTGCCAAGTCCGTCAAGATCGCTGATCGCCTCGAAGCGAGAGTGGACGCCATCGATGCGATTGACGAAATCGTCGGTGAGCTTGAGCGTCGTCAGCATCAGGCCGACAACCACGACCACGAAGACGATTGTGACTAGCTGGAAGAGAAGAATGCGCCGCCGGACGGTCATATTGCCTCGAACCTGGTTGGGAGCTTGCCGTCACGATTGCCGATTAATGGCTGCAGGACAAGAAATAGCGCCAAAACGCAGCGAATCTCACCAAATTCTATCCTTCCGCCTCCCGTCCTCTAACCTGCGACGCTTACGATCGCCCCGCACATGCCGGGCCTGTTTCTCCACCCTGCCGGCCCAGATCGTGAGACGGAGTAGCGCAATGGAGAAGGCGAACACCTGGCCTGAGCCGATATCCGGGAGAAATGATCGTCAGCCCGGCGCGCGCGTTGCGGCCATCAAGCCCGCACGGCGGCATTTGGTATTGAACCTGTTCGTTGCCGCCGCGACGTTCATCGCGATCGAATTTTTTGCATCGGGGCTGCCGTTGGAGCCTCGGCGTTCTTTACAGATTCTTGCGCTGGCACTGGTCGGCTGGACCTTGACCTCACTCGACGACACCTTCGTTGCAGTCACCGCTGCCGTGGCAATGACGTTGGTCGTCACCGGTAAACCGGACTCGCTGTTCAGTGCTCTTGGCAATCAACTGATCTGGCTTCTTCTCGCGTCGTTCCTGCTGGCGTCAGCGTTCAAGGCGAGCGGTATCACCGATCGCCTCATCGCGCTTGCCACGACACGGTTGCGGTCGGTCCAAACCCTTGCCTACGCGCTGACGGCGACGCTCCTCGCCACCGCTTTCGTCGTACCCTCCACATCGGGCCGGGCGGCCATGATGGTGCCGGCTTACGCGGCGATCGCCGAACATTGCGGCAGCGCGCGGGTCCGAAGGGCTTTCGCGCTACTGTTCCCGACGGCCGTACTTTTATCTGCCTTCGCTTCGCCGCTGGGTGCCGGCGCACATCTCATCGCTGTCGACATGGTGCGAAGGCTGTCGGGTCAGGAGATCGGTTATCTTCACTGGGTTGTTCTGGGTCTTCCGTTTGCAGTCTCAAGCGCGTTTCTCTCGACCAGTATTATCCTGAAGATTTTTCTGACGGCGCAAGAGCGGCGAAGCGAGCTTACAATTGCGCGCACCAACGCGCGCCATGCACCACTGTGGAAGCGGCCGGTCTGGATCGCCGCAGTCGTGATAGCCGGCTGGCTGACGGAACCGATGCATGGCATCGACCCAACAATCCTGGCGCTTGTCGGCGCGCTTGCCGCCTTCTTCCCAACTGCCGGACCGATCTCCTTTCGTGACGCCCTCCACGACGCCGACCTATCTCTCTTGGTCTTCCTTGCCGCAACGATTTGCCTTGCGGATGGTTTGGTGACGTCCGGACTGAACGACGCTCTTGTCGCAGCAGTTTTCCACCCCCTGCAGGGAGTAGAATTGCCATCTGTCATCGTCATGGCGCTAGTCGCTGCAATTGGTTTGCTCTCGCATCTGCTCATCCATAGCCGCAGCGCACGGGTGTCAATTTTGCTGCCACCGGCACTGATGCTTGCGCAAGCGTCAAGCGCGGATGCCGTCATGGTGATGTTGACCATGGTCTCGGCGACAGGTCTTTGTCAGACGCTGATGGTCAGCGCAAAGCCGGTAGCGCTCTTTGGCCGGGTGGATGAAGACGCTTATAGCGCGGGCGATCTCGTTCGGCTCAGCGCGGTGCTGCTGCCCCTCCATTTTCTTCTCATCATGGTGTTCGTGCTCATCATCTGGCCCGCCATCGAGTCGATGTTAGCGTAGCTGCAGGAGTTGACGATGTCGAAAAAGCACCGGCGTTTACGTGTCCTGGTCGCACCTTCCGGTTTCAAGGAAGGGCTGGGCGTCCGCGAAGTCGCAGACGCGATCGCACGGGGCGTCCGCAATGCCCTTCCCCGCGCAAAGATCACTCGCATGCCAATGATCGATGGCGGTGAAGGGTTCGTTCAGATCATGGTGGATATCTTGGGGGGCGAACTGCATCCGGTCACCGTGACGGGCCCCGTGGGGCAACCTGTCGATGCTCATATCGGCTTTCTATCGGGACGCAGGAAGCGCACGGCAGTGATCGAGATGGCTGCCGCTGCCGGGTTGCGTCTCGTGCCAAGGGATATGCGGGATCCCACGAGAACAACGAGTTACGGCGTTGGCGAAATGATCCGCGCGGCACTCGACCTCGGCGCCGAGCGCATCCTCCTGGGCTGCGGCGACTCCGGCATCAACGATGCGGGTGCTGGCATGGCTCAGGCGCTCGGCATCAGTCTCTTGGATGCATCGGGCCAACCAATTGCCGGCAACGGCGCGGCACTGCGTTCGCTCGACCGGATCGATGTTACCGGCCGCGATTCTCGCCTTGAGAAAATTAGCATCGATGTCGCCGTCAATCCTTATAACATGCTGCTAGGGGAAGCCGGCGTCGCACGGGTATTTGGGCCGCAAAAGGGTGCGACGCCGGACCATGTGGCGATTCTGGAGCAAGGTCTTCAGATGTTTGCGCGCGTTGTCCGGCGCGATCTCAATATCGACCTTGAGCCCTTGAAAGGGGGCGGAGCTTCGGGCGGGCTTGGGGCGGGCCTGCACGCCTTCGCCTTCGCCAAGCTACGTCCACGTTTCGATCTCATTCATCGACATATCAAACTCGATCAGAGGCTGGCCAAGACCGATCTGGTGATGACCGCTGAAGGCGGGATTGATGGCCAGACGCGCTACGGCAAAGTACCAGCAGAGATCGCGCGCCGCGCCAAACGTCACAAGCTGCCGGTTCTCGCTTTGGCCGGGACCGTTGGTTCGGGCGTGGAGACGACAAGGAAGGTAGGAATCGACGCGGTGTTCAGTATCCTCAACCGGCCCTGCTCGTTGGAAGACGCTATCCGCGAAACGGAAAACCTCCTTACGGAAACGGCCGAACAAGCCATACGCCTGATGCTTGCAACCCGTTCGGTATTGCGGCCTTGAGAAACCGGCGGTCCTTGCGTGAAAGGCGCGCGTACCATGAGCTTGCAACGGTGAACACATGGCCAGACGTTGTTGAGCTCTCGCAAATAGCAAACGCCCCCTCTATCCGTTCCACATGTCCAGCGGCAATACCGGAGACATAATCCGCATTTGTGCCGACTGAAGCTCTATAGCTCAAAATTCCTTGTGGAGGTTCCATAATAACAGGCTATGCCGCTCGATGTCAGTTAGCCCAGTGGGTTATCCAAAACGAAAGCGGCGTCGACAGTTCGGATCCTTTCAAGGCGGTGGATGGCAAAACGTCTTGTCGAGAAGACCTAAACGCCATACTACGGCTCGAGCCATGCCTTGTAGGAAACCACAAAATCAGATTAGTCCGCGATGAAAGCGGAAGTTTAGGCTATACTAACATTCTTGGGTATCCGAGGCGGAGAACTGGAGAATGACGCTCAAGATGGAGGGGCAGCCCTTTCTCTTACAGTTCGCGGTGTGGGCTTGCATGGTCAATTGACTGGCCGAGACAGTTCAATGAGTTTTTCCCGTGCGTCCATGGAAAAAAAGAAGAACAAGGTCGACCCGCACATCACCCCGGTCCAACCGACCGCCGTGTCGTCGAGCTACTGGCTGCGAAGGGCATTCCGCAGGCGCAGATTTGCTCGGTTTTGGGTGTCTCTGAAAAAACGCTGCGACGACGCTATCGGTGCGAGTTAGATCGTGGCAGCGCGCTCGTCGAGGCCGAACTTGTCGGCAATCTTTTACGCCTAGCCGGTGGCAACGATGACACCGCCTTGAAGGCGATCGAGTTCATATTGAAGTCGCGCTTCGCTTGGAGCGAATACGCCCCGCCGCGTTGTTAAACGTGGTCGCGTGGTGTCACCTCACCCAAAGCAACCTGTCATTCCGGGGCTATTTTCATTGTCTTGTTTAATTTAGGTTTTACTCCTAAAGGCTGTGCCTTACTGCTCATACTGCAAAAGCATTTATAGGGCTGGCCTGGATATGTGATGGGATCCAGACATGAAATGCTTCCCGCACAGTTTTTCTTCATCGCTACGCAGTCCGCGCCGCTCTCCACACCCTTACATTCGCATTTTTGAGTGTCTGCATCACAACTGAACCCAAGTCCCGAGCCCCCTATTTGTCGGCTGGCGCTCCAAGAGGGAGCAACCGCCAATCCAAGTGTTTGGACAAACACAGTAAGTAGAAGCACAGTTCTTTTGTACGACATGAGAACCTCCCGATCCGGCGAATGATGCTCTTGAGACCCACGCTGGACGCCGCGCTATCGCGCTATGAAAGTAGCACGGGCTACTTGCGGCTGAAACCAACCCCTTCGGATGTTGTGGCTAACAAAATAGGCTTGCATGGCGGACGCGGAAGTCGCTGGCCGGGGACCGCATTACCGCACCTGACGAAGCTCTAGTGATCATCGAGAAGCCTGTACAAAGACGGGGATGAACGCCTTGCTGCCGAAGGTCGCATGAACCGCGAATTCGTCCGCACCTTCGTCATGGCGGCGCAGGCTGGCGACATCCAGGCGCTTTCAGACATCGTGTGCCGTCCGGGTTTCGAATTCGATATCGGCCCAGCCGCCCTACGTGCTGCTGCTCGATTGCCCAGTGTGCCGTGGCTGGTGAAAAAAATACTTTCGTGAGCTTCATTTCCGTTCCGGTGATCATCTCCGTCAGGAGCTTGGTGATCGCCTTCTCACTGACGCCTATCGGGTGCTTCTGCCTTCCTATCGGGGTCCGGCGGTGCTGCTCTATCGAGGCGAAAGCACATTCAACCGGCGGCGGCGCTGCTACGGTTTGTCGTGGTCAGCAAACCGGTCTGTCGCCGAGGCCTTTGCGGAAGATACCTCCCGCCTCTACTACGACGGCTCGGTCCTTCTAGAAACATTGGCACCGCCCGAAGCAATCCTGACGAAAATGCCGAAACGGTACGGTGAGGGTGAATATCTTGTTGATCGCCGCTACCTGCGCGCCGTGCAGGTGCTGCGGCGGATTCGGCAATAGCCGACCCGCCAGAATGATCGCTAGGGCCACGAACGGCCATTTTCCCGCGCGGCGCGGTCCACAGGCGGCAAAGTGGCCCGTCAGCGCAGGGTCGCTATACCCCACATTTCACAGAGCGTATCAAGGCAGGAGCGGAGATCATGGGCGGCGTTGAGCTTGGCCCTCTTGCTGCTGCCGGGGCAGACGACTTCGTTGTTGAATAGCCCTCGCCACATATCCGGGACACAAGCCAATAGCCGTGATCACCGCTTGCAGGACTCGAACCTGCGACCCCATCATTACGAATAAGAAGCACCGCCGTGTCGAGCCAGACATTGCTGTGCGACGAAAATTGGCTTTCTGCGGAATTCATTCATGGATATTGTGAGTTTGGCAAGGTTCCAACCGGCGTCCGCGGTTGGGGATCCCAAGCGGGCTTGGTCTCTGTTCCCGATCTGTGCACGCAGGATCGCATAATGTCTCGCCTGGAACTGCGGCATTGGGCTGACGCGCTCGTAGATGCCCGCTTTTCCTTAAGTGGCGGAGGTCTTTCGTCCGCTTTTTAGCGGCTCGATTGCGGTCGTTCCCATAGGCAACGGGGCGAATAGCTCCGAGATGTCGCAGGACAACGCAATGGCTATTTTCTCAAGCGTCTTAATTGTCGGATTTTTGCTGCCGCGCTCAAGGTGTCCAGTGTAAGAGCGCTCGACCCCTGCGATAAGCGCTAGGTCATCTTGTGAAATTCCCTTCGCAACCCTTAGGCGCCGGATATTCAAAGCAATCAGTTGCTGTGCGTTCATCGGTATAGCACAGCATCTGGAAATTTGAAAAACCACGTAATATAGAACTATGAAAGCCCGCGGCGCTCGGCTATGCTGTGACTGGCAGGGCGACGCGTCGTCATACGTAGGAGACGTCTCCGCATGGAACTGCGCCAACTCACCTATTTCGTCGCGGTCGCCGAGGAGCTCCACTTCGGCAGGGCAGCGATGCGGGTTCATATTGCCCAGCCGGCGCTGTCGACGCAGATCCAGGCGCTCGAGCGAGAGCTCGGCGTCCAACTGTTTGTCCGAACGACGCGGCGCGTCGAACTGACGGTGGCCGGCGAGACCTTCTATGACCGATGCGTGCGCATCCTCAGCGACATCGATGCCAGTGCCGAGCTGACACGCTCGGTTGCCGGCAAGACGGCGAGGAAGATCAGGATCGGCACCATCTATCCCGCCACCATCGGCGTGCTTCCGGCGTTCCTGTCGAAGATCGCCCGAAAGTATCCCGATATCCAGCTGCAGATCCAGAGCGGCTCGACCGGCGACATCATCCGCAATCTTGAAACCGGCCAGATCAACTTAGGCTTCATCCGGCCGGTCGAAAACATCGGCTCCCTGCGCTTCTTCTCGATGGCGAGTGACAACTATCTGCTGGCTGTCGGCAAGGACAGCCGGCTTGCCATGCTGGAGGAGATCGGCATCGACGACCTGCGTGACCAGAAGATCATCTCGTTCTCGCGCCAGAACCTCTCCTACACCGAACGCTATTTTGCCGAGATGTTCGCCGAGCATGATTTGGCGCGCAATATCGCCTATACCTGCGATGACACGTTTGCGCTGATCTCGCTGGTGTCGGCGGGCCTTGGCATTGGCTTTGCGCCGCAATGGACGAGGGATTTCCCCAACCGCAATTTCGAGCTTCGCAAGGTAACGGGCGTCGACTTTCGGATCGGCATGGGGGTTGCCTGGAACACCGAGGATCCGACCGCCACGCGTGACGACATAATCGATATTGCCCGCTCGCTCGTCAGGCCGCCCCGACAGCTTGCAACAGCGCTGTCGCGGTGAACGTTTCGAGCCAGCGGCCCAGTGGATATGCGCCAGAAACCACCGGCTCTCATTCAAAATCACATCAGACACGTGGGAGACGATCATGTCGCGCAATCCAGTCCAGTCCAAGAAACCGAAAGCCACAAGTCCGCAACCCGCCGCCCAAGGCAAGCCTGGCGATGACGCCATCATCGACCAGGCCCATGTGCTTTATGGCAGTGATGCAGCGACCGCGGTTGCATACTGCGGGCTGGACGCCTGGTTCGAGGGTGAGGAAGTCGAGTTTCGCCGATTTGCGCAACTGTTTCGGAGGCTCATGAACTAGGCCGTTTGACAAAGGTTGATGGCCCCTGGCAGAGGCAAATGTGCAGCAATTCGGCACGACAGGCATCCAAAGCCGTTCATCCTAGGTTCATCGCAAGCACCCGAAAATGACCCAACCGAACTAGTAGGGTGATCTGATGAAGAAGATAGGTGCATTGTTAGTTGCAGCTGCTACGGCTTTTACGGGCGTGATGCCTGCGCAGGCAATGCCTATGCCGCCTGTGTCGATGCCCTCGAGTTCTCAGGGGGTTGACTTGGTCCATCACAAACCGGGCCACCGTGGCGGCCCGCCGCACGCACGTGGGTACAGCAGCCCTCGTTACAGCGCCGGCCCACGCTACGGTAATTTCAATGGCTACCGGGGCTACCGCTACCATCGGGATGGCTACCGTCGGCACAACGATGGCTGGTGGTATCCGCTGGCCGCATTCGGAGCGGGATTGGCCCTCGGCGGAGCGATCGCGTCGCCCCCGCGCAGGGCCTACTCGGACGCTAGTTCGGCCCATGTCGAATGGTGCTACGCGCGCTATCGTTCGTATCAAGCCTACGATAATACGTTCCAGCCGTATTATGGGCCGCGCCAGGAGTGCATTTCACCGTACTATTGATCCGAGGCGCTATCGAGACGGAGTTTGCGCAACGCCCGTAGACCCGTCACGTCGATGATCGCTCTGGCTGCTCTGCCTCTTTCGCCGCGCGCATGAACCGCTGGGCAGCCGTGTGGCTGATGCCGCTCTTATCCTGATCCATGGCATGAAATGACCTTTGGGCAGTTGCGCCTTGACCGCGAGGAGTTCCCGGCCGGAGTTGGACCATTCTCGCCTCTGATATCCGCTCATAGGCGCGTGGAAGGCAAGGAGAAGGCGTAGCCGTCCGATCGGTCCTCGTGCCATTCGATGGCGCCATTCTAGCCACGCAAGTTCATGTTTGGCCGAGAGAACCCTACGCGGATGGAAATTTTAACAGCAGGGGCGTGGGTTCGGATCCTTTCACATCAGGACTTTTGTCAATTGTTCATTCGACTGGCATCGTATTTCTCCGTGATAGGCGGATCCACGGTCTGAGCCCATAGCATTTACCGGCCCATTCTCAGGCCTATACAACCTCACATCCGGTCGCCGTTCTTGGCGGCTGCACCATTATCCCGCTTTCGACGGGCACGGGCTCAGGAGAACGGGGCCAAACTCAAGGTCGGCGTTTAAAGCCAAAAGGATCCCCGGTCCGTTCACCTGGATCCGTCAGGACTGATCAGGCCCTGAGGATTAGAAACGGTGTTTCGCAGCAGTTTGTGTTTCAGGCAGTTTTCATGATTGCCCCTTCAATTACGACGCCGGAGTTCACGTACTTCCAGAGTGCAACCAGCAACTTACGGGCCAGCGCTACTATCATCGGCGTTTTAAGGCGGCCGGCATTGCGTGCGATGCGTTCCTTGAACCATAACGTTAACGCCGATTTCGGTTGATGCCGCAACCATAGCCAGGCGAGTTCGACCATTGTCGCTCGTAGTCGCGGGTTTCCCGCCTTCGAGACTCCTTGCTCGCGACTGATGTTACCGCTTTGCCAGGGGGAGGGGGCGAGGCCCGCGTAAGATGCAATTTGCCGTCGATTATCAAAGTGTCGGAACAAACCTTCCGTGTAGAGTATCGTCGCGAACTCGGGACCAATTCCTCTGACCTTCAAAAGCGCGACCGCTCTAGCCGGTGTTTCCGGTGTCTCGCGGACGATCAACGCATCTCGCTCTGCTTCCACGGCCTTGATTTGCGTTAGCAGCAATTCCAGACGATCGAGTTCTCTGCAAATTTCGGCTTTGAGATGCTTGGACAGCACTCTGCCATCGCCAGTTCGAAGCTCGTCCAGACACTGACGGCGATCACGGCGCAAAGGCTCGTAATCTCGTATTCCTTGTGTAAAGAGCAGTCCCTTGATGCGATTGACGTGGAAAACACGTTCCGCAATCAGAGTTTTCCGCTCCCGCCCGATCCGACGGTTGTCGTCCTGCTCGGAGGTGAGAAGTTTGACCATCGAGCACGCACGCGGCTCGCCGCGTTTCCAGGCCATCAAAGCGCGTATCAGTGTTTCCCCGTCGATCCGATCCGTCTTTGCCCGGCGATGGCGGCGCGGCATGGCAATAGATGCAGCTTCCACAATATGGCTCTCGATCCAGGCTTCCTTGCTGAGAACGCGCCCCAGCCAGAAGCCATCAAGTCCGGCCTCCTGGATCACCACCAGCGGAAAAAGCCTCGCCTCGCGCCGCTGGGCTTTCTGGCGAAGGGCGGCAAAACACGAGAACAAGCCGGCGATATCGCCTCCGGTAACTGTATGGCGAGACATCTTTTCACTTCCCGGCGATAGAGCTGTCACGAGCCATGTCGATTTGCTCAATTCCAACGAGACGAAAATTGCTCCAAGATCGATGAGGGTAGCGGTCTGTGCTTGAGTTTGATCTGCTGTCATCGGCATGATTGGCCTCCAGAGAGTTTTCTAGCGACCTCACCCTGCCACGGTGCAGGCCGCTACTCACCCCTGATGGGATCTCAAGGCGAGGGATTGAATCCTTCCCAAAGCCAACACGAATATTCCACAGGGGGTCACCCCCGCGCTATCAGGGATCATCGTTGTCTCCGTGTCGATCAGTGCGGCTTCGATGTTATCTTCGAAGCGCAAATGATCTATCCGTCGCTGGGCAGAGCCATGGCGCTCCGGCACGTCCCCAATGATATCTCAAGGGTGTTGCGTCTAGGCATTCAGAAAATTTGAATCTTTGCGTTCACGGTTTCCGGGTAGGTGTTTGATAGACACTCTCCCGCTCGGGAGTATGTGGATTACACGAGTTGCGGCCTCTCGGGCAACTGGAGAATTCCAAAAATGTTCGACGGGAGTCAGATGCGTAAATATTTCCCGATTTCACTCCTCGGCCTTGTGGCGACGGGCGTCGTCTACGTGCTTCAGGTCATTCCGCTCACGGGCATTTTCCTGATGTTCGCGCTCGCCATGTTCTGGTCGGTTGTGCTCATCAACGCCAGCATGATCGGTGTGCTGATCGAGGCCCTTGTCGGGCGGGTTTCGCGCCTATGGCTTGTATTGCCGCTGGTCTTCTACGGTGGCTACTGGACCGTTGCGGCGCTCGATCATTTGGCTTTGCACGAACTCGGCCGCCGATACGACGTCTCCAATGCGCGGGTCGTGACCGGATTTGATCCCCTTCGCCAGGCGCTTGTCTTCGAAGGAGACGGAGATGGGGCGTGGCTCACGCAGAACTTCGCACTGCCAGTCGCTTACTCCGTCAATTCCAACTTTCCCGAGGGATATCTGTCCAATCGGATGATCGAAATCACGGTCTGCGCGAAGGTGCGCGAGAAGAGCCGCGGATTGGAGGCCGTAAATGGGTTCGGGTTCCACGACGGCGACGCGATCCGCTCCAGACGCATGGAGGGGCGTTTCTGCAATTTGTCGATGCCCGAAAAGCCCGAGCTGCCCATGGTCGTCGTGGGACGGGAGGAGACGAAGGATTTCGAGAAAAGTCTGCCCATCAAGCGGATCACGACGACGATTGCCATGCCCGACGGCCGTCGTTTCGAACTCTTCGGAGGAGTGGCCTCGCCACTCAGCTGGATACCTATGCCGGTGATGGGATGCGCCCTCAATTCCGGAGCGCCAAGCTGGGATTGCAACGCCGGCTTCTGGCGAAGTGGCTTTACCCCCATCGTCTCAGGCAACACGCGATACAGCCGTGATTCGACGGTTCTCGCCAAGGCGCTCGGCCTCAAACCCGTGGCGATCGACGATCGCGTGGGAGGCGATAGCACGCTCGTATTGGCGAAGGTCGCAGCGATGGAGGAAGCGACATTGGCGCGCCAATTCGCAAGGGTCGATGCCATGATCGCCGACCCCACTGCGAAGGTCACCGAATGGCAGGTTGGTGTCCTGGCAAATCACCCTGAGGAACTGGCCTTCCGTGCAGACGCTTTCATGACGGGCATCGAGCGGGCTGCCGCGATAACCGTGCGTTTGCGTTATCCGGCGCGTGAAAGCGGCCGTATCCTTGCCGGCCTGGTTGCCAACTTGCCGCACGACAGATTCATCGCGCTCGGTCCTCGCCTTCTCTCTGTCTATGCCGCCGCCGACCCCGAACACTGGCTTTGGGAGGCTGAGCCACTGTTGAGACGACTGGGCGATCTCGGGCCCGACGCTTTGCCTTACTTGGCCAATCCGCGCGCGTCGCTACCCTCGGTCAACAGAGCGGGAGTCGAAGGCCTGTGCCGCGTCGGTTCACAGGGGCGCGCCGTTGCGGAACCTATTCTGCTCGCCATGTGGGCGAAACCCGATCATCTCTCCTACGACGAACGCAGCACGATGTTTGTTTCGATGCGTCGCATGGGAATTTCGCCGCCGCCGCTGGCGGACGACACGCGCAATCTGTTCGGCAAGCTGCGGGCTGAATGGGACGATGTCTCGCCTTCGTCGCCGTCGCGGGTCTGCGCAATCAGCGCCGAGCGGCAGGTCCGGGAACGCAAAGCGCGAAGGCGTACGTCGCCAAACTGACTTCGCGTGGGCAACGGATTTGGTTATCGAGACCTGGGATTTCCTTGTAGTCTCGCAGTTTGGAACTATGTCGCGCAACGCGTTCTCGTTTTGTGCTCGCCGGATCGCATAATAGCTCCTGCGGAACTTGCAGGTTTCCTGACGTGCGCCGCGGTTCTGTTTTGTAAGCGTCACTTTCTAAAACCCGACAAGGCAAAGCGCCCATGAAATCAAGCGATCTGACGGATCGGGAAATTGATCTCGCCTTGCCTGCCTGGGCCGAGGCGGCTGGGCAGGCCGCCGCAGCACCGATCTTTGCGAGGTCGTGAATGCGTTGCTTTACATCGCCACGTCTGGGTGCCAGTGGCGGATGATGCCAGGGATTTTCCGCTTTTTACAACTGTGCAGGCCTATTTCTACGAATGGCGAGCGACAGGGTTACGGGGTCGGATCAACCATCATCTTGTGATACTATCGCCCGCATCCGGGTCCTGACACGACGCTTGTTTGAAACCTTTTCGAATCAGGCTCTAAGCTGCATACACCCATTCAGGGGAGGCAACTTTTAGCGAACACGATGCCCTCACACGGTCAGCACTGACGAGGTGCCGTCCCCTCGCATCACTGGTGCGGTCAGGTTGCCGGTGATGAAATTACGAAAGATGCCTCAAGGAATAGTCACGAGGTGTGGACACGGGCAACGGCGAAAGGCGAAAGCTCCAGTTGCGCGCTTACCATTGCAACTGACCTCACCCCGGATTTCGTCGCTTTCCCCATCGTGTCCGCGTCGAGCACATTCAATTGCGCGCGCGCGGGATTAACCAACTCGGTCATATCCACGGATTGTGCTTGAGCACTGAGATTGACGATCCAGAGGGTCGCCTCCTCTTCGATTTCGGTTTTGAAAGACAGGACCTTGCGCGGATCGGAGGCGACGACCGTACGCCACTGCTGCCCCGCCAGTTCCGCCAGGCCGGCCACAATGTGAAAGAGCGGTCGTCTTCCGCCTTCGGTGATCGGCTCGTGTTTTCCAGCAAAGATGCCGAACGGTCCGGTGAGGGCTGATAGCGTCAGTGTCTCGATATCTGCATCCAGCACTGAAGTGATGTAACCGGTGGCGAAGGCGGCGGCGAACAGGCCGGTATGGCGGGGGTCACGGTTGGCCATTGGGATGCGGCAGCAATCTGGGTTGTCCATCGTGCGGCTGCCATAGGGGTTTTGCCGCATGGCGATGGTAGAGGGTCCGAGACGATAGGGCTTGTCGCCGTAGATGGCGCGGACAGACCTCGTGATGAAGGGCAGCGCTTCAAGTGTCTGCATGATGCTCAGATCGTCAGCCGCATGCACGGTGGGACTGGTGCAGTGGCTGATGAAACCAAGGTTTCCGGCTGGAACGCGCTTACGGTTGAGTTCGGTGAAATAAGAGAGCATGCCGCCGCCGAGGCGAATGCCGGGAAATGCGTTCGCTGCGGCTGCGTAGACATCTTCAAGCTGCGGGCAATCAGGCCATTTGCTCCCAGGCGGGGTCGATTGGCGATCGACAGAGGGGCAGACCATGATGGCACCAGGTGCAAAATTTGCGTCGCGCATCCAGGCGGCAGTCTCCAGCATTTCCTCATCCAGCGGGCGTTGGCAGGGGACGGCGAATTCGAGCGTCGTCGTGCCATCGTGGATGGCGGCGATCTCGGCAAAACCCTTGAAGGCGGCGGCGCTATGACCGGCTGCGGGGTCAAAATGAAAAAGCAGGTCCTGAACCCTTGGCCCATCCTGGCGCGCGAGGGCAGCGAGACTGGCTTCGACTTCCTCTGGGGTAATCACCAGGCTGATGGCGGGCATCGTGCCGGACGCAGTCCCAGGCGTGAGCCGGATGACGCTCGAGTTTTCGGCCGATGCGAGGCGATCGCCCGAAGCGGTGGCGCGACTGTCGATGACCGTCAGGGTGATTTGCTGGAGGATGGGCTCGTTTGCCGGTATCTGATAGGGCCAGGGCAGGGCCAATGGGCGGACATAGGTCTTGTAGGAGGCGTCCGACCAGTTGCGTTGGTCTTCCATCTCGAATGTGTCGCCTTCCATGCGGCATTCGACGCTGACGTCGGCAAGTGCTGTATGGGTGATGGCGCGCAGGTTTTTGACGGGCTGCCGGGGATCTATAAGATCAGGCAGCTTGGTGCTCTCGATCTCGCCATCGACATGTTCGACGGAGACTGGCGTTCCTGCGACGCCGACGATGGGATGCAGAATGCAAAAGCCGCAGCGATTGGTCTCGAAGCCTGTGGCGGAACGGGCGCTGCTCCTGAACGTCAATATGCCACCGGCACGTGCTTCGATCATTGCAACTATATCGAGAACCGTGCCCTTCGGGCCGTCGCAACGGGCGCCGTAGGAGACGGTGAAGCCGCTCTCCGTTTCGGTGACAGCAAGGTTAGACAGCGTGGGGTTGTAGGTGCCCCAGTCGCAGTCGCGGACCACATAGGAAATGGCGCGCAGGACTTCGACGCCGTCGTAGATGATGGCACGAAGGTTGCCACCAGCAAGTTGCGCCGTCAGTTTTCCGGCCCTCAGGAGACGCGGGACGGGTTCGGCCTGGATGGTTCCGTAAAGCCGGAAGGCAATTGCCGTGTCGCTCATTTCAGCAAGGTTCCGATCTCGACGGTCGCCTTGGAGGCGGCGCTTTCATAGGCGGCTTCGACGAGGGCGAAGGTCTTCAGATTGTCGGCGCCGGAGGTGCACGGTTCCTCTCGGCGGCGGAGGCAATCGGCCCAGTGCTGCTGGATGGCAAAGACGCTTTCCTGGATATTGTGCCACGGCCGCGAAGCCCAGGGCAGCAAGATTGGCGCGACGTCGGTGTTCGTCGTTCCCTCGGCATTGGTGACCTGCAGCTCGTAGCCCTGTGACAGGCGCAGCGAGCCCTGCGTACCGTCGAGCTCGATCAGCGTTTCGGGGAAAGACTCGACGGATTGTCTGGTTGCATAGCTGACATCGACGATGGAGGTCGCGCCGTTGTCGTGGTCGAGCAGGATGGTCGCCACGTCCTCGCCGCGGATTTTCGGATTAACGCGCTTTGTTCGCGCGGACAGGCTCGTCACGTCGCCGAGAATGTAGCGGGCGATATCGAGCGCATGGATGCCGAGGTCCTCGATGATAAAGCGTTTGCCGTCCGCCAGGTATGGCTGGCCGGAGAAAACATCGTAGCCGGAGCGGAAGGAGAAGCGGCCCCAGAAAGGGGTGCCGATTGCGCCGGAATCCAGCGCCTTGCGGACGGCCTGGATGGATGTCTGCCAGCGGAAATTCTCGTGGATCATAAGGGGGATTCCCGCGATATCGCAGGCGGCGACCATGGCTTTTGCGTCGGCAAGCGTCGGAGCAAACGGCTTCTGGCAAATCGCCGGAACCTTGTGGGTGGAGGCCAGCTCCACCAGTGTGCGATGACTGTTTACCGTGGTCGCGATATCGACGAAATCGAAACCGCCATCGGCGAACATCTGCGCTGCATCGGTGTAGCGCCGCTCGACACCGAACTGGTCGCCGACGAGCTTCAGCCGCTCGGGGTCGCGGTCGCAGATGGCGACGATGGACACGCCTTCGACATCGTTCCAGCCGTGCATCTGGTTGACGGCGAAAAAGCCGCAACCGACCAGGGCGCCGCGCAGTTCCATCATCTTCTCACCCCCTCTTCGCCAGCTGCATCAACGTCACCTGCTGCTGCAAGCGGCGCTGGGCCTGGTCGACCACCACCGCAACAATGATGACGATACCCTTGATCACCATCTGCCAGAAGGAGGAGACCCCCATCATCACCAGACCGTCTGACAGAATACCGATGACGAAAGCGCCGATGATGGTGCCACCGATCGTACCGCGACCGCCGGACATCGAGGTGCCACCGAGGACGGCTGCGGCAATGGCGTTAAGTTCGAAGGAGTTGCCAGTGGCCGGATGCGAGGCCATCAGCTCCGACGAAATGACAATGCCGACGATGGCGGCGCAGAAGCCGGAAAACATGTAGACGAACATCTTGACCCGGTCGACACGGATACCGGACATGCGGGCGGCGCGCTCGTTGCCGCCGACGGCGAAGATCTGACGGCCGATCGGCACGTATTTCGCGACATAGGCGGCGGCGAGTGCCACGACGATCAGGATCCAGATCGATACCGGCAGGCCGATGATGCGGCCGGAACCAAGGAAGCCGAAGCCGGTCGTTGCAAGCTCCGGCTTGCCGACGAGGTTCGGGAACGTCTGGCCGTCCGAGGAGAGGAGGGCGAATCCACGGGCGACGTAGAGCGTGCCGAGCGTAGCGATGAAGGGGGCGACATTGAGCTTGGTGATCAGGAGACCGTTCACCGCGCCGATCACAACGCCGACCGCGAGCGTGATCAGGCAGACCTCGACGACATTGAAATACATCGTATAGCCGAACTGCAGATCGATGCCGTTGAGGATCAGACCGCCCGCGACCATGCCGCAGAGGCCGACGATCGAGCCGACCGAAAGGTCGATGCCACCGGTGATGATGACGAAAGTCATGCCCATGGCAAGGAAGGCATTCAGCGCCACATGCTTCGACATCAGGATGATATTGGCCGTCGACAGGAAGTTCGGCGCGAAGATCGAGAAGAAGGCGATGACTGCAAAGAGCGCGATGAACGTCCTGAGCTTCATCAGCGTTAAAAGGACGGAGCCGCTATCGGTTGCCGGTGCTTTTTCGGTCGCGGTTGCGGTGATCATTACGCAGTTTCCCCAGTGGTTTTGTGTTCGGCCGATTTGTGTCCCTCGGACGCAGCCTTGACGATGAGCTCTTCTGTGGCGTCTGCCCTGTCAAGGATCATCGTTACCCTGCCGTTGCTCATCACGGCGATGCGGTCGGAGAGCGCCATGACCTCGTCGAGGTCGGAAGTCGAAAACAGAATGGCGAGGCCTTCACCAGCGAGCCTGCGCATGGTGCGGAAGACATCAGCCTTGGCGCCGACATCGATGCCGCGGCTCGGCTCGTCCATTAGCAGCACCTTCGGGTTGGTCATCAGGGCCTTGCCGATGACAACCTTCTGCTGATTGCCACCGGACATCGAGGTAACGTCGAAATCCGGATTCGGCGCCTTGATCGAGAGGTTGCGGATCTGTTCCTTGATGGCCGTCTGTTCGCGGTCGCCGGCGATGTGGAAACCGAACTTCACGAATTTCTCGAGGCTTGCCAGAGTGAGGTTAGAAGCGATCGACAAGACCTGCACGAGGCCTTCCCGCTGCCGGTCTTCCGGGATGAGCGCAAGGCCTTTTCGGATACGGGTGGAGGTGTCCTTAGCGAAGATCTCTTCGCCCGAGACGAAGATCTGGCCGGTGGAGTGCGCATAATGGCCGATGACGCATTCGAAGAACTCGCTGCGGCCGGCACCCATGAGGCCGTAGATGCCGAGAACCTCGCCGGCCCTGACCGAGATAGACAGGTGATCGACGGCAAGACCGCCCGTCCTGCGCGGCAGGCAGATATTCTCCGCGCGGAAGGCTTCACTGCCGAGCTTGTGGTCAACGGATTTGGCAAAATCCTTGGCATCGGAACCGATCATCGAGCGGACGATCCATTTGGTGTCGATATCTCGAACCATTGCCTGGCCAGTGATCTGGCCGTCGCGCAACACGGTGATGTAGTCGCCGATGCGCATCAGCTCTTCCAGCCGGTGCGAGATGTAGACAATGGCGACGCCTTGCGCCTTCAACTCGCCGATGACCTTGAAGAGGATATCGACTTCAGCGGCCGACAATGCCGAGGTCGGCTCGTCGAGAATGAGGATACGGGTATCGAGCGAGATCGCCTTGGCGATTTCCACAAGCTGCTGTTGACCGATCGGCAGGTCCTCGACCATGGTTTCGGCGCTGATGCCAGCGTCGAGCTTGTCGAGGAAATGATTGGCCTTTTCGACTTGCGCCTTGTGATCGATGCCACGAATGCCGCGGGTGATTTCGCGGGTGGCGAAGATGTTTTCGGCGACCGAGAGATTGCCGAACAGGTTCAATTCCTGAAACACCATGCCGATTCCATGCCTCTGCGCATCGGCTGGGGAGTTGAACTCGACCTCCTTGCCGTCGAGCAGGATGCGGCCGAGAGAAGGTTTCTCGACGCCGGCGATCATGCGCATCAGCGTCGACTTGCCGGCGCCGTTTTCGCCGACGAGCACGTTGACCGCGCCGCGCTTCAGCTCGAGGCTCGCATGCTTGACTGCAACGATGCCCGAATAGACTTTAGTGACGTCGTCGAGCTTTAGGATGGTCTCGTGTGTCTCGGCTGCCATGTCAGCCGCCGATCGTGATGGTGGCGGGGGTCAGCAATGCCGGCTGGCCGTTGGACGGCAGCGGATAGGCGCCGAGCGCTTCCACGTTTTTGCCTTCGAGGCCTTCGCGCGGCAGCTTTTCGAGGGTCAGGCCGTTGACATGGATGTTGAAGGCCTTGCCGAATTCAGCCCACTGGATCTGGTTCTTGAATTCGTTGAAATTGACGAAGTCGAGGCTGTCGCGGATCGCGGTGCCCTTGATGACCGGGCCGATCTGGACGCGCACATCCGCCTTGCCGTCGCCATCGACATCAGTGTCGAGGTAGGCAGCACGGGATTTCGTTTCGGCCTTGACGATCGTGCCGGAGACTTTCGCGGCAAATGTCCAGGGGGCCGTGCCGTCCTTTTCCTTGTGGCCGTATTTTGCCGCGGCGGCATCGAGATCGGATTTCGACAGAGCGGAAACCTCCTGGAAGGTTCCGGCGCGCGTTTCCAGGAACGGAATGACTTTTGCTTCCCATACTTCCGCGACCTGGCGATCGGGATTGAACCCGCCGCTTGCAGCTTCTGCTGCCTCTTCGGCCGTCGGCGTCTTGATGATCTTGCAACCGGGCAGGGCCAGCACGATGGCGAGCGAGATTGCGGCGGCTGTCACGACGTTCGGCATGGAATTCTGCTCCGGCACATGGAAATAAACGCAGGGCGGAGTGTGTCCGCCCTGCGCGCATCCTTTGGGAGGATCAGTTGGTGAGCGCGAAGGTTTCGAGCTTGGCGGAATTCTCGCCGTTGATCAGCACGCAATCCATGAGCTGCTTTTCCTCGGCCGGTCCCTTACCCGTCTTGATAAAGACGTCGGCCTGCTCGACTGCCATCTGAGCCTGCGCGTACGCGGGTTGCAGCACTGTCGCCTTGATGCCGCCGGAGGCGATCGAATCGCGCACGTCGTTGGAGCCGTCGAAGCCGACGACGATCACGTCCTTGCGGCCGGCGGCCTGGAGAGCGGCGATCGCGCCCATGGCCATCGTGTCGTTGCCGGAGATGACGCCCTTGATATCCGGGTTCGCCTGCAGGATGGTCTCCATCTTGGAGTAGCCCTCCGTCTGGCTCCAGTTGGCCGACTGCTGGGCAACCATCTTCATGTCCGGATATTCGTCGATGATGTCGTGGTAACCCTTGGAGCGGATGCCGGCGTTAAGATCGGCTTCGCGGCCGAGCAGTTCGACATAGTTGCCGGCCTCGCCCATCAGCTTGACGAACTCTTCGGCACCGAGCTGCGCGCCCTGATAGTTGTTGGAAACGATCTGCGAGACGGCAACGCCGGTGGCATTGATTTCGCGGTCGATCAGGAAAGAGGGGACGCCTGCGTCCTTGGCCTTCTGAACGGCGGCAATCGAGGCTTCCGAGCCGGCATTGTCGAGAATGATCGCCTTGGCGCCGCGGCCGATAGCGGTGTCGATCAATTGCGACTGCTTGTTGGCGTCGTCATCATGGACGAGTACCAGGGTCTCGTAGCCGAGTTCCTTGGCCTTGGCTTCCGCGCCGACGGCTTCCGCCTTGAAGAAGGGGTTGTCGTGCGAGGGGGTGATGATTGCGATGAGGTCGGCGGCAAAGACCGGCATGGCAACGCCCAGTGAAAGGGCGCCGGCAAAGGCGGCAAGGGTTAGTCTGCGTGTCAGTTTCATGTGGTTCCTCCCAAGTGAAAAAATTGAACGACCCCGCTCCCGTCAGGGCCGATGATTGACGGGGCTTTCGCCCCGTTTCGTCAGGTGATGCGCCGAATGCTCTCGGCGATCTCCTGTGGTTCGAAGACTTTTTTCCAGTCGTCGCGCATCAGCGCCGGGATGCCGAATTCAATGGCTTTGTTGCAGGCATCGGAGAACACGCCCTGGACTTCGCCGAAGATCACGGCGCCGAGCACGTTCATGTGGCCGAGCAGGAAGTCACGGGCGGCCTCCTCCGGCACACCGCGTTTCACACACTCGTCCATGGCCTGCTTCATGACGACCAGCAGCGAAGCGCAGACGGTTTCCGATAAGCCCGGCTCCAGCATCGCCATCTGCTCGACAGTAACGCGGTGCGAGCGCATGACCGGCGACCAGATGACCTTGGCGATCTCTTCGCCGAGGGCGTAGGCTTCTTCCGGTCCCTGCATCAGGGCGGAAACGATATGCTGCTTGGCAAACAGGCCGCCGAAATGATCCCTCTTCGCGGCCATGTCCGTTTCGTCGTTGAAGATCGGCGGATGGCAGGGATGGGTGACGAAATAGGTGAGGTCGGCCCGCACCGGCAGGTGGCCGGCAAAGGGGGCCGCTGCGTCGAGAGCCACAACCATGGTGCCCGCTGCGAGCTTGTCGACGATACCGGCCGCGACCTTGCCGATTGCCGTATCTGGAACGGCGAGAATGACAACGTTGGCGCCATCCAGCCCGGCATTGGCCGGTACGCAGGAGATCCCGAGATCGTTTTTCAGCCGCGCCTGGCTCGCATCGCTGACTTCGATGTGGCGCACGTCAAAGCGTGAGCCTTTTAAGTTCTTGGTCAGCCGGTAGCCCATTTTGCCGCCGGCGCCGAAGAGAGCAATTGAAGTCATTTTTCCTCGCGTGTGTCTGGTTGGCGACGACTATAGCCAACTGGTATAATGAGTCAATCAGTATATCAGTAGAGCTGACGAATTTTTTCGCTTACTAAGAAAAGAAAATTCAGCGGCATCGCAGTCCGCTTGCTCGGTTACTTCACCCTGTCCAGCCGGTTGATGGCCTCAACATTTTCGGCCGACGCGCCGTTGGGGTCGAAGTCGGATTCCAGCCACTTGTCGACGATTCTCTTGGCAAGTTCCGGGCCGATGACACGGGCACCCATCGTGATGATCTGCGCGTTGTTAGACTTCGCCGCGCGTTCAGCCGAATAGGTGTCGTGGGTCAGAGCGGCGCGGATGCCGGGAACCTTGTTGGCCGAAATCGCTACGCCGATGCCCGTGCCGCAGATCAGAATGCCGCGCTCGTTCTGACCATCGATGATGGTCTGCGCCAGCGCCAGCGACAGGTCGGCATAGTAGCCGGATTGGCTGAGGTCGCTGACCTTAAGGTGCGGCCGGGTGGCGAGGTGGGCGGCTATGACGTCGAGCAGCGGCTTGCCCGCGCTGTCTGCTCCGATCGCGATATTCATGGGGTATCCTTCCGTTTTTCGTGGCCTGGTTGAGGGAGCGCCTTGGAGACGCGGCCGAGAATGTCGAGATAGCCGGAAACCGCCCAGGCCGAGCGGCCGATGAACAACCCGTCGATATGGCTGCAGGCGGCGAACTCCACGCAATTGTCTGGATTGACGCTACCGCCATAGAGCACCGGGATTTTTCGCCCGAGCACGGCTTGCGCGGCTTCGGAGATCTTCGCATGGCGCGCATCGGCATAGTCCGAGGATGCCGGAATGCCCTTGACGCCGATCGCCCAGACTGGCTCGTAGGCGATCAGGATGTCAGCATTCTTAGCCTCGCCTTGAAGCCGCCCAAGAGCACCTTCGACCTGCGCCTTCAGCACCGCATCCGCCCGCCCGCCCTCGCGCTCCACAAGCGTCTCGCCGATGCAGATCAGCGGAATCAAAGCATGACGCACGGCGCTCTCGACCTTCAATCCAATGGTCTCGTCCGTCTCGCCGAAGAATTCTCGGCGCTCGCTGTGGCCAAGTTCGACCAGATCGAGCCCGCAATCGACCAGCATCGGCGCAGAGATCTCGCCGGTCCAGGCGCCGGCATCATCCCAGTGCATGTTCTGGGCTCCAACCCTCACAGAGGTACCGTTCAGCGCCGCCTTGACCTCACGCGCGGCGGTGAACGGCGGGATGACAAAGCGCTGAATGCGCGCATCGCGCGCGGCATCCGTAACGACAAGAGCATTCGCAAAGGCGAGAGCCTCCGCGAGCAGCTTGTTCATCTTGAAGCTCGTCCCTACCCAGAACGTCATCGTTTCATTCTCCCTCGATTACGCCTGCACGCCGTCCCGGATCTGCGAGAAATAGGCATCCGATCCCACCTGGCCGCCCTTCAGGGCGATCTGCAGTCCGTTCGTCGCGGCGTGCGTGCCATGGGCTGTACAGAGGGGGGAACCGGGCGTCTGGGGCAGCGGTAGCAGGGTCGTCAACGCCTCCACGTTCAACTCCCGCAGCGCATGGCTTGACGTGTCTCCACCAGCGATGACGACGCGTTTCAGGTGCTGTTCCTCAGTGAGGCGACGCAGGATTTTGCCGAGCATTCGGCCGAGGCGATGGCGGCTACCGGCAATCCTGTCGATATCGCTGCGACGGTCAGCGGATGGGCCGAGTGCAGTGTTGAGGATGACGCTGCTGCCCTGTTGCAGACATTCGATGCCCGCGGCGACGGCACGTTCCAGCGCAGCGTTACCGTTCTCGCCGAGCAGTTCCATCGGCTCGAGGTTGATGCCGGCAAAGCCGTTTTCGGTGGCGTGGCGGATCTGGCGCTCTGTGGTGGGCGAGACGCTGCCGGAAACGACGGCGATGCGATCAGCCCTTCCGGGGAGAGGAAACGTCCCGCGTCCCGACGTCAGCCCGGCTTGCGACCAGGCGGTAAGGAGCGCGTATTCGACGCCAGAAGAACCCGAGACGAACCAGCCGTTGCCGGGCTTCAGCCGGAAGAGCTGGCGACCGGCATTGATCTGGCTTGCGACGCTATCGACGTCGAAGAGTACCATGCCGTCTGCGTGTTCGCAGAGGGCATCAATCTTGTCATCGGCGTCTGTGGCGGCCAGCATCGGGAGATCGGCAAGCCGTGTCTCAAGCGCCGTCTGTTCTTTGAGGTGCAGACGCAGGTCAGCCTCGGCCATGGGGGTTACAGGGTGGCGGCTCATCACCGGGTGCCGGTCGATGCGATAGACCTCGCCCTGATAGGCAGCGAAGAGTTGGCCAAAAGCTGTATAGCGTTTCAGCTGCGGCGCGCCGACGACGAGAGGAACATAGGCCTGATCGAACAGTTTCTTTCCGATCTCGACCGCCTTGCCGATATTGCCGATTTGCGGGCTCGAGTCGAAGGTCGAGCAAACCTTGTAGTGGCAGATGGCGGCATTCAGGCCTTTCAACCAAGCAAGGGCGAGCGTGAGGTGTTCATCCATCCAGTCCGGGGTTTCACTGCGGCTCGTGCCGGCAAGACCAATCGCGCGGCAATGGCTGAAGCGATGCAGAAGACCTTCATCCGGGATGTCCATGAACAGGACAGTCTCCACGCCGTTGGAGGCAAGCGCTTCCATCACATCGGTGGAACCGGTGAGGTCGTCGCCATAATAGGAAAGGAGTAGATCGTGTTTCGTCATGGCTCTCACTCGCCTTTGCCGAATTTCTTGAGCGACGCCGCCAACTCCGGATGGTCCTCGGCATAGGTTTCGAGCGGAATGTTCGCAACCGCTGCTTGCCAGGCCTGCTGCACGGCATGCACACCGGCGGCGGGGCCACCTGGATGACTGACGATGCCGCCGCCGCACAGATAGAGAAGATCCGTCGTGCGGCCGGTGCGGCGGTAGGTTTCGGGCGCTTGCCCGCCCCATTGACCGGAGCCTGCAACGGGAAGCGCGCAGTCGGACGCGTCGAACAGTGGCGTAGTGACAGCCTTGAAGGATTCGACGAAGCTCTCGTCCGGTTCCCAGTATTTGACTCCGATACCATTGATCTGGAACTGGTCGACGCCGAGCAGACGCCAGAACTGCTGCCAGACCTTGAAATCGAAACCAATGCCGGGATGACGCGTCAGCACGTCCCAACCGTTGCGATGAGCATGCAACACGAGGCCAGAGCGTTTGCGCAAAAATGCCATGGCGCCCATGCCGATGGAGTTGATGTTGACGACGGCGCAGTTGCCACCCGCCTTCAGAACGAGGTCGTGGTTTCGCATCATCTCGTCCGGATCAGTGTGGGAGATGCCGAACGCATACATCACCTTCTTGCCGGTCTTCTGCTCATGATCGAGGATCCTGGGCATGATGGCGGCAATGCGTTCCCCGAGCGGAGAATAGACCGGGCTCATCAGTTTCTCGTCGTCCTTTATGAAATCGACGCCGGATTGGATGAGTTCGCCGACGAGTTCCGCGGTTTCCTGCGGACGCAAGCCAAGCGCCGGCTTGACGATGGTGCCGATAATCGGGCGGTCGTAGACGCCGGTGAGCCTCCGGCTTCCGGCAAGACCGAACTGCGGGCCGGGGTAGGCGCCGCGATATGCCTCCGGCAGCTTGAGATCCACAACCCTGAGGCCGGTCAGGCCGCGAATGGAAAAGATGCCGCCGACAGCAATGGTCATCAAGGCAGAGAGATCGGTGCCGATGGCATCGAGCGGAAAGGCGATATCGGTGTCGGCGCGGTGGATGACGCCGTGCCCCGCCGGTGCTTCCGGCCAGCTTGGGGACGGCGCGTCGGGAAGAGGACGAATGGCAAGCACATGAGCGGCGACGCGCGCCTTTAGCTCCTGCGTCTCCCCTGGAACCGGTACGAATGTGCCTGTCGATTGATCGCTGGCGATCTTTTCCGCCATGCCCTCGACGCTGCCGGGCGTTTCAATACGGTAGGTGATGGTGATCATCATGAATTGTCCGTTGCTCCTTTATGCCAACACGTTTATTGATGACGTCACCTCATGATCTGGTATAATGAGTATTCCATTCGCGCAAGATGTTTTAGGCTGTCCCTGGAAAGTTTTCGGCTCAAAAAACGGCCACTTGATCTTTCCTTGCCAGCTCACTCAGGTGCATAAGGAGGGGAGACCTTGATCCAGCGAGTCAGCATGAGCCAGCCAGTAGAGCAGATCGTGAGGCGCAAACTCTCCGATGAAGTGTTTGACCGCCTTGAGCGGATGATTACATCGGGTGAATTGAAGCCGGGCGACGACATGCCGTCGGAACGTGTCCTCATGGAGCGCTTTGGCGTGGGGCGCCCGGCGATACGCGAAGCGATGCAATCGCTGGCGAACATGGGCCTCGTGGCGATTTCGCATGGCGAGCGCGCGAAGGTTTTGGAGTTGACCGCGCAGTCCATCTTCCGGCAAGTCGATGCGACCGCGAAGATCATGTTGTCGCGATCATCCGACTCGCTGGAACACCTGAAAAGCGCGCGTATTTTTTTCGAGCGGGGCATGGCGCGCGAAGCAGCGGCAAAAGCCACGGAACGGGATGTCGAAGAACTGCGCGAAATCCTCGGACGGCAGCGGCGATCGTTGGGAAAAGCCGAAGAATTCATTTCCGCCGATATGCAATTTCACACTCGCATCGCTCAGATCTCGGGCAATCCGATCTTCGTTGCGGTCAGCGAGGCGATGTTAGCCTGGCTCAAGGAATATCACACCGACATGCTCATTTGGACCGGCAAGGAAAAGTTCACGCTTGTTGAACACGAGAAGATAGTAGATCGACTGGCAGCAGCGGATGCCGATGGGGCCGAAGTCGCAATGTTGGTGCACCTTGAGAGATCAAGCGCGCTGTATGTGAAGTAGCTGTGGGGCTGTATTTTCCTCCAATGGCCGACTCGTCGAGGCGCGCCAGCGCCAAATCCTTGAAGAGACGGCGCATGCAGACGGAAGCGAACGATCTGCTTTGCGATCTGGAGAACCGGATCGCATAACATCTCCTCGGGAACCGCGGGTTTCCTGATCGTGCAGCCGGTTGCTTGCCGTGGGCTGGACGCCTGGTTCGAAGGTGAGGAGGTCGAGTTTCGCCGCTTTGCGCGACTGTTTCGCAGGCTCCAGACTAAGGCTCGTTAACATTGTCCTGCGCGCAGGAAGATGAAGGCCTGGAAGATGGGCCGATGCTCCACGTCGGATTGGATGAGCCCTACACGGCAATCCCACGAGTGAGCCTTAGCAATGTCCGTTCAGTTTGAGGATCTTATGCGCCTCGATCGATGCACGAAGCTCGTCTTCGGAGGTACGGCTCCCTTGGTTGGCGTCGGGATGGTGCATTTTGAGCCGTTCCTTGTAACGGGCCTGATTTCCTCCGGTGTCGCCTCCGGCGAAAGACCGAGTGTCTCGAAAGCCTTGGCTTCAAGCACTTTGAGTTTTCGTCTTTGGAGACTGCTCTTTTGTGCCTGGTGCTGTGCGGTGGCTCTGCGGGCATTTAATGCCCTCGCAGAACCGTGTGTTTAAGCATGGAATGTTGACCCCTCTGTGGAGTGCGCCCATGAGGGCGGGCAGTGATCAGGCCGCTGTTTTGCCAGTCTGCCGGATCCGGATTTGCCTATCTTCCCGAACCCGAGGTGCTGCCCTTCATCGAGAGTGGCGAACTTCTGCAGGTTCTGGCGGACTGGTCGCCGTATTATCCGGGCTACCACCTCTACTACCCGAGCCGGCGCCAGCCGACCCCTGCGTTCAGCCTGCTGGTGGATGCGCTCAGGCACCGCCGGGGTTGAATAGGGTTGGAGTCCACATGGTCATCAGCGCGGTCGCGACGACCGCTGATCATCAGGCAGCCAGGAGTGGTAGAGCGGATGGTCAATCGTGATAGGAAGGGCAGCGGGCCGACCTGTGCGCTGGCTGTGGTAGGCAGCCGTCACCAATTCCAGTGAACGGCGAGCGTCAAGAAGCGTCACCGGCAGTTCTCTGCCTTCCGTGATTGCTTGATGGAAAAGCTCGAACTGGCGGGTGTAGCCGTATTCCTTCACCTCGTAGTCCGCAAGCGTTGGTCGACAAGCTTCTGTTGTGCCTCGTCTCCTGCCGTGAAGCTCCAAGGGTCGCGACCCATCGTATAAGGATCGAGAGTGCTTTCCGCCACGAGGTCGTGGAAACAGAAGCGGAGACGCGATATTTCCTTTACGGAGCCGAGCGTCATCGAAAGCGTGGCAAGGGAGCCGTTTGCCATTCTGACCGAAAGGGCGGCCGTATCTTCGACTTCGATATCGTTGACAAGCGTTGCGTCGAACGAGAACACGTCCTGGCATTCGCCATGAACGTAGTTGAGCATATCGTGTGCGTGGATCGCGTGTCCGAGAAGCCCGCCGCCCAGCTCCGATTTCCATTTGCCGCGCCATGGAACCTGATAGTAGTCCGGCCCGCGCCACCAGTGTGTTTCAATCGTGGTCAGGAACGGACGGCCCGTCAGGGCCTTCTCGATCAGCAACTTCAGCTTTTTGGAGCCCAGATCCATATCGGTACTGAAAGATCGGCATCAGCCTCTTGCCACCTGCTCTGGCAACGATTGTCGACATCTCATCGACTTCAGCTATGGAGCCAAACAGGGGTTTTTCGCAGATGACGTGCTTGCCCGATTCTAATGCCTTCCTGCAAAGATCGAAATGAGAGTCAGGAGGCGTGCACACATCGATGACATCGAGATCATTGCGGGCGAACAAAGTGTCGATATCGGTGGTGAATTCAGCGATCCCATGGCGGGTGCAGAGATCGCGGCCACGCTCCTCATCAAGAGAGCAAAGCACCGCGACGTCGAAGAGGTCCTTCGCCCAATCGTATCCGGAAAGGTGGCGAGCCGCGATTCCAGCTCCGACAACGCCGACACGTAATTTTCTAGTCATTGCCGATCTTTCCCTGTTGGTTCCCGATTCGGACGGCTTTTGCCTGTGCTTCCAGCGAGAGCCGGCAGACCTCGTAGACATGCGCCTGCGTCATCGCAGTTGCGGTCCGATCGCGCACATCATTTGCAAACGCCTGGAAATATTCGAGCTTCTCACCGCTGCAATCGATGTAGGTGCTCCCCGCGTCATTCACGAGGAACAGGTGGTCCTTGCCGGGGCGACCCGAGATATCGATGTATTTGCGAAGCTCGATGTAACCTTTGGTGCCCAGGATCGTCAGCCGCCCATCCCCCCAGGTTCCCAGTCCGTCTGGCGTGAACCAATCGACCCGGGCAAAGCCGGACGCAGTCTCCGAGCGCAGCAGCACGTCCGCGTAGTCTTCGAACTTCGGTTTGTCCGGCATTGCGAAGTTGCCGACCGTGCTGGCAATGACGTCGGCAGTCTCCGAGCCCGTATAGAACAGAAACTGATCGATCTGGTGAGACGCGATATCGACGATGATTCCCCCGAAATATTCCGGATCGAAGAACCAGTCCGGGCGCGCCGATAGCTGAAGCTGATGGGCCTCCATTCCCATCGTCTGGACGACTTGCCCGATTGCTCCCTGCTGAACGAGCTTCCCCGCCTTAACTGCCGAGCGGACGCTGTGGCGTTCCGTGAAGCAGATCGAAAAAATCTTTCCGGTTGCTTCGACGGTGTTCCGCACCGACGACAACTGTTCGACGGTCGTGACGCCGGGCTTGTCCGTCATGACATCCTTGCCTGCACGCATCGCACGTATGGCGAGGCCCGCCCTGTCGCGAGGGATCGAGGCAATGCAGATGATATCGATTGAGGGATCGGCGAGGATCGCGTCGCGATCGGCCTGCGGGACGTCGAGATAGTCCGTCGCAAGCTTTACCAGAACGTTGGGTGGGGTGGTCTCGGGACAGTATCCGACGAATTCGCACCCGGCGGTAAGCAGGCCTTTGATGTGGTCGAAAACGTGTCCATGGTCGATGCCTACCGCTGCAAACCGAAGCATAGCGTCCCTCCTGGCAATCCCAGCCAACATTGCAAATCCACCATTCGTCTATCGACTGTTGGCAGCTCTTCGAAATCAATGACCGCGATAACAGTGATCAGCAGGACCTTCGAGGATCAATCCGAACTCAATGCAAGGCTTCTACCACTTGCCACACCATAGTAAAAATACGAAATATCAGCACTAATATAGATCTGGTCTATGGGAGATAGATATGGATAGGGCGCTGGTGCAGTTCCTCGAGGTTGCCGACAAGGGAAATATCAGCAGGGCGGCGGCCTCGCTGTCGGTCACCCAGCCCACTCTGACGTTCAACCTTAAGAAGCTTGAGCAGAACCTCGGCGTCGAGTTGTTCGAGCGCTCCTCTCGTGGCGTCGTCCTCACCACCTACGGCGAGACACTCTACGAACATGCCACTCTGATGCGTCGGCTCTATGCCAACGCTCTGGCGGCGATCGAACGTCAGAAACTGCTGCGGCAGGAGAGGCTTAGTATCGGTACGGGTTACTCCTGGTGGGAGCTGCTGCTGAAGCCGATTGTTATGGACTACTGCGCGACGCACCCCGAATTCCCGGTAAACGTGAGCCTCGGCAGCACGCTTCGCTGTATGGACCAGCTTCTCGCCGGAGATATCGTGTTTTTCATCGGACACAGGATCGAGGCTCTTGCCCGAGGTATGCGTGTCGATTTCATCCAGCTCGGAATGATCCGGGACGGCTATTTCAGCCGGGACGGCCACCCGTTGCTCGGCGCCAGACGCAGCATGCAAGAGGTCTTGAGCTATCCTTCTGCCGAGGCTTTCCCGTCCGAGGCGAGACACCAACGGCTCCTGCTGGAAGCGGAGGCCATCGGCCGGCCGGGTGAGCTTCCGGACTATGTCGCGTTTACATCGGACTCTCTCGAAGCCTGTCTCGAGTATGTGGCTTCGAGCAATGCGGTGCTAAAACATACGGATCTCATGGCGCCGATATTTCGTGCCAAAGGGTTCCAGATGGTCGACGTGCTCGCGGGAGAAGTGCCCCCGAAGCAAGCCGTCGGGATCTACATTCTTCCAGAACGGCGATCCGACCAACGCATCGCCGAGCTCATCGAACTCATTCAGGATAAATCAAGATTGGTAATCAGTCCCCGGTAGGGCGTGAAGGTCTCGCGGGAGTTTCGGCGCGGGTTGCTGCCCTGAGCCATAAGGGCAGCTCCCCCGCCTCGGCCACAGCGACGAAGTGCTGGAAGACTTAGCTCAAGCGGATCAAAGGTTGATTTCGTGGATGTTATGAAATCAGCGACGACCGCTGCCTGTCGGAAACGTCCATCGTGATCTGGAAACAGCGTCCGGTCACCGGGCTAAAGATATACGCCTTGCTTTCATGTTGAACGGAATCTATTTTATGTCTAACACAGGAGGCTAGCATGGGTGCCCAAATCCGTTCCGCTGCAGAAAACGAGGCAAAGGTTGCGTTGACTCGCAACAAGCTGGTGCTTGAGCAAGCGCGGGCCGTTGGCCTTCTCGGCACTGCGAAAAATACACGTTTGTCAGGGCGTGTACCATCGGAGTTGATCGAAGCCGCGAAGAAACGAGCTCACGTCACTTCCGACACGGAACTGTTGGAACTGGCACTGTCGCGGTTAGCGCTGGAGGACGACTTTGGCGGCCGCCTTGTCGGCCGAAAGGGCAGCATTCCAGCGGACATCGATCTTGGGATTTGATCTCTTCGAGACCCTCCGATCACTGAAGCCCCAAAAACGCTTAGGAACGCTCGAACGTCGGGCCGATGATGATTTGCTCTGGGTCGATGACGAGCCAACCATTGGTGGTCCACTGTTTCTGGACACAAGCGTCTATCTGGATGTGCTGCAGGGACGATCACCGGCAGAGGTCGATGCGCTTCTGACATACCGGCTATGTCACCATTCGGCTGTGTGTCTCTCTGAACTGACCCACGCATTTGGCCGCCTGGATCCGAAACATGCTTCAACGAAGTCGGTCCTGGAAACAATTCAGGCGACGGTAGACGACATACCGGAGCACAGACTTCATGCCCCGGACGCTGCTATCTGGGGGCAAGCCGGCGTCCTCGCCGGCTTGCTCTTTCGGTTGAGCAACGTGCGAAAGGGTGAGGGTCACGAGCGCCGGTTTGTCAACGACGCTCTGATTTTCCTGCAGGCGCGGCAATTGGGTGCGAGTGTCCTTACCGGAAACATCCGGGATTTCGACTATCTTTCCCAGATCATTCCAACGGGGAGCGTCATTCTGTACCGATCTCCTGAAGCGCCACGATGAAGAAATACGTGGTGGTTAGAGCCCACCTCGACCGCGCCAAGCGAGGCTTCCGTTTTTTAGTTATGGCAACTGTATTGGGGACTGTCGGATTATGCAGCGCTTCCGAACACACGAGATCCTGGGCGGCGCATGGACGGTTTGTCGCTTCCCGAACACGGCGCAGGGTCGCAACTGTCGGCGACTAGATAGCCGTCATCCCTCCGGCGCGTTCCCGCGGCGGTTATAGCGTCGGCGAAGTTCATGAGTTCTCTCCCTGCCCGTTGTGATGGCCGGTTCGCTGCTAGTTAGAATCAGGGGTAGCGCAGGCTTTTGCCGTGCCTTAAAGTCGCCACATGGCAATGGAGGTTGCCAGAGGAGGATCTCATGAACGACTCCATCATTGGATTTTTGGTCGCAGGTGAACTTTCATGCCTATTCTGGGCTGCAGTGTTCATGTTTGCCGGCTAAGCCCCAGCGCTGCATCAATCTTCCTTGACCTCTTGGAATATCTCCGGGCAAAGCACGATCTCGCCCTGGTAAGGCTCGACATCGGCAAGGTCTGGTGAATCCGGGGCAGCGCCGCGCTCGTCGGCGCTCTACAGTGTCGCGACCATAATCGCTGGAGTTGTGATATGGTACTCCGTTATACTTCCCGGAGAGCCTGACTTCAAAGCGACGCTTGACAGCAGTCGAATCCCTTGCCTTCCGCGCTCGGTGTCGATGTGCAGCAGATCAAATCCACAGAGGATGTCGATGTTGAGTTGGAGCCGCGAAGCAACATGGCTCGCCAAGCGTGATTGATCGACTAAGGGCTGCGGGCACCGTCCCCTGAATGATCCACACCGACAATCACTGATATAGCCGCAATGAGAAACAGGCTCGTGTGGCTTCCGCGCCTGGCGCAAAGCGGAAGCGAACGATCTGGGTTCCCGATCCGTGCTCGCAGGATCGCATAATGCCTCCTCGGGAACGGCTTTACGACGACCGTCGCTGCCGCTGGCTTGAGGGCGAAATAGGCTCGAATAATTTGAGGGCGACAGCGCCGGTTCATATCCCTTCAAGAACTGCAATGAGCACCTCCATTGACTGCCTTACAGACCTTTCGCCGAACGGCCGCTTCGCGCCCTCAAGACGGTCGTTGACACACCCGGTTTGTCGTTCTGAAAACTGCCGGTCGGCTACGAAAGCGACAATGCCGCCAGTGAGCCGTTCAGGCGGCCAGCGTCTTTCCCGCAATAATCGAGTGCTTCCCATCCCATTCACAATACTTTCAGGGCTTCAGGAGAGTTGAGCGAGGATATCGTCGACGACACTTGGGACGGTACCCGCCGTGTCGATATTGATCCCGACGGGAAGATATTCCCGGGTATGATGGTAGTGGAGTACCAGCGCCCGCTCGGCCGGCTCGAAGCCCGGCTCATTTGGCCGCCCATCTAATCGCCGGTTCAATGTCTCAACGTCTATATCCAGCACGAAAACCTTGTCGAATAGGTCTAGGAATTTATCGAAATTGCGCGAGCCGCCACAGAAGAAGGTGGCAGGATGGGTGGTGTCGGCAGCAATAGCGCGGACCTTGTCGACCGGCCAAATCCAGTGCGCGTATCCCCAAACGATGCGGTCCGCGCCTTTGGGCGGTCCTGCGAGTGCGTGGCCTGTCTCGGGGTCGCCGACATAGGCCAAGACCCGGTCACCATGGACGACATGGTAGCCCCGCCGCTCCAGTTCGGTAGCGACAGACGTTTTTCCAGTGCCGGAACTGCCTTCGATCAGATAGTTCTTTATTCCCATAGGCGCCGTTTATCACGGCCTTCAATCCGGTGAGAAGACACTCTGACCTGATCAAGGTAGCTTTCGGTACTTTTCGAATTAGCGGCGAATGTCTGGCGGATACACGCCCTCGCTCTGGCCGGAAAGGCCGGTGGGGTCACCTCCCCAAGAGCAGACGTTCCCCGAGGCGAGTTTCCCGACCCGCGCTACTCGCCTATGCTGGAAAGCAATTCGTCGAGCTGCTCCAACTGCTCCGGCAATGCGGCCGCCGAGCCCTGTAGTGCTTCCTCAAGCGCCTCCTTGGACGGATAGACTTCGCGGAAATTCAGCAGCGTCCTCCCGCCTTGGTCCTCGAAGGTCACGGTCGTGACCGCGCCCTCGTCGCCCTCGTCGTTGGTCCAGACGATGCGCTCGTTCGGCACCACCTCGAGATACTTGCCGTAGAAGGCCATGGTGTCCGAACCGCCGGCGCCGAATTCCAGCCGATATTTGCCGCCGGTACGGACGTCCATATCGCACGATACAAGCGAAACGCCGGATGCCGATTTTGGCACCCACCAGCGCTGGAACAGCTCGGGCTGGCTCCACGCCCTGTAAACCGTGCTCGGCGGCGCATTGAATGTCCGCGTTACAACGAGTTCGCGGTCCCCTCGGCGCTCGACTGACGTGAGGTTCTTCGCACCACCTGCACTGTTAACTTGCTGATTCATCGCTTCCCTCCTGTTTCATTTCGCTGATGATTTCGTCCAATGCTTCGAAGCGGGCCTCGAAGAGCTTGCGATGCGCCTCGATCCACTCGGCCTCCGCCTTGAGGCCACGTTTCCCAAGCTTGCAGGTTCTCACCCGTCCGACCTTCTGCGTGACGACCAGCCCCGCCTGCTCGAGAACCTGGACGTGCTTCTTCATGCCGGTCAGCGTCATCTGGAACTTATCCGCGAGACTGGTGATCGACGCGTCCCCTCGCCCAAGCTGATCGATGATCCCGCGGCGGGTCGCATCGGACAGCGCCGCAAACGAGAGATCGAGGGGAGGACTTATATACTGAACCATCTAGTTCAGTATATAACCTGCTCGCGCAGGAAGCGCAAACATCCCGAACTTTCCATGCCGTAGGTCGGCCCCCAACCAGTCATCCCAGCCAGGCCAAGTTCATGTTTTGGCTAGAGAATCTGATACAGATGAAAACTGTAACAACAGGGTCGTTGGTTCTGATCCCTTCAAGGCGCACAAGTTTTTCTGCCCTTTTCACTTTGACAGGGGCGGGATGTCGAGATGCTGGCTTCCAACCAAGCTGTGCGGCGAGCTGATGTCGGACGGCGCAGCGCCTCCGGATATCCAGCTTCAGACGGTTTCCATCAGATCGCGGCATAGATGGTTCCTTCGTCAGCCACGGGAGCTTCTCCCGCGAACAATCGATCCAGCAAGATCCTGGCTTGAATGGATTTCTGACTGCGTGAAGGGTAGGAGCGGGGCGACCGCCACGGGACGAGTATATCCTGACGCTGGCTGGACAGGATTTACTTCCCTGTTGTTTGATCCTTGGCGCGTGGGCGAGCAAGCACCGTCGCGGCGGAGACGTCACTCGACCGGATAAACCGGTGCACCGATCGGTACTCGTTCCATCCGCACTGTCATGCCGCACTGATGCCGAAAATTGTCCAAGAAAGCTGGCTCGCTGGCGCCAGGCAAGGAAGCAGACATCATCTTCGAACGATCTGCCTGCATAATTTTAAAAGAGATATGCAGGCATTCAACACTGATCGCTCAGGGTTGCGCCTTAAGATAGGATATGAGGTCCTGCCGGTCCTGGTCTTTGGATATCCTGACTGTCATCGTCGTGCCGCCTACAAGGGTGACCGGCGCGGCAAGATATGCATCCAGGTTCTCCTCCGTCCAGACAAGATCTGCCTGGGCGAGTGCTTTTGAATAGCGTGCGCCTTTGACCGAGCCGGCTTTGCGGCCGACGACACCCGCGAGCGATGGGCCGATCTTGTTCGTGCCATTCACCGTGTGACATGCGCTGCAGCGGGTAAAGAGCTTTTCACCCCGGCTCGCATCGCCTTCTGCGGCGGCGACCGACGGACAGAGCGCCAGTGCGGTGAGAACGACAATTGACGCAGTTTTTTTCATGGTCATGGCCGAATGATGCCCTCTCGGTTTCAGTTTTGGGGGATTGGCACGTCTGCCATCCTGTGGACAGGCTCACAATTTACGCCTGCGTGCGGAGCAGCCGGGAGATTCAGTAGCGATCTTCCACCCGGCGCGTTAGCTCGATCCTGTTATATTCTTGCCTATTTCTGTCGACATCAAAAAAATGTGATAAGACAGAAAATAGTCTTCGGGATAGATGATTAGAGTCGAAAGAGGGCCTCCAATGGACCAAAACCCACAGCGAAGCGAGGAGTTGAGTGCGCGAACCG
Source organism: Pararhizobium sp. LjRoot255 (assembly GCF_964252905.1). Taxonomy (NCBI): domain Bacteria; kingdom Pseudomonadati; phylum Pseudomonadota; class Alphaproteobacteria; order Hyphomicrobiales; family Rhizobiaceae; genus Pararhizobium; species Pararhizobium sp. LjRoot255. The sequence continues at coordinate 874,393 of NZ_CAXUPQ020000002.1, forward strand.
CGTCTATTCGAGTGCGTATTCTCGACGCGCTCTCGCACTTGTCATGGGACGGTTTCAGCTTCAAGCATTCAATCCCAGGACTATCGCTCTACAGGATTGTGGAGTCTGTCGGTCCCTTTTCCAGTGTGTACGAACCCAGTGTCTCGCTGATCATCAAAGGCAGCAAGCGGGTTAACGTCGGCGACGAAACGCTCGTCTACGATGAATCATGCTTCTTTCTGACCGCCGTTGGCCTACCTATGACCGGCCAGATTTGTGCGGCGAGCGAGGAGGAACCCTATGTAGCAGCTATGTTGCGGCTTGACCTTGAGAAACTGCGGCGCCTGATTACCGAATACGATATACAGCCGGCGGAGATGCCCGATCCTGATCGCGGCGTCGCGATCGGCGCGGCCACCCCGGAATTGTTCGATGCTTTCCTGCGGCTGATTTTACTCGCAAATTCGCCGAAGGACATATCATTCCTTGCCAATCATATTCATGCAGAAATTCTCTATCGGCTGCTCTCGGGCGAGCAGGGAGCGCGACTGCGGCGTTTTGCGCTTGCTGGCACCAACAGCAACCGCGTGGCAAAGGCGGTTGCCTGGCTTAAGGAGAACTACACCTTGCCGCTGCGCGTCGAAGAGTTGGCTGACATGGCGAACATGGGCGTCTCCACGCTCCACCATCATTTCCGCGCGATGACTGCCATGAGTCCGCTCCAATTCCAGAAGCATCTGCGGTTGCATCACGCGCGAGAGCTAATGCTTTCCGGGGCGCTTGATGCGACAACTGCCGCGCTCAGGGTCGGCTATGAAAGCCCTACGCAGTTCAGCCGGGAGTATCGGCGCAAATTCGGTCACCCCCCGCTACGTGACATAAGGGGGATTCTGGATTCCGACCCTTCGGCAGGGCGCGGCCCAGTGGGTTAGCTAACAGGATGCCGGGCCTAAGGTGACGGCCATCCGAGCAGGCCCTTGAAGTCGCGTGTCGCGAAAGCCGACAGGAATAGGCAATAATCAGACAGGATCGAACCTACCACGCGTCACGGTCGTGCTCTACAGTCGCGCAAGACTGGCAAACGGCAGCAGTGCGTGATCCGGCGTGTGCGGATCAATCTCTGCCATCGCGCCCACCACAAGGAGAACACGATGGTGACTCTAACGATCAACGGCACCGAGCATCAAGTCGAAGCAGAGGCGGACATGCCGCTTCTGTGGGTGATCCGCGACCTCGTCGGCCTGACCGGCACAAAATTCGGTTGCGGTATGGCACAATGTGGTGCCTGCACCGTCCATGTCGATGGTGTCCCCGTGCGGTCCTGCCAGACTTTCGTCGGCGATCTCGACGGAGCGAAGGTCACGACCATTGAGGGGCTGACGGGTAGGGTAGCGGAAACTGTACAGACGGTTTGGGCTGATCTCGATGTCCCGCAATGCGGTTACTGCCAGTCTGGCCAGATCATGTCGGCTGCCGATCTCCTTACAAACAATCCGAAGCCGACCGACGACGACATCGACGCAGCGATGGCCGGCAATCTCTGTCGGTGCGCCACCTATCACCGAATCCGCGCCGGGATTCACGAAGCTGCCAAGCGTCTGGAGGCCTGAGCCATGATCCCGAAACTGATGCAATCTCTCGTTCGTCCCGCCGCACAGGTGCAGGCATCCCGGCGACAATTCCTACTTGGGGCACTTTCTGTCGGCACCGGTGTCGCAATCGGCTACCGCATCCTGGCGGCGTCGCCCGCGAGCGCAAGTGAGACGGCAGCAGATGAGAGTGGGTCGCATGCCTTTACCCCCTATCTGACGATCGGCGGCGATGGCAAGGTCACCGTGCTTTCCGCTCAGTTCGAAATGGGGCAGGGATCCTATAATGGCCTGGCGACACTGGTGGCGGAAGAGCTCGACGCCGACTGGTCGACGATCGACGTGAAGGGCGTTGCCGGCAATGTGAAGGCTTACGGCAACATCGCCTTCGGCGGCGCCATTCAGGGAACGGGGGGCTCCACGTCCATGGTCACCTCATGGGAGCGATATCGCAAAGCGGGTGCTGGCGCGCGCGCCATGCTGGTTGCCGCAGCGGCGTCAGATTGGGGTGTCCAATCGGCTGAAATCACGATCGCAAACGGTATCCTGACGCATCCGTCCGGAAAGAGTGGCGGGTTCGGAATGTTTGCAGCCAAGGCGGCGACAATGCCGGTGCCGAGCGAAGTGACGCTCAAACAACCCGGGGAATGGAAACTCATCGGCAATACCAAGCTGAAGCGCTTCGACAGTGCCCGCAAAGCCAACGGGACCGAGCAATACACGATCGACGTCAAGCTTCCGGGCATGCTGACCGCTGTGATGATTCACCCGCCGTTGTTCGGCGCCAAGGTCAAGTCTTTCGATGCCGCAGCGGCCCGTTCCATGAAGGGCGTCGTCGACGTCGTCGAGACGCCGCGTGGCGTTGCCGTGGTTGCCGAGCAGATGTGGGCCGCGATCAAGGCCCGCGATGCAGTGACTGTGGAGTGGGATGAGACCGGTGCCGAAAAGCGCAGTACGCCTGACTTGATGGCGATGTATCACGACATGGCGGGCAAGGCTCCGGCAGCCATTGCGCGCAAGGATGGCGACGTCGATGCCGCTTTTGCGTCCGCCGCCAAGGTCATCGAGGCAAGCTTCGAGTTTCCCTATCTGGCGCACGCCGCGATGGAACCGCTGAACGCTGTCGCGCGCAAGAACGAGGACGGAACGCTGGAAGTATGGGGCGGGCATCAGTTCCCCGATGTGTACCAGACGCTTGCCAGCGAAATTGTGGGTATCACGCCCGATAAGGTGCATCTGCATGTCATGAAAACAGGGGGCAGTTTTGGTCGGCGTGCGGTATTCGACGGCGATGTGATCGTCGAGGCGGTGCATATCGCCAAGGCGCTCGGATACAGGGCACCTGTGAAGGTACAATGGACGCGGGAGGACGATATGCGCGCCGGCCGCTATCGGCCAGCCTATGTGCACAATTTAAAAGCCGGGATAGACGGTCACGGCAAGCTCATTGCTTGGACCAATCATGTGGTCGGTCAATCCATTGTTTCGAAAACCATGTTTGACGGCATGGTCCAGAACGGTGTCGATCCGACATCTGTGGAAGGGGCGAGCAATTTGCCTTATGCCATTGCCAACCAGACGGTCGGTCTGACGACAACGGAGGTCGGCGTTCCGGTCCTGTGGTGGCGATCGGTAGGTTCGACGCATACCGCTTTTGCCGCAGAAGTCTTCCTGGACGAAGTCGCCGAGGCGACGGGGCGCGATCCGATCGAGTTCCGCTTGTCGATGCTCGAGCCGCAATCGCGCCACGCGGTCGTCCTCAAGCTCGCGGCGGAAAAGGCCGAATGGACAAAGCCCTTGCCGGCCGGCCGCTTCCGGGGTGTTTCCGTTGCGGAAAGCTTTGGTACGGTGGTGGCGCAGATTGCTGAGGTTTCGGCCAATGACAGCGGAAACATCAAGGTCGAGCGGGTTGTCGCAGCCGTTGATTGCGGGTTGGCGATCAATCCCGACCAGGTCCGAGCCCAGGTAGAGGGCGGCATAGGCTTCGGCCTGGGCGCCATAATGGGTGAGGAGATCACCTTGTCCGAGGGAAAGATCGATCAAGGCAACTTCGATTTGTACACGCCGCTTCGGATCGACGCGATGCCAGCCGTGGAGGTGCACATTCTCGCCTCTGCAAACCCGCCTTCGGGGATCGGTGAACCAGGCGTTCCGCCCATCGGCGCCGCAGTCGCCAATGCCGTGTACAAAGCACTCGGCAAGCGGATCCGGGTCATGCCTTTCGCCAAATCGCTCAACGCTTGACGAAACATCCCCGGCCGGGTGCGGCCGGGGATTGGTCCTTATGGAAAAACGCCGGCAGCCTGCGCGCCGTTCCTCAGTCGTCGAGAAGAGATTGCCGCGCAGCGATGGGCGGGGAAGCCACCCGGTCAATCGATGCACAATTCGCCAAGCTTCGGTTCACCATTTTGATCAAGACGCCTGCGCACTCGTCCGCCGTACCCCAGGATAGTCTGCCTTCACGCCACAAAGGAGTCGAAGGCTTGCTTCCGGGCCTGCTTCTTGTTTTCATCCAGGCTTGCGACGTTCGGGAGCCTTGCGCGGTTTTTGGAGGTTGAAGAGGATATACAGATGAAAGTGAAACCCGGGATCAGCACCGCACATCAAACGCTAATGCCATCCGAGATTTCTGATCCGCTTGTGACGGCAGAAATCTGGAAAAAGGGTGGCCGCGAGGTTGCGATTGCGACCGTGATCGAAACATGGGGGTCGGCGCCCCGATCAGTGGGAAGTCACTTGGTCATTGACCGAGACGGTAATTTTGAGGGCTCCGTTTCGGGAGGCTGCGTTGAAGGTGCCGTGATCGCGGAAGCGATCGACATCATCAGTGACGGCAAGGCAAAGCTTCTGGAGTTTGGTGTTTCGGACGAGACCGCCTGGCGCGTCGGACTTTCGTGCGGCGGGCGCATCAGCGTCCATGTCGAGAGGCTCGACTGATGGATTTTACCGTTCTGATGCGCCTGAATCTGGCCCGTCGATCTCGCATTCCCGTGGTTCTCGTCAAGAACCTTGAGCGAGGCACGGACCGCCTGATCACTGAAGACGAAGATCCAGGTGGTGCATTGGGTGAAGCCGTTTCGCAGAGCTTCCGCTCAGGTCGGTCCCGGCTAGTGGAGGTGGATGGGGAGAGGCTGTTTCTGAACGTGCAATTGCCGCCGCCGCGCATGGTTATCATTGGGGCGGTTCATATAAGTCAGGTGCTCGCTCAAATGGCTTTGCTCGCTGGTTTCAATGTCAGGATCGTTGATCCACGGACAGCTTTTGCCACCCCCGAACGCTTCCCAGGCATCGAACTGGCTGCGGATTGGCCAGCCGATGCGCTTAAGGAGCGGCCGCTTGACGCACAGACTGCGCTTGTTGCCCTAACACACGATCCGAAGATAGACGATTTCCCAATAGCCCATGCGATCCGTTCCGGCTGTTTCTATGTCGGTGCACTCGGCAGCCGCAAGACCCATGCGTCGCGTATCGAACGCCTGCAGGCAGGTGGCTTGAGCAAGGATGACGTTTCGAGAGTTCGGGCGCCGATAGGCCTCGACATCGGAGCTGCGAGCCCGGCTGAAATTGCCCTGGCTATTCTGGCCGAAGTCATTCAGTCCCTGCGCCTTCGCGACATATCCTCACCAACGAAGATCATTTCATGAAGTTCGGTACGTATCCAGTCGCGGTGGTGCAGGGGATGGTACTTGCCCATTCGGTCAAGTTGCCTGAGGGCGCGCTTCCCAAAGGACATGCGGTAACCGCCAGTGATATCTCACAGCTGAAGGCTGCCGGCATCGAGCGGGTAGTGGCCGTTATGACAGAGGGTGGCGACCTCAGCGAGAATGAGGCAGCATGCCGGTTGTCGCAAGCCATCGCCCCCCGCCATCTACGCTACTCCCAGGCGACAACCGGACGCGTCAACGCATATGCGGCAAGCTCTGGCCTTTTTGTCGTCGACAAAGCAGTTGTCGATCATGTTAACCGCATTGATCCTGCAATCACGCTTGCCTGCCTTGCTGACCATACGAGGGTGAATGCCGGGGACATGGTTGCGACCATCAAGATCATCCCGCTTGCAGTGCGAGGGGCAGCCGTTGAATCAGCCTGCAGCGCACTTCGTGCAGCCCCGGTGTTCGAGATCAAACCGTTTTGCAAATTTTCGGTTTCGCTTATATCAACCGAACTGCCGTCGCTTAAAGTCTCAGTCATGACCAAGACGAAACGCGTCCTCGAACGGAGGCTTGCTGTTTCCGGAAACGGTATTGTCCGCGAGCAGCGCGTGGCGCATGAATGCTTGGCTCTTTCCAGGTCGTTGCAAGACGTGATCTCGGCAGCGGATGAAGCGCCCAAGCTCGTCATCATTTTTGGCGCCTCGGCCGTCGCTGACATAGCCGACGTCATTCCAGAAGCAATCCGAGCGGTAGGGGGAGAAGTGGTGGCTGTCGGAATGCCCGTTGATCCCGGCAACCTCCTGGTCCTCGGCCGCGTTGACAACACTTACGTCATCGGTGCGCCTGGCTGCGCGCGGAGTCCAAAGGAAAACGGCTTCGACTGGGTCCTGGATCGGATCGTCGCTGGCGAGAAGCCCGACGCTCACGATCTGGCTGGTATGGGTGTGGGAGGACTTCTGACGGAGATAACCATGCGGCCCCAGTTGCGCGATGGCCCGTCTATGCAGACTACGACCCCATCGGTTGCGATCGTTCTTCTTGCGGCCGGTCGTTCAAGCCGCATGGGCGAGGGCGGTTCTCATAAGCTTTTGGCGGAGTTCGACGGAGTGCCGCTTGTGCGACGTTCGGCTCAAACAGCACTGGAAAGCAATGCGCTTTCCGTGACGGTCGTCACAGGACATCGCCGAGTTGAGATTGAGCAGGTGTTGTCGGGATTGTCTGTCAACCTCATAGAGAACCCGGACTACGTGTCCGGCATGGCAAGCTCGCTCATTACCGGCATTTCGCTAGAGGCGGTACGGGACGCCGATGGAATCCTGATTATGCTTGCTGACATGCCGGGCGTTTCGGCGGACGATCTCAATATCTTGATCGCTGCGTTTGTTGACTCGGGGGCGCGTGCCATTGTGCGCGCTGTCTCACGTGGTAAGCGTGGCAATCCCGTTATTTTACCACGCTCACTGAATGCAGCCATTCTGCGTCTCGAGGGCGATGTCGGCGCGCGGCATATCATTGAGACAGCGGGTGTCCCAATTGTCGACATCGAGATCGGCGATGCGGCCCACCTCGACGTCGACACGCCGGAAGAGGTGATTTTGGCAGGTGGTCTGTTGAGAAATTAGTCCCTGGGAGCTGAAGTCTTTGGCAACGAATGGCATCACCGTGTGTCGATTGATCAATTAAAAGTGTGCGGCCGCGTCTTTGAGGCCTTAAATAGGCTTACGGTGCAGGCGCTTGAACTACATGGGCGCGGTCAAGCGCACAAGTGTTGGAGCAGGGGAGACGCCGATGGAAGCTCAGCGAAACTCTTAGGCTTTACCGGACTAATTCTCGGCCACGCTTGGCGCTCTCGCCCGCAAGCGGCTCCGTCGACGTCGGCTGACCCGCTTCGTTGAACCAAATGCGGCGTCTTGCCATCCCTAACGCCGAGTCCGCGGCGCATTGGTCGACCTCCTTTGCGCACGGCGGTTGGCTCCTGGACTGGTCATCTTCGGATGTTGTGCTAGTTGTGAGAGTGGGCGTCGCCTCTCTCGAGGGCAAGTTGCCGTGGCGTGCATTTGGCTGATCACGACTGGGGGAACCATAGCTTCGAGATACATCGGAGCTTCTGGCCACGTTGACGCGCCAACCACTCGCCGTTGGTGACATCAGCTAGCTTTGCGACACCGGGGTCACGCCGCTTGCGGCGTCGCAATTTCCGAGTCGCGATAGCAAGGCCACAAATGCATCGTGCCAGGTTCGGATTTCCCCCGCATTGTAAACAGGCCCGCTTGGCGACGAGGTGCGTTCCAACTCTGTCCCATGCGGAGCCACATGCCACAATCCAGTTTGCTCCGCCTTTACCAACGAGAAAGCCTCTGAACCTTTTCCGGGATAGCCGGCGTTCGATCCGTGGTTCATGCGGTCAGGACATCCTCAATCTTGATCGGCAATGTCCGCACACGCTTGCCCGTCGCGTGGAACACTGCGTTGGCAATTGCCGGAGCGGTACCCACCAGCGCGATCTCGCCCAGCCCTTTCACGCCAAGTGGGTTCACATGTGGGTCGACCTCGTCGACGAACAGTGCCTCCAGCTCCGGAGTATCAAGGTTCACAGGCATGAGGTAGTCAGCCATGTGGGCGTTGACCGGCCGTCCGTCACGCACATCCAGAACAGTGCGTTCCATCAACGCCATACCGATGCCCCCGATCATGCCGCCCGTGCATTGGCTTCTGGCAAGCAGCGGGTTAACTACCCGCCCGATGCCATACGCACCGACAAGGCGACGTACCCTGATCGTTCCGACGTCCGGATCGACCGAAACTTCGGCAAAAACTGCCCCGAAGGAATGCATCGAATACTTTTCGGCAGTCTCCGGATCGCGTTGGGCCGAACCGTCAACCTCGATCGGATTGCCCGTCTTGGCCAAGATGTCCTGGTAGGATAGTCCCGGGGATGCGTCTCCGCGTCGACGGAGGCGTCCGTCCACCCATTCAAGGGCTTCTATCGAAGCCTCAAAGACAGGCGAGCCAGCATCGGCAATCGCCTGGCGAGTTGCCTGCGACTGCACTTCCAGGCAAGCGGCACGGATGGCGGACCCCACCGAGGCCATCGTCCAGGAGCCGCCGTGGGAGGGTGTTGGCGGGTAGTCCGTCGTGCCAAGCCCGAACCGTACCTGTTCCGGCTGCAGGCCCAGGAATTCTGCCGCCACCTGCGTCATTGACGTATAAGTGCCCGGCCCCATGTCGCTGGCGGCCGCTTCAACTTCGGCAGTTCCGTCCGCGAGCAGCCGCACCCTGGCGCTCGAGGGCGCATGGAAAGCTGGGTAGGTGGCGGTTGCAGTGCCCATGCCGATCAGAAGACGTCCATCGCGCATGGAACGCGGTTCGGGAGTCCTTCGAACCCAGCCGAAGCGTTCGGCACCAAGTCCATAACATTGGATCAGCGAGCGGCTGGAGAAAGGCTTGTTTTCAGCTTCGTCAATCTGCGGCTCGTTCCGGCGTCTCAACTCGATCGGGTCGACCCCTAGCTTGTAGGACAGCTCGTCCATGGCACTTTCGAGCGCAAAGATACCGCTTGCCTCGCCGGGGCCGCGCATGTGGTTCGGCGTGGCCGTATCGAGTTGTGCAAGGCGGTACTGGGTGCGCACGTTTGGGCAGGAATACAGGTAGTCGGTGACGGCGGTCAGGGCTTCCGTGAACTGCTCGTAACGGCTCGTCTCTCCGGTACCTTCGTGGATAACGCCCGTAATTTTGCCATCGGGAGTGGCACCCAGCGCAACCCTCTGGAGCGACCGCGGCCGATGGCCGGTCGTGAAGAACATCTGCTTGCGGGTGAGCACAAGCTTGACTGGCCACCCGACATGACGCGCCGCAAGTGCCGCTAGCGTCACATGCGGCCATGTCCTCAGGCTCGTGCCGAAGGCACCGCCGATGAAGGGACAGATGACCTCGACGTTGTCGACGGGCAGGCCGAACACCGCGGCGATCTCCGCCTGCTCGTTCATGAGAAACTGGCTCTTGCTCCATAGGGTCAGCCGATCGCCGTGCCAGGCGGCGATCGTCGCATGCGGCTCCATTGGGTTATGGTTCTCACGGGCTATGTCATAGACCTCGTCGACCTTGACGGCCGCCTCCGCCACCGCGGCATCGGCATCGCCCCGCGATCTGTCGGCAGTGCCCGTCCCCGGAACGATTCTGGCTACCTGCTGATCGGCGTGGTCGACGATTGGTTGACGGGCGTCATAGGTGATACGCATCGCGGCGGCGGCGCGCTCGGCATGGTCGATGGAATCCGCCACGATGATGGCGACGGGCTGGCCGTAAAAGCGAACGCTGTCGTCCTGCAGTACGTGAAGGCGTTCACCGACCGCTGGATCGATGACGGCCTTGTGCGGCAGATAGGCCAATTTCGGAGCATTGCGGTGCGTGATCAACGCAACGACACCCGACATGCCCTCAACATCGGCGCTTTCTATCCCGGTCAATCGGCCAAGTCCGACGGTCGCGCTTACGAGCACGGCGTAGAGCTGGCCTGGCTGGTTGAAATCGGCGGCGTAGCGCGCCTTGCCCGTGACCTTGGAGCGGCCGTCGACGCGGGTTAAAGGCTTTCCAATTACGTTCATCTTCATGCGACCTCTCCCGCCATTTCCAGCGCTCGGACGATCGTCCTGGGCAATAGCACGACCTTGAAGGCGTTATGGTACAACGGCCGAACGCCCTCGGTGGCCAGTTGCGCAGCTTCCTCGAAGGCCTGCCTGTCCGGCTTTCTTCCGCCAAGCGCGGCCTCACACGCGCGCAGCCGCCAGGGACGCGTACCGACGCCGCCTGCCGCAATGCGGGCCTCGCGGATCACGCCGTCCTCGATTGCGAGGACGGCAGCGGCGGACACCAAGGCGAATTCGTAGGAGGCACGATCGCGGACCTTGAGATATCGGGCGCTGCGCGTATAGGGTCCGCTCGGCACGCGGATTTCGACGATCAGTTCGCCTGGCAGCAACGTATGTTCGAGATGAGGCGTATCACCTGGCAGCCGGAAGAGTTCCTCCACCGGGAAGCTGCGCTCGCCCTGCGGACCTTGAACCCGCATGGTGGCGTCGAGCGCCACCAGCGCCACCGCGACATCGGAGGGATGCGTCGCCACGCAATGGTCGCTCGTGCCGAGGATCGCATGGCCCGCGTTCAGCCCCTCGATCGCGGCGCAGCCTGATCCGGGCGTGCGCTTGTTGCAGCCGGCATCAAGCATGCGGAAATATGGACAGCGCACACGCTGCAGCAGGTTCCCGCCCATCGAGGCCATGTTCCGCAACTGAGGCGACGCGCCTTCGATCAAGCTTTCCGCGATCAACGGCTGCAGGCGCTTGACGTTTTCGTCGGCGGCGACTTCGGCCATGCGCGCGAGCGCGCCAATGACCAGGTCTTCGCCTTCCACACGAATGTCGCCCAGAGGCAACCTGTTGATATCGATGAGCCGCTCCGGGCGCTCCACCTCATCCCGCATCAGGTCTACGAGAGTGGTTCCGCCGGCGATGTAGCGCGCGCCCGATGCGGCAGCGGCGATCGCGGCCTCGGTGCTGCCTGCCTTTTCTAGCGTGAAGGGAAACATGGGTCAGATCCTTTCCGCCGCGTCCGCGACAGCCGCGACGATGCCCGGGTAAGCGCCGCAACGGCATATGTTCCCGCTCATCCAGAACTGAATCTCCTCAGGCGATCCCACATGACCTTCGGCTATGCAGCCAAGGCCGGACATGATCTGGCCCGACGTGCAGAAACCGCATTGGAGGCCCTCGTGCTCAACGAAGGCCGCCTGAAGAGGGTGAAGCTCACCGTCGTTTTCCAGTCCTTCAATAGTTTGGATGTCGGCACCGTCGTGCATCGAAGCTAGCGTTAGGCAAGAGACGATACGTTTTCCGTCGACGAGAATAGTGCACGCGCCACAGGCACCCTGATTGCAGCCCTTCTTGGTTCCGGGGAGATCGAGCGTCTCTCGCAGGACATCGAGGATAGACTGACGCGGGTCGACAATGAGGGTATGGGCACGACCGTTCACGTTCATCGATACGGCTATGTCACTGCTGACGCCTGCAGGAGACCTTCTCGCCGCCGCTGATTGAAGCGGCAATGCGGCCAGCGCTACCGCCCCGGCTGTTGCCTGAAGCGCTTCCCGGCGCGATACGATTGGACCAGACGAATGCATTTCCGACGAAATCTCGGCCATGAAGGAACTATCCTCTTCAGCTCAGATGATCGCGAAGAGGATAGTTCCTATGCCGCTGTGACACAGTCGCGTTATTTCGGGAATTGTCTTAATCTTGCGGCAATCGGCGGAGAGCGAGACGGCACAGCGCAAAGGCTTGGTGCGGACCCGTTCAGGGGATTTGATGGCCCGCGACGGCTGGGGTTGGGGTGCCACGATCAAAGTCGGCGACGGAACTCGCTCGGCGTGAGGCCAACCACCTTGTGGAAATTCGCCGAGAAAGAGGAGGGTGTTTGGTACCCTACGACAAGAGCTATGTCGGTGATGCGCAACGTCCCGTCTTTCAGGAGCTTCTTCGCATAGGCGATCCGCTGCCGGGTCAGCCATACATGCGGCGTACACCCGGTCGCCATGCGGAAGGCCGTGCAAAAATGGAAGCGGCTCAAATTGACCAGATCGGCCAATTCCTGGATGCGGATATCCTGCGCAGAATTTTCCCGCATATAGGCGGTGACGCGCTTGACCTGCCAGCCCGCCAGCCCGCGCCGCGGTCCAGACGAGATCGGCATCGAAGTTGCTGAGTGGGCTCTGAGGAGCTGAAGGCACACAAGATCGAGGAGCTGCTCAACGAACAGGTGCGACATCGCGTCTCCCGAACTGATCTCGTCGTTGATCAATGACATGATCGTAAACAGTTTGGAATCGCTAAAATTTACGCGGTCAAGTAGCTCGGGCTCGCGGCCATTCCCTACCTGATCGGCACACGACAGGAGGCGATTATGGCCCAAAAAGATGTTCGAGACCTCGACGGCACCGTCCACCCGCCACTGACCATCATGCCCTCTCGGTGCGAATGTTATCGTCCCGATCGCCGCGGGAGCGCGAATAATCTGGCGGCCTATCTTCACCGAGGCCATACCATGGCCTGCGTACTTCGCAGAGATGACATGATCTTTGAGGGGCGGTAAATTGTATTCGAACGGCTCGTTCCGCCATCGGCCGACTAGACGGGTATCGCCTGAAAATACCTCTGGAATCACGGGTGGCAAAATGCCCCGCTGCAAACGACCTATATGAACCGTCGTGTCCGCAAGCGCTTGATGCAGCCTCATCTGGATTTCTCTTGTCGAGCTGTAAGAGCCTTTGTCCTTGCGCGACACTAGCATTTGTCGCTTCGCCCGAAAACATCGTTCTAACAGCTAAACCTACATCTTTGAAGATGTAGGTACGACTCGGGGCGCGGACGAGGTGGTCACAGCCCGACACCTTTCGTCAAACCAAGTGCGGTCAGTTAACCTTCAGCTTCACGTATTTCGGGTCGTGGTCGCTCGTCTGCTTCGATTCCGGCATTACCGAATTAACGTGCAACGTTGTCAGCTCGGCCGTCTGGTTCGCGCCGAGTTTTGCGACTGCGAGCTTCTGTCGAAGACGTAACTTATCCGTTCCACTCTCGGTTCAGCCATTGCGAGGGTTGACAGTGCTGGGTCCCCGCCAATGATGAGCATCATGGGCTCCTCGTACCAGAGCGTATTGAAGTCCCCCACGATCAGAATCGACCGGTTCGCGTCAAGCCTGCGAACGAATTCACACACCGCCCGTGCCTGCTCGGTCCGCGCGGTGATCGTCGCGTCCTCCGGAGGCTGGTTCTTCCCATAAAGCGGTTCGCTCCCGCCTTTCGACGAGAAATGGACGTTGATCACCATGATCTGTTTTCCCGCGAAGACGAACGGGACGGCAAGGCGCAGGCGCGTGCGCCCGAGAATCTAACAACAGCGGTAGTCGCGTTAAACGCCTGGTGCGGTGCGCGTTCCATCTCGGAGAAGCCCCAGAGCTTGCCAGAAGGGACTTTTCGGCAGGTTTGGGACCTCTTGCTTGCCATGGCGTGAGCGGCGGCTAACCGCCTTGGACGGCTGCGACTGCGGCTTGCGCGACCTGGAGGTCCTGGGCTACCGCCCCTCCGGACACGCCGACCGCGCCGAGCAGTGCGCCGTTCTCGTCGCGGATCGGCAGGCCACCGGCGAAGACGACGAGCCCGCCGTTCGTCAGCTCGAGGCCGGGCGATGTACCGCCCGGTTTGCTGAATTCCCAAATCGCCTCGCTGCTGAGCCCGAACAGGGCAGCGGTCCTGGCCTTCCCAAGAGCGATGTCGATCGAGCCCAGCAAGGCTCCATCCATGCGGGAGAAGGCTTTCAGATGAACACCGGCGTCGAGGACGGCGATGTTCATTGGAACGCCGATTACCTCGGCGGCCTCCCGGGCCGCGGCGAGCGCCGCTTCGGCCTGAGATAGGGTAATGCTCATGTCAGTGCTCCTCGAGAGAAAGGTCCGGCCGTAACGTGACGGGGCAGGGGGTGTTCGCATCACGGCCGGATGGGGCGTCAGATCTGATTTTCCCAGGCGGCGATCTGATGGTCCTTCAGCATCTCCTCGATGACCTTCGGGACGACGTTGCGGAACTTACCGGTATCCGCCGGAACGACATCGATCATGCGGTCGATCATTTCCTTCGGGTCCAGCCTGCCTTCCGGGGTTGCGAAGAAGTCGTCGAAGCCTTTGCGCAGGTCGGCGCGCTTGGTGATGTTCTTGCTGTCGTCCAGCCAGCGGAACGGATTGTCGGCCATGGTTTCGTTGTAGCCGGTGTAATAGGCGCCCGGATTAATCGTCTGGATCTTGATCCCGTATGCGGCCAGCTCCTGCTGCAGCGCCTCGGCGATCGACTCCAGTGCGTGCTTGGTGGAAACGTAGGTGCCCCAGTTGGCCGGGGTGAACAGGCCGCCCATCGAGGAGGTGAAGACCACCTTCTTGCCCTGGCTCTTGCCCTCGCGCACCCACTTCTGAACGACGCCCTGCGTCAGCGTGAGTGGCAGAAAGACGTTGATCTCGAAATTGCGACGCACGATGTCGACCGGAATTTCCCAGACCGGGCCGGGCTCACCCTGACCGGCATTGTTCCAGAGAATGTCGAAATCCCAGCCCTCGGCCTGGCGGATGTCGTAGGGATCGGTGAGGTCAAGCCGCTCGACGCGAATTCGGTCGGCCAGACCGAGCGCCTCCACCTCGTTGCGCAGTGCGGTGACCATCGGCGAAACCTGGCAGGTGGCGATGATGCTGTGGCCGTTCTTGGCCATGCCGATGGCGGCGCCCTTGCCAAAGCCCGAACCGGCGCCGGTGATGAGAATGGTCTTCTTGCCCATGATCAGTTTCCTTTTCTGCGGTGAGGCGGTATTGCCGTCGAAGAAAAGAATTACGTATTGTGCTGAAGTCGGGCCGTCGCTCGGTTGCGACAAATGTTCGTAGATTGCGGCTATCGCACTCTGAGAGGGGTTGATGACATTTCCAACGCGAGCAACGACTGCGGAAAATGCCCGCGATAAGGCATCCATTCGCCTCGCTGGTGATGCCGTCGAAAGCATTGGCAGGATCCTGGACCGTCCACCCGCTCTGGTGGGCGAGGCGCTTCGAAGTAAAACCCGACTGACCACGCGCTGGAGCCATGGGGCGCTGCACGATTCGCTGCCAGGGCTATCGAGCCATGTGGTGATGACCTATTACGGTGCCGACCAGGAGATATCCTGGCGTTGCGGTGGCACGCGCCATGCTTCAAGGACAAGGCCCGGAACGATCACGCTCATTCCAGAAGGTCATGACGGGCGCTGGGATATCGCCGGGCCGATCGAGGTGTCGCACGTCTATTTCCCTCAGGAGCGGCTCCAAGCGAGCGCTGATCTCCTCGCCGGCGGCAAACGCGTCGAGTTGATCGGGCGCGTCGGCTTCGAAGACCCTTCGGCTGCGCGCATTCTCGAATTGTTGAGCCGCGAGGCGCGGCTGGACGACCCGTCGTCACGCTTGTTCGTGGAGCAGGCCATTGACCTCCTGTGCCTGCAACTCGTGCGTGGACACTCCTCCTTTGGGGCGCTGGCGGTCGAGGAACCTCGCGGAGGCCTTGCGGACTGGCAGGTCAAGCGCGTGACCGCCTATATGCGCGCGCACCTTGAGGAGGAAATCGGGCTCGGTGAACTGGCGGCAACGGTCAATCTCAGCCGCTTCCATTTCTGCACCGCCTTTCGGCGTGCCACAGGACAGACGCCGCACCAATGGCTGGTCAATTTGCGGATTGCGCAGGCGCGGCAGTTGCTGGCCATGCCGGAGCTGCCGGTGACGGAGATCGCCCTCTCGGTCGGCTACCAGACACCCTCGGCGTTCGCTGCGGCGTTCCGTAAGGTCACAGCCACCACGCCGACGGAGTATCGCAGAGCGCTGTTGGGGACGGGGCTGGGGACCTAAGCTCATTCAAGCAAGGGCGGCACCCCTAGAGGTCTCGCCTGCTTAGCCGCCATGCTTGCTGGCAAACAGTTGTAGTCTGCAAGACACGTTGGCCAGGCGACTACCTGCCGCCGGTACTTCCAAGCTTGCTCGTGTCGCTCGGATCGTCGCCAAGCGCGAGTACGATCGATTGGGCCCGGTGGCGATGGCCGGCAAGTTCATAGCCGACGATCGTAACGACTGGTGCCAGCATCAGGATGATCAGGCACACGGACATTGGAATGCCTGCCAAGGCAGCGGCGATGGACGCCGCTAGCACCACAGCCGTCCCCGACAGGAGCCAAGTATGGAGGCGGTCCGAACGGCGCAGCAGATACGTGTACATGGCGTAGATCAGCGCCACGTAGATCGCGACTGGAACAGCAACCGTCAGCACCGTCGCCACCGAGGAAATATGCGCCTTGTGCTCGATGTAATAGGCCGCCACATGCAGGCCTGCGCCGGTCGCAACGATCGAGGCGAAGATCGGGATGTGACCGTAGCCCCAGACGAAGCAGCGCTCACGGAAGCGGTGCAGGATCTCCGCGCTCGGAAGCAGGAAATAGATCCACCACATGCCGAAGGTCAATCCTGTCCCGGCGATGCAGACGAGAGCGACGTCGAGGTTCCAGCCGTGCCCCTCGACAACGGCCGTGACCGACGCAACTGTTCCGACCACGCCCTCGCCAAGCGCGATGATGGCAAGCAGGCTGTGGCGTTCGGCGACATGATGGGCATGCCAGGGCGTTCCTCCCTGGTGTGATTCCGCAATCACAGGCCCGGTCATTTCGACCGCCGTTAACACGACAACGAAAGCAAAGGTCATGAGAAGCGAGAAGTCGAGGAAGATCAGCACTGTCCAGCCGAACTGGGCAATAGCGATCGCCGCCGCGTAGGTCATGCAGGCTCTGCGGCGGAGCGGATCCTGGCGCGCCGCCCGAAGCCACTGGAACACCATCGCAATGCGCATCAGGACATAGCCGAGCACCATGGTGCCGTTGTCCAGATGCTCACCCTTGTCGATGGACTCAAACATCGGAGGAAGGCCGATCGCAAGGATCAGTACTCCGGCCATCTGCACCATCGTCACTATGCGGAAAACCCAGTCATCCGTGTCATAGGCGGATGCGAACCACGAGAAGTTCACCCAAGCCCAGCAGATCGAAAAGCTGGCAAAGCCGAACCCAATCAACCCGGCCTTGAAGTGGCCCTCCGCTAGGAGGTGCGCGAGTTGCGAGGCAGCCAGACCGAAGGCGATCACGAAGGTTAGATCGAAAAGTAGTTCCAGCGGGGTTGCCGCGCGATAGCCCTCATGTGGATCGCGACCCGTCATTCTCGATATGTGGTGCGCATGCGAATGCGCCAACGGCTTGGTCTTGGACATTTGAGCGCTCCTCATCGAGGTTGTTCGAACAGTTGCTCAGAATACTCGGGATCGTGACAACATCCTCGCACCTTCGAGTGCCCGAGTCGCCACGCTTTACAGATGACGCGCGCCGGCAGGCGGTGTACGCCGACGCGCACGAACTCAGGCGTTCGCCGGCTCAGGCGCGGCAAAGTCCGTCGAAAGCGAGACCTGCCGCCATTCTGCCATGATCGCTGTGTCGGCGGCGTGCTTCGCTTCGATTGCAGCTACAGTGTCGCTCCCCAGCGGCAGCCGCACCGGCGGATTGACCGCATCCGCAAAGGCCACGAGCACGCTGGCAAGCTTGGCTGGATCGCCGGGCTGGCTATGGTTGAGGTCGGTTGCGCGGCTGCGTGTGGCGCCAGCCGTGCCGTTGTAATCCTCAATGCGTGTGGGGCTCACCGAGAGCGACGATGAATCCAGGAAGTCGGTCCGGAAATAACCTGGCTCAACGACGGTGACATGGATGCCGAGCGGCGCGAGCTCCTGGTTAAGTGCCTCGGAGAGACCTTCTACCGCGAATTTGGTGGAGCAATAGACGCCGAAGCCCGCCGCGCTGCGATAGCCGCCGATAGAAGAGATATTGAGTATGCGTCCGGAGCGTTGCGCACGCATGTAAGGCAGCACCGCGCGGGTGACGCCGAGTAGGCCGAATACATTCGTGCGATAGAGGCGCTCGACCTCCTCAGCCGTGGCTTCCTCGACAGCCCCGAGCAGGCCGAAGCCGGCATTGTTCAGCAGCACATCAATGCGGCCGAACCGCTCCACGGCGCGCGCCGCCGCCGCGCGGGCCTGCTCCTCGTCGGTGACATCGAGCGGCAGCGCTAGCAGGTTTGAATGCTGGCCCAGCTTGTCCGTGACAACGGCAGCGTTCCGTGCAGTGGCTACGACATTGTCGCCCTGTTCGAGCGCCAGTTGCGCGACCCTTGCGCCAAAGCCGCGCGAGGCGCCGGTGATGAACCAGGTTTTCATGATCATTATCCTTCCATTTGTGAACTAGACGTGGAGGATTTAGCTTCCCTTGTGAACATGCGCCGTCTCCCGCTTTCGGCCGCTGTCGCATTCTTGCGATGTCAGTGCACTGTCAGCCCGCGCCGATGGGCGATCAGGCAACCTTGAGACGTGCATTCTGATTCTCGCGCTTGTACAACTCGGCTTGCCGCCGAACAGCAAGATGTCGACGTTTGATTGAGCGTCGGAGCTGAATGGCAGATTGGGCCTCCATCAACTGCGCGCAATGGCGCGGATGGATCGTTTCGAGGCGGCGCTGAACACAATAAGCTGGTGGTCCTGCTGGGAGTTCGATCCGGAGTCAAAAGGCCGAGATGGGCCCAATCGAGACGTTCATCGCACCGGACGCAATTACAGCAACGGGCCGAAACGAGCCAGTGCCGACCGGGCTGCAGATGACAGCCCTTGGCGCAAAGCGGAAGCGAACGATTTGCGTTCCCGGTCTGTGCTCGCAGGGTCGCATAACATCTCGTCGGGAACGGCATTGAGAAGCCCCGCGATTGTGCCGCGAGTCCTGTATTTTAACCTACTCTAAATTACCATACATGGTAAATTGCTGACGGGCTCGCAACAAAGTCGGTAGACGAAACTCGGAGGACAACACAATGCCAGTTTTCGCTGTGGAACGCGATCTGAAGGGTATCACGATGGACCAACTGGCCGATGCGCAGAGGCGGGCGATCGCGTCGTCCAAGAAGTTCTCGGAGCCAGGCAAGGATGTTCGATACATTCGCTCGACTTTCATTCCAGGTGAAGAAAGATCAATGTGTCTGTTCGAGGCGCCGGATGCCTCGACCGTGGAAGATGTCAATCGAGATGCGGCCATTCCATACAAGCGCGTCATCGAAGCACTTGATCTAACGCCATAGCGTCGGAGACGTCCGATGCCAGGGTTAGCATGCGGCGAATGTGGCGATTGCAACCCGGAGGGCGCGAGCTTCTGTATTACTTGCGGCAGCAGGTTGCCCAATCCCTGCCTGAGATGTGGTGCCGCGTCGCCTATAGGTGCATCGTTTTGCCCGCGATGCGGTGAACGCCTAAATCCTGTAGCGGACCAGCCCGAAATTCCTTCCGGTGAAGCTCACGCTGCTCGTTTCCACGCGCTTGGAGAGCGCCGCGTCGTCACAGTGCTGTTTGCTGACATTGTCGGGTCCACGGCCAAGGTAGCAGGGATGGATCCGGAGGATGCACGTGACTTGGTCTCGCCCGCAATTTCGTCCATGGTGGATGCCGTCAGAACATTCGGTGGAACGGTCATCAAAACCATGGGCGATGGTCTGATGGGCGTGTTCGGCGCGCCGAAAGCCGACGAAGCGCATGCAGAGCGAGGCTGCGCGGCGGGACTGGCAATGATCGCCGGGACGGCGATGCCGATTCGCGTCGGAATAAGCACGGGTGAGGTCGTGCTGACGAACGAGGGGAACTCCGGCACTTTCGACGTAGCGGGCGAGATCGTGAATCTTGCCGCGCGGCTTGAGCGGATTGCGGAACCGAATGCGGTCTATGTGTCGCGGCCGGTTGTGAGGGCTGTTGCCAGCCGGCTTGAGACTGAATTTGCAGGGTTGCACGATCTGAAGGGGTTTGCGAGCCCGGTGCCGGCATGGTGTCTCACGGGCCAGTCGGTTGTCGCGATCGATAAGAAAACTCCCATCGATCCATTTGTCGGCCGGTCGCGTGAGATGCGCAGCTTCGAGCATGTGCTGGACCAGGCTGCCCAAGGCTTTGGACATATGATCTCGATTGCAGGGGAGGCTGGCGTTGGAAAAAGCCGGTTGACTGCGGAGTTCACGAGGCGAGCTGCATCGCGTTGCTGGGAAGTCTTGCGGGCCAATGCCAGCATTGCGCGAAAGGATGTAGCCGATGATGTTTCGTCTCAACTGCTGCGGCAGCTCATTAGCCGTGCGATCGGTAGTACTCAGGTCAGTCGCGAAGCCGTCACGCTTTGGCTGTCCCAACAGAACGAGCCATTCGATGGTTTTGGCGCAGGCGTCCTCTGGCTACTGGGCCACGGTGATGAACCCTCACAATCGAGTCCGGAAGCCGCCCTGTTGAGGCGACGGCTTGCCATCCGAGCCTTCCAAGCAGTCATCGTCGGAGAGGCGTGTTCATCGAAACTGCTGATTGTGATTGAGGACATTCAATGGCTCGACAGTGCGAGCCGCCAAACGCTCGAAGCCTGCCTATCGCAGCTCGCTCGGCTGCCGACTGTCGTGCTTGTGACCAGTCGATCGGATACGAACGGTAACATCAGCAGCGACGCGATCAATCTTCTGCGCCTCCATCTTCCGGCGCTGGAAGACGACGAGGCGCGCCAGTTGACCGAGGAGTTGCTCGGACCGGATGCGCGTTTGCTTGTTCCTCATATAGTCGGACGGGGCGGCAACAGCCCGTTTTTTATCCGGGAGATTGTGCAAAGCCTTATAGACGTCGGATGTCTTGAGGGAGACGCGGGCAAGCTTCACATGTTGAAGGTGCCGAGTGTCCTCGATATCCCGGACACGATCTCGACCGTTCTGGCGGTGCGTTTTGATCGGTTGAACACCGTGCAGCAATCGGTGATGAATGTACTCGCCACTGGCAGAGTGCGGCTGTCAGCAGATGCACTTGGCTTAATTCTGGCGACGGATGAAGCCGCGATCGACGAGTGTTTAGATAGACTGACAAACGTTTGCCTCATCGAGCATGATGGGACCGGGGTCGCGATAAGGCATCAGATCATCTCGGATTTCGTTTACAGGCGCCTCCTGAAACCGCAGAGGCGCGAGCTCCATGCGTCAATATTCCAATATCTCCGTGGGCTGGGCGACCATGGGCTCTTGCGAGAGGCGGGCGAACATGCCGCCAAGGCTGGGTTATTCCACGATGCCGCAGAAGTTCTCCTTGCAGTCGGACTGCGAGCTTACCAGCGGTCGGCCTATACCGAAGCTCGCGACATCCTGAACGCCGCTCGGGCCTCATCGTTGCAGATCGAGCCGGCCCGAGTCGATCTGACAGCCGAAATCGACATCGCGCTCCGGGACGCGCTCTTCGCGCTAGGGGAACTCGAGGCAATTCCTCCTATTCTCAGCGAGGCGGAGAGGTTTGCCAGTCAGGACCCCGGCAGGCTCGCGGAGATCCTCTGCCTCAAAACACATAGCGCTCTCTGTCTTGGAGATCACCAGTCCGCCCTGATGCTGGCTGAAAACGCGATATCCTTTGCGCAGGCACAAAAGTTGCCTAAAGCCGTCATTCTCGCACGATTCTTTCGACTCCAGGTCCTTGCGAGTACAGGACAGTATGCCGCCGCCGCTGCCGAAGCCGTTTCGGTCTTGTCGTCAATTCGTCAGCGTCAGCTGTCCGAAGACACAACCGACGGAACGATGACGCATCTGTGCCGAATGTGGGCATTGTGGTGCTATGCGGAGCTTGGACTGTTTGACAACGCCAAGGCGCTGTTAATCGAGGCGCAAGGGATCATTGCGGCAGAAGCAACTCAATCGCCGCACGAAACGGTTTCGGCCGCATTGGGCTGCGGGCTATTCTGGTTGCGGTATTCGTTCGTTGATCCGTCCGCCATCGATCTCTGTGTCGAAACCCTTTCTCCGGCGTTCACCTTGGCGGAGGAGAAGGGACTGGACACCTGGTTACCAGCGATCGGGTCGCCTCTGGGTTATGCACATGTTCTCGCCGGTCATCCCGAGAATGGCTTGTCTTTTCTGCAATCCGCCGTTGCCACGACGAAGTCCAAGCGCGGGTACGGAAACGCCTTGAGGTTATGTCATTTGTCGTTTGCGATGAGCGCTTTGAATAACATTGGGGACGCCGAAATCACGGCGAATGAGGCCCTTAGTTTGGCGCAACGATCGGGCGAGAAAGGTCACGAGGCCTACGCAAATCTCGTACTGGCGGAGATCGCGCTTGCCAGGCAGGATCGCCAACAGGCGCAGAGCTACATTGAGGTGTCACGACAAATCGCAACTGAACTCGGAATGCGTCCCTTACTGGTCAAGTTGGACAACATGGCACGATCCCTGAACGTTAGGCGCAATGAATTCGATCCTGCGTGACCGAATTTATCTGGCATGTCGCCGAGCAATCTTTCAGTGGTTCTATACTCCTAATGCCTTCTCAAGCCGAGGAAACGATGTCGGCTTACGGCGATGCAAGTGAACTTCGCTCCACCCTGCCGCTGTCAAGTTAGGGCGTTTTATGGCCGAGACGTTGTATTTCTAAATTCAGGACGCGCTTGTATCCAGCCCGTGGCTCGACGAGATCGCGGCCGGATACCCGCTCCTATCCCCATCGGGTGGACATTCACAGGATCGCGAAAGAAGTCGTCGGGGAACGATAAGACTGCAATCGCGGCGTGATGCGATACCTGCCCGTGAATCTGCTAGGCTAAGCTGTTCCTTTGGTTCGAAAGGGCGCCGAATGCGCGGACCGCTAGGCCCGTGACTGCGCGCGCAGTGGACAGCCCGGCTGTCGATATCAGTTGGCCCACCAGGATCAATGCAAGGGGGCAATGAACTACTATGGCACTGAGAAACAGCAGCGTCTCCAGCGGCAATGTGATGAGGCGCAGGCGGTGATTGCGGTCACGCCCGGACTCGTGCAGGCGGGAAGGTTCTTCTGCGTCGACGATATCGACCGCATTGACTGGGCTTTTGTCGAAGATCGGCTCGCCAGCGACGGTGTGTTCGGCTTTCGCATGGTGCCGACCACTCGGATGGGGGAAATCCACGAGAAGCTGGGACCGTCCTACCGACTCGACCTGTGGAGCGTCTTCAGCGCTGATCGAGACACGGCGATCGCCAAGACGATCGTTTTCCCAGCCAGCCCCGGCTCGTTCGCTTCAGGGCGCATGGGGTGATGCCGTGACATCCGTTATCGATGGAAGACACGTGGCGGCTTCCGTGATCGGAGCTGTCAAGGTCGCAGCCGTCCAGGGATGATTGTCGCTGGCCGTTCATCTGCCTCTCATCCCTGCGATCATCCTTATTCCCGCTAGGCGGCGGATTGGTCTTCATGACGGCCGCAGCCGCTGCTGGCGAAATATGCATCCGTCAGCTGCTCAGCGCTGATCGGTTTGCTGAATAGATATCCCTGCAGCGCTTCACAACCAGACACCCTAAGGACCTGGGCCTGGGCTTCTGTTTCGATCCCCTCGGCGGTGACAGGTATGTCGAGCGAATTCGCCAGAGCAATCGTCGCGTGCAGCACCGCTCCGGCGTTCTGGTCGTGGTCAAGTGCTACGATCAGCGAACGATCCACTTTCATGCGATCGAAACCGAACTGGCGCAGTGTTCCAATGCTCGCAAACCCCGACCCAAAATCATCGAGGGCAATTTTGATGCCCGCAGCTTTCAGGCCATCTATGGCGCGGCGTGCCTGACCCGGGTTGGAGATCAGCACTCCTTCCGTCAGTTCGATGCTCAAGCGGCTGGGATCGAAGCGCGCCAACGCCAAGGCGTCGGTGACCTGTTTCACAAATCTGGGGTTTTTGAGCTGAAGTGGCGAGACGTTGACCGCCAGGCTGATGTCGGGCCAAGAGGCCGCCGCCTCGAGGGACTTTTTCAGAACCTGCATGCCGAGTAGGTCAATGAGGCCCGATCGCTCTGCCAACGGGATGAAGACGTCGGGACCAATCCGGTCTCCACCCTCCGTGACCCAGCGGGCAAGTGCTTCCACGCCACAAATCGCGCCCGACCTCGCATCGATAAGCGGCTGGAACGAGACATCAATGCCTCCATTCGTCAGCGTGGTCCGTAGCTGTGCTTCGAGAGCCGCCCGTCTGTTGGTATCGTCATCAAAGCTGTCCTCGAATTCCACGATTACACCGCGGCCAATGTCCTTGGCGCGATAGAGCGCGATATCGGCGCGGCGGATAAGCTCGCCCGTCTCGACCTTGCCGGACGGCGAGATTGCGACACCGACGCTTGCACCGATTTCGATCGTGCGGCCGCCAATCTCAAACACCGTTGCCAGGGCGACCTGAATTTGATGGCCGACATCGAACGCAGGCAGAAGGAGCGGATTCTCGATGGTGACGACGCCGAACTCGTCACCGCCCAATCGGGCGATGACCGCATTCTCCGGGAGGGCGCCGGTCAAACGGTGCGCGACCGCGACGATGAGGTCATCGCCGACACTGTGTCCCCAGGCATCATTAACCGCCTTGAAGCCGTCGAGGTCGATGAAGTGAAGCTTGATGTCCACGTCATTCGAATTCGCTTCCGCCGATTCTCTGGCAATGCTTTCGAGCAGGCCCGCACGATTGAGCAGCCCCGTAAGCGCATCGTGTAGCGCCTTGTAGCGTGAGCGGCTTTCACTCGCTTTTAGATTGCGGACAGTAACGGCTCCGGCTGCGCCGATACCGCACAGGAAAAGCGCAAGAACGGCGCCGGCCGCCTGTAGGTCGCCTCTTACCATTGCATAGCTTTTCGTCCCCGGAGCTTCCGAAGGCCAGGTGAACACGGCTACCCTGTTACCGATCACGTCCGTCAGCATCGCCTCCAACCGTCCTGGAATTGGATAGGCGTCGAGGCTGAGGCCGGCTATGTTGACGTTCTCCGATACCTCGGCGACCACTTGTGGTGTGATATGCTTGGCAAACACAAGCACGTAAAAGTCTTCGGGCTTGCTGGAAGGATCGCGCTCAAACGGCTGGATGGCGGCCGCGCCGATCAAGGCGGTGCCGGCCGACGAGTGGGCGAAGTGCACAGGAACCGGATCCGACGACCCGGCTCGTCTTGCAGCATTCAGGAGGGGCTCGAAGCTGTTGAAGAACTGTCGGGGCGGAACATCCATCGGCATGCCGTTGCGATAAGCGATAACGGGCAGATTGTGGCTGTCGACGACAATCGCGGTATCGTAAAGTGGGTAGTCAGCGGTTGTGGAACCCCAGTTCTCGACAGTCCAGTCCACGCGTGCGTCCGAGTTAATCTGTTCGAACGCGTCGTCCCAATAGGCGTTATCGCGAAGCGTTGCGCCGAGCTGTTTGCGAAGAGATTGCAACGCCCCGGCGGTGGCATGCCTCGCACGTCCGTCGTCAATCGCGTCGGCGGTCGTCGTGAGCGTATTGATTGACACGGCGACCAGCCTGGCCAGTACTGTGGCGACCAGGATAAAAACCGTTGCCACAGCAATGACAGATAGTTGCCCGCGACGGCCCTCAGAAAAGGCGAATTTCTGCACCTGCTAGAATCCTTGCTCATGGAATGTCAGTATGTTCCCGAACTGGAAACTGCAGAAAGGCGTCATGCCCGCGGGGCGCTGCAAGCTGGCCTTAGCATAGCCCTGTCTAATATGCGGTTAAGAATTGGCACGTCACCTGTCGGCTGTGCAGGGCACCATAGCCCGGCGGTCGGACCACAATTTTTCCGCCGATGGTTGCCGTTCGCCGGAGTGACCCCGAGCAGTGGCGGAGGTGATCTCGGTTTCCTCGAGCCAGCGGATAATCGCTTCGAAGCCGTGCTGCGCGACCCGTTTTGCGACGCGAAGGCTTTCGCTGTTGAGATCGCAAGCCGCTGCAATTTCCTTCCAGTCGAGCTTGCCGGCGTGCTGTGGCGGCCTCGCTCGCCGCGTGATCAAGCCAAGCATGTAACTGCGGAGATTTTCGTGGCCGTGTCTCGACAGCGCGCAGGCGAGACGCATGTCGCAAAAGGATGAAATTTTCTGGCGGAAAACGGAAGAAGAGGCGGGGAGGCGGGGCATGTCATTCACAATTCGAATTAGTTAGCTTGCTCAACCGGCAAGGGGCCGGGGCACGGCCAGCTAATGGAATTGCGTTAATAAAGGGTTGCGTTCGGTGCTATCGCTTTGATTTCTCTATACCCGTCGACCGGTTGGCATCTCCACAACATCATTTCATTAGCCGCCCGAGACAGGAACGTCATCCCTCGGGTCGCAAGCTTTCAATCGCAGCCCGCCGCTTCGTACGGCGGGCCTTTGCTAGCCCGGGTTCGGGCTTAGGCGTGAGCGTGGGGATGATGATGATCCCAGACTGCCCAGAGCGATACGACGGCGACGAGCAAGCCAAGCACCACGTTGGTCCACATCACGTTCACATTGGCCGTAAAGCCAAGGAGCCAAGGGGACGCGGCCAGCCAGAGACCGAGCACCAGGTTTACCCATTCTTCCCATTCGGCGAATGCCGAAATTGCCGCGACCGCCAGTCCGCCGAGCAGGAGCCCGACGATCCACGCGTTCCAACTCGGCATGGCTTCGGCCACAAAGCCGATGACCCACGGCGAGATGAATACACATGCTGCCAAGACCAGATTGGCCCAGTCCTGGACTTTCTTTCCTTCCATCAGAGCGTTTGGCATGTCAGACCTCCAAGCCTGAAGCTTAATTGAAGTATTATATCGCGTGACCGGCACGCTTAACAATAAAATAATTTTGAGCGGGTCGACCATCAAGAGATGGCGGCAGCGGAACGTCACCATCACGCAGTCACGCGTGATCCTGAACACCTTTTTCAACCGAACAATTTTTGACATGGCGACGATTTAAACTGGATTCGCCATGTGGCGAGAGCGGTGCGAGCCAAAAGGTCGTTCCATGACATCCGCTGCGTTGCCGTTCATCTGTAAGATTCGACACTCTCACATGCCAGCCGTTTTTGCGATGAGGCTGGTTCAATCACTGGACTGCGGGTTGTCCATAGTCTGCCGCGCAGGCGGGCCGGAACATTGCGATCCTGCCTGCATCGGATCGAGGCATGCGGCACAAGAATCCAACCAGCTCACTTGTTCTTGAAGCGCGCTGCTTCCTCGGAGCCGCCCGTCGCGTTGCCGGCACTATAGGAATGGGCGCCGGTGCCCGCGAGTTTTCCACCGTCGACAATCAGGTATTCCTCGCGAATGGGCCGTCCTTCGAACCAGCATTCAAGAATTTCTCGTGTCCCCGCTGCGTAACGCGCCTGGGCGGACAAGGATGTTCCGGCAATGTGCGGCGTCATCCCATGATGGGGCATGGTGCGCCAGGGATGTTCTTTCGGTGCTGGTTGCGGAAACCAGACATCGCCCGCATACCCAGCCAACTGGCCGCTTTCCAATGCCCTGGCGACAGCATCGCGATCGCAAATCTTGCCGCGGGCAGTGTTCACCAGATAGGCACCGTGTTTCATCTGCGAGAGCATTTTTTCGTTGAACAGGTTTTCCGTCTCCGGATGAAGCGGACAGTTGATGGTCACGACATCGCAGACCTTGACCAGATCTTCGACAGTGGCATGCCACACGACGTCGAGCTCTTGTTCGACCGCTTTCGGAAGCCGGTGCCGATCATGATAGTGAAGATGCACGTCGAAGGGTTTGAGGCGGCGCAGCACGGCAAGGCCGATACGCCCGGCGGCGACCGTTCCGACATGCATTCCCTCGATGTCATAAGAACGGGCGGCACAATCGGCGATGTTCCACCCGCCCTTGACCACCCATTGATAGGACGGAATGTAGTTTCTCACCAACCCGAGGATCATCATCAGAACGTGTTCCGAGACGCTGATGGAATTGCAATACGTCACCTCCGCAACGGTCATGCCGCGGTCGATCGCAGCTTGGAGATCAACATGGTCCGATCCGATGCCCGCCGTGATCGCCAATTTGAGCTTCGGTGCCTTGGCCATACGTTCGGCAGTCAAATATGCGGGCCAGAAGGGTTGCGAAATCACGATTTCGGCGTCCTGCAGTTCCCTTTCGAAGACAGAGTTGGGCCCATCCTTGTCGGATGTGACGACCAGCGTGTGGCCAAGCGATTCAAGATATGGTCGCAGGCCGAGTTCACCCGAAACGCTTCCAAGCAATATGCCAGGTTGAAAGTCGATCGCCTTCGGTGTGGGGAGAGTCTGACCGCCTGGATAGTGATCCATCTTTGGCAGGCCGTCGCGTGCATAAGATGTCGGATATCCATCGACCGGATCGTCATAGAGAACACAAACTATTTTGGCCATGGTCGTTTTCCTTTCTGATGCTGGCAACAGAAAACGCCGCTGACAAGGCCCGAAGCAAAGTCAGTGGATATGGATCGTCATGGGTGAGCGAGACGTTCTCGGGCCGAGCCCGAGAGACTCCGGCTCTTTGTGTTCCCCGCCCCTGGATCGCCAGCTTTATGAAGCTGCTCTTGCGGGACATCGCAATTCTCTCACGTTAGGCCGATACGTACAAATCAAAGATTTGGAGGGCGACCGGCCAGTTGCCTCTGCTGTTGGAGATCTGGCCGGTGTCTTGTTGCCCGTCAACTTGGCAATGGCGGCGAACTGTAGGTCCTGCCGCTCGCTCATTCGGAGGCAGCGTGCGCTCAAATCGTCGGGCGCCGGAATGGACGATTTTTGCCAGCCGTAATTGCCGTTCGTCTTGATCTCTAGCTGCAGGCCCAAACGTCTGATTACACTCCGGGGTACACGCTTTCCATCCCCTTGAGTTCACGGTTCAGTCGGTTCCGCCAGGCTCTGTCTTCGACCAGTGCCGGAGGAAAGAGACCGGGGACGGCGAAAAAGGCGGACGGTGCGCCGGTGTCGATCGCTTCGGCGGCCGCCACATTCAGTTCGTGTCGGCGCGGGTCTTCTACATCCGGTGTTTGGAGCACATAGCTTATCCACAGTGCGGTGGCATAGGCGAACACGGCGCCGTCGCGCCCGGCTGCGAGATCGTCCACCGCTGCAGCAAATATCCTCTGTGGCAGTTTCTGGCTGCCATCCATGGCGATCTGACGGGTGCGGTGGGCAATCGTCGGGTTGGCGAAGCGTTGCATCAACTGCTCCTGGTAAGCCTCGAGGTCGATGCCCGGCACCGGGTCGAGCGTTCGAGCCGCTGCTTCCATGTATTGCCGGACCTTGCTCTGACAGTGCGGAACGGCCATGACGTCGCGAACATAGTCGAGACCCGCCAATTGACCGAGATAGGCGATCATCGAGTGGGCGCCGTTCAGCAGCCTGAGCTTCATCTTCTCATAGGGCTCAACATCCTTGACGAAAAGCGCACCGGCCGCCTCCCAGGCGGGGCGGCCCGCGGCGAAATGATCTTCGACCACCCATTGCATGAACGGTTCAGTGTCGAGCGCGAGCTTGTCGTCGGCGCCGAGCAATGCCGCTGTGCGCTCCCGCGTCTGCGCCGTGGCTGCCGGAACGATGCGGTCCACCATGCTCGAGGGGAAGGCTCCATGCTCGGATATCCAGCCGGCGAGCGTAGCGTCTCGTGCCGCCGCCATTTCGATCACAAGACGACGGACGACGCGGCCGTTGGTCGGCAGGTTATCGCAGCAAAGAACGGTAAAGGGCGGAAGACCGGCGGAGTGCCGCCGCGCCAGACCCTCGACTATCAAGCCGATCACACCGGTCGGCATGTCCGGGCAGAGGAGATCGGCTGCGATCGCCGGATGATGGCGGTCGAGGCCGCCGGTGACCGGATCGATGCCATAAGCCTTCTCGGTGACGGTGATCGACACGATGCGGATTGCGGGATCGGCCAGCCGAGCGAGCAGTACCTGGTGGTCCTCGATGGCAGACAGCCCACCAACGACCGAGCCGATGATCCTAACTTCGGCACCCGCGGCCCCGCGGCTCGCCACCGAAAACAGATGGTCCTGTGCCCTCAGGTCCCGTATCGCGTCGAGAGACCGCAGGCTGACACCGATAATACCCCAGTCACCGAAACACTCGGTCAAGGCACTGTCGGTATAGACGGCCTGGTGCGCCCGGTGAAACGCGCCGAAGCCGATATGCAGAATACCGGGTTTCAGAGCCCCGCGATCATAGCGTGGCGTGACAACAGCGGCGGGCAGTCGGGTCGAGGCGGACAAATGCTCCATGTTCAGCCTAATCCATAGGTCGCGTGCGACAAGGCGCGTTCGATACCGCGCAGTTCGGCAAGCCCCTTCAGGCGGCCAATCGCCGGATAGCCGGGCTGGGCGCCGCGTGTCAGATCGTCGAGAATCTCCTGCCCGTGGTCGGGGCGCATGGGAATCTGGTGGTCCGTCCGCCCCTCGGCGCGCCGCCGCTTTTCTTCCGAGAGGAACTCGGCAATCACCGCCACCATATCGGTGTCGCCCTCAAGATGTTCGTCCTCGTAGAACGAGCAGGGTGTCTCAAGCTCCTCGCGGCGGACGTTGCGAAGATGGATAAAGTGGATGCGAGGCGCGAACTGACGCACCATGGCCGGCAGGTCATTGGCTGCGCGGGCGCCAAGCGAGCCCGTGCAGAAGGTGACGCCGTTTGCAGTGCTGTCGATCTCACGCAGCATGAAGGCATAATCCTCGGCGCTCGACAGGATACGCGGCAGCCCGAGCAGCGCCCAGGGCGGATCGTCCGGATGGGCGCAGATATTGATGCCGACCTGCTCCGCCACCGGCGTCACTTCGGTCAGAAAATCGATAAGATTGCGCTGCAGCCTTTCCCTGTCGATTCCCGCGTAAGTCGCCAGATGCTCCCTGAGTTGCGGCAGGCTGTAACCGTCGGCAGATCCTGGCAAGCCCGCGCCAATATTGCGCGACAGGCCCCGTTTGCGCTCGTCGGTCATCTCGCGGAATCGCCGCTGCGCCTGCTCGCGCGTCCCTGCGTCATAATCCTTTGCGGCGCCTGCCCGCTCCAGGAGATGAAGGTCGAAGGCGACGAAATCGATCCGGTCGAAGCGCATGGCTTTTGCACCATGCCGCGCGGTCCAGCGCAGATCGGTGCGCGTCCAATCGAGAACCGGCATGAAATTGTAGCAGACCGTACGGATGCCGGCGACCGAGAGACGGCGCAGTGTTTCCTGCCAGCTGGCAATATGTTCGCGCCAGGGACCCGTTTGCGTCTTGATGCTTTCCGAGACGGGAATGCTTTCGACGACCTCCCATTCCAGGCCGCCGGCACGGACCTGATCCTGCCGCTTGGCGATCTCGTCCAACGGCCAGACGTCACCGGTCGGAATATGATGCAGCGCGCTGACGATGCCATGTGCACCGGCCTGGGCCGCATCCTGCACGCTCACCCGGTCCACCGGGCCGAACCAACGCCATGTATGTCGCATGTGAACTCCTAAGCCAGAAAGCTGAGCTGCACCTTGCAGCCAGCCGAGCGGTCGCCGGCCTGCTCGAAGGCCGCGACCGCCTGATCGATCGGGAATGTGTGGGAAATGACCGGCCGGACATCGATCCGGCGATCAGCGATGAGCTCGACTGCAAGGGCGAATTCGCTGTCGAACCTCTGTGATCCGATCAACCGCAATTCCTTGCCGACGAGGGCATTCAGCGGGAGCGTAATGTCACCTGTCACTCCGACCTGCACGATGAGGCCGCGCGGCTTGACCGTGGCGATTGCGCTGCGCAGGGCCGGTTCGGCGGCGGAGCATTCGAACACGACGTCGAAGTGACCCTTGTCCGCCTCGTATTCGGCAAGCAGCTGGGGGTCGCGGCGGACGTTGATGACGCGATCGGCTCTGCAGGCCAAGGCGCGCTCCAGCGCAGCATCGACAAGGTCGGTCACCACGATCGCGGCCGCACCAGCATGGCGGGCGGCCGCCACGACCAGTGCGCCGATCGGCCCCGCGCCGGTAACCAGCACCTGCTTGCCGGAGAGATCGCCGCCTTGCGCGACCGCATGAAGGCAGACCGCCAGCGGTTCGGCGCAGGCGGCTTCGCCGGCGCTGACCAGAGTGCCGGCAGGCAGGCACTGGATGGCTGGAACCACCAGCCAGTCGCGGAACATGCCTTGCGCATGGGGCAGGCGCATGGCGCTGCCCATGAACTGCATGTTCAGGCAATGAATCGCGAGGCCTTCCCGGCAGAGGCGGCAATTTCCGCAGGGCTGGCTCGGGTTGACCGCCACCAGGTCGCCAAGAGCAAGGCCGGAGACATTGCGACCAAGGACCGCGACGTGGCCCGAGGCCTCATGCCCTGGAATGATCGGCTCGCGCACGCGCACGGGGCCGAAGCCGCCATCCTGGTAATAGTGAAGGTCGGAGCCGCAAATGCCGCCTGCCGCCATTTTCAGCAGCACTTCCCCATCGCCCGGTTCGGTGACATCGGCCACTTCCACTCTCAAGTCGCGCTGGCCATAGAGCCGCGCGAGACGCGCCAGCATGACGGTTCTCCCCATTAGCGGATCAGCCCCACCTCAGTCGGCAGCCATAGCGTGATCGCCGGAACGAAGGTGATCATGATGAGCGCGATGAACAGCGGGACGAGCCAGGGCAGGATCGCCATTGTGGTCCGCTCGACCGACAGTTTGGCGACGCGCGACAGCACGAAGAGCACCATGCCAAGGGGTGGATGGAGCAGCCCGATCATCAGGTTCAGCGTCATGATCAGGCCGAAATGCACCGGATCGATGTCGAACTGGGTGACCAGCGGCAAAAGGATCGGGACCAATATGGTGATTGCGGCAATCGTGTCCAGGAAGCAGCCGACGAACAGCATCAGCAGGTTGACCAGGATGAGGAACACCCACTTGTTGTCGGTGATCGACAGGATCGCACCCGATAGCATCTGGGCGGCCTGGCTGACCGTCAGCAGCCACGCGAAGATGGAGGCGGCTGTGACGATGAACAGCACCGACGCTGTGGTTTCGATGGTGTCGAAGGTGGCTCGCGACAGTGTCGATAGCGTCATGGTGCGGTAGCGCACCAGCCCGAGGAACAGCGACCAGAGCACAGCGGCAACGGCAGCTTCCGTCGGCGTGAACCAACCCATCGTCATGCCGCCGATCAGGATGACCGGGGTCATCAGCGCCATGACGGCGGAGAAGTCGAAGTACCAGTCGACGGCAAGCAGCGCCGCAAGCGCGATGCCGACGGCGACGTTCATCGACAGGCCGGCCGACATCAGGAGGTAGATCAGGAGCGGCACGGAGAAGACCACCACGACCTCGAGCGATGCTGACAACAGGCGTTTCATCTCGAACGGCGTGTCCGAACCCCAGCCGCGCCGGTAGGCGAAGATCGCGACGGTCACCATCATCAAGACGGTCATGACCACCCCCGGCACGATGCCCGCCATGAACAGCGCGCCGATCGAAACATTGGCCATCATGCCATAGATGACAAAGGGCAGAGATGGAGGAAAGATCGGGCCAAGCGTGGCCGAGGCGGCGGTGACGCCGACGGCTGTCTCGACGGGATAGCCATGATCCTTCATCGCCTTGATCTCGATCGTGCCGATGCCAGCGGCGTCGGCGAGCGCCGTGCCCGACATGCCGGAAAAGATCACCGAGCCGATGATGTTGACTTGGGCAAGCCCGCCCTTCATCCAGCCGACCAAGGCGACTGCGAAGGAATAGATGCGGCCGGTGACGCCGGCGGAATTCATCAGGTTGCCGGCGAGAATGAAGAAGGGAACGGCGAGCAGCGGAAAACTCTCGACCCCGGCGATCATCCGCTGCGCGGCAATGATGTCGGGAGCGACATTGTAGAAGACGAGATAGAGAACCGAGGCTACGGCCATGGAGATGGCAACGGGCACGCCCACCACCATCAAGACGAGAAACGAACCGACGAGCAGAAGCATGGATCAATCCTCAACCTTCTGAAATTCTTCGGGCCTTTCGAGAACCGAATAACCGCGGCGCTGATTGGCGATGAAGACCTGGATGGAGCGAAAGAGCATCAGCACGAAGCCGGCCATCACGCTATAGAAGACGATATTGCGCGGCAGGTTGACGGTCACCATGCGCTCGTCGGCGACGATTGCCACATAGCGCCACATCAGCCAGCAGGCATAGGCGAAGAAGCCAATGCGCACGAGATCGACGAAGATCGCCAGTCCTCTGGCAAGGCGCCGCGGCAGGTAGTGATAGAGCACGTCGACCTGAATGTGGCGTGATACGCGAACGCACATGACAGAGCCCAGAAACACGACGCCGATCAGGCAATTGATCGCAATCTCCTCGGTCCAGGCATAGGAGTCGTTGAGGACGTAGCGGGTGAAGAACTGCAGGAAGACGCAGCCCGTCATCACCCAGAAGATGGCAAGCGTGGCCCAATCTTCGACGGCATAGTGCGAAACGTCGGCGACCGGCGCGGCTTCTTCGAAGGAATGGGCGATTTCCTCCGGTGTTATCAGCGTATGGACTTCTTGTTGCATGGGCGATCATCCGACGAAAAGAGGGGCGGAAATGCCGGCGGCTCTTGCGGGCAGCCGGCATCGATGGCTCACTTGACGGCGCGGATGGCCTCCCAGTCTGCCTTGTTGTAGCCGAAATCCTCGAGCGCGACCTTTTCCACGACGGTCTTTTCGAAATCGGCCTTGTCGACCTCGGTGACCTCAATGCCACGCTCCTTGAAGGTGGCGACCAGGCTCTTCTCACGCTCCTCGATGATCTTGGTGCTGCGCTCGGCGGCCTCCTGCATCACCTCGGTGAAGATCTGCTTGTCGGCATCGGCGAGCTGCGACCACAGGCTCTTCGACACCAGCGTGTTCAGATGATCGACGATATGGCCGGTGAGCACGATGTGCTTCTGTACCTCGTAGAACTTCTTCGCATCGATCGTGGTCAACGGGTTTTCCTGAGCCTCGACTGTCCCGTTCTGCAGTGCGAGATAGACCTCGGCAAAGGCGATCGGCGTCGTATTAGCGCCGCACGCGCGTGGCATGGCGAGATAGGCCGGCACGTCCGGGACGCGCATCTTCAAACCCTGCATGTCGGCGCATTTGCCGACAGGCCGGTTCGATGTCGTCTGACGCGTGCCATAATAGGTGACTGCGGTAATATGATTGCCGGAAGCGTCCTCATATCCCTTGGCCAGTCTCTTGAATACATCGCTCTTGGTGTAAGCGATGAGATGCGCGGGATCGCGAAACGTATAGGGGTAGTAGGTGACGCCGATCGGCGCATATTCGCGCGCAGCAAAGCTCGAGCCGGAGATGATGATATCGACCGTGCCAAGCTTGAGGCCCTGGTTGAGATCGGCTTCCTTGCCGAGTTGCGAGGCCGGGAAGACATCGATCTTGTAGCGGCCCTCGGTGCGTTTACCGATCTCTTCGGCCGCCCAGACGGATTCGGTGTGGAACGGCTCCGAGGTCTCGTAGACATGCGCCCATTTGAGCACGGTCTCGGCTTGCGCGGTGAGCGCCGAGGCCAGAACGGCCGCTGTCGCACCCAGCAACATTGTCAATCTGAACTTCATGTTTGTTCTCCTCCCAAGTTGAAGTCATTAGGTCCTGTGGCTAATTGCCCCCGACGCGCCTCCACGCGGCCGGTATCGCGCTGTCGGACGGTTCCTCCTCGAAACTTTTCGACAGACGAAGCTGAGATTGGTCGAGATGCGCGCGCATTGCGGCCCGCGCGGCGCTCGGATCGCCGGCGGCGATCGCGTCGCGAATGGCGCGATGCTCCTCCATCGCGGCTCGCCAGGTTTCGGTGTTTTCGAAATAGCTGGCGAGCTTCTCGAAATAAGGGGTCATGCGCATGTCGTGGATGCTGCCGATGAAACGGTTCAGCGTCGCATTGGCGATTATGCCGGAGACGATGACGTGAAAGTCGCGATCGAGCGCCAGAGCCAGGCGCCGATCCTCGAGTGCGGCTGCCATCTTCGTCAAGTTATCGTCCATCAGTGCGATATGCTCCGGCCGCGCCAGCCGGGCAGCCTCTTCGGCCACCGCGCATTCCACGACAGCCCGCGCCCTCAGCAATTCAAATGGCCCTTCGAAATCCTCCGGCGGCAGGTCAGCCGACGGCACCTTGCGTGCCGTTACATAGATGCCCGAGCCCATGCGGATATCGACAAAGCCCTCCACTTCCAAGACGATAAGCGCTTCCCGGACAGTCGGGCGGGATACGCCGAGCATCTGGGCCAGCTCGCGCTCGGCTGGAAGGCGAGAGCCGGGCGGCAGTTCGCCTCGTTCGATCAGGCTTCGCATCTGGTCCGCTACCTGGCGATAGAGGCGGCGCGATTCCACGGCAGAGAACATCATCTTCCTCGACAGTCCCGACGATGCTGACGCAAGAGGTCAGTTGGCCAGGTGGTCATACCAATATTCAGTACACTACTCGCCATTGAAAATAAGTCAACCGTCTGGCAGTTCGGAGGCGGTCTACCTCGTGCGCCCACAGAGTAATGGGCAGACCCCAGAGCCTTTGGTTTCTCTCGGCCAGGGCAAGTGAAAATCGCTCAGCCGTCCGGGATGGTGAGTTGGGATAATCGCAGTCCGAGCGCTGCGAAGCGCGTTGCAAATCCCAGGATCAGGAAATCAGGCACAACCTCTGCAAGCCCTGCCGCCGTCGCCACGGCCACTGGGAGGGTAGGGGATATCACTGCCGAGGATATGAAGTTTGAACGCCTGCTCGAACAGAAATCTTTGGCTGAAATGTTCGGACCGCTGTCTGTCAGTCCTTGCGCTTACGGCAGTAGAGTTCCAGTCTGTGGCGCACGAGGTCGTAGCCGAGTTCCGCGGCGATCTCCGCTTGCAATTGCTCGATCTTGTCGGAGCGGAATTCGATGACCGCACCCGTATCGATATCGATCAGGTGGTCGTGATGGGGCGCATCCGCGGTTTCGAAGCGGGCAGTGGCGCTCTCGAAGGCATGGCGATGCACGACCCCCTGCTGTTCGAGCGCGGAAAGCGTTCTGTAGACCGTCGAGAGCGAGACGGTAGCATCGATTTCTTTCGCACGGCGGTGCAATTCGCTTGCATCCGGGTGATCTTCGGCGGTGGCGAGAATCTTCAGGATTGCCGCGCGCTGACGTGTCACGCGCACACCACCGTCCCGCAGAACGCCTTCCAGTTCCTCGACACGATTCTTGTTCTGTTTCATGGATTCAACCCTAGCCAAGGGCGACGGCTTTGAAAATAGCTAGTTGCAAATGCTTCGCATGTGCATTGACTTATGCAAAGCATTCGCCTAGTTCTGTCGCCGACAACATCAGGGAGTATGGGATGATCGATCAGACGAGACGCGCGATTCTGGCAGCAGCAACGGCACTGGCAGCTTTCGCGGTCGTTCCTGCTGCCTGGGCGCAGGAGAAATTCAAGGCCGTCACCACCTTCACGGTGATTGCAGACATGGCAAAGAACGTTGCGGGTGACGCTGCAATCGTCGAATCGATCACCAAACCGGGTGCCGAGATCCACAACTATCAGCCGACACCGCGCGACATCCTGAAGGCGCATGATGCCAAGCTGGTCCTGTGGAACGGCCTCAACCTGGAACTCTGGTTTGAAAAGTTCTTCCAAAACTTTGACGATATGCCTGGTGCCGTCGTGTCCGAAGGTGTCGAGCCCATGGGCATTGCCGAAGGACCCTATAGCGGTAAGCCGAACCCCCATGCCTGGATGTCGCCCGCTGCCGCGCTGATTTATGTTGACAATATCCGCGACGCCTTTGTGAAGCATGACCCGGCCAATGCCGAGACCTACAAAGCCAACGCCGAGGCCTACAAGAGGAGGATCGAAGCGACGATCGAGCCTATCCGTGCCGAGATCGGCAAGATCCCCGAGGAAAAGCGCTGGCTGGTATCGAGCGAGGGTGCCTTCAGCTATCTTACGCGCGACTTCGGCCTGAAGGAACTTTATCTTTGGCCGATCAACGCCGACCAGCAGGGCACGCCGCAACAGGTGCGCAAGGTGATCGACGCCGTTCGCGCCAACAATATCCCTGTCGTCTTCTCTGAAAGCACGATCTCTCCCGATCCGGCCCAGCAGGTCGCGCGCGAGACGGGGGCAAAATATGGCGGCGTACTCTATGTCGACTCGCTCAGCGAGGCGGACGGTCCGGTCCCGACCTATATCGATCTTTTGCGCGTCACATCCGAAACCATCGCGAAAGGCCTTTCGCAATGAACCTTCAGGTCAAGGCTCGGCCCAGCAAAGCGCCGGCGTCAGGTGACGCGGGCGGGGGTATCCGTGCCGCCGGCGTCACTGTCACTTATCGCAACGGCCACCGGGCGCTGCACGATGCGTCGTTCGAAATCCCGACGGGGACCATCACGGCGCTGGTCGGCGTCAATGGCAGTGGCAAGTCGACCCTGTTCAAGGCGATCATGGGTTTTGCCCGGCTGGCACGCGGAGAGATTTCCATCCTCGGCCTTTCGGGGCC
This sequence comes from Pararhizobium sp. LjRoot255, assembly GCF_964252905.1. Classification (NCBI taxonomy): domain Bacteria; kingdom Pseudomonadati; phylum Pseudomonadota; class Alphaproteobacteria; order Hyphomicrobiales; family Rhizobiaceae; genus Pararhizobium; species Pararhizobium sp. LjRoot255. The sequence continues at coordinate 912,491 of NZ_CAXUPQ020000002.1, forward strand.
GGAAGCACTGAAGAAAAACCTCGTCGCCTATGTACCGCAGGCCGAAGAGGTCGACTGGAACTTCCCGGTTCTTGTCGAGGACGTGGTGATGATGGGCCGTTACGGCCACATGAACATGCTGCGTATCCCCAAGAAGGGCGATCATGAGGCTGTCGAAGCCGCGCTTGCCCGTGTCGGCATGAGTGATTTCCGCACCCGGCAGATCGGCGAGCTTTCGGGTGGCCAGAAGAAGCGCGTCTTCCTTGCCCGTGCGCTTGCGCAGGACGGCCGCGTCATCCTGCTCGACGAACCCTTCACCGGCGTCGACGTCAAGACCGAGGACGCGATCATCCGCCTCCTGCTCGGGCTACGCGACGAAGGCCGGGTCATGCTGGTCTCCACCCACAACCTCGGCAGCGTGCCGGAATTCTGCGATCGCACCGTGCTTCTGAAAAACACCGTGCTCGCTTACGGCCTGACCGACACCACCTTCACGCGCGAGAATCTCGAACTCGCCTTCGGTGGCGTCCTTCGCCATTTCGTGCTCGGTGGCGAAAACCTGCACGACGACGCCGATCCGCGCCAGCTTTCCGTCATCAGCGACGACGAGCGGCCGCTGGTCATGTACGGTGCAAAGGGCCACATGGTATCGCAGCCGGCCAAGCCTGAGACCGATCCTGAGGCGGACGGCAAATGATCGCTTCGCTTTGGGAGCCCTTCACCTACGGCTATATGGTGAACGCCATGTGGGTGAGCGCTCTGGTCGGCGCCGTCTGCGCCTTCCTGTCGTCATACCTGATGCTGAAAGGCTGGTCGCTGATCGGCGACGCGCTCTCGCACGCGATCGTTCCGGGCGTCGCTGGCGCCTATATGCTCGGCCTTCCCTTTTCGCTCGGCGCTTTCTTTTCCGGCACGCTCGCTGCCGGCGCGATGCTCTTCCTCAACCAGCGCACCCGACTGAAAGAGGACGCCATCATCGGATTGATCTTTACCTCCTTCTTCGGCCTTGGTCTCTTCATGGTGTCGTTGTCGCCGACTTCGGTGAACATCCAGACCATAGTGCTCGGCAATATCCTCGCCATCACGCCCGCCGACACGCTGCAACTGGCCATCATCGGCATTGTCTCGCTCGTCGTGCTCACGGCCAAATGGAAGGATCTGATGGTCACCTTCTTCGACGAGACCCATGCGCGCTCCATCGGGATCCGAACGTCTTTTCTGAAGGTGCTTTTCTTCACCCTGCTTTCGGCCTGTACCGTCGCAGCTCTCCAGACCGTCGGTGCCTTTCTCGTCATCGCCATGGTCGTCACCCCGGGCGCGACCGCCTATCTGCTTACCGACCGGTTTCCCCGGCTGATCACGATTAGCGTGGCGATCGGTGCGCTGACAAGCTTCTTCGGCGCCTATTTCAGCTATTTCCTTGACGGCGCCACCGGCGGCATCATCATCGTGCTGCAAACACTGATCTTCCTCTTAGCCTTCTTGCTTGCCCCAAAGCACGGCCTGCTTGCCGCCCGCAGGCGCAGTGCCGAAGCGCTGGAGGTCGCCCAATGATCTCGCTCGACATGCTGCTTGCCGTCTTCGAATTCGAGTTCATGCGCAACGCGCTTCTGATCTCCGTGCTGGTGGCGATCCCGACGGCGATGCTCTCCTGCTTTCTCGTGCTGAAGGGCTGGTCGCTGATGGGCGACGCGATCTCGCATGCGGTCTTTCCTGGTATCGTCATCTCCTACATCGTCGGCCTGCCGCTTGCCGTTGGCGCCTTTGCCGCCGGCATGTCCTGCGCGCTCCTGACGGGCTACCTCAAGGAAAACAGCCGCATCAAGCAGGATACGGTGATGGGCGTGGTCTTCTCCGGCATGTTCGGCTTCGGACTGGTGCTCTACACCAAGATCCAGAGCGACGTGCACCTCGATCACATCCTCTTCGGCGACATGCTTGGTATCGGCTGGCCGGATATCATTGAGACCGGCCTGATTGCGTTCCTGGCGGCCGGCATCCTTGCGGTCAAATGGCGCGATTTCCTGCTGCATGCGTTCGATCCCGCCCATGCAAAGGCCGTCGGCCTGCGTGTCAACTGGCTGCACTACGGGCTGCTTGCCATCCTGTCGCTCACGATCGTCGGGGCCTTGAAAGCCGTCGGACTGATTCTCGCCATCGCGATGCTGATCGCGCCCGGCGCCATTGCCTTCCTGATCACCCGCACCATGGGCGGCATGTTGATCGCCGCCGTCCTGGTTGCGGTGGTCGCCGCTTTCTCCGGTGTCTACGTCTCATTCTTCATCGACAGCGCGCCGGCTCCGACGATTGTGCTGCTTATGACTGCGATGTTCGTCGTCGCCTTCGCATGGTCGTCCTGGCGAACGGCACGGATGGAGGCACAGCGGACGATCGTCGAGTGAGCTCCACTCCGACAGCATGCGCAGACATCAGTAACCGACTTTGCGGGCCTGTTGCCCCTATTGCCCGCGCCCGATAGAAATGTGCGGTGCCTAGGCGGCACCACGCATTTTTGCGGTGGCCATGGCATGGCCCGCCGCGTCGAAGCGGTGAACGCGCCCTTCGATCGGCGCGATTTGCAGTCTTTGACCGGGTTGATGCCCCGAGACACCGTTTTCCCGAACGATCACCGGCTCGGACGATCCAACGTCGAGATAGACGTAGCTGTCGGAACCGAGGATTTCCGAATGAACCACCGTTCCAGCCCATAGTCCCTCGTGAGGCATGATGTCGATATGCTCGGCACGGATGCCGATCGTATGGGCACCATAGGGCCGCGAGAAATCACCGGAGAGGAAGTTCATTTTCGGCGACCCGATGAAGCCGGCGACGAAGAGCGAATTGGGGCTCTCGTAGAGTTCCAAAGGCGTGCCGATCTGCTCGACGAGCCCGTCTCTCAGGACGCAGATGCGATCCGCGAGCGTCATCGCCTCGACCTGATCGTGGGTGACGTAGATCATGGTGGTCTTGTGCATGCTGCGATGGAGCTTGGCGATCTCCAGGCGCGTTGCCACGCGCAACGCCGCATCGAGGTTCGACAGCGGCTCGTCGAACAGGAAGACCGTCGGATCGCGCACGATGGCCCGGCCGATCGCCACGCGCTGGCGTTGGCCGCCCGAAAGCTGCCGCGGCAAGCGCTCAAGATAAGGCGTGAGTTGCAGCATCTCGGCGGCTGCATGCACGCGCTGCTTGCATTGCGCCTTGTCTCGGCCGGCGAGCTGCATGCCGAAGGCCATGTTCTCGTAGACCGTCATATGCGGATAAAGCGCATAGGACTGGAACACCATGGCGATGCCGCGCTTGGGAGGCGTGAGTTGATTGACGACCTGTCCGTCGAACAAAAGGGTGCCCGAGGTGATTTCTTCCAGGCCTGAGATGAGCCGAAGCAAGGTGGACTTACCGCAGCCGGAAGGTCCGACGAATACCATGAACTCACCCGACCTGATGTCCATGCTGACGCCCTTGATGACCTCGTAGGCGCCAAAGGACTTGCGGATATCCCGCAGTTGAATCTCTGCCATTTTCTTCTCCTATCCTTTGACGCCGCCGGCGGTGAGGCCGGATATGATCCGCCGCTGAAAGATCAGCACGAGGATCACCAGGGGAACTGTGACGATCACGGACGCCGCCATGATGCTGCCCCAGGGAATTTCAAACTGACTGCCACCCGACAGCAGGGCGATGGCTACGGGGACCGTGCGCTGGGTATCCGATGACGTGAATGTCAGGGCAAATAGGAACTCGTTCCAGGCGGCGATAAAGGCAAGCAGCCCTGTCGTCACGAGTGCCGGCCACATCAGCGGCATGAACACCCGCGTGATAATCACCCAGGGAGAGGCGCCGTCGACGATGGCCGCTTCCTCGATCTCGATCGGCAGGTCCCGCATGAAGGTGGTCAGCACCCACACCGTGAAGGGCAGCGTGAAGATCATGTAGGAGAAGATCAGCGCAAATGGCGTATTGAAGATGCCGATCCAGCGGATCAGCTCGAACAGCCCGGCGAGCACCGCGATATGCGGAAACATCGAGACCGCCAGGATGGTAAGGAGCAGCAGGGATCGCCCACGAAACCGCACACGCGCCAGCGCAAAGGATGCCGTGACTGCGAGCAGCAGCGAAAGAGCCACCACCAGTCCGGCGATCATCAGCGAATTGCCGAGATTCCTCACGAAGCTGCCGCTGGACAGGACGCCGGTATAGTTTGCCAGGGAAAGGGATGTTGGCCAGTAGTCCACCTGGAACAAGGCCGTCCCGGATTTGAAGCTCGTCAGGATCGCGTAGTAGAAGGGGAACACTGCGATGACGATGATCGTGGCGACGAGGGCATAGAACGCCGTGCGCTTTGCAAGTGTGGCAACCATCAACGCTCTCCTCCGTCCAGGTTGACGCGGCCGAACCACATGTAGAGGACCGTGATCGTTGCGATGATCAGGAACAGCATGGTCGAAGCCGCCGCTCCATAGGCGAATTTGTCGAATTCGAAGAGGTTTTCGCGGGCAAGCACCGACATGGTCCGCGTCTGCGCGTTGTTGGGCGTCAGCACATAGATGAGATCGAAGATACGCAGCGAGTCGAGCATGCGGAAGATGACGGCGACCATCAGCGCCGGACGGATCAAGGGCAAGGTCAGGCGCCAGAAAACCCGCACCGGATGGATACCGTCGATTCGTGCAGCCTCATAGATATCGCCGGGAACCATCTGCAGGCCCGCGAGGATCAACAGCGCCATGAATGGCGTGGTCTTCCAGACATCGACAACCAGCACCGCGAACATTGCCGTGTCCGGACTGGCGGTCCAGGCGATCTTCTGGCTGATTAGGCCGAGGCCAAGGAAAATATCGTTCAAGATGCCAAATTGATCATTCAGCATCCAGGCCCACATCTTGGCCGAAACGATGGTGGGAATGGCCCAGGGGATGAGAATGGCGGCGCGGACAAGGCCGCGACCGGGAAACTCTGCATTCAGTACAAGCGCCACCATCAGCCCGAGCGCGGTTTCGATGCTGACCGAGATCAACGTGAACTTCAGGGTATTCCAGACAGAGCGCCACCAGGCCGGATCGGCGAGAAGACCGCTAAAGATGGTGCGGCCGCTCTTCAGTGTTACCCACGACAGGTAGTTCTTGAGGCCGACGAACTCCGCGCCGGACAAATTGGTCAGCGACGCGTCGGTGAAGCTGAAATAGACGGTTCTGACAAGTGGCCAGCCCGCGACGACGGCGAGCACGAACAGGGTCGGCGCCAGGAATACCCATGCCGAGCGGATGCGCTGCGCCTGCAGGTCGGAACCGATCCGGCTGCGTGCCACCTGCACGGCCGGGGACGTTTCAAGGGAAAGTTCGGTCATGATGATTGCCCACCGGTTGTCATCCGGCGAGGGCCGGAAGCATCGATCTTGCGAAGACGGCAGCCGCAAGCGGCTACCGTCCGTGGCTGAATGCGATTACCAGGTGTCGCCCTTGAGTTCGGTCAGCTCGACTTCGAGCAGTTCTAGGTTCTCGGCAGCCGAACCATTTCCGGAAAGTGTGTTGTGCACCGCGCCCCAGAATTTCGAAGAGACCTCGTTGTACTTGACCTTTGCCACCGCCGACGGACGCGGTACGGCATTCTGAAAAATCGGCTTCCAACTCGCCATGAACGGTTGGCTCGCGACTATGTCGGTGTCGTCATAAAGCGCCGAAAGGGTCGGCAGGTTGGAAAGCTCCACCGCGCGCTTCTTTTGCACTTCCTTCGAGGCAAGGAACTTCACCAGCTCGATTGCGACTTCCTGCTCATCGGAATATTTCGAGACGGCAAGATTCCAGCCGCCAAGTGCCGACGATGGCTGATCGCCGTCGGCTGCGACCGGAAGTGGCATGACGTCGAATTTGCCCTTGATCGCGCTGTCGTCTCCGTTGCCGAGCGCATAGGCATAGGGCCAGTTGCGCATGAAGGCCGCCTTGCCGGTTTGCCAGACGCCACGTGCTTCTTCCTCCTGGTAGGCGAGCACGCCTTCCGGCGCAATCGTGCCGATCCAGCCCTTTGCCCGGTCGATGGCGGCGGCTGCCTTTTCATTGTTGACCGAAATCGTTCCGTCCGGCTCGACGATCTGTCCGCCGCCCGACGATTTGATCCATTCGAGCGCATTGCAGGTCAGGCCCTCATAGGCATTGGCCTGAAACACGAAGCCCCAGAAGTCCGACTGCCCGGCGGCGCGTTCCTTTTCCTGGATTTCCTTTGCCGTCGCTTCCAACTCGTTCCACGTCTTGGGCGGCTGCTTGCCGTATTTTTCCAGAAGGTCCTTGCGGTAGAACATGGCGGGCGCGTCGGTGAACATCGGCAAGGCGACAAGCTTGCCGTTGACTGTCTGCGAGGCGATGATCGATGGGAAAAACTCGGCCGTCATATCCTTGGTGGCGTCTGTCAGATCGACAAACTGATCGGCAAGCTGAGGCGCCCAGATGACATCGGTCTGGTAGACATCGACATCCGTGTTTCCGGCTGCGAGCCACAAACGGTATTGCCCGAACTGCTCGCTGCTCGAGGCGGGCATCGTCACGAGATTGACCTTGTTACCCGTCTTTGTCTCGAACTCGACAAGTCGTTCGCGCAGGAATTCCGCATTCTTGCCGGTCGAGTTTGCCGCGATCGACAGGTCTGCGGCAGACGCATCGCCCATGATCGCACCCAGTATTGCAGCGGTCGCAAGAAGTTTCATTGTCATCGGCTCCTCCCAGGCCTCCAAGCGCCCGCTGAAACCGGGATCAGCAAATCGAAAGCGCTTTGGTAGAAGAAAAACTGTCAGAAACGGGAAAGCGAGTCAAGGTCACAACGAATGCCTGCGCCATTAATTCAAGTGTCGGCAATAAGACATGATTATATTCAATAAGATAGCTTGAACCTGGCGGTTTCCATCCGTTTCTCACGCGAGGGGCGAAGCGTTTGATTTGAATAACGATTTGAAAACGTTTTAATTTAATCGATGCTGGAGAACGCGATCTCCCCGCGAGATGGATTGCTGGTAGTGGGGTGGTCGAGCTATAGCTATTAATCAGCATGCGAAACCGCGTCGGACCATATGAAACTCAAAGACTTTGCCAAGCATCTCGACCTCTCGCCGACCACGGTAAGCCGAGCCCTGAGCGGTTATCCGGAAGTGCGCGAAAGCACCCGCAAGCGCGTTACCGACGCGGCGATACGCCTCGGCTACCGGCCGAACATCAACGCTGTTCGCCTCGTAACCGGACGTGTGGGTGCTATCGGCATATTGATGGAGAAGGGGCGGGAAGGTAATTTCGCTGAATTCCTCAGCGGAATGGGCGAGCGCCTTGGGGGCGAGGATATCGACATTCTCGTCAGCCCGATAGTCGAACACGACGCCAAAGATGAGATGCAACTCTTTAGCCGGCTCGTGGGAAGCCGGCGGGTCGACGCCATCATCGTCAATGCGCCGAGACCCCATGACGAGCGCATCGCCCTGCTCCAAAAACTCGGCATGCCGTTTCTGGTTCATGGCCGGTCCGAAACGGATGTACCCTATGCCTGGCTTGATATCGACAACGAAGGCGTGAGCAAGCGCGCCACCGCGCAGCTGCTCGATCTTGGGCACAGGCGGATCGCGATGATCAATGGCCGCCCGGGCGTCACGTTTTCCATGCATCGCGATAAGGGGTATCGTGACGCGCTTGTCGAGCGCGGCGTGCCGTTCGATCCGCGCCTGGTCGCCCACGGGAGTTTTACCGACGAGGTCGGCTTCCGGTTGGCGCGGTCCTTCCTGGAACAATCACCGCGCCCGACAGCTCTCGTCGCAGGCTCGATGATGACCGCGCTCGGCGTCTATCGGGCCGCCCGATCTCTCAACCTTGTCGTCGGCAAGGATATTTCGGTCATCGCCCACGACGACGTCTTCCCTTATCTGAACGCCGACAACATGGCTCCGTCGCTGTCGACGACGCGGTCATCCATGCGCGCTGCCGGTACGCGCTCGGCGGAACTGGTCCTGCAGCTCCTTGCAGGCAAGTCTCTGACGGAAATCCACGAACTTTGGCCCGTTGAATTGATCCTACGGGAGTCGACTGGTCCGGTCACTGCACCTTCCTAAGGCATGACGGCATGGCTGGCATCGGCTACCGAGGGACCCCGATTGACGCGGGTCAAGACACGATTGCCGGATCGTTGCATTGTTGTGGCCATCGAATGCGAGGCAATGATCAACAATGCCGCGTGTGCCGGATGTGCGAACTGTCCATGACAGCGTTCGGATCGCTTGGAGCGTCAGCGAGCAGCATTCTCAATGAGTGATGGCCATCACGAGCCAGTCGTCGTCGCTGAGTGCTGCCAACATCGCGCGCGCATCGTTTAATGCATTGCTTTCGTGGAGCAGGTTCCACGCTGCCAGTGCCGCTTCGTCGGCGTGCGAAGGCGGGCCGAGGGCAAGCCGGTTGAGTCGCGTGCTCAGCGTTCGCGCCGTCCGCCCGGGCGTCCAGCTGCCGGTGTGCCGGAACCCTCCCTGTTCCAGCTGAAGGGCAGAACCGGCATAGCCTTGCAGCATTGCCTCGATCGGCTGCCCGCGGATCAGGACGTCGATCTCATCGGCCGCCCAGCCGAACGCCGGCAGTTGGGTCGCTAGCTGATAGTGGTTCGTATCGCTGCTGGCGCTCAATGTCGGCAGGGGGACGAAGCCCTCGGCGAGCACCACCAAGGCGGCGAGCCCCGGGCTGATGAATTGCGGCTGCAGCCAGGACGGCGCGGCGCCGTCGGGGCCGAGATAAAAGGCGGCATGAATATCTTCGCGCTCCGCCAGTGCCGCATACCGGGCAAGCGCCATGTCCGAAAGCCTTTCCCGGTCACCGGTCTCCCATGCCGCCAACAGGTCTGCAATCTCTCGCTCGAAGGCTGGCGTGACGGCACAGCGAAAGGCGTGGTGAAGCACTGCCATGTCGAATTCTCCCGCGAAAAGCCGCCGGACATGAAGGCCCGGCGGTGAAAGCTATTGCGTCCGTGACTCTAGGGCCTTGTCGAAGAACCGTCTATTGGGCGCGGCAATTGGGCAGTATTCCGTTGATGACGGTAACGCCGGAGTTGACTGTGGTTGCGAGGCTCAGGAACCCGGCGGCAGCCACCCTGCTAGCCGGATTATTGGTGACCGCGTTGGTGATTTCAGGCCTTGCGATGCTCCAATGGCCGGGCGGATTGTTGTCGAACCCGATCATCCAGGGGAAAGGCCTCGGCTGATCGGCTGGGTTGGCGTTGACGGGAATGTTTGCGTTGCCGACAGCGGCCTGGGCCCCCGGTTGCGGATCGACAAGGTCACCGAGGTCGACCTTGACGAAGCATTGAGCCGCCGGCATTGCGGCGCGCGCCGCATCATCGTCTTGATAGTAGAAGAACGACAGGGTGGGCGGGTCGCCGCTGACGCCGAAGTTTGCCGCCGTCCAAACGACTGTTCCCGTCATGGCATCGGCCGTTACCCGGCGATAGACGGAATAGGCATGCGCGGGGCTTATCGCGCCGAGCGACACCAAGACGGTAAGCATCGCCGCAAGGACGCGGCAGCGTAGTTTGGTAATGTGCATAACGGCTTTCCTTTTCGCTATAGGGAGGGACGAACGTTCCCCGCGGCATGCGAGGAGCGCTGACCGGAGGCGCATGCCGCCGGACCTGGTATGGCGGCGGGCGAAATCGCGCCGTCCGCGTGTTCTCTGGAGTGGTTAGGGGCGTGCGCAGATCGCCCCGGCGTTTAGCCGAAAGGCGGGTCGCCGTACGGCGCTGCTGCCTGCTGCAGAATGTTCTCTGGTGTCAACTCGACGCGTTGCGAGGGCGAGTTTGTACTGAAGTCGACGACCTGGATGTTGGTCAGCGCTTCCACGTCGATCGTCTCGCCGGTGCTATAGCTGCCGAAAACAACCCAGCACCGATGGCGATGCGGAATGAATGCGCTCAAGATATTGGCATTGAAACCAACGGTGTAGATCGGCGATTTGCCGATTGCGATGCCAAGGTGAATCGGAAAATCGAAGTTGGCGCTGAGCTGGCGGATGGTCAGCGCGCCCCGCGAACCGCCAGTACGCAGGTTCTGGAATGTCGGCGCTCCGAAGCTGTCTGCGGTGAAGTCGATAAGGTTTTCCCGATCGGGGTCGGCGGCGACATACTGGTAGGCCGTAAAGGACGTCCGTCCCGCAAATACCCCGCGTTCGCCCCAGATGAAGCCGACTTCCGTGGACCATGAGAAGCGCACCTGGGTGCCCGGCGCCGCCGGTCGGGCGAGCCAGGCCAGGCTGGTCAACCCCGACGGCCGTGGCAGCTGAGGGGGGACCTGGTAGAGCGCGAAACTGCCATGCAGGTTTGAGTTGTTGACGCAGGTGAGTTTGTACTCCGGCATTGCCGTCTCCTGTGGTTTTGGGAGAAGGGGGACGGCGGCTGAACCAGCCGCCGTCCGATGACGTTAGGAAACAGTGATCAGGTTATTGAGGCCGAGTGCCGCGGTCCGCGAAGTCAGTGCTCCGCCATAGGTGGCCTCGACTGCTCCGGTCACATCCTCGATGTCGATGACATCACCTGTCTCGAAATTGCCGAACATCACCCAGTAATTGGGATGCGGGGTGAAGACTGCCGTCATGTTCGGAGCCGCCTGGACGGCGAAGGTGCCCGAGCCGGCCATGCCGATGCCGACAGAGGTTCGGCTTGGCACGACGTTGGACAGCTGCTGGATGGTCAGCGAGCCCAGGGCGCCGGTGACGCTCGGACTGGCGAAGGTCGTCGCACCGACGCTGTCCTGCGTGAGCTGGACCAGGTTCTGGCCGTTCGGATCGGCCGGGATTACCTGCGTAGCCGAGAAATTGATGCCTGGCTGAAGCAGTCCCGTCTCCGACCAGACGAAGCTATAGTCGAGGTTCCAGCTGAAGGTGACACGGCTTCCGGGGGCGGCTGGACGGGCAAACCACGCCAGCGAGAACACGTTTCCGGGAACCGTCATCGGCGGAGCCTTCTGGAACACGGCGAAGCTGCCGTGCAGCTGGGAGTTGTTGAGGCATGTCAGAGAGTAGGTCGTCATTTGCTTTGCCTTTCGTTTGGGGATCGTGCCCGGAATTGCAGGGTGGTGGCCGGCACCGCCTCCGGGGCTGAAGCGGTGCCGGCTCGCCCTCGCCGCCCGGTGGGAGGAATAGGAGCGGCGAGGGGAATGCCCGGCCTGGGAAGGCGGATGCCGGGCAAGCGCGTTGGGCGGTCAGCCGCCCTCGACGATCTGGTTCTCCAGACCGACCTTGATCTGCGCGATAGCCGTGGGACTGGCGTTCGTCGCGGTATCCTGTTCGAAAGTGATGGTCGCTGTCTTGCTGACGTCCGATTGATCGGGTTTGGGCAATTGGAAAGGAGTGCCGAAGATCACTGTGACGGTCGGTGACAAGTCGGGCTCGAGGGTCAACGCCGACAGACCGGCCGGGATCGGCACGAGGATGGGGGCAGGCCCGACCACCAGGCCGAGTTGACCACCCCCTGGGACACCAGGTGCGAATGTCACCTCGATGGCATTGGCTGGGCCGCCGGCGGCCGGAGTAACAGTAAACGCACCGTCGAGCCAGGCCACGGCAACCGTATCCCCCAGCGCGACCGGCGTCCTTTTGGCAGCGCCTGGGCTTGCGCCTTCAATAAGCGCAAACAAGGCCAGCGCGCCGCTTCCACCGTTCCACGTCAACGTTGTTGCATCCCCCTGTTTTGTCGGATCTGACACCAAGGCGGTAAGGGTCTGCGATTTTGGCGGAGGGTTTTTCAATGCCGGCGGAAAGACGCTGAAATACTGAACGCCCGGGACGGTCGACTCATTCGTGGCGGTCAGCTCGAAAGGGACTGCAGCTGCCGGTGGTGCGCTGTTCATCGCAGGATCGGAACTTGTCTTTGCCATCTTGGTCGACATCATGCTGTTTCCTTTCGCTGGGCCGGGGCTCTGATGCAGCGTCTGTCTTCTCGAATTTCCCGCTTTATGTGTATTGGACGGTATCTTCATCCCTCCTGGTTGTCCCTGGACGCGCATTCCGAAAACTTGGACGACCGTCCCAAGGAGGGCGCAACCTCAACTCGTCCCGAGTGCGGTTAGCCAGTCGCCGAAGGAAGCGTCATCGGTGGATGGCCGGAACAGGCCGCCCAGTTCTGGGCCGTCCTGCCGGGCGGCAGAGCGAGCGCCCCTGGGGGACACTCCAAAGGCGCGCCGGAACAGCCGGCTGAAGTGCGCCTCGTCGGCGAAGCCCATTTCATAGGCGATGTCACCGATGCGCCGGTCGGCATGGCGGGAATCGCAGAGCGTGAGCAGGCAGCGCCGGAGACGGCGCCGGCGAATGTAGGCTTCAACACCGCCGCTTTTCTCGAATTGCCGGTAGAGCTGACTGCGAGAGACGTGAAGGTCGTGCGTCAGGCGGGAAGGGGTCAAATCGCTGCGATGCAGGTTCTCCTCGATGTGGCGACGCAGGCGCCGTCCGAGGTCGCCCTTGGCCTCCGCTGAAGGTACCGATGCCGCAGGTCCCAGGCACGAGGCGAGCAGATCGGGCACCGACGCCCCGAGCGCGATCACCTCGCCCGGGCTCAGGCGCAGCGCCGCTTCGCCAAGGGCCTCAAGGATTCCCCTGATAAAGATCGCCATGGCGGTATCCTGGGCCAGAATACGACCGGTCACCGGATGCACTGGCGCCATCGAGGCCGGCAGCAGGGTGCGCGGCATGATCAGGTGCATGCCCTCGGCGGCTGACATCGCAAAAGCCATTGGCGCCGATAGGTCGAGCACCGCCACGTCGCCCGGTCGCAGCCGTCGGGTGGCGGGGCTGGTTAGGGCGATGCCGCCGCGCAGGAGACACGAGACAACGATATGGTCGAGATCATTCCAAGCGAGGCGCGCTTCGGTGCGCCGATAACGGCCGCCAACCGCGATACTTCGGCACAGCAGGAATGTGCCGAAGTGATAGACTATGAGATTCGCTTGAAACCCCGTCGATGGAGAAGCTTTCGGGGGAAGGCTGTCGAACAGAACGTTCAGGAGGGAACGCCATGCATCGAAAGGACGTTCGATACCGGCCGTGGCGAAGTGGAAACTAGCGATCGCGCCTTCCCCACCCGCCGGACGCGCCAAATCGTCAGTCAACTCTTCCACATCGAGACACCCCCTATGATTGTATTTGAGGGCATAACGCGACTTTTGCTATACGTCATGAAATGGGAGAGCGGGCGTATTTGTGATAACCTTAACGCTTCCGGAATATGCGCTTTTGCGCATTCCGTATTCCGTTTCAACTTGGGTCATGTGGGGTTTTGCAGCGCGCAATGGCCGTGCGGTGGTCACTGATATGCATTCGAAGAAAGCTCGGTCCGGCGCCGAAACGCATCATCACGGAAAGGCTGGCGTTCGCACTGCGCGTCGAATGCTGGCCGGGACCTGTGGGATGGATCGCCAGACGTTGCGGGAATGGGTGTGGCGCTACAATGCGGAAGGGCTAAACGGTCCAAGAGCTCGCTCAACCAGAACGACGAAAGCGGCGCGGCAGCAAGAGCGCCCCTGCCAGCCTGGATCTTGAACTGGTGGATGACACTATTCTGGAAAATATCACCTATGGTCAGCGCGCTTCGACGGCCGATGCGGCGCATGCCGCCTGGCTTGCCGAGGCGCACGAATTTGTCGAGACTACCTCAGGGCTACGAAACGATCCCCGGCGGCAAGTCTGTCGGCTGGGCAGCGCCAGCGGATAGCGCTGGCAAGAGCCTTGGTGCGGGATCGCGAGATCCTCATTCTCGACGAAGCCACAAGCGCCATGGACGGCCTGTTGGAAGCAGCAATCATCGAGACCTTGAGGGCGGGTCGCCGCACGACTATTGTGATCAGCCACCGCAGCACGATTTCGTTCTGCGACGACGTCATCATCCGCGGTGACGGCCGCGTGACGAACCAGGCTCCGTTTGCCGAAGTCGCCTCCTTGACCATCGACCAGCTCTGCGAGCACGAAATGAACGAGACACGTCTGGCTTCGTGCTAGACCGGCGGATGCAGGAATGCAGGCATTGGTGCGTTCCCGGCGTTTCTGGACAGAAAGAGCCGTGCGGTGTCCAGCGCCTCGCGGATCGTCACATCCATGTCGAGATATCGGTATGTTCCAAGCCGACCGACGAAGGTGACGGAGGTTTCCCGTGCTGCTCGCGCGACATATTGGGCAAGTTGCTCCTTATCCTCTATCAGGCGGATCGGATAGTAGGGAATGTCCTGCGGGCCGCAGGCACGGGAAAACTCGCGATAGCAGACGGAGCCGGTATGGTCTTCCCATGGTGAGAAATGCTTGTGCTCGGTGACGCGCGTATAGGGCGTGGAAACATCCCCGTAGTTCATGACCGCACAACCCTGGTAGTCGCCCTCATAGGTGAAGCGTTCGAAATCCAGCGTGCGATATCCCAAACGGCCATATTCGTAGTCGAAATAGCCGTCGAGCGGACCGGAATAGAACATGTGAGTGAAGTCTTTGCCTTGGCTGCGGTGAACCCGCGTTTCGAGATGGACCGCGATGTTTGCATGATCGAGAATTCGCCCGACCATATCCGTGTAGCCGTTTTGCGGCATGCCCTGGTATCTATGGAAGAAGTAGTTGTCGTCGTAGTTGAAACGCACCGGAAGTCGTTTCAGGATGGAAGCCGGCAGTTCGGTTGGTGAGCAGCCCCATTGTTTCTGCGTATATCCCCTAAAGAAGGCGTCATACAGGTCCTTGCCGACGAAGCGGAGCGCCTGGTCTTCAAAGGTTTTTGGGTCTTCTATGGCTTTGTCGGCCAGATCCTCAATGAAGGCGCGCGCCTCCTCAGGCCTGAAAGCCTTGCCGAAAAACTGGTTGATCGTATGCAGATTGATAGGCAGGGAATATACTTGCCCCTTGCTTGTCGTTTTGACGCGGTTTTTGTAGGGCATGAACGCCTGGAAGCGGTTCACATGCTCCCAGACTTCTCTGTCATCCGTGTGGAAAATATGCGGCCCATAGACATGGACCATGACTCCGGTTTCCTTGTCGCGCTCTGTGTGGCAATTCCCGGCTATATGGCTGCGCGTGTCGAAGATTTCGATCTCATGACCCGCTTCTGCGAGTTCGCGTCCAATGACCGCACCTGAAAGGCCGGCGCCGACCACCGCAATTTTTCCGGTTCCGGCCCTGTTCTTGCTCATCTCTTTGAAGCCGCTGCTTGCGTCCACAAGCGGTTGTCGTTGGGAATCGGCTCATAATCGTTCCATGCCGCCAGCTTTTCCAGATAGCGCTGTCGGTAGGTTCGATCGTCCGAAAACGCCGTATTGTCTTGAACGAGGTCGGCCCCGATTTCGTAATATATGTCGAGATTGCGCAGGTCTGGCACCGGTGTTTCACCGCGCTCGCTTTGTGCCTGCATTTGCCAGAACAACTCTTCGAGGCGTCGGGCAAGAGCCGGAATGTCGCGCAATTCGCTGATTTGCCGTTTGGCCTGCAAGGACTCCCTGACCTTCTTGAGGCTCTGGGGATCCTTCGCAAATCCGGTGGCCGTTTCAATAAGGTGCTCAGGCCCTCTGCAAATCAATTCCGGAACGCCGGCGGCTGCAACAATGCTGTGGCAGAAACGTGCCGCGAAGCTCTTGCCGGGGAATGTAAGGACCGGCAACCCCACGGTCAGAGCATCAGCCGCAGTTGAGTGCGCCCCATACGGGAAAGTGTCAAGGAAGAGATCGGCGAGCGCTATTCGAGCGAGATGCTTTGCATTCGGTGCCTTGGGCGCGAAAATGAGGCGCTCGGGCGCGACACCGGCCTTCTCGGCCGCCTGACGCAGGTGTTGATCCACATTGTCGCTTCCGGTGAGCAGCCAGAGCACGCTGCCGGGCGCCGCGATGAGAATCTGCATCCACTGTGCAAAGGTACTTTCGGTAATCTTCTGCATACCGTTGAAGCATGCAAAAACGAAAGCGCCTTCAGGCAGCCCCGCCTCCGCTCGTGACGGTTTTTCGGCAATCACCCTCTTGCGGTCGACGGGTTGGCTGCATGGAATCCTCAGCACTTTTTCTGAATAATAGATTTCGTTTTCGGGCGGAACGATGCGCGCGTCCGTGATCATATATTGGTGGAACGGGCTGCCCATGGAACCCGGGTAACCGCAAAAATTGACGATGACCGGCGCCGGTCTGTAGGCGAAGATCTTCGTTCTCGCATGTTTGGTGTAACCGTTGACATCGACCAGAATGTCGATGTCATCGCCGGCGATTTGCCTTGCTGCCTCCACGTCGCTGAGTGTGGCGATATCGCGCCAGCAATCGACGGCATTTTTCATCCGTGTCTGCGTTGCGTCGCTCGCTACGGGCTCGCCGCAATAATAAGCGTAGATTTCAACGCTTTCCTTATCGTGCAGTTCCAGCACTTCTCTAAGTGCAAAGCCAACCGCGTGATCACGCAAATCCGAGGAAACATAGCCGACGCGAAGGCGCTCGCCGGTTCCTGACTTCTGCTTCGGCGTTTTGCGCGCAAAGCCGCTGGTGTCGGGACGTCCGACGAAGGATTTATTATAGCGATAGGCTTTGGCCAGCTGAAACAACGGATCGTCCGAATAACAGGCGAGTGTCAGCGGCGACATGGCATCAAGTAAATGTCCCAGGGAGACATGGTCGGAGGGAGCCAATATCGGCCACCTGCACTGGCGCTGCCGCAGAGCGCTCCAATGTTGACCGGCTTCAGTCTTGTCGGGTCGCAATTCGATTGCCTGCCACAAAGCGGTTTCCGCCTCTTCCAACAGACCAGCGTTTTCCATGACGCGGCCGATGTGCTGAAGCACCATCAGGCGATGCATAACCCGGTCAGCCGTGCTCTCCCCGGTTATCTCCACGAAACTGCGCCATTGCTGGATGGCTTGCGTGGCAAGGCCGCTGTCTTCGAAGGCCCGGCCAAGATTGATATGTGCCTGCCCGAACCGCGGATCAAGCTTCAGGCACGCACGCAGCGCGTGGATCGATCCCGCAACGTCTCCCAACTGGCGCAGGGTGACGGAATAATTGAAATACACGAGATGCAAGAAGGGATGGGCCTCGTTGAATGCAATCCAGACCTTGTAAATCTCTGCCGCCTCAGCCCTTTGTCCGGCGGCACTGCGGCCTTCTGCAAACTGAAATAACTCCGCCAAGGACAAGCTGTGAATGCGCGCAACGTCCAACATGCCGGCGAGAGGCGGTACAGGGCTTGAAGCTGATGTATCATCGGTAACCATGGACATCCCACAAATTGCGGCCTGAACAGCCCGCGTTGCAACCGTTTGCGATAGGTTTCCCCCTATTAATTGTGCTAGCTTGCTCTAGGCGTGCCGACGGCTTGGCGTCTGGCTTTTCGCTCGCGGACCGAAAGTCCTTCCTCGCGACAAAGGCGGCAGATGCGGTTGACGCCTGACGGCTCTCTGTGTCGACCTCCAGTCGTTCACGAACCAATTCCATCGGCTGAGGTGGCAAAACATCGTCTTGTCGGTATTGCAGACGCGGGTCGGCATCGAGCAGGAGGTCGCCGAGGGGAGCCTGATTTTCGTGCCATTGCGCGATCCGAAGATCAGCCCGAGCCGTCTAATGCTGCTATCGCGATCCCCCACGGACATGTCGGCCGCCGCGACCGCCTTCGGAACCCTTCAGGCGCGGGGGCTCGATGATCTGCAGCACTGATGTGTTGTGCACCCAACTTAGCTCTACGCAGCTTTTCTCATTTGAAAAGACTCGGAAGCCAGAGCGACAGGGCCGGCACATAGGTGACCAGCATCAGCACCGCGATGCTGGCGCCGAAGAACGGCCAGATCGTGCGCATTGCCTCGCGGATCGAGATGCCTCCCACGGCGCAGCCGACAAATAGCACGGTTCCGACCGGCGGCGTGTTCAGCCCGATGCCGGCATTGAGGACCATGACGACGCCGAAATGGACCGGGTCGATGCCAAAGGCCTTGACCACCGGCAGGAGCACCGGCGTGCTGATGATGACCAGCGGCGCCATGTCCATGAAAGTGCCGAGCAGCAGCAGAATGACATTGATCAGCAGGAGAACGATGATCGGATTATCGGATATTGCGCCGATGGCAAAGACCATGGTCTGCTGCACCTGCAGGAAGGCCATCAGCCATGCGAAGGAGGCTGCCGTGCCGATCACCAGCAGAACCATGGCAGTCGTGCGTACGGCCTGAAGGACGGCGTCTATGAAGCCATGCCAATTGAGCTCGCGATAAACGAAGATCGCGACAAGGAAGGCATAGAAGACGGCGATGCAGGAGCTTTCCGTTGCCGTAAACACACCGGAGCGGACGCCGCCGAAGATGATGCCGATCAGAAGCAGACCCGGCGTCGAAGCGAGCAGATAGTAGCCCAGCCGTCGGAAACCTGGGAAGGGTTCCGACGGATAGCCACGCCGGCGCGCGACGACGTAGGCAGTGACCATGAGCGCGGCGGCGAGCAGCAGGCCCGGCAGGATACCGGCGGTGAAGAGATCGGCGACGGAGACGTTGCCGCCGGCTGCGATCGAATAGAGGATCATGTTGTGCGACGGCGGGATCATCAGCGCGATGATCGCAGCGTTCACAGTGACGTTGACGGCGTAGCTGCGGTCATAGCCGCGCGCCGCCATCTGCGGGATCATCAGTCCACCAACAGCCGAAGCATCGGCGACCGCCGAGCCGGAAATGCCACCGAACAGCGTCGAGGCAACGATGTTGACCTGGCCGAGGCCACCGCGCAGGTGTCCGACCACGCCGGCAGCAAAGCGGATAAGCCGATCGGCGATGCCGCCGCGAACCATGAGATCGCCGGCAAAAATGAAGAACGGGATCGCCATCATGGCGAATACGCTCATGCCGGAATTCATCTGCTGGAACACGACAATTGCCGGCAGGCCGATATAGGCGACGGTGGCGAGCGAGGCGATGCCGAGGCAAAAGGCGATCGGCATGCCGATAAACATCAGCAGCGTGAAGACGCCAAAGAGGATTGTGTAAGCCATTATGCGGCCTCCTGCAGGACCACATCGGCTGCGATCTCGGCGCCAATGAGGACGTCGACGAAACGCTCGGCGGCAAACAGCGCGATCAACACGCCGCCCGCGATCATCGGGAAGAAATCGACGCCGCCCGGCCAGCCAAGCACGGGGATGGTCGCGGCCCAGGTGCCGGCGGCGAGCAGGGTGGAATAGACGGTCATGGCAAGCCCGAACAGCACGATAAGGCCGAGGCTCAGGAGGTCCATCGCCCGCTGGACAATAGGTGGCGCGGAATGGCGGACGAAATCGAGGCCGAGGTGCACGCTCTCGCGCACGCCAACGGCGGCGCCGAGAATGATGAACCAGGACATCAAATGGAGCGACAGCGGCTCGGACCAGCTGGGCGTATCATTGAGCACATAGCGGGCAAAGACTTGCCAGCCGACGAGGAGCGTCATCGTCACCAGACCCAGCCCCGAAATATAGAGCGATACCCGGCTCAGCCAGGTCAGCATAGGTCGCAGGACCTGCATGAAACGCCACATTGCCTTTTCCTCCATAGGCTCCGGACGCCGTCCAATCGAGGTCCGGGAATAGAAGGCCAGCCCGTCGAGGCGACGGGACTGGCCGAAGACATCAGTTGATGGCGCGGATCCGCTCCAGCAGGTCCTTCATCTGGGGATCGGTGACGAAGCGATCATAAACCGGCTTCATCGCAGCGGAAAATTCCGCCTTGTCGACGGTGATGACATTCACTCCTGCAGCCCGGATCTTTTCCTCCGAAGTCTTTTCTCGTGCGGTCCACAGTTCGCGCATCTTGGTGACGGATTCTTTCGCTGCATCCTTGAGGACCTTCTGGTCATCGGCGGAAAGTTTGTCCCAGCTCATCTTGGAAATGACGAGGATTTCCGGATTGAGCGAGTGCTCCGTCAGCGTGTAGTTCTTTGCAACTTCGAAATGGCGCGAGGACTCATAGGACGGCCAGTTGTTCTCCGCTGCATCCACCACGCCCGTCTCGAGCGACGAGTAGACTTCGCCGAACGGCATCGGCGTTGCATTGGCGCCGAACGCGTCCATCATCGCGATCCACAGGTCGGACTGCTGCACGCGAACCTTCATGCCCTTGAGGTCATCCAGCTTCTGGATCGGCTTCTTGGTCGAGTAGAAGGAGCGCGCACCGGAATCGTAGAACGCAAGACCGACGAGGCCATGCGGTTCGAAGGCCGCAAGCACCTCGTCGCCGATCGGACCGTCGACGGTCTTGTGCATGTGTTCGGTCGAGCGGAACAGGAAGGGCAAGCCAAGCACCACCGTTTGTGGCACGAGATTGTTGAAGGGCGCTGCGTTGACGCGGTTCATGTCGATGACGCCGAAGCGGGTCTGCTCGATCGTATCCTTCTCGGTGCCAAGTGCCGCGTTGTTGGTGACTTCGATCTTGATACGGCCATTGGTCCGCTGCGAGACGAGTTCGCCCATGTACTTCACCGCGTCGACCGTCGGATAGCCGTCGGGGTGGATATCGGCCGAGCGGAGTGTGATTTCCTGGGCATGCAAGGTGCCGGCGCCAAGGGTCAAACCCAGGGCCAGGCAAAGCGATTTGGCTATGTTCATGTCTTTCTCCTCCTTTGAAATCCTCGCCTGGAGCCTCCTCGCCCCGACGCATGCATCAGTCAGCTGCCTCCGCCACCAAAGCGCGGAAGGCCGTAAAGGCTTTCGGGGTTGTCGACGAGCGCCAGCTGCCGCGCGGCATCGTCGGGCAGCCAGCCAAGTACCGTGTCGGTCAGATCGGCGTCATCGGGATAGGCCTCGCGGGTCTTCGCCAGATTGTGCGGCCAGTTGCTGCCCCAGACGATGCGCTCGGGCGCGTGCGCTGCAATGCTGCGCGAAAAGGCGGCGACGTCGGCATAATCGGGGCTGCCACTCTTTGAGGACTCGTAGACGCCGGCGAACTTGAACCAGCAGTTTCCCCGGTCGATCAGCCGCTTTACGGCCGCGATCTCGGGTCCGTCGGGTGTTGCGCCAGAAAAGAATTTGCCATGGTGATCGAAGACCCAGCGTGATTTCAGTCTTTTCAGGCGCGTTTCGTGGTCAAGGATGTGGCTGCCGTCGAATTGGACCGCGATCATCCAGCCGCGCGCGGCGGCGCGATCGTCGATCGCTTCCAGCTCGCTCAGGCGGACAGCGCCACCCGGCAGGTCCATGATGCGCGCGCCGACGATGCCGGCCGCGGAGAAGGCGTCGAGTTCGCTATCCGATATGTCGCTACCGAAAGCTGCGACGCCGCGGGCGACCCGGCCCATGGCGGCTAAGCAGGCAATCAGATTGGCGTTGTCGCGCTGGTGCGCATTGCCCTGGGTGATGATCACCCGGTCGATGCCGAGCCAATCCATCACCCGCCGATATTGAGGTGCATCGGGCAGAGTGCCGGCTGGCAGTTCCGGTCCGCCGAGCCTTGCCGGGAAGCCGGGCAGATACATGTGCATCTGTGTGTCCACCGTGCCTTTCGGCAAGGGTGTCTGTAGCGGACGGCCGGAAAGTGGACGCACGAGCATCTCAGTCGTCCTTCATCTGGAACTCGGCAAGCGCATCGCGGTTGATGTCGATGCCGAGGCCCGGCCCATCGGGGATTTTGACCACCCCACGCACATGCTCGATCGGTGTCTTGACGACGGCCTGGCGGAACGGGTTTTCCGTGCGGTCGAATTCGAGGATTGGCTCGATCGGGTTGACGCGCATCGGGCTCGGGACCATCGCCGCCATGAACTGAAGTGCGGCCGCGATATGGACCGCCGTGCCCCAGACGTGCGGGACGACACGGATTCCATGCAGTGCCGCCATGTCAGCCACACGCTTTGCCTCGGTGAACCCGCCGACACCGGCAAGATCGGGTTGGATGATATCGATTGCGCGCGTCTCGATCGGTTCACGCATGCCCCAGCGACTGTGCCAGGTCTCACCGCCCGCAACAGGGATGGGCTGATTTGCGCGCACCTCGCGGTAGGCGCCGAGCTGTTCCGGCACCACCGGCTCCTCGAACCAATCGATGTCGAAATCGGCAGCCCTGCGCCCGAGTTCGATCGCTTCCATCGGGTCATAGCCGTGATTGGCATCGACCATCAGCCGCATATCAGGCCCAACGGCCTCGCGCACAGCGCGAATGACGGCCAGATCTTCGTTCACGCCGAAGCCGATTTTCATCTTGCTCGCGTGGAAGCCCTCGGCGTGATAGCGCGCCGCGTCCGCCGCATTGTCGGCGACCCGGTCGACGCCATCGCGCTTGAAGCTGCCGGTCGCATAGGCCCTGACCTCTTCGCGGAAACGTCCGCCGAGCAGCGTCGAGACCGGGGCGCCGAAGTATTTGCCCTTGATGTCCCAAAGCGCGATATCGATACCCGACAGCGCCGTCACGGCGAGGCCACGCTGCCCCTGGTCACGCAACGCATTGTAGAGACGAGCCCAGATTTTTTCGGTCTCAAGCGGATTAGCGCCGATGAGCCACGGCTTGTAAGCGGCCACGACCGCAGCATTCGGACGGGCTGGGCCGAGGCATTCACCCCAGCCGATGGTGCCGTCATCGCAGACGATCTCGACCAGCACATGCGCGCGGCGGTCGAAGCGCATCGAGGCGCTTTCGAAGGGCACGGGTAGCCGGTATTCGAGCAGATGCGTATGGACGGCCGCGATCTTCATCCTAGCGCTTCCAGGGTGCGATGAGTTTTTCGAGCATGGCTTCTTCTTCCGCCGTCAGATCGTCGAGGGGAGGGCGGACCTTGCCGGCGTCAAAGCCCTGGAGGCGCACGCCAGCCTTCACGGCGGCGACCGCATAGCCCTTGCGCCGACTGCGGATCGCCATGAAGGGGTAGAAGAAGTCCCTCAGGATTTCTTCGCAGCGCGTCCGGTCGCCGCCGCGCAGAGCCTGGTAGAAGTCGACGGCAAGCGCCGGCACGAAGTTGAAGACAGCCGAGGAATAGGTGGTAAATCCTGCCCCGAGATAGGCTTCCGCGAAAAGCTCGGCCGTCGGCATGCCGCCAAGGTAGGTGAGGCGGTCGCCCATGGTGGCGGTAATCTGGCGGATAAGCCCGATATCACCCGTGCCGTCCTTGAAGCCTACCAGATTGGGGCATTCGTCGCAGAGACGCTTCAGAGTATCGACGCCGAGGATCGAATTGTCGCGGTTATAGACCATGACGCCGATGCCAACGGACTGGCAGATGCGCTTGACATGGGCATAGAGGCCTTCCTGCGGCGCATCGATCAGATAGTGCGGCAGAAGCAGAATGCCGTCGGCACCTGCCTTCTCGACGGAGCGCGCAAGTTCGACGGCGACCTCGGTGCCATAGCCGCAACCGGAGACGATCGCGGTCTTACCGGAGGCTTCCTTTGCCGCCCTGACCACATTTGGAACCTCTTGAGGAGACAGCGAGAAGAACTCGCCGGTCCCGCCGGCCGCAAAGAGGACCGGCGCGTCGTAGCTCGAGAGCCATTCGACGTGGCGCTGGTAGCTTTTGGCCTGGAATTTTCCCTCCGCGTCGAAATGCGTCACGGGAAAGGACAACAGCCCCGCGCCAAGCGTGGCTTTGATCTCTTGCGGCGTCATACTGGATTTCCTCTGTCTGCCTCCACCGGCACACTTGTCGTACATGTATGACAAGATGGAGTCAATAACTTATCGTACAGGTTTGCGCTGCTCGCGCAAAAGCGCCCTGTAGCGTGCCTGACTGCCGCGCAGATGGCGGCGCATGGCGTCGCGCGCCCCTTCCTCGTCGCCGTTGGAGATGGCGACAACGATATCATTATGCTCGTTATCGAGCATGGTGATGTAGGCTCGCTGGTCGACTTCGGTATCGTCCTTGCGCAAGGCCGCGCGCGGAATAACGTTTTGCCCGATCATTGCCAGGAATTCGCGAAAGCGCGGGTTGTTGGTCGCCTCGGCGATGGCAAGGTGCAGGGCGAAATCAGCCTCAGCGCTCGAAACTCCGGCATTCAGGCAAGCGCGCACGGCATAGTGACGCTCGATGATGACTTCCTCCTGCGCCGGCGATCGCCGCAGGGCGGCAAGCCCTGCGGCTTCGACCTCGACAGCGGTCCTGAGCTCCAGCAATTCAATCGTCGAGGAAACGCGTGCGGGATCGATATCCTGCAGCGAAAGCAGCGCGGAGGGGGGTGTGGGCGATGTCTCCAGGACGAAGACGCCGGCGCCCTGGCGGGCTTCGACCAGCCGGTCGGCGCGAAGGGCGGCGATCGCCTCGCGCACCACAGTGCGGCTGACGCCATGGGTCTCTGACAACCGCGCTTCGCTTGGCAATTTGCTTCCTGGGGGAAACTGTCCGGCGGCGATTGCTCGTCTCAGTGTATCGCCAAGCCGTGCCGTCAATGTGCCCGTTACCGGCTCGGATCTTACCTGAACGCTCATCGGAGCTCCTTCCTTCGCGCTCTGCGCCACGCCGCTAAGAGAATGCCTGGAAACTTGTCTGTCAAGTTGACGGAAATCCTCGCAATATATGCGCCCTGTTGACCGTTGTTTGTCAACATGTATGATGACTTTTGAGGCGAATCTAGCCCAATAGCGGATTTCATGCCGTGGGGCCTGCAGAAACCATGGTGGAGGGTACGGATTTGAAGCGACTGCTGATCACGGGGGCTGCCGGTGGGCTGGGCAGCGCGATGCGGGCAAGAATGGCGAAGTTCGCCGACGTGGTGCGCGTTTCGGATATCGCCGATCTCGGCGCTGCAGCGCCGCATGAGGAAC
The DNA here is from genome assembly GCF_964252905.1 of Pararhizobium sp. LjRoot255. NCBI lineage: Bacteria > Pseudomonadati > Pseudomonadota > Alphaproteobacteria > Hyphomicrobiales > Rhizobiaceae > Pararhizobium > Pararhizobium sp. LjRoot255. The sequence goes on from NZ_CAXUPQ020000002.1 coordinate 937,160, forward strand.
TGGTGATCTGCGACCTCGGTGATGCCGCGGCCGTGCACAGCCTCGTCGAGGGCTGCGATGGTATCCTTCATCTCGGCGGCATCTCGGTCGAGGACAAGTTCTCGAAGATCATGAATGCCAACCTTTTGGGGCTCTACAATCTCTACGAAGCGGCCCGCGCTCATGGCCATCCCCGTATATTCTTTGCGAGCTCCAACCATACAGTCGGCTTCTATCGGCAGGACACGCAAATCGACGCGACCGCGCCGATGCGACCGGATGGGCTCTACGGCGTATCGAAATGCTTCGGCGAGGCGCTGGCGCGCATGTATTTCGAAAAATTCGGGCAGGAGACGGCGCTTGTGCGGATCGGCAGTTGCATGGAAAGGCCGACAAACCACCGCATGCTGTCGACATGGATGTCCTACGACGACTTCGAAGCGTTGATAGCTTGTGTCTTCCGCGCGCCCATGCTCGGTTGCCCTATCATCTGGGGCGTCTCGGACAACGACAGCCGTTGGTGGGACAATGCGCATGCCGCTTATCTCGGCTGGCGTCCCCTTGACAATGCGGAGCACTTCCGCGCCGAACTCGAGGCGAAAGTGCCGCGCCCGGCGCCGTCCGAGCCGCTGGCGCACTATCAGGGCGGTCAGTTTACGCAGGATCCGATTTTCACGGAGGAGTGAGCGGGTCACGCATAAAAAGCGGGGTGACTGAACCGGCAGCAGCACCATTGCGCACGAAAGCAGTCATCCAGTTGGTTGAGACCAAAAGAGGCTATTGAAGCGGTTGGCGTGGTTGGTCTTGAGTTTCGAGTGTGCTAGGATGTACACAAGTTGACACGATGGAACATTGCAATGGCCGGCAGCACTACTATGACGATCCGTGTTTCTACCGAGGTTAAGGCAAAGCTCGAGCGGCTTGCTGTTGATACCAGGCGCAGCAAATCTTTCCTCGCTGGCGAGGCCGTTTCGGCTTATGTCGAGCGAGAGCTTGGCATAATCGAAGGTATCCAGCGTGGCATGGCTGATGTTGAGAGCGGGCGCGTCGTAGCGCATGATGATGCCATGGCTGAAATCTATGCCGCGATCGATGACGTGAAGGCCGGCCGGGCTTGATACGACCTGTTCAATGGTCCCGTCACGCGCTGGATGATCTGAAGGCCCGGATCGTTCATATTGCCGCTGAAAACTCTCTCGCGGCGAAAAGGGTCGCCGATCGTGCCGGGGATACTGCAAACGCCATTGGCGAGATGGCGACCGGTAGGCCTGGCCGGGTATCCGGCACCTATGAAAAAATCGTCGTCGGCTTGCCTTACATCATTGCCTATTCGATCACCGTCGAAGGCGGACGGGAGACGATCTCCGTCCTGCGCGTGATTCACACATCGCGCGATTGGCCGGATGAGGAGTGGCCGGGATCAATTTAGCTGCCTGCGTTTCGCGTAAAGTCGTCCAACGCTTCCGCATTGGACATGCCAGTGTCGAATGGCCTAATTTATGGGGCGCAGATCACAATTCCCGTTAAGTTTTGCAATCCAAAAAGTTGTACAAAACGAGCGCCCGCCGAAACTGACACGGGCGCTCGAATTCGCAGCGGCATCCGGAGAGGCTACGCGTCAGGGAGCCTAGAGATTAGCGAGCAACTCGTTGATCCGGGTTTCGGCATCGGCAAGGGCTGCGTCGGTGTCCTTTTGGCCGGAGGTTGCAGCCGCCAGTTCCTCGCCGATGATATCCTGGATGGCGAACTGGCGCTGCACTTCTGACGGCAGCGATCGACCAAGATCTGCGACGGCGGAAATCGTGTCGCGGTGCGGCAGCGCCTTGAATTGGTCCGAGGCAATTATCGATTTGACGGCAGGCAGATGGCCGGTGCGCGACCAATCGAAGTTGTTGTCGGCGAAGAATTTTAGGAACTTGCCGATGGCAGCGGTTTGCTCAGCCGTACGATCTTCCTTGGCCGAAACCGCCCAGGTGTGGCCGTCGGCATATTGCGCATGCGCGCCATCGAAAAGCTGCGGATAGGGATAGACGGCATAGCCGCCCTTGTTGAGCGCAGTGCCATTGGTTTCGGACTGTGCGTTGTAATCACCGACGACCCAGGTGCCGTTCAGCTGCACGCCACCCTCACCGGCGAGGAAGGCATTGATCGCGCCGCCGTAATCGAGATCCTTGGTGGTGTAATCCTTGGCGAAGATCGTCTTGTACATTTCGACGACTTTCTTGGCTTCTGGCGTATTGAGCTTCACGTGCTTCGGATCGGCGAAGAAGTCCGAACCCTGCTGGAAAAGATAGGTATAGAGGTTGCGCGTAAAGAGCGCGGTCTCGTTGGCAAGGTTCTGGACGAAATAAGGCTTGCCGGTTTTCTGCTTGAACTGTTCGGCCTGGGCCAGGAGTTCATCGACCGATTTGGGCAGGATCGGCGTGCCGTCGGGGTTCACGAGATCGGCCTGTTTGAACAGGTCCATGTTGATATGGTAAAGCATGGTCCAGCTGTCGATCGGCAGGCCATAGATTTTGCCGTCCTTGGTGGCGCCGTTGCGGGCGGCATCCGTAAATGCATCCGGGGTCACGCCGACAGACTTCAGCACGGCGTCGAGCGGCATCAGCAGGCCCTTGGACTGATAGTCCGAAAGCACGGATTCGTGGATTGTAACGATGTCGGGCGCATCGCCGGAGGCGAACTGGGCGGTCAACTGATCATAGCCCGGCCATTCTACGGTCGTGACGCTGACGTGGACATCGGGATTGTCGGCGTTGAACTTGTTGATCAGCGACGTGATGATCCCGCATTCGCCGACAGCGTCGGTGACATCGGTGTTGGTGCCAAAGTCCGCATCGCAGGCGCCGAAGAAGCGCTGTACCGTCAGTTCGGTTGCCGCGAAAGACGGGCTGGCGAGCATTATCGCGCCTGCCGAGACTGCCGCAAAAAGTAGTTTCTTAAGATGCATATCAGTTCCTCCTACTGAGTTCCGCCACTCCACGCTGGAGCGGCTTCATGCTTGCATCGCTGCGGCGGTTTTCCTCCCGCATGCAATTCTCGTCATCGGACCGCAGCGCCAGAGACGGCGGTGACGATGTATTTCTGGAAAAACAGGTAGATGATCAGGATCGGCGCGCCGGCGAACACTGCCTGCGCCATCAGGAAGCCGATGCCCTCCGACTGGGCGAAATTTGTCTGTGTCGATGCCATCCCGACCGTCAGCGTCAACATGTCCTTCTTGGTCGCCGAGATCAGCGGCCAGAAGTAATCATTCCATGAGCCGAGGAAGGTGAAGATGCCAAGGGTTGCCTGAGCCGGCACGGTGAGCGGCAGAAGCACTTTCCAGAAAATCCTGAGGCGCCCGGCATTGTCCAGCATGGCGGCTTCGTCCAGCTCCTTCGGGATGGCCCGGAAATACTGGGTCATCAGGAAGACGCCGAACGAAGCCGACAGGCCGGGGAGAACGAGGCCGTGATAGGTGTTGTGGAACTTCAGCATGCTGAAGATCTGATGGCGGGCGACCAGCACGGCCTGCTCCGGAACTGCCAGGCCGAAGAGTACGATGACGAAGAGGATGTTGCGACCGGGGAAGTTCAGCCGCGCAAAGCCGTAGCCGGCGAGCGACGACAGGATCAACGTACCGAGTGTCAGGCTGCCCGAGACGATGATACTGTTGAGCACCCAGCGGAACACCGACGATGTGCCGATGGTATTGATGTAGTTCTTCAAGGTATAAGGCCCGTGGAATACCGAATTCGGATTGGCCATCAGCTCGGCGTTTTCCTTGAGCGACAGTCCGATGACCCAGAGAACCGGCGCGATCATGATGATCGACAGCAGGATGACGAGGGCCAAAAGCACGCGGTCGCCGAATGCCCGTCCCTTGATGGAAGTGGCTGGAGCGCTCATGCCTGGTCTCCCTTGTTGCGCGTGACGAGGTACTGGGCCATGGCCGCAATCAGGATGAGGACGAAAAGGATTTCCGAGGCCGCGGCACCCATGCCGAGATCCCAGCGACGGAACGCAGTGTCATAGATGTAGAGCACGATCGGCTTGGTGAGATTGTTCGGGCCACCGCGCGTCATCAGCCAGGCCTGGCCGAACAGCTGGAATTGCAGCACGATCTGGATGATGATCACCAAGATAAACGTGCGTTTGATCGAGGGCAGGGTTATCGAACGCAGCGTCTGCCAGCGGTTGGCGTTGTCGAGCGCCGCAGCCTCGTAGATATCCTGCGGGATCTGCTGCAGGGCCGAAAGAAACAGCATCATCGGCAAGCCGATGCACCACCAGATCGTGGCGATGGCGATGCCGATCATTGCGAGACTGGGGTCGGAGATGAATGCCGGTGCGGTTGCGCCGAACCATCCATAGATCGTCGACAGCAGGCCGACATTCGGAATGTAGACGATCCGCCAGATCAATGTGACGATGGTGACCGACAGCACCGACGAGGAGAAAAACAGAGTCCGCAGCACGGCGGCAGTGCGCGTGCGGCGATTGAGGCAAAGCGCGAGAAAAAGGCCGATAAGCGCCAGCGTCGGCACCGTTAGCAGTACGAAATAGAAGGTGTTCCAGACCGATTGCAGGAAGACCTTGTCGTGAAAGAGCCTGACATAGTTATCAAGGCCGACGAACCTGCCGGTCGAGAAAGTGTCGGCCTTGTGGAAGCTCAGCCACATGCCCCAGAAAAGCGGAAAGAGGAGCAGCGTCGCGAAGAAGAACAGGAACGGTGCGACGAAAACGAAGTTTCGCCATTGCGGCGCGTAGATATTGGCGCTTGGGACCCTGACGCCGGCGGCCGGCGCTGCGGTCTCTCGGATCGTCAGCTGGTCAGCCATATCAGGCCCCCCTCGCATGCCAGGCGCGCCCGGTTTCATTGAAGAGATGCGATTTCCTGCCATCAAAGACGAGGCCGACCGTGTCGCCGACAGCAACGCGGCTGTTGCCGACGTCGGAGGCGACGATGATCTGGCCATTGCTGAGGCGGGCATAGACCAACGTGCGTTCGCCAAGACGCTCCAGCACATCGACCTTGCCGTTGACATCGCCCTGGCCAGTCGGCGCGATGCGCACATCTTCCGAACGGAGGCCAAACGTGTGAACGCCATCGACGACCTGGTTTATGGCGATATCGGTGGCGATAGCCGTGCCGTCGGCGAATTTCACCGTAGCGACGTCGCCGGATTTATCGATCGTGACATCGACGAAATTCATCGCCGGCGCGCCGACGAAGCCTGCAACGAACTTGGTTGCTGGGCGCTCATAGATCTCCATCGGCGAACCGATCTGCTCGATCTTGCGATTGTTCATAACGACGATACGGTCGGCGAGCGTCATCGCCTCCACCTGATCGTGGGTGACGAAGATCATCGTCGATTGCAGGCGTTGGTGAAGCTGGGCGAGTTCTATGCGCGTGCGGGTGCGCAGGGCCGCATCGAGATTGGAGAGCGGCTCGTCGAAGAGGAAGGCTTTTGGCTCCTTGACGATGGCGCGGCCGATGGCGACGCGCTGACGCTGGCCGCCGGAAAGCTGTCCGGGTTTGCGCGCGAGCAGGTGCGGCATTTCCAGGATACGAGCCGCCTCGGCAATGCGCGCATCGATCACGTCACGCGCCACGCCGATATTGTCGAGGCCGAAGGCCATGTTGTCCCGCACGGTCATGTGCGGATAAAGAGCATAGGACTGGAACACCATGGCAATGCCGCGCCTGCCGGGGGGCAGGTGGTCGATGCGCTCGCCGTTGATGGCGATCTCGCCCCTGTCAACGGTTTCAAGCCCGGCAATCATGCGCAGAAGGGTCGATTTCCCACAACCCGACGGTCCAAGGAACACGATGAATTCGCGCGCCTTGATGGAGAGCGACAGGTCATCCAGCACCGTCATGGCACCGAACTGCTTGCTTACATTCCTGATTTCGATATTCGCGGTCACGTCGACGCTCCTCCTCAGCGCATACACCGTCTCGATGGTTCGTCTGAAATCAAAGCTTCAGGCGGATCATCTGATAGGAATAGGCCGGCAGAGACAGGCTGAGCTTGCCGTCAGTCATCTTGGCGCCGGTCCCCTTTTTGGGGGCGACATTGAAAGGATTTTCGGACGAATTGACAGCTTTTAGGTCCGCATGCGTCATCACCTGATGGTCAACGATGTCAGCCGCGCCGAAGCCGGTCAGGTCGATCACTGTTTCAATAGCATCAGTCGCATGCCGGTTGATTGCAAAGAAGGTCACATGGCTGGTTTGTGTGTCATGCACCCCAGTGACGTCGACATAGGCAACGTCGCCTGCAACGGTGGAGGTGTAGGTCGGGCTTTCGACCTTGAGGTCCAGCGCATTGCCGCGGCCGTAGATCGAGGCATAAAAATAGGGGTAGAAGGTCGTCTGGCGCCATGCCGGGCCGTTCGGGACGGTCATGATCGGGGCGATGACATTGACCAGCTGCGCGAGGCAGGCGATCTTGACGACATCGGCACGGCGGATGAAGGTGTTGAGGATCAGGCCGACCTGCAGCACATCCTCGAAATTGTAGATGTCTTCGAGCAGCGGCGGGGCGAAGGGCCAGCCGTCATTGCCGCCGAGGATTTTCTTGTCCTGCTCCTTGGAATGATACCAGACATTCCATTCGTCGAACGAGATATAGACCTGCTTGTTGGAGCGCTTCTTGGCCTTGATGTAGTCGATGACGCCTGCGACCGAGACGATATAAGCATCGAGCTTCTCGCTCATGGCGAGATAATTCGGCGTGTCGTTGCTCTCGTTGTCGAAATACATGTGCAGGGAGATATAATCGACTTCGTTGTAGGTGTGGTCGAGAACGGTCGCCTCCCATTCGGGATAGGTCGGCATCTTGGCGTTGGAGGAGCCGCAAACGACGAGTTCGAGCGACTTGTCGAAGGCGCGCATAGCTTTCGCGGTCTCATGGGCCAGGCGGCCATATTCGTCGGCTGTCTTGTGGCCGATCTGCCAGGGTCCGTCCATCTCGTTGCCGAGGCACCAGAGCTTGACGTGGTAGGGTTCCTTGCGGCCGTTGGCGATGCGCTTGTCGCTCCACTCGCTGCCGCCGGGATGATTGGTGTATTCGAGGAAGTTGCGGGCTTCGTCGAGGCCGCGCGAGCCGAGATTGACGGCGAGCATCATTTCGGTGTTGGCGGACACGCACCAGTCGGCGAATTCGTGCAGGCCGACTTCGTTGCTTTCCGACGTGTGCCAAGCCAGATCGAGGCGCACCGGACGTTCTTCCTTGGGGCCGACGCCGTCTTCCCAGTTGTAGGCCGAGACGAAGTTGCCGCCGGGATAGCGGACGATCGGAACGTTGAGTTCCTTGACGAGGTCGATGACGTCCTGGCGCATACCGTTGGCGTCCGCCGTCGGGTGAGCGGGCTCATAGATGCCGGAGTAAACTGCGCGTCCCAGATGCTCGATAAACGATCCGTAGAGTCTCGGGTCGATTTCCGAGACAACATAGCGCGGATGTGCCGTAATGGCCGCCTTCATTATAGACCTCCCAATCCGTATCATAAATGATGATGTAAATCATCTTACTTGATATTAAGGCTAGGATTTGGGCTAAGGTCAAGGTGCCGGGAGAAAAAAGTATGATAATTTAGGCGGAAAAGCGCTCGATATTCACCTATAACACTGTGTTTGCTCATTTATTTTTAATATCAAAAAGTCGGATATTAAGCTGTCTTCAACCGCAACAGGATGTCCTGATCATAGTTGCCAAACCCCTTGCCGAAAATGTTAATGCCGCCCGGATGGGCCGCATTCTCGTAGACGCCGATGCGCACCCGAATCGAATGGTGGTTGACGAGATCGAGTTCTGTAATTGTCACATCGGAAATCCTGACGCCATCGACATACGTGCCGTCCCTGGCGATGCGCCAGTTCTTCAGCTTGCCGTATTGCGAGCCCTTGAGTTTCCACCAAACAGGGGTAAAGACGCCGCGCTTGTCGCCGAAATCGCCCGGAGACATCCAGACGCCGACATCCTTGCCGTTGATCGACAGGGTTATATCGGAAGGCCAGTCGGCGCTGGTGCCGGGCACCTCCGAGCTCAGCTCCATGACGACCTCGATTTCCTGGATCTCCATATTGGAAAGCTTGGCATTGTTGGGAAATTGATACTCGACGAAACCACGGGTAAACCATAGCAAACCGGCCTTCATCCGGTCCGGATCGAGAAAGGCGTTGGGCACATCGAGGAGACCAATAATGCCCTCGGGAGAACAGAGGCCGCATGGCGCAGTCACCTCGAAACCAGTGTAGAGGCCGATCGGCATGGACACCTCGATCGTGTCCTTGCGCATCTCACGATACTCGCTTCTGAAGACGACCAGCACTTCCTCCGCGGTGGGGTGGCAGATCTTCTGGTTGCCCTTCTTGGCTTTCTGATTTTCAGTGCGGATCAATCCGCAATCTTCTAGCACCTGAATGTTGGTGGAGACCGTCGATTGCGGCAGCAACAGGACATTCGCGATGTCATTGACATTCATCGGGCCCTTTTCATGCAGCAGCTTGAGCATCTGGACGCGGACGGAGGAGGCCAGGCCCTTGAGAACAGCTAATCCTTCTTCAGGCTCAATGACGAGGAAATTTCTGCTCATGCGGGAGACCTGCGCTAAAACGGGCAATTTTAGAAGTTTCATATCAGATATTTCGATATATACAATCGTAGCAACTTCAGAAGTGAGCTGCTTTTTTTGATTTCCAGTGGGTGCAATTGCGGGCCCCTGGCATGCGCCACGAGGCTCGAAGCGCCCACTGTCGCGATGGGTGACATCGCCAGCGCCGTCGTTTATCGCCCGGCGACTTCGGCGGCCGGCGGTATGTATTCGCCAAGCATTTTCGGCAAGGGTTTCGGGATTTGCGACCAGGACGTCGTTATGTCGATCGTCTTTTGAGGAAACGGCTGTGCCAGGCGATATTGACCGCTTCTAACCGCGCCGGACTCCGCGGTTCTCGATCCACTGCTATAAATCAACTTGCGTGCGCCTTAACTCCCGATCTGGGGGTCACGCGTGCGCAAGCTTTTCGGCCTCAGCAGCCGCAGCGATTTGCCGGCCGGATCGCTTTGAAGCTGCAGCTCGCGTGTGAAGAAACGATTGCCCGGCTCCGTCCGGCCGATATTGATAATTGCCGCATTGCCAAGCTCCTGCTCCAGGAATGTCAGAACGGAATGGTGTGCGTCGCTGTCCAATGTATCGAGCGCCTCGTCGATGATGATCCAGCGTGGTTTGTGCAGGCCAAGTCGTGCAATGGCCAGAAGTCGCAGTTCAAGCTCGTTGAGTTTCAGTTTTGTGCGCATGTCCTGATCGAGGCGGCCGCTCAACTTGCCGAGACCGACCTTGGACAAAACGGCTGCGAGATCGGCTTTCCGAAAACTCTCCGGGCTTCTCGGATAGATGAGAACCTCTTCCAGTGTACCTGGCGGGAAATACGGTGTTCGGGGCACGAAGGCAATGTCATCTCCTTCGGGAAGCGAGATCCGTCCTTGTCCCCAAGGCCACAAGCCGGCGACGGAACGGAAAAACGGCGCCTTTTCCACGTCCGGATCGCCGGTCACGAGAACGCGATCGCCGGGGTTGATTTCCACATGCGGCTCCGCAACCTTGATGCATCCGGAAGGTACCGCAATCTCAAGGCGATCGATCGTCAATCGATGGCCGTCTGATTTGGCAAAATCGATGCGTTTGTCGGTCTCATGACGCGCGTCGGTCATCAACACTGCGGAACGGAAGGCGGCAACCCTGAGGAGGGTCGCCCGCCAATCGGCGATAGTGTCGATATTGTCGACGAACCACCGCAGCGATACATGCACCTGGTTGAACGCGCCGACGGCCATCATCAGTCCGCCGAAGCTGAGATCGCCGGCGAAATAGACCGGCGCCGCGATCACGATCGGCGCAATAACGGTAACCCAGCCGTAGCCGGACGTGACCCATGTCAGCCGAGTCAGCGCAAGCATCAAGCTGTGGCTGATTTCCAGTACCGATGAAAGGTCGCGTTGGAGCCGGCGCTTCTCGTTCGCTTCGCCGGCTGAAAGCGAGACCGCCTCGATGTGTTCGTTGACACGCATCAGTGAGAAGCGCAGGACGGCTTCCCGGGCGTAATGTTCGCCATTGAGCTTGACCAGCGGGCGTCCGACGAACCAGCTCAAAGTCGCTGCCGTGCCGGCATAAAGGAAGGCGGCCCAGACCATGTAGCCTGGAATATTGATGTCATAACCGGCGATATGAAAAATGAAGCCGGCCGAAAGCGACCAGAGCACGCCGACGAAGCTGACGAGGAGAACGCCCGACTGAAACAGGCCGACGGAGAGGCCTGCCGTCATGTCGGCAAGATGACGGGCATCCTCGTGCACCCGTTGGTCGGGATTGATCCCGATGGCGCCTGCATTGGCGAGACGAAAGGCGCGCGCAGGTTTCATCCACTCGTTGATCAGGTCGAGCGTCAGGCCCTCCCTCAGCTTGATCCTGACCCACTGGTTGAGCCAGGTTTGCACCACATTGAGGATCAAAAGCCCGCCGGCAATCTCCGCGAAGACGATCAGTTGCAGCAGGAAGGCCGAAAGATCGCGCCGCTCCAGCGTGTCGTAGAATGCCTTGTACCATCTGTTGAGCAAAATTTGGCCGAACGCGGTTGCCAAGATCAGAGCCGCGATTCCAATTGCGAGCCATGTAATCACGTTGCGCACCGGCGAGGCGATGAACGCCCGCTGCATCATGCGCAACTGATTGCGAAACGACTGTTCGTCGTCGGCATCCTTCCCTCTGTTGACCTTACCGTTTTTTTGTTGTGGCATCAGCGAGGTTCTCCAGCATGGTCTTGCGTCCCAGGCCTAGTCTGCCTTAAGCGCTTGTTCTAAGCGTACCAGAAAATGATGGGGCGAAACTGGTCATTGGATCCCCATTTCGGCCACCCGATCCATCATGAAAATGGCTTCGGCCTGGTCTTTGATCCGTTTCATGGGGCGCTTTTGTGGAATGGGCGTGAAATCCTGCGACTTTGGATGCATTCTTGTTGCCGGTTCGGTGCTTGTGCTCAAGGACTAGGTTTGTTCGGATAAGCCGGCAGGATACGTCCGATGGCGCGATGCGAGCAACCTGCTGGAGCCGCAGCCTCTCGCTTGAATCCCGTAGATTCCCGGGACTATCTCAATCTGAAAACTGCGACAGTTTGGCGAGGCTTTCCATTGTCTTGCGCTCCCAGTTTGCAGCGCCCTGGTTGCGCGCAAACGCGATGGCCTCCTGAAACGAACCTTCGATATCATCTGCCGACGGATTGGTGCGCCGCAGCACTTCTGCCTTGAGCCTCAACAGCTCGGCGGTAAAATAATGTTCGCCCGTGTGGCTGACGAGAGTGAGCGCCTGGTTGAGCGTGGAGGCGGCGTTCTCGATATCGCCTGTTTCGAGATAGCAGTCGGCGAGCAGTCCAAGATAACAGGATTTGTCGATTTCCTGCTCGCCGAGATTGTCACATGTCTTGCGCATCTTCTCCAAACCACGCACATCGCCATCTGTTCGGGCCATGATAAACCCCTGGAAGAACGAGGCCATGTTCAGCCACATGCGAAATCCGTTCTCTTCCGCAAGCGGGATCAATTCGCCGATCATCTCCCGAAGCGGGCTGACGTCGTTGCGAAGAGCCATGAGAATGCAGCCATTGCCGAGGCAAGCTGCAAGCCTATAGGCGGAATGCTGGCGCGCGTTGATTTCGGCGGCGCGATACATTTGCAGCGCGGCCTCGTCGGAGCCGGCCAACTGCAGTGTCCAGGAGAGATAGAGCATCGTCATGCTCGGGAAATCGCTGCCGATCTCGCTTGCTCGAGCCTCGTATTGAAGAGATTGTTCGAGGTAGTCGCGCGCTTGCCTGATATGCCCCTGGGCGAAGAGACTCATGCCCTTGAATTGCAGTCCCAGTACTAGTGCCTTGAGATTATTGCGGTTTCTGCCGATTTCGAGCAGTTGATCGCTCGCCCATTCCGCGTCCGAGAAGTGAGCAGAGTTGAAAGCCGTTCCGAAAAGCCCGTCAAGAGCGCGGATCGGCGCATCGGAATCGTCTAATTTTTCGCTGAGCCGCATGACATTGCGGTACGCGGCGCTCCCTTCCTTGGTGACATAGCCGAAGGTCGCATAGAGAACATCTCCTCGCTCCAGCTCGAGCCGCAATTCCTTCCGGTCGCGTTCGGCAGACGCCGGTAGTTTGGCAAGGCATGCCAGTCCATTCGCGAACATGTTCGCGGCCTCCACCTTAGCCCACGTCTTTCCAATATTGAGCCCGGCGGTTAGCCAGCAGTCGGCGGCCTGTTCGAACAATTCGGCCTCGGCGAAGTGCTGGGCGAGCACTTCAGGGTGCTCCGCCGCCAACTTCGGATGGATACGTTCGAGGGCTTCAGCGACTTTCTTGTGGAGTTCCCGGCATCTCTCGTGCAGCAGCGTGTCGTGCGCGGCTTCCTGTAACAGCGCGTGCGTGAATGTGTAATATTGTCCGCTCGTCGCCAATTGCGGTGAAATCAGTCCCGACGATGTAAGATGCCGCAATGTCGAATTGAGAGCGGCGGGCGAAAGGTCGCAAAGGTGAGCAAGCAGGTTAAAATCGAATTCGCGTCCGATTACAGAGGCAATTTGGGCTATGGTCTTGCCGGATCCAAGCTTGTCCAGCCGCGAGAGCAGGGAGGATTGCAGCGAACTTGGAACCCCGACTGCGGGCCTTTGCGAACCTGATTCGACACGGTCGAAGGAAAGGCCCGTCTCCAAAGCGGCGCGCGCCAGTTCCTCGACATAGAGCGGCACACCTTCAGCCCTGCTCAGAACCGAGATGCTGGTTTCATCCGGCAGGTTTTGGCCTTTGGCAACGTTGGAAACGAGCGTCTGCGCCTCGGCGTCGTTCAGCCGCTCCAACCTTATTCGATGCAGCTTCTCCGGCTCCGGATGCGTCCGCAGTGATTTTTCGCGCGTCGTGACCAGGATGAGCATTGGGAAGGAGGTGGCTTCTCCGATAAGCGTTTCCAGAACGGCGCCCGACGAGGGATCGATCCATTGTTCGTCCTCGATCGACAGCAGGACCGGATTGATCCGCGAGACGGAATGCAGCCAGTCGATCAGGATTCTATGTGAAACATCCCGTTGCCGTGTGGATGTCAGCTCGGACGGCGGGCAGCGCGTCTGGTCGATGGACAGCAATCCAGCAAATATCGACACTGATTCGGACAGGGGAACATCGCTCAGTGCGAGCACCGCTTCCAGTTTTTCCAGACTTACATGGGCCGGATCGTCGGCGTGAATGCCGGCATAGCGCTTGAGAAGCGTGAGGAAGGGGAACAGGGCGGTGTTGGAATAGGCGCTCGAGCACTGAAGCGTCAAATAGGTGCATCGCGGGATGCGGCGCTGGACTTCGAAAATCAGACGCGACTTTCCGATCCCGGGTTCGCCGGAGATCAAGGCTGTCTCGCCGCGATGATCCGCAGCCACCCTGTGCCAAAGTTCGAGCAAACGGGTCATTTCCCGGCGACGGCCGACCAGTTCGGTCAAGCGCGTCCGCTTTGCAAATCGGTTTTCGAGGGCGCGCGGCTTTTCGACCCGCCAAACCTGCACCTGGTCGGAAAAACCCTTCAGTGATTGCGGGCCGAGATCGGTAAAGACGAATGCGCCGGCTGCGGTCTCGTAGGTCTTTTGGTCCGTCAGGATCGTTTGCGGATCGGCGAGCGTCTGGAGCCGCTGCGCCAGGTTGGGAATGGACCCCAACGCGACCGTGGAAACGCCGGCTGGCGCACCGAGAAAATCTCCGACAACGACCAAGCCGCTGGCCACTCCAATGCGAACCTGCAGGGGCGGCCCATCCGGCACCGGTATGCGAGGCACGAGGTTGAGAATGTCGAATGCGAGCTCAAGCGCCCGTTCCGCGTCGTCCTCCTCCGCTATCGGGTAACCGAACAGGGCCTGGAGAGCATCGCCGATATAGTTTGCGACAATGCCGTTGTGGCTTTTCACTGCGCTGGTGCATCGTGCGAGATAGGTGCGCGTCAACTTGCTGAAGTCTTCCGGATCCATCCGAACCGCATATTCGGTTGAACCGACCAGATCGCAAAACAGGATTGTCAGCTGACGGCGCTCGACCGTTGTCGGGGGCAATCGGCTGCCATCCTCTTCGTTGAGCAGCTTTATGCCGGCGAGAATTTTCCTGCGTGGCCCCAAGGGGATCCGCATCTCCTGCAGATCCTGGTCCGACAGGAGACGGAGGCTGTCGAAGTCAATCTGGCATTCGGCGAATGTATCGGCGAGGTGGTCGAGCCTCAGTTGACCCAGCCATTTCCTGACGTTGTCCATCGAGACCCCCAGTGGAGCAGCTATGCCCTCGATCACTCTGCTTTCGGGTATCTTTTAGCGAACGATAACATGCCAGGGCGTTGTTGGCGAAGCCGTTGATTGGCCTCCCACGGCGTCGAAGAGGACCGAGTTTCAATCGCATCGTATGTCGGCGTATAGGAGCTGCCCTTTTTCCGCATATGCCGTGTCGCTTTGATCGAAGCAGAGCCTCTTTGGAAGAAGACGGACAAGGTATCGCCTGCCGCATTGGGCTGGCAGGTCTATCCTGAACTCGCGCAAAACAGTCGAGGGTGTCGGTTCGGTAAACTTTGCGTGCCCGAAATAGGAGGCGTTCCGGATAAGCATGGCGGTGCCGGAAGTGCCAGTTTCGCCGTCGACAGTCGTGAAATTCTCTCCTCTGGCTTCATCAAGCCCCGGATAGTCGCTTGCAAGCGGCGCCCGCCCGGATTGCGGGATGGCCGCCGTCTTCACCGCCATATTGAAACGAACATCGTCCCGTTGCGGGACAGCACCATAGCTGTTGAGATAACGCCAGCTCACGCGAAGCAGTCGTTCGGCACCGATCTCGCCGGCCGGCAATGGAAGCACGGCGGTGGAGACATTGGCAGGCCCGGAACCGTCGCCCTGCGCTACCGATCCGGGGGCGGGGCAGGCGGTATAAAGGGGACGATAGCCGCATTCGGCGGCCCCCGCTCCCCAAAGGCAATTGCTCAGCTTCCGCCAATCAGCGGAACTGATTTCCGGTGCCGCGGACGACAGATCGTTACCATGGTAGGGCAACATCCAAGGATGGATCTTGCCCGCCCCCGAGCGCAATGCCCAGTTCGTCCGATGAGAGTTGATCTCCTTCAATTTCATCCGTTCCGCCCGCACTTGCAGAAGTTGGGCCCAGGTCGGGTCCGCGATAAACGGCTCCTGTGCGACCGCATCCGGCGCGAGGCGCTGCCCTGTGACCTGCGTCGTCAACGTGTGGCATTCTGTGCAATTCCCCGTAGGGTCACGGACGGTCCTCGCCTGACGCAACTCGGCACCGTACGTGCTGGTATAGCCGGAGCCGATGACGCGGAACGGTCGTTGCTCATTGCGTGACGTTTCGGGAAGGTAGTTGCCGAGGCTGAAAGCGGCCGCTTCCTGACCTTGAGATCCGGCGCGATAACCTACCCGTGCCAGCCCGATATGGGGCGCGACGACAGAGGCGTTCTTGTTGTCGTGACAGGCCGAGCACTGAACCTGGAATGTCGGATCGTAAAGTGCCTCTGCGCGCGCGCGGCCGTTGTGATCGGAGTAGGAGTTGCCGCCAGGCGGTACAAATCGTTGCGACCAGTCGAATTCGGCCCGGTCCTTGCGTCCGTCGAAGAACACGATCTCGCCGGTCTCCCGGTTGAAGCCGATTGTTCCCAGCCGGGCGAACTTCGGGTTTGATTTCCGCCAGTAGGGTTCAGGCTCGATCCCTGGATGCGACGTCGATTTGCGGCAGAAGGTCAGCCATTCCACATTGCCTTTTACCAGGCGGTTCAGGCGCGAGTTCATGCCGCAATAGGTCACGTTGCCGGCAAGCGAAGGCTTGTCGCATTGCGCAAGGGTCCGCGTCCACTTGACGAGAGTGCCGTCCGCATTACGGTGTTCGAATTCCAGCGGGCTACCCGCCTTGCCGGGATTGGGCTTCAGGTCCACGATATTGCCCTCGACCTCCAGAGGGATCGTCTTCGCCGTATCGCCAGCGCAGTCCCCTTCCGGGATCGGGCCGAACACCGCGCGCGCCTCGTCGCCGAACTGCGTCACAGCGTTGCTGCTGGCAGTCGCCGGTGCCCAGAGGAAGTCGCCGTTCCAGCGCTGCACGATCTCGGCAAAGATGCGCTCTTCGGGCCGGAACGCGCCCGCGCTGGCACGCCTGATATCGGTGTCCGTCGTGTTTGCGGCCGACTGAACCAATCGGCGGCACAGTCGGAAGGCCCGCAGATCACGGGCGTAAAGACGGTGTTTCTCGTCGTCCGGGAGAGCCTCGGCAATTGGCCCTGCCGGCGGCGACGGCGCGATGCAGCCGGTCAACCGGTCGCAGCGATCGTTACCGCGGCACGCCGATCTGCCGCTGGTCCGCATGGCCGCGGCAGCCATACGCGAGCCAAGCCGATGGATTTCCGCCGTGTCGCCGCGCCCCGGCAATGGCCAAGTAGAGCCGATCAACCCGATCGCCGCGATCGGGATCAGGATAAAACCGATACTTTTCAAGGCCATCTCCAAGCTTCGCAAGGAAAATGCCGGGGGTGGTCGCTCAACGCGCTCTCAACACAACTTCGGCTCCGTCGGTGATGAGCTTCATCGTCGCGAATTTCCAAAGGCCGCCGTCCCTCCGGAAGGTCGTCTCAAAGGTTGCAGTATAGTCGAGGATCGGCATTTCGATTGCTGCGAATTGCAGCGTAACCAGCAGGGCTGTCTTCCCCTGCACTGTGTTTTCGTCAACGGCATGAAGAAGCGTGTTGCTTTCAATGTGCCGGGTTCTAAATTCGACGCGCCCGCTTTCGGTGTCGATGGCGCGAAGATAAGCAGTCAGTTCGTCCCTGCTGGTCTTCTTCTGGAGTTGATCAAGCGCACCGTTGCACAACTCGTAGGCAACGTTGTCGATCAGCATGTCATCCACCCCAACGAACTTTCGCTCGTCCAATGCCCAGAGGTAGCGATGAATGAGATCCATGATCAATTGCCTGTCGGCGGGAGCAGGGTTTGTCACCGTCAAGAGATAATCGCCAGAAGAGGCGCATTTCGGGGTAATCACGGGTTGGGCGATGGCCGAACCTGCGAAGGCTAGGAGAAAGCCAAACCCGAGCAATGTTATTCTCGGTTGAACGCGACTTGCATTTTTTTCGCTGATGGATGTCATGCCGTCCTCCTGGCGTTAGTGAATTGCAGTAGGCATGTTGTTGATCCGATACGCCGGCAGTTGCTCAAGGTTCTGCGCTGCACATCACGGCGTCAGTTCAGTGTGCGGACCGCTGCAAGCGCCGCCGCACGATCCGCACTGGAACAGGCGCCTGCGCAACCACAAGCCTTTCACGTCCCGGATGATCATATGCGTCCTGTCTTCGGGCCTGCCGGCGTCCTTGGATATCTTTATGTCGTGCTCTCCGGGATCGACCTGCCCATTGGCAAAAAGTTCGGCGACGAATGCCGCCGCCGCTACTTCCGGGCCGGCCGGTTCCACCGACTTGCCGCCCGGCGTGCCGCTGCGGGCAAGAAAGCGCTGCGTTTGAGCGCCCGTTTCGACAAGCAGCGGTTCACCCAAGCCGTATGACGAGGCGGGAACGGCGACCGTGACTGGCTCGGATGGCGGCTCGTCAGGCTCTACCGCTCTGGCTTCCGTTTGAAGCGACCGGATGGCCACGGCGGTTTCATCGGAGAGAATCAAGCGGCGAACGAATATGTCCTGAAGGATTGCCGGATAGGCAGGGTCGATCGACGCACTTTCCAGCACCATCCGGTAAGCAACTTCGGCAAAGTAGCCTATCACGACCTCCGAGTGGAGGACGCCCTTCGCCATGATGTCTCTCATCTGCTTGCTGACGTCGCACAGTTCATCCGGCGTCGGCGCGCTGCTATCAGCTGCATGATGGGCGAGAAAGGCGCAAAGTGCTTCGAACAAGGCTCCGGTAAATATCCGCGAAAACGAATGCGGCCTCGAAGAGAGGTGTGTCGTAAGCGCTGCTGGCGGAAGGCTCGTAGGGTCGCAGTACGTGAAACCGTTCCAAGCGTTGCGAAGACAATCGGGATCGGCCAGTTGGGCGTCTTCAGCGTGAAGAGTTTCGCCAAATTGTTCCGCCACCCGCGAAAGCCGGGAATTGCAATAAAGCTGGCTCCCCGTAGTGCCCAGGAGGGACGCGCGCAATGATGGTACCTGCAGGGCTGACAGAATGGCGCTCATATCCCCGAAAGATTCGTGGAAGGCCGAGATCTCCGGAACACCCCTGTCCCATAGCTCCGGTTTGATTGCGTCGAGGATCGCATGTCCCAATTCGTGGCAGAGCGAATCCGGGCTTGCACCCGTGTAAATTGTTTCGGTGGGCAAGGTCCAGTGATAGAAATTCAATGATCTTCGATCGTACTCGGCTTGCAAATTCTCCCGCCTGTCGAGGAACACTTCAAGGATGGTGCCGCGCTGCCAGCATTGTGCCGGGACCTGTGGTGCCCAAAAATCGGCCCCCCTTCGCAGCGCTTCGGCAGCGGTCCAATACCTGAAGGCGGCCGAGCCCGTTTGATCGCTGGGCGGCGGCGCGGGCGTGTCAAACAGATAGCCGAAAGGCTGTCTGGCAAGGTCAGGCAAAGGGGCAACGGTGGTTGTGTCGCTGGCCGGATCGTCCTCCCACACGGTGATGGCGGCCGTGGCCGCGAAGTCATTGGTCTCCTCTGGCATGCTCCCTCCTGATCGCTCCTGCCAACTGGCAAAATCTAATCGTGAACATTGAGCTGTCATGCGCGTTGAGAACGCGGAGAAACCCGCAGGCTGTATGAGTGAAAGCCGGACATGTTTGATCGCCGTCGGCTTCCCGATGTCCCCCGATCAGACGCGACAATATGCATCGCGTTATTTCGTGAATGACTTTATTACATATTCTGAAGAAACGCCATCTTTCATCCATCTGCGGTTGTTCCCACAATGGCACACGACGCAGCATACCTTCACAAGGGGATGTGTTTGCTTTAGAAGCCTCCCGAAATCCGGTCGCAGCCCACCCGGTCAAAACAAGGGATATCACGTTATGAAAACCATCGTCATCTGCTCCGGCGGATTGGACTCCGTTTCGCTTGCCCATAAGGTTGCCGCGGAACATCAGCTTGTCAGCCTTCTCTCCTTCGACTACGGACAGCGGCATCGCAAGGAACTGGACTTCGCTGCCGCCTGTGCAAAGCGGCTTGGCGTCGCCCATCAGGTCATCGACATCCGGAATATCGGCAGCCATCTCACTGGGTCGGCGCTGACCGACGATGTCGACGTTCCGGACGGGCACTATGCCGAGGAGACGATGAAGGCCACCGTCGTTCCGAACCGCAACGCCATCATGCTCGCTATCGCCTTCGGTCTTGCCGCCGCGCAGAAGGCTGATGCGGTCGCCGTCGCCGTGCATGGCGGCGACCATTTCATCTATCCCGACTGCCGGCCGGGCTTCATCGATGCGTTTCAAGCGATGCAAAACCAGGCGCTCGATGGCTATGCAAGTGTTTCGCTTTATGCGCCCTACGTCACCACCTCCAAAGCAGACATCGTGGCCGATGGCGCAAAGAACGGCACGCCGTTTGCCGAGACCTGGTCATGCTACAAGGGTGGAGCGCGCCATTGCGGCCGTTGCGGGACCTGCGTCGAACGGCGCGAGGCTTTTCATCTCGCAGGCGTCGATGATCCAACCGACTACGATGATCCGCATTTCTGGGAGATTGCGACTGCCGGCTTCAATGCCGAGGAGGTGAAATAATGTTCCGCATCACCAAGGAATTTCACTTCTCGGCCTCGCATCAGCTGATTCATCTTCCGGCCGACCATCAATGCGCCCGGCTGCACGGGCACAATTATATCGTCGAGGTGGAGCTTTCGGCCGCCGAACTCGATGAAAACGGTTTCGTCAGGGACTATCATGAACTCGCGCCGCTCAAAAGCTACATCGATGACAGTTTCGACCATCGGCATCTGAACGACGTTCTCGGCCATGACCGGGTCACGTCGGAATGTCTGGCGAAACATTTCTATGACTGGTGCAAGGAGCGTTTGCAGGAAACCTCGGCCGTGCGCGTCAGCGAAACGCCGAAGACGTGGGCGGAATACCGGCCATGACCACCGCCCGCGAGACGCAGATCCGCGTCAGCGAAATCTTTGGGCCGACGATCCAGGGGGAGGGCATCTTGATCGGCCTGCCGACCGTCTTTGTCAGGACCGGCGGCTGCGATTACCGCTGTTCGTGGTGTGATACGCTGCATGCGGTTGATAGTGACTACCGCGATCAATGGCGCCCGATGTCGGCCGACGAGATCTGGGAAGAAGTCAGCAGGCTTTCCGGCAACAGACCGCTCACGGTTTCCCTATCCGGTGGCAACCCGGCGATCCAGCCACTCGGTTCGCTCATCAAGCGCGGACATCGCGACGGTTATCGTTTTGCGCTCGAAACGCAGGGCAGCATTGCAAAGGACTGGTTTGCCGATCTCGATGTTCTCGTGCTCAGCCCGAAACCACCGTCAAGCGGCATGGAAACGGATTGGGATGCGTTCGACACCTGTCTGCGAATGGCAGGCGAAAAACCGCAGATCGCGCTGAAGGTCGTTGTCTTCGACGATCGTGACTATCTTTATGCGCAAGCAGCCGCAGCGCGCTATCCCGATCTGCCGGTTTATCTGCAACCTGGCAATCACACGCCGCCGCCGCCAAATGACGACGACGCAAGGGTCGATATTGATGGCATCATGGACCGAATGCTCTGGCTGGTCGACAAGGTGACGCAGGACCGCTGGTTCGAGGCACGCGTGTTGCCGCAACTGCACGTGCTGCTCTGGGGCAACAAACGCGGCGTCTGAGGTTTTCCTTCGACCGGGCCTTTGCGAAGGAGAAAATCGCTAGGTCCGCGGCATTCCGGCCGGCCTCAGATGTTTGCGCAGCGCGGCGATGCGGAAGATCGCGTTTGCCGCGCCATAACCGCGATAGCCTTTACGTTCGACGATTTCGAAGAAAAAACCTTCGCCGAAGGTCGGGCTGTAGAGCTGGAAATATTCGCCATGCGCGTCCCGGTCGTACAGGATATTGTGCGTCCTCAGCTGCTCGCTCATCTGCGGATTAAGCCCGAATCGCGCTTCGAGATCGTCGTAGTAATTCGGCGAAATCGCCAGGGAAACAAAGCCGTTCGCCGAGAGTGCTGCCGCCGTCGCGAAGATATCGTCGGTCCTGAAGGCCAGGTGCTGGATGCCGGAGCCGAAAGTCTCGGCGATGAAGCGGCCGGCAAGGGTATTGCGGTTTTCAGCGCCGTTCATGGTGATGCGCAACGATCCTGCGGAATTTTCCACGACCTGGCTGCGGACGATACCCGATGGATCGATGATGTCGACAACCGGCGTCTTGTGTGCGTCCAGCAGGGATGTGTAGAAGAGCAGCCACGTCAGCAGTTCGTCATATTGCATGGTCTGGGCAACGTGGTCGATCACCTTCAGGCCCGCCGGAGACAGCATTGACGTATTCTCTATAGCCTCGAATTCCACATCCCATATGCGCGCAAGCGCGCTTTTACGATCGAGGAAATAGACGATGCCACCGCCCACGCCGCGCACGGCCGGCATTTCGATCTCGCCAGGATCGAGCGGCTGCGCGAAGGATTCGGCGCCAAGCGCCACGGCACGGCTGTGCGCAGCTTTCGCGTCGTCGACGCGCAGGCCTATGGCATAGGCGGACGTGCCATGCACGAGATAGGACGAGGCGGCGAAGCCGCGGCTTTCCGTGTTTACTACGAGATTTATGTCACCCTGGCGGAAGACTGCGACATCCTTGGTCTTGTGCTTCGCTGCCTTACGGAACCCGAGTGTCCCAATCAGCGCCTCAAGCTGCGGCGCTTCCGCTTCATCGATCGCAAACTCGATGAAGGCGACACCCTCAACGGTAGCCCGCGCCGGCATATCCGGCACGGCGAGGAGGCTTTCGGGCTCAGCACGCCGCACCTGGTCGCCGAGATAGAGCAGCGAGCGATAGCCATCGAGGGCGATCGCCTTGGGGGATCCGCCGCGGAACTGGTCGTTGAAGATTTCCAGCGACAGGTAGCCGTCATAACCGGTGGCCGCCACGGCGCGCATGAAGTCGAGCACAGGCAGGTCGCCTTCACCCGGCATGTTGCGGAAATGCCGGCTCCAGTAAAGCAGATCCATGTCGATCAGCGGCGCATCGGCAAGCTGAATGATGAAGATCTTTTCCTTCGGGATCGAGCGGATCGAGTTGACGTCGATCTTGCGCGACAGCGTATGGAAGCTGTCGAGGATCAGGCCGATGTTCGGATGGTCGGCACGGCGGACGATTTCCCAGGCATCGCGATGGTCGTGGATGTGACGGCCCCAGGCCAGCGCCTCGTAGCCGACGCGCAGTCCGCGTTTCGCGGCCCGGTCGCCGAGCTCATGAAAGTCCGCCGCGGCCCGATCCAGACCGCCGATCGCCGCCGACGAGACATTGGAGCAGACGAGCACCAGGTCGGTGCCCATTTCCTGCATCAGGTCGAATTTCCGCTCGGCCCGGTCGAAGGTTCGGCTGCGCAACGGTTCCGGCATGCCTTCGAAATCGCGGAACGGCTGGAACAGGGTGATCTCCAGCCCGTAGTCGCGCACCATGCGACCGACATCGCGTGGACTTTCATCAAAGACCAGGAAATCGTTCTCGAAGATCTCGACGCCGTCGAAGCCGGCCTTCGCGATGGCGTCCAGCTTGTCGCGCAGATCTCCACTGAGAGAGACGGTTGCGATCGAAGTCTTCATCTCGGTCTCCTCGGCTGCGGCTCAGGCGGTCAAAGCCTTGAAATGGGCGAGCATGCGGGCGGCATCGGGCTCGCGTCCCGTGAAGAGGCGAAAGGCGCCCACGGCCTGGAAAACAGCCATGCCGCCGCCGTCGAGCGTGTTGCAGCCGCGCCGCCTTGCCTCAGCGAGAAGCTCGGTCTCCAGGGGGAAGTAAACGACCTCGGCGACCCAATGGCGGGGCTCCAGCATTTCGGCGGGAAGGGGCATCCCGGGGTATTTCTCCATGCCCGTTGGTGTCGCGTGGATCAGGCCGGTGGCGGCTTTCATCGCGGAAGCGAGATCGCCTCCAGCACGGACGTCCGCATCCGGAAAAAGGGCGGACATGCTTGTGGCCAGCGTTTCGGCGCGGTCGGTCTCCCGGTCGAAAACGATCAGCGACCTGAGACCGAGCGAGAGGATCGCATAGGCAGTGGCGACACCGGCACCGCCGGCACCAAGCTGTACGGCGGACGAAAGGTCGGCATTGGGTAGGCCGCGGCGAAAGCTCTCGGCAAAACCCCACCAGTCGGTGTTGTGGCCGTGGCGGCGGCCACCCTTCAGCACAACCGTGTTTACCGCGCCGAGATCGCGGGCTTCGTCCGACAGCTCATCGAGGAAAGGGATGATCAGCTGCTTGCAGGGATGGGTGACGTTCAGGCCGGAAAGGCCTTTGAGCTCCGCCTCCCGCAAGAGTTGCGGCAAGTCCGCGGGCGTCGCGCCACGCTGGTTGAGATCGATCAGCTCATAAGCATAGGACAGGCCCTGTGCTGCACCTTCGCGCATATGCATTGCAGGCGTGAGTGAGGCCTGGATGCCGGCGCCGATCAATCCGGCCTTCAGCGGTTTGAGGAGTGTCTCGGTCATCTCAACTGGTTCCATTGATCGGGGGACGCCGGCCCGCCGTTTACGCAGGCCGGCGCCAAGCTTACTGTCCGCGCACGGCGCCCAGTTCCTTGTACAGGGCGGCGACGGTATCGGCCCCGATTTCGGCGCTGAACTTGTCGATCACCGGCTTGACCGCTTCGCGCAGCTTCTGCGTTTCTTCGGCCGAGAGTTCGCTGACTTCCATGCCGGTCGCCTTGATCTCAGCGATCGCCTTTGCGTCGAGTTCGCGCGAAACCTTGCGCTGATAGTCGCGGGCTTCCGTGGCGGCCGACTGGAAGACGGCCCTTTCCTCGTCGTTGAGGCCGTCCCAGAACTTCTTGCTGATCAGCACGATCTGCGGGTTGTACTGGTGACGGGTCACCGTCATGTACTTCTGCACTTCATAGAACTTGGCGTTGAGGATATTGGCCGCCGGGTTTTCCTGACCATCCACCGTGCCGGTCTCCAGCGCGGTGTAGAGCTCGGTGTAGGGCAGCGGCACGGCATTGGCGCCGAGGGTGTTGAACAGCTCGATCGGGATCGGCGACTGGATCGTGCGGATCTTCAGGCCCTTGATATCCTCAAGCTTGGTGACCGGATGACGGTTGTTGGTGAGATTGCGGAAGCCGAGCTCCCAATAGGCAAGGCCGACGAGGCCGGTGTCTGGCAGGCGCTCCATTAGGCTCGTGCCGAAAGCACCGTCCATCACCTTGTCGGCTTCCTCGCCATTGTTGAAGAGGAAGGGCAGATCGACGGCGCCGAACTCCTTGACGTTGCCCGCGAGAATGCCGGCGTTCAGCACCGTCATCTCGATCACGCCGCCCTGAAGCGCCGAAACGGTCTGCACGTCGCCGCCGAGGACGCCGCCGGGAAAGAGCTTGACCTCTATCTTGCCGACGCTCTTTGCCGAGACCAGTTCGGCAAATTTCTCCATGCCGGTTACCTGCGGGTGGCCTTTATTGTTGGCGGCCGCGAATTTGAGCTGGTGCTCGCGGATTTCGGCAAGCGCCGGACCGGCGGTGAGCAATGCGAAGGGCACGGCAAGGCCAAGTGCCAGTTTCATCAGTCTATTCAACATGTCTTCCTCCCGAATTTGGCCGGGTTCTCCCATCGGCCGTTGAATTTCATTCGCAGTTACAGGCGCTATCGTCCGAGCCAGGCGACCGGGACGGTCACCAGTTGCGGAAACACCACGAGCAGCAGAAGGACGATCACTTCGGCGATCAGGAAGGGCAACACACCCTTCATCAACTCCTCCATGTTCAGTTTGGAAACGCCGCAGATCACGTTCAAAACCGTGCCGACCGGCGGCGTGATCAGGCCGATCGCGTTGTTGATGATGAACAGAACACCGAAATAGACTGGATCGATGCCCGCCTGTTTGATGATCGGCATCAGGACGGGTGTCATGACGAGGATGGTCGGCGTCATGTCCATCGCAGTGCCGACGAGGATGACCAGGCCCATGATTGCGAGAAGGAGGAGGGTCTGGTTGTCCATCAGAGGCTCAACGAGCCTTGCCAGATCGCCGGGGACGTCCGCGACGGTGATCAGCCAGGCCGAAACGGCGGCGCAGGCGACCAGGAACATCACGACCGAGGTAATCTTCGCCGCTGCCACGAAGACGTGGAACAGCTTGGCGGGCGGTAGTTCGCGGTAGATCACCATCGACACGAAAAGCGAGTAGACCGCCGCGACGACGCCGGCTTCCGTCGGCGTGAACACCCCGAACTTCAGCCCGACAATGATGATCAGCGGTAGCATGAGCGCCCAGATGCTGTCGAGGAATGCCTTCAGCCGCACCGCGCCGCTTTGTTTTTCGGGCAATGCAAACTGCTCCTTGCGGGCAACGATCATCCAGGTGACGCAGAGGGCCGCCGCAATCATCAAGCCGGGAAAAATGCCCGCGAGGAAGAGCTTGGTGATCGAAACGCCGCCGACCACGCCATAGAGGATGAAGCCGATCGATGGCGGGATAATCGGGCCGATAACCGAGGCCGATGCGAGCAAGCCGCCCGTGCGCGCTGGATCATGGCCTGATTTTAGCATCATCGGGAAAAGCAAAGCGCCAAGTGCCGCCGCATCCGCCACGGCCGAGCCGGAGAGGCTGGAAAGAATGCAGGCCGCAAAGATCGCCACGAAACCGAGCCCGCCGCGAATATGGCCGACCATCGCCATGGCGAGATCGACAATGCGGCGAGACAGGCCGCCTGTATTCATGACTTCACCCGCCAGAAGGAAGAACGGCACAGCCATCAGCGGAAAACTGTCGGCGCCGTTCAAGACGTTCTGCGCGATGATCTGGGCGTCGAACAGGCCGAGATACATCATCAGCGCGACACCGGTGATGATCAGCGCGAAGGCAATCGGCACGCCGAGTGCCATGGGACCAAGCAGCGCGCCGAGAAAGATCGTGATGGTCATGGCGCGCTCCTCAAGATTTCACGATTGGCTGGGCAAGAGCCGGCGCGGCATGATCGTCCAGCGCGATCTGATCTTCGCTGTCGCGCACGAACTCTGCCGTTGCTACATCGATGCGGCCAGTGGCGACGGCAAAAGCGTCCCAGAGGATGATCGGGAATGCGGGAATGCCGAAGGCGAGGCCAGCGCTATAAAAGACAGCCATGGAAATGCCGGTGGCTGGTGCTGCGACATGCAAATTGATCGCCGCCTGTGCCCAGCTTCCGCTGATCATCAGCCATGTTGCCCACAACATCAGCGCGTGGCCCGCGAGGACAGCGGCTTGCGCGCCGCGCGGCGGCAGCCGCCTGAGCAGGGAATCGACCCCGAGATGCGCATGCTCCCGCATGGCGACGACGGCGCCAAGGAAGGTCAGCCAGACGAAGAAGATGCGCGACAGCTCTTCGGAATAGGTGATGCCGGTGTTCAAGGCGTAGCGCAGGACGACGTTTCCGAAGACGAGCACGACCATGCCCGCAAGAAGCAGCGCGATCGCGGCTTTCAGCACCAGAAAACAGAATTCGATTACCCGGACCATTTGCTCCTCCAAGCGGTTCGCCGCGTCTCGCGTTGTCTTGACGTCATCGGTCACGACAGTGGGCCTATACGGCGGAAGCTACGGCCACTCCTCCAAGCTTTCGTAGCATGACTCTAAAATGTACTAACTAGTTCGGATGTCAAGTGCTATAACTTGAAAGACGTGCACAAGCTCAATAAGACTATGTCCGCGGAGCGGGGCCGTCGTAAGGCGCTGGCATTTTTGCCTTTCGCGTTGAAATCAGGAATCCAGCGGGGGAGTAGCGGCAAGGGATGGCGGTGCGATCAGAAAACGGACGCAAAAACGATCCACAGCGAACGAAGGAAGATATCCTGATCGTTGCCACGGAGGAGTTCGCCACCCATGGCCTCGCCGGCGCACGCGTGGATTCCATCGCCGAGAAGACCCGCACGTCCAAGCGGATGATCTACTATTATTTCGACAGCAAGGAGGCGCTCTATCTCGCCGTCCTTGAGCGTTCGTACCGGAAGATCCGCACGCTCGAAGAGGATCTGAAACTTTCGAGCCTGGAGCCGGAGGAGGCACTGAGAACGCTGGTATCCACCACGTTCGACCACGACGAGGCCAACCCCGATTTCGTGCGTCTTGTCAGCATTGAAAACATCCATCATGCCGCGCATATGCTGCGCTCCGAAGCAATTCGCGATCTCAACGTCTCCGTCATTGAAACCATCGCCGGGATTCTTGATCGCGGTGTCACGCAGGGCGTATTCCGCCGCAATGCTGACCCGATCGACATTCACATGCTCATCAGCGCCTTCTGCTTCTTCCGGGTATCCAACCGCTACACCTTCGGGACGATCTTCCGCCGTGACCTGTCCGAGCCCGAAACGGCAAAGCGGCACAAGGCACTGATCGCCGATGCCGTCATAAGCTATTTGAAGGGCTGAGCTGGCAGTCAGTTTGGGGCACGGATGAAGCAGCAGGGTACAGAGGACTAACCCGAAGCGTTACGCAACCGATCGCGCAGAAGCGCCAATCCGATCAGCGCGAGAAGTGAGAAAGCGGCGCCGACCAGGAACGTGCCCTGCGGACCCACCATGTCCCACAGGAGGCCGGCGATGATGCTTGCGAGCAGCAATGCCAGACCGGTGACGAGATTGAACATGCCGAAGCCCGTACCGCGGAGTTCCGGCGGCACGGCGTCGGCAATCAGGGTTGCGAACAAGCCCTGCGTGAACCCCATGTGCAATCCCCAGAGCACGACGCCGGCAATGAGGCCGGTTATGCCGGGCACAAGCGCGAGCAGCATGTCCGCCGCAATGAGCAGGAGAAGGCCGATTGCCAGCACCGCGACCCGGTTCCTGCGGTCGGATAATGCACCCGCGGGATAGGCCGACAGCGCATAGGCGATGTTCATCACGACGAGGATGGCTGGAATGAGCATGAACGGCAGGCCGTCCGACTGAGCACGCAGCACAAGGAAAGCCTCGCTGAAGCGCGCCAGGGTAAACACGGTGGCGATAACGACGACCCACCAATAGGTCGCGCCAAGGCGACCGAGTTCGTCGCGGTGCAACGGCATGCGGACGCGGCGCAATCCCTCCGCTCGCTTCGGCTCCTTCACCGCAACGATAAGCAGTACAACGGCCAGAAACGCCGGGATGACGGCGACCCAGAATACCGCCTGGAAGTGATCTGCCGTCAGCCACATCAGGCCGATGGCGAGAAGCGGTCCGAGAAAAGCGCCGATCGTGTCGAGCGATTGGCGAAGGCCGAAACTCGAACCGCGCAGATGCGGGGGAGCGATGTCGGCGACAAGAGCGTCGCGTGGGGCGCCGCGAATGCCCTTTCCGACGCGATCGATGAAACGGGCGGCAACGAGCCATCCAACCGTTGGCGCGAGCGGAAAGATCGGCTTGGTGAGGGCGGCGAGACCGTAGCCGATGACAGCGAGGACTTTGCGCTTGCCGAGCCAGTCGCTGAGCGCCCCGGAAAATACCTTGGTGATCGAAGCGGTCGCCTCCGCGACCCCCTCAATGATGCCCACAGCGAGCGCCGACGTTCCAAGCACCGTCACCATATAAACCGGTAGCAGGGCGTGGATCATCTCCGAAGAGATATCCATCAGCATCGATACGAAGCCGAGCGCCCAGATCCCCGCGGGAATGGACCGCACGCCATCCTGCGGTTGCGAGATGTTAGTCGTCACTCGATTGCCTCCGGGCGTCAGTCATCTGTTTTCGTCGTGGGTATCGAGGACCCGACGGGCTTAGGCATCGAGCAGTTTTCGCAAGCCGCAACCGCGCCATAGCGTCCTCAGCCAGGGCGACTCCGTAGAAGTCGGGCTTGCGGAGTACTGTAACGGCCGTAACATTTCAATTGCAATGACTGGCTAGTTTGGGTCCGCGGTCCGTGAGACGTGCGGCTTCGCTGTCGCTCGTATACTGTAGGGGGTATAGTATGAGTCACACACAGACCAACAAGGGCCAACTCGTCGCCAGGGTCTGGCGCATCGCCGGCCAGGTGGCCGCATATGGACTCGATTGCCGTCGCGGCAAAAGAGCAAGCCACGGGGCTCGCGGAGGTCAACACTGCCGTCAACACCATGGATCAGGTGACCCAACAGAATGCCGCCATGGTGGAAGAATCGACGGCCGCGGCCACCAGTCTCGCGGACGAATCCGCCAAGCTTCGTGATCTTGTCGCCCCTTTTAAGATCAGTGGCACCGATCGGCAACCGCGTGTCGCAAACCAGCGAAGCCGGCCAGTGGCCTCACCGGCTCGGGTTCTCGGCAATAAACTTGCAAGTGCATTCAGTGGGCGACATACCACGACCGCCGCGTTGAACGAATGGCAGGAGTTTTGACTTCAACCAGCCGGCGCGATGCCCGGCAAGCTGACATATAAACTCATTGAGGGCCAGCCCGGTATTCTCGCCGAGCCGAAGAAGCCGGGTTATTCAGTGCCCATGCGGTCGATTGCGACAAGGCATCCCGTTCTTCCGAAATAGATACACATTGTGTATCTCAATGTGCTAGAATGGCAGCGGAAGGATAAAACTGTGTCAACAAAATCCGCCTCAGAAACCAGTACCCACCCCGTCAACTTGAGGGTACGTGACGACGTGCGCGTTCTGATCGACCGCGCCGCCAAAGCGCATGGCAAAACGCGCTCGGACTTCATGATCGACGCGGCTCGCCGCGCTGCCGAAGACGCCCTGCTTGATCAGACCCTCGTTCAGGTCGATCCCGAGAGCTATAAGCATTATCTGGCCGTCCTTGACCAGCCGCCCAGCGGTGAGGGTTTTGAGCGGCTTATGAGCGCACCAAAACCCTGGCAGGCATAATGCTTTCCGCCCCAACGCTTCTAGGCGAAGCGCATGAACTCGAACTGTTCGATAGCGGCCATGACAGCCTCGATGAATGGCTGCGCCGCCGTGCCCGAAGCAGTCAGGTCAGCGGCGCATCCCGGACCTACGTCGTTTGCGAAGGCGCAAGAGTGGTCGGATATTATTGCCTGTCCTCCGGCGCGCTCGCCGTGGCGTATGCACCGGGCGCTATCAAACGCAACATGCCGGACCCGATTCCGATGGCTGTGCTCGGAAGGCTGGCGATCGATCGAAGCTGGCAGGTAAAGGGCCTTGGCGCCGCCTTGTTGCGAGATGCCGTGATGCGGGTGGGGCAAGCCGCGCACATCATGGGCATTCGCGGGCTTCTTGTTCATGCGATTTCTGACGAAGCCAAGGCGTTCTATGAGCACTACGGTTTCGCTGCGTCGCCAACAAATCCGATGACGCTGATCATGTCGCTCAAGTATTTCGTAAAAACAGACTGAGGTGCCTTTTTCCAGTTCTTGTTCCTGCAGGCTGATGAGCTTGAGGAGTACGACGATATCTTGGCTTTTCATTTCAAATGTCCGCTGTCCTAGGACTGAGGACAGTAAGCCACACTCCGCGCAGGTTATCAAAACCAATGAAAAACTGAGCGCCGCTACTGAACCTCGCGCTGCGAGGAAGCCGTCAGCCAGATTTTGTCACAAGCTCGGCAGGATCGACACCCAGTCCCTCGGCTCCACGCGGCAGGGTTCCATCTTGGCGCGACATCCATCGGGCCGATTGCAGGCTCACGCCTCAGATCATGGCAGCCCGGCGTCGTTAGCCACGCCCGTGACATGTGAAGATCGGTGTGCCGGGCGTTGCTTCACGACCGTTGTTATGCGCCAGACACGAGTAAGGAAACGGGCAGTGTCGTATTGGCCTCATCGAGGATGTCGAACGTGTATCGTCCTTGCGGATCGATATCGACCGAATAGCTCGACCGATCACGAACACGGTTGTCTTCGTCGAACGTGAGCACCTTGGGCTTCAACGCCGTAATCCGGGTTTCGTCGAGATAGACCGAGTTGCAGATGATGACCTGATCACCGGGCTGACATGTGCGCGCGGCAGCTCCGTTTAGAATGCAGCACCTTGAGCCGCGTTCACCCAGGATGACGTAGGTGGAAATCCGTGCGCCGAAATTCTTGTTCCAGATCTCGACGAACTCCATGGGCAAAATACCGGCTTCTTCGCAATGGTCCGGGTCCAGCGTAATGGACCCGTGGTAGTTGAGGTTCGCTTCCGTCACGTAGATGCCATGGAGTTTCGCTGCGACCAGCTTTCTCAGAGTTCGGCAGCCCTTTTTCGTCGCGACTTTATTAGAGCAAGGCTTCACCGTCTGGAACGTGTTTCATTCAGCAACAATGTCCAATCTCCATTTCCAATTTCAGTGGACGCGTTATCCGATTGCCCATGGAATTTTGAACAAACGTGTAGGCAAACATCGCCCCGCCTTGCTGAAAGACGTGCTCGCGCTGAAATCCGGGCGATGACGCCATCATCGACCAGGCACACGCGCTTTATGGCAGCGATGCAGCGACCGCGGCCGCCTACTGTGGGCTGGATGCCTGGTTCGAGGGTGAGGAGATCGAGTTACGCCGCTTTGCGCGACTGTTTCGCAGGTTCCGGAACGAGAATCTCGGAGCCGTCTCCGGCCGGCGAATTTGTCATCGGCTTTTGGCGCTCCTGGCGACTTTGACGCGCGTGGCTGGTAGCAAGTGGCGGGCCATCGAATAGGAGAACCGCAGTTCAGGCGCCCTTTTTACCCTGCTCCGTTCCGGACAAGGCAGCCTGTGCGACAAGATTTGCGATGCGTTCGGACAGTACCGGATCGGAAACGGCGCGGGCCAACGTGACACAATGGGGCGGCTCTGCGGATCACCGAATTAGGGATTCGAACGTCCATGTTGAGATAATTCGGCTAGCCCAACACCCGTTCCACCAGCCACAGTTCTTGAAGCTTTTCAGCACGTTGATTGATCACATCCTTCCGCCCGGGATGGGTGCATGCCGTAATCGCTGACAAGGTTGCGGGTCATTTCCTCGAGAATGCGAGGTGACCAGTGAGACCGAAAGCAACCTGCCGCCGCAACACGTTGCAGCGTATCGCGCAGCAACATGGGAAACAGGACATTGGTATCAAGAACGGCGACTAGCATAGGCAGGGCGGCAAACCACCATCTCGGCGAGAACCAGGTTTCCCGCAGCGTCACGAAGTCCAAGATTGCCTGACCAGCCCGTTGCTTGAACACAAAGTCACTTGGTCGTCATGCTTGCGACTAGGTCGCTGTACCGCTCGCCCTGAATGCCAACGTGTCCGCGCAGCAGCCGGCGGGCTTCCTCTCCGTCGCCGGCAAAGATCGCGTCGACGATGCCGCAATGTTCCGAAAAGGACGTCGCCAGGCGGTTGCGCACGCGCAATTGCAGGCGGCGGTAAGGGCGCAGGCGCCGGTGCAATTGCGCACATTGCTCCTCAAGGAAGTCGCTTCGGCTTGCCGCGTAGATGGCCTTATGGAACTCCTCGTTGTCGTAATAATAAGCGTCGCTGTCACCGGCACCGGCTGATAGCTCACAGCGTCTGTGGGCGACCGTGATCGCTTCTCGAGAGTCCTCGTCCAGCCGTCGGGCGGCGAGCGACCCGGCCAGCCCCTCGAGTTCCGCCATAACCTCAAACATCTCATAGATGCGGTGCGGCCCCGGATCGATAACCACAGCACCTCGGCGCGGACGGATCTCAATCAGACCAATGGCGTCAAGCTGCATCAGAGCTTCCCGCACCGGCGTTCGCGAGACTCCGAACCTATTGGCAAGCACCATTTCGTCCAAGCGCGCGCCAGGCGCGAACTCGTTGGAAAGAATTGCATTTTCAATTTCATCGCGAAGCCACCGGCCGACATTTTCTGACATTCGTCTCTATTCCATCATACATGAGCATTATTCTTGTATACACGATAGTTGACGTCGTGTACGAAACATGACAATCTACATACTACCGGTGAAACCCGGCGAGGGGAAGTGGTCCGGTCCCTGCATCCTGGTCGATCATCCAGAAGAGAGGAGAATGGCATGTCTGAGGCTTCCTT
Organism: Pararhizobium sp. LjRoot255; assembly: GCF_964252905.1. Lineage (NCBI taxonomy): Bacteria > Pseudomonadati > Pseudomonadota > Alphaproteobacteria > Hyphomicrobiales > Rhizobiaceae > Pararhizobium > Pararhizobium sp. LjRoot255. Next base: position 970,233 of record NZ_CAXUPQ020000002.1, read on the forward strand.
CTTCACCGACATGATACAGAGCATCACGGATCGCGGACGCCAGCTTCTGTTTTCCGGCTCGCGCACCACTCAGGTCGCGGCCGAAGTCGATCTCCAAACGCTCTGTGAAATGCTGCTATCGAGCCGGGGCGAAGCTTCAGGCATGGCCATTGCTGCCGAAATACTCGAGCGCTGGGGGGCGCTCGAAAGCGAGGGTGCGCAGAAATTCCTTCATATGCTTCATGAAAAGTTTGGGCCTGATTCCACCAAGCTCGACCAGGCGATTGAAAATTACCGCACTGACAAAAGCTCCTCCGCGGTCATTGCTCTCCACCAGGCGGCCGAGCCGCGGCGACAGGAGCTCCTGCGCCGATTAAATCACGCCCCGAACGGCACCGCCAAGCTCGTCTGGATGCGGCAACAGCTTCTTGCTTCGAAAGAGCAATCGGCAGAATATCATGCGCTTGACGCCGACTTCGCACATCTGTTCGGCTCCTGGTTCAATCGCGGCTTTCTTACGCTGCGACCTATTGATTGGTCGACGCCGGCTTATATCCTTGAAAAGATCATCAAATACGAGGCTGTGCACGAGATCGCCGGCTGGGAGGAGTTGCGCCGTCGCTTGGCGCCGGCCGACCGTCGATGCTTTGCCTTCTTTCACCCTCGATTGGCCGACGAGCCGCTTGTGTTCGTTGAGGTGGCGCTTACACGATCCGTACCAAGGGCGATCGGAGATGTGCTGGATGAGGGCAGGGAGCAGATCAATGCCGACGAGGCGACGACGGCCGTCTTTTATTCGATCTCCAACTGCCAGGATGGCCTGCGGGGAATCTCGTTCGGTAACTTTCTGATCAAGCAGGTCGTGGACGATCTGCGCAGAGATCTGCCCGACCTGAAGAATTTCGTCACGCTGTCGCCGGTTCCGGGCTTCGCCCGTTGGCTTGCCAAGGCGCGCGCCGCGGCCGCTGATCGGCTGCTGTCAGATGCGATCCGCGAAACACTGATGCTGCTCGATGATCCGAACTGGGCCGAACACGGGAGCACGGTGATCGAGGTGGAGCGCGTATTGTTGCCGCTCGCGGCGCGTTATTTCCTGACCGAGCGGACACCGGAGGGCCGCCCGGTCGATCCGGTCGCCCGCTTCCATCTCGGCAACGGCGCTCGACTGGAAAGACTGAATTTTCTTGGCGACCGCTCGACCAAGGCGATGCAGCAGGCACACGGCCTGATGGTCAACTATCTCTACAAGCTCGATGACATCGTGGCCAACCACGAGGCATTGGCGCAGCGCGGCGAAGTGATTGCTTCGCCGGCCGTCAAAAGCTTGCTCAACCAGAACGACGAAAGCCGCCGCGGGGGCAATGGCCTACAAGGCTCCCGGCCATTCGCACACATCATGAACTCAACGCTTGGAGGAGGGCGAAAGTGAGCAACCATCTTTCCGACGCCATACGGGCTGCCGCGCCCGGTGACGCACCGTTCATCAGGACCGATAGCGGTCGCACATGGACCTACCATGACGCGCTCGCTCTTTCCGGTCGCATTGCCAGTGCGATGGACACGCTCGGCCTTCGCCCGGGCGACCGCGTTGCGGTGCAGGTCGAGAAAAGTGCCGAGGCCTTAATCCTCTATCTCGCCTGCCTTCGCAGCGGCGCGGTCTACCTGCCGCTCAACACCGCCTATACGCTGGCTGAGCTCGACTATTTTATTGGCGATGCAGAACCGCGCTTGGTGGTCGTTTCGTCGGTCGCTCGGGGTGGCGTCGAGAAAATCGCGAAGCCTCACGGTGCCATCGTCGAAACGCTCGACGCTGATGGCACCGGCTCGTTGCTTGATCTTGCACGCGATGAGCCGGCCGACTTTATCGATGCCTCGCGCTCCGCAGACGACCTTGCTGCGATCCTCTACACGTCGGGAACGACGGGACGCTCCAAGGGGGCTATGCTCACGCATGGGAACCTGCTTTCGAACGCCCTGACCCTGCGCGACTATTGGCGCGTCACCGCAAACGACCGGCTGATTCATGCCTTGCCAATCTTTCACACGCATGGGCTGTTCGTCGCCACGAATGTTACACTGCTTGCCGGCGCCGCGATGTTCCTTTTGTCGAAATTCGACGCCGACGAGGTGGTTTCACTGATGCCGCAGGCAACGATGCTGATGGGCGTGCCGACCTTCTACGTGCGCCTCCTGCAAAGCGCGCGCCTCAACAAAGAGGCGGTCGCCAACATCCGCCTCTTCATTTCCGGTTCGGCGCCGCTGCTTGCCGAGACGCATACCGAGTTTCAGGCACGCACCGGTCACGCGATCCTTGAGCGCTACGGCATGACGGAAACCAATATGAACACATCGAACCCCTATGAGGGGAAACGGATTGCCGGAACGGTCGGCTTCCCGCTGCCGGGCGTGACGGTGCGTGTCACCGATCCCGCCACCGGCGCCGTGCTGCCGGCTGAAGAAACCGGCATGATCGAGATCAAGGGGCCGAACGTCTTCAAGGGCTATTGGCGCATGCCGGAAAAGACCGCAGCCGAATTCACAGCCGACGGTTTCTTCATCAGCGGCGATCTCGGCAAGATCGACGGCGACGGCTATGTGCACATCGTCGGTCGCGGCAAGGACCTGGTGATTTCGGGTGGATACAACATCTATCCGAAAGAGGTCGAGGGCGAGATCGACCAGATCGAGGGGGTGGTTGAGAGCGCCGTGATCGGCGTGCCGCATCCCGATTTCGGCGAAGGCGTGACGGCCATCGTCGTGCGCAAGCCCGGTGTCGTCCTCGATGAAAAGGCCATTGTCAGCGCACTGCAGGACCGTCTCGCGCGCTACAAACAGCCCAAGCGCATCATCTTTGCCGAGGACTTGCCGCGCAACACGATGGGTAAGGTTCAGAAGAACATCCTGCGGCAGCAATACGCCGATCTGTACGCTGGGCCGTAAAGCGACCGCGCCCTCTGGGAGGAGGGTGCGTCGACATCCCGTATCAATCTTGACAACAACAACTACGGCGCCGGAGGCGTCGGAGGGAGGGGAATCATGGGTATTGAATTACTGTCCATAGGGCTGCTCGTCGCTATGTTCATCATCGCGACGATCCAGCCAATCAACATGGGTGCACTGGCATTCGCCGGCGCCTTCGTGCTCGGCTCGATGATTATCGGGATGAAAACCAGCGACATATTCGCAGGCTTTCCGAGTGATCTGTTCCTGACGCTCGTCGCCGTCACCTACCTTTTCGCCATCGCGCAGATCAACGGCACCATCGACTGGCTCGTCGAATGTGCTGTCCGGCTGGTGCGCGGGCGGATCGGCTTGATTCCCTGGGTGATGTTTCTCGTCGCCGCCATTATTACCGGCTTCGGTGCTCTTGGGCCGGCTGCGGTCGCCATCCTCGCACCCGTCGCCTTGAGCTTTGCCGTACAGTACCGCATTCATCCGGTCATGATGGGGCTGATGGTGATCCACGGCGCGCAGGCGGGCGGTTTTTCGCCGATCAGCATCTATGGCGGCATCACCAACCAGATCGTTGAGAAGGCCGGCCTGCCTTTCGCTCCGACGTCCCTGTTTCTCTCCAGTTTCTTCTTCAACCTGGCGATCGCCGTCTTGGTCTTCTTCGTTTTCGGCGGCGCAAAGGTGATGAAACAAAAACCGGCATCATCCGGCCCCCTGCCAGAGCTGCATCCCGAAGGCGTATCGGCGTCGATCAGGGGTCATGGCGGCACACCTGCAAAACCGATCAGGGAGCATGCCTACGGGACCGCCGCTGACACTGCCACGACGTTGCGCCTGAACAACGAGAGAATGACCACCTTGATCGGCTTGACGGCGCTCGGCATAGGCGCCCTGGTTTTCAAGTTCAATGTTGGCCTCGTCGCAATGACCGTCGCCGTCGTACTCGCGCTGCTGTCGCCAAAGACCCAGAAAGCGGCGATCGACAAGGTGAGCTGGTCGACCGTGCTGCTGATCGCCGGCATCATCACCTATGTCGGCGTAATGGAGAAAGCCGGTACGGTCGTTTATGTGGCGAACGGCATATCCAGTCTCGGCATGCCGCTGCTGGTGGCCCTCCTGCTTTGCTTCACAGGTGCTATTGTCTCGGCCTTTGCATCCTCGACCGCGCTGCTCGGCGCGATTATCCCGCTCGCTGTTCCATTCCTCCTGCAAGGGCACATCAGCGCCGTCGGCGTCGTGGCGGCGATCGCGATCTCAACGACGATCGTCGATACCAGCCCGTTCTCCACCAACGGCGCCCTCGTCGTCGCCAATGCGCCGGATGACAAGCGCGAGCACGTGCTGCGGCAGTTGCTGATCTACAGCGCCTTGATTGCGATTATCGGCCCGGTCGTTGCCTGGCTGGTATTCGTCGTGCCTGGACTGGTGTGAAAGCGGCTCGCATCGCCGGCCCAAAAGGCGTGCCGATTTCTATTCGGCACGCTTGCAATTGCTCGGAAGGGAGCGCGGAGCGTCTCGGAGGACGAGGTGAAAAAGAAAAGAGCTTTTGACCAACACCAATGATTGGCCCGCGACAACTATCCGAAAACGCTGCAAAAATGAATAAATCGGGTCGCGCCCGGCACCCGGCGTTACCCCACCTGTGCATCAAATTGCATTTGAGATTGCGCTCCACCGTTGAGAGGCCAGCCGTCGATTCTGTGACGCAATCTGCTGATCAAACAGTCGCTGTCAAAGTTTGGCCGAATTCACGCTTACAGTCTGGGCTCCGCCTCACCGCTTCATATGTCACACTTGTGACGCCAAAAACGATGCAGAAGGCGAGAACAGATGGGGAGCTGGCACCCGCAAGGAGAGTGGCAGACGAAGGCTATTGCCGAGGGGTGTCTATGTCGAATACACGCGACCGGCAGTTGGACGGGCTGCGAGCCGTTGCAGTCACGATGGTGCTGTACGCACATTTTTTCGCCACTGACGGGTCCCATTGGGGTCACCTCGGCGTACGACTGTTCTTCGTGCTTAGCGGATTTCTGATAACTCGGCTCCTTTTGGATGCGCGCTGCGCCGACCGGTATCAACCGTCTACTGCACTGAAATCATTTTATATACGTCGCGCACTGCGCATATTTCCTCCCTATTTCGCCATGTTGGGCTTCATCTGGGTTATCAATCTCGAAGGCGCCCGAGGCAACCTGATGTGGCACGCGTTCTATCTTTCGAACTTCTGGTATGCCCTGCAGGATGAGTGGGTTCCTTGGGTTCTATGTCACACATGGAGCCTGAGCATTGAGGAACAGTTCTATATCGTCTGGCCGCTGGTGATCCTGCTGGCGCCGCGCCACCTGATTGAGCGGATCTGCATCGCCGTTATCGCATGCTCGTTGGCATACCGCTTCTGCTGGCCCGTGACCGGGACGCCTTCTCTGATGCGTGATCTGCTCCCGTCAGCGTCGATGGACGCGCTCGCATCGGGGGCGCTGCTGGCCGCTTATCGAACGAGAAGCCCGTCCTGGCCGCAATGGATGCGGCTCAGCTGGATGCCATTTGCTGCTGCCTTCGTCATCCTGTTGTGGCTGCAATCGACACCGATGACCCCGACGCTTGATTGGGCGACCTGGATCGGCATGGAGGTTCTGCCCCTTCTGCCGCTGACAATGCTTGTGGGATGCTGTTCAGCAGGGGTCGGAGGCTATCTCGGCCGGCTGGCCGAGCTCTCTCCATTAACGGCACTGGGGCGCATTAGCTACGGCGTCTATCTTTTCCACCCGATCGTGCTCTCTCTGGTGGTCAAGGCTCAACCTTGGATTCCCGTTGATGTTTCGCAGCAGGGTCCCGGACGGTTTGTGGTCGCAGGCGCAGCCACAGTGTTGCTTGCCTCCATCTCCTGGTCGGTCTTTGAAAAGCGGCTTAATCTGCTCAAGCGCCACTTCCCCTACGTCGTCCCTCGAGACCACCGCCCATCGTTCGCGCATGCTGGCAACGCGGTCGACTGGGGTCACGGTAGAAGCGACCAACCGTCCGTGATTCATGCACGCGCCAATCGCGGCGATGCTTTCCAAACCTCCGATCTTCAATAAACACGCGAGCTGAAGCATGTCCGTTCCACTGGTCTCCGTCCTGCTGCCTGTCTACAATGGCGAACCCTATCTCGCTGCGTCGCTCGAGAGCATCCTGCGCCAGGATCATGATCGTCTGGAGGTCATTGCGATCGACGATGGTTCGACCGACCGCTCGCTGGAAATCCTGCAGCAGTATCGAAAGGCCGACGATCGTATTTCCATTGTCTCCCGGGAGAACCGGGGCCTTATTGCGACATTGAACGAGGGCTTGGCCATCGCCAAGGGCGACTTTATCGCCCGGATGGACGCCGACGACATTGCCTACCCCGCGCGTTTTTCCCGCCAGGTTTCATTGTTTATGCAACAGCCTCAGCTTGCGATCAGCGGCACGGGCGTCGATCGCCTTGTCGGCAATCGAATGGTGCGCGGCACGCCCAATCCGATCTACCAGTCGGGAAATTGGCACATATTGTCGATGTTCTTCACCATCTTCATGCACTCAACCGTGATGTATAACCGGCGGGTCATCCCGCAAAACATGTTGGTCTACGACGCGAGCTATGTGCATGCGGAGGATTTCGATCTGTTCCGACGGATTACCGCCCGCTTTCCCGCGGCGATGATCGATGAGAGCCTGGTCGCCTATCGCATCCACGACCACAGCGTCACAAACAAGCATAAGCGGTTGATGCGTCAGACGCATCTGAAGATTGTCGCGGAGAACCTCGAGCGTGAATCTCTTATCGACGATCTCGATGCCCTGCGCGACGTCGGTGTCGCGGTAACGCCCGATACCACACGACGTGCGGCTGAATTCGTTCTGACGCTGGAAGCGAAAATCGCCGCTCGCCCCAGAGCGGCGCAGTCCAGCTATGAGGACGGCGCCCTGTGTTTCTTCTATTTCCTCTATCAGCTCATCAACGACGCGGAGCAGCCTCGGCTGACGCATGAGTTTCTGACTCGGACCGGGAAATGGGGGCTCATTCGACGCCGGGAGCGATACGGCCTGCGCGCAGGTGCTTACGCGCCGTGGTGCAGTCGTCTCTCAATTGCGGCGGCCAGGCAGCTCGATGCGCTATCGCGGTATTTTGCGTCCGTGCCTGCCGCCACCGTGTTACCGCAGCATGGTCTTGGTTAGTATGGCTCCGGAACGTCCCAAAATCGTCCAAGAGTGCACCCGGGCCAATGTTGCCGCTCCATCACCTGCCGAGCGACGCGAACCGCTGGCAAGCTTCATTGTCTGCACAAGGAACCGCGCCGAGGCACTGGAGGCCTGCATCAAGTCGATTGAGGAAGCCTGCCGGTCTCATGCAACGGTCACGAGCGAGCTCGTGGTGGTCGACAACGGTTCAACGGACGACACGGCCGAACGGTTGATCCATATCGCCGCGACGTTAAGCATTGCGATTACGCTTGTAACAGAGCCGCGCCCGGGCCTGGCCGCCGCCCGCAATGCAGGAATGGAACGGTCGCGCGGCCGGATACTCGTTTTTATCGATGACGATTGCAAAGTCGACTGTCGCTACCTGCAGGATTTGGAACGGCATTACGCGACCGGCGAGCGTTGCATCATCCGCGGCGGTCGCGTCGAACTCGGCAGTTCGCTCGATTTCCCCTTCACAATCAAGCGGTCGCAGAGGCGCGAGCGGTTTACCCAAGATGTCCATCCTGGCGGCTTCATATTGGGCTGCAACATGACGATGCATCGTGAGATTGCACTCCGGGTCGGCCATTTCGACGAACGGCTTGGGGCCGGCAGTTCCCTGAAGTCGGCCGAGGACACGGATTACCTGGTCAGGGCTTTTCAACTCGGCATCCCGATTGAATATGTTCCCGACATGACCGTCCTTCACTATCATGGTCGAAACACACGCGAGGCAATCGAAAGGCTTCACAGAGATTACAGCCTTGGGAATGGGGCGCTTTGCCTGAAACACATCCTCAAGGCTCCCTGGCTGCTTCGCCATTTTTGCTGGTCCGTGAGGTCAGCGTGGCGGGAACTTTTTGGCGGCCCCCGGTTCGATCCTGAGGTTTCTCTGTCCCACTGGCCGATCGTGTTCATGAATCTGCTCGGAGCGGCCAAGTTCGCGCGCCTTGCCATAACCAGACGGGCGCGGCCCCCGGAAGTAACCCAGATCAAACAGGCGGCTCGTTCGCTGAGGTGATATCGATCATGTTGAAATTCCTCCTGCCGGGCTTTGAGGTACTGCGCAGCACACTTGGACGACAGAGGCGCCTGCTTGCGGCTGTCGTTGCTCTGGGGCTGGGCAGCGCCGTGCTTGAAGGCGCAGGCATCGGCCTCATCATTCCAATGCTCGGCATCATTGCCGGTCAGAAGGACGGCGCGGGCGCAAGCGGACTGTCTGCCCTCTTTGAACAGGTGGGGTCGGGCTTCGACGATGGAGAACGATTGATGGTGATCTCCGTTGCCGTTCTTGCATTGATTACCCTGAAGAACATTCTCGCCTTTGCGAATACCGTCCTTACCAATTTCATCTATGGCAAAGCCAGCGATGCCATACGAAGCGCGCTCGCCGATCAGCTGTTGAGGGTTGGTTACCCGTTTTTCCTGCAACAAAGCCCGGGGCGATTGCTGAACATTATTTCCAACGAGTCCTGGCGCGCGTCGGATGCGATGCAGACAGTCCTTGGTGCAATCGTGAACGCATCGGCCGCCGTCATTCTGCTCGGCTTCCTGCTGCTCCTGTCTTGGCAGATGACGTTGTGCGTCGCGCTTGGGCTCGTTATCGTTCAACTCGCACACGCGCTTTTGTCGGCAACCCTCAAAAATCCGAGCCGCAATGTCACATCGCTCAACAGTGAACTTGCCGCAAGGATGCTCCACCTCGTTCACGCCGGGCGGCTCATCCGCGTGTTCGGACAGGAGCCGCGAGAAAAGGCCGTCTTCGACACCGCATCGGACGCAGTTCGGAAAGCAGGCTTCGTCCTCCAAACCCGGCAGGGCGCTCTGCCGCCACTGACCGAAGTGCTGCACTCGGCTCTCTTTCTGGCGGCGGTCGTGAGCGCATGGACTTTGGGAGTGACCTTTCCCGTTATTGTGGCGTTCGTCGTCCTTCTCTATCGGTTGCAGCCGCATATCCGCGCCCTGCAGCTGGCGTGGAGCCAAATACAGGGCTGGAGCGGCTCTTTGGAAGAGGTGCGATGGCTGTTGGACCCGTCGGACAAGCCGCCACCGCCGGCAGGCGACGAACCGGCCCGGGCCTTGCGTCAACAGATCAAATTTGACCGCGTGACGTTCAAGTACCCCGGCGCGGACGCACGGCCTGGCGTGCTGCGGGCCGCAACATTTGAAGTCCGGAGCGGCTGTTCGACAGCCATCATCGGTCGATCGGGCGCGGGAAAGACGACGATCGTCAATCTCCTGTGCCGGTTTGTTGAGCCCGATCAGGGCCAAATTCTGATCGACGGGATGCCTCTGAACACAATCGATCCGGCCCAATGGCGAAGCCAGATTGCCCTTGCCAGCCAGGATCTTGAACTGGTGGATGGCACTATTCTGGAGAACATCACTTATGGTCGGATCGCTTCAATAGCCGATGCGGAACATGCCGCCCGGCTTGCAGAGGCGCACGAATTTATCGAGAAACTCCCTCAAGGCTACGAAACGATCGTCGGCTATCGCGGCGCAAGTCTGTCGGCCGGGCAGCGCCAGCGGATAGCGCTGGCGAGAGCCTTGGTGCGGGATCCCGAAGTCCTCATTCTCGATGAAGCAACAAACGCCATGGATGGCCTGTCGGAAGCAGCAATCGTCGAGACCTTGAGGTCGAGGGCCGGTCGCCGCACGACCATTGTGATCAGCCACCACCGCAGCACGATTTCGTTCTGCGACGACATCGTCATCCTAGGCGACGGCCGCGTGAGGAACCAGGCTCCGTTTGCAGCAGTCGCCTCGTTGAGCATGGACCAGCTCTACGAGCACGAAATCGACGAAACACGCCTTTCTTCGCTCTAGCGGCAAACGCTCTTTCTCGGGAACTCACAGGTCGCGCGTGGCCGGGACAAAGGCGAAGCACCACAGGCGTCCTGGCGACGCCTCTAAGCTCCGGTAACGGACAGGACGATGATTTCCTCTTCGTCTCCCGCGGCTTGGAACTCGACGACGTCGCCGGGGCTTGCCCCTCCAGCGCTCGCGCAAGAGGCGATGTCCAGGCAATTGCACCGGCCGCCGGATCGGCCTCATCCTCGCCGACAGTGTGAAGCTGCTTGGCCTTGCCGCCGCGCTTGATGGTGACGTGGTTTCCAAACGCGACTGTCGACGGCGTTGCGATGGGCTCGACAATCTCCATGGTGGCATGGCGTGCATGCCAGTATCGCAGACCGCGCTTGGCTGGAAGCGCGGCCCGACTATCGCCCGTCAATTTGGCACCTCCAAGAAGACCTGCCTCTCCTGCGTCCCGATCAGGAGGACTTCATCGACGGCGATCCCGTGTGGTTCCGATGGCGAAGGACGGAAGCTGGTTTTCGCCGGAACATACGCTGCATGATGGCCGCTTCCACGTCACCTGCGCCAAATACAAACAGGAAGAATCGTTTGACGACTACTGGGCCGCTCTCGACTTCCTCAGCCGTGCAGCCTCACCGCGATGGCGCTGTCCCGACGAGGCCGGCCGATGGTGCCTAAAACCCGCAAATAGTTGGGACAGGAAGACACGGCAGGAAATCGAAACCCTGATTAAACAGACAGATGAATAACAATGCCAGTGGAGGAAGGCATGAGCAAAAAACAACGGCGTTGCGAACCAAGTCGCTTTCGCCAAGATGGAGACCGATGCAGGCGAGGAAATCCACCAATCTCTAACCGCATGAACTGGAGTGGCTGGCTGGCGGCAGCTCGTGTCGAGGCATCGTTCAAGGGGTGCCGATCGAAACGCTGCGTTCCTAGAGTCGCATCCCGACGAAGGCAACGCGAGTCACAAATCGTTGGCTATGCGGCTCTCAGCAGATTCTGATCGAGCGCAGCTCGCGCCCAAGATGCCCACAGATCTGTTGGGGGTAACCATATCCACCCGCTTGCCACGTTGCCAATGACTTCCGCCTTTCCGGCCACTGCGCACCCCGCAGTCAGCAGACATATGTATGCGGCCCGTTTTTCATGATCCCGTTCGGTCTGCATACGGCGCAGCAGCTCCTGTGCATCCCAGCCGACAAAAGCCATCAACTCGGCGAGCCTGCCGGCTTCAACAACGTGCTCATACATCCAGTCGAATTTCTTGCCTCGCAAGATCTGGACTGTCCCAAAGGTCTGCTCAGGCATAAGGACGCCCAAGAAGCCGTTGGGGAACGCTTCAACGATTGCAACATCGCCAAAAACAGCGTTCGCGAACATAGGTGCCGATGTCAGATGCTTGATCTGTTCCGCGGTTTCGAGCGCGGCCCGCTTCAATTGTAGGCCGGTGCCGAAATGACTCGAACCTGGCTTGCACCTTTTCTGAAATGCACCGCGGGCCAAGGTCTGTTCGCACATCCGGACGAGTCGATCCGGTGATCCTGCCGGCACCAGCGGTCCGTCGATCGCGATTACCGAGTATGTCGTTACCGCGGGCAGGTGCTGCCGTCGCCTGTCCCAGTCCGTGTGGGTCTTCGCCGCTCCGAAAGTGCCGTTTGCGCTCCACGCGATACCGGTGGTCGGACGAGACTTGGAAAAACCGACGTCGATACCGAGAAGCGCAATATCACCGTAATTCATTTCGCTTTCCACGCCGATGCCCGAGCTGGTCAGGAGCCTACTTGCGCACAATCAGATTGTGAAGGATCGCGCGCCATCAAAGAGGAGAGGCATGGCCAAGGCATGGTGGAAAGAGTCGCGCGACGTCTTGGAATCCTGGCCGCTACGTGGACGTCGTCCCGGCGCCGTGTTGCCTACTCAATGCTGTTCGACCACATCCCCCTCGGCGGCGCGGCCAGGCCGATTCGATGATTAGTCTTCCACGGGCGCCCCGACCTGGTCATGGGTCACATACACGATAGTGGCGCGCAGCTCGGCATGCAGCCCTTCGAATTCAAGGGGCATTCAGGGGTACTAGCGTAATCCGATTGTTCAGCTTCCGCTGACAAAAATGCGTGTTTACGATTAAGGGCAGAAAAATCGCTGCGACATGATCAGCTGCGGCTGGCCGCGGTTTCAACGGGAGCATCGGATGCGGAGGGGGCCTTTTCAATCAAGCCGTCGGGCCCTGCTGCTCGCCCCGCTTCTCTACTTCGTTCCGGAAACTTCGCTAGCGCGTCATAGGGGCGGGGGCGGTTCCAGGAGCGTCCAATATTCTCACAAGGGAGCTGCCATCGCCATTCTGATGATTGGTGCGATTGCTCTTTTTGGCTGGCTGGACAATCGGTTGCAGCCGCCCGGCACCTCGAACAAATCGAAACACCCGCCTCGCGCGGTGCACTCAAAATATCGACGCCGTAACATGCGCGACTCGGGGAAATGAACGCGCTGCGTGCGCCAGGTTGGATGGGGTTAGAACTTGAAGCGAAACAGGATTTATATTCCAAGCCTGGGCCCTTCAGCCTGGCAGCAGCTTCTTGCAGAACCTGACAAACAGTGGCGCACCGGTATTTCGGCAAAAACGCTCGCGCACTGTTGGGAACAGAGCGATGGTCTGCCTCCGGAAATCGCAGCGATGTTCCCCGATACGACGGAGTTATTGCTTGCCCTTCCGGAGCATAAGGTTCCGCTCCTCGGCGGCAACCGCGATAGTCAAAATGATATCTTCGCGTTGATCCGGCACGGCGGCGCAACGTGCGCGGCGACGATCGAAGGGAAGGTGAATGAGCCTTTCGGACCGACGGTCGGGGAGTGGCTGACAGCCCCGTCTGACGGCAAGTTGGCGAGGATGCGCCATATCTGCGATGTCCTTGGTTTGGCAGAGACGCCACCGGCACATATCCGCTATCAGCTGCTGCACCGCACCGCGTCAGCGGTGATTGAAGCGAAGCGCTTCAAAACGGACGAGGCGGCGATGATCGTGCATTCATTCTCGCGCACAAGGATGTGGTTCAACGATTTCACCGCGTTCACCCGGTTATTTGACCTGGACGTTGCACCTGACCGCGCAGTTGGGCTGTCTTTGAGCAACGGTGCCCGGCTCAGGCTTGGATGGGCTACAGGAGATGAAGCCTTCCTCGAAAATTGACGTCATCCGAAACGGGCGCGTGCCCCGTCATTCCGATCGAAAAGACTTGGAGCTGCCATGAGAATTCCGTTTCGCCGACAGCCGCTCTCCTCCGAGCCAACATGCTCGCCTATGGAGATGAGGATTTTTTCAAACTTGAACAGTTCCGCACCGAGGCGCGCATCGTCAAGCAAATTCCCGTGGTCCGAGGAGAAGCAGGACAAGGTTGGTATGGGGGAGAGCCGAAGATGCCCTCCTATTACGCCTGGCCTGTCGGACCGGACGGTGAGCCGCTGATTTTCGTGGCGCAACTCGACTGCCGTGCGTTTCCCACGAAACTATGGGGCGGGGTTGGCCCGCGAGAGGGATGGCTGCTGTTTTTCATCGGGCACACGCCCGTGGAGACGGATTACGGGCGGTCCTTCACGGTTCAGGTGCTGCACACGATGGATCTCGGTCCCGAACGGGCACAGCGCTTTATCGGGAAGGTCGAGTGGCTTCGAAACCACCCTAAGAACCTCTCAGGCAATGCCCCCGTCATGTTGCCGCGATGGCCAATCGCTATCTACGAGAAGGAAAGGTGAGCGCAAGAATCTTACAAGCCTATTATCGGCATGAGGGCTTGGGACGAACAAGGCCGTCCGCGACCTTCTCTGCGTCGCTGGCCGGGGGGCGAGGCGGGAAACCCGCTGACTTGGGAAGGCGTGGAAATACTTTTCAAGGCGCTTGGTGATCGGCTCGATAAAGTCGAGCAGCGCAACGATAACCTTCTGGAGAAGTTTCACGCGCAGATCACCGCGTTCGAGGCCCACCAAGCAGGCACTCCGACGGACATAAGTGACGTCGATCAACTCCAATTCGAATATGCCGTGGCCAAACGCCGCCTCGACGAAGTCGCCGCCACGCACGCACTGAATAGCGCTGCCCGGACGAGGCTCGAAGCACTCACCGCCACCCAGCCGGCCGAACGCTGTGGTGGACTTCTTTCCGCGGCTGATTGGCAGCGTTTGTCGGACGAACTGGCAGCCATCGAATTCGCCGATGTCGAAGACCTTCATGTCGGCTTTGCCGTTTCGAGGGTGCTTGGCCAATCCTACAGCGAGCAACGCTACGAGCTGGAGCAGGCTACGAGTCTTGAAGACCTACGACGAAAAGTTCTCGCAATCGCTTACAAGATTCTACTCATCTCGAAGAAGCTGGACGTTGCGGCCTCCAACCGTGTTCACCTGCTGAACAGCCGCAACGACATGATGGCACAAGCACTCGCATTTCAAAGCGCGCACCTTGAGTATAGCGAAAGGACACTTGATGAGGCCCAACGCTACACAGCGGCGGCACAGACCGCACGCAAAGAGTTGCATGCGCTGGTAGAGCGATTGAGCAAACCGAACACCTCATTGGAATCTTCCGTCAATGAGGCGCGGGCGCTTGTCGCCGGCATCGTCGTCATGGATTTCAAAATTGATGAAATATCCAAGGGAATACCCGCAAAGCTGGACTACAAGGTCCGAATGCGAAGCCTGATCGACATGGACGGCAGCTTCGATAGCTGGTCGACGGACCTGGAAATCCGCCGGAACTTCTACGCCCGGTTTCTTTACTGCATCCGCTCACGCTCCCTGAACCGGTGCGTACCCATTTTGAAGCGCTCTGGTCTTCAGCAGCGCTTGATTGCCACGACGGTATGGGAGGGTTGCCCCGATGGGAGTGGGTTTCCCTGGAACACTTCAATGCGCCAATGTATTACAGCGCCAGCGATAGGGCGAGATTTCTCAAGGAGAACGCATTGCTCGCGCCCGCCTACATCGCAGATCCGCCCTTTGACAGGGACAATGCCGTTCTCCTGCAGCTATTCCCGGATGCCATTTTTGCCTGGCACTGGGGCAAACCGCTGACAGTGATTGTTCCGCGCCATGCGTTGGCACAAGCCAGCTTCGAGAATATTCGCGCCGTCATCGGCGGTTGAGCATTGCCTGTCTGCTAAACTCGATGAGAGTTTGGACGAAGTTAGATGAAGGCAGCGCACGTTCTGACGTTTTGCATGTTACTCGGCTACGGCGGTGAAGCATCCGCACAAGTCTTGGCGGGCCGACCGAACTGCCCGACGAACAATGGCTTCAAGACGAGTTGGTTGGATTGGGTGACGGCTCAGAAAAAGGACAATAACAACGCGTTCTCAATCTTCCTCAACAAGCAATCCCCGATGATCAGGTATCCTGAAGCCTGGGAAATGTCGCACCGCACTCGGACATAGGAACGGAATTCGCATTCGCCAAAGGGCCGACAAGGGCTGGCGCCTGGTACATCTCGGTAAGATCGACACAGAAACAAAGTCGTTCACCTATGACGAGCACACGCTTTCATTCAATGGGGCCGGCGACGTGTTCGACCTCAACCACGGACGCGTTGGCTCGTTTAAATGCACATTAGGATGCTAGAAAAAACCGACGGTTCGTTGGGGAGTAGGAGGAATTGCGGCCCGCGGGGATATCCGCTCCTGGGCGAAAAGTGGAAGCGAACGACCTGCGTTCCCGGTCTGTGCTTGCCGGATCGCATAATATCTCCTGCGGAACTTGCGCAATTCCGCCGACGTCCCATGGGTCGTTTTCCACGAAGTTGTGCAAGATGGCCGTACAATTGCTGTCTTCAAACTTTGTCAATCGGCCTAGTTCATCAGCCTGCGAAACATGCCCATTCTCAAATTAAGTGTCACGCTAAATAACTGAAGTCATTGGCACTGCATTCTCATAATTAAATGGCAAACGACACCTGCTCGCTTTCGTATTCCAGCACCCGCGCTGCTTCGGGTATCATGGTCAGCCACTCCGAGCCGACGCGCTCGATCGCCTCGGCTAATGTGTAGTTGGATGCTGGATCAGAAGTCTTCTAAGTGACGCGATTATTCTTCGATCAGACGCTTCTCTCCCGGGGGGAGCCCCTGCTCGATCAACCTGTCGAGGTAGTCGCAGTAAGGACTGCCTTCATAGAAAGGGTGGGCCGCCTCTCGGACGTATTCCGCATTCAGGTTTGGAAATTTCTTCAAAGCATCAGAGATCCAGATCCTCACTTCATCGGTATTGCCCGCCCTGAGGGCGAGCAACGCTGCCCCAATGAATGGATAGTAGGTCGTGCGTTCGAAGGACGCGCCTTGCCGTAGATGCATCTGGGCCGCTGAGAGGTCATCGGGCTCGCCTCTCAGCATCAAGCCAATACCGAGTAGTGTCTTGAACGCAAACATAGACGGATCGTGAGGACTGAGATCGATGGCATTTTGTGCGGCTCTAATCGTCGTATCGGAGTCCCTGAGCCGCACGGCTGCCATTCCATGTGCGAAGTGAAGAAACGCGTAGTTGGGATTTAATGCGAGGCCCTGTTCAGCGACGGGCACGGCCTCAACCGCTCGCCCGTCCACCGTAAGAAGGAGCGACATCATCGCGTACGCGATATCGCTCCGCCTGTCGATTTCTAAGGCCTTCGTGGCGAACGATAGTCCTTCCTTGACAGCGACAGGCACGTCTGCGGCACGCCCCCAAAGGACGAGTGCGTATCGGTGACGAGCTAAATAGGCGTAGGGAAGTGCGAAATTTGAATCGTGTTCGAGCGCTTGTCGAAGTAACTTCTCGGCAGTGGCTTGAGAACCTGCTTCGAAGGAAAGCAATTCAGCAAAGCCGCGGTGACAAAGTTCCCAAGCAGTAAGGTTGTCCGTCGATTTGGCGAGGGCGAGGCCCCGTTCGTGCGCTCCCAGTTCTGGTTCGATGCCCGCGATAATCCGGCGCGTTATCTCGTCCTGCACATCAAAAAAATCGGCGATCGGACGATCCCACCGCTCGGCCCAGATGTGTGCTCCGGACAGCGCGTCGATTAGCTGTACTGTGATCCTCAACCGATCACCGGACCGCCGAACCGATCCTTCCACGACATAGCGCACACCAAGTTCCCGGGCGATCTTGCGTACGTCCTTGGCTGTTCCCTTGTAGGCGAAGGTCGAGTTGCGAGCGATCACGAACAACCATCGAAAGCGACTTAGTTCCGTGATGACGTCTTCGACCAGTCCGTCGACAAAGAAGTCCTGATCGGGCGTGGCAGAAAAATTCTGGAATGGGAGAACCGCGATCGATGCACGTTCCTGTCCAGAGAGCCGAACCGGGTTGGGCGCCGTGCCGTCCACCTCGACCTGCCACACGTCAATTGGTTCGGGGATGTTCTTAACGGACTGTGGCCCGAGCCACGTCATCCCAGCCTCTATCTTGCCTTGCACATGATCGTAGATTGCCCGAGATATGCAGATGCCTCCGGCAGGTGCGATGGTTTCCAAACGCGCGGTGATGTTGACGCAGTCGCCGAGGATGTCGTCTCCATCGATCACCACGTCTCCCAGATGAATACCGATCCGGAAACGTAGACGTCGGTCTTCCCTTTGAGGAGACTCGCGCGAGATCAAGTTGCGCTGCATTATAAGAGCCGCTCGTACCGCCAGCACTGGCGATGGGAAATCGACTAGGAGCCCGTCGCCCATGGTTTTGACGATGCGGCCACCGCCTTCCATAAACGCCGGGTCAATCACGTAGGTTCGCGCATCGCGCAGCCGCGAAATGGTGCCTTCTTCGTCCGCCGCCATGAGACGAGAATAGCCGACCAAATCGGCAGCCATTATTGTGGTAAGCCGACGTTCCACGCTTGCCCCTCCGCCAAGGAAATACAGTATCGCCTGATAAGCAAATGGGAAAGGGGTCGGTTCCGGCTGGGGGCGGAATGACACTCTAAGAAACCAAGCGACTAAATTCGCATGTCGGATAGCATGAAGGCTCGCCCCTTAGGTGCGAAGAAACCGCGAACCATGTACCCATTATCGACAGGGGTTTGTTCCTGAGGCGCCCAAGAGAGACGGTCGGGCGTCAGGTGCACGTTAATCCGCACCCCGGCGTAGCCCAGCGCGGAAACGATTTCTTCCAGAGAAGGTATTGACGGGGCAACGATGTCCAGCAGGGTCATAGACGGTCCATTTCGTCCTTTGACCGCGACGACCGCATCAAGGTCTGACAGGTGGAGCAATTCTATCTCGGGCGTTTCAATCGCTTTCAACATAAACAGTGCTGGATGGTCGCAGGTTGACGCCACCAGGGGAGTCGGATTTCTGCGGAAAAAGATATCCCAGAGAAACGCAACATCCGTGTCCTGATCCAAGGACAACAGACGATATCCTGGTCGTGTTCGCTGTTGCGCCAACCCGTGTCGCTTCTTTGACCTGACGAAAGCCAAACGGCGTGTAGAGGCTTGGCGTGCCGGTTGCGAGAATAACGAGGTCGATCCTGGCATCGGTCGAAGCTGAGTGCTCGCCCCATCAGCATCGGGCGGTCGATCGACGCACGTTCGTAAACTTTCATTACAATCCCATTGTTGGTGTCATGACGACCGCTTGAATCTGCCCAATACGCTGCCCAGTTTTATCGGGATGCGCTGGCTGGCGGTGATCTCGTCTGCTCAATGGGTCGCATCGGACGGGGACGGTCCAGTGGGTAGCCTCCACTTGATGCGACGCCTCACGGGTCAAGAAAACCAGTTGGTCCGTTGTTTCGACGCCTTCGGCGATGATCGGCGGCAGTCCGCGCCCATTGCGTACCGTTCCGTCGCAAGTGGAGCGGAAAACCTTCATCGACCGCCGGCGCGGATCGTCTTGCTAAAGGCATGCGTGAATAAGACGCCTTTGCCGTCGGCAGCTTCCCCGAGCACCACGTCGAAAAAACCGGCGGCGATGCGTGCCACGGCAAAGCCCCCCTGAACGCCGCCTTCGGCTTGATGAGGTCGAGTCCGTCGCCGCGGTAGATCATCGGCGTCTCATGCTGGTGTCCGTGAAAGAGGCCGATCACATTGTAGCCGGCGATGGCCGCCAACAGGGCGCGTCTGTCGGCTTCGCCCCACCAATGCGGCAGACCGGATCCTTCGTCATCGAAGGTGCTCCGTTCCGAATCCCAATCTTCCAACGAGAAGGGGTCCCAGCCGTAGTGCTGGAACAGCACGACGTGGCGGCCGTCTGCGGCGGACGCCGCAAGATCCTGCTTCAGCCAGGGCAGACTGTCGACGGCATCCTTGGTTTTGTCTCCGCCGAAGCGATGAAGTTGGACAAGATGCAACTTGCCCCAATCCCAGGAATAGCGGTCGGATTCAGGGTCGTAGTTGCCCGCTGGAACCGGCGGCTTGAAAAAGACCCCAGGGCGATGGTTGAACTCGACATAGTCACGCAACTCACGACGATACCAGTCGACATGCGGAGTCGGCCCGTCCTGATCAAGATCGTGATTGCCCAGACCGGCATAGACCGGAAAATGCACCCGATCCTCTCCGAGGCCCTGCTGGTAGCGCTGGCTGAACTGCAGGAGCTGGGTGCCTTCGCCGGGCGTGGCAATCTGGCCGCCTCCGTCATCCGTCATGTCGCCGCCGACGACAAGTCCCGCGGGGATCGCGATTGGCATGCCGGCACCGGCAAGTCCCGTCTCCGGCCCGCCGATTTCTGTCGGCCACTTGTATTCCGCTATGCCGTTCAATGCGGCGATGTGGCGAAGCAGGTTTTCGTCCGTCTTACCTTCTTCCTGGCAGTTGGGACTGAGGCCGCTTGCCATCCGGCAGGCATGTATGTCGGCAGCAAAGAGAAAGGTGACCTCGACTGGCGGAAGCGGCGGGCGATCCTGGCCGAAGCTCTGGACAGGCACGAAATGCGACGCGCCGGCGCCGAGCGCCGCTCCCAGCATGGTGCGTCTGGAAAGCTGTCGGGCTTTGCTCATCCTTGGCTCGCTGGCATGGGCAACCTCACGGCCCCCAGTTAACTCCCGGGCCGCGCCGGCCAGCTCGAAGATGGCGGCGCCGTCGCAACGGGCATTCTAGCGGCTCGCGTCGACGCGCCGGACTAAGGCCGTGGCATGAGAACGCCGCTTCCCACGGGATAGGAGAAACGCGCTCTCAGATGCCAACCGGTCCGGCCCACGCGCATTCGAATGCAGGTATCGGCATAGAGAACCCCTTCAGTTGCAGTCGTGCGGTTTCCGTAAAGGTAGCGCTGCTGTGCTGATTCCGGAACACACTCTCCGATACGAGAATCTGATCAGTCGAGGCCGCTGAGCATAAGCGGGCAGCTAGCTGAACTGTCGTGCCAAAAAGATCGTTACTGTCCTCGACGGGTTCTCCGCAATCAATGCCGATCCGAATGTGTATCGGCTCGGCGTTGCCTCGGTTGTACCGGTGGAACCCCTGATGAATGGCGGTGGCGCAATCAACGGCCTGCGTGGTGGACACGAAGGACGCCATTATGCCGTCGCCAGTGTGTTTCACCTCGCTCCCGCTGTACTCTTTCAAGCATCTTCGGACTACGGAATCGTGTGCCCTGACCAGTTCCGTGCCCATGCGGTCGCCGAGGCGGGCGGTCATTTCCGTCGAGCCCACTATATCCGTGAACATGATCGCGCGGTGGGCGCAGTCTTTATTTTGTGATTTTCCTGCAAGAGGTTCGGGATCCTGGATCCGGCCAAGAAAAGCCTCCACGGCGGAAAGAGCTACCTCGACAACCTCGCCGGCTACATGGCCGTGTGCCACGCGATGGACGCACTGAGCGGTTTCTTTGTCTGGTGCATCTATCAGGCAAAACGCAGTGCCGCGCTGATGGTCGAACCAGTAGGTCAGGAACTTCACTCCATACTCATCCTGGACTTCGAGATCCTTCCGATGTGCCTCGGCAACGTCTGCGGCGCTGTATCCTTTGAGATCATGACGATCCATGAATATGGCCATCGTCTTCTCCTTCCCCGGTCTCCAGCAAGTGTATGCCCGATCGTAATATCGGGCAATCGATCGATTCCCATTCGGTTTGAAGGTGGGGGTCAGAACACCGCACACGACAGGACCGTCATGCGGTTGAGTTATCGTCTGCAATAGAAGATGATCATCAGCAAGTGAACGGACTTTCTGTAGAGGAGTGAAGCTGCCGGTAAATTCCGTAAAGCGCATGGGCCAACTCGACGCTGCCGGTGGCGGTTGATCCGCTCATTATAGCGATCCAGATACTCGGAACGCTGTTGCAGGCATGCCGTAAAGAATCGCGGCTACCGCTCACTCGAACGGGGCTGAATCATGGGCCGGTCATCCGCAGAGCAGGCGATCTCTTTGGATCGACCGTCAACATTGCAGCACGAATCGCCGCGCTGGTATCACCCGGTCAATTGCTTGCCACTCAGCCCATAGCCGAGGCGGCTGCCAACGGAGGCATCCTAGTGCGAGACCTCGGAATGGTGGCGCTTAGATCGGTAGCCGGGGAAGTCCCGCTCTATGAAATCGAGCTTGATCCGTCGGCTGACCCGGCCTGGATCGATCCGGTGTGCAAGATGCATGCACCGTATTCATCCTATAGGCGGGCCGCCCCGCAGGGCCCGTGGTTTTGCTCGCCCCGTTGTGAACAAGCATATCGACGGTCGCCGCAGACCTATGAGTCGCCCCGGTGACCGTAAACGGATGGGGACACCTGTTTAAACTGGCGGCCCGCTACGGTAATCAAATCTGTTTGAAGCTGGACGGATAGCCCGCTTTTTCGATGGCAGCGCTGATGGCCGCCGGTTCGAGCTTACTCTGCACCCTGGCAGTCCTGGCCGAAAGATCGATGGTAGCGGACGCTTCCGGGTCGGCTGCTTTGATTGCTTTTTCGACCGTGCTTACGCAATGGCCACAGGTCATATTCTGTGTCGAACTCGTACATGGTGGTCTCCATGATTTGCGACCATTCACATGTAGGGCTTCCCACCATGGCAAGGTCAAGAAGTCTTATGCGAAAAAGATTTGCCGCGCTTTGCCAGCTCTCGATAAAGCGCTTCCGCCGACACTCCGATCTCATCGGCGAGCCGAAGTTTCAAGGGCAGCTTGGGAAAATCGTCGTGGTCGCCAGTTCGACT
Organism: Pararhizobium sp. LjRoot255; assembly: GCF_964252905.1. Classification (NCBI taxonomy): domain Bacteria; kingdom Pseudomonadati; phylum Pseudomonadota; class Alphaproteobacteria; order Hyphomicrobiales; family Rhizobiaceae; genus Pararhizobium; species Pararhizobium sp. LjRoot255. Next base: position 992,286 of record NZ_CAXUPQ020000002.1, read on the forward strand.
CCCATCAAGGCGGCCAGATCACTGTTAGGAAATCAAAACTGCACCGTTTTCTCTACGTTGATTTCCAAGAGGTTTTCCGGACAGTTCCGTCCGAGGTTTTAAACCTGACGAGCGCATGCGTAGCAGTGTCAAGAAAACGGTCATTTTCCGTACAAAAGATGTTGCAGACAGGTAGCTTGCAAATCACTTCGTTTTCGCGCGGAAGGTGATTCTGGTCAGTTCCGATGGCACGCCGAGCCTTAACGCGAATCCAGGCCACAGGGCTGTTCCGTTGTTTACGTACAACGTCATGGCTCCGATTTGGTATCGACCCGAAACAAAGCCTCCATTGGCGCGCGCGATCAAGCGGTCGAGGCCGAGAACCATGCCACCATGTGTATGCCCCGACAGCTGAATCGCCACACCAGAGGCGGCCGCTTTTTCGGCCATCATCGGCTGGTGATCGAGCAATAGGATAGGGGTGTTCGCAGGAGCTCCCTTGATTGCCGCCGCGAGGTCCGGCGGTGGAGCGCTGTGCCCGCGGGCGGACACGTCGGTCACACCCGCCAGTACGATCTCGGCATTGCCTCTCCTGAGGACTAGTGGCTGTTAGACAGCATCCGCATGCCCAACATCTCGAGGTGGCGCATCCATTCTTGGTAATCGAAAAAATATTCGTGGTTCCCCGGAATTGCGTAGACACCGTCACGTGCCCTCAATCCCCAAAGCGGCGCGATATCGTCTTTGCGGTGAGCCACGTCACCGTCGATGAAGTCCCCGGTGATGACGATCAGGTCCGCATCGAGCGCATTGGTCCTCGATACGACCTCTTTAGTCCATGCGGCTGGGAACAGACGGCTGATGTGAAGGTCGGTCGGCTGAATCAGCCGATAGCCATCAAATTCGGGAGACAATCCAGCGATGGCAATTTCTATGTCGTTTAGCGGTGGCACTCTGATTGCCTGGTTGACACCGTACGCTGACAGGCCAAGGGCCAAAACTCCGATGGCATATCGCAGACCTGCCGGGGCAGAGGGGAAGCCTCCCTTGAATGGGATGATCGCGAGTGAGACCACATCTAGCGCAATCTGAAACACCGCTAGCAACACGATCGCGCCGAAAAGGACATTGAAAGCAATGACCAAAGGGCGCGGAAACTCTGGGTCGAAGACCGAGCCGGAAGAGAGGCGACTAACCAGATGAAATTGCGAGGCTAAGCGATGACAAGGCAACGAGGTTAAACATCGACGGTTCCTTCATTTCCGCAATTATAAGTTCGGAAAATTGGGAGTGGCATTCCATTTTGTTTTGTTTCGGTGTCCTACGACGCCTTCGAACGGGCTGACCGATTGGGCGCATTGGCAGTTCAAATATCTTTCCACACGGGTCGGGCTTGTGAGCGACAAATATATGGGACATTGGATCCCGCCTAACTAACCCGGTCAAACTTTAACGAGTGAAGCGGCACCCGCAACAAAACTAAACAAAACCAAACACAATCTTGCACTGGTAAAGGCTAGATTTTCTTCATCTCCGTATGAGGAACTCGCCATGTTTATAGAAGCCGTTCGCCCCAAGAAAATTCTTGTATTTCTGCCCCAGGCGGCGGCCGATGTGATTGTCACAAAACTGGCTGAGCGGGGGCATGAGTCCGTCGCAGTGTCGACGGTTCCGGAGGCTTTTGATGCACTCGGTTCGGATCATTGTTCCTTCGCCATAACGACGCGACCGGAGATCGATCTGCTGCGCAGCATCCGCGCGATACCAGTGGTCAATCTTGAGATTTTCTTCTACGCAGAGCCTTCCGGCGATGGTCCATTGATAACCTCAAAACGGTTCGACGGCAGCGCATTCATGAAACGGATCGAGTTTCTTGTTCAGCCTACGGCTACAAGAGCTGAACCGGCCGGCGTCGAGAAGGCAAAGAATGAAGGGATACGAGAATGCAGAGCGCCCCGATGGTGGACCGCGGCAAAGGTTATGTTGGGTTTGCCGCGCCACCGAGAAGGCTTGAGGGATCGTCGATCCTAAGAGGCTTCTTAAAGTCCCGGCGACTGCCCGCTCTCCAAGCTGACGGCGCCCTAATGGCCCCTAGTCGCCTTTAGGTAGGCCGTCGAGCGGAACGGAAAACGAATGAACCGGAGCCAGGCTGGCGGCTTAGCAAGTGCGCCTGCGCGCGAGCCATTCCGCAGCCTTCCGCGCATGGATACCCAAAATCTCACATTAAGTGCCAAGTCTCAAATTAACTGCCGGGCTATCTTGTTGAAATTCTTGCAGGCAGCGTCTTGCGATTAAGTGCAAAACGACATCAGACGCGCTCCAGCGCGACCGCGATGCCCTGCCCTACCCCGATGCACATGGTCGATAGCGAATAACGGCCGCCCGTCAGCTTCAGGTCGAGCGCCGCTGTGCCGGTGATCCGGGCGCCGGACATACCGAGCGGATGGCCAAGCGCAATAGCGCCGCCGTTGCGGTTGACGCGCGGATCGTCGTCGCAGATGCCAAGTTCACGTAGCACGGCCAGACCCTGGGACGCGAAAGCTTCGTTGAGTTCGATGACATCGAAGTCCCTCGCCTCCAGCCCAAGCCGCGCCATCAGTTTTCGCGACGCCGGAACCGGGCCGATACCCATGATGCGTGGCGGCACGCCGGCGGCAGCGCCACCCATGACGCGGGCGATCGGCGCCAGGCCATGTTTCTTCACTGCGGCTTCCGAAGCGATGATCAGTGCGGCAGCGCCGTCATTGACGCCGGAGGCGTTACCTGCCGTCACCGAGCCGCCTTCGCGGAAGGGTGCCCTGAGCTTGGCGAGCGTCTCGATCGTGGTAGCGCGCGGGTGCTCGTCTTTTTCGACCACGATCGGCTCACCCTTGCGTTGTGGAATCGCGACGGAGGTAATTTCCTGCTCCAGCCGCCCGTTTTCCTGTGCGGCGGCAGCCCTGTTCTGGGAGCGGACGGCAAAGGCGTCCTGATCCTCGCGGCTGACTTTGTAGTCCACGGCAACGTTCTCGCCGGTCTCCGGCATGGAATCCACGCCGTATTGCTTCTTCATCAACGGATTGACGAGGCGCCACCCGATGGTCGTGTCGTGGATTTCGGCTGAGCGGGAGAAGGCGCTTTCGGCCTTGGGTAGAACGAAGGGCGCCCGCGACATGCTTTCGACGCCGCCGGCGATCATTAGTTCCGCCTCACCGGAACGAATGGCTCGGGCGGCGGTGATCACTGCATCCATGCCCGAGCCGCAGAGCCGGTTGATCGTCGTGCCGGAGACCGCGAGCGGCAGGCCGGCCAGTAGTAGCGACATGCGCGCGACATTGCGATTGTCCTCGCCCGCCTGGTTGGCGCAGCCAAGGATGACGTCATCGAGGGCCTGCCAATCAACAGAAGTATTGCGCGCCATCAGAGCCCGCAGCGGGATAGCCCCGAGATCATCGGCCCGAACGGAAGACAATGCACCGCCGAACCGACCAATCGGCGTTCGGATATAGTCGCAGATGTAAGCGTCAGCCATTACGCAGCCTCCTTGTCGCCCTGATGGGCCTTTTTCGTGCGTGCGTTAATGTCGCGCAGCGTCTTCAGCTCGATCTCGGTCGGCACGGGCGTCTCGATCACCGTTTCGGCGAATTTGATCGACCAGCCGCAATTGTCGATGATCTGTTCGCGTGCGACGCCCTGATGAATCGATACGACGGCCAATTCCTTGGTGACCGGATCCGGCTCCAGAATGCAGAGATCTGTGACGACGCGTGTCGGACCCTTCGTCTTCATGCCGAGCCGTTCGCGGTGGTTACCGCCCTCGCCATGGCCCATGGAGGTAATAAAGGGCAACGTCTCGACGAAGCCGCGCTTTGAAAGCGCCATCGTGATAAAGACCTGGCCGCAATTGCTGGCAATCTCCGGCGCACCGCCGCCGCCGGGCAGGCGGACCTTCGGACGCGCATACGGGCCGACGACCGTGGTATTGAGGTTGGCGAACCTGTCGATCTGGGCGCCGCCGAGGAAGCCGGTGGTGATGCGGCCACCCTGCAGCCAATAGCGAAACATCTCGGGCACCGAGACGGTGAAGAGGGCGGTTTCACACAACTCGCCGTCGCCGATCGACAGCGGCAGCACGTCCGGTCTGGTGCCAACCGTACCGCTTTCGTAGATCAGTGTGATATCGGGCGCGTGGGTGAGGCGAGCGACGTTGCAGGCGGCGGAGGGCGCGCCGATACCGACGAAGCAGACGTCGTCATTCGTGAGCGCGCGGGCAGCGGCGATGGTCATCATTTCGGTGGGGGTGAAATCGGTCATTGTCGTCTCCTCACGCAGCTTTCTTTGCATGCTTGGCAAAGTCTTGCGGACCAGCCTTCATGACGTTTTCCTCAATCCATTTCTGGAAGCTGTCGCGATCGCGGGCGATCTCATCCCAGGCGATGTAAAATGCGTTGGACCGCGGATAATAGCCCTGTGCATAGGACGGGAAGGCGCCGCCGGGTACCTCGACAACGGTCGTGATTGCCCAAGACGGCAGGACGACGGAATTGGGCGAGGGTGGGGCAAGCTCGTCGACGATTTCCTCCACCGTGACGATCGAGCGCTTGGCGCCAAGTACCGCTTCCTTTTGAACGCCGACAATTCCCTCCAGCAGCACATTGCCCTTCCGGTCGGCTCGCAAGGCGTGGATGATCGTCACGTCCGGGCGGATGGCGGGAACGGCGGCCAGGATTTCGCCGGTGAAAGGGCAGGTAATCTGCTTGATGTTCGGGTTTACCTTGGGCAGGTCGGCGCCAATATAGCCGCGCAGGATCGCGAAGGGCAGGTTGGCCGCGCCTGCCTCGTAAGCGTTGGCCATCGCCGCATGACTGTGTTCTTCGATCTCCAGCGGTCGCGGCCATTGGTTCTCGACGGCGTCGCGAAAACGATGCAGTGAGCCGACGCCGGGATTTCCGCCCCAGGAAAACTTTATGCCGCGCGCAGCGCCCGCGCCGATCAGCTGGTCATAGAGAATGTCCGGCGTCATGCGGATCAGGAAGAGATCCTTCTTGCTCTGCCGGATCATCTCATGCCCGGCGGCGTATGGGATCAGGTGGGTGAAGCCCTCCATGGCGACCGTATCGCCGTCTTTCACGTTTTCGGAAATGGCTTCCGCCAGCGAAGTCAATCGCGCCAAGGCATTTTCCTCCTCAATGGATTTAGGTCGCCGTAAATAAGCGCTCAAATCTGGTGACCGTCAAATATTTTGTGCGTTATTTGACATTTGTTCGTATATCGCACATAATCGACTCGGCTTTTAAGGAGCGGGATATGCGGGAATCGGACTTTGTCAGTGGTTTTGCGCGAGGGCTGAAGGTCATCGAGGCTTTCGGCGAGACGCGGCCAAGGCTCAGCATTGCCGACGCTGCCAAGCTAACGGATCTTGACCGGGCGACGGTGCGGCGCTGTCTGCTGACGCTCGCTGATCTCGGTTACGCCGACTATGACGGCAAGTTCTTTACGCTGACGCCGAAGGTTCTGCGGCTTGGACACGCGTATCTGTCCGCCACGCCATTGCCTCTGTTGATCCAACCCTATCTCGACCAACTCTCGGAAAAAGCGGGACAAAGTGCTTCGGCTTCTGTCCTGGATGGAACGGAAGTCGTTTATATCGCGCGCGCGTCGCAGAAGCGCGTCATGTCGATAAATTTGTCGCCGGGCTCTCGCTTGCCGGCCTATTGCGCCTCGATGGGACGTGTGCTTTTGGCGGCACTGGCCGAGGCAGAGGCGCGCAATGTTCTCGAACGCTCTGACCTCAAGGCCAACACGCCGCTAACCAAGACCGATCCGGATGTGTTGATGGAGGAGTTTCGCCGCATCCGCGCCGAGGGTTATGCCGTGATTGACCAGGAGCTGGAACTCGGCCTCTGCTCGATCGCCGTGCCAATCGAAAACGATCGCGGCCGGGTGGTCGCCGCCATCAATATCGGAGCACCCGCCGCCCATGTGCCCGCTGCCGAGATGGCTGCACGTTATCTGCCCATGTTGACTGAGACACGGAAAGCGCTGCGGCTGGTGCTGCGCTAAGCGATCCGCTGTAGGGTCCTGAAATCCCCGTTAACCTGAGGTCACCGCCGTGGATCCCACCGACTTGAGCGCCGAAAACAGAGCTTGATCTTGTCCCTGCATGTGGTGGCCAGATCAATACGGCCGGCGGCCATCGACGCGACCTGACGCGGCGAGCGGAGAACGGCGAGTTTTCGCTCGGACCGATGATCTTGGCGCTGATGCCGCCAACGGTCATCCGCTTGGCAGGGCCGGCGGCAGTCCGGCCTACCTTGTCAGCCGATCAGACGGAGATACGCGCTGAGCGCGGGTGACCATGCAGCCGACGGAAACGAAAATTCGTGCTTATTGCGGAACCCCACGCTACTAGCGCGGTTCGACTCTGAGCCCAAGCCAACCCGCTCAAGTGATTTCGACTCACAGTTATTTCCACACAGTCTCGTAAAAGCGGCGTGTGTTCTGCGAAAATGCAGCCCGCGATGCCGGTGCCGTATAGAACATATGTCCGCCCCGATACAGATCGAGCTTCACACGTCCCGCGCCCAGAGACGACGGCAAATGGTCGAGAACATATTTGCTGAAGCCATAGGGTGTCAGCGTGTCGCTGTATCCATGCGATACCATCACCCGAAACTGAGGGATCACTGATAAGAGGTCGCGAATATTGGTTGCCGCAGACGCGGTAACGCGGCTATCAGAACCCCGGCCGCTGTTCCATTCCCAGCGGTGGTTCACATCCTCGTTCAAGAGCGTGTAGGTCATATCCGTTTTGAAGCCGAGTTCGTCGCGCGCGTAAGCGACGAAGGCAGCGCCGTAGGCCCGGGTATAACCGTCAAGGACCGGATCATCATTCCGGCTTGTGGCCGCGTCGGGATAGGCGTCGACAACAGAATGCGCTGCGTCATAGGGACTGATGACCCTGCCCGCGCCAGCTGACTGCTTTGCGTAAATGTCACCGATGAAGCCGCGCGTTCGCGAAACCTCCTGCTGCGGGATACCCGTAAGTGCCGAGACGCGCGCATACAGCGCATCAGCGGAAGCCCCCCTGGGGGAAGGACCTGCGAGCGAGACAAGATAGTCGGACATGGCAAACCGTTCGGCCTCTTCCACGAGGGTCGGATCGAACGCATTTTTCCGTTCAAGAGCTGCAGCGGCGAGCGATGGCAAGCGCAGAGCAGCGGTTAGTGGATCCTCATCGGCGCCCCACAGAAACCGGCCCTCGATCATCGGTGAGATCATGATGATGCCTGAGACAAGAATTCCCTGCGTGTCTTTCAAAGCCGAAGCAACCTTTGCGACGCGAAATCCGCCATAACTTTCACCTACAAGATATTTCGGCGACGGGAGCCGACCGTTCTTCTGCGTGTACAACGCGACTATCTTGGCAAGGCTTTCGGCGTCCTGACGAACCCCATGGAAACTTTTGGCATCCTCATTGCTGGCGGCGCGGCTCCAGCCAGTCCCGACTGGATCGATCAAGACGAGGTCGGTAAAGGCGAGCCAACTGTCCGGATTATCCGTGAGCAATGGTCGCGTTCCATCGTCCTGACGTGGACCGAACTCAAGTATGCGTGGACCGACCAGCCCTAGGTGAAGATACGCCGAAGCGGCGCCCGGGCCACCGTTGAAGACGAAGGTGAGGGGCCGGTCGATCGGCCGGTCGTTCGCAACATAGGCTGTGTAGAAGATTTTGGCTGAGCGCTCACCATTCTGCCCGAACACGTCGAGCGTGCCCATCGTTGCACTATAAGGCAGCGTCTTGATACCAAACCTCAAACTATGCTCCGTAACGGAGTCCGGCGGAATAAGGCTGAAAATCCCGCTCTGCGCGTCTTGCCGCTGTGGCCGGTCGCGCTGCTTCTGTGCCGGTGCGGATGTGACCAGAAGCGCAAGCAATAGCGCGACGATGTGTGTGACGTGAAACGCGCGCAAGGGGGTAGCTCCTCCGTGGCCGGGCCGTCCAGAGGAATGTAGTGCGGCTGCTGGCGTTCGGCGAAGTCAACTCGTTTTGATCGGCTTCGACTACAGAAACCCGTCGGGTGAGGGGCAGGTGGCATCGCACGCTTGAAAACGCGGGTGCGGGAAGCGGCTGCCCGGAGCGGCGAGAGCCCGTAAAGACTTGTTCCCGCCGAACCTGAGCATTATCGAACATTTTTGTTGCCTCGACATGCCGTGCGGTTTCGTCCGAATATGGCGGCGTTATAACTGCTCAATATGCCTGCGCTCCTGCAAGGCTTCGCTTCGTTTCCCGCACCAACTGCGGTTGCGCGCTGCCACGCTTGACGCCAGGGGGAGGCGACGATCGGGCGGCCATTGCGAGTCTTGGAAGAGGCAAGAGCCGGGTGCCACGAAGCCTCGTCAGCGCTGTGCAGTCAGGATGCAATCACAGCCTCAGCGAAAACGCCGGTCGTCTCCACCACCCGACCTTGCGATGGTAGAGTACAATTCCTCCATCAAAAGGTCTGCGGCCCCCTCCGGCGCCTACGCCCTATAGCGCGCGCGAGTTACGGCGCATGCACGAAAAGGGCGATATCCTGATACGGCGTTCTGATGCAAAATCGACGCGTGTTTCCTGGACCGGCTTAAAAAACCTAATGAGGAGAGCAAGATGCCCGGCAATGAACCAAATATGCAGCTCAATCGGGCACGCCGTCACTCCCTCGGGTTGGCGGCCGCAACGAGTGCCAGGATTGCGGCGATGGGTACGCTTGCGGCGGCGGCAATGTTTCCGTCTTCGACCGAGGCCAGGGGAAGGAAATGGTGGAAACACGACGGCAAGCCCCATAGCCAGCCCGGAGGCAAATCCCATGGCCAGTCCGGGGGCAATGGCCAGTCCGGGGGCAGCCCGATGTGCTTCCTGCGCGGCACCGCCATCCTGACCCCGACGGGCGAGGTCTGCATTGAGGATCTTCAGATCGGTGATCGCGTTGAAACGGTGCGAGGCGAAGCCCTGGCGGTCAAATGGATCGGTCGCCATCTTTACAAGCGAAGCGGATCATCCTGGAATGACAGCGTCGTGCCGATCCGCATTTCGCGACACGCTCTTGACCATCAGACGCCCCACCGGGATCTCTATCTCTCTGCCGGTCACGCCCTGTTCATCGATGGTGTGCTCATCCGGGTGAAGGACCTGGTCAATGGGATCTCGATTGCGCCTGCCCTTCCGGAAAACCAGGAGATGATCGAATATTTCCACATTGTGCTCGATACCCATGAAGTGGTCCTGGCCGAGGGGCTTGCCGCCGAGACGTTCCTGCTCCAGTCCTATAACCACGAGGATTTCACCAACTTCGTCGAATTCGTGCGCCTCTATCCTGCCGATCAGACCACTGTCATGACGCCTTTCGCCCCCATCGTCGGCCTCGATTCCGGCCGAGAGCACCTGAAGGCGCTTCTGCCCCAGGGGGTCCGTCGCGCTTTTCAGATGCGTGAACTAATTCATGACATCTACGAAAGAATCGCCACACGCGCCCGGCAACAAATCCGCTGAGATCAGCAACCGCTATGCGTCAGCGGCGAAGCGGACGGCGTCTCGGATTTTTGATGCGGCGCCACTGCTGGGATTTATGCTATCGAGAGAGCAGCCTTTGCTTGCTCTGCAAGGAAGTCCTGGTTGGACTGCCTCTCCCGCGGTAAGTTGCGTTGTCAACGTGATGGACAATGCAGTCGACTATGTCGGTATCCCGCGTGTTTTCGTCTTGTGGAACGACGAGCCAACCCCGTTCGCGGGCCATGTGAAGCAAGAGCTGTTGGATCGTCGATTGATAGGCGCAGTAAGCTTCGCAGGGATCGCCGCAATAACCGTCCCAGCGGCCGATCTCGGTCTCTTTGAAGGCTGTGCGGCGACGCCATGATACGTGCGGGTCGATCTCCAACAGGACGACCAAATCGGGCTCGGCAGCCTGTGCGAACAACCTGAAAAGCTGAGTGAGTTCGATCCGCGCCCTGCAATGCGCCTTGGCAACGACGCGGTAATGCGACCCGTCCATCACCGTGACGCGGTCGCCGGAGCTTTGCTCCCGATGAAGTACCTGACCCACCGCGGAGAACCAGGAGGCAAGTAGGAACAGATAGAAATGCGTGCCAAGCAAGTCTTGCGCCGGTTCTCCCCGTTCCGGCCAGATAATCTCCCGCAGCAGCCCAAGCCGGCTGTCGGCAAAGTCATCCCCCAACGATATATCACTCTTGTTTAGATACCGAGCATCATACCCTCGGTCATTCAGATAGGGAGCGAGCTTTCGCGCAATGTGGGTTTTGCCCGCCCCGTCAATTCCTTCAATAGCTACCAGCATTTTCCGTCCTTGCTGATGATCGCCCGTGGCGCCGGCTTCAGCAGCCGGCCCATCTACGGGGTGTTCAAAATGGCTGCCAGTTCCTGATGCTACTGCGCCGCGGCCACCCGCCATTCGCCCGGTGCCGTCATGTCCTGCTTTTCGCGCAGATGAGCCGCGATGGCCGTTCCCACATAATATCCGCTCACGAGGGCCGGTACGAGCCCGCGGAACCGACCGACGACGTCGCCGCAATACCAAATGCGTCCGCAGTAATCTCGCAGACCCGCGTCGATGGCCGGAAAAGCGCCGACGCCCTCCACCGCCGGAAACAGGCAGACTGCCTCCGGCGTTGCCATGTCGGGAAACCGCTGGATGATCTTGCGCGCGCTCTCGGCGAGGATTCGGTAGAGTTCGGAAGGCAGCTGGGCGGCAACGTCGCCGCGGCGAAACTGTTGCTGCGGGAACCAGGGGCGACGAGCCGGCTCCGGATCGCGTTCGTTCGGTGCGGATGCGCCCCCAAGGAACTCGGCCAGCGGTTGCCATGTCGCCGGCACATCGTCCCCGAGCTGATGCCGCAGCTCCGCCCAGATCTGCCGGCCTTTGTCGAGGTTATCTCCCGTGAACCGCGCCAATAGCCCGAAATTGGAGTATCCGCTCGGCGGTCCGTCCGAGCGGCCGGAAAGCGCGGCGACATTGCCGTAGGGGATCATCCAGACTTCACCATCGCGGCAGGTGCAAAAAGTCCGCACCTCGGCTTCGGTTGCGTCCAGGATGTATTTGACGTCGGGCCGCTTCACCACCTCCAGGAAACCGACTCCGTTTGGATGTTCGATACGAATGCCGAACTCGTATCGCAAGTCGGTCATCTCCGGCGCTGGCAGCATGTCCGGCAGCGCCTGCGGACCAAAGCGTCCGGTTGCGATCGCAAGGTGATCGAAGGTGTCCTCTGCAATGGTTCCATCCGCTCCGCGGCTGCGCACCAAATAGCCGGCGGGCGAGGGGAGGATCGATTCCACACGCGTATTGGCGCGGATCCTTTCGCGAAACTCATGGCTCATGGCCGCAATCAGCGCGTTGCGTTGTTCAAGCGAGCCGTAGGTTGATAGATAAGGCTTCGAAACCATGCTTTCACCTTCACCGGAAAAGCCGGGGACAGCTTCATCGATCAAGGGGGGAGCTGATATACCGACCTCGGTCAGTTGGCACTGGATCGCGCCATAGGCTTGATGAAGGCGGGCGGAGTTCTCCAGATTGTAAAGGTGCGTGCCGGAGGGAAAGAAGCTGAACTTGCCGTCCGAAAAAAGCCCGGCCCCGCCAATTCCGCTGCCCAGTTGGGCTGCCGCGTCGTGCCTGCGTTCGGCAAGCGTGGGACCGGCCTCGAAGAGAACAAATTCGATTCCCTGTCTGGCGAGCGCCTGACCAGTCGCAAGGCCAGCTGGCCCCCCTCCGATGATAGCCACGCATTCCATTATTTTCTCCTCATGAGGATGGGCATTGCGCTGCCATGCGGCGGCGTGTCCATGCCCGCTGTGATTGAAGTGTAAAAGGTGTTGCCTGCGAAACGGCTGCTGACGCTGCGGTTAGGCGAGTTGCAAGTCGCTTACGACGGTTCGCGATAGTAGTTTCGGGATGATATCTCCGAAGTCAGCCGGATCCGGCTGTCGTTGTGGATCCGGCATTAGCAGAGCCAGGACCTTTAAGGGCACCGGCGCGTCGAATAGACGCCGCACCTGCTCCAAAACGTAGAAGATTGCCGCCGAGAAACCGTATTTTGTCGCGACGGCAAGCAGTTCAACCCAATCAATGTCTGCGGGGTGGAGACGCAGCAGCGCGTCAATATCCCCTAGCATCTGCAATTTTAGCGTGCCATGCTGATAGGCTTCAAAATAGATGCGGGCCGCGCTGAACCAGAGGGCGGCAGTGAGCGATTGGCAAGGCACATCGTGGCCGAGCAGCTTGAGCGCGCGTGCGTGGCGCCAGACGTCAATCTCGTCCATGCCGGCCCCGAGATTGAAATGGATGTCGACGAACACCGGCATCCTTACCGATCCATCCACTTGAACGAAGGATTTGATCTGCCGCATTCTCCATTCCGGCGCGATCAGGCTCGTATCGAAACTCGGCCGTATCACCTCGACCTTGGTGACCGAATGAAGCGCGTATTTGTGCTCCAAGGTTTCGGGCGTGATCTTGCGGAACATGTGCGTGAAAACACCGTCGGCCGGATTAAAGACGCCGTGCTTGTACCCGAGCCGGTAGAGTTCCTTCTGCACCCGCCGGACATCCGCCGTGCGTACCATGATGTCCAGATCCTGCATGGGCCGCCACGCCGGGTCAGGATAGAGTAAGGCGGACAACAATGGCCCCTTGAACAAATAGTGCTCCAGGCCGCAGGCGCGGAAATGGCCCAGAAGTTCACCAAGCTGACGGAACTGCACTTCGCTCCGCGCCTTGGACAATTGCGACCACGTGTGAATGTAGCTGATGACCCAAGCCGGCGTCCGGGAGATCAGGCCCAGTCGACCGAGGTGGAAGCCGCACAGTGACAGCGTCTGATAGCTTTCCGCGCGCCATAGTACAAAGGACCAATCCAGGTCCGGATCGACGATTTGTAGCAGGCGTTGATCGTCGGAGGGCGTCAGACACGGCCTGCAAGTCAGCAGGAGAAAGGTCTCCTCGCGGGACAGTTGAACCATCGTTTCTCTCCCTGGGTACTCTTAGGTTTTGATCTCGGCTCTCTTTGGCCTGGCGGCATCGTTCGCCTCGCCCTTCGTGAATGGCACTTCGAGCCCCGGGCCGACTGCGACGGTCGCTGACAATAGTTCCCGATAACGCCCCACTTGCCGGTCGAACTCGCCGAGGTCCTTGTCGAAGCCCTGACCGAAGATATCCGCCAGCGTGGCGTCCTCCTGTTCATCGGCCTCGCCTCCCGCCTGAACGGTCATCCTGACGGCGTGGGATGCCAGAAGGCTGTAGGGAAACATCATCGGCAGTCCCGGCGTAGCTGCGCCGCCGGGGCCGATATTGGCGGCAATATCCTGCATAATCGGAACCGCCAGTGTGCCCGCCAGCGTAATTACAAACTTGCCGCCGTTCTCTTCTACCGAATATCCAAAAAGCAAGGAGTCACTCATCTCATTCTCTCCGAACAAGTCGTTCCTCCAGAGATCGAAGCGGCTGCCGAGAGGCAGGTTGCCTGTGGCAAGGCAACCGTCCTCCGCCGCCGAATGAATCCAGTGGGAACAGGGTCCTAAGCAAGGGTGGACCGGTCCGCCTAAGCGGTTCGGTGGATCGCGTAAGACTTGCGCCGGATGCTCTGCCCGCGCTTCCAGAGATAAATTTCCTGCCGCGCCAGAGCCAAGGCTCCGCGACCCGTCTTCAGCAAGTTCCAGTATTTCTTTTTGTTGCCAGCCGTCTGGTGCTTCTTGGCCAACGCGAAGCAGCTTCTGGCCAGACGCACATGTTTTCCGGCCGGCGAGGACCAGAAACCGCTGCTGGGTTTGGTCGACGATGTTGCACGCGCTGCTTGAAGGAAGGGGTTTTTTGCGTATGCCATTTGCATTCCTCCTCTTGGTTGCATTTAACTCTTAGCGCGAATAAAAATGCTTGTCAATTTCAGGTTGTAGAAGTTTTGTTAATTCTTTTGAAAGCAAACGTTGCGGCAGACCTCATCGCCGCCGCAGGTACGAGTGAGGCGTGGATGGTCGCGGGACGGCGTGGTCACAGAGGGGCCGCGTCAACCGCCTTCATCGTTACGCAGGCCGACAAAATCGTCTCGCCTCCCGCACGTGACACCTAGAATATTCTGATATCTTAAAACGTTAGCTCTCTCGTACACAACTCTCACCACAGGACAATCCTACATGAAACGCCTCGCCTTCGCCGCCGCCGCGGCTGTTCTTTTTGCCGGCCCCTCCTTCGCGGAAGACCTCGTCTTCACGCTGAAAAACGGGACGAGCGAAACGCTCACGCATTTTTATACATCCCCCGTCGGCGTGAACGATTGGGAGGGGGATGTTTTCGGTAACCAGGTTCTCGAACCGGGCGAAAGCATCGAACTGACGATCGCGGACGGGCGGACCGTCTGTGAGTACGATATGCGCATGGAATTCGAGGGAAGCACGAAACTCGATACCACCGAAGATAAGAAGAATCTCTGCGAACTCGGCGAGTATACGATCACCGAATAGGCGTTGCTGCCGCTCTGATTTTACGCCGTAGCGGCATGTACATCCGCGATCGCCTTGGTGATTTCACCACAGGAAACGACATGCTTCTTGACGGAGACCGAGACGATTTCGGTCGGCGCCACGAGCCGATCGGAGGACGTTGTCGTCGATGGTACGTGGATATCCCGTTATGGTTGTTGCAACGTAGATAGATGAAGCTGCAGCCCTTCAACGGCATTGCGGGCGGGCCAGGCGTGCGCCGAAGGCGTTACTGCTGTTTTGAGGGAAGAGAGGCGTGCGGTCCTCTCTCCCGGCAAACCGCGGTGGGCGCACCATCCTTCGCCTACTTCAGAACAAAGGCAATTTGCCCCTCGGAAAGACTTCGGACCTTGATGGAACCAAATGGCGCTCAATTTGCCGGGAGCACCTCACAACTTCAGGTTCGGGCAAGCCAATTCACCTAAAATCTTTTCCTGTGAGGTGGTCGGCTTGAATGACCGGTAGCAATGTCAGCGTCCGGCCAGACAGGCAACACCGGCCGCTGGTCGTGGATGCGCTGCAGGTTCTTGCATGGAGGTCCATCCTTCTACGGGGCGACTGTCGGTAAATTAAATTGATTTAGACAATCGGCTTACATCAAGGGCTTTCACGCATGACCTCGACCATTTCTTCCCTGAGCACCGGTCAGATCAGGTCTCTTTCAACTGCGGCAGTATCGGCCTGGACCACGGAAGATGTGGCGTCGCTTTCCACAACTCAGATCAAAGCGCTTTCTTCAGCTCAAATCGCCGCTTTAGACACCGAGGATGTCGATGTCCTCAGCAGTCGGCAGTTAAACGCCATTTCACAAAGCGCCGTCGTTGGTTTGACTCTGGATCAATTGGCTGTTCTGGATAAATATGACGTCGAAAGTTTGGGCTCGAGCCAGGTTGCAGCACTCACCACGACGCAGATTAGTGCTTTAACGACGGGCCAGGCGGAAGCCTTGACCTCCTCTCAAGTCAGCGCCCTTCGTGCGTCGCAACTCGCGGCCTTGAGCACGGATGACCTGGCAACCTTCTCAACCGCTGATATCGCGGCTATCGGAAGCGCGGCAGCGGGCCTGACCACGGATGTTATTGCCTCCCTTTCCACTGACCAGATTGCTGCCTTTAGCACAAGCGCGGTTGCGAGCTTGACGACTGCACAGATCGGCGCGTTGTCCTCCGGCCAGACTGCGGCATTGTCCGTCGCACAGGTCAAGACGTTGAGTTCGACGCAAGTCGCTGCCTTGGGCACGAACAATGTTACGGTATTGTCCACCGATCAGGTCGCTGCCCTCAGCACAAAGGGCGTCGCAGGCCTAACGACCGCGCAGATCGGGGGCCTGTCGACCGGCCAGGCTGAGGCACTATCCGCCTTACAAGTGAACTCGCTGAGCTCGGGACAACTTGCGGCCCTGGGGACGGACGACATAGCGACATTTTCGACCGCCGACATGGCA
Source organism: Pararhizobium sp. LjRoot255 (assembly GCF_964252905.1). Classification (NCBI taxonomy): domain Bacteria; kingdom Pseudomonadati; phylum Pseudomonadota; class Alphaproteobacteria; order Hyphomicrobiales; family Rhizobiaceae; genus Pararhizobium; species Pararhizobium sp. LjRoot255. Next base: position 1,008,212 of record NZ_CAXUPQ020000002.1, read on the forward strand.
GCGATCAGTAATAAAGCCGTATCGGGCTTGACCACGGGCGTTATCGCGGCGCTTTCCACCGCTCAGGTTGCCGCCTTGAGCACGAGTGCGGTCGCGAGCCTGACGATCGCACAGATCGCTGCCCTGTCCACCGGCCAAACTGAGGCGCTATCGGCTTCACAGGTGAAGTCGCTGAGCTCGGCACAGCTTGCGGCTCTGGGGACAGACGACATAGCGACATTCTCGACGGCCGACATGGCAGCGATCAGTAATAAAGCCGTATCGGGCTTGACCACGGGCGTTATCGCGTCGCTTTCCACCGCTCAGGTCGCCGCCTTGAGCACGAGTGCGGTCGCGAGCCTGGCGACCGCGCAGATCGGCGCGTTGTCCTCCGGCCAGACTGCGGCATTGTCCGTCGCACAGGTCAGGATATTGAGTTCGACGCAAGTCGCTGCCTTGGGCACGGACAATGTCACGGTATTGTCCACCGATCAGGTTGCCGCCCTGAGCACAAACGGCGTCGCAGGCCTAACGAGCGCGCAGATTGGCGCATTGTCGATCAGCCAAGCTGAGGCGCTATCCGTCTTACAGGTGAAGTCGCTGAACGCCAGACAGCTTGCGGCCCTGGGGACGGACGACATAGCGACATTCTCGACCGCCGACATTGCCGCGATCAGCAACGCCATATCGGGCTTGACCACGGGCGTTATCGCGGCGCTTTCCACCGCTCAGATCGCCGTCTTGAGCACGAGTGCGGTCGCGAGCCTGACGATCGCACAGATCGCTGCCCTGTCCACCGGCCAAACTGAGGCGCTATCGGCTTCACAGGTGAAGTCGCTGAGCTCGGCACAGCTTGCGGCCCTGGGGACAGACGACATAGCGACATTCTCGACCGCGGACATGGCAGCGATCAGTAATAAAGCCGTATCGGGCTTGACCACGGGCGTTATCGCGTCGCTTTCCACCGCTCAGCTCGCCGCATTGAGCACGAGTGCGGTCGCGAGCCTGACGACCGCGCAGATCGCGGCCTTGTCCACCGGCCAGGCTGCGGCATTATCCGCCGCTCAGGTGACGACGCTGAGTTCGACGCAAATCGCTGCCTTGAGCACGGACAATGTCACGGTATTGTCCACCGATCAGGTTGCCGCCCTCAGCACAATGGGCGTCGCGGGCCTCAGCACCAATCAGATTGAAGCCTTTTCCACGGGCCAGGTTGAAGCCTTGTCTTCGGCACAGATCGGTGTTCTCAGCTCTGCACAGCTTGCGGTCCTGGATACGGACGACATAGCAACTTTCTCGACCGGTGATATCGCGGCGATCAGCTCGAGTGCCATATTGGGATTGTCGACGGACCTCATCGGGGCCCTTTCCACTGACCAGGTCGCCGCCCTGAGTGTGAAGGCCACTGGGGGCCTGGGCACCGATCAGATTGAAGCCTTGTCCACGGGCCAGATTGAAGCCTTGTCCTCAACACAGATCGGTGTTCTCAGCTCTGCACAGCTCGCGGTTCTGAATGCGGACGATATAGCAACTTTCTCGACCGGTGATATCGCGGCGATCAGCTCGAGTGCCATATCTGGATTGGCGACGGACGTCATCGGGGCCCTTTCCACTGACCAGGTCGCCGCCCTGAGCACCGCTGGCATTGCGAGACTGAACACGGACCAGATTGACGCCCTCAGCACCAGCCAGATCGTTGCTTTGAGCACCAAACAGATTGTGGTGCTGAGCTCGACCCAGGTCGCTGCCTTGAGCACGGACAATGTCGCGGCATTGTCCTCCGACAAGATCGCCGTCTTGAGCACGGCTGGCATCAAGGGCCTGAGCACCGGCCAGATTGACGCCCTGAGCACTAGCCAGATCGCCGCATTGAGCACCACGCAGGTTGCAGCGCTGGGTTCGGGGCAAGTCGCTGCCTTGGGCACGAACGATATCGCGATCCTCTCGACCGACCGGATTGCCGCCCTGAGCACGGCTGGCATTGCAGGACTGAGCACCACACAGATCGTTGCCCTGAGCACCGATCAGGTTGGGGCCTTGACCATTGCTCAGGTCGGCACTCTCAGCTCGACACAGGTCGCTGCCCTGGGCACGGAAGACATAGCAACCTTCTCGACCAAGGACATCGCGGCGATCAGTCTGAGTGCCATATCGGGCCTGTCCACCGCTGTTGTAACGGCCCTGTCCACTGATGAGATTGCCGCCTTGAGCACGGCTGGCATTGCGGGACTGAGCACCAACCAGATTGCTGCCCTGAGCACCAGCCAGGTCGCCGCCTTGAGCACCAAGCAGGTTGCCGCGCTGAATTCGGCGCAAGTCTCCGCCTTGGGCACGAACGACATAGCGATCCTATCGACCGACCAGATTGCCGCCCTGGGTACAGCTGGCATTGCTGGACTGAGTACCAAACAGATCGTTGCTCTGACCACTGATCAGGTTGGGGCCTTGACCACTGCCCAGGTCGGCGCTCTCAGCTCGACACAGGTCGCTGCCCTGGGCACGGACGACATAGCAACTTTCTCGACCAAGGACATCGCGGCGATCAGTTCGAGTGCCATATCGGGCCTGTCCGCCGCTGTTGCAGCAACCCTCTCGACAGACCAGATTGCCGCCCTGAGCACGGCTGGCATTGCGGGACTGACGACGACGCAGATTGACGCCCTGAGCACCGGCCAGATTGAGGCCTTGTCGACCAAGCAGATCAGCGTTCTTAGCTCCCAGCAAATCACGGCGCTTGATACGGACGACATCAAGGCCTTTTCGACCACGGATATCGCGGCGATCAGCGCGGATGTCATATCGGGCCTGTCGACAGATGTTATAGCAGCCCTCTCGACCGACCAGATTGCCGCGTTAAGCACGGCGGGCACTGCGGCATTGAGCACGAAGCAGATCAACGCCTTGAGCACCGATCAGGTTGCCGCGTTGACCACTGCCCAGATCGGCGCTCTCAACTCCAGACAAGTCGCTACCTTGAGCACGAACGATATAGCGGTCCTCTCGACTGACCGGATTGCCGCCCTGAGCACGGATGGCATCGCGGGACTGAGCACCATAGATATCGTTACGTTGAGCTCTGACCAGGTTGAGGCCTTGACCACCGTTCAGATCAGCGCCCTCAGCTCCAAGCAGGTCGCTGTCTTGAGCACGGATGACATCGCAACTTTCTCAACCGCCGATATCGCAGCGATCAGTTCGAGTGCCGTATCGGGATTGTCCACAGCTGTTGTAACTGCCCTTTCCACGGATGAAATTGCTGCCCTGAGCACGGCTGGCATTGCTGGCCTTTCCGCGAGCCAGATCAATGCGTTGCGCACTGACCAGATTGAGGTCTTGTCGACCAATCAGGTCAGTGCTCTCAGTTCCAAACACGTTGCGGCCCTGGGCACCGACGACATAGCGGCTCTCTCGACCGACCAGATTGCCGCCTTGAGCACGGCTGGCATTGCAGGACTGAGCACCACACAGTTCGTTTCTTTGACTAACGACCAGCTTGAGGCTTTGACCACTGCCCAGGTCGGCGCTCTCAGCTCCGCCCAAGTCGCGGTCCTCGGAACGGACGACCTAGAGGCCCTCTCGACCAAGAACATCGCGGCGCTCAGCTCGAGCGCCACGTCGGGATTGTCGACAGACCTCATAGCGGCCCTTTCTGCGGACCAGATTGCCGCCTTCAGCACGGCCGGCATTGCGGGCCTTGCGACCGACCAGATCAATGCGTTGCGTACTGACCAGGTTGAGGCGTTGACCACTTCCCAGATCGGCGCTCTCAGCTCCAAACACGTTGCGGCCCTGGGTACCGACGACATGGCGGCCCTCTCGACCGACCAGATTGCCGCCCTAAGCGCGGCTGGCATCAAGGGCCTGAGCACCATCGATATCATTACGTTGAGCGCTGACCAGCTTGAGGCCCTGACCACAGCCCAGGTTGCAACACTGAGTTCGACGCAGATTGCAGCCCTGGGCACGGACGATCTGGAGGCCTTCTCAACCGCTGATATCGCGGCGATCGGCTCGAGTGCCATATCAGGCTTGTCCACAGGCGCGATAGCTGCGTTTTCGACGGACAAGATTGCTGCCTTGAGCGCGGCCGGCATTGCGGGTCTTTCCACAGACCAGATCAATGCATTGAGCACTGACCAGCTTGAGGCATTGACAACTGCTCAGGTCAGTGCACTCAGCTCCAAACAGATTGCATCCCTGGGTATAGACGACATAGCGTCCCTTTCGACGGACCAGATCGCTGTCTTGAGCACCGCTGGCATTGCGGGCCTTTCCACTGGCCAGATCAATGCGTTGAGCACCGACCAGATCGAGGCCCTGACCTCTGTCCAGGTTGCAATGTTGAGTTCGACGCAGATTGCATCCCTGGGTATGGACGATCTGGAGGCTTTCTCAACCGCCGACATGGCGGCGATCAGTTCGAGTGCCATTCTGGGCCTTTCCACGGACACAATCGCCGCGTTTTCGACGGACCAGATCGCTGCCTTGAGCGCGGCCGGTATTGGGGGCCTTTCCACCGGCCAGATCGCCGCCTTGAACACCAGCCAGGTTGAGGCCTTGACGGCTGCTCAGGTTGCTGCGCTGAGCTCAAAGCAGATTGCGGTGCTCGGTGCGGACCACCTGGAAACTTTCTCGACCGCCGACATCGCGGCAATCAGTTCGAGAGCCATAACGGGTCTGTCCACGAACACGATTGCCGCGCTTTCAACAGACCAGATCGCCGTGTTGAGCGCGGCCGGGATTGCGGGTCTTTCCACTGGCCAGATCGCTGCCTTGAGCACCGACCAGGTTTCGGTCTTGACCACTGCCCAGGTCGGCTCTCTCGGTTCCAACCAGGTGGCAGTTCTGGGCACCGACGACATAACGGCTCTCTCGACCAATCAGGTTGCCGCCTTGAGCACGAGCGGTATTGCAGGCCTGAGCAGCGATCAGGTCGGCGCATTGAGCGCCGAGCAGGTCGCAGCGCTTTCCACCAGCCAAATTGCCGCTTTGAGTGCGGATGGGCTTGCAGGCCTGACCGCGGGGGATCTGGAGGCATTCTCGACCGCTGAACTCGCGGCGATCAGCTCGACCGCTATAAAGGGACTGTCCGCGAACTTCATCGCGGCACTTTCCACTGGGGAGATCGCCGCTTTGGGCACGGCTGGCATCAAAGGCCTGAGCAGCAATCAGGTCAGCGCCATGAGCACCGAGCAGATCGAAGCGTTTTCCACCAGCCAAATTGCCGCTTTGAGTGCGGGTGGGCTTGCAGGCCTGACCGCGGAGGATCTGGAAACATTCTCAACCGCCGAACTCGCGCTGATCGGCTCGGACGCCATAAAGGGACTATCCACGGCTGTCATCGCGTCCCTTTCCACCGTCGAGATTGCCGGTTTGACGACAAGCCAGATTGGCTCGCTGGGGTACAACCAAGTGGCGGCGATGAGCACCAGCCAAATCGCGGCATTGTCCACGTCGCAGGTCGGCGCCCTGAACGCAATACAGGCCGCAGCGCTCGGCACAGACGACATAGCTCAGTTCTCCACCGATGATATCATCGTGTTAAGCACGAACGCGGTCGCTGGATTGAGCACCGGGGTCATTGCCGCCTTGACGACAGAGCAGGCCGAGGCTTTGACATCGGGCCAGGTCAGTGCCCTGACGTCTGCGCAAGTCGCGGCATTGACCACGGACGATCTGGCAACCTTCTCAACGGAAGATGTCGCATCGTTCAGCTCAGCCGGTGTAGCGGGGCTGTCCACGGAAGACATTGCGAACCTGTCCAGCGAACAGCTGGACGCTTTGATGGACTCCCAGATGGGGGCTCTGAATTCGGATCAGATAGCGGCAGTCATTGGGGCTTATCTGGCAGTCTAATTTTTCTTCCCCGTCGACCCGAAATCTGCACGGTTTGGCGTCAATACCATGACGATGAACAGTCCGGGGTGATGGGCGGCGGCTTGACAACCCATCGAGGCGATCTGATTTCCTTGGCACTCCGGCCGGATATCTTGAATAGTTCTTGTTTCAGCTCCCATGTGCGACCGTATTCTGCTGATGAAGGACGGATTTTTGTCTGGAAGCGGGACGCAGGCATGCGGACTACTCGTCGGTTTTGTTTCAACGAGCTTTCTGTGAAACGGAAGACCTTGTGTCGAATGCTGCAAGGGCACCTTGGTGAACAGCGGAGGCGTTTTAGGACAAGTTTCGTCGCTCGACGATGAAACGTGGGTGATTTCTGATGTTAGTGTTCCCTCGGCGCTGGATATATCCGCATGGCCGGCATACGGCACAGGGAGGCACATGTCGCACGATGGAGGAGGCCGGGTTCTGGTCGCGGAGCGCAATCCGTTGGTGATTGCCGCTCTTCGCGGACTCTTTTCGGAAAACGCCAAGTTTTCCATCACCGATACGGCGCGGACATCCGCCGAACTCTGTGAGAAGCTGGCCTTCATCGAGATTGATTGTGTGCTGCTCTCATGGCAGCTCGAAGATGCCGAGGCTCCGGATGTGCTGGCGGATATCGGCCGTCTAGGTTTCGATCCAAAAATCGTGCTCTTTGCCGATACCAGTAATCCTTCGATGGTCAATGAGACGATCCGGCTCGGCGTGAACGGGCTTTGCTACCAGTTCGAAGACCCGGAGATTCTCTTCGCGACCCTCACCGCCGTGATGAAGGGTCGGATCTGCATTCCCTATACGATGCTCTCGAAAATCTCCAACACGCCCTTCCGACAACTCACCGCACGGGAGGCGGAACTGCTTGGCATGCTCGCCAACGGTTGGTCGAATACACAGATCGCCAGCCGCACCGGCATTTCTGAAAATACGGTGAAATACCACCTCAAGAATCTCTACGACAAGCTCGAAGTGCGCAATCGCGCCATGGCGGTTGCGCTTTACGCCAAGGAGCGCCGGCGAAACTCGGCTTGAGACTACCTGCGGGTAGGTCGCGCCCTACCCATTCTTCCCAGCAACCACCCATCGGGGCGGCGCTCGCGCTGCCCGTCAGGCATTCTTTTCTGCCTGAGCGAGTGTTGTGCGGACATGTCCCGGAAGGCACTTTTGGTGCCGAGGAACAGTCCGCCCGCGGACACAGAATCGGAGGAACCATGCCAGGCTACAATCATCTCTTCATTCCCGGCCCCACCAACATTCCCGAGCAGGTTCGCCAAGCGATGAACCTGCCGATGGAAGACATGCGTTCTCCGAAATATCCGGAGCTGACGCTGCCGCTCTTCGCCGACGTCAGACGCGTCTTCAAGAACGAGAAAGGCCGCGTCTTCATCTATCCATCCTCGGGCACCGGCGCCTGGGAAGCCGCGATGACCAACGTCCTCTCGCCCGGTGACAAGGTGCTGATGAGCCGTTTCGGACAGTTCTCGCATCTCTGGGTCGACATGGCAGAGCGCCTCGGTTTCGAGGTTGATTGCCTCGATATGGAGTGGGGCACCGGCGTGCCGGTCGAGCTCTATGCGGAAAAGCTGGCTGCCGACAAGGCGCACAAGATCAAGGCGGTCTTCGTGACGCATAACGAGACCGCGACCGGCGTGACCTCGGATGTCGCCGCCGTGCGTGCCGCCCTCGACGCCTGCGACCATCCGGCACTGCTCTTCGTCGATGGCGTCTCCTCGATCGGCTCGATCGATTTCCGCCAGGACGAATGGGGCGTCGACTGCGCCGTTTCCGGTTCGCAGAAGGGCTTCATGCTGCCCGCCGGTCTCGGCTTTCTGTCCGTAAGTCAGAAGGCGCTGGAGGCGGCGAAGACCTCCCGCCACATGCGCTGCTACTTCTCCTTCGAGGACATGATCAAGACCAACGACACGGGCTATTTCCCTTATACACCGCCGACACAACTCCTGCGCGGTCTGCGTACCTCGCTGGACCTGATCTTCGAGGAAGGCCTCGAGAATATCTTTGTCCGACACCGTCACCTCGCCAACGGCGTGCGCGCGGCGGTCTCGGCCTGGGGCCTCAAGCTCTGCGCCACCGAGCCAAAATGGTATTCCGACACCGTCTCGGCAATCCATCTGCCCGAAGGCGTCGATGGTGCCGAGGTCATCCGCCACGCCTTCCGCACCTATAACACTTCACTCGGCAGCGGGCTGAGCAAGGTGGCGGGCAAGGTGTTCCGCATCGGCCATCTCGGCTCGCTGAACGAGGTCATGATACTCGGCGCGCTCTCCGCCACTGAACTCACACTGCTCGATTGCAACGTAAAGATCGAGCCGGGCTCGGGCGTGGGGGCAGCGATCAACCAGTTCCGCTCCGCCGCCACGACGAGAACCGCCAAGGCGGCCTGAAGAACAAGAAGGGGAGGATTTCATGAGCCATACGATAAACCATTTGCGCCGGTTGCGGCTGCAACGCAGCGAGCTCGCCGTGCCGGGATCGAATCCCGAGATGATCGAGAAGGCGGTCAATTCGGATGCTGACTACATCTTCCTCGACATCGAGGATGCCGTTGCGCCGCCGGACAAGGAGCGCGCCCGCGCCAACATCGTCGCGGCACTCAACCAGATCGACTGGCGCGGTCGCGGCAAGACGATCTCGGTCCGCATCAACGGGCTGGACACGCACTACATGTACCGCGACGTCGTCGACCTCATGGAACAGGCCGGCGACCGGATCGATACGCTGCTGGTGCCGAAGGTGGGCGTGCCCGCCGATCTTTACATGGTCGAGGCGATGGTCAACCAGATCGAGATCGCCAGGGGCTACAAGACTAGGGTCGGTCTCGAGGCCCTGATCGAGACCGCGCTCGGCATGGCCAATGTCGAGACCATCGCTGCTTTCGGCGGCAGGCTCGAGGCCATGCATTTCGGCGTCGCCGACTATGCCGCGAGCCTTAAAGCCCGCACGGTTAATATCGGCGGCCTCAACCCTGATTATCCGGGCGACCAGTGGCATTTCGGCCTGTCGCGCATGACGGTCGCCTGCCGCGCCTATGGCCTGCGCGCCATTGACGGCCCCTTCGGCGATTTCTCCGATCCCGACGGCTACATGGCGGCCGCCCGCCGTGCCGCGGCCCTCGGCATCGAGGGCAAGTGGGCCATCCATCCGAGCCAGATCGCTCTCGCCAATGACATCTTCTCGCCACCCGAGAAAGAGGTCGATCGAGCCCGACGCATCATCGATGCGCTGAAGGTTGCCGAACGCCAGGGCAAGGGCGCCGCTTCGCTCGACGGCAAGATGATCGACGCCGCTTCCGAGCGCATGGCGCGCAACGTGCTTGCCACACATGAAGCCATTACTGCCAACCGCTGAGAGGAGGAAGACATGGATATCCACGAATACCAGGCCAAGGAACTTCTCTCCCGCTACCAGATCCACATTCCACGTGGCGGGCTGGCATACAGCCCCGAACAAGCAGCGTATCGCGCGAGCGAGATCGGCGGCAACCGCTGGGTTGTGAAGGCGCAGATCCATTCAGGTGCGCGCGGCAAGGCGGGCGGCATCAAGCTCTGCTCCTCCGATCATGAGATCGTCGAGGCTGCCGATGCCATGCTTGGCGTCAAGCTGGTGACGCACCAGACCGGGCCGCAGGGCAAGCTGGTCAGCCGCCTCTATGTCGAGGAGGCGATGGACATCGAACGCGAGATCTATCTCGGCTTTGTGCTCGACCGCAAATCCGAGCGTATCATGATCGTCGCCTCGTCCTCGGGCGGCATGGAGATAGAGGAAATCGCCGAGGCCGAGCCCGACTCCATCATTCGCGCCACCGTCGATCCCGGCGTTGGCATGCAGGACTTCCAGGCCCGCGAGATCGCATTCGGGTTGGGCATCGACAATGCCTTGATCGGCCGCGCCACGCAGACGCTGCTCGGCTGCTACCGCGCCTTCGTCGATTATGACGCCGCAATGCTGGAAATCAATCCGCTGGTCGTGACCCGCGGCGGCGACCTCGTGGCGCTCGACGCCAAGATGAGCTTCGACGAGAATGCGCTCTTCCGCCGGCCGCATATTGCCGAGATGCGTGACAAGAGCCAGGAAGACCAGCGCGAGACCTTCGCTTCCGACCGCGGTCTCTCCTATGTCGGTCTCGACGGCAATATCGGGTGCATTATCAATGGTGCGGGGCTCGCCATGGCAACCATGGACATGATCAAGATCGCCGGCGGCGAGCCCGCGAACTTCCTCGATATCGGCGGCGGCGCCTCGCCCGAACGGGTGGCTAAATCCTTCCGCGCGGTGTTGCGCGACAGAAACGTCGAGACGATCCTCGTCAACATCTTCGCCGGCATCAACCGCTGCGACTGGGTCGCCGAGGGCGTGATCAAGGCGTTGAAGGAAGTCGGTGTCCCGGTCCCACTCGTCGTCCGGTTGTCGGGGACCAACATGGAGGAGGGCCGACGAATCCTTGCCGAGTCAGGTGAAGATATCATCGTTGCGGAGACGCTTGCGGAGGCTGCCGACAAGGCAGTTGGCGCGTGGCGCGCCTTCGCTGCAAACAAGGCTGCTTGAGGGAGATCGAGACATGTCCATTCTACTCGACAAGAATACCCGCGTCATCGTCCAGGGCTTCACCGGCAAGATCGGCAGCTTCCATGCCGAAGACATGAAACGCTACGGCACCAACGTGGTCGGCGGCGTCACCCCAGGCAAGGGCGGCCAAACCCATCTCGGCATGCCGGTTTTCAACACCGTGAAGGGCGCGGTGCAGGAAACCGGCGCCGAAGCCTCGATCGTCTTCGTGCCGCCGCCCTTTGCTGCCGACTCGATCATGGAAGCGGCGGATGCCGGCATAAGGCTCTGCGTCTGCATCACCGACGGCATTCCCTCCCAGGACATGATCAGGGTCAAGCGATATATGAAGCGTTATCGCTTCGAGGATCGCATGACCCTGATCGGGCCGAACTGCGCCGGTATGATCACGCCCGGCGAAGCGATGATGGGCATCATGCCGGGCTCGATCTACCTGGCCGGCCGCATCGGCATCGTGGGCCGCTCCGGCACACTCGGCTACGAGGCAGCGAGCCAGATGAAGGCGCTTGGCATTGGCGTCTCGACCTCGATCGGCATCGGCGGCGACCCGGTCAACGGCTCGTCCTTCAAGGACATGCTGGAGCTGTTCGAGAAGGACCCGGGCACCGACGCGGTGCTGATGATCGGCGAGATCGGCGGACCCCAGGAAGCGGAGGCCGCTCTCTGGGCACGCGACAACATGAAGAAGCCGCTGATCGCCTATATCGCCGGCCTCTCCGCACCGAAGGGCCGTCGCATGGGCCATGCCGGCGCGATCATCTCCGCCTTCGGGGAATCGGCACAGGAAAAGGTCGAGATCCTGAAAGGCGCAGGCGTCACCATCGTGCCGACGCCATCCGCCTTTGGCGAGACGGTGGCCGAGGTGCTGTCGGCCATGAGCAAGGCTGCCTGAATGGCAAAGCCCCGCGTGCTCGTAACCCGGCGCTGGCCGAAAGAAGTGGAGCGCGTGCTACAAGCGCGCTTCGACACCACGTTGAATGAAGCCGATCGTCCTCTCACCGGAACGGAATTCGTCTCGGCGATGAAGGACTACGATGCTGTCCTGCCGACTGTCAGCGACAGGCTGCCATCGGGACTCTTCGGTGAGCCGGGGCTACGCGCCAGAATCCTCGGCAATTTCGGCGTCGGCTTCAACCATATCGACATATCAGCCGCCAAGGCGGCCGGCATCGTTGTCACCAACACGCCCGGCGTGCTGACCGATGCCACCGCCGATATCGCGCTCACCCTGATGCTGATGATCGCCCGCCGCGCTGGTGAAGGCGAAAGGCAGCTTCGGGCCGGTGAATGGAAGGGCTGGTGCCCCACCCACATGCTGGGCAGCCAGCTCAGCGGCAAGACACTTGGCATCATCGGCATGGGGCGGATCGGCAAGGCCACCGCCCGCCGCGCCCATTTCGGCTTCGGCATGAACATCGTCTTCTTCAACCGGTCCGTCGTTGAGGACGACGAGACACGGGCGATGAAGGCCAAGCAGCTGACGTCGATCGACGAAGTGATGGCCACGAGCGACTTCGTATCGCTCCACTGCCCCGGCGGTGTCGAGAACCGGCATCTTGTCGATGCGCAGCGGCTCAAGCGGATGAAGCCTTGTGCATATGTCATCAACACGGCGCGGGGCGATGTCATCGACGGCGACGCGCTCGCCGAAGCGCTGAAATCCCGCACGATCGCGGGCGCGGGGCTCGATGTCTATGAGGGCGAGCCCGCCATTCCCGCCGGGCTGGCCGACCTCGAAAATGTAGTTCTCCTTCCGCACCTGGGCAGCGCGACATCAGAGACGCGGACGGCAATGGGCATGAAGGTGGTGGAGAACATTACCGCCTTTTTCGACGGTCACGCTCCGCCGGACAGGATCGCGTGAGTGGGCAGGCGGTCGGCGGGAGAGCGGGGTGGGCGCATTTATTAAACAAAGGGAAACGTCAACACATAAATATGGAGGGATAAACATGTCGACTACAGACAGACTGCGAAGCATAGATCCGGCGGTATTCTGGCCGGCCATAGCAATAACGGCCGGGTTCATCTCATGGGGAGCCGTGGCTCCGGACAGCCTCGCTTCCGTCACCCAAGCCACGCTTTCGGCGATTATCAGCGGTTTCGGATGGGGCTTTGTTGTCTCGACCGCGTTGTTCCTGGTCTTTGCCGGGTTCCTGGCGATCAGCCGTTTCGGCAAGATCAAGCTCGGGGCCGATGACGAACTTCCGGAATTCCGGACAGTTTCGTGGGTGTGCATGATGTTCAGCGTCGGCATGGGCATCGGCCTGATGTTCTGGGGCGTTGCCGAGCCAGTTTTCCATTTTGGCGCACCGCCTCACGGGCTGGCGGCCGCGCAATCCAAGGAAGCCGCGCTGGTCGCGATGAAATATTCCTATTTTCATTGGGCGCTGCACCCTTGGGCGATCTATGCCATTGTCGGTCTGGCGATCGCCTACTTCACCTACCGCAAGGGCTTGCCAATCCTGATCTCGAGCGCATTCACCCCCCTTCTCGGCAGCGCCGTCAGCGGGCCGATTGGCAAGACGATCGATATTCTCGCCGTCATCGCCACGCTGTTCGGTACTGCGACATCGCTCGGTCTTGGCGCGCAGCAGATCAACAGCGGTCTGAATTTTCTCTGGGGAACCGGCGAGGGGACAGGCATCGCGCTTACGATCATCGCGGTGCTGTCGGTGCTGTTCATCCTGTCGGCAGTGTCCGGGGTGGGCAAGGGCGTTCAGTTCCTAAGCAACATGAACATGGTGGTCGCTGCCGCGCTACTGCTGTTCCTGGCCATCGTCGGCCCGACCATCTTCATTCTCAACACCTTCACCGAAGCGCTTGGCGACTACCTGGCCGACCTCGTCACCATGTCGTTCCGCACAGCCGCCTTCAGCGACGGCAAATGGCTGGGCAGCTGGACGATCTTCTACTGGGCCTGGTGGGTATCCTGGGCACCTTTCGTCGGCGTCTTCATTGCGCGCATCTCCAAGGGGCGGACCATCCGCGAATTCGTCATTGGCGTCCTGCTCATTCCGAGCGGCGTAACCTTCCTCTGGTTCACCATCATGGGCGGCACCGCGCTGCATTCCGAACTGATGGGAATCGGCGGCCTCGTCGAGGCGGTCAACAACAAAGGTGCCGCTATCTCGCTGTTTGCCCTCCTCGAACAATATCCAGGAACTGCGTTCACCTCGTTCGTCGCGATCTTCCTTGTCGCCATCTTCTTCGTCTCGGGAGCGGATGCCGCCTCGATCGTGATGGGCATGCTGTCGTCTCGCGGCACGCTTGAGCCAGCACGCGGCGTCGTCGTCCTCTGGGGCGTCCTTGCAGGAGCGTCAGCCTGCGTGTTGCTGGTAATGGGAGGCTTGCAGGGTCTGCAGACCGCATCGATCATCGCGGCAGCGCCCTTCCTCGTCGTCATGGTCGGGCTGTGCGTCTCCTTATGGATGGCGCTATTGGACGACCTCGAAGGGCGAAGCGAGCAGGCCCCTCCCATACCCGAAGGCTCACCATTGGCCGATGCGGTCGCGGCTGAGTAGTCACGGCGACATCATCCAGGCGCTAACTGGCCGCACCTGAAAACAACCTTCAGGTGCGGTTTTGGCCGGGGAGCGAGCGCCGATAAAATCCATCCGGCCCCGCTCTTCATCCTGAGCAAGCCAATAGGCTTGTCCAGCGTGGCACCGACTTCGCGCTCTATAGAGAACGTAACCCTGGCTGCCATAAACGCCTCGGGTTTGACTTCTTCCAGCGGCTATAGTTCGGGGCGGGCCACAGGACCGAGACACCGGCCGCCAACGGAACATGCTCAAAGCGAGCGGATCAGGCTGAAGATCTCGCTCGAAACATCGGTCGTGACCTGGCGCACTTTGGCCTCCACGAGCGTTCGCAGAATAGCGTGGCCGATACCTCGGCCCGGATTGACCGTCCAGGCGTCCGTCTCGATGCCGAGGTCGAGCAGGCGCGCAACGAGGGGGAAGCCCTGGCTTTCCGCGGCAACGATGGCATCGAACCGGAGATAGGCGAGGCTCACGCCGGCCCTGCGCCGCTCGATGTGGCGCAGCAGCCGCTCCGGATCGCGCAGACCTGGCTGGCGGGATACCGCCAGCATCGGGTCGTAGCCGAGCCGGGCGCCGGGAATGGCGGCGACGAGACGTCGTGCATCATCCAGATGATGCGATCCGACGACGATGGCGTCCTCCAGCCCGGCGACGGCCGCTGCCGCATCGGCGATCGCCGAATCCGGAAGCGGGTGTCCTTCGAGCAGCTTGAGGTCGAGCTGAAGGTTGGCGGATGGCGCTCTTGGCCGCCCTCGAAGCGGGGTTATCTGTTCGGCGAGCGACAGCACCGGCGCGTCGGGGTCGGGGGCACCGTCGGCGTTTCGGTGGAAAAGTCCCCTCAGCGATGTGATCGGCATGCGCGGAACGCGGCCGCGGCCGGTCGTTGAGGGGCCGAGCGTCGGATCGTGGAGAACCGCGAAGCGGCCATCGGCGGTGGCGAGTATGTCGACCTCGAGGCTCGCGCCGAGCTGCCAGCCGAGGGCGAGGTTCGAACGCTTGAAGGGCGCCTCGGCGAGGTGCGTGCGCAGTTTGTGCCACTTGAGTCGGACAGGGCCGTACGGACCTTCAACTACCACCGGCGTGTTCGACGTCTGGTTGCTCGTCTCAAACGCTGCCACTGGCGCGCCCTCCTCTCCGCCTCGAGAAATGGGGCGGCTGTCGCTCGGTCGTGTCAAGCCGGTTCACGGATATGCGCGCCCGCAATGAGCTTCTGCCGCGCCGTCTCGAACACAAGCGAATTCTCGGGAAGGAAACCGATCTTTACCTGCTCGCCTGTCGAGTGCCCGGCGGACGAACCCTGTTCAAGCACGCGAACTGCGCCCACGCCGGTTTCAACGACATAGAGGATCTCGCGGCCCATCGGCTCGATCTGCGCGATACGGCCGGCGAAGCCGGTATCACCGATCCTGAGGTGCTCCGGCCTCAGACCGACCGTCAGCGACCCCGACGCGCCCTCGACCGGAAATCTGGCGCCGTTCACGGTGACCGTGCCACTCTCGGCTTCGCCGGCAATGAGGTTGATGGGCGGCGAGCCGATGAAACCGGCTACGAACAGGCTCGAGGGCCTGAGATAGAGGTCGTCCGGCGTACCGACCTGTTCGATCCGGCCGGCGCGCATGCAGATGATACGGTCAGCCATCGTGGTCGCCTCGATCTGGTCATGCGTGACGAGGACGGTCGTCACGCCGAGCTGCGCGTGCAGCGACTTGATCTCGGTCCGCATCGAAAGGCGAAGCGAAGCGTCGAGGTTGGAAAGCGGCTCGTCGAGCAGCAGCAGCTGCGGCTCCTTCACGAGGGCGCGCGCAAGGGCGACGCGCTGCTGTTGACCGCCGGAAAGCTCGCCGGGGCGACGGTCCAGCAGTTCAGCGACCCGGACAAGATCCGCCGCTGCCTTCACTCGGCCGAGAGCTTCGTCGCGGGGCGTTTTCTTGAAGCGCAGCGGAAACAGGATGTTGTCGCGCACGCTCATGTGCGGGTAGAGAGCGTAGGATTGAAAGACGATGCCGACATTGCGGTCGCGGGCCTCTACCTCGTTGACGACATGGCCGTCAAAGAGGAGCTCGCCGCCACTCGGAAGGTAGATGCCGGCGAGCATGAACAGGCTCGTCGACTTGCCGCAGCCGGAGGGGCCGAGAAGTGCGACGAACTCGCCGTCCTCAATGACGAGGTTCATTTCGGGGATAACCTCGACGGCGCCGAAGCGCTTCACCACGTTACGGAATTCGATCTTCGCCATCGTCATCAGCCCTTCACGCCGCCGATCGACATTTGCATGAGGTAGCGCTGCGCGGCCATGTAGAGGATGAGGCTCGGGACAAGGTAGAAGACGCCGACCGCAGAGACGACGCCGTAGTCGACACCCATGACATCATCGCGCACCCAGTACATGTAGAGGCTCATTGTCCAGTTGCTGTTCCTGATCAGGAACGTGAACACGAAGATGTACTCTTCCCAGCCGCGGATGAAGGTGAAGACTGCGATGGCGAGGATGCCGTTCCTCACCTGCGGCAGCACCACGCTCACGAATGCCTGCCGCCGTGACGCGCCGTCGGTCAGCGCGCTCATCTCGATGTCCCATGGCACTGCGTCGAAGAAGCCCTTCATGATGAAAATCGCAAACGGCAGCTCGAAGGCGACAAGCACAAGGATGACGCCGTAAAGCGTGTCGAGGAGCCCGATCCAGTAGAGCATCAGGAACATCGGCACGATCAGCGTCAGCACGGGAAAAGCGTGGAGCACCAGAAGCCCGCGCAGCATCGAGGAGCGGCCGGGGAACTGGAAGCGCGACAGGTAGTAGGCTGCCAATGAGGCGACGGTGACGACGATGGCGGTCTGCGTGCCGGCGATTAGGATCGAGTTGCCGAAGGCATGCCAGACGCTGGGAAACCGGACCGCGCCTTTAACCTCCCCGATCCGCGACCGCACCACCGAGGCGAAATCCGGCTCCCACAGGAAGATGAAATTGCCGAGGTGCAGGTCGGGGCCGACCAGCACGGCGAAGGCGAAGACAGCGATCGCGGCGACTGCGGCAATGCCGATCCATAACTGGCGCCAGCTTTGCGCGACCGCGGCAATGAGCCAGAAGGCGACGACGGCCGGCACGACCACGGCCATCGAGCGCCATAGAACCGCTGTCTCCGCAACGCCGGTCTTGGCCGAGAAGGCGATGGTGACGAGCCAGAAATAGGGGAGGATGATCGGCAGCGACACGGCGATCAGGAAGGCGTAGAGGACGACCGCCTTTGTGCGCCGGACGCCACGCGCCCGCGCTGCCAATGTGTCCCAATCAACCGCTGGCTCGGATGCCGCCGTGGGTGCCATGGGGATCGGTTGCGCGGCCATCTCAATGCACCTCGATACGCGGGCGTTGCAGCAGGCGCTCCATATCGAAGAAGCGCCAGCCGAGCAGCGCGACGACTACGCCGATGACGATGAGAAAAAGCGCCAGCGCGGCTCCGTAGCCGTATTGGCCGCTCTCGAAGGCGCGACGGTACACGTAGAGGGCATAGACAGTCGTGTCGTAGAACGGACCGCCCTTGGTGAGGAGCAGGATGTATTCGAAGCTGACCAGCAGCGAGAGTGTCTGGTAGATGGTCACAAAGCTGATCGGCCAACGCAGCGCCGGCAGGGTGATGAAGCGGATCGTTGCGAACGTTCCGGCGCCGTCCACTGCCGCGGCGTGGAACAGGTGCTCGGGGATGCCGCGGATCGCGGCGGTGAAGATGATCATGCCCATCGAAGCGCCAATGAAGCCGTTCGAGATGATGATGAGCGCGATCGGCGCCGAGGTCAAAAGGTCGAGCGGTGCGTCGAGGCCGAACGCCTGCATGAGGACCTGGTTTACGAGGCCGGCTTCGGTGGGGCTCACCGCCCACAGCCAGAGCAGGATGTAAAGAACCGACGGGCTCATCCGTGGCAGCAGCCACACACCCCGGAAGAAGCTGCCGGATACATTCCTGATCGCCGCGGTGGTGATGGCGAGGATCAGGCCAAAGGTCACGTTGAAGATAGCCAGTGTGCCGAAGACGTAGATGAAGGTCAGCCCTATGACCTGCGACAAGCGGCGATCAGTTCGAAAGACCTTCTCGTACTGCTCGGTGGTGAACTCGCTGATGCGGAGCGAGCGGCTGAGGTCGGTGAATGACACTGCGATATCGATGACCACGGGGACAACGAAGAAGAGGACCGTCAAGACGATCGCCGGGCCGAGAAAGATCACAAAATTCGTGCGCCTGCGTGCAACCGAGCCCGCATGGCCGCGTCGCTCGATCGTCAGTTCATCTGCTATCGTCGTCATCGTTTGGCTCGCGCGGCGGACGTCGCAACCGCCGACCCGGCGCGCCAGGTTGACGGTCGCGAGACGTATTGGACCTATTTGACGATCACGTCCTCGAGAGTGGACGATGCCTCCTCGATGACGAAATCAGCTGCTTTCTGCGCCGTCAACCGCCCCGATTCTATGCCTTGAATTCCGGCATAGATGATGCCGTTGAGCTCGCCGAACTGCGAGTTGTTGGGCAGGAACTTGGTGATCTTGAGCAGTTCGGTTGCCCGGGCGAGCGGCCAGGCCTTGGCATAGCGCGGGTCTTCGAGTTGCTCGGGTTTGATGCCGAGATGTGTCGTTGTGACCGCGTGATCGGTGTTGAGGTCAGCCGCCGAAGCGTGGCCAAGCAGGCGGGCGGCCAGTTCCGGCTCCTTCGTGTCGGCAGCGATCGCATAGACGACCGGATGGGTCAGACTGACCGGCGAGCCGCCCTTCTGGGGTGCCGGCCCCGCGATCCAGCCCCAATCCGCGAAGAAGGCCTTCTCGTCCTGCGGCAGCCCGTAGGTCGGGAACGCGACGCTGCCAAGATCCCAGATGCCGTACATAAAGAATGCGGCGTTGCCGGTGTAGAATTCCTTGCGCAGCGCATCGAATTCCATCGCGGTGTTGTTGGCCGGGATGACCCCTTCCTTCACCCCGCGCTCGAACCAACCGAACGCGGCGGCGAGCTTGTCGCGCTCGAGGAGCAGTTTGCCGGTTTCCGGATCGGCGAAGTTGCTGCCATAGGCCTGGAAGACCATGATGTAGTCCGGCCCCTTGTTCGGCCGGTGAAGCACACCGTATTGTGCTTTTGTCTTGTCGACGACCTGCTTGGCGATCTCCAGCACCTCGTCCATCGTCAGGTCACCCGACAACGCCCGCTCCGGCATGGCATCGACGAAGGCAGCGTCGTAGCCGGCCTCACGCAGGAGCTTCTTGTTGTAGAAGAACATCCTCGCCTCGGCGTCCTGCGGAATTGCGTAGGTGCCGTCGGGACACTTCGCCGATGACCAAAGCGACGGAAAGATCGTGCCGAAGTGCTGAGGGTACTTGGCGATATAGTCGTCAAGCTTGAGAACGAAGCCATCCTCCTGGAAGGCGCAGATCCATTCGTGCGCGGCAATGAATATATCGGGGCCTTCGCCAATGCCGAATACCTTGAGAAGTTGTAGTGCGTCGTCGTCGAAGCCCTTGGCGGGGCTCTCGCGCACGGCAACCTCGACGCGCTTGGAGGAGCCCTCGGCCTCGAGTTCCTTGTTCAGCCGCTCGGCTGCCTTGATCACATTGCCGGGGCGCAGCGGCCCCGAGGGATCCTGACGCGACCAGAGCTCGAGCTTCACGGTTTCTTGCGCGAACAGAGGCGTCGCCGCAAGGAAGACCGCACTGCCGCCGACCAATGCCGCGCTCAGAAGCGCAGCGGTTCCGATTTTCCAGTGAATCATCCTGATTTCCTCCCAGCAGCGACACGTTTTTTCATCGTGCCGTCATTGATTGTTGCAATGCTGTGCAACACAATTATGAATGCGTTTCGGGGAATGTCCAGCGGAGTCGAGCCGGTGTCGGATACCAGAGACAGCAACCAAGGCCGCTTCGTGAGCGCCCAGGCAGTCGCCGAGCGTGCAGGCGTGTCCCGGTCGGCGGTTTCGCGGGCCTTCACCCCTGGCGCAAGCATCGCACCGGCAACGTTGGCGCAGGTGCAGGAGGCAGCCGCGGCACTCGGATACCAGGTCAACGATCTCGCCCGCGGGCTTCTCGCCAACCGGAGTCGGCTCGTCGGGCTCGTGACCTCCGACGCCGATGCTCCATTCCAGGCCCAGATGGTTGCCGCCATCTCGCATGCTTTGATCGAGCGCACCAACGTCCCGGCGATTATCAGCATCGGGCCTACGGCGGACGACATTGCGAATGCCAGCTGCCAGTTGTTGCGCTATCGGGCGGAGGCGACCGTCTTCCTCTCGGGCTCGCCGCCGGCCAGCCTGCTGGAGCTCACGCGGCGAAACGGACAGCCGCTCATCCTGGTCAATCGAGCCGAGACCGGCCTCGACAGCGTCCATTGCGATGACAGGGACGGTGCGCAGCAGGCCTTCGAGGCCCTACGCCTGGCAGGAGCCTGTCGTTTCGCCGTGGTCAACAGGGCGAATCCGAGCCTGAGCTTCTCCGTCCGCGAGCATGCCTTCGTTGAATTTGCCGCCGCTTCCGGATTCGAGACGAAGATCGTTCGGGCCGGCCGCGCCGACTATGATGGCGGGAAAGAGGCGGCGCGACAGCTCCTGGCGAGCGGCCCGGCGCCCGACGCGGTGTTCTGCGTGGATGATCTCATGGCGTTCGGCACGCTTGATCACCTTCGCGGCGCGGGCCTGCGCGTTCCCAACGACGTGTCGGTCATCGGCTTCGACGATATCCCCATGGCCACATGGTCCTCCTACCGTCTGACCACTCTGCGGCAAGATCCTCGGCGGATTGCCCGGGATGTCATATCGATTCTCGACCGGCGCCTCGCCGAACCCGACTCGCCGCCGATTTCGCTGTACTTCCCGGTGGAGCTCGTTGTTCGCGAAACAGTCAGAGCGCGCCGGTAGACAACTCGCGTCCAAACGATGGAGGATCAAATCGAAAATGGCCTTCAGCTTCCTTGCCCGCAAAGCGGGACGTGTCCATGTCTGTGGCCACCGCGGCTACAGCCTCCGTTACCCGGAAAATACGTTGCCGGCATTCGAAGCGGCAAAGGCTGCAGGGGCGACCACGGTCGAGATCGACGTCGTCCTGACCGCAGACGGTGAGCCGATCGTCCTGCACGACTTGACCGTCGATAGGACGACAAACGGACACGGCTTTGCAGCCGACCTCAGCCTCGAGCAGATCCGCAGATTGGATGCGGGGGGGCGGTTTCATCCCACTTTCGCCGGAACGAAGGTACCGACCGTAGCGGAGGCGCTCGATTGGGCGAAGGCGGACAACATGGGGGTTGTGCTCGAGATCAAGGAGGCGGAGCGGCCGGACATCGCCGTTGATCGCGTGGCAGCTTTGCTGCGAACAACGCGCACGGCCAACCGGGTCATTGTCATCAGTTTCGACCATGTGATGCTGAAGCGTGCGGTGGAACGCCATCCAGGCCTTACGACCGAAGCCATCACTCATGCCCGCCACGCCGACCTCGTTGGGGTTTTGAGGGCATGCAGCGCGACCTCGGTCTCGATCGAGCTCGACATGTTCCGCCCCGACGATGCGAAGGCATTGCATGAAGCGGGCTTTAGCAACCGCGTACACGTGCCTCGCCCCGACGTGCTCGCCCAGTATTGGCGTGGCGGACGCGATCCTTTGCCGGAGGTTGTGCAATGGATCGCTGACGGGCTTATCGATACCGTCTCTGGTGACGACGTGCCGTTCATCGCCATGCTCGTCAAGCGCGCTGGCTGCGCTGGGTGAGGCGGCCTCCGGATGCGGCTGAACGCAAACGACCTTTTCGAGTGTGAAATATATTTCAATGGATGAATTATATTGACAGAAGTCTTATCTCAAGGCTAACTGCGATCACCGGGGTTCGAGGAGGAAACCCGGTTTCACGAACACGGCGCGATCCGCGTCATCGGTTTTTTGGGAGGGGCTTCGGCCTCGAGGAGGAATCTTGCGCAATTTTCTAAGCACGACCGCGTTGGCGGTCTTTGCAACCACGTTTTTTGCTGGCGCTGCCAGCGCGGAAACGGACAATCCGTTTCGCTGCAAGCCGGGCGAAAGATATGTCATGAACGTCATGGTCTCGGGCGTCGAATACTGGTTCCCGGTCTATGAAATGTTCAAGCAGGCGGGCCAGCAGCTCGGTTGCGAAACGGCCTATACGGGCACGCCGGAATATGACGTCAACAAGCAGATCGCCACTTTCGACCAGGCGCTGGCGCAGAACCCGGCTGGCATCCTCGTCCATCCGATGAACTCCGATCCGTTCATCGAGCCGATCAACCGGGCAATCGATCAGGGCACGGCGGTCGTTACCTTCGCGGCCGATGCGCCGCTCTCAAAGCGCATCTCGTTCATCACGTCGGACAATACCCGCGAAGGTACCTATGCCGCCGATGCGATTGCCAAAAAGATGGGTGGCAAGGGTGAATATGCCGTTCTGGAAAATCCAGGTCAGGACAACCACGACAAGCGCATCGCCGCCTTCATCACTCGTATGGAGGAAAAATATCCGGACATGAAGCTGGTCGGCCGGGCTGCCTCGAACCAGGATCCGAACAAGGCCTATCAGGGCCTGATGAGCCTGGTGCAGGCGCATCCGAACATCGGTGCCGTCTTCATGCCGGAGGCGAACTCCGCGATCGGCGCCGCCCAGGCCAACAAGGAAAGCGGCGGCAAGATCCTCGTCATGTGCGCCGACGTCAACGCCAACATCCTCGACATGATCAAGGCTGGCCAAGTGTTCGGCTCGATCAATCCGAACCAGGGCATGCAGGGCTACATGGGCTTCATGATGCTGTGGCTCGCCAAGCATCCGGAACTGATCGACCCGATGAACGATGCCAAGCGTTCGGGGTTCAATCCGATGAGCATTCCCTTCGTCGATAACGGCCTGTCGATCGTGACAGCCGAAAATGCTGAAGACTTCTACTGGGACAAGTATCTGAAGCGGCGGGGCACCAAGGGCATCGAGGAATAACCCTTTGTGCCAGCTGTCCGGGGTGTCAAATCCCGGACAGCCAAGCAAGCGTGAGGAGAAAACTGTGATGGCGTCGGTGCCGGTTCTGGAAATCCGCAATGTCAGCAAGCACTTCGGTGCGGTGAAGGCGTTGACGGACGTGAGTTTCAGCCTCGAAAAAGGCGAGGTCCACGCGCTTTGCGGTGAAAACGGCGCCGGCAAGTCGACGTTGATGAACATCATCGCCGGCGTGCTGCAGCCGAACGAGGGAGAAATCCTAGTTGATGGAGCGCGCGTAAAAGTGACGTCGCCCGCTGTTGCACAATCGCTCGGGCTTGGCCTCGTGCATCAGGAAATTGCGCTGTGCCCGGATGCGACGGTGGCGGAAAACATGTTCATGGCGGCGACGAACCGCCGCCGCTCTCCTTTCATGAATTATGGCAAACTGACGCGGGATGCGCAGGCCGTGATGAACCGGCTGGCGCCGATCGACGTGCGCCGCAAAGTCAGCGAACTCTCGATTTCCAGCCGGCAGCTGGTCGAGATCGCCAAGGCGCTGACGCTCGATTGCCGCGTCCTGATTTTCGACGAGCCGACAGCGGCGCTGACAGAATGCGAGGCGCAGGTGCTTTTCAGCATCATCCGCGACCTCAAGGCGCATGGCATCTCGATCATTTATATCAGCCACCGCATGGCGGAAATCTTCAGCCTCTGCGATCGCGCCACCGTGTTCCGCGATGGACGGTATGTTTCGACGGAGAAGGTGGCAGATGTGACGCCGGATGATGTGGTGCGCCGCATGGTCGGACGCGAGATCACGCAGCTCTATCCCGCAAAACAGCCGGAAGACGAGCGTTCAGGGAAAAACATTCTGAGCGTCCGCGATCTTGGTGACGGCATCCGGTTCAGCGGTGTGAACTTCGAACTGCGCAAAGGCGAAATCCTTGGCATCGGCGGGCTGATCGGCTCGGGCCGGACGGAGATGGCCGAAGGCATCTGTGGACTGCGTCCGATAACCGGAGGCGAGGTCCGCCTGCACGGGCAACCGATGCACGCCAGATCCTATGCCGATGCTGTGAAAGCTGGCATCGTCTATCTTTCCGAGGACAGGAAGGGCTCCGGCGTGTTTCTCGACCTGTCGATCGCGCAGAACATTGCCGTTCTCGATCTGAAGGCACTAACGGGGAGAGCGGGACTTTTGAATGCCAAAGCCGAGGCCGATCTCGCGCGCGATCTCGTCAAGCGGCTCGGCGTGCGCATGGGCGGAATCGACATGCCGGTCTCCTCGCTGTCGGGCGGCAACCAGCAGAAGGTGGCGATCGCCAAGCAACTGGCGGTCCATCCCAAGGTGATCCTGATGGACGAGCCGACGCGCGGCATCGACGTCGGCGCCAAATCGGAAATCCACCGGTTGCTGCGCGATCTCGCGCACTCCGGCATCGGCATCATCGTCATTTCCTCGGAACTGCCTGAACTTCTTGGTCTCTGCGACCGGGTGCTGGTGATCCGCGAGGGCCGCGTGATGGGTGAGGTCGGGGGAGAGGCGATGACGGAGGAGACTATCATGCGGCTCGCATCGGGAATCGGCGGCCACCACAATTTAAAGGCATCAGAGCATGCCGCCTGAAGTAAAAACGGGGACGGGAGACAAGGTCATGGCCGAGGGCACATTGGTAGCGGCACACGAGGCGCGGGCGCCTGGCTGGAAGAGGCTGGGGGCGATGCGCGAAGCGGGCTTGATCGCCATCATCCTGGCGCTCTGCATCGTCATGAGCTTTGCCTCGCCGCACTTTCTGACGCTCGGCAACTTCCGCGCGATGCTGATGTCGTTTTCGGTCGAGGGCATCGTCGTCGTCGGCATGACCATCCTTTTGATCGTCGGCGGCATCGATCTGTCCGTCGGCTCGGTCGTCTGCTTCTCAATGGTGCTGTCCGGGTCGTTGTTCCTCATGGGGTTTGACCCCTGGAGTGCATCGCTGATCGGCATCCTGGCCAGTGCCGCGATCGGATCCGTCATGGGCTTCTTCGTGACAGTGATCGGATTGAATCATTTCATCACCTCCCTTGCAGCCATGGTGATCGTGCGTGGCGTCTGCCTGATCATCACCAAGGGGACGCCGCTGTCGCTCTTCACGCTGCCGCCGGGCTTCAAGGCGGTCGGGCAGGGGACGTTCTATGGCGTACCCTATGTGATCCTGATCTTCGTCGCGGTCGTCGTCCTGTTCGATTTCCTGCTGCGCCGGGCAACGGCCTTTCGCAAGGTGTTCTACACCGGCAGCAACGAGAAGGCTGCGCTCTATTCCGGCATCAAAACAAACCAGGTGAAGTTCTGTGTGACGGTTCTCTGCGCCACGCTCTCCGGTGTCGCCGGCGTGATCTACATGTCGCGCTTCGGTGCAGCGACGCCGACTTTCGGGGTGGGGATGGAGCTCAATATCATCGCCGCGGCCGTGATCGGGGGGGCGTCGTTGAAGGGCGGCTCGGGCACGATCCTCGGTGCGATCCTGGGTATCGCTCTGCTCTCGGTCGTGACAAGCTCGCTGATCCTCGTCGACGTATCCGTCTATTGGCAGGACATGATCAAGGGGTGCATTCTGCTCGCCGCCGTCTCCATCGACCATTTCCTGCACAAGCGGAAGGCCGCCTGATATGCCGATAGCCAAACTTAAACCCGCAAATGCGCCGCGCGAGGAAATCGTCATCGCCCGGCAGATGCACCAGGCCCTGGTCCTGCATTTCCTCGAAGGGCTCACGCAAGCGCAGATCGCCGACCAGCTCGGCATCTCGCACGCCACCGTCAACCGGCTGATCAAGCGCGGCCGCCAGCTCGGCCTGGTCGAGATCAAGATCAAGTCGCCGGTCGAGCCACTGGTCGATATGGAGGAACAGCTTCTGACGCTCGGCGGCATCAGCCGCGCCGTGGTCGTGCCGACCGTGTCCGACAATCCGCAAACAGCGCTTCAGGCCGTCGGCGAAGCGGCAGCCCGGCTTTTGTTGGAGGAAATCGTCGATGGCGATACGATCTGCATCACCGGTGGAAAGGGCGTCAGCGCCGTGGTTGCCGGTCTGCAGGCGCAGCGTCGCTTCGATGTCGAGGTGATACCGGCGACCGGCTGTGTCCAGGGCAAGCACTATACCGACGTGAACCATGTCTCGACGCTGATGGCCGACCGGCTCGGCGGACGCTCCTATCAGATTCATGCACCGCTGTTTGCCGATAGCGCCGCGGAACGGGGCATGCTGATCAACATGCGATCCGTCGCCGATGTCTTCAAACGGGCGCGCGAGGCGAAGATCGCGGTGGTCGGCATCGGTTCGATCCTGTCGGATGATTCCAGCTATTACGACCTGCATCCGTCCTCGAGCACCGATCGCGCCGCGATCGAGCGGTCCGGCGCGTCCTGCGAATTGCTGGCGCATCTGCTCGATAACCAGGGTCAGGTCTGCGATTACAGCCTCAACCGTTCGCTGGTATCGCTCACGCTTCAGGAATTTGCCTCGATCCCCACCAAGATCGGTGTGGCGAGTGGACCGAACAAGGCGGGGCCGATCCTCAGCGTTCTTCGCGGCAATCATCTGGATACGCTGGTGACCGACGAAGCGACGGGTGCGCGCGTGCTCGCACTGGCGAATGGCGAAGGAAAATGGGCATGAGCGGGCAACAATTGACACGCGAAATCGGCAAGTCCGGCGTTTCCGCCTCGGCGGTCGGGCTGGGGACCTGGGCGATTGGCGGCTGGATGTGGGGCGGGACCGACGAAAAGGAATCCATCGCCGCAATCCAGGCCTCGCTCGATGCCGGCGTGACGCTAATCGATACGGCGCCGGCCTACGGGCTCGGACGCTCCGAGGAGATCGTCGGCAAGGCACTGACTGGCCGTCGTGGCAAGGCTATCATCGCCACCAAATGCGGCCTTGTCTGGCATACGCGGAAGGGCCGGCATTTCTTCGATCAGGACGGCAAGCCGGTCCACCGCTATCTCGGCCGCGACGCGATCCTGCATGAGGTCGAGGAGAGCCTGACGCGGCTTAGAACCGACACTATCGACCTTTACATCACCCATTGGCAGGACCCGACGACACCGGTCGACGAGACGATGCGGGCGCTGGAAGACCTGCGCACATCCGGCAAGATCCGCGCGATCGGGGCCAGCAATGTCAGCCGCGACGACCTCGATGCCTATATTGCCGTCGGTGGACTCGATGCGATTCAGGAGCGGTTCAGCATGATCGACCGCGAGATCGAGGTTGACCTTCTGCCGCTGACAAAGGCCAACGGCATTGCGACACTGAGTTACTCGTCACTGGCGCTGGGGCTGCTCTCCGGCACGATTGGATCCGACCGGGTCTTTTCCGGCGACGATCAGCGCAAGGACAATCCGCGCTTTTCGGTCGGCAACCGCCAGAAGGCAACGTCCCTTGCCGACGCCATCCGGCCGGTTGCCGAAAAACACGGCGCCAGCATTGCCCAGACGGTGATTGCCTGGACGCTTTCGCAACCGGGCGTGACATTTGCGCTCTGCGGCGCGCGCAATCCGGCACAGGCAATCGACAACGCGCGGGCCGGGACCATCCGGCTGGAGGCGGCCGATCTTGCCGCCATCGATACGGCCATAACGGCGAAACTGACTGATATGGACAGGTAGCGGATCGCCATCATGAAACGTGAAGAGATATTGGACGGGCTCCGCCGGAGCCCGAAGGTGGACGTGTGTGTCGTCGGCGGCGGCATCAACGGCATCAGCGTCTTTCGGGAGCTGGCGCTGCAGGGGCTGAACGTGCTGCTTGTCGAGAAGCACGACTATTGCTCCGGCGCCAGTTCGGCTCTGTCGCGCATGGTGCATGGCGGGCTGCGCTACCTGGAAAACGGCGAGTTCAAGCTGGTGCAGGAATCGCTGGTCGAGCGTGACCGCCTGCTGCACAATGCACCGCATTATGTTGCGCCGCTGCCGACGACGGTGCCGGTGTTCGATATCTTTTCCGGCCTCAGCAATGGCATCGTCCGGTTCCTGGGGCTGAGCCGTCGGCCGAGCCGCCGTGGTGCTGTCGCCATCAAAGCCGGCCTCAGCATCTATGATTTCCTGACGCGCAAGCGGGCGCTGATGCCGCGCCACCAGTTTCGCGGCCGTCGCACGACGCTTGAAAAATGGCCGGCGCTCAATTCGGGCATCAAGAGTTCCGCCACCTATTTCGATGCCTGGGTCAGCCATCCGGAACGGCTGGGCATCGAGCTGTTACAGGATGGTCTTGCGGCAAACAATGAGGCCACGGCGCTGAACTATGCGGAACTGCGCCGGACTGCGGATGGTCGGTATTGTGTTGAAGACCGGATCGGCGACGTGTCCATTGCCGTCGAACCGGCGCTGATCATCAACGCGACCGGCGGGTGGATCGACATCGCCAATCAAAGCCTGTTTGCGCCAGAAGCGCGGCCGGCACCGCTGATGGGGGGCACCAAGGGCTCCCACCTCATTGTCGATAATGCGCAGCTTCGCGACGCACTCGCCGATCACATGATCTATTACGAGAACGAGGACGGGCGAATCTGTATCTTGTTTCCCTATCTCGGCAAGGTTCTGGTCGGCTCGACCGATATCCGCGTCGATGATCCGGAAACGGTGCGCTGCGAGGCGGACGAGCGGGATTACATCCTGCAATCGCTCGCCTTCGTGCTTCCGGGCATCACCATCCGACCGGAGGAGATCGTCTTCCGGCTTTCCGGCGTGCGGCCACTGCCGGCTAGCACTGACAGCTTTACCGGGCGCATTCCGCGCGATCACTTCTGCACGGTCGTTGATCCGCTGGATGGTGGTCCGTCGGTGCTATGCATGATCGGTGGCAAGTGGACGACGTTCCGGTCCTTCGGGGAACTGGCGGCCGACATGGCTCTAGAAAGGCTCGGCAGGCAGCGCCGTGTCGCGACAACCGATCGGCCGATCGGTGGGGGACGAGCGTTTCCCGCAAACGCGTCTGTCTGGCTTGCGCATGTTGCGGCAAGCAAGGGCGTTTCCGCCGGTCGTATGGCCGAGCTGTTTGATCGATACGGCACCGAGGCAGAGGCGATCGCCGGGTTCATCGCCGCGGGGCCTGATGTGCCGTTACCGCATGCCGGCTACTCAGTGCGGGAACTTCAGTTCCTGATCCGTGGGGAAGACGTCGAACATCTCGACGACCTGCTTTTACGGCGAACGACCCTGGCCGTCTCGGGCGAACTGTCATTCGACATGATGGGTGCCGCCCTCGATGTGCTCGCCGGCGAAAAGCACTGGACACACGCGCAGCGTGACAGCGAGCGCATCCGTTTTCTCACCCTTCTCAGTGAACGCCACGGCGTCGACGAAGACATGCTTTCCGGAAGGAACGAACCAAGGAGCACAGAATGCGACACAACAGCAAAGTCCGGATGAACCGGTTGTTCGGCGGCGGCCGCTGCCTCGATGTGGCGATCGATCACGGCGTCTGCAACGAGCCATCTTTCCTTGACGGGCTGGAGGATATTCAGGCTGTCGTCAAAGCGCTGGTCGATGCCAGGCCGGACGCGATCCAGATGAATTACGGCCAGGCCGATCTGCTGCAGAATGTGCCCGGAAAGGACAAGCCGGCGCTGGTGATGCGCATCGACATGGGCAATCCCTACAATCGTATCCGACACCGCGACATGTGGGCGGTGCTGCAGAACGAGGCCGAGCCGTTGATCGGTGCGATCGAGATGGATGCGGCCTGCGTCGTCGTCAACCTGTTCATGCTGCCGGATGAGCCGGACCTGTTCCGCCAATGCGTGCGGAACATTTCTCGCGTGCGGGCCGATTGCGATAAATACGGCATGCCCCTGATGATCGAGCCGCTGGTGATGCAGCCGGTCACCGAAAAGGGCGGCTATATGGTCGATGGCGATGCCGACAAGATCGTCACGCTAACACGGCTTGCGCGCGAGATGGGTGCGGATATCGTCAAGGCCGATCCGACGACCAACACGGAAGATTTCCACCGGGTCGTGGAGGCGGCGCGTTGCCCGGTTCTGGTGCGTGGCGGCGGCAAGGAGGATCTTCGTGCCGTTTTCGATAAATCCGCGGCCTTGATGCGGCAGGGCGCGGTGGGCATGGTCTACGGGCGCAACATCTATCAGCATGCCAACCCGAGCGCGGTGGTCCGCGGGCTGATGGCGATCGTGCACGAGGATGCAGGCGGCGACGAAGCTTTCGAGCTTTATCAGCACGGCTGAGAATGAAGATCTGAACCTTGGGAGGGGTTCTGCATGGCAGATTATCTATTGGGGCTCGACGCCGGCAACACGGTCATCAAGGCGGTGATCTTTGATCGGCATGGCAACGAGATCGCGGCTGCGTCGGCGGAGGGGCATAGCCGCATGCCATGCCCTGGGCATGTCGAGCGCGGGCTGGACGAACTCTGGACGAATGCGCGCCGGGTCGTCCGCAACTGCATTGAGCAGGCGAAAATCCGGCCGGAGGAGATTATCGCCGTCGGTTGCGCCGGCCATGGAAATGGCCTCTACGCGCTGGACCGTGACGACCAGCCGCTGCTCGGCATCCAGTCGCTGGATACGCGAGCCGCAGCCCTCGTCGAGGAATGGCAGGCGCAGGGCGTTGGCGATCGCACCTACCCCATTGGGCAGCAACGGCCCTGGCCGTCACAGACGCCGACGCTGCTTGCCTGGCTGAAGCGTTATCGTCCGGAAACCTTCAACAAGATCGGCACGGTTTTCCTGTGCAAGGACTTCATCGTCAACCGGCTGACGGGTATACGCGTCAGCGAGATGTCCGACATGACCGGATGCGGATTGCTTGATGTTGCAAACCGTCGTTATGATCAGGAGCTGATGGAAGCCTACGGTCTTGGGGACTGCCTTGATTTGCTGCCAAGGCTTATCGAAAGTTCCGACATTGCCGGCCAGGTTACCCAGGGGGCTGCGGCGCAGACCGGGCTGGCAGTCGGAACACCTGTTGTCGGTGGCTTGTTCGATGTCATCGCTTCCGCCATCGGTTCCGGGGTGACACGCACGGGTGCCGCTTCGATCATAGCCGGGACATGGAGCATCAATCAGGTCATCATCGATACGCCGCACCTGGCAGGTCCAGTCTTCATGGCGTCCACCTTCGACCGCGAGCGCTACATGGCGATCGAGTCGAGTGCGACCTCCGCTGCCAACCTCGAATGGCTGGTGCGCGAATTTTTCCCCGAAGGGTCGCCCGATGGGCGCTCGCCCTTTCAACTCTGCGGCGAGCTTGCCGCAGCCATCGAACCGGCCGCTGACGATCCGCTCTATCATCCCTTTCTCTATGGTGCGCAGCAGGACGGCAATGCGCGCGCAGGTTTCTATGGCGTGGCCGGCTGGCACACCAAGGGACACATGGTTCGCGCGGTGTTGGAAGGTGTCGCCTTCGGGCATCGCCAGCACATCGAGGCGATGCGCAAGGCCGGCGCCCTCTTCAAGGAAGCCGTCATGTCCGGCGGCGGCTCGCGAAGCCTGGTGTGGCCGCAGATATTTGCCGATGTCCTGGGCGTGCCGGTGTCCATCGCCCGTTCGCGCGAGACAGGCGCGCTCGGCGCCGCGATCACCGCGGGAACAGGCGCCGGCGTCTTCTCGGATTTCGCAGCAGGTGCCGCATCGATGGTGCGCATGGAGCGCAACTACGTTCCAGACACGCGTCTGGATGGTCACTACGCACGTCGCTATGGCCTCTATCGGGATATCGCCGAAGCAATGACCCCAATCTGGCGGCGGCTCGCGTCGGCGCGTGCGCAAGTGGCGGGGGTCGCGGCGTGAGCGGAGGTTACAACGAAGCGGCTGCAAATGCAGGTTCCTATGATTTCATCATCGTGGGAGCAGGCTCGGCCGGGTGCGTGCTGGCCAACCGGCTGTCAGCTGATCCGGCAAACCGTGTGCTGCTGCTCGAGGCAGGCGGAAGCGACAGGTATCACTGGGTGCACATTCCGATCGGGTATCTGTTCTGCATGGGCAATCCCCGAACGGACTGGATGATGAAGACGGCCAGCGAGCCGGGGCTCAACGGTCGTTCGCTTCCCTATCCGCGCGGTAAGGTGCTCGGCGGTTGCTCATCGATCAACGGAATGATCTACATGCGCGGGCAGGCGGCCGACTATGACGGATGGAGACAGGCTGGCAACGAGGGCTGGGGCTGGCAGGATGTACTGCCCTATTTCCTCAAGTCGGAAGACTATTATCGCGGCAAGTCGGCCATGCATGGGGCAGGCGGCGAATGGCGGGTAGAAAAGCAGCGGCTGTCCTGGCCGATTCTTGATGCCTTTCGTGACGCAGCCGAAGAACTCGGCATCCGCAAGACCGACGATTTCAATGGCGGGGACAACGAGGGCTCGGGCTATTTCGAGGTCAATCAGCGCGGCGGGGTGCGTTGGAACACCACCAAGGCCTTTTTGCGCCCGGCGATGAAGCGGTGGAACCTGCGCGTGCTGACAGGTGCGGAGACGGAACAGCTGATCCTTGATGGCCGGCGCGCCACGGGTGTCCGTTTTCGCATGAACGGCCGGACCCATGTCGCCCACGCGACCCGCGAAGTCATCCTCTCGGCCGGTGCAATCAATTCGCCCAAGATTCTCGAACTCTCCGGTATTGGACGCCCCGACCTGTTGTCCGCAGCAGGCATCGACGTGGCGCATGCGCTTCCCGGAGTCGGCGAGAACCTGCAGGACCATCTTCAGATCCGGACGGTCTTTCGCATCGAAGGTGCAAAGACGCTGAACCAGCTTTACCATAGCCTTTTCGCCCGCATCGGTATGGGGCTGGAATTTGCACTTCGCCGCTCCGGCCCTCTGTCCATGGCGCCAAGCCAGCTCGGTATCTTCGCAAAGAGCGATCCGGCCTTGGCCACCGCCGACCTCGAATACCACGTCCAGCCGTTGAGCACCGATCGGCTGGGAGAACCACTGCACCGCTTCCCGGCCGTCACGGTTTCGGTTTGCAATCTGCGCCCGGAAAGCAGGGGCACGGTCCATGTGGCGGGACCGAACGCTTTGACGGCACCCGACATAAAGCCAAATTATCTGTCGACACGCGGAGATCGTGCCGTAGCGGCGAAATCGCTACGCCATGCGCGCAGCCTGATGCAGGCTAGGGCAATTTCGAGGTTCGCACCGAGGGAAATGCTGCCGGGTGTCGAGTTCCAGAGCGATGAGGAACTGATCCAAAGGGCAGGGGACATCGCAACGACAATTTTTCATCCGGTGGGGACGTGCAAGATGGGAAGCGGCGAAGGGGCGGTTGTTGACGCGAAGCTCCGCGTGCATGGCACCGGTGGACTGAGGATCGTTGACGCGTCGATCATGCCGAATATCGTTTCAGGCAACACGAATTCGCCGGTCATCATGATTGCCGAGAAAGCCGTGGACATGATTGTCAATTGAGTGCGCGTTGATGGGATCGCCTCGCTGGCTACCGTAGCAAGGCGATCGCGCATTTTCTCTTGTCAATTGCGGCCGACCACGATCACTCGCTTGGGAGCCGTTGGACTTGCCTCGACGCTTGGATAGAATTTTCAGCTTTGTGCGGAGCGCGGAAGCGTCTATCTGTGCTCCGCACGGGGCCAGTCCGCCGATGGGGCGGTAAGGCAAATGATCGAAGGAAGGCGCTATGGCGACCGGGACGGTAAAGTGGTTCAACGCAACGAAGGGGTTTGGATTCATCCAGCCTGATGATGGTAGCACGGACGTTTTCGTCCATATTTCCGCGGTGGAGCGGGCCGGAATGCGCGGCCTCAACGACGGCCAGAAGATCACCTATGAGCTGGTGAAGGATCGCAAGTCCGGCAAGATGTCCGCGGACAACTTGCAAGCATAATTGCCGAGGATTTCCTCTTGAAGAGAGGCCGGCGCGATCGCCGGCCTCTCTCGGTCTTGTCGACAAAAATGAGGAGAGGAGGGGACGATCCCGCCAACGGATAAGAGCGCGTCAGCGAAGAAAAGTTCAGTCGGAGTCTTGGCGACCGAGACGCTCCCGTAGGATGGCTTATCCATTTTAACTTGCTGTCGGCTCATATGAGGCTATGTTTCGTCTCAACTGAAAAGGACGAGACGATGCTTGCATTCTCAGGTGTAGCGGACGTGCTGGGCCTTCCGGCAAAGGAGATCGCCGCGCGTTCCCCGTTTGGATTGATGTCCCGCATCGAGGAGGGGTTGCCAATCGGCGCCCTTGAGCGAGTTGCTCATCTTCTCGCACCGAGCGATGCGCAGTTCAAATATCGACTGATTGCGAAAGCTACCTATGAGAGGCGCAAGACCGCGCTCCGTCTGTCCTCGGACGAGGGCACGCGTCTTGCGCGGGTAGCCCGTGTCTGGAGCCTGGCGTTGGATGTCTGGCAAACAGAAGAGGAGGCTCGCGATTTCCTGTTTCGGTCCCACCCTATGCTGGAGGACAGACGCCCCATCGACGTCGTCATCCAGAGTGAGATCGGTGCGGAGCTTGTTCGCGACGTTCTGGGAAGTCTGAAATATGGCAGTGCTGCGTGACAGCGCAGGTTCTCG
Source organism: Pararhizobium sp. LjRoot255 (assembly GCF_964252905.1). NCBI lineage: Bacteria > Pseudomonadati > Pseudomonadota > Alphaproteobacteria > Hyphomicrobiales > Rhizobiaceae > Pararhizobium > Pararhizobium sp. LjRoot255. The sequence goes on from NZ_CAXUPQ020000002.1 coordinate 1,042,650, forward strand.
ACCGAACATTGACCAGTTTCAGGATTGGCGATCCAAATGGCGCCTATCCTATTTTTGACGCGACCGGCTCTACGATTGCGCCGGGCCGGTGGAACACGCCCGGCAGTCCTTTGATCTATACCAGCGACCACTATTCGACGGCATTGCTCGAGAAGCTGGTACATGGTAGCGGCCGGCTGCCACCGAACCAGCACTACGTCGAGATAACGCTTCCCGTCGGTTTGTCCTATGAGGTCTTTTCTGCGCCGGCGCTACCGGGATGGGACAGCATGCCGGCGACGGTCAGCAAAGACTTTGGTGAACGATGGTGTTCGGAACGGCGCAGCGCCATCCTCATGGTGCCGAGCGTCGTGGCCCGGCTTGATCACAATGTACTGATCAATCCGGCCCATCCGGAGTTCGCAATGATCCGGGCCGGCCTGCACCAACCGGTATACTGGGATCGCCGTCTTTTCGGCTCGTAGGGGGGAGGGGATCGCTGCTGCTTTCTCCGAGAGGCGCAGTCTGCCGGCAAAACCCGGCAACGGCATGGCCCGGTCGCGCATGCCACGTATGCCACCGCGATCAACCGTCTCCAATATCGCGTAGGTGTTCCGGCCGAACGGCTCCCTTTTGACGAGAACGGCCTTCATGCCACGTTTCGCGGCTTCGGAAGCACAAGCGGTGACATAGGCTGCGGGCGAGGATATCGCTGCATTTTATGACTCACGCAGCAATCCGACCCCAATGCCGGTACGACACCATAGCTTGAAGAGCGAGATGGGGTCGCTGATGGCTGGAAGCCTGGGGCAGGGACGCGGTTGCCACTAGAGCCGCGATAAGCCGATATGCAGAGCGAGACGCCATTCGGCGCTGACACCTAGTCTCGGCCCAACTATCCGCATGTCGCGCCGCTTGTGCCCTACGCCATTTGAGAGGCATGCGGCTCGCGGGCGCGCTGTGCAGTTTCGTGAGGCGCTTTCCTAGCTAAGTCGAGGAGGGCCTGAACACCTCTCTTCAGGGCCATGGCTTCAACGCATCGCGTGACAATCGGCTAGGTCCGGCCGCCTTCCTTAGTGCTTCATTCATCCGCACCCGCCAGTCCTCGCCGGTGGCCTTGAAAGCTTCCAGTACATCCGGCTCGACCCGCAACGTAACAGGCACCAATGGCTTTTCCACCTTAGGCCGCCCACGACCTCGACGAGCCTCGGCCAAGCCTTGGAAGAATGATGATGGCAGAACGTCTTTGGCAGGCTTCATCGCAGGGCGCGCCTTGTGTGCCTCATTGAACGAGGTCCCATGGGTTGATGACCGATACGCCAGTGTCGGTAAAGTCGCTCACGTTGCGGGTAACGACAATGAGATCATGAACGATGGCGGTCGCTGCAATCAATCCGTCCGCATCACCTCGCGGTCGTAGCGCCGCAACGCGCCCCCATTCGACCGCCACTTGGTCCGTGATAGGAAGGATCCGTTCGGCATGGTCATGTCGGAGCTTGCGCAGCCACTCGGCGAGGTGAGCCGCTGCCCTCGCATCTGACTGCTTGAGAGCAATGCCGCGCATGATCTCGCCAAGGGTGATGACACTCAAATAGACCCCAAGTGGGTCTTGGGAGCGCAACCAGGTGACCGCTTCAGGTGTCCCACGACGCGCCTCGGACACAACGTTGGTATCGACAAGATACATCAGAAGGCCACATCACGGCTGGGGGATTTGACGCGGGTCGAAACACTCTCGGCAAATGCATCATCCCACGGGGCTCCCGTCAGGAGATCATCAACGAGCGTCGGCCGGCCGGCCCGCAATGCGTCGTAGTCTTTCGCCGACAGCACCACCGCGGTCCGCTCTCCGCGTAAAGTTACGACCTGTGGGCCCTCGAACTTGGCTTTCTGGATGACTTTCGAAAACTGGTTCTTCGCATCCTGCAACTGCCATTCCATATTCTGCTCCAATCTAGCCTGTCTAGCTATATACCCGTTCCGGACTTGGGTGACAAGGCCGCGGTGCTGGCGACGAACTGAATCCGATCGGCAAGCCGTCAAGACGGGGAGAAGCGGGGAGGAGTAACTTCGACCGACGGCCAGGTGCACTTTACGATATCCAATGTGGCAGAGTGCAGCGTCGTCCGCAGAGGCGTTTGTCGGTCTCCTGTCCATCAAACGGGGAGAGAAAAAGGGCGCGGCCACGCCAAGGCATGGTCAAGCGTGTTTTATCGAGTCTCATAAATGGCCGTAGAGCGTTTTCCGGGTTCTGCGCGGCGATTTGGGCCATTCTCCCGCCCACGAACAGGACGACCGATAAGCCGGCATTATCGGTCGTAATGCGGTGGCGGCGGGTGGTGCGGTTTTATGGGATTCTGTGCTATAAACCGCACACGTGAAACGTTGCTCGCGGTATCGAATCGGAGTTCGCATAATGAAAATTGGAAGCGAATAAAGGGGCCTGCGGTTCTGCGGCCCAATAAGGGAGGGGGCGAGCTTTAGAGCCGCTTCACAATCTGTCGCGGTTTTATACAGGATCTACCGCCGCATAACGCCTATTTGGTTCAACGCGCCGGCCCGATATTCTGATCCAGGTGTTAGCGCTTACGCATCTTCAGAATGAAGCAGCCAGCTGCCCGGATATCCTCGACCACCGCAGATGGTTCGGGCTCAACACTGTTCTCGTCCCCATGGCGATATTTCCCGGTCCGAACGAGAATGCCCTTTCCGACACCCGCAGAAAGTGCGCCGGCGACATCGTTCTCCGCATCGTCGCCAACCATGGCGACATCGGCCGGATCGCAACCAATGCTCGCCACAGCCGCGAGGAAGAATTCCGGCGACGGCTTGCCGAAAAGCCTCGCCTTCGTGCCACTGGCACATTCGAGCGCCTCGACGAAGGGGCCTGCGTCCAGACTGAGACGCCCGTCAAGATCTAGGAACACCCGGTTGCGGGCAAGTGCTAGAAGTGGTGCACCATTCTGCAGTTCGCGGAAGGCCACATTCATATTGTCATAGGTAAACCGCTGAGCCGCATCGCCGAGGACGACAGCAGCTGGTCCATCCGCGCGGCAATCGGCGAAGTCTTCCTCAAGGTCGGGATGGACCAGCAAATGCGGCGCGTAACCGTTCTTATCCAGCCAGGCACGCGCGGCCGCAACGGGTGTGAACACCTCGTGCGGAGCCGCGCTGATGCCGAAGGACTGGAGTTGATGAATAAGCTGCCGTTTGGATTGTCGCGTTGTGTTTGTCAGGAACCTGATAGAGATTTCGGCAGCGCGCAGGTGCGACATTGACTCGACGGCCCCAGGCATCGCCGCGTAGCCATCACAAAGCACGCCGGAGATATCCAGCAGGACGCCTTTGATCATGAGAGAATACTGCATGAGCGCGAAAGGTTGGTCAACGACTGTGGATCGGATGCTACTCGATCGATCCGATAGGGAGGGTCAAGGCGCCATGATTTCCGTGGGCCACGGTTTATCGCCAATCTCACCCCCAGGGGCACAAGCGTGATGGTGTCAGGGCCAATCGAAAAGATCGAGTTCGTGTACTTCGCGTCTTGCACGGCGCCCAGATGTGGCCCGAAGACATCACGACGGAATAACCTCAAACCACGCTCCTCACCCTGACCAGCATCACTGCGATGCATCAATGTCCGCTGGTCGGTGGTCCAGTTCGATTCCCGTCGTGAGTCTCCCAACCGGAACGGCGTCTCCTATAAGCGGCCGCACGGTTTCACATCAATTTAGGAGCTTGTCGGCCCCCTTCAACGGTATCTCGAGCCCATAATGTCCTTGGCCGCGTCCTCGTTTTATGCTGAAGCAACATTATGGTCATGGCTTCTCAGAGTTTCGACCTTTATCGATGACGGAATTGCGTGTGATCGGGCAACGATAGGAGCTCCATGATCCTCGTGCTGCAAAGTGTTTCAAAATCCTACCAGACTGCAGAAGGTCGGCTTGAGGTTCTGCACGACGTCAACCTTTCGCTGGAGACCGGAAGAAGCCTTGCGCTGACAGGCGAGTCCGGCAGCGGAAAGAGCACGCTCCTGCATCTTGCCGCGGGCCTTGATCAACCCGATTCCGGCCGGATTGAGATCGCCGGGCAGGAGATTTCGCGGCTCGGGGATGTCGGACGCGCAGCCCTCCGCCGTTCCGTGGTCGGGCTGGTGTTTCAGCAGTTCAACCTGATCCCGTCGCTGGATGTTGCCGCGAACCTTGCCTTTCATACGCGTCTTGCCGGTCGGTACGATCCCGTGTGGCAAACGGAACTGACGGAACGGCTTGGGCTAGGTGCCCTGTTGATGCGCTATCCGGAACAGCTATCCGTCGGTCAGCAGCAGCGCGTAGCGATCGGGCGGACGCTGGCCGCACGGCCAAAACTTGTATTGGCCGACGAGCCAACCGGCAATCTGGACGAGACGACCGGCGATGCAGTTCTGGCGCTAATGCTGTCGCTGGTGGCCGAGACCGGGGCAGCCCTGCTGATGGTTACGCATTCCATGCGGCTTGCCGAACGACTGGATGCCCGCGTACACCTTCGCTCCGGACGGATTGCGTGATGTGGCGCGCCGCCATGTCTGCTTTGCTGTCCCATTGGCGGCGCCGACCGATGCAGCTGGTCATGCTGCTGATGGGCCTGTCGCTGGCGACGGCGCTGTGGTCCGGGGTTCAGGCGATCAATGCCGAAGCCCGTGCTAGCTATGATCGCGCCGCTTCAATTCTCGGCAAGGACCGGCTGGAGCAACTAGTGCACGCGGACGGCGGAGTGATCCCGCAGCACGTTTTTGTCGAACTCCGTCGGGCAGGGTGGCTGGTGTCACCCGTCATCGAGGGACAGCTACGTGTCGGCGCAACCCGGTTGCACGTGATCGGCATCGAACCGCTGAGCCTGCCGGTTGAAGCGCAGCAGGTAGATCTCGGAAGCGGCGACGGTCTGCTTCAGTTCATCATGCCGCCGGGGCTCATCTACGTTTCGCCCGAAACCGCGCGGCAGTTGTCGGGTCAACAACTGCCGCCAATACGCACTGCGGCCAATATACTGCCTGGCACCGCCATAACAGACATCGGGATTGCGCAGAGACTTCTCGAAAAGCCCCAGCAGATCAGCCGGCTGATCCTCTCCCCGGACCAGCCGGAAGACCGCACGTCACTTGCGGCAATCGCGCCTAAACTGGTGCTGAAGAAACCAGATGCGCAAGGCGATCTGGCAAGGCTAACAGACAGTTTCCATCTGAACCTGACCGCATTTGGCTTTCTTGCCTTCGCCGTCGGCCTCTTCATCGTCTATTCCGCAATCGGCCTTGCCTTCGAACAGCGCCGTCCGACCTTTCGCACACTTCGTTCGCTAGGATTATCGGCGCGCGCTCTGACCGGTCTTCTTCTGGCCGAACTCATCATGCTTGCACTGGTGGGCGGCATCGTCGGCGTGGCGATCGGCTATCTCGTGGCCTCGTTCCTCCTTCCGGGAGTCGCGGCCACCCTGCAGGGACTTTATGGTGCAAGCGTACCCGGCACGCTCACGCTGCGTCCGCAATGGTGGGTGACAGGTCTGGGGATCGCCGTGTTCGGCACGCTCGTTTCCGCTGCGCAAAGCCTTTGGCGGGTGTGGCGTATGCCATTGCTGGCGCCGGCGCAGCCGCGCGCCTGGGCGCGCGCCTCGGAAATCGCACTGCGGTTCCAGGCATTTGCGGCTCTTGGCCTGTTTGCGACGACGATCGGGCTCGGCCTGTGGGGGTCAGGGCTGGTCGTGGGGTTTTCCGTTCTTGGCGGTTTGCTGCTGGGGGCTGCGCTGCTGCTGCCTGTGGTCCTCGCGCTCTTCCTGGCTCTGATGCAGCGATGGGCATCCGGGCCTGTCGCGCAATGGTTCTGGGCCGATACACGCCAGCAGCTTCCAGGTCTTTCGCTGGCTCTGATGGCGCTGCTCCTGGCTCTCTCGGCCAATGTCGGCGTGGGCACGATGGTATCGAGCTTCCGCCTGACCTTCACCGGCTGGCTGGATCAGCGGCTGGCCGCCGAGCTTTATGTGACCGCGCGTAGCGAGATTGAGGCGCAGGCGCTTCGCGAGTGGCTCCGCCCCAAGGTGGACGCGGTGCTGCCGATCTGGAGCGTGAATGGCGTGGTCAACCAGCAACCGGCGGAAATCTACGGCATGGCGGATCATTCGACCTATCGTGACAACTGGCCACTGCTTGAGGCGCTCCCCGACGTCTGGGATCGGGTTGCGCGCGGCGAGGCCGCGCTGGTCAACGAACAGCTAGCACGCCGCGACAACCTCGTTGTCGGCGACAGGCTCCTTCTGCCCGGAGACTGGGACACTCTGTTAGCAGGCGTCTATTCCGATTACGGCAATCCGACGGGACAAGTGATCGTCGGTATCGATGCGCTGATAGCGCATTATCCGGATGTGTCGCGGCTTCGATATGGTCTGCGTCTGTCGCCGCCGGAAGCGGCGGGTCTCGCCATTGAGCTTCGCAACGCGTTCGATCTTCCGCGCCAAAATCTCGTCGATCAGGCGAGCCTGAAGCGGCGGTCGCTACAGATCTTCGAGCAGACGTTTGCCGTAACCGCCACGTTGAATGTACTAACGCTCGGCGTCGCGGGTCTGGCGATGTTCGCAAGCCTGATGACACTTTCGGGCATGCGGTTGCCGCAGCTTGCACCGATCTGGGCGATGGGGTTGACACGACGACATCTGGTTCTCCTCGAACTGGCGAGAACGATGGTTCTTGCCGTCATCACCCTGGTCGCGGCACTGCCAGTCGGTCTTGGCCTCGCCTGGGTTCTGCTTGCTATCGTCAATGTCGAGGCATTCGGATGGCGGCTGCCGATTTATCTGTTCCCCGCGGACTGGCTGCGCCTCGGCGCGCTGGCGCTTGCTGCCGCCCTGCTTTCGGCGCTAATCCCGCTGCGGCGGCTGGCTGCGATTGCGCCCTCCGACCTTCTTAAGGTGTTTGCCAATGAACGCTAAGCCTTGGCTTTTATGCCTCTGCGCCATCGCTCTCATGCTGAGCGGATTCGCCTTGCGAAGCCCGGTCAAGGCGCAAGGATTCGCCGGCCTCGGCACGACGGCGGAAGGTTTCACGGTTCCCCGGCCAGGTATCTCGTTCAGCTTCCCGGTCGATCATGGGCCGCATCCTGACTACCGCATCGAGTGGTGGTATCTGACCGCCAACCTCGAGGCGGCTGACGGCACCAAATATGGCGTGCAGTGGACGCTTTTCCGCTCGGGCCTTGTGCCCGGCGAGAAGAACGGCTGGTCGAGCCCGCAGGTCTGGATGGGGCATGCGGCGGTGACGACGCCGGAAAAGCATTACTTTGCCGAGCGCCTTTCCCGCGGCGGAACCGGACAGGCTGGCGTCACTGCCGCACCTTTCGAGGCATGGATCGACGACTGGCGGATGCAGCGCCTTTCACCGGCTTCCCCCGGTAACGTCGACGAGCTATCCGAAGCCGTGCTTCACGCCTCAGGCAAGGACTTCCGCTATGACCTCCAGCTTCAGGCTAGAGGTCCGATCGTGGCCCAGGGACAGGGCGGATATTCGGTGAAGTCTGCCGCGGGGCAAGCCAGCTATTATTACTCGCAGCCATTCTACACCGTCGACGGTATGCTCGCGCTTCCCGAAGGAGAAATCGCTGTTACCGGTCAGGCATGGTTGGATCGGGAATGGTCGTCACAGCCGCTTGCGGCGGATCAAACAGGTTGGGACTGGTTCTCGCTGCATTTCGAATCCGGCGAAAAGTTGATGGGTTTTCGACTGCGCGACAGCGGCCAAGGCTACACGTCCGCTACCTGGATTTCAGCGGATGGAAAGCCGGCGGCGCTGGCTCCGGGAGAACTCAAGGTAATACCGCTCGAAACGGCCGATGTCGCCGGGCGCAAGATCCCTATCGTATGGCGTATCGAGCTGCCATCTCTTGGGTTGGATGTGACGACGAGTGCGCTAAATCCACTGGCCTGGATGGCAACGCGGACGCCCTATTGGGAAGGACCGATCCGCTTCGAAGGCACGCATGGCGGCCGGGGCTATCTCGAAATGACTGGATATTGAGAGGCAGATCTAGTGTGTAGCCATTCTCTACCACGATCTCATCGGCAACCCCCCTTCCGTCTATGGATGGGAAAGCCTGTGCCGGGACCACGTTTGAAACGGCAGTGGCCAGCGAAAGCCCAAGGATTGCCCAAATCTTCCTTTGCGTCACCAATTTGCCTTTCGAAAAGCAAAACGGTTGAAACGTTGTTTTGTGCCGCTTCAAGACGGGGTAACGGCATCGTATCGGCGCAACCAGAAACGAGCGGACTATCGACGCTTCCAGCGCAGCTCCGTACTGTCGCCAACCGATCTGTCTGACAAGATGCCATCACGTCGCGGTTTTGGCGCTGGCGCTGATGTTTTGCATATCAAGCAAATACTGCTCAACATCTCCGTTGCATGCCTCTTTCAGTTCAGCAACGGAATAACCGGCAGCTTCTGCCTTCAGCCAAAGTGCTTTCGCTTCAAGTTGAAGATCGGCCTTTTGTTCGCGATGTTTCTGGAAGCTCACAAGTTCCGGAATTCTAGATTCCAACCATTCCTTGATGCTTTGCATGTTCCCGCTCCTATCAAGGCACAGAAACAGAGTGCAGTCCATCGAAGGCAAATCAGTTACGGCGCCCGGATCTCCTGTGATCGAATACCCGGCGCTGAGGGTGGGGAACGCTGATTTCACGACAGTTCCGCGGAGCAGCGAGGTGACAACAAAAAAGGCCGGGGCGAAACCGCACCGACCTTCCTCATTATCGCTTCTACACCAGTGCCAGTACATCCGTGGTCAAAAGTCTTAAGCGATATCCGGTCATTGCGAGCTTCCGCGAATTTAGGTGGGACGCTCAAGTAGCAATGCCGATGACCGGTATATAGGTGGCCAGTATGTTCAAAACAAGTTGGCAAGTTCGGAAGTCCTCTTACGACAAGGGCGAGTAGCTCTCTTGCTCTGGATCGTCCTTGTCGTTGCCAACGCCGAGAAGTGTGATCAACGCTTGGCGCTCGGGGCTCATCGACCCCGCATTCAGAAAAGCCTGAACGTCGGTTCGCGTTTCATGCCCCCCGGATGAGTCGTTCGCCCTGTGAAGCACGAACGTTCTCCGGGTTGCCTCGTCCGTGCCGAGGTACCACCGATCGCCGTTGGAGCTAGAAGCGAATTGCTGAAGGTTTTCCATAGTCCACATTCCCTCGTTAAGAGAGATATGGTGCAGTCGGACCGATTTGCGAGGGGAGCGATCCGTGCCGGTCCCGGCCATCCATCGCTGACCTTCAGCGCACGATCGGACAAGGCGAGACAGGAACTTCCCCGCCCATCATCAGTTATAGCCTCCAAGGAGGTATGACATGGATTACGCTACGTGGATGTTTGCACTGCTCGTTGGAACCACTGTCATCGGTTCTGCGATCGCATATGGCGTGTTTAGCAATCGCCGATGCACTTCCGAAATGAAGCCGACCAAGCAGGACAAGATCGATGAGATGGCTTGGCGAAAAGAACTGCTTCGCGAGTAGATGCCGCGCCGGCCCCCGCGCCATCGAAGCGGCTGAGCGACAATGAGAGCACGTACTTTACTCCTCGGCATTGTGGTTGGGCGTCGGCATGCTCAGCCTGCTTTTCCGCTTGGCCCTCAGGCCCTTCCCGATCGTTGCTCAGAGGCCTCGGATTTGCGCATAGGCTGGCGTCGGTAGCGATAATCACCTTTATCGCTACCGACCGTCGGACTTTATGCGCAATATGCACGCTACCCGGCCTCCGGCGCATCATTCACCGTCGTCCATGTCAGCGACCACTCGTCCTTGCTGCCTTCGTTGTGAACGTAACGGCCGTGCCCGGCGATTTCATCTCCGTGGGTACTCATTACTACCCAATGGGGTGGAGCTATCCCCGGAAGTTCCAATGTGCGAAGAACGTCCTCCAGTTCGTCCAACGTGGTGACCTTGTGGATGTCTTGACGGCCACTCGCCTTAATCGTCAAAGGCTCTGGGGCGGTTTCTTGCCAAAGCTGATTAACCTGTCCAACGGCTGCGCGATCTTTGGTCGCATCCATTTCAAGTATATTGCACCATGTCACCCCGCCTAGTTGTCTCTCTACTACTTGTCGCCCTATCTGGCGTGAGGGCATTTCGCCCGCCACAAGGCGAGATTAGCCCGTATTATCTGTCGTCAACAACATGTCCCGACGGCAAGCCTGAGAGCACGTCCCAATTCTAGATGAGCACTCTCAGCATCCGTTGGCGAAGGGAGGAACGCTGCCTCGATTATCACCCCGCTGGTCGGGATTATCATCACCGAGCCTCCGAGGAAGGAGGCTGTCGGCGGCGGCTACGCCGACGTGTCTGCAAGCGCGCTCGAAACCGAGACATCGACCCGCATTCCGTTGAAAGAACCAGGCATACCGACAAAGCTACCTGACACGGGTACGACCTGTACTATATCGCGGGCAACTGCCACGGGAATTAGATTGAAGCCGCCGACGCTTCGGTTCGTCGGATCGAAGGTGATCCAGCCCGCCCCCGGCACATAGACCTCCGCCCAAGCATGGGTGGACCCGGACAAAATCGAACCCGCTTGCTCTGTGTCAGGACTGTAGAGGTATCCGGAGACTAATCTCGCACCGAAACCAAGGCTTCGCGCCGCATCGACAAAGAGCACTGCGAAATCGCGGCAGGTTCCCCAGCCGCGATCGATCGTTTGGAGAGGCGCCTGCGTGCCTTCCTCGTCCCTGCTCTGGTATGCGATCCATCCGGTGATGCCAACGCTCAAATCCTTGAGCAGCGACAGTGTGTCTGTTCCGGGCCTGGCGACAAAGGCGGATGCCCATCTCTGTAGGCGACGGTTTGGATCCGCATAGCTCGGCACGGTCAGCGTGCCGAGATCCTGCCATTCGTCCGCCGAATGCAGGAAGGGATAGGAAGTTGCAGAGGGCGCGATCGTGACGATTGGCCAGGGCGCGGCATTGAGCTCGACTTCGCAGTCGCTTGTGACAATCAAGTGGTCGGTGAGTTGGAAAAACGAAGCGGTCGCCACAGCATTGCCGAAAACGTCGCTGGCCCATGTCAATGTTGCAGAAGGTGATATCTCGATGCTGCTCGTCTTCACCCGCACATCGCGGCTTTCCCTAGGCCGCAGCATCAGGCGGTGCGGCGAGAGGCTTACGAGCCGATCGTAAGAATAGCTCGTCACATGGTGGATGCGGATAGTTGACAAGGCACCGTTACTGCGTGTTGAGAAGATAAACCGCCAACGCGGCGACCATCTTGTCAGGGCGAATTATCCGCAGGCTTTATCCTTCATAACTTGGCTCGGTGGCGGCGGTTGGGACCCAGCTCAAATTGTCCTCCTTGGATACCCGCTCTTGCCCGAGCTCGTCGTTGCGAAGACGATATTGCGGAGAAAGATCCATTACCGGGAGAAGTGTTATTACCCGGTACGTCTGGGCCGCGACTGGGGAGAGCCCAGCTCGGCTTAGGAGCCGAACCTCTGCGCCGACTGCAAATTTGTGACGGGCCATGCCCCACCTGCCTTTCTAACTATCGTCCCTCGCCCATGCCATCACGCCGCAGCATCTCTTCGAGCGCCTCGGCATCGACCGGAAACATGCAAGAGACACGGCCGTTTTCCGGCGTCGCCGGTATGGTGATAAAAGTAGCGACCCGGCGATAGGCGAGCCAGGAAAGACCCTCAATCAATTCTTCGTCCTCGTTTACTTGATAGTCGCCAGGCGCCAGCGGAACATCGAGGCCATCCAGCGATGCCGGCGCGTTGAAATGAATGGTTCGGTGTGTCGTCCGTGTCATCATGATCGTAGGTCTCTATGCGGCCGTCTCAAACGAGGTCGCGTTGACTTGGCCCGAGATGCTGAGACTCGTGCCGCGCGCTGACAGCTTCAAGCGCTCCGAGAAACTCGCCATAACCGGTCTTCTCAAGGCAGCTTTACTGCGCCGCCTTCGTTCTCCCAAGACGCAAGCGCAGTTACGTCTTCGTGTTTCCGGCGTCTCACCGTATGTGGATAGTTCTGTGAAGCGATAGAGCCCGCAAGGATTCTACGAATGATCGCAACCTCTTCTGGACCAGTTTGTCCCTCCGAGGCCCGCATATCTGACGTGGAATAGTTTGCGCGTTTGAGAATTCGCCGCAATACGAGGCTGCCGCGGTTTGTGGTAGATGCGGCTCTCAAGGTCGGAATTTTCACCATAGCCATCCCTCAAGCGTCACATACAAGATGAAGGCAAGGCTAAACAAGGCCACGGTTCGTAAGGCCGTATCCCTATAGTCGTAGTCGCGAAGTTGTCTAAATGCGGAAGACATCACGTCCTCCCTATGTTGGGGCAGGGGGAATACCCCCGAAGCGACAGCGCCCGTATTGATAGCTGCCAGAAACGCAACAGTGCGCTTTCCTGATAACATTAGCAAACATCGAATTATATTCTGCCGGAGCCTGACAATCAGCCTAGTGGTTTGATCGAGACAAAGGAGTCCAACTAGGATTCCAATTTTTGCGCGAATATGCGACGATCCGGCATGCGCACAGGTGTCACATTTGAGGTTTCCGCTGCCGACCGGGTTCGGCTGAACGCAATTGTTTCGGCAGGCAGCTCGCCGCAAAAGCATGTGTGGCGGGCGAAGATCATCTTGATGAGCGACGCGGGTCTGGGAACGGTCGCGATCATGGAGGCGACGGCTAAGTCGAAGACCTGCGTCTGGCGTTGGCAGGAGCGCTTCATGACGGAAGGCGTAGACGGCCTTTTGCGCGACAAGAGCCGGCCGCCCGGCACTGCGCCACTTGAGGTTGATCTTGTCGACCGGGTTGTTGCTCTGACGCAGGAGCCGCCCACGCAGGAAGCCACTCACTGGACGGTTCGTGCGATGGCAAAGGCTGTGGGGATTGCGGCGTCCTCAGTCGTCAAGATCTGGCATGAGCATGGTCTCGCACCCCATCGGTGGCGCAGCTTCAAACTATCGAACGACAAGGCTTTCGCCGAGAAGCTTCACGATGTGGTCGGTCTCTACGTCTCGCCGGCCTGCCCATGCGATTGTCCTCTCCGTCGATGAGAAAAGTCAGATCCAGGCGCTGGATAGGACGCAGCCGGGTCTTCCCATGAAGAAGGGGCGTGCCGGCACGATGACCCATGATTACAAGCGCCACGGCACCACCACACTTTTCGCTGCCCTGAATGTTATCGACGGCTCCGTCATCGGCCGCAACATGCAGCGCCACCGGCATCAGGAGTTCATCCGCTTCCTCAACACGATTGAGGCTCAGTTGCCAAAAGACAAGGCGGTTCACGTCATCCTGGACAACTACGCCACACACAAACAGCCCAAAGTCCGGGCCTGGTTGGCGCGGCATCCACGCTGGACCTTCCACCTGGTTCCGACATCCTGTTCCTGGTTGAACGCCGTCGAGGGTTTCTTCGCAAAACTCACCCGTCGTCGGCTGAAGAACGGTGTCTTTCATTCGGTCGTTGATCTTCAGGCAGCCATCAACCGCTTTATCAAAGAGCACTATGAAGAGCCGAAGCCGTTCATCTGGAAAGCAGACCCTGACGACATCATCGCAGCCGCCAGACGTAGGCACCAAATGTTGGAATCAAACCACTAGCAACTTTCTCGAGGCGGATCGCCCATCCCAATCTCGACCGCAAGGTGATCGCAGCAGCGCCATTCGGCGATCCGCGACCGCGCTCCTTTCCGAACGCTGCGCACTTCACGCATCCTTCCTATTTTCGATCGCCAGTTCCATCACCAAATCCGCGACTTCGACGAGTGCCGCTGCCGCCTCTTCACGCGTCCATCCGGCGTGGATTGCTTCTTCCATGACCTGTTGGATCTTGTTCTCAATCGCTTCCTGACAATCGAGAAATCGGTCGTCGTAGTCGCCATCCTGCTTCGGGGCTTTGATCGGCTGCATGTTGGTTCCTCCGGCCGGCGACGGGACAGTGTGTGCCAATAAAAATTGCCAGCACGACATCGTCTTCCTCACGCCTGCCTTCTCTAATATACCGCAAAAGATACCGGATGTGCCGGTGAAGATAATTGTTCGGCATGCGGCCAATTCACGAGGACAAGGAGCGTATCAATCGGCCTAGCTAAAGAAACCCGTATGCGCGCCAGAAGTTCGGGCGGCACATCAAGTCCTTCGTTCCGTCGCTCTACGACTGCCCGGCCGAGATGAACGGTATTCCAGTAGATGATGACCGACGAAACCAGGTTGAGCCCGGCGATCCGATAGTGCTGGCCTTCTGTGGTGCGATCACGGATTTCACCTTGGCGACCGATGCGAAGCGCATTCTTGAGCGCATGGTAGGCCTCGCCCTTGTTGAGGCCGATCCGGGCGCGGCGCTGCATGTCCGTGTCGAGAATCCATTCGATAATGAACAGCGTGCGCTCGATGCGACCGACCTCGCGCAACGCAGCCGCCAGATCATTCTGGCGGGGGTAGGAGGCAAGCTTGCGGAGCACGGCTCGTCCTGATCTTGCCGGCCGCCATGGTGGCGGCACAACGGAACAGGTCGGGCCAGTTTGCAATGAACAGTTCGTCGCGAATTTTGCCACCGACCAGCTTGCGCAGGTCTTTGGATGTCCCTAAGGGATCGAAACACATAGAGGCGCTTCGAGGGCAGATCGCGGATGCGCAGGACCAGCCGATACCGGAAGCCGGACTCGGCGCTGCTAGTGGTCGAGCAGGCTGCTCCGACATAGGCGCGGGCGCGGTAGGTCCATCAAGAGGGCAGGAAATGGCAGGCCGGTGGCGCGATCTTTACAATATCGGAACCGCTGCTTGTAATGTAGTGCATGCGCGTGTGAAGGGGCAGTGTCCGGCGTCTGCAGGAAAATGCGGGCCAATGCCTCGATCAGGAGCAGAGTCGATGTCCACTTGCGCGGCTTGCGGGGTTGAACGGCAGTGCATCGTACTCGGTTCCTTCGTTGATTCCCACGGATTGAAGCACCGCTTTGATCTCGTGCACATGGCGTCCGGTGATTGCGAAATCGACGTCATGAAATTTCTCCTGTTGAGACAGGCCGAACGGTACGAATTTTCGTTTGTTCAGTGACCGTCGAATGCTTGATCGGGCAACACGCTACGGAGGCTGATCAGTATCAATGGCTTATTGGCTTTTTGCCAACGCGTTTCCTGCGAAAGCCCTTAGTTCGTCATACAACGCCTCGACGGTGACGGCAGCGAGGTCGGCTGATGCCGCGTAGCCTTGCGAAGCAATGGCAGTTTCGCTCCTGATATTCGACCAATGCCACAACCCCTTGAACCGTGGTCGTGGCTCCAGAAATATCCGCCCGATCAGGACCTCTCCGTCGAAGCCGATGAAATCATTTTCCGGAGAGAGCTCCAGCGGCCGCCATTGATATCGTGGTCGCGTAATTTCAGATGATCTCACAGGCGTTATCTCCCCGGCTGGGCCGCGGCCGCTGGGCTTCTTGGTACAAACCCGCGCACGTTTAGTCGCCCGCGGACGTCTTCGCATCCGGAAACTTCGTGGTGTCGGGTTTGCCCGGCGCAGGGGCAGGGGGTTGCTTCTTCTCCTCAGCTTCAGTCTTTGGGCGAAACTTAATCATCAATGATCCTTTGGTCGCGCTTCAGGAAACTGACGGCGCGCTTCGTCACATGTGAATTGGGGCCGTAAAAGGAAGATCAGCCGAACAAATTCTCTAGAAATATGCCTCGTGTAGCGCCAGATAGGCGCCAAGCATCAAGGACAACGCCAATGTCCACTTGATGAGAAAAAGCACATAGTCAAAGTGATAAATGGAATCGAAGAACGATTTCATTGGAGGCCTCCCGTATTAATCGGATAGCCGCGTCTAGATAGCATACTAAACCGGGTCGATGTTTTAAATATTTGGCTAAACGGGATTATCATTGTCGCCTGCTGCCGAATGATTGCTAGCACTCTGAGGTAGAGAGTGCTACAGTATTCTATGGGAGAAGCCATTCGGCTACGATCCCGCTAAGGAACCCAAAATGGCTGATACCAAATTTCGTCCGCTGCACGATCGCGTCGTCGTGCGCCGTATCGAGGCTGAAGCAAAGACCAAGGGCGGCATCCTCATTCCGGATACCGCCAAGGAAAAGCCGCAGGAAGGCGAAATCGTTGCCGTCGGCACCGGCACCCGTGACGACAAGGGCGCTCTCATCGCTCTCGACGTCAAGGCTGGCGACCGCGTTCTGTTCGGCAAGTGGTCGGGCACCGAAGTCAAGCTCAACGGCGAAGACCTTCTGATCATGAAGGAAGCCGACATCATGGGCGTCATCGGCTGATAGCCGGTCGTTTTCTGTCCCTTTATAAACCATTGGGCGTCACGCCCGGGAGTTCTTCAATGGCTGCCAAACAAATCAAATTCGGTCGAGACGCGCGCGAAAAGATGCTGCGTGGCATCGACATCCTCGCTGACGCCGTCAAGATAACGCTCGGCCCGAAGGGCCGCAATGTCATCATCGACAAGGCCTATGGTGCACCACGCATCACCAAGGATGGTGTAACTGTCGCCAAAGAAATCGAGATTGACGACAAGTTCGAGAACATGGGCGCCCAGATGGTCCGCGAAGTTGCTTCGAAGACCAACGACATCGCCGGCGACGGCACCACGACTGCAACGGTTCTCGCCCAGGCGATCGTTCGCGAAGGCACAAAGGCTGTTGCCGCAGGCATGAACCCGATGGACCTCAAGCGCGGCATCGACCTTGCAGTGACAGAAGTGGTCAAGGGTCTTGTCGCGAAGGCCAAGAAGATCAGCACTTCGGAAGAAGTTGCCCAGGTCGGCACGATCTCTGCCAATGGCGAAACGGAAATCGGCCAGTACATCGCTGACGCGATGCAGAAGGTCGGCAATGAAGGCGTCATCACGGTTGAAGAAGCCAAGACCGCCGAGACCGAACTCGAAGTCGTCGAAGGCATGCAGTTCGACCGTGGCTATCTCAGCCCTTACTTCGTCACCAATGCCGAGAAAATGGTTGCTGAACTGGAGGACGTCTACATCCTTCTGCATGAGAAGAAGCTCTCCAACCTGCAGGCCATGCTTCCGGTTCTCGAAGCCGTCGTTCAGACCGGCAAGCCGCTCCTGATCATCTCGGAAGACGTCGAAGGCGAAGCGCTTGCGACCCTCGTCGTCAACAAGCTGCGTGGCGGCCTGAAGATCGCTGCCGTCAAGGCTCCGGGCTTCGGCGATCGCCGCAAGGCCATGTTGGAAGACATCGCGATCCTGACCGGTGGCCAGGTCATTTCCGAAGACATCGGCATCAAGCTCGAAAACGTCACGCTCGAAATGCTCGGTCGCGTCAAGAAGGTGACGATCACCAAAGAGAACACCATCCTCGTCGATGGCGCTGGCAAGAAGCCGGAGATTGACGGCCGCGTTGCCCAGATCAAGGGTCAGATCGAAGAAACCACCTCCGACTACGACAAGGAAAAGCTGCAGGAGCGCCTGGCCAAGCTTTCGGGCGGCGTTGCGGTCATCCGCGTCGGCGGTGCGACTGAAATCGAAGTCAAGGAAAAGAAGGACCGTATCGACGACGCGCTGAATGCGACACGCGCTGCGGTCGAAGAGGGTATCGTTCCCGGCGGCGGCACGGCGCTTCTGCGTGCCTCGATCGTTCTCGACATCAAGGGTGCGAACGACGACCAGACGGCCGGTATCAACATCGTCCGTAAGGCGCTTCAGTCTCTGGTTCGCCAGATCGCCGAGAACGCCGGTGACGAAGGTTCGATCGTGGTCGGCAAGATCCTCGAAAGCGACACCGACAACTACGGCTACAATGCCCAGACCGGCGAATATGGCGACATGATCGCCATGGGTATCGTCGATCCGGTCAAGGTCGTTCGCACCGCTCTGCAGAACGCAGCTTCGGTTGCCGGTCTGCTCGTCACCACCGAAGCCATGATTGCAGAACTTCCGAAGAAGGAATCTGCTGGCGGCGGCATGCCCGACATGGGCGGCATGATGTAACGGGTTTCATTTCGGAACCACGGTCGTCATTCGATGCGAAGAGGGATCCGGCCAACCGGATCGCTCTTCGCGACGCATCGGCAATGCTCCCGGACTGAATCTCTAATCTCGATGTGTCGTTGAACGCCGAAAGGCTGGTTTGCGCCACTGACTCCCCGAACCCAAGCTTGTCGAACGCAATTGGCGTGGGCTGATTGCGCGCTGACGCGATCCTGAAAGGATCATTCATGGTAATGTTTTGTCTCAGCCTGAAACTGAAAGGCGAGGGGCTAAGCTTTGTCCGATGCCCGGCAACGCGCGGTGCCGCCACATGATCGCATATCTCCTCCTCGTCCACCGTTACCCCGAGCAATTCAAGCGCCTGTTCAAAGCCATCTATGACCGGCAAAACCATTACGTCGTGCATGTCGACAAGAATTCCGGCCCCGAACTCGCATCCGAAATCCGCGCCTTCCTGCTGCCCTATGGCAATGCCGATATGCTCGACGGCAAGAAGGCGCTATGGGGCGGTTATAGTCTTGTGGAGGCTGAGCTTCGCGGTATGGAGCGTCTTTTGCAGATGGGGGAATGGAGCCATTTCATCAATCTCAGCGGCCAGGATTTTCCGCTGAAAAGCCAGAAGCAGATCATCGCGTATCTTACCGCCAATAAGAATCGTGAGTTCATCAAGGTCCTGGACCAAGCGCGGGACCGCCCTGACACCATGCTCCGCGTCGGCGAGTTCGTGGTTGAGTTGGACAATCGCATCGAACAAACGGCGGTTTCCAGACCGTTTCTATCCGGCGCAGCGCCGTATATCGGCAATCAATGGATGATCGTCAGCCGGGCATTCTGCGACTTCGTCTGTCACGATCAGCGTGCCGACCGTTACAAGACATTCTACCAGAACACATTTATCCCCGACGAGGGCTTTTTCCAGACGGTTATGATGAACACTTCTGTCCACAGCGATATCGTTAGCGACGACCTGCGTATGATTGACTGGGTGCCGGATGGCGATATCAAGTTGCGTCCGAGAACCTATGTCAGCGACGATGCCGATGCGCTGAAGGCGAGCCCCGCCCTGTTTGCCCGCAAGTTCGATCAGACGGTTGATGGGGATATTATCGCGACGCTGGAACGACATCTCGCCATTCAGGATGTGGCGAATATCGACACGCCTGCCGTGCTGCCGGCAAACGCAGCGTGAGGGCTTTCCTCGGCACTGTAAACTTATCGGCGTCGGTAGGACGTGAGGTCTATGATCAGGCGACCTGAAGATGAGCGATGCTCGCTTGAGGGCATGGTGGGCTTCCCCCTTGTTCAACCCGATCTGAGCCCGGCGCTGCAAATCAATGTCCAGCCAATCGAGCATGAAGATCGAGCGCTCCAGACGGCCGACTTCTCTGAGAGTCGGACTCGAAAAGGCTTTAACGATATCCGTATCTTGCGAGGCGTCTGGTGAGCATGCGGATGTGGGCGATGGTTATCCATGCTTCTGCTGAAGCGATGGATTTTTCGAAGTCCTTAGCCAGTCTTCTGCATCGGCCCAGCCATGCGAAGGTTCGCTCAACAACCCAGCGTCGCGGCAGGATTTCGAAACCCTTCGCCTTGTCGGAACGCTTGATGATCTGGAGTGTCCATTTCCCGATTTTCTGCAGCCGCTTTTTCAGCTTGCCGCCCGCATAGCCGCCATCGGCGAAGACATGAAGGAGCCATGGCCATCGGTTGCGGATGGATTTCAGGAGATCGGGAGCACCATCGCGGTCCTGGATATCGGCGCTGTGCACTGTGAGGCCGACCATCAGCCCGAGCGTATCGACGATGATGTGGCGCTTGCGCCCTTTGATCTTCTTGCCCGCATCAAAGCCCCGGATACCGCCGCTTTCAGTCGTTTTGACGCTTTGGCTGTCGATGGCACCGGCCGTCGGAGAGGCTTCTCTCCCCTCCAGTTCTCTCGCCTCCATGACGAGGTGATGGTTGATCCGTGACCACAGACCCATTGCTCGCCATTCATAGAAATACCGCTGCACCGTCGAACAGGGCGGAAAGTCCTTCGGTAGCATCCGCCACTGGCAGCCTGTCGAGGCGATATAGAGAAGGGCGTTTAGAACATCGCGCAAATCGGTCTTGCGCGGCCGGCCCAGACGCCGTGGCGCAGGCAGGAACGGTGCAATGAATTCCCATTCGCGATCCGTAACATCGCTTGCATAACGGCTCGTCCGACGGACATAATACCGCCGGGTGGTTTCAGTCCAGGCCATCGTGATCTCCATCGAATCTTCGCAAATCCGAAGGAATCACAACTGGCTGAAATCACTCACATCTTTTTGAGGCAGCCTCTGAGAGCTAGCGCTAGGCTGTTCTGACGTGGATAGGCGGCGAGTTTCCGAAGGATTTGACTCGGCACGACGGTTCCAGCGGCCATACTGGCAGCGACCCTCAGAATATCGGGCCAATTTTCACGGATCAGCCGGATGTTGATCCGTCCGCCGATCAGCGGCTGAAGAGCAGGCGGCACGTGATCGGGAGCGGGGGCGTAAAGCCGCTTGTCCGGCAGGTCGCGGATTCTCGGCGCAAATCGGAATCCGAGGACAGAGCAGATGGCGAACACATGGTCCGTAAAGCCGCCGGTATCGACATAGTGCTCACGGATTTGCCTTCCGGTGTCATTCTGCAGCAGACCGTCGAGAATATAAGGTGCCTCGTGAGCGGTCGCGGGAATGATCTGGGTAGAATAGGGGCATACTGATCGGACACATGGCTGTACGCCGAAAGGCCCGGCTCATTGCCGTACCGGGCGGGGCAGAATCTTACGTTTAAATGCAAAACGACACGGGCGAACCCCGCTTGTGAACGTCCCCTCGAATGGTGATCAAAAGGATCAGAAGCAGGACGCTGACGAGAAAAGGGAGCGGGACGAACAGCATGAAGTCCGCAGTGAGATGGGCAGAGAGACAGTCTCTGCCAGCATGGCCTGCAGGGCAACTGTTCGCGACCTTGCTCGTGTTCCAGGTCCCCATCAGGAGCTTCGACTGCGGAATTTGGGGCGAGCGTGACACCGCCGCGCAACCTTCACCGGTTGCGCACCGGCGCACATTCGGGCAGGCTACGGCAGTTCCTTCCTTAGGCGAATGCGATCTGCGCCTTCATCGCCTGGCTACGGTCGCTGGCCAGTTCGAAGGCCGAGACAGCGTCTGTCAGCGCCACGGTATGGGTGATCAGAGGCTTGACGTCGATCAAGCCTTTCTGCATCAATTCGACACCCATGGCGAATTCCTCATGGAAGCGGAAGGAGCCGCGCAGATCCAGTTCCTTCGCGGTTATCGCCATCATCGGCAGGTTCATATCGCCGCCGAGCCCGAGCTGCACGATGATGCCGCGCGGCCGCAGTGCACTGATGCCGGCGATCAGGGCCGGGGCAGCGCCGGAGCATTCGAACAGCACATCGAATGCGCCTTTGTTAGCAGCATAAGGGGTCAGTGCATCCGGCTCGTTCCCCATATTAATCACGCGGTCCGCGCCGGCCTTTCGCGCCACCGACAGGGTGAAATCAGAGAGATCGGTTGCCACGATTTCCCCCGCACCGGCACGCCGCGCCCCCAGAATGGCCAGAACACCGATCGGACCGCAGCCGGTGACCAGAACCCGCTTGCCCAGCATCTCTCCGGCGCGACGCGTTGCATGTAAAACGACCGCCAGCGGTTCGGCCATGGCCGCTTCGCCCGGCGTCAACCCGTCAGCCGGAACGCACTGGATCACATCAGCCACAAGCTTTTCGCGGAAAGCGCCCTGAATATGCGGAAACGGCATGGCGCTGCCATAAAAGCGCATGTTGAGGCACTGATTGTGCAGCCCCTCCAGGCAGAAGCGGCAGGTCCGGCAGGGACGCGACGGCGACACGGCCACCAGTTGCCCCGGCACCAGACCGTCGACGCCCGTCCCCAATTCCTCCACATAAGCCGAGACCTCGTGGCCAAGGATCATCGGTTCACGCAGCCGGATCGCGCCAAAGCCGCCATGGTTGAAGTAATGCAGGTCACTGCCGCATATCCCGCCTGTCGCAAGCTGGAGCAGCACCTCATTGGGACCGGGTTTTTCGGCCGCACGCTCTTCAATCCGCAGATCCCGAGCCGCATGGACAACGATTGCTTTCATGGATGTCTCCTCACAAGACAGGGGTCAGCAGGGGCTGACCGGCAAAATGCGCCGAGAGATTGTCACGGACCAGCTTGCCCATGGCCTTGCGGGTCTCGATCGTGCCCGAAGCATGATGCGGCTGGAGCAACACATTCGGCAGATCGATGAAGCGCGGGTTGAGGGCCGGCTCGCCTTCGAACACATCCAGCGCTGCGGAGCCCAAAGCGCCGGTCTCCAACGCGTCGAGCAGGGCGGCCTCGTCGATGTTGGAAGCGCGGGAAATGTTAATCAGAATACCCTCCGGACCGAGCGCGGCAATGACATCGCGCCCCACGATATGACGCGTTGCCGTCGAGGCTGCGAGGGTGACGAAGAGAAAGTCCGAGCGCGCGGCCAGGGCCACCGGGTCGGCGATGAACTCCCAGTCGGGCGCATAGTCCTTGGCCGCAACATCGGAATAGGCGACCTCCAGGTCGAAGCCTTTCAGGCGCTTGGCCACTTCGAAGCCGATGCGGCCAAGGCCCAGAATGCCGGCGCGCCGGCCCCAGACCCGGCGCTTCAGCGGATAGAGCCCCTTGGCAGCCCAGCTGCCATCGCGCACCCAGGTCTCGGCGCCTATCATGCCGCGTGACTGGCAGAGCATCATCGCAACGCCAAGGTCCGCGACATCATTTGTCAGAACATCGGGCGTATTGGTGACGCGGATGCCCCGTTCGCGGCAGGCCGCCAGATCGACGGCATCGAAACCGACGCCATAAACGGAGATTACTTCGAGCGACGGGCAGGCCTCGATCATGGCCCGGTTTGCACCCAGCTCGCCGCGCGTGGCGATGGCGCGGATCGACGGGCCAACGCTTGCCAGAAAGGCCGACTTGTCAGCGGCGTCGAAATAGCGATGAATGACAAATGCCTCGTTCAGCGGGACCTCATCCCATTCCGGATAGGGTCCGACCTGCAGGATCTGGTGTCTGGTCATTTTGGTATCTCCGTCCCTTGACAATAAATGTTATCGATAACATAAGCATGCGGAAGGAGCGTTGTCGAGATGAAAAACGGAGGAAAGCGATGACTCACGAATTGTTCGATCTGACAGGCAAACGCGCCCTTGTGACGGGATCCTCGCAGGGTATAGGCTTTGCTCTGGCGCGCGGATTGCGCGAAGCCGGCGCGAACGTGGTGCTCAACGGCCGTGATGAGGCAAAGCTCGACGCGGCGGCAAAAACGCTCGACGGCACGGTCCATCAACTCGTTTTCGACGCAACCGATCACACGGCCGTGCGTACCGCTATCGACGATTTCGAGGCGAAGATCGGGGCGATCGATATCCTGGTAAACAATGCCGGGATGCAGCACCGTGCGCCGCTGGAAGATTTCCCCGCGGATGCTTTCGAGCGCCTGTTGCGCACCAATATCTCGACGGTCTTCAATGTCGGCCAAGCCTGCGCCCGCCACATGATCAGCCGCCGGGCGGGCAAGATCATCAATATCGCCAGCGTCCAGACGGCTCTCGCCCGGCCTGGCATCGCGCCTTACACTGCGACTAAGGGCGCCGTCGGCAATCTTACCAAGGGCATGGCGACCGACTGGGCCAAATACGGCCTGCAATGCAATGCCATCGCGCCGGGCTATTTCGATACGCCGCTCAACGCTGCCCTTGTGGCCGACCCCGATTTCTCGGCCTGGCTCACCAAGCGGACGCCGGCCGGCCGCTGGGGCAAGGTCGAGGAGCTTCTCGGCGCCTGCATCTTCCTGGCGTCCAACGCTTCGTCTTTCGTCAATGGGCATGTGCTCTATGTCGACGGCGGCATAACAGCGTCGCTCTGACATGGCGGCGCGCATGGTGCTGATGGGTGTGGCAGGTTGCGGCAAGCCTTCCGTCGGTACCGCATTGACGGCACGGATTGATGCCATTGCGGCACAATTGGGAGACATCCGGGTGGGAGGAGTTCCGAAATGACGAACAATGTGGCCTTGATAGGCGCCGGCGCGATGGGGGGCGCCATCGGCACTCGGCTGGCAGAGACGGGCAACCGGCTGCTGGTCTTCGATCTTGATCCGGTAAAAGTGCAGGCGATGGTCGACAAGGGGGCCATTTCAACGCCCAGTGCAGCGGAAGCGGCCGCCCAATCGGACTATGTGATCCTCAGCCTCAACTCGGCGAAGGTCGTCCGGGCGGCCGTATTCAGTGCCGGCGGCGTCGCCGAAGGTGCCCGACCGGGGACCTTGATCATCGACATGTCGTCGATCGATCCGGAAGCGACAAGGGCGCTGGCGGCGGATGCGGCGGAAAAGGGCCTGCGCTGGGTCGACAGTCCGCTTTCGGGTG
Source organism: Pararhizobium sp. LjRoot255 (assembly GCF_964252905.1). Classification (NCBI taxonomy): domain Bacteria; kingdom Pseudomonadati; phylum Pseudomonadota; class Alphaproteobacteria; order Hyphomicrobiales; family Rhizobiaceae; genus Pararhizobium; species Pararhizobium sp. LjRoot255. The sequence goes on from NZ_CAXUPQ020000002.1 coordinate 1,067,043, forward strand.
GCGCACCAAAGGCGCTGATAGGCCAATTGACTTTGATGGCCGGCGGTGCGGACCAGGACGTCGCCGACGCTTACGAGGTTCTGAAGCATGTTGCCAGCAATTACACGCATATGGGTCCGTCGGGTGCAGGACAGACGACCAAGCTGATCAATCAGGTGCTGTGCGGCCTCAATTTCCTCGCCGTCGCGGAAGCCACGCAACTGGCGCTCGATGCCGGCGTCGAGGCGGCAAAGATACCGCAGGCACTCAAAGGCGGGCGCGCCGACAGCGCCATCTTGCAGGAATATATGCCGCGCTTCGTCACCAAGGACTACAGGCGCACCGGGCGCATCGACAACATGGTCAAGGATCTGAACGGCGCGCAGGACCTGGCGCGCCTGACCAATACGGCCATGCCGCTGACGGCAACCTGCGCCGAGGTGCATCGCATGCTGACGGCCGCCGGCCTTGGCGGTGAAGACCAGGCCGCATTGATGGAATTTTTCCGGGGACCAAATAAGGATATCAAGCAATGATCACACGTTACGCTCTGTTTGAAGGCAAAGTAAAGGACGGTCAGACCGAGGCATTTCGCGCTGCCGTGCTCGACTTCATCCTACCGAAATGGAAGGCCTTTCCCGGCGCTCTTGATGTCCGCGTCAGCTTCACAGACGCGCGCGACGATGGTGCACCGGAAATCCCGATGATCCTAGCCATCAATTATCCCGATCTGCCCTCTGTCGAGGCCGCCCTTGCAAGCCCGGCCCGCGCTGCTGCAAAAGCTGCGACGGAACAGGTAATGGCCCGTTTCTTCGACGGTCGCATCCACCACCACGTCACTCAAGCGAACGAATTCCCACTCTGATCGGGATGATCGACACTGGCGGCGCGGCACCCTTTTCAAGCACCGCGCCGCCTCATTCAATGCTAACGACGTGCCTCCCACAAGTCTGCCGAACCCATTGCAATCGCCGGTTAAACCGGATCTATTGGGCTGGTAGCGATGACATGGCGCCGTGCATTACACGCGCAAACCTCCAACCATGGTGGATGTGGCCAAGAAGGCCGGCTTGTCGCCGAGGACAAGGGCGCGACTGGTTTGCATTGTGCTCGTTGTGTTCGTGTGCCCTATCCGCTCTTTTTGATGACGCCCTATATCCTTTCTATCGTCGCCCCTGGCATCATGGCTCGCCGCGCCCTCGTTCCGCAGGCGTTGATGACGCCTTATCGCCGCGGCGAACGTTGACATAATCCAATTCCGATGAGGTTCCCATGTTCGATCTGATCGTCAGAAATGCAAATCTCCCCGATGGCCGCACGGGCGTCGACATAGGCATCGCCGGCAAGAAGATTGTCGCGGTCGAGAGGAATCTCGAGGCGCAAGCAAAGGACGAAATCGATGCAACGGGGCGCCTGGTCACGCCGCCATTTGTCGATCCGCATTTTCATATGGATGCGACCCTCTCCCTCGGCCTGCCGCGCATGAACGTTTCGGGCACGCTGCTGGAAGGCATTGCGCTGTGGGGAGAACTCCGCTCGAACGCGACTAAGGAGGAACTGGTCGATCGCGCGCTACGTTATTGCGATCTGGCCGTCACGCAAGGCCTGCTTTTCATCCGAAGCCATGTCGATACCAGCGATCCGAAACTGGTAACCGTCGAAGCAATGATTGAGGTCCGGGAGAAGATCGCGCCCTATATCGACCTGCAGCTGGTCGCTTTTCCCCAGGATGGTTACTATCGCTCGTCGGGCGCGATCGACGCCCTTGACCGCGCGCTCGACATGGGCGTCGACATCGTTGGCGGCATTCCCCATTTCGAGCGCACGATGGGCGAAGGCACTGCTTCGGTTGAAGCGCTCTGCCGCATCGCTGCTGATCGCGGGCTCCCGGTCGACATGCATTGCGACGAAACTGACGATCCGCTCTCACGCCATATTGAGACGCTGGCTACGCAAACCATCCGCTTTGGCCTTGAGGGACGCGTCGCCGGCTCGCATCTGACGTCGATGCATTCGATGGACAACTACTACGTCTCAAAGCTCATCCCGCTGATGGCGGAGGCGCAGATCAACGTGATCCCCAATCCCTTAATCAACATCATGCTGCAGGGCCGGCACGACACCTATCCGAAACGCCGCGGTATGACCCGCATACGCGAGCTGATGGATGCCGGGCTCAATATTTCCTTCGGGCACGATTGCGTCATGGATCCCTGGTATTCGATGGGATCGGGCGACATGCTGGAGGTCGGCCACATGGCCATCCATGTGGCGCAGATGGCCGGCATCGAGGACAAGAAGAGAATCTTCGACGCGCTGACTGTCAATTCGGCAAAGACGATGGGCATCGAAGGCTACGGTCTGGAACCGGGTTGCAATGCAGATCTCGTCGTCCTTCAGGCACGGGATACGCTGGAAGCGTTACGACTGAAACCGAACCGGCTGGCAGTGATCCGATGCGGCAAAACCATCGCCCGCTCGGAGCCGCGCATTGGTGAGCTTTTCCTGGAAGGGCGCCCGGCAAAGATTGACGGCGGTCGAGATTACGCGCCTCGCCATTGAGGTGCGATATCGGCGCGCCCCGCCAGCGCCGCTTCGGCTTGCTCGTGGTTCAACGGGGGTCTCGGCGCCGGGGCCCGCCCTCGGTGCCTGGTCTGGGCTGGCGGAGCCTGGGCCGGCGGACTGCGCGCACCTTACCGCTGCCTCCGCCCCCACAGAAAAACTGATCGCCGCCATCAGACTCAAGTCCCGACACACCCACTCCAAGCGGCATCTCGAGCCTCTCCAGGACCTCTCCCGTTTCAGGGTCGATACGCCTGACATCGCTTTCGTCACCTTCCCAGGTGCCGTGCCAGAGTTGGCCGTCGACCCAGGTGACGCCTGTGACGACACGCTTGGACTCGATGGTGCGAAGAACCGCCCCTGTTTGGGGATCGATTTGATGGATCTTCCGGCCTCGATGCTGGCCCACCCAGAGTGTGCCTTCGGCCCAGGCGAGCCCGGAATCGCCACCGTCGCCGGGCGCAGGGATCGTGGTGAGTATGCGGCCGGTCTTCGGATCGATTTTGTGGATGCGATCCTCGGCGATTTGATAGAGGTGCTGACCGTCGAAAGCCGTCCCAGCATGCGCGGCGACATCAATCGACCGAACCACGTTGCCGCTCGCCGGATCAAAGGCGTTCAGCTTGTCGCCTGACGCAAACCAGACGTTCTGACCGTCAAACGTGACGCCATTCACGCGGTCGGCTCCCGGAAAGGGGCCATATTCACGGAGTATCTCGGCAGCGGAACGCTTCATGATTGCATCCTCATCAAATGTGGTACGTATCATATTAGTCACTCGGCAGCGGACCGGGGAGTAACAAGATAGTCGGGAAACCTGGCACCGGCGGCGTCATCCAGCGACGCGCTCGCCCGCGACCGAACGATTGCACCTTGCCTGTTGTTGAAAGCTGATCAAGCGCCCGCTGCACAGTGCGCGGGCTGGCGCCGAGCGCAATCGCGAGCGCTGAGCTCGACCACGCCTCGCCGTCGGCAAGAAAGGCGAGCACACCGGCATGCTGCTCGTCAACGGGCGGGGCCAGCATGACGACTTCGCACGCGCGGCGCGGCTCTATTGCAAAGCCGCGCTTCGTTGCACTGACGTCAGCAAGCGTCCCGAGCGCGGCGCGCAGTCGCCCGACCTCGACCCGCAGCCGCGCGCGATGCGATTCGTCGGCATGTTTCCCCCCGAAGGCGCGTGCGATCAGCGTACTGCGGCCGACGTCTCCGGGCCATGCCTCAGCCAGTGCGCGCGCCAGCGCGAACAGGACCGGGCGTGTCGCCAGCGAAACTGTTGTGCCTCGCTCACGAACGGCAAAGCGGCACGCGTCGACGACAAGTGTCTCTGACGCCAGCAGTCCTTCGACATCCTCGAGCAGCAGGGGACGCTCCTCGCCATGCGCGATTAACCGTGCTGCGGGCGTATTCAGGACGAGGAACGCGCTTTCGACCTCCGCGGTCAGCGCAGGAATGTCAACCTGATGAGCGGCTTGCCCTGCCCGCAAGAGCGCAGTGCGGGCCGCCTTCGTATCAAGGCGCCGGATCGCGATGCCCGCAACCACAAGGGCGTGCGCCGCTCTTGTGGCAGGCGGGAGCGACGTGGGATCAAGCTCAGTGAGCGTGCGCTCGGCCTCGTCAAGGCGGCCGAGCAGCAGCAGGCGCCGGACTTCGAGATTGCGCGCATGCGCGGCATTGACGCCGTCGCCATGCGCTTCCAGCGTCGCCCGCGCCACCTCGAGCGACTTGGCCGGCCAAGAGAGGTCGCGCGAGACAAGCGCGATCTCTGCTTGGGCGACGATACATCGCGCCCGCGCCACCGCCTCTCTCGGGCCGAACGCGCGCGCGGCACTTTTCAGAAGTGCTTTTGCTCGCGCGAAATCGCCGAGCTGTGCCATCACGATACCTCGGAGCGCCAGCGCCGGCGCGTCATCACGCAAGGCGACCCGCTTCAATGCGCCGAGGCGATCACCTGCCGCGAGCGCCCGCGCTGCAGCGGTGATCAGCGAGTCCATCGGAATCCCGTCACACTTGTAACTCCCATGAGTTCGTTCTCCGGCCCTAATCTATTCACGACCAGCAAGCAACACGTCGCACCGGCAATGGTGGACGACAGACAGGCAGAAGGAAAGAACGATGATGGATCATATGACAGGGACACGTGAAGAGTGGCTGAAAGCGCGGCTCGATCTGCTCCAGGATGAGAAGGAGCTCACTCGGCGCAGCGACGAGTTGGCACGGCGACGGCAGGAATTGCCCTGGGTCCGGGTCGACAAGGAATACCTGTTCGACACCGATGAAGGAAGCGCCTCGCTGGCGGATCTTTTTAAGGGGCGTTCGCAACTCCTCGTCTACCATTTCATGTTCGGGCCTGACTATACGGCCGGGTGCCCATCATGCTCTTCGATCGCGGACGGGTTCAACGGCATTACCACCCATCTAGAGAACCACGATGTCGCCTTCTCGGCCATATCGCGCGCGCCGCTGGCAAAATTGGAAGCCTTCAAGGGTCGGATGGGGTGGAGCTTTCCTTGGGCCTCCTCTTTCAGCAGCGATTTCAACCGCGACTTCAGCGTCTGGTTCACCGCGGAGCAACAACGCGAGGGCAGCATCGAATACAACTTCCGCCGCGAGGCGCCGAGCCCCGAGCCACTTGAAGGCCAGACCATGCAGGAATGGAAGTTACGCGGCAGCGAGGGACCGGTTGCGCAAATCGCTGCCATGACGGGCACCGACGTCGCAACATACACCCGCGATAGGCCCGGCCTCAGTGCCTTCGTGCTCAACGAGGGCACCATCTACCACACTTATTCCAGCTATGCGCGCGGACTGGACGGCATCTGGGGCATGTATCAATGGCTCGATCGTGCGCCGATGGGGCGAAACGAAAACGGTATTTGGTGGCGCCTCCACGACGAATACGGCCAAGGCTGAACGTTCGATGGCCCTCCACTCCAATAACGCACAGGGGATGCCACCCGCAGGCAGCGGATCTGCGGGTGGCGGCAGCGGCAGCGTTGCCGCCCGCAGCGCCGCCGATTGGTTATGTCTCGCGGCCGCGCCGACATTTGCGACCATGACGCTGCTGACAGCATTTGACGGTAATGCCGACATGATCTGCTCGGCCGCACAAGAGGTTTCACCGTCCAGCGGAATGGCTGTCATGTACGCGCTGATGAGCGTCTTCCATTCGGCGCAGTGGCTAAGATTGATCGCCAGTCGGCGAAACGGGGCCGGCCGGCGATTCTGATCCAGCGATACCAGCCAACGGCGCCCTTGTTGAGGACGAACGGTCGCCTACATACTGTCGCCTGAGGACGTCCCACGATAGCACAGGACGCTCCGGTCCATCCGCCGCTTAAGGGGCTAGCCAAGCAACCATGGGAGAGACCGATGCAGGAGCCAAACGTCGTTCGCCGCGAGACGCGCATCCCGGCGCCGCCCGCCGCGGTGTTCGCGCTCATGACTGATCCAGAGAATATTCTCCGCTGGATGGGAACAGAAGCGCAGGTCGAGCCTCAGCCTGGAGGACTCTATCTCGTCAACGTCACCGGCGCGAGATTTGCTCGCGGCTCATTTCGCGAGGTGGTGCCGGTACACCGCCTGGCCTACAGTTTCGGCTGGGACGGTAGCGAGGTGGTACCGCCTGGGTCGAGCTTGGTCGAGATCGACCTGATCGAGCAGCCGGACGGAACGCTTCTGCGCCTGACCCACAGCGGCCTGCCCAATGCCGAGCAATGCGCCGGCCATGCGGAAGGCTGGGCTCATTACCTCGACCGGCTGGCCGAGGTTGCAGCCGGGCGCGAACCGGGTCCGGACCCCTGGGCAGGCCGGGTGTGACTGTTTTCCGCTTCGAAATCGTCGCCCTTGATGCAGCCGCCGGCTCGCATGCGTTGAGCCGTCCTCAAGAGATTCGGCTGCACGTCTGGAACATGGTGTGTTGTGAAGGGGCGTTGTGACAGCCGCAGTCCCATGGGCTTACCTCGAATGTCACCTCACCGCCCGAAGGGTGTCCTGTCGTGGGATGCTCGCAGGCGACAACATGCCAGGCAGAAGCACCAGCGCCAGCGCGGATGACAGCATGGGTCCGCCATGGCATGATCGATGCATGGATCTGCCCGCGCCCCTTGCCTGGCTGGTTGACGAGGCCGGTGCCTCGCCCGGCCCTGAATCGTTTCTGGCCGAGCTCGGCGACCGGCTGCTGGCCGACGGCCTGCCACTTGCCGGTGGGGCTCTGACGCTCGCAGTGGCGCATCCGATCATCGCCCGCCGCACGTGGCTGTGGCGGGCGGAGACTGGAGCGGTGATGGAGGCGCTGGGTTTCGTCGGCGGTCCGCCGAGCCAAGCGGGTCGCAACTGGCTGGCCGGGCTAGGCCCGGTGCAGGAGGACACTGTCGCGTCGGCGTTGGACAATCCGGTGCTGGGCTGGGCCGGAGCCAGGCCATTCGCCCCCTCCGAAGCCAGCCGGCTGCGCCAAGCTGCGCGCTTTGCCGCAGCGCCCTTAGCCGCCTTGGGCGCGCGGGCGGCGCTGACGGCGCTGCTCGAGGCCTATCTCGGCCGGCGTAGTGCCGCCCGGGTGCAGGCCGGCCCGCTATGCCGCGGCACAGGGGAGACCATCCGCGCTGCACTGCTCTGTGCCGATCTGCGCGACTTCACCGCCATGTCCGAGGTGACGGAGCCCGCAGCGGTGATCGCCGCCCTCGACGCCTGGTTCGACCGCATCACCGGGGCGGTGCATGCTTTCGGGGGTGAGGTGCTGAAGTTCATCGGCGACGGCGTGCTGGCGATTTTCCCGGTCACCGGCGCGCCAAGCGAAGCCTGCGAGGCGGCGCTGCGCGCGATCGCCGCCGCTCGCGCCGGGATGGCCCATCTCGACGCAGTGCGGCAGGCGCAAGGGCTGCCTCCGCTACCCTTTGGAGTGGCACTGCATTTCGGCGAGATATTATGGGGCAATATCGGCGCGGCCGACCGGCTGGACTTTACCGCCATCGGTCCCGCGGTCAATCTGGTCAGCCGGCTCGAAGGGCTATGCAAGCCCCTTGGTCGCAGTGTGCTCATCTCGGGCGCAGCCGCGAACGAGACGACGACGGCTTTGACCCCCTTGGGCGAGCACCTATTGCGCGGTATCGCCCATCCCTGCTCGGTCTTCACCCTGCTAGAGGACTGAGCTGCCTCCGCAACGTCGAAAGCTGGCGCGGTGAAGTTCACGCCTGGCCTCGGCCGCCGGCAGCGGGCCTCAGTCCACCGAACCGTGCTGGCACACTGCTGTCAACTTTACGATACCCCCGCACATCAGTAGGATTTCTGCATGTGGTTCGTGGCTGCAGCCTTCCTACCGTCGGTATGGGATTGACAAAGTTCGCGATAATCGGCCATCGCCGCCAGCCCGGCATCGCGCAGCAGTGCCACATCGTGCGGGCCGGCGATGACGCGGTAGCCGCGGTCGATCAGGTCGCGGACGGACGCACCGGCGTTCGGCACTGTGCCCATGATCTTGCCGGAGGCGAGGATCGCCTCCTCCGCCCGGCGCACCAGTTCGCGCACGTCCGGATGCCCAGTCTGCTCCAGCCGGCCGATCGATCCGGCCAGATCGTTGACGCCGATGAAGATGATGTCCGCGCCCTCGACCGCAGCGATACCCGCCGCATTGTCGACGGCCGTGTAGGACTCGATCTGTACGGCGATGAGCATGTTCTCGTTGGCCTTGTGGATGTAGTCCGGCTCCAGCCCGAAGGTAGAGGCGCGTACGACCCCGGCCGCATAGCCGCGAATGCCGTCCGGCGGATAGCGGCAGGCCCTCACGGCGGCGAGAGTGGCTTCCGCCGTATCGACGGAAGGGATCATGACCGATTGCACGCCCGCATCCAGCACCCGCTTCAGGAAGACGTGGTCGTTCCACGGAATGCGCACCAGCGCCGGCGAAGGCGTCGTTTCAACCGCACGCAGGGTGTCGATGATCTCGCGGGTTTCGCCAACGCCGTGCTCGTGATCAACGAGCAGGAAATCGAAACCAATGTGACCGAGGATTTCGGCATTGGTCGGCGAGCCGCCGCCGACCCAGCATCCGAACGCGACATGACCGGCGGCCAGATGGGCTTTCAGGCGGTTGGGTGTGTACATGAGCAATCAGCCTCGACTTTGATGGGAAGGAAGGGATGGAGGGCGAGCCCCCTCCATCCCGATATTCGAATTTTCAGTTTCCGGCGCGCACGCGCTGGATCGTGTCGGTCAGAGCCTTTACCAGGTCCGGGTTCGCGGAAGCCGCGAACTTGTCGGCAACCGATTTGGTTTTCTCGCGGAAACGGGCGATTTCCTCGGGCGGCAGCTTGGTCACCGTCATGCCCGAAGCGGCGAGCGCCTCGACGGCTTTCGCATCCGCATCACGTGAAAGCTGGCGCTGGAAGGTAGCCGCCTCGCTCGCCGCCGCTTGAAGCAGATCCCTCTCTTCCTGGTCCAGTTGTTCCCACAGGGGCTTGGAGAACAGCAGCACCATCGGATTATAGGTGTGGCGGGTCAGCGTGATGTATTTCTGCACTTCGTTGAGCTTGGCCGTCAGGATGCTTGGCGCCGGGTTTTCCTGCCCGTCGACCGTGCCTGTTTCGAGCGCGGTATAGACCTCCGGGAAGGGCATCGGCACGGCATTGGCCCCGAGTGCCTGGAACATTTCCAGATAGATCGGCGATTGCACGACGCGGATTTTCAGGCCCTCTATATCGTCAACCTTCTCGACCGGGTGGCGGCTATTGGTCAGGTTGCGGAAACCGAGTTCCCAATAGGCGAGGACGACGAGGTTCTTGTCCGCGAGTTCCTCGGTGAAGGTCTTGCCGACCTCACCGTCCATCACCGCATCGGCTTCCTTCGCGTTTTCGAACAGGAACGGCAGGTCGAGCAGGGCGAAATCGGGCGCGAGGCTCGCCATCAGGCCGGCATTCATGACCGACATCTGCAGGAGGCCTCCCTGCAACGAGGCGACTGACTGCAGGTCGCCGCCGAGCATGCCGGCCGGAAACACCTTGACGTCGATCTTGCCGCCGCTCTTTTCCTTGACCATCTCAGCGAATTTACGCTGGCCGATCACCAACGGCGAGCCTTCAGCCCCGGCGCTGGCGAAACGGATGGTCTGTTCGCGGATTTCCGCGTTTGCCGCGGGCGGCGAGACCGATGTCAGCAGCAGGCCGGCCATGAACGCCATGAGAGTTTTACGCATATCGCTTTCCTCCGTGTTACGATGCGAAAAATTCGAAAAATCAACGTCCCAGCCAGGCGGCGGGCACGGTAACGAGTTCGGGAAAGGCGATCATCAGCCCGAGCACGACGAGTTGCGCGACCATGAACGGCGTGACGCCCCTGATGACGGTTTCCATATTGATCCGAGAAACGCCCGCCACGACGTTGAGCACGGTGCCGACAGGCGGCGTGACGAGGCCGATGGAATTGTTGATGATGAACAGCACGCCGAAATAGATCGGGTCGATGCCGGCTGCCTGAACCACCGGCACCAGCACCGGCGCGAGGATGAGGATGGTCGGCGCCATATCCATCGCCGTGCCAACGATGACGACGAGGATCATAATCATCAGCATCAGCAGCTTTGGGCTGTCCATGAAGGGCGAGAGTAGCTCGACCACCTGTCCGGGCAGGTCGGCGATGGTGATCAGCCAAGCCGAAACGAGGGCCGCTGCAACGAGGAAGATGACGACACTGGTCACCTTGGCGGAGGAGACGAAGACCGCATAGAGCTGACCGAGGCTCAGTTCACGGTAGACGCAGGTGGCAACGAACAGCGCATAGACGGCGGCGACCACGGCGGCCTCGGTCGGCGTGAACAGGCCGAATTTCAGGCCGAAGATGATGATGACCGGCAGGCCGAGCGCCCACAGGCTTTCACGCAATGCCCTCAGCCGCTCGGCGCCGCTAGCGCGCGGCCTGAGCTCGATCTCTTCCTTGCGCACCATGATCCACCAGGCGACGGCAAGGCCGATACCGATCATCAGGCCCGGCGCGATGCCAGCCATGAAGAGCTTGGAGATCGACAGGTTGGCGGTGACGCCGAAGAGGATGAAGGCGATGGAGGGGGGAATAATCGGCCCGATGACCGAGGCGGAGGCCACAAGGCCAGCCGAGCGCGCCTTGTCGTGCCCGGCCTTGACCATCATCGGCACCAAGAGCGCCCCGAGTGCGGCCGCGTCTGCAACGGCGGATCCGGAGAGCGCGGAGAGAACGCAGGCGGCGATAATCGCGACATAGCCGAGCCCGCCGCGCACATGGCCGACCAGCGTCAGGGCAAGTGCCACGATCCGTTTAGACAGCCCGCCGGCATTCATCACCTCGCCCGCGAGCATGAAGAAGGGAACCGCAAGCAGCGTGAAGCTGTCCGTGCCGCTCACAAGGTTCTGCGCCAGGATTTGCGGATCGAACATGGCGAGCTGCACCATCAGTGCCACACCGCAAATGAGCAGCGCGTAGGCGATAGGCATACCGATTGCCATGGCGGCGAGAAGGGCTGTGATGAAAATGAGAATTGTCATGGCGGATCAACCCTTGGCGCTTATGACCGGGGAACACGTCCGGTCGACTTGCGGCTGCAAACTTTGAAAAAGGCGCCGGCGCGGCGCTATGGAAACCCCCGCGAGGGCCTTCAGCGTGACGGCGCCCCCTTGCCGGACGACGGCAGCGCGCTGATGTCAAAATCCTCTTCTGACTCCCTGATTCCAATGAGCTCCTCGTCGCTCATCCGTCCACTCAGCGAGCGCAGCAGCGACAGGCAGAACCAGCCGGCTGCAAGCACCGTGAAGACCAGCACCGGAACGAAGAACCAGGCCTGCGATACGCCCATCACGGGCGTCGTCATGCCGAGATTGATCCCCGCCTGTCGCCAGGTGCCCGAGAAGATCAGCCATGTCGTGTAGAGCATCAGCAGGTTGGAAAGCGCGAAGCAGACAATACGCCCCTTGCGCGACAACCGGCGCACCAGCGTATCGACGCCGAGATGCGCCTGCTCGAAGAGCGTCACGGCGGCGCCGAGGAAAACCATCCAGACGAACAGCAGCCGCGACAGCTCATCCGATACGGAGATCCCGGTGTTGAAGGCGTAACGCAACACGACGTTACCGAAGACGAGTATCACCATGACTGCCAGGCAGGCGGCGATGACGAACTGCAAGGGGTTCAGCAAGAATTTGCGTATCGCGACCAAGGGTGTGCCTCCTCCAGGACCAGCTGCAGCAAGACCATGCGCATCAGTCGATGCTCGCACGGTCGCCTCCCAACAGCCTCACTTGATGTAAGCGCTTACATATCAGTTTCGCGTTCTTTGTCAACTTGACACGAAGATGCTGGAAAACAAGCGGGAAATACCTTGGAAAAATTGCTGTAAGCGTATACAAATCTAATCGATTGAGAAAGGACCTGGTTGGCATGGGGCGTGGAGGTAAAGACGGCAATGGACGCTCGCAACCGCGCGCGCTGGATATTGCGGCGCTCGTTGGCGTTTCGACGGCCACTGTCTCACGTGCGTTTAATGCACCGGAAAAGGTTGCACCTGAGATTCGTGAAAAGGTTCTCCAGGCAGCAGCCGAACTCGGCTGGATGCCGCATCCGGCCGGTGCCGCACTGGCGAGCCGGCGCACTTGGCTCGCCGGCGTGCTCATCCCGACGCTCGACAACGATGTCTTCGCCTCGCAGGTTGGCGCGCTGCAGACCCGGCTCTCGGCCGACGGCGTCACCGTGCTGATCGGCTGCTCCAACTACGACGCCGACCAGGCCGTCAATCAGGTGCGCACCATGCTGGCGCGCGGCGTCGAGGCGCTGGCCATTGTCGGCGAATCTCATCGGCCCGGCATGTTCGAGACCATCGCCGCGCGAGGCGTGCCGTACGTGGTCACCTATTCCCATCGCCCCGGCTCCCCGCATCCCTGCATCGGCTTCGACAACGCCGCCGCTTTCCGTCGCATTGCTCGACACCTGCTCGATCTCGGGCATCGTGATTTCGCGCTGATCCATCAGCCGTCGATCGACAACGACCGTGTCGTCGCCCGTCTCAAGGGCTTACGCGAGACGCTGGCCGAGGAAGGTCTGGCACTCAGGCCGCAGCACGTGCACGAGGGGCCTTCGAGCATCGTTTTCGGCCGGCAGAGCCTGCGCGCAATCATGGGGGCGCCCGGGCCGCGCCCGACTGCGGTCGTCTGCGGCAACGACGCGCTGGCAATCGGCGCGCTGATCGAAGCCCGCGTCCTGGGCCTCCGTGTGCCGGACGAGCTTTCGATAACGGGTTTCGACGACGCGGCGATGGCGGAGCAAACCGATCCGCCCCTGACGACCATGCGTGTCGATAACGCCGAAATCGGCAGACAGGCGGCAGACTATCTCCTTGCCTGTTTGAGCGGCAAGATTCCTGCCCGCCCGGCACCGCTCGAGAGCCACCTGATACCGAGAGCCTCGACAGGCCCTGCGCCGACTCTCTTAGTCAGGTCTGTGGCCCGAGGTGACGCGAGCTGAAGCTTTTGGGGACCTCTGCATCATTGACGATTACCAAGAAGGAGCACCCGTCGCCCATGGAGGAATTCTTGCGCGCGCTTCACTTGCACCATCTACTCCTTGCCGGTCTCCCGGAGCACCAACTGTATTGCCAGTGAGCGGTGGTGCCGTATTAGTCTCTATCCCCGTACAAAGCGCGTGAGCGCGTAGGCGGCCCTGGGGCGAGGTCGCCAATCGGGAAATCATCACTTGATCGCGTGCCGGTCGGTAAACCAGGAAAGCACTGTGTCCGCCGCGTTCGATAAAGGTTTAGATGCCGAGCATCTTCTTTGCTTGGTTGAGTGCAGCCATTGATCCGGCGTGATCGCCGGCGGCGTGCAATTCTTCGCCTTTGGCACGCAGTTCCTTAACTTTCGTCATATCGGGCTCTGCAAGGGTTGCGGTTGGCAAGGCCGCATCGATCGCGGCCATGATGCTCGGGCATTCATTGGCAAAAGCGGTCGCGGGGATGACCGACAAGAATAAGGCAAGCAGAACTGAACGTAACATGGCCGTTTCTCCCATACCCGGCCCGCGGAATGCGCCGCGTCGACGACCGGCACGCAAATGGTAGCTCTTAACTCCGGCTGCGGCAATCACGATGCGGAACTGTCGCCCGGCCCATTTGGGTCGGCCGATGTTTTGCCGGATCTGTTGTCGTTCAAGATCTCTTAGCTGACCTTCTGGCCGCCATTGAGGGAACGGAGCCGACGCTTTCACCGCGCCGATATGGACAACATCGTCCTGCCCTTGAACCTAAAGCTCTGAGCCCGTTTCCTTATCCGCGCCGTGCCCGACCGGACCTGCAAAGATCAGGAACGTACGGATGAGCCAGCCCACCTACCGTGCTGTCCGATAGTCGACCTTGGCCTCGTCCCGGCATGATGATCAGACTTGCGGCATCTTAGGGGGGCCATGTCGATTCAAACGAGAAACATCACGCTCCAAGATCTCGCGGACGATTTGGTCCGCCCCTCGCTCAACATTGATCCTAGACCAGGGAATAGTCCCCGTCTCGCCAGCAAGTTGCCCCGCGAGGATATCTAGGTCCGCATCGGACGGTCCAGCCAGCCTGGTGGCGACGCGCTGGCTAAGGACTGCCGGATCCGCCTCGAGCCAAACAGTCGTGCACGGCACCTGAGCCTCACGCGCCACCTTCTCGATCCGCTCGCGGTTGATGGCCTTGTCGAACACCGCGTTAACGATGACGGAGCCGCCCGCGTTCAGAATCAAGGCGGCGCGACGTCCCATCTCGCGATACACCCTTTCTGATACCTCCGGACGATAGGCGGTGGGCGGAAGCCTTGTTTCGGCCAAAACCCCGTGCATGGCCTTGCGAATGCGATCGCTCTCGACAACCCTGGCGCCCGGAGGCGAGCCGAATTGTGCTGCCAACATTTCTGCCAAAGTTGTCTTGCCGGAACCGCTCAAACCACCAATGACGATCAGTCGCGGCGGCTCTGTATCAATCAAAGCGAGCGCCAGATCGAAATAGGCTCGGGCCTCAGCGACAAGTCGTCCTGCGTCATTGCTGCCTTCCTCGACCTGCGTGGCGGTAACATGCGCCCTCACCGCCGCGCGAATTGCCATGAGATAAGGCAAAAGCACGAAGCCGTCGTCATCATCCGATTCATCAAGGTATCGATTCATCACCAGGTTCGCGAGCTGCGGGAAACCGCGATGCCAGAGGTCCATAAGAAGAAAAGCAAGGTCGTAAAGCGTATCGACCGTGGCGATCTGATCGTTGAACTCGATGCAATCGAACAACCGCGGCTCGCCATCGAGAAGGCAGATATTGCGAAGGTGCAGGTCGCCATGACAACGCCTCACCTTTCCGGCCGCTTCACGCGCATCCAGCAGTGATGCATGAGCTGCCAGTTTCCTCTGGAATGCAAGATCGAAGGCTGCGAGCTCGTTGGCATTAAAAACCCGGCTGGTGGCGAAACCCGCGGCGTTAATGCGGAGCACGGCGGCGATATTCGCCGAACCGGGGCCTTGGTGGGCGATTGGAGCGCCGCGATGAAAGCGAGCGATCATGCGCGCCGCTCGCGTCATAAGCTCGGCGTTCAGCCTGCCCTCGATGGCCATACGATCGAACAATGAGCCCTGATCGAAACGAACCATTTCGATAACGGCATCGACAAGCTCTTCCCCGTTATCGAAACTGAGGCGGCCCTCTTTGTCGCGCATTATTCGTCGAACACCGATATATAGACCCGGCGCTGTCGTCGCGTTCAGCTCGACTTCCCTCCTGCAGGCCCCCAGGCGCAGCGTCGGCGACGAAAAATCCACATAGGGCAACTTTACCGCACGTTTCATCTTGAAGGCACGATCGCCGACGAGAAAGATGCAGGAGATGTGCGTTTCGATCGTTTCAACCGCGTCGGCTCCATGTCCATAGGTGTCGGGGTCGTTGAGAAATGCGACGACCGCGGTCTGGTCCTGGGTAAACATGAATTGCCTCCGATGTTCGTCATTCTTCGCGCAGAATGGCGTGGAACTATGTCCATACGCATCGTCTTTCAAAGACTTGGCCGGATATCGCGAGAAGCGACTTTGCGCCGCCGTTGCCGGAGTGGCTTTCAGCACCTGGCAACAAAAGAGAACGTCTCGAGCCGAGCTGCATTGATAGCAATCAACACATGCCGGCGGGTCGCCATGAAACCTCTTTGGCCTGGCTCGTCGTCATCAGGCCGGCATAATTGTCCTTGTGGCGGGTTACCCAGCCCTTGACGGTATAGGCGAGGAAGACCCGACCTGCGGTCGTGATCAATGATAAGCGGAAACCTCGGTCAGCGCCTCCAGGCAATGGCCGCCGAGATTGCTCATCAGCGTCGCCAGCGGGGTTATGGTACTCAACCAGCTTTTTTGGGCATCATTTCAATATCGAAGGTTTGTGATCCATCCCGTCAGAAGCTCCACCGCCTCCCTTCGCTCTGCCGCGGCGGGACAAACCAGAAAAAACGCTTCCTTGGGATGATAAGCCGTTGCGCCAAACGCGACGAGCCGTCCCTGGCGAACAAGGTCACCGGCGTTCGATTCCCATCCAAGCAACACCCCTTGGCCTGACAAGGCGGCCTGCGTCGCCTGAACGTAGTTGGTAAAATAGCGGCCCAACGCGCGATTTTCGGGCAATCCGTTGAGGCTCAGATAGTCCTTCCATGTGAGCCAGCTGTTGTCGTCGCTCCTGACATGCAGCAAGGTTGCGGTCGAAAGACCTCCCTCCGCCTCAATCCGATCTACAACTGCCGGGCTACAGACGGGTAAAACTTTCTCGTCAAAGAGCTTGATGCTTCGACCATCTTTCCAGTTGCCTGTACCGTAGCGGATGACGAGATCCACCCCAGGTTGGAACTCCGGCGCACCCGCCGTGGTCAGCACGTTCACCGCGATGTTTTGATGCTCGCTGTAAAAGTCCGCCAGTCGTGGCATGAGCCAGTAGGTTGCCGTACCAATGCTGCTGGCAACGGTGACAGATTGTTCTGCTGCATTCTGAAGAGAACGTATCTGGACGAAGGCCTCCGTAATTCGTCCAAACCCTTCCGAAATGCCGACGTGGAGGATCCTGCCGGCTTCCGTGAGCGTGGAGGGGCGCTTGCTGCGATCCAGCAGTCGCGTCCCGACATGGTCTTCAAGCGCCTTGAGCGACTGGCTGACTGCTGGCTGTGTTACATTTAGATCGGATGCTGCCTTTTGGACGCTGCCAGTGCGCAACACAGTTTCGAAAACCGTTAACAGGCGAAGGGGAGGCAGGCGAATGTCCAATATAACTCCCAACTTATATTATGTGCATTTTTTTCGATGTTCAAATTAGCGGATGTCGGCAATATTCTCAATAAACAATGGGTTTTCAAGTAAACCCTTATGATTACTATAAGTGGAGAAGGTGAAATGGATACGAGTGTGCCTGTGAGACTGGACCACCGCGGTCTCCATCTCCGCGTGACAGGTGGTGCAGCAAGCTATTTCAATTATTATTGGCTGCGAGACAATTGCCCGACATCGTTCGACAGTCAGACGCGCGAACGTGTTTTTGATATTTTCCATCTTGACGGCGCTCCTGTCCCGGAGCGGGTCGCAGTGGTCGATGATGCCTTGGAGGTCGTCTGGAAAGGTGAAGGACATAAAAGTCTCTATCCGCTGGAGTGGCTGGCGCAATATGACAGCGGCAAGCGCCGGCCCGACCCTGCAGATCTTCCACGGCGGGCGTGGTATTCGGATCACTATCCGGCGATAGCGAGGTTTGCGCAACCGGACCTTCTTGCAAACAAGTCGGCCGTCGCCAAATGGCTGGAAGCGATCATTGTTGAAGGCGTCGCAATCGTGACGGACATGCCAGACAGCAATGAGGGACTGACAGAGTTGGTCCGCCTGATGGGGCATGTGCGCCCGACATTCTTCGGCGAATATTTTGACGTACGCATGCATATCAAACCGACAAACCTTGCCTATACGGCGAAGGCGCTGGAGTTGCATACCGATACCCCAGCGGAAGAAATGGCTCCTGGCGTGCAGTTCTTGCATTGCCGAGCCAATACCGTCGAAGGTGGCCGGAACCTCTTTCTCGACGGTGTGGCCGTCGCCAATGACCTGAAGAGAGAATTTCCCGAAGATTTCAAGCTTCTATCGGAGACGGAAATCCCTTATTTCTGCGAGCACGACACGTATGATGTTCGCTCCCGCCAGAGGGTCATCGAGTTGGATAAACACGGAGAGGTGTCCGGGGTCACCATCAGCCAGCATATGGCCGATATCTTCGACCTGCCGCAGACTTTCCTCGATCAATACTATCCGGCATTCTGCCGTTTTGCGCGCATGCTGCAGTCCGACAAATACCTGATGCGCTTCACCCTGAAAGCCACGGAATGCATCGTCTTTGACAATCACCGCATCGTGCATGGTCGGTCAGCCTATTCAGCGACCAGCGGCGAGCGCTATCTGCGCGGTTGCTATGCCGACCGTGGTGAGATGCGCAGCACCTATCGCGCGCTGACGTCAGAAGGGCGATTCAAATGAGCGGGTCTACTTCATCTACCGATGTTGCCGGCAACGATTTTGCGCAATTGCGAATCGATCTGGCGGCCGCCTTCCGTCTCTGTGTCGAATTCGGCTGGAGCGAATCCGTAGGTAATCATTTCAGCGCAGCCGTCTCCGCGGACGGCAAACGGTTCCTAATGAACCCGAAATGGAGACATTTCGGATCGATCCGGGCAAGCGATCTTTTGCTGCTCGATGCGGATGATCCGACGGTGATGAATGGTCCGGCCGCCCCTGACGCTTCAGCATGGACGATTCATGGCACGCTCCATCGTGAGTGCCCTGCAGTGCGTGTGCTGCTGCACTGCCATCCACCCTATGCAACGGCGCTTTCCACGCTCAGGGATCCGTCGATGAAGCCGATCGACAACAACACTGCGCGTTTCTTCGGCGCGCTCGGAATCGATCTCGGCTTCGGTGGCATCGCGGATGAAGCTGAAGAAGGCACAAGACTGGCTCAATCCCTCGGCAAGAACAAAACTCTGATAATGGGCAATCACGGAGTGACTTGTACCGGTGAGACAGTCGCAGAGGCATTCGAGGATCTCTATTTCTTCGAAAAAGCCGCGAAAACCCTGATATTAGCCTATTCGACCGGACAGGCTCTGAACATCTTGTCCGATGAGGTCGCCCAAAAAACTGCGGAAGGCTGGCATGCCTACAAGGGCATGGCCTTCGCACACTTCGACTACCTCAAATCGAAGCTCGACCAGACCGATGCCTCTTACAGAGAGTGAGGAACGGTGATCGCCGACAGATCGCGTGCAAACATGCGAGATGAATGCACGAGCATTCCGATCGCCCTATCCGAGGGTTGAGCGGTCGCCTGGCTGCTTTTCGCTTTGCTCCGGCCGGTATCCGGTTCCCATGTCTGCGACGGCCGGCCGGGTATTTTCCGGCCGGACGGGTTTGGCAAGGCATCAGCCGTTGCGAAACGTATAGGCATATCCGTTGATTGCCGGTGCACCGCCCAAATGGGCGTAGAGCACCTTGGAGCCCTCTGGGAAGTAGCCCTTTTTTACCAGATCAATCATGCCCTGCATCGACTTGCCCTCATAGACCGGATCGGTGATCATGCCTTCGAGGCGAGCGCAGAGCCGTATGGCTTCCTTCGTCTCGTCCGACGGCACACCATAGACCGGATAGGCATAGTCTTCGACCAGGATGATGTCGTCTGCCGTCAGTTCTCGGCCAAGCTCGACCAATTCGGCGGTGCGCTGGGCAATCTCCAGCACCTGCGCCTTGGTCTGGGTCGGGGTGAAGGAGGCATCGATACCGATGACAGTGCGCTCGCGGCCATCCCTGGCAAAGCCGACGGTCATGCCGGCATGGGTGGAGCCGGTCACCGTGCAGACAATGATGTAGTCGAACTTGAAGCCGAGCTCGGCTTCCTGGGCGCGGACCTCTTCAGCAAAGCCGACATAACCCAGACCGCCATATTTATGCACGGAAGCGCCGGCCGGGATCGGATAGGGTTTGCCACCTTTGGCCTTGACGTCCTCGATCGCTTCTTCCCAGCTCTGACGGATGCCGATGTCGAAGCCTTCGTCGACCATCTGAACATCGGCTCCCATGATGCGGCTCAGCAGTATGTTGCCGACGCGATCATAGACCGCATCTTCATGTGGTACCCAGCTTTCCTGGACCAGTCGGCATTTGAAGCCGATCTTGGCCGCGACCGCGGCGATCATGCGCGTATGGTTTGACTGCACGCCGCCGATCGACACCAGCGTGTCGGCCTTCGAGGCTATCGCATCGGGAATGATGTATTCCAGCTTACGCAGCTTGTTGCCACCGAAGGCCAGGCCAGAATTGCAATCCTCGCGCTTGGCATAGAGCTCGACCTTGCCGCCGAGATGTTTCGAAAGCCGTTCCAGCTTCTCGATATGGGTCCGTCCGAATGTGAGCGGATAGCGCTCGAATTTCTCTAGCATGGGTCCCTTCTCCTTGTTGTGACGCGAAGGAAACGCTAGCATCACTTCAATGAAATGTGCTCTCAAAGATGGTGTTCAGATTTTGTGAGACTGATACAATCTTCGAAAAAGAGAGAGATAGCTTTCACAATATGCTATGTTTTCGGAAGATTCTTTCATGGCCTCTGAACTGGATCGTATCGACCTGAAAATGCTGCGCCTGCTGCAGAAAAACGGCCGCCTCAGCAATGCCGAACTCGCGCAGCTGGTCGATGTCAGCGCCGCCACCTGCCATCGCCGTACCCAGCGGCTGTTCGAAGAAGGCTATATCAAGTCCGTGCGGGCGATGGTCGAGCCGCAGAAGGTCGATCGCGGCGCGCTGGTCATGGTGGGCGTGGTTCTGGACCGCTCGACGCCGGAAAGCTTCGGCGCCTTCGAAAAGGCGGTCGCCAAGCTGAATTTCGTGCTGGATTGCAATCTGGTCGCCGGAGACTTCGACTATTTCCTGAAGATCCGCGTCGGCGACATGGCGGATTTCAACCGCATCCATGGCACGCAGTTGATCGCATTACCCGGCGTGCGTCAGACCCGGACTTTTTTCGTGATGAAGGAAGTGGTCGACAATGCGCTGCTGGACTTTTAAAACTGCTCTCACGCTTGGAAACTTGTCCGAAGATGGCTGACGCGCCTTGAATATGACCGGAGCTTTTAACACTACTATCATGATGACTTAACCAGCTGCCAGCGGCTTTCGCCGAATTATATGCACGGCCTGGTCATTGGCCGCCCGACAGCACCAATCCGAATGTGCTCAATTGGGCTCACGTTTCTCGGTCAGCGACTTGATCACGTCGTTTCCGACCGCCTCTCTGGTGGAGCCTCGATTGAAAAAGCAGCCGCAGTCTACCCCCGTTTCTTCGATGCGCAGCTTTTGGGGGCTGATGTTCGCCTATTGGTTTTCCGACCGATGGCGAGAGGCTTGGGGCCTTGCGGCGATCATCCTCGTACTTACGGCACTGTCAGCAATGGCCAGCGTCTGGTTTGCCGAGGCGTCGGGCGAACTTGTGAGCGCGATCGCCTTTCTTCACCACCCTGAAAACCCGTCAACACTCAAGACCATTCTTTCGAGCGCGGTCACGTTAGCGACAATCGTCGTGGTCAAGGAAATCGGGTTCACGGCAGTCCGCCACTTCTTCTCGACGAGCCTGCATCGCAAATGGCGTGTCTGGCTCGACCGTCGCTTCAATGACGCACTGCTCGATCGCAATCACACGCATTTTCACCTGCAGCAGGGTCCGGCGAAGACCGTCCCGACGAAGGCTGCCGTACCGGACAACATCGATCAGCGTATCCAGGAATCGATCAAGGGCATGACCGGTGGCGCCATCGGTCTCGCCATGGGGGTCGCCGGCGTAGTTCTGTCGCTGTTCTTCGTCGGCGGCAAAATTATCGAGACCTCGACAGAGGTCAGCGGACTGGAGTTCCTTGGTAGTTACGCCAGCGCCTCTCTGACGGCTGCAGCCGTCGTTGCCTACGTCCCCATCAGTACGCTGCTGGCAGCGAAGCTCGGAGCGATCCAGCAACGGCTGGATGTCAGAATGCAATCGGCCGAGGGCAGCTATCGTCGAGAGCTGACGACGCTCCTCAACCGCAGCTTCCACGTAGCGGCCGCCGGTGGGGAGGGAGCACAAAGGCGACTTCACGGGCGACGCTATCTCGAGGTCGACCGTATCTGGGCGAGCGTCAACATCCTGACAGCGATCTATATGGGTTTCGAGCTCGTCTACAACTTCTTCGGCTCGCGCATCGTCGCCTACGCGCCAGGACTGCTTCCCTATGTCGAGAACAAGATCAGCCTGCAGGCCTACGTTACCGGCGCCGAGCTGGCCAACGCGATCATCAACGATTGTTCATGGTTCATCCACGTCATGCCTGACATTGCACGGCTAAGGGCGAACGCTCGTCGCGTAACCGACCTTGCACAGGCGATCGAGGACGTGCAGCAGCCGCGCGAATTCCATGCCCGCACCGGACTTTCCGAACTGCTCTATGACGAGCAGGATGCGCAGTCTGGCCTGTCGATCGAGCATCTTGAACTGATGCATCCGGACGATGATGAACCCTTCATCCGGGCCGGGAACCTCTATTTCGAACCTGGCGAATGGACGCTTCTCGTCGGGAACTCGGGTAGCGGCAAGTCGTCCTTGCTCAGGGCGATCAACGGCCTCTGGCCACACGGCCGCGGTAGGATCGTATTGCCAAGGAGCGTGCGGACTTTCTTTGCCGCGCAGGAGGTACACCTGCCAGCAGTGTCGTTGAGGGAACTGGTCTGCCTGCCCGATGCCGTCGGAGCCTGCTCGGACGCAGAAGTGGCAGCGGCACTCGGCGAGGCCGGACTCGCCCACTTTGCCGGCGACCTTGTCGAGGAAGGCATGGACAACCAACGCTGGGACCAGCTTCTTTCCGGCGGCCAGAAGCAGAAACTCGTGCTGGCGCGAATTCTGCTACTGCGCCCGGGACTCATCTTCCTCGACGAACCGACGAGCGCCCTCGACAGCGAGGCGACCATCGCGTTTCACCAGGCCATTCGGGACAACTGCCCCGGGGCGACGGTGATCAGCGTCATGCACGACGCCACGCCTCCGAAGTCTGCGAAAGGCGAGGAATTCTACGACAGCGTGCTCTCGATTGCTGATGGCACTGTGACCAAGACGCCAATGCCGCGGCAGACAAGCCGCCCGGTCGGTCCCGCGCGCGTGAGGCCGCGGCCGTAGATTAAGCTGAAACCACGTCGGTCCTCGTCCGAGGGACCATGGCGGCAGGGGGGTAGGTGCCACTTGTCTGCGCCATGGCTTGCGATCGTTCGGGTTTTGCCAGCCGCGGAGATCGGGCTCTCCACAACTGTCGATCCCGAGATCGCGTTCGATCCGCCTGGACGGGACGGCGTCGATGAACTTGACGCGCTGGGGATGCAGTTCGCGCACAAGTTCCATGACGACCGCGATCAAATCGCGCCCCTCGCTCTCAGAAGCCTTCACCGGCCTCGTCGTGATCCGGATCGCGTCCGCTATCGGACTTGGACCGCGACCGTCAGCATCGCGCATGAAGATCGACCCAGGTTGCAGCCGAACTGGTTCGAAATCATCAGGCTATCCATTGAGGTGTGTGCCGAAAATCTGCATGACATCTTATTTCACCCCGCTCGCTTCTCGGGCCAAAGCAGGGCAAGTCGCCCGTTTCGCATCTGCCTTATGCTTGCCCCCAATCGTAGGCTCACCCGATCTAGGGTTTGACGGAGCCATTCGACATCTCCTTTCGAGGACCGAACAAGACGAAACTGCCTTATCTGAACGGGCACCATTTCAAGCGCCGCGAGGTCGCCGGTCAGGGAATCGATGTCGGCTAAATACATTAGACACAAGTCGCCCCGGTACTCCTCGTATCCCCTAATTCCTTCGTAGTCGTTCAAAAGGTCGCCGCAGCCATGAAGAATAAGTCGACCGCAATGGACTTCGATTGCCTTCGCGTGGTGCGATGAATGCCCATGCACCACGGCAACGCCGGCCTCGGCGATCAGCGCGTGCGCAAATCGTCGCTGAACCGCCGGAATTTCATGCCCCCAATTTGCCCCCCAATGAATGGACACAACGATCACGTCGCGCGGCCGACGGACTCTGGTGATCTGATCGGCGATGCACCGGACATCTGAATAGAAATGGCCTGCCAACAGGTTCACGCCCATGGCTTCTTTCGTCGCCGCCCAGCTCCGCGGTGTACCGCTTGTGACCGAGGCGAACGAGAACACAAGCACGCGGCTCTTACCAGCTATCTCAATAATTGCGGGCGCGCTGGCCTCTCCCGGATTACGCCCGGCACCGGCCGTCTTGATCGAAAGGCCGTTCAATGTTGCCAACGTATCGATTAGCCCGGCAGGCCCGAAATCGAGCACGTGATTGTTGGCAAGCGTGCAACAATCGATGCCTGCGGCAGTGAGGCAATGTGCATTCTCGGGACTCATGCGATAGTTGATGCCTTTCGGAAGATAGTCATCGCTACGGGTCACGGCTGTTTCGAGATTGACGATGCGCGCGTCGACCCGCGCCCGATCGAGTTCATCGAGCGCAACACCCCAGATATAGGATGAGTCCGCATTCCGCGGGATCGGCCCATGCGCCTGCTCTGCCAGTCGAACGTAACCCCGCGCCGAGTGAACGTAACCTTCACGAAGGGCCGGATCACAGGGATAACGCATCACCTGGTCGATACCCCGTCCCGTCATGACGTCGCCGGACAGAAACAGCCGTATGGTTCGTCTTTCCCGAGACTCTCCTGAGGATTCTTCCAAGGGCGCGCTCATGGGGAAACTCCCTTGCCGCTAACCACGATCATGCGGAACGCATCGTACTGCAGCAAGCCCCATCTGCAAGACGTTTTGGATCGACCAAGACTGCCCTTGGGCGAAATGCCGATCCGGCGCGCCGCTGAGCGAAAGACTGGAGACCGAGTTCGTCGCGACCATCGTCGCCTTTCCGCGCTTGCTGGACGACGTCCTGCGGGTCACTGCGTGCCGTGGCGCAGTTAGTTCGTGACCTAAATTAGCGTTCTGCGATGGCCACGCCGCTTATGATGCGGTCACTCGGATAGAGGATGACCTTCTCCCCGGATCGCATCCCGTCGCGGATTTCGACCGAAAGGCTGTTTCGCTGGCCGACGACAACGGGCCGCAGTTGTGCCCGTCCCTGATCCGCAACGAAGACAGCCCAGTGATCATCTTCTCGAAATAAGGCCCCGAGCGGCAGTTTGAGGACGTTGCCTTCGAACAGAACGACTTGCACGTCGACGCGATAACCATGTCCGAGAGAGCGCCAACGCTCAGGTGACTCGGCAAAATCCAGCACAACATCGACCCGTTGCTCCTCAATTCCGAGTGCAGACACCTTGGTTTGCCCGAAGGGGTCAACTCGCCGTACGACCGCCTTCAGGTCCTGCCCACCCCAGTCCGTGATGATGGCTTTCTGCCTGGTCCTGATCTTGACCGCATCTTCCGAGAGGAAGTTGACTACGATCTCCAGATTGGCGGGATCGCCGATCTCGATCAAGGGGGTTCCAGCCTCAACGACCCCTTCGCTGCGGCGTATGACCTGCAGAACCACGCCGCTCACGGGCGCGGTTAGCGGCACGCATTCGCAGGGGCCGCTACGACTGCGGATCTCCTGGCGCGATAGCAAGCGCGACCGCGCTTGGTTGAGCTCATGCTGACGTACATTCAAGGCTGCCTCGGCGGTGGCGAGGTTGGCTTCCGCAACCTTATAGGCGCGCTCCGCATCCTCCAAGGCCCGCTGCGAAATCGTGTTGCGCTCGATCAGGAGCCGGGCGCGGGCCCGCTCTCCCTCGGCGAAGGCTAGATCGGCTCTGGCCTTGTTGAGTTCGGCGGCGGCGAGGTTATACGCCGCCCGTGCCGCCTCTACGGCCGCCTGCTGCTCCGCCTCCGTCCGCGCATCCAGAAATGCCGGTTGTGCAGGCTCGATTTGTGCCAGTTGTGTCTCCCCGGCCGCGACGACGTCGCCTGGCTCCGCGGTGATGCGCTCCAATTGGCCGCGAAGCGGTGCGTGAAGGGTGTACACGTCGCGAACCCGCGTCTCGCCTTCTTCGTCGATAGTGACCCGC
This sequence comes from Pararhizobium sp. LjRoot255, assembly GCF_964252905.1. Taxonomy (NCBI): domain Bacteria; kingdom Pseudomonadati; phylum Pseudomonadota; class Alphaproteobacteria; order Hyphomicrobiales; family Rhizobiaceae; genus Pararhizobium; species Pararhizobium sp. LjRoot255. The sequence continues at coordinate 1,092,692 of NZ_CAXUPQ020000002.1, forward strand.
AGCAAGCCGGTCTCGGCGGCGGCGAGGTCCACCTGTATAGGCTGCGGTCGCAAGGCATAGGCGATGCCAGCTGCCAGAAGGGCGAGAAGGCTGCCCCAGATTGCCAATCTGCGTCTTGCGATGCTCATAGACTACTCCCTTGTCTTCAGCACCGCGATCAGATCTAGACGATCGAGCCGCCGCCGCACGATGGCGGCGCAGATCAGCGTGGCCGCGAGGGCAATCAGTGCAGCCTTGCCGTAGGTTGCGTCCCGCAGTACGAGCGGCACGCGGTACAGTTCAGTCTCGAAGGCGCTGGTCATGTACCACGCAAGGCAAAAGCCGATGACTGCCCCGAGCGGAATGGCGACCCACGTTAGAATGCCGACTTCCCCAAGAAGGATGTAGGAGATTTCCAAGCGGCTGAAACCGAGAACGCGCAGGGTCGCGAGCTCGCGCGTCCGCTCGGAGAGCGCGATGCGAATGGAATTGTAGGTGACGCCGACGGCGAGCGTCATCGAAAAGACGACGAAGAAGCCGATGAAGATGAAGATCGTTTCGCCCATCGTCTTGTAGAACGTATCGATGGCAGCCTGCCGAAAAAGAACAGCGGCGATGTTAGGAATCTCCTTGAGCCTCGCCAGCAAGGTCGAGCGGCTCAAGGCATCAACCCGGATGTGCAGCCCGCTGACGACGCGGCCGTCTCCGGCCAAACGATTTAGGACGGTCATATCCATATAGGCGGGCTTGCCAATATGGGTTTCGAAGATTTGCGCGACGGGAAGGCTCAACCGCGGCTGTCGCCCCTCCAGGAACTCGACGGCGACGGTGTCGCCAGTCTTCACATCGAGAAGTTCGGCCAGTTTTCGCGACACCACCAGCCCGCCGGAGGGCACTTCAATGCGTCCGCGCTCGACGTCAAAGATGGGGCTAAGGATGGCGCCGCCCGGTACACCGATAATACCCTGGCGCTCGACAAGATGCCCGTGGCTGATGCGCGCCGGCACATGGCGGTAGGGTTCCGCCGCCAGCACTCCGGAGAGGTTCTCGAAGTCTCCAATCGTGTCAATGGGTTGCAAGTCCCCGAACGCGACGGTCGCGTCCTGGTGCTGTCCGCGCTCGAAGGCGGTTTCGGCAAGGGAATCGATAGCGTCGACCCATTGCAGCGCCATGATAAGCACGGCGATCGACATGGCGAGACCCAGACTGGCGAGGAACGCCCGCACCGGCCATCGGATTATTCGCCGCAGGATCATCCGCGACGGCTCGTCCAATGCCCCGGCGAGAGCAGTTCGCGACGCCCAGCTTCGTCGGTAGATCGGCGGGGAGGGGGGCTGCATGGCTTCTGCAGGAGGAAGCCGGACTGCGCGGCGCACGGCGGACAGGCTGCCGGCGAGCGCCGCGACCACGCTGATTGCGCCTGCGATCACGAATCCGGCCGGGCCGGGGCGATAAAGCAGAAACGGAAAGCGATAGAACTGGGTGTAGAGCTCAGTGTTCCAGTGGCCGAGCCAGGCGCCGGTCAACGAGCCGATGAGGACGCCGATTGTCCCGATGACGAGGACCATCTTGGCGTAGTGCCAACCGATCGCCCAGTTACCGTAGCCGAACGCCTTGAACAGGCCGATCTCTCGACGCTCGGTTTCAATCAGCCTTGCCATCACCATGTTCGTCAGGAACGCGGCGACCGCAAGGAAGATGGCTGGCATGACCCGGGACATGTTCTTCTGCTGGGCAATCTCACTTTCCAGGAACCAGTTTGAGGTCTGATCGGAACGGCCATAGCCCCCGGCACCGCCGAAGGGGGCGAGGAGGCTATCGAGCCGCCGAATGACATCCTTGGCGTCTGCATCGGGCAGAAGGCTGAGCGCTACGCTGTTGAATGAGGCCTGCAGGTCGAAGGCTGCCGCCAGCGCATCCCGGCCCATCCATAGGACGCCAAAACGCTTGTCGTCCGGCATCAAGCCGCCGGGCGCGATCGCGTAGACGAATTCCGGGCTGAGCGCAGTGCCCACCAGTTGCAGCGTGCGCTTACGGCCCCTCAGGATGGCATCGAAACTGTCACCCGGTCTCAATCGGTGTGCTTCGGCGAAGGGTTCGCTCACGACCACCTCATCGGGCCGGGTGGGGTCGACCAGACGTCCCGACCGGATCACCAATGCGTTCAAAAGTTGAGGACCCCGTTCGGGTAGCGAAAGCAACTCGGCAACGACAGGCTCGGGAAAGCCGGCCATGTCAAGAATAGCGCCTTCCACGATGCGTGTTTCGACGAGCCGCACGCCGGGAATTTCCGCGATATCGCGTGCCAGCTGTTCCGGCGCGCGCTTGGTTTGGGCAAACACGTCGGCAAAACGCGTCCGTTCGTAGTAGGCGGTGGTCGTCTCTTCGAGAGCCTCGATCGTCGTCAGCGCCATAATGAGCAGAGCCGTGCCCGAAGCGATCACCAGTGCGATTGCCAGCACCTGCGCCTTCAGTCGCCAAAGTTCACGAAGAAGCTTTTGGTCGAGGCTACTCATCATGGTCACCAGGCGAGCTCGCCGGGGGCGCGCTGTGAAGCGTTTCGACGCGTCTCCACAATACGCCCGTCGGCGAAGTAGAGCACGCGATTGGCGATCTCGGCAATCACTGCGTTATGAGTGATGAGCGCCGTGGTCGTGCCGAGTTCCCGGTTGATCCTCAGGATCGCTTCCAGAACGAGGATACCGGTCTTGCTGTCGAGCGCCCCCGTCGGCTCGTCGCAAAGAAGCAGATCCGGCCGCTTGGCGATGGCGCGGCCAATAGCCACTCGCTGCTGTTCGCCGCCGGAGAGTTGTGCTGGAAAATGATCCAGCCTGTCGCCCAGTCCAACCATCATCAGCGCTTCGGCCGGTCGCATCGGATGCTTCGCGATTTCGGTGACGAGAGCGACGTTCTCACGCGCAGTCAGGCTCGGTATGAGATTGTAGAACTGAAAGACGAAGCCAACATGGTTGCGCCGGTAGAGATTAAGCGCCCGTTCACTGTCCATCGTTAGCGGCTGATTGCGAAACATGACTGAGCCGCCGCTCGGCGTATCAAGGCCGCCGAGGATATTGAGCAAGGTCGATTTGCCGCTTCCGGACGGCCCCAGCAGGACGACCAGTTCGCCTTCATACAGGTCGACGTCAACGCCGCGCAGAGCATGGACCTCCACCGTGCCCATCCGGTAAATCTTGGTGAGCGCCCGTGCCTGGAGGGCTATGGCAGACGTCTCCTTTTCCATCCGGTCGCTCCTTGGCTTGCGAGGCGTCACTGCGGTCGCGAAGACCCTTCTGCTCGGGGTCGGCCAAATCTCATTCCAAGAGATAGCGCTCGATGCGGAATTGGAAACTTTACCAAATCCTTTCCCACCTCTGCAGTCGCTGAGACGTGTATCGCGGGATTCAAGCGCTTGCGCCGAATGTCGAGCACGCGCGGCGGCGCGCCGGGAACGGGACTGGCGGCATCTTTGGCGGCCGTGGCGACAGACAGAAGATAGAGGGCGAGTCAGCGCGATGCGACACGCTCGCGACGGTAGCTGACCCCGATTGCCGTCACCGTCATCCATCCCCATAGGCCCATCGTCGCATGCAGGCCGACCCCATCCACGAGCAGATTGGTCAGGTGGGCTTCGTTCACAAAGCCGGACAGCCCGAGCGTGAAACACAGACCCGTCACCGCGGTGGCGATCATAGCAACCAGGCCGGTTGCGATGAACTTGTCCCGAAGCGCCAGGGGGCGGGCTGACAGGAGCGTCGCGGGAAGACTCCAGCCGAGCGAACCGAAGCAGCAGGCAAGAAGGAACCCGCCGCTTGGCAACATGTCCGGCCAAACCGCGAACCTGCCGCTCAGACCGAGAAACCCCAGGATGAGCATCGAAAGCCCGCAGAGGATGAAAAGACGCGCAGGCAGGGCCAGCCTTGGCGCACGCAGGGGGTGCGACCAGAACCGGCACGAATTGCAGGAGCGCACCCGAAAACAGAAGTCCGAGCCAGCCGATCGCAAGGTGTGGATGATGACCAGAGTTTCGGGGGGCTTCGATCGCAAGAGCCGGTAGCCGAAACCACCCGCCAGCAGAGCTTCGCCGGTCACCAGGAAGACAAGCGCCGCTGCGAAGTAGGACATCGTGAAAGTCTAGCGCCCGGCATTTTTTGTCCTCATCTGAAAGGCTCCGCCAACGGTCAGTGACCGCAGGCGCAATCGCAGCCCGAACTTTCGTATCGCTTGATCTCGTCGCGCCACACATCCGGCCCTTGCTCGAGATACTGCCATTGGAACTGGTCCGGGTAGCGGGTTTCGATCTGGTAGTGGAGCGGCTGCGGATCATGATCGCTGGCCACATGCATCGACCCTCCGGGCGCCAGCGCGGTGAGTGTGCCGAATATCCTGGGGTGGCGTTCGGCGGGAGCAATGGTCCTGACATCGATTAGCGGTATGTTTTCGGTGCTTGGCATGAAACGTTCCATAATGCCGAGCGCCGGATTATGCCGCGCCGGAGGCGCTGGAACCGCAGTTTGGTGGGCTTTCCCGCGCCCTATATCGGCACAATAGACGCCTATTTCAGATCTAAAGAGTAGTGCTCGGCAGGCAGGTGGAATGGTATGGCCACGCACGCCGGACTCGGCAGGAAGGTCGCAGAAGGGTGGAAAGCGGGAGTTCAACAGGAAATCCGTGAGCGTCGGCATCGCAGAGTAAACCTGCCGACTGCCTGGCCAGTGTGGTTGTCGATGAACAAAGTGTCGACCTCGACAGCGTTCGTCGACGATATCCGTTCCCGCGGTCGCAGTATCTTCTTTGAGGCAAACGGCAGAGGCAACCTGATGCGTCGCCGCCGCCTGTATGGTTTCCGGCATTAGTCGAGCTTGATGGGAATCGAATGATGCTCGTGTGTCACGTTCCAATCGCCGTCGGTACGCCGCAAGCCGAGCGTGAGGCGGCAATGGGCGTCGCCGCCGCCGATCGTGAGTAGCCCATGGGCGTAGGCGACATCGTCACTGGCAACGATCTGAACGTCACTGAGCCTGAAGCGGTCAGGCCCCGCCGCGTTGTGTTCGAAGAAGAGCTTCCATGTCTCCTTATAGGCCTCGATCCCTGTTACCTGGATCGGCTCAGGCACGTCGTACATGACGATATCGTCTGTTCGGTTTTCCAGAACGCGGCCTATGTCGCCCTTGCAGATGGCGTCGGTCCAGTCGTCGATCAGGGCACGAATTGCCTGTTCATTGCGCTGATTGGTCATCAGACTTCTCCCTTGTTTTCAATTGGGCACAGGGCACCACGGCGCAGGTTGGTCCACGCAAAGAAAATTGCGGTGGACAACAGGACGCAGAATCCTGCTCCCGAAGCGAACACCAAGCCCTGTTCGAAAGCCTGCTGAGCCGATGCAAGCAGGACGGAACCGGAAGGGCCTGGCAGGGCGTTGGCGACGTCGACAGCGGCCCCAAGTGTGTCACGCACAGCCGCGGCACGGTCTTGGCTCAACTCGTCGGGTACGGCGACAACAGTTCGATAGACGGCTACGCCGACGCTTCCGAGCACCGCCACGCCGAACGAACCGCCAAGATCGGCGCCGGTTTCAGAGATGGCTGAAGCCGCGCCGGCCTTTTCCGGTGGCGCCGTCATGAGGATCAGATCGGTGCCCAGCGTCACGATGGTCGCGACGCCGAGCCCCAGAATGATCATGCCTGAAATGATCGCCACCACTCCGAAGCCGGATGTGAATGCCGCCATGATCGCGAAGCCGGTCGCCACCAGCAGAAGGGCGAGCATGACAACTGCTGCGGGCGCGATCCGCTGCACCAGAATGGGTGCGCCCAGGCACCCGACCACGCAGGCGATAGCCGGCGGAATGGTCCACAGTCCCGCCGTCATGGGCGACATGCCGATTACGAGTTGCAGATATTGCGCGATCAGCAGCGATGCACCGACCCAGGCAAACAGGGCCATCATGTTCGCACCGAGTGCAGCGGTGAACGCGCTGTTCCTGAACAGGCTGAGATCGACCAGCGGTGCAGTCAGCCTTGATTGCCGGAGGATGAACGCCCAGCCAACCGATCCGCCAACCATGAATGCGGCGACGGCAATCGCGGTGATACCGCTTTCGGCCAGATGCTTGACGCCATAAGCGATTGCCAGCAAGGAGACCATCGACATCGCCACGCTTGGGACGTCGACCGCGTGCCCGTCGGCTTCCCGGAACTCGGGCAGGAAGATCGGACCGAGGAACACGAGCGTCGCCATCGCGGGAACGCCCACGAGAAAGACGGAGCCCCACCAGAAATGCTGGAGCAGCAGACCGCCGACCAGCGGGCCGAGTACGCCGCCGAGCGTAAAGCATGTCGTCCAGATACCAATGGCGAAGCTGCGCTCTCTGGGCGAGTGGAACAGGTTGCGGATCATCGCCAGTGTGGAAGGCAGCAGGGTCGCACCAGCGATACCGAGGATGGCACGGGCCGCGATCAGCATGGTGGCACTGGTCGAGAACGCTGCCAGGATCGAGGCAAGTCCGAAGAAGACCGAGCCGATTAGAAGCAGGCGGCGTCGGCCGATGCGGTCGCCGATGGCGCCCATGGGAATAAGCGCGCCGGCAATCAGGAAGCCGTAGATGTCGGAAATCCACAGCAACTCTGCACCGCTCGGCTGGAGCGCGGCGCTCAGCGACGGCGTCGCTAGGTAGAGGATTGTCATGTCCATCGACACGAGCAGGGTGGGAAGCGCCAGAACGGCAAAGCCGAGCCATTCTCTGCGGCCGGCCGGAGGGTGGGTTGTCGGTTGCATTTTCCGCTCTCCTCACAACGTCAGGACCCGCGCTGCGCGGGAGTGGCTTGATTATTAGAATGATCCCTATAATATTAACAGCAACGGACGTGTCAAGAATTTTCTAGCGAAGGTTATAAAAATGCCCAGAGGACGGCCGAGACAGTTCGACGAAAGCGCGGCGCTCGATACGGCGCTGCGCCTGTTCTGGCGCCATGGATATGAAGGGACGCCGATTTCCACCCTGGCTCGGGCGATGGAGCTAACAGTGCCCAGCCTCTACAATGCCTTCGGCAACAAGGAGAGCTTGTTCATGAAGGCCGTCGAGCACTACGACCGCTACAGCGAAGGTCTATACGAGGAGGCTTTCGCCAAGACATCCGCCCGCGAGGTGGCGCGGGGAATTCTGATGGGCGAGGTCGATCTAGTCTCGGGCAAGGGTACCCCGGAGGGCTGCCTGATGATTCAGGGCGCGCTCGCCACCAGTCCGGAATCAGAGGCGGTCCAGCAAGCAATGGCGAAACTCAGGCGGCAGGCCGAAGCCGACGTCGCCGCACGGTTCGAGCAATTCCAGGAAGCCGGTCAACTGCCATCGGGCTGGAACGCGAAAGCGTTGGCGGGCTATGTGATCACCGTCGCGACCGGCATGGCCGTGCAGGCCAAAAGCGGTGCGTGGCGGCGAGAATTGATCGATGTTGCTGACATGGCCATGAAAATTTGGCCAGAAGAACGAGAGGGGTAGCGTGCCGGGAGGGCTTGCTTGGAACGCGGGCAAATCTGAATGACGGCAACAAGCGCGTAACTGTCCTTGAACTTGGCCTCGTCAAGGACTGGTAAGGGTCGAGAGCGGTCCAACCGTAAATTCAAGGTAAGGGATGATCAACGCCCGCAGAAGCGAAGTATGAGGATGCGTATATTGCGCTGGGGGTGAAATGATCGCCGTCTGTCCTTGTTGAAAGCAAGGAGAACAAGATGACGATCAATCGATATCGATATTGTTATGAGCGCGCCTTCTCGCTGTTTGGCGATCATACACGATGCTTCATTGAAAAGCTGGCTGAGCAGGAGCATGCGGCCAGCACGATCAAGCTCTATCTCAGTTGCATAAACGGCGCGCGCGATCGAGCTTGTCACCGCCATCGGATGGATTCAATCACGCGAAACCTATGCCAACTTTATGATGAAGCGCTTCGTGAGCTTCCTCGCGGACCGCGGAGTGAGAACGGAGCGTCCAGCTCTTTCGCCGAAAGAAGTTGCACGCTCGGAATTGCGGGCGGCCTATGAGGATTATCTTCGACGCCAGCGCGGTTTGAGCGAGCGCACGATCGTCGACAGTTGGCGGTTCTCACACGCCAAGTGCACCATGGCGCCGGCTAGCCCGTGCAATTTGCTGCCGAGCAAACAATCGTCGCAAATGCGGGCAATTTCATTGACCTTGCTCAAAGACCGGCAGGCGGCCGTCTTTTAGATTTGCTGTACGATGAACAGCAAAGAAAGCCCGATGTCCCAGGCAATCATGGAAAAATACGGCGAGGCGCGTCTGCCCCGCTACACCAGCTATCCGACCGCGCCGCACTTTGCCGCGCTGCCCGACAAGACGATCTATACCGACTGGATCGCATCCATTCCCTCCGGCGAACGCACGTCGCTCTATCTTCATATCCCGTTTTGCCGCTCGATGTGCTGGTACTGCGGTGCCATACGACAATCACTGAACGGGATCGGCCGATCCTGGATTATCTCGATGTTCTGCATCGTGAGATCGAGCTGGTCGCACAGGTACGCAACCAGAGCCTATCGGTCGGAGAAATCCATTTCGGTGGCGGTACGCCGACGATTATTCAGCCCGGCGAATTCGTTGCGCTGATGGACGCGATCCGAAACAAGCTCGGATGCGCGCCGGATATCAACACGGCGGTTGAAATAGACCCTCGAACCTTGACAGGCGAGATGGTAGCCGCTCTTGGCCAGGCGGGCGTCACGCGCGCAAGCCGTGCAAAGCTTCGACCCGGTCGTCCAGAAAGCGATCAACCGCATTCAGAGCGTCGAGGTCATCGCCGCGGCCGTAACGCATTTGAGAAGGCGGGCGTCACGCGTCTGAATTTCGACCTGATTTATGGCCTGCCGCATCAAACGGCCGAATCCTGCGGCGCAACGGTCGAGGCGGCGGTCGCCATGCGTCCGGACCGGTTTGCCGTGTTCGGTTATGCCCATATCCCGGCCTTCAAGAAACATCAGCGGATGATCGACGAAGCCGCGCTGCCGGATGCGCATGCGCGGGCCGAGCAGGCCGACGCGATCGCAAGGGCCCTCGTTGCCGTCGGATACGACAGGATAGGGCTGAACCACTTCGCCTTGCCCGAAGACGAACTCTCCGTGGTGCAGATGAGCGGTCGGCTCCACCGCAATTTTCAGGGCCACACCACGGATGACTGCACGACGCTCATCGGCCTTGGTGCCTCGGCGATCGGAAAATTCGCTCAAGGTTATGCCCAGAACGAAGTGCCCCCAGGCCTTTACGCCAATCGCGTCGCTGCCGGCGAGCTTGCCATCACCAAGGGCTATCATCTGACACCGGAGGACCGGTTCCGGGCAGAGCTGATCGAGCGGGTCATGTGCGATTTCACTGTCGATGTCGCAGCAATCGCCGGAAGGAATGGCTTCGATCCTCAGCTTATCCTCGAGGATAACCGAAAACTCGACGAACTGCGCCGCGACGGCCTCATTCATATGGCGGGGGGCGCAATTCGCGTGCACAAGCAGCACCGCTTCATCGTCCGTTCCGTCGCTGCGGCATTCGACGCCTATCTCGGTAAGGAAGGACGAACCTTCAGCAAAGCCGCCTGAGGCAATTTCGCGCTCAGGCCACGCAGCTGAAAGGCTGGGCATCCGCCAGTGCCCGGCCTTTTACCTAACGGCAATCCCCTCTATGCCGTCAGACCACGATAACCCCGGTCCCCGGTTAGTATAATTCCGTATTTGCAAGGTAGCCTCCGCAGCCGGAGCCATCAGCTAAAGCCAGAGATACCAAAGGAAAGGGCGCGTCTGCCGCCGGCCATCGAAGCGCCTATCCGGATTGATGAGCTGGTTATAGCCGGTGTCCAACCACCGTGCGCCTTATGGACGAACCGGCCGACGAGCGGGCACCTTTCCTACCCGGCAGGCGTAGCAGTGATGTGCACGACATCAAACGCCGTTCGCTCGCGAACCGTCAAGATGATGATGTCCGCTGACATTGCGAACATATCTCATATTGCTAATATTAAGTGCCGATCCAAGACGCAACCTCCTTCGATCGGCTGGAGGCTTTGTCGGTCCCCGAGGCCAAGCCTCCAAAAGTCGCCGCCATCATTAGTGGAAAAAGCGACAAGAGGCCCGGGCTGTCACCGCAGCGCGGGCCTCGCCCTCATCGCGCATAACTCGTCGCGAACCGGCTCCAAGCGCACGCTGGGCAAGCCTGCTTCCGGCTGACTTCCAGCCAGGCGCCGATCGCGTCCCGGTTGGCACCAGCTTGTCGCAGTCCGAGTTCAATCCGGAATCGCGCGTTGTAGCTGGTGTTCCGCCACAATTGAGCGGGTTCCCGGCGGTTCACGACTACGTCTTTCGACGGGAGCGTTCTTGATCATGCTCTGGACTGTCGCGTTGGTGACGCTGGAATCGGTTTCCACGGCGATCTCGGTGCTCGAATGACCGAGGAGTGCTTGCTCAGACGTGGTCTACGGCCTTATTCTGGGCGTTTCGCGAGCCTGCCCCAGCGCGCAGCCGAGGTGGAAGGCCCGGCGATATAGGGAGGGTTATCATGAAGATCGCATCGATAATTGCAATCGGCTGGATCGGATTCTGCGGAATCGCCTCCTTTGCCTCGGCAGAGGATGCGCACACAATGATCGCGCCCAACGATATCAAGTGGGCCCCGGCCCCCAAAATGCTTCCTGCCGGAGCAGAAGCGGCAGTCTTGTTCGGCGATCCCACCAAGGAAGGTTTGTTTGCCCTTCGGCTCAAAGTGCCGTCTGGGTATGCGATCGCACCGCACACGCATCCGGCAAATGAGGTGGTCACGGTCATATCAGGGACGACTAATCTTGGGATGGGCGAAACCGCTGATCGGAGCGCTACCAAGGCACTGCCTGCAGGCAGTTTCTTCGCGTTACCGCCCGGCACTGCGCATTTCGTTTACTTCGATGAGGAGACTGTCGTCCAAGTCACCACCAATGGCCCATGGGGCTTCAAATATGTCAATCCGGCGGACGATCCTCAAAAGTCGCAATAGGTAGCCGCGGGCTTGAAGGCCAACTGCCCCGCTGCCCAGGCGGCGGGGCGTGCCAACAGTCAGGCGGCCAAGAAAAACGGTGTCACCAGGAGCCTGCGGACAGGTGTTCGGCGGCCCGCTCTGCTTCAGTCGGGCAACCCCGGCAAGACGTAGACCAGGCCGCCGCTCGCCAAGCAATGTCTCGCGGATGCCTTATCGGGAATCGAAGGTTCTTTGTCGGCGGTTCCAGTCCGTTTACAAGCAACAAGCGAAGGGACGCTGGTCGGCGTCAACCTGTCATCATGTCGTAATGGCTGCGTTGAAAGTCACACTCGGTATACTCTCAACTCGGGATACGCCGACCAGACTGGGAAGTATAAGAAGGAGCTGGCTAGTCCGTCTTCACGGTGCCCCGCCCCGGCGGTCGTTGAATCTCCACGGGCGTCTTCATGATGATTTCTCGATGCGGGAAGGGGATGGATATCCCCGCCTCCTTGAACGCATCCCATAATGCCATCAGAACTTGGCCGCGCACATTCGTCAGACCGTTTGCCGGATCGGAGATCCAGAAGCGAAGGCGGAAATCCAGCGAGGAGGCACCATAGGCCGTCATCCAGCAGACCGGGGCCTTGTATTCGTTAGCGACGCGGGGAACGGCCGATGCAGTTTCGATCGCGATCCGAACCACGTCATGCGGATTGCTATCGTATGACGTGCCGAAATCGACATCGATACGGACATAGTCGCTGGAAAAGGACCAGTTCACCACCTGCTGCGAGATGAAGTCCTCGTTGGGGATAAGGTATTCTTTCCCGTCGCGGGTAATGACCGACACGAAACGTGCACGGAGATCGCGAATGGATCCGAATGTGTCGCCAAGCGTGATCGTGTCGCCCGGCTTGATCGACTTGTCGAGCAGGATGATGATCCCGGAAATGAAATTGGACACTACCTTCTGCAGTCCGAAGCCAATTCCAACACCGACAGCACCCGAAAAGATTGTTAGCGCCGTGAGATCGATACCCGTCGCGGACAATGCGATCGCGCCGGCGATTATGATCAGAACGATCTTGATGACCTTGCTGATCAGTACTTTGAACGATGGCGAAAGGTCGCCCGAGCGTTGGACCCAATGGGAAAGCACATTGCCGATCAGCACTGCGACCCAGATAAGGGCGATTGTTAGGACAACCGCCTTTAGGACGATCAGCAGCGAGAAACGCATCGCCCCCAGATTGACAGCGGCACCATCCAGCGTCGACAGGACAGGACCGTCAAGCCCGGTGGCGTATAGGGCGAGGTACCCCCAGCTTACGATGGCGACCCCGCGCGACAAGGTCGGGTTGCGGATGATCTTGGTAAGCACGGAAATTACAAACCAGGCGGCCGCCAGGGTCAGCGCCGTCGAGACCAGCCAACGCTGCGAGGGCCAGGTACCCTGTGTGAGAATGACGTTCGCAAGCCACAGCCAAAGGATCAGAAAAAGCCATTTCAGGCGACGCATGAAGGCGATGATGACGCGCAGCAGATCTGGGTTGCCCTTGATGCGCCGGGCCCTGGTTTCCATCGCCGGCTCGGTTCTGGATGCGACGAAGGAGGCGAACATGTACCCGACCGCGATAATCCCGAGCTGGTAGAACGTCCATTCGCTCAACACGAATGTACTGAACCAGATTTCAAGCGGTCGAATCATCTGCGCGAAATCCACGGCAGTGCCTCTTGATGTAGATCTGATATTAACCCTCTGAATTCAAGAATGTTCACTTCATTCTCGGTTGCAACGACCATTTGCCGCGATTGCGGAGGCCGGAAGGAACGTATCCACTGTGAAAGGCGCTCCACGATGCCACTCGCGTGCCAACACGGGCCACGGGAAGGCGTTTGATAGCCGGGTATTGTCCGTTTGCGATCAAGGGGCGGAAAATCGCTGGACAATCGGTCGCAGCGGCCCGGCACCTCGAACAAATCGAAACCGTCGTCTGGACGTAACCTGCGCGACTCGCGGAAATGAACATGCGGGTGCAGTCAATGATTGTCGTTCCTGCATCCACTGCGAAATGTCCCGTTTGGCATGAAGCGGAGGAGGCAAGCCATGGCCATGTATCTCACGCGCTTCAGCTACACGCCCGAGACTTGGGCGCGCATGATCGAAAACCCCGAGGATCGCCGAGACGCGGCGCGTACTTACATTGAATCTGTAGGCGGAAAGCTCCATGGGTTCTGGTACGCCTTTGGCGAGCATGATGGTTGGAATTTGTGGGAGGCGCCTGACAACGTTTCAATGGCGGCTGTCTCGCTTGCTATTGGCGCAGGAGGCGCGCTCAGCTCGTGTGAGACCACTGTCCTCCTCACCGTCGAGGAGACAATGGAAGCCCTGGGAAAGGCAAAGTCGATTCGCTATCGTCCACCGGCAGCATAGGCGCGGCCACCTTCTTCATCGATACTCGTTCAATCGGCATAGTGTCTGCGCGGAGAAATAGCCATCTTCCCGCTGGTTGTGGTCACTGAAGCAGAGCACGGCAGGGCAGAGGTCGCCGGAAGCAACCGAACGCATAGTTCGAGGCAGAGGGCGAGACGACGAGGTATCAAAACATCACGTGTCCACGCCACTGCCGGGCCGAAGGTGGCTCGGCGGTTCTAAGGTCAGGAGGCAGGAATGTCAGACACTATCGTCAATGTGCGCTACATGGTCGATGACGTCGAGGCTGCCGTCGAATGGTACGCCAGACACTTGGGCTTTTCGCTTCTCTCCAGTCACGCACCCGCTTTTGCCGACATCAAGCGCGGATCGTTGCGGCTATTGCTCAGTGGGCCGACCAGCTCGGCGGGACGACCGATGCCCGACGGTGAGCGACCGCGGCCTGGTGGCTGGAATCGCATTCACCTCATCGTCGATGATTTGCCTGCAGAGGTCGTTCGTTTACGCACTGCCGGAGTACAATTCCGTAACGATATCGTCATGGGGCCGGGCGGATCGCAAATCCTGTTGATCGATCCTTCCGGGAATTTCGTTGAGCTGTTCCAGCCCGCTCGCAACTGACTTCTGATTTAATGGTAAAGTCGTGTAGGCTGCCCCTCTGCAGAGCTGAAAGAACTGAGCTACAATGCGCCAAGAGTGCAGCGATGACCTATGATCGGCAGCCCATCAGCGATTATTTCCACCAGGCCGATCATCCAACGATACTGGTCTCATGCGAGAGCCGGCCTGTGAGGTCGTGCGACCCGCCAATCGCTCTTTTGCTGGCGCCATGATAGCCACAGTGATGGGCGCGGCGTGGAATTTTAATGGGATGCGTTCAAGTGGCATTCGGGTTGAAAAAGAACCCGGCGCCGGGCCGGGTTCAGGTATCGCCACAGGAGCTATGAGTTGGGGCAGCCAAGTTGCCCGTGCAGCCTTCGACAATCAGACTTCAGCCGAGGGTCCGCGTTGGCTTAACCGACCGTAAGGAAGCGGCGCGGCCATTACCGCCGGCATGTCAGCCTCCTGGCATGCGGCAATAAATGCCTCACGCGCCACCGCCGGTGGTGTCATCCGGTCCAATGCCCGCCTGCAGGAGGAGATGGCGCGACCATAGCGTTCTCCTTGCTTGAGGGGCCATTCGTTTTGCAGGAAATCGAGGGCTTCGTAGACGCTGCCGAAGGTGCGTTCCAAACCGGAGCGCAAGGTAACTTTCAACGGATGGGTCCACAGGACATCGCGCACAGCCATCTCTTCCTCCTTTTGACTATAACTTCGCGGATAGGGGTAATGTGGGAATTGAATTCCACCTCCTCTGATGCGTTCATATAACTCCCCAACGGGCGAACTGGTGTCTTGTTCCGATGTGACTGGGCGTGTGCGGTAGCGGACAGAGCGCCTCACAGAAATGTAGTAGCGCAGCCACATATCGCGGACCGGTAGGTGGTCGTTGGAAACCGCCCGAACGGTGGGCGCCGGAACTTGCCCCGCTTCCGGCCGTCTGCCTCGCGGGCAGGGTCATTTGGACAAGAAAGCTCTTAGCGATCCCAAATCCAGTCGCGGATTTCCGGCATGTCCTCGCCATATTGGCGGACGTACCGGTGATGTTCGGCTAGCTTCGCCTCGAGTGCGTCAATGGCGCCGGTCGCCTTTTCCTTAAGCCCCGGCACCCGTTTGATCACCTCGAGGGCAAGGTGATAGCGATCGAGCTGGTTCAATACCGCCATGTCGAAGGGAGTCGTCGTCGTCCCCTCTTCTATGAAGCCGCGAACGTGGATGTTGCCGTGGTTGGCGCGCTTGTAGGTCAATCGGTGGATCAAATAGGGATAGCCGTGATAGGCAAAGATTACCGGCCGATCCTTGGTGAACAGCCGATCAAAGGCCTCGTCGGCGAGGCCGTGCGGGTGCTGTTCCGCCGATTGCAACGCCAAGAGATCGACAACATTAACCACCCGGATCGTCAGGTCGGGTAACGCCTGCCGCAGCAGGGTCACGGCTGCCAATGTCTCCATCGTAGGCACGTCGCCGGCGCAGGCCATCACCGCATCCGGCTCGACCGCCTCAACTTCGTTGCCAGCCCAGTCCCATCTGCCGATGCCAGCTTCGCAATGCCGGATCGCCTCGTCCATCGGCAGCCATTGCGGTTCCGGCTGCTTGCCGGCAACAATGACATTGACGCGGTCCCAGGTCCTCAGGCAATGGTCGCCAACCCATAGCAACGTATTGGCATCCGGCGGCAGATAGATGCGCACGGTATCGGCGCGCTTGTTGGCGACCAGGTCGATAAAGCCGGGGTCTTGGTGGCTGAAGCCGTTATGATCCTGCCGCCACACATGCGAGGTGAGGAGATAGTTGAGCGAGGAGACCGGTTTGCGCCAGGGAAGTTCGCGGGACACCTTCAGCCACTTGGCATGCTGGTTGAACATCGAATCCACGATGTGGATGAACGCTTCGTAGCAGGAGAAGAAACCGTGCCGACCGGTCAGGAGATAACCTTCCAGCCAGCCCTGGCAAAGGTGTTCGCTCAAGACCTCCATAACCCGGCCCTCCCGCGAAAGATGCACGTCGTAAGGCTCGATCTCCTGCATCCAAATGCGATCGGTGACTTCGAACACACTGCCCAGACGGTTGGAGTCCGTTTCATCCGGGCCGAAGATGCGGAAATTGGCGTTCTCTGCGTTGAGCTTCAGGATATCGCGAAGATAGCGTCCGAGAACCTCGGTTGTCTGGACGATTGTCTCGCCGCGGTTGTTCACCGTCACCGCGTAATCGCGAATATCCGGCACCGCGAGTTCTCTGCGTAAGAGACCGCCATTGGCATGCGGATTGGCGCCCATTCGGCGCTGACCCTTCGGCGCAAGCGCCCGAAGCTCCGGTTTCAGCGTACCTTTGGCGTCGAACAGATCGTCCGGATCATAGCTGCGCATCCAATCCTCGAGGATCTTGCGATGATCGGCATCGTCCCGGCAATTGGCGACCGGCACCTGATGCGCTCGCCAGAAGCCTTCCACCTTCTTGCCATCTACTTCCTTCGGACCTGTCCAGCCCTTTGGGCTGCGGAGTACGATTATCGGCCAACGTGGGCAGTCGTCGAACGGGCTTCCTTCGCGAGCCTGGCGCTGTATCTCGCGAATCCGATCGAATACCTTGTCGCAGGTTGCGGCCATTTGCCGATGCATGTTTTCCGGCTCTTGTCCTTCTACGAAGAAAGGCTCGTAGCCATGACCCCGGAAAAGATCCGAGAGATCCTCGTCACTGGTGCGCGCAAGCAGTGTCGGACTGGCGATCTTATAGCCGTTGAGATGCAGGATCGGCAGTACGGCGCCGTCGCGAGCGGGGTTGATAAACTTGTTCGAATGCCAACTTGCGGCGAGCGGTCCGGTCTCGGCCTCGCCATCGCCGACGACGCAGGCGACAACCAAATCAGGATTGTCGAAGGCCGCGCCACAGGCATGGACCAGCGCATAGCCGAGTTCGCCGCCCTCATGGATGGAGCCGGGTGTCTCGGGCGCCGCATGGCTCGGAATGCCGCCTGGGAAGGAGAACTGGCGGAAGAGTTTTTGCATGCCGGCGGCGTCCTGGGTGATCTCCGGATAGATCTCACTGTAACTGCCTTCGAGATAAGTGCTCGCCACCATGCCCGGCCCGCCATGGCCGGGACCACAGACATAGATCATACTGAGATCGCGGTTGCGGATGACCCGGTTGAGATGCGTATAGATGAAATTGAGGCCCGGCGTCGTGCCCCAGTGGCCAAGCAGGCGTGGCTTGATGTGCTTCGCTTCCAACGGTTCGCGCAGCAGCGGGTTGTCGAGCAGGTAGATCTGCCCGACGGACAGATAGTTCGAAGCGCGCCAGTAGCGGTCAATGAGCGTGAGTTCCGCATCATCGATTTCCGGCGTTCCTGTGGGAAGGGTGGCTGGCTGCATCTGTTTGCTCCCTTGAGTAAGTCAACACATTTATCGCGCAACACGGGCTGCTGCCATGACATGGATCATTTTGCCGAATTGCGAGCGACGGACAGCGCTTCTTCCGCGATTGTCTGCTCTTCATCGGTAGGAACGACGAAAACCGCAACTCGGCTTGTCGACGAGCTGATTTTCCACGCGTGGTTTTCGTTCTCGATGGGATCCACCTCGACGCCGAGCCATAGCAGCCGCTCGCAGACGAGTGCCCGGATTTTCGGCTGGTTCTCGCCGATGCCTGCCGTGAAGACGAGTGCGTCCAAGCCTTCAAGCGTGGATGCCAGGCGCGCCACTTCGCCGGCAATGCGCAACGTAAAGAGGTCAATAGCCTCCTTGGCTTGTACCCCACCGTCCATGACGAGATTACGGATATCGCCGCTCAACCCGGAGACGCCCAGCAAGCCCGACTGGTAGTAGAGCATGTCCTCCACTTCCTTGACGGATTTGCCCAATGGGCCGAGGAAATGCAAAAGGACGCCCGGATCCAGCCAGCCCGGTCGCGTTGCCATCGGAATGCCGTCGAGCGTTGAAAAGCCCATGCTGGAATCGCGGCTGATCCCCTTGTCAATGGCGCAGAGACTAGCGCCGCTGCCGAGATGGGCCATGACAACCTTGCCATCCGCGACATCGGGCGCTTTGCGGGTGAGTTCGCCCGCCACATGCCGGTAGGACAGGCCGTGGAAACCGTACCGTTTGACCCCCTGGTCGTGATAGGCGCGGGGTATCGCCAGCCGCCGGACCAGATCGGCCTGGGTCGCATGGAAAGTGGTGTCGAACGAGGCGGTCTGGAACAGGTGCGGACGCAGGTGCTTGACGGCGTTGACCAGTCGCAAAGCCTGGGGCTGGTGGAGAGGCGCCAACTTCGTCAACGATGTGATTTCTGCGATCGCCTTCGCATCGAGCTCAACAGGGCCGGAAAACACATCGCCGCCATGGACGATCCTGTGGCCCGCCGTGGTGACAGCGTCGAGATCGAAATGCACGCCAAGTCCCCTCAATACCTCGTCTGTCAGATCCAACAGATTGTCCCCGGCATCGGCTTTCAAGGGCAGGTCGAATTGTGCCGGGCCTTCCTTGAGGTGCAATGTCCGTGCTTGAAACGCGAAGTCGACGACGGCTTTGCCGATCCGCCCCGGCTTTCCACCGCCCACCTTGTAGATACCGATCTTCACGGTGGATGAGCCCGCATTGAAAGTGAGGAGAAGGGTTTCTTTCATGTGCTAACCTTTGGTTCGCGCCGCAGTGATCGATCTGGCAAGTTGCGGCTATCAGCAGGTTGCGTTCGATTTCCGTGGTCTGAGCGCAGGATAATCCTGCCTTTGCGCTGCTTGCCGCGTCCGGCGACGTCCGGTTTTGGTGCGTTCCCTGTCGCCGATGTCGTAGGTGATGCCTTGCTTTCCAGCTCTTTTCCGTAGTCTTGGCGGGGCAAGCGTGGCGCCGAGCCATACGCGCCAAGCCGTGTCCGTTCGTGTCTCTGAAGACAAGACGGGGGCAGGGCGCTCCCGGATCGCGGCGCTAATCCATCGCCCTGTTAGCGACGGTTGAGCTTCGACGAAAATGGGCCTGTTAAGCCCAAGCTCCAAGCATCAAGAGAACCGCCCCTGCAACCAGCAAAAACAGACCGGGCCAATTCCTCACCAAGCCCAGAAAGCTGAGGCCCTGTTGCCGCGGCTCCAACGTAGGTTCGGTATCGGCTCCATAAGATCGATGAGGATCGCTCAGTCGACGACGGCCCAGCGCTTCCCAAAAAAGATATAGCACACCGCAGATTATTAGAATTGCGCCAACCAGAATTGCCAACATGGCTGTCTCCTCTTTCGTGCTGCAGTTCGACCCATCTATTATCTAGCGCAGAGGTTCCAGATGACGATTTTCTTATGACGTGTCTGATGCGGCGTGTCGTTCAAGGTTCTTTGCAGGTTCACAAATGGAGCCCGGATTGATCCGTCTCGCTGCATCATACACCACCAACATCGCATCCATGGCCTACGACCTCGTCGGCGACACCTGCGAAAGCTGCAACGAAGCACCGGTCTTTCCCACCGTCGGCAAAATCCCGCGCGGTCACAGGATCGAGAATTGCGGCATCTGGGAAAAGAAAAGAACCCGGGGCGGCGTTGACGAATACATTCTTTCGGCCAACACCGATTTCGCGCATATTGTTCCGATAGCTGATCAGGCGCAAAATACCTTCGGGAATGGTTTGGCAACGGGAGGATGCGATGGTGGTCCAATTCCAGCCTTATACCGCCTACGACATTCGGGTTATGCGCGATGCCTTGGCCATTTGGTGTGCCAGCAGAAGTATCGCGAGCGACAGTGACGCGGGGAAGGATGTTGCGTTACACATCCTCCATATGATGGCAGCTGAAAGATACACGCAGGAGCAGTTGTTGGAACAACTCGAAACGCTGTGGCCGAAGTTGCGATAGCTGTGGCAGAGCAGGTTGTCGGGGCAGCACATGTCCTTTGATCGCCGTTTCCACCTCAACAGATTCGATTGTTACCTGCCTGGGACGGTTGGGATGGAGGAAACGGGACGGTCACATCCGCATGTTTGTCCGGCGCACGCGGACAGATTTGGTCCGCAACGCCATCAAATTCGGCATCGGCTGGAAAGTCGGGTAACTGCGTCCAGGCATGGGAACAATTCAGGCGCCCGTTTTGTTACAACACACACCACCACCAGCAGCAGAGAACGCCGACGTGCGAAGTTCAAACAGGAGGCTGAGATGTCGCTGACACTTGTAAGTTCCGCCTTTGCCGATGGCGGCAGGATACCAGCGAAGTATTCAAGAATGGGCGAGAACCTTTTTCCGCCCTTGGCTTGGAATGGCGCCCCGGAGGGTGTGCAGAGTTTTGCGTTGATCGTCGAAGACCCTGACGCGCCCAGCGGCACGTTCAGGCACTGCGGCGTTTTCAACATACCGGCCGAAGTAAACGAGCTACCAGAAAGCCCGGATACCGCACCCGGCGGCGGCCCTCGGTTTGCGGAAAACGATTTCGGCAACGCGCGTTACGACGGGCCTCAGCCGCCAAAGGGTCATGGCGTGCATCACTACCACTTCCGGCTGGCAGCGCTCGACGTTCCAAATCTCTCCGTGCCGTCGTCTGCCGGCATTGAGGCGATGTGGCGTGAGGCCAGGAAGCATACGCTCGCCCAGGCGGGCCTGACCGGAACGTTCGAGGTTCCATGAACCGACATCCCGGTTAACTCTCTCGGTTCCCGTTAACGAGAAACGTAGAGGCGCCGAAGAAATCGAAGCTCAAAAGGCGAGCGTAGGCCCGCGCTTTATGCCACGCGCGGATGGAGATGAGCCGCTATACGAGCCGCTCGGAGGCTTGCCGCGCGGCAACGGCGCCCCACGCGGCATTTACGATGGTCGGGGAACGTCGGCTGAGCCTCACCATACCGTGCCGACGCCCACGGCCAGACCGTCGCCCCACCCATGCCTGGGCTGTGACCAGTTTGCGCACGATTGCGTGGACGTGGCTGAAAGCCGCGGATCGAAATAGAGTTTTTTGCCGAGAGGCGCCTTCTCTGGTGTGGACGGATTGTCCGCCGGAACGGAATCAATGCCGGTCGTACGGTGCACAGTTGATTGATCGCCAATGCGGATAAATTCAAAATAGGAGATTTGACGGGAACCCATCCCCCGGGACGATCGTTAGTTGTAAATCATTCTGTAGCCTCTTTCGGAGGAACCGCCTTGAGGGTCAGGATCATCCAACGGCGGGTTCATAGTTGGCGGGGGAGAGTTTCGATGGATGGGTTGCGCGTCGCACTTATTGCCGATGATGACGAATTCTTCAGGATCGCGCTAAACGCCATTCTGAAGAGCAAACTCGGCTTCACCGAGGTGGTCGAGGCGGGGTCGCTTGACGAGGCAATCGAGCGGCTGTCCGACCGTGACGACGTTTCGCTGGCGCTATTCGACCTCGCCATGCCGGGCATGGAAAGCGCGGTGAGCCTAGGCGCCGTTCGCGACGTCCACCCGGATCTGAAGGTGGCGGTCGTTTCGGGTTCGTCGCGGCGGGCCGATATTCTAACCGCGCTGACAGCGGGAGTACACGGTTACGTACCGAAGGGACTTGGCGCGACCGAGCTTGCCGCTGCGATAAAAGCCATTCTCAACGGAGCCATCTATGTTCCACCGTCCGTCGCCGGCCGCACGCCCTACTCGGTGGAAACGGTGGCGACGCCGGTCGCAAAAGGGGGGGCGGACGGGGCTAATCGCGCCATAGAATTCCTTACGCCCCGGCAACGCGAGGTCCTCTTGCTCCTGATCGAAGGTTTTTCCAACAAGGAAATTGCCCGCAAGCTTCACCTTGGCGAAGGAACCGTGAAGATTCACATGGCGGCCCTTTTCCGCAGCCTACGGGTAAGGAACCGGCAAGAAGCCGCCGCGGCTGGAGCACGCCTGTTGCCCATAGCTGGAAGATAGCTCGCCGATAGTCCGCTCGGATAGTCCGTTTCCCAGTCGACTAGCCATCAGGACGAATAGCGTAGGTGCTTGGCAAGACATAGTTACAGGAGCAGCCAAATCGATGTGGGAAGGGAATATGTACCAAGCTTCTGTGAAACTTAGGCCAACGCGGCGGGCATTCGCTGCAAAATGCTGCCGGTCAGGCGGCTCTCCGATCCGGATCTGGAGCGCTGGATGTGCGACAGCGGAAGAGCCGTATTCACTTGCGATCTTTCTCGAAGAGGAACGTCTCGCCGAGAAGGCGAAAGTGGCCGAATATAGCGCGTGGCCTCTTATGCCCGCAGAAGTGGCGGGCCATCCTGCGGCGCGCTCTAGGCGGGAGGTCGCAGACCTCGCGCGGAGCCTGGCGGGATACTCTTGATGACCCAAGTTTCCAAACACTCCCGTTCCTCCATTGATTGGGCGGCTATCAGACAACGGATGGCGACCGCGATCGAACAGACCGGAGCACTACTGGATCCACTCCAAAGCGATGCCCATCCGACGAGCCAATCCGGAGCGACAACGCCTGCGGTCGCCCCGGTGGCTGCCGCCGATCCCGAGTCCTCGACCGGCTTCGTATTCTTCCCACTTTCTTTCCGCCGTTACGCGGTCGACATCCGCTATATCCGTGAGATTGTCACGAAGGCGAATGTCAGCCCTCTGCCGGGTATGCCCGCGCATGTCGTGGGCGTTCATGATCTGCGCGGGCAGTTGCTTCCGATCTTTGATCTGCGTGACCTTCTCGGTCTTCCCGCGCAGCCGGTGGCAACCGTCGATTGGGCGATCGTCTGCGGCGAAGCGCAACCCGAGTTCCTGGTCCTGACCGACGGAATTCCAGAAGTCGTGGAGCTCGCTCCTGACGCGATCTCCATGACGGAGGCGGACGGGAACGATGGCCTCTGGAGCCGCGGCAGCACGGCCGAGGGCGTGGCCGTCCTTGACGGTGCCGCTCTCCTTAGCGACCGCAGATTTATCCTCGAAGGCGAGCAAATGATCGACGAGGATGAGAATGGAAGGGGCTCACGGCCATGAACCCGCGGTGGACGAAGAGTCTCTATGGCACCTTGGGCGTGGCAACGCTGCTGTCTGCGGCCGTATCGGCCATGCTCGTCGGGTCAAGCTTTGTCTCCTTGAATAGGGTGAGATCCGATCTTGCCGCAACCTCCTCACTTAACAATGAGCACATCTTCTACCAGATGCTTTACCTGGCTGGGCGCTTGCCCCGACCGCAAGATCCGCAGTGGACAGCGGCTGCTGCCGAGCTTCGCGACCTCATGGTTCGCAACGAGCGGATGCTTGCCAGGCTGATCAACGGGGATGATGCGGTTGGCTTTTCGGGTGAGACCGATCCGGAGAGTCTGGCGCGGCTCCAACAGGTTCGGCAGCGCTGGTTGCGTGAAGTGAAACCGGCCCTTGAAAGTGCGATAGCCGAGGCGCCGCCGACTCGGACCGCGCTGGACCAACTCGATCGTCAGATCAGGACCTATGCGGATCAGATCAACGAAAGGATTGATATGATCGAGCAGGCAGGAGCGAAAAGAATCGAGCGCTCTCAACTGCTACAGCTCGGGCTCTCGGCCGTGGGCGTGATCATGCTGCTCGTCGTCCTATGGGTCATCCGCCGCTTCGTGCACCGCACGCGTGCTCTCGCCGGTGTAGCGGAGAAGGTTCGCGCCGGTGATCTGGCGCAGAAGGCGACCGACGAGGATGGCGACGAACTGGCGATCCTTGGTTCATCCTTCAATGCGATGACGACAAAGCTCGCCGGCATGATCGAGAACGAACGAGCCGATCGGAACAGGCTGGAGGAACTCTTCGCCACGATCTCAGAGACGGCACAACACCTCTCCTCTTCGGCAGCCGAGATCCTGGCCGGAACCACGCAACAGGTCGAAGGCATGCGTGAACAGTCCTCGGCTGTGGCCGAAACAGTAACGAGCGTCGATGACGTCCTGCAGACGTCGGAACAGGCGGCGCAACGCGCACAGCAGGTGGCGGCCTCGTACGATACCGCCGTCAAGGTTAGCGGCGACGGGCGCAAGGCACTCGACGACACGGTGCTGGTGATGAACACAGTCAGCGCGCGGACCGAAGCGATCGCTGGCGATATTCTGTCGCTAGTCGAAAACAGCCTGGAAATAGGCGAGATCGTCTCTGTGGTCGCGGAGATAGCCGACCAGACGAATCTACTGGCGCTCAATGCTGCGATCGAAGCCTCACGTGCCGGCGAGCATGGAAGGGGCTTTAACGTCGTCGCAACCGAGATCAGAACGCTTGCGGACCAGTCGAAATCCGCAACCACCAGAGTCCGTCGCATCCTCATGGAGATACAGAAAGCGACAAATGCGGCTGTCGTCGGGGCCGAAGAGGGAACCAAGAGTGTCGGTCGCGCTCTCGAAACAGTGAACGCAGCCGGGGAAACGATCAGGCAACTAGAAACAATCATTGCAGATTCGGCGCGCTCGGTCGCCCAGATTGCCGCCTCGGCGGGCCAGCAGAAGGCGGGCATGAAGCAGATACACGACGCGATGCATTATATCGAACAGACAAGCAGCCAGAACCTCTCGGCGATACGACAGGCGGAAGAGGCCGCAAAGGACCTCAACGAGCTCGGGTCGAGGCTGAAGGACATGCTCTCCGATCACGGCAAATGAACATGATGAAACCCGAAGAACTTGACCACCAACTGCTGGAACTGTTTACCCAGGAAGCAAGAGAACGCTCGTCCGACATAGAACGCACCTTGCTCGCATTAGAAGACGCTGACGGGGTGGACATAAAGCGCAAGCTGCAGACCCAGCTCCTGAGCATGGTCCACAGCCTAAAGGGGGCCGCGGGCTTGGTTCAGGTGCGGGCGGTGGAGTCGATCTGCCACTGGATAGAGGAGTTGCTCTCTGTTGCGGCAAGGGAGGAGCGTGTTCTCGACAGGCCGGAAGTGGACCTGTTTCTTGCAGCCGCGGATGCCATCGCCGACGCCGTTCGACTGCTGGAGAGCGGCGAGAAGCCTTCGTCAAAACACGCCGAAAACGTGCTCTTCCAGTTGGAGGCGGCGATCACAGGACAAACGGAACGCGACGGAGAAGGAACGGGATCACACCGTTCCCGCACCGAAATACAGGTCCCGGTGCGCGTGAGCGACACGGATGGCTCCATGCGGGTGTCCGCCGATCGGCTCGATGCGCTTCTGTACCGGAGCGGCGAGTTGCTCGCCTGGAATGCTGTCGTGCGACGCCATGCCGAAGAGGCGTCGCGCCTGAGGCAGCAAACTAGGAAACTGCGCGCCCGGGGATCGAATTCCGCCGCCGAGGCCGCGAGCATTGAAAACGGCTTACGCGCGCTTGCCGCTTCCCTCAATCACGATGGGAGACTGATGCATAGCGCCGCCACTGCGCTTGAGAACGAGGTGCGGCGTGCGCGCACCCAGCCTTTCGCCGAGGCCTGCAAGGGACTTGCCCGGATCGTCAGAGACATGGCGGCAAGCTCGGGAAAGTTGGCGGAACTGGAGGTAAGGGGTGGAGAGATAGAGATCGACCGTTCGATCCTTGCAGGCCTGCAGGATTCGCTTCGGCATCTCGTACGCAATGCCATTGCCCATGGCATTCAGGAGCCTGCAAAGCGGCGAATGGCAGGAAAGCCGGAAAAGGGAAGGATCGTCATTGCGGCTTCCATATCCGGCGATCGCGTACAGGTGCTGGTGGAGGACGATGGCCGCGGCCTGGACACGGCTTCCCTGCGCAGCGCCGTTGGTAAAGCGGATCTGCAACAGCCGGAAGACGAAAGACAACTTCTCCGGCAGATTTTCGAGCCCGGTGTGTCAACGTCGACTGCTGTCACCAAGCTGTCCGGCCGCGGCATAGGTCTGGACATTGTCAGAACCGCAGTCGAAGCAATGCGCGGTGTAGCTGACGTATCGCAGGTTTCGGGCGGAGGCGCCGCCATTACCCTCACACTACCCCTTACGCTTGCAACCGTCAGGGCCTTGGAGGTCATTGTCGGAGGGCATGTTTTTGCGATCGATACCGCTTCGGTCCAGAGCGTCATACGAGTTTCGGCGAAAGACATTACCACCTCGGCAGAAAAGCGCGTCGTGACGACCCGCGCGGGGCCGATACCCCTCATAGATCTGGCGCGCTGGCTTGGGCTTCGACCAGCAAGTCGTCGCACATCCATGGAATTCATGCCGGCGGTCATTGTTGGGGCTGCGGGCAGGGAAGCAGCCGTGCTGGTGGACGAAGTCGCTGGCGAGCAGGAGCTTCTCGTCCGTTCTCTGGGGCCGCGTCTCGCGAAGGTGCGACGTTATAACGGCGGTATTGTCCTGCCCGACGGACGCATCGCCCTCCTGCTTAATGCCGCGGCGCTGGCCGAGGCGGCCACGAAGAAGAACCCAGGAACAGATGCTCTGATACGACCCGTCGCACCTCGTGAAAACCGCAAGGTGCTGGTCGTCGACGACTCGATATATGTCCGCAGTCTCATTAGGCTGATCCTGGAGGGTGCGGGATACCAAGTGGCGATGATAGCCGATGGTGGGGAAGCCTGGGAGCACTTGCGGCAGTATGGGGCCGATATCGTTATCGCCGATGTGGATATGCCGTCGATGAATGGCTTTGCGCTGACGCAAACAATTCGCGAGTCCGGGGACTTCCAGGACATGCCTGTCATATTGGTCACCGGGCGCGAAACGCCGGAGGACAAGCTGCGTGGCCTGCATGCCGGCGCCAATGCCTATCTGACTAAGAACGAGTTTGACTCGTATCAGTTTCTGGAAACTGTTCGCCAGTTCGTGTGAGGGGAACGATGGTCCGGATACTTCTCGCCACAGGCAGGTCCGATCTCCAGGAGCTCGTCGAAAAGGCGGCACTGGACGACGCGGACGTGAAGCTCGTCGGAACCGCAAGGAGTGAAACCGAGGCGGTCAGGTTGGCCCGGGAACTTTCGCCTGACATCGTTGCGGTCGAACTCCTACTCAGTGGCGAAGACAGCGCGGACACCGTTAAGGAGATCATGATTTCGGCCCCGGCTCCCATCATCATGGTGTCGTGCGACAACTACGCGGAATTGGGAAGTCTCTCCGGCCGTGCACTCGAGGCCGGGGCGCTGGCCGTCATTCCTGCCCCTCCCTTAGTCGACGGTCGGCTGCAAAAAACAGGCACCGACAAGTTCCTGTCGACGATCAAGGCGATGTCGCAGGTGAAGGTGGTCAGACGGCGGCGCAACAGGTCCGGCGCGGACAGGCGCGCTGACGTCCTTCCGGTCGGCCGCAACGCGCCGATCGGAATTGTGGGCATCACCGCGTCCACCGGCGGTCCGGCCGCTATCCGGTCGATACTGAAGAATGTTTCCGCCGGTTTTCCGGCTCCGATTCTGATTGTCCAGCATATTTCCAGCGGGTTCATCGAAGGCATGGCCGTCTCCCTCGACGCCACAGTTCCTCTCAAGGTCAAGGTTGCCGCGGACGGTGAACGTTTGAAACCCGGAACTGTCTATCTGGCTCCGGACGGGCATCAGCTTGGAGTATCGGGCCGAACACGGATCTGCGTCACCGATGACGCTGCTGGTTACAGTTTCACGCCCTCCGGGTCCTACCTGTTCAGTTCCATCGCGCGAGCATTCAAGACCGAATCCCTCGCGGTTGTCCTGACGGGAATGGGCGATGACGGCACCGAAGGCCTCCGCTCGCTCCGAAAGGCTGGTGGCAAGGTGATTGCCCAGGATGAGAAGAGTTC
Source organism: Pararhizobium sp. LjRoot255 (assembly GCF_964252905.1). Taxonomy (NCBI): domain Bacteria; kingdom Pseudomonadati; phylum Pseudomonadota; class Alphaproteobacteria; order Hyphomicrobiales; family Rhizobiaceae; genus Pararhizobium; species Pararhizobium sp. LjRoot255. The sequence continues at coordinate 1,120,291 of NZ_CAXUPQ020000002.1, forward strand.
GATTATCTTCGGCATGCCAAAAGCGGCCATCGGGGCAGGTCTTGTCGATTTCGTGTTGCCGTTGGAAAGGATAGCCGGGAAGATCGTCGCGCTGAGCGGCAACGGACAGGGAGGTTAGCCCGCCCCTGTCCGTTCATGGAATGCCGGCTATCTGTATCGCCGCAGGGGTCATGATGACTGCGAAGAGCACAGGCAGGAAGAAGAGGATCATCGGTACGGTCAGCTTGGGTGGAAGAGCGGCTGCCTTTTTCTCCGCCTCGCTCATCCGCATGTCGCGGTTTTCCTGCGCCATGACGCGCAGCGCCTGACCAAGCGCCGTACCATATTTCTCCGCCTGTATCAGACTGGTTACGACCGCCCGGACCCCCTCGACGCCGGTGCGCTTTCCGAGATTCTCGTAGGCCTGCCGCCGGTCTTGCAGATAGGAAAGTTCGGCGGTGGTCAGCATCATTTCTTCCGCGATTTCGGGCGACTGCATACCGATTTCCTCGCCCACTTTGCGGAACGCGCTTTCTATACCCATGCCCGCCTCGACCGTGATCAGCAGAAGGTCGAGCGCTTCGGGCCATGAGCGCTGGATCGATTTCTGTCGCTTCGTGATCCTGTTCTTGATGAATATCGCCGGTACGAAATAACCGAGCGAACCCACAGTAGCGGCGATGGCCACGACCAGGAGGAGTGGCGCCGCCGGTCTGACAATGAGGAGGAGGTAGAGCAAGCAAGCGGCGAAGATCGCAAGCGGAGAAATCAGCCGAACTGCCAGAAAGGTCGTCACCGGAGCGTGCCCACGATAACCGGCCATCCGCAATTTGTTGACGATCTCGCCATCCTCGGCCTGCTTGGCGAGGTTGAAGCGGTCAACAATCTCCTGGAACAGCTTTCTGGGTTCCGCGCGTAGCGAGACGGGACGCTTCACTGCATTCAGTCGGGCTCGCTCGCGCTGGCGGATGCGCTCCTGTTCGCCCTCCACCTTGTGCAGGCGCGCCGCGAGATTATCGCGAAACATGTAAGGCCAGGAAACCGCGACCACGGAGGAGAATGCAGCGAAAGCGGCCATCATGGCAGAAAGCTTTTCCGGTTCAGGGATGTAGGCGGCGATATTCATGTGCTTCTCAGAAATCGAAGTTGATCATTTTTCGCATGACGAGAGTTCCGATGCTCATCCAAAGGGCACAGCCCGCGAGCACGATCTTCCCGGTCAGCGTGGTAAACAAAAGCGACATGTAGTCGGGACTGGTGAGATATACTGCACCGGCCACGAAGAACGGCAGGGCACCGATAATCCCTGCGGAGGATTTCGCCTCCGCACTCATCGCCCTGATCTTTCCTTTCATCTTCTTACGCTCTCGCAGCACCTTGGAAAGGTTTCCGAGCGCCTCCGACAGGCTGCCACCGGTGCGGCTCTGAATCGTGATGACTATAGCGAAGAAGTTAGCCTCCGACAGCGGCACACGGTCCCACATTTTTTGCACCGCTTCATCGATTGGGATTCCGAGTGTCTGGTCCTGAGCAATGGCGACGAATTCGCTTTTGACTGGTTCCTGGGCTTCCGTTGCGATGACGCGCAGACAGTCTGCCATCGGCAGGCCGGCCTTGAGGCCACGTACGATCACGTCGACTGCGTTGGGGAATTCGGCGCTGAAGCGCTTGAAGCGTGCCTTCCGCTTCGAGTTTACATAGATGTGCGGCAGCAGTAGACCGCCAGCCACGCCACAGCCAAGCATGGCGATCGTATTAAGCCCCAAGAGGAGCGCTATTACATAGGAGGCGAGGCCCGCGCCGACGCAGACAAGATAATAGGTCTTGCGAGTCCAGTTTAGGCCGGCCTGGCGAATCCTGCCTGCCAGCGTCGGCTTGCCGCCTTTCTTCGCATTGGCCTTTTGCTTCTCGTCGATTTCGCGCAGCGTCTTTTCCACGAAGCGGCGGCGGTCGCGGCCATCCTCATCGACGGACTCTGCGGTGTTGCGATCGGTAAGCGCTGCTATTCGTTCGAACCTCTGCTTGTAAACACTGGCTTTGGCCACATGCGGATAGAGAATGGCGAGCATAACCCCGCCAACGCTCGTGGAAGCGAGGACGAAAACAAACAACGGAAACAACGGGGACGTTAGCATATGTGTCCAATCTGGGTCAGAAGGGTCCCACTCACGCGGCCGCTTTCATTTCAGCCGCATCGAGCGCCGCCGCAAGGCGTGCTTCCTCGCCGTAATAGCGTGCGCGATCCCAGAAGGCGGGGCGTCCGATACCGGTGGAGCGATGCCGTCCAATAACGTTGCCTTTCGAGTCTTCGCCGAGAATGTCGTAGACAAAGAGATCCTGCGTCGTCACAACGTCGCCCTCCATGCCCAGCACTTCAGTAATGTGGGTGATGCGGCGCGAACCGTCGCGCAGGCGCGATGCCTGCACAATCACGTCAACCGATGAGACAAGCATCTCCCGGATGGTCTTGGCCGGTAGCGAGTGACCACCCATGGTGATCATGGCCTCGACGCGCGAGATCGCCTCGCGCGGAGAGTTGGCGTGGAGTGTTCCCATCGAGCCGTCGTGGCCGGTGTTCATTGCCTGCAAGAGGTCGAAGGCCTCCGGCCCGCGCACTTCGCCGACGATGATGCGCTCCGGCCGCATGCGCAGGCAATTCTTGACCAGACTGCGCATGGTTATTTCACCCTGGCCCTCTATGTTGGGTGGACGCGTCTCGAGCCGCACGACATGTGGCTGTTGAAGTTGCAGTTCGGCGGCGTCCTCGCAAGTAATGATGCGCTCGCCAGCATCGATATATCCGGTCAGGCAGTTCAGCAGCGTCGTCTTGCCGGAACCCGTGCCCCCTGAAATAAGTATGTTGCAGCGCACCCGGCCGATGATCTTGAGGATCTCGGCGCCTTCGGGCGTGATCGAACCGAAGCGAACCAACTGATCGAGAGTTAGCTTCTCCTTCTTGAACTTGCGGATAGTAAGCGTTGGCCCGTCGATTGCCAGCGGAGGCGCAATGACGTTGACGCGAGACCCGTCGGCCAGACGGGCGTCGCAGATCGGGCTGGATTCATCGACGCGCCGGCCGACCTGGCTGACGATACGTTGGCAGATGTTCAAGAGCTGCTCGTTGTCGCGGAAACGAATATCTGTTTCCTCGACCTTGCCACCGACTTCGATGAAGACGTGGTTGGCGCCATTGACCATGATGTCAGCGATGTCGTCGCGCTCGAGCAGCGGCTCGAGGGGGCCGTAACCAAGTATATCGTTGCAGATGTCGCAAAGCAGATCGTTCTGCTCGGTCATCGAAATCCCGGCCTTCTTGGCCGCGACGATGTCATTGACGATTACGCCGATCTCTTTGCGCGCCTGATCGCTATCCATGGTGGACAAGGCGGCGACATCGATGGTGGCTATGAGGGCGCTGAAGATTTCCTTTTTCAGACTGTAGTATTGTTCGGCCTTTTCAGCCTTGGCCGCCACCAGAACCTCGACTGTCGTCTGAGGTTGGCTTGGCACCAAAACGGGTTGCCGTTCGCGCGCCCTCTCAGGCTGGGCTACGGTCTCGATGACCTTTTCCTCCGATATGGACTTTTTGCCGAACATCGATTTGGCCAACCTGAGTTGATTCAAACTGGGGCTAGAAACGAGCTGGCGGAGATGGGTGTCTCCGCCTTGCTCTGCAACATGTTGGCGCGCTTATTAGATCGCGGTGGAGATGCTGGTGAACACGGCGGCGACATCGGTGCCGACGGTTCTCACCGCGGTAATGATAGCGACGGCGATCAGGCCGCCGATCAGGCTGTATTCGATGGCGGTAGCGCCGGCTTCGTCGCGGGCAAAGCGAACAAGGAGCTTTTTCATGATTCGGTCCTTCAGTGGTTGGGGTTGTGCCGACTCCAAGTTCGGCATCACAGGTCGGGCCGGGTTTCAGCCTCGTTTCCCGCTTGCTGTGTGGTCCTCATATAGACTTTCTTAACCCTTTTGATCCATTCAGCCTGATGGCCGATACCCCTTCCGGAGGAGATCAGCCTGTTGGTCTAGTCCGATCGTCAAGCCGCGACTATGCTATGCTCTTGCTGGTTACCGGAACGGATGAGGCTTCCGTCCGTTTATCAAGATCGGCAGCAACTGGGAGTGGTCGAATGCGCACTGGCGTGAAATGGCCCGTTCTCGTCTTGGCGATGTGCGCTGTGGTCAATGCGGTTCAAGCCGCGGAAGATCCCCCCCGAGGCGATAATGCGCAGGAGCCCGCCCGGCAAACAGATGCCGTGGTGAAGGTCATCGTCGATTTTGCGAGACCTTTTATCCTTGATCGCCCCGCGAGCACGGTCATCATCGGTAATCCGGCGATCGCGCAGGCAACACTCAGCGACGACAAGACGGTGATCCTCACCGGCAAGACACCGGGATCAACGAACCTGATCGTCATGGACGCCGACGGCGCCGAGGTCGCCAATGTCGTCCTCGACGTGGTCGCTGCTGGCGGACGTTTAATCACCGTGCACGAGGGCAACGGACGCGCGACCTATAGTTGCTCGAAGCGCTGCGATCCGGTTCAATCCAGTGAAGAAAGCCCTACGTCGAGCCCCCCTCAAGCCACGGAGAACGGCAATGCGACAGATGCCGGCGGGCCATGACCGGCGCGGGCAAGAAGCATCAGCCGATCGGGATCCGCCGCGACAGCTCCAGGCTGACGGGACTCTCCGTCCATCCGGGGATGAAGAACGCAAACGGATAACGGATCGACATCACTCGAAAGGCAATTCCGTCTACCGTTTCCTTGCCGACGGAAATTTGTAGCAACTGCGGCTCTCCGCTGTCGAAATTGTCACGTACGGCGCTTTCCAGCTTCGCTTGCGCTTCGCTGTCGGGCGCGTCCCGGGAGATTTGTCCGATGAGCACCTGTCGCTCCGCGACATCTGCAGCGTAGGAAAGGTCGTTTTGCACATGGAGCGCGCGGCCGAACTCGATGATCCCGAGCATGAGCAGCAGCAGGGGAAAACACACGAGCGCGAATTCGACTGCCATAGCGCCGGACTGGCTGCGCCAGACGCGACGCAGGAGTTTGGGCGACGCCGTCATCGAACCTGCACCTGCATCGAGGAACTGAGCTGGAAAGGCGGAAGTACCTCCGGCAGAGACATCGGCTGATAGGATTTCGCCGCCTCCAGGCGGTAATACACCAATTGCGGAGCCGAGCTTGCACAGGGCGTCTTTCCGCATTCCGGTGCAGCCGCCGGCGTGACATCGGCGTTTTCCGGGCAGGCACAGTAGCGTTTTACGGGGGCGAGCGTGACATTGGCGGGTCTTGCGCCTTGCGCGAGCGTCGACTGCAGCACCTTGTCGACCTTCATCGGTCCTGGATCGGCCATGGCGGCTTGCGCACCGGCGCGAAGCACGTGATCGATCGTCATCCGTTCGGTGATCGCGAGTCCGACGTCGGCCATGGCTACCAGGCTGAGCGCGAGCACCGGAGCAATCAACGCAAACTCCACGGCAGAGACGCCTGCCTCGGACTTCCTGAGTTCGCTCGCCATCGTGCACAGGGCCGACGGGGCTCTCTTCGGTTTTCCGCCTTTGAAGAGTTTCCGCGCCCATGCGCGCAAGCCTTTTTGCCGGGGTCGTCTCTCCCCGGTTCCACCGACGTGCCAGGCAAGCGAAGCCATGGCCTTGCCGGGCTTGGACTCGGGCGCCGTCTCGATGACCAACTGGCCATTGTTCGCCGCCTTACCGAAGAGCTGCGGATCGAACGGAATGCATATGCTTTCATGAAGTCCAACGGCCTCGACAAAGTCCTTCGGTTTGATCTCGGGAAGCTTCGGCGTGTCAGTCTTGTTGAGCACGAGTCTCGGCGGCGGATCGTTGGGACGTTCCTTCTTCAGGAGTTCGATCAGGCTCTTGGCGTTGCGCATGCTGGCAAGATCCGGTGTAGCGACGACGACGATCTCATCAGCCTCCAGCAGGATTTTCCGCGTCCATTGCATCCAGATGTGAGGCAAGTCGACCACGACGTGCCAGGAGTTTGACCGAGCGACATCGAGCAGATGATCAACATGGTTCTCCTTCAGGGTGAGGAACCTGTTGAGGTCGGCGGCGGAGGGAAGCAGATGCAGTCGCTCGCCATAGGGTACAGTCAAGCGCCGCAGGAGGACGTCGTCGAGACGGTCCGTGCCGTTGAGCACGTCAGCCATGCCTTGTGTCGCCTCTACATCGAAATTGAGGCCCACGGTGCCAAATTGGAGGTCAAGATCGGCCACCAGCACATCGGCGTCGACGCGCGTCGACATCGCAAAGGCCACGTTGTGCGCCAGCGTGGAGGATCCGGTTCCTCCCTTGGCGCCGACGAAGGCAACGATGCGTCCGAGCTTTTCTTCCGTCGAGTCACGAAAGCAGCGATGGACTGCAGCGACGAACTCGATCGGTTCAAGCGGCATGACGAGATAATCGCTCACGCCGGCGTCCAGCAGCTTCTTGTAGAGGCCGACGTCGTTGGAGCGGCCGATGAGGATGACCTTGGTGCCGGTGACGCACTCCACCGCCAGCGCCTCGAGCGCCGCCATCAGCCGAACCTCGTCGTCGTCTTTGTTCTCGACAACGACGAGGTTCGGCGAGGTGATGCCGCCATAGAGGGCCGTCGCCTCCATGATTCCGCCGTCCTTGATCGTCACGTTGGCCCTCGCCATGCGGCGGTCGATCGACGCGATGCGGATGGTCTCGCTCACCTCCTCCGACCGGCAGAAGACCGCGATATCGACCTTCGGGATGGGTAGAAGCGGCGGGGCGGCCGCTGACTGCGACGATTTCTGTGTTTCGTTGCCGAGCTGTTTCATCTGTCTGAGACTTCCTTGAAATCGATCAACTGCCGTCGGAGCGGGACGGGACTTCGACCATCGACATGCGTCCGCCACTGACAATGCGCACGACGCCCCTTCGGTTTCCCTCGGTTTCCACAACCGGCGCTTCATGATTGTCGGCGACCGCACGGAGCGCGAGCGAAACAGTGCCGGAGGATTCCGCAGCGGCGATGATTGCGATCTGCTCGGGGCCTGCCTCGAGCGTTGCGGTTTTCCCAACGACCGAGGTGCCGTCCGCCCCCTCCGAGATTGTCTGATCGACCGCGAGCACCCGTATGTTGGAAAGGATCGCGCGGCTTATGACCTTGCCGTCCTTGCCGGAGGAATCCTGACGGGTAACGGTATGGATGACGTCGACATGATCGTTGGGGAGGATGAAGCCGCCGGCCGTGCTTTCCGCCGTCACGCGAACGGCGATCGCCCGCTTTCCGGACGGCAGCATGCTTGAGAGAAAGCCCGCTCCACGATCAGCCAGCTTGTCTTCGCGGATCGGTTCGCCAGCGACGAAGCCGCTCTGGGCGAGCATGCCCTTGAGCGCCACTATCGCATCCGGCCGTGACGCACGGCTGATGAACACAGGCGGAATGTCGCCTTCCCACGACTGCCAACGGAGATTGACCTCCTCAAGCACCACCCCACGGGCGAGCTCGGAAGCGGCGACGAGCACTTCTTGTTCCGGCGCCCTTTGGATTTCGGCGGCAGCGACCGTCGGCTGCACGGAGACACCAAGCGCCAGCCAGGAGGCAGCGCCGCCGGAGGCAAGTGCGAGCAGGAGAATGGCGATGCGGATCATGGCTTACCTCGTGGGGTTGTCTCGGGGCTCGACGCATCAGATGAACGCGGAAAACCAATGGCTTTCTGGAAGCAACAGCAGCGCCGCTGGTGCCATCGCCGCTCCGTAGGGAATACCCGGTTCACGAGCATGCAGCCGGTTGGACCAGGTGCGTCGTTGCAGGACGATCGGCAGCGGGGCCTGGCGAAACTGGAGCACCACAAGCGTAAGGGCCGCGCCAATCACCGATGCATAAAGGACGAAATGGAGGGCCAGGTCGGCCCCGAGCCAAAGCACGGCGACCGGAAGCAGTTTTGCGTCGCCGCCACCGATCCAGCCGAAGGCGAAGAAGGCAAAGGTGCAAGCCAGCACGGCGGAGGCAACGAGACTGCTCGAGGAGATCGTCGCCAGGTCCACGCCTGCGGCCGGCGCAAGGATCGCATAGGCGGTCGCCAATGCACCGACAAGGCGGTTCGATATCGTCATCGTCACCACGTCCCTGATGCCGGCATAGGTCATTGTCCCGGCGAACAGGAAAAATGCGAGCCAAGCCGCGACTGTCGAAATCATGTGCAGCGCCTTTCACGAGACTAGAAGTGATTTCTCGAACTGCGGCGGAATGTGCCGTTTGGCCGGCAAAAGCGCTATTCGGCCTGATGGCCTACTGAGCCGGGGACTAAGGACGCTGCGCGGCCTAGGCCAAGTGGCCGAATCGTAAAACCTTGGAGGAAGGAGATAATCGCCGGACCTTAAATGAGGACTCGGGTTACATCGAATGAATGCCAACATCGGAGCCGCTTTCAGAAAGGCGCGCCACCTTCTGCGTTGCTTGCAGGAGGACGAGCGCGGCGCAGTCGCCGTCATCGCCGCGATCCTCTTCCCTGTCGCGGTGGGCGCGATGGGGCTGGGTGCGGAGACTGGATATTGGTACCTGAAGGATCGTAAGCTGCAGCACGCAGCGGACGTTTCCGCGCATGCTGCAGCCGTCCGCTATCGCGCCGGAGACAGTCAGCCTGGACTCGAGGCCGCGGCTCTCAGGATAGCGAGCGCGTCAGGTTACCTGCCGCAAGCCGGCGGCATGACGGTGAGTGCACAAGTCGGGGTGACCGGAGCAAGCGGTAAAGTGACCGTCGTGCTGACGGAGACGCATGCGCGTTTGTTCTCCTCTGTCTTTTCGGGCGAACCGATGCAGTTGACCGCCCGAGCCGTTGCCGAGGTGAAGGGCGGCGCCAAGGCATGTGTGCTCGCCTTGTCGAATTCTGCGTCGGGAGCGATCACCGTGACCGGCTCGACAGAGGTCCGGCTGTCGGACTGCAGCATCGCATCCAATTCGAGCGCTGCGGACGCGTTTCTGATGAAGAACGGCAGCGCCGTGATGTCGACCGACTGCGTGTACACGGTGGGGGAGGCCGTGACGACGACCGGTCTCACGATGACCGGATGCAGAGAGCCGGTCGAGCGCGCGCCTCCGACGCCGGACCCGTATGTGTCCGTTCGCGAGCCGGACAATATGCACATTCAGCAGCTTCCTTGTCGCACGCTCGACTATGTCTCGAACGCCACCTATGTTTTCGATCGCCTCCCAACGGGCGAGGAGGCGATCAGATTCTGCGGCGGACTGGAGATCAAGGGAACCGTGACGCTGAAGCCCGGCCTCTATATAATTGACGGCGGAGATTTCACGGTGACTGCAGGCGCCAAGCTCTCAGGTGACGGCGTCACGCTGTTCTTCGCCAACTCTGCCGCGGCCAAGCTGACGGGCAACGGCGATATCGATTTGTCCTCTCCCACGAACGGACCTTATGCCGGCCTTTTGTTCTTCGGCAGCCGTCAGACGTCCGGAGTGGCTCACCAGGTGACCGGTAACTCCGAATCGACGTTGAAAGGCAGCCTTTATATGCCGACCGGAACTATCGATTTCACGGGCAATTCCACCGTATCGGGAGGGTGCACCCAGATCGTCGCCGATCAAGTTACTTTCACGGGCAATTCGACGATGGAAACCTGCGCTTCGGCAGCCGACGAGATCCTGGTCGGGGCGACTGTCTCGCTTATCGAATAGTCTTTGCGCACCGGGCGTAATCGCTCCGTTGTATGAATAATTCAGCCATGCAGTGATGCTGAGCCTCGCTCCCTCTATGCTAAGACGCGAGCCTGATTTCACGGCCGACAGACTGCAGTCTCTCGAAAATCCGATATCGCCTCTCGTGTACCAGCTCGATTTCGCCCACTGCGGGCTTGAAGATTTTCGAGGCGGTCGACATTTCCATCATGGCATCGGCCAGCGCCGGGTAGCGGCCTGCTGCCACCGCCGCCAGCATGGCCGCGCCGAGAAGGACAGGTTCAGGCGTGTCCGCAAAAGTAAGGGGCACACCGGTTGTGTCGGCCAACAACTGGCGGACGAGATTGCTCTGCGCCGCTCCGCCGCTTGCAACGATAAGGTCGATCGGAATTCCCTCGTCGGCGAGTTTTACCAGCAACTGCCTCAGCCCGTAGCCGATACCGCATAGTCCGGCGACATAGAGAGAAATCAGGCCAGAAATGCTGGCGTCCAGCCCGAGCCCCGCAATGAGCGCACGGGCATCGGGATCCGCGTGGGGAGAGCGGTTTCCGAGAAATTCGGGGACGACGTGGATGGACCCCGCTAGCGTGACCGCGTTGTGCAGACTTGCGCACATTTTCGAGGCCTCGCCCTCAAGCCAGGCTACCAGGGAGGATCCGGCCGCTTCGGCTTGGGCGCAAGCCTGCGGTGATGCTGGATGCATCGCCACAAGATAATCGATTGCGGCACCAGCTGCCGACTGTCCGCCTTCGTTGAGCCAGAGGCCCGGGATCATGGCGGAATAGTATGGCCCCCACACCCCATCGACAAAGACGGGTTCTTTGCTTGACGCCATTGAACAGGCCGATGTTCCAAAGATATATGCCAGTCTGCGGCCGACGTCGGAACTGGCGCCGTCGACAGCGACGCCCAGCGTTCCGATGCCGCCCGCATGCGCGTCGATGAGGGCTGCTCCGACAGCCGTTCCGGTCCTCAGCCCCAGATCGGCGGCCGCCTCCTCGGTCAGGCCGCAACCAAGCGACATACCGGGTTTCACGATGTCGGTGCCAATTCTGGCAAACCCGTCCGCCACGAGCTCGCCCAGGCCGATCGTCTCGAAGTAGTCCGGATCCCAACGGTTCTCATGGGCGAGATAGGTCCATTTGCAGGTCACCGTGCAAATCGAACGGCTCAGCGAGCCCGTTGCGCGCCAGGTCAAATAGTCGGCGAGGTCAAAAAAGTGGCCGGCGACGGCGAAGGATTCCGGAAGATTGCGTTTCAACCAGAGCAGTTTCGGCGTTTCCATTTCCGGCGAGATCCGTCCACCGGCGTAGTTCAGAACCGTGTGATGCCCCGCATTGATCTCGGCCGCCTCGCCCGCCGCCCGATGGTCCATCCAGACCATGATATTGCGGGCAGGATCCCCTGAAGGCCCGACCGCCACCGGCGAACCATCCGCGTTGACGACGACCAGCGAGCAGGTCGCGTCAAAACCGACACCGGAGACTTCGGCGATCGCGACACCTGCCGCACCGACCGCTTCCTTGACGCTGCCGCATACCGCTGCCCATATCTGCTCGCTGGACTGCTCCACGATGCCGCCGGCCTCATGCCAGATCGTGATCGGTCGTTTTGCCGAAGCGAGCAAACCTCCCTTCTCGTCGAAAACGCCTGCGCGGGCGCTGCCTGTGCCAACATCGATCCCGATGAAAAAACGTCCCATCGTCATAGGTCCGTGCTGAACGGCAGGATGACGAGATCGCGGATCGTGACGTTGCGGGGTCTCGACAGCATGAACAACACCGTTTCCGCCACTTCGGTCGCCTCCATCAATCCGCCCGAAGCGATCGCCTCATCGAGTTTTTCCTGAGGCCAGTCGCTGATGAGTGCCGTTGCCACGGGACCCGGCGCAACCGCGCCCACGCGGATGCCGTGCTTCACGACCTGCCGCCTGACCGTGTGAACGAAGGCCTGTACCGCATGTTTGGATGCCGTGTAGATTGGCTCCCATACCACCGGAACCAGGCCGGCAATTGAGCTGGTCATGATGATATCACCCGTCTTCCTCTCAACCATGTGGGGCAACACCGCTTGCACTGATCTGAAGGCAGCGTTGACATTGAGATTCAGCATCTGGTCCCAGGCATCGGGATCACCGTCCACGACTTCCCCGCCGATGTAGGATCCCGCATTGGCGTGGAAGATATCAAGCTTACCGAACTTCTCGAGAATTCGTGGCATCATCGTCGCGACACTTGCGGGATTGGCAAGATCAACGACCAGAGGGAAAGCTTGCGGACCCAATTCCGAACATACGGTCTTCAGGGTATCCTCGGCTCTGTCGATGAGGATGACGTTTACGCCCTCCCGCAACAGCGATTTGGCGCATTCAAGGCCGATCCCCGAGGCAGCCCCGGTAATCGCTGCTACCTTGCCAGAAAGTTCCTGTTTCATATCAATCCTTACTTGGCGTTTGTCGTTGTGTCAGGCGCGACCGTGCGAAACCCGCGACCGGCGCGCCAGGGAATCGACGATGACAGCGATGGCGAGAACGGCACCGGTGATCATGTAGCGAAGCGACGACGACAGATCGAGCAGCGTCAGCCCGTTGGCGATCGACTGGATGACGATGATGCCGAGTAGCGCGGAGTATGCGTTGCCGCGGCCGCCGAAGAGGCTCGTTCCACCGATTACAGCTGCCGCGATGGCATTCAAATTGACGTCGCCGGTTCCCGCCTGTTGGCTTGCGGATGCGAGACGCGCAGCGGCCAGGACGCCACCAAGCGCGGCGAGCATCGAGCAGAGCACGAAGGCACTGGTGTAGACGCGCCGGACGTTGATACCGGCGCGACGTGCGGCCTCACGGTTACCGCCTACAGCGGTCATCGAGCGGCCCCACTGCGTCCGCGTCAGCGCATAGTTCATGATCATGACCAATCCGACGAAGAGGCCGAACATCCAAGGAACACCGCGGTCCTGGTTCAGGTAGAGAACGATGAGTTCCAGCGCGATGGTGATTGCCGCAGCCCGAACAATGATGCTGCGGAGCGACGGTGCGGAAAGGTTGGCCTCGCGGCGGCGGCTTATCGTGCGGATACTCGTGACCAGCAAAATGATGCCTGGCAGTGCCGCAAGAACATGGGCGACGAGACGCGGCATGACCATCATCTGGCCGAAGTTCACCACGGCCGAACCATAGGGCAAATTGATCGAGCCGGTGGAGCCGAGAATATAGAGCTGCATGCCAAGAACGGCGAGCAGGCCGGAAAGCGTCGAAACGAAACTCGGCATGCCCAGGCGATTGAAGAGCAGCGCGTAGATGAAGCCGATCATCCCGCCGAAGGTTACGGCAGCAAGGATGGCAAGCGCGACCGGCGCGCCCTGGTTGACCCAGAGCGTGCCGACAATGGCCGAGGCGAAACCGCTGATCGAACCGACGGAAAGGTCGATCTCACCGACCATGAGTACGCAGACGATACCCAGCGCAATCACGCCCACTGTCGAGCAGTCGAAAAGCAGATTGACGAGGTTGTTGCTCGACAAGAACACTGGATTGAGGCTTGCGAAAACGGTCCAGATCAGCACCAGCCCGACAATGACCGGCAAGGAGCCAAGATCCCCCGACCGTATCCGATCGATAAAGGCGCGGATGGCTCCGCTGATGCCTGTTTCATGCTTCACGCGAATGTCGCTGCGATCCAGCATCGTCACGACGCCCGCGTTCTCGTTGGCCGTGCCGGTCATAGCTGCCCTCCCTCGGAGATTTGCTGCTGTGCGTGTCGCCGCCCGGCTCTTCTGGAGACCGAATTGTCTGCGGCGCCGGTGATCGCTCCCACGAGCTCGTGATTCGACGCGTCGGGTGTGAAGACGCCGTTGTTGCGACCAAGGCGGAGCACGACGATGCGGTCAGCAACGGCGCGAACGTCTTCCATGTTGTGGCTGATCATGATGACGCCGAGGCCGCGGTCACGGACCCTTTCGATCAGGTTGAGAACTTCGGCTGTCTGCGCCACACCGAGTGCCGCCGTGGGCTCGTCCAGCAGAATGAGCTTCGGCTCGAGGAGCAGCGAACGGGCAATCGCGACGGTCTGGCGTTGGCCGCCGGAAAGCGAGGCAATCGGAATGCGGACACTGGGGATGCGCGCTGAAAGCTCGTTCAAAAGCTTCCAGGACCGCACCTCCATGGTCGTTTCGTCAAGCTGAAGCCTGTTGAGTTCTCGCCCAAGAAAGATGTTGGCGACCACATCCAGATTCTCGCAGAGTGCGAGATCCTGGAATACCGTCGCAATGCCGAGATTGAGCGCCGCACTCGGGTCCGTCAGCGTCACAGGCTTGCCGCAGAAGGTTATGGTCCCGGACGTCGGCTGATGCACGCCGGCAAGCGTCTTCACGAGGGTCGACTTCCCGGCACCGTTGTCGCCAACGAGTGCAACGACTTCGCCCGCATGCACGTCGAGATCGATGTTGGTCAGCGCCGAAACGGCACCGAAGTTCTTGGAGATGCCGCGCAGGCTAAGCACCAGCTCGCCCGCTGGGTCCATGTGGTTTTGAGTGTCGGTCATGGCTGGCAAGCCTTTCGATATGATCGGTTGAGAAAGTGAACCCTCCGGCCCGCGAAAGGCGGCCAGAGGGTAGCGCTCAAAGCCGATCAGCCGCCGATGCCGAGCGCCTTGCAGCCGTCTGCATAACGGTCGACGCAAAGCTCTTCCGCCTTCAGGATGTTCTTGTCGATGATCTCAGCCTTCAGGTTCTCTGCGGTAACGACCGCCGGGGTGAAGAGCTGCGAGGGCGTGTCGTACAAGGTCATTTCAGCTTTCGGCGTCTTGCCCGCAAGCAGGTCTACCGCAACGTTGGCGGCTGCAGCCGCAACGATCTCACTTGGCTTGGAGATTGTATTGTACTGGTCGCCAGCGATGATCAGTTGAAGTGCTGCGATCGTTGCGTCGTTGCCGGTGACCGGCGGAACCGGATCCACGCCGGCTGCCTTGAGAGCGGCAATTGCGCCGCCGCCGGTGCCATCGTTCGCCGCAACGATGCCGATGATTTTCTTGCCGAAGCGCGTCACCTGACCGCTCGCCCATTGCTGTGCCTTCGGCGGAGCCCATTCCGGCGTGTCGTATTCGGCAAGGATCTCGTAGCCGCTGCCGTCGAGGCCAGCGTGAATACCCTTCTTGATCAGGCCAGCGGCTGCATCGGTTGGCGACCCATTGATCTGGAGCACGCCGCCGTCGGCGGACGATACGCCCTTCGCCTTCAGATGTGCCACGAGCGAGTCTGCGATAGCCTTGCCGATGCCCTCATTGTTGAACGAAACGTAAAAGTCAGCCTTGGCATCCGGAATGGGGCGGTCGTAGGCAATCACCTTGACGCCTTGCGCCTGCGCCTGCTTGACGAGGGACGCGGCCGCGGTGGAATCGACCGGATCAAGCACGATCACTTTCGCGCCCTGAGACATGACCGCGTTGAACTGCTGCTGCTGCCGGGACGCGTCGGCGTCGGCGTTCTGGTAGAGGACTTGGCAGTCCGCGCAGAGTTTTTTCATTTCCGCGGCAAAGCCCGGATAATCGTGCTCCTCGTATCGGGTCGACGCCTGGTCAGGCATTAGGAAGGCGACCGTTGAGCCCGACTGGGCGAGCGCGGACGTTCCGCTGAGAAGACCGGCGACAAGTGCTGCCACGCCAGTCATTTTCATTGTGAATTGTTTCATTGGGTTTTCTCCATTTTCAATGGCTGTGACGTTAGGTTCCCGCTCGATTGCTCAAGCTCGATAAGGCATCGCTCCGAGCCCGGGTTTCGGACCCGTCTCGACCCGCAGATGCCAGTGTTAAGGACAAGCGATCTCACTTACGGAATCGCCGTTGCGATCCGCTTGCCTGTTTCTGCGATGTGTGTTGCTCCTCCCGGTCCTCCCTTTTAGGCGGCCTCCACCGCTCTTACGTTTTGCGCCAGCAAGGTCCTGAAGCGCGAAGGAGCCATGCCCTTTTGCACCAGGAACTGGCGGTTAAAATTGGAAATGTTGTTGAACCCGGCCGAAAAGCAGATGTCGGTGATCGACATCTCGGATTTGCTCATCAACAGGTGGCATGCGAAATTGATCCGCAGCCGATTGACGTATCGCACGAGCGCCATGCCGGTATGGCGGCGGAAACTGCGTGAAAATGCGCTCGGACTTTGCCCGCTGAGGTCGGCGAGATCGCCTTCCGTAAAGGGCTCGGTCAGATGGCTGTCGATGTAGGCGAGCGCCTCGTTGACCCCGGTTGACATGAAGCCTGACGGATCCGGCAGATACCGGGCACTCGCCAGCGAACGAGCATCATCGGACGAACACATCGCGCCCAGCACGCCGAAGAAAAGCTCGATGCGGCGCACCCCCTTCGCTTTTACCAGTTCTTCCAGCATGGGGCCGACCCGAGACGCGGCGGCAGCGGAAAACAGCGCGCCTCTCCGGCTTAATTCAAGCATCTGTGAACAGGCATCGAGCTCCGGAAAGGTCTTGATGGCATTGGCGATGAATCCTTCGGTAAACTGGACCACTCTTCCGCGCAGGGGCACATCTGTGCCAGCGGGAATGTTGCTAACCCAGTTGTGAGGAAGGTTCGGTCCCGTCAGGACCAGGTTTCCAGGTTCGAACTCGCCGATGAAGTCTCCCACGAAATACCGGCCGGTCGTCGCAACGACATGGTGGATTTCGTATTCCGGGTGAAAATGCCAGCGAACCGTATGGAAGGGATAGCCGTGTTCCCACGCCTTGAACGACTCTCCCCGTCCGATCTGAACCACCTCCAAGTCCGGATTCACGCCACTTTCCTCCTTCGTTTCTAGGGATTTCAACTCCATCCCGGCGCCTTCTCCCAAGGCACCAGAGTTCGCATCTGCAATGACTGAACATTACCCAGCCTATCGAGCCGCCGCTACCACAGCATCGGCATACAAGTGATACTTTTTTGACATTTTGGTGGTCACGAAATTATTATTTCGCACATGCGAAATGATTGCATTGCTGAATCTGGTGGTCACTGACGATAACGAATGGTTCTCCACGGTCTTTGATGAAGAAAGCCTCATGGCCAGCTGCCGTTCGCGCACGGATCGCCTGAATAGAGAAAGCCCCTGCAGGTGATCCGAACGTCAGGGTGTCGAACGTACGGCCCCGAACCCCAATTAGAAGAAGACGCTAATTTAAATAGGAGATTTTATTGGGGTGCTATAGAATCGCCTCTCCTAGTCCGAAAGAAGGCGCGTCCCTTTTATCGTTATGTTGGGAAATCAATGGAACAGAGACTAGCCGCAGTCCTGGCGGCCGATATGGCAGGCTATAGCCGGCTGATGGAGGCCGACGAAGCAGGCACGCTCGCCCGCCTCAGAACGCATCGGATAGAATTGATCGACCCTGCCATCGCAAAGAACAAGGGCCGGATCATTAAGACGACGGGCGACGGCATGCTCGTCGAGTTCCAGAGCGTGACCGATGCAGTAAAGTGCGCCGTGGAGATCCAGCAGCGCATGCAGCGGCGGAATTCGGATGTGCCTCAGGATCGGCGGATCGAATTCAGGATCGGCATCAATCTTGGCGACATTATTTTCGAAGACGAGGACATTTTCGGCGACGGTGTGAATATTGCTTCTCGTATTGAGCAGCTGGCCGACGTCGGCGGCATCTGTGTCACCGCTGCGGTGGCAATACAAATTGCCGACCGTCTCGAAGTCTCCATCGAGGATCTGGGGGAGAAGACGCTCAAGAATATAAGCCGTCCTGTTCGTCTGTTTCGTATCGGGCTTGAGCGCTCCGATTCGCCCCATCAGCCGGCGGATTTAGATGCAAAGCGATCTGTCTCCAAACCATCGATAGTGGTTCTGCCCTTCAACAACATGAGTGGTGATCCCGATCAGGAGTTCTTCGCGGATGGCCTGACCGAAGACATTCTCACCGAATTGTCTCGCCGCCACGAGTTGTTCGTCATCTCGCGCAACTCCAGTTTCGTCTACAAGAACCGAGCCGTAAACGTACGCGAAGTCGCCGAGAAACTCGGGGCGCAATACCTGGTGGAAGGAAGTGTCCGTAAGAGCGGCGATAGGGTGCGCGTCACTGTCCAGCTCATCGACGCAGCCAGTGATGGCCACATATGGGCAGACAAATACGACCGGAAGCTGGACGATATATTCGCGATCCAGGATGAAATAACAGCGGCGATAGCAGCAACCTTACCCGGACGCGTCGAGGCGGCTCAGCGCGACCATCTTGCGCGGACGAAACCTGCAAACATGGCCGCATACGAGTGTGCGCTAACCGCAAAGGTGCTGCATCATAGAGGCACCGTTGCCGACAATGAGCAGGCGCAGTCCCTGATAAACCGGGCCATTGCGCTCGATCCGGATTATGCCCATGCCCATGCTTGGCGGGCATGCATTCTTGGCCAGGCCTGGGTCCACAGCTGGTGCGAAGACAAGGATGCCGTCTGGAACGAAATCGTTGCTGCTCTGGATCGGGCGTTGGCGCTGGATGACAACGATGCCGACGTGCATCGCATTTTGGCTGCGGTGAGCGTGAACAACAATGCGCTGACCACAGCGCGTTATCACCAGGAGCGTGCCCTTTCCCTCAACCCCAACTACGACCTTGTGGTGGTTCAGCAAGGGGAACTGTTGACTTGGCTGGGGTCGCCTGAAGAGGGAATCGAATGGATCCGCAAGGCAATGCGGCTGAATCCCCATCACCCTGAAAGATTTTGGAGCCATCTTGGAAAAGCACACTTCGCCGCGCATCAGTACGCCGAGGCGATCGAAGCATTCATGCACCTGTCCGTCATGGATTACGTCCAGCACGCATTCGTTGCTGCGTGTTACGGCTGGCTTGGCGATGGAGTCGCTGCTGCAGCGCATGTTAAGAAGGTTAGAACGCTCCTCCCCGAATTCGGCATCGAATCCTTCCTCGCCACGCTGCACTACGCTCGGCAATCCGATGTGGAGCACCTCCGCGGAGGGCTTGTCAAAGCGGGAGCGGACGACGGCTTTTCGGCAGCGCAGTAGAGCCTAATCGATCGGCGACACCACTCGGCCGGTGCGAATCTCCTTCGTCGGCAAGGCGCAGTGATCGCCAGCGGTGCGGCGTTTAACTCTGCAGAATCACCAGGGAAATGCAGATGTCTTCCCCCATACAGGCGCGAAACTTCCTCGTAGTAGCTCGCCCACCTCGGTCAGGATGAGTTGCGATCCTGACCATTCAAACAGGCTAAGGCCAAGAAAATTTCCAAGATTTCTAATCTGTCGGCTGATGCCGCTCTGGGTGGTTCTTCGGGCGCGCGGGGTAAAGCTTAGGTTAGATTGGCACGCTCATCCGGGATGAAAACACGCTTGCATTCGGCCCCGAATGCCCCAGATTCAAAAAAGGGTGGCGTTGATGGAGACAGCGATGACGGATGATCGCAAGGCGGCACTTGTCCACATATCGGGAAGAGTACAGGGCGTCAGCTTCCGCATCTGGACGCGTGCTCAGGCGCAGCGGCTCGGCCTGACCGGCTGGGTCCGCAACGAAGACGACGGATCCGTAACAGCCCTGATCGCCGGGCCGGATGACGCAATTGCCGCCATGTTGAAACAGTTTTGGAACGGGCCGATCGGTGCGTCCGTTTCCAGCGTCAAGGTCGATCCAGCACCTCCAGGCGAGATTCCATCAGCGTTCGTTATCAAGAACTAGAACCACTTTGCCACCAAGCAGACCTTGATATAGCGCGTTTCTCATGCACGCCCGGTCGAGAGGGTTGAGTGGATCCTATCTCTTGAGTCATTCCGCTTTATCTTGTGTCGTCCGCATCTGCAGACGGATGAAAACGCCGTTTTACCGGCTGTTGTCAGCTCAATCGTTAGCGGCACAAACCAACGGCAGCGCGCCGAAAGGGGAAGCGATCGCTCTGACTGCCCAATCCCGTAATTTTCCTGACTCCGGAACAATTCGGACGACCTTTGGTTCTCTCTCTGCCGTACTTGATAGAACTGCAGGACAATCACCCGGCGAGCGGTTGATGCCGTCAGTTCTTTATAAACAGGAGGAGACAATGAAACCGATCATCACACTTGTTCTTGCAGCCGCACTCTCGACTACGACCATCGGCGGCTTCACCTATGCGCAGACAACGGGCTCGACCACGCCGATGATGACTGAGGACATGGTCACCATTATCAATGTCACGCAGCAGCAGGGAAGCGAAGACGACACCTCGAAGCAAATCCCACCAGAATTCCAAAATGCAACTCCGGAATCCATGAGCAAGGCGCAGGCCGAACTGCAGCAGGACGCCGCTCTCATAGCAATTCTTCAAAAGAAGAATGTGCAGCTTACGAATGTGGTTGGCGTTCAGACAGCGGCCAACGGCGGCAAGATCGTCTATGTGAAGTAATATGCGGTGAACAGAGCCCCGGCGCGCTGGGGCTCTTCTCCCGAGAACAACTAAACAGACTGCGCGCCGACGGCTCTTTTTCTGCATGGAAGTGTTCCGCAGCCCATCGCGTCGTACGGATCGATGGAGGCGCAACCAGCGATGAGTATTAAGAAGCGACAGGAGGCCAGCGCGGTGAAACTCGTTCGCGCTCGGGTCTCATTTATGCTTCATAGCCACATGATCCGTCTCCATTTTGACCACGATCAAGGTGGGGCCATGTCTTCCATGGTAACGTGCATCGTCACCGAGAAAAGCGCATTGCCGCCACTATCGGCGCCAGCAACTGCACCGATGATTTCGCCGGACCGCCGGTCATCTTCCAGCATCCACCCAACCAGCGCGCGGAGCGCTTCCTGCTTTGCGGCCTTCAGGTCATCAAAGTCCTGTGCACCGCCCGGCTCCACGCCATGTCCATCGTTAAACGTGAAGTGAATTAACATTGGTGTCGTCTCCGGTCACGTCACTGTCGAAGCAAGAACACTGTGGCATGCCGATGGTTCCAAAAAGTCGGGCCTCGGTACATACACTCACTTTCAGCGGGAACCTTCAGCCTGCCAGCCGGTTCCTGTTGTGGAAGCTGGAGTAACTGGCCATGCCGAAAAAAATCGATGGGACGCCCAAGATGATCGACCCAAAAGAGAAGCCTGTCCGCCGTCCCGATGACCAGGAAGCGCCACGGGAGCCTGACGACCAACACCCGTGCCGAGACACAAGAGAATCGCCGTCGCCGAACCCAAACGGTGAGCCTGTCGATGCGCCTTGGCCTCAACCAGCCGCCGCAACGAAGTCTCGCAGCGGCGATGGCCGACGCTAGACCGACAGATATGCTGCTGCAGTTGGCGAACGGCCGGGCCCGGCGAACCCTAGGCTGGTTCTACGATGCATTCGAACCCCGCTTACCGTTTCCAGGCAGCTTCGTTCTTTTGCTGAAAGTCGTTGAACGCCTTGATCAGGCCACCGATCACTTCCGCAGACGTCTCGAGTAGGGCTTTGAACTGCGGGTCATCAACCTTGTCGACGTCTCCGCGCAGGTGCCGAACAAGCGCATTCATTTCGGATTTTATCTTTTCGGTATGATACGCCGGATTAGATTGGGCCTGGGCCATCATGCTCCCCTCGCAACGCGTTGCTCACAGTCCTGAAACGCTCAATCGATCCTTTCGTTCATTTCGTTAAGCCGACGCCTGCTTATCTTAGGTAGTGGAACCCTATTTCACGAGCATCCAGATCGCCATGGCGATCATCATGAGATTTTCCGTCAGCGAGATGAAACCGAGGGGCACGTTGCTGCCGCCGCCGACACAGGCGCATTTGAGTTCGCGCCTGTCGATGTAGACTGCCTTGATTACCGAGGTCGCGCCGATCAAGCCTATGACGAGGGCGATGGGAATAGCCAGCCAGAGGAGTGCTCCGGCGATCATGAGGACGCCCGCCAGGGCCTCGCCGAATGGGTAGAGAAAGGCATAGCGCACCCAGCGTTGCGCCAGCAGGTCATACCCGAGGAACATATTGGAAAAACTCTCGACATCGCGGAGCTTCAGGACAGCCAGGATGCACATGGAAATCGCGATGAACCACTCAGCTGCCCGGATCGTCAAAAGGTCGCCCAGAGCCGCCCAGCTGATGGCCAACGCCATCAGCGCTGCCATGCCAAAGACCGTAATCACCGGCTGATATGTAATAGCCTTCGGATCATGGACAGGCTTGCCAAAGTACCGCCGGAGATCGGCATAACCGCCGATGCGTTTGCCGTCGATGAATGTCTGCGGCGTTGTCTTCACATGATGTATGGCCTTGAATGTGTCGGTTTCCTCGCGGCTTCTCAGCCAATGATCGTCGACGGAATAGCCTTCCCGCTGGAGCAGGTCGCGCGACTTCAGGCCGAACGGGCAAATGTGGTCGTCCATGACCATGCGGTAGAGCTTCGCTTCGCGCGGAAGTGCCGTCATCACCTCGTTTCCTTTTTCTCCCGGTCCAAGTGTCACAATCCTGCGGGATGAAGTTGTTCGGTCCCGAGTTGTCGCCGCCCCCCGCCTTTGATCACAACCCGAACGGATAGGTCTCCGGCGCGCCGGGGCGTGCATGCTGTGGACCGAGCGGCGTCAGTGCCGACGTTTGATCGAACCAGACGAAGGCATCGAACTGCCGCGGCAGCGTGGCCTGCGCATAGTGGCTCATGAGTTCCGTCTCGGGGCGATAGATCACGCCGACGAAGCGTTCAAGCCGGGGCGACAGCAGCTCGCGGCGCAAGGTCTGGTCGCGACCAGGATCAAGCAGGAAGCGGGACACGCCGGATTCGTGGCAGAGGTGTTCATAACTGTCGGGATGTGCTGAGCGCAGGCTCATCACTTCCATGTCGGCGTCCCAATCGGATGCCGCCGCGACCGTACCCGCATGGGTGCCGAACCCGATCAGGGCTGCATCTGCACCAAAGCGCTCACGGCAGAGCTGACCGACGTTCAGTTCTGCTCGCACGACACCCATTTCGGTATGGCGGGCATCCCCGATGTGGGAATTGTGAGCCCACACCACGGCCTTGGCCTTCTCGCCATGCATTGCAAGGATATGCTCCAGCGTCTGGAACATCGTGGTATCGCGCAGGTTCCAAGCCTCGGATCCACCATAATACATGATCCGGTAATAGCGTTCGGCCGATGCAACGAGCCGTGCATTCTGCGCCGCATCGAAAAGGCTTGCCTCATCTTGGGCGTCCGCGATCCGTCGTGCGAGCATATCGCGGCATTGCGTGATAACGGCGCTCTCGCATGATCGATAGCTTTTCGTCAGCACGGCGCGCCCGTAGCTGGAGGGCTCTTTCTGCCACGGGGTGAGGCAGCCGTATCGATGGCGGCCGATGGCGGCGGCCTCGGGGTCCACCTTGTCGAGGTAGTCGAGCACGGCCGCTATCGAGCCGCTCATGTTGTAGATATCGAGCCCATAGAAACCGGCCTGGCGATCTGGGTTCACATTTCCGTTGTAGCTGCGCATCCATTCGATAAACGCTTCGACTTGCGAATTTCGCCACAACCAGGTTGGAAACCGGCGGAAGGGTGCTTCGGTTTTTGCCCGCATCGGACGATGTCGCACATACCGGTCGATCGTTGCTGCATCGGGCCAATCCGCCTCAACCGCGACAATCGTGAAATTGTGGCTTTCGATGAGATGGCGGGTGATAGCCGCACGCGCCCGGTAGAATTCCGCGGTACCGTGGCTCGCTTCACCCAGAAGAACGACACGCCGATCGGCGAAGCGATCGAATAGCCGTCCAAACGCCGGATCGTCAAGATCGGGAAGGGGTTCCGCGGCGTCTGCGATCATCTTTGGCAGTGGGACAGACTGCGAGGGAAGCGCTTCGGAACGATGATGCAGTGCCCCCGTTCCTTCGTTCCATCCTTGTTCTCCGATCAGCGGTACGAACAAAACCGCCCCGATGTCCTCGGTCCTAAAGTCTGCCTCACTCTCACGGGTGATTTTCAGAAGTGTCTGGCTGCGCTCCTCCGTTCCGACGGGTATCACGAGCCGCCCGCCAATGGCGAGCTGCTCCTTCAGGGACGCAGGTATCCTCGGCCCGCCGGCTGATACGATGATCACGTCAAACGGCGCCTTTTCCGGCCAGCCTTTTGTTCCGTCCCCCGCGCGCAGACTAACGTTGTCGTAACCGAGATCGCGCAGGCGAGCACGGGCAGTGGCAGCGAGTGCCGGATGCCGTTCGATCGTAAACACCTGGTGGGCGATCCGGCTAAACACCGCCGCGGCATAGCCTGAGCCGGCGCCGATTTCGAGGACGGTGTCTCCCGGCTTTACTTCACCGGCTTCGATCATCATCGCGACGACATACGGCTGGGAGATCGTCTGACCTTCGGCGATCGGTAGCGGACTATCCTCATAAGCGAACTCTTCACAGCCTTCGTCGACGAACGCTTCCCGGGGGACTTCACGCATTGCGTCGAGTATACGCTGATCCCGGATGCCGCGGCCGGCGATCTGCGTGTCGACCATATGGCGCCGCGCACGGGCAAAATCCGACACGTCAAGCATAGCGCAACTCAGCCTATTTGATTGTGCTCGCCGCCAGGCCGGGAAATGCCAGTTAACGCTACACCGGCTAGTCCCTCTTCGTTGGTGACGGCAACATCGCCGAGCGACAAAATGCCGACGAGGCGTTTGTCGTGGTCGAGCACCGGCAGGCGCCGAACCTGAATGTCAGCCATATTGAGGGTCACATCGGCGATCTCTTCGTCTTCGTAGCAATATTTGACGTCGGACGTCATGACGTCCCGTACCTTCGCATCCGGACCCTTTCCTTGCGCGACGCCGCGGATGGCGATGTCGCGGTC
This sequence comes from Pararhizobium sp. LjRoot255, assembly GCF_964252905.1. Taxonomy (NCBI): domain Bacteria; kingdom Pseudomonadati; phylum Pseudomonadota; class Alphaproteobacteria; order Hyphomicrobiales; family Rhizobiaceae; genus Pararhizobium; species Pararhizobium sp. LjRoot255. The sequence goes on from NZ_CAXUPQ020000002.1 coordinate 1,144,704, forward strand.
GGTGATCATGCCGACGAGCCGGTCATGCTCGCCGACCGGCAGCACACCGGCATCCAGGCTCGCCATCATCCTGGCAGCCTGCTCGATCGTTTGTTCGGGGCTTGCGACGCGAACGTCGCGGGACATGGCTTCACTTACTTTCATCTCTTATCTCCTTCAGGATACAGTCTCGAACGCCGCGGCTTCCCTTCGCCATGCCGGCAATCACCGCACGATCAACGCGCTTTGGTTGGCAGTCCAAACCCCGCGTCTTCTTCGGCCGACTGCCAGACGGACCTCAGTGCTTCCGGCAACGCGTTTTGAACCTTGTCGATCTGGCCGCGGGGCAGATGGCGCGAAAGGACCTGGAAAACAGCTTGGATGGCGAGGTCGGGGTCAACCGGTCTTGTATCGGACAGCCATTTCGACACTTCAGAGACGAATTCGTCATGATCCCACCGCATCGGCAGTTTGTCCGGCTCGAACTGATCATAGTAAACGCCGCGCACAAGCAGCGGAAGTTCCGCACTCAGGTGGGCCGACAACTCTGCCGGCAAGCGGTCCCGCAGTTTATGAAGGACGACGGACAGCACCTTCCACGCGACGCGGCGGTCCGGGCCAAGCGCGGCAGTGATCTCATCGAGCCAGATATTGGTGGTTTGAAGCGTCTTTTCGAAAACATTGAGGTTGCCCGTACCCATACGACATCCCTCCCGTCTCATGTCTCGCTGGTCCTGAACGTATGACGCCGATGATGGTTCCGAAATGAGAATTTCCGGGACATTCGATGCGCGAAATACCGGAACATTTCTCGGCTCGGCGAGTTCGACGCATTTGGAGCGCGTTAACGGCGCTTGGCGAAGAGCGAGGATGAGCAATGGCGAACGCAGACAAGAAACATGCCGGTGCAGGGTCACAAGGCAAGGGCGACGGACGTGGTGCGATGTCGGAAACCTCCGATGCAACGCTTCCGCCCAACAAGGTGCTTTCCAATCGGGACAAGGCACAGCACACCAAGGAGCGTGGTCAGGATAGCAAGCATATTCAGACCGAGCAACGTCAGGATCACGCCGCCAATCGGCGGTCGTGAACGGATCGAGTCCGCGACGAGCGCTTCGATCCCGGATTGGGCAGCCGGTTCGAACCAGCATCGCTGCCCGCTGCGGCTAAAAATTTTTGTGAAGGGACAGATGATGACGAGCAAACATTCCAAAACAACTACACCGTCCGATGCAGATTTGCGGGATGATCCGGGAATCGGCCGCTCGCGCGGAATACGGCAGCCAGGTGACGATGAGGTATTGCAGGGCGAAAACACCGTCGAAGGTGATGTGGCGAATGACCCCACGCCTACCGGCGGCGTAGACCCTCGGCAGAGAGGCCGGACGAATAAGTAAGACGTCTCGCGAAACCGCTTGGAGCAAACTCGCCGGCACCCCAACCCGAAGACGTCTCGTGTCAAGGAGAGCATTATGCAAAGCAAGAAAACCCATGACCAACAAGTCAAAATCATCGAGAAACGCGAAAAAACCGCCAACGCGGGCGCAGACTTCGACGCCGCCGCCGACCTCAAAAAGTCTCCGGCCGCGCGCAGTGCATCAGCCCGCGGAAGAAATCTCAAGCAAGGTGGGGCTGTCCAAGACGAGGATCGCGGTTTGGTGCGGGGACGAAGCCAGGAGAGCCAACATAAAAAGCGATAACCGAACTGATGGCCCAGCAACCTTCGTTGGCTTCTGAAAAGACGGCATATTGGTTTTCGCGTATGGCGTGGCGTATCAGTGGAACTGACACGCAGGGGCCGAGTTGCAGCTTCGACAACGAAAGCCTGATCTTTAAGTCGCGTAACTGTATCCCCGCGTGGGAACAATTCAGGCGCCCGTTTTGTTACACAGGTCCGACGCCACACGAACGCAGAGCGCCGGAGGAAATCGAAGCTGTGAGGCGCCTTCCGCCAAACACAAAACCACCGGCAAAAAGTGCGTTGGGCGGCCGGGCGCAATGGAGACTACGACAGCGTCACACACCACAACCGATCACAGCAAGATCCAGAAATGGATCGAGGCCCGCAACGGCCGCCCCTCGCGCGTTAAAGGCGCCAAGGAAGGTGGAGTGTTGCGGATCGATTTCGGAGCGCCTGAAGAAACACTCGAAGAAATTTCCTGGGACGAGTTCTTTCAGATCTTCGATGAAAACGAGCTTGCCTTCCTTTATCAGGACCGGACGGAAAGCGGCGATACCAGCCGCTTCAACAAGTTTGTCAATCGTCCTTGACAAAGATCGGCTAGCCCTTGCCGTCCGGTGTTTGCGGCAACATCGGCCGGGTATTGGTTACCGGACCCCGCGTAGTCCACGGCGGCGAGTTTTTTGTGGTCCCGTTCCTCTTGATGATGACCGTATTCGAGCAATCGAAGCGTTGACACTGCTTGCGCCGCGTCACCAGCCGCAGGCGCTGCGCGTTCGCGCGATCGGCCATCTGCAGCCGACGCTCCAAGTTGCCTCCTTCGATACGGCTTTCCACACAACGCAATCAAATCTCGTCCGGCGCCTCGCCATTCCGCGTCGATTGCATGGACCGGGCTTGGTCGCCAATACCTATCTTGAGGCACCTATAGCGAGATCTATCCGGATGTCTCCGAGGATGCCGAGGGCTTGCGCAAGCTCTTTCGCCACCGGGCCGTTCCACCGCCAAAACACGGCTTGGTGGAACCTTCTCTTTGGAAGAGACGTTTGCGAGGAGTTCCCGCAAAGGCTTCGAGATGCCGAAAGAGACAAATAGACCGACCATTCTTATCACGGGATCGACCGGCTTCCTTGGACAGGCGATCGGTCAGGCTTTGGGAGATCGATACCGTGTGCTGGGTTTCGACCTGGCCGCTTCGAAACCCTCGGACAGCTTCGAAACGATCGCAGTTGACCTTACCTCCGATGATAGCGTGCGGCAGGCGGTGGAGGCGGTGCGCGAGCAGAGCGGTGGTCGCCTGGTCTCGGTGATCCATCTCGCCGCTTATTATGACACAACCGGCAAGAGCAACCCAAAATACGATGCGGTCAATGTGCAGGGAACGCGCCGGCTGCTCGCCGCGTTGCAAACCCTGAAGCCCGAGCAGTTCGTCTTCGCCAGCACGCTGCTGGTGCATGCGCCTAGTCCGCGCAAGGGCGTCAGGATCGACGAGGACTCTCCTCTCGAGCCTTCCTGGGCCTATCCGAAGTCGAAAGCTGAGACTGAGGCGGCGGTCGCAAAGGAGCGAGGTAAGATCAAGACCGCAATCCTGCGACTTGCCGGTGTCTATGACGAGGACTGCCGCGCCGCGTTCATCGCGCAACAGATCTCCCGCATTTTCGAGCGGCTTCCGACTGCCTATCTGTTCAGCGGCGATCTCGAGGCAGGACAGCCCTATCTGCACAAGGACGACCTTGTCGAGGCAATGGTACGCACCATCGAGCGTCGTACCGAGCTTCCGGATGAAAGCGTTATGCTGATCGGCGAAGAAGAAACCCTGTCCTATGGCGAGCTGCAGAGACGTATCGGTCGGTTGCTTCATGGTGAGGACTGGCGCACGTTCGTCCTGCCGAAGAGCCTCGCCAAGAGTGGGGCATGGGTCCAGACGGAGGTGTTGGATCAGGATACCGACATCAAGCCTTGGATGCTTGATACCTCGGACGACCATTACGAAATCGACATTTCCCGGGCGCGCGCCTTGCTTGCGTGGGAGCCGAGGCACAACCTCGCCGCCACGCTGCCGGAAATGATCCGGCGGCTGAAAGAAGATCCGACCGCCTGGTATGCGAAGAACAAGCTGGAACCGTCAGTTGTGGCCGCGTCCGAGCCGGAGATCGACGAAGCAGCCAGAAGGCTGCGCGCGCCGCTTGAGCGGAGCAACGAAAAGGTCGAAGCCGCTGTGGAACGACACCGGCTCCGGACGCTTTGGGCGCCGCTGGCAAATGTCGCCCTCGGATTGTGGCTCGTTAGCTCGCCGATGACGCTCGGGCTTTTTGATCCGATCGTAGTACCGCCGCCGCCTGCGCTGGGGCACGAAATTGCAGAGCCGACCGTCCGCGATGCGCGGCTCGGGGCAAGCGAAGTAATGTCCGGTTTACTCGTGGTGACATTCGCGCTTCTGGGCATGTACCGCCGCTGGTCCTGGGCGCAATGGATCACCGCGGGTCTCGGTATCTGGATCATGCTCGCCCCGCTCGTCTTCTGGACGGCAAGTGCGGCCGCCTACGCGACCGACACGCTGGTTGGCATGCTGATCGTCGCGTTCGCCGTCATGATCCCGCCAACGCCAGGGATCAGCGCACGGTCGCTTGCGGCGGACGACGATCGCCCGCTCGGCTGGAGCTATTCCCCATCCTCTTTCACCCAGCGCATCCCGATCGTGGCACTCGCCTTCGTTGGCTTGTTCGTTTCGCGCTATCTCGCTGCCTATCAGATGGGCCACGTCGATGGCCTCTGGGATCCGTTCTTTGTCCCGGGCGGGACATCCGTGCGCAATGGCAGCGAAGCCGTCGTGACGTCCTGGGTGTCGAAAGGCTTTCTGATCGCCGATGCCGGGCTCGGCGCCTTTGCCTACGGGCTCGATATTCTCGCCGGCGCGATCGGCGACCGCCGACGCTGGCGTACCATGCCCTGGATGGTACTGCTGTTCGGCTTGCTGATCGTCCCGCTGGGCGCAGTGAGTGTTTCGTTCATCATCATCCAGCCGCCGCTGATTGGCGCGCTGTGCACGCTCTGCATCGTGCAGGCGGCCGTCACTGTCGTGTTGATCCCGTATTCGATCGACGAGGTACTGGCGACCATCCAATATCTGTGGCGAGCCAGGAGGGCGGGCGAACCGTTCTGGCGGACCTTCTGGATGGGCGGCCCTGCGCTTTCGGAGAACCAGACCCCGGAGCCCGATCTTGACCGTCCGGCTTCGCAACTGCTGAAGGAATTCATCACAAGCGGTGTCAATTATCCCTGGACGCTGACGGCGAGCGTTCTGCTTGGCGCAATCCTCATCATGACGCCACTCATCGTCAGCAGTGATCCGCCGCTCTACTTCAGCGATCATGTCGCCGGGTGCCTCGTCATATTAACCGCGGTCACGGCTATGGCGGAGGTCGTCCGCCCGGTGCGCTTTCTCAACGTGGCGCTCGGGGCATGGGTGGCGATATCGCCATTCCTGCTTGCGGGCGGCAATATTGCAGGCACCTTGGCCAACCTGGCGATCGGTCTGGCGCTGGTCGCGTTCAGCCTATCGCGTGGGAAGCGCAGCGACGAGCATTATGGCGGCTGGGACCGGGCAATCGTCTAAAGGCGTGTCAGAATATTGGCAATTCGTTTGCCACGGGCCTGCGACGCCGGCATCAATGAGCGGCGCCCCCGGCGGGGGCGGAGGGTTACGTGCCTCCGCGCCTTTGGGCCGAACCCAGCCACCGTTGTCGCCCGTCCTGGTCCATCGCGGGTCAATCCGCATTATTTTTCGCAAATTCGGCGATCGCCGCGGTAGGGCACGCAGCCTGCGTTACCCCCGGCAGCCCAGTATTCGCGAAAAGGCCGGACATATGGGCGCACCAGCCCTCGGAAATCGAAGATTAAACCTTGACCGCAGAGCCGTTCCACATATGGGAATTCGAAAAAACGGCGACAGGCTTTAGGGATCTCGGCCGTTTGGCTCTGGTTGGTATTCCCGGTCACATGTTACTGCTCTGCACTTGTCATGCGGTAGCAGCGGAAGCAGCATATTTCTGAGCGATTACTGCACAAACCATCAATTGGATCTGGTGGAAGAGCATGAGGGGCAGGACGATCGCACCGATCGACTGCCCGGCGAAGATGACGCCTGCCATTGGTACGCCACTGGCAAGGCTCTTCTTCGATCCACAAAACGTGATGGTGATCTGGTCTGGCTTGCTGAAACCCATAACGCGGCTGCCGCGCATGGTGAAGGTCAGCACAAAGGCGAGCAGGAGCATGTCGAGCCCGACAACCATGGCGATGTCTCGCAGCGAGTAGATCTGCCACAGTCCTTCCACCACGGCCTGACTGAAGGCGAGATAGACAACCATCAGGATTGAACCTCGGTCGACAGGCGCGAGGATTTTCTTCTTCGAGCGGATCCATTTCCCGATCCATGGCTGCAGGATCTGCCCGACGACAAAGGGCGCAAGCAGTTGCAAAAGGATATTCTGCAAGACATCCCAGGAAAGGCCGCCATGGCCGCCGACGGAAAAGAGCAAGCCAACAAGCAGCGGCGTCAGCAACATACCGAATATATTGGAAGCCGAAGCCGAGCAAATCGCAGCCGGAACGTTGCCTCCGGCCATTGAGGTGAATGCGATTGAAGACTGCACCGTGGACGGTAGGACACACAGGAAGAGGACGCCGAAATAAAGCGGCTGTGGAAGGACCGAATCCGGGATGAGGCCCAGCGCCATGCCAAGCAAGGGGAAAACGCCGAATGTCGTCAGAAGAATGACGAGATGCAGGCGCCAATGAAGGATGCCGGCGATGACAACATCGGTGGACAGGCGTGCGCCATGCAGGAAGAAAAGCAATCCGATGGCGAAGCTGGTCGCGATCCCGAAATAGTCGGCAAAACTGCCACTTGCCGGAAGCAGCGAGGCAAGGGCGACGCTGCAGACGAGGAGGATCGTGAACGTGTCGGGCAAAAAGCGGCGCATGATGCTTCCTCGCATTCAATTGGTCAGATGGATTCTGTGATCAGCTTGGAGTTGAAGAAATTGTCCATCGCCTCAGTCCCGCCTTCGGACCCATAGCCTGAGTCCTTTATGCCGCCAAAGGGAAGCTCCGGCAGCGCCAGACCATGGTGATTGATTGACAGCATTCCGCTTTGTACGTCGCGGCCGAGTGCCGCACTTGTTTTCGCGGACGTGGTATAAGCATACGCCGCCAAGCCATAGGGGAGGCGGTTGGCTTCCTCAATTGCGGCTTCATAGGTCGAAAAAGGGCTCACTACGGCAATTGGGCCAAACGGTTCCTCGTTCAACACCCGGGCGCCGAGAGGCACGTCGGAAAGCACTGTAGGTCTGTAGAAATATCCTCGGTTTCCAATCCTCTCACCGCCGGTGGCGATCTTCCCACCGCACGCGACAGCGTCGGCCGTCAGTTCTTCCATTGCCTCGACCCGCCTCCCGTTAGCAAGCGGCCCCATTGTGACGTCGTCATCCAATCCATTGCCAACCGTGATCGCTTCGGCCGCCTTGACGAAGCCATCGAGGAATTTGGCATAGACCTTCTCCTGTATGAGGAAGCGGGTCGGGGCAACGCAAACCTGTCCCGCATTGCGGAATTTCGCGCCAGCCAAGATCCGGACCGCCAGATCGACGTCGGCATCGTCGAACACGATTGCCGGCGCGTGACCGCCAAGTTCCATGGTCACCCGCTTCATATGCGCACCTGCGAGTGCGGCAAGCTGTTTGCCGACAGCCGTCGAACCCGTGAACGAAATCTTGCGAATGATCGGATGGGGAATGAGGTGGTTGGAGATATCAGCGGGTACGCCATAGACAAGATTGAGCACGCCGGCAGGCAGGCCAGAATCGACGAACGCACGGACAAGTTCGGCACAGCTCGCCGGTGTTTCTTCCGGTCCCTTGAGAATGACGGAGCAGCCAGCCGCAAGACCCGCAGCCACCTTGCGCACGGCCTGGTTCAACGGAAAATTCCAGGGGCTGAACGCGGCGACCGGGCCGACCGGCTCCTTGATGACAAGCTGGCGAACATTGAGAGACCGAGCAGGGACCACCCGGCCATACGCGCGCCGCGCCTCCTCGGCGAACCAATCGATCGTATCGGCTGCTGCCAAAGTCTCTGATCTGGATTCCGCGATTGGCTTTCCCTGTTCAAGGGTCATCATTCTCGCGATCTTCTCAACCCGGTCCCGCAGTAACTGGGCAGCGCTGTGCAATAGCTTGGCGCGTTCGAATGCGCTGAATTGAGACCAGACCGTGAACCCGGTTGCGGCTGTTGCAAGGGCATCGTCAAGATCATCCCGCCCGGCATTTGCTACGGTTCCAATGATCTCATCGGAGGCAGGATTGACGATCGAAATGCGCTCTTTGGAGCCGTCGCGCCAGATGCCGCCGATATGGAGTTGGGTTTGTGGATAGTGGGACATCACGTTCTCCGATGTTCTGAAATCAGTACCCGAGGGCGCAACCATCCTTGCGATGATCAGACGCGCCAAACAGGGTTCCGAGTTGATGATCGATCCAGACCGCCTGTGCCCCGCCGATGGCCCATTTCGGTGGGATCACCTTGAAGCCTCGGCCCCTGAGATTTTCGCCGATCGCGGTTCGGATTGTTTCCTCGGCTTCAATGGTCAAGGTGCCGGGGAGGGGGAACAGACGAGGAAGGTCGACTGCCGATTGGATGTCCATGCCATAATCGAACAGCTTCGAGAGAAAGTGCGCATGTCCCATTGCTTGATAGTGACCGCCCATAACACCGAACGAGAGGGTTGCCTTGCCGTTTCGCGTCACCATCCCCGGGATGATCGTGTGCATCGGCCTCTTGCGCGGGCCGATCGCATTTGGATGCCCCTCCGCTAGTACGAAACTCTGGCCGCGATTGTGAAACAGCACCCCCGACTTCGGTGCCATGAGGCCACTGCCGTAAGGATGGAAAATCGAATTGATGAAGCTGACGGCATTGCGGTCTTTGTCGACCACCGAGATGTAGACCGTGTCGGAGTGCTCGACGCCGTCGATGAGACCGCCAGCATCGCAAACTTCATTCGATTTGATCTTTGAGGCAAGGCTGTCGGCCAGTTCGTCTGATAGAAGAAAATCGACCGGGACGTTTGACGTTGCCGCGTCTGCCAACCAGCGTTCGCGAGCGGCATAGGCAAGCCTGGTCGCCTCGACTTCGATGTGCAGATTGTCGGCGTTTAAGGGATGACCCGACGGCGTGAAACGTTCGAGAATCTTGAGGATCATCAGCGCAATGATGCCTTGTCCATTCGGAGGGCATTCATGCACCGTCCATCCGCGATAGGTCGTGCTGATAGCCGTGACATATTCTCCCGTGGCGGATGAGAAATCCGCGATGGTGTGCAGACCGCCAAGCGAGCGAAGATAAGAGACCATGTCTTCGGCGACGTCACCGTGATAAAATGCATCCCGGCCGTGGCTGCCGATCGCCGACAACGTCTCGGCGAGTTCCGGCTGGCGCTGGATGGATCCAACTGCGGGGACTTCATCATTGTCGAGGAAAATGCGGCGGGTCGACGGGTCGAGTGCGAGCATGGCGCGCTGATGCGAAATGTCGGCGGAAACGCGCGGCGTAATGCCATAGCCGTCTCGCGCAAGCGCGATCGCTGGCGCCAAGATATCGGCCATCGACATGCGACCATGATCTGCGACGAGGCGCGTCCATGCATCGACGGCGCCTGGAATGGTCACCGCATGAGGCGACGACCGCGTGATCTCGGAAACTCCTTGGTCCTTGAACCATTTCAAGTCCGTTGCGGCTGGCGTTCGGCCAGACCCATTAAACGCGATCACCTGGTCGCCACCGTTGGGTGCCAGCAACGCGAAGCAATCCCCGCCAATGCCGGTGGAGCCCGCCTCGACCACGCACTGGACGGCACAGGCTGCCACCGCAGCATCGATGGCCTTGCCGCCACTTTTGAGGATGTCGATCGCCGTCAAGGTTGCCATGGGATGGGAGGTTGCAGCCATGCCGCTGCGGCCAACGGCAATCGAGCGTCCCGGTTGTTCGAAGTTCCGCATGCTATCTTCCTTTATTCAATAGAGATTATTGGCGCGCGCCCAGGTGTAGGTGTCATCAAGGGCCCTCTCGGAGCGGTCGAACATGTCGTTGATCTGTGCTTCCGTGATGATGAGGGGAGGACAAAGAGAATAGTTGTCGCCGAGCGCACGCGTAACGACGCCGTGCACTTGTGCCCTCTTGCCAGCATGGATCGCGATACCGTCCCCCGGTTTGAAAGGCTCCTTGGTTTCCTTGTTGCGAACAAGCTCCAGCGTACCGATCAGGCCGCGTCCGCGCGCGTTTCCGACGAGCGGATGTTCACTCAGCGCGCGGAGTCTTCGTTGAAAGAGCGGCGCCACGTTTTGCACATGCCCGACGATGTCGCGCTCCTCGTAGATTTTTAGGGTTTCCAATGCGACGGCAGTGGCAACCGGGTGCCCGCTATAGGTGAAGCCGTGCCCGAAGGTTCCGATCTTCTCGCTCTCGGCGACGATGGCCGCGTGGACCTTCTCGTTGACCATCAGCGCGGAGATCGGCTGGTATGCCGCCGAAAGCTGCTTGGCCATGACGATCATGTCGGGGCGCAGCCCGAAACTCTCGGAGCCGAACATCGTGCCGAGCCGGCCGAAACCGCAGATCACCTCATCAGCAATCAGCAGAATGTCGTACTTCCTCAGAATAGCCTGTATCTTCTCATAATAGGTCGGCGGCGGAACGATGCAGCCGCCGGACGCCATCAGCGGCTCAGCGAAGAAGGCGCCGATCGTGTCGGGCCCTTCGGCAAGGATCAGTTCCTCAAGCGAAACCGCGCAACGGGTCGCAAATTCCTCCTCGGTTTCGCCCGGACGGCCATAGCGATAATATTCCGGGCAGTCGGTGTGGAGAACCCGGTCGATCGGCAAATCGAAATCGCGATGGTTGTTGGGAAGCCCCGTCAGGCTTGCCGAGGCAATTGTTACCCCATGATAGGCTCGCCAACGGGAGATGACCTTTTTCTTTTCCGGCTTGCCGATCGCGTTGTGGTAGTACCAGACAAGTTTCAGGGCCGTGTCGTTGGCTTCTGAACCTGAATTGGCAAAGAACACCTTCGACATGGGGACCGGAGCCAGGCGGATCAGCCGCTCTGCGAGTTCGATGGCCGTCTCATGCGACTTGCCACCAAAGCTGTGATAGAACGGCAATTCCTGCATTTGCCGTGTGGCAGCGTCGACGAGCCGTTGCTCGCTAAAGCCAAGCGAAGCGCAGAACAGTCCACCGAGACCTTCGATATACTTATTGCCGTCGCTGTCGATAATGTAGATTCCTTCACCCTTGGAAATGACAAGCGGGCCGTCCTTCAAATGCTGTGACGCATTGGTATACGGATGAAGGACAAACGCCGCGTCGCGCGCTTCCAGGGAATTGAGAAGAATGGTCACGATAGCCCTCCAGTGGTGATCTAGGCGCGTTGAAAACTCGCAGCAGTCTCATGCCGCCGCCGAGCAGCTTGAGCGCTCGACGGCCGTAGTTTTTCGGGTCGGAAGGGGATCGGTCGATTATTCGAGGCCGATCTTCATCCATTTTTTCGAGAGCTTGTTGATTGTGCCATCAGCCTTTGCGGCGCCGATCGCTTCATCGAACATCGCTTTCAGTTCGGTGTCGTCCTTGCGCAGGCCGGCAGCAATTCCTTGACCGAAAACCCCGCCGGTGAAGGTTGGCCCAGCAATCGTGTAGTCCTTGAAGTCCTCTTTCGAGAGCGTCGCGGTCAGCGATGTCTTTTGTGCCACGACAGCGTCGATGCGACCCGCCTGCAGATCGAGGTCGTGTTGCTCGACGGTCTTGTATTCGCGCTGGTCGACGACACCCTTGAAATAAGTGTCAAGGAAAGCCACGTTTGCCGTGGAGACCTGCGCGCCAACCGCCTTGCCTTTCAGGGCGTCGCGAAGGGGCTGCATTTCTTGTTCGACCTTTGTTTTGTCGCCTGCGAGGTCGACAGTCGTTCCGGTGCCGGGCAGATTTGCGAGCGGGCCGGACTTTTCAACCATCATGGCTGCCGCGGTTGGAGCGTAAGGCTCGCTGAAAGAGATGACGGCAAGGCGTTTCTCGGTGACGATCATCGATGCCATGATGGCATCGAACTTCTTGGCAGTCAGCGATGGGATGAGCCCGTCCCAGTCCTGCGCAACAATGTTGCATTTGATTTTCATGCGTGCGCAAAGATCATTGGCGAGATCGACTTCAAAGCCGGCAAGCTTCCCGTCGGGCCCGGTAAAATTCCAGGGCTCGTAGGCGCCTTCAGTGGCAATGGTGATCTCGGTTGGCTTGCTCTGGGCATGGGCGCTGCTCGCAGCAATGATGCCAAGAACGAGGCTGGCGAGTGCAAGTTTGCTTTTCTTCATTTTATTCCCCTTTTTGGTTTGCCGCTCGTTGTCGAGCGGCGGTTGCTTTTGATCAGCGTGAGGGCTCAATCCTGCCGGACACGCGGATCCTTATCGCCTCTGCGGCAAGGCAGAGGAGTTCGAACAAAACTTGCGCGGCGGCGTGCGCCGTGTTCGTTGTCGGATCGTATTGAGGGGCGATCTCGACAACGTCACCGCCGACAATGTCGAGACCGGACAGACCGCGAAGGATGCCAAGCGCCTGCGTTGAGGTGAGCCCGCCGATTTCCGGTGTGCCGGTACCCGACGCAAAGGCCGGATCCAGGGCGTCGACGTCAAAGCTGACATAGGTTGGGCCATCGCCTGCTATCGCGCGGGCTTTTTCGATCACGCGTTTGATGCCGAGTTCCTCAACCTCCTCGGCGTGAATAACTGTCATTCCAGAGGCGTAGGAGAACTCCCAGAGATATTCCGAATTGCCGCGAATACCGATCTGTATGGTCCGGCGGGGATCCAACACGCCGTCGAGCACGGCTTGTCGGAACGGACCGCCATGGTGAAACTTGCAGCCCTCAAACGAGCCGCTCGTATCGCAATGAGCATCGATGTGGATCATGCCAACCGGACGATCGCGGCCAACGGCGCGAAGCAATGGCAGTCCTATCGAGTGATCACCGCCGACCGAGAGCGGCACGACCCCAGCCTCGACGATACTTCGAACATACCGCTCTATATCCTCGTGCGAACTGGTCAGATCAAATCGGCTGCGAAAGGGCACATCACCCACATCTGCGACGCGGAGGTGCGCCGCGGGAACCGAGCGCAGCACGTGATCATAGGGCCCGACTCTCTCGACGTTGCGAACGGCGCGAGGACCGAAACGTGCGCCCGGGCGGTTCGTTACGCCTAGATCCAATGGGATCCCCAGAAGCGCGACATCGATGTCTGCAAAACGAGGAGTGGCATCTTGCCGAAGAGGGGCCTTCAGCAAAGTTGGAACCCCGCAATAGGGTGCCTGGCGGTTATCGCCTTCCCCGAAGACCAGGTCCGCAACTTTGCGAAACTCTGGATCGAAAATGTCAGCCCCGGATGCGTTCTCATACCGGGCTCGGAGTTCCTCGATCGATAATATCTCCGGCATGCAAGCCCTCCGTTCGTCCCTATGCCCGTTCGGTTGTACCGTCAGTCACTTGTCGACAAAATTCGATTGAATGTTGTGGGCAACATTGTATACATATTCGTATTCCGCTTGATCCTGCAAGAGGAAAAAAGATATCGTCTTCGCAGAGGCCTGGATTTTCGGGTCCGGGGACGATGAAAGGGGATTGGCTTGGCACTCAGTAAAAACGAGCCGCGCGGCTCGCTGCGTGAAACGACATATGCTCAACTGAAGGATTTGATCCTTACCGGGCAACTCCGCCCGTCCGAACGACTATCTGAAAATACGCTTGCAAAGAGGTTTGGGGTAAGCCGAACGCCGCTTCGTGAAGCGCTGATGAAGCTCGAAGAGGAAGGTCTGGTCGTTGGCCAAAGAAACCTTGGCTACACAGTTTCGGATTTGGATATCACCGCGTTCTGCAATCTTCTTGTTGTCAGAGAGGCGCTCGATGTGTGTGCGGCCCGGCTGGCATGCGCCACGGCGACGGACGAGGACCTCGACAGGCTCCGCGGCGTCATCGTGCAGATGGTCGAACTCAAGGAGAGTGCGAACGACACGCCTTCCGATGCGGCGCGAAACCTCGATCTCGGGCTCTACATCCACCGGGTAATCCTCGAGGCGACGCGCAACGATGCGCTCGTTCGGTTAAGCGACCAGGTGTATCAACAACTGCGGCTGGCGCTGTGGCTCGAGGTTCTGTGGGTGGATCTTGAACACACCGATTTGGACGAACATCGCGCTATCTCCGATGCCATTTGCGCGCGCGATCCAGAGGCGGCCGAGGCGGCTGCGCGAGCGCACGTTCAGAGTTCACTCAAGAACATGTCGAAGCTGCAGCGTATTTGGGCGCATCGACGGGCTGCGGATTAACTCGCCAGGCGCAGAGAGGCCAGGATATATATGGAGCTCATTGACAGATATTCGGTGCTCGTCGGGTTTGGCGTAACCGGTTGGGGTGCATTGCTGCTGAGTGCGGCGGCTATGACCCTGGGGGTCTCCGTTTGCGGTTTCCTGACGGGTACGATCCTTGGATCGGTCATCACTTTCATGCAACTATCGCGCTACGTGGTTCTGCGGTGGCTAGCGGATGGTTACACGACCATCCTGCGCGGTGTGCCGGATCTTCTTGTCATCTACCTGTTCTATTTCGGCGGGAGCGCATTTCTTGGGTATGTCGGCGGCCTCTTTGGCTACCAAGGATTCATTGGCATGCCGGCTTTCCTTACCGGCACATTGGCTCTCGGCGTCGTTTCGGCGGCTTATCAATCCGAAGTGTTTCGCGGCGCTTTCAAGTCCGTTGCTGGCGGCGAGCTTGAGGCGGCGAGTGCTGTCGGGATGCGGCCTTGGCCGAAGTTTCGTCGCATCATCGCGCCGCTGGTTCTCCGCTACGCCGTCCCTGGTTTGGGCAATACCTGGCAGCTCGTGCTGAAGGAATCGGCGCTTATTTCCGTTACAGGACTCGTCGAACTCCTGCGTCAATCTCAGATCGCGGCCGGTTCGACCAGGCGGCCTTTCGAGTTCTACCTGACCGCCGTCGTTCTATATCTCGTCATCACGTGGGCATCCTCGAACGTTTTCCGCCACTTGGAAACGAGAACCCTGCGTGGCACCCGGAGGGCTTTGTAATGGACGTCGCCTTCATGTGGGACACGTTTCTCACCCTGCTGCCAGGTCTCCCGCTCACATTGGAGCTTGCCGCGACATCCATTCTCGCCGGCGGTATCCTCGCTCTTGTCATTTCCCTCGTTGCGGTGGTCGGGGGGCCGATCGGCCGTGGTTTCACGCGGGGCTACGTCTTCGTCTTTCGAGGGTCGCCGCTGCTCGTGCAGATGTTTTTGATCTACTACGGCCTTGGACAATTCCGGCCGCTGCTGCAGGAACTGGGGCTTTGGGTAATCTTTCGTGAGCCCTATTGGTGTGCAGTGATCGCACTGACGTTAAACACAGCGGCCTATTCAAGCGAGATATTCCGCGGAGGATTACAGGCGGTTTCCGTTCAGCAGGTGGAGGCAGCCCGTGCCTGCGGCATGTCGGGCCCGCTGCTGTTCAGGCGCATCGTCTTGCCAATCGCCATCCGGCAGGCGCTTCCAGCCTACGGCAACGAAGTCATCTTGATGCTCAAGGCAACCGCGCTGGCGTCTGTTATCACCATTATGGAAGTCACCGGCCTTGCGGGAAAGCTGATTGCCGACAGCTTCCGAGCCTTTGAGGTCTTCATTGTCGCCGGTGCGATTTATCTCGCCGTTACCTTCCTCGTCACGCGGTTGCTGATGATCATCGAATTCTGGCTCTCGCCTCATCTTCGTATGAGGCCACCATCCTTGACATAAACGGGAGTGCACATGTCTGACAGGGGAATATTTCCAACGGCCGACAATAGGAATGGCATGGCCGCCGTCTCAGTTAAGGATCTGCGTAAATGCTTTGGTCCACTTGAAGTTTTGAAAGGGATTTCCCTGGAAGCTCAGGAAGGCGACGTGATCTCGATTCTCGGCTCGTCCGGATCCGGAAAGTCGACGATGCTGAGATGCATCAACATGCTCGAAGTTCCCGACAGCGGTGAAATCCGTATTGGTGGCGAAATGTTCGCGCTGAAGAAGGGGCGTCACAGGACTCAGCCGGCCGATCGGCGGCAGGTTGACCGCCTTCGCGAACACATCGGAATGGTGTTCCAGAGCTTCAACCTCTGGTCTCACATGACGATACTAGAGAACGTGATCGAAGCACCCGTGCATGTGCAAAGGCGCAATCGCGCCGAATGCGTTGAAGAGGCGGAGGCATTGCTCGAGCGGGTCGGTATCGCCGACAAAAGAAATTACTATCCAGCACACCTGTCCGGCGGCCAACAGCAACGGGCGGCAATCGCGCGTGCGCTCGCGCAGCGGCCAAAGGTCATGCTCTTCGACGAACCGACATCTGCACTTGATCCGGAGCTTGTTGGTGAAGTCCTGAAGGTCATGCGCTCTCTGGCCGAAGAAGGCCGGACGATGCTCGTCGTCACTCACGAGATGGCGTTTGCACGCGACGTATCCAATAGAGTTGTGTTCCTGCATAAAGGCGTAGTCGAGGAAGAAGGCGATCCCGGCGAGATTTTTCGGAACCCAAAATCCGACCGTTTCAAGCAGTTTTTGTCGAATGAACGGTAGCCTCAGGGTCAGCACAGGACGTAGCCAAGTTCAAACTTGGACGCTGCCTTTGCAGCCGGGCACTCCATCACAACCTTCACTACGTTCGGTTCCAATTGAAACCAGGCATTGCGTAAAACCAGCGCAGCCTGACCTGGATGGTTCGCAAAAAGTCGTGCGCGGAGATACCCCCGTGTACAACCGCCGCCTTGAAGAGCACATCGGCAGGGCCTGGTCGTCGCTGCAGACCTTTTCGGCCGGGGCATGTCATTTGTCCGGTGGTCGCAAGCGACAATCAGGACGCGATTGCTGTTCTGGATACCGCATGATGCCAGATCACTGGGCGTAAAGCTGGCAGCGAAGTCCACCTGCTGACGCACGCGGAATTGGGTAAAACTGGCCGCAGCGTCGCCAGTAACTATCCCACGAAAATGGCCGCATTCGTTTCCGATGCGGCCATTTTCGACGTTTTGCCAACAGGAAGCCTCGTCAGGCTGACGCTACAGCTTCCTTCGCAACACCGCCCGAAAACAGGCGCCAGATACCGAAAGCCACTACGCCCATGGAGAGGAAGATCACGAAAATCAGGAAGTTATAGTAGATCATCGCGGCCAGGGCGACGAGAGCCAGTCCGAGGGCTATGGCTGGCACAACGGGATAGCCCCATGCCTTGAACGGACGGGCAAGCTCCGGTTCGGCGCGGCGAAGCTTGAACAGCGATGCCATGGAGACGATGTACATGATGATCGCCCCGAACACCGACATGGTGACAATATTGGCCGTCAGAGGCAATCCGCCGATCTGTATGAGGCTGTCGGAGAAGATGGCGGCTATGCCGACCGCGCCGCCGGCAAGAACGGCGAGATAGGGCGTGCGGAACTTCGGATGGATCTTTGCCAGGACTTCCGGCAGATAGCCGGCGCGGCCCAGCGCAAAGATCTGCCGCGAGTAGCCCATGATGATGCCATGGAAAGACGCAATCAAGCCGAAAAGGCCTATCCAGACCAGCATATGCAGCCAACCGGAGGATTCGCCCACCACAACTTTCATCGCCTGCGGCAGCGGATCGTTGATATTGGACAGCGTGCGCCAGTCGCCCACACCGCCAGCAAAAATCATCGTGCCGAAGGCAAGGAAAACGAGAGTGAGGATGCCCGCAATATAGGCAATCGGCACAGTGCGGGTCGGGTTCTTGGTCTCCTCGGCCGCCATGGCAGCGCCTTCGATCGCCAGGAAAAACCAGATGGCGAAGGGGATGGCAGCGAAAATCCCGCCGATCGCGCCAATCGAAAATTCTGAGGTGCCAGCCCAGCCGTTGGCCGCGAAATTGGCAAAGGAGAAGCCCGGCGTGACGACGCCCATGAAGATCAGCAATTCGGCGATCGCAAGGATGGTGATAAGCAGTTCGAACGTCGCGGCGATGGTGACGCCAACGATGTTGAGCGCCATGAAGACGACATAGGCGCCGACTGCCGCCACTTTCGGGTCAAGCCCGGGAAATTGCACATTGAGATAGGCACCAATGGCAAGCGCGATCGCCGGCGGAGCAAACACGAATTCCACCAGTGTCGCAAAGCCGGCCAGGAAACCGCCCAGCGGACCGAAAGCCCGCAGCGCATAGGCAAATGGTCCACCGGCATGTGGAATGGCCGTCGTCAGTTCCGTGAACGAGAAGATGAAGGTTGTGTACATGACGGCAATCAGGATCGTGGTGATCAGGAAGCCGAGTGTGCCAGCGGCAGCCCAGCCGTAGCTCCAGCCGAAATATTCACCCGATATGACGAGGCCGACTGCCAAGCCCCACAAATGCAGTCCAGTCAGGCTTTTGGCGAGCGTGGGTCCGGATTCAGACATAATTGTTCCCCTATTTTTTGAACGGATTATGATTTTGATTTTGGTAGCGCTTCTGTGGCGCCTTCGGCGTTCTCCTTGAGATCCACGCCGGTCAGTTGCAGGCGAAGCGCCTCCCCGACAATCCAGACGATTTTGCCCGCGGCGGCCTCATAGCTCAGGCCGTCGGCATGGATATTCGAAATACAGTTGCGCTCGCTATCGCGCCGACCTGATTGCGGACGGAACGTGATATAGGCACCAAGGCTGTCCGGCACGCTGAGCCCCGGCCGCTCGCCGATCAGGACGATGGCGATTTCTGCGCCAAGGGCCGCTGCGGCCTCATCGCCAAAGGCCACGCGGGCCTGCTCGCCCAGTATGACCGGGGCGACACTGAACCCACCGAGACGTTTCATGCAGGCCTTGAACAGTGGAACCGCGTGCCGCTCAACTGCTGCGGCCGAAAGACCGTCGGCAATGATGAACGCGATATCGTGGCGTTCGCCTGGCTCGGGAAGATCCGCACTGTTTGCCTGGCGGCCCAGATCCGGACGGGCGAGATAGACCGTGCGATCCTTGGCGCGCGATCGAACCCGAATGCTCGGTACGGGGGCAAGTTCATCGGCGAGAGCCGTAAAATCGACCTGCCCATGCACCGCATCCCGCGCCCGGGCATGCGCCAACTGGAAATCGAGAATCGCCCTGGTTGGAATGGCATCGCCGGATCTGCCAAGCCCGATGCGTGCTCTCGTAACATCGCGAAACCGTGCAAACGGGTCGCGTTCAATCGCCTTTGTCATGCAGACGCCCTGTAGTCCAGAAGGTTGCGGGAAAAGGCGCCGGTAGATCCGGCGGGTGCCAGCCGGCCCTTCCGGTCCAGCATGCCCATGCGCTCAAGCCAGGCTTCAAACTCCGGCGCGGGCGGGCGGGAAAACTGGTGCCGCAAGCCGACGATATCGTGATAGGACAGGCTCTGGTAATTGAGCATGACATCATCGGCGCCCGGGACGGCGATCAGAAAATTGACGCCTGCGACGGTGAGCAGCACCATCAAATTGTCCATGTCGTCCTGGTCGGCTTCGGCATGGTTGGTGTAGCAGACGTCGACCCCCATCGGCACGCCGAGAAGCTTGCCGCAAAGATGATCCTCGAGGCCTGCCCTGATGATCTGCTTGGCGTCGTAGAGATATTCCGGCCCGATAAAGCCGACCACCGTATTGACGAGCAACGGCTTGAATTCGCGCGCGACGGCATAGGCACGGGCTTCGATCGTCTGCTCGTCGACGCCGTGATGGGCATCGGCCGACAGTGCGCTGCCCTGGCCGGTTTCCAGATACATCACATTGTTGCCGGCGGCGCCGCGGTTCAGCGAAAGCGCGGCCTCCTGACCTTCCCTGAGAACGGCCAGATCGACCCCGAAACCGGTGTTGGCAGCCTCGGTGCCGGCAATCGACTGGAAAACCAGATCGAGCGGCGCGCCTGCCTCGATTGCTTTGATGGAGGTGGTGACGTGCGTCAACACGCAGGATTGGGTGGGTATCTCGAACCGTTCGCGCAGCCTGTCAAAGAGAACCATCAATCGGGTGCAGGCATCGAGATTGTCCGTGGCCGGGTTGATGCCGATCACGGCATCGCCGACCCCGTAAAGCAGCCCGTCCAGTGTCGAACCGGCTACGCCTTCCGGGTCGTCGGTCGGATGGTTGGGCTGGAGACGGCTCGAAAGCCTGCCGGGCAGGCCGATGGTGGAGCGGAAAGCGGTGACCACGCTGCATTTTCCGGCAACCGTGATCAGGTCATGATTGCGCATGAGCTTGGAGACCGCCGCGACCATTTCCGGGGTAAGGCCCGGCGCAAGCGCAGCCAGCCTTTCGGTCGTGGCTTCGTAGGAGAGGAGCCAATCGCGAAACTCACCGACTGTCATGTGCGAAACCGGCGCAAACGCGGCCAGGTCGTGGCGGTCGATGATCAACCGGCTGACCTCGTCGGCCTCATAGGGTATGAGAAGGTCATTCAGAAACGTCCTGATCGGCATATCCGCCAGCAGGTAGCGAGCAGCCACCCGCCGTTCATTGCTTGATGCTGCGATCCCCGCCAGCACATCGCCCGACTTTAGCGGTGAGGCACATGCCATTACCGATTTCAGATCCTGAAAAACATGGCGCTCGCGCCCCAGAACTACCGAATATGCTGTCATTTGCTCCTGGCTATCAATCAATCGACGTTTTGCCGAAGAAATAGGCTGATCCGGCCTTGTTCATCGGATGGGCTGGCGTTTTTCATGCCGATGCAACTCCGCCCGCGCTCTAGATCCGGAAACGCAAGTACCGTGCCATTTTATATGCGTTGCACAAAAGAGATGTTTTTGCGAATGTCGGCCGCCGTCGTCAGCTCGACGCTACGTCGGACATGGTGCCGGTGCCGACCTTAGGCAACACCCTGTCCCGCATCGTGCCTGCCTGGAATGGCGCTCGTGAAAATTGTCCATGCGGCTGGAGAACGTGCCGGGTCCCCGTTGGCGGTCGCTGTCCTTGGTTCCAGTCGTCTCAAAATCATCGTGGCCGTTCGGAGCGCCCATGGGCTGAGGCGCTCCGAACGGCTCGATTACTTCTGAATGCAGGTGTCGACGGTATCCTTGGTGCATTCATCAAGACCCGTGAAAACGGGATCTTCAACCGGCTTGCCGGCGATCAGGTCCAGCATCACCGAGGGTGCCTTGTATCCCATCTCGAACGGGCGCTGGCCGACGAGTGCCGTGACCAGGCCTTCGCGCGCGATCGCCACTTCGTCGCCGATCGTGTCGGCAGCGCCGATGACGAACTCATTGCTGGCGATCTTTTCAGCCATCGGCTTGAACAGATCGCGATAGGGCTGCGGTGCGCCGAACAGCGGCCAGCCGCCCATAATGCCGAAGGCGTCGAGATCGGGATTGGCGGCAAGGATGTCGGTCATCGCCTGGACGCCCTTCGCCCCGTCGTCATTGGTGAAGACTGGGCAGCCGGCGACCTCGGTCCAACCGCCTTCGCCCTTCAGTTCCGCCAGCCCCTTCTGCCCGGTCAGCGTATCGCGCATGCCTTGGGCGCGACGTAGAATGTTGTCAGCGCCCGGATTGCCTTCGATCGTGCAGATCTTGCCACCGTTTGGCTTGGCTTTCTTGATGTAGTCGCCAATGCGCGCGCCCATCAAGTAGTTGTCGGTGCCGAGATAGGTCTTGCGCAACGCAGAGTCTTCGGCGGCAAGATCCGCGTCCAGCGTCATCACCGGAACCGTCGGATTGGCGGTCCTCAGCGTCTGGGCGATCAGCTTGGCGTTGGACGGCGAGATGGCGATCGCCGCGGTGTCGGCCTTGCCCAGCATGTCCTGGACGATCTGCGCCTCTCCGGCCTCATCCGAGGTCGAGGCTGGGCCGGTGTAGAAGCATTCGTATTCCGAGTCCGGGTTTTCCTTGTTCCATTTCTGGCAACCCTGGTTGATTGCCTCGAAGAACGGGTTATCGAGCCCCTTCACGACGATGACAAGCTGCTTTTTGGCCAAAGCCTGTCCGGCACAAAGCGCCAGAACGGCAACGCTTAGCAATAGTATCTTCCTCATGCCTTCCTCCCTTGATACAGGCGGGCACGGCGTGCCCGCCACACATCAACCCGGATACCAGACGATGCGAGGGTCATCCTGTGAGCGCTCGTACTTCCAGGCCGAGTCGATAAGCAATTCCAGATCGTAATCGGGTCGCCAATCCAGCAGGTACTTGGCCTTGCTGTTGTCCATCCAGTTCGAATGGAACTGGCTCGGTATATCGACCGAATCGAGGCCGCGGCTGCGGGCGAGGTAGCCGGCGACTTCACCGTAGTCGACAGGCCGGTCCATGCTGATGTTGAAGAGTTGCCGCTTCGCGCGCGGATTGTCGATGGCGGCCAATATGGCGCCGACCAGATCATCGACATGCACGAAGTTGCGCTTCAGCGGGCGTCCGTCGGCATCGCGCAGCAATGGCACAGTGCCTTCGATGGCGTAACGCCTCGCGTCGGCTTCCGGAACGAGTGTTTTCCAGTCAGGCCCGCCGAACACGTCATCGCCAAAGGACAACGTGTATCTGAAGTCATCCTTTTCCATGATCCACGGCGCACGCAGACAACAACCGTTCAAGTCATACTGGATACCGAACTGCTCCAGCATCACCTCTTCCAGCACCTTGGACAAGGCGTAGCTTCCCGGATAGGCGCTGTGTGGCGTGTCCTCGGTAATCGGTCCATCATGGCGATAGTAAAAATGGCCAATCCCGGCATCGCCGCCGATGAGGACGAACTGGCGCGCGGTGGTGCTTAGGCGAAACGCCTCGAGCAGCCAGAAGAGGCCCTTGACCGTCACGTCCATGACGTCAGACGGCGTCTCCTTGCAGGTGGCGAGATGCACGACATGGGTAACGCCGGCAATTGCCGCGGTCGCGACAGCTCGATCGGCGACCGAACCGCGCATCACTTCAACCCGGTCGGTCTCATCGCACAACCGGTTATGACAAAGGGCACGTATGCGCGCATTCGAAAATCGCGGATCGTCAAGCAGCCCAGCAATGAAGCGCCGCCCGACCTTGCCCGTAGCACCGGTAACAAGGATAAGCATGCTCTCCTCCCGGAAACAGCTAATATCCGTGCACTACGCACGTCAATGGATATTTATACTACAAATGAGACATGATGAGATATAGTTTGATCCATAGTACAATTGGTTGACGCTGCCGCGGGATTTTGCGACCGTTCTCCCGGGAAGAAAATCGGGAAGGCGATGCGCGATGGCTCCACGGGCAAGTGCGGGCTTGGGAGGCTAGAAGGCTGGTGGCAGTTCTCGAACTCACCAACATTTCCAAACATTTCGGCGCCATCCAGGCGGTCAATGATGTTTCGTTTGTCCTCGAGGCGGGCCAGGTGGTTGGCCTCATGGGCGACAACGGAGCCGGCAAATCCACCTTGGTCAAGATGATCGCCGGCAATTTTAGGCCGAGCCACGGGACCATGCACATGGACGGCCGCGAACTCGCCCTTCACCGCCCAGTGGAAGCGCGCCAGCATGGCATCGAGATTGTTCACCAGGACCTTGCGCTGTGCAATAATCTAACCGCGGCGGCGAATGTGTTTCTTGGGCGCGAGTTGCGCCGCGGCGTCGGGCCCCTGAAGGTTCTGGACTACAAGACAATGTACCGGCGCGCCGGCGAGATCTTTAAGGAATTGAAGTCGGAGACGCGCCCGCGCGACCTCGTCAAGCAGATGTCGGGCGGCCAGCGACAGGCGGTCGCGATCGCCCGCACCATGCTCTCCGAGGCGAAGATCGTGCTGATGGACGAGCCAACAGCGGCCATCTCGGTGCGGCAGGTGGCGGAGGTGCTCAACCTGATCCGCCACTTGCGCGACCGGGGCATCGCCGTCGTCCTGATCAGTCACCGCATGCCGGACGTCTTTGACGTCGCCGACCGCGTCATCGTGATGCGGCGCGGCAGGAAGGTCGCCGACAAGCCGATTGCGGCAAGTTCGCCTGAGGAAGTAACAGGGCTCATTACGGGCGCGATCGAACAGGTATGAGCAAAGCAACCTAACGGTACCCCGCTGGAAACGAAGGTCGACGATGACAATTACCCTTGATCAGACGATCAAACAAAAGCAGCAGAACTGGCTCGGGGCGATACTTGGCAGTCAGACGATCTGGATCTTGCTCTCTGTCATCCTCGCCTGCATTTTCCTCTCCTTCGCCACCGACTCCTTTGCCACTGCGAAGAACCTTTACAACATCACACGCAACGTCACTTTTGTTGCAATCATTGCGCTCGGCATGACGATCGTCATCATTACCGGCGGGATCGACTTGTCGGTGGGATCGGTGCTTTGCCTGTGCAGCATGGTGCTGGCGGTTGTCATGCATGCCGGCTACAGCATCGAGGTAGGCATCGCCGCCTCGATCGGCACGGCTCTTGTCGTCGGAGCGTTCAACGGCGTACTGATCGCCTATCTGGGCTTTCCGCCATTCGTCGTTACGCTCGGCATGCTTTCGATTGCCCGCAGCCTAGCGATGGTTGCGTCCAACAATACGGTCGTCTTCCAGTTCGGGCCGGATCACGACAAATTGCTGGCATTGGGCGGCGGCGCATGGTTCTTCGGTATCGCAAACCCGGTCCTCTACATGATCGTGCTGGCGCTCCTCACCGGCTTCGTGCTGCGCTGGACCAGATTTGGCCGCTACGTCTTTGCTATCGGCGGCAATGAGCACGCTGCCACGCTCACCGGCGTTCCCGTGCAACGGATCAAGGTTGCCGTCTACATGATTTCCGCCCTGTCGGCGGGGGTCGCCGGCATCATTCAAACCGGCTGGCTCGGCGCTGTCACGACGAACATCGGTGCGGGAATGGAACTCCAGGTCATTGCCGCTGCCGTCATCGGCGGCGCCAATCTCGCCGGTGGCGTCGGTACCGCCTTCGGCGCGTTGATCGGGGCAGCATTGATTGAGGTGATCCGCAACAGCCTCGGCTTGCTGGGAATCAACGCTTTCTGGCAAGGCACGTTTATCGGCGGCGCCATCGTGCTTGCCGTTCTCTTCGATCGGATTCGCAATTTCAGACAAAGTGAATAGGAGGGGACCGCCAATTCCTTGGCATCTCTCTTCAACCAATAAGGTATCGGGCTGCAAGCGACGCTGGTAATGCCGATTGTTTTTCAGAACACCGACGCCAACGATTGGATGCGCTGCTTTGACGGTTCTTCAAGGCAGCCGATTGGCAACTGGCAACACACCGACCCTTCTCGTCTGTAACAGCATTCGCGCCGCTACTCGACGAGTTGGTGAGCCGAGGGTCGCCTCTCATCGAGGCAGAACAACATCCGCACCGGGCCTTTTCATCCGGCCAAGACGCGCGATCCGTATAGGAAATGTCCGACTTCTTCTCGGACGCCTCCGCAATGGCTTAGCGGATCAGCCGACAACGCCACCTTGCCGCCTTAGCCAACGAACATGTCGCGCAGGCGAGCCCAAATGCCCTCCTGCCTGTCAACATGCTTTGCCCGGATATAGCGAGCGGTCGTGTCAGCGCTGACCGTCGCGCCGAAATGGCAGTAGCAGACGATTCTGTGCAATTGCCTGTCGGACAGTTCGAAAAACCGTTTCGCTTCTCCGTAGGTGTCGTTTTTCATCCCGGCGGCCCGAAGGACAGGATCGTTGAAAGCAACCGAGATCGCCGAGTTGTCGCAGTGCAGGGCAGCGCGCACGGCGTGCGGTTGATATTCGGTTTCGTGCAGCGTCGACAGAAGCCGCTGCGGGTCTGCTTCGAGGAGTTCCGCCCAACGTTGCAGACGCTTGTCGCGCGGCATGACGTGATGGGGGTAATCCTGGTTGATCCTGGCAAGATTCTGCAGTTGGTCGAATTCATGGTGCTTCATTTCGCCCTCCATTGAACGATTGATGCTCCGGCCTTTCTTTCTTTCTTTCTTCAGCGTGACTCGGACGAGGGAATAAGTCCAATCACGATTGGCCTTCCGGAAGATTCTGACCGCCGCGAGATGGCGCTCCGCCAGTCACATCAGCGTCCCGCGAGTGGGATTCTGTTAACCATTCGGCGGCGGCCATGAAGGGCGCATGCCTGAAAGTGATACCCGCCCATCGATCTTGTTACCGCGATGGGCGGTTTCCGTTTTGTCCGTCGTTCATGATGGCCGCGCGAGGCCCTTTAATCAGGCTGCAGGCATGGCGGGCGCGATGCGCAAGTTCCCTACTCTGCCATGCTGCGTTTCTTCGTTTCACTCCAGCGCATCTTGGCTGTCTCTGAAGGCGTTTCTCCAAAGGCTTCATAGTAGGCTGCCGCAAAGCGACCCATATGTGAAAACCCCCAGTTCCGTGCGATATCGGCGATAGACAGGGAATTGGCATCGTCCGCCAGGGCTTTTCGAGCGCCTTCAAGTCGGATCATCCGCAAATAATTCAACGGCGTGGTGGCTTTGAACTGCTGAAAAGAAGTTTGCAACGCGCGCACGCTGGTGCCGGCTTCGCGCGCGATATCCGCGACGGTTATCGAGCGCGATACGCTGGCATACATATACTCGATCGCTCTCTTTAATCGTCTGGGGACAGCGGGAGAAACCGGTCGTGTCAGCCGCGGCATGTAGTTGTTCGGAACCACCTCCAGAAGCACGGTCATCATGGTCTGAAACAGACGCTCGATGGCGACGGGCGACAGCTGGTCGGCATCATCGTCGTCAAGGCAATTCCAGACAAGGGTTCCAAGCGCCGCCAACCGTGAGCCTTTCACCGTTGTAAGATCAACCGTGCCGGCAAATTCGATGCTGTCCGTGACTGGCCCGTCCAGCAGTTCGCTCAGTTGCTGTATCATCGCCGATTTTTCGAATGCCATGCCGATATGGCTCCGGTCTTCATGCAGTACCAGCTTTTCGAAGCGCGACATGTCACCAAAAAAGCCGGTCGTCGCCGTAGATACGACGCGGTGCCGGCCGACATCTATCTCCATGGCGCCCGAGGACGGGAGGTAGAGGACGTAGGCGTCTGGCGCACCCGCGAGCGCAACCTTCATGCCGGAA
Organism: Pararhizobium sp. LjRoot255; assembly: GCF_964252905.1. Lineage (NCBI taxonomy): Bacteria > Pseudomonadati > Pseudomonadota > Alphaproteobacteria > Hyphomicrobiales > Rhizobiaceae > Pararhizobium > Pararhizobium sp. LjRoot255. The sequence continues at coordinate 1,171,436 of NZ_CAXUPQ020000002.1, forward strand.
TGGCATCTCCCGTTCCACACGCTGTAGCGGCCGGCGGTGTAATGCCGGTCTTCGACAGAGGTTCGTTGGCGCGGCTTCAGGGGCTCCACTTGGGCGGGGGACAATGTCTTCGCATAGTGCTCCGACATCTCGTCAGCATCGGCTTCCACGATACGGAAGGCAGAATGAGTAACGTACCTCATCAGAGCTCCAAAAAAGAAAGAGCCCCTAGGGAACTCGAGCGATAGGACCGGGCCGCATGGTGCAGACCGCCAACCTCCAATTATCATACGATTAAGTTGAGTTGAATATAGGCCCGCACGCAATATCGACGGCAGCATCGGCCCATTTGCGCAACTTATATCCATAATAAGCGAAAAACATCATGAGGGGAGGATGCGGCCGGTCAGCGAAAACGCGCGCTTGCAGATATCTGTCAGCGGCGCGCCTTCCTGAAGTCATTATCGCAACCGGGCGCCAGCCTTCATCTCCGCGCCCTTCCCGGCCAGGAAACGTTGAGACGATGTCAGACGTCCCTGATTTTGTCCGCAAGCATAAAGAGCTGGAGCCGAAACGGAATCAGCGCGCTTTTTTCTGGCGCGGACCGGATAATGCTGCGTTATCTGGCTAGTATGGGCATATCATCGTTGACTGATGAATAAGCTTCATCGTGGATCATCGGCCTTCAACAAGCTGAAAAGGTCCACGGCGTAATGAAATCCGCTCTTGCCTCTGGTTGCAATCGCCTCGCTTCATGGATGAAGTCGATGATCGCCGACAGGCGGGGCAATGTCGCCATCTCGGCTGCGATCTGTACCGTGCCGATGATCCTAGCAGTTGGCGCAAGCCTGGACTACACGCGCGCATACAATGTCCAAAGCAAGATGCAGGCCGATCTCGACGCCGCCCTGGTTGCCGCCATCAAACAGATCGACACTTATGACGAAAAGAAGCTCGAGCAAAAGGTCATTGATTGGTTCGAGGCCCAAGCGGACAAGAGCGACTCCAGCTACGACATCGCCGGCGTCAAGATTGATCAGACGGGCCACACCATCACGGCATCCGCCACGGGAACCGTGCCGACCACCATCATGACGATCGCGAATATTGAATCGGTTCCCGTCGGGGTTACTAGCGCCATCAAGGGACCGGCGACGTCCTACCTCGACGTTCACATCGTTATCGACAAGTCGGCTTCGATGCTTCTCGCCTCGACATCCGCGGACCAGGCGATGCTGCGCAGTGATGCGAACATCACGTGTGAATTCGCCTGTCACAGCACCGCCGATCCGGTGAAGAACAAGACCACCGGCGTGACATTGTCGCCGACGTACTACGACTATATCAAGGCGCTCGGCGTCAAACTCCGCTCCGACGTCGCGCTCGATGCCGTCGAAGAAGTGCTCGACATGGTCGATGAAGCCGACGACGACCACAAGAGGATCAGGGTCGGTCTCTATAGCCTGGGCGAAGATGTTTCAGAGGTCCTGGCGCCGACCTATTCGACCAGTGCGGCTCGCAAGAAACTATCCGATGACGACAGCGGCCTCACAAGCGCCAGCTCGAAAGAAGCCACCTATTTCGACACGTCCCTGACGACACTCGCCAAGAAAATCGGCACAGGCGGTGACGGATCGTCATCTTCCAGTCCTATGAAACTCGTGCTCCTGCTAACGGACGGCGTTCAATCGGAGCGAAACTGGGTTTTGCAAGACAAAAAATTGACGACGCTTCGCAGCCCAACATCCCTCGGCAACCTTCGAAAAGTGGTGACACCACTCAATCCCGACTGGTGCGCCGGGGTGCAAGACAAGAACGCCACGATTGCAGTGCTCTATACAGAATATCTGGCTATACCGAATGACTGGGGGTACGACGCCACGCTGGCAAAAAACATGGCCGGCAGTCGCTGGGACTCCGTCTGGGGCGGCACCCTTCACAGCGGCGTTAGCGGCAGCATCAGCCGCCAGGATTACATCCCAATTGCCTTGCAGGACTGCGCCTCTTCGCCCGACCTCTTCATATCAGCAGCCTCGGAAGACGAGATCACCGACGGCCTCTCCACGCTCTTCACCCAGTACCTGACCTCGGTGCGGCTGACACAATGATGCGACGTCTCCCTTCATCTTTACACCGCCTTGTCGGCGATAAAAGGGGCGCCGCGGCCATTGAATTCGCGATCCTCTCACTTCCGCTTTTCATGCTCATTTTCGGTATTCTCGAGCTCGCGGCGATGTTCTTCGTCGATACCGCCCTCGACGCCGCTGTACACAAAAGCGCCCGGCTCATCAGAACCGGGCAGGCCGCCGAAAAGGCGACGTCGCTTGCGACCTTCAAGGCAGAGGTCTGCGCCAATATGGTCTACCTTCTCAACTGTGAGAGCAACTTGCTCGTCGTGGCGAACGTGGTCAGCGACATCTCGGCTGCATCCGGCATGATGCCTGCTGATTCCGATGGCAATGTCAAAATCACCGAGAGTTTCAACATCGGTTATGGCAGCGACTATGTTCTCGTGCAGGCATTTCTGCCCTGGTCACCGGTGGTAAAGCTCTATTCGCTCTCCAGTCAGACATTCGTTGATGGCAGCTATGTGCTTGGCGCTGCCGTGTTGTTTCGCAACGAACCCTTCTAAGGAGAGCATCAATGATACAGGTTCTCGCAAGGTGGGTCAGATTGTGCCCGCCGCGACGGCTTTGGCAGGATCGTGCTGGGGCATCCGCCGTGGAATTCGCGCTGCTGCTTCCGGTTCTCCTCCTTCTCCTTGCTGGATTGGCCGACCTCGGCCACGGACTGGCTGTCCGCAGGAAGGTGAACCAGATGGCTTCCACCGCCGGCGAAATGATTTCGATGCAGACGGCCTGGATCAGTTCGGACGTGTCCAGTATTCTTTCCGGCGTGAGTTCGATCTTACAGCCTTACGACCTCGACCACCTTACCATCCTGCTTTGCGTCGTGGACATCGACAAGAAAGGTCACGCGACGGTCGCCTGGTCGTCGGCCTATGGCACGACGGCTCTCTCGGCCGGACAGGCCTCACCCATCGATATTCCCGAGGACCTGCGGGAAGTAGATGTGCAGATGATTGTGACGCGCGTCGAGTACAAGCTTGGCACGATGTTATCAGGGCTGTTCGGCAGCTTTACCGGAAACGGCGCCTACGCATATGAGCAGTATTTTCTGACACGCCCGCGTAACGGCGACACGATCGCCTACAATTAGAGGCCGATACCGCTTATTACCGAAGCCGTCTCACGCGGATAGACACGTCGTCCAGAACCGGCACTGCAGCGAGCAATAGCAGGATGACCGCGAGAGGCAGCGTCGCCGCGAAGCCGATATGTTTGAAACTCATTGCACCGATGACACCTCCGACAAAAAACAGTGTGACCAACGATGTCAGCAGTTTCAACTTGTTACGATCTGCCCGAACAAATGGCGCCTCCGGGCTACGCTGCGACACGTTCCAGTAGAACAACTTGCCGAGTTCGATGCCCATGTCGGTGACCAGGCCGGTGATGTGCGTCGTCCGGATCCTCGCTTGCGACAGTTTGGTGATCATGGCGTTCTGTAATCCCATGATAAAGCACAAGAGCACGACAGTCGTCGGCACAAACAGTCCTTCCTGACGCGCAAGGTGGCCGCCGAGCAGGCCGAAGCAGATCAGCAGGGCAGCTTCCAGGACGAGCGAAAACGCATACTCGCTCTGCAGACCTTGACGCCGTCCCCAGTTAACAAGCATCGCCGAACAGGCAGCTCCTGCGACAAATGACAACAGGGCACCCAACCCGGAAAGCACCAGCCCGACATCGCCGAGCGCCAGATTGTCGGCCATTGATGAAACTATGCCGGACATATGGGAGGTGTATTGCTGGACCGCCAGAAAACCACCGGCATTGGCCGCGCCTGCGACAAATGTCAAAAAACGAGCGAGGTGCCCGTCGGCCTTGTCGCTTCGTTCTCGTCCGGTCAGGCGGCGCAGATACGGGATCATGAGTGAGCTCTGCCGCAGCACGCGGATAGGCAGGGACGAAGGAGGAAGTGCCAGCACGGGCTCATCGGGATTCCAAGATCGCAAGATCGAAAGAGAGAGAGAGAGAGAGAGAGAGAGAGAGAGAGAGAGAGAGAGAGAGAGAGACGTCCCTGATCTAACCAGGTTCGCCCGAAGGCGTCCCTGCGCGCCGGAACCGAACGCCGCGTCCGCCACCGTCGTTGTGCGTGTATTCACTGAGCAGTTCGATACCGGCCCGATTGAGCGCTTCGATGACCTTGGTGAGGCTGTCGACGATCCCTCGCACATTGCCGAGGCTCGCTTCCATTCGCTGGATCGTCGGCAGCGAAACACCGGCCATCTCGGCCATGGTTTTCTGGTCGATATCAAGGAGTGCGCGGGCGGCACGAAGCTGGGCGGCGGTGATCATCGGGATTCCGTGTCAGTCTATGAGAAGTCACGTTATTACTATTATCATTGATATATAAAACATCAGTATAAAGCGATAATATGTTGATTACCGTCGCGACGTGGGCGCTCTCATGTCTGCGTGCTCGAGCAATGCCAGCAGGCCTTTAAGGATATCTGCCGGTGGCGGCGGGCAGCCTGGAATATGGAGATCGACCGGTATGACCGCCGAAACGCCGCCAACGACAGCATAGCTATCAGCAAAGCAGCCGCCGTCGCGCGCGCAGCTACCCAACGCGACCACCCATTTCGGATGAGGCGTGGCGTCATATGTCCGTTCCAAAGCTTCGCGCATGTTCTTGGTCACCGGTCCAGTGACAAGGAGTACATCCGCGTGCCGCGGCGAAGCGACGAAGCGGATCCCGAAGCGCTCGATGTCGTAGAAAGCATTGTTGAGAGCGTGCATCTCAAGTTCGCAGCCATTGCAGGAGCCGGCGTCGACGGCGCGGATCGACAGGCTGTGGCCGAGATGCCGGCAGGCAGCTTTGTCAACGGCAGCAGCGAGCTCATCCATTGCGGCGTCCGAACGAGGCGGAGCTCGCTCGGTCAGGGGCACTCGGATCAGACTTTCAAAGAGGAGTTTGCGCATGATGGCCTGCCTTCAGAGATCATGACCGGAATAGGAGCAGTTGAAAGACTTGTTACAGAGCGGAAAGTCGGCGACGATGTTGCCTTCGATCGCGGCTTCCAGAAGCGGCCATTGGAACCAGGACGGGTCGCGCATATGGCAGCGGTCGATCCTGCCGTTTTTGCCGAGGCGGAGCCAGATCAGCACGTCGCCGCGAAAACTTTCAACAAGAGCCAGCCCTTCGCGTGTCTCACCAATGTCCAAGATTTCGGTGCGCACCGGACCAGCTGGCAGCTGGCCCAGGATCTGCTCGATGAGCGACAGGCTCTGTTCGACCTCGCGAATGCGAATCCATACGCGGGCATTGACGTCGCCCTCGCTGAGCACCGGAACATCAAAGACGAGACTGTCATAGGGCGGGTAGCGAAGCTCGCGCCGGACGTCGAAACCGCGCCCCGACGCCCGCCCGATAAAGCCGCCGGCACCGTACTGGCGGGCAAGCTCCGGCCTGAGCATGCCGGTGCCAACGGTCCGGTCCTGAAGTGATGCGGTATTGTCATAGAGCTCGACCAAAACCGGGAACTTCTGGCGGATCTCTGCAACCAGGGACAGCAAGGCGACGATCCCGTCATCCTCCAGGTCGGTGGTGACGCCGCCGGGCTTGACGCGGTCGCGCATCAGGCGGTGGCCGAACGCGGTGTCGGCGGCGCGCAGTATGCGCTCGCGCAGCACGCCGCAATGCGTATGCATGAGTGGAAACGCAGCGTCGTTGCAGACCGCGCCGATGTCGCCGAGATGGTTGGCGAGCCGTTCGAGCTCGGCCATCAGGGCGCGCAGCCAGGCGGCCCGCGGTGGAACCTCGAGCTGGATGGCGGCCTCGACCGCCCGCGAAAAAGCGAAAGCATAGGCAACTGTGCTGTCGCCGGACGTGCGCCCAGCAAGTTGCACCGCCCGGTCGAGGCTTGCTCCTGTCATGAGCGCCTCTATCCCCTTATGAACATATCCGAGCCGCTCTTCGAGACGGACGATCGTCTCGCCGTAGGCGGTGAATCGAAAATGCCCCGGCTCGATGATGCCGGCATGCACCGGACCGACAGGAATCTGATGCAGGCTTTCACCCTCGGCGCGCAGGAATTCGTAAGGCATCGCCTTGACCACCGGCGCCGCGCGACCCGCCAACGGGAACCGCGTTTCCCAGCGACCATGATCGAGCCACGGACGCGTGTCAGGCAAGCCCTGTGGTTCCAATCCGACCAGATCACGGATTGCGCGTTCCAGGCGCAACGCCGGCGGATGGTGCTGTGCGACGGAGGGGTAGCTGTCTTCCAATCCCTCCAGGCTGATGATGCCGACCGCGCCCGCCGGCTTTTCAAGCAGCGCCATGTGCACGGCATTCGTTTCGCCCCAGAGACCAAGCAAGGTCCAATGTTCCTCTGCAAGCATCAGGGCTGCGGAGGTCCAGGTTGTCGGATCGACGACAGTGCGTGGCCAGGGATGATGGCCTTCTACGGGGCGGCCTTCCAGGATCAGATCGGTCAGCGCTGGCATTGCTGAGGTTCCCCCATCATCCAAGAAGGTTGGCGATATGCTGGAACCAGGAGACCAGCGGCGGTGGCAGGTAGATACCGGCGCCCAGCACCAAGGCGAGGTGGGAATACATCGGTATGTAGGACGCTTCGGCCGGCGCGGTACTGCCGCGCGGCTGGCCAAAGGCGACGCCGGTTAGGCGCAGCAACAACGCGCCAAAGGCGATCAAAAGTCCGAGGACAAGCGGAATGGCAAGCAATGGTTGGCGCGCAAATGTCGAGCTCACGACCAGGAATTCGCTCATGAAAATCCCCAGGGGCGGCAGCCCGGCAATGGCAACGACGCCGATCACCAAGCCCCAACCGAGCCCTGGATGGGTCTCGGTCAGGCCGCGGATGCCGGAGAGCCTCTGCGTTCCTTTGATCTGTGCGATATGGCCGACAGCGTAGAAAATCGCCGATTTGGTCAGCGAATGCATCACCATATGCAGCAGCCCGGCGAAATTGGGGATCGGTCCGCCCATGCCGAAGGCAAAGACGATGATGCCCATGTGCTCGATCGAGGAGTAGGCAAACATGCGCTTGATGTCGCGCCGGCGGTAGAGCATGAAGGCGGCGAAGACCAATGACGTGAGCCCCATCGTCACCATCAATGGCCCCGGAGCAATCGTCTCAGGGCTGGCGGCGAGCAGGATCTTGAAGCGCAGCACAGCATAAAGCGCGACATTCAGAAGAAGGCCCGAGAGCACGGCGGAGATGGGTGTCGGCCCTTCCGCATGCGCGTCGGGCAGCCAGGCGTGCAAGGGGGCGAGGCCGACCTTCGTGCCATAGCCGAGCAGCAGAAACACGAACGCGACATTCAGTAGCGCCGGGTCGAAGGCAGCGGCATGCTTGACCAGAAGGCTCCAGACCATCGCATCATAGCCGTCACCGACTACTGGTTGTGCCGCCATGTAAACGAGGATAGTGCCGAAAAGTGCAAACGCGATGCCGACGCTGCCCAGAATGAAATACTTCCAGGCCGCTTCCAGCGCTTCGTGTGTGCGATAGATGCCGACCATCAGTACGGTGGTCAGGGTCGCAAGCTCGACGGCGACCCACATCAGACCGATGTTGTTCGACACGAATGCGAGATTCATACCGAACATCATGATCTGGTACATGGCGTGGTAGAATCGAAGGTTTGAGGGCGTCAGCCGGCCAGAATTCAGCTCATGCGCGATGTAGCTGGCGCTGAACACGCTGGTGGTGAAACCGACGAAGGTATTGAGGATAATAAAGACAATGTTGAGATCGTCGATGAGCAGATACTGCCCTGGCACTCGCCGCTCGGTCGCGAACAACGAAAGAGCGGCAATCAGGGTCAGCAGGCTCGCGAATACGTTCAGTCGCGCCGTCATTCGATAGCCGGGCAAGAGCGCCAGGAGGGCGGCCGCGGCAATCGGTATCAAAAGGACGGCCGCCACGGGATCGAAAGGCAAGGCGGGCAGAAAGCTGCTCATCTTCGCCTCCTTCCCTTGAAATCATCGAGCGCGCGGACGTCGACCGTGTCGAACCGCTCGCGGATGCGAAACAGGAAAACGCCGATGACGATGAAGGCGATGAGGATAGAGAAGGCGACACTGATTTCCACCACCAGAGGCATGCCCTTGGCGCCGGTGGCGGCAAGCACCAGCCCGTTCTCGAGCGACATGAAGCCGACAACCTGGCTGACGGCGTTGCGGCGGGTAACCATTATCAGGAGCCCGAGCAGCAGAACCGACAATGCAAAGGCGAGATCCTCGCGCGCCAAAGGGTCTGCTTCAGGCGTCACCCGCAGCATCACCACCATCGCCAGAGCGACAAGTCCGAGGCCGGCGAGCATCGTCGGGCCGATGCCGACAACGGTTTCGATTTCGCGGTGAATGCCGAGCTGCCGGATCATGCGGTGGAGCGCCACGGGGATGAGGATCGCCTTGAAGACGAGCGCGATCGCTGCCGTCACATAGAGGTGCGGGGCGTCCTGGACAAAGGCCTGCCAGGCCACGGACAGCGTGAGCACCAACGAATGCAGCGCGAAGACGTTAAGCAGCGCATAGAGACGGTCCTGGTACAGCATCATCATGCTGACCAGAACCAGGCCGCCGGCAAACAGATGAGCAATATCGAAGACAAGACCGTTCATCATAGACTCCTTGAGACGAACAGCAAAAGAGTTGCAAGCAGGCCAAGCATAAGGGCCGCACCAAGGAATTCGGGCACGCGGAAAACTCTCATCTTGGCGGTTGCCGTCTCAAACAGCGCAAGCAGTGTGCCGCCAACAGCAAGCTTGGCGAGATAGGCGAGCATGCCGGTCAGATAGGCCGCCAGACCGGCGTCCGGCGCCGCCAGTTTCCACGGCACGAACATGCAGGCGATCAGGGAGATATAGAGCAATAGCTTGAGAGATGCGGCCAGTTCTATCATCGCGAGGTGGCGGCCGGAATATTCGAGCACCATTGCCTCATGCACCATGGTGAGTTCGAGATGGGTCGCCGGATTGTCGACGGGGATGCGGGCATTCTCGGCAATCCCCACCATGATCAGAGCGATCAGCGCGATCCCGAGCGAAACGCGTAACCCCACCTGTGGAGAGGTCATGAAGGTCGCGATGGTGGAAAGCTGGGTCGAGCCGGCGACAAGGGCGAGCGTAAAGATGATGAGCAGCATCGCCGGCTCGGCCAGCGACGCGATCATCACCTCGCGGCTTGAGCCGATACCGCCGAAGCTGGTGCCGACATCCATGCCGGCGAGTGCCAGGACGAAGCGGGCGCTGCCAAGCAGGGCAATGATGGCAATCAGATCCGCCGTCCAGCTGAACATGAGCCCTGTCGCGAAGGTGGGAATGATCGCCGCCGAAACCCAGGTCACGGCGAAAATCACATAGGGGGTCACCCTGAACAGCCAGGACGCATTCTCTGCCAGCACGACTTCCTTGCGCAGAAGCCGCAGGAGGTCGCGATAGGGCTGGATGACGGACGGCCCCCGCCGGCGCAGCAATCGCGCCTTGACCTTGCGTATGAAGCCGGTCAAGAGCGGCGCAAGCAACACGACCGCTGCCATCTGAAGAGCCTGGATGAAAAGCGCGGAAATCAAGACCATAGCGCCAGCACCAGGAGCAGGATGACGAGAGCGAGGAAGACCAAGCTCAGATAGCGCCGGATAGTAAGAAATTGCAGGTGGTTGAGCTTTTCGGCGGCAAACCCGACGGCGCCTGCGATCGGCATATAGAGGCCGTCCCAGATCAGATCGCGGGATGCGACGGTAAAACGAGCCGGGCGGAGATCGCCTGGTGCCGGCATCTCGACCCGCTCACGTGTCTGGAAGACGAGCGTCCCGAAAACCCGGCTGATGGGTTGGGCAAAGCTGCCGGCCGTATATTGTGTTGCGACGCCAGCCTCCGGAAAGCCGCAGTCCCAGGCGGGTGCCCGGCGCAACTGCCGCGAAGCAAATCGGTGAACGACATAGGCCGTAAGTGACGCTGACGACACTGTGAACAGGAATACCAGCAAGCCGTTGTAGGAGCTGCGGCTCTCGGCGATCGGCACGATCGACAGCCACGGTATGCTCATCTGCTCCGGCATTTTGTCGCCGATCAAAGAGAGTGTCACAGGTGCAAGACCGTCGATGATGATCCCGGGGAGAATGCCCGCGAGAAGGCAGAACACCGCCAACGTCAACATCGCTGCAAGCGAAAAGCGGTCGACCTCTCGCGCATGCTCGGCCACCTGGGTTCGTGGCCGGCCGAGGAAAATCACACCGAAAACCTTGACGAAACAGGCCGCCGCAAGTGCCGCCGACAATGCCAGCAAGCCCCCCACCGCCGGCACCATGATCTTGAGCCCCCACTGCGGCAGGTCGGGGCTCTGCAGGATGGCCTGGAAGGCCAGCCACTCCGAAATAAAGCCGTTGAACGGTGGCAGAGCGGAGATTGCCACGCATCCAGCAAGAAACGCGCAACTGGTGAATGGCATGCGGTGGATGAGGCCGCCCAGCTTCTCCATGTTCCGCTCGCCCGTCGCCGTCAGCACCGCGCCGGCGCCAAAGAAGAGCAGGCTCTTGAAGAACGAGTGGTTGAGAACATGGAACAGCGCGGCCGTGAGCGCCAACGCCGCTGCCAAGCGCATGTCATTCGCGGCAAAGGCAAGCGCAAGCCCCAGACTGACGAAGATCACGCCGATATTCTCGATGGTGCTGTAGGCAAGAAGCCGCTTGAGATCCTTTTCCATCAGCGCATGCAGGATGCCCAGGACTGCGGTTCCGCCGCCGAACAGCAGCACGACAACACTTGACCACGCCGTGGGTGTGCCAAGCAGGTCGAAGACAACCCGGATGAAGCCATAGACGGCGACCTTCGTCATGACACCGCTCATAAGGGCCGAGACATGGCTTGGCGCGGCCGGATGGGCCAACGGCAGCCAGACATGCAGCGGCACCAGCCCGGCCTTGGAGCCGGCGCCAAGCAACAGCAAAATGAGCACACTGCCGGCCGTAAACGGCGCATGCCCGGCAGCGCGCATAGCGGCGAAATCGTAGCTGCTCTGAGGACCAGCGAGGAGACCGAATGCGAGCAGGAGGCTCAGTGTGCCGAAGCTCGCCATGACTATATAGAGATAGCCTGCTTTCCGGTTGTCGGCGTCTCGATGGTTCGCCATCACGAGTGCCCATGAGGCCAGCGACATGAATTCCCAGGAGAGCAGGAAGGTGAAGGCGTCGTCCGCCAGAATTACGAGGTTCATGCCGGCCAGAAAGGCAGGAAAGAACGGCAGGACCCTTTGTGGCGCGTGTTCATGACGGCCATAACCGAGGGCGTAGAGACTGGCCAGGACGCCGCCGAGATCGACGACCACGAGGAAGAAGGCGGCAAGCGTATCGAGCCGGAAATGCGCTCCCAGCCACGGCAAGCCGAGAGGAAGGACGAGCGTTGATTCCGCAGCCGGTGAAATCGCCGAGGCAAGCTGAATGAGCGAGGTCGCAAAAGCGATACTCGAAATAACGAAGCTTGTGCCGTAGATCACCTGTGTGGCCCGGATCGACCGCGCGACGAGGATCGCGACGACCGCCGTTCCCACAAAGGCCATCGCACATAACAGCATGACGACAGCCGGCGTCATGGGCGCCCCCTTGGTCCGCGCACGGTGTCGGATAATTTCGAGGCTTTGCGTTGGAGGGGCTTGACGGTTGCCTTCAGCCGCACGCCGCGCCCGCCGTCTTCGCTGACTGCTCCCTCGTTGATCACCTCGACGCCGGCGATCTCCAGGGCGGAGAGCAACCGCATGAGCGAGTCCACATTGCCGCGAACCACCTCGGCGCTTGCCTCCATGCGCTGGATGGTCGGCACAGAAACTCCCGCCAATTCGGCCAACTGCCGCTGGTCGATGCCGAGAAGGGCCCTGGCGGCCCGCAGCTGAGCGGCAGTAATCACGATTCAACCATCGCTTATGTTACTCAGGCTCTGATATTCAAAGTCTATGACCTCTTTATTGATGTTTCAAATCAATATTCCGATCGGCCAAGCAAGATGTGAGACTGGTCGCAATGGCCGTGTGAGCACGCTCTCCTGGACCGCGCCGGGCTTGTCGCGCCAATCCTTGCGGTTTTCCTGGGGGAGCCACGGCAGCCACTCGCCGAGTCGGGAGCGACGGCGGCGAGGCGACTGGATGTCGCATCATTTGCGCGCGGCGTAGCCGGTTCGATTGATGCCGTGGCGCTGCAGTTTGTCGTAAAACGTCTTTCGTGGAATGCCGAGCGCTTCGATCGTCCGGCGCACATCACCGTCATTGGCCGCCAGCGCTTCGCGAATGATTTCCGCTTCGTACTGCTCCAGCTTCTCCGGGAGCGTGGCGGTGGCTGCCGGCAGGGAAATCGCCTTCTCGGTGCCTCCTTCAAGCCCGAGTACCAGCCTTTCGGCGAAATGGGAAAGCTCGCGCACATTTCCCGGCCAGGCATGCGACAACAAGTGGCGGCGCACGCTCTCTGAAAGGGGAGGCACGTCCCGATGAAAACGGGCCGCGGCACGGGCGGCAAAATGCGAAAACAACAGGGGAACATCCTCGCGGCGTTCCCGAAGGGGAGGAATGGAGATCGTCACGACATTCAGCCGATAATAGAGATCCTCTCGAAAATCGCCGCGCGCTTCGGGATCACCGAGATCGATCTTGGCGGCGGCCACGACCCTGAGATCGACCGGGCGTACCTCGTTTGTACCGAGCGGCGTGATTTCGCGCATTTCGAGAACGCGAAGCATCTTCACCTGCGTGGCCACAGGCATGCTTTCGATCTCGTCCAGAAAAAGCGTGCCGCCGCTCGCATGCTCTATCCGCCCCATGCGACGCTTTTGGGCGCCGGTAAAGGCGCCGGCTTCGTGGCCAAACAGTTCACTCTCGATTACGGTCTCGGGCAGGGCGCCGCAATTAAGCGCCACGAAATTGCCTTTTCGCCTTCGGCTCCACTGGTGGAGAAGCTGGGCGACCACCTCCTTGCCGCTGCCGGTTTCGCCAGCAACAAGCACGTCGACGTCGGTATCGGCGATGTGCCGCAGGATATTCCGCAGGTTTTCCATCGCCGGCGTCTGGCCAATCAGCGGCAGACTGTCCTGCGCGTCCTCGGCCGCCCGCCGCAACGCACGGTTTTCCATCACCAGCCGTCGTTTCTCGCTTGCACGACGCACGCTCTGGACCAGGCGATCGGCCGCAAAAGGCTTTGTGATGAAATCATAGGCGCCGTTCTGGATCGCCTGAACAGCCATTGGAATGTCGCCATGGCCCGTAATGAGGATTACCGGCAGGTCGGCGTCGAGCTCCTTCAGGATGTTGAACAGTTGTAAGCCGTCGATCTCCGGCATACGGATATCCGTCACGACGGCACCGGCAAAGTCCGGCGACAGATCGACAAGTGCCGCCTTGGCGCTGCCGAACGCTGAAACGGTAAACCCGGCCAGTTCGAGCGTCTGCGCGGTGGCGCGGCGAAGATCCTTGTCGTCATCAACGAGAGCGACTGGCGGCAACGGGTCCATGATCTCATGCCTTCTTCAGATAAACGACGAATTGCGTTCCGCTGTCATCGCTCGATACCTCGAGCTGGCCGCCATAGTCGGCGACGATGTCCTTGGATATGACCAGTCCCAGACCGAGGCCGCTTTCCTTCGAAGTGTTGAACGGCGTGAACAGCCCTTCGCGGATTTTCGGCGAAATGCCCGGTCCGTTGTCTGCGACGGTCAGCATCACGGTGTCCGCATCGCTCACCACCCTGATCTCGACGCGGCCCTGCGAACCTTTCGGCGCCACCGCCTCCAGCGCATTCTGCAGAAGGTTGATCAGCACTTGCTCCAGCCGGATGCGGTTTCCCATCACCATGAGGCCGGCCTCGGGCAGGTCGATGTCCAGTGTATCCATCCGCCCGGCAAACCGGCTGCGCAGCAGTATCACCGCACCCTCGATGACATCCATCACCGCGGTGGGTTCCGCGGCGCCGCGGCCCTTGCGAGCAAATGCCTTCAACTCTTCGGTGATCGAGCCTATCCGGTCGGTCAGCGCGGCAATATTTTCCAGGTTCTCGCCAGCGGGCGCCGTTTGCCCGCGGCCGAGGAGCACACGCGCATTGTCAGCATAGGCTCGAATGGTGGCGACCGGCTGATTGATCTCGTGCGCGACGCCAGCCGCGACCTGGCCGAGGATGGCCAGCCGGTTGGCTTGCACCAGATCCTGCTGCACCGCTTGCAGTTTCTGTTCGGTATTTCTGTGATCGGTGATTTCCGCCTGCAGACGGTCGCGCGCCTGGCTGAGATCCAGCGTTCGCTCCGTCACGCGGCGTTCCAGTTCCTCCCGCGCCCGTTGCTCGCGGAGTATCCGCAACGCGAGGGAATGGCGCCGGCGTAACAGGAAGGCGCCTGCTGCCAAAAGCGGCAAAAGGACGAGCAGCGCCAGCATGCGCGCCTCGCGCACGCTGGCGTCGATTGGCACTTTCAGTGACACCAGATGCTGTAACTGCCATGCCGTGGTCGGTACGGAAACCTGCACATTCAGAAACGACGTCTCGCCGGCATCGCCCGGCATGACGATCCGGACCAGATCGAGCCCGTCGCCGAGGGCTCCTACGACATGGATCGGCAGGGGCCGCAACGGCGCGTCACCGAACTGAAGGCTTTCGCGTATGCTGGCGAGGCGATCGGGAGCGATTTCGCCGACAGTCATGAAACGCCAGGACGGAATGCTGGTGACGAGGACAATGCCGCGCTCGTCAACCACATAGGATGGCTTTCCGGAGGCGTTCCAATCAGCCTCGACATCATCGAATTCGACCTTGACCACGACGACGCCAAGCGGGACGTTACTGCTGCCGATACGCTGCGAAACATAGAGTCCCGGTTTCTTGCTGACGCTGCCAAGCGCGAAGTGCTCAGCCTGCCCCTTGGCCAGCGCGCGCTGGAAATACTCGCGAAAGCGATAGTCATTGCCGACGAAGCTCGTCGGTTCGTGCCAGTTGCTGGCCGCGACCGCGACGCCGTCGTTTCCGATAACATAGATGACCGCAGCCTTCGTGCCTGCGGCCAGCATTTCCAGCTTGCGGTTGAGCTGGTCGAACGCACCGGCGTCGTTTGCCGCCAGCGCCGTGGCAAGCGCGCCATCCTGCGAAAGCACAAAGGGAAGCGCTCGATATTTTTCCAGGGCCGTGCGCAAAAGCGCTGCATTCAAACTGGCATCGTTGTGAGCTTGCGCTTCGAGTGCAACCTCAGCGCGTCGCCGCCCGATCTCGCCGCTTGCCCATAATCCGGCGACGATCACCACCAAAGCCATGCCGGCATAGATAAACCACGCCCAGCGGATGCGCGTTTGCAATAGAGCGGACGGCGCCCGCCATTGGAATCCCAAAACAGCCATGGCGAAGTTGTGCATATTTTCGCACAAACATCAACAATTCCTGTGTGAAGTTTCGCATAGCATGGCCTACCGCTGTGGTGGGATACTGATTTTAATGGCGTATTTTCAATGGTTTACCGACAGATGAAAAAACTGGCACGGCGATTGCGAAGCATTTCCTCAACAGCGGCTCGACCGTTGGACTTGAAGCGAACGGCTCGGGAGGCGGAACGTGTTCCGGCGAGCCAGAAGGAGGAAATCATGATTGCAGCAGTCGCCGCGGCCGAACGGCCCCAAGGCAAGACACCTTTCTACAGGCATCTCTATGTCCAGGTTCTCGCAGCCATTGCCGCGGGTATCCTGCTTGGGCATTTCTACCCGGAACTCGGCACACAACTGAAGCCTTTGGGCGACGCCTTCATCAAACTTGTCAAGATGATCATCGCACCGGTCATTTTTCTGACCGTGGCAACCGGCATTGCCGGCATGAGCGACCTGCAGAAGGTCGGCCGCGTCGCGGGCAAGGCCATGTTGTATTTCCTGACCTTTTCGACGCTTGCCCTGATTATTGGCCTCGCCGTCGCCAACCTGGTCCAGCCCGGCGCGGGCATGCATATCGACCCAGCCTCGCTCGATCCTACGGCTGTCGCCACCTACACCGAAAAGGCGCATGAGCAAAGCATCACGGGCTTCCTCACCCACATCATCCCGACCACGATTGTCGGCGCCTTCGCGGATGGAGATATCCTGCAGGTCCTGTTCTTCTCCGTGCTATTCGGCATTGCGCTTGCAATGGTGGGTGAGAAGGGTGAGCCGGTCATCAATTTCCTCAACGCGCTGACGGCGCCGATCTTCAAGCTCGTCGCCATTCTGATGAAGGCAGCTCCGATCGGCGCCTTCGGTGCCATGGCATTTACCATCGGCAAATATGGCGTCGGCTCGATCGCCAACCTCGCCATGCTGATCGGCACCTTCTACGTCACCGCGCTGCTTTTCGTGCTCGTTGTCCTTGGCGCTGTTGCCCGCTACAACGGCTTCTCGATCCTGGCGCTGCTGCGCTATATCAAGGAAGAACTGCTGCTGGTCCTTGGCACCTCATCCTCGGAAGCTGCCCTCCCGGGACTGATGAACAAGATGGAAAAGGCCGGCTGCAAGCGCTCGGTCGTCGGCCTCGTCATTCCGACCGGCTATTCCTTCAACCTCGATGGCACCAACATCTACATGACGTTGGCCGCGCTGTTCATCGCTCAGGCGACCGACATCCACCTCTCCTGGGGCGACCAGATCCTGCTGTTGCTTGTTGCGATGCTGAGTTCCAAGGGCGCAGCAGGCATCACCGGTGCCGGTTTCATCACGCTCGCCGCCACGCTCTCTGTTGTGCCTTCCGTGCCGGTCGCGGGCATGGCGCTCATTCTTGGCATCGATCGCTTCATGTCCGAATGCCGGGCGCTGACCAACCTCGTCGGCAACGCAGTCGCCACGATCGTTGTTGCTCGCTGGGAGAATGAATTGGACGCGGAACAGCTTGCCAAGGCGCTCGACGGAAAGGCCGTTGACAGCCTCCCGGCAACCGGCCTCCAGCCGGCCGAGTAGCACAAACGGTACCTGTTGCCGCTTTTTCCGAGAAAACATGCAACGGCTCGCCACAGGCGAGCCGTTGCATAAGCAGGCGACCTCCAGACGCGGAGATCGCCGAACTTGTCATCTTTATCCAATGCGTCGGTTGCCGTCGTGCACCCGTCATCAGATCTCAGCTGAACAATTGCCGGGCGCGCGTGGCAATTTTTTCGTAGGCGCCATGAGCCGGTTCACGCATCTGAAAAGCGCGACGGACCCCCTGCGGCAGAAGCGCCTTCAGGTGCTCTCGGCCGCCGACGAGGGGGGCGAAAGGCGTCATGGCGGTGTTCTGATCGGCAGGATAGAGGCGCGCGAATTCAACGAAGTTGGTGAAATCCTCGTGGTTATAGGACTGGAGCAGGAACGTCTCGGCGGCAAGCCCCTCGGCCAGGACCACTTCATGGGTATCGAGCACAATGTGGAAATATTCGATCATCTCCCGGTTTGCCGGAAGGGCAGGCGCAATCGAGATCCCATTGACCAGGTCCTTCACCCGGATGAGCACACCATCGATGAACAGGGCGTGACCGGCAGAGAGATAGAGATCCCGGTGGGGCGTCTGATGGTCAAGAGCGTGTCGCGAAATGCGGATCGGCACGACGCTGTCATTCCAGGATGATCCGCTTCGCTTGTAAAGATGGCGACCGATCCATTTGACCGCCAGGGCTTCGCCGCGCACCGTTTCAACGCGATCAGCGACGCTCAACGACTGAAACCATCGCATCGAGCCTGGCGATATCGCAGAGCGCCGCGCCCGTTTCATCCTTGAAAGAGAAGGTCGCCGCATCGGCAAGGGTTCGGCAATGCCTGTCGCTTCGATGAGGAGGTAGTCGAAGCGTCCTTCCGCCGCGAGCCGGCGGACTTCGCCGAGCAGGTCATCGCGGAGCGTGCAGCAGATGCATCCATTGGTGAGTTCGACCAGCGTCTCGTTTGTACGCGACAGATCGGCTCCGCCATCGCGAACGAGATCCGCATCAATGTTGACCTCGCTCATGTCGTCGACGAGGACGGCGACGCGCAGGCCATCACGATTGCGCAGAACATGGTTCAGTATCGTCGTCTTGCCCGCGCCAAGAAAGCCTGACAGCACTGTTACAGGGAGCCGGTTATCGCCTTTCATGCGGCCCCCATTCCTGCCCCCCGGTTCGTCCCTCCGAAGACGATCACATGCTTCTTGCTCCTGGTATGGATCCTCAACATGCGCCCCCTCGATCGCTGTATGAAACTGATTGGCTAAGGTTTTAATCCAGCCATCTTGCCAATTTTCTCGTGTTCGCGAACGACACCAATCGGTGGTATGCCGCACGGTGATCGCAATCCACCGATGTGATCAGGTACGGTCTACTTAACAACAGATCTGGCCTGTGAACCGAGCCTGTACAGTGGCCACTGCAGGGGCGGCCGTCGTGGCCAGATGATGGGCTGGGTTTGCCAACCGACCGCGCCTATTCCCCTTGTCTGAAGAAATGAGGCCGTTACTCCGTTTGTGGAAATATCAATCGCTGGTGAACGCGATATGATCGACGCTTAATCCCGCCGCGGATGAAATCGAGCCGCGCTCCTGACGCCTTTCTTCATTTTGACTGAAGAAAGGCGTTTTTTTGATCCGTTCACCCGCTCCTGCGGCAAACGCGAGGAACAGCGATCGCTCGCCAGCGTGGACTGCGGATGTAAGACTTTTGATCTCCGAGATCGCCCAGATACCCAAACGCGCGGTGGTCCTCAGCTTCCAAATGGTGGCGGGATTATGAATAGTTGAAATGGGCGCCGGCGATGTCGGCGATATGTCTGCCGATTGGCAATGCCGAAGTTGCGGCGGGTGACGGCGCGTTGAGCACATGAACAGCGCGTGCCGTGCGCTCGATCAAGAAATCATGCAGCAGACGGCCGTCACGGTTGACGGCTTGGGCGCGGATGCCGGCGGGGTGCGGCTGTAGGTCAGTCAGTCTCAATTCCGGGCAGTAGCGCTGGCACAAGGCAAGATAGCGCCGGCGGCTGAGCGAATTGGCGACCTCCGTCAGCCCGGAGCGTATATTTTCGACGATCATCCGGCGGAAGCCACGGAAGCGTGCCATCTCCCACAGGTCTTTGGAATTGATGTCACCGAAGCGGTAGCCGTAGCGCGCAAAGGCAAGCACAGCATTCGGGCCGACCGTCACGAACCCGCCGATCATCGGTGTCAGGTGCACGCCGAGAAACGGCAGTGACGGGTCCGGAATTGGATAGATAAGGTGCTCGACGATACGGTTCCTGGTGGGTCGTAGGCGGAAGTATTCGCCACGAAAAGGAATAATGGCGAGGTCGGCGGCAAGACCGCACAGTCGCGCCAAGCGATCGGCATTGATGCCGGCACAGGCAACAACATGTCGCGCGCGAAGCAGAACGCCGTCGTTCAGAACAATCTCGACACCGTCATTTTGTTCGCTGATGCCGCGAACTTCGGCGCTTCGTGCCGCCGCCTTCGGTGAGGATCGTGCCCATGCGGCGGGCGATCTGGCTGTAGTCGACGATGCCGGATTCGGGAACGAAGAGCGCCCCACGGCCGGTGACATGCGGCTCTCGCTCGGTGAGTTCCTGCCTGCTGACCCGGCGAACCTGAAGTCCATTGGCGAGCGCACGCTCGTAAAGCTTTTCCATGCGCGGCAGTTCATCCGCGCTGGTGGCGACGAGCAGCTTGCCGCGCTGTTCGAAGGGAATGTCATACTCCTGGCAAAAGCGCATCGTTGCGGCGCTGCCCTGCCTGCAGAACTGGGCTTTCAGGCTGCCGGGTTCGTAGTAGACCCCGGCGTGGATGACGCCGCTGTTGCGTCCCGTCTGGTGGCCGGCAAGGATCGGCTCCTTTTCCAGGACGGCGATGGCAATTCCCGGAAAGCGCCGCGACAGCTGCATGGCAGTCGACAGTCCGACGATGCCGCCGCCAATAACCACGATATCGAAATCCGCCATCCGTCCGACACCCCTTCCTCTCAGTCACCACCAGATGGGAAGTTCGTAGCACATGTCAGTGCCACGCTCCACGCGTGTCGTACAAAATTTTACCTCCAAGGCGTGTGTGTCTCATAGCCTTGAACGGTTCGTGTTCTACAAGAAGGACGACAATGTCTACGCGCTCGACCGCCTGATGGGCACTTTCAAGATGGAGATTGCCATACTCCGACAGCGATCTGGGCATGACGCTGACATAGGGATCTGACACGAAGATGTCCACTTCCGGCAGCGCTTTGGCGATAAGCCCGACAACTTCTATTGCCGGACTTTCCCGGACATCATCGACGTTTGCCTTGAAGGTCATGCCCAGGCACGCAACCGTCGGCGAACGGAACCTTTTTGCCTTCTCGACGACCTGCGGCGACATTGTGCGGCCGATGATCATTGACCCCGCGTGCTGTACGGATCAAGCGTGAGAGTCGTGGCGCGGCGGAAACGATGAACCACGGGTCCACTGGAATGCAGTGTCCGCCGACGCCGGGACCAGGGCCCAGAATATTCACGCGTGGATGCCTGTTGGCCAGGCGGATCACTTCCCAAACATCGATGTGAAGAGATTCGCTGATCAGGGAAATTTCATTGGCGAACGCAATGTTGACATCGCGATGGGCGTTTTCAACCAGCTTGGCCATTTCGGCGCTTGCTGCATCGGTCAACAGGATTTCGCCCTGAGCGAACAGGCGATAGATGGACGCCGCCTTTTCGGCGCATCTCGGCGTCAGGCCGCCGACCACTCGGTCGTTGGTGATGATCTCAATCATGATGCGGCCGGGAAGAGAACCCGCTCCGGGCAATGGGCGACGAATATGTCTGCGCCGGTTTCGCAGTCTGTGGCATCTTGAGATCCGGGCGTAGGGCGCCGATCCAATCTCCCACCATCTGCGTGGTCCCGGGAGGCGGACTCCAGAACCACGATGTTTCCGGACCTCAACATGGGAGCAATCTGCTCGGCCGCTGCCTTTACATAGGACAAATCGGCAGTTCGATCCTCGTTGAAGGGTGTCGGCACCGCGATGATGAAAGCATCCGCTTCGGGGGGCGGCGAGGTGCCGTTCGTCGAGCCGGACCTTGCCGTGGGCGTCAGCGGTGCCGTCGCCATGGGCCGGCTGACCGCGACAACCGAGACGTCATAGGTGTCGATATCAACCCGGCGACTGTCGAGGCCTTGTGGCGTCGATGCCGCGCGTCGCGATAGCGACGGCGGTCGGCAAACCGATATATCCCATTCCCAGTATGGCCAATCGGCCCTTGAACACGTCAGTCATCGGCAAGGCTCCGAAGTTGGGCAACCGGGAGCATCGGACTGCCAGGGGCTACATTGCGGTCTGCGCCAGCGCTGAAAAGGCGGTCGGGATGAAGCATTTCGCGGGCAGTGAGCCGGGCAAAGCTGGTGTTGGTTTTCAGATAGCGCCACCAGAGCCGCCGGGGTTCCTGCAGCAGCCTGTATGCCCACTCCATCACGCATTTCTGCCAGGCAATCGGCGCGAGTCTCGTCAGACCTGCCATGATATCGAAGGAACCGCCGACGCCGTGCAGCACCGGAACGTTGAGCGACGCGCCATGAGAGGCCAGAAATATCTCTTTCCTGGGCGACGTCATTCCAAGGAAGAGCATATCGGCCCCAGACCCTCTGATGTCGGCTGCGATCTGCCCCGCTTCGGCGGCCTTGTAACCCATGATGACTGTAGGTGATTTTCAAACCGGGAAAGCGACGGGCAACAACGCGCTGCATCTCCTCGAGGACCTCGGGCTTTGCCCCCAGAAACGCGACGGAGCGTTCCTCTCGATGCGCAAGTAAGAGAAGACGGCTGAAGATGTCGATACCGGCGACACGCTCAGGCAAGGGCCGGCCGAGCAGCCTGCTTGCCCAAACGATGGACTGACCATCCGCCAGCAGAAGATCGCATTCCATCAGCGATTCACGCAGCAGCGCATTTTTGCGCAACTCCACGACCTTGGCGGCATTGAGAACTCCAAGAAGGATTGACCGCCGGGTGATGAGCGCCGTAAGGCAGCGCGCGATAACGTCATCCATACGCATGGCATCCATGTACATACCGAACAGAAGGACGTTGCGCTTGCATCTCAAATCTCCTTGGAGGGCGCAGCCGTGTCCTTTA
This sequence comes from Pararhizobium sp. LjRoot255, assembly GCF_964252905.1. Classification (NCBI taxonomy): domain Bacteria; kingdom Pseudomonadati; phylum Pseudomonadota; class Alphaproteobacteria; order Hyphomicrobiales; family Rhizobiaceae; genus Pararhizobium; species Pararhizobium sp. LjRoot255. The sequence continues at coordinate 1,193,566 of NZ_CAXUPQ020000002.1, forward strand.
CCGAGCCGGGAGCCAGCCTGGCGACCACTCCGCCCGAGAGCCACGCGTAAAGCAGCCATCCCAGTTCATAAGGGCGGCATTCAAAATCCACTTGATTGGCAGGGAAGACAGCATCAAGGGCTGGAATATGCAGACCGGGGGCCAGCGCCGTTGTGATGGCTGAAATTGCCCGCATCGCCTTGCGCGGTTCGCGGCGTGCCACTTTACGCCAGATTACTCCTTTTTCGGGAATGACGAGTGTTACCGCGACCTCGGGATGTTCATCGAGCCATCGCAGGCCTTTGGCGATCGCCTGGAAATGGTCGGAGCCTCCTGCCTCCCTGAGATCGAGCAATGCCATCGGGGCCATCGCGTGCTGGTGGACGCTATAGACCGGATAGCCTTCGACCACGTTTCCGTCACGGGTGTCATAGTACCACCACCATTGCCCGGCGGGACCTTGCAACGCGCAAATCCTTTGTGCACATGCTTCGGCCGCCGACAGGGCGGAAACATTTTCCCGTGCGACATGCAGGCGCGAAAGCGCCTGTATCGTGTAAACCTGATCGGCAAGGCAGCCGATGTGCGCACGCAGGCGTCCGCTTGCCGATGCGGGCAGCATGTGCGGAAACAGCCCCGTTGGAGACAGTTCCGACAATAGTCGTTGTGTCGCCAAAGAGACGACATCCTGCGTGTCGTTGAGCTGTTCAGCCGCCAGAGCGGCGGTAAGTGTCCACGCACAGTGAACCGTCGCGATGGGAGCATCCGAGGCAAGCAGCCGATGAAGCTTACGAAAGAGTGGCGCGGCATGAAATCGCCCTGCTTCGGCGGCAGCCCAGCTAGCCAAAGCAACTGCACCCGTATCGGCAGATGTCTCGGCGCGCGCCGCGCATGCCTGCGCCAGTTCGGACGCCGTGCTGCCGTTCAGTATCTGGTGCTGGATCGCCTCGTCGGCGTAGGATAAACCGAGGGCGGCGATCGACGCATAGCGAAGACTGTCGCCTTCGAGCCGTTCCGACCAGTGCGAACCTGTTTTGACTGCGCGCAGCGTATGGCCGAATATCCCGTCCTTATGCATGCGTGGCAAGCCGCGCAACGCGACCCCCAGCAACTGAATGACCTGGGTCTGTGCATTATGCGACGTCGATTCAATGGCTTCCAGCCTGTCGAGTGTACCAATTCGGCTTTGTTCGGGCTGACGCCGTATGTGGATGCTGTTTTCCGATGGAGCGTTTTGTATTCTCGAGGGCAATGAATGCTGAAAATCAATTGGCATGAAAACTCCTCACACCTCGCGCTTTAACGGAAATGGCCGTTGACCAAGGGTTGAAGCGCGCGCGCCGTCCAAAGACGCGAAAATCCGGACGTTGACGACATGCTAGAAAATCCCCGCGGATATTCCAGCGCACTCAAAGGCTTACCGAACCGAATTCGACATGCCGCGAATGGTACTGGCATACACCGAACGGGTTACCTGAATTGGGCGCCGTTTAGCATTGCGGATATGCCACCCAACTCGCTCAGATCAACAAGACGCCTGACCGTGCCTGAGCGGCAAAAATCCAAACCTCGTTGCGTACCCACCGGCTATGTAACCGGTGTGGCCTACATCCAATTGTTTAGCTTAGATTTATTGAGTTTAATTTTAATATGATTAATATTCTATTAATCAGGGAAATCCGGATCAAAGAATAAAATAAGAGAACGGATACCGCCCTCCTGGCGTTTGTGTCAGATCAGCCCGATTGTTCTTATCAAAATCATACTTGTGGAGGATTTAGGTCGAAGGGAGAACGACAATACTCTTTGCGGCTTGTCCCCGCGCGCATTCCAGACCGACAGACGATCAAGTCGCGATTTCTTTATTTCGCGGCAAAGCGCACTTTTGATGTCGCTATGACGGTGTTGGCAGCGCCATTTGCACTCACGATCGTCGGAATATGTGCGCTGAGCGCAACGGCGGCACATTCACAGAACCAGCGCTGCATGACGCGCGGTATTCCGGCATCATGTCCTTCAGCGCCGATTTGCGGATATTGATGAGGACGCCCGCTGTCGTGCTAAAAGGAACCGGCATCTAACAAAAGGCAAAGCATCAGCTGTTGCTGCTTGCTTTGCCGAAGGTCTCTCGCAAATCAGGCGTGAATGTTTAACGTCCCGGTCGAAACCGGTTGAACAGCATTCACGCCGCTGGACGTAGCACTTTCTTTAGTGCTCACTTCCATTCGCACCTTCAACCGAAAGAGGGAAGAGATCTTTGATCTTGTAGGCCACCTCGGTCCTGTTGGTCGCCTTGACCTTCTTCATGATGTTCCGGATGTGGACTTTTACGGTGCTTTCCCGCAGATTCAATTCGTAGGCGATAATCTTATTGGCTTTCCCGCGTCTCAGCGCCTCGACCACTTCAGCCTGCCGTTCTGTGAACATGCCGGCCAAGGGGCGTGCAGCAGGGCTGCCTGATTCAATCGCCTGGCGCATTGCCAATACGCTACTGGCCGGCACGAAGATGCCTCCTGCCATTGAAAGAGCTATCGCCTCGATACAGACGTCAATGCTGACCGAGGATGGAATATAGCCCTTGGCTCCGCATTCGAGCGCCTTCATTATTTGCGAGAGCTCATCGGTGTCGGCCAGCACAATTATCGGCGCCTCCAACGCCGAGGAAAGCCTCCGGATTTCCTCGCCAACGGCTGGTTCGGTGATTTTTTTTCCGCCAACGTTCAACAGAATGGCGGCCAGCGGCGGGTAGTCGTGGCGCTTGCGCTCCCATTCACCCATCGAGCCGAATGCCAGGACGTCCATATCCATCTTGTGGGCAGAAATGCAATAGGCAAGGCATTGGCGATCAAGCGCGCGATCGTCGATGATTAGAAGCGAACGCCCCCGCGGAAGCGCATCGTGCTCGTTATCGTTCAGCGTATGGGATGGGTCGACGGCTGTTGTGTGGAAAAGGCTGTTATGTGCTGCCTTGCCATTCGTCATTATCAGCGAGTTCATCGGTAGCTTACTCCCTTAAAGACACATGCTTACCTGTCCCGATCCAAATCGAGACGTCACAAAGCGCATGCGCTAGCCCCAGTTTTTATTGCAGGCCCCGAGCCTTTTTATACATGATCAAAAACGAAGAGTTTATGCGTATTTGCTTATATTAACCGATCCTTACGAGATTGCCTAGCTTTAGAGTATTTTTTTGAAAGCTTTGTTTTTGAAGAATAAATTGTCTTCTCACCTAATTGAGGTAAGGGACTATCCCTAAGAATACCCCCCTATCTTTTTGGGGGATCCTTTGATGCCCTTCAAGGCTAGTCGCAAACATTTCACACGTCGCGAATGGCCAGAACCAGCCGATTGATTATGATGTGATCCGCCTCAAAGCCACGTTCGAGCCCTTGAAATCACCCTTCGGCTGGCGGCAATTGACCTGATGCCTGCCCCAAGAAGTTGCTCGCAAAGACGCGATCCGAAAAACCTGTGCCGCCGGCGACAAGAACCCGTCTCCGACCTTCTCGTCGCCGGGGCACAGTATTGTCACCCAGGATTGCCCCTGATGAAGGTTGTCGCGGTATTACGCAGAACAAACACGACCGCCCCCATCAATCCTATAGAGTGACGCAACTCCCCGTTCCCAGAATAAATCTACAAATATATCATTTGAAAATGAATTACGTTCAAAACGTCTTTTCGATCTCTACATTCTTCTGTAATGACCATGAACTATTTAATACATCTACCAGGCGCCGATGTCGTTATCCTCGCATCCTGATATTTATCGCCCCGTGCATTTCTACTCCAAATGGCGTACAACGAGTCCTGAGAAGGCGTAGGCCGGGCGCCCGCGACAAAACCACGGATCGCGGCCGTTCTTCTTCGACGCCATTGCACAGGCGCCTCGGCGACATCTGCAGCCTCTTCTCCGTCAGAGTCTGTCCGGAAAGTTATTCATTTTGAACAGAGTCTTCGCAGCATGAGGCGGATAGAAGCCAGCTTGAGGAAGGCGAGCGCGTTGCGCGACAGATTTTCGAAATCCTTGGCCAGCCTGCGGCATCGACCCAGCCATGCGAATGTCCGTTCGAATACCCAGCGCCTCGGCAGAACCTCAAACCCCTGGCTGTCGGAGCGCTTGACGATCGCGGTCGCAAGTCCCGGCATTGCCTTCTTTTGTCCCTTGGCGAAGACGGGCCCCTGATAGACAAACGGGTGACGGTGCATACGCTGCGTCACAGCTTTGCCATCCATCTGCTGGAGAGCGGAACCGACATCCGCATCATCCAGGTTCTGCTCGGCCACAACAACCTGTCGACCACGGCGCGCTACACGAAGGTTTCCAACACCCTGATCCGCAGCACGACCAGCCCGCTCGACCGGCTGACGCTGGAGGTCGTGCCGCCAGGCTGATCAAGTTTCGCCATGGGGGCGGGACTGGAGGTGGCGGACATTTTTCGCCGCTACGGGGAAGGATATCGTCAAACACACGACGTTCATCTCGGGCGTGTCGAACTCCGGGTGATGAGCGCGGTTGAGATGTGCCGGACCGCTCGGCTGGGCGGGCATGTCCAGCAATGCCAAAACTGCGCGACGCTCCGCATCGCCTATGATTCCTGCCTTATGGGCAGATCCAGTAATGGGGAGTTGGCGGCGACTTGATCGCGCTCTTGTGTACGCCGCCGCCAACCCGGCTCATCATTACGAAGGGCGTTTGAGGAGCGCGATCAGCCTGTCGGACGGCTGGAACGCGCCGCGCCGCAGATGCGGTGGAACGATCGATTCCATGAAGCTAAGTCCAGGCCTACAATGCTAATTTCCTTCATGGATGCTCTCTCCTCTAAGTGACGTTCTCGCGAACATCACTCTGGCACATTGCGATGCCGTCGGGAGGGGGCATCCACTCCATCAATTCTCGATGGAAATATCCTGTGCTACCGGGTCAGTTCTCAGTGCAAATCAACACTATACCCCTCCTCGGTCATCATGGATGTCTGCATTGAAGCCATCTATCTGGCCCTGGCGGGTGGAATCTTCGTTCCCGCCAGCACTGTATTCGCGATGCGCCAATTGCTCGAGTCAAGCAACACGGCCCCGCGCCCGCTTTCGGGCATGTTCACGGCTGCCCGCCAAGCCGAGGTGGTCGAGGCGCTGCGGCGCGGCAAGGCCAACAAGAGTATTGCCCATGAACTCAACCTGCGCGAAAGCACGGTCAAAGTTCATATCCGCAACATCATGAAGAAGGTCAAGGCGACAAACAGGACCGAAGTCGCCTTGGCGAGACCAACAAGGGTGCCATCACGGTGGCCTCGCTTTCCTGTTCAAGCAGTCGGGCGTGCGGTCTTGTGCCGTAGACCGGCCTCGCGCCGGATCGACACACTGGCCTGGCGCCTATACGGCCTTTAGCCGCAGATTGCCCATCTCGGTATGCGATTTGAACCAGGCATATGTCAGCTCCAGGCCTGCACGAAGGGTATACTTTGGTCGCCATCCGGTTGCGAACAGCTTGCCGACGTCCATCAGCTTGCAAGGTGTCCCGTCTGGCTTGGCCGGGTCCGTCTGGATCTCGCCCGTGAAGCCAATGACGTCGGCGATAAGCATTGCGAGGTCCAGGATGGAGATATCCTGGCCCGAACCGACATTGAGGTGGCCGTCGGCAGAGTATGTCTTGAGCATGTGGACAATGGCGTCGGCGGCATCGTCCACGTGGAGGAATTCGCGTCGCGGTCTGCCGGACCCCCAGATCGTCAGGCTCGGCTCTCTCCCGATCTTCGCCTCGTGCGTCCTGCGCATGAGTGCGGGGACGACGTGGCTATTCTCCAGGTCGAAGTTGTCGCCTGGACCGTATAGGTTACACGGCATTGCCGAAACATAATCGGCACCGTACTGGCGCCGGTAGGCCTGACACAGCTTGAGACCGGCGATCTTGGCGATAGCGTACCACTCGTTGGTGGGTTCCAAGGGGCCTGTGAGAAGCGCGTCTTCCGGGATCGGCTGTGGCGCCAGCTTCGGGTAGATGCAGGATGAGCCCAAGAACAACAGTCTGTCGACATCACACTGGAACGCGGCTTGGATGACATTCGTTTCGATCAGCAAGTTGTCGAGCAGGAAATCGGCCGGATAACGACCGTTGGCGAGAATCCCGCCGACCTTTGCGGCTGCAAGGACCACGGCGTCCGGTCTGGTTTCTGTCATCCAGCGATGTACGGCGTCCTGATTTCGAAGGTCGAGAACGTCGCGCGGAGCCATTAGGACCTCGCAGTTTTCCTCCTCCAGTCGCCGCACCACAGCCGAGCCGACCATGCCGCGGTGGCCAGCCACGAATATCCGTTTTGCGTCGAGCCGATAAGTGTAGTCCATGACCGGTGACCCTCTCTTGATCATTTCATTGTTTCATTGAAACCACGAAATGATCTAACTCTTTGAAGTTACGCAATTCCGGACGGAAAACCGTTTCACACTTTTCCTGGAATTGCTCTAGACGCTACTGTCGGTGTGCCAGCGCTCTCGCTCCAGACGTTTCAGGTCGGTGGCCACCATTTCCACCACGAGGTCGCTGCGCTGCCGCCGTTGCCGGCGACGAAGACTGTGCCGCCCGCATCGCGTGTGGCGCGCAGCAACTGTATCGCCTCCTGCACTGCATCCGTATCGATCTGCGCCAATGCGATGCACAGCGATGCCAGATAATCCTGCATGAATTCCTTGCGCTGGAAGATCTTGAGACGGCGATTGCCGAAACGCAGGCCCAGATCGTCTTCGTCGAGGAAAAGATCGCGGCCAGCGATCTCGAAAAGAGCGCCCCTCGCAAAGAGCGCAAGGCGCCCGCACTGCCCCAGAGCTTGCCGCGCGTCGAACAAGCGATCGAGCCCGATAGCATTGCTTGTCTCTGTGGTTGCGGCAACATGGTCCGGATCGGCGAAGATCGGATGAAACGGCTCGATCATATTCCGGCACGCTACCAGGTGATCGTCACGATCCGCGCCCTCATCGAAGCAATTCAACTGCATGGAATCACAAACGATTCATACCATTCAACTTCTTTGTGGCCCGACACTCACAGAATGCGGAAACTACTTCAAAGCTGCGGGTTGATAGGCCTATTAACGGCGACATGCTTTAGTCACATAAATCCAAAGTTCGCCGCATGATGTCTGCTGAGCGTTTGGCAGAAGCGTCTGGCGGAGGAGAGTATCTCGTCGGCGGACTTGGTCCATCTGCAGGGCCGGGACTTCTCGTTATGGTGTTCGACAAAGCGCGAGCATCGGCCTCAAGTTGGCCAGTCGAAATGTGCGCACCGTGCAGCAGCTCTGCTTGCGGGTCAGTTTGTCGACAACTAGCGTTCCCGATCTGTGGGTGAAGTGGACATGATAATGAGGCCGACGCGGACGTCAGCCATGGGACCAGTGAGGTTTTGTCAGCGCCGGCGATATGTTTATCGTACGACAACATGATGCCGCGTGCCGTCCACGTCACTACGAAATAGGTGTTCTACGCCTTTTGTAGGCATTTCATACTTCTAGCATTTTCGCTAGATTTAGACATCATCAGAACATGTGGGCAGTGTCGGCATGACACCGACAAACGCCACCACAGTATAATCAAAATATATTGTTTACGAGATTCATTATATCCTGCAGGAGTAGTACAGTGACCAGTTCAGACTTAAATGAAGAGTTAGAATTTCGATATTCAGGGCGGCGCATACTTGTTACTGGAGGTGCTGGCTTTCTAGGGTCGCATCTTTGTGAAAAATTACTCGCGCTAGGAGCATACGTAATTGCGGTAGACAACTTTTATACGGGGCAGCGCCGCAATATCGCGCACCTTGTAAGCAATCCATACTTTGATATACGTATACATGATATTACATTCCCACTTTATATTGAAGTGGATGCTATATTCAATCTTGCCTGTCCCGCCTCGCCCGTGCACTATCAGTACGATCCAGTCCAGACAACGAAAGTCAGCGTCCACGGCGCTATAAACATGCTTGATTTAGCAAAGCGCCGGAAGTGTCGAATTCTTCAAGCCTCAACGAGCGAGGTGTACGGCGATCCTTCAATCCATCCGCAACCCGAGACGTATTGGGGCTCAGTAAATCCGATCGGCCCTCGCGCTTGCTACGATGAGGGAAAGCGATGCGCCGAAACTCTTTTCTTTGACTACTGGCGCCAACACAAACTTCCAATAAAAGTCATGCGCATTTTTAACACCTATGGCCCGCGTATGCGACTGGACGACGGCCGCGTAGTGTCGAATTTCATCGTGCAAGCACTAAAGGGACTGCCGATCACTGTGTACGGAGACGGCTTGCAAACACGTTCATTTTGCTATGTCGACGACTTGATTGACGGCATGCTTCGGCTCATGGCGACACCGGAGTATATAACCGGTCCAATTAACGTTGGAAACCCGGAGGAATTCACGATGCGACAGCTTGCAGAGTTGATTGTTCAGCTCACCGGAAGCAAGTCGACTATCGTTACCATGCCTTTGCCACAGGACGATCCCAAACAACGCCGTCCAGATATTCAGATGGCAAAACAAATCCTGGGGTGGAAACCGCACGTCTCGGTTTCCGACGGTCTCGCGAAGACTATCAATTATTTTAGGGATGCACTCGCCTCTGACCTGAAGGGATCGAGTAGGGATGTCTTTGCTAGGAGACGCGAGTCAGTCGTCAGCTGATATCGGACCAAACCCATCCTCCTGGGCGCGCCAGTCGCGCAGCGGCAGTCGTGACGCGGCCAGTGACGGAATTACCTCAACGCACTGTCGACGCTGATATTGAAGACCTGATGCCCTTCAACTTCACCAAAACCGCCGCTGCCTGATCCGTCGAAATCGCGGGCGTCAACGTGCTGGGAAATGAGCGGTTACGATCTAATGACGGATGCCGGCAAAGGAGGGGTAGGAAAGAGGTGTGGGCATACTACCGGCCGGCATTTGGGCACTGCCCTCTCCTAGCCCTTTTGGATGAGTGAAGGCCTTGCAACATCTCCTCGTCTATTGAGCGTCAGCCCTCGTCTCCGCCCTTTTGCGTCATCGCGCTTGTCCACGAGCTGGGCTAAACTCCACGAGTGTGTGCCGCCGTGGCATGCAGGACTGGTTTGGAGCATCGCGTGCCTTCCGGCCGTGGCTAAGATCGCTCCTACACTTTGGAATTTTGCATAAATCCTGAAATCGGCCGGTTTGAGGATCGATGCAAATGGTGGTAGGTAACGGATATGCTGTTGGACGGCAATGCATATGACGCTGCAGGCGCAAGAAGGCGGCTTGAGCCGCAACGCGTCATTTTGATTCTGACGAACAGCGGAAGCGTATCGGAACGGTTGATCGATGCCATTGAACGGGAATTCCCATGGATCCGCATCGAGCAGGTCGAGCATGTTAGCGCTGCCTGCACGACTTTTTCTCATCCGGTTGCGCTTATTCTGGTTGACATAGCGTTGATGAAGAACGCAGAAGCCGCATCGGCCGAGCTTCTGCGAATACACCCGCATGCCCTTACGGCCATCATCGAGCCTTACGACAAGGTTCAGGTGACGCCTCTGAGCGAAGTTGCAGCCTCTCCGCTCATTCGCAGCGTTCTCCCGATGGACCTCAGGCTCGACGTCTGGCTGTCGATCATTCGTCTGATGCTTTGCGGCGGTGAGTATTTTCCACCCGGGCTGATGATCCAGACGATGTTGCGCGATCAAAGCGCGACTTTATCTGCACACAACGGTGCAGCGCCCGCTTCGCAAAATAGATTGAACACCATCGCCGAACTCACCGCACGCGAGTCGCAGATCCTCGGGATGGTTTCACACGGTCTCCAGAACAAGCTGATTGCCGCCGAATGCGGGCTGTCCGAGCATACCGTGAAGATCCACCTGCACCACATCATTCGGAAGTTGGGCGTCCACAACAGGACAGAGGCAGCTGCGAGGTTTCGCAACCATCACCACAGCGGGCAGCCGATGAGTGAGAACTGAGTTCGGATGGCGTCTGCCGAAGTTCTCCTTGATATTGAATTTGTTCGATTCTGGTGATTAATCCGACAAGCCCGCTGCCATGATCGAGCGCTAGCCGACGGGATTAGATATGCCATGACGCATTATGCCTGGACGATAAGGGTACATGGCTGGCACGACCTTCAGAAGGTCACCACGTTGGCTGAACTGCGTGACATTCTCGATATATTGGAACTGCCCGGCATCGCGCCGCCAGATTGGGTCATCATGGACTCAGGGAGCAATGAGGTTGCGGGGCACGGTCGCTATACCCACGATGAGGGTGGCAAGGATGAATGGTCGATCTCGTGGACGCTGGTGGATGACGCGCCAGACGGAATGATATCGCAGGAAACGAAGCATGTGTTATGACAAAGGAACGCTAGCCCTTGATTGCCCTCCGACCTTGGTCCTAAGCGGGTTGGACGAACGTCTTATCATAGCGAGGGAAAGGTCTGACATTCCCGGATCAGCTTAGTCTCGAGTTGACGGCGCAATTGAGCCGTGAGCAAAATCTTGAAGGTGTGATGGCAAAGGTCGAGGACTCCCCGTTGGTCCACCATGCCAATGAAGCGTTTCGCTTCGCTATCGCGATGGTTGCGATGATCTTGATCTCAGCGTCTACCATTGCTCACCGGTGCGTATTGCGATAGCCGATATCAGGCGAGCGGTCGCCATCCGCGTTTTCAAGGGAATAGGAATGTCGACGGGTCGTAGATTTATTGCAGCGCTGTGGTCCGTCTCTATCATTCTTTCCGTTTCCACGATTCCTTGCAAGATCAAGTTTTCTGGCTTCACCGTTGAGTTCGCTTTCCAGTCCGCGATGGCGAAAAACGGCGGTAATGGCAAGGGCGGTGGCGGCAATGACGGTGGCGGGAATGGCAAGGGAAGCGGCAGCGCAAACAGCAATAGTTCCGGCGACAGTTCGGGTGGGACGAGCAGGAAGGGGGCGGCAATCGAAGACGATACTTCGGCCCTGGGCGTTCGCCACATCGATGGGATGAGCGAAGAGATCAGAAATGGCCGCTACATCATGAAGGACGCCCGAGGGCGCACCATAGTGAACCGGCGGGCAACGTCAGCAGACGCAAAACGGCTTCGATCGCTTATTCATTGACCGCGGTGGTCGATCGCATCACGCAACACCATGGCAGCTTCGGTCCGGTTCGTGACGCCCAGTTTTGCCATGATCTGCGTCATATGGTGCTTGACGGTCTTCTCCTGCAGATCGAGTTTCCTCGCGACAAGTTTGTTGCTCATGCCTGACGCCACGAGATGCAGAACCTCGTGCTCTCTCGCGGTCAGGTTCGCAACCAGCTCAGACTGGTTTACAGGAGCATGCGAGCGGTTGGACAGGAGCTTGGCCGATAGCGTCGGAGCGACATAGCTTTCCCCCGCAGCCACGGTGCGAATGACATCTGCCAGTGTGCGGGAACCAATTCCCTTAAGGACATAACCCTTCGCGCCACTGTTCAAAGCCGCGGTAACATCGTCGCTGGCCTCGGAAACGGTGAGCATGACGATCTTCTGCAGCGGTGCGATTTCAAGGATCAGCGGGATCGCATTCAGTCCGCCGCCTGGCATCGAGATATCCATCAGCATGACATCCGGGTGCAGATTCTCGGCAATACGCAGCGCATCGTCCTTCGAGCTTCCTTCTGCCACGATTTCAAACCCGTCGATCTCCGACAGGCTTCGCGTCACTCCCTCTCTGAACAGAGGATGATCATCGACCACCGCCACGCGTATTCCTGCCATCATGCTTGTCCAATCTCCTCGGTGCTGAGCGACATCCTAACGACCGTACCGGGCGGGGACGAGCTGACGTCAAATGTGCCGCCCAGGCTTTCGATCCGTTCCCTCAGACCGGCGAGTCCAAGGCTTGTGGGTTGCACGTCGCCGGGATCGAAGCCCGGTCCGCTATCTGCGACCTCGATCATGATCCGGTCGCCTTTCATTGTCTGCATGACACGTTGGCCGACGCCTCCGCCATGGCGGTAGGCGTTGTTAAGCGCCTCCTGCACGAAACGGTATATGCATATCTTGGCGGACGGAGAAAGGCGATCGGGCGGGGCGGATATCGACAAATCCACGGCCGATCCTGTTCGCTGCTTGTGAGCCTGAACGCTCCGCTCCAATATTTCCGATAAGCTCGCGGCCTCAATCTGCGGCAGGACCAGTCCGCTGCATATCGTTCTGATCTCATCCATGGCCTCATCGAGGCTTGCCTTGATGGCGGTGATTTCGCGTTCGCGCGCTGCCAGTGAGGTCTCGGGACTGATCAGCGCATTGCTGTCCAGCCGCAACGAGGCAAATGCAACGAGTTGCGCAGGGCCGTCATGCAGGTCGGCGCCGATGCGTCGCAGATGGCTTTCGTTCAGCGCCGTTGCACGTTGCGACGCGCGTTGCAGGCGTCCCCGCAGCGTCTCGTTTTGCGAAAGCAGCGCCGAAAGCTCGTCGATGCGCTGCCCAAGGGCACCGCGCTGACTTTCGATGGTTCTGCTGCCCCGCAGGACGATCGCCGAAAGCACGATGAAGAAGGAGGCCGTGAAGGCCGCAACTGCCAGCCAGGCGTGGAAACGCGCCCGGCGCAGGCTTCGCTGAAAATCATTGGCAATCTCGTGAAATTCAGAAACGGCGACAACTTGTCCTGACCACGGTTGAAGAACCGGATTGTAGATCTTGAGAAGCGGCACGCCGGCCGTCCGGTCAGTCTCTTTGTCGGCGGCGTCAAACGGCTCGAACTGGGCGACCATCGTGCCGGCAAATGCCGTCCTCAAGTCGTCGCTGGGATCAAACCGCTTGCCGACCGCGTCCTCCTCGTTCGAATAGAGAACAGTGCCATCCGCTCGCCAGAGGCGGAACGACAGAAGCCGCTCACCCAGCGCTCCCTGCCCAAGCGTTTCATCGAGGGCGCGGGTCGCTGCGTCGTCGAGGACCTTGGTCGTCTGCATATCGGGCAAGAGCGGCGCGATGACGCTGTCGACGTAGAGCGCCGTGGTTGCGGCCGAATTTCGCGTGACCGCATCTTCTATCAGGCTGGAAACGAACCCGCCGACCAGTACCATGGCGGTCGTCGCGACAATGCCGCCGATCAGCAGAAACTGTTTCGTCAGCGACTGCATGTTCCATCGTGTAATCAGGGTGTCGGCGCGCACGAGCAATCTCGGGATCGGTCGCCTTGATCGCAGGCGGCACTTCGGGAGCGGTTAGAGTCGTTAAACTACCCACTCCAGGCGAACGGTCAATGGCACGCGAACGGTATGGACATTTGCCGGACTTTTGGCGTCACCCCCGATCAGACCTAAGTCTTACGCGGTGAAGCAATGGTCCGAAGGCGATGGAACCGCTCTCGTGTGCACACTATGCTGGCTTCACATCGAAGGCGGCTTCGTCACGCTAACACCGGCCGCGAATATTTCAACGGGAGATCAATATGTCTATTACAAAAATAATCGGGCAAAGCATCGTGGCTTTGACGATCGCCGTCGCCCCCGTGGCAAGCGGCACGGTTGGCATCACCGACGCGGCCTATGCGAAGGACGGGAATGGTAACTCCGGAGGTGGAGGTGGCAACGGTAATGGCGGAGGTCGCGGCGGCAGCGAAAACCATGGAAAGTCTGGTGAAGCGCGCTCAGGCAAGACCGGAAAGGGTAGCAGCGCAGACGACACTCCGACGCTGAAGTCGCTTTTTACGTTCGGGAAGAAATCCGATAAGGCAGTCAAGGCGGCAAAGACGCCGAAAGCGGAGAAGACGGTCACGGCGAAAGTGAACGCAGACAAGGCCAATACTGCCGGGTTAAGCTCGCTCAATCGCAATTATCACGCATATCTGAATTCAAGCGATCCGCGCATGGCGGCGATTTCGGCCTATGCGCTAGCCTATGCTCAGTTCGAAGCCGAGAGCGGCCCTGACGTCGTTCCGACCGATCCGGCGCTCAGCGATGATGCACTGCGTGATGCACTTGCCAGCTTCACCAAGGACGGCGTTGTGACCGATGACACTTTGGAGGAGGCCAAGGACATCCTTGGTGTCGGACCGGCGGTCGGGAAGATCGATCAAATTCGTGACACGCTTCCGGAAACGACGTCAGAGACAACCACGACGACGACAACAACGACGATTGAAGACGAAACCGCAAACTAAGCCGTCATGTGGCCGGCACGGATCTGACCTGCCGGCCACGCATTCCCAGGTTGATCACTTGGCGAGTTTACATCCGGCCAGCGATCAACGAAGATATGCGGTGCGGCGCAGGTTATCGAGGATGATCTCGCCCTTGTCCGTCCTCAGCACCAATACGACGTGACCTTCGCCGGAGCGGCGACTGACGACGACGCGCATCGCTGTCGCAGGAACACCAGCCTGAATGAGCCTGCGGCGCTTTGTCATGACATAGTCGTCGCAGTCTCCGCTGGAGACATCGGCCGACCACACATCGACGGTTTCCCGCCTCGGGATTATTGCGCCATTGACCTGGGTTTGGACCTTGCTCACGAGTTGCATCAGCGGAGCCGAATAGCGGACGAACCGGGGGCCCTTCGTCGGGCACTCATCGAGGTGATCCATGCAATAGATGCTGAATGCGATCGGTTCGGCTGCGCTTACCAACGAGAAGGCAGCAGACGCCAGCCAGAAGAGAACGGCCACAACGGCAAGCGTCAACGAACCGAAGATCAACAGCAAAGACCAGTTGCGGCCCTCGTGCCGCTCGCAGGTCATCAGGTCGTCGTCGATGGAGTGACAAGTGGTATCCGACTGCATGCGAGATGTGGCTGGGTCGAGCGTCCTCATCGTCAAAATCCCTTGCTCGCCGCGCGCGACAAAGTGCGCTGCGTTCAGCAGAAAAATCAGTTAAGTTATTGATAATATGTGATATCGGCAACAACCAGTTTCTGGGTGTGCTCACGCTAGGTCGAATAAAAAAGCATTCTGACTCCCCATGCGATGGGTACAGTTTGGTGTTTTCAGCAACCTGCAATCCCTGGGGCGTGGGATTGGGCGGTAGACGCCAGCCGCGCCTCTGGCACTGAACTGACAAATCTTTTTTACCATTTCCCGGTTGCGGTAGGCAGAATGATACAAGCGGTAGAGGCGCAGGCTTTCGGCTGACAGATGACGGCCGCAAGAGGTATGGCGGCATGCGAACGGGGGCGCCAAACGCCGGAAGGGCAGTGGCCAAATAGGCGCCGCTACTTTCACGGGCAATGGCGGCGAGCATGGGTGGTAAAACAGGGGGCAGCCCCTCATCTACCGCAACGCGAGTGGCGACCGGATGTTGAATTCGCCATCCATTTTGATGACGCAGTCGCGGCGAGGGCCGGCAATTCCGTACGCCACAGCAGTAGTGATGACGATGAATTCCTCGTTATAATTGGGCACTTAGAATTGCCATCACAGGCGGTCTTCACTACACTGCTGAGTCGTGTACAACGGGAATGCTGACTTGTCTTATCCCGGCATTGATCACCGGCGCGGATGCGCAACATGTCGCCCCCGTCCGCCAATCTATTAATTCATTGCTGATGCCGGTTATGTGAAGGAACTTACTGCAAGGGAAACCGTTGATCTCATGAAGCGAGCCGACAAGCCAGCGATCCCATGGCAGCCAACCGGCCGCGGGAGAGCATGATGCAAAAGGGTGAAACCGACGTCTTCGACCTCTTTTCGGAGATTTACACCAGTGCAGCGCAAGAGGAGATCAGTCTCCAGGAATATCTCCTCGCATGCCGTGATGATAAAAACATGTACGCCACCGCGCAGGAGCGGATGGTAGCAGCCATCGGAGACCCGACCTTCGTCGAAACAAGTTCAGACGAGCGTCTTGGCAGAATCTTCGCCAACCGAACAATCAAAGTCTATCCGGCATTCTCCGACTTCTATGGCATGGAAGATACGATAGAGCGCATCGTCGGTTATTTCCGCTATGCGGCTCAGGGCCTCGAAGAACGCAAGCAGATTCTTTATCTGCTAGGCCCGGTCGGTGGAGGCAAGTCGTCGCTGGCCGAGCGGCTGAAGAAGCTGATGGAGCAGCGGCCGATCTATACACTGATGGTCGGTGGCAAGATCAGCCCTGTGTTCGAGTCCCCACTTGGCCTGTTCGATCCCGAACGCATGGCTGATCTTCTGGAAGACAAGTATGGCATAGCCAGGCGGCGCCTCACGGGCATGATTTCGCCCTGGGCCACCAAGCGGCTCGACGAGGTGGGCGGCGACATCTCGAAATTCAGCGTCGTCAGGCTGATGCCGTCCCGTCTGCGCCAGATAGGCATCGCCAAGACCGAGCCGGGCGACGAAAACAACCAGGACGTCTCGTCGCTGGTGGGCAAGGTCGATATCCGCCAGCTCGAAAACTTCAGCCAGGCCGATCCTGACGCCTATTCTTACAGCGGCGGGCTGAACCGCACGACGCAGGGCCTGCTCGAATTCGTTGAAATGTTCAAGGCGCCGATCAAGGTCCTGCATCCGCTTCTGACCGCGACCCAGGAGGGCAACTACAACGGCACGGAGAATTTCGGCGCGTTTCCGTATCAGGGCATCGTCGTCGCCCATTCGAACGAATCCGAATGGCTGCAGTTCAAGAACAACAAGAACAACGAGGCATTCCTCGACCGCATTCTGGTGGTCAAGGTGCCCTATTGCCTGCGCGTCACCGAAGAGCGGCAGATCTACGAAAAGCTTCTTCGCGAAAGCGAACTGGCCAATAATCCGTGCGCGCCGGAGGTGTTGGAGAACCTTAGCCGCTTCACCGTTTCCACACGACTCGCAGAGCATGAGAACTCGCCTCTCTACACAAAGATGCGGGTTTATGACGGCGAGAACCTGAAGGACGTCGATCCGAAGGCGAAATCGGTGCAGGAATATCGTGATGCTGCCGGCGTCGATGAGGGCATGACGGGCGTCAGCACCCGTTTCGCTTTCAAGGTGCTGTCGGAGACTTTCAACTACGACACCAAGGAAATCGCCGCCGATCCGGTGCATCTCATGTACATCATGGAGCAGGCAATCCGGCGCGAGCAGTTTCCCAAGGAGACGGAGGCAGCCTATCTCGACTTCATCAAGTCGGAGCTGGCGACCCGTTATGCCGAATTCATCGGTCATGAAATCCAGAAAGCCTATCTGGAATCCTACAGCGAATACGGTCAAAACCTGTTCGACCGCTATATCGCCTATGCCGACGCATGGCTTGAGGATCAGGACTTCAAGGATCCTGACACCGGGCAGATCCTCAACCGGACCGTCCTCGACAATGAGCTGTCGCAGATCGAGAAACCGGCCGGCATCGCCAATCCGAAGGACTTCCGTAACGAGGTCGTCAAGTTCACGCTTCGCGCCCGTGCCAAGAACCACGGCCGAAATCCGTCCTGGATGAGCTATGAAAAGCTGCGCGAAGTGATCGAAAAGCGTATGTTCGGCCAGGTGGAAGATCTGCTGCCGGTGATCAGTTTCGGTTCGAAGAAGGACAGTGCCACCGAAAAGCAGCATGCGGAGTTCGTCCAGCGCATGATCGAGCGCGGTTATACCGAACGGCAGGTTCGACGGCTCGTCGAGTGGTACATGCGCGTCAACAAGGCGGGGTGAGCGTACGGATGTCCAGAGCCGGATGATTTCAGGTCGAATCCACCTGAAATCTGAATCCGCCTCTCAATGATAGCGTTGGAGCATGATGTTGCCCGAAAGCCTCTTCACCGTTTTCGGCATCATGTTCTAGGGGTAGTCAATGCCGAATTTCATCGACCGTCGCCTCAACCCGAAAGACAAGAGCCTCGGCAACCGGCGGCGTTTCTTGAAGCGGGCACGCGAGGAGCTGAAGCGGACCATCAAGGAACATATCAAGACGGACCGGATCGCCGACGTCGACGCCAGGCACAAAGTCCCCATGCCCGCAGGCGGCGCCAGCGAGCCGACTTTCCGGCCTTCACGCGACAGCGGCGATCGGCAATACGTCCTGCCCGGCAACAGGGAATACACGCCGGGAGATCGCATCGAGAAACAGGGACGCGGCGCTGGCGGGGCAGGTTCGGGCGCCGGCACCGGCAGCGACGAGGACGACTTCCAGTTCCTGCTGTCACGTGAGGAAGTGCTCGACCTTTTCTTCGAGGATCTTGAACTTCCTGACATGGTCAAACTCAGCCTGAAGGAGGCCGTCGCCTTCAAGCCGCGGCGGGCAGGCTTCGCCACCAGCGGCTCTCCGACGAACATCAATGTGGGCCGCACCATGCGCAACAGCTATGGGCGGCGCATCGCGCTGCACCGGCCGGGGCGAAAGGCGCTGGAGGCAATCGCCGAGGAGATCGCCGGGCTGGAAACGGAAAAGAGCCCAGACGCCACGAAACGCCAGCGCTTGCAAGCATTGCGTGAGGAACTGGACAGGCTGGAGCGCCGGCGCCGGCGCATTCCTTATGTCGATCCGGTCGACATCCGCTTCAACCGTTTCGAGCGCCAGCCGCTGCCAAATGCCAATGCGGTGATGTTCTGCCTCATGGACGTTTCGAGTTCCATGGGCGAGCGGGAGAAGGATCTCGCCAAGCGCTTTTTCGTCCTGCTGCACCTTTTCCTTAAACGGCGCTACGACCGGATCGATATCGTCTTTATCCGTCACACCGATGAGGCCGGCGAAGTCGACGAAGACACGTTCTTCTACAGCACGCAAAGTGGCGGCACGGTGGTATCCACCGCGCTTGAGGAGATGCTCGCTATCATCCGGGAGCGTTATCCGGCAAAGGAATGGAACATCTATGCCGCCCAGGCCTCGGATGGCGACAATATCCCCCGCGATTCAGAGCGCTGCGCCTCTATTCTCAACGTCGCGCTGATGCGCCTGTGCCAGTACTACGCCTATGTCGAAATCATCGATGAACGTGAGACCGAAATTTTCGGGTCGACTGACAACGGAACCTCGCTCTGGCGCGCTTATCGTACCGTCGATGACAAATGGCCGAATTTCCAGATGACGCGGATCGCAAGACCCTCCGACATCTACCCTGTCTTTCGAAAGCTCTTCGCCAGGCAGCCGACCATGCAGTTTCGCAGTTGAACGGAGCCGGCAATGGGAAAGAGCACCGCCTCACAGCTGTTGTTTCACAGCTCCGACTGGAATTTCAAGACGCTGTCGCGCGCCTATGACGCCATCGAGGCGATCGCGCTCGATGATCTCGGTCTCGACGTCTATCCCAACCAGCTCGAAATCATCTCCGCTGAGCAGATGCTCGATGCCTATTCCTCCGTCGGCATGCCGCTGATGTACCAGCACTGGTCCTTCGGCAAGCGGTTCGTTTTCGAGGAGCATCACTACCGCAAGGGCCATCACGGCCTTGCCTACGAACTGGTGATCAACTCCAACCCCTGCATCACCTACCTGATGGAGGGGAACACGATGGCGATGCAGACCCTGGTGACCGCCCACGCCGCCTTCGGCCACAACCACTTTTTTAAAAACAACTACCTGTTCCGGCAGTGGACCGACGCCAACGCTATCCTGAGCTATATGGAGTTTGCCAAGAAATACATTGCGAAATGCGAGGAGCGGCACGGAACATCCGCCGTGGAGGCCATTCTCGATTCCGCCCACGCACTTATGGATCAAGGTGTCTTCCGTTCCCGCCGCCCACCCCGCCTCTCCTCGAAAAAAGAGCAGGAGCGGGTCCGCGAAAGGCTGGAATATGAGGAACAGACCTATAGCGATCTGTGGAGAACGCTGCCCCGCTCCGCCGAGCGTCCCAACCCGGAAGAGGCCGAACGCGAAGCCTCGGAGCGAAAGAAGGTGCTTAATCTGCCGGAAGAGAATCTGCTCTACTTCCTCGAGAAGAACAGCTTGATCCTCGAGCCGTGGCAGCGGGAACTCCTGCGGATCGTTCGCGTCATCGCCCAGTATTTCTATCCGCAGCGGCAAACGAAGGTGATGAACGAGGGTTGCGCCACCTTCGTGCACTACACCATTATCAACCGGTTGTTCGATCAGGACAAAATCAGCGAAGGCGCCATCCTGGAAATGCTCCACAGCCACTCCAGCGTGGTCTTTCAGCCGTCTTTCGATGATCCGCGCTACTCGGGCATGAACCCCTATGCGCTGGGATTTGCCATGATGCAGGATATCGAGCGCATTTGTAACCACCCGACACAGGAGGATCGAGACTGGTTTCCGCAGATCGCCGGAAGCGGCCAATGGCGCGAAACCCTTCGCGATGCCTGGGCAAATCATCGGGACGAATCTTTCATCCTGCAATATCTGAGCCCAGCGCTAATCCGTAAATTCAGGCTGTTCCTGCTGACGGATCAGCGGAATGCGAAATACTGCGAGGTCGCTGCAATCCATAACGAGCGGGGTTACAGGGCCGTCCGCGCGGCACTCGCCAAGAGTTACGATGTCGGCGCTAACCAGCCGGACATCCAGGTCGTGGATGTCGACCTGCTGGGCGACCGCCAACTCCGCCTGCGGCACAACATAAAAAACGGCATCCTTTTGGAAGAAAAAGAACGTGACGCCACCCTGCGGCACGTTCGCCATCTGTGGGGCTATGACGTAAGCCTGGCGGGCGTCGACGCGGAAACGGGTAAAGTTCGCTACGAATGCTCGACGGCGTAGCGCGCGACCGAATCACGGCGCCCTGCATCCTCAGTTGATCGCATTGTTTGGAACGGGCGGTGAAGGCGCCATCAATACCGAAACTTCGGCTTCTTGGGCGGTGCGTTGACTTCGAGTTCGTGCCGGCTAGCGAAACGACCCAACATTTGAACGATCTTGCGTGCTTCAGATTTATCGATTCCGTTTCTCTTGCAGTGATTGGCAACCTCATAGGTCGGCTTTGTGTTCCTTTGGGTTTGTCGGTTATCGATGTGATGGGTCATGGTTTTCCTCCCGTTTTTCGCAAAACGTCGGAGGGGAACCGATGTTCCCGGCGATAAGGAAAAAAAAGCCGCACGGAAACGGCAGGCATCTACCTCCATCGAGGTATGCAGCGGCTTGCGACGTTGCTCAGCCGGCCGAAAATGCAGCAGCATTGCGGTCCTGTACCGTAATCGTTCATCGACCGTTCATACATATTTTAGTTAAGACTTATGAATAGGCTGCCGCGGGGAAATCCTGCCCACTCGGGTGGCGTTGAGATTTTCCCAATATCGTGCGGGGCCGGCATGGCCTTCTTCGCAGCTGCCGTTCTCTCCATCTCAAACAGCGTGACAAGCCCGAAATGAGGGAAGATTGCGCTGCGGATACGAAGCGTTAACCATATGCTTTGTAAACAAGAATGGCGAACATGGAGAACCGCCGGATGAGTGCTGCGTTGATGGATGTGCGTTTTTCGGATTCGAAAGAACGGGTCGTGCCGTTTCCCCCTGCAGGACAGGTAAGCCTGGTCCGGCGCTGTGCGTCGGAGCTCGAAAACATCCATGGCGAGGCCGCCCTTCAATACTGGAAAACGGAGTGCCGTGCCCTGGCGGCAAGGCTGAAGACACTTGGCTGCGGGGATGACGCGATCTCCCGGCAGGTCATGGCGTTCCAGACAGAAGTCCAGGTGGAAATGATGCGGCGCTATTCGGATCGCCTCGCTGCCGAAGCGCAGGACGGTTACCGCCTCAATCCGTGAGGTGACATCATCGCCGGCGGTCTCCGGGCGACATCACGGCCTGGCCATCGGAGCGAGGCAATCCGTCCGAAACGCGACGCTGGCCAACTGCGAGGCTATTTGGCTTTGCATCAGCCTGTTGCGGCAAGGTCGGATACCGTGTCATGAGTGTAGGGTAAGCCGCGTATAGGCTTGAGATTGAAGGGCAGGGCGCGGGGAGTTTTTGCATGACCAAGACGGATATCGCCCGCCGCGTCTACGACAATGCCTGGAAGCTCGATCCGGTGGTGCGCAGCCTGCTCGACACGGACTTTTACAAGCTCCTAATGCTGCAGATGATCTGGCGGCTCTATCCCGATGTCGATGCCACCTTCTCGGTCATCAACCGCACCAAGACGGTGCTTCTGACCGACGAGATCGACGAGCAGGAATTGCGCGAGCAGCTGGATTACGTGCGTAATCTCCGTTTCACCAAGAAGGAAATGATCTGGCTCGCTGGCAACACCTTCTATGGTCGCAAGCAGATCTTCGCCCCCGATTTCCTCGCTTGGCTGGCCGATTTTCAGTTGCCGGATTACGAGCTGTCGCGTCGTCACGGCCAATACGAGCTGACTTTCCCCGGCAAATGGACGCACACGACCATGTGGGAAATCCCCGCGCTGGCGATTATCAACGAATTGCGTTCGCGCACGGCCATGAAGGATATGGGGCCTTTTGCGCTCGACGTACTCTATGCCCGCGCCAAGGCCAAGATGTGGTCGAAGGTCGAGCAGCTCAGGGCCTATCCCGACTTGCGTATCTCCGATTTCGGTACCCGCCGCCGCCACAGCTTTCTCTGGCAGCGCTGGTGCGTCGAGGCGCTGAAGGAAGGCATCGGCAAGTCCTTTTCCGGCACCAGCAACGTGCTGCTTGCCATGGATACCGATCTCGAAGCGCTCGGCACCAATGCGCACGAGTTGCCGATGGTCGCAGCCGCCTTGGCCCGCAACGATCAGGAACTCGGCGAAGCGCCCTACAAGGTACTGCAGGACTGGAACCTGCTTTATGGCGGCAATCTCTTGATCGTGCTGCCGGATTCCTTTGGCACGGCCGCCTTCCTGCGCAATGCGCCTGACTGGGTGGCGGATTGGACGGGTTTCCGCCCCGACAGCGCACCGCCGATCGAAGGCGGCGAGAAGATCATCGCCTGGTGGCAGAAGATGGGCCGCGATCCGAAGGAAAAGCTGCTGATCTTCTCGGATGGTCTCGATGTGGAGGCAATTCTCCAGACCTACCGGCATTTCCGCGGCAGGGTGCGGATGAGCTTCGGCTGGGGCACCAACCTCACCAACGATTTCGCCGGTTGTGCGCCGATGGAAATCAGCGGGCTCAATCCGATTTCCATTGTCTGCAAGGTCAGCGACGCCAATGGCCGTCCCGCCGTCAAGCTCTCCGACAATCCACGCAAGGCGACCGGCGAGCCATCGGAAGTCGAGCGCTACCTGAAATTCTTCGGGACGGAGGATTTTACCGAGCAGGTGGTAAAGGTCTGACTGCTTGGCGGATGACGTTTCCGGTACAATTGTTGTTCCTGCGAACTGCCTGTGCTAATTTGAGCGCCTTCTAACGAAGCCGAAGATGGGATCGGAGGCTCGGCGATGAATTGTCTTTACACTTCTGCCCTTGGAGCGATGGTATGGGCCGCCGCCGCGGTAGCCGGTCCCCTTCACGACGCATCCAGGAATGGCGATGTTGAAGGCGCCAAACGCTTGTTGGAGCAAGGTCTTGACGTTACCGAACCCGACAGTGCCGGTGAGCCGCCCCTGCTTCTTGCCTCGCTTGCGGGACACACCGGCGTCGTGGCGGTCTTGCTGGAGCGCGGCGTCGATATCGAAATTCGCAACAAGGGTGGGCTGACCGCCTTGCATGCGGCGGCCTATGGCGGAAATCTCGATGTCGTTAAGCTGCTTGTCGTCAAGGGGGCGGCAGTGAACGACAGCAAGAATTTCTACAGGATGACACCGCTCCATGCGGCAGCGGAAGAGGGCCACGCGGATGTGGTCGCCTTTCTGCTGGCCAACAAGGCGGACGTCGAAGCAAAGGAAAGAAACGGTTACACGCCTTTGACCCAGGCGGGGTGGCGCGAACACTGGGATGCGGCGGACCTATTGTTGAAGGCAGGCGCCGTCTGTCAGGACGCAGCACTCGTCGGCCCATGGCTCTATACCGAATGCACGAAACGAAAATAACATCTCGTCGCAGCACCGAGCCGCGCCCGTAAAAAACGGAGTGTGTTATGTCTGATCACAAACGAAACCGCTGGAACAGCATCACCGGTGCTCTCGGGACCGCGATCCTTTTCCTGTTTGCTCAGCCTTCAGTGGCTGGAGATTTTGTCAATACCGGTTACTTTGGCGACGTCGCGATCAAGGGTTACGACCCGGTGGCCTATTTCACCCAGAACGAGGCCGTGGAGGGCTCCGCTAAATATAGCCATCGCTGGCTGGGTGCCACATGGCATTTTGCGAGCGCCGAAAATCGTGACCTTTTCATAAAGGAACCGGCCAAGTACGCGCCGCAGTACGGCGGCTATTGCGCTGACGGGGTGTCGCTGGGAACCGTGACGACCAACATCGATCCAAAAGCGTGGCGGATCATAGAAGGCAAGCTCTACATCAATTACGATCCGGGCGCCGCCGACGGCTTTGCAAAGAATCCGACCAAGGTCGTCAGTTCACAGAAGCATTGGGCCGATGTTCAGCACACGCTTGTTTCTGAAAAACTGCAGGCGGATTGGCAGCAGAATACAACCAAGTGATCCGGCATTATGCAGGCGCAAGCGAAAAGAACTTCAGGGCTTGTGGCGTGACGTGAATGTATCGGGCCGCAGGGTTCTGCCTGGACTTGTTGCGGTAAACATATCCGCAGACCATGCGATCGAGGAACGAGCCGCCGAACGTTTCGCAGAGACGGCCATCCTTTATTTCCACGATCCCGGTAATGCTCGTATTGGTGCTGCGATAGGCGGTGTTTCCGGTCCTGTCGAAGTGCTGGATGAAATCGGTGCCGTTTCTGTGCTTGCCAACCCATGTTTTATCATTGACGAGGTTGCGCAACTCGACACCTGCAACCCGATCGGCCTCTTTTCCCTCAAAGCCGAACGGCCATTCGGGAATGCCGGCTGCCCGCAGGCTGATCAGATGATACTGGAGGTCATCCGCGCGCCAGTAGTCATAGAGATAGCTGTAATAGGTAAGATTGGTATCCGGAAACAATTCCAGGAGCTTTGCGGCCTCCTCAGCACCGCGCGCCCGATCGCCCCGGACCGTATAGGCCGCAGCCAGATATTCGTGCACCGGTTCGGCGTTCGGCAAGGCGGCCTTGGCGGCTTCCATTAGCGGAATGCCCCTCTCATTTGCGCGCGCCGTATAAAAAACGATGCCGGCCAGCAACTGAAAGCTCGGCGGGGGTGAGGGATCAAGTCGCAAGGCTTTCTCCATCTCTGTAATCGCTTGCTCATGGTCGCCTGTATGCGCCAGGATGAGCGCCAGGTTCCCAAAGGCTTCCGCATCGTTTGGTTGGGCCGTAACCGCCCTGTTGGCCGAATCCATTGCCTCCGCGTCGCGCCCGTCAACCAACTGCAACAGGGCCAGGACGGTGTGTGCCCGTGCGTTATTGGGATCGAGCTTCAGGGCTTGCCCCGCTGCGTCATAGGCTATCTTGCGGGCCACCGCCGCCGACCAGAGAAAGGTGTAGTCGTTGCGCCAGACATCGACTGCCACGCGCGCGATCCCGGCATGCGCATTGGCAAAAGCGGGATCAAGATCGATTGCCTTCTGGTAGAAGGACAACGTCCGGCGATAGGTTTCGACATCGCTGTAGGTGACACCCTCCTGTTCTGCTCTCAGATAGTAGTCATAGGCCTCCAGATTATTGGTGGGGATCCGCGCCAGCCGGTCCCGTTCGCCTTCGCTTAGCTTGATGGCCAAAGCCGAGATGATCTTGGATATCACGTCGTCCTGCACCGCGAAGAGGTCGGCATATTGCCGGTCATAGCGCTCAGCCCAAAGGGAAAGGCCGGTCACCGCGTCAATCAGCTTGACGTTGATCCTCAGTCTTGGCCCTGCTCGTTGCAAGCTGCCTTCCAGAACATAGTGCACGCCGAGTTCCGCTGCGACGTCTTGAACTTTGGCGGGCGTATCCGCGATCGCGAAAACCGAATGGCGTGCGATCACGAACAGCCCGGAAACCTTCGACAATTCGGTGATGAGATCGTCTGTCAAACCTTCGGCCAGATGGTCGTGTTCCTTGTCGCCGCTGACATTGATGAAGGGCAGCACCGCAACCGACGGCTTGTCTGGCAGCGGATAGGCGAAGCGATTGATAGGCGCCTGCGGCAGGATCAGCGCCCATGGCTGCCACCACAAGGCTGCACCCATCAACAGGAAGGCGATGAACGCCACGGTCGCGGCCGGAATGCGCCAGCCGCGAAGGTTTCTCCGCGCGCCAATCGTCTTGCCAACCGCCGCTGCGTCAAGTACGACATGGTATGCGCGAACCGGTTCGCCGATACTTTTGACCTTCTGTTCGCCGAGCGAGACATAGCCAACGGAAAGCTTCGATTTCACCTGATCATAGGCCGGCCCGGAAATGGCGATGCCGCCAGGCCTGGCAAGCGTCTGTATCCGCTCTGCGATGTTGACGCTGTCGCCGTGGATGTCGTCGCCTTCGACAATGATGTCACCGAGATTGACGCCGATACGGAATTCAAGCCGCTCACGGGGGGGCAGCGCAGCGTTTTGCTTCGCCTTCTGTTGCTGTATGTCCACCGCACAGCGCAAGGCATCGACCACGCTGTGGAACTCGACCAGCAGGCCGTCGCCCATGGTCTTGACCAGACGGCCGCTGTGCGCCGCGATCTGCGGCTCGAAGATATCCTTCATGTCGCGTTGGAAACGGAAGCGCGTCCCTTCTTCGTCGATCTCGCTCAAGTGGCTATAACCAACGGCATCGGCGATCAGGATTGCGGCGAGATGGCGCTCCATGTCCGGACTTTCTCGGAATGCGGCAGTTTTACTCTACAGCAGGTCTGACACCGACGCCATTGCGCCTGTTCGCAGGTAATCCGATGGAACACTCCGATGTTCCACAGGGTGGGCGATAGCCCGATCCCGATAGCGCCAGCTTACGACGGCCGGCACAGATTGGGCGGACGGAACCGGGGCCTTGAAAACAAAAACCCAGCCGGCGGAGGCGTCCGGCTGGGTCTAGTTGCGCATTCTCTTTGAAGGATGCGCCGGGAGGATAGGGTCTCGCTAAGCGCTCATGCGCAGCAAGTCGGAGCGCGAGGCAAGCGGGTGCACCATGGACAGCAGCCGGCGCTTCGGCGCGGCAAGAAGATTGGCCGTATGATTCCTGGCACTCACTGAGCCCGGCTGCGTCTGGCGAAGGGCGCTGGCCGCGGAATAGAGGAGCGTTTTCATCTCGTTTGTGGTGACGCCATCCGCACGCATGACGGCGCGGATCATCGGGTCGGTCAAAACCTCCGTGATGGTCAGATCGCTGTTGGCCTGGTGCATCGGGGTATTCCTTCGGGTTCATCGTCTTTTCCGGCGGGGGATCCCGGCCGGGGTCTCAAACTTGACAGCATACTAATGTGGTGTTACCAGTAAGTAACATCTGTATAGTTACCGACCGGTCACACCTATGTCAAGAAGCCTCGACAGTAAAAATTCGAAATCCGTATCGAGCCCGAAACCGGCGGATGTAAGGCCGGAAAAAAACGAGTGTATGCAGGTCCGGGTGGCACCACGAGATCGTATCGTTTCAACGGCTTGCGAGCTTTTTCGGCAGCACGGCATCCGCGGCATCGGCGTTGATGCCATCGCCGAAGCCGCTGAGACCAACAAGATGACGCTCTACCGTCATTTCGGCTCCAAGGACGACCTGATTTGCGAAACGCTCAGGTTCAAGTCCGAACAGGCCTCCGCCTTGTGGGAAGAACTCGAAGCACAGCACCCGAACGACCCGATGGCGCGTCTGCATGGCTGGGTCAAAGCCAGAGCCCAGTGCCTTGCGGATAATCAGTATGGCTGCGATCTCGCCAATGCCGCGGTAGAGCTCAAGGAACAGGGCCATCCGGCCCATGCGGTGATCGAAAACTTCAAACTTGCCCAGCGCCGCCGGCTGGAAGCTCTCTGTCAAGAGGCGGGTGTCAGCGAACCCGAACTGTTGTCAGACACACTTTCCATGCTGATGGAGGGCGCACAGGTGAGCAAACTCGCCACCGGCAGCGAAGGCCCATCAATGCGCTTCATGCGGGCCTGCGAGGCGGCGATCGCCTCGTTCTGCCAACGGGCTACGATGCTCTGAAAGCTCCCGTGTCATAGCCAGGGCTGGCATTCCCTGTAGCGTCCTGCGCACACAGGCGGGCCAGCGCGAAGCGTTCGATGGAACAAAACATACCTCCCCTTCATTTACTCGTTGATTGAAAAAGAGACGCGAGGCGATGTCTTCTCGCCGCTTCAGTCAATGAGAAGGACGGTATGCCCTCTTTCCAGGATATCATCGCAGATCCAGATCCGCTGGACTGGTGGTCGGCGCATCGCGGCGCATCGCCGGTCGTCGGCACGGCCATTCACAACGGACATCATCTGCGCAGCGATCTCGAAGACCTGATAGCGCTCGACAGCGACGAGCGGCTGCGCGAAGAGGACCCGTTCACGGAATTCTTCATCCGCGACCTGCCCAACCGCATCATTTTCCACCGCTCCCGATTCGAGGTCGACATCAACCGCGACCGTAACGGCGCGATCTATTTCAAGCCTGAGCAGGCCTGGGGACTGACGGTCTGGAAGGAGCGGCTGCCCGACGAGGCGATCGCCTCTGCGTTGCGCGTGCATGAGGCCTATTACGACATGCTTGAAACCCACCTGCGCGGCCTCGAACGGCAATATGGCGCTTTCGTCCTCCTCGACGTGCACAGCTACAACCACCGCCGCGACGGCGCCAACGCCCCGGAGATGGCGATTGAGGTGGCA
This sequence comes from Pararhizobium sp. LjRoot255, assembly GCF_964252905.1. NCBI lineage: Bacteria > Pseudomonadati > Pseudomonadota > Alphaproteobacteria > Hyphomicrobiales > Rhizobiaceae > Pararhizobium > Pararhizobium sp. LjRoot255. The sequence goes on from NZ_CAXUPQ020000002.1 coordinate 1,222,106, forward strand.
CCGCAGATCAATCTGGGCACGTCCTCGATGGATCGGCGGCGCTGGGCGCCGGTGGTCGAAGCCTTCACGGAGCAATTGCGCGCCTTCCAGTTTCGCGGGCTTCACATGGATGTGCGCGAGAACATCGCCTTCCATGGCAGGGGCGAGCAGACACGGTTCGTTCATGAGCGCTTCCCGCGGTCCGGCTGTGCCATCGCGGTCGAGTTCAAGAAGGTCTTCATGGACGAATGGACCGGCGAGCCGGACATCGAAGCGCTGGAAGCGATGCGCAAGATGGTTCGGCTGTCGCTGCCTGTCCTCGAAGAAACCCTGCGAGCGCTGCCATGACGAACACGCGCCGCAAAGATCGCGATAGACCCGCCGTCTATCCTCGATGGCTGGAGGAAATCCTCGACTGTATCCGCGCCGAAAAGGCGGTGCGCAAGGAGTTCGGTCACGGCGGCCGCTTGCATATCGACCGGCCGCTGCCATTCCTGTCGATTTTCCTGACCAGGGGACGGGGAGACCTCGCTGCCCGCGATGTCGCCGCTGCCAATGCCTCCTATCTGATTGCCGATAATCTTGATGAGGCTGTACCGATCGTCACGGCGGTCGGCGGCGTTCTCAGGGAGCGGTTCGGCGCCTTCATGCTGCTGGATGTCGATGAACTGGAGCATGACACCTTCCTGACCGACGATGCACCCTATCTGCCGCCGTTCGAGATCAGGATTGCCGCGACCGGCGAGCCTGCCGCCGGGGAGGCCGAGACGGCATTGGCAGAGGGGGCCGATATAAGGCAGGTCAAGTTCCGCACGCCCCGTGTCGAGCGGTTCGCGCTCGAGACCGATTTCCAGGCGGCGACGCTGGCTCGGGAAACGGGATTTTCGTTGGTGGCGGTGCGGTTTGCGCCGATCTATCGGCAGCCGGAATCGGGCAAGATCTATCCCGATTTGCGCGAGCGCCTGATCGCCAATATTTTCGATGCCGGCCTGAAGGCCTTCGCCGCCTTTGTCGCCGCAACGCAGTGTTTGAAGGTTACCACCCACCGCGCGCTTGGCCGCAAAGCCTTCGTCGATGCGGTGAGCCGGGCCGACCGCAGCATCGACGATGTCGCCGCGAGCTTCGACTTCCTTCTGGCCGTCACGCCGATCAATGCCGATGCCGCCTGGCAGGAGTTCAAGGCAAACAACTTCAAGCGCGCGCCGCGCTTTCTATACCGGCCGCTGTCCGTGCAGGTCGAGGCGGAAAAGCGGAAGCTCTTCTCGGTCGCCTTCGACCGCTTCGAAGATCCGGTTCTCTACCATCTCTATCGCGAAAAGCAGCAGGAACTTGATCTGCAGTTGTCGTTGATCTCGGCGCGCGAGACCAGCCGCTTCATCGAATACAGCCGCGCGCTCTATGGCCCCGTCGAGACCTCGTTGTACCGCAACGCGGTGGAAATCCTGGGGCAAACGGCGAAAGCTGCCCATGATGGCGACGACGGCGAGACCGATACCGAGATCGCTGGCTGTTACGATGTCGAGATTGCCGCCCGTGCGATGATCGCCAACTATCAGCGGCAATATGAAGGGTTCGCGGCCGAGATCGAATTGCGCGACGACTTGCCGCCCGGTCTCTTGGTGTCCGACGGTCGCCTGCTCATTTCCCGCGCCACTCGCGTCGCGAGAGGCCGCGTGCATGCACTGCTCAGTCACGAAATCGGTGTACACCTGCTCACCTATTTCAACGGCTCGGCGCAGGGCCTGCGGCTTTTCCGCTCGGGTCTTGCTGGCTATGAGGGCATGCAGGAGGGCCTGGCCGTCTTTTCCGAATACATGGCCGGTGGCATGACGGTCGCGCGGCTGCGCCTCGTCGCTGCCCGCGTCGTCGCCTGCTCGGCGATGCTTGAAGGGCGGCCGTTTGCCGAGACCTACAACATGCTCGTCGGCGAACACGGGTTCGGCCCGGCCACCGCCTTCAATCTGACGCTGCGGCTATACCGCGGTGGCGGGCTCGCCAAGGACGCCATCTATCTGCGAGGCCTCTTGGAACTGCTCGACCACCTGAAAGCCGGCGGCGCGCTCGATCCGTTCTGGATGGGCAAGATTTCCGCTTCGCATTTCCGGGTGATGCAGGAACTCAGCCTGCGCGGCCTGCTCAAGGCGCCGGTCACGCGCCCCGCCTTCCTCCTTCATCCACAGGCTCAGGCGCGCCTCGACAAGGCGCGGGAGGGACTGACCCCTTTGGGCATGCTCACAAGCTAGGAGCCGCCATGCGCGTCGCATTCTTCGTCAACTCGATCGAGGGCGAGGAGCCCGGTTTTACGACGACGTCGCTGGCAATGGCGGCCGTCGCCCGTGGACACGACGTCTGCTACATCACGCCTGCCGCGTTCGTTCTGCGTCCGGATGATAGCCTGATGATCCGCGTGACGATCGTGCCAACGGCGAGATACAAGGATACGCAAGCCTTTCACGCGGCCTTCCAGAGCAAGAATGCCGAGGTCCGGACGATCGACGTTCGCGAGGTTGACGTCATCTTCCTGCGCAATGATCCCTCGCTGGATTCCGAAGATCGCCCCTGGGCAGCGCACATCGGCGCAATGTTCGGTCGTCTTGCCTGCGAGCGCGGCACGATCGTCGTAAACGATCCGTCAGGTTTGACGCTGGCGCAGAACAAGCTCTATTTCCAGGGTTTCCCGGAAGCCGTGCGCCCGACCACGCTGATTTCCAAGAGCATCGAGGAAATCCGTGCCTTCATCGCCGATCACCGCAAGGGCGTGATCATCAAGCCGCTGCAGGGCTCCGGCGGCAAGAATGTTTTCAAGATCGCAACGCCCAACGATGCCAACCTCAACCAGATTTTCGAGGCGGTCAGCGGCGAGGGTTACCTGATCGCGCAGGCCTACCTGCCGGAGGCCAAGGCAGGCGATACCCGCTTTTTCCTGATGAACGGCAAGCCGTTGATGCGCGACGGCGTCTATGCCGCCTTCCGGCGCGTTCCGGCCAAGGGAGATCTGCGCTCGAACTTGCATGCCGCCGGCACGGCGGAGGCGGCGAAGATTACCGACGGCATTCTGGCGATCGCCGAGATGGTCCGCCCGAAACTGATCGAGGACGGCATGTTCCTCGTCGGGCTCGATATCGTCGGCGACAAGATCTTGGAGATCAACGTCTTCACGCCCGGAGGACTTCCCGATGTCGCCGGCATGCACAAGATCGATTTCTCCGAGGAAATCGTCGCGGCGTTGGAAGACAAGCTGGCTATCCGCAAGACCTATGCAGGTTCGATTTCCAATCGGGCGCTGGCGACGCTTTGAGCTGTATTGCACCGCCATATGTGCTATCGCCAAACGCCTTAGACGATTGGAAGTGCCCGTGATCCCCTGGACCCACATTGACACGGCAATAATGCCGGACGGCGGTGGCGAACTGCGCCTGAAGCAGCGCGGCAGCGAATTTTCCATCATGCTCGGCGCCATCGAACTGATGAACAGCCGACTGAGCGGCTCCGAGGAAGCGCTGGCGCGCCTGTCTTATGAAAGGATCCGCAGCCACCCTCGACCACATATGCTGATCGGCGGTCTCGGCATGGGCTTTACGCTGCGGGCCGCGTTGGCTGAACTTCCCGCCGATGCGCGCGTGACCGTCGGCGAACTCGTTCCCTCCGTCGTTGCCTGGGCGCGGGGCCCGATGGCGGACGTGTTCGGCGGCTGTCTCGATGACACTCGTGTAACCATCCGAGAAGGCGATGTGGGCCGCCTGATCCAGCCGGCGACCGCCGAATATGATGCGATCCTTCTCGATGTCGACAATGGGCCGGAGGGCCTGACCCGCAAGGCCAATGACGATCTCTACAGCGCGTTTGGCCTGCGCGCCGCACGCACGGCACTGCGGCCGAACGGCATTCTTTCTGTCTGGTCATCGGCGCCGGATGCCGGTTTTATGCGGCGCCTGCGCGATGCCGGTTTTGTCGTGGAAGAACTGAAGGTGCGCGCCAGCACCAAGGGCGGCGGCGCGCGCCATGTCATCTGGATGGCGACGAAGTGCGGCAAGTAGCTCTGGCGGGCTACAGGCCTTCCCGTTCCAGCAGGGTGCGGACCTCCTCGAACCGGCGCCTGTTGTCCGGGTTCCTCTCTCCGGCCGAATAGCAGGTGCTGACAAGGCAGAAACGCTGCAATCCGAACGGTGCAGTCGTCTTGGTAAATTCGCAGGAGATCGTGTCGACCATGTCCTTCTTCTCGACCCCATCGCGGGTCGAATAGGTCATGCGAGCGCCGGGCGGTTTGAGTTCGGGAAATGATTGGACGACGCCGGTGTGCAGATTCTCTGTCATCAGTAGATGTTTCGCGACTTTTATACACAGGTCTTCGACCTTCACCGACTGGGCGGCAGCCGGAGTCGCGGCCAGCGCCAGAACGAGAGCGATTGTTTTCATGGCGCACTCCTCAAAAGCCAGCCGCCTGGCCAGCGCAATATATAACGGGTAGCGCCGCTTTCGGTTCCACCCAAGACTGTGCAAAAAAAGCTTGCGCCGGATGAAATGTCTTTTGCCAGCGATCGAAGTCAGCGTAAGCTGACCTGCGATTGGTGTTTTGACGTGTCCTTTTCGCAATCTTGGGAAACGCGTCATCCTGAAATTCCCGGTTTTGCAGTCTGAAATATCCACGCGGAAAAATTGCACGTTCGGGCTTTCAGGCGGGACCAAGCGCTCTCGTCGCAGTTATTGTTGGCCATATGCAAGGAGAAGCAGATGACGGATATCAGCGAAGACGACGTCAGGACACGAGCATACGCTCTCTGGGAAGCCGCCGGCTGCCCGGACGGTAGTGACGAAGAGCATTGGCTGGAGGCATTGCGGCAACTGAAGGACGAAGCCGCCGTTGCCGGTATTTCGCCGAAGATTGCCAAGACCTCGAAACTTTCGGTCGTCAAGAACGACCCGGTGAGCGAGCCCGCGCCTAAGAAGCGCACCAGGACAGTCTGAATCTGCCTTGCGGAGTGCCGGCAAACCGACACTCCGCAGACGGATCAAACGACAATTTCGGTTGGCACGCATCTGGCTTTGAAATCCGGCCGGATTTTTTGCGCGCCAATTCGCGAGCGTGTTTTGCAGCACGATTTTTTTGGCACTCGATGCGCTTTTCTGCGGACATCGGCTTCGCTTTGCAACATCATGGGATGGCGAGAGCGGTCGTGCCGCTGCTTGTGATCGTAACCGTCCGTACAAGGAATGTGACCTGCGTGAAGATACTTTCGGTGACGTCGGAAATCTTTCCATTGATCAAGACCGGCGGCCTTGCTGACGTAACGGGCTCGTTGCCCAAGGCTCTTGTCGGTTACAACTGCTACACGCGTACACTCGTTCCGGGCTATCCCACGCTGTTTGCCAAGCTCACCGGCGCCCAGCAAGTTCATTTCTTTCCCAATCTCTTCGGTGCCCCGGCCTCTCTTTTGGAAGCCCGCTATGAGCAGCTCGACCTGTTGATCCTCGACGTGCCGGCGCTCTACACACGCCCCGGCGGCCCCTACCTCGACGAGACAGGCCACGATCACGCCGACAACTGGAAGCGGTTCGCGGTCCTTTCCTACGTGGCTTCTGCCATCGCCGGTGGTCTGCTCCGGAACTGGTCGCCGGACGTCGTTCACACGCATGACTGGCAGACGGCGCTGACCTCCGTCTACATGAAATATTCGACCAATGCCCGGAACGTGCCAAGCGTGCTGACCATCCACAATCTGGCTTTTCAGGGCCAGTTCCCGACCTCCGTCGTCAGCCAGATCGGCCTGCCGCCTGAGGCCGTTTCGCTCGATTGCCTCGAATATTACGGCGATGTCAGCTATCTCAAGGGCGGCATCCGCACCGCCACCGCCATTACCACCGTCAGCCCCACCTATGCCCGCGAGGTGATTTCGCCCGAGCTTGGCATGGGCATGGCGGGCGCTCTTGGTTCGCGACCGCGGGCGCTGACTGGTATCGTCAACGGCATCGATATGGAGATCTGGAACCCCGCTACGGACGCCCATCTTCCCGCCAACTATGACCACAAGAGCATAAGGCAAAGAAGCCGGAACCGCGCGAAACTCCTGGAAACCTTCCGGCTCGATGATGGCCCTGGACCGATCTTCGCGGCAGTTACCCGGCTGACCTGGCAGAAGGGCGGCGATATGCTGGCCGAGGTGGCCGAGGAAATCTCGCATCTCGGCGGCCGGCTGGTCGTGCTCGGCAAGGGCGAGGAACACATAGAGACGGCACTTCTCGCTGCCGCCGGACGCCACCCCGACCGCATTGGCGTCCGGATCGGCTATGACGAGGCAACAGCCCATCTCATCCACGGTGGCGCCGACGTCATCATCCAGCCGTCCCGCTTCGAGCCGTGCGGTCTGACGCAGCTTTATGCCCTGCGTTATGGCGCCGTGCCCGTGGTGTCACGCACGGGTGGACTGTCCGAGACGATCATCGACGCCAATGATGCGGCGATTTCGGCCCGGGTCGCCACCGGCTTCCAGTTCCATCCGGCGACCGCCGAGAACCTTCGTCTTTCCATTCTTCGCGCCTTCGCCGCCTATCACGATCCGAAGAAATGGGCGCGCCTTCAGAACCAGGGCATGAAGGCGAATTTCTCCTGGGAGCGAAGCGCTGAACAATATGCGGCGCTCTATGCCCAGCTCATTCCGGACCGTCGGAGAATGTCGATCGTTCCATCGAAAGCGGCGGAGTAAGGACATCGATCGTATGCCGGGATAAGCGGCATTGCGCTGTAAAAGCGGCGTTTGTCGAAGAGGAGCGTGGAGCGGTGACCGGAGCCAAGTACACGATCCTGATCTGCGAGGACGATTGGCTGATACGCTCAGGCACGATCGATCTGCTTGAAGATCAAGGCCATACGGTCTTCGATGCGGCGGACGCGCGGACGGCGCTGGCGATCCTGTCGGAGCGTTCGATCGATATTCTCGTCACCGATATCGGGCTGCCCGACATGTCGGGGGCCTTGCTGGCTGAGCGGGCAAAGGCGATGGTTGCGGGATTGCCGGTGATCTTCGTGACCGGTCACAGCGAGGTGGAGGGCATAAAGGCAGGACCGGGTATCCAGCTGGTCGCCAAGCCGTATTCCAGCGAGACGCTGGCGGCTGCCATCGCGTTCGTGACGACAGGTTGAAAGGATTGCCGGGGGGCATAATATTTGTCGCGAAATCAGCTAATGATCAAAACCGAAGTGTCTCGTCTTGGTTGCCACAGGCAGGTGACAAAGTGCACCGGCGATGCTCTAACTTACTGAATTGCATGAAAGTGCATATCGGGCGGTACGGATTGGGGGCGGCGTATGAGGAAAGCGTGCAATATCCGGCCGGTTTTGTCGCGGCTGTGGCTGATCATGGTTGTCATGGCTGTTGCCGCGCTCTATGGCGGCCAGCCCGTTTTCGGACAGACGCCCACTCCGGCTGTATCCGAGCAGAAGATCGATCAGCTGATCAAGCTGCTCGATGACCCGGAAGTCCGCGCCTTGCTGAACAAGAGCGCGACGGCGCCGGCCTCGCCAGCGGCAGAACCCGCCGCGGACATGTCTGCGGCGACGTTCAGCGCCTGGGGCAACAGGATCCGCCAGCACTTGCGCGATATCGGGCAAGCCGTCCCGCAGGTTTCATCCGAATTCATGCGTGCCGGTGGCAGGATCGCCGCCGAGATCAACGGCCACGGCCCATTCGGCGTGTTTGTGCTTTTCCTGATGCTGATTCTGATCGGTCTCGGGGCGGAATGGCTGTTCCACCACATCGCCAGCCGCAGCCGGGCGCACGCGGCGCTGACACTGGACGATGGGACGGGCGTCAAGCCGCTATACCGGGCCGGCCATCATCTTTTTGCCGTGCTGGCACCACTGGTGGCGTTCAGCTTGGCGAGCCTCGGGCTGTTCATGGCGATGACATGGCCGCCGCTTCTGGACGCCATTATGCTGCCCTTGCTGCTTGGCGTCATCGCATGCCGCTTTGCGATCCGTATTGCCCGGCTGCTGCTCGTCGGCCCGCCGTCCGCTGAAGGCCCGGAGGCCCCGCCGGGACTTGCGGCGATCGATCCCGCCTCGGGCACCTTCTGGTACAAACGCATCGTCTGGTTCTCCTGCATCCTTTTTGCAGGCTGGGCGCTTGCCGGCGTGATGACGGCGCTTCACATCCTTCCTGCGGTTCGAGGCGTGGTCGTCTATCTGCTTGGCCTCGGCCTGCTGCTGGTTGGCATCGAAACCGTCTGGAACCGCCCCGCGGCCCTTGCCCGGCCGCAGGGTCGCGGCGTGATGGAATGGGCACTGACGGCCTTTCTCTGCCTGTTGTGGGGTCTGTGGGTCGCAGGCGTGATCGTCATTCTGTGGCTCGGCATTTACGCCCTGATCCTGCCCGGTCTTTTGAAGACGACGACCGCCACGGCGCGAAATGCCTTCGCTGCCAAGCTCGACGCCCCCCAAGGCGGCAATCCGGTGTTCGAGGTTCTTGTCGAACGCGGCGCGCGGGCCGGGATCATTGCGCTCGCCATCGCCTGGCTCGCCTTCCTCGTCAACAAACACACCGCGATGTTCACCGGCGAAGCGATGACCGATCGCCTTATACAAGGTGTTCTGGGTGGCGCGATCATTCTGCTTGTCGCCGATATCCTTTGGCAGATCGCCAAAGCGGTCATCAACCGCACGGTTGAGCACGCACGGATCGCAACCAGTGACGATGCCCACAAAGCTCGAAACGCCCGCCTCCTGACATTGTTGCCGATTCTGCGGACCATGCTGGCGATTGCCATAGCGCTGATTGCCGCCATGATGGTGCTGTCCGGCCTCGGTGTGCAGATAGGTCCGCTGATTGCGGGCGCCGGCATCTTCGGCGTTGCGATCGGTTTCGGCTCGCAGGCGCTGGTCAAGGACGTGATCAGCGGCGTCTTCTACATGATGGACGATGCCTTCCGCGTCGGGGAATATATCCAGGCCGGCAGCTACAAGGGAACGGTGGAGTCGTTCAGCGTCCGCTCCGTCAAGCTTCGTCACCATCGCGGCCCTATCTTCACCGTCCCCTTCGGCGAACTAGGCGCCATCGAGAACATGAGTCGCGACTGGGTCATCGACAAGTTCACCATCTCGGTCGGCTATGACACCGACATCAACAAGGTCCGCAAAATGGTCAAGGGCGTTGGCGCGGCCCTGCTTGCGGACGAGGAGTTCGGGCCGTTCATCATCGAAACCGTCAAGATGAAGGGCGTTGAGCAGTTCGGCGATTACGGCATCAGTCTGAGCTTCGCCATGATGACCAAGCCGGGCTACCAGACGATGATCCGCCGGCGCGCCTACATGATGATCCGCGAGGTCTTCGTCCAGAACGGCGTCGTCTTTGCGTCGCCGACGGTCCAGGTCGCAGGCGGCGACCAATCCTCGGCAGCTGCCGCGGCAGCAACCGTGAAAGCTGCGATGGACCAGAAGAAACTGGCCGAAGGCGGAGGCGCGGGGGCTTGAAGGAAGTCTACTCGTCGTAGAGTTCCCGCAAAGTTTTCAGCGTCTGTTTGAGAACGCCGCCTGACACGGAACCAAGGCGCTTGACGAGCCGTTGCTTGTCGAGCGCTCGGGACTGTTCCAACAGGATAAGCCCGCTGACGCCCTGAAACGTGACGGGCACGCGAAAACCAGCGGGGCGGCTGCCGGAGGTCATGGGCGCGACGATGACTGTGCGCAGATGGTCGTGGATCTCGGCGGGTGAAATGATCAAACAGGGCCGGGTTTTCTGGATTTCGCTACCGACTGTCGGATCAAGCGCCGCAAGCCAGACGTCGCCGCGCTTTACCATTTCAGCGCGGCGTCCTCTTCATTTCCGAATTCCGGCCATTCGAGCGTGTCGTCCTCGGCGGCGGCAAGGCGCTTGGCGTCCTCCGCCCAGCCCTTACGCGGCGGGTTTATCACTCGTTCGATGACGATCCGGCCTGCCTCAACCTTGAGTTCGACACTGTCGCCGGCCTCGACGCCAAACTCCGTCAAAAGCGGCTTCGGGATGATGACCCCAGCCGAATTGCCGATTTTTTTTACCGCGCTCAACATCACACTTTCCCGTTCGGTGGAGATATCTCTATATCATCCATACCCGTCGGTTACAACAATGTTGTAACGAAGCGCGGCCGGTTCCAAAGGACGACTCGGCGGAGAAGAGCCGCCTGACGGTGATCAGCCAGCCCCGGTCAGTATTGCGTTCTTTAGCGCTGGCGAGCCTTGCGGGCGGCGTAACGCCGGTCGCGTTCGGCCTTGCGTTCAGCTTCGTCGGCGACCACACGGGCGATGCGGTCGCGCTCGGCCTGTTCGCGGGCCGTCGCTTCAGCCTTCTGCTCTGCTTCCGCCGCTGCGGTCAGTGCCGCGGCTTCGGCGAGCTCGCGCTCGTGTTCTTCCTGCTTGAGGCGGTCGCGCTCGGCGCGACGGGCTTCGCGCGCAGCCGCGTTCGCCTGCCGTTCGGCAAGCTTGGCGGCCAGTTCCGGATCATCCGCTCTCGGTGCAGATGCAAATTTCTTCAGAAGCTTCTGCTTGGCTTCCGCCGCAGCCTTGCGCCGATCGGCAAAGCCATTATCGGTTGGGTGTCTCAATCGTCGTCGTCCTTTTTGGTAGATTTATCGTTTGACCGGCCCTTGGCCGGAGAGCAGCTCGGGTCGCGAAAGCCGACACCATGTGCCGTTTCGCATTTTGTGCTTCATCAAGCTAGAGCGGAAACGCCAAAAAAACAGATAGGCCACCATATTTCGCGTCCTGTTTCACTGCGATGGAAGAACAGCAGCGATATGGCGGCAGGGAAAACGCAGCAGCAATCAGCGTTTTGCAGACTTCCTTGATGCAGGAAGTTTCACGGGCGTGCTGGCTTCCCTTTCGAGGCGCAACTGCCGCAGCCTGAACGTTTTCGCGTCGCGCTCGGCAGCAACATCATCGATTTCCGAAATCGTCCGGTTGCGGGCCATGAACTGTGTCTGTGTCCTGCTGAAGGCGGATTCCGCCTGTTCGCGGGTCTTCGTCGAATTCTCGGTCACAATGAATATCCTTTGTCTCTCTCACCGGAATGCCGCGCGGTCGATGATCGGCCACGAAAAAAGGCCAGGCGATTTGCCTGACCTTCCAATTGGGCGTTGCCTCGTCAACGATGCCAGTACATCCGTGGTCACCGGAGAGGCTCCGTCCGATTTAGGCAGCCTGGAGCTGGCAAGCGGACATTTTGCCCGACTTGTTATCGCGTTCCATCTCGTAGCCAAGCTTCTGGCCTTCGACGATTTCGCGCATTCCGGCCCGCTCGACAGCGGAGATGTGGACGAAAACGTCCGCGCCGCCGTCATCAGGCTGAATGAAGCCGAAGCCCTTTGTGGAATTGAACCATTTAACTGTGCCAGTGGTCATAACGAACCCTTTCAATAGCAACATGTATCCACCGCCGTACGACGCACGGCGGGTCTAATCTCGATTTTTGAAGGGGGAAGTTCGTCAGAGACGCGCCAAGCGCGGGCAGAAACAAATATCGGTCAAACAACTATCGATGGACGGATTTATAGATCGACGCTTTGCGTTTGTCAACTTTTAGTTTTCATTCTTTCGCCATCTACTTTCAGTTGCGCAAAATCGTTCTTCCCGTCGATGGTCGCCTCAGCTTTCTCGATCGCCTCTGAATCAATCAATCGCCGAACAGTTTCCTTTGACTGTTCAAAAATTGGAGACAATGCGTCCATCCATGTCAGTCTATCCCCACGGAGGAAATAGGCACATCTAAGGAGGCGAAACGACGCCCGGGTTTTCAGGCGGGCAGAAAGGGATCAGATCATGCTCACTCAGATCAAGGGACTGCATCACGTCACCTCGATGGCTGCAGATGCCCGCACCAACAACCAGTTCTTCACCGATACGCTCGGCCTGCGCCGGGTGAAGAAGACCGTCAACTTCGATTCGCCTGACGTCTATCACCTGTACTACGGCGACGAGACCGGCGCACCCGGCACGGTCATGACCTATTTCCCGTTCCCGGATATGGGCCGCGGCCGCCCGGGGACCGGCGAAATCGGAACGACCGTCTTCTCGGTTCCGGAGGGCTCGCTTGGCTTCTGGAGCGACCGGCTTTCCAAGCGCGGCGTGACCGGTCTGAAGGCGGAAGAAACGTTTGGCGAAAAGCGGTTGAACTTTGCTGGTCCCGATGGCGATGGTTTTGCAATGGTCGAGGTCAGGGACGACAACCGTCCTGTCTGGACGACGAACGGCGTTTCCAAGGATCACGCGATCCGCGGGTTCCACTCGGTCGCCATGCGTCTTCGCGATGAAGGGGCGACCGCTGAACTCTTGAAGTTCATGGGTTACGAGACGCTTGAGAGCAAGGATGGCGTCACTCGGCTGATCGTCCCCGGCGGCAACGGCGCCGGCCTCGTCGATCTCGAAACCATGCCGACCATCCAGCGCGGCCTGCAGGGCGCGGGCTCCGTGCACCATGTCGCCTTCTCGGTCGAAAACCGCGAGAAGCAACTGGACGTCCGCAAGGCGCTGATGGACACCGGCTATCACGTGACACCGGTGATCGACCGCGACTACTTCTGGGCGATCTATTTCCGCACGCCGGGCGGCGTCCTGTTCGAGATTGCAACCAATGAACCGGGATTTGACCGCGACGAGGATACAGCGCATCTCGGCGAAGCGCTGAAACTGCCGCAGCAGCACAAGCACCTGCGGCCGATCCTCGAACAGCATCTGCAAAAGCTGGAAGATTAAGGGAGAGACATCATGACTGACTATGGCTATGTGCACCGGCTGAAGGCCGGTGCACCTGGAAATCCGATCTTTTTCGTCTTTCACGGCACGGGCGGCGACGAGCGGCAGTTCTTCGAGTTCGGCGGCGATCTCCTGCCGGATGCGACGATCGTCTCGCCGCGCGGCGACGTTTCCGAACATGGGGCGGCGCGCTTCTTCCGCCGGACCGGCGAGGGTGTCTACGACATGGCCGACCTTGCGCGGGCGACCGACAAGATGGCGGCATTCGTCAGCACGCTTGCCCGGGAGCACCAGGCGTCCGAGGTGATCGGCCTCGGCTTTTCCAACGGCGCCAATATCCTTGCCAATCTGCTGATCGAGAAGAACCTGTTCGACAAGGCCATCCTTTTGCATCCGCTCATTCCCTTCAGGCCGAAGGACAATCCGGCGCTGGAGGGCAAACAGATCCTGATCACCGCCGGCCAGCGTGACCCGATCTGCCCGGCCCCGGTGACGCAGGCCCTTGCCGACTATCTTGCGGGCCAGAAGGCAGTCGTGGATGTCGAGTGGCATACGGGCGGGCATGATATCCGCCAGAACGAGATCGCGGCGGTGCAGCGGTTTTTGGGGTGATTGCTCCTACGGCCCGCAACGTACATCCCGTCCTCCGTCATCCCGCCCTTGAGCCGGGATCCAGCCGCCGCGCGTCTGCGCGGCGAGGGGACTTTTCATGAGCCGCGCATAAGGCTTTCACGCGACGGACGTCGCGTGGCTGGATTCCTGTGACAAGCACGGGAATGACGGGAAGCTAAATTTCGCGCAAGCAACTTAACGGCTTGATCTCAATACCCCCTGGCTGCCCCCGCTGCCGCCCGGCTGTCCATCGCACCGTTGTAGCGCGCGCCGCCGCCTTCCTCGATTTCGGCGAGGTTCTTGCCGCCGACGAGGATGCCGGCAGCTTGGCCCCAGATCGGCCAGCTCGCATCGATCTGGACGTCATGGCCCATTTCGGTGAGCCGTTTCAGCGTGTCGGCCGACAATGCGTAGGGCTCCATGTAGACCTTGTCCGGCAGCCATTGATGGTGGATCCGCGGCGCATCGATCGCCTCCTGGATGCTCATGCCGTGGTCGATGACGTTGATGATCGCCTCCAGCGTAATCGTGATGATGCGGGCGCCGCCGGGGCTGCCGATGACCATGAAGGGCTTGCCGTCTTTCGAGATGATCGTCGGGCTCATCGACGACAGCGGCGTCTTTTTCGGCTCGATCGCATTCGCTTCGCCCTGCACCAGCCCGTAGAGATTGGGAGATCCCGGTTTGGAGGTGAAATCGTCCATCTCGTTGTTGAGCAGGATACCGGTTCCGGGCGCCACGACGCCTGCGCCAAAGGAACCGTTCAGCGTATAGGTGACCGCAACCGCGTTGCCGTCCTTGTCGATGATCGAATAATGCGTCGTCTCGGTGCTTTCGCCCATGCCCTTCGGCATGAGATCCTTTGAGATGCCTGCCTTGAACGGGTTGATCTTTTCGCGGATCTCCTTGGCATAGGCCTTGTCGGTGAGTTTTTCGACCGGATTGGCGACGAAATCCGGATCACCGAGCGCCGAATTGCGGTCGACATAGGCATGCCGCATGGCCTCGACCATGGCGTGCACGGTCTCGGCCGAGCCGTAGCCCAGGTAGGACAGGGGATAGCCTTCCAGCACGTTGAGGATTTCGCAGATGATGACCCCGCCCGAGCTCGGCGGCGGCGAGGAGACGATCTCGTAGCCGCGATAATTGCAGACTACGGGTTTGAGTTCGCGCACCGCATAGTGCTCGAAGTCGGCCTTGGCGAGAATGCCGCCGGCCGCAGCACTCGCCTTGACGATGTCGCCGGCGATGGCGCCCTTGTAGAAGGCGTCCGGACCTTTGTCGGAGATGCTCGTGAGGCTCGCCGCAAGATCGGGTTGCACCAGCTTTTCGCCGATCTTAAACGCCTTTCCGTCGGGTGTGAGGAAGATTGCGGCGGCGGCCTTGTCCTTCGCCAGTTTCTTCGCGCCATTGGAAAGCGAGGCGACGTCGCCCTGTTCGAGAATAAAACCATCCTTGGCGAAGCGGATTGCCGGGGCGAGAAGTTCGGCGCGCGGCAGCGTGCCGTAACGCTCGCGGGCTGTCTCCAGTCCCATGACCGAGCCGGGCACGCCGACGGCGAGATAGCCGTTGGTGCTGGCCCCCTTCACGATCTCGCCCTTGTCGTCGAGGTACATGGTCTTGGTGGCGGCGAGCGGCGCGCGTTCGCGGAAATCGAGGAAGGTGGTCTTGCCGTCTTTCAGCCGGATGGTCATGAAACCGCCACCGCCGATATTGCCGGCGGTAGGGTAAACGACGGCGAGCGCATAACCGACGGCAACAGCGGCATCGACGGCGTTACCGCCCTTCTTCAGCACCTCGACACCGACATCGGAGGCGAGGTGCTGGGCGGTGACGACCATGCCGTGTTCGGCCTTGACGGGTTCGGGCGAGGCGGCAAGGGCGGGTGAAAGGGCGAGGGAGAAGATGAGGGCGAAAGAGGCGAAGGCACGGGCAGCGGGTTTCATGGCGGTCTCCCGGTTCCAGTTTCTCGGATGGGGCATCTTTGCCGAGATCGTGCGGCAAGGCCACCCATTCCATATATGAAAACACGCGATTCCCGGCCTTTTGCGGAAAGAGGGGATCGTCCATGGAAGTGGTGCGGCTTGCGGCTGATGGCCGTTGAGGAGCTAATAGGCTGACGGTCAGATGTTGTTAAAGTGCTGGTCAATGAGCGCCTTTGTTTGTTTGATATTTTGTGCGCTCGAGGCGCCAAAGACGATGGATTCCACCTTGCCGAGGCCTGCGACATAGGAGATCGCTTCGTCGGCGGTGAGTGCGCCCGAGGCCAGCACCGACATGGCGATCGGCCGGAACCGCTTGGTGCGGATCGTTTCCTCGTAAAGCTCCATTCCGCCACACATGCGGAAGCCGATCTTGTTAATGTTGGAGCAGACGATAGGATTGTCGATCCCCTGGCGTTCCAAAGCCTCCAGGAGGCGGGGCATGTTCATCGTGATGAACCCCGGCTCCGCGCCGTATTTGCTTTTAATGTGCTCGGCGAAAATGCCGAAGGCGTCTTCGAATCCGATCCCGAGAAGCAGGTCGGTGACGACGTTTTGTAGAAAGATCACTGGCGTAGAAAGGCCATGGAACATCTTCATCTCGGCGTCGATCAGGACCTTGCCAAGGCTCGCCAGGTCCTTGTTGGCGAGTGAGACGCCGCTCTTGATCAGCGACGACAGGGCATTGCCCTGCGGCAGGAACCGCCGCAACGCTTCCACCGGCCCGTGTTCCGTCACTGCATTGGCATATTTGTGGGCATAGGGCATGCAGGGGTAGAAAACGAAGTCCCTGTATCGCTCCGGGTTCGCGCGCACGTGGTCGCAGATCGCGCCGATCCGGTCGTGCGTCGTGCACATAAACGCCCTGATGCCGGCGTCGCAGGCGATATCGACGACCTTGATGACCTCCGCATCATCCTGAAAGCGCATCGCCTGCGCCCGCGCCTTGTCTTCCGACATATGGTTGACACCAAAAAACTGATTGTCGCCAAAAAGGACTTTTTCCACAGCTGAATACCTTAAAAAACGTGTGTCAGGATGAACGGATCAGGCCAGCTTGGCCAGGATGCGCTGAAGCGCGCCGCCCTTCTGGCGGACTGTCGTCGTGGGCGGAGAAAAACGAATGTCCCCAGTGGCCGTGTCGCTTGCGGCACTCTGAATCCTGGAGATGACGATATCCGTCTCAAGAGCGGAGGAGAACGAGAATGCTGGATCTCTAAAGCCTTCGGAAATCTGCTTAAAGAAATAATCCATCTGCGAGGAATATTCCTCGCCGCGCAGATAGTACCAGACCTCCTCCGTCATCTCAGTCGTGTACTTGACGTTCCAGCCCTTCTTCAGGCCGTATTTCTCCGCGTCGTCGCCCCGGTAATAGATCTGCACTTCCTGTCGGTCGGCCTGAATGCGCCCCTTGGTACCCCAGATGCTCACCTTCATGGACATCTTGCGGAAGCTGTCGTCGCTCCAGTTTGCGACGAGCTGGCCGCTCATGCCGCCCGGATAGTGAAATGTGCCGTAGACTTCATCATCGACATCCTCGGAGAATATCTTGCTGAGGACGGCGCCGGAAACATCGGTCGGCGGGCCGACCAGGAAGTTCATCAGGTCGATCGCATGGGAGGCATAGTCGAACAGGCATCCGCCGCCTTCGGTGCGGTTGGTGCGCCATGTACTGCCTTTGGCGCGGAGGACCACCGGGCCGTAGGCTTCCGCGCGGACGTGGTGGATTTGGCCGAGCACGCCGTCTTGCAGTAGGCGCCTGGCCTCCTTGAAGGCGGCGACGAAGCGGTAGTGATAGCCGACCTGATTGACCAGACCATTTTCGGCGGCCTCGCGGGCGAGCTGCTTTGCCTCCTCAAGATCCAGGCAGAACGGCTTTTCGCAGAAGATGTGCAGATTTTTCTTCAGCGCAGCTCGGACGATTTCGGCGTGGAAACGCGACGGCGTCGCGACGACGACTGCGTCGAGCTCTTCCTTGGCCAGCATGGTATTATAGTCCGAATAGGTCTTGACGCCGGTGTACTTGCTCAAGGTATTGACCACGTAACCGGTCGTATCGCACACGGCGACAAGTTCAACATCCGGATGCGAACGGATGATAGCAAGATGTGAAATCCCCATTTTGCCAAGGCCAATCAGCGCTATACGTATCATTGAAATCTCCATGAATAGTCGGCCAGGGGCCGGAATGTATTTTTTGTTAAAGAATGCGTGTTTTACTTTACGGATATGGCTTGTCGGATTTTTTCCAGGAAAGACGATGGGGCAGCACTTGAAAATGTTTCGGCATTGCCCTGCCGCAGCCTGGTCTCCTCAATCTTTTGGTCGATATTGTCATTCAGTTCCGCAATGGCGATCGCGCTGATGCTGCGCAGCCAATTTGCCGTGTGAAGCTGGTGATCGGTTGTGTGCTCCTTGAGCGACGCGTAGCGCGGAACCAACAAAATCGGCTTGCGGGCTTCGAGTGCGGTGAAGACGCTGCCGGTCCCCGCATGTGCAACGATCAGCTCGCTTGCCGCGACCATCGCCTTGAACTGCGTTCCGGTGAGCATCCGGTCCCACTTCATGTGACGGGGGGCGAAAGCGCCTTCGCCGATCTGGGCGTGGACCTCGACCTCCGGATGGCGCGCGGACCAGGCATCCATCGTGCGGATCAAGCGGTCGAACGGAAGCATCGAGCCAACAGTAACAAAAATCATAGCACGGCTCCCCACCAGGCCGGCCCCTTGTCGGTCGCCAGATGTTCCCATTGCGTCAGCCAGATGTCGGCGACGTACTTCGCCAGGGAGCCGGATGTCGAAAGGCGGTCGCAGTTGGCGATGCTGTCGATCCAGATCGTTTTCGACTGCAGGAGGGTCTTGGAGAGGATGAGGGCCAGAAGCGCCGGCGCAGAGCCTGTGGTGATCACGACATCCGGCCGGACGGTCAGAACGATTTTCAGCAACTGGAAACCGGCCTTGATGCTCGCGATCTTTCTGAACCGGCTGAAATCCTGAAACACGTAATAGCGCTCGCCGGGTATTTCCTCGGCATATTCAGGGTAGACGCTTGCATACGAAACCTTAAGGCCGTCGAACGCCGGCATAATGCGGCGCATCTCGACCCAATGTCCCCCACCCGAACATATTGCCAGGACCCGTGTCATCTTTTCCACCAATCGCCTGAAGTACAAAGTGTGCGTTTCACCGCATGTCCGCCGTCACAGAACGTCATTGCGAAGCGCGTTTTCGAGCGTTGCCTTCTCGAAAATGGTGCAGGCGCCATCTACCGTCGCATCGATGATGCGGCGCCCCGCCTTTTCATAGGCTGCCCTTGCCTGTGCATAGGCCATCTCGGAACGGACCAGATCCGGAAGCTCCCACTTCACGCCCTTGGGGAAATAATTGGGGTGCATGTGGTCCTTGTCGATTTCCTGCTTGCGCACCTCAGATGTCGAGGGAACGCCCTGCTGCGAGAAGCGGTGGTCCATGCCTATGATGATGACGGTTTCAAAGCCCATGTAGTAGGCCAGTTGCAGTGCCGAATAGGTGACCGTGCCACCGACGCGCATGGGGAGGGTGATGTCGCCGACAAAGACGTTGTCCGATGCCGGCGGCAGCCGCAGATAGTAGCAGTCCTTTTCCACGGGATAGAGCTTGCGGAACTTGAAGTCCACGAACTTGGGCATGGGCAGCGCGAGGATGTCCGTCTTGAACTGCCGCAGGACATGCATGGCCGATCCCACGAAGAAGCTCGGCGTGAAACCCCAGCTTTCGAACATCAAATAGGAGCGGTTCATGCAAAACGAATATTCGCTCTTGACGAGATCCATGTTCGTCTTGTTGATCGACGGCCCGTTGCAGATGATAATGCACCTCTGGCCTCTATGGATGTCTTTGAACGCTACGTTCATTTCCCGGCTGATTTTTCCGCTTCCGTATCTCCAGGCCACCCCCTCCTTTTGATCGACAACGCGCCTCCACGCCGCAGCGACAATTCGTTTCGGTGTCAGTTCGCGCAGGGAAAAGTGACGGTCAGCCATTTGAAAACATCCTGAAGTCGTTAAAATTCAATCGTATAAAAGAGCGGGCACACCTTTAAGCTTAGGGTGCCCGTTACGTCCGGATTATGGATGGTCGTATTGGATCGTCCGGCCGTCTACCCGGGGCTTACCGGTCTCCAGCGGCGCCTTGGTCCGCACGTCTGTTTTTGGATAGTAGAATTTGCTGCGCAGCGCGGCGTCGAGGTCGCCGTGCGAGCGATACCCTTTCCATGTTCCCCAAAATTGATTGAAACGGAAGAGGATGACGGACGCCAGTTCATCGACCATTTTTCCATGACGTCGCGCGGCCACCAAGTCGTGCAAGATATTCGCCGTCGTCAGGGAGACGAAGTCGTTGAAGCCAAAGCGAATGCTGGGCTCGATCTGGCTGAGCGCGATCGCTTCGCGTTGATAGCGGCTGCGCACGCGGTTCCATGTTTCGTTGTGCACGTGGACGATCGTGGCGTCGGCGACATAGGAAATCTGTCCGCCGCGCTGCCGCATGTTTTTCGCCCAGGCAAGATCCTCAAGGCCCGTCAGCACCTCGTCGTAAGGCTGGCCTTCCCAGGCGCTGCGCCGGATCGCGCAATTGGCGTTGTTGCAGAAACTGTTGTTCTGCCGCCGGACAGAAACCTCCGGAAACCAGGAGGCGAAGACCTGATGCTCGGAAAACTTCGTCACGCTGTTTCCGACCTGCCGGCCATAGGCCAGCGTGATGTCCGCATCGTCGAAGGGCTGGACCAGCTTTTCGAGCCAGTCCGTGCGCAACGGATACACATGGGCGCTGGCAAACACCAGAACATCGCCGGTAGCAACCGCGCAGCCCCTGTTCAGCGCACGGCCGAAGGAGAACTCCTCCTTGGCGATATGCACAATCCTGACGCCGTTGCTTTCCGCGATCGGCACGGTCCGGTCCGTTGATCCGGAGTCCACGAGAATGACTTCGACGTCCTTCACCGACTGCGACGCGATGCCCGTCAGCAACTTCTGAATATGCGCACTTTCGTTGTAACTGCGGATGATGATCGAAATCCGGGGCATTTCAGACAACCTCAAATTGAAAAAATAGACGATCTCAAAGTGAAAAATAGACGATGGTGCTTGGTACGCTGAGACAAAGGGGAAATTCCGATGGCCATCCTCACGGTGGCATCGAAACGGCTATTGGAATGACCCAGATGCAAACACAGAGGCTAACGAGGCTGAAGGCAGCCGGGCGCCACCACGCCGCAGCATCGTCCTTGGGCCACGTCATGCACAGCAGCCGGTGGGAGTAGACCGCCGGTATCCAGCAGTAGAAAAAGGCTATGCTGACCAGATTTCCAAGGACGATCGCCCAGAGGCCGAGCGACGGAAGAAAGATCATGGAAAAGCAGACATTGACCATCCCCGTGGTGCCGTCCAGCCAATGCCAGATGATGTGATTGCTGACGGAGTAGCTTTGCAAGTGCACCGCGCCATATCGCTGAAGAAGCAGCGCCATGCTCATCGCGGCCCACATTTGGGGCGAGACGAAAGCGGCACTTTCGCCGAGCAGGAAAAGGGCGGGGATGAAGCCGAGGCCGACCGTCACGCACAATGATGATGCCACCCACAGGGATTCCGCGATCGTCGAACGCAGGAGCGTCGCTTGGAGCTGTCGCTCTCCCTTAACATAGGCTCGCGTCATCAGATGCAGCTTTGCCTGGACAGGAGCGGCACTCAAGATCATGCACACGGTGATGACATTCTGGGCGAGAAGATAGGCGGAGGCCGCCGCCGGGCTGCCGACCTGAATGAACAGCAGACCAGTGCCCTGCCGGGCGCCGGTGCTCAGCAACGTGCCGAGACCGCTGCGCCAGGTCGGGCGCCAGATTTCCACGGCGATCGAGCGGACGCGCTGCCATTCGAAACGCGCTGTAAAGCGGTTCCAGCCATGATGGGCGGCGCGCGACCGCAAGATGGGGATGGCGACCAGACTCGGAAGGCAGACAGCGAGGGTCATCACAAGCATTGAGCCCGACAGCCACAGAGCGAGGGCGGCGGACGTTCCGCCCAGGCTCCAGGCGAGCGCATCGACCAGCCGCGGCGTGGCGAGGTCGCCCATGCCGTTGAGAAAGGTCAGCTGCCGAAGCGTGAACACCCGCGCCGGTGAGAACAGGACAATGACCACCCAGGCGGCAATTCCATCGGCGGGATTGGCGAGCTGCCCGAACGGCCTAAGCAGAACCCAGGTGCCGAGCGTTGCAAGGCCGATAAACTGCAACAGCGACACGCCGGAGAAGATCAGCCGGATGAACTGGCAGGCATCCTGAAGCGCCTGCTCGCGCGCGGCGAGCGCGCCGGCTTCAGGCGCTTTGTCGCGTGCGACGTCGGCAGTCGACAGGGTTCTGACAAGAACTTGCGGGAGCCCGAGAAAGAACAGGTTCTGCAAGGAAACGATCGACCCGATCGCCAACCATAAGGTGCTTTCGGCGGCCGAGCCGTAGATGTAGAAAAGTGGGACAGGAAATACGAAGCCGAAGGAGCGGGCGACACTGGAAAAGGCAAGCATCAATCCAGGCGAAGCCAATGCCTTTCGTATCATTTTCATGAGCCGTCGCCTCGTTCCAAGCGTCTACGTCCCGTTTTGGTCGGATTAAGCAACACGATTGCACGTCGCCAGAATGTCGGAGTTCACGCCCAGCATGGCCAAAGCGATTTCGATGCTCTTCTGATTTGTCCTCTGGATCGCCTCAAGGGTGCTCGACCCGGAATGGGTGCCGAAAAGGCAATTGTCGAACTGGCGCAGCGGGCTTTCGGAGGGCAGCGGCTCGACCTCGAAGACGTCCAATCCCGCCGCCGCGACATGACCGGCGGCAAGCGCTCCGATCAAGGCCGTTTCGTCGATAATCGCGCCCCGCGCCACATTAACCACGACCACGCCGCGCTTCATGCGGCTGAAGACATCGGCGTTCAGAAGGTGGACGTTTTCGGGAGTTAGCGCGCAGGCAAGGATGATGATGTCGCTCTCACGGACGACGACATCGAACGGCACCTGCCGGGCGCCGACGGCATCAAGCGAGGCTGCGCCGATGGACACCACGTCGGAGCCGATCACGCGCATGCCGAAGGCGGCGCAGCGCCGCGCGGTTTCTCGGCCAATGCCGCCGAGGCCGACGATTCCCACCGTCTTGCCGCTCAGCGACCCGCCCTCGTACCGTGTCCATTTACCCTGCCGAACGTCCCGATCCATCTTGTGGATGTGTCTGGACAAGTTCAGGACATGGCCGAGCGCAAGATCTGCCACCTCGTTGTTGAACATGCCGGGCGTGTTATAGACCGGCAGCCCGAGGCGCGTCGCGGCAGGCTTATCGACATTATCGGTCCCGATGCCCCAACGGACCAGCCCCTTGAGGCGGCCAGCCTTTCCGGCCGTGAGGATTTCCGCGTCCAGCGGATCGTCGCCAGCAATGGCGATGTCGGCATACGGTATCATTTCCAGCATTTCGACTGCGGTGAACTGCTGGCCTTTCAGTTCCGGCACCCATGTCTTCACGCCGTGGGAGTGGAGCCGGGGTTCGTAGAGTTTGATATGTCGGTTGAGATGGCCGCAGGTTACCAGCACTTGAAGCTCGCCCATCACAGTTTCCCCCGCGTTGCGTGGAAAATGGCTTCCGCCACCTGGAAATTGATCTCCTCGTCGATGTCCTGAGCCTCGAAAGGTTCCATCTCGAACATGTAAGGGCGATGACCAATGCGGTTCTGGCGCTCCTGCAGCGTTGCCTTTTCGAAGATGTAGAGGCAAGAGTTCTCGTTGTAGATCGGCGGCAAGTCCTGCGTTCTTAGCAGCATAGCTTGGTTGTGATTCACCGGGCGAGCAAGCTGATCCCACAGGCGGGTCTGCATTCTCGTAACGGAAAACAACGAATCGTGGATCGGATATCTTGCCAGGAATGTATCGATCGCACTGTTGAGCGTCTTGACGGTCATCAGCGGATTGGTCGAGTGCGTCTGGAGATAGAACCGGCTATCGACCATGCTGATATCGTGCAGGAGAACATTGTTCATGGGTGTGGTGCCGTCACGCAAGTGCTCCGGCCGTTCAATCAGCATGACGTCAGGGTAATGTTTCTGGCAAAGCTCAGTTACGACGGGGGAATCCGTATCAATCACGACCTTGTCGATGCGATCAGAAGACACCAGTGCGTCAAGCATATGCTGGAACAATGGCCGCCCGTCACCGAAAGCGCGGTAGTTTTTCCCCTTAACCCGTTCCGATGAATGACGCATCGGCATCAGCGCAACAATATTGTGGCTCAAGTCAGTTCCCCAGTTCTCAAAATCGCCTTCCGTCGCTGTTCGCCGGTCAGCCCATTATTACATTCAAGCTATAAATTTGATGTGGAAGAGATGTCGCCATCTCATCCTGCTGCACAACGGCTATTATTTACTATTAAGCTCAACCATCGGACTATCGACGGAAAAATTAGAGAAACCACGTAGAAGACGGCTTAGTAGATGCGCATAACCGCGAGCATCCGACAAAGCTGAGTGGTCATGAATATTACCACCAAGCCATTCTGGACTATAATTCTCGCGCTTACAGCGGTCATAGGCGAAACCAGTCCGCCCCATAAACAAAGAAACAATATCGAGACCGGCTCCGAAGGTTATGCCTGGCTGGCGTGGCCGATCAAACAAACGGCCCATTCCACAATACTGGAGGTACCAATCCATCCAGGCCCCATCGAAAGACAGCGGGTGTGCGGCGAATATAGACGTGACATTCCGCGACTGAACCCAACGAACCCACGATGCCATTGCATTGTGAGGACTGTCCGGCGCGGCAGTTGCAGCCGCATATGCCTCAGAATGCCCCCTCCACCACTCCATTGTCGCAGGATCCGGTTTAGCTCCGGGCAACTCCATCAAGTTTACAGAAAAATCGTCTAATATTACTCCATCCTGTGTCACAGCAACGGAGGCTAAACTTAACATTGAGTGAGGCCCCGGATCAGGGCCGTTCGATTCTATGTCGGTGACTATAAACACCAAAGGACCAGTCATTCGGCCTACTTCTGTATAAGTCAATTTACACCAATAGCGATAAACTAAAAAAAACATCAACTAAAATCTGTCTTGCAAATATATAAATTGTGCAGTGCAGCGTTGTCAAGAGAGAGCATTGGGATCGGTTATTGCCCGCGCGTTTCCACGCGGTCTGCAGAGGGGCCGCCGCTGCCACGCCCGATAGCCACGCGCGGAAAATTCCGCCGTGGTTTTTGCCTGTCATTTTACTTGGCCGGGCGCTGAAGGGAGCCGAGACGAAGGTAATTGTATATGACGCCTTCCAGCGCCCCGTTTGCGTGTTCGTCGACTGGCAACTCCGGTTTCTCTGCGAGACGACGCCCTTCCGGAGATCGTATTCGCGGGGTCCTTGCTGTTCTTGGGGCTCTCCGCGCCACGAAGGACGTTGCCGTCCTTACCGATCGTCTCCTGTGTGCCCCACGGGCACGCCTCGCTGTTTTTCAAGCGAGAGGGAAACCATTTTCTGTCAGCCCACCGGATGAAGGCTCACGTCCCTCCCGCACCCGGCACCGGTTCCGCCTCGCCGCGACGCCTCGCGGGGTAGCCGATGTCGGAACGCAACGGTCATGGCACGGGTTCAGGGCGGGGATGGACGGGGTCAGCGGGAATGTTTTTTGCCTCCTTGGCATCTCGCCAAACTTCCGGGTCGGCGAGGATAGAGCGAGAATGACAGAGCTGCCAGCTTCTTGAAATCGCCTGCCCGATGTAATACCTTGTTTTCAGCAATCCTTACCGAGGTAGATGATGAGCGCGACAGTGACGACGAAAGGGCAGGTGACTATTCCCAAACCGGTGCGCGACTTCCTCGGCATCGTGCCGGGTACACGCGTCGATTTTCATCGGGCAGCGGATGGCGCCGTGGTCTTGACGCGGGCGGATGAAAAACGGCCGGCAAGCCGTTTCAGCAAGCTGCGCGGCCATGCCGGAAAGGGACTGAGCACCGACGCCATCATGGCGCTGACGCGCGGTGACGAGTGACCCTCGTTGACACGAACGTCCTGCTCGACCTGGTGACGGACGATCCGAACTGGGCGGACTGGTCGATCGAGCAGCTCGAAGCGGCCGCATTGCGCGGCCCGATTCTCATCAACGACGTCGTCTATGCGGAGCTTGCCGTGCGCTACGAACGCATCGAGCGGCTTGAGGCTTTTCTCGTCGAGGCTGGCCTCGATCTGGTGGCCATGCCGCGATCAGCGCTTTTCCTGGCCGGCAAGGTATTTCAGAAATACCGAAAGGCGGGCGGGCCGCGCGCCGGCGTGCTGCCGGATTTCTTCATAGGCGCGCATGCCGCCGTCGATCAGCTGGATCTTTTGACACGCGATACGGCGCGCTATCGAACCTATTTTCCGACCACGAAGCTGGTTGCGCCTCGTTAGCGCTGCTCGGGGTGGCGTGATGGCAACTGGTCACCCCCACCCTCCGTCGCGGTCGGCCGTGTCTGAAAGGTCCCCCGATGCCCATCAGATCATGCCGGCTTCCGGCGCGACGGGCTTCTCTTTCGGCTTGTAGCGGAAAGACCGCAGCGCGACGTAGAAGACCGGGGTCAGGAACAGGCCGAGGATGGTGACGCCGAGCATGCCGGAGAAGACGGCGGTGCCGAGCGACTGGCGCATTTCTGCTCCCGGGCCTGTGGCGATCATCAGCGGCACGACGCCGAGGATGAAGGCAAAGGCTGTCATCAGAATTGGCCGCAGCCGCAGCCGGCTGGCTTCGATCGCCGCATTGACCGGGCTCATTCCGTCGTCCTGCGCTTGCCGCGCAAATTCGACGATCAGGATCGCATTCTTCGCCGCAAGGCCGATAAGGACGATCAGCCCGATCTGCGTCAGGATATTGTTGTCCAGGCCCCTGAGATGCACCCCGGCAAGGGCGGCGAGTACGGCCATCGGCACGACGAGGATGATTGCCAGCGGCAGGATCCAGCTTTCATACTGGGCCGACAGCGCCAGAAACACGAAGATCACCGACAGCGCGAAAATGAAGATCGCCGTATTGCCGGTGTTGCGTTCCTGGAAGGCAAGGTCCGTCCATTCGAAGGCAGTGCCTGACGGCAGGATCTGGGCTGCCAGCGCCTCCATCCTGTCGAGCGCGGTGCCGGTCGATACGCCAGGAGCAGGGTTGCCTTGGAGCGGCACGGAGACATACATGTTGTAGCGCTGGACCAGCGCCGGACCGGTGGTGTCCCTGATGTCGACCAGGGTTCCGAGCGGCACGAGCGCACCGGTGGCGGAGCGGACCTTGAGCGCGAGGATATTCTCCCGTTCCAGCCGGTATTGCTGGTCTGCCTGGGCTCGCACCTGATAGACGCGGCCGAAGGCATTGAAATCGTTGACATAGGAGGTGCCGAGATTGATTGACAGCGTCTCGAAGATGTTGGGGATCGGCACGTTCAGAGCCCGCGCCTTGTCGCGGTCGACCGCCAGGAAATATTGCGGGCTGGAGGCGGAGAAGGTGGTGAAAACGCCCGTCAGCCCTTCTGTCTGGTTGGCGGCCCCCATCATCTGATAGGCCAGCCCGAGCGCGCGGCGCATGTCGGAGCTTTCGCGATCGACGATCTGCATCTTGAAGCCGCCGGAATTGCCGATGCCGCGGATCGACGGCGGCGGAACGGCAATGATGAAGGCCTCCTGGATCGCCTGCATCGTGCCGTAGAGCTGGCCGATGATCTGGTCGGCGCTCTGCCCATGCTTCAGGCGTTCCTCAAAGGACGCGAAGGGTGTGAAGATGACGCCGGAATTCGAGGCGTTGGTGAAGGTTGCGCCGTTGAAACCGGCAAATGAAACCGCATCCTTGATGCCCGGAACCTTGCGGATCATCTCGGTCGCCTTCTTTACCACCGCGTCCGTGCGGGCAAGCGAGGCGCCGTCGGGCAGTTGCACGACGACGATCGCATAACCCTGATCCATCGTCGGCACGAAGCCGCGCGGTACGATCTGCGCCATGTACCAGGTGCCCGCCAGCAATCCGAAAAAGACGATCAGGCTGGCGCCGAGCGCAATCTTTGTCGAGACAAGATGGCGGACGGCCCAGGAATATCCGTGGGTCATCCGGTCAAAACCGGTGTTGAAGCCGTTGGCAAGGCCGCGGCCGAGGCGCGTGAACGGGTTGCGTGTTTCGTGATGTTCCCGATGCGGACGCAGGATCAGTGCCGCGAGTGCCGGCGAGAGCGTCAGCGAGTTGAGTGCCGAGATCGCGGTCGCCACCGAAATGGTGACAGCGAACTGCAGGTAAAACTGCCCGGAAATGCCCGGAATAAAGGCCGTCGGCACGAAGACGGCGATCAAAACGAGCGAGATTGCGATAACGGCGGTGCCGACCTCGTCCATCGTCACATGTGCTGCCTGTTTGGGCGTCATGCCTTTGGCCAGGTTGCGCTCCACGTTTTCGACGACGACGATCGCGTCGTCGACGACGATGCCGATCGCCAGAACCAGGCCGAACAGCGTCAGCATGTTAAGCGAGAAACCGAAGGCCAACAGCAGCGCGAAAGTACCGATCAGGGACACAGGAATGGCTATGATCGGGATCAGTGCCGTCCGCCAGGACTGCAGGAAGACGAGCACCACGATGGCAACGAGAATGGCGGCCTCGAGAATGGTCTTGTAGACCTCGTTGATCGATTCCGAGATGAATTCCGTCGGGTTGTAGACGATGGTGTATTCGAGGCCCGGCGGGAAATCCTTGGACAGCTTTTCCATCGTCGCCTTGATTTGATCGGCAGCGTCGAGCGCGTTTGTGCCCGGTCGCGAGAAGATGCCCATGGCGACGGCGGCCTTGCCGTTCAGGTAGCTGTTGGTGACGTAATCCTTGGCGCCGAGTTCGATACGGGCAACATCCTGCAGCTGCACGAGACGACCGCTTTCCGTCGCCTTGACGATGACATAGCGGAACTGGCGGGCGTCGCTGAAACGGCCCTCGGTGGTCACCGTATACTGGAAGGCATTGGTGCCGGCCGTTGGCGGCCCGCCGATCGAACCGCCGGAGACCTGAACATTCTGGTCGCGCAGCGCCTGCACGACGTCGCCGGAGGTCATGCCGTAGGAGGCGAGCTTTTCCGGATCGAGCCAGATGCGCAGGGCAAATTCGCGTTCGCCGAACAGGATGACGTCGCCGACGCCGTCGAGGCGCACCAGGAGGTCGCGGGCGCGCGTGCGGGCATAGTTGGAGACATAGAGCTGGTCGTAGCGGTCGTTCGGCGATAGAAGATGCACGACCATCATCAGGTCGGGCGAGCTCTTCGCCGTGGTGACGCCGATGCGGCGAACCTCTTCCGGCAGCCTTGGTTCTGCGATCGAGACACGGTTCTGGACCAGCACCTGCGCCTTGTCGAGGTCGGTGCCGAGCTTGAAGGTGACCGTCAGCGCCATCGAACCGTCGGCGGTCGAATAGGAGGACATATAGAGCATGTCCTCGACGCCGTTGATTTCCTGCTCGAGCGGGGTTGAGACCGTGTTGGCGATCGTCTCGGCATCGGCCCCCGGATAGGCCGTTCGGATGACGATGGTCGGTGGGGCTATTTCCGGATACTGGGCAACCGGCAGCTGGAAATAGGCGATGCCGCCGACGATCAGGAGGACGATAGACAGCACCGACGCGAAAATCGGCCTGTCCACGAAGAAATGGGCAAACTTCATTGGCCGTTCTCCGTCGAGGCGACTTCGGGCGGCAGCGTGATCATTTTTGGATCGACGACGACACCGGGCCTCAGCCGCGTCAGGCCGTTGACGACGATGGTCTCGTCACCGGTCATGCCCTCGCGAATGACGCGGTAGCCGTAGAGCCTCGGGCCAAGCCGCACCGGCTTCGTCGTGAAGCTGCCGTCCTCGGCGACGACGTAGACGACCCGCTGATCCTGGTCGGAGCCGATCGCATCGTCCGGAACGAGGATGCCCTTGTAGGTGTTGGACGCGCTCACCTCGACGCGGCCGAAAAGGCCCGGCTGCAGCACGAATTCCGGATTGTCGAACCGGGCGCGCACCCGCATCGTGCCGGTCTCCCGGTCGACGCGGTTTTCGGCGAAGTCGAGCTTGCCCTTGAAAGGTTTCTCGGTGGAATCGGCGATGGTCACAAAGACGTCGAGTGAGCCGCCGCCCTCCTGCAGGTCGCTGCCGTGCTCACGGGCCACGCGAGCGTAGTTCAGCAGGCGGCGTTCGTCGACGTCGAAATAGAAGTCGATGGGATCGAGCGAGACGATCGTCGTCAGTGCGGTCTGGTCGGCCTGCACCAGGTTGCCGACGGAGATCAGCCGGCGGTCGATGCGGCCGGCAAGCGGGGAGATGATCTTGGTGTATTCGAGATCGAGTTCCGCTCTGGCGAGGCTCGCTTCCGCGCCGCGCAGATTGGCCTGCGCCGACCGCAGTTCTCGGCGGCGGTCATCGAGCGTGGATACCGCGAGCGTTCCTTTTTGCACCAGCGATTCCGTGCGCGTGAACTCCGATTCGGCAAACGTCAGCGTGGATTTGGCAACCTCAAGCGATGAGGTGGCGACGTCCAGCGCAGTCTTGAAGGGGCGCTGGTCGATGACGAAGAGCTGGTCGCCTTTCTTCACCATGGCGCCATCGGTAAAATCCACCTGATCGAGGTAACCGCCGACCCGAGAGCGAATGGTCACTTCGTCGACAGCCTCGAAGCGGCCGATGAATTCATCGACGTCGACGACGTCGCGGACAACCGGCTTGGCGACCGTGACGGCGGGCTTCTGTTGTTGCTGTGCTGGGGAAGAGGTTGCGGACAGAACGGTGGAAAAAAGCAATATCGCCGGGATCAGCCAGTTTCGTGCCATGTGTAAGCCCCCTGAAGCGCATGAAGCGGATCATTTCCGTGCTGGCGCACGGGTCGGTTCGTGGAGAGCGCAGGTGGCCGAGCCTTACCGGACGTCAAGTATTAGAGGCGGTCTGGACATGGGTTTGACCAAGCTGCGGTAGTTGAAAGCTGCAATTGTTTCAAATCATTAATCATGTCGCCCATTGGCCTGGCCAACAGGCGGCGTCGTTTGCAGGGCAGCTTACAGCATTCGGTTATCGTGTCACCCCGAAAAAATCAGGTTGGGACACACGTGTTTATTTAGGGTTTTTGCTCTGTTTCGTCGGCGCGATTGCCTGCGGCGATCTTAGCCCGGGCGTTGTCGACGGGCTTCAACAGGTCAGCCAAGCCGATGTTGCGGAACATTTCCGCTCGGACGCGGTCGGCGACGCCGTTGACGATCTCGGCGCCATCCTGCGACGGGTCGATGTGGATACGAAAAGGCCGGGTGCCGAAAGGCTTGTTGACGATATCGACGACGGCGGCGGCAACGGAGGCCGGGTCGGCATCGGTCGGCTCAGGGGCTGCGTCGGGCCGAGGGGGAGGTTGTGTTCCGCTGTGGCGGTTTTTCGGTTCAGACCATGCCGCCATTGGCGCGCAGGACCTGGCCGTTGATCCAGGAGCCGTCCGGGCCGACGAGGAAGGCGACCGAGGCGGCAATGTCTTCCGGCGTGCCGAGGCGTTCCAGCGGGTTCATCTTTGACATGCGGGCGATCAGTTCATCCGACTTGCCGTTGAGGAAGAGGTCGGTGGCAGTCGGGCCGGGGGCGACCGCATTGACGGTGATCGAGCGGCCGCGCAGTTCCTTCGACAGGATGGCAGTCAGCGTTTCGACGGCGGCCTTCGTTGCCGCGTAAACGCCGTAGGTTTCGAGCTTCAGACCGACGACGCTGGTCGAGAAATTGACGATCGTGCCGCAGTCGCGCAGTCGCTTTGCGGCTTCCCGCAGCGTGTTGAACGTGCCTTTCAGATTGATGGCGACCTGGCGGTCGAACAAAGCGTCCGAGCTTTCGGCAAGCG
Organism: Pararhizobium sp. LjRoot255; assembly: GCF_964252905.1. Taxonomy (NCBI): domain Bacteria; kingdom Pseudomonadati; phylum Pseudomonadota; class Alphaproteobacteria; order Hyphomicrobiales; family Rhizobiaceae; genus Pararhizobium; species Pararhizobium sp. LjRoot255. The sequence goes on from NZ_CAXUPQ020000002.1 coordinate 1,253,289, forward strand.
GCGAAAGCGTCATGACACCGGCATTGTTGATGAGGACATCGACGCCGCCGAAGGCGGCTTCCGCTGCGTCGAACATCCGGCGGACGGCGTCAGTGTCGCTGACATCGGCCTTCGCGGTAAGCGCGCGGCCGCCGTTTTCTTCGATCCTTCGGGCCAGTGCGTCGGCCGGAGCGGCATCGCCGGAGTAGTTGATGACGACGGTGAAGCCGTCCTTGGCAAGACGTTGGGCGATGGCGGCGCCGATCCCGCGAGAGGCGCCGGTGACGATTGCTACCTTGTTATTGCCATTAGACATTTTCGTTCTCCTGAATGTTCTGCGTCGCAGCGCGGTTTCGATGAGGAGAAGATGACCCTTTCCATGCCTCGGATAATCGGCCATTCTTCGACATCACTATTCGGCAAGGGCGAACAATCATCATGGACCGATTTGAGGCAATGCGGGTGTTTACTCGCGTGATGGAGCGGCGCAGCTTCACGCTTGCCGCCGAGGACACAGGGCTTCCCCGGTCAACAGTGACCGATGCGGTGAAGCAGCTGGAAGCGCGCCTCGGCGTGCGGCTTTTGCAGCGCACGACGCGGCAGGTCAGTCCGACGCTTGACGGCGAAGCCTACTACCGGCGGTGCCTGACCATCCTTTCCGATATCGAGGATGCGGAGGGGGCCTTTGCCGGCGCCAAACCGAAGGGGTTGTTGCGTGTGGACGTGCACGGCAGGCTGGCGCGGCACTTCGTCCTGCCGGGATTGCCAGAGTTCCTCAAGGAATATCCGGGCATCCAGCTCTATATGAGCGAGGGCGACCGGTTGGTCGATCTGATCCGCGAGGGGATCGACTGCGTGCTGCGCGCCGGCGACCTGCAGGATAGTGACATGATCGCGCGCCGCGTCGGGCTGCTGGAAGAAGTCACCTGCGCCTCGCCCGAATACATCGCCCGATTCGGCATGCCGAAGAACCTCGATGATCTCGGCGGGCACCAGATGATCGGCTTCTGGTCGACGGCTATCGGCGGATTATTGCCGCTCGAGTTCACGGTGGCGGGAACAATCCGCAATGTCTCCCTGCCGGCGGTCGTATCGGTCAATGGCGCCGATACGCTGGCGGCTTCGGCGCGGCTGGGGCTCGGCATCATGCAGGCACCGCGGTATGCGCTGGAGGAAGACCTGAGGAACGGCACGCTGGTTGTCATTCTGCCGGACAATCCGCCGACGCGCACGCCGGTTTCCCTGCTTTATCCGCGCAGCCGCCAGCTGTCTCCGCGCGTGCGCGTCTTCATCGACTGGCTTTCCCGCGAATTTACCGCGCGGCCGGACGGAAAGTAAAAAGAAATCCTGGATCCAGGGTTGCCTTTCGAGTTGCTGCTACCCACATCCGCGCCTCCAGCCTCATCGTCCAGTTTCCTGGACGCTTCCGATGCATGTCTTTGGCCCTACCCGCGCTTCGTTCCGTTTCGGGTTGCGGGCCTGTGCGTTAGAGGTGCAAAATGCGCAAGATTCAGGACTATCGACATGAACGCACATGATATCGGCGAAATCGCCGCCTGGCTGACGGCTCAAGGCATCAAGGGCACCGATGAGATGGAGATCGTCAACGGCTTCTGCGAGCGCGCCCGCGCCGCCGGCCTGCGGCTCGATCGAGGTCTGGCGCTGATCGACACCCTGCATCCCGTCTACGAGGGCCGCGCCTTCCAATGGGATAGCCGCGAGCCGAGCAAAGGAGCGTTCGAATACGGCCCGACCAACGAAGGCGTATCGGCCGAAAACTGGGAGCGATCCGCGTTCTTCTATCTGCGCGAAAACAATCTGAACGAAGTTCGCCGTCGTATCGGCCTCGGTGATCCCGTCGATTTTTTCCCGCTCGATACGCTCCTTGGCGCTGGCCACAAGGACTTCCTCGCGATGATCCACCGCTTCGCCAACGACAGCCATATCGGTGACATGGACTGTTTCTATTCGCATTGGGCGACCATGGACGAGGGTGGTTTTCGCGACGAGGACCTTTCTGTGCTCCGGCAGCTGGTGCCGGTGCTGGCGCTGGCGATCAAGTCGGGCTCGCTGACCCGCATCTCGCGCACGATTGCCGAAGTCTATCTCGGCGAGGACGCAGCGAGGCAGGTGCTGGAAGGCCGCATATCGCGCGGCAAGGCGGAGCGGATCTCGGCGGTATTGTGGTTCTCCGACCTGCAAAACTACACTCGCATTTCCGACAACTTACCGCCGGACGAGATCATTCCCTTCCTCAACGACTATGCCGACGCGGTCATTTCCTCGATCCATGAGGCCGGCGGCAACGTGCTCAAGCTGATCGGCGACGGCACGCTGGCAATCTTCAAGGCGGAGGAGCGCGAGGATGCCTGCGCCCGGGCGCTGCTTGCCGAGCAGCTTCTGCGGGAAAAACTCAAAGGTCTGAACGAACGGCGCCGCTCGGAGGGCCGCCCGGTCACCGAGGTCTATCTCGGGCTTCATATCGGCGACGTCTTTTACGGCAATATCGGTTCCAGCGACCGGTTGGACTTCACCGTCATCGGCCCGGCCGTCAACGAGGTCAGCCGCATCGCTTCGATGTGCCGCTTTGTCGATCGCAGCGTCATCATGTCTTCGCAATTCGTCGCCGCAGCGCCACCACCACGCAATGCCGAGGTCGTCTCGATCGGCCGCTATGCTCTGCGCGGCGTCAAGCGGGCGCAGGAACTGTTCACGCTGATGCCGCTTGATACGGTCGAGGCTTAATGGCCGCTCCTTAAACCTTCCGGCCTTCCTCATTGAAAAAATGCAGATTGGCCACGGGTAGCCGGACGGCGACCTCGCCGTGCATGCCGAGGAAGCGGCGGTCCAGCGTGAAGGCCTTGAAGGCGACAGGGCCGAGCTTCAGGTGGACGATGATGCCGAAGCCGGTGGGTTCGACGAGATCGACGGTTGCCTTCAGCACATCCGGGCCTTCTGCGCCGAGCACCACATGTTCCGGCCGGATGCCGAGCGTGGCGCGGCTGCCATCTTCGAGATTGGCGGTGCTGCCGAGCGGCAGGACGACGCCACCGGTGAGGGCAAAGTTCGCGGTTTCACCGCTTACCATGTAGCGGCCTTCGAAGAAATTCATGCCGGGCGAGCCGATGAAGCCGGCAACGAACAGATTGGCGGGATTGTCGTAGAGTTCGAGCGGGCTTCCGACCTGCTGGATGACGCCGCCATGCATGGCGACGATCCGGTCGGCGAGCGTCATCGCCTCGATCTGGTCGTGGGTGACGTAGATCGAGGTGGCGCCCAGGTCCTGGTGCAGTTTCTTGATTTCGGCGCGCATCTGCTCGCGCAGGCGGGCGTCGAGGTTGGAGAGCGGCTCGTCGAACAGGAAGGCCTTTGGTTGCCGCACGATGGCGCGGCCCATGGCGACACGCTGGCGCTGGCCACCGGAGAGCGCCTTGGGGCGACGCTCCATCAGTGGATCGAGGCCGAGTTTGCTAGCGGCGCCGGCCACGACGGAAGCGATCTTGTCCTTGGCCGTTTTTCTCAGGCGCAGGCTGTAGCTCATGTTCTTCGCCACGCTCATATGCGGATAGAGCGCGTAGGATTGAAACACCATGGCGATGTCGCGATCCTTCGGAGCGAGATCGTTGACACGTTTTCCGGCGATGCGGATTTCGCCTTCGGTGACAGCTTCCAGCCCGGCGATCATGCGCAGGAGCGTTGATTTTCCGCAGCCGGAAGGGCCGACGAGGACGACGAACTCGCCGTCCTTGATCTCGAGATCGACGCCATGCAGCACCGGATGGATGCCGTAGGATTTCTTAATGTGGGCGATGTCGATGGATGCCATGGGATCAGCCTTTCACGGCGCCGGCCGTCAGGCCCTGCACGAGATAACGTTGGATCAACAGGAAGAACAGGCAGGCGGGGATCAGCGCCAGCACGCCGGCCGCCATCATCTGCCCGAAGTCGACCGAGAATTTCGAGACGAAGGACAGCAGCCCAACCGGGAAGGTGGCGGCATCGTTGCCGGAGATCAGCATCAGCGAGAACAGGAGCTCGCTCCAGGCGGCGGTGAAGACGAACCCGAGCGTCGCAGCGATGCCCGGCAGCGTTAGCGGCAGGATGATCTGGCGGAAGGCGACGAACTGGGTTGCGCCGTCGATCATCGCGGCCTCTTCGAGATCTTTCGGAATGCCGTCGAAGAAGGACTGCATCAGGAAGGTGGCGAAGGGGACGTTGAAGGCAGCATAGACGATCACGAGGCCGGTCAGGCTGTTGGTCAGGCCCATCGGCGAGAGGATCTTGAAGATCGGCGCCACCAGCATGACCAGCGGAAACATCTGCGTCAGCAACATCAGCGTCACGATCCAGTATTTGCCGCGGAAACTGAAGCGCGACATGGCATAGCCGGCAAGCGACGCGAGCACCGTGACGATGACAGCGGTCGAGCCCGAGACGATCAGGCTGTTCTTGAAGAAGACCGGGAAATCGCTGTGCTTCAACACGAACTCGAAATGCTCGAAGCTCGTCTGAGACGGCCACATCCGGATGCCTTCGGAATAAAGCAGATTGTTCGGCGTCACCGAAACCTTCAAGAGCCAGTAGAGCGGGAAGAGCGCGAAGGCGACATAGGCGAGGATGGCCAGGCGATGGGCGAGCAGGGAGAGGATGCGGTTGCCGGTCATAATCTCAATCCTTGCTCAAGAGCCATTGCCGCAGCACGACGATCAGCATCGAATAGGTGATCAGAAGCACCAGCAGCACCAGCGCGATGGCCGAGGCATAGCCGAAATCCAATCGCTTGAAGGCCTGGGTGAAGATGTAGCTGGCAACGATCTGGCTTCGGTCGGCCGGGCCGCCATTGGTCATGACGATGATCAGGTCGGCGAAGTTGGAAATCCAGACGGTGCGCAGGAGAACGGTAATGGCAATCGTCGGGGCGAGGAACGGCAGCGTGATCGAGAGGAAGCGCTGCACCGGTCCCGCGCCATCGATACTCGCTGCCTCGTAGAGGTCGCGCGGAATGGCCTGGAGGGCGGCAAGCAGGGTGATGGCAAAGAACGGGATGCCCCACCAGACATTGGCTATGATCGGCCCCCACATGGAAAGTTGCGGGTCGGACAGGATATTGGTGGGCTCGCTCATCAGGCCGAGTGCATGGGCCCAATGGGGCAGGGGACCGACGACGGGGTTAAACAGCCAGGACCAGTTGAGGCCGGCGAGGAAGCTCGGGACGGCCCAGGGCAGGAAGACCAGCGCCTGCACGATGGCGCGGCCAAAGAACGGCTTGTCGAGCAGAAGCGCGAGGATGAGGCCGAAGACGAATTGCAAGAGGACGGACCAGCCGGTCCACCACAGGGTGTTTCGGAGCGCACGATAGAAGTTCTGGTCCTCAGACAGCGTCTTGAAGTGGTCTATCCCGATGAACCCGCCGGAGAAGGGATTGAGCAACTGGATGTCGCGGAAGGCATAGGAGATCCCGAGCACCAGCGGCACCAGCATGACGGTGACGATAAGGATCAGCGCCGGTGCGCTGTAGAGATAGGGTGCGGAGGCATCGGCAAGGCGCTGTTTCAGCGGCCGCTGGTCCCCGCGTGAGCTGCGATTGCGGGCTGCGAGTGTATCCATCGTCGGATATTTCCGTTTCGCGGCGTGCCGGGGCAGGCCGTGTTGCAGTCAGGAATGCGCCGCAGGCAGCAGCCAGAGGCTGCTGCCTGCGGCAATGCCTATGGCTATTTGCTCGCGAGATACTTCTGTTGAGCCTTGGTCATGTAGTCAGCCCATTGCTTGGCCATCTCTTCCGGCGTGATGTCGCCGAGCATCGCTTCCTGGCTGGTCTTGATCGCCATTGAATCTTTGAAGAAGGCGAATTCTTCCAGATAAGTCGGCATTACTGTCGGAACCGCGTCCTTGTCGGCCAGTTCCTCGAACCAGCCCTTGAACTGCTCGCTGGCATAGAAGGGGTCCTTCTCGGCGGCTTTGAGCGCAGGCAGGGCGCCGATGCGCTTGTTCCATTCGATGTTGCCTTCCGGCCCCTCGAGCGTTGCGATCAGCTTCCAGGCGAGATCCTTGTTGGCACTCGCCGACATCATCGACCAGCCGGCATAGCCGATCGTCGGGAAGGTCTTGCCGGACGGGCCCTTCGGCATGGTCGTGACGCCGTAGTCGGCCGGGCTCATGCGCTCGCTGATGGCGATCAGCGCGTCCGGGTCCTGATCGAGCATGGCGCAGGTGCCGGTGTAGAAGCCCGCGACGATCTCGTTGAAGCCCCAGTTGACGCTGTCTTTCGGCGCATAGCCGTTCTTGTAGAGGTCAATCAGCCAGGTGAAGCCCTTGACCCAGCCTTCTTCGCTGAATTTCGACGTGCCGTCTTCGTTGAAGTAGGTATTGTCGCCGGCCATGGTGGCGCCGAACATCATCCAGCCGTTCAGGCCGCCCGGACCGCCGCGCATGCAATAGGCATATTTGCCCGGCAGCTTCTTGATTTTCTCGGCGGCGGCGACGAACTCGTCCAATGTCTTGGGCGGGCCTTCGACGCCGGCTTCGGCCAGGATCTTCTTGTTGTAGAACATGGCGCGCAGATAGAAGCCGTAGGGCAGCATATAGGCCGTGTCCTTGACGTCGCGGCCGAGTTCGAGCGCCCGGTCCGTCAGGCCGGAGGTGTGCTCCCATTCCTTGAGATAGGGCTCAAGGCTTTCGAGCATGCCGTTGTTGGCATAGAGCGACAGCCAGGTGTCGGGCATTTCCATCACGTCCGGAATTTCGCCGGCAGAGACCATGGTGGCGAACTTCTGGAAGGCTTCGCCCCAGGGCAGCGAAATAACCTCGACTGTCGTGCCGGGGTTGGCGGCTTCGAACTTGGCGACGATCGATTTCAGCGTTTCGGTGCGTTCCGGACTAGTGATGACTTCCACCAGCTTCAGCTTCGTATCGGCAAGGGCCGTGCCTGCCATCAGAGAGGCGAACAGGGCCGCCGCAATCAGTTTCCTCATTTTATTTCCCCTTTTTGTTCACGTGGTTGCTTGCTATCGTCAGCCTGATGAAGCGGCGCCGATCGCCGCTTCGAGATCGCTCCAGAGGGCCTCCGTTCCCTCCAGGCCGACATGGAGCCGTACCGACCGCGGACTGATGCCGAAGGCGACCGCGGAATTGGGTTGTGCTTTTTGCGCCAGAACGACATTGCCCGGCACGATCAGGCTTTCGTGGCCGCCCCAGCTCACGCCCAGCTTGAACAGCTTCAGGTGATCCGAGAACATGCGGACATCGACGCCGGCCTTGAAGATGAAGGAAAACAGGCCGGATGTGCCGGAAAGGCCGCTTGGCAACTGGTTGGCGAGGCCGGGATAGCAGACCGTCTCGACCGCTTCATGCGTCTGCAGACGCCGGGCAATGGACAGGGCAGACTGTTCATGCGCCTTCATGCGGATCGGTAGCGTTCGCATGCCCCGGATCAGAAGCCAGGCATCGAAGGGCGAGAGCTTGCCGCCGAGATAGGGATAGGCCTCTCCACGGATGCGACCGATCAGTTCCTTCGAGCCGGCCACGACGCCGGCGACGACGTCGCTGTGGCCGCCCAGATATTTCGAGGCCGAATGGATGACCAGATCGACACCGAGCGAGATCGGCTGCTGAAAGACGGGGCTCGCCCAGCTGTTGTCTATTGTGGTGACGATGCCGTGGCGCCTGGCAAGGGCTGCGAGGGCTGCGACGTCATGGGTTTCCATGATCCAGCTTGTCGGGCTTTCCAGATAGAGAAGTTTCGCACCGGGCAGTGCTCTTGCCACTTCCTCCTCGTCGCGGCCATCGACATAGGTCACCTCGATGCGCATCCGTTTCAACAGCGTGCCGAACAGGCGGAAGGCGTCGGGATAAAGATGCCTGACGGCGACGATCCGGTCGCCCGGCTCGACGAAGGAAAGGATCGTGGAAGATATGGCCGACATGCCGCTGGCAAAGCCGATCGCGTCTTCCGCACCTTCTAGTCTGGCCAGGATCTCCTCGAACATGCGCACTGTCGGATTGAGGCCGCGCGTGTAGATCGGCCGGATCTTCTCGCCGCGATAGGAGGCAATCATGTCGTCGTAATCGGTGAAGGTGAACAGCGAGGTCTGCACGATCGGCGGCACGACGGCGTCATAGGCGTTGCTCTCGTCATGGGCGACGATGAGGGAGGCATCTTCGAACGGATCAAACCCGTTGCTCATTTGGACATTTCCTTGATGTCTTCCTCGACGATGGCGAGGATTTTCAGTGTTTCTGCACGCGCGGCCTCGGGGCTCTGCGCAGCGATCGCGTTGAAGAGGGTTCGATGGAATGGGAAGGACCGGCGGGCGAAGTCGGGCCGGTCGAAGGGCCTTTCCCAGAAGCGCTCGAAGGCTTCGCGCATCTGTTCGAGCAACTGCCTGAACAGCGGATTGTGAGTGGCGTCGTAGATGGCGAGATGGAAGGCAAGGTCTTCCGGGCCGGATGTGCCCTTGGAAAGATGCACCCGTTCCATCTCGTTCAGCTTTTCCTCGATCGTCTTCAGGTCCTGCGGCGTGCGCATGCGGGCGGCGACCATGCCGGCCTCGGCCTCGATGCCGCGGCGGACCTCCAGCGTCTTCAGCAGCGCGTCGCGCAGATGGGTGGTTTCGAGCGACAGCGGCATGTGGATGGTGGCGCCGGAAATGGGCTTCAAGAGGTAGGTGCCGCTGCCCTTGCGGGCCTCGACGACGCCGAGCGCCTGGAAATGACGGATGACTTCGCGAATGGTCGAGCGGCCGACCGCAAGTGCCGCCATCAACTCGCGCTCGGCGGGAAGCCGGTCGCCGGGAACGAGATTGGAACGCTGGATGTAGTCGGCGAGAGCTGATGTGACCTGTTGGACCCGGTCCGCCGGGGGCAGGGGGATGAGGGTCGCTCTTGCATCCATATGCTTCATCGTCCGCATCCCGGCTGGCACCATAATTGGTCTGACATCTGATCAATAACGCAAATTACGCCGGGCGCGTCAAGGCCATTGTGATTCCTAGCCCGTTGGGTGGAGTGAAGACGGGCCGGGCGCGTCAGACGAAAGTCCTAGCGCCGGTTTGACCGCGATCAATGTTGCTGAATCCCGACCGCTTATGCTGCGCGAAAACAGAAGGAGGATTTCATGTTTCAACACATTCTCATCCCGATCGACGGCTCGAAGCTGTCGGCGACGGCGCTCGACCTTGGCATGGAGCTCGCTCGCGATGCGAAGGCGCGCGTGACGGTTCTGACGGTCGTTGAGCCATTCCATTTGTTCACGGCCGACAGCGAGCAGCTTGCAAGCACACGCGACGAATATGAAGAGCATGCGCGCGCCGTCGCCGTCAGGCACCTTGCCGAGGCTGAACGGAAGGCGAGCCGCTATGGCGTCAGCTGCGATTCCGTACAGGTCAGCAGCGGCGAGCCTTACCGGGCGATCATCGATGCGGCTCAGAACAAGGGCTGCGACCTGATCGCCATGGCGTCCCATGGGCGGCGCGGCATTGACGCGTTGCTGCTTGGAAGCGTGACGACCAAAGTGCTCACTCACTCCAAGATACCGGTGCTCGTCTATCGTTGAAATGGCGGCTTTGTCTCGTATGAGGTAAGCTGCCCCGGTGCAATTTCCGCGTTGGCGCCGGAGTGTGGCCGCGATCGAAACGGAGGGGTGCGATATGTCATTTGCAAATCGCAAGGACGCAGGACGCAGGCTGGCCGACGCATTGGCCAGCTATCGCGAGAAACGCCCGATCGTGGTTGCACTCCCGCGCGGCGGCGTCGTGGTCGCTGTCGAAATTGCCGACGCGCTCGACGCACCGCTTGATCTTCTCCTGGTTCGAAAGATCGGCGTGCCGTTCCAGCCGGAACTGGCGATGGGTGCTATCGTGGACGGCCCGGAGCCGACGATCGTTCGCAACGAAAATGTCATGCGGCTCGCGGGCGTCGACGCCCGGGATTTTTCAGCGATGTGCCGAACGGAACAGGTGGAGCTCAAGCGGCGGAGGCAGCTCTATCTCGGCAACCGGAGCAACATTCCGCTGAGCGGGCGCGTGGTCATTCTCGTCGATGACGGCATCGCAACCGGGTCGACGGTGAAGGCCGCGCTGCAGGCCATTCGAGAGCAGAAGCCGCAGGAACTGGTGCTTGCCGTCCCGGTTGCGCCGGCTGAATCGCTTGAGGAACTGGGCAGAGGTGTTGACGCGTTCGTCTGCCTGGAAGCGCCGTTCGCCTTTGATGCCGTTGGGTATTTTTATGACGACTTTCGTCAGGTCACGGACGCTGAGGTCATTTCTGCGCTGGAGACAGCCAAGAAGGAAGGCCCGGAGGAATAGCCGGCATTGGACGCATTCACCGAAGGAGTAAGCCGGTGCGCCGGTCCCGTCAGGCTATCTGGCACTTCCGCTCGCTGCGCGGCACAACCTCGATGGCGGCGGGCAGGCGGCGGTGAGCATGGTCCGGGGCCGGCTGCCGCGGGCGAGATGCCGTGTGATTAGGTATCGGAGACAGGGGGGTTTTCACAAGGGCGGCAAATTGCCAGAATTGTCGCGCTTCGGCGCCGGCTGCGCCCACGGGGATCGGCAGGGGGCCAGGGCCGAAGCCGACCCGAGGCGATGAGGGGAAGAGACATGAGGGCTTTCTATGCGAACGAACAGAAGAAGCATGATCCGAAGATGTTCCTGTCTGCCGGCGCGGCGCAGCCCAATCCGGAAAAACCGGAGCGTATCGAGCGACTGCTTGCCGGAGCCAAGGCTGCAGGCTGCGAGATCGTCCGGCCGCGGGATCACGGCGTAAAGCCGATCGCCGCCATCCATACGCCCGAATATATCGAATTCCTGCAAAACATCTTCCTGCGCTGGCAGCGGATCGAGGGTGCGTCGCAAGAGGTCATCCCGAACATCCATCCGCTGGCCCGCACCGACCGCTATCCCGCCTCCGCCGTCGGTCAGGCCGGCTATCATATGGCCGATACCGCTTGCCCGATTTCCGCCGACACCTGGGGCAGCGCCTGCTGGAGCGCCTGGAGTGCTGTCGAGGCGGCGGAAGTCGTGTTGGCCGGCGAGCGTACGGCCTATGCGCTTTGCCGCCCGCCGGGTCACCACGCCTTTGCCGATGTCGCCGGAGGTTTCTGTTTTCTCAACAATTCGGCGATTGCGGCCCAACATCTGCGCGGCTCGTGCAAGCGCGTCGCGATCCTTGATGTCGACCTGCATCACGGCAACGGCACGCAGGGGATTTTCTACAGCCGCAACGACGTGCTGACGGTGTCGCTGCATGCCGATCCCGTGCGCTTCTATCCCTTCTACTGGGGCAATGCCGACGAGCGTGGCGAAGGCCCAGGGCTCGGCTATAATTTCAACTTGCCTCTGCCGCGCAAGACGACCGATGCAGGATTTTTGGAAGCGCTGGAGGCCGCCAACCGCCGCATCGAGGCCTATGGGCCGGACGCGCTGGTCGTCGCACTCGGACTCGATGCCTTCGAAGGCGATCCTTTCGGCGGGCTTTCCGTTTCCACGTCCGGCTTTGCACGGATCGCCGAGGCGATCAGCGGGCTCGGATTGCCTGCGGTTATCGTTCAGGAAGGCGGTTATCTCTGCGACGCGTTAAGCGCCAATCTTACGGCGTTCCTGGCGGGATTTGTCCATTGACCGCGGCGCGTTCGTCGGTGGCGCCAGCAAAGCCTCGCCGAATTGCACCGCTTCGCCGCCGCCGCCGATGATCTCCGGATCGAAGAGGTTGACGACGTCGGCGGGCCGATCCTGGATCCGCTGTCAGGGAGAATGGCAAGTGTGCTCACGTCGCCGTCGAGGCGCTTTACCAAAAGCTCTCTGATCTTCCTGGCACCCCAGTGCGGCTTGTTCTTCTTGCACGAGACGATCATCGCCTCGACCGGCTCAGGCAACTGGTTGGCATACCGCACCGGCCGCCGCGGTTCGGTCGGTTGAGGCCTCTCCGCCCGGTGGAGGAAAACGGAGCCGATATCCTCGGCAATGGCATCGTCCTCTCAGGCACGGTACACTGGCTGTTCGACCGGGGGCTGATCGGCCTCTCGGATGAGCTCGACATCCTGATCTCGCGGCAAGCCAACGATCCGGAAAAGCATCCAGGGCCTGATTAACAAGACTGGAAGGGCGATCGTGCCATCACGACCGTTCGAGCGGCCATCCTCATTTTCTCCAACGGCAAACTGCTTCAAGCAGTGAGCATTTGTAAATTTGCATGGGAAACCACCATTTAGAAATTGGGGTTTTACACGATCCGGAGAATGCGATTGCGGCGTGGTGCGTGATGTGTGGAGAATGAACCTGCCGGGTTGCCGCCTTCGTGTCCAAAGTGATCGTTCTTGACAAACTTTGCCAAATTCCGCTAACTTTGGGCGTAACATGGAGGCTTGAATGGCTACAATGAACGTATCTCTACCGGACCCAATGAAAGATTGGGTCGAGGCGCAAGCGAGGACCGGGCGATATTCCAATGCTAGTGACTATGTGCGCGACTTAATTCGGAGGGACCAAGCGCGCAGTGATAAGATTGCCGCCATGCAACGCTTCATCGACGACGGTCTCAAAAGTGGTGTTGGCAGCCGGTCGAAGGACGAACTCTTTGCCGCGGCAGTGGCGCGCACGGAAACGACGCGCGGCAGCAGATAATGCGTTTTAGCCTTTCTGTCGAAGCGGAAGAGGACATCATTGCGATCGCCGAGCAAGGTGTCCGCATGTTCGGATCCGCGCAAGCTAGTCGATATCATGACGAGCTGTTCGCAGTGTTTGACCTGATTGCCGGGAATCCGCGAATGGCGTGTGAGCGGGAAGAGATTTCGCCGCCGGTTAGGATCATCCGTTCAAAGCCCATCTCGTTGTCAACCGGATCGAAGAGCACGGAGCCATTTTCGTGATCCGAGTACGCCATGGGCATGAAGACTGGGCCGGCGATCCCATTTAGGCCTCGCCGATTGAACGAAAAGGCGCAGTTGCAGCGGCACCGTCGTCCTCATATCCTCCTGGCTCGTGCCGTGGCCCGGCAGCGTCGGCGCCAGCACCGAGCAGCCGGCCTGTGCGAGGCCCGAGGCGAGAAACTGCATGCTTTCGGCGGTCGCGCCTCAGCGGTGAAGCGCCAACACCGCGGACTCACCCGTTCGTGGAAATGGGCCTCGGCGCCCTCGATCGTCACCAGGTATACTTAATACGTCGGCTCTGTGTGCCAGCACAGCCCATGATCCGCGGACCGGGGCTGACCGAATACTGAGATCAGGCCGGTTTCCGGAAACGCCTGCTCGTCATGCAAAACAAGATGGTTGAAGATAATAATCTTTATTATACGTAAGATTTAGCGTCAGGCGGCAGCCAAATGGCTCTTGCCGCTGCCCGGTGGGCCGAACGTCATGACATTGGCTCTCTTTGCGATCCATGCGTCGCCGGCGGTGATTGCCATGACCTGGGTTTTCGAGATCATTGGCACGGCATTGAAGTCGAAACTGTCAATGGTCTTGCCGGCCGGCAGTCTTGCTGCTGGCCAGCCTTCCTTGTCGGCCTGTTCACCAAATTGCGGCCACAGAACCTTGATCGCCGGCAGGCGGAGTTCATTGAGCTGCAATGAAAGGCGTGCGGCGTCGAGGCCGAGCTGAAGCTGGTCGGCGAGTCCAGCCTCGCAGCCGCGGTCATGTGCAAGCGTGAGGAGTTCGACCATTATCTTGCACGCCTGTTATCACAATGACGCGACGGCGGCGATGTCCGCAGCCGTCCAGCGGCATTTATGGCGTCCCTCATCGATTTTCGCGCCAAGCCCGCGGTAGAAGCCGATGGCAGCCTCATTCCAATGCAGGACGGACCATTCCATTCGCCCCAGCCTCTCATCGCGGCATTTGCGGGCCAGATGGGACAACAGCGCATGGCCAATTCCCTTGCGGCGAAACTTTTCCGCCACGAACAGATCTTCCAGCCAGAGGCAACTTTTGCCGAGGAAGATCGAATAATTATAGGACCAGATCGCAAAACCTGCCGGTTCGCCATTCCATTCGGCTAGCTCACAATAGGCCGACGGCCGCTGTGAGAAAAGCGAAGAGGCGATATCGGCCGGGGTCGCGACGACATCCTGGAGACTCCCCTCGTAACGTGCGAGCTCTTTCGTGAATTCGACGATCGTGCCGGCATCGTCCACTTCTGCCTGCCGTATTTCCAGCGACATGTTCATCTCCCTTTCCCATGGAGTAAATGACTGTCCGTCAGTCATTTACTCCATGGGAAAGCCGTTTGCAACTCATGGTGCTTGCAAGACGGCCCGCGGCGGCTGCGGGAGGACTAAGACTGATCCTGAACACCCTGCTGTTGCGCACGGCTGCTGACAGTTCGGGCAAACAGCTCACGCATCTGGCGGACCAGCAGGGTTCTGTTCGGCGAGGATGAGACTTTGGCGTCGTTGACGACCCCGTGCAACGCGTTGAAGAGAAAGATCGCGGTAAAACGGGGGTTCTTGACCGTCCAGGCGCCAGCGGCGTCGCCGCCGGCGAGCAGTTCGTTCAACTGGTCCACGATGGGATTGTTGCTCAATCCCGTCCGGCTCGGGGGCGGGCCCTCGGAGAAGATGATGTCGTGCAGCCGGGCGGCGTCCAAATAGGCTTTCGTACAGCCAAGGACCCAACCTGCAAGCTTGCCGTCCCAGTCGTCCTTGCGTTTGCCCTTCAGCCCGCTGTTGATGCCGCCGAGGACGATGTGAACGAACTGATCCCGCAGGGCGTTGACCACGTCGTCCTTCGACGAGAAATAGAGATAAAAGGTTCCCTTCGCGACGCCCGCTTCGGCCGTGATCTGCTCGACCGTCGTCGGTTCGACTCCGTTGGTTTGAAAGAGATGGGCCGCCGCGGCGATCAAGTCTTCGCGGCGCTCTTCTGCGGGTTTGGTTCTCCGGCTTGCGGAACGTGCAGGCATTCTATTCTCTCCTGATCCAGGCTGATCTCATGCGTTCGCTGGGAGCTGCAACACCTGCGGCGCGATATGGGGGTGACGAATCATGTTCGGCGGGAAGCCGTCTTGCAGCTGGACCGGTGAGAGACAGCGAGCGCTCCACCTCAGGTTTTTAAACCTTTCACGTTGCAATTCATCGTGGATATGTTACGACATGACTGTCCGTCAGTCAATCGGTCGTCTTGAAATTGCCATGATCGACCGTCGTCCGTCGGCATAATCCAAACGCATCTTGGACACTCGAAGAGCTGGAAAATGGAAAACGTTCTGGAACATGATGGCGTGCTGCGCGAGAAAAATCGCAATGTTGTGAAAGACTACATGAGCCGGAAGGGTGAGAGCCGGCTTACAAGATATATGTTGTTTGCCGATGACGGGACGGGTGGCCTCTGGACCGCCGATACGATCGATCCCATCGTAGCAAAGGGGCGCGATGCATTGAAGTCCCATGGAGAGTGGTCGTTGAAGTGCTTTCCAGATTGGGAATGGAAGAATGTCGAGATCTATGAGACGCAAGACCCTAACAAATTCTGGGTCGAATGTGACGGAGAGGGGCGGATACTCTTTGCCGACTATCCGGACGGATACTACAAAAATCACTTTATCTTCTTCTTCCTGTTGGAGGATGGAAAGATCAAGCAGAGCAAGGAGTTCATGAATCCTTATCAGCAACTGCGCGCGCTGGGGATTCCGATTCCCCAGGTCAAGCGGCATGGTCTGCCCCAGCGCGCCGAACACTAAGCCGACGGCCGCCCGCACGGCGAGCCTATGCAAACATTCACTCCTTTAGGCGCTGCTCTTCCAGAGTGGCGCCGTCTTCGTATGGGGGCATCGCCCCGGCGAGTTCGAGTTCATGCCTCGGCCGGCGGACGATCGGTGCGCGATGCGGAGGGGCGTGTTCAAATTTCCTGAAATCGATTGACTGACGGTCAGTCAAATTGTAGTTTGACCTTATTCTGATACCCAGCCGCCGTCGAAACTCCCGTCGGATTCGGCGGAACATCGTGGCTAGGCTGTTCGTGAGGGCGTCATGTTAGTCTCAATAAAGAAAGTTGGGCAGGGGTCGCGGCACGCCTTTCTTGTGCTCGTCGCGGTCGTCCTCGTATGCCTCAACCTGCGGGTGGTCTTTGGGGGTGTGGGGCCTCTCATCCCTTACATGCATCTGACGGCTGCCACCGCGAGCGCTTTGACTGCGTTCCCGCCGCTATGCATGGGGCTTTTCGCGCCCCTTGGTCCCGTTTTCAGCCGCAGGTTCGGTCATTCGCGAGCGCTTTTTCTGGCGACGCTCATCCTCGTCGTGGGTATTCTCGTCCGTTCCTCAGGCTTGTCAGGCTTGCTTGTCGGAACGGTTATCGCAAGTGCCGGAATCGCGGCCCTCAACGTACTCACCCCTGTCTTCATTCGCCATAATTTCGCTTCAGAGCGGATTGGTGTGATGATGGGTGTGTATGCGATGATGATGGGTGGGGGAGGCGGGCTCATGGCCGCATTTGCGATCCCGCTTTACGACGCCGCAGGCAACTCCTGGGCTTTTGCTCTGGGGGTCGCCGTCCTGCCTGCCCTGATGGCGCTCGGTGCTCTGCTTCCGCTTTTCGACAGCGCAAAGCCCACGCAGGTTCTTGCCCAGCGGAGAAACTGGAGTGAAATGCTCCGCAAAAGGATCGTCTGGAGCCTGATCGCGTTTTTCGGCGTGCAGACGCTCGTCTTCTATGCCGTCCTGGCGTGGCTACCAGCCATTTATGTAAGCAAGGGAATGGACGCCGCAGCCGCGGGCTTTAATCTTGCAATCTGTATCTTCGCCGTGGCGGTGGGCGGCTTTCTCGGGCCAATGATCGCTGCGAAGCATGACGACCAGCGTTCGCACATTCTCGCCTCCATTGGTCTGTGCATCGTGGGCCTGGCGGGTGTGTTGTTGTCGCCCCCGTGGTGGGCGCCGGTCTGGGTCATCCTCCTGGGCCTGGGCCTGGGGGCCGGGCAGGGCATTCCAAGCGTTCTCTTCGCTAAGCGGTCCGTCGACCCGGCGCAAATGGCCAAACTGTCCAGTGTGGTGCAGATGGGCGGTTATCTCATAGCGGCGTCGGGGCCCGTCCTTGCAGCGGCGTTGCATGGCTGGAGCGGCGGATGGACCTGGCCCGTCGCCGTCTTGCTTGCCTTGCTCGCCATAAACGCCATCGTAAGCCTTCCTGGAGGCCGCAACCATGTGGCAAGCTATTAACTTTCCGCCCCGTCCGCCCGCTCTCGCAACCGGCATCAGTCGGTCGAGCAACATTGGTGTAGCAATCCTGGAGATCGCGTGATGCGAGCGAAGCTGGTTCGTGGCAGCGGCGGAATTGCGCGCTGGACATTGGCTTCTGTTGCGGTCGGTCTCCTGATCGTGGCAAGCGGATCCGGTCAGGCGATGCTTCTGGCCACCATATTGGCCGAGGCGCTCAGCGATATGACCGCAACCAGCGTCACGCCCCTGCTACTCGGACTTGGTGGCATACTGGTCCTGCGGGCTGTTTTGATCTGGCTCGCCGAGTTGGTCGCTCAGGCCTGTGCCAAAGCAGTCAAGACCGATCTTAGAAAAAGGCTTTTCTCGCATCTCCTGATCCTCGGTCCCGGTGTTACGCTTGTACGACAGACCGGCGAGCTCCAGGCAACGATCGTCGGCGGCGTGGAGGCACTTGAGTGCTATTACTCTCGCTACGTTCCGGCGGTGGCGATCGCGATCATTGGCTGCACCGGCGTCGTGATCGTGATTGCTGCCCTGGACTGGGTGTCGGCCCTCTTGCTAGCCTTCTTTCTCCTTGCGTTCCCGATCGTAGACGAGGCATGGATGCGCTGGCGGATGCCCAAGGGATCAGGCGTCTTTGCGGCCATGGGAGCGTTCGCGGCCTATCTACTCGATAGCCTGCAGGGGATCGTTACGATAAAGGCTTTCGGAGCCGCGGACGCGCGCCGGTCGGTGCTGGCGACGAAGGCAACGGCGTTGCGTCAGCAGGCGATGGCGACATTGCGGGTCAGCCTGTTGCGTGGCGGTCTGACCGGCTTCGTGATGCTGTCGGGAATTGGCCTGCTGGTCGTCGTCAATGTGCTACGAGTCGATTCAGGCAATCTTGCACCCCATGTCCTGCTCGTCACGTTTTTCCTTGCGCCCGAGGCCTTCCGGCCACTGAGCCGCGTCGAAAAGGAGTTTCATACCGCCTGGGCGGCGCGTGGCGCCATCGCGCCGATCGAATCTTTTCTGGCCCTTAGCCCTGCAGTCATCGAACCACCTAGATCGGTTGACAAGCCCTCCACCGGCGACGTCGCGTTTACCGATGTCAGCTTTACCTATCCGCAAAGCGCTGGCCCTGCTCTCGCCTCTCTTTCCTTTCACGTGCGGGAGAAGGAATTCGTAGCACTGGTCGGCGCGTCGGGCGCGGGCAAGTCCACCGTTATGGCGCTGCTCCTACGTTTCTTCGACCCCTCATCCGGCCGTATTTATGTCGGGGGAGTCGACGTACGGGACCTATCGTTGAAGGACCTGCACTCCCTCGTCAGCGTCGTGTCCCAGGACACGTTTCTCTTCAGGGGCACGATTGCGGACAATCTGCGGTTCGGCAAGCCAGAGGCGACGGATGATGACTTACGCGCTGCGGCCCGCGCGGTTCATATCGCAGAATTCATCGAATGCCTGCCGCAGGGCTACGATACGGAAATCGGCGAACGCGGCATGCATCTTTCCGGCGGGCAGCGGCAGCGCCTTTCGATCGCCCGCGCCCTCCTGAAGGATGCTCCCATCCTCATCCTCGACGAGGCGACGTCGAATGTGGATGCGCAGAGCGAGAAAGCGATACAGGCCGCGCTCAAGGCCGTCGCAGGCAAGCGGACGATGCTGGTCATCGCGCACCGGCTTTCGACGATCGCGCGGGCCGACCGCATCCTTGTCCTGGATGGTGGTCGGCTCGTGGAGACCGGAACCCCGGCCGAGCTTGGTCGAAGCGGGGGTGCCTATGGCACTCTTCTCGCAGCCGAAATGGAAGGGTTGTCTCAGTGAGCAAGGACAGCACCTCCCAGGCGAATTTCCTTGGCTCCGCCGCATCCATCCTCGGCCTCATCCCACTTTTGAAAGACCATCGCTTCAAGCTCTTCCTCACTGTCCTTTCGGCGGTCTGCTCTCACGGTGCCATGCTGGTCAGCCTCGGCATTGCCGGGTGGCTGGCGGGAAGGGTGATGGCAGGCGAGGCGCCGGGGGGATTGTTCGCGGTCTTCCTCGGGCTTGCTGCGTCGATCGTCGCGACGGCTGCGGCCCGCTGGTGGCAGGCCTATATCTCGCATGCGCTTGCCTTCTCGGTTATCGAGACCCTGCAGCTGGGCGTCTATGAGGGGCTGGCACGCGCTGCCCCGTTAGATATCCTCGGGCTCCACACGGGTGAGCTCGCATCGGTCGCGATTTCGGACGCGGCGCTGATGGAGCACTTCTATGCTCATACGCTGGCAGACTACTGTGCCGCTGTCCTCGTGCCGCTCGTGGCCTTGACCGCTATTTTTTATGTGGAGCCGGCAATCGGTATCGGGCTTCTGCCCTTTCTCTTTTTTGTCGCAAGCGTTCCGTACTGGTTCTCGCGTCGGGCGCAGCGACAAGGCAGTGTCATTCTCGGCAATCTCGGCGCGTTGAACGCCGACACGGTCGAGTTCGTCCTCGGTCAAAGGGAGTTGACCATCTTCGGTCGTGGTCAGGATTTCTTGAACAGGCTGATGCGCCGTACATCGAGCGTGTCAGCAGCGCAGCGGCAATATGGTTCGCGCGCCGGCCTGGAACAGGCGCTGATCGATTTTCTAACGGGTTCTGCGGTCCTGGTTTCGGTCTTCATCGCCATCACCCGCATCAACGATGGAAAGCTCGATGGGGCGCTTCTTCCGCTGATCGTCGTACTTGCCGGGGGCGCGCTGGTGCCGATCGTCGAGGTCAGTCAAACGGCGCGCAAACTCGGCGAACTGAAAGCTGGCGCAAGTCGCATCCTCGCTATTCTTCATCAGCTTCCTCAAGTCGCCGACACCGGCAAGGCACCCGCGCCGCTTGGCAGGGCGATTCGGTTTCAAAACGTGACTTTCGCCTATGATGCGAACAGGGGCGAAGTCCTGAAAGGCCTTGATCTGGGCATCCCCGCCGGCAGCATGGTGGCGTTGGCCGGTCGGTCGGGTGCAGGCAAGAGCACCGTCATGAACCTGCTTCTGCGCTTTCGCGATCCCTCGGCGGGCACGATTTCTATTGGAGCGCTTGATATCCGTGACCTGTCTCTCGACACGCTCAGGTCCCTGATCGCCTATGTTCCGCAGGACATCCATCTCTTCAACGAGACGATTGCGGACAATATCCGATTGGGCCGACCGGACGCATCGATGGCCGATGTCGAGGAGGCGTGCCGCCTGGCACAGGCGGACAAGTTTATCAAAGCCTTGCCCGACGGCTACGAAACGATGTGCGGCGAACGCGGCGCTAAGCTGTCTGGGGGCGAACGCCAGCGTCTGGCCATCGCCCGGGCACTCGTTACCAAGGCTCCGATCATTCTCCTCGACGAAGCATCGTCCAATCTCGATACGGAAAGCGATAGAGCGTTCGAGCAGGCGCTCGACTCGGTACGCGGTAGCCGGACGGTTATCCTCGTCGCGCACCGCCCCTCCACGATCCGCCGCGCGGACAGGATCGTGGTCCTGCAAGACGGCGCAATTGTGGAGGATGGTTCCCATGCCACGCTAGCGGCACGGGGTGGCGCCTATGCCAGGCTCATCGGAGAAGGAGGCCCGCCGGCATGAAGCGCGATGCTCACGACCAGCGCAGAAACTCGCCACGCGCGACGACGGTCACCGCGCCCGAAACCTCGATCGCTTCGATCGTGAGCGGCCGGGATCCGCAAATGCGGGTATGCATGAGGGAGTGCCGGCCCATCTCGACGCCCTGATGGATCTTTATCTGGTCGCCGAAATTGATGATCCCCTGCCGCAAAAGGTGCAGCGCCAGCGGTCCGGCCGCGGACCCCGTCGCCGCATCCTCGACGACGCCGTAGGCGGGGGAGAACATCCGCATCCTCCATTCCAAACCCTGACCGGCGAAGCAGTTGATCGCAACATCCGGCAATTGCGCCAGTTGATGGTGGTCAGGTTTGATCGCCGAAAGCGCCTCGATGGACGCAAGTCCGACGAAGACGTGACGGGGGCCGTTGCGGTATATCTCTACAGGGAAGAGGGAGTGGCTCAGCCCCAAGGCCCGCAGCACTGTTTCTTTTTGATCATAGTCCTGCCATGTCGGTATGGGTTGCCGCATCGTGACGGCCACGATTTCACCGCAACGAGAGCGATCCAGTCTGAAGGGGACCGGTCCCATCTTGGTCTCGAGGACGAGGCGACCGGAGGCGTGGGATTGCCCGAGGACCGCCGCGGCTCCCAACGCCGGGTGACCGGCGAAAGGCAACTCGTTGACGGGGGTGAAGATACGGATCCTGAAGTCGCCCCCGTCGTCGGGGGGAAACGTAAAGACCGTCTCAGAAAGGTTCAGTTCATTGGCGATATTTTGCATGTCGGCATCGCGAAACCCGGCAGCGTCAGGGAAGACTGCAACCGGGTTTCCCTTCAACGGCCGATCGGAAAAGGCATCTGCAAGGACATAGGAATGCGTGCGCATGTCGGAATTCCGTTGTGGAGCAAACGTGTGTCACGGGGAGAAGCGATGGCTGGTTTTTAACCAGCCATGCCAATCGAATTGAAGTCGAGCGCTGGTTTATGATTTACGGGCGCATCGAATGCCTGGATACCGCCTCGGACCAGATGGAGGATGGCTTGGCGCAGAATTCCAGGTCCGTCCTGAGTAAGCAGGGACTCTGGGTGGAACTGCATAGTGCTGAAGAATGCCGACCGCATGGCGTGGACTTCTCCGGTCGTCTCGTCGCGGCTGACCTCGACACAAATCCCATCGACGAGGTAAAGGAAGTCCCGGGCGCAATTCGCGACATAGCTGTTATAGAAGCCGACCCTCTGCCAATCGCCGAAGTAATTTATTTCCCGCTGGATACCCTGATTCGGTGTAGCCCGGCGAAGGACTTCAAGTCCCAACTCCCTCGACAGGATCTGATGGCTTAGGCAGACGGCTATGAAGGGATGGCGCTCGGCCAGGAGCGTTGCCATCGTCCTTTGCATGGCCGCGATGCGGGGATCCTTGTTATGGTTGGGGTTGCCCGGGCCAGGCCCCATGACAACCAGATCCCACTCGCCATGAAGGACATTTGCGCATTGGAAGCTGCGTTTCGTCACCACCAGCCCAAGCGCAGCGAGCTGTTGCGCCAGCATTTCAGTAAACTCGTCCTCGGCATCGACGACCAGTGCGGAGAGGCCGCTCAAAGCGGGGTCGGGTCTCCCCCGCTCGTTGCACTCTGTAAGCCAAAAGGAAGAAACCAGCGCGTTTCGCTGCTTCAGTGCCGCTTGCACCGACTGGTGGTCGCTGAGGCGCAGCCGCGGTTCAAACCCGAAGGCGCCGAGCATTGCTTTCGCCTTGGATAGCGTTTCCGACGCCTCCTGGACCGGATCTGAATGGCGCACGATCGTTGCGCCCACGCCCAGAGAGACACCTCCATCCATGCCGATGGATGCCGTTCGGATGAGGATGGCCGAATCGAGCGTTCGCGTACCGGACTGGTCCCGTCCAAACAGCGCCAATGTGCCGGCATAGTAGCCCCGGCCGGCCGGCTCGTATTTTGCAACGACGCGGCAGGCGTTTTCGAGCGGACTGCCGGTCACCGTTGGGGCAAACATGGTGTGGACCAATACCTCGCGCGGATCGGCGGGCGTGTTCCCCTTGATTAGATATTCGGTATGGGCGAGGCGGGACATTTCTTTCAGGAACGGTCCGACCACAGTTCCGCCCTTGGGGCAGAAGCGGGCCATCATCTTCAGTTCCTCGTCGACGACCATATAAAGCTCGTCGCGCTCTTTCGTATCGGCGAGAAAGTCGACCGCGCCCGACAGGGTTGGGCCGGACGGGGGATAGCGATAGGTGCCGCTGATCGGATTGATGGTCGCGACGCCACCCTGCATGCTCACCTGCCGCTCGGGGCTTGCGCCGACCAGCAACCGATCGCCCGTAAAAAGGAGGAAGGCCCAGTAGGCGCCGGCTTCGTCCTGCAGGAGCCGCCTGAAGACGGCAAAGCCGGCCTCGACGGCATCGGTTTCGAGTTGGGCGGTGAACGAGCGCTTGATGACGAAGTTCGAACCTTCGCCATTGCCGATCTCGTTGTCGATCACCGCGCGGACGAGATCGGCATAGTGCTCATCGTCGATGTCGAACCGGCCGTTCTTCAGCTGGATCGGTGCGGCAGGCAGTTTCGCCAGGACTTGGCTCAGAGGGACGACATCCCGTTCGGCGATCTGTAGGGTCAGCAAGGGCGTTTCATCGTCGATGCAGGCAAATCCCCGTTCGGCGAGCTGGCGAAAAGGAATGAGGGCAAGCACGTCGGCTTGCTCCGTGCCCATCTCCGGGGCGCCGTCCGGCAGATCGATGGAACCGATGAGGTCGGCTTTCTCCACCTTGCCGGAGAAAACCTCCAATGCACCGGAGTGGGGACCCTCCGGCCTGAAGATCAAGGCGAAAGGCACCCGCTCGTCCTCGCAACGAATAATTCTGTCGAGCAATCCCAGCGTCATGACAAAACCTCGTCGGCTGCGACGATCCTTGCACAGCAATTTGCCCCGTATTCGAGGGCGGCCAGATGTCGGTTGAGGGAAAAGTCGGCAACGGCGTCACCAACCACGAAAGTCTCGATGTCGTGCGAGAACGCTTCCACGGCCGTGATTAGGATGCCGATATGGGCGTAGACGCCGCATATGATGATCTGGTCGCGCCCATGCCTGCGAATTTCCTCGAGAATGCTCGAGTTGTAGAAGGCGCTGTAGCGCCATTTCGTTGAGATCATGTCGCGTTGTTCTGGCGCCAACTCGTCGATCACCTGCCGGTCCTCAGCCGTGGCCTCCATACCGGGCCCCCAAAAGGCCTTGAGAAGACCTCTCTGGGTGGGCGTCATGCTGCCTGGCTGTGTCGTGAAGATGATTGGGACGCCGGCGGCACGGCAATTCCTCTGAACGGCCGCGACGTTGCTGATCAACGCATCCTTCGGATACGGGGCCGGAATGGGGCGAAGAAAGAAGCGCTGCATGTCGTGGATGAGAAGAACGACTCGCTCCGGGTCGATTTGCCAGTCCACGCGGCTGGCCGGCCATCGGGATTGATCCGGCATGCGATATTCTTCGATTTGCGGTATACCGGGCATGGCACCTTTCCTTGTCGTTCTTGTTGAAATCGTAACCTCCTGAAGTGAGGTCATGGCGGTACCGCGCTACACGCGCCAGGTCGCACCATTGGCGCTGGTGGCGATCGAGGAGCGGATGGAATTAATTTGGCCGTGCCGGCGTCGAGAAAATCCTACTGCTCACGTTTCATCGCATACCCTTGAATATGTAGCACTTTCATGACGAAGATCCGTGGCGGTGACTGAAGACTGACTGACTATCAGTCATAAGTCAATGGGTGTACCGTTGGATTTTTTCTAGCTTTTGGTGCAAATTGCTATTGACTGACCCTCAGTCATATGCAAACTCATGTGAGCCTCGGACGTGCAGGGGTGCCGTCCGCTTGACGGATCGTCAAGGCCGCGTGGCTCCCCAGAAGAGGCTGTAGTAGATCGTAATATGAAGGGATTGGCCCGTGACACTTCTTGGCGCAGCGGCGATATCCGGCCATCGAACAACGGAAATGACGATTCTGCGAAGTCTGGTCGCGGCACTCTCGGGCAAGGCCGACGAAGAACGCCGGCCCCAAGAAAGAGCGGTTCAGGCGTTGCGTGCAGGTGGGTTCCCATCCCACTTCGTGCCGGCGTCCTACGGCGGAGGAAAATCGAGTTTTGTCGATTTATTGAGTGACGTTCAGTCAGTTGCGCAGGGGTGCGCATCGGCGGCGTGGTGCGCCACGATATATGCGGTCGCCAGCCGAATGGCAGGCTATCTGCCCGCGGAAGGGCAGCGCCAGATCTGGGGGAAGGGGGCGGACGTCCTCATTTCTGCTTCCTTCCGGCCTTCTGGGAGTGCCTCCGCAGGGGGCACGGGATGGATGCTCAGCGGCAACTGGCACTACCTCTCGGGTATCACCTATGCCGACTGGGCACTGGTCTGTTTCGCTCCAAACGGCGAGGGTGCCCGGTATGCTGCCATTCCGGTATCGGAATTGCACATTGTCGACGATTGGTCGACGCTTGGCATGCGCGGGACGGGAAGCCACAGCGTCCAGCTGAACGAAGTATTCGTACCCGAGCATCGCACATTCCTGAAGCAGGACCTGTGGGGCGGCAAGGCGCGAGCCGCGGCCGGACCCTCCTACCAGGTTTCGCCGGTTGACAGCGATCCGCCCCTCTTTGCAGGTGTTGCCTTGGGTGCTGCCCGCGCCGCGATCGATCTTTGGACAAGCCGTTGGCGCGATTTTCGGCCAGACAGCGAGATGGGCATCGCCTATGCGCGTTCCCTTGCCGAGCTCGATGCGGCCAGTCTGCTGCTGGAACGTGCATGTCGCGCCTCCGATACGGGGCTTTTGTCGGTGATCGATACCGGCAGGAACGGGCGCGATTCCTCCCTGGCGATCGAGTATATCCTGACGGCGATCGGGCGAATTTTCCGGCTGAGTGGGAGTCAGGCACATTTCGATCAAAGCCCGGCTCTGCGCCACTGGAGGGATGTGCAGACACTCGCGTCGCACGTGGCGCTACGGCAGGACCTGAATTTTTCGCAATACACCAAGGGCCTTTGGCAATCCCAGGAAAGCGTTGACCCGCGCGCGGCCTGATCCACGTGTGGGCGAGAACAGCAGAGAGGCAGCACTTATGAAGCATATTCTCGAACCCGTTGCCGCAGTGCCGTGCACGGACATTTTTCTGGCCGAACCGGAGAACCCTCTCGATGCCGTCAAGGCATGGTTCGATCAGGCCATTTCGGCGAAGGTGTTGGAGCCGGGAGCGATGGCGTTGACGACACTGGGTGTCGACAGGGCCCTCTCCAGCAGGACCATTCAGGTTCTCGAAGTCGGCTGTGACGGTCTTGTTTTCGCGACGCATGCGGGCAGCCCGAAGGGCAGAGACATTGCTGAAACCGGGACGGTTTCCGGCGTGTTTTACTGGCGGGAACTGAAGCAGCAGGTCATCGTGAGCGGCCGCGCCGAGGTGCTTTGCTCGGCCGAGGCCGAGCGGCTCTGGCTTGGCCGGCCGAGAGAGTCCTGCGCGATGTCGATCGCCACCCGCCAGAGTCAGCCGTTGCTGGACGAGGCGGATTTGAAGGCGAGGGCAGCAATTTTGTCAGCGTCGTCCGATCGGCTCGAACGGCCAGCAGGCTGGCTTGGCTACCTCATTCGCCCGACAACGGTCGAGTTTTGGCAATTTTCGCCCGATCGGCTCTACAAGCGGCTTAAATACGAGACCACGCGGTCGGGCTGGACCCGGTATCGACTCCAGCCTTGAGGGTCCTTCACGGGATTCACAGTCCAGATTGCAGGGAGAGGTAAGATGCGGCCCTTTGGTCAAACACACGCGGACTTTGATGCAAACACGAGGAATTTCCTGGTGGCATCCGGCTTTATGGGGCTGGCGAACGGCAGCTTCGACGCCGTCTTCAACTTCTACCTTGAAAATCAAGGCCTTGACAAAGTCGCCATCGGTCAGATCTATTCGATCTCCATGATCGGCATGGGGATCGCCGTCCTCTTGCAGGGGCTCGCGTCCCGGCGCTACGGCTTGCGGCCGGTTCATAGGCTGGCCTCCTGGCAGTTTGCGCTCACGCTGTTCCTCATCCCGCTGTGTCATTCGGTGCTCGTGACGAGTATCGTGCTGAGCTTCGTGTCCGGCGGCTTCATCGGCATGCTTTCGACCGGCGCCGCTATCTTCGGGAACCGCGTCAGCGCTGACAGGCGCGTCCAGCTGTTCAGCCTGTTCTTTGCGTCCTACTTGGTCTGCACCATGCTCGGCTCGGTCTTCGCCGCCGGCCTGAACTGGCTGCTGCCCATGTCGCCGGAACGGAGCTACGTTCTCCTCCTCCTCCTTTCCGGTGGATTTGCGCTCGTCATGTGCGGCTTTCGCGAAGCTTCCCTCAGAATGGGCGAGCCGGAGGAGGTGAAGAGCGTTCGCATACAGGGCATGAAACGGCACGATTGGCAGCCGTTGCTGATGCTGTTTGCATCCTCGTTCTTCCTCGGAGGTTCCATCCTTCTCGTCTTCCGCTTCTCGAACATCATCTTGACGTCCGACTACGGCCTGTCGGTGAGCACGAGCGCGGTCGTACTTGGCGCCGAAAAGATCTTTGCGCTCACGGGCGCGCTGCTGGCACCATCGTTCAAGCGAATGGCCGCGCACCGCACGCTGATCCTGCTGATCACGGTGATTACGGCGCTCGCGCTTGCCATACAGGCGGCACTGCCAGCCATCGCCCTTTTCCTTGTCGTCTACTTCATGCGCATCGCCATGAACTATATGCTCATGCCCATTTTGGATGCGGTGACGATCTCCGCCTTCACCAAAGAGCAATCCATCATATCGACGACAAGCCGGCAGCTCGCCTTCTACATCGGCGGCGCTGCGGCGGCCTTCGCCTACGGATTGCTGCTGCAGGCGGGCCAATCGAGCATGGCGATTGCGCTTTCCGGCGTGATGGCGACGCTTGGCGGCCTGCTCCTGCTCATGGTTCGTGAACACGAGCCGACGTTTGCCGCCGAGCTGATGCGGCAGGGTTCCGAACAAGCCGCTGCGAAAGCAGCTTAAACCTGGAGCGATACGATGAAGAACGTCCTGTTGGTTGCCGGCTTCGGTGGTCCCCCCATCGACTTTGCGCTGGCGCGCCTCAAGCCGCTTGGTCGCGTGCACGTGCTTTATACCGACACGCTTGCGGCGGCCAAGGTCGAGGCCATTCAACGGCTGGCCGATGTGGCGATCCGTTGCACGGTCAAGGACGAGGACGACCTTGCCGCTGCGGTCCTCGAGGCCATTAAGGCGTACCGGATCGATGGGGTTCTGACCCTGGATGAATTTTCGGTCGGTCCCGTTGCCGTGGCAGCGCGGCGCGCGGAACTGAACGGAGCCGGTCAGTATGTCCAGCTCTCCCGCAACAAGTGGCAGATGCGAAGCGCATTCGAGGCGGCAGGCGTGAAGAACCCGCCGTTCCGCCGCGTGACGAGCCTTGACGAGCTGAGGCGCGCGGTTGGCGAACTGCGACTGCCGGCGGTGCTCAAGATGACCGAGGGCGCAATGTCCGCGGGGCACACGATCATCGATGTCGGCGACGATCTCGAAGCGATCTGGATGAAGAACACCGCGTTAATCGAACGCCTCGCCGCCGAACGGTCTTTCGGCGTCGTAGACGGGCTGCTGGCTCCCGAATTCATTGTCGAGGAGATGATCGATGCCGATGCCACGTGGTGGTATGGCGACAGGCCTTTTGGCGACCTGGTCAGCGTCGAGGGCCTGGTGGTCAACGGCGTCTATCAACCCATTGCCGTCACTTCGAAGTATCCGCTCGTACAGCCCTTTACGGAAATCGGGCAGATCACGCCGTCGATCCTGTCCCTGGACAAGCAGCAACTCATCGTGGACTTTGCGCGCAGAGCCGTGGACGCGCTCAAGCTCGAGACTTGCGCAACCCATACCGAGATCAAGTTGCAGGCCGATGGCGAACTCTGCATGGTGGAATCGGCAGCCCGCACGCCGGGAGCCCTCATGACCAGGCAAATCCTGGAAGTGTTCGACGTGGATATGATCGGCTGCCTCGCACGGGCGCTCCTCGGGGAGGATTTCAATGTTCCGGGCTTCCAGTACCTCGCCAGGAATGGCGCAGCGGGACCGGTCGCGATCATAACGCAGGATTCCCGTGGCGTTCCGTGGGAAAGGCACCCGAAGGTCAACAAGGCGCTCGACCTTCGTCGATATCTCGATCCCGAGGTAAAGTACGAAATCGCGTGGAGTGCGGACATCGAGAATGGTTCACCGTCAAGGGCCTACGACCCGCATCTCGGGTCGATGAACTACATTGCCAACGTTTTCCTGAAGGCCCCGACCGTCGATATTCTGATCCAGTCGCAGAGGCAGATCATGGACAGTGCGGAAAGGATCTTCCTCGAGCAGGAATTGCACTGATCCGGATCTGCACTGCGGGTTCGGCTTTGTGGTCCGTCTCACGATGGCCAGGTAACTGACTGACGCAAATTTATTTTTTGGAGACGGCGCCATGACCGATGGCGGGCCGGAGGCCATTTGCGCGCCCTTCAGGCGGCGCTCAATAAGGAGATTGAACAATGAACATCGCAGTGGATACCTCTGCCGAGACGGCAAGGAAACTTCAGACCGAGGCCGTCCACCGCCTGAAGCCGAACAGCGGTCTGCCCTATTGGGACAAGGCGGAGCTTGGGAGCTTCCAAGCCGGGCATCTGCCGCAGTGGGCTCGGGATGGCTTAACATCGTTCCGGCGGGTCGTCCTGGATCAACGGTTCCCTTGCACCTTCGCGACAACGGCCGAGCGGAACGGTCAACTGGTCTATGCGTTTGCTGAGACGGCGACCGAGAAAGGCGACGTCAAGCATATCGCCGACGCCATTGTCGCCTATTTGGACAGCCTTGCCGATCTTCCGCCGAACAAGGTGGATTTCCAGGTCCTGGTGGCCCTCATCAAGCCGATGATGGACTGCCCGCTTGAAGAGTACGGAACGATGGCGCAGGCTCTGTTGCAATCACTGCACGAATGCGATCCGGCTCCGTGGCCTGCCGAAATTCCCACCGACGAGAACGATCCCCTGTGGTCGTTCGCTTTCGCCGGCCGCGGCCTGTTCATCAATTTCTCGACGCCGGCAAATCACGCCCGGCTCTCCCGCAATCTGGGCGTCTGCATGGCTCTCATCATTTCACCGCGAGACGTCTTCGATCGGGTGGCGGGGCCGACTGACAAAGGCCGCCGCGTGCGAAGCATGATCCGAGAGCGGACAAAGGACTATGACGACGGCCTGCCCTTCGCGCCGTGGAGCTCATCTGCTTACGGCGAGGGCGCCGTCGGGACAGAGCGCAGCCAATATGTCCTGTCGGACGACAATGAGACGCCGATCTCCCTGTCTCTGAAGCAATGCCCCTTTCACGCAAAAAGCTAAGCCTCGACGAGATCAAGGAATTGCCATGCTGACGCCAACGCAAATAAGACAATTCGACGAGTCGGGGTACATCTTGGTCCCCGACATATTACTTGACGACCCGCTTTGCCAAATTCGCTCCGTCGCTCAGGACATGGGTGCGCGCGAACCGCACCGCAATTCCTGGAACGAACGATCCTGCTTCCGACGCCCGCATTTTCTCCGCATGTTCGACGCCCCGCTTCTCATCGGGGTCGCCGAAGCGTTGATCGGGCAGGACATGCAGTTGCTGCAGTTCGATCTTCTGCGGACGCGTTCGGACGACGCCGAACCGGAATGGCATCGCGACACGGATTTCTCCTGCAGCAAGACGCTGGCGATCAGCATGGCCATTTATCTACAGGACACCCCGGTCGGGGCAGGTCCACTGATGGTGGTTCCTGGGTCGCACCGCCGCGACGAGGGCCCCCCCACCCTCTATGGAAACCTGCCTGATCAGGTCCCGGTTCCGGTCAAAAGAGGCGCGGCTATCATTCACGACTCGGCGCTCTGGCATCGGGCATCGCTGGATGGCCCCGGTATTGATTGCTGGGCGCTCTTTCCAATCTTCGGGAGGTTCTGGATGAAACGGCGGGATGTCGACTGCCTTCAGCCGCCGCCGGCAACGGTGCTTGCCCTTACGGCCCCCCTGCAACGTCAGCTCTTCGGCTTCAATCTTCGCGACCATGCCCCAACCTTCCTTGGCGGAGGTGAGCAGTATAACCGGCGCGGCGATGCGGGTGTGGATTTCTTGCCGTTGCAATGAACGCCATCATCGCAATTCCATTATAGTATTTCCTAGGAGATATAGATGAATATCCTCGGCTTAAACTACATATTTCATGACGCATCTGCCTGCGTCATCTCGAACAACGAGATCAAATGCGCAATCGAGGAGGAACGGCTCTCACGGGAGAAGCACACCTCGAAGTTCCCCGTACGCGCTATTGCAAGATGCTTGAAGCAGGCCAATCTGACATTGGACGAAATCGACCACATCGCGATTTCGGTCAATCCGGATATCGCCGTTGCGAAGAAAGTGCAGTATGCTGCATCGCTCGGGCCGGCCGCGCGGGAGTTTCTGTATTCCGAGATCGGCGGCCAGAACCAGAAGCATCTGGCCTTCTGGAACTGGTACAACCACAGTTGGCCCGTGAGCAAGGCGCGCAGGCCAGCCGTGCACTTCGTCGATCACCACTATTCCCATGCCATCGGTTCTTTCCACGTCTCGCCCTGGACCGAGGCGGCGGTGCTCGCCATCGACGGCGGCGGAGAGTGGCGAACCGCCTGGATGGGCGAGGCCAGGAATGGAACGTTCTCGCAATTCAGTGAAACCCTTTTCCCGCACTCGCTCGGAACCTTCTATTCCGCGGTGACGGAATATTGCGGATTCAAGGTAGAATATGACGAGGGCAAGACGATGGGGCTCGCCCCGACCGGCGACCCGACGCGCTTCTTCGACATCGTCGATGAAATGGTGCGGGTCAAGGATGACGGCGCGGTGGAGCTCGATCTCTCCTGGTTTGACCTGCCGGCGTCCATCACTGGCCGGTTTTGCAGCGAAAAGCTGATAACCGCCTTGGGGGTGCCCCGCCGGCCAGGTGAAGAGATTCGCGAGCATCATCGCGACGCGGCAGCGGCGTTCCAGGCGGTTCTGGAAAAGAATGTCCTGAAGATGACGTCGATGCTGGCTGCGAGGACGAAACTGCCCTTCCTCGTCCATTCCGGCGGTGTCGCGCTCAACAGCGTCGCCAACGGCAAGATTCTTCAGGCCGGCCACTTCGACGACATATACGTCATGCCCGGCGCGGGCGACAACGGAACGGCGATCGGCGCTGCGGCCTATGTCTACAAGGACATCCTCGGGAACCGGGAAAAGCTCTATCACGTCAATCCGTTCGTTGGGGACGAATATGCCAATCAGGAGATAGAACGCTTCCTGAAATCCGCGAAAGTTACCTATCGCAAGTCGGACGATGTATGCCTGGAGGCGGCCAGGTCACTTTCCGACGGCAAGATCATCGGCTGGTTTCAGGGAAAGATGGAGTTCGGACCGCGCGCGCTCGGCGGACGCAGCATCCTAGCCGATCCGACACGCGCCGGCATGAAGGACAAGATCAACGCCGAAGTGAAGCACCGGGAGGCCTTCAGGCCGTTTGCGCCTTCCGTCATCGCGGAACGGGCCAGCGATTACTTCGAGACGACGGTCGAGGTGCCGTTCATGCTGACGGTCTTCCCAGTTCGCGAAGAAATGCGGGCAAAAATTCCGGCGATCGTCCATGTCGACGACACGGCCCGCCTTCAAACGGTCCGACGGGATTGTAATGAACGGTATTACGACCTGATCCGTGAATTTGGAAAGCTGTCTGGCCATCCAGTGGTCCTGAACACCAGCTTCAACGTCATGGACGAGCCCATCGTCGCCAGTCCCTACGACGCGGTCCGCTGCTTCTATTCCACAGGCATTGACATTCTCTATATCGGGGACTTCGTGCTGGAAAAGGAGCCGGCGAAGGCAACTCACGTCGAGCGTGGTACCCAAGTGCCGCAACTGAGCATCCATGGTGGCCTAGATTTGGTCTAGCCGATCCAGGTAACACCTGGCCTGTGCGCGCACCTTTGTTTCGGCCCCTCTCGGTACGGCACGTGGAATGAACCTGCGCCTAGACCACGCGGTCCGAAATACTGATACGCTGTGTGAGTCGGAAGGCGCAAGAAGTCACGAGTGCTCTGAGGTGATTTTTGGGCGATGCGTTGGTACGGCAAATTGGGCGTTAACTACCGCTAGGCCCGGCATTACGCACCTGAGATGGAAAAGCGCCGCCCTGCTGTCGCCGTTCCGGCTCGCTTTGGTGAAGATAGAGGGCGAAGATGTCCCAAGGCGGGGTGATGGAGAGTTGCCAGAGTATCCGGCCAACCTCGCCCCGATGATAACCTCCGTGCAGGGCAACATGAGTCAGCATTTCCTCTCTGGTCATATAACCCTTGTCGCCATCGGTGAAAGTGAAGGGAATGGTCTCCGCCAGATTTTCCGGCGAGACGCCGCGAAGGTAATCGAGATACCATTGATCGGTAGATGCTACGGCAGCACGCAGCTCACCCAACGTTGGCGTCTCCTGCGTATTGTCGGAGGCATAGCCATGTTGCGCGCCAATTAGATGCGCGCCGAAGATTCGGGCCACGACGTAATAATGATTGATCAGCCGCAAGGCGGTGTGCAGCTCGACCCTGTGCCGTTCCTGATCCAAAGTCCCCAATTTGTCGAATAGGTCAGTATTTGCCCAGGCGTGATAGCCATACAGTTTTTGGAGCAACATGCTCATGAGGGCGGCCCTTCCAAGTTTGGGGAATGTGAGTAAGCTACTCACATTCTGTACAAGGGGGCTCCGTTGTCTACTCGCATTTCAAAGCAGCAGTCGGGAATGCGCAAGGAGCCGCGGCAGGCCCGTTCCCGCGCGACGATCGAAACGATCCTTTGAAAAGCTTTCTCTGGTCGATGCGATCCGCCGCCGGCGCGGCGCGCATAAAGCATCGACGGGGCGGACGAAACCTGCGCGGCTCGTCGAAATTGACCTGCGGTGCATGCGTGCGAGAGACACAACCGAGCGTGCTAACTGGCCGCCGCCTGATTTGAGTTTGACAGCTGTCGATGAAGGCTTTCCCGGAACTCGTTCGTCTGGTTTTGAACCATGCGTGGGATCAGGAACAAATCGTTGATGACCCAGATCACGCCAGTGACGGAGAACAGCGCTCCGACTCGGAGCTGAGCCAGCCCAACGCCGAGAACCATCAACACAACCATGGCCAGGCCGGAGGCGGGATGTCCGATGTAGAACCGATGGGCACCAAAACCGCCAAGAAAAAGACACAGAATATATGCAACTCGGCTTGACTTCGCTTCGTTGGTGACGCGCTGCTCGATCAACATCTGTTTTGAGGTTGAAAGTTCCATAGTTGCTCCAAACATTAGAAATGTGCACGCATGCGACGTATGTATTTCATAATACACTCATAGCGTCAAGATTGGCCGCAACGCTGTGGTAAGTCTCTGAAGTGATTGTAATTTTTCGGATTCTGCTCGAAATCGAACATAGGCACTCACAACGAACAGGGTCTCTCGTTAATCCCATATGATCGCGCAACGTCGGCCCGCTAAATACAAGCCGGACAAGGCCGCGTTTTTGCAGTTCGGAAACAACCAAGTTTATGGGCGACGACCTCGTCACCGTCGATCCAGCCTTTCCCTTGTCGTGTGGACGTTAAGGCGACGCTACCTGCCATGATGTTGCGCCACGCGGATCGAAACTATCTTCCGAGATAGTCATCGGTAGAGACCACTTCGGCGTAGGCGAAGGCCAAAGCTGCCATGAAGGACGCATGCACGTCGACAGCGGGGACGAGCCGCCCGCCAAACTCCATGTCTTTGGTGGCGACCGCGTCCTGGATGACGCTTGGCGAGAATCCGAAATCCGAAGCGGCGCGCACCACAGCGTCGATGCACATGTGGCTCATGGCTCCGGCCACCACGACGTTTGTGATGCTCCGTTCTTCAAGAAGGTCCTTCAGGCCGGTATCGAGGAAAGCGTTGATGTTCGACTTTGTCAGAACAGGTTCGTCGCCTCCGGGCGAAACGAGGGCGTGGATCTCAGCACCCCACGTTGCAGGTACGAAGAAGGTCGCATCGGGCTCCGTTGCGTGATGGCGGATGTGTATGACACAAGCACCTTTGGAGCGAAAATCGTCGAGAACCCGACGTGCGTTGGTTGCGGCCGCCAGGGGAGCGACAAGTGGGAACGCGCCCCCTTCAAAGTAGTCGTTCTGAAAGTCGACCAATATCAATGCTTTCCGAGACATTTTTCCTCCTTTGGTCATGGCTGGTTTGCAAAATCTTGATGTGTATCGGTCGCCTTCTTCATAGCCCAAGCCGGTCTCGCATGCCGTACCACCAAGCGCCGAGGACGGTAAGAGGAACCCTTAGCGCCTTCCCGCCCGGAAACGGCAGACTGGGAAGCGACGCCCAGACATCGAAGCGTTCGGCCTGGCCGGCCGCCATTTCGCCCAGGATCTTGCCGAGCAGATGCGTCGTGGTGACACCATGGCCGCTGTCGCCATGCGAAAAGAACACGGTGTCGGAAATGCGTCCGACATGCGGAATGCGGGTCAGGGTGAGGGCAAAGTTTCCGCTCCAGGCAAATTCGATCCTCGCCTTTGCCAATGCCGGAAACGTCTTGAGCATGTTCGGTTGAATGATCGCGGTGAGGTTCTTGGGATCCTGGCCGCCATAGCCGATGCCGCCGCCATAGAGGAGGCGGTTGTCGGCGGTGCGGCGGTAATAGTCGAGCACATAATTGGCGTCCTCGACGCAATAGTCTGCCGGCAGCAGTCCTTCGATTAATTTGGGTTCCAGAGGCTCGGTGACCATGACCTGGCTGGACACCGGCATCATCCGGTCTGTTATTTTCGTAAACAACTTGCCGAGATAGGCATTGCCGCAGATCAGGACATGTTTCGCCCGCACCGTACCCTTCGACGTGGCAACGACCGGCTCGTTTCCAGTTCCGATCTTTTCGACGCGAGAATTTTCGAAGATGATGGCGCCTAGCGACTCCGCGGCCGCGGCCTCGCCGAGCACAAGATTGAGCGGATGAATATGGCCGCCGCACTTGTCGATCAAGCCGCCGACATAGCGATCGGTCTTTACATATTTGGACACGGCCGCATGCGAGACCATCTCCAGATGTTCATGCCCGTGTTTCTCCCACTTTGCCTTGACGGCTTCCAGGTCGCGGATCTGCTTTTGGGTGAATGCGGCGAAGAAGCCGCCATGCCGGAGATCGCAATCGATGGCGTATTTCTCGATCCTTCCGCGGATGATGTCGCCGCCTTCGAGCGACATCGCCCCGAGCGCGCGAGCTTTCTCCTGGCCATAGCGCCGCTCGATCGTTTCAAGATCGCGGCTGTAGCCGTTGACGATCTGGCCGC
The DNA here is from genome assembly GCF_964252905.1 of Pararhizobium sp. LjRoot255. Taxonomy (NCBI): domain Bacteria; kingdom Pseudomonadati; phylum Pseudomonadota; class Alphaproteobacteria; order Hyphomicrobiales; family Rhizobiaceae; genus Pararhizobium; species Pararhizobium sp. LjRoot255. Next base: position 1,289,367 of record NZ_CAXUPQ020000002.1, read on the forward strand.
CATTGCGGCCGGAGGCACCAAAGCCGATGCGCTCGGCTTCGAGGACGATGACTTTGTAGCCGCGTTCCGACAGTTCGAGCGCGGCAGAAATACCGGTGAAGCCGGCGCCGACGATACAGACATCGGCCGCGATCTCTCCCTGCAGAGCCGGGCGGACCGATTTTTGATTGGCCGTCGCCGCATACCAGGACGCGGCGTGGCCCGGATTGGAGGCGAATTGTGCGTGAGTGGTCATGACTACACCGTCCTGATATAGGCGTCGTACTCGACATCTGTGACGCGGAGCGAGAACTCCGACAGTTCCTGTTGCTTGCAACTGGCGTAGAGCGAACGAAAGGCCGGCCCTAACGCGCTATAGGCGAAGCCGGACTTCGAAAAGCGCTGCAGGGCATAGTCCCAATTGGTCGGCAGCGGCTCATGATCGAGCGCATGGTCGTCCCCCGTGATCTCGCCTCCGGGCTTCACTTTCATGTTCATGCCCATCAGGGCTGCATCCAGGATAAGGGCCAAGACGAGATACGGATTGCTGTCGGCGCCGGCGACGCGGTGTTCGATCCGGGTTGCGGGCTTGCTGGTCGTGATCACGCGAACCGCCGCGGAACGGTTGTCATAGCCCCATGAAGCATACGTTGGTGCGTGTTCGCTCGGGCGCAGGCGTCGGTAGGAATTCGCATGCGGCGCGAATACGGCCATGCTGTCCCCCATGTTCTGCAATAGCCCGCCGACCGAATGGAGCAGCGTCTCCGCGGGCTGGTCGCCGCCGACGAAAATGTTGCGGCCCTTCTCGTCCAGGATCGAGAAGTGCACATGCATGCCGCTGCCCGCCTGGGTGCCATAGGGTTTCGCCATAAAAGTGGCGTCGAGATCGTGCTTGCGCGCGACGCCTTTGACGATGCGCTTGAGGAGCACGGCATAGTCCGCGGCCTTCAGGGCATCCGGTACGTGTTTCAAGTTGATCTCGTACTGACCGGGACCGTTCTCGCGCAGCGTCGTATCGGCCGGTACAGCCTGCGCGCGGCAGGTTGTCGAAATCTCATGGAACACATCCTCGAAATCCTGCAATTCCGCGATCGACAAGACCTGGGTTTGACCCGTATGCCAGCGGCCCTCGCGCGTATTGGGTGGGCGCACCGGATCGAGCGCCGAGCGCACCGGGTCGATGAGATAGAATTCGAGCTCGGTTGCGACGACCGGCGTGAGGCCCCGTTGCCGGTATCGTTCGAGAACGGTCACAAGCACCTGGCGTGGGTCTCCGTAAAAGCCGGTCCCGTCCGTGTTGCGCATGTATAGCAACACCTGAGCTGTTGGCCTTTTCAGCCAGCTGATACGCGCAAGTGACCCCGGAACTGGAAAACACATTCCATCCGGATCGCCCGTGCCTTCGGCGAGGCCTGCGGCATTAACGTCCCGGCCCCAGACATCCAGGGCGTAGACGGAACGGGGGATTGCCATGCCCTTCGTCAGTACTTCGACCGCGCGTTCCCGTGGGATCCATTTGCCGCGCGGCACGCCATTGACGTCGATCACGAAGGCCTCGAGCACTTCGATATCGGGATTGTTGCGAAAGAATTCTATGGCTTCGTGTTCATCAATCATGATCCACCAGATCGGTCCTCAAATCGCTGCATGAATTGCAGAAAACGCATGCGGGGTCCGCCCGGCTGTCGCGGGCGCCCACGTTCCGTTCATCGATTGGGCGGGGGCGGGTGGTCGCGGCGGCTCCAGGCCATCTCCGCGAAACGGGCGAAGTCAGGCGCCATAGCCGATAACGCCTTTTATCTCGAGAAAATCGTCCAGCCCGAACTCGGCATATTCGCGGCCATTGCCGGATTGTTTGAAGCCGCCGAAAGGCGCCTCAGTATCCCAGTCAGGATAGTTGACGTGGACGTTGCCGACGCGCAGGCGACGGGATAGGCGGCGGGCGCATTCGAGATCGCCGGACTGGATATAGGCGGCCAGCCCGTAGGGGGTGTCATTAGCAATCTCGACGGCGAAAGCCTGCGCCGTGGACGGATCGATCACATCCATCGTGCTTGTGGCAAGCGGTGCGACCCAATCGCCGCCAATGTAGAACTGCAGATGATTGTCCAAGGACATGGTTTTGACCGGAGGGTTGGAGTTGGAGTCTGGAAGGCTGGCAGGCATGGTCAGGCCTCGTAAGTGATGCGACCATCGCAGACGGTCATGATGGGGCGCAGCGTTGCGAGCTGGTCGAAAGGCACCGCTTCGATGTCGCCGCTCAGCACCACGACATCCGCAAGATAACCAGGCTTCAGCACGCCCTTCCGGTCTTCCATGAATTCGACCCAGGCGCTGGTCCGCGTGTAGGCTGCGAGCGTTTCCATGAGCGAAAGTCGCTGGTCGGGCAGACCCTCCTTCCAAATCTCGCGGGTCATCGCACACTGGATGCAGTACATCGGATCGAGCGGCGAAACCGGCCAGTCTGTCGCAAAGACGACTTTTACTCCCAGGTCGGCAAGCGTCCGCCAGGCAAAAGCGTGCGGCCAGCGCTGTTCGCCGATGCGGCTCAGATAGGGTTCGAGCGGGAGGCCGGCGGAACCGGGGGGATGGGTTGGCTGCATAGACGCTACGACGCCAAGTTCCGCGAAACGCCGAAAATCGGTCGGGAGTGCCGTCTCGATATGCTCCACCCGGTGACGGCTGTCGCGGTGGCCATTGGCTTCCGATGCGGCCTGATAACCATTCAGAACCATGTGCACCGCGCCGTCGCCGATGGCGTGGACAGCGATTTGCAGACCGAGGTGATCGGCTTCGGTGACAATCTTGTTGAAATGGTCCTGGGTGAAAAGCGGCTCGCCCCGCCAACCCGGCTCGTCGGCGTAGTCTTCCATATAGTACGCGGTTCCCGATTCCGCGACCCCGTCGGCAAACATCTTGACAAAATCCGACCGCAGCCGATCGCTATTGAAACGGTCGCGCCACGGCGCGGCCTTCTCCTCCAACTCGCTAAGCGGCATGAAGTTCTTCATATGGCACGGGACGCGTATCCTTGTCGGCAGGCCGCCTTGGCGTTCGATCTCCTCCAGCATTTCAAGTTGATAGAGATTACCGTCCATATTCTGGACCGAGGTGATGCCGAGCGAGGCGCAGTAGTCGAGGCCCACGCGAATGACGGCGATATCGGTTTGCCTTTCCTCCGGCGTGACGGAATGAGGATCGCCGCCGGTTACCACGCCGAGGCTTTCGCGCCCTCCCGTCTGACTCAGCCGCGCGACCGGGCTGATCGCGTTGGCTTCCTTCAATTCGCCGCTGGCAAGGCCGTCTAGTCCCATGACGATCTCGTTGCCTACGCCGACATCGCCGCCTCCCAGGATGCCGGCCGCTTTTAGTGCCGCCGTATTCGCCCAGGCCGTATGGTGATCGGGCGCATACATGAGGAACGGCCGGTCAGGGAGGATACGATCGAGATGATGGCGCGTCACCGGTTCGTTCCGGCCGAGGATCGAGTAGTCCGCTTGTTGGGCAACCAACAGCGCCAGGTCCGGCTTGCTCGCTGCATAATCTCGCACCGTGCGTGCAAATGCCTCGAAGCCCTGCACACCAAACAGTGAGAGTTCGGTCAGCCCGACCGAACCGCTAAAAATGTGCATGTGGGCTTCGTTGAACCCCGGAAGAACGGTTGCGCCGCGTGCATCGACCAGACGTGTCGATGCGCCTGCCAATTTCAGGATGTCGTCATTGCTGCCGACAGCAAGAATCCGGTTGTGCCGGAGCGCGAGCGCCTCGGCTCTCGGCTGGGCATCGTCCATGCTGAGAATTTTTGCACTGTGAATGATGAGATCGGCGGGTTCTTGCTTCATGTCGTCTTCCAGATTTTGTGGCGATCGGCCACCGCCCGCCGGCCTGGTGCCGGCAGGTGGGCGCTTTGGGCGTTGGGGCGAGTTACTTGCGGAGGTTCGTCCAGATCTTGTTGTACATCGTGACGACCTCGGACGAGCACGGCGCCACATATTCCGGCGTGGCACCGTCCGGGCGCTTGATCTCGGGCGCGTCGCTAAAATCCTGGGAGAGGTATTTTTCCGATCCGACGATGCCGTTGTTGTACTTGGCGAAGTCGGAAATCAGAGCGGCGTTTTCCGGATCCATGATGAAGTTCTGGAAGAGCTTCGCATTTTGGAGATTGGCAGCACCCTTGAGCACGACCACATTGTCCATGAAGCCCTCGATCCCTTCCTTGGGATAGGCAAAGACCAGAGAGTTACGCTGGGCACGTGCGCGAAACGCCGCGCCATTCCAAATCATCGCCGCATCGACGTCCTTGGCGGCGAGCAGCTGGAGCGAGTCGTAGGAAAAGGTGCGCCAGGAAGGTTTTGCTTTGTTCAGGAGCTCGTTGACGGCCTTCAGCTGCATCTTGTCCGAGGTGCAGCGCGGGAATCCCAGATAGCGTTCCGCCGCATGCATGATCGCCGTCATGTCGTCGAGCATGTTGATACGGCCTTTCAGTTCGGCCGGAGGATCGAAGAGGATGGAGTACGAATTGATGTCACCTTTGTAGACGGCGGTGTCGACAACGAAGGAGGTCAACCCAAGCTGCCAGGGCACGGAATAATGCCGGCCTTTGTCGAAATAGATGTCGACGATCGCCGGGTCCATGTTCTTGAAGTTTGCCATCGCGGCTGGCTCGGTCTTTTCGAGCATGCCCGTGTCAATCATGATCGCAACGGCGTAGTCGCTCGGCACGACGATATCGAAGGCGGAGCCTCCGGCGCGGACCTTTGACATCATCGTTTCGTTGGAATCGTAGAAGTCCAGGGTGATCTTGACGTTGTAGGCCTTCTCGAATTTTTCGATCAGTTTCGAGTTGGTGTATTCGCCCCAGTTGTAGATATGCAGCTCTCCTGCGGCCAAGGCCGAGTAGGCGGACAGGGCAAATGCTGCAATGGCAAGCCAGGAAGATTTCAGCATGTCACAAGTTCCCTTTTCTTCTGGAGGAGGTACGCGAACTTCACTGGCTCCGGCGCTTTGATATGCCGAAGGACAGGATAATGAAGATGAATGAGATCAGCAGCAGCAGCGTGCACATGGCGTTGATCTCCGGGGTCAAAGCCCGTCTGATGCGGGTGTAGATGTAGAGCGGAAGTGTCGTTTCCCCCGGTCCGGCGATCAGTTGCGTGATGGTGAAATCGTCGAAAGAAACGATGAAGGCGAGGGCGGCGCCGGAGGAAATACCCGGCACGAGCAGGGGCAGGGTCACATAGCGGAATGTCTGCCAGCGGGTGGCGTAGAGATCGGCGGCCGCGCTGTCGAGGGTCTCATCCATGCCTTCCAGTCGAGCCTTGATCGGCAGGTAGGCGAAGGGGATGCAGAAGGTCACATGGGCGATCAACAGTTTGCCGAGGCCGAGATTGATATCGACGAGCGCAGCGATGGCGGAAAAGAAGGCGAGGAGGGAAATGCCTGTCACGATCTCGGGAACCACCAGCGGTGTGGTGATCGCGACGAAGGTGGCCGTTTGGCCGCGCCAGGGTCTGCCGCGTGTCGTGCCCAGGGCGGCGGCCGTCGCCAGAGTGGTGGATATTACCATGGCGGCGAATGCCAGTCCGATAGAGAGAATGGCCGAGTCGTAGAACTCTCTATTTTGCAGCGCCGAGGCATACCAGTCGACGGTGAAGCCGCTCCAGCCGGCGCCGATATTGCTCGCGGCGTTGAATGAATAGGCCGCGATGATCATCAGTGGCAGGTAGAGGACGGCGATACAGACGCCAGCGATCAGGCCGAAACCGGGTTGCCGTTTGACGTCGGCCACGCCTTTGATGAAAGCCTTAGCCATGACTGATCTCCATCGCCTTGCGCGCCTGGAAGTAGAGCGCCAATAGAACGAAACCCATGAGGACGGTGGCAAAGGCCGAGCCCAGCGGCCAGTTCCGCGACGAGCCGAATTGCAGCGCAATAAGATCGCCGATCATCATATGACGGCCGCCGCCGAGCAGGAGCGGCGTCACATAGGCGCCGAATGTGGGGATGAATACGAGAACGCAGCCGGTAATGATTCCGGGCATGGCAAGCGGGATGATGATCCGGCACAAAACCTGGAAGCGCGAGGCATAGAGATCGAAGCCGGCTTCGGCGAGCCGGAAATCGATCTTCTCGAGCGCCGCATAGACCGGCAGGATCATGAAGGGCAGGAAGCTGTAGATCAGGCCGAGTATCACCGCAAAATCGGTGAAAATCATGCCGACCGGCCTGTCGACCAGACCCAATGACATCAGGATCATGTTGATCAGGCCTTCGTCGCGGATGATGAACATGATGGCGATGGTTCTGACGAGCAGATTCGACCAGAAGGGGATGGTGATCAGCAGCACCCATCTGTTGCGGGTATGCTGCGGCCGGGTCGCCATGTAGTAGGCAGTCGGAAACCCAATCAGCAGGCAGAGGAGGGTTGTGGCCGCACCGAACAACAGCGTGCGCGCAAAGATAACCAGGTAGTCCGGCGAGAAGGTGAGGGTGTCATCGAAGATGTCCCGCTGGAACAGCAACGAAACATAGGCATCGAACGAGAATTTTGGAACGACACCGCCATATTCCGATGGCTTCATGAGGGAATAAAGCAGCACCGTTAGAAGAGGCACAACGCCGAACACCAGGATGCAAAACAGGGCAGGCAGGGTAAGCCACCGTTTGTGGCTGATCTGAGCTTCCGCGATATCGGCATCGGCTGTCATGGCTTAATCCCTCAGTACTTGTGAGGCTCCGGCCGGGATTATGAGGCCGATTGCGGTATTCGGTTGCGGGATGCCATTGCCGTCCCTGCGGTTCTGCTGGCGGACAACGACTGGTGTTCCATCGGCAAGGTTGGCATGGATGTGCGTGTCGGTGCCAAAATAGACAACTGTCCTGACTGTCGCGGGGATCGAGCCTGCTGCGCCAGGTGCCGCGATTTCTATATGTTCGGGGCGAATGACGATGGTAACCGTGCCCTGGCGTGGGGCCGTTTCCGAAAGGCCGGCCGATACCTGCACACCATTCTTGAGCAGCACGGCTCCGGTGATGCCATCGACGGTTTTAAGTTCGGCCTGAAGAAAGTTGGTTTCGCCGATAAATCCCGCAACGAACCTGTCGGCCGGATGCTCGTAGATATCCCGGGAGCAGCCGACTTGCAGGATACGGCCGGCATGCATGACCGCAATGCGGTCTGACATGGTTAGCGCCTCTTCCTGGTCGTGGGTGACGAAGACGAAGGTGATGCCGGTTTCGGCTTGAAGACGCTTGAGTTCGATTTGCATCGATTGCCGCAGCTTGAGGTCAAGCGCGGAAAGTGGTTCGTCCAGCAATAGAACTTGTGGTCTGCGCGCCAAAGCACGGGCAAGCGCTACGCGTTGCTGCTGGCCGCCCGAAAGCCTGGTCACGAGCCTGTCACCGCGCCCTTCCAGCCGGACCAGGCGCAGCATTTCTTCGACGGTCATTGCGATTTCGGACTTCGGCCGACCCTGCATCTTCAGTCCGAAGCCGATGTTCTCGGCAACAGTCAAATGAGGAAACAGGGCATAGTTCTGAAAGACCGTGTTGATCGGCCGCTGATTGGGCGGGAGGCGCGAAATGTCCTTTGCGCCGAGTAGAATGCCGCCGGAGGTCGGCGTCTCGAATCCGGCCAGCAACCTGAGAAGGGTGGTCTTGCCGCATCCGGAGGGGCCGAGCAGCGTGAAGAATTCATTGGGCTGGATTTGCAGGGTGACACCATCGACAGCCCGGAACGTGTCGAAATCCTTGATGACGCCGAGCATGTTGACGGCACTTCCGGACGTGGCGCGCGATTGTACAGTCATCTGCTCCCCAGCTCAGTTCAAATTGCTGCGCGAAATCGGCATGCGGTCGGGAACTTCCTTGCGGGAAGGCCTTCGCTTGATCTCCAAGGTGCCGGATCGACGGACGCACGAGCACTCGCGCTGCAACGAGAAACCTCGTTGTGCGGTGGGGCGCCTATGCCAAACCTGAAATGCATGTGGCAGGTCGCAGAACGCCACCGCCAGACGTGCTGGCAGCCGTCAGCGCTCTACGCAGCCGTTCTTCTCAGGCGCGGAACCTCATCATCTGCTTGATTTCCATCGTTCCCATTCTTGTTTTTATGTTTGTCTATGCGCATACCGTATGCGATAAATAATTTGTGTCAATAAAATATTTTATTGAATAAAAGAAAGGCGTGAAATGAGGAAGAGGTCGGTTGAGGAGAATCCGCCGGGGCTGCGTTCGAGGCAGAAGAGTCAGCGTCGGGACGCGATCTTGACCGTCGCGAAACGGCTGTTTGAACAGAACGGCATCGAAAGCACGACGATGGCCGCCATTGCCGCGGAGGTCGGTGTTTCGACGCCGACAGTCTTCAATTATTTCGGCACCAGGGACGAACTGTTGCTCGCCATCATTCTTGACGGACACGTTCGGGCGGTTGAGAGCAACAGGCGCATTGCGAGACGAAGCGGCAAGGGGCTGGCGGTAGACCTGGCCGACCTGCTCACGCGTTTCACAAAATACTCGATGCAGATCTTCAACAAGCCGGTCTGGCGCTATGCCGACTCAGCAGCCATCCGCCAGCCGAAATCGGAGTTTGTTCAGCGTTATGTGCAAATCGACGCGGTGTTGAGGGACGAAATCGAAAGCGTCCTGAGGGATCAGCCGAGCGAGACGCGGAGGGGAGGCGCCTTCGATGCCGCGGCTCTTGCGGCCGTTATCTACAACCATTGGAATGCGCACTACATTGCGTTCATCAAGGATGACGACATGAGTCTGGACAGTCATTTCGAGGCGCTCCTGCCGCAAATTAGGGAGCTGCTAAGCTTGATCTTTGGCGAGAAGTAGCTCCAAGCTGAAATGTCCCGTCGTAAAACGAAACGAGTTCGCCGGTGAAGCTGGTGTCTCTGTCGGAGTGTGCATCATGCGATGTCCTGTCTGACATTCTTTAAGCCATTCCATCGCGTTTTACTTTATTAGTGTCTAATTATATTTTAATCTCTTCTCTCAGCTATTCTCATAGCAGTACGGATATTCATTGTCATGCAGCCGATATTTAACGCTTGGACCATTTAGATATAGGCATTTTCATTTTTCACTACTAAGATCTGCAAAATTTAGGGTTGTTCGACGTCAAATACTGATGAATGCCTGATGCGGCGCAGCGCGAGCGAAATCGTGATGCGAACCCGTGCTCACGCGACAGAACGGACGCTTGAGATGAGGATTCTGAACCATCGCTTCACGCGGATCGCGGTCGGCATTTTGCTCCTGGTGCTTGTGGCCGTCGCCCTGTTGCCGGGTTTGACGGGCTTCACCAGCTTGGATGGCACTGTCAATGCACGCCTTGCAGTCATAAACGCGCCGATCGACGGCGAGGTCGCGGGATCACCGCTGCGCATCGGGACGCCGGTGAGCGAGGGTGAGGCACTTGCGACCATTCGCAACGAACGCGTCAACCGGGCAATCCTTGCGTCGCTGCGCGCAGAACACCGCACCGCCGTCGAACGTGCGGCGGCGCTTGAGCAGGAGCGCGACGAGCTGTCCCGGCTGCGCAATCAGCTTGCCGAACGGCTCGAAGTTTTCCAGCGCGCGACCATTGCCAGCCTAGAGCGGGAATTGCAGATCCTGCGCACAAGAGGGTCGAAGTAGCACGCGCCCAGGATCTGGTGGCAAAAGTGGATCTCGACCGCAGGCAGGATTTGGAGTCGCGGGGCATTTTCACCCGCAAGATGGTGGAGTCGGCGCAGGCGGCCGGCGCCGCGACGGGCGGCGAGGTCGAGGTGAACAATCTGACGGTCGAATTGCTGCAGCACCGATTGGATGCCGTGCGCCAGGGCATATTCGTCGTCGGCGATGGTCAAAACGACGTGCCCTATTCCCGCCAGCGAGAGGACGAGGTGATCGTTCGCATCAATGACCTCAACACGCGGATCGCCGAGAACAGGACGCGGGCGAGCCAGAGCGAACAGCAAATGGCGGAGGAGGAGCGCCGCGTTCGCAGCCTCGAATCGGCGACGATTCTATCGCCGTTTGAGGGCGTCATCTGGAGCAGGAATATCGTTGGCGGCTCCAACGTCATCTTGAACAACGAGATGATGCGCGTGCTCGATTGCCGGGAGATGTTCGTCGATATTCTCGTTCCCGAGGTCGACTACGACGAGATCTATCCCGGCCGCGAGGCGGAGGTCCGGCTCTTCGGGCGCGCCGAGGTCTTCAAGGGTCAGGTGCAATCGGTAAAGGGCAGTTCCGCTCTCGTCGAGAAGGATCTGCTGGCCGCCAACGAGCCGGAAACCGACGAGCGCAATGCCCGGATCCGTATCCGGCTTGCCCCTTCGCCGCTCAACGCCGACTTCGCCAATTTCTGCCAAGTCGGTCGAACGGCCCAGGTGCGTATTTCCAAACGCGCCGTTCGGCTGTCGCAATGGATCGAAAGCCTATGGTTCAGTCTCTTCTAGCGCTGGCGCCGACCCTTGCCGTCATCGCCTTCTTTCTGATCGGGCCATTCAACTGGTCGCGCCGTCGAACCTGGACGCGGGCGGTCACCTGCGCCTTCGTTGCCATTGCGGCAGCGCGCTACATGCTCTGGCGCCTGACGGAAACGGTTCTTCCCTATCCCACTGACGGCGCCAACTTCTATTGGGTTTGGTTCATCTTCATCATCGAGCTTCTGGGCTTCTCAGAGGTCGTCCTCTTTCTCATCCTGATGAGCCGCTACGTCGACCGTAGCGCCGAGGCGGACCGGCTCGCGCAGGCGTTCTTTCAGCGCCAGCAGAGCGAACTGCCCACGGTCGACGTCTTCATCCCGACCTACAACGAACCGCTCGACGTGCTTGAGAGAACGATCGTCGGGACGCTGGCGCTCGACTATCCCAAAGACAAGCTGAGAATTTATGTGCTCGATGACGGCCGTCGCGACTGGCTCAAGGCCTACTGCGAACGACACGGCGCAATTCATGTGACCCGCAGCGACAACGCCCATGCCAAGGCCGGTAATATGAACAATGGCTTGCGCGTCAGTTCCGGCGATTTCGTCGCCATCTTCGACGCGGACTTCGTGCCTTACCGTCATTTCCTCAGGCGAACGTTGCCGTTCTTTTCGGACGGGACCATCGGCATCGTCCAGACGCCGCAGCACTTCTTTAACGTCGATCCGGTGCAATCCAATCTCGGCCTTGAGAACATATGGCCGGACGAGCAGCGCCTGTTCTTCGACGAGATTGCGCCGAGCCGCGATGGCTGGGACGTGAGCTTCTGCTGCGGCTCCTGCTCGATCGCCCGCCGCAAGGCGGTCGACGCGATCGGCGGCTTCCCGACCGAGTCGATCACGGAAGACCTGCTGACAACGCTTTCGATGCTCAACAAAGGCTACAAAACCCGCTACCTGAACGAGCGGCTGTCGATGGGTCTGGCTGCCGAAAACCTGACCGGCTATTTCGTCCAGCGTGAGCGTTGGTGCCAAGGGGGCATCCAGACGCTCTACCTGCATAACGGCCCGCTGCGAGGGCCAGGGCTCACCCTCTTCCAGCGGATCATGTTCCTGCCGATGTCCTGGCTGGTGCAATATCTGGTTCGCTTCATGGTGCTGGTCGTGCCGATCGCCTATTTCTGGTTCGGTGCGCTACCGCTCTATTTCACCGAGGTTGCCGATTATGTCTCCCACCAGGTGCCGCTGTTGGCCGCCTATTTCCTCTTGATGCTCTGGATCACGCCGACCCGTTATCTGCCGATAGTCTCCAGCGCCGTAGGTACTTTCGCGTCGTTCCGCATGTTGCCGACTGTGATCTCCAGCCTGGTACGGCCGTTCGGCAAGCCGTTCAAGGTGACGCCCAAGGGCAGCGGCAACGAGGAGGGCGTCTTCGACGCCTACACCTTTACCTGGATAGCATGCTTCATCGTCGTCACCGCCCTCGGCGTAGTCATCAACATCGTTCCGGAAACGGCGCGAATACAGGGCGCGTTTTCGCCGATCGCGGCGCTCTGGGCCGGGATCAACATCATGGTGCTCGTCATTGCTTCGCTGATCTGTTTCGAAAAGCCGCGGCGCCTCTTTCAAGCGTTCAAGCTCGACGAGTCCGCAAATGTCGATGGTTTCCCCGGCCGCCTTGTGAGCCTCTCGCTCGAAAAGGCGGTGGTCACGGTTCCAACGGAAACACGGTTTCAATCCACACGTGTGCGGCTGGCGATCGACGGCTTCGAGACGATTGAGGCGGAGTTCAGGCAGGCGACGCAGCGGCGCGGGGACATCAGCCGCTCAGGCGACATGCGGCGTTACTACCTCCATCTTCATTTCGACCTGCACGGGGCGGAGCGGGACAAGATGATCGTCAAGCTCTATACCGGGCGCTATTCGCAGGACATTCCCGATATCGACAAGGTCGCCGTCTCGGTGAACCTGTTGCTGCGTGCCTTTGGGCGCACGCGCACTGCATAGTTGTCTGCGATACAGGGGTCGGAACAAGACTGTTTCCTCCAGACACGAACGATGAACGTCATGCGGCCCGGAGGATTCTGCCGGGAAGCCGCAGGGGCATGAAGTCTCCGGGCATTTCCTGTTCGGTATCCCAGGAATAGATACCTGTTCCCTTCGGGTGGGCCTTCTGGAGGATGCCGAGAGAGCCGTTCATGAATCCGGAGCAGATCGGGTTGCCCGCCTTGTCCGCGAGAGGGTTTCCGATAGGCTGCCAGCTGGCAATCAGGCGCGGTGATCGATACGGGCCATCAGCCGGTCGCCCAGCCACTGGATGCCGCAGACCATGACGATGAGCACGATGACCACGGCGATCATCACGCCTGTCTCGAAGCGTTGATAGCCGTAGCGGATCGCGAGATCCCCCAGCCCGCCGGCCCCGATCGCGCCGGCCATCGCCGACGCGCCGATGAGGGTGACGAGCGTGACGGTGAAGCCGGCGACGATGCCTGGCAAGGCTTCCGGCACCAGCACTTCGCGGATGATGGTCCAGCGATTGCCACCCATGGCGCGCACCGCTTCGATCAGGCCCCGGTCGACCTCCCTGAGCGACACCTCGGCTATCCGGGCGTAATAGGGTGTCGCAGCAATCGCCAGCGGCACGATCGCCGCCCAAGTGCCGAGCGCTGTGCCGACGATCAGCCGCGTGACGGGGATGAGCGCCACCAGCAGGATGATGAAAGGTACGGAGCGGAAGCCGTTGACGATGGCGCCGAGCAGCCGGTTGACCCAGAGATTTTCGGCAATGCCGCCGCGATCGGTGGCAATCAGCGCCAGACCGAGCGGAAGTCCCGCCAGCAGGGAAATGAGGCCGGAGGCGCCGGTCATCAGAAGGGTTTCCCAGATCGAACGGAGAAGAAGATCAAGTAGAACGGGCGTCATAACCAAGGGCCTCCACGCGGGCCGAGCGACCCTTCAGAAATTGCAGGACGGGATCCAGCCGGGATGGGTCGGGCACGCCGATGAAGAAACGTGCAACCGGCTGCTCCTGGATGTGGTCGATGCCGCCATGGATCAGCCGGAAGGAATTCGGCAGTGCGGCCGAGAGATCGGCAAAGAGCGGCGAATTGGCGTCCGGCCCGGCCAGATCGACGCGGAGCACCGCTTCGCCGCCCGGGCTTTGGCTGAGGCGGCGTGCGATATGGTCGGGCAGTTGCGGCCGGATGGTGCTGAGAAGGCTGCGTGTGGTCTCGCTGCGGGGATCGGCAAAGACCGACCAGACAGCGCCTTCCTCGACAATGCGCCCGCCGTCAATGACCGCGACCCGGTCGGCGATGTTGCGCACCACTTCCATCTCATGCGTGATCAGCAGAATGGTCAGGTCGAGCTTTTTGTTGATGTCCTTGAGAAGGTCAAGGATCGCATGTGTGGTTTCCGGGTCGAGCGCCGATGTGGCTTCGTCCGACAAAAGTAGCGCCGGCCGGGCGGCCAGCGCCCGGGCGATGCCGACACGCTGCTTCTGGCCGCCCGACAGCGACGACGGATAGGCCGTTGCCTTTTCCGACAGCCCGACGAGATCCAGCAGTTCCGCGGCGCGTTTCAGGCGCGCGGCTTTCGGCAGGCCTTCGATCTTCAGCGGCAGGGCAACGTTTTCCTCGATCGTCTTGGCCGACAGCAGGTTGAAGTGCTGGAAGATCATGCCGATCTTGCGCCGCAGCGGCTGAAGCTGTCGTTCGGAAAGGCCGGTGATATCGCGTCCTTCGATCAGCACGGTGCCAGAGTCCGGCCGTTCCAGCCCGTTGAGGCAACGGATGAGCGTGGACTTTCCCGCGCCGCTGCGGCCGATGATACCGAGGATCTCACCCTTGCGCACGGAGAGCGAGACGCCGTCGAGTGCTGCAGTTTTGCCGAAGCGGCGCCTGACATCGGCCAGCCTGACGACATCCGGCCTGTCGTCGGCGTTGTGCGGCATGGCAATCGGGGCCACGGTGGTATGGGAATTCATCGAACGTCCTTTTCCGCTGTCGCGGCAATCAATGGTCAACGCCAAAGGCGGCCCGGACGAAAGTCCGACAGCCGCCTTCGCAGTTTCTGTGGTTGGTCCGTATCAGTATGCGCTGATACCGGTGCCTTTGTAGACCCGATCGAACTCGGCCTTCACGGTGTCGTTCTGGTAGGCCGAGACAAGCGTCTTGACCCAGGGCTCGTTTTCCTGACCGGCCTTGACCGCGATGAAGTTGCGGTAGGGATTATCGGCTACCGGCTCCTGGGCAATGCGATTGTCGGGCGTCAGGCCGCTCTTCAGGGCCCAGTCGGTGTTGACGACGGCGCCATCCAGATCATCGATGGCGCGGCCAACGACGCCCGCGTCGAGTTCTTTGATCTCGATTTTCTTCGGATTCTCGACGATGTCGGCAATGGTGGCCAGAATGCCGGTACCGTCCTTCAGCTTGATCAGGCCTTCATTTTGCAGCACGCGCAGAGCGCGGCCCTCGTTGGAAGGGTCGTTCGGTACACCAACGATTGCGCCATCCTGAAGATCCGCGATCTTGGTGAATTTCTTAGAATAGAGCCCGATCGGCCAGACGCCGGTGTAACCGACGGGGACGATCTTGTAGCCGTGTGTCTTGATCTGATTTTCGAGGTAAGGCTGATGCTGGAAGGCATTGGCGTCGATTTCGCCACGCTCGAGCGCTTCGTTTGGCTGCGTATAGTCGTTGAAGACCACGGTCTCGATCGTCAGATTCTGCTTGGCGGCTTCCGCCGTCACAACGCGCCAGACATCTTCGTCCTCGCCGCTGATGATGCCGACCTTGATCGACTTTGCGTCCTCGGCAAAGGAAGTGTCCGGAAGCGAGGAGGCCGCGACGGCGAATGTCGAGGCCAGCAAGACCGCAAGCGCCGCGCGGCGGGAAAGCGTTGCTGCCTTGGAGAGTGGGGCGAAGATGTTGCTCATGAGGGATCCTGTACAATTCCTGGGAGGATAAGGCTGTTTCTGAGCTCAGGATCGCAAATGCCTATTTGATAAGCGAAGAATGATTATGTTTTGTGCGGATTGATGCGGGAAAATTCTTCTGCCCTTGTCCCTGCACGCAAATCAATTTTCTATTGATTTTATATACTATTGAGATCGACGGCATCCGCATTAGCACGAAGCCGCAGTTGCTGCGGCGTCAGCGCGTACTGCGCCCGAGCCCGTAAGTGAGTGCCAGCGCGCCGACGAGAACGGCGCCCTTGACGAAATCCTGGGTGTAGTAGGGCGCGTTCAGCATCGTCAGCCCGTTCAGGAGGATGCCGACGAAGACGGCGCCGACGATCGTGCCGAAGACATTGGGGCGGCGCAGGCCGAGCACCGCAAAGCCGATCAGAGATGCCGCCACGGCATCCATCAGCAGCGATCCTCCCGACGAGACATCGCCGCGTCCGACGCGGGCAGCCACGATGATGCCGCCGAGCGAGGCAAGGGTGCCGGAAAGCACGTAGGCGAGCGTTTTGAGGCGTGGAACCGAGGCGCCCGCGAGCCGCGTCGCGACCTCGTTGCCGCCCGTGGCAAACAGCAGGCGACCGACGCGGGTATGCTCGGTCACAACGTAGAGAGCGAGCGCGACCAGAAGCATGACCGCGACGGGCGCCGGAACTAGGCCGAACAGGCTCGATCGGCCGATTAGCAGGAAGGCGGGGTCGTAGCTGCCGGTTGCCGTCGAACCGTCGGGAAGAATGAGCCCCGATGAAATCGAGCGGCCTGCCGTCGGGATCAGCTGGAGGCCACTCAGCAGAAACATGACTGCGAGGGTTGCAAGCAGGTCAGGCACCCTCAGCTTGACGATCAGAAAAGCATTGGACAGGCCGACAAGGGCGCCGAAGGCGAGGACCAGCGGCACGGTCTGGGTAACATTCAGCCCCCAGACGATCATCGCGTAGCTCGCCGCCATGACGCTGGAGGCGGCAACGGCGCCGATCGACAGATCGAAGCCGCCGACGGCCAGCGTCACAGTGACCCCGGCGCCGAGGATGGCGACCACCGAGACGGCTTGGAGAATACTCATCTGGTTGGCGAGATTGATGAAGGCAGGCTGGGCGATCGAAAAGCCGACGATCATCGCAGCCAAAAGGATGAAGACGGCGCTGGTGCGCACAAGCGTTCGCAGTCGCTCGAGCGGGATTGGTCGCGCGCTGGCGCTCAACGCCCGTGTCTGGTTGTCGATCGGTGTCATCGTGCTGCTGCCTCGAATGTCTGTGCCGATGCCGGGTTCAAAGCCGCCGGTGTCAGCGTGTGATGGTCGATGAAGAGGATCCGGTCGGCGACTTCGAGCGCCTCCTCCGGATCGGATGTGGCGATCAGCGTGGCACGCTGTGTATTGGCGCGGATCGCCGTGATGATGTCGTGGCGGGCGCCGACGTCGACACCCTGGAAGGGCTCGTCGAGCAGAAGAAGGCGGCTCGGCTCCGCCTCCCATCGCCCGAGGATGACTTTCTGCTGATTGCCGCCGGAGAGCGAGGATATGGCGGCATCCGGTCCTGATGCCCTGATGCCGAGCCGGTGAATGGCACGCCCGGCTTCGGCCCGCTCGCGTCGGCCCAGAAGGAAGCCGGACGGAAACCAGGTCGCGAGATGCGGCAGGCTGATGGTGGCGGCAAGCGTACTTCCCGGCCAATCCGCAGGCATCAGCGAAGAGCGGTGCCTGTCTTCCGCTGCCATGAACACGCCGGCATCAATCGCGGCCCGAACAGAAGTGGGTGCGTAGAGGATGCCATCAAGGCGCATGGTTCCGCCGGCCAACGCCGCATTGCCAAAGATCGCCGAGAGAAGCCGGCTTTTTCCCGCGCCGAGCACGCCCGAAATCGCGACAACCTCGCCGGCGTGGAGATCAAGGTCGAAGGGAATCGTCCCCGGCAGCAGGGAAGCATTCCGCATTGCGAAGATCGGTGCGCCGATCACCTCGCGCGTATCCGGTCGAGCCGACTGCAGTGGCCGCCCGATCATCGTTTCGACGGCCTTTTCGAAATCGACGGGGCGATTGAAGCTGGCGATTACCTGGCCGCCGCGCATGACGGCGACCCTGTCTGCCAGCGCTTCCAGATCGGCAATCCTGTGCGAGATATAGAGGATCGCCATTCCTTCGCCGCGCAAGCGCTTCAGGATCCGATAGAGCCGCTCGGACTCCGGTCCGGAAATGCTGGCTGTTGGTTCGTCCAGGATGAGGACTAACGCCTTGCGCGCGACAGCGCGGGCGATGGCGATCAGTTGACGATCGGCAGCCGACAGGTCGGCGAAATCCAGATCCAGTGGCAATTCGAAGCCCGCTGCCGTCAAGATGTCGCGAGCCTTCCGGCGGATGGTTCGTCTGCTCACGAAGAACGGTGCCGATCCGTCGGCGTAGTTGTTGAGCAAGAGGGCATCGGCCACGGTCAATCCGGGGGCCCCGACCCGGTCGGTGGATTGATGGACGGTCACGATACCGGCGTGGCCGGCGTCCGCGGGAGATCGCACCGCATAAGGGTGACCGGCAAATGTGATGGTGCCGCTGTCCGCATCAAGCGCGCCGGACAGAATATTCACCAAGGTCGACTTGCCGGCCCCGTTCGCTCCCATCAGGGCCACGATTTCTCCGGCGTCCACCTCGAGGCTGGCCCCCGTAAGTGCCCGCGTGGGTCCGAATGAACGGGCCAGTCTGTCGATCTTCAAAAGGGGCATTATGATAACCGGTTGTGGCATAAAGTATGTAATCTATAGAATGTATGCAAATCCGCTAGGCGTGCTGAAAGGGGATTCCAAACTTGAGGGCTTCCCGACAAATTCGTTCTGGCGGAAGGTCGCGGCATGAAACATCGCACCGGGGTCTACTGGCGTCCCGCCTCTGCAGATGCGTAATGATTGCCTGTTCTGTCGCGCCTCTGTTTCGAAGATGAAATTTCTCCGGCGGCGAGCAAAAACAGAAGTCCATATTTGTCTATAAAATACCTAGAATATATAAGTTAATGGAGCGGATCCGGCATGGATCGACGCTGTAACTGAGAGCGATCAAGAAGGGATCAGACAATGCGACATCTTTTTGCGGGACTGGCGTCCGCGGCATTCATAACATTTGGTCTCATGGGCGGCGCACAGGCCGAGGGGCTGGAGGGGGCACCCGCGCCATTCGACAAGGGTGGCGTCAAGGTGGCGCTGATTGCCTATATTTCGGGTGGGGATTTCTTCCAGGCATACCAGGCAGGCGCCGAGGCACAGGCCAAGGCGCTTGGCATCGATCTGCGGATCTTTCCGGGAAAACAGAATGCGGCCGAGCAGCGTGAGCAGATCAACCAGGCCATCAATCTCGGCCTCCAGGGCATTGTGATCGACCACGGTCAACCGGAAGCGATCAGTGACGTGGCGCAGCAGGCGATCGACGCGGGCATCAAGGTCGTGGCGTTTGACGTCAATCTCAACAACAAGGCGATTCCGCAGGTGGAACAGAGCGACCACGAACTGTCGCGCCTTGCGCTTGAGCAGGTCGTCAAGGATAACGGCACCAGCTTCAATGCCGGTTACGTCTATGTCGCAGGATTTGCGCCGCTGGACCGCCGCAACGAGGTTTGGGAAAAATTTAGGGCCGACAATGCTGGTGTCGTCGAAAAAGCCCGGTTTGGTGTGGTGAACGATACGACCGCGACCAGCACCGCCGATCAGGCAAAGGCCGCGTTGACCGCCAACCCCGATATCAATGTGGTCTTCGCGCCCTATGATGAATTCGCCCGCGGCGTAAAGCTGGCGGCGGCCGATCTTGGGATATCCGACAAGCTCAAGATCTATTCCGCCGACGTCTCCACTGCCGATATTCAGGAAATCGTCGAGGAGGGCAGTCCGTGGGTTGCGACCGTTGCGACCAACCCGGCTGTCGTCGGTGCGGTTTCCATTCGGGCCGTCGCGCTTCAGATTGCCGGCCAGGAGGTTCCTGCCACGATCCTCGTCAAACCAGCGCTGCTGACGCAGGCGCAACTGCGGGAAGCCGGTGTCAAGACGATCGAGGAACTGGCGGCGAAAGTGCCGGCGTTCAGCGAAAGCGACGCAGTCACCGCGGACTGGATCCCCGCCAAGCTCTATTGATCTCGATCCCCCGCCCGGCAGCGCACAGCCAAGCCGAAATGTTGCTGCCGGGTCTTTCAATTCAGACTTGATCACTAAATCTATGCAATGAATCAATTGTTGTCTTGAGGCCGTCGCAATTCCGCAGTAGCCAGAATAAACCGAATTACCTGGCCACCGGAATTCGTTCTCGCAAGATATGATGGCGGTGATGGCCCTTTCGACGGCCATCTTCATTGAAAGAGTTGTTTGGAATGCTGACGAAAAAAGGTAAGTACGGGCTGAAGGCTCTTGTTGATCTTGCACAGCTCGATATTGGTGAAACGGCGTTTGTGACTGAAATTGCAACGCGGAACAATATTCCCAAGAAGTTCCTGGATACCATTCTCCTGGACTTGCGCAAGGCGGGAATACTGCGATCCAAGAAAGGGCCGGGCGGTGGTTACTGCCTCTCGCGTCCCGCATCCGACATTCACATCGGGCAGGTCATCCGCACGCTTGACGGCCCTCTAGCACCCATTCGCTGCGCAAGCCGGACGGCCTTCGAGGCCTGCGACGATTGTTCCGATCCGGTTGGTTGCCATGTTCGCCGTTCCATGAGCCATGTCCGCGATGCCATCGCGTCTGTCCTCGACAACATGACGCTGGAACAGTTTGCGGCGAATGACAACCGGGCCGATGCCATCGAAATGCTTTGGGAACCCGAAGCGGTCTGAGGGCCGGAACTTGTTACCGAACAGAAGGGTCGCTTGCGGCCCTTTTTGCGTCTGACGCCGGGGTTGTCGGCAGGAGATTTTTCGAAGGCCCAGCCGATACGGAATAAAATTCCTGTTTAATCTATGTAATTTATATACAAATTATCCGATCGACACCGATACGGAGATACAGGCGATGAGTGACGCACAAATCCTGCGCAATCCCAGGCATGAGGACGGTCTGGCAGGGTTGTTTGCCCGGGCCGAAGACATCTCAGCGGATCTGACTGCGCGGGGCGCTGCGCTCGATGCCGCGGGCAGGCCGCCGCTTGAGGAAATCCAGATGCTGAAAATGGCCGGGCTGCTCAATGCCCTGCATCCCAAGGAGATCGGCGGTAGCGGGATCGACTGGGTGTCAGCATTCAGGCTCGTGCGTATCCTTTCGCGCGGCGAAAGCTCGATCGGCCAGCTGCTGGGTTATCACTATGTCAACAGCCAGTACATCTACTGGGGCGCGTCCGATCCCGCGAAGGCAAAAGCACTGGGCATCGAGACCGTTGCCCGTAACCTCTACTGGGGCGCCGCCGTTAATCCACGCGACCCCGGCCTCGTGCTTTCCCGCAAAG
The DNA here is from genome assembly GCF_964252905.1 of Pararhizobium sp. LjRoot255. Lineage (NCBI taxonomy): Bacteria > Pseudomonadati > Pseudomonadota > Alphaproteobacteria > Hyphomicrobiales > Rhizobiaceae > Pararhizobium > Pararhizobium sp. LjRoot255. The sequence continues at coordinate 1,310,130 of NZ_CAXUPQ020000002.1, forward strand.
GCGACGGTTATGTCCTCAACGGCCGCAAGACCTTCTCGACCGGCGCGCGTGTTTCGGACCGCATCAATGTCAACGCCACCATCGACGGCAAGATTGCCAATTTCGTGATCCCGACCGATCGGCCGGGTTACGTCACCAATGACGACTGGAACAATATCGGCCAGCGTCTGTCCGATAGCGGCAGCGTCGAATTCCATGATTTTCCGGTGACGCATGACGATTTCATCCAGCCGCTCGCTGATCCCTCGGACAAGCCTCCCGTGCTTGCGACATTCAACACACCGTTGATCCAGCTCGTCTTCGTCAATTTCTATCTCGGCACGGCGGAAGGCGCTCTGAACGCAGCGCTCGACTATGTCCGCACCACCACGCGACCCTGGATCACGTCCGGCGTCGCAAAGGCATCGGACGATCCTTATATTCTGGAGCGCGTCGGGGAGTACCGATCGACGCTCAAAGCTTCCTTGGCTCTTGCCGACCAAGCGGCAGGCGAGGTGCAGGAAGCGCTGGCGCGTGGGAAGTCCGTCACCGAACGGCAGCGCGGGGAGGCGGCCATCGCTGCCTACGAAGCAAAGGTCCACGCCACCCACGTCTCGCTTGATATCACCTCCAAAGTCTTCGAACTGATGGGTGCGCGCGCCACGGCCGCGCATTATGGCTTTGATCGTTATTGGCGCAATGTCCGGACGCACACCCTGCACGATCCTGTGTTCTACAAGGCCAGGGAAGTGGGGGAGTTCGCGTTGAACGACCGCATTCCTGAGGTCAGCCTTTACAGCTGACCTTGCAGGAGGTGCCCGACCACAAACAAAGACACCGGTGGCAGCAGTCTTGTCGTCAGTTTTGGCCGGAGGCGATCCTCGTATCCCGTCCCGACAGGTTGCGGAAATTGACGGCGGGGTGCGGGGCCTGGAGCCTCGGTCCCTGTCCGAACAGCTTTTCGCGCAGCGTACCTTTTGCGTAGTCCGTCTTGTAGACACCGCGCTTCTGCAGTTCCGGGACCAGAAGATCGACCGCGTCCTCAAAAGTTTCCGGCGTGACGGCATAGGCTAGGTTGAATCCGTCGACGTCGGTATCCTCGACCCATTCCTGCAGCAGATCGGCAACCGTCTGTGGCGAGCCGACGAAGACCGGGCCAAAACCGCCGATGCCGACCCAGTCGGCCATTTCCCTGACGGTCCAGACCTTGTCCGGATCGATGGTGGTGAAGGTCTCTACGGCGGACTGGACAGCATTGGTGTAGCGGTGGCGCAAGGGCTCGTCAGGCCCAAACTGACCGAAATCGATGCCGGTCCAGCCGGAAATCAGCGTCAGTGCGCCCTCGTAGGACACATACTTGCGATATTCGTCGAACTTCTTTTTCGCTTCCGCATCGGTCTCGCCGAGAATGACGGTCTGCAGGTTGAAGGCGAGGATGTCGCGCGGATTGCGGCCGGCGCGCTCGGCGGCTTCGCGGACGTTTGAGACATAGCGCTTCAGAACGGTTTTTGATGGCGCCGCCACAAAGATGCATTCGGCATTGGCGCCGGCGAAATCCTTGCCACGGCTTGAGGCGCCAGCCTGGTAAAGAACCGGTGTGCGCTGCGGCGACGGCTCGCTCAGGTGAATGCCGGGTACCTTGAAGTACTGACCGTCATGCCGAATGGGGTGGACCTTTTCCGGATGGGTGAAGATGCCGCTTGCCCGGTCGCGGACCACCGCATCGTCTTCCCAGCTGCCCTCCCAGAGCTTGTAGCAGACCTCGAGATATTCCTCGGCCAGATCGTAGCGGTCGTCATGCTTGACCTGCTGCGCCTGGCCGATGTTGAGCGCGCCGGAGTTGAGATAGGATGTGACGATGTTCCAGCCGACGCGGCCTTTCGTCAGATGATCAAGCGTCGAGATGCGCCGAGCAAAGGTGTAGGGATGCTCGAAGGACAGCGAGGCCGTCAGGCCAAAACCGAGATGCTCGGTGACGTAGGCCATGGTCGGCACGAGCTGCAGCGGATCGTTCACCGGCACCTGGGCCGAATGCTTGAGTGCTGCATTGGTGTTGCCGTTCAGCACATCGTAGACGCCGAGCACGTCGGCAATGAACAGCCCGTCAAACTTGCCGCGCTCGAGCGTCTGGGCCAGGTGAACCCAGTAGTCGAGATCCTTGTATCTGTGCGACTGATCGCGTGGATGCGTCCAGAGGCCCGGCGACTGGTGACCGACGCAGTTCATGTCGAAGGCATTCAGGCGTATTTCGCGGCTCATGATCATCCGTTCCCCAGGGAATTCAGAGGGCGCCGTTGCGCGGCGGCAAGGTGTCGTTGAGGTGGTAGTCGCCGACGACGTGATACTTCCAGCGGACCGGATCATGGAGCGTGTGCGTGCGGGCGTTGCGCCAGTGGCGATCGAGGTTGAGCCCCACCTTGGTCGAGGACGTTCCGGCCAGTTCGAACAGCGTGTTGGTTGCTTCGAGTGCGATTTCCGTGGTCAGTACCTTGGCGCCGGCGACGGCCAGTGTTGCCTCGATCGCATTTTTTTCGGTCGGGTTGACCTGGGCGATGTCGACCTTGTGTCCGGCCCGCTCGACGAGCGCCGACGCCGCCTCTAGCCGGATTGCGAGACTGCCGACCTTGGCGATGGTCAGCGGGTCCTGCGAGGCGCGCTCAACGCCGCTGTTCATCCAGGGGCGGGCCTTATTGCGGACGAAATCGATGGTTTCCTTGAAAGCGGCGCGCGCAATACCGAGATCGATACCTGCGTGGATGATCTGGCCGACGGAGCCGATCGTCGTCGCCCGCTCGAACCCCCGGTGATGGCGCACAACAGCGTCCGCGTTGACGTAGACATTCTGAAGAACGGTGGTGCCGCTGCCGGTGGTCCGCTGCCCGAAACCGTCCCAGTCGTCGATGATCTGCAGGCCTTCGCTGTTGCGCGGGACGAAGGACATGGTGAGCTGGTCTTCTGCATCCAGCGCGAAAACGACGACCCATTCGGCAAAGAGAACACCGGTCGAATAGAACTTTCGCCCGTTGATCCTGTATCCGATGCCGTCTGCCGTCAGGCGGGTGTTGTAGTCGCCGACGGTTCTCGTTCCCGTTTCGGACAGGGCGTTGCCGAAACGATCACCGGCGAGTGCCCGGCCAAAGAAGAATTTCTTCTGTTCCTCGCTGCCGTCTGTGCGCAGCGCTTCGAGGATGTAGAAATGGTTCTGCGGGATCTGGCCGATCGAGCCGTCGGCTTCCGACAGGATCGCTATGACCTCGGCAAGAACGGCGTTCGACACGTCGGCGCCGCCGTACTCGTTGGGCACCGTTATCCCGAGCAGGCCGGATTGTGCCAGGAGGTCGATCTCGTCATAGGGAATGATGCGATTGACATCGCGCTCGCTTGCCCGCTCTGCAAAGATCGACGCGAGGCGCCGTGCCTCTTCGAGAGCCTCCTCTTCCGTCTTGAGCCGGTGAGCCGCTGGGCGGATATGCTCGGAGAGATGTGACACGGTTGCCATAGATCGCTTCCAATCCTGTGAGGGTGGATCATCAGTGACGGAATCAAGATTTTTCGTGAAGGTAGCATATTCTATCGATTTTATGGATATTGAATTTTCTTTCCTTACGGAAGTTTTTAGCCGCCGTCATAGTTGGCGTCATGGTTGGGTGTCCGTCTTGGTTCAAGCCAGATCGTTCGCGAAAGGGCATCCACGCTTCGTTTGTGGGAGCCGACGCGATGACGCGTACACTTATCCTGCCGGGTTTCATGGGGTCTGGAACGGACCATTGGCAGCAGCACTGGCTGTCCGACCATCCAGGCTCGCGCCTGGTGGAGCAGGACAACTGGGACCGGCCGCATCTGGATGCTTGGCTCGCGCGTCTTGAATCTGTTCTCGGAAAGCACGGCGACGTTATACTCGTCGCTCACAGCCTTGGTTGCTTGCTGGCTGCGCATCTCGCAGCTCGGGCATCGGCTGAAAGAATCCGCGGCGCACTGCTTGTTGCACCCTGTCATCTCGATAGGACAGAATATATCCACCCAGGTGCCATTCGCTTCGGAGCGATGCCGGAAGCCCCCCTGCCGTTTCCAAGCCTTGTCGTCGCGAGCCTCAACGACCCTTATATGCCGTTCGAGCAATGCCGCCACTACGCGTCTCTTTGGGGCAGCGATCTGATCGATCTTGGTCACGCTGGACACATCAATGTGGCCAGCGGGTTCGGGCGCTGGGTGCATGGCTACAGGCTCGCGTCCCTCCTTCAACGCGACGGTTCCGACACGATGGCCGGAACGGCATCAAGGATCGGTTCTCATCGCCCGTTCCGGGGATTGGTTCGGGACAGACGATTGCTTTCCTAGAGCCGGCTGCCCCATGGAACGAAGCGTCGTTCGATCAGCCGCGCAGCGGTTTCGAGCAGAAAGGCAATCACGGCAATGGCGAGGATGCCGCCGATGACGACGTCGGTGACAAGAAATTGGGCGGCCGCCTGAATCATGAATCCGAGGCCGCGCGTTGCCGCGACAAGCTCCGCGGCAACGAGCGTCGACCATCCCGCACCAAGCGCGATCCGGATCCCGGTGAGGATCGAGGGCAGGGCGCTCGGAAGCGTGACATGCCGGAGGACCTGGATGGGCGTGGCTCCAAAGGAGCGGGCGGCGTTGATCCGGTCTTTCGAAACAGATTTCACCCCCGCAACTGTCGAGAGGATGATCGCCGGCAGCATGGCAAGCGAGATAACAACGACTTTCGAGGTCTCGCCGATGCCGACCCAGATGATGATCAGCGGCAGATAGGCAAGCGGCGGCAAGGGTCTGAGGAATTCCACGATAGGGTCGAAAATCCCCTTGCCGACGTCGCTTGATGCAATGGCGAGGCCCACCGGAATGCCGATAGCGACGGAGGCAATCAGGGCTGCGAAAATTCTCAGCAGACTTGCCAGCGTGTGCTGTGCCAGCGTCGAATCCACAAAACCTGTGGTAGCGAGATTGCCGAGCGAGACAGCAACTGTCAGTGGCGAGGGCAGGAAGACCGGCGAAACCACCTGGTAGAAGGATAACATCCACCAGCCGATGATCAGGACGGCAACCGTCCCCACGGATATCACCGTGGTCGGAGTGGCGAGGCGCGTCTTTGCGCCGCTATTGTCGGCTTTCGCGATCGCGCCGGCGGGAGCCGGAGTTTCCATCGGCAGCGTCATGCGGCGTGCTCCGTTCTGGTGTCGTGAATAAGGTCTGTCAGCCTGTCGTGCAGTGCCTGGAAGGCCGGGTCCTTCTTGATCGAGCGCGCAGATCTGTCATCGAGCGCGGCTCGCCCGAACGATACCGGAATGTCGGCGGTGATGCGGCCCGGAGTGGGCGACAGCACGATGATCCGCGTGGCAAGGAAAAGTGCTTCCTCGATGCTGTGCGTGATCAGCATGACGCCGGCCCCGCTTTCCGCCCAGACGCCGAGGAGGAAGGATTGCATCCTTTCCCGTGTCAGCGCATCGAGGGCGCCCAAGGGCTCGTCCATGAGAAGGAACTTCGGTTCCGACGCGAGTGCGCGGGCTATGCCGACCCGCTGGCGCATGCCGCCGGACAGTTCCCAGATTTTCTTGTCGCCCGCGCCAGGAAGTCCGACATGGGAGAGCAATCGGTCGGCCGTTTGGTGCCGCTCTGCCACGGGCACACCGCGCAGCCGCAGGGGGAAGGCAATATTGTCGCGAGCGTCGAGCCAGGGATAGAGGGCGTCGTCCTGGAAGACGACTGCGCGGTCGGCATCGGGCTTTGTCACCGGCTTTCCATCCACCGCGACGCGGCCCTTTCCCGGCGTGAGAAAGCCGGCGGCGAGGTTGAGCAGGCTTGTCTTTCCGGAGCCAGATCGGCCGATGACCGCGACGAATTCGTCTGAGCGTATGCCCAATTTGATGGCGTCGAGAACGGGCGCCGAGGCACCATTCGGCGCGCCATAGTCCAGAGAAACGCCTTCGAAGGTAAGAGAGCTCACGGCACGGCCTTTCGGAATGCCGGGCGTCGGCAGGGACGCCCGGCGAGTGCGTCATTTTCAGAAGGAAAGCTTGGCTGCTTCCTCGACCCACCGGGTCGAGACGTAGGGCGAATAGTCCGGAAGGACCGACGGGATCTTGCCCTGTTCCAGAAGGAAGGCCGATGTCTCGGCAACCGCCTTGATGGTGCCGCCCCCCAGCAGTCCGGTGCCGGCCTGTTCTTCGAGCGAGGGGAAATAATAGCCCTTGAGCAGCGCCGGAACCTCATCCTGCTTGGCGCCGGTCAGCTTCGCAATCTTCTCCGCCTCCGCCGAGGTGCCGTTCCATGCATCTGGATTGGCGCGATAGGCGGCATAGGCATCGCCGGTGACCTTCACGAAAGCCGTAACCACCTCCGGATGGGCTTCGGCAAAAGTCTTGCTGACGATCCAGGCATCGAATGTCGGGCCGCCCCAGTCGGCGACATCGGCCGAGGTCGCAAGCACTGGGCCCGATTTCTTCAGCTCGGTCAGAACCGGATCCCAGACATAGGCGCCGTCAATGTCGCCACGCGCCCAGGCGGCGGCAATTTCCGGCGGGCGCAGATTGAGAATCTCAAGCGACTTCGGATCAATGTTCCAGTGCTTCAGCGCGGTGAGCAGGCTGTAGTGCGCCGTAGAAACGAACGGCGTGGCGATCGTCTTGCCAGCCAGCTCCTCCGGCCTGGTAACACCCTTGACAGCCAGCGCTTCCGCCTCGCTGATCAGGCCGACGACGAAGATCGTTTCGATCCCGAGCCCCCGGCTTGCGGCGGCGGCCAGCGGCGATGAGCCGACGTAGCCGATATCGAGCGATCCCGATGCAATGGCGGCGATTACGTCGGCACCGCCATCGAATTTCTGCCAGTTGATCTTGGCTCCCGTCACCTTCTCATAGGTGCCGTCAGCCTGCGGAACGCGCGATGGTTCGACGATGGGCTGGTAGCCGATGTTGACGGTCACATCGGCGGCGTAGGACGAGCCGGTATTGGCGGCGATGAAAACGGTGGCTGCTGCCACCGATACGAAAAGACGTCTTGTGATGGACATGTTGATCCTCTTGCCGTTCGAGACTTGTTTCCGGCCCGGACCCCCAGGGTGTGCGGAAACGCCACCGTAAAGATCACCTAGTCGATATATTTAATGTAGATATATTGTTCTCCCAATGCCTGTCTTTTCGCAATGATGTTCTAAAGTTCAAAGGCTGGGCCATTCCGCCGGCCCCTATTGATTGGCTAGGTCTCTGCGAAGAACCGGCCGTATTGCCCATTGTTGTAGACGAGCGAGTGTCCGTCGCCTGTGATGACGGAGACGGCGCGGCCGATGATGATGCCGTGGCTGTGGCGCTCGATGATCTCCTCGACCTCGCAATCGACGGCTGCGAGCGCGCCGAGCAGGACCGGAGCGCCGCTGGCAAGCGTTGTCCATTCGGCGCCGTGATAGCGCTCGATGCCTTTGATTCCGCCCTTGCCGGCAAAACGGTCGGCGATGGGCTGCTGCTCGACGGACAGTATGTTGACGCAGAAATGGCCGTGGGCGCGGATCACCGGATAGCTCGACGATGTCCGGTTGATGTTGACGATCATCGTCGGCGGTTCGACGGACAGGGCAGTCGCCGAGGTGACCGTGGCGCCGGTGCGATCGTTATCGCGGCCGGCAGTAATGACCGAAACGCCGCCGGACATGCACCGCATCGCCAGTTTCAGCGTGAGATCGTTGGCGGCGGATGCAATTGTCGGTGAGGCTGGGACATCGCCTGTTCTGAGTGCAAGGGTCACGGGCTTCCTTTCGGCACTGGAGACGCCGGCGTCCTGCCGACCTTGTTTCCGGCCGGCCGAAACGCCTCAAGATGCCTAAGCCTGCATGGCGATTTTTTTATTGTCAATAAAATTTATAGATTATATTGTTTTCGCATATGATGGCACGACCGTTACAATCCGGCCTATCGATGATTTGCCATCCTGCTGAAGAGATTGGAGTTTTTCGCCCATGTCTATTGTCGCCACCGTTCCGGAAAAGATCGACGTTCTTTGGTTCCTGCCTACGCATGGCGACAGCCGCTATCTCGGCACCTCGATCGGCGGTCGCAGTGTCGATCTCAACTACCTCAAGCAGGTAGCCCAGGCAGCGGACGCGCTTGGTTATTACGGAGTTCTCATCCCGACCGGGCGCAGCTGCGAGGATAGCTGGGTCGTCGCCTCGGCACTGGCGCCGCTGACCGAGAAGCTGCGCTTTCTCGTCGCCGTGCGCCCTGGCCTCCTGTCGCCGACGCTGGCGGCCCGCATGACGGCGACGCTGGATCGTATTTCGGAAGGGCGCCTTCTCATCAATGTCGTCACCGGTGGTGATCCCGTCGAAAATAAGGGCGACGGCATCCATCTTTCGCATCAGGAACGCTACGAGGTGACCGAGGAGTTCCTGAACATCTACAAGGCGGTGCTGCGTGGCGAGGATGTCACCTTCAAGGGCAAGCACTACGATATCGAGGATGGCAAGCTGCTGTTCCCGACGCACCAGGAGCCGCACCCACCGCTCTACTTCGGCGGGTCCTCCGGTATCGGCCAGCAGGTTGCCGCCCGCACCATCGACAAGTACCTGACCTGGGGCGAGCCGCCGGAGGACGTGGAAAAGAAAGTCGCCGAAGTCCGCGCACTGGCGCAAGCCGAAGGTCGAGACATCACCTTCGGCATCCGGCTCCACGTCATCGTGCGCGAGACGGCGAAGGAAGCCTGGGCTGCCGCCGATTCACTGATCAAATATGTCGATGACGACACGATCGCCGCCGCCCAGAAGGTCTTCGCCCGCATGGATTCGGTCGGCCAGAACCGGATGAGCCAGTTGCATGGCGGCCGCAAGGACAAGCTCGAGATCAGCCCGAACCTTTGGGCGGGTGTCGGTCTGGTGCGCGGTGGGGCCGGCACGGCGCTGGTGGGCGATCCCGATCAGGTCAAGGCTCGCATCGACGAGTACCGCCGGATCGGTATCGACACATTTATCATGTCCGGTTACCCGCATCTGGAAGAAGCTTATAGTTTCGGAGAACTGGTGCTGCCGAACCTGTCGCTAAACCATCCGGTCAAGCACAAGGAGACGACAGCCAACACCGGCCCCTTCGGCGAGACGATAGCGGGCGACCACCGGCCCAAACTGAAAGTATCACAATCCTAGTAACGCAATGCCAGGAGCATGATATGGGACGTCTCGAAAGCGGGTTGATCGTTGCAATCGTCGGCGGCGGATTCAGCGGAGCCGCCGTCGCGGCCCATCTGGCGCAGCATGCAGCTTTCGGCGACGGACGGATTGTCGTTTTCGAGCCGCGCGAGCATCTGGGGCGCGGGCTGGCCTATGATACGGAGAACGACGCTCACCGCGTCAACGTACCCGCCGGTCGCATGAGCCTTGCACTCGACGACGACGATCATTTCCTGGATTGGCTCGAGCGAAACGGCGAGATCGCCAAGGACCGGGCTGCTCTTGCCGAAGATGGGAACCTCTATCCCCGGCGGGGCGTTTTCGGGCGATATGTCAGCGATTATGTCCAGCCCTTTGTGTTGTGCGGCGTCGTCCGGCACGAAAGAAGCCGCGTCATAAGCGTTCTTCGACGGGGTGCCGGTTGGCTCGTCCTTGCGGAGAACGGGCGTCAGACCCTCGCAGATATTCTGGTTGTTGCCACAAGTCATCCGGCACCTCATGCGCCTGAAAGCCTGGATCGAGCGCTGACCGGGCATCCGCGCTACATCCCCGACGCCACCGTCCCGGATGCTCTCGCAGCCATCCGGCCGCACGATCGCGTTCTGGTGGTCGGGGCCGGGTTGACCTCGGCCGACATCGTCGCGACGCTCGACCAGCGCGGACACAGTGGTCCAATCACCCTGTTTTCCCGGCGCGGTCTTCGTTCGCGCGGTCATGCGACCGCGGCGCAGGAGCCCTTCGGCGACTTTTCGTCGGAGCGGGCAACGACCGCACTGGAGCTGCTGCGCCGCGTTCGCGCCGCCATTCGGGCGGCTGCTTCCCAAGGTGTGAGCTGGCACGCAGTCTTCGATGCCTTGCGTGCGCAGGGCGGACATATCTGGCGCAGGCTGCCGATCTTAGAACGCCGTCGGCTCGTGCGCCATCTTCGTCCGTTCTGGGATGTACACCGGTTCCGCATCGCGCCGCAGCTCGAGCAGGTTATCGATCGCGGCTTGTCGTCGGGCCGGTTGAGATTGCTGGCGGCGTCAATCGTGGATGTGGTCCAAAGCGACGATGCGATCTCAATCTCTCTGCGCCGAAGGGGCCGCGGAGAGATTGATCGGAGCAGTTACGATGCCGTGGTCGTCACCACTGGCCCGGCCCACGGCGGCATCCTTGCGAGCCAGGGCTGGCTGTCGGAGATGGAGAAGACGGGTGTTCTTAAGCTCGACGATACGGGGCTCGGGGTTGCCTGCAACGACGAAAGCCGGGCAATCGACCAGCAAGGGCAGACCAATCCCGACCTGTTCATCTCTGGACCGCTCGCGCGAGGAACCTTCGGCGAACTGATGGGGCTGCCGCAGGTCAACGAGCATGCCATGCTCGTCGCGAACGGCATCGCACTTATGGCCGCGAGCGCGTCGCCTTCGCAAAATCTGAGACGCGCGCTCTAAAAGGCGGACAAGAAAGCCAAGTTTTTCAATTCTAGCCCGTGTTTTGAAAATCCATTCCTCGGCATCTCTTATTATACATTTAATCTATAAATAATATAGAAATTTGCATCGAGGAGGCGGAGATGACTGAACGGACAATCCTTGGTCTATCCGGCAATGTTAAAAAACCATCGCGAACTGCATCGCTCGTCGAGGCGATCGTGTTCGCCGCCGCCGAGCGGATCGGGGCTTCGCGGCATACAATCGAGCTGGTTAGTGCTGCCCCTGTCTTGTTCAAGGCCTTGCGGGCTGACCAGCTCGATGCGCAGGGGCGTGAGATCATCGATGCGGTTGAGGTGGCCGATATTCTCGTCGTCGGCTCGCCGGTCTACCGGGCGTCCTATACCGGCGCGCTCAAGCATCTTTTCGATCTGGTCGACTACCGGGCGCTGACAGGTAAGCGGGTCATTCTGGCGGCCACCGGTGGAACGCCGCTGCACGGCCTGATGACCGAGCATCAGCTGCGGCCGTTGTTCGGCTTCTTCAACGCCCTGACGCTGCCGACAGCGATCTACGCCACCGAAGCCGACTTTACGGGGTACGACATCAGCAACCCCGCCGTTCACGAGCGCATCGAGCGCGCCGTTTCAGAACTCGCGCAGGTTCTGTCTACCACCGATCAAACCGCTGCCACCCGCGTTCCCGGCCATCGCCCGGCGCTTGTCGCAGCTTCCGCCTGACCAATTTGAAGAGGGATAGTGCAATGTCTTACGCCAGCAGAGAGCCGGTCAAATTCGCCTATTGGGTGCCCAATGTTTCGGGTGGCCTCGTCATCTCGAACATCGAGCAGCGCACCAGCTGGACGATAGAATACAACAGGAAGCTGGCGCAAATTGCCGAAGCCAGCGGCTTCGACTATGCGCTGAGCCAGATCCGCTTCACCGCGGGCTATGGCGCCGAGTTCCAGCACGAATCGGTCTCCTTCAGCCATGCGCTGCTGGAGGCGACCACGACACTGAAGGTCATTGCCGCCATTCTGCCGGGTCCGTGGAATCCGGCTCTGGCCGCAAAGCAGATCGCCACGATCAACCACCTGACCAATGGTCGCGTTGCGGTCAACGTTGTCAGCGGCTGGTTCCGCGGCGAGTTCCAGGCAATCGGCGAGCACTGGCTCGACCATGACGAGCGCTATCGCCGCTCGGAGGAGTTTATCCGCGCCCTGCGTGGCATCTGGACCGAAGACAACTTCACATTCCACGGCGATTTCTACCGCTTTAACAACTACTCGCTGAAGCCGAAGCCGATCGATCCCCAGCCGGAAATTTTTCAGGGCGGCTCCTCGCGTGCGGCGCGCGACATGGCGTCCCGCGTTTCCGACTGGTACTTCACCAACGGCAATACGCCGGAGGAAATCGCCAAGCAGGTCGCCGACATCCAGGGCAAGGCGAAAGCCAATGGTCATTCCGTCCGCGTCGGCGTCAATGCGTTTGCCATCGTGCGTGAGACCGAAGAGGAAGCGCGCGCCGTGCTGGCCGAAATCATTGAAAAGGCCAATCCGGAAGCAGTCAACGCCTTCGGCCACGAGGTCAAGAATGCCGGAAAGTCGTCGCCGGAAGGTGAGGGTAACTGGGCAAAATCCTCCTTCGAGGATCTGGTTCAGTACAATGACGGTTTCCGCTCCAACCTGATCGGCACACCGCGCCAGGTCGCCGAGCGGGTAGTCAACCTCAAGCGCGCCGGCGCCGATCTCATTCTTCTCGGCTTCCTGCATTTCCAGGAAGAGGTGGAGTATTTCGGCAAGCACGTCATCCCGCTGATCCGGGAGTTGGAGGAAGCCGAAACAGTGACGGCTGTCGCCGCCGAGTAATCGCACTGCGACATTGGCGGCCGGAAACCCAGCAGCCGCAGGCATGACAGGCCACGAATCCGGTCGGATTCGTGGAGGGGATGGTGCGCGCCTATGGGGCCGGCAGGGGCCGGTGGCGCGCCAAGGAGAATAAGGGCATGCACGCAATGACATTTGCCTTCGGAGGCTTGGGATCGGCTCCGTTTCCGCCCGACGTTCAGGAACATCTGGCCGGGCTTGAAAGGGAAGCGCGCTCCGGCCATACACTGTCGAACGAAACCGGCGAGAACGATGGCAGCGTACTCGAACTGGTCGGGGTTACCCTGTCCTTCGGCGGCGTCGTGGCATTGACGGATATCGACCTGTCAATACGGCGCGGCGAGATCCTTGCGATCATCGGGCCGAATGGCGCGGGCAAGAGCTCAATCATCAATGTGATCAGCGGTGTGTACCGGCCGGATTGCGGCCATGTGCGCCTGTCTGGACGAGACTATGCGCAGGTCCCGACGCAGGCGCTTGCCAGTCACGGTGTTGCCCGCACGTTCCAGAACCTGGCCCTGTTCAAGGGGTTGAGCGTTCTGGACAATGTCGTGGCTGGCCGGGTGCACAAGACGAAATCGAGCTTTATCGAACAGATCGTCGGTCTTGGTCGGGCCAAGACGGAACAGGTGGATGCCCGTCGTCGCGCCGCAAAAATTCTCGACTTCCTGCATCTTTCGCATGTCAGCGACCGGCTGGCAGGAACGCTGCCCTACGGTCTGCAGAAGAGGGTGGAACTGGCGCGCGCGCTCGTCGCCGAGCCGGAAATCCTGCTGCTTGATGAGCCGATGGCCGGCATGACGGTGACCGAAAAGAACGAGATGGCCGATTTCGTCCGTGCCGCCCGCGATACGCTCGGCACGACGGTGGTGCTGATCGAGCACGACATCGGCGTCGTCATGGGGCTCTCCGACCGTGTCGCCGTCCTCGACTACGGCCGAAAGATTGCCGATGGCACGCCTGAAGAGGTCCAGCAGGATCAGCGGGTCATCGATGCCTATCTGGGTGTCGCGACCGAAAACGAAGCCCCTGAAGACAAAAATTGGGAGGGCATCTGATGGCCGATTTCGACTGGCTGTTCTTCACCGAGGTTCTCGTCGGCGGCCTTCTTTCGGGCGTCATGTATTCGCTGGTCGCGATCGGTTTCGTGCTGATCTACAAGACCTCTGGTGTCCTGAATTTCGCGCAAGGGGCGATGCTGCTGTTCGCGGCGCTGACCTTCGTTAGTCTCACCGAGCGCGGCATTTCCTTCCCGCTGGCATTCGCCATTACCTTCGCGATCATGGTCGTCATCGGTATTGTCATCGAGCGTACGGTCTTGCGGCCGTTGACCAACAAGCCGCCGATCACGCTGTTCATGGCGACGCTCGGCCTCTCCTACGTCATCGAGGGCGCGGCCCAGCTGATCTGGGGCACGCAGGTGCACGGGCTCGACCTCGGCATCGAGGATGTGCCTTTCGATGTCGGCGGCGTCTATATTAGCCAGTTCGACATCTTCGCTGCCGTCGTTGCCGCCGGCCTGGTGGCGCTGCTCTCGGCCTTCTTCCGCTACACCCGCATCGGGCTCGGCTTCCGCGCCGTCGCGGACGATCAGTTTGCCGCGCTTGCTGTCGGCCTTCGGTTGCCGTGGATATGGGCGACGGTCTGGGCCGCTGCCGGTCTTGTAGCGCTGGTCGCCGGTCTTCTGTGGGGTGCTCGTGTCGGCGTGCAGTTTTCGCTGTCACTGATCGTTCTGAAGGCCCTGCCGGTTCTCGTGCTTGGCGGTTTCGATTCGATCGTGGGCGCGATCGTCGGTGGATTGTTGATCGGCGCGTCCGAGAAACTCGCCGAGGTCTATATCGGCGAATATTTCGGCGGCGGCATCGAGGGTTGGTTCGCCTATGTGATCGCGCTCGCTTTCCTGCTCGTGCGTCCCTCCGGTCTGTTCGGCCAGAAGCTTGTGGAAAGGGTCTGATCGATGTCCGCGATCGCCTCCGATCTTCCATCCTATCGTTTCCCCGCCCGCTGGGCCGCGCCATTGGCCTTGCTCGCGATAGCCTATGTCGCGGTGCCGCTTTTCGGCTCCAGCTACCTTTTCGAAGCCATTCTCCTTCCATTCCTGGCGCTCAGTCTTGCCGGTCTTGGCCTCAACATTCTCACGGGATATGCGGGCCAAGTCTCGCTCGGCAGCGCTGCTTTCATGGCAGTCGGCGCCTTCGCTGCCTTCAATTTCAACCTGCGCGTCGATGGTCTGCCATTGATTTCCAGCATAGTTCTCGCAGGCTTCGCTGCTGCCGCCATCGGCCTGGCGTTCGGACTGCCAAGCCTGCGCCTCAAGGGTTTCTATCTCGCGGTATCGACGCTTGCCGCGCAGTTCTTCGTGCAGTGGGCGTTGACGAAATTCAGCTGGTTCTCCAACGATTCCGCATCCGGGGTCATTGATGCACCGCAGCTTTCGGTCGCTGGTTTCGTCTTCGCGGGACCGGTCGGGCGATATTATTTCGCCCTGACCGTCGTTGCTGTGCTGACCTTCTTCGCCTACCGGCTGGTGAATTCCCAGACTGGCCGCAACTTCATTGCTGTGCGGGACAACGAGATGGCGGCGCGGATCATCGGCGTGCCGGTGCTGAAGACAAAGCTCCTTGCCTTCGCGATCTCCTCCTTCATCATAGGCGTCGCGGGCGTGCTCTGGGCCTTTGCCTATCTCCGCACCGTCGAGCCTGCCGGTTTCAACCTCGACCGGTCGTTCCAGATCCTCTTCATCGTCATCATCGGTGGGCTCGCCTCGATCCGCGGCGCCTTTTTCGGTGCGGCGCTGATCGTGGTGTTCCCGCTCCTTCTGTCTCGGCTTGGTGCGTTCCTGCTCGGGGACGTCTTCAATTCGGGCGTGCTCGACATGACACAGCGCATCGTTCTCGGTGCACTCATAATCCTGTTTCTGATCCTCGAACCGGATGGGCTCGTCGCCCTCTGGGATCGGGTCCGAAAACGCATCGGCGCCGCCATCACGCGGTTCTGATCAAGTCCGGAGCCCTGCAAGCTCTGAAACGCAGCCCAAACTCTTCCAAGATCAACAAAGGACCGGTGCCTTGCCCGGCCGATACCCGGAGTGTGTCCAAACATGACGATCCTCAGCAAATTCAAGATCGCGGCGCTGGCCGCCGGCCTCGCCTTCACGGTGGCACTGCCAATGGCCCACGCCGACGAGCAATATTTCCCGCTCCAGAGCTACCGCGTCGGTCCTTATGCGGCCGGCGGTACCGGCTTCTTCGGCGGTTTCATCGATTATCTCACCCTCATCAACACCCGCGACGGCGGCGTGGGCGGAGTCAAGCTGACCTGGTCTGAAGCCGAAACCCAGTACGAGGTCGAGCGTGGCGTCGAAGCTTACGAACGCCTGAAGAGCAATCCGAACGTGGCTGCCTGGAATCCGCTCTCCGTCGGCATCGCCTATGCGATGATCGATCGGATCACCGCTGACAAGGTGCCGCTCATAACCGTCAACCACGGCCGGACCGACTCTACCGACGGCCGCGTCTTTCCTTATGTCTTCCCGCTGCTGCTCAACCCCTACAGCGAGACCTCGGGCATCGTGAACTACATCGCCTCGAAAGAGGGCGGGCTTGAAAGTCTGAAGGGCAAGAAAATCGCCGTGCTCTATCACGGCTCGCCCTATGGCAAGGAAACCATCCCGATCTACGAATTGCTGGCGCAAAAGTATGGCTTTGAGCTGCAGCAGATCGAGGTGCCGCACCCGGGCAATGAGCAGCAGTCTCAGTGGCTGGCGATCCGCCGCGCCAAGCCGGATTACGTCGTCCTGCGCGGCTGGGGCGTGATGAACCCGGTTGCGCTGAAGACCGCCGCCAAGACCGGTTTCCCGGTCGATCATATCATCGGCAATGTCTGGTCAAACTCGGAAGAAGACGCCATTCCGGCCGGCGACGCGGCCAAGGGCTACACGGCGATCACCACGCAGGCATCTGGGGCCGAATATCCGGTGGTTCAGGAGATCGTCAAGACGGTCTACGATGCCGGTAAGGGCAACCTCGAAGACAAGAAGCGCATCGGCTCTGTCTACCACAATCTCGGCATCGTCAACGGCATCCTGAATGTCGAGGCGATCCGCATCGCGCAGGAAAAGTTCGGTAAGCGGACGCTGACGGGTGACGAAGTCCGTTGGGGCTTCGAGCATCTGCAGCTCGATCCGGCTCGCGTCGAGGCACTCGGTGCCAAGGGCCTTTTCCACTCGATCAACGTCACTTGGGACAATCACGAGGGCAATGGCTACGTGACCTTCCAGCAGTGGGACGGGACCAAATGGAACGTCGTCTCCGACTGGATCGCGCCCGACTGGGCTCTGCTGCGGCCGATCATCGAGAAGTCGTCGGAAGCCTATGCGGCGGAAAAGGGCATCAAGCTGCGTACGGCGGAAGACGCCGAAACGGCGACCAACTGATCCTTTGAAGCCGCGCGCGGCGGCGGACGCGGCTTTAAGGACGGGGCGCGGGGATGGCTGTATTCCCTCTCAACCAGCCTCGCGCCTTCTCCTTTTCAATTGCAGCCCTCAGCGGCGGACAGGAACAAGATCATGGCTCTCGACAACGCTCTGCTGGCCGTTTCCGGTCTGAAGGCCACGTACAATCATGCCATCACCGCGCTCGACAGCATCAGCTTCACATTGGCGCGCGGAGAGATTCTCGCGCTTCTGGGAGCCAATGGCGCTGGCAAGACGACGACGTTGAAGGCGATTTCCAATCTTTTGCCGGCAGAACGCGGCCAAATCGTCTCCGGTAACATCCGGTTCGAGGGCATCGATGTCACAGGGACAAGCCCCGCTAATCTTGTGCGCGCAGGGCTTGTCCAAGTTCTTGAAGGCCGCCATTGCTTCCGCAGCCTGACGGTCGAAGAAAACCTTGTTTCCGGCGGACTTGGCCGCAGCAGCACACGTGCGGAAATCGCTGAGGATCTTGAGAAGGTCTACGCACGCTTTCCCAAACTGAAGGAAAAGCGGCGCGCGCTTTCCGGCCTGACATCGGGCGGCGAGCAGCAGATGACGGCGATCGGCCGGGCGCTGATGTCGCGGCCGCGTCTGCTGGTGCTTGACGAGCCGTCGATGGGACTGGCGCCGATCGTCGTTCAGGACATTTTCCGCACGCTGCGCCGTCTCAACCGTGACGAGGGGCTTGCGATCCTCGTGGCAGAACAGAACTCGGCCGTCGCGCTGAAATATGCCCATCGCGCCATCATCCTCGAAAACGGCGTCACCGTGCTTACCGGCGATGCGCGGGATCTGCGCGAGCGTGATGATGTGAAGTCTTTCTATCTCGGCCAGAAGACCGTGGCTCCGGCCGTCCCGGCCCTTGCCAACTAAAACCACCCCAATCCAAGAGGAGCAACCAGGATGACCCTTTCCAACATCAATACCGAGAATGCCGCAAAGGCCGTGCCGCCGGTTCCGCGTTCCGCCGAGCCCGCGCATGTCATCAAGACCGATGCCGAAGCGATCACTATCGCCAAGGCACTCGCGGCCGAGTTCATCAAGGAGTCAGCGGCACGCGATCGCGAGCGGATCTGGCCGGTCAAGGAACTGGATGCCTTCTCGCAGAGCGGGCTTTGGTCGATCAATGTGCCGAAGGCATTTGGCGGTCCCGACGTCTCCTATGCGACGCTTGCCAAGGTCATCGAGATCATCTCGGCTGCCGATTCCTCCATCGGGCAGATCGCCCAGAACCATCTCGGCGTCGTGGCGGCAATCCGCACCGTTTCGGACGAAGATCAGCAGAAGCTGCTGTTCGCCGAGGTGCTGAAGGGCACGCGTTTCGGCAATGCTTTCTCGGAATTCGGCTCAAAGCGTGCCGTCGATTTTGAAACCAAGTTTGCCGATGCTGGCGACCATGTCATCGTCAACGGCCAGAAGTTCTATTCGTCCGGTGCGCTGCTTGCGCATCTGGTGCCGATCGTGGCGCTCGATGACGAGGGCAGGGCCTGGTACGCGATCGCCGAGCGCGGTGCGCCGGGTCTGACCGTCATCGACGACTGGTCCTCCTTCGGCCAGCGCACCACGCTGTCGGGCACGGTGCTGCTTGACAACGTCAAGGTGCCGAAGACGCATCTGGTGCCCGGCTACAAGGGGTATGAAGTGCCGACCGCGGACGGAGCGATCTTCCAGATCATCCAGGTCGCCGTCGATACAGGTATCGCGCAGGCCGCGATAGACGAGACCGTCAGCTTCGTGCGCACCAAGAGCCGCGCCTGGGTGGATTCCGGCGTCGACAACGCCTGGGATGATCCCTACACGATCCAGGCGATCGGCGACCTGACGCTGCGGCTGCATGCCGCCCAGGCGCTGCTGGAAAAAGCAGGCTACGCCATCGATCGCGCTATAATCAACCCGAACGCCGAGACCGTCGCGGAGGCGCAGGTCGTCACCGCTGAAGCGAAGATACTCTCCACCGAAATCGCCATTGCAGCCACGAACAAGCTGTTCGAGCTGGCCGGAACGCGCTCGACGCTCGCCGAACACGGTCTCGACCGCCATTGGCGCAACGCCCGGACCCATACGTTGCATGACCCCGTTCGCTGGAAATATGCGATCCTCGGCAAGTACTTCCTCAATGGCGAGAAGCCGCCGCTCCACGCCTGGAGCTGACCATTAGCTCGGGCAGGGGGCGGCGGCTTCTCGCCGTCTTCCCTGCCTTTGACTACGGGTCGATTGGCGCAGGCTGAAAGCTGCGCGCTGTTAGGGGTGTGGCCGGTGTCGCTTGCAAACGGGTTTTGTCTGCGCACGGCAAACATATTCTATAAAATAGATAGATATTAATATCTAATTGTTCGCCCGTCTTCATCCTCAGCGATACGCTGCGTCCTCAATCGAGATTTGCGCAGGGGCGCACTGAGAAGGGGACGGACATCATGAGGTTCTTTAGTTCGACACTGCTGGGGCTGGCCGCCGCAATCAGCCTGGGACTTTCCGCAGCATCCGCTGCGGAAATCTCCGAGATCCGGATCGACTGGGCAACATACAATCCGGTCAGCCTGCTTCTGAAAAAGGAAGGCCTGCTCGAAAAGGAGTTCGAGAAAGATGGGATCAGTGTCCGGTGGGTGCAGTCTGCCGGTTCCAACAAGGCACTTGAGTTCCTCAATGCCGGTTCGATCGATTTCGGTTCGACCGCTGGTGCCGCAGCACTGATCGCTCGGGTCAACGGCAATCCGGTCAAGTCGATCTATGTCTACTCCCGGCCCGAATGGACGGCGCTGGTAACCCGCGCCGACACGGGCATCGCGTCGGTTGCCGATCTCAAGGGCAAGTCGATCGCCGTCACACGCGGTACCGACCCGCACATCTTTCTCGTCCGGGCATTGGCGGATGCCAGTCTCTCCGAATCCGATGTCAAGCTGGTGCTGCTCCAGCATGCGGACGGCAAGCTGGCCCTGCTGCGTGGCGACGTTGATGCCTGGGCCGGGCTTGATCCGCTGATGGCGTCGGCCGAGGTCGAGGAAAATGCCGCATTGTTTTACCGCAAGCCCGAAAACAACACCTGGGGCGTGCTGAATACCAGCGAGACTTTCGCCGCCGCGCATCCGGATATCGTCAAGCGCGTCATCGCGGCCTACGAGCAGGCCCGGCAGGACGCGGTTGCCGATCAGGCCGCGCTGAAGGCCGTGCTGGTCGAGGCCGCAAAGCTGCCGGAAGATGTGATTGCCAAGCAGTTGGAGCGCACCGACCTGACCCAGCCAACGATCGGCGCCAAACAACGCGAGACGATCGCCGCCGCCGGCAAGGCGCTCCAGAGCGCGGGCGTTCTGCCGGCCGATGTGAACATCGATGCGGTCACGGCCGAACTGATCGACGAGCGCTTTGCAGTCGGCCAGAGCCAGTGAGGTTCGTGTTTTCATGACGGATACAGCAGAAACATCCCGTCCCCTCGTGATCCCGATGCCGCAGTCCCCTGCGGCATTCTGGATATCGGCAGCCGGCGTACGCGTCGCGGTCGCATGGGCCGTACCGGTAGCGGTTCTGCTTATCTGGGAGGCTTCGATCGCGTCTGGCCTTTTCACCGGGCGGCTGATGCCGCCGCCATCCCGCGTCATAGCAACCCTGTGGGGCCTTCTGCTATCCGGCGACTTGATCGACCATATTTCGATCACGACCTTGCGGGTAATCCTCGGCTTCGGTCTGGGCGCGGTTGCAGGAACGATCGCCGGAGCTGTAACCGGTTATTTCGGTCCGGCGCGCCGGCTGTTTGATCCCACCATCCAGGCGCTTCGCGCCATCCCGTCAATCGCCTGGGTTCCGCTCTTCATCCTGTGGTTCGGCATCTTCGAAACCTCGAAGGTCACGCTCATTGCCGTCGGCGTTTTCTTTCCGATCTATCTCGGCGTCTGCGGTGCGCTGCAATCCGTCGACCGCAAGATCGTCGAAGTCGGCCGCATATTCCGCCTCTCGGGTTTTGCGCTCGTCCGGCGGATCCTTCTGCCGTCAATCCTGCCGTCCTACATCTTGTCGCTGCGGTCGGGGCTGGGTCTCGGCTGGATGTTCGTGGTCGCGGCGGAGTTCATGGGCGCTTCCGAGGGGCTGGGCTACCTGTTGGTCGATGGCCAGCAGCTTGGCAAGCCCGACCAGATCATCGCGGCGATCATCACCTTTGCGCTCATCGGCAAGGCGACTGACAGTCTGCTTGTCGTCGCCACGGCGTCACTGGTGCGCTGGCAGGACAATTTCCGGCGGGAGGGTTGAGATGCTGTCGTTGCGCAACGTCACGAAGATTTATCCAAACGGGGTCCATGCCCTGGACCGGGTGTCGATCGACATCCAGCCGGGACAAATAACCGCTGTTATCGGCGGGTCGGGCTGCGGCAAGAGCACGCTCCTGCGACTGATCAGCGGACTGGACACGCCGAGCGCCGGGTCGATTTCGCTCGACCGGGAGGCGATTTCCAGCCCGCACCCTTTGATAAATCTGATCTTCCAGGAGCCTCGACTTTTGCCGTGGCTCACGGTGTCGGACAATGTCGGTTTCGGTCTTGCCGATATCGATGCGGACGAGCGCCGCCGGCGGGTTGCAAAGACCCTGAAGACGGTTGGTTTGGCTGACCTTGCCGACCGGTGGCCAAAGGAACTGTCAGGCGGGCAGGCACAACGCGTTGCCATAGCGCGTGCGCTTGTCACGCAGCCGGAGGTTCTTCTCCTCGACGAGCCCTTCTCCGCTCTGGATGCCTTCACCCGCGCCGACCTGCAGAAACATCTTCTCGACATCTGGGCGGAGACCAAGCCCACGCTCGTTCTGGTAACCCACGACATCGACGAGGCATTGATACTGGCCGACCGCTTGATTGTCATGCAGCCTTGGCCAGGTAGCATCTAAAGGAACTGGCTATTGATATGCCGAAATCGCGCGATCTGGCCTCACCGGGTTTCGAGGCAGCCAAACGT
This sequence comes from Pararhizobium sp. LjRoot255, assembly GCF_964252905.1. Lineage (NCBI taxonomy): Bacteria > Pseudomonadati > Pseudomonadota > Alphaproteobacteria > Hyphomicrobiales > Rhizobiaceae > Pararhizobium > Pararhizobium sp. LjRoot255. Next base: position 1,331,990 of record NZ_CAXUPQ020000002.1, read on the forward strand.
AGTTTGTTGAAATTGCTTGATGCCACTTTAACGGCGGCTTGATCGCTTCAATGTGCTTGGCCACTATTGCTGAAACGCGCTTCGAGGCCGGCAAGGCTACCGAAGTTCGGGGTGCCGAAGTGGTATTCACGATGCGGCTCCTGCATCCAGAAAAACATTTCGCAGAAGGATCATCGATCAACAATAATATACTTTGTAAGTCGATTTTATAGTCAATAAACTCCCGTTTCGATGAGCGACTTCGACGCAAAGAAAGGTGTCGTTTTGGTCAATTCGGTCTTTGGTGCGCCGGGCACGTCTATCTTTGAGTCCATGTCGCGTCTCGCCGCCGAGACGGGTTCGATCAATCTCGGTCAGGGCTTTCCGGAAGGGCTTGAACCGCCAGAGCTGATCGAGGCGGCTATTCAGGCACTTCGCGATGGACCGCACCAGTATCCCCCGATGATGGGACTGCCGTCGCTACGTCGTGCCGTTGCCGACAATGCGCGGCGCTTTCTCGGCCTTGAGGTCGACTGGGAGCGCGAAGTTCTGGTGACCTCAGGCGCGACCGAAGCGCTCACCGACACTTTCCTCGGGCTCTTGAACGAAGGCGACGAGGTGATCGTGTTCGAGCCCGTCTATGATGCCTACGGCACCCTCATTCGCCGGGCCGGAGGGGTTCCCGTCCCAGTACGGCTTGCCCCGCCGGAATGGCGGCTGCCGCGCGACGAACTGGAGGCGGCGATCACGCCGCGGACGAGAATGATCGTGGTCAACAATCCGATGAACCCGATTGGCAAGATTTTCGATGCCGCAGAACTCGCATTTGTCGCGACGTTGGCGCGCCGCCATGATCTCGTGATCGTTGCAGACGAAGTTTACGAACATCTCGTCTTCGACGGCAATTCCTTCACATCCTTCCTGTCGCTTCCGGAAGCTCGCGATCGTGTCGTGCGGATCGGTTCCGCCGGAAAGACCTTTTCGGTAACCGGCTGGAAAGTGGGCTACGTCACCGCTGCACCCAATCTTCTCGGGCCTATTTCGCGCGCCCATCAATATGTTACCTTCACAACGCCGCCGGCCTTGCAGGCCGCCGTCGCCGCTGGCCTCAATTTGCCGGGCAGCTACTTCGAAGGTCTGCGCCGTGACCTTGCAGCCCGCCGCGACGTACTCGTTAGTGGCTTGCGCGGTGCGGGCTTCACGATCTCCGACGTGCCGTCAACCTATTTCGCGGTCGCGGATATCGGCGCTTTCGATGTCGGGAACGACGACCTCGGCTTCAGCCGCCGTCTCACGCTGGAGGCAGGCGTGACGCCGGTTCCGGTGTCCTCGTTCTACGGCGCGCGCGACGTAACCAGTCATGTCCGCTTCTGCTTTGCCAAGACATTCGAAACCCTGGAGGAGGCGGTCGTCCGGCTCGCCCGCTGGCGCGAAGGCCAGAGCTGGAAGGCTGCTTCGTGAACACGTTTGTCTCCCCGTCCGGCCTTGCCGCCGCCCTGGCGGCACTGAAGGAGCGTTTTGGCGAGAACGCCGTCACCGGTTCGTCAGTGCGCGAGCTTCATGGCCGCGACGAGAGCCATCATGCGGCCGTATCGCCGGATGTCGTCGTCTTTGCGGAAACCACGCAGGACGTTGCCGACCTCGTCCTCATCGCCGCCCGCTACGCCGTCCCCGTTGTGCCGTTCGGCGCGGGCTCCGGCCTTGAAGGCGGCGCGATCCCGGTTCGAGGCGGAATATCGTTGGACACGTCGCGTCTCGACGGTGTGTTGGAAATTCGCCCTGACGACATGATCGTGCGCGTCGGAGCCGGTGCGCGAAGACTCGCGCTCAATCATGCGCTGCGGGAAACCGGTCTGTTCTTTCCCGTCGATCCGGGCGCCGACGCCTCGATCGGCGGCATGGTGGCGACGGGCGCCAGCGGCACGAATGCCGTTCGATTCGGCACCATGCGTGAGAACGTGCTCGGTCTCACGGTTGTCACCGCAGATGGAGAGATCGTCCGGACAGGATCGCTGGCCCGAAAGTCCTCTTCCGGCTATGACCTCACTCGGCTGTTCGTCGGATCCGAGGGAACACTCGGGATCGTCACAGAAGCGATACTGCGGCTGCATCCGGTACCTGAGGCGCTCTCGGCCCATGCCGGATTTGCGACCCTTGCCGGCGCCGTCGCCGCCGTGACGGATATCAAGCGTCTCGGGCTCGCGATTGGCCGCGTCGAGCTATTGGACGAACCGCTGGTCGCGGTCATCAACCATCACGGCGCGCTGTCGCTGGCACCACTGCCGACACTGTTTTTCGAGTTTCACGGTCAGGCTGAAGACATCGGTTCCCTGTCTGCGACGATCGCTGCCATCGTAGCCGAGCACGACGGGACGGAACTTGTCTGGGTTCGCGATCGCGCTGCGGCGCAACGGCTCTGGGAGACCCGCCGCGTGGCACTGTCCTGGGCAAAGGCGGAGCGTCCCGGCGCGCGGTCCTGGCCGAGCGATGTCTGCGTGCCGATTTCGCGGCTTACCGAGGTTATCCTCGAAACCCGTGCCGACATCGATGAAAGCGGGTTGACCGCCTATATCGTCGGCCATGTCGGCGACGGCAATTTCCATTGTGTCTTCATGCATTTGCCGGGCGAGGCGGACGAGGTCCACCGTCTCGCGGACCGCATCGTGCTGCGCGCGCTTGGGGCCGGCGGCACCGCCAGCGGCGAACACGGGGTCGGCCTCGGCAAGCGCGCCTATCAGGAGCTTGAACACGGCCGGGAAGCCGTCGCCCTGATGCGCCGGCTAAAGGCGGCTTTCGATCCGCACGGCATTCTCAATCCGGGGAAGGTTCTGCCCGACCCCGCCGACCATCCAACCGCACATTCCTGAAGGATATTTCATGCTCCGTTCATCTACCGTTCTCACTGCCCTGACTGCACTGGGTCTTCTTTTCGCAGGCTCTGCCTCCGCCGAAACGATCCGCTTTGGCGTCACTGCCGGTCCGCACGCCCAGATTGCCGAAGCACTCGTGCCCGTCGCCAAGGCAAAGGGCCTCGATGTCGAGGTCGTCGAATTTTCGGATGGTGCGCTGATCGATCCGGCAACCAACGATGGCGACCTTGATGCCAACGGCTTCCAGCACACGCCCTATCTCAACCAGCAGAACAAGGATCGCGGCCTCGCCGTGGCTGCCGTCGGCAGCAAGACGGTGCTCCTGCCCATGGCCGGCTACTCGCGGAAGGTGAAGTCCCTGGCCGAGCTTTCTGACGGCGCGCAGGTCACCATCCCCAACGATCCAAGCAACCTCGGCCGCGCGCTCAAGCTGCTCGAAGCCGGCGGCCTGATCAAGCTCACGCCCGGCCTCACCTTCAACGCGACCGAGCTAGACATCATCGACAATCCGAAGAACATCAAGATCATCCCGCTGGAAACCGCGCAGCTGCCGCGATCTCTGGAGGACGTCGATTTCTCCGTCATCACCTCGCATTTCGCACTTTCCGCCGGCCTGAAGCCGAACCGTGACGCCATCCTGGTCGAGGATCAGCTGTCGGATTATTTCTGCCTGATCGGCGTTGCCGAAAAGAACAAGGATGCGCCTTGGGTCAAGACCCTTGTCGAGGCTTACAAATCGCCGGAAGTGAAGGCCTTCGTCGAAAAGACGTTCGAGGGCAACGTCATTGCGGGTTGGTAAGGCCGTGACAGCAACTGTTCGCCACTTGCCTCTTCCAGCCGAAACGGATGTCGATGGCGTTGCCAACGCGCCCGCGTCGGCGGAACCGTTGATCCGGATCGATGACCTGACCAAGGTCTACGACGCGAAGACCGGCCCGGTTCTCGATCGGGTCAGCCTCACGATCGGTGAGGGCGACATACACGGCATTATCGGCCGCTCCGGGGCCGGCAAGAGCACGCTGGTGCGCTGCCTCAACGGCCTCGTTCAGCCGACATCGGGCAAGATCGTGGTGTCCGGGCTGGAGATCAGCCGGCTGTCGGGCGCAAGCCTGCGGACCGCGCGACGCGACATTGCCATGATCTTCCAGCACTTCAGCCTGCTGTCCTCGCGCACGGCTGCCGGCAACATCGCGCTGCCGCTGGAGATCGCCGGCGTGCCGAAGGATGAAATTCGTCGCCGTATTCCAGTTCTTCTCGACGTGGTCGGGCTTTCGCAAAAGGCGGACGCCTATCCTTCGGAGCTTTCCGGTGGTCAAAAGCAGCGCGTCGGCATTGCCCGCGCGCTGGCGCTCGATCCCAAGGTGCTGCTCTCCGACGAAGCGACGTCGGCGCTCGATCCGGAGACGACAGAACAGATTCTGGCACTCCTCAAGGACATCAACCGGCGGCTTGGCCTGACGATCGTGTTGATTACCCACGAGATGGACGTCGTGCGCCAGATCGCGAGCCACGTGACCGTGCTTGAAGGCGGAAAGTGCATTGAGACCGGCCCGACTTTCGACGTCTTCGCCTTTCCGAAATCCTTTGTTGCCCGGTCCTTCCTGTCGAGCATCGTTGCGCACGACCTGCCGCCACAGGTGCAGCAGCGCCTGCTGCCGTCGCCGGGTGCAGAGTCCGATCCGGTCTTGCGCATCGTTTTCACGGGCGAGGCCGCGCATGATCCGGTGATCGCTACGCTCGTTGAGCAGTTCCGCATCCGGCCGAACATCCTGCATGGTCGCATCGACTATATCGACGACCGTCCGCTCGGCATCCTGACCCTGATCGCCGAAGGCGGCGCCCCCGTCATCGATCGGGTGCTTGCCTATCTTTCATCCCTCGGACTCTACGGAGAGGTCATCGGACATGCTGTTCGACCTGCTGCCGCCGGCGCTCGCCGGTCTGCTTCTTGATTCGCTGCAGCAGACCGTCACCATGGTGGCGGTTGCTGCGTTGTTGTCGACGCTCATCGGTCTGCCGCTCGGCATTCTGCTGGTGGTGACGGCGCCGGGCCAGTTTCTGGAGCGGCCCGTTTTCAACCGCGTCGCCGGCACGGTCGTCAATCTGGTGCGCTCGACGCCCTTCATCATCCTGATGGTGGCGATCATTCCCTTTACACGCCTTGTCGCCGGAACGACGGTCGGTACGTTTGCGGCCATCGTGCCGCTCACCGTCGCGATCATCCCTCTTTATGCCCGTCTTGCCGAAACGGCGATGCGGGAGGTCGATCAGACCCTGATAGAGGCCGCGGAAAGCATGGGGGCGACGCCGTTGCAGATCATTTGCAAGGTTCTCCTGCCGGAAGCGTTGCCCGGGATCTTCGCCGGCCAGACAGTCACTCTTGTGAGCCTGATCGGCTATTCCGCCATGGCCGGCACGGTCGGCGGGGGTGGTCTTGGTGATCTCGGCATCCGTTTCGGTTATCAACGTTTCATGCCGGAGGTCATGGTGGCGGTCGTCGCCATCCTGGTCGCCATCGTTCAATCCGTTCAGGTGATTGGCGACTGGGCAGCCCGCAGCGTCAATCATCGCATATCCCGCAGTCGCAGCGCCGCGTCGTAGCCTAGTCACAACGGGCCGCGCCTCAGCGGCTCAAAATTTCCATTTGCCAAAAGATGAGACAGACCGATGTCCCTTCATTCCCATCCTGTTCAGACACACCTGCCCACGCTCGATTTTTCCCGCTTCCATGGCACGCCGGCCGAGCGGGATGCCTTCGTCGCCGAACTGCGTCGGACATTGCACGATCACGGCTTTTTCTACCTGACCGGGCATGGCGTCGGTCCCAAGCTGATCGCCGATGTCGTTTCGGCCGCCAAGCGCTTTTTCGCGCTGCCGCTCGAACAGAAGATCGAGATAGAAATGGTGAAGTCGCCGCATTTTCGCGGCTATAATCGGGCTGGCCTGGAGCAGACGCGCGGCGAGCAGGACTGGCGCGAACAGCTCGATATAAATACCGAGGGACAGGCCGTGGCGATCGGCCCGGAGACGCCGGCCTGGCACCGCCTGTTTGGCCCGAACCAGTGGCCGTCGGCGCTGCCGGAACTGAAGCCGCTGCTGCTCGCCTATCAGGCGGAAGTGACCCGGATCGGCATCGATGTGCTGAAGGCGATTGCCGTAGCGCTTGGCCAGCCGGAGGACGTTTTCGCGCCGATCTATGAGCCGCAGCCGTCGCAATTGCTGAAGATCATCCGCTATCCGGGCCGCGACGTGGCCGAGACCGATCAGGGCGTCGGCGCGCACAAGGACGGCGGCTTCGTGACCGTGCTGCTTCAGGATGTGACGCCGGGTCTGCGGGTGCGCACGGAGGAGGGTGTGTGGATCGAGGCACCGCCGGTTCCAGGCACATTCATCATCAATACTGGCGAACTACTTGAACTCGCCACAAACGGCTTTGTGCGGGCAGACGTGCACGACGTGGTCGCGCCGCCTGCAGGTGCCGAGCGCTTCTCGGTCGCCTTCTTCCTCGGTGCCCGATATGACGCCTCGATCCCCGTCATCGATCTGCCCCAAGAACTGCGCGGGTCGCAGCGCGGCATCACGGTCGATCCGCTCAACCCGATCTTCCGCGAAGTCGGCCAGAACCACCTGAAAAGCCGGCTCCGTTCGCATCCCGACGTCGCGCGCGCGCATCACGCCGATCTCCTCGCGCCGGAACAGCGCGAAGGTTAGGCTGGGGATACGCGAGTTGCGGCAATCGCCGGGGTAGCGCGCTGCAGACTGGTAAGATCAACAGGTAACCTGCGGATAGACCGCCCAAATGATAAAATCGACGACGCCCCCGCCAGCCCTTATTCGATGTGTGCTTCGAGATAGAGTCGCTTCGACTTCCGGTATTCCCGCATGCGTCGCTCGTTCGTCATCAGCACAAGTTCGGAGTCTCCGGGTGCTGTAGCCGCAAAGTTAAAGTGTCCTGTTTCTGCAAAGTAAGAATGTCACTCTCCCCGGGTTTTGATGACCTGGGAGATTGCGGATGGGATTGATTGCGACGAGCGAGCGTGATCTGCAGCGGATCGAGGTTTTGTCGAAGGTCGTCGACGGCCGGATGACAATAGTGTCGGCGGCGCGTGTTCTGGGCTTAAGCTAGCGCCAGGTGCGCCGGCCACTGGAGCGGATCAGGACGAATGGTGCGGCATCGATCCGGCACAAGGCTATCGGCCGGCCGTCGAACAACCGGATCGGCGATGGCGTTCGCGATTATGCCGTGGCTCTCATTCGAGAGCACTATGCCAATTTCGGTCCAACCTTTGGCAGCCGAGAAGCTTGCCGGCTCGATGGGCTGACGGTGTCGCGCGAGACGTTGCGGCACTGGATGTCGGAGGCCGGCATCTGGCTATCGCGCAAGCAGCGCCGGACGTTTCATCAACCGCGATTGCAGCGTGAGGCCTATGGCGAATTGGTGCAGATTGAACTCCGAGCATCGCTGGTTTGAGGATCGTGGGCCGGCCTGCTCGCTGTTTGTGTTCATCGACGACGTGACGGGCAAGCTGATGCAGTTGCGCTTCGTGCGATCGGAAAGCGCGTTCAGCTACTTCGAGGCGCTGGAGCTTTATCTGAAGGATCACGGCGCTCCTGTTGGGCATGATGCGGTTCGGCCTGGCGCTTTCAGAGTTAAACATCGAGGTTCTTTGCGTCCACGCCATGCGACTGGAAAATTGGACGGCAAATCATCGGAATACTGCGCGCAATAAAAATCCATCGATAGATCCAACGCATTCCCGTAGTCCGCCGCCTGGAAAGGTCCGTTCCAGCTTTTTGCCATTTGATCCCCTGTGAGTTGAAGCCCGTATTTACAACTAATGCGAGTATAAAATTGGAGTGTCAAGCAACCGGTGTGCAGGTGTCTGGGCTGGCGGCCGTCATTTCTTGCGGCACTGCGTAGCTATCGGAACCGAGCTTATGGGTAATTGAAAGCCACAGTGGGACACGGCTGTACCGGACACCCATATACCGGATTTTAAGCCTTCCCGAGCGAAACTGCTTCCATGAACTGTCCTTGCGGGGGCTGCCTCCGTCGAAGCAGAAAATCCGAACGTCGGACGCAGCGTGATGAAATGGCGGCGGTAGCTGTCAAGGATGGAGCATCCTCCCCAATGGCGAAGAAACCCAAACTTCTGGCGCTCGAATCTTTGCGCGGTTTCGCGGCCCTTGCCGTCGCTCTCCATCATTTCCGTTATGGCAGCCTGCTGAGCGAAAACGCCTTCATCCGGCACAGCTACCTGATGGTCGACTTCTTCTTCGTGCTCAGCGGCTTCGTCATAGCTCTTAATTACGCGAACAGATTGTCGAGCCCCTTGGATCTCGCAAGCTTCCAGCGCCGGCGGTTCTGGCGCCTCTATCCGCTTCATCTGTTCACGCTCCTGGTTTTCTTCGGTATAGAGTGTCTCAAATACGCCTTTGAACAGAAGACCGGCATCGTTTCCAACAGCCCTGCCTTTGTTGTGTCCGACGCAAGCGCATTTTTTGCCAGTATTTTTCTGCTGCAGGGCGTGGCTCTGAACCAGCCCGCGTTTAATATCCCGAGTTGGTCCATCTCTGTCGAGTTTTGGACTTATCTGATCTTCGCGCTGACGATAGGCCTCTTGCGGCTACGCATGTGGTGGTGCCTTGTGCTGGCTGGCCTGGCGGCGATCATCTTGCTGGCGCTTGAGGGCGGGCAACTGCAAACAGATCCAATTTTTGCGATCATCCGCTGCATTTACTCCTTTTTTCTGGGCGCATGGGCCGCTTCGATGCAGGTTCGGTTTCCCCGAAAAACGCCGACGCCGATAGCGGCAGGCGTTCTGGCGCTCGTCGTTGTGGCGGTTTTGGGTCTCGGCGGAACACGTGCAGAGATTCTTTTACCACCTCTTTTCGCCCTGGCAGTGGTGGCCGTCGCGAACCTGCATGGGGATACAGCTGTGCGCCGCTTTCTCGAGTGGCCAGTCTTCGTGTGGTTGGGGACCGTCAGCTACAGCGTCTACTTGACCCATTCGATTATCGGTTGGGGGGTCACCCAGGTTCTGCGCTTCGGCATGAAGCTGCCGACCCAAGTGACCGCGAATGGTGATACGATGTTGGCACTCGATCAGGGCCTCGGAACCCTGGTGACACTCGTCGCGGTGGCCGTCGTGCTGGCTTTCTCGTACCTGACCTTTCGTTTCATAGAGAACCCCTTTCGGGCAGGCTGGCCTTTCAGGGCGAGTGGCGTGCTACCCGTTTTTCGCACCGGCCCTGCTGGGACCTTCTCTGATCCCGACCGGGCCGAGGCCGCCACACGCGAACAAACCCGCGGCGCGCTGTGGCCACAAGGTTGAACATGCTGATGAGCCATCAGGCGCGGACCTGACGGCTGAGCCCCGTCTTAGACGACGTGCTTGCAGGCCGAGGCTGGCGTGCGCGTGTCCATGTTCCGGCCCCGATTGAGGTGGTCGTCGATTTCCGCCGCCGCACCGATCATCCGCCCGAACAGGAAGATGGTGAAGGCGGCGGTTTCCAGATTGCGGTCGGTCATCTTGCCGGCCTGATGATCCTTCCACAGCACCGCCAGCAACAGCGCCGCGATGATCGCATCGACGTTCACGCAGAATACATAACGGCTGGCCCCTACCTCATAAAGCTGGCGCACTAGCTCGCGGTAGAAACGGTGGAAGACGTTGTATTCGCCGCGTTCCTCCATGAATTCAGCGATAAACCGTTCGCGCGGGTCGAAGTTTTCCGATTTGCCCTTGAAGACCGGATGGTGGACGCCAGGCAGCGCGCGGACCTCTGTTCCCAGTTCCTTGGCCTGCGCCTTTTCGCGTTTGTAGGCCAGCGCAAATTCCCGTGCCATCGCCGTCAGATCGAGCCCATGCGCGGGATCTGTCGGGTCCTTCAGCTCCTTACCGCGGAACTGCTCCAGCAAGAATGCCATGCCCTCGAAGCCGTTACCACCGTGGCTATAGCCGGAATGGGTCAGGAAGCCGACCATCGCCTTGTTGATCTGCACCCGGCCGGGCGTCTGCGGGCCATCGGCGGACACCGCGCCCTTGGCCCCCTGTGCCGTGATCGACCCCGGCCCGTTCGAGATCAGAAGCCCGATCAGGATCTGGACATAAAGCGCCTCGGTGGGATCGGGCTTCTTGCCGGTCATCGCCAGACAGCAGATATCGGCCATGGTCCAGTGCGAGAAACGTTCCTCGCGCGGAATACCCCACAGGCTGCCAGAGCGATGATGCTCGCCCGGAATGGTCGCGCCGACCATGACGCCGTAGAGCCGCAGATACCACGGCAGCGTCTCGGCCGTCAGACGGCTGATGCGCTTGCGCGCCAAGGGACCCCAGGCGATGGTCGTGGTGATCGCGGCCAAGATCGCGTCGCGCGACAGCCGTTGGTCAAAGCCCAGCAAAAACCGCAGGAACACCGACTTGCCGCCCCGCGCCGTGATTGCGGCCAGCATGGCTTCGGGTCGGGGATCATCTGCATCCTCGGGCGTGGCAAGGAACAGTGCCCGGGTTTCATCGTCCACCGAGATATCCGACACGTCGAAGTCGTCGTCCCGGCCGTCGCACAGGCCCGATTGGGCGAACAACGTGATCAGCGCGCGGGCACAGGCCAGCGCGCGTTCAACCCGGCGCGGGCCGGTGATCGCCGCCGCCACCGACATGACCGTATTGGGCGAGTTTCCGGCATCGCGCGCCGCATCCGCCGCCAGCAGGATCGGGTCACCGACCAGATTGACCTCGGCCGCCACGGCCACGTCCAGCAAGGCTCGGTCATGGGCATCGGCGATTTCGTGGACCAAGGGCAGCGCGAACATCGCCTCAAGCGGTTGCAGCGCCAGATCCAGCACGCTGTGGCCGTGGACGCTGGTCACCTGCGTCTGCGGGTCCATCAGCGACGCGCCCGAGGCGTCCTTCATCGACTGCCGCGCTATCACCGCGCCGATCTGCTGCGACCGGACGGCGATCTGTTCACCGTAGGGCGCTGGCGCGACGACCGTGGGCAGGACCAGATCAGGGGGCAGTGTCAGGCCCTGATCGTTGGCGATCCACGGCTTGAGCGACAAGGACCCTCGCGGAGCGAAATCCGGCTGGATGCCGTTCAGCGCCATCACGGCTGTTAGGGCCGCAGGAATATCGGCGATATTGGTGACAAGGGCTCCCTTTGCGGAAACATGCGGTGTTTCGGGCGTGTAGATTCCCTCGACACCGAATGCCTCCATGAACCAGCGTTCCTTGTCCTCGGCGCTGTCGCCCGAGCCGGCCATCGCCCCGGCATGGCCGACGGCGCGGGTCAACTTGGACTTCCAGCGGCCGACGACGCAGGCCACGACCGGCTTCTGCCAGTCAATGTTCTTTTCGTAATAGCCGCCCGGTTCGGCGTAGAGCACTCCCGCCTTGCTGCGCTGATCCTTGGCAAAGGCCAGCGCAAAGTCGCGCGCCGCATATTGGATATAGACGTCCTTGCCCGACGAGATCAGCGTCGTCGTGCCCCAACCCGCCGTGGTCAGGTATTGTGCAATGGTCGTGGTGAAGCCACCCGAGTTGGAAAAGATCGCGACCGAGCCCTTGACCAGCGACTCCTCGGGGTGATCGCCGCCCAAGGCGCCGCCGATGCGGACGCGGTTCCAGCTGTCGGCCACGCCAAGACAATTGCCGCCGATGATATCGATGCCATTCGCCTGCGCCATCGCCCGAATTTCGCGTGCGTCATGCACGGCGATCTTTTCGGTGATGATGACGATCTTGCGCAGGTCAGGATTTACGCGGATCAGTTCTGCCACGCCGTCCCGCACACCAGCCGGCGGCAGATAGACCACGCCAGTGTTGAAGCTGTGACCGGCGCGAATGCCCTCCAGCACGGTGTTGAACACCGGGATATCGCCGGCAGGCGTCTTCAGCACCTGACCCGAACGGCCGGGCGAGGTGCCGAAGACAACGTTGCCGCCGGAAAAGGCATTGCTGACCGGGGTCACGGTGCGGCTTTCGCCGCCAAGGATATTCAGCACGCAAACACGATCCTCGGGTGAGGCGATGGCTTCGAGCCGGTCAAGGCCAAGGAAATAAGGTAGGCCGGAAATTGCTTGTTGTCGCATGGCTTTCTCCCTAGGCCGCGATGTTCATGGAGCGTGCGATCTGCTCGCGCCCGCCGGTGCGCATCCAGTCGTCGATGCGCTTGGCGTAATTCACGACCTCGGAAATCGCGCTGTCGAAGCCGAAGAAGCGGTACGGCACGCCCAGACTGTCTAGCGTATCGGCCAGATTGCCCATGCCGCGCACCAGGTTCGGACCGCCGCGCCCGACGACGACGTAGAGCGGCACCGGCCCATGCTTGGCAAAATGTTCTCGCAGCGCGTCGCCCATGCCCCGGAAGGTTTCGAGGATGTCGGTGTTGTTCGACTTGCCGCCGATGATGAACAGCACGTTGGTTTGTTTCAGGAAATGGCGATAGCAGATCGCGGCCACCGCCTTCATCTTCTCATAGGGCGGGTTACCGCCAAAATCGGACGAGATGATCGCGGCCTCGCCCAGAACCTCGGTCACAAGGCTGTTTGCGCCGCCGCCAAAGGTCGGCGCAAGGATGCTGCCGGCTTCGTTGATCACGAACACATCCGATTGACCCTGGTGGGTCCGCAGCTGGTTCACTTCTTGTTCGAAATCCGAAATGTCGGCAGCAAAAAGATGCGGCGGCAGGCCCAGGCGACCAACACGAGGATCGTCGCGGTCGAACCCGCACTTGAAGTCACAGGCAATCGGCGTCAAGCGCCCTTCCTTGCCCGGCCGCATGCGGATCGGGTTCAGCTCCAGCGTGGTCATTCCGTAGTGGTGCATCAGCTCCCACAGCTTTGGCAGATGCTGGACCAGCGGCGAAATCACCTCTTTCGGCGCGCCGATATCAGTCAGCGCATTGGCCACGACAAACGCCTTTAACCCGGTCAGGGCATCGAAGGGGATCGAGACGATTTCGGTCTTGTCCAGCTCTTCGATATCGACGCCGCCGCGATGGGTGATTGTCATTGTCGGTGCGCGATATCGGGTGTCGTCAGTGATCGAAAAATAGATCTCATGCTCGGCCGGAACGCCCGCTTCGAAGGTGACTCCATTGGCCTTGGCGGTAGCGTTACCGTGGCGGTGTTCCGCGAAATACAGCCGTTCCTTTTCCGCCAGGGCCGTGCGCAGGTCGCGGGCCTTGCCGATCAACCCGGCCTTGCCCTTCTTGCCGACGCCGCCGCGAAAGACGGGCTTGACGAAGACAAGGCCGTGGCGGTCGATCATCGCCTGGATCTGGTCTTCGGACGCATCGGGTCCAAGCACCTCGGTCGCGGGAAAACCGACATGGGCCAGCAATTGTGCACCCGTGAGCATTCCGGTCACTTCCATGAGTTCCTCCTGTGGTTCCTGAAATATGCAAGAAGGAACACGACCCGAAGGCCGTGTCCGCAAGTCATCAGTCCGTGAAGATCTCGTCGCGCGATTTGCGCATTGAGGGCAGGACAGCAATGATCAGCGCGACAAGGCCGATCAGCAGCAGGACAGCCGACAGCGGCGAGGTCAGGAAGGTGGTCATGCTGCCGTCCGAGATGATCAGCGCCTGACGCAGCTTTTCCTCGAGCAGGCGGCCCAGCACGAAGCCAAGGGCAAGCGGCGCCACCTCGAACTGCAACTTGTAAAGCGCAAAGCCCAGCAGCCCTAAGATGCCCGCCATGATGACCTGACCCGCGTCGTTCGAGATCGAGAACAGGCCGATGCAGCAGAAGGCCACGATCGCCGGGAACAGCAGGCGGTAGGGCACTTTCAGCAGCTTCACCCACACACCGATCAGTGGCAGGTTGATGACGACCAGCATCAGGTTGCCAATCCACATCGACGCGACCAGACCCCAGAACAGGTCAGGGTTATTCTGGATCACCTGCGGGCCGGGGACGATGCCCTGGATCATCATCGCGCCGACCATCAGCGCCATGACCGCGTTCGGCGGCAGTCCCAATGTCAACAGCGGGATGAACGAGGTCTGCGCCCCGGCGTTATTGGCCGATTCCGGGCCGGAGACAGCCTGCGGCACGCCTTTGCCGAAATCCTGCGGCCGGTCTGAAATACGCTTTTCCAGCGCATAGCTGGCAAAGGGCGCAAGGATCGCGCCATTGCCCGGCAGCACGCCCAGGATCGAGCCAAGGCCGGTTCCGCGCAGGATCGCGCCAAGGTTCTGGCGCAGTTCTGTCAGGGTCGGTAGCAGCCGTCCAATCGTGCCGCGCATGACGTCGCGCTTTTCCGGGTCGGCAAGGTTCTTGAAGATCTCGCCAAAGCCGAAGACGCCCATTGCCAGCACCACGAACTCGATGCCGTCGGTCAGCATTTGCAGCCCGAAGGTCATCCGTTCGCGCCCGGTTTCCATATCGGCGCCGACGCAGGACAGCAGAACCCCCGCGACGATCATCGCCAGCGCCTTGACGAGAGAGCCATGCGCCAAGACCACCGCCAGCACCAGACCCATAATCATCAGCGAAAAGTATTCGGCGGGGCCGAACAGGAGCCCAAGCTTGGTCATCGGTATCGCCAGCGCCGCGATGACGATGGTCGCGACGGTGCCCGCGATGAAAGAGCCGATCGCCGCCAGCCCCAGCGCAACACCCGCCTGCCCCTTCTTGGCCATTTCATGCCCGTCGATGGCGGTGACCACCGCCGTCGCCTCGCCGGGGATATTGACCAGGATTGCCGTGGTCGAGCCGCCATATTGCGCGCCGTAATAGATGCCGGCAAGCATGATCAGCGCGCCGGTCGGGTCCAGCGACAGCGTGACCGGCAAGAGGATCGAGATTGTCGCCACCGGGCCTACGCCCGGCAACACGCCCACCAGCGTGCCGATCAGGCAGCCGATGAAGCAGAAGAAGATATTTTGCAGGGTAAAGGCTACCGAAAGGCCCAGACCCAGATGTTCAAACATGGCCATCATGTCAGTACCCGATCAACCAGGGCGCTACGGCCAGCGACAGCCCAAGCGCGTAACGGAACAGGGCGATGCAGACCACGGTCAGGATCGCCGCGAAGATTAGCAGTTCGCCATAGCGCACATCCTTGGCAGCGATGCCGGAGAATATGATCGACAGAGGCGTCGCCACCGCCATGCCCAGCACCGGCACCGAAAACGCGCCGAAGTCATAGCCGCGGATGGTGATTGCGAACAGGAAGACGCCGATCAGAACCGGCAGCATGTCGCGAATCGGCCAGCTTCCGGTCGTTTCCGCCCGGTCATTCCATGTCACCGCGATCTGCATCAGCCCCAGCAGGATGATCATAATCGACAATGCGCGCGGCAACAGGCCCGAGCCGACGCCACCCTCGCCCTGGAAGGGCAGGTCGGAACCTGCCCAAAGCGCGAAGAGGCCAAATACCACGAGGCTGAGACCAGCCAGCCTTTCGCGGCCGAGCCATGGGTACGACGGCGGGGAGACAGGCGGGGTTGGCGGACGAGCGGGGAGATCAACGTGGATAACCTCTTGGGTCATGGCTTATTCCACCTTGATATCTGCGGCCTTGACGACCTCGCCCCAACGGGTGCGCTCGGCAGCCATGAAGTCGGCAAACGCCTGACCGACGAGGTGCGACGGAACGCCACCGTCCTTTCGCAGGCTCTCGATGAAGGCCGGATCGGCCAGCGTTTCAGCGGTGGCATCGGCCACCTTGGTGCGCACATCCCCCGGCAGACCTTTGGGTCCCAAAAGACCATACCAAGCCGAGGCGCTGTATTCGGGCAGGCCGGATTCGGCCACGGTCGGCACGTCGGGCAGCGCAGCAAAGCGGTCTTTGCCGGTCACGGCCAGCGCCTTCAGCGTGCCATCCCGAATCAGACCGATCACCGACGGCACGGTCGTCACCATGAAATCGATATGACCGCCCAAGAGGTCGTTAATCGCCGGGCCTGCGCCTTTATAGGGTACGTGCTTCAGCTTGATGTCGGCCATCTGGCCCATCAGCAGCGTGGCGACATGGCTGGCCGAGGCATTGCCCGCCGAGCCATAGACCAGTTCGCCTGCCTTCGCCTGCTTCAGCAGTTCCTGCATCGAATTGACTTGCAGGCGCGGACCGGCGACGACGACCAGCGTGGCGTCGGCGATCATGGCGATGGGGTCCAGCGTCTCGGCCGGGTCGTTACGCAGCTTGAAGATATGCGGATTGACGACCATCGGACCCTGGTTGCCGATCAGCAGCGTGTAGCCGTCGGGATCGGATTTGGCGACGACATCGGTGCCGATGTTGGCCGCGGCGCCGGGACGGTTTTCCACGATGACGCGACCGCCAAGCGCCTTTTCGAACCGCGCCGCAAAGACGCGCGCGATGGCGTCGGTGCCGCCACCCGCGGCATAGGACACAACGATGGTCACCGGCTTGGACGGATAGTCCTGCGCCATGGCGGGCAGTGCGGCAAGCGACATAGTCGCCACGCTTACGGCAAGTGCAAATCGACGAGTGAATTTAAGCATGTGTTCTCCTCCCTTGGTAAAACAGTCTGCGACGCCACACAGCGCCCATAGCTAAGTCAGTTTTTGCGCCGAACCAGCGCGGCTCCTTCAAACAGTCGCCGGCAGGTGCGGGTGATGAAGACGACCGGGTCAAGCGTGGTTTCGTCCCGTTCGACGCGGACATCTATGCGCCCGGTCGGATGTTCCAGCGTCAGGTCGGCCGGAAAGCTCAGTTCGGGCAGCATGGCGCCAACAATGCTGTCGGGCAGCGTCGCGGCAATGGCAATCGACACGGCCCCGGTTGTGGCCAGCGACGTGTGGCAGGCATGCGGCGTGAAATAGCGCACGGCCAGCGTGCCACCGTTGCGCGGCGTCCCGATCAAGACGGGTTTGGGCAGAACCGAGTCGCGGACATCGCCAAGACCCATCCGCCGCCCGGCTTCGATCCTGATTTCCTCAAGCTGGGCCATGAATTCCGTGCTGGCATCCAGTTCCGCCGCGCTTTCGGATCCGGTCAGACCGAAATTCTCGGACCGCGCGATGACCACGGGGGTTGCGCCGTCGATTAGCGAGACGGGGACGCCGTTGATGATTTCCTGCGGTGTGCCCGAAGGCAGCAGCATACCGGTCTTTGCCCCCACTGCTTCAAGGAAGGCAAGATAGACCGGCGCGGCCGTGCCCGGCACGCCGTCGATCGCGGTTTCGCCCTGATAGCGCAGCTCGCCACCCGGTGTCTGAATCCGCGCCTCGATGATCTTGCCGGTGTTCACATTATGCACGCGCACGCTGGTTTCGCCCCTCTGCGCCGAAATCAGCCCCTTTTCGATGGCAAAGGCCCCGACCGCCGACAGCATGTTGCCGCAGTTCGGCCCGGTATCGACCGCGCGTTCCAGAACCTTCACCTGCGCGAACAGGTAATCCACATCGGCTCCGTCGCGCGTCGACGGCCCGACAATGGCGACCTTGGATGACAGCGAATTGCCGCCGCCGAGCCCGTCAATTTCCAGCGGGTGGCCCGATCCCATGATCTCGATCAGCAACTCGTCACGTTGCCGGGGGTCGCTGGGCAGATCGCTGTTCAGAAAGAACGGACCTTTCGAGGTGCCGCCGCGCATCAGCACGCAAGGAATGCGTATCTGGTCGTCCATGTGTGATTCTCTCCTGCGGCAACATCGCGCCGTCTCCATGGACTAGAGTGAGCCAAAACTACTGTGTTGTTAATTGCGAAGAATTCGTACATTATTCCGATATGAGAAATAATTTCGAATTTCTGGACTTGCGCGCCTTTCTAGCGGTCCTCGACCTGTCGTCGTTTCACGAGGCTGCAACGGTGCTGCATCTGTCGCCGCCGGCGCTGTCGCGGCGCATCCGCGGGCTGGAAGACGCTGTAGGCGCGCAATTGATCGAACGCACGACACGGCGTGTCGCGCCCACTCAGATCGGGCGCGAACTGGCCCCGCTGGTTCGCCGTCTGGTCGATGAATTTGAGGAATCGATCCTGTCGATTTCCGAGTTGGGCGGGCGACATCGCGCGCAGGTCACGCTGGCTTCGGTGCCAACCGCCGCGTTCTACTTTCTGCCGCGCGTGATCGAGGCATTCAACCATCGTTTTCCCGGAATCCGTTTTCGTATCATGGACTTGTCCGCCAATGAAGGTCTTGATGCCGTAGCCAATGGCGAGGTGGAATTCGGGATCAACATCACCGGGGCGACGCGGGACGATTTGACCTTTACACCGCTGATGGAGGATCCGTTCGTCCTTGCCTGCCGACGTGACCATCCGTTTGCCTCGGAAAAAACCCTGCCATGGTCGGCGCTGGAGGGGCAACCGCTGATCGGCGTGTCCAAGAAATCGGGCAACCGCGCGGTGTTGGACCAAGCGCTGGCAATGGCAGATCTGCGGCTGAACCTGAACTGGTTTTACGAGGTGAACCACCTGTCAACGTCTTTGGGACTGGTCGAGGCCGGGTTGGGCATTTCGGTCCTACCCCGGCTTGCCACGCCGCAACGCGAACACCCGCTGATTGCGACAGTGCAGTTGGAAAACCCGGTAGTGGTGCGATCGATTGGCCTCGTAGAACGCCGAGGTGCGCGGCTGTCGCCCTCGGCCCTGCGGTTCCGCGACATGCTGATCAACGAATGGCGCGGTGGCGCGGCAGAGATAGCGTCATCTCGCAGCGAGGCCGACCGGGTCTGAGCAACCTGACGGCCGATATTCAACCTTCCACAAAAGTGAGAAAGGCTGCCCGAAGTCTGTTAAGCCGTTGTATCTCAGAGGGAGGCCCGTTACGAGATACACAGTCGCCGTGGCGGCCTTGCGCCCGCGCGGCCTCGATGATGGATTCCAGGGTCCAAGAGTCCTCAAGGAATGCGCCTAGCCAAACGGCGCATGCATCCGTTTCCGGGTCGGAAAAAGCCTGTAGAAAAAAGTCCGTAGGGGCCGGTCATAGCCAATCGTGCTTCCGGGTCGGATTCGTCGCGGACTTCACTTCAACGGTTGTCGGCGTTCTCCCTGATCTCCGGCACCGGTTGGAGCAATCCCCCGGCCTATCAACCGCTGATCAGCTTCACCTCAAGGAAGTCCTCGAGGCCCCATTCACCGCCCTCGCGGCCGTTGCCGGATTGTTTGTACCCACCGAATGGCGTGCCCGGCGCGCGCGCCGCACCATTAACCTGGATCATCCCGGCGCGAATGCGTCGCGATACGCGCTTTGCCCGCTCCGGATCCCCTGTCTGGATGTAACCTGAGAGGCCGTAGGGCGTATCATTCGCGATCCGGATGGCATCTTCCTCGGTGTCGAAAGGGATCATGGTTAGCACTGGCCCGAAGATCTCTTCCCGGGCAACAGTCATCTCATTGTTGACGCCGGCGAAAATCGTCGGGCGTACATAGTAGCCTCGATTGACCCCTTCGGGACGACCGGGGCCGCCATGAATCAGTTGCGCACCTTCGTCGATACCTTTTTGGATCAAGGCTTGGATTCTGTTAAATTGCAGCTCGGAAACCACCGGGCCGATATGGTCCCCATCCTTGCGGGGGTCGGCAACCTTGATCGTTTCGGCGGAAGCTTTGGCCAAGGTGACGGCTTGATCATACACCGAGCGCTCCACCAGCATGCGGGTGGGCGAGTTGCAGGACTGTCCGCTGTTTTCGAAGCACTGTGCAACGCCGCGCTGGATCGCGGCCGGCAGGTCGCTATCGGCAAAAACGAGATTTGGTGATTTGCCGCCCAGTTCCAGCGATACACGTTTGACCGTCGCGGCCGCCGCGCGGGAGACCGCAATGCCAGCACGCGTCGAGCCAGTAAAGGACATCATGTCCACATCCGGGTGGTTCGAAAGGGCTTCGCCGACAACGGTGCCCTCACCGTTGACCAGGTTGAACACCCCCGCAGGCACACCCGCCTCATGGACGAATTCGGCGAAAAGCATTGCCGACATGGGGGCTATTTCCGATGGCTTCAGGACCACCGTGCAGCCGACCGCAATCGCCGGAATCACCTTGAGCGAAATCTGGTTCATGGGCCAGTTCCATGGAGTGATCAGGCCGCACACGCCGATCGGCTCATGCACAATTTTCTGATCGGGATTGGTTTTGTCCGGCACGCTTTCGAAGTGATGGGCTTTGAAGGCGCTGATGAAAGCCTTGATGTGTGAAAGGCCGACACTTGCCTGGGCCTCGCGGGCAAGTTTGATGGGCGCCCCCATTTCGGTGGAGATGGCTTCCGCCATTTCCTCCATGCGCCTGGAGTAGATCTCGGCGATTTTGTCGAGATAGATGAGGCGCTCCTCCCGGCTTGTCTGGCTCCAGCTTTCAAAGGCGGCGCGCGCGGCGGCCACCGCCAGGTCGATATCCCCCGGCGTGCCCGCCGAAACCATGGCATAGGCCTCTTCCGTCGCCGGATTGATGACGTCTATCGTGCGGCTTTGAATCGGCGCCCTCCATTGCCCGTCGATGTAGAAGTCCTTCTTTTGACTAAGTTTCGCTGCGTGAAGCATGATTTTTCCCTGGATGCAGAAGCCCCGCCATGGGGTGGTGAAGTTTATGGGTTGAATCGACAAGGCGGCAAGGCGCGGCGTTGCTAGGATCGATCAGCAAGGCCTTGTCTTCACCGTAGATGCCAAGGACGTCAGCGCAGTATTTGGCTTAGGAAAGTCCTGGTGCGTTCATGCCGAGGGTTATCGAAAAACTCGGCGGGCGTGTTTTGTTCGACGATCTGACCCTGATCCATGAATATGACCCTGTCGGCAACCTGACGTGCAAAGCCCATTTCGTGCGTGACGCAGATCATCGTCATACCTTCCTCAGCAAGCCCAACCATAGTATCGAGCACTTCCTTGACCATCTCCGGATCGAGCGCCGATGTGGGTTCGTCGAACAACATGATACTCGGGTTCATGCAAAGTGAACGCGCGATAGCCACTCTCTGCTGTTGCCCACCCGAGAGCTGAGCAGGGTATTTGTTCGCCTGTTCGGGTATCTTCACTCGGGCAAGGAAGTGCATCGCGCGCTCCTCCGCCTGTCCCTTGGGCATCTTCCTGACCCAAATCGGCGCAAGTGTGCAGTTTTCAAGAATGGTGAGATGAGGAAACAGATTGAACTGCTGGAACACCATTCCCACATCCCGGCGGACTTTGTCGATTTTCTTGAGATCGTTCGTAAGTTCGACTCCGTCAACGACGATGCGCCCTTCCTGGTGTTCCTCAAGCCTGTTTATGCAGCGGATCATAGTCGATTTGCCGGACCCGGACGGGCCGGCGACGACGATCCGCTCGCCTTTCATGATCTTGAGGTTGATGTCGGAAAGGACCTGGAATTCATCGTACCACTTGCTCAATCCCGTGATTTCGACTGCGACGTCGGTAACAGGCACTTGCATCGCCTTTACATCTCGCTGCCGATTGACCGCACTCATTCTTGTCCCCCTCATTCTATTGCTCCTTCTGTTGATTGTCGCCGTGGCGAACAGTGGTCACGTTGGCGTCATCGCGATCTCAGTAAGTGAGTTTGCCGTCGGCGATCCATCGAGCTGTGTCTTCGAGCGTCCTTTCGAAGGCGGTTACCAACTCCTCGATCTGTCCTTCAGTGATGACCAGCGGCGGGCAGAGCGCGATCGTATCCGCGTCGCGGGCGGCGGTAGATAAGGGCATTGTTGTCTCCAGATATGGTTTGTTTAGAGCAGCCTCGAATGGGGTTCGATGGCGCTGTCGATCATCTGCGCTCAAGGGCGAACTCCTCCTCGAGACGCCGGGAATGCAGTGACAAGATGAAGCAGAAGGCGAAGAAGGCCGCGCCAACGGCAAGGTAAGCTTCGCGGTAGAACCCCATCCAGACGCCATCTGCGATCGCACCACGAGCACCGCCGAGCACATCTACAAGACCAATCACGCTGATCAGTGTCGTGTCCTTGATGGACTCGATGAAAGTGTTGATGATCGCCGGCAGGGCGATGCGGAATGCCTGTGGCAGAACTATTAGACGAGAGATGAGGCCGTGGCGAAGGCCAAGGCTGGCGGCAGCCTCCGACTGGCCATGCGGAACGGCGTCGAGGCCGGACCTGATCGCCTCCGCGAGATAGGCCGCCTGGAACAGCACAAGTGCTATCTGAGCACGCGCAACGGTATCTATGTTTCCCCCAAACGGAAGGAAGAAAGGCAGCATCGTAGATGCGACGAAGAGAACCGCGAGTAATGGCACTCCCCGAACAATCTCGACATAGGCATCGCAAAATCGTTTGACGATCCTGACCTTCGAGCGACGGCCGAGGGCGATCAGGACCGACAGCGGCAGCGCCAGTATGATGCCGAATGCCGACAAACCCACGGTGAGGGGAAGGCCTCCCCACTTGCTTGTCGAAACATATGGCAGACCCGGCAGACCGCCGCTCATGAGAACGGCGCTCGCGATCATCGCGCCGACCCATGCGAACGCCAACCACGGCCTCCAGCAGGCTCTGAAACCGCTCGCCACGAGCAAGACCAGGATAATCAAGGTCACGAGGCTAGGACGCCAGTATTCCTCTGGAGGATAGCTGCCGAAGAGGATGATGTTGTAACGTGCCCGCAGCATCGACCAGCAGGCACCGCCCGTGGCACGGCACTCGTCAGGGGTCGCGATCCTGAAGGTCGCGTCAATGATGGCCCATCGGATGAACTCGACGCCCCCGTAGGCGATCAACATTACACCGAGAATCGTAACTAGGGCATGGGGCCAGGGGTTGAACAGGGGGCCGATCCGCTTCGTGAAGGAGGGTCCTTCGCGGACAGCCGCGGGGGCGGCAAGTTCACTCATAACTTCACCATTTGCGCGCGCTTTTCGAGCCGACGAGAGACCATCGACGTGATCAGGCTAAGGGACAGGTAGATCAGCAGGTAGATGCTGACGGTTTCGATCGCACGCCCGGTCTGGTTGAGCGCGGTGTTGCCAACGGACACGAGGTCAGGAAATCCGATGAGCACCGCCAATGTCGTGTTCTTGATCAGGTTCAGATACTGATTAGCCAGAGCCGGAAGCATTATCCGGATCGCCTGCGGCGCAAGAACAAGCCAAAGGGAAAGCAGAATGTTTAGGCCGAGCGATGCGGCTGCTTCAGGCTGGCCTTTCGGGATCGCTGCGAGGCTGCCTCTAACGATCTCGGCTATGAAGCCAGACGTGTAGAAACTGAGGCCAAACATCATGGCCAGGTACTCCGGTGTCACGCTCCAGCCACCTCGAAAGTTAAAGCCCATGAGCTTCGGCCAGTCCATCGAGGTCGTCAGGCCGATCCAGACGGCAAGCGCTGCAAAGCCTGCAGCGCAGGCGGCCAACGCAACGCGGCTGGCCAACGGGAAGTTGCCGGAGCGGCCTCTGGCCCTCACTGAGCGTTTCCACACCACAGCGGTAACTACCATCAGGAACAGGGCGGCAGTTCCCGAAAGCCATGCGTTGGCGAAGACCGGCATCGGCGCGTATAGTCCTCTACTCGAAAGGACCAATCCGTCGAAAAGTGTCCAGGCTTGCCGAGGAGCGGGCAGTCCGCGTACAGTCGTCGCGCAGACCACGAGTATCAACAGGAGCGGAACGTTCCGAGTGAACTCCACAAATGTCTTGGCCGCACTGGTCAGCAGCGGGTGTCCGATGCGAGCCGTCAGACCAACAGCGATGCCGAAGATAGTCGCGAGGACAATGCTCGACAGCGCGAGATGTATGGTGTTCAGCAACCCGGCGGTCAACGCCCGCAGATACGTGTCGCCTGAACTGTAGGCGATCAGGGATTCTCCGATGGGGAATGACGTGGGCGCGGTAAGAAACCCGAAGTCGATCGTCATACCCCGGGCGGCGAGGTTCGCTGAGAAATTGAGCGACAGCCATGTCACCATGGCGATGGCTGTCGCTACAAAAACCAGACCGTTCATATGGGTCCGAGAGATCATCTCAAGGGAGCCGCATACATCAGGCCACCCTTGGTCCAAATGGCATTGAGGCCGCGATCCAGCTTAAGCGGGGAGCTCTTGCCAAGATTGCGTTCGAAGCTTTCGCCGTAGTTGCCGACCGCTGAGACGATCTTCACAACCCAGTCTTCAGATAGACCGAGGTCCTTACCGTTGCCGGGCGTCTTCCCGATCAGTTGCTGAATTTCAGGATTGGTCGAAGAGGAGGCCATCTCCTGGACGTTGCCCTGGGTAATGCCGAGTCGTTCGGCCTCGACGAGGGCGAACATCACCCAACGGGCAGTCAGGAAGAGTTCGTCATCGCCGCCGTAGACCGCCGGCGCGTAAGGTTCCAAGGTGATGAATTCCGGGAAGATGACATAGTCGTCGGCATTGCCATGGGCCGCCCGCGATCCTGCGAGATTGCCGTAATTGCCTCCGAAGGCGTCACAACGGCCGCCAAAGAACGCGGCGTCGAGCTGCTCCCATGTGCCGAGAACGAGCGGAGTGTACTTCAGGCCGCGTGACTTGAAGAAGTTCTCCGTGTTCACCTCAAATGTGGACCCCTGAAGGATGCAGACAGTGGCGTCTGCGAGCTTATCGGGGCTGTCGATCCCGAGCGATTTCGGCACCATGAAAGTGTAACCGTCGAAGTAGTTCGGAGACGTGAAGCGCACCTTCTGGGCGCCTTCGCGGTTCAAGGTGGTCGTGGTGTCGTGTGCCAGGACGTCGATTTCGCCAGAGGCGAGAAGCACGAAGCGGTCCGAATAGGAAGTCTGGCGATAGTTTACCTTTGTTGCGTCACCCAGGATCGCGGCCGCCATGGACTTGCAGAAATCGATGTCGATTCCGGCCAGTTCGCCGTTTGTCGCAGGCGCAGAGAAGCCGGGCACAGCCTGGCCGACGCCGCAGACTAGGTTCCCTTTCTGCTTGATGCTGTCTACCACTTTCCCCGCTAAGGCCTCGGCAGGCGCGAGAAGAGTGCCCACGGCCGCAATGGCCGCGATGCATCCGAGTAGCTTGGCGCGAGTTCTTCTGAAGGCGTTCATTCTGCATTCCCTCTCGTTGTTGTTGAACGGAAGACTTCAATCCGGTCCGCCGTCGACCGACGGATCGCATACCTGTCGCAATCGATGGTGGTCACCAGTCGCTGCGATGGATTCGTTTCGAGATCCTCGAGCATGCCGTGGTGGCTGCCCTCGCGGTCCAGACCGCTTTGCTTCATGCCGCCGAACGGAGCGGCCGCGTCGGAAACGACGCCGCGATTGATCCCGACCATCCCGCTCTCGATCCTCCCGCGACGGCGAGCGCCCGTTTCCAGTCGCGGCTGAACAGATAAGCGACCGGTCCGTACTCGGTGTCGTTCGCCATCCGGACAACTTCGTCTTCGGTGTCGAAGGCGGCGACCGGCGCTGCGGCCGGATTGAGGATGCAGGTGCAGCCGGCAGCCAGCGCGGGAGCCAGGCGAGTCGCTATTGCGGCAGGGAAGTTCCATGGTGTTACCAATACGGCGACGCCAATCGGTTCATGGTTCACAATGATCTGGTTGACCCCAGACGGCGCGAGACCGAATTCATCCGGAGGCCGGACAGCTTCTTCAGCATAGCAACGGACGAACTCTGCCGCGTACGTCACCGTCACTTCCGACCGGGCATCGGGCCGAGCCTTGCCGTTCTCAGCCGAAATCAAACTGGCAAGCCAGTCCGAACGCTCTAACATCAAGTGGAGGCATTTCATGAGGCTGTCGGACCGACGGCGAGGGGAGGTTGCCTTCCAAGCGTCTGCCGCCGCGGCTGCGGCATCGACAGCAGCTACCGCGTCGGCGACATCTCCATCGGCGACTTTCGCAATCACGGTGGCGGTCGACGGATCAACCACGTCAAGCGCGCGGGCGTCTTTCGCTGACAGCCATTCACCACCGATGAACAGTTGCATCGGCACTTTGCCTGCGACGGCGATCGCGTCGGCCGAGGCTTCCGTGTAGGGTTGTTTTACTGGATTTGATTTCACGTTCGGCACCATTTGCTACCAATCCTGGTTTATCGACGCGCGATCAATATAGAATTGGTTTCGATTTTGGTGTCAATATAGATCAAATTGGTTGCGAGAAAAGTTTCAAGGAAGGGCTATGAGTATTGTACTGAAGGATTTCATCGAGGCAGAAGGGCTGGAGTCTCGGGGATCGTCTGCCGCCTGAGCGCGATCTGGCGCTAAGCTTGTACTCCCACGTACAGCGCTCAACCGAGAATGCTCGCTGCGTTGGAGGAGGAGGGTAATCAGGCGTGGAAGGGGATACGTTTGCGGGCGATCTCGGCGTGCCTCGAACGACATCAAGAGAGCATGCCGCTGTCGCGCAATTCCTGATTTTTTGGCGGAAGCGAGTTGAACTAAAATCGCTCATAATACCTCCGGCGCCTAGCGGGCGGCCTTGAGCGTTGTCAGCCGGAGGCTCGGCTCAGGGGAGTCACGAAAAGACATCCAAATCGATCGGCACCGAGAACCCGGTTTTGACCCGATCCATTACAACCATTGTCTTGAAGCCCTTGATGT
This sequence comes from Pararhizobium sp. LjRoot255, assembly GCF_964252905.1. Lineage (NCBI taxonomy): Bacteria > Pseudomonadati > Pseudomonadota > Alphaproteobacteria > Hyphomicrobiales > Rhizobiaceae > Pararhizobium > Pararhizobium sp. LjRoot255. The sequence goes on from NZ_CAXUPQ020000002.1 coordinate 1,358,255, forward strand.
CAGGGTTCTCATAGAAGAACTTCCGGGTAAAACCTTCGTAGTCCTCCATGCTCTGTGCGGTCACGATGAGCACGAAGTCTGATTCTCCCGTGACGTAGTACCCGTTCATCACCTCCGGCGTATGGCGGATCGACTGTTTGAAGCGGTCAACAATGTCAGCCCTTTCGCGCTCAAGCGACACAAGCACAAGCATCGCGATGGGTCGGCCGACCGCTTTCGGTGTTACGATCGACACATCTGCCTCGATTACTCCCTTTTCGCGCAGTCGCTTCAGGCGACGCTGGACCGCTGTGGCCGAGAGACCGACCATGGCACCCAGCTCTTCGCTGCTGTGGCGATTGTGGGTTTGCATGATGCTGAGCAGGCGAGCATCAAGGCGATCAAGGTTCATCGAAAAATCCGCATAATTTCTTCGTCATCAGCGCAACAAAAGCAGGATTTCTGCGATTTGGCAACTAACCTTGGCGAAATAGTGCGCGGGAATGAACATAAGCTTCATCCATCAGAAAGAGGGCACGAAGAAAATGCTTGAGGCAGCGATGACGGCGCGACGCGCCCTAGGACATCTTAACGACCCGGAATTGCTGCGGTCTCAGCCGTATATCGATGGCCAGTGGTTAGAATCCAAAAGTGCGACCGGAGTTGCTGACCCGGCAACCGGTGATGAAATTGCCCATGTCGGCGATTGCGATGTGCAGATGCTTGATAAAGCGATCAACGCGGCCGAGAACGCCTTCAAGACCTGGCGAGCTCTCCTTGCCGGTGAGCGCGGTAAGATTATCTTATCCTGGGCGGGCCTCATCCGTCGACATGCGCGTGATCTGGCCACAATCCTGACTGCGGAACAGGGCAAGCCCCTTGCAGAGTCCGAGGCAGAAATCCTTTACGGTGTTGGCTTCATCGAATGGTTCGCAGCCGAAGGCGAGCGGGCATATGGCGAGACGATCCCCAGCCACAAGCCTGCCAGCCGCCTGTTCGTTTCCATGCAGCCGGTTGGTGTCAGCGCCGCCGTCACGCCATGGAACTTCCCAAGCGCCATGATCGCAAGAAAGGCAGCTGCGGCACTTGCTGCGGGATGCCCGGTCATCGTGAAACCGGCCGTCGAAACGCCCTTGTCGGCACTGGCGCTGGCCGAACTCGCTCACCGCGCCGGGTTCCCGCGCGGTGTCCTCCAGGTGTTGACCGGCGAGCCCAAGCTTCTGACAGATGGGCTGCTTGCCGACGAACGCGTGCGGGCTTTTTCCTTCACCGGATCGACCGAGGTAGGCCGCCTTCTTCTTACAAAAGCGGCCGCCACAGTCAAAAAGGTCTCCATGGAACTCGGCGGCCATGCGCCCTTCATCGTCTTCGACGACGCCGATCTCGATGAGGCGGTGGAAGGCTGCGTTGGCGCGAAATTCACGACATCAGGACAGGACTGTCTCGCTGCAAACCGCATCTATGTCCAGGATGGCATTTACGAGGTTTTCGTGAAGAGGCTTCAGTGCCGCGTCGAGGCGCTGAGGGTGGGGCAGGGGTTTGAGGTGGGTATCGACATTGGACCGATGACGAAGACGTCGGTCGTCGAAAAATGCCGTCTTCATATCGAAGATGCAATCAACAAGGGCGCGCGGTTGCTCGTGGGCGAAATCCCTGATCCCGCACTTGGAAATTTTGTCGCCCCGACCCTGCTGGCTGATGTCACCCACGAGATGCTCGTCTCGTTGGAAGAGACCTTCGGTCCGGTAGCGCCGGTTCTTCGTTTCACGAGCGAGGAAGAGGTTCGTGCCGGCGCGAATGCAAGCGAGATGGGGCTCGCGGCCTACGTCTACACCCGCGATCTGAACCGCGCGATGCGCCTTTCGGACACGCTCGAATATGGAATGGTGGGTATCAACACCGCATCGTTTACCGGTGCGCCTATTCCGTTTGGTGGCTGGAAACAGTCAGGGCTGGGACGGGAGGGCTCACGCCACGGCCTGCAGGAATTCATGGAACTCAAATATGTGTGCTTCGGCGGACTGGCCGCGTAAGGAAATGACGATGACGAATATTGCTGAAATCGCAGAAATGGACCGCAGAACGGTTCTCCACCCTTTCACCTATCTTAAGGATTACGCATCGGGTGATACCGATCCTACCATCATGGAAACGGGCAAGGGCGTTCGTATAAAGGACGCGACCGGCAGGGAGTTCATCGACGGGTTTGCCGGTCTCTATTGCGTGAACATCGGTTACGGTCGCACCGAAGTCGCCGAGGCGATCGCACGACAAGCTTACAAGCTTGCCTACTACCATTCTTACGCCGCTCACACGACAGAAGAGCTGGCGCGTCTTTCCGATCGGCTCGTTAGAATGGCGCCGGGAAACATGTCGAAAGTCTTTTACGGCCTGTCAGGCTCCGACGCGAACGAGACCCAGGCGAAAATCGTCTGGTACTACAACAATCTTCGCGGAATGCCGCAGAAGAAGAAGATCATCGCACGGGAGCGCGGTTATCACGGGTGTTCCGTTGTTGCCGGCTCCATGACGGGCCTGAGCTTCTACCACGATCACATGGACCTGCCGGTTTCCGGCATCCTCCGGACTGGCGTTCCGCATTTCTACCGGGGTGCATTGCCCGGAGAAACCGAGGAAGCGTTTTCGCAGCGCCGCGCCGACGAACTGGAGGCACTCATTATTGCCGAAGGTCCGGAAACGGTTGGCGCGTTCATTGCCGAGCCGGTGCTTGGAACCGGCGGCATTACCCCGCCGCCCGCCGGATATTGGCCTAAGATTCAGGCCGTGCTCCAGAAATATGATGTGCTGCTGATCGCCGATGAAGTGGTTTGCGGGTTCGGCCGCACCGGTGCCATGTTCGGCTCGGATCTCTACGGTATGGAGCCCGATCTGGTCACAGTCGCCAAGGGTCTGACGTCCGCCTATGTACCCCTGTCCGCCTCGATTGTGTCGCAAAAAGTCTACGACGTCATGGAGGAAGCAACGCCGCGTGTGGGGTCCTTCTCGCATGGTTACACCTATTCCGGCCATCCGATCGGCGCTGCGGCCGCAAACGCGGTTCTCGACATCGTCGAGCGGGAGGATCTGGCGGGCCAGTCCGCGACGAAAGGCGCCTACCTGCTGAAACGGCTGAAGGCGGAATTCGAGCAGAACCCGATCGTCGGCGAAGTTCGCGGCGTAGGCATGCTGGCCGCCGTGGAGTTCGTGTCCGACCGCGGCACCAAGGCTTCGTTCGATCCGGGTCTTAAAGTCGGAGCGCGTATTTCCCAGGCGGCCCGTAATCGCAACCTGATTGCCCGGGCGATGCCACACGGGGACATCCTGGGCTTTGCTCCGCCGCTGGTCATGACGGAAGCCGAAATCGACGAAGTGGTCGCGATCGCGAAAGCTGCGGTCGACGAGGTGATGAAGGAGTTGGACGCTCAAGGTGCTGTGGCGGGATAAAGGATGACCAATTGCCTGGAGAGTTATCACGCATGACCGAGGTTCTGAAGGTCCATGAGCTGAACAAGGCGTTCGGATCCACGAATGTATTGAATGGTATCAGCTTCTGCATGAGCGAAGGGGAGGTGATCTCTCTGATCGGATCGTCAGGATGTGGAAAGAGCACCGCCCTTCGCTGCATCAACTTCCTGGAGACGCCGACGTCCGGGCAGATCGAGTTCATGGGGCAGGCGATCTATGTCAGTTGCAATAAGAGTGGCGACAGCGAAATCGTCAACGCTTCCTACATCCGAGCGTTTCGCCAGCGGATCGGCATGGTGTTCCAGAACTTCAACCTCTGGCCTCACCGCACCGCGCTCGGCAACGTGACGGAGGCCCTGGTCTATGTGCTGAAACTCAGCAGAAAGGAGGCCGAAGAGGTTGCGCTGTCCGCCTTGTCGAAGGTTGGCATGGCGAGCTTCCGCGACCGCTATCCGCATCAACTGTCGGGCGGGCAACAGCAACGGGTTGCGTTCGCACGTGTGCTGGCAATGCGACCAAAATTGATGTTGTGCGATGAACCAACATCCGCACTCGACCCGGAACTCGTCGGGGAAGTGCTGAAGGTTATCCGCACGCTGGCGGAAGAGGGGGCCACGATCCTCCTCGTCACGCATGAAATGCGGTTCGCACGCGATGTGTCGAACCGGATGATATTCCTGCAAGAGGGCCGCCTTGAGCAGGACGACACGCCGGAAGAACTACTTCGAAACCCCGCCACGGAAGGGGTGAAGCGGTTTCTATCGAGCGTCATGCCGGCCAGCGCCTCGAGGCGTCTGGCCACAACAACAACGATAAAAGGGTAACAGACATGATCATCAGCAAAATCATCAAGTCAGCATTGGCAACCAGCCTGCTCGTCTCCGCTCTGGCCACGGCCGCTTCTGCCAAGGACGGGGTCCTGCGCATCGGCACGGAGGGCGATGCGCCGAAGTTCAGCATGGCCGATCCGAGCGGTAACGTGACCGGCTTTGACGCCGACATCGCCAACGGCATCTGCGCCGAACTCAAGTTGAAGTGCGAGTTCGTGGTGCAGACGTTCAGCTCGTTGGTGCCATCCATGGACAGCGACCGGTTCGACGTCATCATTTCCGGCCTTGGGATTACCGCCGAGCGCCAGAAGAAGATCGATTATTCCATTCCCTATGCGACCACGCCGCTTTACTTCGTCGTTGCGAAGGATTCTCCGCTCGCCGGACTGAAGAGCCTGCCCGAAATCAAAAAAGCCATCGAAGGCAAAAGTGTCGGCGTCGCCACCGGCACGACCTACGCCAAGTTCATCGAGAAGCGGATGCCTGGCGTCGAACTGAAGACATACGACGCCGTCACCCAGCAGACCGCCGACCTCGCAAGCGGTCGCATCGATGTTGCTTTCGGCGACTCGCCGACCTGGATGGACTTTCTTGCAACACCTGACGGCGCCAACTTCACGAAGATCGACGTGAAGATCATGGCCGTGGATGACCCGGACGTTCTTGGGCACGGCATGGGCGTTGGCATGCGCAAGGGCAACACCGAGCTCAAAGCGAAAGTGGACGACGCGCTTTGCAAGATGGTCAATGATGGCAAGGTGAAAGAAGCCTCGATGCACTGGTTCCAGGACGACTATACCATTCCCTGCAAGAAGTGATCCTTTTGAAAATGCGACCTGCCTTGGCTCGGTCCAAGGCAGGTCATTGGGATGGTGTCCATGCTAGCTGATTTCTGGATATTGATGGTGGAGCGAGACTGGGCGCTTGCTCTGCTGCGGGGAAGCACGGTGACGATCGCGATCGGCCTGCTCGGCATGTCGTTGGGTTTTGTGGTTGCTACCCCGTTGGCTGTTCTGCGCTGGCAAAAAGTCGTCGTGGTTTCGCAACTGGTCGACGCCTACAGTATCGTCGTTCGCGGTGTTCCGGGGCTGCTGGTGATCTACCTGCTGTTTTTCGGGTCTGTCGATATGGTCAAAACCGTCGCGACCACGTTTGGCTACCAGGACTCGGTTGACAATGCCTACCCATACATTGTCGGCGTGATCGCCATAGCTGCAATCTCGTGCGCTTATTCTATCGAGGTCATCCGCGGCGCGCTTCAGGCGGTGCCATATGGACTGCTTGAAGCTGCGAAGTCGCTCGCCTTGCCAACTCGGATCGCCTTCTCCCGCATCACCTTTCCGCTGGCTTTACGGCTGGCGCTTGGAGGGATCAACAACGTGTGGCAGATGACGATCAAGGACACATCGCTGATCTCGGTGGTCGGACTGCAGGAACTGATGAGAACGGCTGCGATCGGAGCCGGGATTAACCGCTCTCCTCTCCTGTTTTATTGCATCGCCGCGGCTTTGTTCTTCTGCATGACGGCGGTCAGCCAAACCCTGTTTTCCAAGGCAGAACGGGCGCTGAACCGCGGCTTCGGAGGGCGATGATATGGATCTCGATATCATCACCTACGCCGTTCCCTTCCTGCTTGTCGGCGCCAAGACAACATTGCTGATCGCCCTGTTCGGAATTGTCTTCGGATTCCCGTTCGGTATCGTCGTCGGCCTTGGGCGCGGCTCGAAGAATAGGGTTCTGCGCAACATCTGCGACACCTACTGCGCAATATTCCGCGGGACGCCGATGCTGGTGCAGATATTCGTCATTTATTACGGGCTGGCACAGGTAGGCTTCATCCGTCACAACCCGGTGCTATGGTGGATGATTGGCGATAGCCTGCACGCGGCGATCCTTGCCGTCGTGCTGAACACCGGCGCCTACACCGCTGAAATCTTCCGCACCGCTTTCCTCTCTCTGCCCAAGGGTCTTATCGAGGCGGCCGAAGCCTGCGGCATGTCTCCCTGGCATGTCTTCACGCGGGTGAAGTTTCCGCTGGCATTGCGCCAGGCACTGCCTGCCTACAGCAGCGAGGCGGCGATTATCGTCAAGGAATCGAGCCTCGCATCGACGATCACCGTGCTGGAAATCACCGGATACGCCAAGAGGTTGATGAGCGAGACCTTCGCGATCATGGACATCTTCATCATCAGCGCCGCCCTCTATCTCGCCATGAACGTCGTTGCTCTAACGGCATTGAAACTCCTCGAACGGCGCTTGTCGCTTGTCCGATAACCCACCCCAGAAAGGCTAAATCATGACCAACCTCACCTTCGTCGATCAGAACAACCTTCCGGAGCCGCGCAAGGGTCAGCCCGCGCCCGACCGGCTTATCGAGGGCAACCCGCAGTTCCTGTCCTGGGACATCGCCCAGACCGCGGACGGCGTTGTTCGTTCCGGTCTATGGGAAGCGACGCCCGGCGCCTATCGCTCGATCAAGGGCGAGACATTCGAGGTTTGTGTCATTCTTTCCGGCGTTTCGGAACTGACGGAGGACGGCTGCGAACCGCGCCGGATCGTCGCAGGTGACAGCTTCGTCATGCATCCCGGGTTCGTGGGTACCTGGAAGGTGATTGAGACCACGCGCAAGCTCTGGGTCTGCCGCGACTAATCATCACCAGCCCGGTGCATCCTATCCATTACGGTATCCGCTCATGACCCAAACTCTTCAGCATTCGGTTAAATCAACGCCCTATTGGTGGGACGACTGCACGTTCCCGTCGCTGCCGGTTCGGGACGTCGACAAGACCTGTGACGTGGCCATCGTCGGGGGTGGATATACCGGCTTGTCCGCGGCGATCGAACTGGCGCGGGCAGGCAAGCATGTTCAGCTCTTTGATCGTCAAGCTTTGGGTCAGGCAGCATCCAGCCGTAACGGTGGGATGGCGAGCGGTAGCATCCGACCGGGGCGCAAGGAGCTCATCAAGCGCTTCGGAGAGGACAGGGCAAACGGCATCCTCATGGAGGGGAAGGCTGCGCGGGAGGATCTCGGGCGTTTCCTGAAGGAGGAGGGTATCGAATGCGACTTCTTCCTGTCGGGTCTGTTCGACGGAGCCATGACGGCCGATGAGGCCAATGAGCTTCGTCGTCACGCCGACTTCCTTCGCAGCACCCTGGATATCGAGGCCTTTCCCGTCGAGCGGGCCGACGTTAGAAAGTACATCGGGACGGATCTCTATGTTGGAGGTCTGGTACGCAGGGACATTGGCGGTCTGCACCCCGCAAAGCTGCTTGCCGGTATGATCCGCATCGCACACGCGGCCAATGCCATCATTCACGAGAACACCGCGGTCTTGAGTTCAGCCAACGACGCCGCCGGTGTGCGCATCCAAACCCAACGCGGCGAGGTGTTTGCCAAAAAACTCCTCGTCTGCACCGATGGATACACCGATGGTTTCGATCCATGGCTGCGCCGCCGCCTGGTCCCGGTCCGCAGCAGGATCATAGCGACAGAGGCATTGGGCAAGGAGACTCTAGATCGCGTGATGCCCGCCCGCATGATGCATGGCGACATGCGAAAACTGAGCTACTATTATCGCCCTTCACCGGATTGCACACGGATCTTGTTCGGCGGACGAGACGGTACGACTGAGGGTGATCCCATCGCCCCGACCGTGCATTTACAAACCGAACTGGCGAGGCTCTTTCCGGAACTCGCCGGTGTCGGCCTTACGCATAGCTGGTTCGGATACGTCGCGATGAACCGCGATATGATTCCGCGCATGTTTTCGTCTGGCAACACAGTCTATGCGACCGGCTTTTGTGGCTCCGGTATCGTATGGGGGCGCTGGCTGGGCAAGAAGGCGGCGTTCAAGATCCTCGGCGACGAGGAGCAATCGCGGTCCGCCTTCGACTTCGATCCAGCTCCCAAGGCCGTGCCGTTCTATTCCGGCAAGCCGTGGTTCATCCCGATCGTCTATTCGATGTATGAGCGGCGCGACAGGAAGACCCTTCGCCGTCGCCAGAACAGCTGAAGCAAGCAATGGCGTTTCTCTTTCTGTGCGACGCCGTTCGAGGCGCCGTCTTCGCTGGAGCATTCTCGAGGCATCTGCCCGAGGTTTCCTTTTCAATGGCGGCGGACGAAGACGCACTCCATCGGTCGTGACGGTTTCTAGGGCAGGTGAAATAATATGATTAGCCAGGACTTGATCGAGCAGGCACGTGAGCGCATCGCCAGTCACGTCCTCCATACTCCTCTGACGACATCGACGTCGCTCTCCGAACGCATCGGAGCGCAGGTCAGCTTGAAGCTGGAGCATCACCAATTGACCGGTAGCTTCAAGCTCCGGGGTGCAACAAACGCAGTTCTTCAACTCAGCCAATTGGAGCGCGATCGCGGCGTCATCGCAGCCTCAACCGGCAATCACGGAAGAGCACTTTCCTATGCTGCTCGGGCAGTTGGCTCTCGCGCGACCATCTGCATGTCGCGTCTGGTGCCGGAAAACAAGGTATCCGAAATCCGACGGCTGGGCGCAACAGTGCGCATCGTGGGTTCGTCGCAGGACGACGCACAACAGGAAGTCGAACGGCTAGTTGCAGAGGATGGGCTCAGCATGATCCCGCCTTTTGATCATCCCCACGTCATCGCCGGCCAGGGAACCGTCGGGCTCGAAATCGCCGAGGCGATGCCCGAGGTCGCGGCAGTTCTCGTTCCTCTTTCTGGAGGTGGATTGGCCGCAGGCGTCGCGGCAGCCATAAAGGCCAAGCGACCCGAGGCTAAGGTCATCGGTGTCACCATGGACCGAGGGGCAGCCATGAAGGCTAGTATCGACGCTGGTCACCCGGTGCAGGTGACGGAGTATCGCAGTCTGGCCGACTCGCTGGGAGGTGGCATCGGGTTGGATAACGCTTGGACTTTCCCGATGTGCAAAGCCCTTCTCGACGATGTTGTCCTCGTCAATGAACGCGAGATAGCAGCCGGTATCCGGCACGCTTATGAGTATGAGCGTGAGATAGTCGAGGGCGCTGGCGCAGTTGGTATCGCGGCGCTGCTTTCCGGCAAGCTGGCTCATCTCAAAGGTCCGGTAGCAGTTATCTTGTCGGGCCAAAATATCGACATGACGCTGCATCGAAACGTCATCAACGGACTTGATATAGCGACTGAGGTGGATTGATGCCTATTATGAAAATACTCACTGAGCCTGAGCTCAGACAGATCATCCAGCTCGACCTCGATGCCGTTAAATGCGTGGAAGCCGCTTTTCGCGCACTGGCCGTCGAGGATGCGGTGAAGATGCCGCCCATTCTACGTCTGGATGTGCCTGAGAGCAGAGGCGAGGTCGATGTGAAAACCGCGTATATTCCAGGCTTGAGCGGTTTCGCGATCAAAATTAGCCCCGGTTTCTTTGACAATCCGAAGATCGGTCTTCCGAGCACAAACGGCATGATGGTTTTGCTCTCGAGTAAAACCGGACTAGTTCAGGCACTGCTCCTAGACAATGGTTACCTGACCGACGTTAGGACGGCGGCTGCTGGTGCTGTCGCGGCAAAACATCTGTCGCGTGAAGATGCCTCGATCGCAACCATCTTCGGTGCCGGAGTCCAGGCGAGACTGCAACTCCAAGCACTCACTCTGGTGAGACCAATCCGAGAAGTGCGTATATGGGCGCGTGATCAGCGCAAGGCGGAGGCGCTCGTCGAACAGTTGAAGCGCGAGCACAGCTTGCCGGTCATTGCCTTCGCCGATCCAAAGGAAGCCGTATCGGGTTCTCATATCATTGTGACAACGACGCCTGCAGGCCGGCCGATTCTTGATGCCTCTTGGCTTGAACCCGGGCAGCACGTGACAGCCATGGGCTCCGACGCCGAACATAAAAACGAGATCGATCCGGCCGCCATTGGGCGCGCAGACGTCTATGTGGCGGACAGCCTAAAACAGACACGGAGGCTGGGTGAGCTTCACCATGCCATAGCGGCTGGGCTGTTTGCGGCGGACACGGATTTTCCGGAACTGGGCCAAATTATTGCCGGCGAGAAAGTCGGACGTACTCGCGATGCAGACATCACAATAGCCGATCTTACCGGTACAGGTGTTCAGGATACAGCAATTGCCACGTTGGCCTTTCAGCGTGCTGACGAACTCAACGCCGGCAAGATGTTTGAGAGCTAAGAGGCTGCTTGGGAACCGGTTTTGCGGCTTGCCCGAGATGACGAGCTTCGGGCAGCGTTGGCTGCCGCTCGCGATGCGGCGACGCCGGCCAGGATAGTTCGATCGCCACCGCCACATGCTCCATTCGAAAGGAGCGCGACGAGCAGGAAGGCAGCGAAGGCGCCCACCGAAAGCGAGACCGCCGCACTATGGTCGATCATGCCTTACTAGGACGAAGAAGAGGCAATCGCGATTGCCAACGACACCTTCTATGGATTGGGCGCCATGTCCAGTCTTCAGATCCGGAGCGGGCACGGCGGATCGACGCGCGGATCCGTGCCCGATAGGTTCATATCAACTATCCGGCTTGGGACGGGCGGCCGCGTTTGGTGGCTACAAGCGATCGGGTAACGAAAATCCTCGGTTACTGACGAGGCGACCCGGCGCGGGCGGCTCGCCAGGGCAGCGGCTTCAGCGACTGGCGAAGCATCGTCAGGAAAGCGGCAGTCCGCGCGCTTCGCCCGTGCCGCGAGCCGAGCATGGCGACGATGTCGGCCGGCGGGAGCTTCCAGTTGGGGAGCACCTGCCGCAACCGTCCCTCAGCGAGATCTTCTGCAACGTTCCACTCGGAACGGATCATGATTCCTTGGTGTGCAAGCGCCCATTCGCGGATCACGGCACCGTCGTTGCTCGACATGACTGGATCGACACGCACCGTCACATTTTCCTGTCGCAGTCCCGTGAAGCGCCACAGCGTCACGTCCTCGTCATTCTCCCGAATGGCAAGACAGCGATGTTGAGCAAGGTCAGCGGGCGACAAAATGGGCGGAGCCGAGTCAAGGTATTTCGGACTTGCGCAGAGAATCCGGGGGTTCGGTGCCAATGTCGTAACGACCTGGTCCAGATGCCCCGACGCCCCGATATGGACAACGACATCGTAGCTTTCGACGAGCAGGGCCGTCGGATGGTCGGACAGCTGCAGGGTCGCGGTCGCGCCGTGGTGTTCGCGTGCGAAGGCATCCACGACCGGGGCGACATAGAGCCGTCCGAACCCATGTGGCGCTGCGACCCGGAGGTGTCCGCGAACCGCACCCCTGCGATCAGCTAATGCCTCGGCCAGCGAGTCGATGGCTTCACCGACGATAACGCTGTGAGACGCCACCAATGAGCCCTCTTCGGTCAGCAGCAGGCGTCGTCCGGAGCGGTCGATCAGCCGCACCCCGACTTTCTCCTCGAGCGTGCGCAAGCGCTGGGTCACCGCCGGAGGCGTTACGTTCAGCTTTCTCGCGCTTTCTGCGAGAGATTTCGAGCCGGTGAGGACCGAAAAGAAGGCAAGATCGTCGGACGTCAGCATTAATCCAAGCCTGAAGCGAACATTCACCTAGCATTAATTGTCATCTTTATGGTTTCGCGACAAGATAAAATTCGAATTGGAGATCGGATTCATGGATCTAGCGACGATCGACCCGCCCGCCCGTCTGACCGCCACGACCAGCCTTGAGGCGCTGGAAACGCCCTGTCTGGTTCTGGACGCGGACCGGATGGACAGGAATGTCACGCGGCTCAGGAGCCGGCTCGACGGCCTGGGCGTGTCACTGCGACCGCATCTGAAGACCACGAAGTCGATCGAAGTGGCCTTGCGGGTCATGACCTCGCCTGAGGGCCCCGCGACCGTCTCCACGCTGAAGGAAGCCGAGCAGTTCGCGGCCGCAGGCGTTCGCGACATGATCTATGCGGTCGGCATCGCCCCGGCGAAGCTCGCGCGTGTCGCCGAGTTGCGCGCCAAGGGCGTCGATCTCGTGGCCATTCTGGATACTGTCGAGCAGGCGCAGGCCGTCGCGCAGGCATCCCGAAACGCCGGAATGCGCATCCCTGCCATGATCGAAATCGATTGCGACGGCCACCGCTCGGGTGTTGTGCCCGCCAATCACGTCCAGTTGTTGGAGATCGGGCAGGTGTTGGCGGCAGGTGCCGAGCTGCGTGGCGTTCTGACCCATGCCGGCGACAGCTACAAGGGTGGGGGCGTCGAGGCACAGCAGCGCTATGCGGAAGCGGAGCGATTGGCCGCTGTGGAAGCCGCGCAGCTTCTGCGCAGTGCGGGCCTGCCGTGCCCGGTCGTCAGCGTCGGCTCGACGCCGACGGCCCATCACGCGAAGGACCTTGCCGGAGTGACCGAAGTCCGCGCTGGTGTGTTTGTGTTCTTCGATCTGGTTATGGCAGGCATCGGGGTTTGCCAGGTCGATGACATCGCGCTCAGCGTCCTTGCGACCGTTATCGGACACCAGCGCGAGAAGGGCTGGATCATAACCGATGGCGGATGGATGTCGCTGTCGCGGGACCGTGGCACCAGCAAGCAAGCCGTCGATCAGGGCTATGGTCTCGTCTGTGACATCGACGGCAACGCCTATCGGGACATCATCGTTGCCGATGCGAACCAGGAGCATGGAATTATCGCCGTGCGGCCCGGGTCGGGCGCCCGCCTACCCGATCTGGCGGTCGGAGACCGGGTGCGGATCCTGCCTAACCATGCGTGCGCTACCGCTTCGCAGCACGCAGCCTATCATGTGGTCCGCGGTCGCTCGCACGCCGTTGAGGCCTGCTGGCCGCGCTTCGGAGGCTGGTGATGTCCAAATCCATAACCGTAAATACCGATCGTGCGCCCAGCCCTGCGGGTCATTACGCGCAGGCGAAGCTGGCCGGTCAGCATCTCTATATTTCCGGGCAGCTCCCGATCCGGCCGGGTGGAGAGCCGCTTGCCGACGACAGCTTCGAAACGCAGACGAGGCAGGCCATCGACAATATGCTGGCGGTTTTGGAGGCTGCCGGCGGAACCCCGGCCGATCTCGTCAGGGTGACGGCCTATATCGTCGGCGTGAGCAATTGGCCCCGCTTCAACCAGGTTTACGCAGCACGGCTGGGGAATGCCCGTCCGGCTCGCACCGTCGTTCCGGTGCCCGAACTCCACTACGGCTATCACATCGAAGTCGATGCGATAGCCGTGCTCGCCCAAAGTGCTCCCGCCGGACCAGCAGCAAACGGTCCAGAATAAATCAGTTCAGGTCAGTCTCAATGTCTCCACTTCTCAAACGCATACAGAGCGATCAAGAGCTTCCCGCGAAGGCGGATGTCGTCGTCATCGGTGGCGGCATTATCGGCGCGTCGGCGGCATTTTCGCTCGCAGAGCGGGGCCTCTCCGTTGCTTTGGTGGAAAAGGGCTATGTCGGCGGCGAGCAGTCGAGCCGCAACTGGGGCTGGTGTCGCCGACAGAACCGTGACGAGCGCGAGCTGCCGCTCTCGGGGATCTCCTTGCAGTTGTGGGACGAGATTGCGGCCAAAATCGGCGACGACGTCGGCTTCCGCCGATGCGGTCTGTTCTACGCGACAGATAACGCCCAGCAATTGGCGGAATGGGAACAATGGCTTGATACTGCCCGGCAGTTCAACGTCAACACGAAGATGCTGAGGGCCAGAGAAGCGCATGACAGGATTCCGGCGCACGGTCGCCAATGGCTCGGCGGGGTCCATTCAGTCGATGATGGCAAAGGCGAGCCTGCCATTGCCGCGCCGACGATCGCGAACGGCGCGCGCAAATTTGGCGCGACTATCCACCAGGAATGCGCTGCACGCGGCCTTGATATCGTCAATGGTGCAGTTGCCGGGGTGATCACGGAAAGAGGGCTTATCAGGACGCAGGCCGTTCTGAGCGCCGGCGGTGCGTGGACATCCTTGTTCTGCCGCCAGTACGGCGTTGAATTCCCGCAGGCGAGCGTGCGCCAGACCGCAATTCGTACGCGGCCCACAGCCAATCTCGGCGAGGCGATCTATACGCCGGAGTGCTCGTTGACCCGCAGGTTGGATGGCAGCTACACGCTTGCTATCAGCGGCAGGGCGACGCTGGATATCACGCCGCAAGGCCTTCGCTATGCGCGCTGGTTCATGCCGATGTTTCTGAAGCGACTGAAATCGGTCCAGATCGGCGTCGGCAGATCCATGTTCCATGGACCGGAAGCGTTCGCGAGTTGGAACATGGAGACGCATTCGCCTTTCGAGCGGATGCGTGTTCTCGACCCAACGCCGAGCCGCCGTACGATCGCGGCTATTCTGAAAGGTGTTACAGAGCAGTTCCCTGCGCTAGCGGGCATCGAAGTCGCCGACAGTTGGGGCGCCTATGTGGATTGCACGCCGGACGCGGTACCGGTCATCTCGGCGTCCGATCATGTGAAAGGCCTTTATCTGGCCGCGGGCGGCTCCGGCCATGGCTTCGGCATTGGCCCGGGCATCGGCCGCCTGGCGGCTGACCTGGTTGCTAACGATAGGCCTTGCGTTGATCCCACGCCCTTCCGTCTGTCACGCTTCTTTGACGGTTCCAGAGTCGAGGTGGGCGGGCTCTGATCGTGCCGGACACAGGCCGGGAGATGGCCGCCGATGACGCGCGCGTGAGGTCGGCGGAACAGATGTCGACGTCATCGCCATCGGCGAGGGGTTGGAAACGTTGCGTGTTCGCGATGAAAAACTATTAAGGGTGCCAGCGTTCCTGTCGGAGATGACCGGATATTCATGCATGAGGCCAGAGGAATAGAAATTATGCCGGTCGAGGTTCAGAAAGTAAGTGACAGCGCCTCTTTTCCAACCCAGGTCGATGTCGTCGTCATCGGGGCGGGGATCGTCGGTACCTGCACGGCCTATGAGCTCACCCGCAAAGGGGTGTCCGTTGCTCTGCTTGAAAAGGGCATCGTCGGCGGCGAGCAGTCAAGCCGGAACTGGGGATGGGTGCGCCAGCAGAACCGCGATATCTACGAGCTGGCCCTTGCCATGTACAGTCTGCGGCGCTGGGAAGAATTGGGCACCGAGATCGGCCGCGATCTTGGGTTCCGGCGCAGCGGGATACTTTACTGCACCAAAAACGAGGCGGATGTCGCCCGATGGGAAAAGTGGGGCCAGGCTGCACGCGTTCAGGGATTTCACAGCCAGATACTCAGTGCTTCGGAGGCTAACGAGCGGACTTCGGGTGGCACATCCTCCTGGGTGGGCGGCGTTTGGTCTCCGACCGATGGGAGAGCGGAGCCCAGCCTTGCTGTGCCTGCCATCGCCGAGGTCGCGAAGGAAAACGGCGTATCGCTCCATCAGAACTGCGCCGTTCGGGGCCTCGACATTGCCAACGGCCGGGTAACAGGAGTGTGGACGGAACGAGGACTTGTGAAAGCGAGCACCGTTGTTTGCGCTGGCGGAGCATGGGCTTCCCGCTTTTCTCATCGCTATGGCATTGAGCTTCCAGTCGCAAATATCTCCGGGACCGCGATCAAGACGACTCCCGCGCCCGAAATCATTCAGGCAGGATGCCTCTCGGCTTCAAACTTCGTGCTGCGGCGTCGGACAGACGGCTCCTACACGGTTGCCGTACCGGGACATGGTACGCTCGACATCACGCCGCGGGGAATGCGATACGCCTTCAAATTCTACCAGATGTATCGCAGCAAGATCAGCAAGAAGCTCAAATATCGCCTCAACAGCAGCTTCTGGAGTGGTCCAGATGCGTTCGGCAGTTGGGAGAACGACGAGATTTCGCCGTTTGAAAAGAACCGCATTCTGGATCCGGCGCCCGACGCTGAACTTGTCAAACTCGCCATCAAGAACCTTGAGAGCGAATACCCGGCGCTCAAAGGGATTGGGGTCGAGCGCGCGTGGGGAGGGCTCATCGATACCTCTCCGGATCTCGTTCCCGTTATCTCAAGAGTGGAGCAACTGCCCGGTTACGTGATTGCCGCGGGCTTCAGCGGACACGGTTTTGCTATCGGACCAGGAGCCGGCCGGCTCGTGAGTGAGATCGTCCTGAATGAAACGCCGATGACAGACATCTCACCCTACAGACTGAGCCGGTTCATCGATGGTTCGGCGATCAGACGTCCGGAAATGATGTAACACCCGACAAAGACGCGATTTGCGTGAACCGGCATTGACGGAGGCGCCGATAGCGCAACTTTCGCGATCAGATATGCCCTTACCAATTTATCCCGATGCTTCGAAGAGGCTTCAGCCCCACTTCATCTCGCCCTTTGCGACCTTTGCGCCGAGTTCGAGCGAAGAGATGTCGGCGAGGTTCGGGTAAAGCTTGGTCATGGCTGCGATCAGTTCCGCGCTGTTTTTTGAGCGGGCCAGCTCTTTGTCGAAAGCAAGAAGGTAGTCGCGCGTAAACTCGACCGCCTCGATGCCTTGCGGGGCACCTTCGACCTGATGGCCGGGAACGACGATCTTCGGCGCGCGAGTGATGATCCCGTCGAGCGCTTTGATCCATGCCGTGCGCAGTTCGATGGTTGCCGTATCTGCGACCCAGACGTGATTTCCGGAATCGACGAGGACGCCACCGAATACCGCTTCGAGTGCTGGTACGAAAAGGTAGCGTCTGTCGTGCATATCCGGAACCTCGACGATCTCGATGAGGTTGCCTTCCAGGTCGAGTGATGCGGCATCCGAAGCTTTGGGGATCACCACGTCCGCCAGCGCCTGCGGACCGTTCTCCTTCAACTGCGGCCCCCAAACCCCCAGCTTGACTTCGACATTGTCCTTGATTGCCGCGACTGTGACCGGTTTTGCGATGACCGCCGCCTTCGGAAAGGCCTCAACGATCGGGCGTAAGCCGAAATAATAGTCCGGATCGTTGCAGCTCACATAGATCGTCACACTCGATTGTGAAAGATGTACGTGTTCAGCGGCGCGCGTGAAGTTGAGAGTATTAGCAACTGCGGTGAATGTTTTGAGATGGCGAAGTTGCACGTTCTGCCCTCGGAACAGGATCATGTTCACCAAATCCCTAGCACAACCCAGCTCGGAAGTATCCGACGATTCGCCCTACCCGATGAGAACCGGGCAGGGCATCACGGGCGTGATTTGGTCTCAATCAAACCGTTCGTCGCGCTTGTCGCCAACAGCGGCCATGGGTGGTCGAACCTTCACGTCCCTCAGAGGTCGGAAGAGGAGGGAATCGGCCGATCGCCCACCACGCTCGTTTGATATGAAGCGCCTCCGATGCACCTGAGTTCAGGCGCGGTCACCCGTAGGATAGTTGCAGCCAAGGCTTACACCTCGCCAGCGTATTCGCCGCGTGCCGGGTAATCGTTTTTGATCACGAAATCCAAAGCTTGCACCATCTCGGCGAAATTCGGTCGCGCGAACGGCATGGATTGAACGGAGAGCCAATAGACCGTTTGATCTGGCTTTATCAAAAAGACGCCTGGCTCGGAGAACAATTCGGGCTCCTCGATGCCGATCGAAGTCTTTCCGCGCGATGCTGAAACATAGAGGCCCCACAACCGTGCCACGCTCAAAGGCAGTCCGTAACCGACGCGGAGGTGCGCGGCACCAATCTTATCTGCCATTTGCCGAGCGCGTTCTTCACCGTCGGAGCTTATCGCGATGGTGCTGACGCCCCTTTCTGCGAAGGATGGCGTCATTCGTTCAAGCTCCTTCAGATAGCTGGCGCATACAGGGCAGTGGAGACCGCGGTAGAAGCAGACAAGCGACATGAGCGAGGGCGTTTCGCTGGCGAGATCGAACTCTCCGTGATCGAGTGTTTTGACGGTCAGGCCAGGGGCCGGCATTCTCGGGACTAACATTGATTGACTCCATTTTGTGTGCCGCCGACGCCATCGCGTTGACGTCGGAACCTCAGTGTCACATACTTTAAGCGATCAATGGTCCGAAAAACATGATTGAAAATCTAACTTTCCATTCAAGGGTGGATCGTCTCTCAGCCTTCTTTGACACGTTCGAGCTGTCGGCCTCATTGGAGCCAGCGCGTGCCGGTGACATTCAAGCGAGGCTGTTTGTTGTCGGTGCGCCGGAAGGCCCTGCGGAAAGCATCATCCTTTGCCTGCGTGGTGACGTGACTCCCGAGCCGCCATTTCTGGTGACTGCAACGGTCGATTTCGAGAGCCCGCAAAATCCGCTCATGAACGCTTTGCCGGATCAAGTGCGGGTCGAAGTCAACGACATACCCACCCTTCGCGACACGACAGCCGCTTTTGTGGCTGAGGCACTGGGGTCCCGATGCGGACGGAGCGCGGCATTGAATCGGCTCTGCGAAGTGATGGTTCTACTTCTCTTGCGGTCAGCAATTGATCGCGGGGCCGCCCAGCCTGGGTTGCTGGCAGGCCTGTCCCATCCCGCTCTGCACCGAACGTTAGTTGCGATGCATGACGCGCCGGCTCGCGCTTGGAACAGCGAAGACCTTGCTGCAGTGGCGGGGATGTCGCGAAGCCATTTCATGGCTCGTTTTCGCGACGTCGTCGGCACGACGCCACAGGCTTATCTGACGGATTGGCGCTTGACCATTGCTCGGCGGAAGCTGTCCAAAGGGGCCAGAGTCAAGGCAGTGGCACGACAAGTCGGTTTTTCCAGCGCTGCTGCCTTCTCTCGTGCCTACTTCCGAAAATTCGGAGACTGGCCGTCTTTCCAAGGACAGGGAGCCATTTAGACTCACGGAGCCCGGCCGCGTTACGAGTGGCGGCATGGGTCACTCGTTGTGGGTTGATCCTTCGCAATCACGGTCGCAGCCGGGCTAGGGAGCGGAAGTCCAACCGAAGGATGCCGGACAGCACTTTGCGGACGAAGCCGCCCTCGCTTTACGTTCAGTCTTGACAGAACTAGGACAGTCGTCCTAGTTCTCATGTGTCAAACAAGGGCGTCGAAGGTAAATGCCAGCACAGTCAACCCGTGACCTGATTGTCGAAAAGGCGGATGCCCTCTTCTACGAGAGCGGATTCGAGGTCACGTCCTTTGCTGATATCGCCACGGCCGTGGGAATCTCGCGCGGGAATTTCTATCACCACTTCAAGACCAAGGACGACATACTGGATGCCGTGATTGCCCGCCGAATGGAGCGAACACGGGCGATGCTCGACGGCTGGCAGGCGGAGGGCGAAGGCCCGCGCGAGCGCATCCTGTCTTTCATTCATATGCTGATCATAAACCGAACCCAGATCATGGATTTCGGCTGCCCAGTCGGAACGCTTTGCTCCGAACTCGCCAAACTGGATCACGCCGCGCAGGGCCGCGCGAGCGAAATCTTCGGCCTGTTCCGCAACTGGCTCGCCGGACAAATCAATGAGCTTGGTGCCGTTGATCGGGCAGAGACGCTGGCGCTGCATCTTCTGGCCTGGTCGCAGGGGGTGGCGGTGATGGCGACCGCCTTCAAGGACGAGGCATTCATCCGCAACGAGGTGGCCGGGATCGAACACTGGCTGACATCCCTGCCGGACCTCTCGCAACCTAAATGATCAAGGAGCACCGATGTTCGTCACCTTCCTGAGATTTGCAGAGAACCGCACCGCCGCGCCGGAATTCATGGCAGCGCATAACGACTGGATCGCGCAGGGCTTCGCCGATGGCGTGTTCCTCTGCGTCGGCTCGCTCCAGCCCGCCGCGGGGGGCGCTATCCTCGCTCATGGGGAAAGTCGTGAGGCGCACGATACGCGCATCGCCGCCGACCCGTTCGTCGTGGAGGGGATCGTGACCGCCGAGACTTACGAAATCGACCCGAAGCGCACCGTTCCCGCGCTCGAATTCGTGAAGGCCGCATCATGAGCGCGACAACTGTTCCCGGCCCGGACGATCGCCCTCGTTGTCTCTAATGCGCCGCCGCGCCAGAATTCTTCGACTACCACGACCGCGAATGGGGCTTCCCGATCGTGGATGACATAAGGCCATTCGAGAAGCTCTGCCTCGAATGCTTCCAGTCGGGCCTAAGCTGGCGCACCATCCTTGCCAAGCGCGAGAATTTTCGCGCTGCTTTCGCCGGGTTCGATTTCCGCAAGGTGGCGCTGTTCGATGAGGCAGATGTGACCAGGTTGCTGGCGGATGCGGGGGTCATCCGTCATCGCGGCAAGATCGAGGCCGTCATCAACAATGCCGGCCGCGCCTGCGAACTGATAGAGACGGAAGGCTCCCTGGCGGCATTCGTCTGGCGGTTCGAGGCAGACGATGATGGTGCGCGGCCGCAAAGCCGTTCGACCTCGCCCGCCTCCGAAGCACTGTCGAAGAAACTGCGTAAACGCGGATGGAAATTCGTTGGTCCCACCACCGTATATGCCTTTATGCAGGCGATGGGGTTGGTCAATGACCATGCAGAGGATTGCATCATGCGGGCCGAAGTCGAAAAGGCGCGATCGGCTTTGCGTCGATATCCGTGATGGATGGCACGGCAGCTTTGGGCTCAATTGAGCCATTCGTCGCGTGCGTCGGCAATGACAGCAACGGGTCGGCTCCGGCCGCTCGGCCGTGATCGCTTTAACGACCGGTTCTGGGCGCAAACCGGAAGCTGCAGCCGAGCACCTTATGAGCCAGCCTCCAGAGCTATCGGCTTTCCGAATTTTGAGCTACCGCTCCTTGGGATATATCTAAATGAGCCGAGCAGGAGGGGATATGCACGTTGCTCGCGTTTATCTGCGGGTCAGTACGCAAGGGCAGGATCTTGATCGCCAGGAATCGATCATCGCTGAGGCGAGGGATGCCGGGTACTACATCGCCGGCGTCTACCGCGAGAAGGCATCCGGCGCTCGCGCCGACCGGCCGGAGCTGCTTCGTCTAATCGCGGACCTTCAGCCGGGGGAGGTTGTCGTTGCGGAGACGATAGACCGCATCAGTCGTCTGCCCTTGCCTGAAGCTGAAAAGCTGATCGAAACAATTCGGAATAAGGGTGCTCGTCTTGCCGTACCTGGTGTGGTGGATCTTAGCGACATCGCGGCCAGCGCTGACGGCGTTGCCAAGATCGTGCTCGAGTCCATTCAGGAAATGTTGCTGAAGCTCGCCCTGCAAATGGCTCGAGACGACTTCGAGGATCGCCGCGAACGCCGGAGGCAAGGCATCGAATTGGCAAAGGCGGGCGGGAAATATGCCGGACGCCAAGCTGACCTGGTGACACACGAACGCATTATTGTCTTCCGGTCTGGCGGCAACAGTATCAGCAGGACGGCGAAGCTGACCGGCTGCAGCGAAGCGCAGGTGAAGCGCGTCTGGGCTCGACATCAGAAGGAAAGCGGGAAGCAGGAAATGTTGTCGCGAAAGTTGAGTTCTGCGACTGTGCAAAAGTCAGTTGCAAAACCGTCGCTTTGATCGGGACTTTTGCGAAAACCAGGCCGCCGGAATCGACGCTAAGCGGAAGCTCGCTTGCTCCGGGTCAATTCACCGCCATGACCCCAACCGGACCTTCGTCGAAAGCGCAACAATGTCCGGATCGCCGGGCAGAAGCCCACAATCACTGGGCGCCCTGATACCAAGGCAATCCCGGCCAGGTTTTCCGCGAACAATAGCCCGCGGCTTAGTTGGGCTCGACTCGCGTTCCAACGCAGGTCATGCGAGAATGTCCCTCGGCACTTTCGGCATGAACTTGCGGCCCATTGGATCGGGCCCACGCTGAGACCAACCATATGAACGAAGAGCCCCGTACGACGCGTCGATTCGCCGCGATCCCTGCCGCTGACGTGGTGGGATATTAGCGACTGATGGGCCTCGACGAGGAAGGGAGACTCGCCGCGATGAAGGCCCACCGCAAGGAAGTTGTCGATCCGCTGATCGCCCAACATCAAGGTCGCATCTTCAAGACGACGGGCGATGGCCCTCTCATGGAATTCGCGTCGATCGTCGACGCAGTGCGCTGCGCCATCGTCATCCAGCAGGGAATTGAGAGCCGCAATGCGAACGTCGATGAAAGTCGCCGCATCCGCTTTCGCGTCAGTATCAACGTGGGTGACGTGATCGTAGAGGGCGACGACATCTTTGGCGACGGCGTCAACGTTGCGGCGCGACTCGAAGCCCTTGCCGAGCCCGGCCGCATCTGCGTCAGCGCCACCGTTCGCGAGCATGTCGCCGAGAAGCTTCCGATCGGTTTTGCCGATCTGGGCGAACACAGCGTGAAGAACATCGCCCGACCCGTCCATGTCTTTCGCATCGAAACGCGAATCGAGCCCAGGA
Source organism: Pararhizobium sp. LjRoot255 (assembly GCF_964252905.1). Taxonomy (NCBI): domain Bacteria; kingdom Pseudomonadati; phylum Pseudomonadota; class Alphaproteobacteria; order Hyphomicrobiales; family Rhizobiaceae; genus Pararhizobium; species Pararhizobium sp. LjRoot255. Next base: position 1,380,620 of record NZ_CAXUPQ020000002.1, read on the forward strand.
ATGTCGAGTTAATTGGCCGCTAACAAACATTGCTGGCGCTTGCTGATGCTGCGCGTGCGGCGGCCACGCGACTACTCGAAGTGGCGCCGGAGTGGACCATCAGCGGCTTCGTGCGTATGGGATTAATGCGGCCTGAACTGATGGACAAAATCGCCAGCGCGCTCAGCAAGACCGGGCTGCCAGAGTGAACACACTCTACCAGCGACGGCATAGGCGGCGCTCGATCGTGGGTGACTTTCGGCGGCTATGGGCACCAAATCCGGTCATTCCGAGGCTCGCATTCGAATGACCTTTCATGGCGCGATCGAGCCGGCCGGGGCATTGGCTCGGATTATACCGCGATGGAGCGTTCTATTTCTCAAACGGGGTGGAGAGCCGACATCGCACTTATCCCGCGCCCGCAAGGGACAAACTACCCTCCGTAGGGCGGTGCTCCGAATATCCTTCGGATGACCTTGTCCGCGCCTGCATCAAAGCAGCGGCCATGACTGAGCACGATTCGCTGCGGCTGCCATGAGTGGATCCTTCCGATCGCAGCCTTTGCCTTCCGTCGCTGCACGAGTAACGGCAGCCGCATACCGAAGAATATTTGACCGCTAGGATGATACATCCCAGTGAGCTTAGTGGCCGTTCGCCACGGCTCGGAAATCTTGTCCAGTTCGATGTTGATGATAGCGTCGGTGAGTATCAGCGTCCTCGACGCCTTGTGGAAAAAAATGAACTCTTTGAAATAGCCGCCGGGAAAAAGCACTTGATCGATCTCTCGACGCCATTCTTCAGGCGGACTGGCTTCCAGGTCTCTCTTGAAATCGACGGCCACATGCCGTGCCCGTGCCCGTTGGCGCACACGCGGTGACGCCCAGGTGATCGTATCGGGAAACGCCGCCGCCCATTCCCCGATGTGCGCGTAGTGGAATTGGTTGGGCGATACGAGATGGCGAACCCTCCCCACACCTTGCAGTTCCTCGGCCAGCCTCGCGTCGAACTTGATCGGCGAATGAAGGAAGAGGTCACCGCTTGAAAGGCGAACCACAGTCATTCGTGTCGTGAACGGAAGCGGCAGCTTAAGTCCGCCTACAGTCAAGTATTCCAAGGGACCATCGACGATGCCGATGTCCGGAGCAAGTGGCTTGTAGACGTTTATCGGCTCGTAGAGGGAGGCACCCATGTTGCTGTCAAGATTACCGCATCTTAGCGCAGGCTGGCTACCGGTGCCGACGTCTGGTTCGGGATCGATTTGAGCCGTTGGGCGAACGGCGGCTCTGGAGAATCGCCGGGAAAGTCGGCTCCTGGCGCTTCTTTCTCGTTCCGATCGAGGGAAGCTACGGAAGAAAACCACCTCTCGCGACCTTCCCTTGTCGCGAAGCTCCCGCAGAGCGTCCGAAAACTCGGTTCCGGAAAATTTCGTTAGCAAATGATCCTAAAGACCGGGTTCTAAGATTCCAACTGCGCAAATGTGTAGGCGGCAGGCGAGTTGGCAAAACGAAATTCTAATGCGTGATTTTCATTTTGAGTTTTCGGACAGTGTGTAGAATTTCCGCGACACGACAAAGCGACAAACGACCCCTTGACTTAGAGCGCACTCTAACCCGTAGCTTCCTGTGCGTCGTGACGAAAGAAGGCGTTTATGAAGATTGGCGAACTGGCGAAGCGTTCGGGATTGTCGGCCCACACCATCCGTTACTATGAGCGGATTGGGCTGCTTCCCCATGCCGACAGGGATCAATCGGGTCAACGTGACTACGACGCATCAATCCTGATCTGGATAGAATTTCTCGATCGTCTCAAAACGACCGGGATGCCTATTCGGGGAATGCTGCGCTACGCTGCCTTGCGGGAGCGCGGCGTCGGCACGGAAGCGGAGCGCAGCGCGTTGCTCGAACAGCACCGTGAGCGTGTCCGTGCGCATGTGACCGAACTGCAAGCCTGCCTTCTCGTCCTCGACACTAAGATTGCCGGATATGCCGGCAAGGAACAGAGGATGAAGGACTATGACGCACCAATCCCCGAACGTCGGCGAAAGCCGGCTGGAACGCGGCAAGCGCGCGCTCGCTGAAATCGACGGCGAAGCCGGCCACAATGTCATTGCCGCTCTGGCTGACATTGCCCCCGACTTCGCAAACTATGTGTTCGAGTTTTCGTTTGGCGACATTTACAGCCGCCCCGGCCTCGATCTGCGCGCCCGCGAGATCGCGACCATCGCGGCGCTGACGGCGATGGGAACCGCGACCCCGCAATTGAAGGTCCATATAGAGGCCGGCCTGAATGTCGGGCTGACCAAGGACGAAATCACCGAAACCATCATGCAGATGGCCGTCTATGCCGGCTTTCCCGCGGCACTCAACGGACTGTTCGCGGCCAAGGAAGTCTTCGCCGCCCGGTTTCCCGTCCAGCAGGAGGAAGCGGTATGATGAACCTTCTGCGCTCCTTGACTGCGGCCGGCGCTCTCGCCCTCACCACGATTCCCGGCTCCCCGATTACGGCTCCGACCGCCGCATACGCGAATCCGGCCATACCTGAAAAGCTTTGGGACGGATTCAGCGCTCCGACCGGAATAGCCGTCCATTCTGATGGCGCGGTCCATGTATCGAATTGGGGTGCGGGAGCGGTCTATCGAACATCCGTTCCCCGATAGACGGTATCGGACACGGTTGTCGCAAAAATCCCGGATTAAAGCGACAGTTTTGCCTCTGATTTTTGCACCGTCCCACAATAGGCAGTTTCGCGACCCCCGCAACCATGGCGGTTGCTGCGGCGTATTTCTGACCCAGCCTATGGGGCTATCCGCTTGCCCGAATTCTGAGCCAGAGCGCATTGAGGTATGCCCGATTGAGCTAGGACAAGAAGGCATGACGGTACGCATCGCCAGGATTTATCTGCGGGTCGGTTCCCAGGAACAGGATCTTCAGCGACAGGAGTTGATCATCGACGACGCCAGGACGGCCGGGTATTGCATCGCCGGCGTCTATCGCGAAAAAGCCTCTGGTGCTCGGGCCGATCGGCCGGAGCTGTTGCGGCTGATCGCGGACCTTCAGCCGGGCGAAGTCGTGATCGCGGAAAAGATCGATCGCATTAGCCGTCTGCCATTGCCGGAAGTCGAAAAGCTCGTTGCAACGATCCGCGGAAAAGGACGCACGGCTTGCCGTGCGCGGCATTGTCGATCTAAGCGAGATCGCGGCCGACGCACAAGGCGTAGCAAAGATTGTGCTTGGTCGTTGATCTGGAGGTGCCGCCATCGTTTCATCTGTGCGAGGTTCTAGGCTCTTCACCGGAAGAGATCATTGCCCCGGTCGCTCCCTATTTGTGGGGCGGCTCTAAACAGACCGCGGCGATGCGCCCGCATCGTCACTAACCCCACCCAAGTCCGATGTGCGCATTGTCCGAGCATAGACGATGTCGGCAAGGTTCCTCTCGACGCACTGCTTGAAATCATCGCTTCCGACATCGAGAAGGGCCAGTTTGCCGGATGTAACCTATTTCGCATTTCCGGTACACGTGAAGGGATATCAACAACTTGCGACCATGTCCTCGCGCATGGAAGGAGTTGACTGCACATTTTCGTGAGACGTCTTCCAATGGCGACCGCTCCGTGCCAGTGTAATGACATGAGGTTCGTGAAGGTCATCCATCGACTGCTATTCGTAACCGCCATGCTCGGGATCGTCGTCGGTCCCATGAGCATCGGTGCGGCTGATAGCGTCATGGCGTCTTCCGGATCTGTTGCAATGAACGAGATGTCCGGCATGGACATGTCTGGGGATATGCCTTGCTGCCCCGATGAGATGCCGACCAAGCCCGACTGCGGAAGCAAGTCTTGTCCTCTGGCTCTGGTGTGCACGACGGTGATAGTCGGCGGCCAGGTGGCTAACCCGCACTCCTGGTCGTTGAATCTAGGTTGGGTCGCCCATCGGTTCCTGGTTCCGCTTTATGCGGAGCTTGCCTCCTCACTGGTCGATCCGCCAGTGCGCCCCCCAAGAGTCTGATCCCACGTCATTGAACACGTCATCGATTCGGCACGGTCGCAGTCTGCGACTGCGCGGTGCGAATGGCGATCCATATTGACTGATGACGAGGTCGCAGACCCGTCCGGGTGAGACATTGAACCATGGAAAAGACCACCTTCAACGCGAGGACCACGCTCCTCGCTGGCGCAGTGCTGTTTAGCACCGCCACCGCTTCCTTGTCCGGAGCGCAGGACTACGAATTTCAGGCCGTGAACACCGACATCAAGCAGGGGCCAGGCTCGACAGTGTCGGTGCGGCTCGTCGATAAGCGCACGGGCAAGGCAGTCCCCGACGCTGTCATTTTCACAACGCGGATGGACATGGCTCCCGATGGGATGGAGATGATGACCACCACCGTGGAACCGTCAGCAGCCACCGAGCCGGGCGTCTACGACTTCACGACGAACCTTTCCATGCAAGGCGGCTGGCGTTTCCAGGTTGCCGCCAAGGTCCAGGGCGAGCCTGAGACCGTCAAGGGCGAAGTCGTCCTCAAGGCAGTCCCGTGAACACCTCGCGCATCATTGCCACGCTCTCCCTCGCCGCGATCGTCGGCGGGGGAGGCTATTGGGCCGGGAAAAACGATGTTGGCGCTCTCTTGCCGCGGTTCGTTGAAGACACCTGGATGGCCGCCGAGGCGGAACCGCGGCGTGAGGGAACGGGTGCGGTGATCTACTACCGCCACCCGGACGGGCTGGCCGAATACTCCGCCAAGCCGAAGAAAGCCGATGACGGGCGGCCGTTCACGCCCGTCCGGGCGAGCGAGGACATCAGCCTCAGCGCGACCGGAGCCGTCGCGCCCGCACCCGTCACGGCGTCCGTCACCCCCCAACGGAAGGTCCTGTACTACCGCAATCCCATGGGCCTTCCCGACACCTCGAAGGTGCCGAAGAAAGATTCGATGGGGATGGACTACTTGCCCGTCTATGACGGCGAGGTCAGCGACAGTTCCACAGTCAAGGTTCCGCTCGGCAAGCTGCAGCGCACGGGCGTGAAGACTGCGCTCGCCGAAAGGACGACCGTCAGCCGGAAAATCCGGGTGCCCGGAACCGTCACCCTCGACGAGCGCATGGTCAGCATCATCTCGATGCGGGCGGACGCCTTTGTCGAGGATGTCGCTAACGTCACCACGGGCGACCGGATCACCAAGGGCGAGAACCTCTTCCACTTCTATTCGAAGGAGATCGCGACCGCTGGAGCGGAATACGCGACCGAGATGCGCAACGGCGGAAAACCAGGCCCCGATACTGGGTCGGCGCTCCGCCTCAAGAACCTCGGCGTGCCGACGGCGACGATCACCAGCATCGCGGCCGAGCGGAAAGTGCCCCAGAGCATCGCCTACACATCGCCCCGCGACGGCGTCGTGCTGGAGCGCATGGCGGTGAGCGGCATGATGGCAGAAGCGGGCGACATTCTATTCAGGATCGCCGACGTCTCGAAGGTCTGGGTGATCGCCGACGTGCCCGAGTACGAGCTGGGCTCCGTCCGCAAGGGTGCGGTCGTCTCCGTGATCGCTCGCAATCTGCCCGGCACAACGTTCAAGGGAACGGTTGATCTGATCTATCCTGAGGTCCAGATGCAGACGCGGACGACGAAGGTCCGCATCGAACTTCCGAATCCGGACGGTCAACTGATGTCCAACATGTATGCCGAGGTTGAGATCGAGGCCGGAGCCGGGAGCCCGGTCGTCGCCGTTCCCAACAGTTCGGTCATCGATACCGGCGACCGCCAGATCGTCTTTCTCGATAAGGGCGAGGGCAGGTTCGAATCGATGGATGTCTCCCTCGGTGTGCGTGGCGAGGACATGACCGAAATCACCAAAGGCATCGCCACGGGAGACCGCGTGGTTGTTTCTGCCAACTTCCTCCTCGATGCCGAAAGCAATCTGAATGCCGCGTTGAGCGCCCTCACGTCCGACGAGGTGAAACCATGATCGCGCATGTCATCTCGTGGTCCGCCCGCAATCTCCTGTTGGTCTTTTTCGGCGCGGTGCTGTCCATCGCGAGCGGCGTCTATGCGCTGCGCACCTTGCCGCTCGATGCCATTCCCGATCTGTCCGATGTCCAGGTGATCGTCTTCACCGACTATCCGGGACAGGCTCCGCAGGTCGTCGAGGACCAGGTCACCTATCCGCTGACGACCTCGATGCTGACCGTGCCGAAGTCGAAGGTGGTGCGCGGCTTCTCGTTCTTCGGCGTGTCGTTCGTCTACGTGATCTTCGAGGACGGGACCGATCCCTACTGGGCACGCAGCCGCGTGCTCGAATATCTGAATGCCGCCGCAAGCCGGCTGCCTGACGGGGTGTCGCCGAGCCTCGGCCCGGATGCGACCGGTGTTGGCTGGGTCTACCAGTACGCGGTCGTCGCAAAGGAACTGTCGCTGGCCGAACTTCGGTCGCTTCAGGACTGGGTGGTGCGCTTCGCCGTTTCCAGGTCCGAGGGCGTGGCCGAGGTGGCCAGCGTCGGCGGCTTCGTCAAGCAGTACTCCATCGTCGTCGATCCGGCCCGCCTGAAGGCGCAGAACGTATCGCTGTCGGACATTTCCGACGCCGTCCGCACCAGCAACCGCGACGTCGGCGGCCGTACCGTGGAAATCTCCGAGTTCGAGTTCATGGTGCGCGGCAAGGGCTACCTGCAGGGCATCAAGGACATCGAGAACATCGCCCTGAAGACGAACGCGGGCATTCCGCTGCGTCTGTCCGACGTGGCGAGGGTCGAGCTGGTCCCGGACGAGCGTCGCGGCATCACCGAGCTGAACGGCGAGGGCGAGGTCGCCAGCGGCATCGTCCTTCAACGCGTTGGAGCCAATGCTCTGACCGTCATTGAGAACGCCAAGGAGAGCCTTGCGGCGATCCAGAGCAGCCTGCCTGCCGGAACTGAAATACTTCCCGTCTATGACCGTTCGAAACTCATCGAAGCGGCTATCGAGACCTTGAAGGGCACGTTGGTCGAGGAATCGATCGTCGTCGCTTTGGTGACCATCGCCTTCCTCCTGCATGTGCGTAGCGCGCTGGTGGCCATCATCATGCTACCGATCGGCATCCTGATCGCCTTCGTGGCGATGCGGGCGCTGGGTCTCGGCTCGAACATCATGAGCCTGGGCGGCATCGCCATCGCCATCGGTGCGATGATCGACGCCGCCATCGTCATGATCGAGAACGCGCACAAGCATCTGGAGCGCGCGCCGCCGGACAAGCCGAGAGCGGAAGTCCTGATCGACGCTGCAAGCGAGGTCGGCCCAGCGCTGTTCTTCAGCCTGCTGATCATCACGGTGTCGTTCCTGCCGATCTTCACGCTGGAATCGCAGGAAGGCCGCCTGTTTGGACCGCTGGCCTTCACCAAGACATTCGCAATGGCCGCCGCCGCGCTGCTGTCGATTACATTGGTGCCGGCACTGATGATCCTGTTCGTCCGGGGCCGCATCGTCCCGGAACACAAGAACCCGCTCAACCGACTGCTGATCTGGATCTACCGTCCGGTCATCGCGGGCGTCCTGAGGGCCAAGACCCTGACGATCCTCGCGGCCGTCGCGGTTCTCGCCATTACCGCCTGGCCCGTCCAGCACATCGGCAGCGAGTTTATGCCCAATCTCGACGAGGGCACGCTGATGTACATGCCGACGACGCTTCCAGGCTTGTCGGTGACCAAGGCGGCCGAACTGATGCAGACGCAGGACCGCATCATCAAATCGTTCCCGGAAGTGGAGACGGTGTTCGGCAAGGCGGGCAGGGCGCTGACCGCAACCGATCCGGCTCCGACGGAAATGTTCGAGACGATCATCACCTTGAAACCCAAGTCCGAATGGCGGCCGGGCGTCACGTCCGATAGCCTGAAGCAGGAGATGGACGCCGCGCTTCAGTTCCCCGGCGTCTCCAATGCCTGGACAATGCCGATCCGTGCCCGCATCGATATGCTTTCGACCGGGATCAGGACGCCTGTCGGGGTGAAGGTCTACGGCACGGACCTAAAGGAAATGGAGACAGTCGCCCGTAACATCGAGAACGTCCTCAAGGCCGTACCCGGAACGTCGAGCGCCTATGCCGAGCGGGTCATCGGCGGATACTACCTCGACATCATCCCCGACCGCATTGCTCTGGGGCGCTACGGTCTTTCGATCGACGACGTCCAGGACGTCATCGGGATGGCCCTGGGGTCCGAGGTCGTGACATCAACGGTCGAGGGCCGGGAGCGGTACGGCGTCGCCATCCGTTACCCGAGGGCGTTTCGAAGCGATCCGCAGTCCATTGCACGGGATGTCCAGGTATCGTTGCCTGGCGGCGGAACGGTGCCTCTCGGCGAGGTCGCGGAGGTCAAGCTCACCCGCGGGGCGACGACCATCCGCACGGAGAACGGCCAGCTTGCCGTCTATATCTTCGTCGACATCGCCAACCGCGATCTCGGCGGTTACGTAGCGGAAGCCCAGGCCGCCGTGGCGGCAAGCGTCGAGATGCCTCCGGGCTATTCCGTCGCCTGGAGCGGCCAGTTCGAATATCTCGAACGGGCGAAGGCACGCCTGATGATCGTCGTTCCGCTGACGCTCGCGCTCATATTCCTGCTGCTCTTCCTGAACTTCAAGGCGTTGACCGAGACGCTGATCGTCATGCTGTCCCTGCCGTTCGCCCTGGTTGGCGGCATCTGGATGATGTGTTGGCTCGGCTTCAACGCATCGGTTGCCGTCGCCGTCGGTTTCATCGCGCTCGCAGGCGTCGCGGCGGAGACCGGGGTCATCATGCTGATCTACCTCGATCAGGCTCTGAGAGACGAGAAGTCGAAATGCGCGGCCGAGGGCCGATCGTTCGGACAAAAGGACCTCAACAGGGCGATTATGGTCGGCGCTGTCGAACGGGTCCGGCCGAAGATGATGACTGTCGTGGCGATCATGGCGGGCCTGGTGCCGATCCTCTGGAGCACGGGTGCCGGCTCGGAAATCATGCAGCGCATCGCCGTGCCGATGATCGGCGGGATGATCTCGTCGACCATCCTCACGCTTGTGGTGATCCCCGCGATCTACGGGCTGGTCAAGGGCTGGCGGCTGGCGGCAAGTTCGGACGTCCAGTTGGCCAACGTGGAGCAAGAGCCGGCAGCCATGAAGGAGGCGGCAGAATGACAGGAGCATGCCATGATGAACGACATGATGGGCAGCGGGATGATGTGGGGCATGGGGCTCGCGGGTCTTATCGGGATCGTTCTCGTGATCGCGGCTCTCGTCAAATATCTGTTCTTCCGTTGAAGCTGAAGCGCGCTGCCGGCTAAGCGAGCGCCCGATGTAAACCCCAGGGCCGGGGCGATTTTGCACGAGAGCTCCCGGCCCTGGTCGCTAGGTGGCCTATGCCGCTGGTATCAGGCCGGTACCAGCGAGATAATGCGCATGATGCTGGGTTTGTCGTTTTTGTTGGTGTCAGTTTCTACGTTTCCGACCGGGCAAAAATAGATATCACCGGGCTGTAACGTGAAAGGTTCCTTCCCTGCGATTTCCGCATAAAGCGGTGCTCCCTGTATTTCGCAGATATCGACCGTTTTCGATGTTTCAGGGCCGAACTTTGATCCGGGCTGGAAGGTGATTTCCATGAGCAGCGCTTTCGAGAAGCCGGGAACCGGCCCCACAGGCGCTACCTCTTTGAACGTCTTCAATGTTACCCCTGGAGCAAGTTCTTCGACCTTCGCTTCGTTCGCCGACGCGGACGAAGCGCCTCCGAAAAGCGCCGCAGCGCCCGCCGCACCGAAGATCAACACCGAACGCCGATCAAATTCAGACTTTGCTTGAAAATTTTCCATGCTCTCCTCCCGTTTCTTTTGGGAACCGAACGCACAAGAATAGCACTTAACAGCGCAATCCTCCATCGGCTCTAGGCAAGGCTGACCAGCCAGGCTGTGGGCGTTCGCGCGCGGATAGACGCCGCTATCGCTTGTTTTTGGCGCAGTTCGGAGTAATCCTTTGTTGCATGAGACACTGGTCGGCTCGACAGCTTGTTATTTTATTCCTCGCGGTTTTCATTGCCGCAGGGATGAGCCTTTCGGTTGCTCGGGCAAGCGGCATGACGGCCAGGATGGCGACGATGTCCGAGATGGACATGCCGGATCATGGTGGCTGTCAGGACTGCCCCGACCAGCCCGGTGACAACGGCATGAAGGCGATGGCCTGCGGAAGTGTCTGCGCCGCCCCGGTTCTTGCGACGCTGCCCGCTGCTGCGGTGCCCGTGTTGGTCGACGAGATGGCCGCTTTCATTGTAACGGGCGATCCGCTCCTGCACGGCAGGGCCTTGCCCCCCGATCCCTATCCGCCACGAACCTCCGACATCCGCTGATGCCTCGGCTGTCGCGTCAAGCGACCGGGCCGGGCAAGCGAAACGTATGCGCTGTTCTGCGCCGAGCGGCCGACACGGTGAGAGAAATCCCCATAGGCCGATGCGTTCCATCATCCACGATGATTGGAAGGATCGAATGTGAATACCGAATTCAATGGCCTTGTTTCGCGTCGGGACTTGCTCCGCACTGGCGCTGGACTCCTGTTGGCGACTGCATTGCCGCCACTGCCAGCACGCGCGGCTGGGTCCAGCGAGTATCGGATCGTCGCCGTCCCAGCCCGTGCGCGCCTTGCTGGCGACAGTCGCCCGGAAACGGATGTCTGGGCCTATGACGGGATCATACCGGGCTCGCTCGTGCGCCTGCGCCAAGGCGAGCCTGCCCATCTCGTCGTCGACAATCGGCTCGCGCAGGACACCACCGTTCATTGGCATGGCATCAGGCTGCCCAATGCGATGGACGGTGTGCCCGGCCTGACGCAGCCGCCGATCAGACCTGGCGAGAGCTTCGTCTATGAGTTCACCCCGCCCGATGCCGGGACCTTCTGGTACCACCCGCACGCCAACAGCCTGGAGCAACTCGGACGCGGTCTTTCCGGAGCCGTGATCGTCGAGGAGCGCGAAGTCGTCCAGGTCGATCGTGATCTTCTCTGGTTTCTGACCGATTGGCGACTGACCGAGGAAGGTGGGATCGCCTCCGGCTTCGGCAACCGTATGGAGGCGGCGATGTCCGGCCGCGTCGGCAATACGGTCACGCTGAACGGCCAAGTCTCGGAAGACGAACCGGTCCGGGCCGGAGAACGCATCCGCCTGCGCCTCGTCAATGGCTCGCTCGCCCGTATTATGGCGTTGCGCTTTGAGGGGCACAGGCCCTCGATCGTCGCGATCGACGGTCAGCCCTGCGATCCGCATGTGCCCGAGCGCCACCACATCCTGCTCGGTCCCGCCATGCGCGTCGATGTCATGATCGACATGCAGGGCGAACCGGGTCGGCGCTACGGCGTCATCGACGATTTCTATGACGGCCTGTCCTATCTGGTGACGCAGCTCGCCTACGACGGCAGTCCGCCAGTCCGCGAGCACCCTCTCGACGCCTCGCTTGACCTGCCGCGCAATCCTTTGCCGGAACCCGACCTTGCCGCGATCGAGCGTCACGACCTGACCCTCCAGGGCGGCATGATGAGCGGCATGGGTGGCATGCAGGGCGGGGGGATGATGCATGGAATGATGGGCATGGTCGGCAGTCCGACATGGGCGATCAACGGCATGTCGATGTCAGGCGACGGCCATGCCGGAATGGAGCCTGCCCTGACATTCCAACGCGGCCGCAGCGTCATCCTCACGCTGCGCAACGAAACCGCCTGGTGGCATCCGATGCATTTCCATGGGCACAGCTTGGCGGTGCTGAGCCGCAACGGCAAACCCGTCCCGCATCGCCAGTGGCAGGACACCGTGCTGATGGCACCGAAGGACGTCGTCGAGGTCGCTTTCGTCGCCGACAATCCCGGCGACTGGATGCTGCATTGCCATGTCATGGATCACCAGATGGCAGGTCTGATGACCGTGCTGCGCGTTGCTTGAAACCAGCACTTATTTATCCAAGGAGAAACCGAAATGAACCGTACAATCCGCTTCGCCAGCCTCACCGCTCTCATCGCCTTCGCGACACCGGCGATTGCCGAGCCGCTTCAGGCGACCCTCTACAAGAACCCGCAGTGCGGCTGCTGCGAGGGCTATGCCGCCTACCTTCGCGACAACGGTTTTGAGGTCGACGTCAAGCCTACCAACGACCTCCTCGAGATCAGCCACAAGGCGGGCGTGCCGGAAGGGATGGAAGGCTGCCACACGATGTTCATCGACGGCTACGTCATCGACGGACACGTGCCCGTCAACGTCGTCCGCAAGCTCCTCAGCGAGAAGCCCGCGATCGCCGGCATCACCCTGCCGGGAATGCCGATGGGATCGCCTGGCATGACCGGCACCAAGACTGAAAAATTCGTGATCTACACCGTGCCAAAGGACGGCAAGGTACAGGAGGTTTACGCGACGGAATGACCAGGATGACTCGCACTGTCTCAGTCGACAGATCAGGCGCGTCCGCCTCGCGCCGCTGGATAATACTTCTGCTGGTGGTCATCGGCTTCGCGGGGCTTGGGGGCATATTCATGCTCCGCTCCCCCGTCGCCCCGTCGCTTGAGGGCATTCCAAGAGGGTTCGTACTGAAGGAAGTCCCGAGGCCAGTGCCAGATGTCCAGTTCACAGATGGCGAAGGGCGTCCGCGCGCGCTCGCGGATTTCCGCGGCAAAGTCGTCTTGCTCAACATGTGGGCAACCTGGTGCCTGCCATGCCGCAAGGAGATGCCCACCCTCGATCGGCTTCAGGCGGCGCTGGGCGGCGGCGGCTTTGAGGTCGTCGCCCTCTCGGTTGACCGCCAGGGAGCGGAGGCAGTGAAGGCGTTCTACTCGGAGATCGGGGTGCGGAACCTCGCCGTCCACGTCGACGCCAGCGGTCAAGCGCTCTCCGCCCTTGCGGCGGTCGGATTGCCTACGACAATCCTGATCGACGCCGAGGGGCGCGAACTCGGCCGCCTGATGGGTCCCGCCGAATGGGACGCGAAGGACATGGTCGCGTTCCTCAAGCCGATCGTCGAAAGGGAGGCGGGACGCGGGGCCGTCCCCGAGAAAAAGGAAGGTACGCTATGATCGACTTTGCTTCCGGACGCTTCACAGTTTCCCTGGCGCGGGTCCTTCACTTGGTAGCGCTGGCGATTGCCACGATGATCGCGTTGATCGCCCCCGCCTCGGCACACTCGCTCGAGGAGGTCGACCAGGGCCTCCGTGACAAGGAGAAATATTTCCAGGCCATCGACAGCGAAGCGCCGGGGTTCTCGTTGCTGGACGCGGACGGGCATGCCGTCAGCCTTTCCGATCTCCGCGGCAAGGTTGTTGTCCTGAATTTCGTCTACACCAACTGTCCGGACGTCTGCCCGCTTCACGCGGAACGGATCGCCGAGATTCAGAAGATGGTCAACCAGACGCCGATGAAGGAGATGGTCGAGTTCGTCACCATCACCACGGACCCGAAGCGCGACAACGGCCCGGTCCTCAGCGACTATGGCGAGGCGCATGGACTCGATCCCGTAAACTGGGTTTTCCTGACGTCTGCGCCGGACAGGCCCGAGGACACGACCCGCAAGCTCGCCGAGGCCTACGGACTCAAATTTACGGAAGGCGAGGACGGCATGCAAATGCACGGGATCGTCACCCACGTGATCGACCAGGACGGCCGTCTTCGCGCCCGGTTTCACGGGCTGAAGTTCGAGCCGGTCAACTTTGTCGTCTTCATCAATGCGCTGACAAACCGGACCCAAAAACCGCATCCGCATCCGCAGCCCGGCTTTTGGGACAAGCTCAAAGGATCGCTTCCATGGTAGCAGACGCGCCGAAAGAATTGGCATCCGGCTCGCCCGAGCCGAACGCCAACACTGGGAAGCAGTCACGGGGCCTGAAAGCCTTGGTGTTCACCTCATTTGCCCTGGCCGGGCTGTCGGTCGTGTTCTCCGCTCTGGCGCTGCTGTTCGCGGCCGGCATTCTTCCACCGCTTCGCGGTACTGACGATCTCGAGCATCGACTACGGGCCTATCTGCTCGACAACCCCGGGGTGATCGTCGAATCCGTCAACGGCATGGAACTCCGTCGGCAGGCTGCGGTCGAGAGCGAAGTGACTGCCGTCCTCTCGGAACGGCGCGATGAAATCTTCAACGATCCCGATTCTCCGCTCGGGGCCAATCCCCAGGGCGACGCCATTCTCGTGGAGTTCTTCGATTACAACTGCCCGTACTGCCGTCAGGCGACGCCGATGCTCGATAGACTCGAGCAGGAGGACAAGGGACTGCGCCTCGTTTTCAAGGAATTTCCGATCCTCGGTCCAGGCTCGGTCTTTGCCGCCCGAGCTGCGCTCGCAAGCCAGAAACAGGGCAAATACCTCGCCTTCCACAAGGCGATGATGGCCTACCAGGGCCGCATAACGGAAACCTCCAGCCTCGAAGTCGCAGCCGATGTTGGTCTCGATGTCGAGAAATTGAAACAAGACATGAAGGACCCGGCACTTGACGAAACCATCAGGCGCAACATCGCGCTCGCACAGGTGTTGCGCATCTCGGGTACTCCGAGCTTCGTCGCGGGTCGGGAGATCGTGCAAGGTCTGACCGACGCGGGCGGGATGAAGCGGCTGATCGCATCGGCACGGGGGAGCTAGGCACCGATGTCGGCGAGGACGGTTCTCTTCTCAGTACTGGGAACTGCCGTGGTGGGCTTGGGGCTCGTAGGGGCATGGCCCTGGCTGGCCGCTCAGACTTCGAACGGCGATGCGTCGGCCACGCTGGGGAAGACGCTCTATGCGAAGCATTGCGCCACCTGTCACGGAGCGAACCTCGAAGGCCAGCGGGACTGGAAACGCCCGCTGCCCTCCGGACGCATGCCCGCGCCGCCGCACGATGCGTCCGGCCACACCTGGCATCATGCGGACGGCGTGCTCTTCCGCATTACCAGGGAAGGACCGGCAGCAGTTGTCGGCGGGGTTACCGAAGCGATATGCCGGCCTTCGGGAATATCATGAGCGACAAAGAAATCCGCGCAGTGCTCGCCTTCATCAAAAGCACTTGGCCAGTGCAGGAGCGCGAGTATCAGGCGGAGATCAGCCGTCGTGAACGGGAACCAACTCTGTGACAGAGGGCGCGCGCCACTCGGATCATCGTTACTTCGGCTGATCGATGGTCTGTCCTTTGGTCAAGATTCTCTGCCCAATCCACGTTTCTGGCAGGAACTTCAGTGCTTCGGGTCCGTTGAAAACGACCACTTGAGGATATGCCCCTTCAGTCCCTAGCTTGACCCTATTGGTCTCGCCCGGCGGTTTAGAAAAACGGGTACGTACCTCACGTCAAGTGCCACATTTTCATCTTGTACCCCTATGACTTTAGACTAAAGTCGCATGTGCCGGAGGCCGCAGGGAGGCGGCTTCTCACAAAAAAGATGTCAATTCCTGGGAGGAAAATGATGCAGAATTCCGATATCGCAATACCACCAAAAGACCTCAATATGCTCCAGTCAGTTCTTGACGCTTGGTGCACACAGCAGCGCATTCCGCGCAAGGAAGCGACTGCAGAAGCGAAGATATTGATCAACGAGTACAAGCGCGGCACGCGCTCGCAGATCAAACTTATCGATGCACTTATAAACAGCACCACGCACTAGCGGGCTCCACCGCCGCTTATCGTCGAGAACCCGGCCTGATCAGCCGGGTTTTTCACGCCGAAATAACACGCGATGACAAATCGCGTAGTAAACAGTATGAAGTCCCGATTGCACACGAGATACATAATAAAATCAATTGCTTAGATGGGGTATTCGGCTCGGCACCTCATCTTTTGGCGGTTTGAAACTGTGGCAGGGGTGCTGCGCTTCGAGTGATGATAAAACGTGGTCCGTACAAAACAGCCACAAGCATCAGAAAGGAAGCGCAGCGTGAACCACTATGTTGGATTAGACGTCTCCGTGAAAGAGACTTCCGTGTGCATCGTTGATGAAGCGGGAACGATTTGCAAAGAGGTAAAAGTCACCAGCCACCCTGATGATCTCATCGCGGTTCTCAGCAATTCTGGTTGGCGTCTGGTGCGTATTGGCCTTGAAGCGGGGCCATTGTCGCAATGGCTATTCGAAGGTCTTGCCAACGCCGGGCTACCGGCTGTTTGCATCGAAACTCGACACACCAAAGCCTTCCTCAAGGCGACAGTGAATAAAACCGATCGTAATGATGCCCGGGGTATTGCCCAAATGATGCGGGTTAACCTGTTTCGTCCTGTGCATGTCAAAACGGTGTCGAGCCAGCAACGACGCGCCTTACTCACTGCTCGTAAGCTAATATCCAATAAGGCAAGAGACATCGAGAATGACATCCGCGGGTTACTGCGTAACTTCGGTCTCAAGGTTGGCGTCATCGGGCGAATTGGTTTTGCAGCTCGGATACGGGAACTTCTTGAAGGTGTGCCCGATCTGCAGCACATCATTGAACCGTTGCTGGAGGCAAGACAGCAACTTTGGGAGACCTTTACAACTCTGCACCGAAGACTGCTATCGATCGTTCGAGACGATGCGACCTGCCGACGTTTGATGACCATTCCAGGCGTTGGGCCGGTGGTGGCTTTGGGCTTTGTCAGCACGATCGACATACCTGGCCGCTTCAAAAACTCCAAAGCGGTTGGTCCTGCGCTGGGGCTAACCCCGGTTTTGAATCAATCGGGCGAGAGTAGCCGTGTCGGCCGTGTCTCTCTGTGTGGTGACGAAATGATGAGAACGCTGCTTTATGAGGCGGCCCAAGTCATGCTGACTGTGGTCAGAAAATGGTCCTGGCTAAAAGCATGGGCAATGAATATCGCTAAACGCCGTGGCCACCAGAAAGCGATCGTGGCGCTGGCACGGCGGCTTGCGGTGATAATGCATCGCATGTGGAGCGATGGCACAGAGTTCCACTGGTCAAAAAACGGCGGACTGGCAAAGGCCTGAGACTTTTTACAGCAAGACAAAAGGTTCCACTGACTGGTGGAAAAATGTCCTTCGCGGGACGATGAAGGAAGTGAGTCCGCTATGGAACTTGTGCCGATTGGATCAATCCGACCAGGACGCCACTTAGATTGTTCCACTTCTTTCAACTGACCCCATAATGGGAGGGGCGAGACCCGATCCCGAAGAGAAGCAAGGCCCCGTGAACGACGTCAGATGCCGGTGTAAATGGAAGCTCGACAGCGCTTGACTTCAACACGCCGAATAGAGAAGTTCCATAATAAAGCTTATGCCACATACTTTTGTAGGGGGGTGGGTTCAAGGATGAAGTGCGACTTGCAATAGATAACAATGGCTTATCAGTTGCAAGGAACGGCCCATGAAGCGCACCTACTCCCAGATCGATATGGATGAACGCCGCAAGATCGCTCGTTGGCGAATGGCCGGCATCGGTGTCGAGGTGATTGCCGAGAAACTCGGACGGCATCGCTCGACGATTTTCCGCGAGCTCAGACGCAATACGTTCGAGGATCAGCAGATGCCGGACCTCAACGGCTACTACTGCGTGACGGCCAATGCGATGGCACGTGAGCGACGTGCCAAGCTGCGCAAACTTGCCCGGTTCTCGCATCTGCGCCAGTCGGTGATCGAGCGCATCCTGCATGGCTGGTCGCCGCAGCAGATTGCCGGCCGGATGCGGCTGGAGCGGCATCCGATCTGCGTCAGTCATGAGACGATCTACAAGTTCGCCTATTCAGCGGACGGCCATGCGATCAAGCTGTGGCGACATCTGCCGGAACATCGTGCCAGACGCCGGCCGCGGCATGCCAGGCGCCGTCATGGCCGGCGTTTTAGCCCGGAGGTCAACATTCTGTATCGCCCCGACGTGGTCGCTGAACGCAAGCAGTTCGGGCATTGGGAATGCGATCTGATTCAGTTCCGAAAGAAGTTCGGAAAGGCCAACGTGACATCACTGGTCGAACGGGTCAGCCGGTTCGCCGTCTTCCTGCGCAACAACGACCGCCAATCGAGACCGGTGATGGACGGCCTGATCCAGGTGCTCCAATCCCTGCCCCACCTCGCCCGTCGCTCGATCACCTTCGATCGTGGCACGGAGTTCACCGACTGGCCTTACCTGCAGGCCAGCATCGGAGCGCAGACATGGTTTTGCGATCCGCAATCCCCGTGGCAAAAGGGCACCGTCGAGAACACCAACGGACGGGCGAGGAAATGGCTTTCGAGAGAGGTCGATCCACTGTCTCTCAGCGACCGCGATCTCACCGAGATCTGCAATCATCTGAACGCAACGCCGCGCAAATGCCTCGGTTACAAAACACCCGCCGAAGTCTTCCGCCAGAAATTGCTCGCCCAGATCCGGCGTACCGGCTAGCCTCCATCAGCCCGCAAGTCGCGGTTCGCCTTGAACTCACGGGGCTATTTAGTAATGCGACAGTTGGGCCAGTTAGAGATGCGACAGTCGTCGCCTCTTGGGATACTGGTCAAATGTCAAGGTTTGGAAGGAAGACTGGCGACGTGAAGCGTGGTTGGGACCATGAGCGTTCGGAGTCGTCATGTCTTGTTTGATCACTATGTCGCAGAAATCACCGAGAACAAGCGGCTCGGCGATGTCCTGACCTATATCAAGGAGCGTCAGGATAAGCAGACGAAGCCGGACGTGAAGACCAACACCGAGAAGATTGGCTACAATTGACCGCCCCCTCGAACGCTTCAGGCCGATCCGCGCTAACCGCTTCAATCCAAACAACTTCAAATTCCCTTAGCGGGTATTATTGTAGAAATGCCCCCGGAGCCCCTACAGTGCCGTGAAGCCGTGCGGCTGGTGCGGGATTGCCCGAGCTACCCGCAATCGACGCAAGTACGTGGGAAGGCACTCTTTTATGCAAGCTGACAGAATGCGCCCCCAGACCTCATTCCTCCCGCATTGCACGGGCGATCTGATCAGCAAGCGGCTTGACGAGATAGGACAGCGCCGTGCGTTCACCGGTCTGAATGAACACCTCCACTGGCATACCGGCGTGGCGAAGCCACGTGAATAACTGCGACGGATCAATTCCGATGCGACGCGCCACCGCCGATATGTTCGTGCCCGGCTGCATCGCTTCGACCACCGCTTGCGCCTTGAATTCGTCGATCATGCGACGAGGATCGAGGTTTCACGTCGCAGCGGCCTGAGATCGGAGCTGTCGGTCGGGGTCCAGATGTAGTCACCGGTGAGGCTGATATGCTGCCATCCGAGCGGAGCGATATGTTTGATCACCTCTGGCGGCGTTGCGATCCCGTTGCGGTTGAGATCAGCAAATACCGGTTCGAGGTAAAGCGTGTTCCAGTAGACGATGACGTTGATGAGCAGGTTCAGCCCCGAGGCACGATAGAACTGGCTCTCGAATGTCCTGTCTCGCAGCTCGCCGAGGCGATTGAAGAATAGTGCGCGTGCGAGTGTATTCTGTGCCTCGCTCTTGTTGAGGCCGGCAGTCGCATTCCGGCGCATTTCGGCACTCTGCCACCACTGCGGTAGGAAGATCGAGCGGTTGATGCGGCCGATATCGCGCAGTGCTAGAGCCAGTCCATTTTGTCGCGGAAATGCGGATAGTTTCGCCAGCAGGGTCGATGGCCGGACCTGGCCGGAGCGGATTGTCGTCACAAGACGAAGGATATCGTTCCAATTGGCCTTGATCCGCTCAACATTAATAGGATCGCTGACGAGCGGCATGATGCTTTCGGGAGGTGCGTCGCCCGGAAAGAGATAGAGGCGCCGATCCTTTAAGCCACGCAGCCGGGGAACCAGCTGGAAACCGAGGAGATGGCAAAGCGCAAAGCTCATGTCGCTGACACCGCCGGTATCGACATAATGGGTTTCGATGGAGAGATCGCTGCCATGATAAAGAAGCCCGTCGAGTACGTGAATGGCCTCGCTCGCGTTGGCGTTCATAGCGATGATATGAAAAGCGCCATACTGGTCGGAGGTGAACCGATAGAATTTTGCGCCGGGGTTGGGGCCGTAGCGCGCATTGAGGTCGCCGATTGCCTCGCCGTGGCCGCCGGCCTGGAAATACTGACCGTCTGAAGCCGACGTGGTTCCATCACCCCACATCGACGAAAGAGGCAAGTTTCGCTGGGCGTTGATAAGAGTTGCGTGCGCGGCCTTGTAGCCTTCTTCACGGACGTGCCAATCGTGGGCCCATGCCAACTGCCGCATCGTAAGGCCCGGAGAGACGTCGGCCATTCTGGTCAGGCCGAGATTGATACCGTCAGCCAAAATAGCGGTGAGCAGCGCGAGCTTGTTGTCGGCCGTTCGGCCGGTACGCAGATGGGTAAAGGCGTTCGAAAAGCCCGTACGCGCATCAACCTCAAGGATCATGTCCGTGATCCTGATCGGCGGCAAACGCGTCTCTACCTTCGGCTTCAGCGATCTGGCGATATCGGGGAATGTCGCTTTGTGTGGTGTAATGTTGAAGCCAGCTTCCGTCAGCTCGACATCGTCGAGCTCGCCTGTTTCGGCGAGCCGGGCGAGGTCGCACAACCCACTATTCAAGGTCTTCCGCTGTAGCTGGAGATAGGCTTCGACATCCGTATCGACAGCGACCGGGAGCGGCCCTTCCTCGCGCATCAGTTCAAAGGTCGGCGTTGGAATGAGAAAGCTCTCGAACGACTGGAAGCGTTTCGATCCCTCGACCCAGACATCCCCGGCATCGAGCCGGCGCTTCAATTCGCTGAAGACGCAGAATTCGTAGGCCCTGCGATTGATCCTACCATCTTCCAGAACAAGAGAGAGCCAGCCTTTCGGCGCAAAGGAGGTCGGCGCTCTGTCCGGGACGTTTCGTTTCCCGGATCGATATAAATCGGCGATCGTCGTAAGGGCGCGCAACAGGTTCGCTGCCACGGCGTGACCGCGGAACACGAAGGTCGACAGAAACTCCGGTGCCATTTTCCGGATGGTCGCATAGCGCTGAAGCAGATCGGCTTTGCCATCGACGACTTCCGGCGCAATCAGGGTATCGACAGCCTGGACGCTGCTGACAAACTCGGGCCAGTGTACGGCACGTGCAATCGCCAGACCGATATCCTCGCCTTTCTCTCTGGCATCGATCAGGGCATGGCAAACCTGCGAGACATCTTTCAACGGCTTTTGAAGCTCCCGAACGGACCGGGTGATCCTCTTGGCCGCCTGGTTGTCGGCGCGTCGGGTCAGCGCACCGATCAGCTTCTTGAACATGTCCACGGCACAGTCGGTCAGATTACGGGACAGATGCAATGCCGTGGTGGCCAGCACGGCATGCCGCCGCTCGGGGTTGAGATCGCGAAGATGCTGGGCACTCATCCTCAACCCTTCCGACGCCAGCTCGTCGAAAAGCTTTGCCGGGACGCGCTCGGCCAGTTCCACGGGCAGGGCCAGGGACCGCAGCAATTTAACCCGTTCGGCTATTCTGTCGAGATTGATCGCAGTCGGAGACAATGCCGGTGCTCGCGCCCACGCCAGAGACGTCACGCCCGTGCCATCACGAATATCAAGAAGTCCGTCAAGATTGGACTTCTGATCTGGCGAGAGGCCATTGGCGAGCGCCCTGTGGGCAATACGAACGCCGCGCCTGATCGCGACGTGAATGATGGTTTCCAAGGCGGCGCGTGTCGGGAAAAGTATGTGTCGCCGCCGTAACTCCTCCAGCACCATGTCTGCAAGGGTGTCGGCACGCCGCAAGGTCTGCGCAGCCGGCGTGAGCCAGCCGGTGAGCGGCCGGATGTCTGCTGGAGAGAACGGCCGTACCTTCGTCCGATTGAAAAGCATGGCCAAATGCTCGCGCCGTGTCTGAGGCCGCTCATAATATTTGTGAATCTCCTGGGGTTCTACGCCGATCTGCCGGGCCAAGTATTGCAGCACGCCCGATGGAGGGATTTCGTTATCGGCGAGCGCGCGTCCAGGATGACGGAGGATCGCCAGAACGCTGGCGAGACCCAATCGGTTCGCCGGGCGATTTTGCCGCAAGATCAGATCGATGTCCGCCTGGTCAAAGGTGTAGTGTTTGACGATATCCCGTTCGTCATCCGGGATAGCCGTTGCTCGGTTCCACCATGCTTCGCTCAGAAGGGTTCGTCGCGCCATTCATTAATCCTGCCATTGTGCCGCAAAGACCGCACCGAACCGTAAAAGGGCTGTCCGGCAAACGGTCGTTTCGCGGCATCCCCAGATTTTGTCCGTAAACCTTGCTCTTTGACGGCAAATCGGACATTGTCCGAATTCAACGGGAAAACGGACAAATCGAGTCTCATGACCTCTATCGGCTATGCAAGGGTCTCCACCGGTGATCAGGATACCGCGCTGCAACTGGACGCCTTGCGGAAAGCAGGATGCGAGAAGGTGTTCGAAGATCGGGCATCGGGCGTGAGGACCGATCGACCCGGTCTGGCGGAAGCCATCCGATACGTCCGGCAAGGCGACACCCTCACGGTATGGAAGCTCGATCGTCTCGGCCGATCGATGAAGCACCTCATCGAGATCATCACTAATCTGGAAACCAAGGGTGTCGGGTTCCGATCTATCACGGAAAACATCGATACGATGACCTCCGGAGGTCGGCTGGTGTTCCATCTGTTTGGAGCGCTAGCGCAGTTCGAGCGCGATCTGATCCGGGAAAGAACCCGCGCTGGCCTACAGGCCGCAGAGGAACGCGGTCGTCACGGCGGCCGGCAAGCCGTCGTCACGCCTGAAAAGTTGGCCAAAGCGCGGCAACACTTAGCGGCAGGCTTGAACGTTCGGGAAGCCGCCGCCCGTGTGAAAATCGGGAAAACCGCGCTCTACGAAGCTCTCAAGGCTGATAAGCAAACGCCAGCGGTTCCCACCGGACGGATACGACGACTCAGCGCCTGATAGCAGTTTGAATGTAAGCGGCTAGCCACGCCGCTACGTGGGGCTAGCCGCTTACGTTTCATGAACTCCAGCTATCCTACTGGCCGGGAAGGCACTCCTCCCCTTGGCTTCTGCTAAGTCCACGGGGTTCCGAAGATCGTCAGGCCACCATAAAGCTGAAGTCGTCCGCATGGAGATCGGTTTTCACGATGTTCTTGAGGGTGATGGTATTGTTGGCGTCAAAGGTAATGACCGTATTCGCGCCGACCTGGCTTGCCGCGTCGTAAACCGACGCAAAGTCGGCAAAGATGTTTGAATCCAGCCGGATTACATCCGCGAATCCAGCACCGACCGTGAAGTCGTTTATGGTATCCTTACCGAAGCCCGATTGGAAAATGAAGAGATCGTTCCCGGCGCCGCCAGCGAGGGTGTCGTTGCCCGCCAAGCCTAAAATGGTGTCGTCCCAGGTCGAGCCCGTAATCGTGTCATTTCCAGAGGTTCCGCGATACCAGCCCGCTTTGTTTATCTGAGCGAGATTCCAATTTGTGCCGTCCGCGAACTCAAACTTTTCCATCCCCCAATTCGCGGTGGCCGAGTAAAATTGCTCGTCAAGGGTAATCACGTGGCCAGTGGAGTTGACAAGAATTTTCATATGATTGCCTGACCTACTGATGGTCAAATCACTGGCGTTTAGGTCGGAAAACCGTAGGACGTCGACGTCGACAACAGATCCGGATTCATCGTTGATGTAGTCGCTCCCATCACCGAACCTGTAAATGTAGGTGTCACTTCCTGGCCCGCTGTTGAAGCGGTCGTCACCCAGCCCAGCATTAAATATGTCATTCGCTGCAGTGCCAGAGATTGTGTCGTTTCCGGAAGTGCCAGAGATTCCCGCGAGACCGATCAACGCGCCATCGAGCGACCAATCATCCCCACCCAACACAGTTCCATCATCGAATATAATCTTTTCTACGCCATCTTCCTGATCGAACTGGTTATCCAGTATGATCGTGGAACCGGTCGCCTTTATGCGAAGGACGATGTCTGTGAGGTCGGCTGCGGGTCTCTCGAAGACGACATCAGCTTGGTTTAAGCCAACGAGACGTAACACATCTCTATCGGTGCCAGTCGCCGCCTCATCGATGACATCATTTCCGTCCCCCAATGAATAGACATAGGTGTCGCTTCCCGAGAGGCCAGATAGTGTGTCGTTGCCTATACCTGCGCGGATTTCATCGGCCCCAGAAGCTCCCATGATCGTATCGTTGCCAGATGTTCCGCCTACATAGGCAATGTGGGTGAGCATCTGCGCCCTTATCCAGGTCGTTCCGTCGGCGAAAACAATTTTATCGATGCCGCGATCGTAGGAGCTGTCGAGGGTCGCCTTGATGAGGATGGAGCCGGCGTCTCCGGCCCCCGGCGAACTTTCGGCAATGACGACGGTGAGGTCGTTGCCGTTGCGCACCAGGGTGACGTCGGCCGGGTTGACATCGGCCAGCAGCAGCCGGTCGTTGGCACCGTTGTTGGATTCCTCGGTGATGGTGTCGTTGCCCTCACCGCGGGCATAGACATAGGTGTCGTCGCCCGCTGCGCCGTTGATGACGTCGTTGCCAAGACCGCCGGTGATCGTTTCGGCGACGTTGAAGCCGGCGATAATATCGTTGCCGACGGTCGAAGCCTGATCCAGCAGCATTAGCCGGAGATCAGCCCTTGTCCATGTGGTGCCGTCGGCGAAGACGATCTTGTCGATGCCGCGATCGTAGGAGCTGTCGAGGGTCGCCTTGATGAGGATGGAGCCGGCGTCTCCGGCCCCCGGCGAACTTTCGGCGATAACGACGGTGAGATCGTTGCCGTTGCGCACCAGGGTGACGTCGGCCGGGTTGACATCGGTCAGCAGCAGCCGGTCGTTGACACCGTTGTTGGCTTCCTCGATGATGGTGTCGTTGCCGTCGCCACGGGCATAGCGGAACGTGTCGTCGCCGGAGAAGCCGTTGAGGGTCTCGTTGGCTGCGGTGCTGGTGAGCAGCATGTCGCGTAGCTGCGCCCTTGTCCAGGTCGTTCCGTCGGCGAAAACGATCTTATCGATACCGCGATCGTAGGAGCTGTCGAGGGTCGCCTTGATGAGGATGGAGCCGGCGTCTCCGGCCCCCGGCGAACTTTCGGCAATGACGACGGTGAGGTCGTTGCCGTTGCGCACCAGGGTGACGTCGGCCGGGTTGACATCGGCCAGCAGCAGCCGGTCGTTGGCACCGTTGTTGGATTCCTCGGTGATGGTGTCGTTGCCCTCACCGCGGGCATAGACATAGGTGTCGTCGCCCGCTGCGCCGTTGATGACGTCGTTGCCAAGACCGCCGGTGATCGTTTCGGCGACGTTGAAGCCGGCGATAATATCGTTGCCGACGGTCGAAGCCTGATCCAGCAGCATTAGCCGGAGATCAGCCCTTGTCCATGTGGTGCCGTCGGCGAAGACGATCTTGTCGATGCCGCGATCGTAGGAGCTGTCGAGGGTCGCCTTGATGAGGATGGAGCC
>NZ_CAXUPQ020000003.1:0-157762 GCF_964252905.1 Pararhizobium sp. LjRoot255
GCGAGCAAATGAGACAGGCCGCTATTGGCGCCAGAGCTGCCCCTCGAGGCTAGCGAGCGATTGCAAAAAAACGAGGGGAAAATCAAAGGGAAACGAAAGAGACGGCACGTTGACGATAACCGTGATTATCGACGCCTGCACGACAACGCGTCAGATTGCGCCACGCTGTCTGTCGATCATGAATTCTAGGCATAGACTTCATTTCATGGTGAACCGCGGCTCAATTACGGGTAGCCCACAACCGCGTCATTTCATTGTATGCCTGCCTTGCACCAGAAACCGTCGTGGTCTCGTTGTATACGTTGCAATGCGGCCACGAGCGGTCGACCTCCCGCACGAGTCGCTGTCCGGCCAGTACAACTTCGATCCGTTGCTGCATGGCCATTTGATCGATGCGCCGTCCGTCCACTGCGATACGTATAGGTTTTTCGTCGCAGATATCTGCGTCGAATTCGGAATTCTGCGTAAGACGAGGGCCACTGTGATCGATTTCAAATATGGTCGCGACACCAATCGGTAGACCGAAGTCTGTCGTTTGGTGGTAGCTCACCATGGCCCAGCATTTTGCGCGCTCAATGAGCTTGCCATACGGGTCCTTCTGGTCATCTTTGGCATCCTGTGGACCACTTCTCTTCAGCCCACGCGGACGAGGGAACCGATGCTTGTGGCGCCGCCTGACACGCAGCTAGTATCGTAAGCGCCAGCAGCGCGGGAGTTCTTTTTGGCATGCTCATCGCTACCTCGATCATTGCGGCAGTCGCGGCTGCTGAAACACAGGCCCACTGCAGTTCCTCTTTGAAATGATTCTCCGCTAGAGGACTGGATCCTCTGTGACCCCATTCATTGGAGACTAATGATTTTTGCCGCCGAGAATGACTGGATTTTTTTCACACCCGTCACCAGACCCACGCCGTATCTAGGTGCTCCGACTGCGCCTTTCAGCCAACACTCCTTTTTGCGTTTGATATAGGTGAACGCAACGCAGCGCCTTTCATCAATACAGGCGAGACGGCATTGTTGCGCATTGCTTCCAATCTGCGATGGCCGCGACGACAAATCTCCTCCTGGCAGATCGATATCGTTGAAAAGGGCAGCTGTCGGATCGATCGTGCTGATTGTAAAATCCTGCGGGTTCGGCTCTGCGCCGCTAAGAAATTTTCCGGAGATGGCGACCGAGTTGCCGTCAGCTCTGCCTTCGTTAGATTTTAAGAAACAGTTGGGCCCCTTTGTGAACTTTGGGTTCGCATTAAATGTGAAAGCTTTGCACGCTCCATCCATCGAAAGACAGGTCTGCGCGCACTCAGCTGCATCGAACGTGCGTTTGGAACTCAGATCATCTCCGAACAAATCAAGGCCCGTATAGAGAGCCATACGCGTGGGACGGCGTGTGAAATCTTCTATAGCGGATAACTTGGCGAGAGCCTGGTCTTTGACATCGGGCGATTGGCTATTGGTGTTCGCTGACTGGATAGGGGTCGGATTTCCAGTGGCCGGAGTCATCCCTGGGCTCGGCTCCGTGGACGTAACTGCTTGAGCATCAACGGCTTTCAAATCTTCGCGCTTGCGATTGATTTTAAACCTGTTGATCTCGTCGGCCGTGAAAACGTGCATTTCGTTCGGCGGCGTCTTGAACATCGTCGTCATGACCTCGACCGACGTGTCGAACCGATTCAGGACGTCGATGATATCCGAGATGGACAACTGAGCACTCACGAGATCGTTCGAGCCTGACGATATCTGGTGGACACCCAATGCACCGTCCGCTTGTCGTTCGATCCCAGCAAGGAAGATATAGGCACAAGCCGAGTGGCAGCCGCTTTCCTTGGGGACGTATGTTGAAAGACCGCGCTCATGAACATCGTCGGCGATTAACAATGCGATTTGAACGGTGCCGCCGGGACTGTTCAGCGTTAAGAGCTTCGCTTGGGGCGCCGCTTGCAGCGCCCGCCGAAAGTTGAGAGCAGCGCCCACGTCAATGTCGCCATTCAGGCTGATGACATCCGGCGCTGTGTCGTTGACCGAGAACGGCCCGAATACCTTTTCAGCCGACAAGCTGGGCGTTGCCAAGAGAACAAGTGGCCCTAAAGCAGCCAGCAACAGACGCAATACACGTGTCATCTTCACAGCGGTGCCCCCACCCCGGATCCACAGGCTATATCAAGCATCAAACAGGCGATGGTTGCAAGTGGACTCGCGGTTCTAGTCCCTGCGAGAAGCAGAAGCGGTTAACCAAGGAGGTTATCGGGGGCGAAAACGCAGGGCCACGGAAATCGGAGTGGGACGAAAGACGAAACAATTCAAGCTGGCGTCGATACCCAACTGCTGACCGCGAGTTGTCATTGGTCGCCGATGGCGCGCAAATTACCTATGTAGCGCCAGATGTTCCTGATCTGGAGGAATCTACGCTCCAAGTGCAACATGGGCGTGTGTAGGGTAGGGGATCAGCCGCACTCACGCAAATGCGCCAATGCTCTCTCCTCTAAGTGACGTTCTCGCGAACATCAGTCTGGCACATTGCGATGCCGTCGGGAGGGGTATCCACTCCATCAATTCTCAATGGAAATATCTGGCTGCGCCGGGTCAGTTCCTAGTGGAAATCGACACTTTCTACCTCTGGCGTGTCCTGCGACAGAACGGCGCAAAAAGCGTCGCAGCCTCAAACATCTATTGTAGATATATCTTTAACGACGTATTCAGCGACCACACCGCCCTAGCGGACAGAACGGAGACATCATGTCGGACACATTGAGCGAACACACCAAGTCGATCGTCAGAGCCACGGTTCCCGCGCTTGCAGCGCACGGAATGACAATCACGGCGGCGATGTACAAGCGACTCTTCCAGGATCCCGAAGTACGCGACCTGTTCAATCAGGCGAACCAGGGCGAGGACGGTCGCCAGACGAAGGCGCTGGCGCACGCGGTCCTCGCCTATGCCCAGAATATCGATAACCTCGCGGTTCTCGGAGCTGCGGTCGAGCGGATCGCCCAGAAACATGTCGGCCTGCACATCCAGCCGGAGCATTATCCGCATGTCGCAACCGCCCTTCTTGGAGCAATCAAGGAAGTGCTCGGAGATGCGGCGACGGACGAGATCCTGTCCGCCTGGGGCGAGGCATACTGGTTCCTCGCAAACATCCTAATCCGCCGGGAGAAGCAGATCTACGATCACCTGAAGTCATCGGAAGGCGGATGGAACGGATGGCGGAAATTTATCGTCGTCGCGAAGCGGCGTGAGAGCGACATCATCACCTCATTCGTTTTGCAGCCGGTCGATGGCGGCCCCGTCGTCGGTCACAGGCCCGGCCAGTATCTAACATTCAAATTCGACGTCCCCGGCCTCTCGCCGCAACGACGCAACTACAGCATTTCCTCCGCGCCGAACGGAATGACTTATCGCATCTCGGTCAAGCGGGAGGCGAACGGAACGGTGTCAAAGCACCTGCACGACCGAGTCCAGAAGGGGGACGTCATCTTCGTCTCACCGCCGACGGGCGATTTCCATCTGCCGGAACGTCCCGAGCGGCCCGTTGTGCTCCTAAGCGGAGGCGTAGGTCTGACGCCGATGGTCAGCATGCTGGAGACTATCGTCGACAGCGGTGTCGAACTTTCCGTACACTACGTTCACGGCGCGCAGGACGGGCGGGTCCATGCGATGGGCAGCCATGTTCGTGGTCTTGCCGATGGCCGCCCCCATCTGAAGACGGCAATCTTCTATGAGACACCGAATGAGCACGACGAGCGTGGCGTTCATTTCGACCACCACGGCCACATAACGATCGACTGGCTCGCCGCCAACACGCCGATCGAAGACGCCGACTTCTACCTGTGCGGACCGAAACCGTTCTTGGCGGCGTTCGTGAACGGGCTGTACAAGGCCGGGGTCTCGCAGGAACGCATCCACTTCGAATTCTTCGGCCCAGCCGACGATCTCGCGGCTGCGTGAACAACTGTTATAGGGCGGACTCTTGGTTCGCCCTATAACAGAACCAAGCGACCTCTACGAGCGATGCCAACATGCGCCTGACTGTGTACTCCGACTACGCACTTCGCCTGATGATGTACCTTGCCTTGAACGGCGAAAAGCTTTCGACGATTGCGGAGATCGCGGACTCCTACGACATCTCTTCGGCGCACCTGATGAAGATCACGCACGAACTTGGCCTAAAGGGGTTCATCGAGACGGTGCGAGGGCGACGGGGCGGCATGCGCCTGGCACGGGATGCTAGCACTATCGGCGTCGGCGACATCGTCCGTGCATCTGAACCGGATTTCGCCATTGTGCCCTGCATGGCGGAAGGCGTCGGGAGGGTCTGCGCAATACAGCCTGCTTGCGTTCTCAAGCGCGCCCTCGCCTCCGCTGCCGCTGCGTTCCTGGATGTGCTGGACGATTATACTCTCGCCGATCTGACAAGATCGTCCGTGCCCCTTCGAAAATTGCTTGGGCTTCCGGAACTGCCATTCACGCCTGCCTGACTCCTCCTCGTACTTGCGGCTCTGTCAATGCGCTCGATACTGAAAAAACTTGCCCCAGAAGCGTCAACCGTCAGCTTCACCGAACGTCTTCGATCAGGCCTCGGCGCGATTTTCGGAATACTAGTTACAGGAATTCTGGCCGAGGCTGTGGTGGGGCATGAATCTACCATCCCGGCATTGGTCGCTCCGATGGGTGCATCGGCCGTACTTCTCTTCGCGGTTCCTTCAAGCCCACTCGCCCAACCTTGGCCGGTTATCGGCGGAAATCTTGTCGCGGCGTTGACGGGCGTCACGATCGGGGTTCTTATCCCGAACCTCTTCGTCGCCTCTGCGGTTGCGATCGGTGTTTCGATAGCATTGATGATGGCGCTTCGCTGCCTGCATCCCCCGAGCGGAGCAATCGCGCTGACCGCAGTTCTCGGAGGTCCGGCGATACGCGATCTTGGCTACTGCTATGTTCTTTGGCCAGTGACTGGAAACACGATCATTCTGCTGCTGCTGGCGTTACTCTACAACAACCTGACTGGCAGACCCTACCCGCACTCCCTGAAACATAGCCCGACCGATCGGAAAACCGCGGATCCCCCCGTTGTTGAAAGGGTCGGCTTCACGGCGGAAGACCTTGATGAAGTCCTCAAGGAATATGACGAGGTCATCGACATTGATCGTGACGATCTGGCCGAAATCCTTCATCGCACCGAGTTGAGAGCCTTCGGCCGGAAGGTCGGGACCACGCTCTGCCGCGATGTCATGTCGCGCGATGTAGTCGCCGTATCGCCGGAGGCGAGCCTGAAACACGCACTCGAGCTGCTGCAGATCCACCACATCAAAGCCCTGCCCGTCACGAACGACCGAGCGCAGGTCATCGGGATCGTTACGCAGACGGACATTCTCGACAAGGCGAGTTGGAAGAACGGTCTGCCGACGATCGGCTTTCGACAGCGGTTGCGGCTATCAATGAAACGGGGCCAAGCCCCGTCGGGCATCGTTCGCGACATCATGACCGCACCGGTCCGAACCGTTTCACCACAGGCAACGATATCGGAAGCAATTATTCGCCTTGCGGAAGAAGGGCTCCACTACCTGCCCGTCACCGCGGAACACGACAAGCTTGTCGGGATTATTTCACAATCCGATGTCATGATGGCGATGCTTGCCGAAAAGGCGGCGTGACCGCGTGTTCCTCGTGCGAAACCCGTGAACTAACAGGCTCGTACGATCGTGGTTTGGGAACGGGTGCACGCCACCCCTGGAATTGGTGCGAGGGGCGTCCTCGCGCAGCGCATTGTCAAGATACGGGTTCTCGGTTCTCCTCAGACGACTGGTACTGCGATGAGGGCAGTGGATTAGAGAGGTAGCCAGACGCTCGGATGAGCATTTCGCAATTTGTTCACGCTTTGTGCGTTTAGCATCGCATAACATCTCGCCTGGAACTTGGCCGGTACCCCAGGTGAGCGTGGCGCTAGCGCAGGGCGCATCGATGGCTCGGCAGGCGTGGTGTCTCCTCAAGGCGGTCAATCGGCAGCTTTTTGCCAAGAGAGCGCGGGGCGGCTCAAACTAAACGGACTCTTGAGGAATTTACTCCGCGAGGCGCACGCCGATTCCGCCGTTCGGCGAAGGACCTTCACTGAAGAAAACAATACCGCGTTCCTCATAGACCCGCTTTATGGCTTCAACCGTCACAGGCTGAGGACCACGCGGCCCAACATCGTCCTGCTCGACCCTGCTGACCGTGTTCGCGGTCACTTTCGCCAACTGCGCCACTTCTCGCACTCCTAGCTTCAACATCGCCCGAGCGGCTCTCGCCTGAATCGAATTCACAGTGACCTCGTATTTATTTCGATACAGGGTATTGACCCGTAACCTGTACTGTTATAGATACAACGTATTCATGCTGCGAGCAATCTTACAGGCTGGTGCAGGGCGTTTTGCGTCCGGCATTTCTCGTGTTGCGACCAAATTCTCTTGGCATCGTTCATTCCCAACCAGGAAGTAGTATTTGGAACTCCGCCAACTTACCTATTTTGTTGCCGTCGCCGAGGAGCTCCATTTCGGCAGGGCAGCGGCACGGGTGCATATTGCCCAACCGGCGTTGTCGACCCAGATCCAGGCGCTCGAGCGCGAACTCGGCGTACAGCTGTTTGTTCGGACGACGCGGCGCGTCGAACTGACGGTGGCAGGCGAGACCTTCTATGAAAGATGTGTGCGGATCTTGAGCGACATCGATGTCAGCGCAGAGGTCACCCGCTCGGTTGCCGGCAAGACGGCAAGGAAGATCCGGATCGGCACCATCTATCCGGCTACCATCGGTGTGCTTCCCGCGTTCCTGTCGAAGATCGCCCGAAAATATCCGGATATCCAGTTGCAGATCCAGAGCGGCTCGACCGACGACATCATCCGCAATCTCGAAACCGGCCAGATCAACCTTGGCTTCATCCGGCCGGTGGAGAACATCGGTTCCCTGCGTTTTTTCTCGATGGCCAACGACGAGTATCTGCTGGCGATCGCCAAGGACAGCCGACTTGCCGGTCTCGACGTGATCGGCATCGACGACCTGCGCGACCAGAAGATCATCTCGTTCTCGCGACAGAACCTCTCTTACACCGAACGCTATTTTGCCGAGGTGTTCGCCGAGCATGATCTGGCCCGCAACATTGCTTATTCCTGCGACGACACGTTTGCGCTGATATCGCTGGTGTCGGCCGGCCTTGGCATCGGCTTTGCGCCGCAATGGACGCGGGATTTCCCCAACCGCAATTTCGAGCTTCGCAAGGTGAGGGGCGTCGACTTTCGGATCGGCATGGGGGTTGCCTGGAGCTCCGAGGACCCGACTGCCACGCGTGACGACATCATCGATATTGCCCGCTCGCTGGTCAGGCCGCCCAGACAGCTTGCAACGGCGCTGTCACGGTGAGCGTTTCGAGCCAGCGCAGCGGCGATAAACGTCCGGACCGCTGGCGATCATTGAAAAATCACATCAGACACCGGGGAGACGATCATGTCGCGAAATCCAGTCCGGTCCAAGAGACCGCAAGCCACAAGCCCGCAAACGGCTGCCCAATGCAATCCGGGCGATGAGGCCATCATCGACCAGGCACATGCGCTTTATGGCAGCGATGCAGCGACCGCGATCGCCTACTGTGGGCTCGACGCCTGGTTCGAGGGTGAGGAGGTCGAATTTCGCCGGTTTGCGCGACTGTTTCGCAGGCTCATGAACTAGTTTCACTTGGAGCGGGATCGCGACGGCCCCGCCGCGATCCCGCAAGGCTCATTCTGACGGCTTGCGCACAGCCGCGCGGCTGGCGACGGCCACGATATCGGCACCACCATCGGCAAGAAGTCGTTTGCGCACCAGCACCCGCATAATGCGGGCGGCCGTCGAGAAGCTCATCTTGTCGAGCGGCCCTTCGCCTTCCCAGCGCTTGGTCAGTCTTTCGGTGATGGCACTGACAATGTTCATCGGCATGATGTCGTCGCATTCGCGCATCGCGTCGAAGACGAGGCTGACAGAATCAGAGTTCCTCCGCCGAATACACGATAATTTTTATAGTGTAATACTCCCCTGATAAAGCGTTTGAGGCAATGACGAGCACGGCGTCGTCGCCTACAGGAATCTTCGATTAGAGAACCGACAGATGCAACGGGAGCGCTGTTTTTTCCCGACAAACGGCGTCGTGCAAACCGTTAGGCGGCAGCGCTATTGGACCAAGAGTGCGGTGGCTGTACTCAAGAACGCGCAACCGAGCACGATGAACGCGCCAATGGCAACGCTCTGCACCAGGTTCATGCGCCGAGTGCGCTTCCCTTCCCAGTCGTAAGCCATTCAAGAACCCTCGTATCACCTGAGGCTGACGCGCGTTTACGCGGCTGGCCAGGGTGGTGCTTCTCAGTTCGGCAGCCAGTCCATATAGGCGCCGAGTGCCACTACCAGCTGCAGGAATGCAATTGCGAGAATTGAGGTGAAGAGCACCGTATCTCGCGCTTTATTCGAAGACCATCGCATGGGCTTTTCTAGCACAAGGCGTATTTCCGTCCTGGATTTCTTGCAGGCTTTTGAAGGACGGGTGGCAACGCTTGCCCTCGTCGGTCCACGCGCGGTATTCAATTTCGGCCGAAAGCAGCGGCGCCGTGAAGACGGCACCCTTGCGCCTGATTTTCACTGACGGCGCCGTCGTCACGATTTCCTTGAGCCACTCGCGCAGCTTCACCGATGTCTGGTGCGTGAAGCCGGTTCCAACACCACCGACATAGACCAAACCATTACCCTTCCGAGCGGCCAGGAGCAGCCGGCCAATTGCAATCGCCCCCGGCACCGTGCCGGGCTCAGTTCCGCGTGGATATCAACAAACAATGTCCAGGGCGATGTATCGCTCGAGTTCGCGCAAGGTCAATGCTGAATGCCGCTTCGAATCGTATTCGCCAAGCTCCTGTGTATTGCTGAACGTCGTGCCGGGTAGCAAATGGAGTTTCCCCATCTGGGTTTCCCCATCTGGTGCCGATCAACCGTTCGATAGGGCCACCGAAGCGCGGTTCGCCCGGTGGTCGCCAGTTGATCGCGATGCCCGCATCCTCGCACCCCCTCTTGAAAGCACGACTCCTGAAGTCGCTGCGGTTATCGACATGCAATGTCTCTGGGCGACCGGCCACGGCTCGTTGATCTCGCGCTCTCGCAAGATGGCGTGCAGACCCTCGAAAATATGAAGCTGATCGGTCACGCCCGAGCGTCGGACGCCGAGCACCAGTGCTCTGCCGGAGATGTTGAAATCCAAGAAATCGTCATTGTCTCGTCCATCTGGGGGCGCAGGAACCCATGGCGCGCGAAAGGGATCGCACACCACTTCCGGCGCATACGTGCCTGAATATGGTGTCAGCAGGAGAACCCGCGATTTGCTGGAAGACTGTCTGGACGCCTCCCAGACGCCAATCGGCTATGCTACAGCACAGGGGATTGATCCTCGCAAAGCCTTCTAATGGATCTCGCGGATTATGGCAATACTTTTTTCAATTAATGAAATAAGATGGACCAATGGCCCTCAAAGTCGATCAAGGCACAGCAAAGGCACTCAACCGGCGACTTGCCCTCAATGTCCTGCGCCGGGAAGGGGGCTTGAGCCGCGGAGAGCTCGCCGTAAAGACCGGCCTCAGTAATGCCGCGATAACGGGCCTCGTCTCCGAGTTGATCGAGGAAGGCTTTCTGAAGGAGGGAGAGAGCACCCAGAGCACGGGCGGGCGCAAGCCGGTGCTGGTCGATCTCGACTACGCCGCGCGGTATTCGATCGGCCTCAAGCTGATGTCTGACCGCCTGGAGGCTGTGCTCACGGATCTTTCGACGGACCCCTTGGCCAACACGGTGATCGCGCTGTCAAACGTGGAGCCTGCAACCGTGGCGGAAGCAGCCAAGCAGGCGGTCGAACAACTGATGCCGGACGCCGCTCTGCGTAGTGAAAAGCTGATTGGCGTGGGGCTTGCAATGCCGGGACTGATTGACGTCGAGCATGGTGTCTGTCGGGTCTCTCATCGGTTCGACTGGCACAATGTCCCGATCGCGTCCCTCTTTGCCGAGCGGGTTCATGTTCCCGTTTGGGTGGACAACGACGTCAATGCTTTTGCAATCGCCCAGCAACTGTTTGGCGCGGCGCGCAGGCGTTCTTCGGCGCTTGTGCTGATCATCGGCACGGGTGTTGGGTCGGCGCTGATCTTCCACGGGAAAATCCATCGCGGCGCGCGCTTCGCGGCCGGTGAAATCGGCTTCGCCGTCGAAGGCAGTTTGAAAACGGACGGTTTCTCCAGCTGGGGCCATCGGTTTTCGGAACCGGCTATCGAAAGGCAGTGGGCGGAACTGTGCGCCACGAATGCCGTGCACGGACCGGCCGGCTTGCAGGAAGCAATGGAAACCGGTGACACTCAGGCCGTTGCGTTTCTTGGATCGATCGGCCGCGATATCGGCCTTCGCCTCGTCGGCATGATCGACCTTGTCGATCCCGAAGTGGTCATTGTCGGTGGCGAGGCCATTCGTTTTGGCAGGGCGCTGATTGACCCGATGATCGAAGCGGTTAAACGGTTCAGCTTCGAAGTGCCGCCACCGATCGAGATCGACTGGGAGAACAACATCTGGTCGCGCGGCGCTTCAGCACTAGCGATCCAGAAGTTCTTCGATTTCGAAAGTGCGTCCGGGGTGGCACTGAGCTGAACAACGGTTTCCAATTTCTGGCGTCTGTCCTCGCCGAGCAAGCGAGTTTTGCGAGCGATCTGGTTCCCGATCTCTACCCTCCGGATCGCATAACATCTTCTTCTTCTGTTGTTGCCGCCCGGGATGCAAGAAATTTTGACCGGCGAACATGTGATCGAGTGCGGTCCTCTGTGAGGCCTTCGATTTGCGACCATTGCAGAAAGCCGCGGGCCGGGATGGTGATCTGCGGATGGGGTCCAATTCTCAATTGCGAGCACTCGGCTCGGAGATGTTAGCTGGTTTTCCCATCCAGATCTTTTCGATCATTCTGCCCATTCGGGTCGTCGACTTCTCGCCTCCTTCTCAGCGTCGGATGGTTGGGTGCTGCATCTGGGTCATACAGCCGTAGCCAACGCCGGATCTCGATAATCTGCATTCTTCGTAAGCATGGCCCAGATTGCCCGTGCCATTTTGTTGGCCAACGCGACCGCGACCATCCGTCATGGCGCTCAGGCTGGGGCAGTACACGGCCGCCGGGCGTGACCATCGACGCCACCAAGTACCCATGCCGCATCGCTGAGCCTATCTGCGTGCCTGACTTCTGAGAGACACAACGTGTTTTCGGATCGCTCGGCTTAATTTGATCGGCGTCCGACCAGCTTCAGTCTTGGTCGTGACAAGGCTTTGTCTGTCGCAAGATTGCCGTGGATCGTGCAATTGTAATCAAATGTGTCGAGCCTGAGAGCTGACGATTGTGGCGTGCATCGCCGCCACAGCGCGGTCTGACGGATCGCCTGTCAGTTTCATATTGAATCTAACAGGCTCTGGAATTTTCGCTCGTTTTTAGGAAACCGCGTTCGTCTTTTCACTGGTAACTCTAGGCAGGAAGACTGAAGCGGCCTGATGGCTTGCCCAGGGAAGCAGTGTACAGGCGCGGCTGCTTGCCATCGATATCCTTGACCGCATAGCGCAGCCCCATTTCTGCAGCGATCAACGTCTCGCCGGAACGCTTCATGCGTTCGGGATCTCGCCATAGCCGTTCGATCACCAGACCGGTAAACTCCGGCGTCTCGAAATTGGGCATGTCGTCGATCACGTCTTGCGGCAGATACGCATGTGGAACTGCCTTCAGTTCGTCCGTCATGATGATCCCGGGCCAGATGGACACGCAGGCAACACCGTGATCACGCAGCTCCGCAGCCATGTCAAAACTCATTTTGTCAGTGCCGGCCTTGGCGGCGCCGTAGGCCGGTCCGTAGTGGTAGGAGACGGCGCCGTAAAAGGAGATCTGCGCGATCAGGCTGCCGCCCGTTTCAATCATCAGTGGAGCGGCATAGTAGGAGGACACATAATGCGACCGCAGGCCGACATCGATCATGTCGACGAGATCGAGCGGCTTTTCCCAAAAGCCGCCAGGGGCTGTCAGCTGTCGTTGATCCATGAGCGTTGCATTGTTGACCAGGATATCAAGCCGGCCGCTCTCGCCTCGGATCCTGTCGAACAAGGCCCTAACGTCGGCATCATCGGAATGGTCGCACCGAACCGCGATGCCTTGTCCGCCGGCCGCATCGATTTCCGCACTGGCAGCCTGCAATGCCTCTTCCGTTCTGCCAGTGACATACACTTTCGCCCCCTTGCTTCCGAGCGCGCGTGCTATTCCCCGACCCAGACCTCGGCTCGCACCCGTTACAACAGCTACTCCAGCACCCATGGCATCAATCCTTGTTTTCGGCTTCGTCGAAGCACCGCGTTTCGTCAGGCGATGCAGCTAAGCGCGAATCCGTCGGTATTCAAGGAGGCACATTTTTGTTCGCAGCCAGAAACACGGCGTACCGCCCAGGCCTGAATATTTCGCGCCTCCCGAGCTGATCGTGACATCCGGCGCTCACCTATGAACCGTGTTCATAGGCTCATTCATATCGCGCTCTGCACACGCTGTATCCTCGTTTCAACAGAGCCCGGCGCGGGTTGCGAAAGGCAAAATGTGATTATGCAAGACATTCAGGACAAGATGCCGCTCAGAGAGTTGGTCGATACGTTTTCCGACAAAATGGAAAACGTAAGAACACACGGAGCTGTTCACGCAAGACGGCACAGTGGAGACCTAGGTGCGCGGTCAACTGATGACCAATCTCAAAGGAAGAGATTCGATCGCAGCCGCTGTTCAGGAGGCGATCATACTTGGGGGCGGTCACCGCCATCGCCGCCTTTAGTGTTCATCGCGCCTCATATCGTGCGTGCGCACGCGCAATCGACGCCGAGCGCCCGAGGGTCGAAAAACTGTTCGGCAGATATGTAACGCCGGGGGCGATCAATGCCTAGGTCCCGGCAGGCTCTCCTTGTCACCGGACCCCGGCAAGATGAATCAGACCAATGTTTCGGCGATTGTATTGAACCTTTTCATCAAATGCAGACTGCGCGGTATCGATCTGTCCCTGATGCTGCCGCGACCATTCTGCAAGGGCACGGACCGGCTCGATCAATGTTTTGCCGAGCTGCGTCAGTTCGACCAAACTGGCAGTTTCCGGCATCGGCACGACAGCGCAAGGCCGTGATAAACGCACTAGGAAGCTTAAAGCTTCAATGAGCGTATCGCAAACGGCGGAAAATTTTTACAAGATGGTGCTGGCTGGTTGGTTGCCCCCGATAATTTGGAAATA
Source organism: Pararhizobium sp. LjRoot255 (assembly GCF_964252905.1). NCBI lineage: Bacteria > Pseudomonadati > Pseudomonadota > Alphaproteobacteria > Hyphomicrobiales > Rhizobiaceae > Pararhizobium > Pararhizobium sp. LjRoot255. The sequence goes on from NZ_CAXUPQ020000003.1 coordinate 13,305, forward strand.
CGGGCTCACGATTAGAACCGGGCCTAAACATCAAGATAGAGCCGGCAGCAGGGTCATTGCCGAACGCCGCCGGATGGAGGTTGTCAGCGCGAGTGGTCGCCGTGTGATCGTGTACCGCGATGTCGACGCTGAGCGCTGCTTCGGTCGATCAATCGACTCTCCGGAGGGTGCGCCGGAACAGCGTCAACCGATTTGACTACGCCGGCGCGGGCGAGCTTCCTGCAGTCAGGATCTCGACTCCGCGGAGCCTTAACTGACCCAAAACAATCTGCCGCAGAGAGATGTCATACGCTCTTTAGGTGTGTCGATTCTACTGGAGAATTGGTTGCGGTCGATAGCCACCGCGGCTGACCTGGTTTTGACCGATCTTGGCGAAACCATTGCGGCTGACCATAAATTGATTGGCCGCCGTCCACGAGAAGCGAAGCTCCAGTAATGAAGCCAGCATGCGGGCCGGCCAGAAACGCGACGGCTTCCGCGACATCTTCCGGCCTTCCCAAACGCCCGATCGGCGTTTCCTGCAATAGTGCTTCGCGGCAACCTTCGACACTCAGCATCGGACGCGTCATGGCTGTTTCGACTACGCCCGGAAGAACCGAGTTTGCTCGGATTCCGTAAACCCCAAGCTCGGCGGCCATGCTTTTCGTCAACATAAGCAGGGCCGCCTTCGTCGCACTATAAGCTCCCGTTTGGTCTGCGTGGAAGAGCGCCAGACACGACGAAATCAGCGTGATGGACCCGCCCATGCCATGGGTAATCATATTGCGCGCGATCGCCTGGCACATATGAAAAGTCCCGTTCAGGTTGATGTCGACATGCAAGTCCCATACCTTAGGGGACGTGTCGAGAAACCCACCAAATCGGGCAAAGCCCGCATTCGCAACGAATGTGCCAATCACGCCGATACGGTCCACAATCTCATTGACCGCAAGGTTGATCGCGTCAAGATTCGTCTGATCCGCGGCGAGAATAAGGACGTCTTTGGCGCCGCTATCGATTAACTCGGCGCTCAAAGGCCCCAGGTTTGAGACTTCTCGATCGATAAGCACGATATGACGACCATCTCTGGCGAAACGTGAAGCTATGGCACGACCTATTTCGCCACCCGCGCCGCTGATAACGGCACATGCCTCTTGAGTCATTGCTGGCGTCCTCTTCTGAATGGGCGTTAAAATTCACCCCATCCAATATGAATGAACAGTAATTAACATTCCTATGCATTTTTGTCCATCTTGCGGCATATCCATATCCCGTTATGTCGCTGTGCCCGACATGCGAAATATGCTTGCTCTCCGCTAGTATAGAGCTAAAAGGCAATACCCGACGGGCTGGCGGCTTTTTTAAGCGCGGCTTTTGACAGATTGGGGAAGCTAGAGCATTATATGAATAAGTATTCATGAGGACCAAGATTGTGAACGAATCGGTAAGCCGTTTTGGTGAGCCTGCAGGAACTTCGGAGCAGCCCCCTGGGCAAAGCGTGCGAAGGGCCAAAGCCGCGGTAAGCCGGTCAGACACCCGCGAGAGATTGCTCAGCGCTGCTATTGAGCTATTCGGCTCCAGGGGATTTGACTCGACATCCATGCGAGATATCGCAAACGAAGTTGGCATCAAAGCACCGGCGGTCTACAACCATTACAAATCCAAGGAAGACCTGCTTGCCGAGGCTGTAATGCAAGCGCTCGGCGCTTTTAACAGCGCGATCGCCGAAGCTGACACGGAGGGAGCTCCTCCGATTGAGCGCCTGAAAAGTGTAATCAGCACTCATATTATGTATCAGATCAACCACTCGAGGATCGCGCAAGCCAACGATCGTCTCCTTGAATCCGGCATCATCAACCGTCTCGACCCCGTTGTGCGCCATCAGGTGAAGGGCATGATGCGCGAACACCTCGATCGACTTACAAAGATAATCGAAGAGATCTCGTCTCCCGTCACAAGCACCCATGCCGAAGCACGCCTGACGGCCCTCGGCGTGATCACCATGTGCGACAACGTTCTAAATTGGTATCGCCCGAGTGGTGCATACACACCGGAGAAGATTTGTAAGCATTTCTACCTACTTGTCCGCAATATGCTTCTTGGAGCGGAGGTCGCGCACGCGTGAAAAGCATGCCCTCGGAAGTTCGAACGAGTGTCGCCTGTCTGGCCCTCGTGGGCTACAGGAGGTCTCCCTTGATTCGGTTTGCATCGTGCGGTCGGTATGGTCTCCTTTGACCTTCCTTCCCGAAGGAAAGCTCGTCGGCACCCTGGGGTGAGGTTCGAGAGTTATTGGACAGGTTTTGCAAGGCTAGAATCGCGTCGTGGTAATCCCACTGGAAAAACTGTTCGCCTCAACGGCAAGCCGCAGGAAGTGCTCGAGGCCACGCCGATGCGATATGACTTCCACGCCGTTTGCCCCGGGTGGGACACCTCCCTCAAGAAGAGTAATGGCCGCGGCGGCCATTCCGAGCCCGGTCCCCCGACTCATATCACCAGCGTCAGTTATGCTTTTCATGACGACGGGAGAGCCGTCGACTGTCCCCAAAACGTTGACCTGGGTCGCAGCAATCCGCGGCGCAGACGGTTTCATTTTGTGACGCTTCCAAAGTAGCCTCCACAACACTTCACTAGGGTTCACTTCGGTCCCGTTGATCTCGACGCTCAACTCTGAGTGCCCAAACCCAATTCTGCCGAGCGTTGAGAAAGCCGAGTTCGCCCAATTTGGGTAAAGCGAGCCCTTACATTGGACCAAAGCAAGGTCTGGTCGAATCCGACCGAGCGTAACTGGTTCCGGATGCGCTGTGTCATAAGCCTCTACGCGGTTGAATGGCGCAGGAACATCGAACGTTTCGGCTGTTTCCGGAACAAAGCCTCTGGTGAATACTAGGGTGCCGTTTCGCCACATTGGACAAGGTGTCACTGCCATATGCAACATATGCCGAAGCACTGCGAGCCCACCCGGATCGGGCTCGCGAGTGATCCAGATGATCTTGATACCGTTCAGGTTTGGAAATTGCTGGAGAAGATCGCATGCCAGCCAATTTGAAACTCCCGGAGACAGCCCTCCACCTGTTATCACGGGGACACCCTGACTTTTGGCATATTCGTCGAGGCCGAGGATGGTTCGGGTGCCCTCCGCGTCGTCGCAAACGTCGATGTAAGCCACACGGGCATCGATAGCGGCGCGCGCCGTTCGATCCGAGCCGATAAAAAAAGGTCCTGCAAAATTAACGACAAGATTCATGCCGGTTGCGTCCACTCCATCGCGGGCGACATCGGTTTGGATAGTCGAAATCCTGTTCGGCGCCACTGCCAGCGCGGATTGGAGGCTGTCCTTCGAACGGTCGACTACGACAAAATTTGCCGTTGGCAAAGAGCGTGCAAGGATTGCAAGGGCACTACGGCCCATGTGTCCAGCTCCAACGAGCATGATCGTCTGATTCACCGGCGCCCCTCTCTAATAACGAACGCTAATTAATTAACGCTGCCTGAATGTGTGCGTCAAGATGCAGGCCGAGTATTATGCCGGTCCGAGGATGCGAGCGCTCGCGGCACTTTACAAGCGAAGCTGTATGCATTAACGTTCATTCATATTAATTATGACGGAGGCGTTGATGTCGCGTAATCCGAACACCGTGAACTGGGAACGAGTGAATAAGTGGGTCGAGCGCGACGGCGTCCAGGCCGCATGGAAGGTCTACGGCGCTCCCTCGATCATGTCGACCGATCGCACCGCTTTTTCCGACGCTGTGCCAATGCCGCGCTGGGAAACTCCGCCCAAGTTGATCCTGTCTACGGCGATCAATGGAGCTTTCTATTCAAAGAACGAAAATCCCAACCAGGCAATTACACCCGATGAGATTATTCGCTCGGCCGAAGAATGCATTGCCGCAGGTGCGCAGATCATTCACATTCATGCTCGTGATGAGCGTGGCTACAACGTCCTTGACACAGGTCTATTCCGGGAAACACTGACCCACCTTCGGACCCATCACCAGCATGTTGCGCTTGACGCATGCCTGGTCGCGGTGAACGAGGAAGAAGAGCGGATGATGTCGGAGATGATGAAACTGGGCGTCATGGAAGGCGTCCCGGTGAATGTTACGTCAATTGTTTTGGGTGACAATCAGTTCGTCAAGAGTCCGGCGGCGATGATCGAGAAGACCAGACGGGCCATTGATCACGGCCTGACACCGCAGATCGCGGTATATTCTGATGCGGACATCGATAACGCGCGTCGCTATCTGATTGACAGCGGACTTATCCAAGGCCCGCTCAACTGGCTCGTGTTGCCGGGTCTGCCCGGTTGCAGCCCCATGTATTCTCCAGAAACTATGATTGATGGCTTCCTTCGCCTTGTGCGTCTCATCCGTCACATTGACACAGATTCAACAATCATCGCATGTACTGGCGGACGGACGAGCAGCTACCTCGCTACGCTTGCAATCATGCTCGGTGTCCACGTTCGGGTTGGTATGGAAGACACTGTCTGGCTGTGGCCGCACCGTGACGACCTCATCAAATCGAACGTTGAGGTCTTCAGGCAAGTTGCGGGTATCGCCGAAGCGCTAGGCCGCGAGCTCATGAGTGCGGACGACTATCGGCAACTGATGACACTTAAGTCGTAGTTTTTAGCGAACGGTGCAGCCAGCGCGCGCCGTTCCGCTTTGACAGGGTAGGGCGCATGTTGAACGCTGTAGTGACAGGCGGGTCGAAGGGTATCGGATTTGGGATCGCAGCGTGCCTGTTGCGAAAAGGGTATGCGGTGACGATCACCGGCCGGAGTGAGCAAGATCTTATCGATGCACAATCACAACTCGGTGCCATCGGACCAGTGCACGCCGTTGCAGCTGATTCAACAAGCGAGGACGACGTCGAGAGGCTCATGAGCCGTTTCGATGATCCTGCTGAGCCACTCGCACTTCTCGTTAACAACGCGGGCGTTGCAGACTACAAATCGATCCTCAAAATGGATTTGGCACGTTGGCGCACAGTGGTTGATGTCAACCTGACAGGCGCCTTTCTCGTTCTTCAACGGGCAGCTCGCCGGATGCGGAATAGCGGCGGTGGCGCCATCGTGAATATATCATCGATTGATGCTCAAGGAATGGACGGTCGCCAATCTGCCTATGGCGCGGCGAAGGCGGGGCTCTTAAACCTCACCAAGACAGCTGCGGTAGAACTCGCCCCCTATGGAATAAGGGTTAACTCGGTCAGCCCCGGATGGACCATGACCGCAATGATCAAGGATCAACTTTCTGAACGTGCTCTGAAACATGTGCAGGAAGGATTTACCCGAATTCCTATGGGGCGACTCGTCGAAATCGACGAAATTGCTCGTGCCGTCGCGTTTCTTGGTGGAAGCGAAGCGAGCGCTATCACTGGGGTAGATTTGCCAGTGGACTGCGGCGTCCTGGCAAATTTGTACATCGCAGAAACACTTCCTCGCGATTAAGTGCGGGACAGAAATGACAACAACGGAAGTCGCGCTGATTGGCGGGGCCGGATCCGGGATTGGACGATCCATCGCACTTCGGCTAGCAGAGCGAGGAGCAGTCGCCTTGATCGCAAATAAGGTGCCCAGACCGGGGGGGCGTCCATGATTAGAGAGGCGGGCGGCGTTGTCGAGCTATTGGTTGGGGACGTCCCTCCCATGGAGAAAGTCGATGCTGCGGTAGCTAATTTCACCGCTGGCTCGGCGGGTAATGACAGGTTCGTTGCAGCGGTGAGCTTGGCCCCTGGCGGCCTTGTGCATCGTTATGTTCGAGGAAGACGGGGTAGGTGCAACGTTGTCTGGCCTGACTTCGTCGATGCACCGATGGCAGCAAGTATCTTCGGAAGGGCCACGAGGGCACCCGTGAAACTTTTGAAGCCGTAGTTCCTGTGGGCCGATTTGCGCGCGCGGCAAGAAGCGGGACGCCGTCGCTCACTTCACCTCACTTCAGCGGAAGCTAGCCACACGAACGGAACGTCTACTCGATCGACGGGGGAGCTCTGCGGGACACATTTCGGTAACGGCTAAAGTTCTCTCTCTGACATCGCGAAATAAAAGAGGCGCTAGTGACAAATATGAATTACCCGACTGTAATCCACGCGCTAGTGGACTGGGCCCAAAAAACACCAGACGCCATTGCAGTGACAGACGGTGATGAAGAAATCACCTACGCCCATTTAAGCCGCGACGTTGAGGAGGCAGCACGGCGGCTTACTGGACTTGGCGTGGCCCCCCAAGATCGCGTGATCGTTGTCGGCGACAACACATGGCAATGGGTCGTCTGCTACCTGGCGACTTTGCGGCTCGGTGCGATCTCCGTCCCAATGAATAACCGTCTGACTCCAGCGCAAGTCGAAGAACTCGTCGAGTTGCTCGGAGCTAACATAGCTCTTGCTGATACGGCACACCTTGGGATGTTCGAGACCTGCCCACGCCTGAATGTCTACTCGATCAATGAGGGTGGTTCTCGGTTTTTAGCGGGTCTTCCAGCAGCTTCGCATTCGAGCGCGATGCCGCAACCTGACGAGGCGGCCGTAATCAGCTTCACATCCGGGACGACCGGCGTTCCTAAGGGCGCTGTAATAACACACGATGCGTTGCGCAAGGCTGCTCAGGTTTACAAAGACCTCCTTGATGAAGATCCAACGCTCGTACCATCGACGTTAATAGTCGCTCCACTTTTTCATAACACAGGGTTTGTCGACCAGCTCAGCACGATGCTCCTAATGGGCGGACGTTCTGATCTTGTTGGTCGATACCGTACGCAAGCCGCGGTGGAGGCGTGTCGACGCAGGCCCGTAACGTTCGTCACTGCGGTGCCGAGCGTGCTGCGTATGATGATGACGTCTGACGACGCCGACGCGGTCTATAGCTCCGCGAAAGTTGCTCTGTTCGGTGGCTCGCCTATGCCAGCGCCCTGGTCGCTCGAAATGCACCAGCGCTGGCCGTCACTTCGGTTAGTACACGGCTACGGCCTAACCGAGTTCACTTCATGCTGCACCCTTCTCCCTGCGGAACTCATCTTATCGCATGGTGATTCGATAGGTTATCCGGCAAACGGCGTCGAACTACGGCTCGTTGGAGACGATGGCAACGATGTGCCGGATGGGGCGTCAGGCGAAATTTGGGTGCGCGGTGACACTCGGATGCGCGAATATTGGCGCCGCCCGGATGTCACCTCAGAGAAACTTGCAGGCGACTGGCTTCGGACTGGAGATCTCGCCGAACGCAGGGAGCACGGGCTCCTATACCATGTCGGAAGAAGAGACGATGTAATCAACCGCGGCGGGGAGAAAATCCTGCCTTCCTACATCGAAGGTGTATTGGCGCGGATACCGGAAGTTGCGCAAGCAGTGGTGTTTGCGATCCCGCATCCTGTTTTGCAGAATAGCGTCTTGGCTGCGCTCGAGCCTCGTCCCGGCGTCACGGTCGACACTGCCGCTGTTCTTCAATTCCTGCGCTCACAGCTGCCCGGCTACGCGGTTCCGGAGACCGTCATCGTGAGCAATGATCTCCCCCGAACAGCCTCGGGAAAACTCGATCGTCGCGCTGTCCGGTCGGCCTACCTGTCATCTCGCAACAATTGATACACAAGGAACCCGTTCAAATGGCTAGAAAATGGAAGGCCGTTGTTGTCGGCGCTGGCGGCGCGCAGGCGCAGGCTATGCTCCGGGCCCTTGCCCGCGGCAAGGCCACAGAGGGTGTCTTGGCGCTCGATCGCGCCTGGCGCTCTGAAACTCTTGATGCCACCCGGCAAATGGGTTTCGAAACCTTGCAACTGGACGCGCTTGAGAATGCAGCCGAATTTGACTCGTTGCTACAGGATACTGCTGTCGTGGCAAATATGGCCGGCCCATATTATCGAACGGGAACCGCGATCCTTGACCGCGCCATTGCTGCAAAAACAAACTACATTGACATCGCGGACGATGCGGACGTCACGCTGCCCATGTTGGAGCGGACAAAGGCGGCAGAAGCGGCCGGCATCACAGCACTTATCGGAATGGGCTCGTCGCCCGGTACGACTAACATTCTAATCCGCGCTGCCGTTGACCGCCTGGGAGCTGTTGACGACGTGGACATTTTTTGGGCCGTTGATGTTCAAGACATCACAGCTGCGGCACTCAGACACTTCTGGCATTGTTTCAACCTGGTCGATCCAGATGGCACCACGCACGACGTACCGGGTTGGGATAGCCTTGAATTCCGTGACGTTGAATTTCCCCAACCTGTCGGCCGACAGAAACTGGTGAGACTAGCCCATCCGGAGCCAATCACCCTTCCAAGATTTCTTCCGGTTAAGCGAGCGTCTAATTTTGGTGGCGTTGCGCCTGAAGAGGCGCTCGTCACGGCCTGGGCGCTGGCGCATATAGCAGATGAGCAACGTTCAGATGGTTCGCTGACTGACCCGGCCGCCAAACTCTTCAAGAGCTACATGGACCGACGTGCCAATGCTCCCCGCATTGGAAGCGGCCTTCTAATCGATGTGCACACGAATGGTAACGGTCTTCGTTTCTCCTCTGGAAGCGAAGGACGAATGGACGACTCCACAGGCATTCCAGCGGCGGTCGGGCTCATTTTGATGTGCGAAGGGCGTGTCACCGTGAAGGGAGTGATTTCCGCGGAAATGGTAGAGCCGAAAGACTTTTTCCAGGTTCTGCGGACCGTTAGCGAAGGTGGCGGAGGTCTAACCTTGTGGCGTCTGGAGGACGGGCAAGCAGTTGAACGACTAAGGATCCGTGACCTCCTCCCTTAAACCGCCGACGCATCGGAAGCATTGGGGATAGCCACGCCTGGGCGAGCTATCGCGATGCGATGTATTGCTGCAGGTCGCCTCTGCGGTGAATGTACGCCGTCACGCTAGGTTAACGATGATTTATACGGATAGATATCTGTATCAGCTGGGAAATGATCGCCGATTTAGGAAACACCTACTGACCAAGCCAATCGGCTGATTTTACCTTGACAAGGGTCAGTGGCGGCGCAAATATGAATGAACGTTAATTAAAAAGGGGGAAGGTCAATGTGGAAATTTCCGCGCATATTTTCGATGATGCATCGCGAAGCGCGAAAAAGCGCCTTCATCTCGCTGGTCGCGGCAGCAGCGATTGGTGGGAGTGGTGCGGCAGCCCTTGCCGATGGAGTGAAGATCGGGTTTGCGACCGCGCAGTCGGGTTTCATGGTCGGCTTTGACGGCGACGCCCAAAAAATGGCAGAGCTCTGGATTAAAGATCGAAATGCCGCGGGAGGTCTGCTGGGCAAACCAATTGATTTTACCGCCGCTGATACCAAATCGGACCGGGTAGAAGGCGCTCGCGCCGGGCAGACTGTGCTCGACGCTGGCGCGAACTTGATAATCGTGTCGTGCGACTACGACTATGGTTCACCAGCCGCAGGCGCCGCCGAAAGAGCGGGAAAAGTTTCAGTATTCCTTTGTGCGGAAGACCCGAAAGCCGGGGTGCAGGGTGTTGGTCCGCTATCTTTCACAACGTCCGTGGCTGCCCACGTTCAAGGGGCTGTGATGGCGCAATGGGCAAACCAAAAGCTTGGGATAAGGCGTCCATATGTCCTGCTCGATACGGCAACGCAGTATGACAAGTCGGTCTGCGCGGGCTTCAGGTATGGTGCCTCGCAAATGAATGATGTGAAGATCGTCGGCGAGGATACATTTCTGAACGACGATCCTTCCATTCAGTCGCAGATTACACGCATCTCGGCTGCCTCGGAAAAGCCGGACGCGATCATGCTTTGCAGTTACATACCCGGGGGGGCAAGCGCTCTTCGGCAACTCCGGGCTTCCGGAATCGACGTTCCGGTTTTGGGTGGGTCGGCGATGGACGGTTCTTACTGGATCGATGCGGTGCCCGGACTTAAGGACTTCTATCTTCCTGTCGCGGCATCCGTACACGGGGATGATCCCCGGCCTGAGATTCAAGCACTCAACGAGCGCTTCAAGGCGGCCTACGGCACGTTACCTGCGACGACGTACGGGTATCCGATATACGCTTTTCTCGATCTTTGGGCTAAGGCAGTTGAGAAGGCGGGCTCGACGGACGGTCCATCTGTCGCGGCCGTGCTCAATACGATGAAGGATGAAAAGACGTTCATCGGGCCGCGTTCCTTCACGCCCGAATTGCACATCCAGACGAACGCCGAGATGCTTGTTCTAACGCACAGCGATGGCAAGGTGCAGGTCAAGGACAGGTACAGCTTATCTGAGCCCTTGCCGCAGGCAGTGCTTTTTGGCCGTAATTGACTCGGTGACTGGCGGCTCCCGCAAAAAGAATTGCGGGGCCGTCTTTGTTCCGTACAGCAATGCAAAGGGCATGCAATGTCTCATGTCATTTCGATCGACACAGGCGGGACTTTCACTGACGTCATAGTCATTGGGTCTGATGGCGTTCCTACTATTGGTAAAGCGCTGACAACCCACGATCGGGTTTTCTCAGGAATGCGCGAAGCCGTCAGCGCGGCCGCAGCTGAGAAGGGCCTGAGCCTCGATCAACTCCTTTCTGATACGAAGTTACTTGTGTATGGAACGACACGAGCAACAAATGCGATTGTGACGAAGAGGGTTGCAAAGACAGCATTCGTAACGACGGCTGGTTTTCCGGACATCCTCGTGCTGAAAGAAGCGGGGAAATTCAACCCTCACGATTTCCGCAGCCGCTATCCCGGCCCCTATATTCCGCGCCGCCATACGTTTGAGGTGGCGGAGCGTATGACGTCAGAGGGCGTTGTTTCCGTTACATTCGACGAAGTGGGTGCAAGTAAGATCGTCAGTGACATCAAGGCACGGGGATTCGAGGCGGTCGCAGTTTGTTTTCTTTGGTCGGTGGCAAACGGAGAACACGAACTCGCCTTCGCTCGTTTGCTCGGCGAATTGGCACCCGAGATCCCCTATACTCTATCACATCAGCTCATTCCGATTGTCAGAGAATACCGACGTGCATCCGCGACCGCAATCGACGCGTCTCTCAAGCCCCTGATGCAACGTCATCTTCGAGAGTTGGAAGCTGATCTCCGCAGCGCAGGCTACAAGGGCGAGATCCTTGTCTCGACCACCTCCGGGGGCTGCACAAACATCGAGACCGTTGTTGCCAAACCGATCTACACCATCGGGTCAGGCCCTGCCATGGCGCCGATCTCCTCGCGAGCATATGCAAAACAAGAGAACTACGGCGATAACGTAATCGTCTGCGACACCGGTGGGACGACCTTCGACGTGGGTCTCGTGCGCGATGGACGCCTGACGTTCACCCGCGACACTTGGCTTGGTTCCCAATATGTGGGCGACTTGATGGCCATCTCCGCGGTCGATATGCGATCGGTCGGTGCTGGAGGGGGGTCGATTGCTTGGATCGACGAGGGCGGACTGATGCACGTCGGGCCTCAATCGGCCGGATCTGAGCCAGGGCCAGCATGTTACGGCCGTGGCGGCGAACTTCCCACAGTTTCCGATGCGGCAGCTGTGCTGGGCTACTTCGATCCAGACTTTTTCCTAGGCGGACGAATGAAGCTCGACGTCGCTGCGGCGCGGCGCGCGGTTGAGACCGTTTCATCGCGAATTGGTTTAACTCTAGAAGAATGTGCATTTAGAATTCTGACACTTGCGTCTGAGTTAATGATCAGAGCGATTAGTGACGTCACAATCAACGAAGGGTTAAACCCCCGCGAGAGCGCGATAGTGGCGGGCGGCGGCGCAGCGGGACTCAATGTTATGTTGATTGCCAAGGAGCTTGGCTGCAAGCGGGTAATCCTTCCGAAAACTGCTTCGGCGCTTTCTGCTGCTGGAATGCAGTACGCAAACATCGTGTCTGAGGAGGCAGCGAGCCTTGTCACCTCGTCGAGAGACTTCGATTACGAAGGCGTAAAGAGCGTTTTCTCTGAATTGAAAAGTAAACTGGACGACTTTGCTGCGAGCCTAGGTCAAGGCGCCCGGGCGCAGATAGAGTATATTGTCGAAGCTCGATATGCTGGCCAAGTCTGGGAACTCGATACTCCTATCCCCGCGATTGGACTGAAAACCCCTGAGGATATTGAAAACCTTTCTGAGCAATTTCACCGCGTGCACGAGCGCCTGTTCGCGGTCCGCGACGAAGGCAGCCCCATTGAATTTATCAATTGGAAGGCACGCCTTAGTATACCGCTTGGAACTGAGCCGCTGTCGGCGCCGGAGGTGAGCAAGAGCAACCTTGGCAACGATCATTTTGCACGCCTATCTAAACGAGCATGCTATTTCGGCGACGCAACCGCAGTCGCGACCTCAATATTCAAACCACGCGACCTGCGTGCCGGTTTACGCATTGAGGGACCAGCAATCATCGAAGAGCCGACAACGACGTTGGTCGTCTACCCTGGTATGTCCGCAACGGTTAGCGGCGCTGGAAATTACTTGCTTGAGATTTGAAGGTAAGACAAATGGACACGCCTAGCCAGACCAATTTTGATCCCTTCTTGACGGCGATTATCGCCAACCGGATTGAAGGCATCATCCGCGAGATGACGAATACAATGCTCAGGTCAGCGCGTTCAGCCGTCATAAGCAGCGCAAGAGATTTCAGCTGCTCGATCGTCACTGCCGATGATAAGCTGCTCGCCACTGCAGAGGGGTTGCCGATTCATATTTTCGGGTCGGACCTACTCACATCGGCAATGACGGCGTGTCACGGCGGCGACATCCTTGAAGGTGACTGCTATCTGCATAACGACCCCTATACAGGAAACAGTCACGCTGCAGACCACGCTTTCCTGGTGCCTGTATTTATCGAAGGCGAACATATGTTCACGGCGGTCGCCAAGGCGCACCAGGCCGATATCGGAAATTCACTGCCGACAACCTATATGGCCGGCGCCCGCGACCAATATGCGGAAGGCGCGCTGATCTTCCCCGCGGTTCGCGTTCAGCGAAACTACAAGACGAATGACGATATTATTCGCATGTGCCGTTCTCGCATTCGCGTACCAAATCAGTGGTACGGCGACTTTCTGGCCGGTATCGGATCGGCAAGAATAGCCGAACGCCGACTGAAGGAACTCTGCGATAAATATGGCAAGGAACAGATCCGCGCCTTCGTGAAGGGTTGGTTCGACTATTCGGAAGACCTTATGGTGAAGGCGCTGAAGCAAATGCCTCGAACACGCCTGTCGAATTCAGGTCGTCACGATGCCCTTCCGGGGCTCCTGCCCGACGGTGTTCGCCTTAACGTTTCGCTGGAGATCGATCCCGAGGAAGCGATGATCGATATTGATCTGCGCGACAACGTCGACAGTTTGCCGGTCGGGCTCAATCTCAGTCTGGCAAGCGCTTCTGCGGCAGCGGTTTCGGGCGTGTTCAACTCGATGAGCATTGCAGTTCCGCGAAACTATGGATCGTTTCAACGTATTCGCCTGCATTTCCGCGAGGGCTCCATACTCGGCAAGCCTCGCTTTCCGCATAGTTGTTCAGTCGGGACAACCAACATCGCCGACCGCGTCATTAATATTGTCCAGGCTGCTTTCGCGGGTGTCAGCGATGGATGGGGGTTGGCAGAAGGCGGAGTTGGTGTGGGTATCGGCTTCGCCGTGGTCTCAGGTAGCGATCACCGGTATGGCTCCTCCGCTTATGTAAATCAAATTTGCCTGGGCTCTGCCGGCGGCCCGGGGAGTCCTGAAGCGGATGGCTGGCCGACATACGGGATTCCAGTCGTCGCGGGGTTGATGTACCGAGATTCCATCGAAATCGACGAGCTGAAGCATCCTTTTGAGGTTCAGTACTGCCGGCTGAAACCGGCGACGGGCGGTGCTGGCGAGTTTCGCGGCGGGGCCGCGCTGGAAATGTCGATCACCCCGAAGGAAAACCCGATCGACTTCATCTGGAACTGCGATGGACAGGAAACCGCGCCCAAAGGCGTGCGTGGCGGTAAGGATGGCGTCGTAGCGCAACATTGGATGGTCGCAGCCGACGGCAGGTCTGAGCAGCTTCCCAGCATTGTCCATAAAACCCTGCATAAGGATGAGCGGCTTTATGGCTGGCATACTTCCGGAGGCGGTTACGGCGATCCCTACAAGCGTGACACCAGTCTCGTCCTGGAAGACGTTCTTGAAGGGTATGAGACGGTGGAGCGGGCGCGTGACGTCTACGGCGTTGCTTTGACCGGATCCGTTCGGGACGAAACGATCGCGATCGATCACGCGGCGACATCTGCCCTTCGCAGAGCGAACTGACGATCGCTCTGCATTTTTCTTCCCACATTTTCCAGGATTGACGAATGCAGACTACGCCCACCCAGTCTCTCTCCGCGGAAGCGATCTCGGTTACGTTCGACGGGTTGCGGGCGATCTCGGAGGTCACCTTGCATCTCGTGAAAGGAGAAATTCTCGGCCTGATCGGTCCGAACGGCGCTGGGAAAACGACGCTTGTCAATTGTTTGAGCGGTTTTCAGTCTCCTTCGAGCGGGCGGGTGCGGCTCGCCGGGCACGATACGGCTCGCTGGAAGGCCGCCGAATTCAGGCGAAAGGGGATCGCGAGGACGTTTCAGGGCGGTCGCCTCTTTCGGGAAATGTCGGTTCTCGAAAATGTGGAAGTGACGGGCGTGGCGCTAGGTATGTCCCGGCGGGAGGCTCGTCGGGCCGCGTTCGAAGCGCTGACATGGATGGGTATCGGTCGCTGTGCCCACCAGATCGCCGGCACGCTTCCCTATACCGACGAAAGGCGGGTGGGTATTGCCCGCGCTTTGCTTATGCGACCCGACTTTTTGCTCCTCGATGAGCCTGCGGCGGGAATGTCGGATCATGAGTGCCAGGAATTGACGGGTCTCATACGCTCCATACTGAGCGAGTTGGGATGCGGTATCCTTCTCATAGAGCATAACATGGCAGTTGTACTCGGCATCTGCAGTCGCGTTCACGTAATGGATGGGGGGCGAACACTGGCCGAGGGAAGCCCGGAGGAAGTACGCAAGCAACAGGCGGTCGTCGATGCTTACCTTGGGGCAGAAGCATGACAATGACCAGCGCCGACATTCTTCAGGTGCGGGATCTCCGCCTTGGCTACGGCCGGAAAATGGTACTTCACGGAGTGTCCTTTGAGGTGCCCGTTAGGGGCCTTGTTGCTATTGTCGGGCCTAACGGTGCAGGGAAGTCTTCGACGCTCGGTGCGGTTGCTGGGGGAAATAGCCTGGCGTCCGGATCAATCACGTTTGAGGGCGAGAACATTTCGGGCGCGAGCCCAGAAGTAATTTCCGCGAAAGGCATAGCGTTTGTCCCCGAAGGAAGACATGTCTTTGCAAGTCTCACCGTAGAAGAGAACCTTCGCTCTGGGACCTTTAGAAGAAAGGACCGAGGAGCCGTCGAAGGCGATTTAGAGCGCGTCCTCCAGTACTTTCCCCGTCTTAGAGAACGACTTCGCCAGCCAGGAGGCAAAATGTCGGGGGGAGAGCAGCAGATGCTTGTGATTGGGCGTGCTCTGATGTGCAGGCCCCGTCTCATGCTCATTGATGAGCCCAGTCTTGGTCTTGCACCGAAAGTTGTGGAGGAAGTCTACGAAACCTTCCTTCGGCTTCGAGCTGAAGAGGGCCTCAGCATTCTCGTGAACGAGCAAAGTTCGCGTCGTGTCATGAGATATGCCGATGAAATCATGGTTTTGCGTGATGGCATCGTCCAAATCCGCGGAACGCCTTCCACCTTAACAGCGAGCGCGTTGCATGACGCTTACTTCGGTGCAGGGACTTTTGAGAGTGGAAAGGCAGAGTGAAAATTGATCTACTTCTTGCAAGCTTTGATTGACGCCTTAAGCTTGGGTAGCATTTACGCGCTGGCCGCTCTCGGAATTGGGCTGCTGTTTGGAATTATGCGTCTTATCAACTTCGCACACAGCGATTTTATAACACTCTCCGCATATGCGTTGATTTTGCCCTCGACTGATGTGGTAACGACGCTCCTGATTGGAAACCTTAGCTGGCCTTTTTTGATCATTACGATTCTGGCCATCGGCGTTGCAATTGCCCTGCTGTCAAATTTCCTCATTTTCAGTAGAGTACGGACGGCTAGCCCACAAAACCTAATGGTGGTTTCGTTTGCGCTAGGATATGTCATTCAAAATCTAATAATGATGGTCTACGGAGCGCGTCCGAAGGCACTCGGATTAGGTTCTTCTTTAACGACAGTAGTAGAGTTTGGTGGCCTGCGTATTCCGCTTTTGCAACTCATTATTATCGCCGTGACTGTTGTTTTGCTTGTTCTCATCCTTCTCTTCATGCGGAAAACGCCGTTCGGCGTTCAGATGCGTGCGGCGGCCGAAGACTTTCGGATGGCTCGCTTTTTGGGAATCCGGGCAAAATTCGTGATCGGGCTGTCGTTTGCAATCAGCGGGTTGCTGGCAGCTGTTGTATCTCTTTTGTTCGTCGTTCAGACCGGTGTTTTGGCACCGACTATGGCGACCGACATGGTCATATTTGCGTTCATCGCGACGGTAATCGGTGGGATGGGAAGTCTGGTGGGCGCCGTGCTGGGCGGCTTGCTTGTGGGGATCGCGTCGTCCTTGTTGCAAGCCTATCTCCCTGACGACATTCGAATGTTTCGGGATGTTTTCGTCTTCCTGTTCGTCATCGGGCTATTGCTCGTAAGGCCGTCCGGCATGATCCGCCTGAAACAGTTCGAAGAAAGGGTCTAATGATGAGACCTAGCCTGCGCGCCGAAACAGCTATGTCGACAGACGTCCTTGAAGAGCCGCCCTTCATTTGCAGGATTCAAACGCCGATCCTCCTGGCCATTCTGCTCCTTGTCTTACTAGCGGTTAGTTCTCCATTCGCGAGTTTGGCTCAGACCATAACCGATATGACGATCAAAATCGTTGTTGTGGTCGGACTTTACATATTCATTGGAAATTCGGGGATACTGTCGTTCGGACAGACAAGTTTCATGTCCATAGGAGCCTATGGGTTCGCCTGGATTAGCTGTTGTACTCTTCCCGCCCTCAAACCTTTCTCTTTTCCTGGGTTGCCGATATTCCTTCAAGAGACCGCGTTTCCGTCCCCCGTCGGAATATTGGCCGCGGCGGCGATAGCTGGAAGCGTTGCTTTGACCGCCGGCAGCATTCTGATGCGGCTTTCGGGTACCGCAGCTTCGATAGCCACGTTCGCGCTGCTGGCCGGACAATACGCGTTGTTCAAGAACTGGACCGACGTCACCGGCGGGACAGCCTCTATCTCGAATGTTCCGGTTTTTATGGGACCGGTTGTGGGTATGATCATGGCCATTGCGTCAATCATTATCGCTTGGATGCACCAGCAAAGCCGTTTTGGACTGATGCTGCGAGCCGCCCGGGACGAGCAGACTGCGTCGAAAGCTTCCGGGGTAAACGTCTGGGCAGTTCGCACCATTGCATTTACGCTCTCCGGTTTGATCGTGGGTGTGGGTGGCGCGATGCAGGCCGGATTTCTTGGGATTGTGACTGTCGATTCATTTTACCTCGGCATAACTTTTCTGACCCTGGCAATGCTCATAGTTGGGGGAACCGGCAGTCTTTCGGGCGCGGTGGTGGGCGTGATCGCCCTGACGGCGATCACAGAGCTTCTCAGGCGTTTTGAAACAGGTCTCTCTATTGGTGATCTCACAGTCGCATTGCCTCGCGGCTTTCAGGAAGTCGGCTTGGGCATCACCATGATCCTCATTCTGCTGTTTCGTCCAACGGGGATCATGAGGGGCCGTGAGATCACGCTGTCGAAAGCCGAAGGCGAACCTAACCGCTAGTCGAGCTTCTCGTATCCCACCGCTGTCGGAGTTCCTTCCGGCGACCTTCAACCAGGCGGGCGAAAATCGACCGCACCATGCTGTCCCGGAATTAGTGAAACCACTGGGGTTAATCGATCGGGCAGAAGATCAAGGCCTTCGCTGGGGTGAACGGCAGGGGCGCAAGTTCAGCCGCTTCAGCAGGTTTTTTGTCGGCGACGAGTTTTGGTCGTTACGCAGGTTCTCTTTCGGCGCGTGGACGAGCACGGCCGGTTCCTTTGGCCTTTTTTTATCGTTGATGTTGTTTTTGGAGAGCGGACGTCTCCTTAGGTTTCCGCCGTGGTTCACAATGATCGGATCGACACGCTCCCGGGACGTGTGAATCCCGATATCGAGAACGTCACCACGCTTCCCGAGTTGTACGATATTCTTCAGATGCTAAGGCTCCCGGGTCCGCCCCATTGGCTCACGACAGACCATGGCGCGATAAGATCCCCGGACATGGCCTTTACGCCCATAATGAAGGCGGTAGTGACGAGTGGTCGCTGATCTGGACGAAGGTGGACTATGGTGCGGGTGACGGTGCTTGAGACTAGAATTGTTGAAAGGTAGTGTGTCGCGCGACCAGCTGAGAGCTCTCGATGGGACTTCCGCCATGATGATCAACTGAAGACGCAAACGCTACTGGAATGGGGCGTAGGGTGTCTTCCGCCATGCCATGTCGTCATGCGCGTGGCATACGCAGCCGTTGAGGAAGAGTGGGAAACATATCAGCGCACAGACCGCGTACCCCGCCAAATACAGGTTGTGATGTCCCCCGCCGCTGCAAAAGAACTGGCAGCCCAACTCGGTATCTATGCCGATTTGTCTGAACTACCAACGGGATCGCTCCAGAACGTTGACGACGCCTTTTGAGCCGCATGATCAAACGGATAACGGAAATGTTTGGATTCCGAAAAAGCCCCTGCGCGAGAGCACCCGACCAACTCGGCGCCACCTCAAAAGTCCTCGCCACGCGAGGCCGTCTATACCTGGCGCAATGGCGGCAGCCGAGGACAACCTGTTGGACTCCACATCTCCATGCCGCAATTTTCCAGTATCTCCGCACGAGGGGGGACCACGGGCGCTTGCGAGAAGCGGGCGAACTGGAACGAGTATTTCTTCGCAGCTTTGCTGACCAGCACCGATGCCTACGCCGCCGGTGATGGTCGCAAGCCAGACCGGATCGCAGGGCTTTAACTGGTGGTCCATGGCAGCGATCGCCAGCTACGACCCACCCAGGCGCCATGAGCTGACGCCACCGGGCACGAAATTACTGGCCTCTAGAGTGAAACTGTCCAATTAGGCGACTTGCTTGATGGGACCGGGCGGAGACAAAAGCATCCCAGATTTTCTGACG
Source organism: Pararhizobium sp. LjRoot255 (assembly GCF_964252905.1). Classification (NCBI taxonomy): domain Bacteria; kingdom Pseudomonadati; phylum Pseudomonadota; class Alphaproteobacteria; order Hyphomicrobiales; family Rhizobiaceae; genus Pararhizobium; species Pararhizobium sp. LjRoot255. Next base: position 32,387 of record NZ_CAXUPQ020000003.1, read on the forward strand.
AGCTGTTCTCGGTCTGGAAAGATGGAGAGGTTTCATGAGTATATTCCTTATGTTCAACAACGCCATTTTAACGCTATGCGCGCCCGAAGCGGTTGTTAAATGCGCATCGCAGCATTGCACAGGTGTGATGAGTCGGACGAATCTGGAACTGAGTTCTGGGCGTTCGTCAGATGCCCGCGTGATTTGCTTTCAACACGTGCGGATCCTGCTTTAAGCTCAGGCGGAGAAAGCAGCGGGCGGGTTTGATGCAACAACTTCCGATCAAGGCGATTTTGGTTTTTCATACGGCGGCCCGCGCGGGCAGCATAACGCGCGCTGCAGAAGAACTGAGCGTGACCCCCTCAGCCGTCAGCCAGCAGATTCAGGTGCTCGAGGTCCAGCTCGGGGTTTCGCTTCTGGCAAAAGCCGGGCGTGGTGTCGTGCTCACCGAAGCCGGTGAGCGATACTTTTCCATGATTGCAGATCAGATAGAGCGCATTTCGGAAGCCACCGGCACCATCCGCGGTTTTCGCTCCGTGACCAGCCTGACGATCCGGGCGACCCCCACTCTGTCAGCCAAGTGGCTTTTGCCCAGACTGGGGTCGCTGCTGGACCAGAATCCTGATCTTGAGGTGCGATTGGACGGTACCAACGAACCGACCGACTTCAATCAGGAACTGGTGGATGTCGAGCTGCGGCACGGCGACGGGAGGTGGCCAGGTCTGTTCGTTGAGGGGGTTGCCGAGGAAGAGTTCATCCCAGTGTGTTCGCCGGACTATGCGGCGGAAGGCAGTCTGACTGCCCAGGACCTTCTAAGCCACAGGCTCATTCATTCCGTCAAGTCGCAGGCGCAATGGACCGGATGGTTTCCGCTGGCCGGGATCATGCCTTCGGAGCGGTGGCGGCGTGTGTTGTTCGATCGGAGTCACATGGCGATTGATGCAGCTGCCGGCGGGATGGGGGTCGCGCTGGAAAGCACCTTCATGATGGGAAAGGAACTGGCTTCCGGTCGTCTGATATGCCCCGTGGTTTCGCCACCGTCTATTCGCCTTGTCACACAGTGGATCGTCTGCCCGCGCGACCATTTGCGGCAGAAAAAGGTGCGGCTTTTTCTGGATTGGCTGAGAACCGAGCGGGATATCTGGCAGGCTGAAAATCAGCCGGCGTCCCCGTCATGACGCAGAGCCTCGCCCGTTTTCAACGCATCAAGCGCGAAATCGACAATCTCCTCCGTCGTGCGGCTGATGTCGAGATGAATTGGTTGTTCGTCCTCGGCGGGAGGTTCCAGCGTGCGCATCTGGCTTTCGTGCAGGGAGAGCGTTGCGAAATGACCGCGGCGGTTCTTCAAACGCTCCGAAATGAGAGTGGCCGATCCGGTCAGATGAAGCAGCCTTACCGGCCCGAGCCGCTCTCTGATGAAGTCGCGGTAGCTGCGCTTCAGCGCCGAGCAGGCGATCACGACGGGTCGTGCCTCCTGCTCGATCGCGGCGTCGCAGACCGCCTGCAGCCAGGGCCAGCGGTCTGTATCGGTCAAAGCGATCCCCCGGCTCATCGAAGCCACGTTTTCCGGGCTGTGCAGAGTGTCGGCCTCAAGAAAGATCCCATCGAGCGCCATGGCCAGCCTTCGGGCAATCTCCGTCTTGCCCGTGCCGGCGACGCCCATTACCAGCACGAAGTTGTTCTCCGGCCTCGAAACCCGCGGCGTTTCTTTGCCGGTCACGCTAGTACATCCCGAGATAACGGATCGGCCCCAGGGTGAGTATTGGAAACAGGACCAGCGCAAAGATCGCAAGCGTCAGAACGGTCATTGGTGCAAGCGAGCCACGGATCACATCCTCCACTTTCATGTTTGCCACCTGTGCCGCCGCAAACAGGCAAACCCCAACCGGCGGTGTCACAAGCCCGAGCGTTAGGGTCATCACGGTGACGATCAGGAAATGGATCGGATCGATGCCCAGCGCCTGAACCGGCGGCATCAGCACGGGAATGAGAATGAACATTGCCGGAATAGCTTCCATGAAAATGCCGATGATGAGCAGGAAAACGAAGATGAGCAGCATCCCGGAAACGGGTCCAAAACTCATGGCTTCCAGCAGTACAGCGACTTTGTCCGGCAGTCCGTCATAGGTGAAGATCCAGGCGGCAAGCTGGGATGTCGCGGCAATGAACAGGATAGTGCCGGAAATGCGGGCCGTCGCGATCAGGATTTCCGGAATCTCGCGCACGGGCAGCGTCCGATAGACGAGAACACCGAGGACCAGGACGTAGACGACCGCAATGGCGGCGGCTTCCGTCGGCGTGAACAGCCCGCTGGCAATACCGATAATCAGGATTAACGGCGTCAGCATGGGCAGGATGGCACGCAAACCTGTCACGACGACCAGGCGCAGGTTGAACGGCGTCGGCGGATTGTAGCCGTAATAAACCGAATAGAAGTGATTGAAGACCAGGAAGGCGAAGGCGATGAACAGGCCAGGCACGAGACCTGCCACCAGCAGCGTGCCGATCGACACATTGGCGATGGAACCGGCGATGACGACCAGGATCGACGGCGGGATGATCGAAGAGAGCGTCGAGGTGCAGAGCGTCATGCCGACCGCATAGCCCTTCGGAAAGCCGTGGCGCTCCATGGCCTTGATTTCGATGGCGCCGACTGAAGCAATGTCTGCAACGGACGATCCCGACACGCCGGAAAAGATCACGGAGGAAATGACATTGACGTGACCGAGCCCACCGGGAAGCCACCCGACTATGGCCTCGGCGAAGTCGAAGATCCGCTCCGCAACACGGCCGCGCTCCATGACGGTGCCGACGAGTATGAACAGGGGCACCGCAACGAGCAGGAACGAATTCATCGAGGAGAACATTGTCTGCGACAGGAGATCGAGCGGCATCGATGTGAACAGATAGAGCGTGGCCACGCCGGCCAACGCAAGCGCGACCGCCAGCGGGACGCCGAGCATGCTCAGCCCGAAAAACGACAAGAGAAGAAAGAGGCTCATGGTCAGTGTCCTGCTGTGATGTTGACATCGGCATGGGCGATCTCGCCCGCCGGTAGGCCGAGTTCAGGCAGTGCGATCAGCTCTCGACGGCTGCGCAGCGATTCCACGATGGCAAGGACGGCAATGACGGCCGAAACCGGCATGATCATGCCGATGAACCACATGGGAATGGGCAGCGTTGCAGCCGTCTCGTTCATCATGACCTGCTGGCGCACAAGCGTCGTGCCGGTCCAGCCCATGAGGACAAAAAACAGCACCGAGGAAACAACGTAGATCGGCACGGCAAGATGATGGAACAAGCGGCGTCCAAGAACTAGAAAGACGACGACCCGGGCACTCTCGACGGTACGGAAACCGGCGGCCAGGCCGAGGAAGACCATCCAGATGAACAGAAAGCGCGTGGCCTCTTCCGTCCACGGGAAAGGATGTCCGGCAAGCCGGCCGATCACCTGAATGAGAACGACGATGAGGATGCCGGCACAGGCGGCGCCGGCGGCCACGTCGGCGACGATCTTGACGACACGGCCAAGCGTTGAGCCAGGAGCGGGCATGATAGTGCCTTTCTACCAATGAGGGCTGAATGAAAGCATGGCGGCACCTTGTCCGGTCGGGCAAGGTGCCGGCGCATGGTCAATTCGTTTTGGCGAAGGCCTGCGTCCGATCGAAGAAGGACTGGTCCTTGACGAGAGCGGCGAACTTTTCAGACAGGCCATCCGCGACCTTGACGAAAGCCTGGCGCTGCTCGTCGGTCAGTTCGTTGACCTCCATGCCGCTCTTTTTCAGCGTCGCCAGCGATTTCTCGATGTCGGCTTCGTCGTTTTCGGCTTTCCAGGCCTCGGTTTCTTTCGCCGCCTCTTTGAGCGCCGTCTTGAACTCCTCGCTAAGTGCCTCGTACCGGGCGGGATTCATGCCGAGAACCCAGGCATCGGCGATGTGATTGCTGATGGTGGCGTATTTCTGCACCTCGTAGAGACGGGCGCTGACGGGAACGTTGATCGGATTTTCCTGGCCGTCGACCACTTTCAATTGAAGGGCGTTATAGACCTCCGCAAACGCCATCGGTGTCGGGGCTGCTCCCATCGCGCCGAAGAATTCCACCCAGAGCGGATTGTTCGGAACGCGCAGTTTCATGCCCTTAAGATCGTCCGGCGAGGTAATCGGCTGTTTAGAATTGGTGATCTGGCGCAGGGGCCGCGACCAGAGATCGAGACCGGTGATGCCGATGTTGCTGAGGTCGCCGGTCAGTTCCGTGCCAAGATCGCTGTCGAGATAGGCGCGCAGCTGGTCGATATCGCGAAACTGATAGGGGATGGCGATCGCCGTGAACTTGGGATTGAAGGTCGCGTAAAGCGAGGTGGAGTTCAAAAGCATGTCGAGCGAGCCGCCGGCCAGCTGTTTGACACCGGCCGATGGATCTCCGCCGTAGAGCGTGCCGTTCGGGAAGACCTTGACGGTGAGTTCACCCTTTGTCTTGGCGGAGACGATCTCGGCGAATTTGTTGGCGGCGAGCGTGATTTCGGACGTATCGGCGTCCGGCGTGGAAAGCGTCAGCGTTTCGGCTTGCGCGATCGTCGCTGAGAGCATGGTCGCGGCGGCCAGCAGGCTGCGGATGGTAAAGTGTCTCATGGTCGTTCCTCCCTTTGATGGTCAAACCTGAAAGTGCGGCTGCACTCTCAGCGTGGATTCATGCGTTGCAGTTCGCGGATGATGCCGCTGTGGTCCAGATCGCCGTCGCCGTTGTCGACCATGGCCTGGAAGAGCCGGTCAACCTCCTCGCTGACCGGTAGTTTCAAACCGTGGACGCGGGCAAAACCGAGCGCGGTCGAAGTGTCTTTGACCTGGTATTTCGCACGTCCGCCGGGGGTGAAGTTTCCCTCCACCATGCGCAGGCCGTGCTGGCGAAAGACGGCCGAGTCGGCAAAACCGCCGAGAAGCGCCTCCCGCACCCGCGCGGGGTCGGCACCGCCGCGTGTCGCAAGCGTGAGTGCCTCGGCGACGGCGCAGATGTTCGAGGCGACAATCAGCTGGTTGGCAAGCTTGGTGAGTTCGCCGGTTCCGATCGGACCGACATGGGTCACCCGGCCCAGACAGTCAAAGACCGGCCGAATTGCCTCGATCGCGCCTGGATCTCCGCCGGCCATGATCGCCAGCGTGCCGTCCGTTGCACCTTTCTCCCCGCCGGAGACCGGTGCATCGATATAGGCGAGGCCGCGCTCTGCCGCCGCGCGACCCTGTGCAACGGCAGTCTCGACCGGGATCGAACTCATCACGATCAAGGTGGCATTCGCCTGCATTGCGGCAATAACACCATTTGCCCCGAGCAGGAGGGCGTCGCAGACAGGCCCGGAACTAAGCATGCAGATCACGACATCGGCATGGGAGGCTGCTTCCGCGGGGCTCTCCGCACTCCCTATCCCGCGGGCGCCAAGCGCAGCCGCCTTTTCCGGGGTGCGGTTCCAGACGGTGACGCCGTACCCTGCATCCGCAAGGCGCCCCGCCATGGGCTTGCCCATGATGCCGGTACCGATCACTGCGATATGCTTTACGACGTCACCCATGCAAACCTCCCATCGCCGAAATCAAGGATACTGGCGGCTCGAGAAGCGGACGGGCCGCTCCTCGACGATCAGAGGCGGGAAAGCCTCCCGGAACCGGGCAAGGTGCAGCGTTTCCAGATGCGCGTCGAAGGCCGCGCGGCTATCATAGACCTCATAGAAGAGCACGGTATCGCTGGAAGCTTCCGGCCGAATGACGTCGAACTGCCGGCACGCCGGCTCGTCTGCCACCGAGTGCCGGGCATCGTTATAGGCCGCCTCGAGAAAGGCGTCCATTTTCTCCGGCTTCACCTGAAACTCGGCAATGACAACGAAAGCTTGTGAATGGCTCATGTGGCTCTCTCTCGCTCACGCCGCAACGCTTTTGGCGGGACGGAAGCGGTCTTCCATTTCCTGCCGCAGCTTGACGACATCGAGATCGTTGACGATTTCCACGTCGTCGAACGAGACGATCTGATCTTTCTTGATCGGCCGCTTCAGCTTGACATTGTGGGCAAGACCGATCGGCAGCGCCTTGAGATCGAGACTGCGCGCTGCCGGAATGGCATTGGCCCAGACGGCATAGCCACCTTCGCCGTCGAGCATCTCGCCGGGCTGCATGTCTTTCTTGGCGGTTGCCACGGCGTCACCGCGGAATTCCTTCGAACAACCCGTCGGCTCGTTGCGCAGGACCGCGGACAAGACGCTGATCGAGGTTTCGAGGCCGATGATGTGGAACGGGCGCCACATGGACGCATACCAGCCCGACGGATCGGTCAGGAGGCCATACTGTTTGAAGCAGGCGCGGGCATATTCATTGTGCGCCTTGAAGGTCACAAAGACGCCATAGCGGATGTTGTTGAAGACTTCGCGGCCATCCGGCTCCTGGCTGGCGGCAATGTCGACGAGGCCTGAGCGTGCCATACGGCCGCCATCGGAGACCGGGCGAAAAACGCGCGCGAGATCATGCAGGCCGGCCGGAGGGAAGGCGAGGCCGTCGTCCGGGCAATCCAGCCCGGTGCCATTGGCCACCGCCGCCATTTCGATCGCCGCCTTCGTGCCGTCCGTGAAGGAATTGTAAAGCTTCGGGTTGAGGTTGTCTGCAGCGACCTGTTCCTCGGTCCAGCCAAACAGTCCCCAGACCGTATCCGGCGTCGAATAACGATAGCGCGGCTCGAAATTCATGCCCTTGCCGGCGGACGTGACCTCGAAGCCGGTTGCGCGAGCCCAGTCGACCAGTTCGCAGATCAGCGCCGGTTGGTCGCCATAAGCCATGGAATAGATCAATCCCTTTGCCCTGGCTTTCTCGGCAAGGATCGGGCCAACCATCACGTCCGCTTCGACATTGACCATGACGACATGCTTGTTGTGTTCGATGGCCAGAAGTGCGTGGCGTGTGCCGGCAATGGGATGCCCCGTCGCTTCAATGACGCATTCGATTTCGCCGCATTGGAGCATCGCTTTCACGTCATCGGAAATGAAGGTGGTACCGCTCTTGATGGCGTCGGCGCAACTGGTTGCGGCATAGCGCTCCTTTGGCCAGCCAACACGGTTCATCGATTCCCGTGCCTTGGACACGTCGAGATCCGCAACGGCGACCATGTGCAGACCCTCGATACGCTGGGCCTGGGCGAGCACCATCGATCCGAATTTACCGGCCCCGATCAGACCAACCCGGACCGGGCGTCCATTGGCGGCGCGCAGTGAAAGTAAAGAGTAGAGATTCATCTGTGTATCCTCGGCTAGGGAATAACTCCCGGCCGGAGCCATGAACAGTCGCAAGGGCTGCCGGCTGTCGGGCAAGATCGCCCTTCCGGTCCCAACGGTCTGATAATGGTAGTTCTCCTCCGGAAGGCGGTGGCAGCGTGCCAGCGTCTTTCTCAGCCACCTCCCACAGCGGCTTGTGAAGAAACAGTAGGGGCAATGAGGGATTAGCTCAATTTAGAAACTCAGAGAAATTGATTAGAAATTCTACATGGTTTTATGCAGGAGGAACCGAAGAGCTGAAGAAATACGCCAAGCTCGAACTCGTCGCCAGCCAGCCCGGAAACTGGGATCGCTTGAACCGCACTCAATGCGAAGCAAGGAAGTGCGATACGTTCGATTTGCTGCGCCGCACAACATTTCATAACTTTACAACACGTCATGTTTATGTGAAGTAGTGACTACAGCTAACGATGCGAGCGTAGTCCAGTGACCAATTTGAAATTCGCCACCCGCCTCAACTCCTTTGCCTCCCGGCCGCAGGCCGAATGGCCCGAACTTTCGGGGAAGCCGACCGTGACGCAGATGGTCGCTCGCGCTGCAAAGGTGGAGGGCCTGACGGATCTCGATCTCAATTATCCCGACCACGTCTCTGAAAGCCCCCGCGAACTGGCGAGGAACATCGGGGATATGGGCCTTGCGATCAATGGTTTTGCGATGCGCTACTACACAAACCCAGCTTTCAAGATCGGAGCCTTCACCAACCCCGATGGTGCGGTTCGTCGCGAAGCGATTGAACTGACGAAGAAGGGGATCGATGCGACAAGAGAAGCCGGCAGCAATCTGATGACCATCTGGCTTGGTCAGGACGGCTTCGACTATGCCTTTCAGGCTGACTATGCAACATTGTGGCAACACGAGATTGCCGGAATTCGTGAAGTCTGTGAGCATGACCCGGATTGCCAGATCAGCATCGAGTATAAGCCGAACGAGCCGCGTTCCTACAGCCTGATGCCCGATTGCGCCACGACACTGCTGGCGATCAAGGAGGTCGGGCTGCCGAACCTCGGCGTCACGCTCGACTTTGCCCACGTCCTTTATGCGGATGAGCAGCCGGCCTTCGCGGCGGCGCTGATAGCGCGCTACAGCCGTGTTCTCGGCGTTCATCTGAACGACGGCTATGCCAAGCGTGACGATGGCCTGATGGTCGGCGCCGTTCATACACAACAGACGATCGAACTGCTGCGCCAGATCCGCAAGGACGGTTATGACGGCGCGATCTACTTCGACACGTTCCCGGATATGACCGGCCTCGATCCGGTCCACGAATGCGAGGTGAACATCCAGACCGTCAAGCGCATGCTTGCTGTCGTGGACCGCCTTGAGCAGGACAATCGCCTGTCGGGTGCGATTGACCGTCAGGATGCCGTTTCCGCCCAGGCAATCATTCAAGAAGTGATGCTTGGCGCGGGGGCTTGACTCCAACACCGCAGCACGCCGGACGGCGTGTCAATTTCACACTCGGGAGGAACCGATGAAGACATTTTTGAAGACGACTGTTGCCGCAGGTCTGGCTGCCAGTTTCCTGTTCAGCGCCGCGATCGCGCAGGATCTGGCCCCGCTGAACTCCGACACGGAAAAGGACCGCATGGACTGGTCCGAGCTCGAAGCCAAGCTCGGCGCGTTTCCCAAGCTGCCGGAAGGTACCAAGGCCGGTGCCGTGTCCAAGACGCTGACCAACGAATACTGGCGCTCGCTGGGCGAAGGCTACACGAAGTTCGGCGACAAGGTCGGCGTGCCCGTGGTCTATCAGGCAGCGCAGAGCGAAGGCGACCAGCTGGGTCAGCTGACGATCGCCGAGGGGCTGATCACCCAGGGATACAACGTCCTCCTGGTCTCGCCGCAGACCGACGCCAACCTTCAGCCGGTCATCGAACAGGCGAAGACGGCAGGCGTTCCGGTCGTCAACGTCAACGATGCGGTCATTCCGCAGGCGGAACACTATGTCGGCAACGTCCAGCGCGACAATGGCGTGCGCGTGGCGAAATGGTTCATCGAGAACCGTCCTGAAGGTGGCAAGGTTGCCATCGTCGAGGGCCAGGCCGGTGTCTACGCCGCTGTCCAGCGTACCGATGGATTCAAGTCGACGATCAGCGAAGGCGGCAAGTTCGAAGTTGTCGCCAGCGTTCCCGGCAACTGGGATCGCCAGACCTCCTATGATGCAGCCACCAACATCCTGCAGCAGCATCCCGACCTGATCGGCTTCTATGCCAACAATGACGGCATGGCACTCGGCATCGTTGAGGCCGTCAAGGCGGCCGGCCTTCAGGACAAGGTCGCGGTGTTCGGGACGGACGGAATTTCCGACGCCTATACGTCGATCAAGGCCGGCGAGCTGACGGGCACCGTTGACAGCTTCCCGGTGCTGACCGGCGAGGTAGCTCTTGAAGCCGCCTTGCGTCTCGTTGCCGGCCAGAAACTGCCCCGCGTCGTCGCCACGCCGCAAGCGCTCATCACCAAGGACAATGTCGCCCGCTATCAGGGCGAGGGCGTCGATGTGCGTGCGGTCCTGATGCAAGACGCGGCGGCGAATTGATCGCCGACTGACAAAGATGCCGGTCATTCTGGCCGGCATCTCTTTGCCAATGGAAGGGGGTGACGTAATGGCACCGAGACTGAGATTCGAAACGATATCGAAGAGCTTTCCCGGCGTGAACGCACTGTCCGACGTCTCCTTCGATGTCGCGCCCGGCGAAATCCATGGGCTCCTCGGTGAAAACGGCGCCGGAAAGTCCACACTGCTGCGCATTCTGTCCGGCGTCTTTCGTCCAACCTCCGGGGCTATGTTTGTCGACGGCGAAAATGTCTCCTTTCGCAAGCCGATGGATGCGCGTGGCGTCGGCATCGCCATGATCCACCAGGAACTGCAGCAGGTACCGCATCTGAGTGTCGCCCAGAACATGTTCCTCGGCCATCCGCTGACGACCGTGGGCGGGCTGTTCGTTTCGAGGCGCGAGCAGGAGCGGCGGGCTGCGGAAGCATTGTCGATGATCGAACCCGGCATCGATCCCGCCGCCCCGATCTCTTCGCTCAAGGTGGCGCAGCGTCAGATCGTCGAGATTGCCCGGGCATTGCTCGACCGCGCCAGAATCATCGCCATGGATGAACCGACATCCAGTCTGACGCCCAGTGAGTTCGAACGGCTGGCCGAGGTCATAACAAAGCTATCGGCCAGTGGCGTGGCGATTATCTATGTCTCGCACAAGATGGACGAAGTGTTCCGCATCTGCCAGCGCGCCAGTGTCATGCGCGACGGCAAGCTTGTCGGTGCAGTGGACGTACAGACGGCTTCCCATCAGGACGTCATCACAATGATGGTCGGCCGTGAGCTGATGCAGGAGCAGCATGTCTCACACGCCACCGCGACGGTGAAACTCGAGGCGCGGGGGCTCTCGTCGCTGACGAAAATCACGGACGCATCCTTCAAACTTCACCGTGGTGAGGTTCTTGGCATTGCCGGGCTCGTCGGATCCGGCCGGACGGAACTCCTGCGCCTTGTGGCAGGAGCCGACAGACTGACGGCAGGCACGATCGACATAGACGGCAAAACAGTCAACCTGCGCAATCCCCGTGACGCCATCTCCGCCGGCATTGGTCTCGTTCCTGAAGAGCGCAAGCGGGAGGGGATCATCCCCGTCCGCTCGGTCACCATCAACATGGCACTTGCCTCGCTCGGAAGCTTCTCCAAAGCCGGCATCCTTCAGAGCGGCAAGTTGCGCAACGCGGCTCAGGACCTGCTGCGCCGGGTCAATCTCAGGCCTTTCCAGTTGGACAGACCGATCCGGCTCTTCAGCGGTGGCAATCAGCAGAAAGCGATCATCGCCCGCTGGCTGGCAAGCAAATCGCAGGTTCTCCTGTTCGACGAGCCGACCCGCGGCATCGATGTCGGCGCCAAGGCGGAAATCTATCACCTGATCGAGGCGCTGGCCGCCGATGGGCATTCCATCGTGGTGGTCTCTTCCGAACTGCCGGAAGTCATCCGGCTTTCCGATCGCGTCCTTGTCATGCGGGACGGGCAGATTGCCGCGGAAATCGCACGCGCTGACCTCACCGAAAGTGCCATCGTGGCGCATGCCATTCCAGGTGCAAACACCGGACGCGCGCCAGCTCCGGCCGCGTAGGCGTGGACGACATAAAGGAACACGTTATGAGCAATTCACCGGCCGCCGCCGACACGAAACTTTCCCCCGCATTCGGCCGCTTCTCGTTTTCTTTGAGAGACGCCGGCACGCTGATCGGCCTCGTCGTCATCATGGCGGTGTTTGCGACATTGGTTCCCGGCTTCATATCCGAGCGCAACCTCGTCAATATCCTGCAGCAATCCAGCATCAACGCCTGTCTGGCGCTCGGCATGACGTTGGTGATCATATCGGGCGGTATCGACCTGTCCGTTGGGCCTACCGCCGCGATATCGGCGGTCATCACGGCGACCCTGCTTCTATCCGGAACTCCGGTTCCGCTTGCGATCCTGACGGGACTTGGGATCGGCATGGCCTGCGGTTTCATAAACGGAGTCCTGGTCGCCTATGTCGGTCTGCAGCCTTTCATCGTCACGCTCGGAACGTTGAGCACGTACCGCGCGCTCGCGCTGATCTATACGGGCGGCAATCCCGTTCTTGGCATCCCGGCGGGTTTTCGATCGCTCTTCAATGGAAACCTGGTGGGTATTCCGACACCTGTTCTGATCGTTGCCGTCGTGGCGCTGGCCGCCTGGATCCTGCTCAAGAAAACGCCGATCGGCGAGTATCTCCTGGCCGTCGGCGGTAACGAGGAAGCTGCCTACGTCGCCGGCGTCCCGATCGCCCGCACGAAAATCACGGCCTACGTCATCTCTGGCGGCCTCGCGGCCCTTGCTTCGCTCATCCTGATCGGGCGCCTGGGTGCTGCCGAACCAATCCTCGGCAACCTGTGGGAGCTCGATGCGATCGCCGCAGCGGCCATCGGCGGAGCCTCACTGATGGGCGGCAAGGGCAGTATTCTGGGAACGATCCTTGGCGCCATCATTCTCGGCACCATGCGCAATGGTCTCACGTTGATGAACGTCCAGGCCTTCTATCAACTGCTTGCAACCGGTCTTATAATCCTCGTCGCGATGATGATCGATCGCGCCACGAGGGGACGAGAATGAATACCGAAAACTTCGACACGAAGGCCGTCGGCCCTCGCATCCGCATGATGATGCCCTTGCTGACACCGCTCGAAGCAAAGGTTGTTGATACGGTTTTTGCGTTGCGCGACTTCGGCGACGACACGTCTCTGAAACAGATTGCAGACGATGCCGGTGTTTCGGAAGCCATGGTGGTGAAGATCACCAAGAAACTCGGCTTTGCCGGATACCGGGATTTCCGTGCGGCGGTCAGCCAGTATAACCGCCAGCCCACGGCCGAAATGCACCAGGAACTCTCGGTCGACGATACGTCGCAGGAGATCGTGCAAAAGGTCTTTCGCACCTCGATCAATGCCCTGGAAGAAACATTGTCGATACTCGACATGGAGGCGTTCGACAGGGCGGCGGATCTGATCCACCGGGCCAAAAACCGTGATTTCTATGGTGTGGGCGGCTCGGCCCAGATTGCGCGGGACGTATCGCACAAATTCTTGCGGATCGGCGTGCGCGCTAGCGTCTTCGATGACTCTCACATGATGTTGATGTCGGCGTCCTTGTTAGTGGACGGAGACATTGCAATCGGCTTTTCGCATTCGGGCAATACCACCGCGGTCATCGACGCTGTCCAGCTTGCCCGCCGGAACGGTGCTCGAACAATCGCCATCACTAACTACAACGCATCTCCATTGGCGCAGGCAGCTGACGTGGTGCTTTGTTCCACCGCGCAAGGTTCTCCCTTGATGGGGGAAAACGCAGCCGCGCGCATCGCGCAGCTCAACATCCTGGACGCAGTTTTCGTTGCCGTTGCTCAGCGTGACTATAAGGCTGCCGAACGCAATCTCGAGCGGACGATGTCCGCCGTCGCGTCCAAACGAAAAGATCGACTTCCATGACATTTGCACCCCTCGTCACTGTCTTTGGCAGCCTCCATTACGACATCGCCGTCATGGGACCGGCCCGGCCACGCAAGGGTGAAACAGTGACGGGGACCTCCTGGCACCCGAAAAGCGGCGGCAAGGGCGGCAACCAGGCTGTTTCGTCGGCTCGAACCGGTGTTGCGACGGCGATGATAGGGGCGGTCGCCGACGACGACTTTGGGCGGTTTCTTATTACAAATCTCGAGCGCAAGAATGTCGATCACACCTTCGTTCGGCGCAATTCATCACAATCCACCGGCATGAGTGTCGCGATCTTCGATGCTGAGGGAGACTACGGCGCCGTCATCGTCTCCGGAAGCAATCTCACCCTTGGCGAGGCCGATGTTGCTGCCGCCCATGATCTTCTGAAAAAGACAACGCTGCTCGTTCTGCAGAGCGAAATTCCCGACGCCGCCAACGTCGCGGCGGCACGGGCTGTAAAACGAGGCGGCGGCCGTGTGCTGATCAATGCTGCGCCGGCGCGTCCGCTATCGGCCGATCTTCAGCCGCTCATCGATATCCTCGTCGTCAACGCAATAGAAGCGGAAATGCTGGCAGGGGTTCCAGTCGTAGAAACACTCGCTGGCGCTCTGGAAGCTGCAAAGAGGCTTGCGAATGTCTTTCCCGAGGTCGTGGTGACCGCAGGTGGTGCCGGTGTCGCTTTTGCAGATCGCCAAGGGGATGAAATCCTTATTGAGGCCGTTAAGGTCTTTGTTGAAAGCACCCATGGCGCCGGTGACGAATTCATTGGCGTGCTGGCTGCAGAAATCGCATCTGGGAAAACGATGAACTCTGCTCTTCGGAAGGCAAATATCGACGCCGCGAAGCTGGTCAGTACCCCTGAAAAAGATCGTGTGTGACTGGAAAGCTTGAAGCAGGAGCGCTATCGGCGTTGATTGAGACCATATCTTCCAGAACAAGGGTTCTGGTTTCCTCATTCTTTTATCACATGAAACCGGTCGAGTTCGGCCGAACGACATAGCGAGCCAGCGGTTCGAGAACGTTCAAGACGGTCTTGCTTCGATTGCAGGGCGCCAAGCCCAACCTTGTATCATGACATCGGTGGCCGGTCGCGATTGTTGATGTAAACTTGCGCCAAATCGAAGTCCATCTGCATCGCCTCAGGGCGATCGCACACTGGAAGGACATGGCCGGCATTGCCGCCTGATCACTCCGAGCAGGCCTGATGTGCACTCGTCAGGATTAACCTGACATCACACTGGCGCTGGTGAGACGAGCCGCAGGCTTGGCCTGTGAACCGTTCTTTAAAAATCTTCTTAGGGTCAATTGGTGTTACTGTAATCCTCAACATACTGGCACGGCATCGTGAACCGGCCCCCCGCGGCAACCTTATCAAGTCTCAGATTTGCCTAAAGGTTTAGGCAGCGTGCTCTTTAATAAGTTCGGCAAGCAGCCCTAAGTGAACTTGCATGGCCCGTTCGTCGACCGCCGCGAATCCTAGCAGCAAGCCGCGAACGGGCTCGCGATAATAGTATCTCGAAAGCGGAATCACATTAAGTCGCAGATCATTAGCCTTGCTCGCGATTGCAACGTCGTCGGCTTGACGCTTAAATCGGAATGCGATCTGGATCCCGACGTCGGCTTCAAAAGGTTCCATCCACTCGCCTAAATATCTTTCGCCTAACCTCAGGAATGTCTCCCGTCGTTCGGAGTAAAGTCGTCGCGTGCGGCGCAGGTGACTTGCAAAATGTCCGTTCATGATGAAATCGCTAAGCGTGGCTTGGAGGGGTAAGCTTACCTGCTGGCCGCAATACAGCGCAGCTCTCTTGACTTGTTCGCAAATTGATTGTGGCACGACCATGAATCCGATCCGGATTGCGGGAAACAAGGTTTTGGCAAAAGTCCCTACGTAGATTGTGAGCCCAAAATTGTCATTTCCCTGCATCGCCGGAATCGATCTGCCAAACAAACGATACTCACTATCGAAGTCGTCCTCGATGATCCACGCGGCCTTGCGGTTGGCGATCTCAAGTAAGCGCAGCCGCTGTTCCACACGCATACTCAAACCAAGAGGATGCTGACAGGAAGGGGTGGTATAGATTAGACGAATGTTTCCTTCGGGTACTTCTTGAAGGCCCCAACCGCTTTCAGTGACATACAGCGGCTCGATATTAGCGCCGGCCGCGCTGAATACGAGCCGTGCGTTAACGTAACCTGGCTCCTCCATCCAAACGACATCTCCGTCCTCTAACAGAATGCGTGAAAGAAGATCGAGTCCCGCCTGCGCGCCATTGGTTACAACTACCTGCTGAGGCTCGCACACAACTCCTCGATAGGCTTGGACATACCTCGCAATGGCCTCTTGTAGGGGCGGGTAACCAAGGTCGTAGTTGTAGTTAAAGAGATCGACATTGGGATGCAGCAAATGCTTTCCAAACAGCCTGTTCCATGTCTTGAACGGGAAGACCGAAACATCTGGCGTACTTGGGCGTAACGCGGATCGATCGGCACTGAAATCCATTCTCGTTTCTAAATCAAACGCGGATGCGAATCGAGATACGTGCCCGGTTGCCTTCGATAGGTCCTGCCGCGTCGCCAACGAGCTAGGAGGCGGAATGTTAGCAACATAGGTTTTCGCCCCTTGTCGCGTTTCGACATATCCTTCGCTATTCAACTGCTCGTAGGCCCGCACAACAGTATTCCGCGAGACCAAAATGTTTCGTGAAAGCTCCCTTGAAGACGGCAGCTTGAGCCCCGGTGTCAGCACCCCTCGCAAAATTAGATCTCGTAAGGCCCTGTAAATCTGTTGCTGAATTGGTTCGCGACTGGTCCGGTCGATTGAAAACGCATCGACCGGCAGTCGGACCGCATGAGAACTGGACCTTCTATTTCGCAAAAAACTGGACCTTTCGCGTATCCAATCATGGAACTAGCTTATCTCGGGAGGAGCCGGCTAGGTGCGGGCGCTTCAACAATTCTACTATGTCACATGGAGAATAATTTTGTCAAACACGAATATATTGCATTATGGATGTGTATTATAGCGAATAAATTCGCTAATAGCGCCTATTCAAAGTTCACGCATAAATAACTCGATCCAAGAATACATAAATGTCGGAGAACAAAACCACTGTATTCTGAGGTGGTATGAAGAAATGCCTTTGAAATAAGGCGTAGTTATTACCAAGCGCCTAAGGGTGCGACGGTGAAGTTCAATAAGAGAGGATGGAACTATGGTCAGTGCCGACTACCGCGATGCACCCGCAAAGGGGGAAGTCAGTCAATGGTCTGCGGGTGCGGCTTATCTCGATGGTAAGTTCATGCCAATTGCCGAGGCGCGTGTCCCAGTGACTGATTGGGCTTACCGCCGGTCGGACGTCGTTTATGATGTCGTCAGCGTATGGGATGGCGTCTTTTTTCGACTTGATGATCACATAGCGCGATTTCGTCGCTCGATTGAGCGTTACCGGTTTACGCCAAAGGAAACCGATGATGAGATCCGGGAAATCCTACACAAGCTGATGGCATTGTCGGAGTTGCGTAGTGCATATGTCGCAATGGACTGCCTGCGTGGCCAGGCGGGGCACGGCGTCCGGCATCCGGCCAAGGCCCGAAACTATCTTGCCTGCTACGCGGCGCCGTTCTCAACACTCGTTCCCGCCGAAAAGATCGAGCGGGGCATGCATATGATGATCTCGTCCACGCCTCGCATCCCGCATGAGTGCGTCGATGCGACAGCCAAGAATTTTCATTGGGGCGACATGAACATCTCAATGTTCGAGGCAGAAGAGAAGGGCGCGGATTTTCCGGTTCTGCTTGACCTTAACGGGAATGTCACTGAGGGGCCTGGCTTTAACGTGTTTATGGTTGTCGATGGAGTGGTCGCAACGCCTGACTACAATATGCTCGAGGGCATTAGTCGCCAATCGGTGCTGGAGCTTTGCGGGGATCTTGGCATCAAGGTTGAGGCTCGCAAGATCTCAGCCCAGGAGTTTCGCGATGCTGACGAGATCTTTGTAACCTCGACAGCAGGCGGCGTGATCGGTGCAAGCCGGATAGATGGCAGGATCATGAACAATGACCGGCCGGGTCCGATTAGCGAGAAGTTGCGCGAGACGTATTGGAACAAGCGCAAGAGTGGCTGGCATGGCGAGCCTGTCAGATACGATTAAGGCCAGAGCCGCGCAAGCGCTGGGCGTAAAACTGAATATAGCCGCAGGGTCTTCCGGTCGTTTTTCGCCGATTGCCCCGCGGCCAGAATCCAGATTGTGGGGCAGGACCGAATGACGACGGGCGGCATCAGGATCAACCGAGTGGAACTCGCCCTTTGTAGGCTTCCCCTCAAAAAACCCGTCCTTCTCGGCTCGGTTCGGGTCGAAACCCGCGATTACGTCTGCTTGCGAGTCGTGACGAACACGGGGTTGGAAGGTTTTTCAATAGGTTACCGGAGCGGTAGCAACCTGTTCGAGGCGCTGCAGATGATTGCACCGCGCCTGATCGGGCGAGATGCCCTGATGCGACAGGCTTTCAATTTGGAGTTCGAGGCAGGTCACATACCTGCAAGAGCAGGCTACGTCAGAGCTCTCAGCCTTATCGATGTGGCCCTCTGGGACATTACGGCAAAAGCTGCCGGCGTTCCCTTATATATCTTGTTGGGTGGTGTGCGTACCGAGGTGCCGGCCATGCCCGTCGTCGGCTTTTCCTATGCAGAGCGTGCGATAGCGGAGATCGAAGATGAGATTGAACGTCATTGCGGGGATGGCGAGACCCTATTGAAGGTGATGATAAAGGGCCCGGATGTCGGAGGGAATACTAGATTTGTTCAGGCCCTCGCCTCCAAGTTCGCCGACAAGGTCAATCTGGCCGTAGATGCTCACTGGTCCTGGCGGTCGATATCGGAAGCGCTGGAAACGTGCAGACGGATTGATGACTTCAATCTGGCTTTTATCGAGGATCCGTTTCTTCCGCAGCAGTGGCGTCTAGCTGGTGAACTGCGTTCGAAGCTGAAAACACCGGTTGCCGTGGGCGAGGATGTCCTTGATCCTTATGGTTTCCTTGATCTTGTCCAAAATGTTGATGTCCTGCGCGTGGATGCAACAGGAAGCGGAGGTGTTATGGCAGCAATGAATGCTATAGCACTTGCTGCTGCTCATGGAAGGCGGGTTCTTCCTCATGTATTCCCCTATCTACATCTTCACATTGCGTGTGCGCAAAGCACGGTCATGGCTGTGGAATACATCCCCGAACACACGGGCACCGATCCCGTCAGAAAACTTCTGACAGAGTTTCCGACCATAAAGCGTGGAAAGTTCCAGGTGTCGGACCAGCCAGGGGCGGGCTGCGAGCTACAGTGGGCGCGGGTGTGCGAATACGCGGAGGCAGCTCGTGGATTCGAATGAGGGAACCGACCGGCGCAAACGTCTTCAATTGGACACTGGCATTTGTACGCTGCCTAATCGGAGTTGAATGGCTCTCGAAGACGCCCTGCACTTTTTTTGATGGAGAATGATGATGACGACGAAGGTGATCAAGAAAGAAAACCTAAAATATCAAATGACTACAGCGGACGACTTCGTCGACCAGATATCTCCCGGTGAAGACGTTACGATTGAGTGCGAGATCGCTTACAATGGCGGACTTGTTACGTCGCTTGATGCTAAGTTGAGTCTTGATGACTTCCGCTATCCTTTCTTCAATCCCCTAACCGGTCCGATCGAAGTCAAAGGAGCCAAAGCCGGTCAGATGATCGGCGTGCGGATCAAGTCCATGGAGTTGGACGAGATTGGGCTAACGGGATTAATGCCCCACAGTGGATTGTTCCAAGAGTGGATTTTTAATCGTGAAAGAGACTTCTCGAGATTTAAGCCGGTTCGGATCGCAGATGGCCTCATTCACTGGGACGAGAAAAGAACGCTCCCCGTGGCGCCGATGGCCGGCGTTATCGGCGTCGCCCCAGCCTACGGTAGCATTTTGAGTCTCGATAATGGGGAACACGGTGGCAACATCGACGTGCAAGAGATGGGACCGGGATGCACGGTATATCTTCCCGTTAATGCGGATGGCGCCTATTTTTACATCGGGGACTGCCATGCCCGGCAGGGAGACGGCGAAGTCTGCGGCGTTGGCGCCATCGACGTTGGTGCACGCATCACCTTGGCAATCGACATCAAGGATCGACCGACGCGAATGACATGGCCTCGGTTTGAAGACGAAACACATATCGGCACGGTCGGTTTGGGACGACCGCTCGAAGATGCGATGCGGGTTGCTTACCGCGAGATGATTTACTGGCTTGCCGATGAGTACGGGTTCTCAGAACCGGATGCCTACATGCTGCTATCGTCGATCGCGGAAGGCCGTGCAACTCAGATCATGAATCCGAAGTCCACATATGTGTGCAAGGTAAGGAAGGATTTTATCAGTTGAGGCAATACCCAAGCTGATCCGTGCTTACCGGGTGAAAGAGTAAGCACGGGCTAAATTAAAAAATGGTCAGGGAGGCGCAACGTGAAAATAGATCTTTCCGGCAAGACAGCCGTCATAACTGGGTCGACCGCAGGCATCGGCCTTGCAATCGCAAAAGGCCTTGCCGCAAGCGGCGCCAATGTCGTTGTCAACGGCCGCAGCCAGCAGGCGGTCGATAGGGCGGTGGCTGCGATAGATGACGAACAGCCGATCGGGTTTGTTGCAGGTTTTGCCGGAGATCTCGGATCCGCGGAGGGATGCGCCGCACTTGTCGACGCTTATCCGGCCTGCGACATCCTGATTAACAATTTGGGCATCTATGGGCCTCAAGATTTCTTCGAGGCTCCCGACATGTTGTGGGAACGGCTCTTCGAAGTGAACGTCCTTTCCGGTGTGCGGCTTTCAAGAGCCTACCTTCCTGGTATGCAGAAGAAGGGCTGGGGCAGGGCCGTATTCATTTCATCTGAATCGGCTCTCAATGTTCCTGCGGATTCCATTCACTATGCCTTTACGAAAACGGGGATTTTATCCGTGGCGCGCGGGCTAGCCAAACGCATGGCTGGCACCGGAGTTACCGTGAATTCAGTTCTACCGGGCCCGACGGTATCCGAGGGTGTGGCCGCCATGCTCGGCGCCGACGAGAATTCTGAAAAATCCGTCGAGGCACTGACAACCGATTTCGTGCTGAAGAGCCGGCCGTCTTCAATTATCCGCCGCGCCGCCACGGGCGAGGAAGTGGCCAACATGGTGGTATATGCCTGCTCAATACAGGCCTCAGCCACGACCGGGGCTTCACTGCGTGTGGAAGGTGGGATCGTAGACTACCTGTAGCACCCGCCTTGGTTCAGAACCGGATGCAATATGATCGGTCGAATGACCGTTTGAGTTCGCCGCCGCCTATGGAGGAGGCGAACCGTGATACGATTGGCATTTCAATGCGGATGCTGATCGGAGCCTCGTATAGTTGATTGGAGAGTCACATGCTTGAAGTCCAGCAGATCGTCGCGGGGTACGGCCGTCTTACAGCACTTAAAGGAATAGACATAACTGTCCGCAAAGGTGAAATTGTCTTTGTGGTCGGCCCTAATGGCGCTGGTAAATCCACGCTTTTGAAGGCAGTTTCCGGTCTCATTTCCCCCACCTCGGGTGATATCTCCTTTCTCGGCAAGAGCGTAGTTGGGAATTCACCCGAGCATATCTGCCGGAGCGGTCTGGCTCTCATCCCCGAGGGCAGGCATATATTTAAGACGCTCACCGTGCAGGAAAACCTGCTTGTCGGTTCGCTGGTGAGGAGAAATTCCTCCGAAGTGAGGGCAGATATGGAGCTGGTGCTTGATACCTTTCCAATTTTGCGAGACCGTCTAAACGGCATTGCCGGTCATCTTTCAGGGGGAGAACAGCAACAACTGGCTATCGCCCGGGCCATTCTGCAGCGTCCATCCCTCCTCATGATTGACGAGCCCTCCCTTGGGCTCGCCCCACTGGTAATAGACCAGGTCTACGAGAGCTTGCGCCATTTGAATAAAAATGGATTGACGCTTCTCATCGTAGAGCAGTCCACCCGAAGAATGATGGAACTCGCCAACCGAATATACGTGGTGCGAAACGGAAACGTGGTACTGGAAGCCACGCCGGACAATCTGTTGGACGAGCGCGACTTGGATGCTGCATACTTTGGTTTCGCTTCTCAGCCGGCATAACAAAGGTTTGGTGTTGGCCCGATAAAGGTCCTCAGGAGATTTCCTTGAGGGCCGCAAGACCATTAGAGGTACGGCGACGCGTGCACGCAAAAAGAGTGAGCTTGACGTCAGCTTTGCGAAGGGCTCGATAACCTCCCCGATACAGTCGCCATCAGCGGCCTTTGTCCGCCACAACCGTCCGATCTGGCGATTTTGCAGAAATGCGATTGCGCTTCTCCGACGCATGGGCTTTGAAATACAGTCTTCACTACAGGCAAGCGACAACAGGAACGCTTGGAGTTCCGCGCCCCGGCGAACTTGCCCAAGTGAGCGCCGGTTTGCTGATTGCTAATCCAAGCCCCGACCGTTTTGGTCTCCTGCACCAGCGATGAAGGAGTAAAGCATGCAATTGGCATGGCTCGCTTCTGTTGGTGCAATCGCGTACCAAACAGATTATGGCCTATGCTTTTACCGAGCGGCGGCTGCGCCAGAGTTGGCAGATTTTTAAGTCAGCGGGCCGGCTGCGACAAATGCGTGCGTGCCTTAACTGGTCCTTTCGTTTTCATGGATTTTGGACCTTTCGTCTGCCAGATATCGCTATATCATCTCCTAAAACAACCCGAGTTTATATACGAACCAGGGCAAAAGAGGGTGAACTAGGAATGGCGAGACTTGGATCGACGGGTATCCCAGACTTCGAGCCACACGGCGGTCGCTGATATTCCGCCACAAGTGGTGTTTCGACACCCTCGCCGAAGGGTATCCGCGCTGGACGTGCCATTCTTGCGGCCGTTTTCGGTAGCGATCATCTGAAACTTGTCGATGGTTACATCGCAATCATTTTGTGATGCCGAAAGCGGCGTCGCTACAGAGGTTACGTGTTGCGCAAATTTTTGCGTCACACGCGGCAATTTCAAACCTTGAGAACAGAAAATGAGGGGTTCGACAATGAAAATGACGATGCGACATGTTGTGCGTTTGAGCGTAAGTGGTCTTGCCATTGCGCTTGCGGGATTGACCTCGGTTGCGAAGGCTGAGGAGCCCATTAAGATCGGGTTTGCAGCTGCGCTTTCGGGATGGCTGGCCGCCTATGACGAAGAACCGCACAAAGCGGCGGTTCTTGCAATTGAGGAGATCAACAAGGCTGGCGGGTTGTTGGGTCGCCAGATTGAATTCAACGTGATCGATACAAAGACCGACCCAACCGTTGCCGCCACCGCGGCGGCTTCTCTGATTGACTGGGGCGCTAACGTACTTATTGTCCCCCCGGACTACGATATGGGATCCCCCGCCGCTCTGGTCGCGCAGAACGCAGGTACCATCGCCATCTCGACTGGTGCAAGCGACCCCAAGATGGGCGCGCAGGGCGTTGGCCAATATGTGTTCACGGCGCATACCGCCGGGCAGGCCGCGGGGATCGTCATGGCCGAATACGGCTTCAAGAAACTGGGCATGAAGACCGCCTACTTGCTTGAGGACGTTTCCATGGAGGCCACGAAGTCGTCATGCGCGGGCTTCGTCGCCGCCTGGAATGCCGCTGGCGGTTCACTCTTGGGAAGAGACACTTTCCAAAAAGAAGACCCGTCGGTCGCGGCGCAGATAACCCGTATCAAAGGACTGCCGGCAGCGCCCGACTTCATCTTTATGTGCAGTTCACTGCCTGAAGGCCCCTCTGCGGTTCGGCAGATTAGAGCTGCAGGAATTGACGTTCCGATTTTGTCGGATACGGGCATGAGCGGCAATTTCTGGCTGACTGGGGTTCCCGGACTAAAGGACTTTTACGTGCCCACTCTGATGTCGATCAATGGAGGTGACCCGCGTCCGGAAATCAACACCTTCCTTGAAAAGTATAAGGCACGCTGGGGGGCATTGCCCGCTACCGAGTTCTCGGTTCTGGGATACTGCGCAATAGAGCAGTGGGCGCGGGCAGTGAACAAGGCGCAATCCGTTGAATCGGACGCGGTCCTTGGAGAGATGAACCGGTTTCGGGACGAGCCCATCACTTGTGGACCCACCTCTTACACGGATCAGATCCACATTCAGGTCAATCGTCCTCAACTCATCATGAAGGTAGAGGACGGGGCCTTTCGTCCCCAGGAATTGTACCGGAACGAGTTCGTACCGGACCTGAAACTGCTTCTTAGAAGCGGCCAGTGACATGTAGTTGGCAAAAGCGCCGTGCGCAGCAACTTGTTGCGTGCGGCACCCCGGCGGTCATGCTGTCGGGTTGGGAAATCGCGGCATCTACGCGACCAAGTATATGTAATTATTACTCTTATGAACTTCGGAGATTGTTATAACGCTATGACAAGGTCTCGTAAGGAAAAGCTTGAGGCGAAAGACATACACGTCGCATTCGGCGGGGTTCGAGCGCTTAGTGGCGTTAATCTTACCCTTCATGCGGGTGATATTCTTGGGTTGATCGGCCCAAATGGCGCAGGCAAGACCACAATGGTCAACGTCTTGACAGGATTTCAAAAACCAAGCCCCGGCACGGTCATTGTCGACGGAGAGGACATCTCGGCATTGTCGGCGCGAAAGGTCGCACAGTTCGGTATTGGACGGAGCTTTCAGTCGGCACGGCTTTTCCGCGGGCTTACGGTTGCGGAAAATCTGGTCGCGGCGGGTCTTGGTGTTGGCTTGTCGCGTAAAGGTGCCGCCGCGCAGGCACAAGAAATACTGAGCTGGATCGGTTATCGCCAAGGCCTCGACCGCGGGTGCGACTCTCTGCCCTATAGTGATGAACGTCGAATAAGCATCGCTCGGGCGCTCGCGTTGCAGCCCTCTTTCGTGCTCCTCGATGAACCAGCCTCCGGCATGAATGATCAGGAGTGTGAACAGCTTATGGAGACGATCGTCAATATTCCCCAGCGCTTCGGGTGCGGCGTCATGCTGATCGAACACAACATGCAGGTAATCATGGGCGTATGTCATAGGATTCATGTGCTTGACGGCGGAAAAAGCCTTGCTGAAGGCTCGCCGGAGGAGATCCGGAAAGATCCAAATGTCTTACGCGCATACCTTGGAACCGAGGCGTCGAAAAAAGATGCAATTATTTAGGGGTTTACCGTGAGCAATTTTGTGCAAGTACTGATTGATGCTATCGCTCTTGGGAGCCTATACGCTCTTGTCGCGCTTGCGATCGGCCTGGTTTTCGGCGTGATGCGGCTTATTAATTTCGCCCAAGCTGACTACATTGTTGTGGGCGCTTATTCGCTCGTCATACCGACGACGTCCGCAGTGCCGGCTATGTTGTTTGGTGCGCTGCCGGCAGTGGCGATGATATTCTGTGTTACTTTCACAGTGACGGTACTTGCCTTGATGACCGAGCGGCTCGCGTTTCGCCCGTTGCGAAATACCGATACAACTACGCTGCTTATTTCTTCATTCGCGGTGAGCTATTTTCTGCAAAGTCTTATCGTGATGTTTCATGGTGGGCGCCCCAAAACCGTCAGTATCGGTGAAGGACTTACCAGCGCGGTGGAGATCTTCGGTATCCGCATTCCAGGCGTACAGCTGGTAACCATGGGGGTCGCGCTAACGCTCCTCGTCGCGCTGGTTCTGTTTCTCAAGAAGACGCCGCTTGGCGTGCAACTCCGTGCTGCCGCGGAGAATTTCCAGATGGCACGTTTGCTTGGCGTGCCAGCCAATCGCGTAATCGCCATCGCCTTTGCCATCAGTGGCGTTCTGGGCGGCACCATCTCTCTGCTTTTCGTGATTCAGACCGGCACCTTGGATATCCGGATGGGTCTAATGCCCACCGTCTATGCGTTTTTTGCGACCGTGATTGGAGGCATAGGATCTCTGCCTGGTGCTGTGCTCGGGGGCTACGTCGTCGGGATCGTCAGCGTTCTTTTGCAGGCATACTTGCCGGAGGAGATTCGTGCGTTTCGTGATGCCGGTGTGTTCACGTTGGTCATCTTGATACTTCTCGTTCGGCCCCAAGGCTTGATCGTGACAAGCGCTTCTAAGGAAAGAGTCTGATGCGTCCTGTTCAACTAATCCAACGCTTCTACCCGGTTCTGGTGCTAATAATACCTTTGGTGATCGGGGTATTTCTCATCACGACGTTTGGCTCGCCCGGCACACAGCGCGTGACGACCGAGTCCCTCATACGCCTCGTATTCGCCGTTGGACTATACATCTTTGCCGGTAACTCTGGCATCGTGTCCTTTGGACACATGGCATTTTGTGCGATCGCGGCCTATGCAACCGCGTGGCAGACATGTTGCGCTTTGATGAAACCGATCACGATGTCGGGCTTGCCAGCCTTTGTCCGGGACAACACGCTCCCGCTTCTTCCAGCAGCAATGACGTCCATTGGCCTCGCCGGTGGGGTCGCGTTCGTATCGGGTTTGGTACTGATGAGGCTGTCCAGCCTTAGTGCATCGATCTCTACGCTTGCCCTCTTGTTCATTCTCAACGTCATCTACTCCAATTGGGTCAGCGTCACGATGGGTAACTCCACAATTGTAGGATTGCCGGTTTACGTTTCAACCTGGGGTGCTCTTTCGGCTGCTCTCCTGGTCATTGTGATTGCCTATCTTTTTCAGAGGTCGCGCTGGGGCCTGATGCTGAGAGCCACGCGTGAGGATGAGGTTGCCGCAGCAGCCTCGGGCTTGTCGCTCTACTGGACTCGCCTTGGCGCTTTTACATTGTCCGGATTCGTCGCTGGACTGGCCGGTGTTCTGTTCGCGCACTTCACCGGTACTGTTTCAGTCAGTACATTCTTCCTCAGTCATACCTTCCTAATCGTGGCGATGCTCGTGGTCGGCGGGATGAGAAGCCTCGCCGGTGCTGTGGTCGGTGTTACGGTCATAAGCGTCTTGACCGACCTATTTCGACGCGCTGAGGCGGGTTTCGCCATCGGGCCTCTAGATATCGCGATCCCTCCTGGATCTCAGGAGTTGATACTAGCAACGCTCATGCTCTTGATCCTGATGTTTCGAAAAGATGGCATCATGGCAGGCCGTGAGTTCAAATGGCCGGGGCGTGTGAAGGAAGACGGCGTTCGTGAGTCGCGCGTCACGCCGACGCAAGACTCAGCGCAAAATCTTTCCGTTTGACCTTCTCCGTCATAACCCAATCCCAACCTTGAATAGAATGGAGCAATACGATGATCCACGAACTCCGAGTTTATCACGCTGCGCCGAAGAAACTGGGGCAAGTCGTTCAACGGTTCGAGAAGCACACGATCGAGATTTTCAAAAGGCTGGGGATCAAACCAGTTGGCTTTTGGACAGTCGCGATTGGTGAAGCCAACGACCAGTTAATTTATATGATCGAATGGGAGAACTTGGCCGAGCGCGACCAGAAATGGACAGCGTTCCTAAAGGACGAAGAATGGCAAAAGGTCTGGGCGGAGACTGACAAGGACGGGCCTCTCGTAAGATATGCGTCCAATCAGATTCTTCAGCCTGTTTTGGCGCAGCTGATCTCGTGAGGTGCGTGCGATGGTATCGTCGATTGTCGTCTTGAATGGTCCTTCCTTGAATCTGCTTGGTAGCCGCGAGCCTGAGGTGTACGGATCGACAACGCTGCAGGAGATTGAGGTGATGTGCCGTGAGCGTGCGGCAGGACATGGTTTACAACTGAATTTCTTTCGACAAACCAATCATGAGGGTTTTCTAATTGACTGGATTCATGAGGCCAGAAGCATAGGAGCCGCAGTAGTAATCAACCCTGGATCATGGGCGACGACATCGGTTGCGATTGCAGACGCGCTGAAATTATCGGAGCAGCCTGTGATCGAGGTTCATATTTCAAACATTCATAGTAGGGAACCGTTCCGGCATGCTTCCCACGTTTCCAGAGTGGCGAAGGGTGTCATTGCGGGCCTCGGCTTCCGAAGCTACCTGTACGCAATTGACGCTGTTGCCGATATCCACGCGATCACTCGTGCTCCTTAATTGGATGCTTGTATAAATTGCCGACCTGACCTCACTCGGTTAGGTCGGCTCGTTTCGAATTTTGAATCTCGAATTAGCAAACTGTCGGCAAAAAAAGGCCGGTTTCCGCTGAGAACTGAGCCGGCGTTGGATTGGATGCCTCCGGCTGCGCCACGGGAGCCTTACAACCTAAGGACAGTTCGCAGATAACCGCTACGTGTTTCTTGGGGTTATGGTGTAGTTCCACTTGGATGGAAGGCGTTGCCTTTGATATGGAGGCCTGCCATCTGGGTATCGGAGACCCTTGACGCCCTTGTCGTCGGTGCGGGTTATGACTGCCTGACCCGCGGCGAACTGGCGCAAACCTGCTGGTTTGTGCGCATGTTATAGAGTTGGAGCGCCCAATCGCGCCCAGCAAAGCGTTCCGAAGAGTGGTGCGGCCAAGGTGAACCGAGACAGCGCGCCAAGCGCTATGTCGATCACAAAGACCGATATCGACCATCGTTTGAGGCCTTGTGCAGCAAGGCTGTGGAGGTGCGGCTTCGGTCGTCTGCATTCGGCTTTCCCCGGCCGGCAAACGCGCGCAAAGCGCACATACACCGCTGTAATCGTTAACATCAATTTTGCGCGCCCGCCTTTCTCAGTTCGCGACAGCGTTGTTGCACCAGGCAACCGCCGCAGACTCATTGCTCCGATCCCCGCATCAGAACATTTGACAAGTCACAGAAGCTGTGGTGTCATGCTGAAGAACGGGACGTAGTTCCGTTTTTTGAGAAAAAAGGGGAAGTCCATGAGTTCCAAATCGAAATTTCTGGGAGTGGGACTGCTGCTGAGCGCCGCGTTAGCCACCGCAGATGCGACTGCACAATCCGAGGAGCCGATTAAGGTTGGTTTCGCGATCGCGCAGTCGGGGTGGATGGCAAATTATGACGTCGGGCCTTTCAAGGCCGCAGTTCTGAAGATTGAAGAAATCAACGCGGCTGGCGGCCTACTCGGCCGCCAAATCGAGTATCGCGTCATCGACACGAAAACAGATCAAACGCTTGCGGGTACAGCGGGTGCGAACCTGCTCGACTGGGGCGCTGAAATGCTGATCGTACCGACAGACTACGATTATGGCGCTCCGGCGGCTCTGGCGGCCCAGAACGCTGGCATTGTTGCCATCTCTCCCGGCGCAGGTGACGCAAAAATGGGCGTCCAAGGAGTGGGCCCTCTTGTATTTACCGCGCATACGGCCGCGCAGACGCAAGGTATCGTCATGGCCGAGTATGCCTACAACGTTATGGGCCTCCGGAACGCTTATGCGCTCGAAGATGTATCCATCGAATATAGCAAGTCGGGATGCGCCGGGTACCGAGCAGGTTGGGATCATTTGGGCGGCACGCTGGCTGGCTCGGATACATTCAGAAATGACGACCCGTCACTTGCATCCCAGATCACGCGTCTGAAGGGCCTTGCTACCCCACCGGATGTCATTTTCCTGTGCTCGTATACGCCTGGAGGTGCTTCTGCGGTCCGCCAAATCCGGGCTGCCGGCATTGATACGCCGGTCGTCTCGCTGACCGGTATGACCGATAACTATTGGCTCGGCGCAGTGCCCGATCTGAAGGACTTTTACATCCCCGCGATCATGTCCCTTTACGGTGATGATCCGCGCGAAGAGATCAACAAGTTCCTCGCCGCCTACAAAAAACGCTGGAGTGAAGACCCAACATCATCGTTCGCGGTCCTAGGCTACAGTTCAATTGAACAATGGGCGCGCGCGGTTGAGAAGGCCGGAACAACCGAGTCTGAGGCGGTGGTTGGGGTAATGAACCAGTTCAAGGATGAGCCCTTCACGGCGGGCCTCACGTCCTACACCGATCAGCTTCATATCCAGATCAATCGCCCTCAACTTGTTATGAAGGTTGAAAATGGCTCTTTCCGAGCACTGGAGATGTACAGAAACAAGTTCCAGCCGGACATGAAACTTCTGTTCCGCGCGGGCTAATAGTCAACCGGCTATCGCCACTTCTGCCCGCTCTGCGCGAGCGGGCAGAAGCTGGTATGATGTCATAAAGTCGAGGCATGTTCGTTATGGTTGAAGGCAGGAAAAAGGTCTTAGAGGCCAAAAACATACATGTAAGTTTCGGCGGTATCAAAGCCCTGCGCGGTGTCGATCTCACATTGCGAGAGGGAAACATTCTTGGTCTGATTGGCCCCAACGGAGCCGGAAAAACCACGATGGTGAATGTCCTGAGTGGTTTCCAACGACCCGTCCCAGGGATCGTTTGTCTCGATGGCAAGAACGTTTCGACGCTCTCCGCCAGAAAAATGGCACAGGCAGGAATTGCCCGCAGCTTTCAGGCGGCGCGGCTCTTTAGAGAACTGACTGTTGCACAAAACTTGACGGTGGCCGGTCTGGGCATAGGCTTGTCGAACAAGATTGCCGCTGAACAGGCTCACGATATCTTGGACTGGATCGGGTATCGCAGAGGACATGACCTCTTGTGTGGCTCGTTGCCTTACAGCGATGAACGCCGCATCAGCATCGCGCGTGCTCTTGCCCTGCAGCCCTCCTTCGCCCTGCTCGACGAACCTGCATCCGGCATGAACGACCAGGAATGCGAGCAGCTGATGGAAACTATTGTGGGCATTCCGAAACGGTTTGGATGCGGAGTGATGCTCATCGAGCACAATATGCAAGTCATCATGGGCGTATGCCAGCGAATTCACGTTCTAGACGGCGGGAGAAGTCTGGCAGAAGGCACCCCGGACGAGGTTAAAAGAGACCCAAATGTGCGGCGCGCATATCTTGGAGACAAGGCTTCCCGCGCCAACGCTTTGATATAGGTTCTTCGATGTTGAATTTCATCCAGGTACTCATAGATGCGATTGCCTTAGGTAGTCTCTATGCTCTCGTCGCCCTTGCCATCGGGTTGGTCTTTGGCGTGATGCGGCTTATTAACTTTGCTCAGGCCGACTACGTGACAATTGGAGCGTATTCCCTCGTCGTGCCGACGGCTTCGATCACACCGACGCTGATGTTTGGCGCCTTGCCAGCTGCGATGATGGTCGGCTGCGTCGTGCTGACGGTCACGGTCCTCGCGCTTCTTACCGAACGCCTCGCGTTTCGACCACTTCGCAACTCCAACCCGACCACACTCCTCATCTCATCCTTTGCCGTAAGCTACTTTCTCCAAAGCCTTCTGACGCTGTTGCACGGCGGACGTCCGAAGGCAGTCAGCATCGGCGGCTCGCTGACGCAGGCGGTCGAGTTTTTTGGAATTCGAATTCCGGGAGTGCAACTTCTGACGATGGTTGTGGCGGTGACACTTCTCATAGCGTTGGTGCTATTCCTAAAGAAGACATCGTTGGGAGTGCAACTGCGCGCTGCCGCTGAAGACTTTCAGATGGCACGGCTACTTGGTGTTCCGGCCAATCGTGTCATAGCAATCGCTTTCGCCATCAGCGGCCTCCTTGGAGGGACGATCTCCCTGCTGTTCGTCATCCAGACCGGGACGCTTGATATCAAGCTGGGCATGATGCCTGTCGTATATGCCTTCTTCGCAACTGTTATCGGAGGCATGGGTTCCTTGCCCGGTGCGGTTCTTGGTGGTTTCGTCGTCGGTATAGTCAGCGTTCTCCTGCAATCTTATCTGCCCGAAGACATGCGAGCTTTTCGCGATGCCGGGGTTTTCGCGCTGGTTATCCTGATTTTGCTCGTTCGACCCCAGGGTCTGATCGTGACGAGCGCTGCGAAGGAGAGAGTATGATGCGTCTGGTCCGTAATCTGTTTCCCGTTGTCGGGTTGATCGTGCCGCTCGCGATTATCGTATTTCTCATCTCGCATTTCACCTCGCCGAGCGTGCAACGCGTTGCAACGGAGGCTCTGATCCGCCTGGTTTTTGCGGTGGGACTATACATTTTCGTGGGAAATTCCGGGATTGTCTCCTTTGGTCATATGGCCTTCGCTGCAATCGCGGCTTATGCCACCGCATGGCAGACTTGTTGCCAGATGCTAAAGCCAATAACGATGTCGGGCCTACCAGCAATCTTGCGCGACAATACTTTTCCGCTGCTGCCGGCAGCATTCACATCAATCGTGCTTGCCGGCTCTGTCGCTTTTGTCTCGGGCTTGATCCTGATGCGGCTTTCGGGCCTTGGTGCATCCATTTCCACGCTTGCCCTGATGTTTATTCTGAATGTCGTCTACTCAAACTGGGATAGCGTCACGATGGGAACGTCAACCATCGTTGGTCTACCCGTTTATGTCACGATTTGGGTCGCCTTGGGATGTGCCACTTGTGCGATTGCTATCGCCTATCTTTATCAGACGTCACGGTGGGGGCTCATGCTTAGGGCTACGCGTGAGGACGAGGTGGCGGCCGCCGCTTCGGGCGTATCACTCTATTGGTCACGACTGTTCGCCTTTACCCTGTCCGGCTTCGTGGTCGGGCTCAGCGGTGTGCTTTTCGCTCACTTCACGGGAACAGTCTCTATCGGGACCTTTTTCTTGAACCAGACTTTCTTGATCGTTGCGATGCTGGTTATCGGCGGCATGCAGAGTTTGGCGGGCGCGGTTTTGGGTGTCGCCGTCATCAGTGTCGTCATCGATGTCTTTCGTCGGGCGGAAGCAGGCTTCGAGATTGGTCAACTGCAATTGGCCCTACCGCCCGGCTCCCAGGAACTCATTCTTGCGGTCATCATGTTGCTAATCCTGATGTTCCGAAAAGGTGGGATTATGGGTGGGCGTGAACTCAGCTTGCGATGGCTGGCGCGGCCCAATGACGTTCAAGGACGTGTGTCCGTCAATTCTGGGGAAACCCAGGAGAATGTGACTGAACCGGTCGATCGCCCCAGCTCTGCGAGGGCCTAGACGTTCGAATTAACGAGAGCTGCCAAGCTCCAACCCGTCTTGCTCTAATTCCGGGTGCGAGGCCCACGGTCAACTTTGCCAAGATTCCGCTGATCGGAAAATTGAAATCAACCATCCGGACTCAAGTGAACGGATCAGGAGGGACGTGAGATGAAGCAAATTCCAGAAACAGGTGTTTCGAAAGAGGTCATTCTGAAGGAGCTCCGCCAGATGAAGTCGCTTGACTTTGACTGGAAGGCGGGACGGGTTCCCTCTTATACTTATTTTGTCGATGACGAGACCCTCGACATACAGCGCGAAGCCTATGGTGAATATATCGCCGAAAACGGACTGGGCGCGGGAAGGGCGTTCAAGAGCCTCGAACGTATGACTGACGACATCAAATCAATGGCATTGTCGCTCTTCAATGCCCCGACCGGTGCCGGAGCGTCCTTCACGTCGGGGGGGACGGAAAGCGTCCTCATGGCGGTCAAGACCGCACGCGACCTCACGCGCTACACGCGTGGTGAACCCGACGGACGATATAATATCGTCGCTTGCGAGACTGCTCACCCGTGCCTCGACAAGGCGGGCCAGCTCCTTGGAGTTGACGTAAAACGTACGCCGCACACGGCAAACTTTCGTGCGGACCCCGCGCTGATGCGTGCATCGGTCGACGAAGGCACTATAATGCTTTTCGCATCCGCGCCCAATTATCCATTCGGCACCTTTGATCCGATCGGCAACATTGGCGCCTTGGCTGAGGAGCTGAAGTTGCGTTTACATGTCGACGGTTGCTGGGGCGGGTTTCTTTCCCCCTTTGCCGAACGATTGGGATATCCAATACCAAACTGGGATTTTCGCGTTCCTGGCGTTTCAAGCTTGTCGGCCGACATTCACAAGTTCGGATACGCCGCAAAGGGCGCCAGCCTCGTTCTTTATCGCAACGCTGAAGATCAAGAGCACGAGCGTTTTTCCTTCAGCGGATGGCCACGTGGTACGTACTCTACGCCCACTTTCCTCGGAACAAAGGCCGGCGGCGCCGTCGCGTCCGCGTGGTCTGTGATGCAGTTCCTTGGCATGGACGGCTACTTGCGTGCAGCGAAACTTACTATGGACGCTACCATGCAATTGATTGAAGGGCTGAATGCAATTCCTGACATTTATTGCCTCACACCCAACGGCGAGAGTAACCTCATTTCGTTCGCTACCAGCGATCCCAAGCTTGACATCTATGCTGTCGCCGACCGTTTGGAAGAACGCGGTTGGCTAAGAGGGCGGATGCGCGACCCCAAAGCCATTCAGCAAGGGGTTAACCCGGCCCACCTGCCAGTGGTCAATGAATATCTTGCAGCGGTTCGTGAGGCGATCAATTTTGTGCGGCGAAGCGCCGCGGATTCACCCGTGGCCTATGATGAACATAGTTATTGAGCCGCCGGTGAAGCTCTCGCTCGGGCTTGAGAAGCTTGCGCCGGTGTTAAGGGTGGCGGAATGCAGTTCGGGCACAAATTGGGATCTGGCAGGGGCGGGACGTTTTGCGAACCCCCCGCTTGCCTCAGGTTATTGGTGACACTTTGCAAAAAAGCGGTTTCCTTAGAGAACTGAAATCGGCGATCAGCGGTTCTGCCGTCAAGACCGATCGGGAGGCGATGTCCTCCTATCTTGTGGACTGGCGGGGTCGTCACGAGGGCACCGCGCTCTGCGTTGTCGAACCATCGACGGTGGATGAAGTAGCCGTTGTGGTGCGAACTGCCCTTTCTCATGGGGTGAAAGTGGTGCCACAGGGCGGCAATACCGGATTGGTCGGGGGAGGGGTTCCGCTTGCTGGCGACGCCGTTGGGCAGCAAATCGTGCTGTCCTTGCGGCGGCTCAATCGGATCCGAAGCATAAACGTGCTCGACAATGTAATTGTGGCTGATGCGGGGGTTGTCCTGCAGAATGCGCAGACCGCTGCGAGGGACGTTGGCCGTCTTCTGCCAGTCAGCCTTGCAGCGGAAGGAAGCGCGCAAATCGGGGGTATAGTCTCAACCAACGCCGGCGGGACGGGCGTCCTTCGCTACGGCACGACCCGGGAACTGGTGTTAGGGCTCGAGGTCGTGTTAGCGGACGGATCGATTTGGAACGGCCTTCAACCCCTTCGGAAAAACAACTCAGGTTACGACCTCAAGCAACTGTTCATCGGCTCGGAAGGCACGCTCGGTATTGTTACGGCAGCTGCTCTCAAACTCTTCCCCTTGCCCCAATCGCGGGTCACGGCATTCGTTGGTCTGCCGTCTCCCGATGCCGCGGTTAACCTCCTGAGGGATCTTCAGTCGGAGATAGGTGATTGCGTTACAGCGTTTGAGCTGATGCAACGCGAGTGTCTCGAGCTGGTCTTAGGGGCGCTTGATGGTGCGCGAGATCCTTTACAGCACTCACATCCCTGGTACGCACTTGTTGAAGCCTCAACTGCTTTAAGGTCAGATACCCTTGCCGACACAATTGAGAAAAACCTGGCAATTGCTTTTGAAGCAGGGATAGTCGCTGATGCTGTACTGGCGCACAGTGAGCAGCAACGCGCTACCTTGTGGCGCTTACGCGAGGAGATCTCTGAAGCAGAGCGCAGGCATGGTACAAGTGCGAAACACGACATCTCGGTCCCGGTTTCACGTATTGCCGAATTCCTTCATCACGCGCCCGCTGCGGTCAAAAATAGCGTTCCTGATGCAATCCCCTTCGCCTTTGGCCATGTAGGAGACGGCAACATCCACTTCAATGTCTTTGCCTCAGCGGAAGATACCAAGACCATCAACCTGGTGATCTACGACCTCGTGACGGCGCTTGGGGGCTCCATTAGCGCTGAACATGGTATCGGCTTGTCCAAGGTCGACCTTTTGAAGCGTTACAAGGACACCAGATCCATGCTCCTAATGCAAAGCGTGCGCAAAGCATTGGACCCCGATGCCATTCTCAATCCGGGCAAGGTCTTCGACCTTGCGAAAACGACCGATCTGGGCCTCTAACCTACAGGTTTCAACCCTGCCTGGGGAAGCCTTGCATTAAAACGCAGACTTTGCGTCTTACGCTGCCTTTCCCTTGCTGCGGCCGCGCAATGAAAGTATCGGTGTCAGCGATTGCGCGGTCTCGCGGAGCATAGCAACAAGTGACTGGAGATCTTCGGAGATCGCACGGGTTACCGGCCCCGTAATGCCGACTGAGTAAATAACGCCGTCGGTTGGTACATGAATCGGGACGGCAAGGGCCGACATTCCTTCGTGGATGGACTCCACACAGACTGCGTATCCGTCCCTGCGCGCACTTGCGATCTCGCTTCTGACGACGGCCGCATCCGTCACCGTATTTGGCGTGAAGGCCTGCAAGGGGCGCGCCAAAGCTGTCTCCACAAGCGATTCCTCTTGGTGAGCAAGGATGATCTTGGCGCTGGCCGCAGCGTGGGGCGGCAGCTCCTGCCCGGGGACGACGTAGCTTTTCCAGCGTGGATCGCCCGCTGCCGAGGCAACAACGAACACGCGGTGGCCAGCCAACCGAGCGACATAGATAGAGGCATTTGGGAATTTTGCAGTTGCTTGGATGAGAGTGGGCGAGACAGCGGCTTCGATCCAGTCGGCGTGGCCGGCAGCATAAACCAGTCTGGTGAGACGATTGCCAAGCGAAAGTGTCCGGTCTTTGTTATCCCCGCCTTCGACAAGGCCGGAACGACTGAGCACCCTCAAAAGGCGATGCGTAGTCGATTTCGGTAGCTGCAAAGCGTGGGCAACATCCGCTGTCGTCAGTTCTCCAGGAAATGCTGCGATGAGTTCAAGAAAGGAAATGTATCGCTCCAGGGGGCCCGCCGTCGATTCAGAATCATCGGCCATCAACTTTGTCTCCTTACGAATTTGTGTCGGCGAGAATATACCCTGATTAACTCATCAAGCGCCGCGACCAAACAGAAATATGAGACATAGTCCCAAAAAGCTGGCCAAATAGCAACTTGCGTGTGCCAACCGGCACAGTGCCGGGCGAATACTGGCCCACATCCGGTTCAGTACAAAAACAAGGTTGCCTCGGGGGGCGGGGCTGGGCTGCATTTCCAAGTCGAGGTCGCGATTGCCGCCAACGCCCCCGAAGCGTCTTCCAGTCGAGACTCAAGGAATGCCAGGTTTTTTCCTCGCTTTAGAAATCCTCCAACGCACACCGCAGGGCCTGTTTTCACAGGCCGCATATATTGGACCTTCATCTCAATCGTAGCACCACCGCGCCCATAGGCGTGGTGGATGAGATGCCCCATCGAAATGTCCATAATTGTGGCGAGCACACCGCCGTGAAGGGATCCTTGCGGATTGAAGAGAAAATCCTGGACAGGAAATTGGATGATGCACTTTTCGTCCCGATAAGAAATGTCGAGGGCCAGCAATCGCGCCAGGAAAAAGGTTCCGAAATCGGGTTTGTGGCTTTGGATCGCGAGATCGAAAGCCTGCCGGGCCAAAGCTTCGTCCACGGGGTTTCTCCTTATATCGCCATTGTGCGTCGGGTTGTCGAATTCTGTTCCGCCAGTCGTGAAATCATATCTCCATACTCGGAAACGAACGAGGCGAACACCACTTTTGCCTTATCGCGATGGGCTTGCGTCATTGGCAGAGATTGATAGAAATCGCCCCGCCCGGCAATGGCGATACCATTCAGCAGCCCGTGCATATGGAACAGAAGACCGACCTGACGACTTAGCGGCGTCACATCCGCAGCGTGCAGTAGAGGCGTTCCGCCCAAATGCAGCGTAAAGAGCGATCCAAGGCCCTCGAAGGATAAGGGGACAGAGCGTGCATCCGTCAACGCCTGCAAATCGAGACGTAGCTTTTCGCTCTCATCATGGAACGCGTCTGCGCGCTGCGGAGTGAAAACGTTCGTCAGGCCCGCCAGCCCAGCGGCCATGGTGCAGACATTGTTGTTGAAGGTTCCCGCATGACGCAGCGATCCCGGCTTGTAGGGGTTATAGTGCTCCATGATGTCGGCGCGTCCGCCGAAAGCGCCGCCCGGCAGGCCGCCACCCAGATATTTGCCCAGCGTCGTCATATCCGGCGTGATGCCGAAACGCCCCTGCATTCCGGAAGCGCCGCAGCGGGATGTCTTCACCTCGTCAAATATCAGCAGGCTACCGGCGGATTGCGTCTCGCGCCGCAAAGTGGCGAAAAACTCGTCTCTGCCGGGAAGATTGCCAGCCGCGCCCAGGATCGGCTCGACGATGACGGCGGCGAGATCCGTCTGGTTTTCCCGGATCAGTCTGGTGGACTCGTCGCAATCGTTATAAGTGGCAAGGATGAAGTCGAACGGCAGGTTTAACGGATTGCCGCCGGCTGGAAACACCATTGTGCCGCCGTGATAGGCGCCTTCGAAAACCATAACCTTCCGCCGCTTTGTGACGTATTGCGCGGTCAGCAGCGCGAAGATGTTCGCCTCGGTTCCCGAGTTGCAAAAGCGCAGCAGCTCCATGCTGGGAAAGCGTAGTTTCAGGGCTTGCGCGAACCGCGCCTCGTATTGGTTCGGCCCGGCAAGCACCGTGCCGCCATCCAGCGCATCGATTATCGCTTGCCGGATGACGGGATCGGAATGACCGTACAATCCGGCGGAGAACTCGCCGATGAAATCGACATAGGTGTGGCCGTCGAGATCGGTGATCTGCGCGCCCTCGCCAAAAATGATCGTCAACGGAAATGGTTCGTAGAAGAGCACAGAGCGCGTACTGCCGCCTGGCAGCGCTTGCCTAGCGTCGAGCGCTGATCGCTCGCTCAACGGGTTTCTTGCTGAAAATTCACGCCTGAGTTCGCCTGTCGCGTGATCCAGCTCGTTGTCTATAGTGCGATTCAAGTGCATTGATGTGTTGTCCATTTAGATTGATACGCTGCGTTTTCAGCCGCGCGCCGGAAGCCCGCTTGTTGTTTGGAGGTATCCCCTCTTTTCATCGTTTGCGATGCTGTCGCGATCTCTAGCAAGGGGGTCGCCGTAACCGCCACCGCCGGGCGTCTTGACGTCGATCCAGTCTCCCGGTCGCAGGATATAGCCCTCACCCTTGGAAAGATGTTCAGGGATCTCGGTCTGGCCGCCATGGAAGACCACGATCTCGTTAGGCGCTCCAGGCTTTCCGCCAAGCGTGCCCGGTGGCCCCTGTCGGCCGTGGTCCATCATGAAGGAAGCCGTAGCAGTACCTCTGAGCAGCTTCATCCGGTAGGCGACGCCGAGCCCGCCGCGGAATTGTCCGGCACCGCCCGACCCTTCACGAAGCGAATAGTGCTCGAAGAGAACCGGATAACGCAGTTCCAGAATTTCCACCGGCTGTGACTTGGAAATTCCAATCGTGGCGCAGCCGTTGCTGATGCCGTCGCCATCGTACCAGCCCCCATAGCCGCCGCCGGAGAAGTAGTACATCACGTAGTTCTCGCCCGTTTCGGGATCGATGCCGCCCAGGCACAGATTGCCGCTGGTTCCCGCCGCCGGGGCGAAGATTTTGTCGGGGATCGCTGGCGCCAGCGCTAGCAGGATCGCCTCGATAATGCGTTGCGATACCTCCGCCGCCGAGCCCGCCGTGGGGCTCGGATACTCGGCATAAAGGAAGGTGCCACGCGGCTCCTCCACATGAATGGGGCGGAAACAACCGGCATTCATCGGCACGTCCGGGAAAATATGCTTTAGCGCGATATAAACGGCGCTAAGCGTCGTCGCCCAAACGGTGTTCAAGGGGCCGGCGCATGGCACGCTCGATCCGTGAAAATTCACGTGAATATCAGAGCCGTTGACCTCGAGATTGACGCGGATGGTCAGCGCCTCGTTGACGATGCCGTCGCTGTCGACATAGGCATTCGCAGTCCAGACGCCGTCGGGAATGGTCTCGATATGCGATCGCATGAGACACTCAGAGCGTACTTCCAGCTCCGTGATGGCGCGGTCGACGAGATCCTCGCCATAGCGGTCGATGAGGGCGGTCAGGCGTTTGGCGCCTGCGTCAAGCGCAGCGATCTGCGCCTTGACGTCGCCAATGGTATCGTTGGGCACGCGGATATTGTTGAGGATGAGCTGTAGCACATCGTCCTCGATCTTGCCCGCCTTGACGAGCTTGATCGGTGGAATGCGCAATCCCTCCTGATGAATCTCCGTCGATCGCGTGGTGAACCCGCCCGGGACCACTCCGCCCGTGTCGCGCCAATGGCCGACATTGGACAGGTAGGACCAAAGCCGGTCTTTGTAATAGAAGGGGCGGATCATCCGCACGTCCATGAGATGCGAGCCGCCGAGATAGGGATCGTTCATGATGACGATGTCGCCATCGACCAGATCTTTTCTCATCCGGATCACCGTATTGGTGGTGACAGCCAGCTGTCCCAGGAAGATTGGCAGGCCCAATTCGCCCTGGGAAATCATCCGCCCATCCTCGCGATGATAAATGCCATTCGCACGGTCGTATGCTTCCGAGATGATGGGCGAAAACGAGGTTTTCTCGTGAACGAGATCCATTTCGGTGCAAACCTGCTGGAGCCCCTTTTCAATAACGGTCAGCGTGACAGGGTCAATCTCTGCCAGCTTGGAATTTGAATCGTCGCGCTGTATTGCTTTGGACATTCCAGTATTCCTCAATCGCAAGGCGGGCTCAGCCGTGGACATGAACGAGAAGGTTGCCGATGTCGTCGACCCTGGCCGATGCGTCGGGGTCGAGAACGAATGTGCTGTCGGGCTGTTCGATGATGGCCGGGCCCCGAACTTCGGCGCCTTCCGGCAGTTTGTCGCGCTCGTAGGTCAGCGACTTGCGCCACCGACCATCGAAATACACCTCGCGCGATCCTGTCACAGCATCGTCTAGCAGGCCCGGCTTGGGCTTGAAAATGCCGAGGTCGACGCGTTCGCGGACGCCGACGACGGTCGTGCGGACATTGACGAGGCTCGGATGCATTTCCGGAAGGGAAAGATTGTAGCGGGCGAGATATTGCGTGAGAAAGTCTATCTCCAATACCTCCGGGTCGAAATGGCTTCCCCGCATCGGTACCCGCAAGGTATGCGACTGACCCCGGAAGAGAAGGTCGAATTCATGCGACACCTTCACTTCGACGACGTCGACCTTTTCCTGGGTCAGCAGGTCGCGGCCGGTGCGCTCCTGTCCGGCGAGCAATTGCTGCACGGTATTGCGATCGATTCCGTCCAGCGGCTTGTTGACCGTCTGCACGAAATCATGCCGGACGTCGGCCAGCACACAGCCCAAGGCCGAATTGAGTCCGGGATAGCGCGGCACCAGAACGCGGGGAATGTTCAGGTCGCGTGCGATCGACACGGCATGCAGGGGGCCAGCGCCGCCGAACGGCATTAGCGCGAAATCTCGCGGATCGTGCCCTTTTTCGATCAGCACCAGTCTTATAGCCCCGGCCAATTCGGCATTGGCGACGTGGAGGATCGCCGCCGCCGTTTCATACGCGTCAAGACCGAGTTGCCGTCCGATCCGCTCCTCGAAGGCGGCGGCGATTTTGTCCAACGGCGCGGCGAACGCCGAGCCGGTGATCACGTTCGGATTGAGCCGCCCGAGCAGAAAGTTGGCGTCGGTTATCGTCGGTTCGGTGCCGCCTCGCCCGAAGCCGATCGGTCCGGGAAACGACGCCGCGCTTTCCGGCCCGACGCGAATCATGCCGGCCTTATCCAGATGCGCAATACTGCCGCCGCCAGCGCCAACGGTGTGGATGTCGATCATGGGAACGCGGATGGGAACCGCGTAGGCGAGATCCTTTTCCGAGGACACGATCGGCTCGCCATTCGATACGATCGCGACATCGAAGCTGGTGCCGCCCATGTCACCGGTGACGAGATTGTCGATTCCGGCGCGCTTGGCGATCGCGGCCGCCGCCAGCACGCCGGCCGCTGGACCTGACATCACGGTGTGAACGGCATGACGGCTGACCAGAGATGACGCCATCATGCCGCCGTTGGCCTGCATGACGAGGAGCTCGTTCTTGAAGCCGCTCTGCTTCAGGCGAGTGGCAACGTCAGAAATATACCGGCTGACCACCGGGCCGATGGAGGCATGGATCGCCGCGGTGCTACAGCGTTCGAACTCGCGCATTTCGCGGATCACTTCATGGCTCGCGACGACGTGATCGTTGGGCCAGATTTCGCGCACGATGCTGGCGGCGCGGGCCTCATGCGCCTCGTTGACGTACGAATGCAGGAACATAATTACCAGAGCTTCAGCGCCCATATCCAGCAGGCGACGGGCGGCGGAGCGCACATCCTCCTCGTCGAGAGGGGTGATGACCTGACCGCGCGCATCGACCCGTTCGGTGACTTCGAGCCTGAAATCACGAAGGATCAGCGGGTCAAACCTTCCGGATAAACCGTAGGCGTTCGGGCGCGTCCGACGTCCTATTTCCAGGACATCCTTAAAACCGCGCGTAGTGATTAGACCGCAGCGCGCACCCTTGCGTTCGAGAACCGCGTTCGTACCGGCCGTCGTGCCGTGAATCAGCCAGTCGATGGCCGCCGGCCGCGCGCCGAGCGTTTCCAGTCCCTCAAGGAATCCGCGCGAGCGGTCATCGACCGTCGTGGGAACCTTTGCCGTACGAAAAGCGAGAGTTTCCGTATCCATCATGAAAAGATCCGTGAAGGTTCCGCCCACGTCCACGCCGACGCTAATGCTCATAATCCACCTTATCGCTTTTAGAAGTCCCGATAAATGGGACAAGGTTCTAATTAATGACAATAGATACCGAGCGCCCAGATTTGTCAAGAACGTTGCGGTCGCCCGCGCGACAAAGCGGCATTCCAAGACGCGAGGGACGGCGTTCTTGTGATGCCAGGGAGTGGAGGAATCGAGGGGTTTAGTTTCGAGACAATCATTGACTGAGCCATTGCAATGGCGTACGTACCGAAAAACGAGCTATCATCTCGAAATACGGAATTCGCCCTCAACGCACGTCTGCGTCCCCTAGGGGCGCGCGTCTTACTGTCACGGTGGTTCATGTCAGATCAGGTTAAAACACGTACGGGGCTGACACTGTCCAGACCCGACCTTTTCCGGGAAGCGGCCTATATCGCGGGGGAATGGATTGTCTGCGACGGCGGTGGCGTCGAGGTGCGCGATCCTTACGACGACGCATTGCTCGGGCATGTTCCCAATCTCGGACCTGTGCAAGCGCGCGCGGCCATCGATAAGGCGAAGGAAGTCCAACGCGAATGGAGCGGCCGCACCGTCAAGGAGCGCGCCCGCATTCTCAGGGCATGGTACGACTTGGTTGTCGTGAACGCCGACGACCTTGCGCAAATCCTGACGGCCGAACAAGGCAAACCGCTGGCGGAGGCGAAGGGGGAAATCCTGGGGAATGCCGGATATCTGGAATGGTATTCGGAAGAAGCTAAGCGCATTGACGGCGACGTGCTGCAAGGCACATCGCCAGAACAACGTATCCTAGTGTTGAAACAGCCTGTCGGCGTCTGCGCGGCAATTACGCCGTGGAATTTCCCGAACGGAATGATCACGCGGAAGGTCGGCCCGGCGCTAGCCGCCGGCTGTACCATCATCCTTAAGCCGGCGGCGCAAACGCCCTTTTCCGCTCTTGCGCTGGCGGCGCTTGCCGAGGAAGCCGGCGTTCCCAAAGGCGCTTTCTCGGTCATCACGGGCGATGCCCGGCCGATCGGCGAGGAATTTTGCGACAATCCCACGGTTGCGAAGATCACGTTTACGGGTTCGACAGCCGTCGGGCGCTGGCTCATGGCCCGGGCGGGCGGGAGCATCAAGCGGCTGTCGTTAGAGTTGGGCGGAAATTCTCCGTTCATCGTTTTTGACGATGCCGATCTCGACCGCGCGGTCGACGGCGTGATGGTTTCCAAGTTCCGCAACAGCGGCCAGACCTGTGTCTGCGCCAACCGCATCTTTGTACAGGAAACGGTCGCGGATGCTTTCCTGGAAAAACTCGACCGTGCGGTCGGCGAACTCAAGCTTGGTCGTGGCACCGGCAGCGGCGTCACGCAAGGCCCGCTGATCGATGAACGCGCGGTGGCCAAGGTGGAACAGCATGTTTCGGACGCGCTCGGAAAAGGGGCGCGCATCGTGCGTGGCGGCAAGCGTTCGGCGCTTGGTGGCACGTTCTACGAACCGACCATTCTAGCTGATGTCGATTCCCGTATGCTGGTCACGCGGGAAGAAACCTTCGGGCCGCTAGCGCCGGTGATTCAGTTTAAGACCGAAGACGATGTCATCGCCATGGCCAACGACACCGAATACGGGCTGGCGTCCTACTTCTACTCGCGGGACATCGGGCGCGTCTGGCGAGTGGCCGAAGCCTTGCAATGCGGTATCGTCGGTGTCAATACGGGACTGGTTTCGAACGAACGCGCCCCCTTCGGAGGGGTCAAACAGTCCGGGCTCGGGCGAGAGGGCTCCAAATACGGCATCCATGAATTCCTGGACATCAAATACGTCTGCCTGGGCGACATATGACGTGGCAAAACGGGAGATGAGGAATGGAGTACAGAAACCTCGGCCGCAGCGGACTGAAGGTCTCGGCGCTGAGCATGGGAACGTTGTCGTTCGGAGGTGCGCATGACGTCAAGGATGCTCGACGCCTGGTCGACGTTTGCATCGATGGCGGGATCAATCTTATCGATACGGCCAATATGTATACCAATGGTCGCTCGGAAGCGATTCTGGGTGAGGTTCTCGAAGGTCGGCGCGACAAGGTTCTGGTCACGTCCAAAGCGCGATTGCCCATCGGCGACGGCCCCAATGACGAGGGCGCATCGCGGTATCATATCATCCGGGAGTGCGAACGCAGCCTGAAACGGCTGCGCACCGATTATATCGATCTTTTTCTTCTGCACGAATGGGACGGGCTTACCCCCGTGGAGGAAACGCTTGAGGCGCTCGGCGCGCTCGTTCAACAGGGTAA
Organism: Pararhizobium sp. LjRoot255; assembly: GCF_964252905.1. Taxonomy (NCBI): domain Bacteria; kingdom Pseudomonadati; phylum Pseudomonadota; class Alphaproteobacteria; order Hyphomicrobiales; family Rhizobiaceae; genus Pararhizobium; species Pararhizobium sp. LjRoot255. The sequence continues at coordinate 76,414 of NZ_CAXUPQ020000003.1, forward strand.
GATCCGATATGTTGGCTGCTCGAATTATGCGGGATGGCAGCTCATGAAGTCGCTTCATGCAGCGGAAATGCATCGGCTTCCGCGCTTCGTCGCTCAGCAGATCCATTATACGCTGGAAGCGCGCGAAGCAGAATACGAGCTATTGCCGATCGCCATCGACCAGGGCGTTGGTATCATGGTCTGGAGTCCGCTAACATCCGGCCTTCTCTCCGGAGTGTTCAGCAGATTAAAGCCGCCGAATTGGCATGGCCCAGATGCAAGCTGGAGCGGTCCGCCGATCCGCGATGAGGAGCGTCTCTGGGCCATTGTCGATCTCATCAAAGAAATAGCGGAGGAGCACGGTGCTCCGATGGCACATATCGCGCTTTCCTGGGTATTAGGAAGGCCGGGTGTTGCCTCCGCGGTCGTGGGGGGACTTACAGAATACCATTTTCGCGAGAATATTGCTGCCATCGATGTCAAGCTGAGCGCTGACGATATGACGCGGCTGAATAACATAAGTCGCCTACCCGATCTCTATCCTTATTGGCATCACCGAAGGTTCGCCGAGGATCGCCTCGGTCCGGCCGATTGGGCCCTGCACGCGAAAGACTAACGAGAAAGCCAGTCGCAAAGCGAATGAAAACGCGCGTCGTTCGATCAATTGGCCTTTATACCGACTCTGCAGCAAAGCCGAAATATGCGGCATCGAGCGCTTTGCCGTCCGCGAGGTCGTCTGGGGTTCCTTCAAGCACAACATTGCCGTTACGCATGACGTAGACGCGAGATGCGAGCTCCATAATCCTTGCGGTTGATTGCTCAACAATAAGAAGTGTGAGGCCGGTTCGATTGAGCGCCCTCAAACTGTCATAGACCTGATCTATGACCAACGGCGCCAAACCCAAGGATGGCTCATCGATCATAAGGAGGGAAGGGCGCTGAAGGATCGATCGGGCAATTGCTAGTTGTTGTTGTTCGCCACCGGAAAGATGCCCTGCAATACCGTAAAAGCGGTCTCGCAAAATTGGAAATGTGTTGAGAACCGCCTCGAGATCGGCACTCACCTCGGCCGAGTTCTTTCGTATCATTGAACCGACCTTTAGATTCTCCTGAACCGTCAGGGTCTTGAAAATATGGCGTCCTTCCGGGATGAGCGCGAGCCCCTCACGGCACAGTTGTTCGGGCACTTTCCCGTCGATGCGCCGGTCCCGAAATCGAATCTCACCGGCGTTTGGCGACATCAGACCTGCGATCGTCTTGAGCAAGGTCGACTTTCCGGCGCCGTTAGGGCCTACCACGAAGACGATTTCTCCTTGTTTGACCTTAAAGCTGACACCCTTTAGCGCCGTCAAACGGCCGTAGCCAGCAACCAACTGTTTTACTTCGAGCATTTTGTCTCCCGATAACGTATCAGACATCGCGGCCAATATACGCCAGCTCCGCAACGAGACGATAGTCAGGCTTAAATAAGTCCCGAAAATCGAGATGGCGTGCTTATTAATGGCATAATGCCTTCCCGCCTAGGTCTTGTCAAATGGGTTCATATCCCAGGACTCTCCAACACTTCCAAAATCGCCGAACGAATGAATTTGACATCCGTCAAAATAACACGATAATCGCATTAAGCTGTATATTGTCCCGAAAAATGATACATAGAGAGGCGTGGGGCTATTCCACGATGGGAGAGAAAAATGGGAGCAACTACCACAAGGGAAATCGCGGAATTCGTCCGCGAGACGTCGCTGTCGAGCATTCCGACCGAGGTTGTTGATTACGCCAAGCTACTCGGGCTTAGCCACGTGGGGATGAACGTTGCCGGCACAAAGATGAAAGTCGGTAGGACCGTTATCAACTATGTGCAAAGTAAGGGAGGGCACGCGGAAGCGGGGGTGTTTGGCGCCGGATACCTGGCGCCTGTGGAATATGCGACGATCGCTAATGCCAATTCCGCGCATGCAACCGAACTTGAGGACGACAGTTTTCCGGAGACAATGTACTCTTGTGGTCATTGGCCCGCCGTCTTCGCTCTTTGCGAAAAGTACCAACTCTCAGGTGGCCGGCTCCTCGAGGCTCTCATTCTGGGTTATGAAGTCGCAGCACGGCTGGGACTGGCGTTTGACCGAGGAATGAAGAAGGGGTGGGCAAGCTGGGCCTGCCTGGGAACCATTGGCAACGCAGTTGCAGCTGCCAAGCTGATGAATCTCGATACCGATCAGACGACTGCTGCAATTAGTTTGGCCGTTTCACAGGCAGCAGGCCTCCTCAAGCAAACCGGAAGCGGAGCGCACATTATCGAAGCTGGGTTCGCCGGCCGCAATGGTATCTGCGCCGCAGAGCTCGCATCGCTCGGATATGTTGGGCAACCAGATATTCTGGAGGGAACTCACGGTTATGGTGAGCTGTGGGCAGATACGCCGACCTTTGATCTTCAACTGGGCGACGGCTACCGGATCTATCATGTCGGGATCAAGAAGTACCCGTGCTGCTTTTTCAAACACCGCAACATGGATGGTCTCTTGGAACTGATTCAAAGCAATCGGCTTCGTTGGGAAGACGTCGACACCGTCGATCACGGCATCAATGTGACTCACTCGCAGATTCTGAAGTATAACCAGCCGGAGAGTGCTGAACAGGCGCGTTTCAGCCTGCCGCATGCGACGGTCGCATGCTTCTTCGATGGCACTGTTTTTCTTGACAGCTTCTCTGATGAAAAAGCAATCAATCCCGAGTGGCAAGAGGCAAGAAGCAAGGTCAGCGTCACCGTCCATAAGGATTGGCCAAAGGGTGGAGTGGAAGCGTTTGACAGCCCCATCACCGTCAGGATGAAGGATGGTCGCGTCTTCGAGAAGTTGTGCCATGACTCGCCCGGTGAGCCGGCCAACAGTCGTTTTGGTCCTACAGAAGTTATCGCGAAATATCAGAAATGCATGGATTTTGCGGCGCTTCATTCAAGGGAAGAGACCAAGGAAATCGAGCAGCAGATGCTGGACCTGGATCACGTAGGTGATCTGGCACGGCTGGTTTCGATGCTGACCTTTCCCCAAAGGCTTCGAACCTAAACCGTCCCGGTCGATTGAGCATCGGTCATTTTCTGAAAGCTAGAGGGAGCGCATTTGATGTCGCTGACAATACTTACCTGCGCGGTGACAGGCGGAGATGACTCCGTACAGCGGCACCCGCAGTTGCCCGTCACGCCGCGACAGATCGCGGAGGCGTCAATTGATGCGGCGAAGGCGGGTGCCGCGATCGTACATATTCATGTGCGTGATCCTAATACAGGAAAGGCAAGCATGGACCTTGATCTGTATAGGGAGGTGGTCGATCGCATTCGCAGCGCAAGCGTTGACGTAGTTATCAATCTCACAACCGGCCCAGGTGGTCGGTTCGTGCCGAGCCTCACAAGCACGAACGGCTTTGACAATGGTTCCAACGTCAGGCCGCCGGAAGAGCGCGTTCGGCACATTGTGGAGCTAAAGCCAGAAATATGCAGTTTGGATATGGGCTCGCTGAACTTTGGCAAAGGCGCGCTTATCAATACTCAGGCGCAGATCGAAGTTATCGCAGCCAGTATCACAGAGGCTGGCGTAAAGCCAGAACTGGAGATATTTGAACCAGGCCATCTGGCCTTAGCTCAAAAAATGATCTCCCAAGGCACTATCCCCCGAGACAGTTTTCTTCAGTTTGCTCTCGGCATTCCTTGGGGTGCGCCGGCGACAGCACAGATGCTGTCCTATTTCATGGGGGCTATGCCACACGGCATGCAGTGGTCAGCGTTTGGGGTGGGTCGAGCGGAGTTTAAGATTGTCGCTCACGCCTTTCTTATGGGTGGGCATGTGCGGGTCGGTCTGGAAGACAACTTCTTTTTGGAAAAGGGCGTTGAAGCGTCAACGAATGCGCAATTGGTTGACAAAGCCAGCAAAATCATCGGCCTGCTAGGTGGAGAGCTCGCAACGCCTCAAAACGCGCGGAAGATTCTCGGGCTGGTTTAGTGTCGTCATATGGGTGGTTGCGGAATGTAACCACGGCTGCCATCCATCAACGTACGCGTGTAGGGATGTGTTGCGGTGCCGCGGACAAGGTGCTGCTTTTCAGCGACTTCGACAAATACGCCGTACTGCATAACGGCAACCCGGTCGCAGAGATGGGCGACCACGGCCAGATCGTGGCTGACGAGGATATAGGTCAGACCTTCCCGCTCGCGCAGATCCTTCAACAAGTTGAGAATTTCGGCCTGAATTGACACGTCAAGGGCAGATGTCGGTTCATCTAGCAGCAATATTCTCGGCTCGAGGATCAGGGCTCGGGCAATGGCCACTCGTTGGCGCTGCCCACCAGAAAGCTGGTGGGGATAACGGTAACGGAAATTCTGCGGCAGGCCAACATCGTCCAGCGCCTTCTGCACGCGGTCCTGGCGCTGATCCAGTCCATGGATTTCAAGCGGTTCGAGCAGAATGCGCCCGATCGTGTGGCGTGGATGGATCGAGCCGAATGGATCTTGAAAGACCATTTGCTGCTTGGCAAGCTGCGCACGGGAACGCGTCTGACCGACGGCGTCGCCGTCTATCTCGATGCGGCCCGTCCACTGCTTGTTTCGACCTGCGAGAGCACCCAGGATCGTCGATTTGCCGCAGCCGCTTTCTCCCACCAGACCGAACGCTTCGCCCTTCACCACTGAAAACGATACATCGTCGACAACGCGAATTTCGCTGGCGTCCTTCCCGTAGGACACGGCGAGATTTTCGACTTTAATCATGGGCATCAGGTGCGCTCCAGCCAGGCAGGGTCGCGTCGAAGGACCTCGAGGCGATCACGCGGTTGATCGAGGCTTGGGAGTGCATTCAGCAAGCCACGGGTGTAGGGGTGCGTCGCATTGTGCAGATCGGCAGCAGCGATGGTCTCAACGATGCGACCGGCATACATGATGATCACCCTGTCGCAGAAGCTGCGGACCAGATTGAGGTCGTGCGAGATGAAGATAAGGCCGATGTTGCGCTCTACGACAAGCTCGTCGAGGATGGAAAGGACCTGTTGGCGCACTGTCACGTCGAGCGCCGAGGTCGGTTCGTCGGCGATGATCAGGGACGGTGAGGCAATCAGCATCATCGAGATCATGATGCGCTGGCCCATGCCGCCCGAAACCTCGTGCGGATATAGATCGAACACGCGTCGTGGATCGCGAATCCGTACCCGCTCGAGCATGGCCAGCGTGCGCGCGCTGGCTTCCTTCCGCGATACACCCTCGTGCAACAACACGGTTTCGGCGATCTGCTCGCCGATGCTCATGACCGGGTTCAGTGAATATTTGGGGTCCTGCAAAATCATAGCGATGCGTCGTCCGCGGATCGACAACATGTCGCGCTCGTTGGCCTTCAGAAGATCGACGTTCTCGAAATCCATGCGATCCGCCTTCACCCTCGCCTTGGGAGGTTGAAGACGCATGATCGCGCGGCCGATCGTGCTCTTTCCCGAGCCGGATTCGCCGATGATGCCGACCTTTTCGCGACCAACGGTGAAGGAGACGTCGCGCACGGCGGTGACGGCGCCCGACAGTGTCGGAAATTCGACCGACATGTTCTCGACCGTCAGAATTGTGTCTGCTGATTTACGCATTTCGAGGATCCAGAATGTCGCGCAGGCCGTCGCCGAGCAGGTTGAAGGCAAGGCTGACGGTCAAAATTGCTATTCCGGGGATCGTTGTGAGCCACCAGGCCTCCAGAAGGTATTGGCGGCCGGATGCGGCCATGGCGCCCCATTCCGGCATCGGTGGTTGCGCGCCCAATCCGAGGAAGCCGAGGCCGGCGGCCGTCAGAATGATGCTCGACATGTTGAGCGTCAGACGGACGACGACGGACGGAGCACAAAGCGGCACGATGTGGTGTAGCAGGATGCGGATCATGCCGGCGCCCTGAAGCTCCGCCGCGACGACGAAATCGGCGTGGCGGAACGTCAGCGTTTCCGCGCGCGCCAGACGGGCAATGGGGGGCCAGACGGTGAGCGCAATGGCAATCACGGCATTCTCGATGCCGGGGCCAAGACTGGCGGAGAAGGCCAGCGCCAGCACCAGGCTCGGGAACGACAGGAAGATATCGGTGATACGCATCAGTACGACATCGACCCAGCCGCCGAGATAGCCAGCGCTCGCTCCGATGACAAAACCAATCGGCGCAACGATGATCGTGACAAGGATGCTGATGTAGAGCGTGGTGCGGGCGCCGTAGACCAGACGCGCATAGACATCGCGACCGAATTCGTCGGTGCCGAACCAGTTTTGCCAGGACAACGGTTGCAGCGCCTTGGAAAGGTCCTGACCATAGGGATCGTAGGCGGTAATGAACGGAGCAAGAACTGCCACGATGATCAGCATCAAGACCACGAGAAAACCGGTGAAGGCCAGCGGGTTGGCAAGCAAGCTGAGCCAGGCGACGTACATCTTGTGCAACCGCGCCTGGCGCGTCGAGGTGAAGTCCTCGCTGATCAGCCAGGTGTGTAACGTGTTCAGGGTTCCGTACTTTGTCATGCTGATCACCGCGTCCTCGGATCGATGAAGCGATACACAATATCCGAAAGGAGATTGATCGCGATGGAGATGATGCCGATCAGCAGGACGCTTCCTAGCACGGCGTTCATGTCTGCGAAAAACAGTGCCGAGGTGAGATACTGGCCGAGGCCGGGCCACGCAAAGACGGTCTCGATCAGCACGGTGCCATCCAGCAGGCCGCAATAGGCGAGCGCCACGACGGTCAACAGCTGTACGCGGATATTGCGAAAGGCATGTCGCCATACCACGGAGCGCTGGCTCAAACCCTTGGCGCGAGCGGTCAAAATATACTCCTGACGCAGCTGTTCCAGCATGAAGCTGCGGCTCATGCGGCTGAGGTAGGCCATGGCGGCATAGCCCAGGATCAGGGCAGGCGCGAGAACGTGATGCAGGGCGCTGAGGAAGACTTCCCACTCGCCGGCGAGAATGGAGTCCAGCAGCAGCGACCCGGTCGGACCCTCAACGAGCCCTTCATTGTAGATGTCGATGCGCCCGCCGCCCGGAATGAGGCCGAATTTGGCGTAGAAGACAAGGATGACGATCGTGCCCAGCCAGAAAATTGGTGTCGAGTAGCCGAGCAGTCCGACCACGCGGCCGAGATGATCGACCCATGTGCCCTTGCGGACCGCCGAAACGACGCCGAGCGGGACCCCGAAGCCGGCACCGATCAGCGTCGCTAGAGTGGCCAGTTCGATGGTCGCTGGAAATACGCGGGCGAGATCGCTGGATACAGCGTTCTTGGTAATGTGGGATTGGCCAAAATCGAGCCGGGCCACATCGGCAAGATAGTGCCCGAACTGAACAAGGAACGGGCGGTCGAGGCCCATTTCCTTGTAGACGCGTTCGTAGGTCACCTGATCCGCCTGGTCACCGATTGCGGCGATGACCGGATCGGCCGGTACGAGCCGCCCGATTGCAAAGGTGATGATAAGGAGCCCCAACAGGGTTGTCAGGATCACTGCGAACGACGTCGCAATCTTGCGGGCACCGGATAGCAGCTTTTTGCCGCTGCCCGGGCTGTTCACGGTGGTCGCTTGGGAGGAAGTCAAGTCAGGTGTCCTTGCTGAAGGATCAATCGCCCTTGGTCACGGTGTCCCACCGGGTCAACCAGGTTGAATGCCCGATATAGCCGTTCACGTCATTGCGAACGGCCTTGGCATCCGTTCTTTGGAACGAGGTGACCAGTGGCGGGGACGATGTCAGATAGGCTTTGTTGATCTTGGCATACAGAGCGTTACGCTTCGTCCGGTCGGTCTCGTGCGCCGCAGCCAGCACCATGTCCTGCAGGTCCTTTGGCACGTCCCATGCCGTGCGCCATGCCAGGAGGCCGGTCAGCTTGGCTTCGTCGGTATTGTTGGCGTTGGTTGCATAGGATGCCAGAACGGCATGAGGATCGGGCAGGCGCTCGCCGGAGCGCGCTGAGAAAATCTCGAATGCCCGCTCGCGGAACTTGCCGATATGGTCGCCGGCCTGAAGGTCGAGCTTTATGCCGGCCTTGGCCGCATTGGCCTGCAGCGACTGTGCAACTTCGAATTCCGGCGTGACCGGCGTTGCATAGTAGACCTTGGAGAAGCCGTCGGGATATCCCGCCTCCGCGAGCAACTGCTTGGCTTTTTCCACGTCAAGTTTGTAGGGGTTTTCGCCGAGGGCGCCCGGCAAAGCGGCGGGAATAATGCTCTGTTGCTTGATGCCGTAGTACTTCATGACCGTATTGGCCAAACCGTCGTAGTCGATAAGGTAACGGAAGGCCTCGCGTACCTTCGGGTTGGACAGGATTTCGTCTTTCTGGTTCAGCGCGAGATAATAAAAGCCGAAGCCGGGGGTTTTCTGTATCTGCACGCCGCCGCTGGCTTCGAGCGCCGCCAGGTCGGTGGAGGAAAGGCGCGTCGCGACATCCACGTCGCCCGCTTCTATCTGCAGTCGTTGCGCGGACGATTCCGGCAGGTGGCGGAGGATGACGCGGCGCATGGCCGGCGCTCCTTGCGAGTAGTCAGCAAATGCCTCAGCGATCAAAAGCTCGTTGGCGCGCCATGTTTTCAGCGAATAAGGGCCGGAACCGGCATCCGCGGTCTGCAGGAATTCCCGGCCCAGGTCGCCGTCCTTATCCTTGTCCGCAAGAAAGGCGCTGTCGAGGATCGAGGTCGAGAAGCTGGCGAGGGACAGCAGGATCAGATCGGCGTTCCAGACCTCAGGCGTCTCGATTTCAACCGTCTGTGCATCCGTGGCGCGGATCAGGCTGTCGACATTGTCCGCCGAGAAGCCCCATTGGCGAAGGTCTGTGGAGGGGGCAAGCCCGAGCTTGACCAGGCGGCGCAGGGACCATTCGACGTCCTTGGCTGTCAGCGCATTGCCGGAATGGAAAGTGACGCCAGCGCGGATCTTGAAGGTGAACGTCTTGCCATCCGGCGAAATCGTCCAGCTTTCAGCAAGGCCGGGTTGGGGCTCGTTGATCTTATCGGCCGGCAGTACGATCAGGCGTTCATAGAGATTGGCGACGACCTCGGCGGCTTCGAGCTGGTTGAGTTCATGCGGGTCGAGGCCGCGCATTGAGGACATGTTGGTCGCGATGACCAGCTGGTCTTCGGGCGTGGCGGCAGTCGCCGCAAGCGGGATGACGGCAGCAATAGTAACAGCGCTAACCAGCGTCAGGAAGTGGCGTCTAAGCATGTCAATTTCCTCCCGTGGAGGCTCCTCAACCTCTAAGTTTCACCAATTTTCATATCGACATCGATCTGAAATCTGGTATATCAGATCTCACAAGTCGATTTGCGCGTCAACAGGATTTTGCAGAAATGGCAGATGAACCAAATCTCTCAGGCGGGACCGGACGGATCGAGAAGCTCGATCCGCAGTTTCAGCTGACGGTTCGTGACCATGTCCACCGTATCCTTCGTGGCGCCATCCTCGCTGGCCGCTTCGAGCCGGATGAAAAGGTAAATGAGCGCCAGCTGGCGGAGCAATTCGGCGTCAGCACTACGCCGGTCAAGGAGGCCTTGCGACTTCTGGAGGCGGAGGGCCTCGTTCAGGCGTTGCCACGACGAGGCGTGCTCATCCGGTTCAATATGAACTGGGCCGAGGAAATGATTCTTGCCCGTGCGGCACTCGAGTCGATGATCGGTCGTCTGGCTGCGCGTCGTATTTCGGACGAGAGCAAGGCTGTGTTGCAAGCGACGGTGAACCTCATGGAGGCGGCAACCGAGAGCGGCAATGCCGATAAGCTGATCACTCTCAACGAGACTTTTCACGACCAGATCCATCGTGCGTCGCGCTGCCACTACCTGGCTCGCCTCATAGAGCGACAGCAGTTCTATGATGCCAGCATTCGCCGGGTCATTCATTCGGACCCGACCGAGCGTGAAAAGGCGCTGCAAGAGCATACCGCCATCGCCGCTGCGATCATCGACGGTGATGCTGAGGGGGCGGAAAAGCAGATGCGCGACCACGTCGTCCGATCTGGCGAGACCTACCTGTCTATAGTTTTCGGAAGCAAAAAGGATATCTAAGGTGAGTGACAAGCTCGAGACCGTTAGAAAGGCACTAACTGGCATTTCGGGCGTTCCCGTCACGCCCTATCGCGCGGACGGAAGCATCGATGTCGATAAGTTGGATACGCTCATCAAGGGCATGGCGGCGGCGCGGGTTCATAATCTCATGGCCGCCGGCAATACCGGCGAATTCTTCACCTTGACCATGGATGAAATTCGCTTGGTTCATCGCGTCACGATCGAGGCTGCAGCTGGCAAGTCGCTGGTAAGCGCAGCCGTCGGTCGCTCGCTTGCCGATGCCAAGGCGCTTGCGCGGGATGCGATTGCCCACGGAGCCGATGCCGTGATGGGTCATCACCCGATGGACCCTTTTGCTGGCCCGGCCTATCAAACCCGCTATTTCCTCGAGCTCGCTGATTTCTGTACAGTTCCCCTCATTGCCTATGTCCGCAGTGACAGCTTTTCCGTCGCAGATTTCCGTCAGCTCGCTTTGCATCCGAATGTCGCCGGCATCAAGTTCGCTTCGTCCAACCTGATGTTGCTTTCCGAGGTCGTCCGCTCCACCCATGACGCCCCTGCGATCTGGGTCTGCGGTCTGGCGGAGGGTTGGGCGCCCGCATTTTACGCGCTTGGCGCACGCGGCTTCACCTCCGGTCTTGTCAACGTTTTCCCGGAACGTTCGCACGCGATCCACCGGGCTCTCGAAGCCGGTGATTATGCCGCTGCACGGTCGTTGATCGACGGGATTGCGGAGTTCGAAACGCTGCGCACGAAATACAATAATGGTGCGAACGTGACAGTCGTCAAGGAAGCTCTTGGCATGCTCGGTACGGATGTCGGCCCTGTTCGCCTTCCCGGTGTTGTGGCTCTCAACGAAAGCGAGCGTACGACCCTGCGTACAGTCGTTGCTCGCCTGACCGCCGAGATGCGTGCTGCTTGAGGAGTCTGACGTGCATATCACCGGCATAAAGACCTACATGCAGCGAGTCGATGATCGGCCACGCCTGCTCCTGAAAATCGAGACGAACGAAGGTATTTCCGGTTGGGGCGAATGCTACAATCACGGTCCGGACCGGGCGCTCTCGCCGCTTCTTGACTATTTTTTCCACCAGATAGAAGGCGAAGACCCGCGCCGCGTAGAATTTTTGGTGCTGAAGCTCAACCAGCAATGCCGCTTCCCACCGGGTGCTCTGGGGTTGGCCGCTATCTCCGCCATTGACCACGCGCTTTGGGACATCGCCGGCAAGGCCGCGGGATTACCGGTCTACATGTTGCTGGGCGGCCATGTCCGCGACCGCGTGCGGGTCTATTGCGGCGTCTATACTGCCCCCGATCCGCAGCATGCGCTCGACCAGACGTTGAAACTCAATGAGGACTATGGTTATACCGCATTCAAGCTCAGTCCCTATCGCCGAGACCTGCATGCGAGCCGGTGGGGCGAAGTTGTGAAGGAAACGGGCGACTATTTTGGCAAGATCCGTGAGATTACACCGTCACACTACGAATTTGCTTTCGACGCCCATGCCAAGATTTTCGAGCCTTACCAAGCGGTTCAGTTGGCTGCGGCGCTTGCCCCGAATGATCCGCTTTTCTACGAGGAGCCCATTCGGCCAGAGCATATTCCTGCCTGGGCGGAGTTGAAATCCAAGGTAACCGTTCCGCTGGCCACCGGAGAATCACTCTATTCTCGCTTTGAATTCCTGTCGCTTCTCACCGCGCGCGGAGCCGATATCATTCAGCCGGACATCTGTGTGGTTGGTGGCGTGACTGAGATGCGGCGGATCGCGGCTATTGCGGAGGCCCATTATGTGACGGTCGCTCCGCACAATCCCATGGGGCCGCTGGCCACGGCCGTGAATATCCACTTTTGTGCCGCCCAGCCGAACTTCAAGATTCTCGAGTTCAAGCCACATGTGCACGCGCCATGGGCGCTGGATCCCTATATGCCGGTCGACGGGCATATGGAACTGCGTCCGGATCGGCCAGGCTGGGGCCTCGAGATCGACGAAAAGGTTCTGGCCACAGACGATTACATTCACTGGGAGCGCAAGGTCACGCGCAAGCCGGACGGAGCAACCGCTTATCCTTGATAGCGCTTTTCCGTTGAACTTGGTGAGAGGGTAGCCACGTTACTGGCTACGCTCTCGCTGTGCCCATCAGGTTCCCCGGTGCAAGCAGGAAAAACTCGGACGTTTGTGTCCCATCGATGCACCCTGGATCATGCCGTTTTCCGTGGTGCGTGCATCGCTCCGGGCGACCCGTGATGACATATCGATCCAAGCCGCTGCTAAACGATATCTTAAGTACTTATCAAGTATATCCTTAAGCACTATCCAAACACCGTCGGGAGGGATCATGAAGCAGCTTCTATTCACATTTGTTGCGATGTTAACGTTGACATGCCAGTTGGAAGCGCGAACTCTGGGGTTTTCCGCCGGCCACCTCGACACGTTCAACACCGGCTTGATGAACGGTCTTATAGGTCATGCGAAGGGTATAGCGGGCATTGAGATTCTCACCGAGGACGCTGGCGGCGATACTCAGCTTCAGATTAAACAAGTCGAGAAGTTGGCAGCTGCTAAAGTGGATGCCCTTATCGTAATGCTCGATGATGGCGACCTCGGTGCGCAAATGACCAAGATCGCTGCTACTGCCGGCATCCCACTGGTGTTTGTGAACAACATTCCAGCCAACATTGAAGACTTGCCGGACAACCAAGTCGTTGTCGCTTCTGATGAAAGAGAATCTGGCACGCTGCAGACACAAGAGGTGTGTGCTCTATTAAAAGGAAAGGGACGCGTCGCTGTTCTGGTCGGTGAGCCAGCACATGCGGCTGCACGTGCGCGTACCGAGGACATCGATAGTGTCATCTCGACCGAACCTTGCACTGGAATTCATGTCGTCGAGCGGCAGTCCGCGTATTGGTCACTTTCCGATGCTGACCATCAGATTCAGGAGTGGTTGTCGGCGGGAGCACAATTCGACGCGGTGATAGCGAACAATGACGATATGGCGCTGGGGGCGGTCCAGGCGCTGAAGAGAAATGGCGTCAAGATGACCGACGTGATCGTCGCGGGCATCGACGCTATTCCCGATGCTCTAAAAGCAGTCGAGTCTGGAGACATGGATGTCACGGTTTTTCAAAACGCCGCCGCTCAGGGCGCTGGGTCCGTGGACGCCGCACTAAGTTTGATCGAGGGACAGAAAGTTTCGCGCATGAACTTCATCCCCTTCGAATTAGTGACGCGACAGAACGTCGCTCGATACGCGGCACAGAATAATTGACAAGGAGCCATATGATGTTTGTTTGGAGAAAGTTGGGCATTCGTGCTCAGATCACGGCCGGCTTCGTGCCTCTCATCGTCTTGATGAGCCTTCTTGCGCTCAACGCCAATTCCGGCATGGCCGGTCTTTCGTCGCTGTTTTTTTCGTACCGCGGAACGGTCGGAGAGAGCCTCACGATTTCACAATATAATGAGCGTCTGCATGAGATCGAGCTATCGGCTGAAACTTTCCGAGCAAGTCCTACCCCGGCGCTTGTGGAGCGTTTCCATGCAGGTGTGAAATCATTCGAGAAGGAAGATGTTCATATCGCTGAAAGCTCGATACTTTCGCAGGGCATGGAGGGAATCCGACGAGACATCGCCGCTTACAGCGAGGCATTCGATCGGATGGTTTCGCTACATTCAAGACGCGAGATACTTTTATCCAAAGTTACCGAGTTCGGCCCATGGACCAGCATCGCGTTGGCGGATGTGTTGCGAAGCGCTTGGAGACAGGAAGACCTAATCCTTTCGCACATGACATCGGACACGCTAGCGTCCCTGAATCGGAGCCTCTATTTTTCGGAACGCTTCGTTCACACAGGCGATGCCAACGCTTATGACAAAGCTCAAGCTGAGCTGAAGGACGCGTTGGCGCTGAACGGAAGCGCGGTCAAACATGCAAAAAACGAGCTGCAGCAGAAGCGTCTTAATGGCGCAACCCAGCTGATGCAGAATTACACGTCGAGATTGGCGGAAGTAAAACAAGTCGCCGACGCGATGGACGAAACCCATGAAGTTCAGAAGACGCTGGCTGCAAAAGTATTTGACGGCTTTTCGACGCTTTCCTCAACTGTCACCACCGCCCAAGGAAATTTGGATGGTTCGGTGGACGCAACCATCGGCTCCGCTCGTACTACGACGCTCGCCATCGCAGGGCTGCTGATAATTGTCGGGCTGGTTTTGTCGTATGTTGTGGGACGGCTCATCTCGGCAGCAGTTCGGAAAATGGCGCAGTCTATGGAGCGGCTCGCCCACGGAGACAGCTCCATCATCATCGAAGGCAGCGAGTACCGTCATGAACTCGGCGCCATGGCACGATCATTGAAGGTGTTCCAAGAAACCGGGTACGCAAAGCTTGCCGCTGAAAACTTCGCGGAGCGCACACGTCTCGCTGCCGAAAAAGAGCGGCTGGACCAGGAGGCCGAAAAGCAACTCGAGGCGAAGGCGATGGAGCAAGCGTTTCAAGAAATATCGTTGGGTCTCGATGCGCTATCGAGGGGCGACCTCACGGTGCGGATTGCGCCGGTGGACTCACGTTATGCCAGGATACGAGACCATTTCAATAATTCGGTCTCCAAACTGGAGGAAGCATTCGATTCCGTCATCCGTGCCGTGAGTACCATCCACTCCGGTCTGGACGAAATCTCCGCGGCATCCCATGATCTGGCTCGGCGCACTGAGCAGCAGGCAGCGTCTCTGGAAGAAACGGTTGCCGCTTTGGGCGATGTCACCAAGGGCGTTAATGACACGGCTGAGGGTGCGAGTCGTGCCCAGAAAGCAGCGGTGACTGCGCGGTCCGATGCAGAAAAGAGCGGCGACATCGTCGCACGTGCCATCAATGCAATGACCGAGATCCAAGAATCGTCTTCAAAGATCGGCAACATCATCGGCGTAATTGACGAGATTGCCTTTCAGACGAATCTGCTTGCCCTGAATGCTGGAGTCGAGGCGGCGCGGGCAGGAGATGCCGGAAAGGGCTTCGCTGTCGTCGCGCAGGAAGTCCGTGAATTGGCTCAGCGCTCAGCCAGCGCGGCGAGGGAGATAAAGCATCTAATCTCGGCGTCTTCAGCACAGGTCGATACCGGAGTGCGTTTGGTAGGTGAATCTGGCGTCTCGCTGGCACTGATAGTCGAACAGGTTAGCGCAATGAGCGGTATCGTCACCGAGATCGCAATTGCTGCTAGGGACCAAGCCGCAAGCTTGAAAGAGGTTTCAGCGTCGGGAGACGCGATGGATAAGGTGACGCAGCAGAACGCCGCGATGGTCGAACAAACCACCGCAGCAGCGCAGAGCCTTTCCCAAGAAACCGAAAGGCTGGCGGGTTTGGTCGATCGCTTCAAGACTAGCGCTGGCAGCCGATTTGGCCAGAGCCGTTACGCGATGGCGTCATGATGTGAAAGACAGGAAAATTGGGCCGGTCGATCGTTTGACCGGGTCATACTGGTTCAGGGACGGTCGAGCTCCGCTTGGGCGACTGCTAAATGGCCGGTCGATCTGTGAGGTCGATTGGCCGCTATTTTATCCCCGAGCGCTTCACGCTGCGCACCGAAGAGCCATCGTCGTCAGGCTTAGGAGCAGGTCCGTCGAGGTGGGCTTGATCGCGCGCCTCATGTTTCGCGGCTGATGCAAAATTCAGGATCGCGTTGGCAAGCTGATGGAGTGACATCCCGGACGCGCGAATTTTGTCTTCTGCAGGAGTCAGCAGCTTTTCGACGACAGCACGAAACCCGTCTCTGCACTCTGCGATCGCCTTGCGACTTTCTGTGCCGACACCCTCTATGATGTCCTCGGCGTTGGGTGTGGAGTGGAGCATTGCATAAGGCCGCCGGGCGAAGTGTTCAAAGACAATGCCGAGCTGCCCGCGCAGGTCCCTGCAGCTTGCCAGTTCACTCTCTGCCTGCCTGAGCGCCCGGTCATAAAGAGACGGATCGTCGCCAACAGCACCGCTTCCTTGTTCGGAAGTGACGAAGGCGGCGGATGGTATGGCCAAACTTTATTCCGGCACGCAGCTCTCCGATCCCTCGGTCATCGCGCAAACTGTCGCCAACCCCGTGACCGTCGCCAAGCCTCGAACCCGCTACGCAGCCGGTTACATGGCGAAGCCCATTCTCTTTCTGCGCTGGCTGTTGCCAGACCGCCTCTTTGATCGGGTCATCGGGTCGATGGCAGCCTGAAGGACAGTTGCAGCGATCGTGAATCGATCGCCTGCGTGCGTATCTGCGGTTCGAGATTGGCGCCGTACCCGACGGCTTGCACCGCGGCAGCCGCCGCCTAAACATCGCCTCAAGAGTGGCGATCTGCGCGTATTGTCGGCCTCAGTGTATGCGACGGAACCTCATGGCACACCGTGGTGCCGGTGGGAGGGGATCCCAACTCAACAGTGAAAGTCGACAGCCAGTTCCGATTTGCAAAATTCCGCCGTTTCTCGCAGAAGCCAATCGCGAAAGGCGCTGACGGGCTTGGAACTCTCCTTTCCCTCCGGGGACACGAGATAGTAGTTGCTTCTGCTTCGCACCCAGTGGCGCGATGCAATAACGAGTTGCCCGTCATCTAACTCTGGCCGGATGAGGAAGAGTGGCATCAAAGCTACACCGAGACCGGCGACACAAGCTTGTGCAACCCCAAGGAACTGCTCGAAACTCATAGTTCCCGGTTGCTTGCCGTCTATGCCGAGGCTGGAGAACCAGTCGTCCCAAGCCTGAGGTCTCGATCGCATCTTCAGAAGTGGCAGCCGCAGGAGGTCGTGCTCTGACACGATTGCATTGTCTTTCAGGAACGAAGGACTGCAAACCGGTGCGACAACTTCCTCCATGAGAAACGTGCACTTGGCGTTCGGCCAATCGCTACCGCCGATATGAATCGCAGCGTCGATACCTTCACTTTTGAAATCGAAGACGCCAATACGTGTGGCAAAATTAAGTGTCACTTCCGGATGCTCAGAGACGAATTTGGGGATACGAGGCAGAAGCCATCGTGTTCCAAACGTCGGAAGAATGGCAAGGTTTAGCGTTGCAGAGGGCGAGCCGGACATGGCGTGCAAAGACGCACTCCGGATTAACCCAAGCGCCTCTTGAATGGTCTTGTGATAGACGACGCCCTGGGGCGTCAACGCCACACCACGTCCGTTACGCACGAAAAGCGTCGTGTTGAGTCGCTCCTCGAGCGTCAGGATTTGGCGGCTTATCGCCGCTTGGCTCAACGTCAGTTCAACAGCGGCGGCCGAAAAACTGCCGAGCCGGCAAACTGAATCAAACGCCGCTAGTGCGGTTGTCGATGGGAGCAGGCGTCGCTGTAGCGGATCCATGAGCTATAACTACAGCTCATATCTGGATGAGTAAACGTCGTTTCTCACGGGATGGATTTTTTGACATCTTGGCAGGAGTTCAAACGTGAGACACGGCCATGACGTTCGCCTGGAATGACCCTTTTCTTCTTGAGGAACAGCTGTCGCAAGACGAGCGGATGATTCGCGAAGCGGCAGCGGCATTTGCCGAAGCAGAGCTGATACCCCGTATTAATGACGCATATCTCGACGAGAGAACCGATACTGGCCTCTTCAAGCTGATGGGGCAGGCAGGTCTGCTCGGTGTCACGCTTCCCGAGGAGTACGGAGCGGCGGGCGCCAACTACGTCGCTTACGGTCTCGTCGCCCGGGAGGTCGAACGGGTCGACAGCGGCTATCGCTCGATGATGAGCGTCCAGTCCTCACTGGTCATCTATCCGATCTATGCCTACGGCTCGGACGAACAGAAGAAGAAGTACCTCCCGGGCCTCGTCTCCGGCGACTTGATCGGCTGTTTCGGGCTGACAGAGCCGGACGCCGGATCCGACCCCGGCGGCATGAAGACGCGCGCCGAGAAGACGGACAATGGATATCGCCTGCGCGGCTCGAAAATGTGGATCTCCAATGCGCCGATTGCTGACGTTTTCGTCGTCTGGGCAAAGTCGGTCGCTCACAACAACGAGATTCGTGGCTTCATTCTCGATAAGGGAATGCAGGGGCTTTCGGCGCCGAAGATCGGAGGCAAGCTTAGCCTGCGCGCATCGATCACCGGCGAGATCGCCATGGACGGCGTCGAAGTCGGCGAGGATGCGCTGCTGCCGAATGTTTCGGGACTGAAAGGGCCTTTCGGCTGCCTCAACCGGGCGCGATACGGTATTTCTTGGGGCGTCATGGGTGCAGCTGAGGAC
This sequence comes from Pararhizobium sp. LjRoot255, assembly GCF_964252905.1. Classification (NCBI taxonomy): domain Bacteria; kingdom Pseudomonadati; phylum Pseudomonadota; class Alphaproteobacteria; order Hyphomicrobiales; family Rhizobiaceae; genus Pararhizobium; species Pararhizobium sp. LjRoot255. Next base: position 94,653 of record NZ_CAXUPQ020000003.1, read on the forward strand.
TGCTGGTTCCGCGCCCGCCAGTATGGCCTCGATCGTAAACAGTTTGGCAAGCCGCTGGCGGGCATGCAGCTCTACCAGAAGAAACTTGCCGACATGCAGACCGAAATCGCCCTTGGCCTTCAGGCGTCGCTGCGCGTCGGGCGGCTTCTAGACGATCACAAGTTCGCGCCGGAAATGGTTTCGATCGTCAAGCGCAACAACTGCGGCAAGGCCCTCGATATCGCTCGGCAAGCGCGCGACATGCATGGCGGCAATGGCATCCAGATCGAATACCATGTCATGCGTCACGCCCAGAACCTGGAAACGGTCAACACATATGAGGGGACGCATGATGTCCATGCTCTCATCCTCGGGCGTGCTCAGACCGGCATTCAAGCGTTCTCCTGATCAGCTTCGTCGAGGAGATTCACAATGTCTGATGCGCCTCTCGCCGGATTGAAGGTCGTTGAACTTGCCCGCATCCTGGCGGGCCCATGGATCGGACAAACGCTGGCCGATCTGGGAGCCGATGTGATCAAAATCGAAAGTCCGCATGGTGATGACACCCGTCAATGGGGTCCGCCTTATATAGAGGAAGGCGAGGGCAATCGTTCGGCCGCCTATTTTCATGCCTGCAATCGCGGCAAGAGATCGATGACCGCGGATTTCAACTCGAGCGACGATATGGACTTGGTCCGGGCCCTGATCGCATCAACCGATATCGTGATTGAGAACTTCAAGGTTGGTGGGTTGAAGAAGTTCGCTCTCGACTACGAGAGCGTTTCGAGAAGCAATCCCGGTCTGATCTATTGTTCAGTGACTGGTTTTGGCCAGACCGGCCCCTATGCAAAACGTCCGGGCTACGACTTCATGATCCAAGGCATGAGCGGAATCATGGATCTCACAGGTGAGCCCGATGGCCCCCCCGAAAAAGTGGGCGTGGCTTTCGCTGACATCTTCACCGGCCTTTACGGGGTGATTGCGATCCAGGCGGCACTGCAGGCCCGTCAAAATAGCGGTCGCGGCCAGCACATCGACATGGCACTATTCGATTGCATGGCCGCAGTTCTCGCCAATCAAGGAATGAACTTCCTGGCGTCCGGGATCACACCGAAGCGCATGGGGAACGCCCACCCAAATATCGCGCCATACCAGACCCTTCCGGTTGCTGATGGCTATATCATCATCGCTTGCGGCAATGACAGCCAGTTTTTCCGCCTGTGCCAGGTCCTTGCCCTACCTGAGCTGCCGCTTTCCGACGCCTTCGCGACGAACGCCAAACGTGTCGAAAACCGACTAACACTCGAGCAAGCCTTGATCGAGAAGGCAACGTCTTGGAACCGTGATGATCTTCTTCTTTCGCTGGAAACGGCCAACGTCCCGGCCGGCCCGATCAATACGGTCGGCGACCTATTTGGTGACGAACAGTTCCGTCACCGCAATATGCTGGTCGAACTTGATGGCGTGCCTGGTTTGCGTACTCCAATCGTGTTCTCGCAGTCGGGGCTCAACCTCGCCAGGCGATCACCGCGCTTGGGAGAGCACACCGCCGAGATTCTGGCCGAATTCGGTCGCGTTAGATCGAGCTGAAGGATGAGCGTTATGAAAGTTCTGGTCACCGTCAAACGGGTCGTCGACTACAACGTGAAGATCCGGGTCAAGCCGGATGGATCCGGTGTCGAGCTTGCCAATGTGAAGATGTCGATGAACCCGTTCGACGAGATTTCGGTCGAGGAGGCCCTGCGCCTGAAGGAGGCCGGCAAGGTCGAGGAAGTGGTCGTCGTTTCCGTCGGTCCGGCCAAGGCGGAAGAGACGCTCAGGACGGCGCTTGCCATGGGCGCCGACCGGGCGATCCTGGTCGAGACCGACGACCAAGTCGAGCCGCTCGCCGTCGCCAAGATCATCAAGGGTGTGGGGCAAGCCGAGCAACCCGGCCTGATCATCGTCGGCAAGCAGGCGATCGACGACGACAGCAACCAGACCGGCCAGATGCTCTCGGCCCTGCTCGGTTGGGCGCAGGGGACGTTTGCCTCCAAGGTTGAGATCGGCGACGGCAAGGCGCAGGTCACCCGCGAAGTCGACGGCGGCCTGCAGACCATCGAGATCAAGCTGCCGGCGGTGGTGACCACCGACCTGCGCCTCAACGAACCGCGTTACGCCTCGCTGCCGAACATCATGAAGGCGAAGAAGAAGCCGCTCGACAAGAAGAGCCCGGCCGATTTCGGCGTCGACACGGCAGCCCGCCTCAAGGTCCTGAAGACCGAGGAGCCCTCGGGCCGCAAGGCCGGCATCAAGGTCAAGTCGGTCGCCGAGCTGGTCGACAAGCTCGGACACGAAGCCGGCGTCCTCTAAGGTCCAGGAAAAGGGAGACTAAAATCATGGCCATTCTTCTTCTGGCAGATCACGACAACGTAACCCTGTCCGACCAGACCGCCAAGGCGCTGACGGCTGCCACCAAGATCGCCACGGAAACAGGAAGCGACGTACACGTTCTGGTGGCCGGCAAGGGCGCAAAGGCTGTGGCCGATGCGGCTGCAAAACTCTCCGGCGTGTCCAAGGTGCTGCTCGCCGAAAGCGACGACCTTGCCAACAACCTCGCCGAGCCGTTGGCTGCCCTGATCGTGTCGCTGGCAGGCAGCTATGACACCATCCTCTCGGCCGCCACGTCGGTCGGCAAGAACGTGCTGCCGCGCGTTGCCGCGTTGCTCGACATCGCCCAGATCTCGGAAATCACCGAAGTCGTCTCGGCCGACACCTTCAAGCGGCCGATCTATGCCGGCAACGCCATCCAGACGGTGCAGACAACCGAGGCCAGACAAGTCATCACCGTTCGTACCACATCCTTCGCCCCTGCGGGCGAGGATGGCCCGGTCGCCACCGTTCATAACGCCGCGGTGGCGACCGGCACTCCCCTGTCGACCTTCGTTGCCGACGCTCTGTCTTCGTCCGATCGTCCGGAACTGACCTCGGCCAGGATCATCATTTCCGGCGGCCGGGCGCTCGGCTCTTCGGATAAGTTCCAGCAGGTCATCCTGCCCGTTGCCGATAAGCTCGGTGCTGCCGTCGGCGCAAGCCGCGCCGCCGTCGATGCCGGTTATGCCCCGAACGACTGGCAGGTCGGCCAGACGGGTAAGGTCGTGGCGCCGCAACTCTACATCGCCGTCGGCATCTCCGGCGCCATCCAGCACCTCGCCGGCATGAAGGACAGTAAGGTCATCGTCGCCATCAACAAGGACGAGGAAGCGCCGATCTTCCAGGTCGCCGACTACGGCCTCGTCGGCGACCTTTTCGAAGCCATCCCGGAACTTCAGAAGGCACTGACATGACCGATCAAGGTCCAATCCTCATCCGTTCGGTGGGCGTCATCGGAGCTGGCCAGATGGGGCTCGGCATTGCCGAAGTCTCCGTGCAGGCTGGCATCGCCGTGCAGCTCTACGACGTATCTGGCGACCGTATCCGCGAGGGCATCGGTAAGGTCCGCGAAGCGATAAGCCGGAACAAATGCACAGAACTTCCGATCAGCGGAAAGCTCGCAGGTTCCGACTCCATCGACGATCTCGGCGCCTGTGATCTCGTCATCGAGGCCGCAACAGAAAATGAGGCAATCAAGCGCGATGTCTTTCAACGACTTTGTCCCATTCTCAAGCCTGAAGCCCTGATCGCCACCAATACCTCGTCCCTCTCGATCACCCGTCTTGCGAAGGCGACGGACCGGCCGGACCGATTCCTTGGTATTCATTTCATGAACCCGGTTCCGGTTATGAAGCTCATCGAACTGGTCCGCGGAATTGCCACTTCGCAGCAAACTTACGAGGTCGCTCAAGGGTATGCTGCGCAGCTTGGCAAAGAGGTGACCACCTCGGAAGATTCGCCAGCCTTCATCGTCAATCGCGTGGTCCTGCCGATGATCAACGAGGCGATATTTGCTCTCCACGAAGGGGTGGGCACAGTGGAAGCTATCGACAGAGGCGTGAAGCTTGGAGCCAACCACCCGATGGGGCCATTGAGGCTGGCTGATTTCATCGGTCTCGATACGTGCCTTGCGATCATGCGAGTGCTCCACGAGGGATTTGCGGACCAGAAATACCGGCCCTGTCCGCTCCTTGTGAAATATGTCGAGGCGGGTTGGCTCGGACGAAAAACAGGCCGTGGCTTTTACGACTATCAATGAGAGTGATGAATCGTGCGGAGCCGGGAGTTATACTGAGGTTGCACTGTCGTCCGATGCTGGACTGCTCCGCTCGTCCTTTCTATGGAAGCCGCATGCTGTCCATTTCGGATTTGAAGCAAAAATGACGGTCGCGTTCTTGCCCGTCCAGCAGGGGGCACGAACCGCTTTTTGCACGGCGTGGCTTCTCGGCACGAAGTCGGCTACGCGACCAGTCCAAGGGACCGGCGCACTTGAGCACAGGCGTAGTGCGGCGCAGGCGGCAAACATCGCTGCTGATTGGGGCAGCCATTCACGTCAGCACTGACGGCACGTCGAGATGATATTTTTGCGCCTCGGCCGCCAGCCGCTTGACGGTTCCGGCCGACAAAGGGATACCAGTCTCTCTCCGCGCATCCGCAATGGCAAAGCCGCGCTCTCCGGGAAGGAGGACGTCATCGACGCCCGCCGCCGGAGGAAGCGCCTTGATCGCACGAGCCAATTGTTCGACTTCATCTATGAAGTGTTCCTGATCACCAATCACGCCAGGATTGATGGCGATGACCAGCCCGTTGAAGCCTGCATCCCGCTTTTCGCCAAGCGCTACCGAGATCAGCGGGTTGCCGCCGAGCACACTTGAGAGCACCTCTATCATGAGGGACAAGCCGGATCCTTTCGGCCCAGACATGGGCAAAACCGCACTGACTTTGGACGGATCGGTGGTTGCGTTGCCCGCGGCATCCACCCCCCAGTCGGCCGGAATGGAACCACCTGCGTCTTTGGCCGCCATGATCTTGCCAAGCGCCACTGCGGCGGTCGACATATCCAGGATCAGGGGGCGGCCCCGCGTCGGAGCCGCGATGGCGAGGGGATTGGTCGAAACGCCTTCGACACGCGCGCCATGATAGATCATCAGCGGCTTCGATGCTGTCATCGCAATGCCGATCATGCCACGTTCGGCGATCTTCTCCGCAAAATAGCCGATCGCGCCTGCATGCGTGATGCGAATGGCGCTGCATAAACCGATTCCGTGCGTTCCGGCTAATTCCACTGCCTTGTCGATTGCCTTCTGCATGCCGACCGCGCCGGGGGCGCGATCGGCATCGAGCGTTGCGATCGCGCCGAAGGTCCGGGTAAAGACAGGCTGGGCGGTGGTGTTGATCGCGCCGTGTCCGGCCATCTCGATGTAGCGCGGGATACGCAGCACTCCGTGCGATTCAGCGCCGCGCAGATTGGCCCAGACCAACAACTCGGCCGTCTTGCGGGCGTCTTCTGGCCGAAAACCGCCGGCGACGAGCAAGGCGGCTGAGAAGCTTTCGAGGCTCACCTTGTCGATCCGCTTCACGTCGCGCGCCGTGCTGTTCATGTTGTCGCTCCGGGGGATGTGGGGAAGAACTTGTCGAGCCAGCCCTTGATCATCGCCTTGGTGCGTGGAGCGTCTCGTTCGGAGAGTGGAAAATGGGCAGTCGTGTCGACGAGCATGAGTTCGGTCGGTTGGCCCGCCTTCTCGAATAACCGCACGGATTCGCTGGTTGGCGTAATGATATCGTTTGCCGTGTGGAACAGCAGGAGGGGTCGCGGCGCGATGTTCGCGACGACGTCATCCGCGCGGAAATTGTACATGGACCAAGCTGTTTCTACCGGGATTTCCATGATCGCCTTGGGGGAAAGATTCTTGCGCAGATGTTCGGGAATCGGCACGGCGTCGAAGCGCGACATCCACAGGCTTTCACCGGTTTCCTGCTTGTGCGTGCGACCCTTTTCGAGAATGCCGATGAACTTCTCCCAGGTTTCCTGGGTGGGGTGCTGGCCGCGGAACTTGCGTTCGCCGTTGCCCCAGCCGCAGGAGGAAAGGCAGCAGGCGAAGCGGTCGTCTACGCCGGCGGCATAGACGGACACGGCGGCGCCGAAGCTGTGGCCGGTGATGCCGATGCGCTTGGGATCTACCTCCTCGCGCTCGGCGAGAAAAGTGAGCGCGTTCTTGGCGTCTGCCACCTGATCGAAGCAGCGGACCTGCGCACGTTCCCCCTCACTTTCCCCACATGAGCGGAAATCGAACCGCAGGGCGACATAGCCGAACGCTTCCATCATTTCCGCCTGGATCTGAGCATGACTCTCATCTTTCGAGCCGACAAAGCCATGGCAGACGATGAAGGCCGGCAGCTTCTGCCCAGGCTCGCGCCCGTCCGGAACATGGAGGACGGCCGAAAGTGTCAGCCCATCTGACGTGAACGTAAGTTTTTCTTGCATGGTCTTAACCTCGGTCTGGATCAGGCGATCTTGGCGAATGGATGGAAATATTCGCGCCACTCGAGCGGCGCGGGCGTGCCCCAGACATTCATGTCGCGCACGTTGCCGGGGCGATCGAGATTGGTGATGACGTTCGGGGTGAAATCGGCGTCGTCAGCGATATGTGCCATCACGCCAGAACATTCGATCATCATTCCACTGGCATCGGTGTAGTAGGCGTAAGTATTGTCGCCGGGGCGATGGCGGCCGGGACCCCACATCAGCTGACGGTCGAACTGATCGAGGATGTCGCCCAGACGCAAGTACTGGTTGAACTCCAGGAACTCGAAGGAGACGTGATGCAGCCCGGGCGCGGCGCCCTTGACCAGCCCCAGGACATGATGCTGGCGATTGCCACCATACATCCAGCTCAAGGCATCATTGACCATCCGCTCTGACAGTTTCATGCCGCCGATCGCCTCGAGCTGGGCACGAGTGGCCGCTGGGTTCGGCGTGATCAGGTTAATGTGGTCAATACGGTTGGGTCCGACGCCGTTGGTCGGATAGCGGCGGCCGTAGGTCTTGTTACGGATGGGGCTGTGAATCTCAAATCGCAGCCCCTCCGGCGTTGCAAAGGTCACCCCTTTGGCGATGCAGTCCAGGCTCGGCTCTTGAGATAGGATCCGGCATCCGGCTGCCTCCACGCGAGATGCTGCCTCAGAGACCAATTCCGGCGTCAGCGCCTCGAGGCCGATAGTGTGGGCTGAATTTTCACCGGCATGCACTAAAACCAGCTCGGCCGCCCGACCGTTCGAACTCAGCCAGGTCTGCTCCGTCGTGCGATGCGTCACACGCAGCCCGAGAATTTCCGTCGCATCGCGAATGACTGCCTCGGGTTCACTTACGTTGATCTTCATATGCCCGACGGCATGCACGATGTGGCTCATGTCTTCCTCCCAAACAAACCGCAATTGCGAAATCAGGTTGTTGTGATAGCGCAAAAATCGAAGCTGATCAAGATATTTTCGAAAATATATGGAATTACGAAATTATGAAACACTTATTGATCTGGCCCAACGGCATTGTGCAGGACCCCGATTCCCTCAATTTCGACCTCGATCAGGTCTCCAACTTCGAGGAACACGGGCGGCTTGAGGCTCGAACCGAAGCCTTTTGGCGTTCCCGTCACGATCACATCGCCAGGGACGAGCGGCGCAAACTGGCTGATGTATGAAATGAGCCAGGAAATGGAAAAGATCATCTGGCTTGTGTTGGTTCTTTGCCGGATCTCACCGTTGACACGCGTTTGGAGAGTGAGATTGCCAGGATCGGTGCATTCGTTCGCCGACACCATCCAGGGGCCGAAGCCGGCAGTGCGAGCGAAATTTTTGCCAGGGGTGAACTGGCTGGAATGCTTCTGCCAATCTCGGACGCTGCCATCGTTGAAACAGCTGTAGCCGGCAACGTGGTCAAGCGCATTTGCTTCGGCGATCCGGTGCCCTGGCCGACCGATGATGACGGCGAGTTCACCTTCGTAGTCGAACATTTCGGAATGACTCGGTTTCGGCAGAAGCTCGTTATGCCCCGTCTGCGAGGATGCGAACCGGGTAAAGAGCAGTGGATATGCAGGTCGAATGTTCAGTTCGTCGCCGTGTTCCCGATAGTTGATTGCTACGCACAGCACCTTGGAGGGATTGGGGATCGTGGGCAGAAAACGAATCTCGGAAAACGCGTAGTCGGGATCGGCTATTGGTTCCTGGCCGAGCACATCCGCCCTTGCCGCTATGTGGGTCTTGAGGTCGGGCAATCCGGTGCGCTTTCCGAGGTCAACGACTCCGAAATTCACGACGTAGCCATAGGTATGGCGATTGCCTTCGATGAAACTCAGATATCGCATGCTCAACCTTTCGCAATTTCGAAAACTATCTATAATATCGTAAATGATCGGCGATGGTTGGCAAGTGTCAGGCAGAGCAAAAATGCCGCGGTATGTGTGGACATTGATTTATTTCGAAATTCTCCATAGTACTTGCACATGCGCCTGAGACTGCGGGCAGTGTGCTTCGTGCAGCAGGCAGCTCGAGGAAAAAATGCAGGAAAAAATGCACACCGGTGGTGAGACACGTGCTGGCGACGTCCTCCACAAGATGCGGCAGGATATCATCAACTGCGTTCTGAAGCCGGGGGAGAAGCTCCGGTTCGAGACGCTGCGCTCAATGTATTCCGTCAGTTTCTCCACGCTGCGCGAGGCACTCACGCGACTGACGGCAGACAACTTGGTGGTTGCCGAAGGTCAGCGCGGTTTCGTCGTCGCCCCCGTCTCGATTGCCGATCTGAACGACCTTACCGATGTTCGGGTGCTCATAGAGAGGGAAGCACTGCGGCTTGCGATGCAAAAGGGGGACGATCGGTGGGAAGCAAACATCCTGTCGACCTTCCACCGCATGGACAAACTGCAGCAACGACTTGGACGAGAGTATTACCTATCGGAAGAATGGAGCGCGGTGCATGGCGAGTTTCATCTGTCGCTTGTTTTCGCCTGCGACTCGCCGAACCTGATCGAGATCCGCAAGAAGCTCTTTGAGCGCGCTCACCGATACCGTCGCATGTCTTCGCAATTCCGCCCGAAGTGGCGGGAGAAGGATGCCGAGCACAAGATGATCGTTGATGCAACGCTCAAGAGGGACGAAGCCAGCGCGTTGCGTCTCATCGAACGGCATATCCGTGAAACAAGCGAGAATGTTATCGAACACGCCGGGCATCTCTTCGAGAACCCTACAGTCCGCGAGGGCGGGAAGAAATCCGCTGCCGCGGCGTTCGCTGGCTGAATGAACTGCGCTGCAGACTATCCGACACATTCTGATTGAAAGACCGTCATGGGCTTGCGCGTAAGTCCATGACTTTTACACATTTATTCATGAGTGGTAACGACCTCGGCACTGTTTTTTCATCTGATGAGCACTGATTATTACGAAATAGCTTGAAATTTCGAAATTACTGGGGTACGAATTCACCCGAGGTGAGGAGTGTCGGTCTAGAGGGATAGCGACACGACGAATTCGAGGAGGAATTCATGACTATTGCGACAACAATGACCGCTGCACGCATGCATACCGTGGGCGGAGAGCTCAAGATTGAATCCCTTCCCACGCCCAACCCCGGCGACATGGACGTTTTAGTTCGCGTCAAGGCATGCGGAATTGTTCCCAATCTCGGCAACATCCTCGCCAACTGGACGACTTGGTTCCCACAGAACCCCCTGCCGCCGCTGCCGGCGGTGTTCGGCCTTGATCCGGCCGGGGAGATCGCGGCCGTTGGCCGCCAGGTCCATGGGCTCAAGGTAGGCGACAGGGTCTACGTCAATCCAGGTCGAAGCTGTGGCAGCTGCCGCCATTGCCGCAGGGGTGATTCCATCGCCTGCAAGCACTATGGATTCCAAGGCTATTTCGGCTTCAGCGAACATGCCCTACAGACCTTTGCCGATTATCCCATCGGCGGCCTGAGCGAATACATGGTCGCGCCGGCATCGGCGATCGTCACAATCCCTGACAATATGGCGTTCGACCAAGCCGCGCGGCTTGGCTATCTCGGGACAGCCTATTCGGCTCTCAAGAAGGTCAACTCGGGACCGGGCGATACGATCCTTATCAACGGCATCAGCGGCACTCTTGGCATTGGCGCGGCCATTTTCGGGCTGGCCCGCGGTGTCAGCAAGATCCTCGGCACGGGACGAGACAAGGCGTTGCTCGCCGAAATCAAGGCTCTCGCGCCCTCGCGCATTGAGGTCTTTTCTATCGATGACGGCAGCGTGACGGACTTCGCGCTGCAGCATACGGATGACGAAGGCGTGGACGCCTTTATCGATTGCCTCGGTCCGGGTGGGCAGCATGAGACGTTCCTGCAGGGGCTTCGCAGCCTGCGCCGTGGCGGCATCGCCGTCGATATCGGCGCAATTGCCGGTCCCGTGCAGATCGACGTTCATTGGCTGATGGACCATAACCAGCGCCTCTACGGCTCCGCCTGGTTCACGACACAGGAAGGCCAGGAGATGGCCGACATGGTCGCATCCGGTCTGGTGGATCTCTCACTGCTGGAGACGCAGAGCTACCCGCTGAGCGAGGTCAACGCTGCGATTTCGGGCATCGCGCAGCGGCACGGCGGCTTTTCGAACTACGTGATCTGCCCCTGAGACGCACGATCCGACGGCTCGCCGTCGGAGTATCGATATCTCTGTGGAAGTGGGAGGATTTCATGAAAGTTAGACGCGTCGTCACCGGCAGGAACGCAGCCGGGAAATCCGTGGTGGTTAGCGACGGGCCGTCGCCCCGCGAAATGGTTCTGAAGCATACGCACGGTTTTGTTTCCAGTCCGATTTGGGTGACGGCGAAAGTGCCGACTTTGCCGCATGATGGGATGGATCCGATGACCACAAGTGGCACACTTCTTCCGTCGCCAGGAGGCTCAACCTTTATCGTGATCACGGTGCCGCCTGACGCAGTGATGATGTCGCCCGAATTCCGACCCGACCTAGCCGGTCCAGAGCACGCCGAGGCTGCGCCCGGCATTGCGGAAACCTTCGAAATGGACAATCCCGGTATGCATACGACGCCGACAGTGGATTACGCATGCGTCGTCGATGGCGAGGTCTGGATGGAGCTGGATGACGGCGAAGTCGTCCATCTCAAACACGGCGATACGGTGGTACAGAACGGCACGAGGCATGGCTGGCGCAATCGCGGCGACAAACCGGCAACGCTGGCCTTCGTCCTAATGGGCGCACATATCTAGGCAGTCCTTACCAGCGCTCTTTTGGCAGACCGGTCTCGCGCACCCGCGAGGTCGGAACGGTATCGCTTGTTTAAAAATGGGAGGACAACATGATCGACATTTCCAGGCGGACTATGGTTTCGGGTCTCGGCTCGATCGCACTCGCTGCCACTGCAGGACTTCCTGTTTTCGCTGAAGACCGGAAGTCCGTGCGCATTGGATATATCGCGTCCAAGAGCGGTGTAAACGCACCTGGCGCAACCACCACCACCATTCCCAACTACGAACTTTGGGCGAAAGACGTGAGCGATGCCGGCGGTATCGCGATGCCCGACGGCAAGCGGCTTCCCTTGGAGATAATCGCTTACGACGATCGCTCTCAGACCGAGGAGGTGGTTCGTGGCATCGAGCGTCTTGCGCGACAAGACAAGGTGGATTTCATTCTGCCACCGTGGGGAACGGGCTTTAACCTTGCAGTCGCCCCTCTGATGGACAGGTTTGGATACCCCCAGCTCGTCGGAACATCCCTGGTCCCAAGTGAAATCGATGTTGTTGGGAAATGGAAGAACAGTTTCTGGTTCCTCGGAGCCGCTGACGAATATGCACAGGCGCTCGTCTCCGCAGTTGCCGGTGCCGGGGACGCGACCAACAAGAAGGTTGCGATGGTCTCGGTGGCGGACGGCTTCGGGATCGAGCTTGTTGGCGTTGTCCGCAACAGGTTTGCCGAGGTCGGAATCGAGATCGTGATGGACAAGTCCTATCCGATTGGAACGCAGGATTTCGCCACCCTCCTTAACGAAGCGGCGTCGTCGGGCGCCGACATTTTCGTGGCGCTTTCTTATCCGCCGGACACGTTTGCCATGACCAAACAGGCGCGGTTGACTGACTACAACCCGAAGGTTTTCTACACGGGCGTTGGAACAAGCTTCTCAATCTTCTCCGACATCAACGATGGCAAGGTCGAGGGAGTGATGAGCCTGGGGGGCATCGACACATCCCGCCCTGAAATGAGGGCCTATGTCGAGCGCCACAAAAGCGTGCTCGGTAGCAAACCTGACTATTGGGCAAGTTCCCTGATTTATACGAGCTTGCAGATGTTGGAGCAGGCAATCGGCCGCCGAGGTCTGGATCGCGATGCAGTTGCAGACGAACTGCGTACCGGCGAGTTTGAGACCATCATCGGGAAGGTCAAGCTGGACGAGAACCGGCTGAAACATCTCTGGCTTCTTGGCCAGTGGCAGGGTGGCACTTTCGTCGGTGTTGCACCCTCCGACAGGCGAGGGGCGCGGCAACTCATCGTACCGAAGCCCGCCTGGAGCTGATCGCTCGCGAATGGAGTTGAGAAGATGTTGCTGTCCACTCTGGTTATTGGAATCGTCCTTGGCGGAACCTATGCGCTGATCGCGCTGGGGCTGACCATTCAGTACGGCGTTGCTCGGATCATGAACCTCGCGTATGGAGAGCTTGTGATTGCTGGTGCTTTCGCCACCTATCTAGTCGTGACTGCAGGCGGCCTCAACCCATTCGTAGCGCTGATTATCGTCGTTCCCGCCGCGTATGCAGCCTGCTACTTTCTCTATGCCGTTGTCATGCAACCACTGGAGCGGCGTTCGCGCGGCTCCGGGAGGCTCGAAGTGGATTCGATCCTCGTCACATTCGGTCTGATGTTTCTGTTCCAGGGATTTCTGGTGCTGGGTTTCGGCAGCGGTTTCACCGGATATAGCTGGTTTGAGGCGCCCGTTGATATTCTTGGGACAAAGATCGCGGCAAGCCGGCTGGTCGGAGCAGTGCTCGCGATCGCTATCGGAGCTGCGCTTTATGTTGTCATGCAGAAGACGCGTTGGGGTATGGCCATGCGGGCGGTTGCCACCCGTCCAGCGTATGCGCCACTCGTGGGCATCAACAGCGTTGTTCTGGCGCGATCGGCATTCGCCACGGGTGGCGCACTGGCGGCACTCGGCGGTGCCATACTTTCCATGTCACAACCGTTCACACCCACGGACGGCGTCTTCCTGACCATGAAGGCGCTGGTGATCATCATCATGGGCGGAGTGGGCAATCTTGCCGGCGCTCTTGCCGCAGGGCTAATGCTTGGCCTTGTCGAGGCAGGTGTTGCCTCGGCCGTCGATCCCGGCCTCACGCTCGCGGTCACCTATGCCATCTTCCTTGCGGTGCTGCTGTGGCGTCCTCAGGGTCTTTTCCGGTGAGGCTACGATGAAAACTGCTGCAATTTACACGTCGGTTGCCGGCGGAGCGGGTTTGCTCGCTGCATTTCCCCTCTGGCTAGGGGACTATGGCCAAGGCTTAGCGGTCGGCTTTATGGGCTACGTTGCGCTGGCTTGCAGCTGGGCCTTGTTTTCCGGTCCGACTCGCTACGTCTCATTGGCAACGGTCGCCTTCTTCGGGATCGGCGCCTATAGCGTCGCCTTTCTCAACGAATATGTCTCCTACTGGCTGATCCTACCCTGCGCCGGTCTTGTCGGCCTTGCGGTCTCGCTCGTTGTCGGTCTCGCGACATTGCGCCTTGCCGGCATATATTTCGTAATTTTCAGCTTCGGCCTCGCCGAGATGGTCCGACAACTCCTCACCTGGTACGAAGTCAATATCACCGGCGCTCTCGGACGCTACATTTTCGCTCCGGTCGATACGCGGCACATCTACTGGATGCTGCTTGGCATTTCGATCGTTGCCATCGGGCTGCGGTGGTGGATCGACCGCGGCCGCCTCGGCCTGGCGGTTCGCGCAATCGGTGATGACGAGACTGTTGCTGGCCACGCAGGCGTTGACGTGACGTGGGTCAAACTCGCCCTGTTTTCTCTCAGCTCCGTGCTGATCACGCTGGTAGGCGCGGTGCAGGCCCCACGCTGGGTGTATGTCGAGCCAAGCATTGCATTCAACCCAACGATCTCCTTCATGACGGTGATCATGGCATTATTGGGAGGCGCGTCACGTTTATGGGGACCACTGTTTGGCGTAATCCCGCTGTTTCTCCTGTTCGAATGGCTTTCTGGACATTTTCCGGATCACTACTCGATGATCCTGGGGCTGGTCTTCATTGCGATCGTCTTCGTCTTCCCGGATGGTGTGTTAGCTAGGATTGAAGACGGATGGCAAAAGCTCAGGTGCCGTCGTTCAGAAAGTGAGGTTGTCCATGAACGCCTTGCTTGAAGTCAGGAACCTCAGGAAGCAGTTCGGCGGGCTGGTAGCGGTAAACGGCGTCAGCTTCACCCTGGAAAAGGGTGAGGTCGTCGGCCTGCTCGGTCCGAACGGGTCGGGCAAGACGACTGTAATGAATCTTATATCCGGGGCGCTGTCGCCAACTGCCGGCGAGATACTGCTTGCGGGCGAGGGGATCCATGGGACGCCAGCACATCGCATCGCTCGCAAAGGCGTGTCGCGCACGTTTCAACTTGTGCGGCTGGCGCCGTCACTATCCGTGCGCGACAATGTAATCTTGTCCATCGCTTTTGGACGCAAGCCACTCTGGGGTCGCGCCGCTCGCGAACGGGCGGACCTTGTGCTTACCACCGCGGGATTGGCTGGGCAGGGGGATCTGCCGGTCCAGACCCTCAACTATATCGATCAGAAAAGACTAGAACTCGCGCGTGCTATCGCGCCTTGCCCGGATATTCTTTTGCTCGACGAATGGCTTGCTGGACTGAATCCCGCCGAACTTCGCGTTGGGATTGAGCTGATTAGAGGGCTTCGTGATACCGGGATCACGATACTGCTCGTCGAACACATCATGGAGGCCGTGCGCGAACTTTGCGCCCGCGCTATCGTCATGAGCTCTGGTATAACAATCGCAGATGGTCCGACCCGCGAGGTCCTCGCAGATCCCACGGTCGTCGCCGCTTACCTGGGAGACAGCGAGTATGCTTGAGGCCAGCAACATTTCCGTTCGCTATGGAAAGCATCTCGCCCTGGACAGCGTGTCGGTGAAAGTCGGGCAGGGCGAATGCGTCGTCATCCTCGGTGCGAACGGCGCCGGCAAATCGTCACTTCTAAGGGCTATGACCGCCATGGTGCCACTTGCCGGCGGCGGCAGTGTGCGGTTCCTCAACCGCGACATCACCGGTTTATCACCCCATAGAGTTGTCGACCGCGGAATTGGCCACGTCCCGGAAGGGCGCGGCGTGTTCACGGAGATGACTGTCGATGAAAACCTCCGGCTGGGAGCCAACCCAACCCGCGCGCGCGAGGGGCGTGAAAGAAAACGGGAAGAGGTACTGAAGCTGTTCCCGAGACTCTCGGTGCGGCTTCGTCAGCGTGTTGGCACGATGTCCGGTGGCGAACAACAAATGGTGGCAATCGCCCGCGCCTTGATGTCGAAGCCGGACCTCCTACTCCTCGACGAGCCTAGCCTCGGTCTAGCCCCGATTGTCGTCGGTGAGCTCTTCCAATCGCTCAGGCGGATCCTTGATACCGGCATATCCATTCTCGTTGTCGAGCAGAACGTCCGTGCAAGCCTTGCGCTGGCAACCCGCGGCTACCTCCTCGAAGCCGGCCGGATAGTCGGCGAGGACAGCGCCGCCAAACTGCTGACAGACGTTGCCGTTCGTCAGGCTTATCTTGGACATTGAAGGTACCAGACCATGAATGATGAACACGCACAATCGCGTAATGACTTCGTCGACGTCGCCGTGGTTGGCCTTGGACCGGTCGGCATTACGCTTTGCAATATCCTCGGCCAGCGAGGCGTGCGCGTCGTCGGAATTGATGCCTCAAAGGAAATCTATGCGCTTCCGCGTGCCCTGGGTATGGACCATGAAGTCATGCGCGTATTCCAGAACATTGGAATCGCGGATGACCTTGCCGCGTCGGTAAGCGCCTACAAGGATTCGGAATATCACGCCGCGGACGGCACGATCTTGCGCAGGTTCACATCGCCACCACTACCACACAGTCAGGGTTGGCCGGCTTACATGACCTTTGTACAGCCCGCGCTGGAAGGGCAATTGCGCAGGAAGGCCGCAAGCCTCGAAACTGTTCAACTGCGTATGGGCACCGAGGTCGTCTCCCTCAAAACGCCGGAAACGCCGAAACTCATGCTGCGAGACTGCGTCACGGGCGAAACGACGGCTCTCGGCGCGCGATATGTTGTCGGGTGCGACGGCGGCGGCAGCTTCATCCGCCGCAGTCTCGGCATCGCATTCGAAGACCTGATCTTCGACCAACCATGGCTGGTGGTCGACATGATTCTTGGCGACCACACCCGAGATCTGCCTGAGACGAACATTCAGTTCTGCGATCCGGCAAGACCTCATACCTATGTCGTCGGCCCGGACCGGCTTCGGCGCTGGGAGTTCATGATGCTCCCTGGCGAAAATCCTGAGGACATCAATCGTCCCGAGTGGATCTGGGCGCAACTGGCCCCTTGGTTGAAGCCCGGTGAGGCGGAAATGTGGCGCTCTGCTACCTATCGGTTTCATGCGCTTGTAGCGGAAAGCTGGAGGGTCGGAAATGTCTTCCTGGCCGGAGATGCCTGTCACATGACGCCACCATTTCTCGCTCAAGGCATGGTTCAGGGAATCAAGGATGCCGCCAATCTCGGCTGGAAGCTCGCTCACGCTGTGCATGGAGACTCCGACCTAGTTCTGGAAACCTACCAGCAGGAACGACGACCGTTCGTGCATAAGGTTATTTCGATCACAAAGGCCCTTGGACACATCATCTGCGAAACCGATCCGGAAAAGGCTGCTACTCGAAACACAGACATGATGGCGCTTATGGCAACGGGGAAAGGTACGCAGGTACGGCAGTCATTGTTTCCACCCATACAGCAGGGGTTGCTCGCAGTCGGTCACGACGGGCAACTCGTGCCGGGCGCCGGTGAGATGTGCCCGCAACCTTGGATTATCACAGCCATGGGCCGCAAACGTCTTGATGATGTCATTGGATCAAACCTTGTGCTCTTGACCAGTGGTCTCCCTCTTGGCGCAAACATTTGTGATCGGGCAGCGCAAGCCGGCCTCGAAGTTTTCGCGGTGGGAACCAGTACCGACAGCTCCGTAAACGAGGAAGAGGATGTTCTCTCCGGCTGGCTCAACCTTCACGGCGCCCGCGCTGTCATCGTCCGCCCCGACCGCGTCGTCTTCGGCACGGCCGAAACGGAGTCTGGTATCGCGGCACTGATCGATCAGCTCGAGACGAAGCTCGGGCTGATTGGTAGCGACGCCGCTCAGTCCCGGCGTTCGGGCTGAGGGGCCGCCCATTCCCTGATGCAGGCCATCGGTGGCGATTGCTCATCTCATTGCACTCGCCGCTTCATCAGGCGATTTCTCTGAGGCCATCGATGTCACAGTTTTTCAAACGGAGCGCAAATGTCCAAAGCGAAGCATGTCGTCATTCTTTCCGGCAGCCTACGGAAGCAGTCCGTCAATGCCGCCATCGCCCGTGCACTTCCTGACCTGGCCCCTGAAGGGATGACATTCAGTCTGGCTCAAGGTCTGGACCAGATCCCGCACTACAATGCTGACATTCAGGCCGACGGCTTTCCACCGATCGTGCTTGAGCTTGCCAACCAGATCCGTGGGGCCGACGGAATTGCGTTTGTCACCCCGGAGTACAACTACTCCATTCCCGGCTTTCTAAAGAATGCTCTGGATTGGCTTTCTCGCACCGCACCGGCCCCCTTTGTTGGCAAACCGATCGTCATCCAGACGGCATCAGCTGGAATCCTTGGCGGGGTTCGGGCGCAGTATCACTTGCGCCAGATCCTGGTATTCCTCGATGCCCTTCCAATGAACAAACCGGAAGTCATGATCGGCGCCGCGCAAACAAAGATCTCGGATACCGGCAAACTCACTGATGAACCGACGCGTGATTTCATTCGTGGTCAGCTTGCAGCCTTCTCGGACTTCATCAATCGCGTTGCTGGTTAACCTGCTATGGCGCAACACATCGCGCAACTCAGACGTTGACCGATGCCGTGCCCGGCGCTCGTCCGGCAGCGATGGCAGCCTGCAGTAGAACTTTTCCGGCCACGGTTGCCAGCGGTGATGAGCGTCCGGCCCGGCGATCATTCAAAATCACTTCAGACGCGGGGCGACGATGGTGTCGCGAACCCGGCATGCAAGCTCCTACCATTCTGACGTTCGCCCAGCCTGGGGCGATCACAGTTGTTTTCAGCGGTTCCCTTGGGATTGTGTATGTCGGCACTCGCCTCGACTCACTGCGGCAGAAAGGCTCGAACGAAATGCAATTTCGGGGCAGTCGGTCCCGGCTTCCGCCGTGCCGGCGGCGCTAATGCCATACCTCCTGCGGATACCCGGGGAACCGAAATTGCATGCACGAATTCCCGAACTGTGGCTTTGCCACCGCTATGCTCGGTTCTCCGATGTGCGCTCCTTTCATATTGTTTTCGCGGACTGCGATCTCGCGTCATATCTCCGGTCAACGCCAATTCCGCGCGTTGTCCGGAACGTGCCGATATTGGTCGTGGGACGATGTGGCGGAGGTAAGGCATGCTTGCCGGCGGTAGGCGAGGTGAGGGTTAGGATGCAGGTCTCCACGCAGGGATTACCAGCAAAAAGAAGTCGGCCGGTGTTGCGATGCTTGAAATTTGATAAAGCCTTCACAGCAAATTCCGGCAGATTAACTGCCGGTAAAGGAGGAGGCTGGTGGTTGTGTTGACTATGTAGTCCACTCAGTCGAAAACAGGCGATGGCTAGAGAGGGAATTACTGATGGCTGACGAGAATAACACGGGACCGATTGTTGGCTCTGTAGGGACGCCTACCGAGCTGAAAACATCAGCGGCCAAGACGCAGAGGTCGCCACGGCGTCAGAAGACGACTGCCGAACCGGTTCGAGCTGTATCAAAGTCCACTGCTGCAAAGTTGCCGAACGCTAAGCCCAGAAGGTATAGCGAACAGGAACGGCTCGAGAAGCTCAAGGGGATAGAGACACAGGTCACCGAAGCCAAAGGCACGCTCAAGGATGCCATCAAGGGCGCCGGCATATCGGAACAAACCTACTATCAGTGGAAACGGTCAGTGAAGCCCGTTGATCAACGCGAGGAGAAGCTTCTTTCGGCCGGCGATGAGTTGGCAGATCTGGTGCAACTCGAAGCGGAGAACCAGAGACTTCGCAAGAGACTGGCGGAGAAGTTGCGGGCGGAAAATACCGAACTGCGCAAGAGGCTCGGGCTGGAATAATCTAAGATTGCACCTCGCTGGCGGTCAGTTTCTCCATTGGCCGCCTGGCCTTGTGTGGCGCCAGAAATATCGGCTCGCCCCCAATTTCTCCATCGAGGCGGGCAATCGAAGGCGCGAATGTCGTGGATGGTTCGTGAAGAGCACGCCCGCTACGAGGTTCAGCGCAAGGACGAGTCGCCGCCTTTTCGCGTGCCGATCAGTTGAGCCGGGCGGGGAGGAGCTGTATTGGTCTGCCAGCAGGAATGCAGTAGCGCCGATCGGCGTTAGATTTTGACGGGTTGCTTGGGATTGAGAGTATATGAAAACGCCACAACGGAAATTCGTTGTTGAATTCAAGTCGGGGCGGCGACAGCCGAGGGCGCCGACCAACTCGATCTGGGGCGACACAGACTTCAAGGCTCTGGCCCGGGAAGTGGAAGATAAGACGTCGCATTTGTTCAACGCAAATGAAGCACCTGGCGCACCCGACGAGGGTGGAAACGTGCTGCCTGATCCGTTGAGTTCGCGTCCTGCCAGCGAACACGGAGGCGATGCCGACTTTGCACGAGCAACGATGCGGGCGGCGGATGGCTCACAGGTTGAAGTCCTGAAGCAGCAGGATGCTGATCGTCCGGCTGCCGACGTTGCTGCGCAAGCGCAGGAAAGCCAGCCGATGTCGCAGCCTCCAAGGCCGTCACCAAGGCCGTCAGGTGGCACTCCTCACCTGCGCGCCTGGCATGCCTCTGCCGACGAGATCGCGCGCATTGCGATGGATACGAATGAGGCGCAAAGCGCGCAATCGAAGACAGCCAGAGATCCGATTTCCTTCGATGAAGTGGCCGCCCTCGATGCGGAAAACAAGCGGCTCAGGAGGCTGCTGGCTGAGCACCTTCATGCACAGAACCTGCAGCTCAAGAAGATGCTGGCGCGGTTTGGCGTCGTATAAAGAGACCCAAATATTATGGCGGCCTCGTCTAGACAAGGAGCGCGCGGCGGCGAGGGGTTTCAATGGCGCGCGAGTATAAGCACGACGAACGGACCACGTGTCGAAGGGTTGCGCGGCTGAGTGGGCGATCTGTCTAGAAGTTCTGTTTCGAGCGACGGCCATGTCGTCCGGTTAGTGTTAGAAAATGATGCATTATGCCACCCCTGAGCCCACCGCCTTGCCCCCAGAATAGAACATTGCTAGAATCTTGGTAGAACGCTGCTAGAACATGCGAGGCGATGCGGCAGAAAATCTGGAATTTTCTCCACAGGATATCCACAGGTTATGCACTGTGGAAGGACGCTCGTGCTCGTCGAGCCGCCTGAGAAATCGATTGAATGCATCGCCGTGGCCGTGCTTGCGAGAGCAAAGTCGCGCTACGAGACTATGCTGGCAGTGATCCAAAAAAATGCGGAGAGGGGCGGCGAGCCGGGAGATCGCGGGCGGATCGCGCCGCGCTACACGTTTCCAGTCGCTGGTTTTTTCCGAAAAGCTGCATCGGTGAAGATCGCCAGTTATTGGACCAAAAGTCCGGTGGCTGTACTCAAGAACACGCAACCGAGCACGACGAACGCGCCAATGGCAACGCTTTGCACCAGGTTCATGCGCCGAGTGCGCTTCCCTTCCCAGTCGTAAGCCATTCAAGAACCCTCGTATCACCTGAGGCTGACGCGCGTTTATGCGCCTGGCCAGGGTGGTGCTTCTCAGTTCGGCAGTCAGTCCATATAGGCGCCGAGTGCCACTAACAGCTGCAGGAATGCAATTGCGAGAATTGATGTGAAGAGCACCCTATCTCGCGCTTTATTCGAAGACCCTCTCATGGGGCTTTTCTAGCACAAGGCGTATCTCCACAAACCCCCACAATCTTGCAGTGGCGCGTCGAGTAGTGTGGATGCATTAGCCTCCGTGGGACCGCTTCAAAGCCACCCTGACCTGCAGTTCTGCGGCGTCATCAGAGCATGGCCATATTCGATCGTTTGGTCAATTCGCACGGCCGCCTGCAACGACCCTGTACTGACGTTCCTATGAACGCCGACCAGAGCGACGGCCATGCCGTCATCCCGTAGAACGCAAAAGGTTTAATGGAGAGATCGGCGTCATTCCTTCCGGCCGAGTATGACGGTGAGGAAGGCGCTAACATCCAGGAACACGATCCTTTCCAGTACGGAATGACTCATTGAGCGGGTTCCCGTCGAAAGGGAATGCCGCTTGCGCTCCGGCGCGCGCAAGGGAGGCGTCGCCGCGCGCCGTACCCGCACTTTGACCAGTTGAGAATCGCGCCCTTGCGCGCTTGGATCTTCGCGCCCGCGCGGGGCTCGGTCAGAAACAGAATGGAGAAAAGAATGGTTAAAGTGGAAAAAGCCGAGATCGAAGCCCTCCGCGGCCGCGTCGGATGCGCCGCCGTGCTGGAGCACGAAGGTTTTGCCATTGATCTGAAGGAGAGCAGCCGGCGCGCACTAAAATTCCGGCGCGACAATGACATCATAATCGTGATTCATGATGATAAAGGTTGGTTCGACGCGCGCTCGGACGCTAAGGGCGATGTATTCGCCCTGGCCAGCTATCTCCTCGGTGGTGGTTTTTCTGAAGCTCTGGTGACGGTTTCTGGGCTTGTCGCCTTTAAGCCCAGTATGCCAGCCTGGGAGCGGCCAGCGCGCCTACAGAACATCAACGCGACGATCACTGAACGTTGGGATCATCGCAAGCGCCCAAGGCGTGCGTCTGCTACCTGGACCTATCTCATTCAGCATCGGGCAATTCCCTGGCATATTCTACGCAAAGCAATTGATGCCGATCTCCTCCGCGAGGGCCCTTATGGCAGCATGTGGGCCAAGCACGTTGACGGCTCAGGCCAGGTAATCGGATGGGAAGAACGGGGCCCTGATTGGCGGGGTTTTTCGACCGGCGGCGCCAAGCAGCTTTTCCTGCTCGGGGTCACAGAGGCGTTGCGCATCTGTGTGACGGAAGCGGCGATCGACGCGATGAGCCTTGCCGCAATCGAGGAGATGAGACGTGACACAGTTTATGTCAGCACCGGCGGCGGCTGGTCGCCGCTGACCGCTCGGGCGCTGGAGACCCTGGCATCTCGACGAGAGACGCAGCTTGTCGCCGCGACGGACAACAATGTTCAAGGCGAGGTCTTTGCAGATCGGATCCGGCAGATGGCGGAAGTCGTCGCCTGCGACTTCTCGCGGCTGAGGCCGCGCGCTGAGGATTGGAATGAAGAATTGAAGGACAGAGCAATTAAAGGAGAGCTGCCGCATGTGCGCGCCGCGCATCAAAGGTAAAGCTTCGCCCGCCTGACAAGCGACCCTTAACCCACCGCCTGCGAGGTGCCGGCTGAGGACGGGTGGTCAAAGGACTGGAGAGGAAGGTCGACGTGACTTCGTGCTTCAGCCGCAACCCCGAAAGCTTCCCACTATGCGGCCCGAGGCGCGTCGAGCGATTGGCTGGCTCAAACTTCTTCCAGGCGGTGAGACATTGCTCTATTAAAGCTCCCACGAAAAGAATGGTGGAGGAACGATGAGAAAGCTGGTCGCAGGCAAACTTCACGGCATCTACGTGACGGAAGCGAACCTCAACTACCACGGGTCCATAACGTTGGATCCCGACCATTGCGAACAAGCTGGCATTCTTCCCATGGAGTTCGTCGAGATCTGGAACAAGAATTCCGGCGCACGGATTTCCACCTACGTCATCCTGGGTGAACGTGGCTCGAGATGCTGCATTCTAAACGGAGCGGCTGCGCGCACATGTCAGCCCGGTGATCAAGTCATCATCTGCAACTCGGTCTATCTCGACGAAACCCAGATTACGTCGTTGAAGCCTAAGGTGCTCACGTTCGAAGAAGACAACCGTGTTCGTGATCGGTTGAGCTATTCGGTCGATGTCGATCCGCAAGGACGATACACGTTCGACATCCTCGATGAGGCAAATTCGACAGTGCCCATTCCTTTACTCGTGTCTGGCGCATAGCGACCAGTGCAACGCAACTCCCGCCGCTGTTCACCTATCGTAGGCATGCCTGTCGAAGTTGGAGGCTGGCACGATCTGAGACGCGAGCCCGCAATCGGAAAACGGGATGCCGCGGCATGATGGAAACCTTCCGTGTGTGCGTCTGAATTCCTCCTGAAGCCTGAAGCCCACCATCCGTCCGGCTAGCTCCTCGGTTTTGCTGCGGTCTGACATGGGCGCGTCCCGCTCAAAGGCCGCTGTCGCGCCGCGTTGCGGCAGGACGTCTGCGTCTTCGCAAGGCAGGGCCGCTGATGTCGCAGACCGCTTGCGCGTGCCGCGTCATTCGCACCCCATCCTCGCTCAGCCAGCAGAGCCCTGACCTTGGGCCGGGCACGCTGATGCCCATGTCCTTTCGACCGCACCCGAGGAACAGAGCCGGACAAACGACCGGCAACCCGCGCGGGCTTCGCTGAAATATCGCTCGAAAGGATCCCATCATGGCCACCAACTCCCGCTCTACCCAAAAGGCTCGCCCCACGAAATCCCAGCGCGCCACCACCCTCGAGATGGTCAGGCACGCCTGCCCGGACACGGCCCAGGCGCACCGCATCTCCGAAAGCTTCGGCCTTGCCCTCATCGACAGTGACGGCATCCGCGAGCTCCATCGCGGGCAACTCATCGTCAGCGCCGAAGCGCTGAAAGACGGCCTTGCCGAGAAGGCCATGCAGATCCACATGCAGCGCATGGTTGGCTCCTTCGTCGGCTCTGCCTACGGCGCGGGGCAATTCTACAGCCGCTCGGTCACCGTCGCCCGCGACCTCACCACCAAGCTTTCCAACGACCATCGCGACGAGGATCTGGAAGGACCGGTCGGGTTCGACAGCATCGCACAGCGCAAGCGGGAATTCGCCGCCGATATGGCGCTGCAGGCCCATGTGCTGCGAATGGCAGCAGAGGGGGCCGTTTCCGCCTACGAAGACATCACCGGGGAAACCTGGAAACCTTACGAGCGCACGGTCGAACAGGCTGGCGCATCCGTCGATCAAAAGGCCTCCACTGTCCAGATGGCAGCCTTCGAATAGAACGTCCGCGGGGCTCCGGCCCCGCTTCTCTTTCCAGATTAAACGGTCGGCGCTGCAGGGCGCCGGCTTTTTATTGTTGTCTGCATGTCGTGCCCACGCGGTCCCTCCCGGATCCCGGTCTAGCTTCGGCCGGTACGGTGCCGGCGCAACGGCAGGCCGTCCTCCACTTCGTTTCGGCCCGGATCCACTTCTCCGACTCTGCGAAAATTGCCACGGGTGCGCCGTCTCCGGCCTCCGCCTTTCGACCGCCGTGATGGACCGCGATGGGCGCGGCCTTGGAATCAAGGAGAAGAAGATGAGACAGGAAAACAGGAAGAACGCTCAGGAAACGCGCGTCGATATCTACGCTAAAATCACCGACCGCATTGTGGCCTCGCTGGAGGAGGGCGTCCGCCCCTGGGTGCAGCCCTGGAACACGGGCCATCTTGAAGGTCGCATCAGCCGGCCGTTGCGGCACAACGGCGAGCCCTATTCCGGCATCAATGTTCTGTTGCTCTGGTCAGAAACGGTCTCGCGCGGGTTTCGGGAGCCGACATGGATGACGTTCCGCCAGGCAGCCGAACTCGGCGCCCATGTTCGCAAAGGCGAAACCGGCTCGACGGTCGTCTATGCGAACCGGGTCAGGAAGACGGAAACGGAAGAAAATGGCAACGAGGTCGAACGCGATATTTCGTTCCTGAAAGCCTACACGGTGTTCAATGTCGAACAGATCGATGATCTGCCCAACGAATATCGGCCGTTTCCGCCGGAAGCCCACCGGACGCGCTTGAATCGTATCGCGACAGCCGATGCGTTCTTCGCAGCGACGGGAGCCGTGATCCGCCATGGTGGTGACAAAGCCTTCTATGCCCCGGGTGCTGATCTGATCCAGATGCCACCGATAGAAACCTTCCGTGATGTGGAGTCCTATTACGCGACCCTTGCGCATGAGGAAATCCACTGGGTTGGAGCCAAGCATCGCCTCGACCGCGACCTCGCGCAATACGCGAAGGACAAGTCTGAGCGTGCGCGCGAAGAGCTGATTGCCGAACTCGGCGCCGTTTTCCTGTGCGCCGATCTCGGCATCGTGCCGGTGATGGAGCCGCGACCGGATCACGCGAGTTATATCTCGTCCTGGCTCGGAGTTTTGAAAGACGAAAAACGGTTCATCTTTACTGCGGCGGCGCATGCGCATAGGGCAGTTGCCTATCTTCATGATCTGCAGCCGACGGCGCAACAACGGGCAGCTTGAGCCCGTAACGGGCCATGGGTGCCGGCGTTTGCCGGCATCCCTGTCAATGCAACGTAACGGTCACCCGCACGGATTTTCCTCTCAAGATGAGGGGCTGTTGAGCGGGACCTATCCTGCCGAACCACCACCCGATTGCAGGGAAGCTTTGAGGCGATCTGTGGGAGTTCTGATATGTTGCTCATCCTGGTTGAGACCGCCATTGTGATCCACCAAGACCCCATGCCACAGAGCCCGCCTTGACTGTTCGAAGCCACAGGGAACTGACCGCTTATCTTCGAACTGGGACAGCTGAAAGATCAACGTGAGCTGCGGTGCGTCCATGTTGAGATGATGCGGCCATCGAGACGAAACCACTAAAGCCGAGAGGCAATTCGACAACACGGCGAGCAACGGCTCTGTCCCGGCCCACAGGTCCGTCGCACCGAGCGATCAAAGCCTTCATCGGTCGGGCGTGCTGCCGTGCGGGCCGCTAGGCCCTCCAACGATCACCGCCAGAGGATGCCATTGGCTGTATTCTTGTCCGTCTGTCAGCTGGCTCGCCCACTGCGGTCTCGATGGGGCATGTCTGACCGAAGATCGCCAAGCTGACGCTCGGCTCGGTCGGCATCCGCAACGGCCGGTTCGTTTTCTTCCCCTGTGCGCTGCGCGCCCATTCCTCGCGATGGCCAAGAAAGCCTCTCCTACGGCCGTCCTCCACTCACGTTTTGGCCTTTCAGGTGCAGGCCGATCGTCCCCGGTCTGGTCGACAGCCATCGAGGCCGCGATGGGCGCGGCCCGAACAACTTAAAAAGGGAATACGACAATGGCAACCATCGGCTCTTTCACCGCTTCCGGCACCGGCTTCAACGGCACCATCAAGACCCTCAACCTCAACGTCAAGGCAACCATCCGCGCCGTCGAGCGCGCCACCGAAAAGGCCCCTGACTTCCGCATCCTGGCCGGCAACGTCGAGTTCGGCGCGGCCTGGAAGAAGACCTCGAACGAAGGCCGCGACTATCTCTCGGTCAAGCTCGACGACCCGAGCTTCCCGGCCCCGATCTACGCAACCCTGCTCGAGGTCGAAGGCGAGGAAGGTCTCTCCCTCATCTGGTCCCGGCCGAACCGGGACTGACCGTAAGGAGAGCCTCGCCGAAAGGCGGGGCTCTCCCCTCGAGGGATCACTTGTTCAATGCATCCTTGAGCGCCTTGGCAGGGACAAAGGTCAGTTTCTTCGAAGCCGCGACTGTCATCTTTTCGCCGGTGGACGGGTTACGGCCTTCGCGTTCGGGCGACGCCTTGACCTTGAATTTTCCGAAGCCGGGGATGGACGTTTCAGCGTCGGAGCCCGCAGCATCGGCGATCGCCTTGAAGACGGCCTCGACGATGCCCTTAGCCTGGACTTTCGTCAGGCTGTTGTCGGCTGCAATCTTGTCGGCAATTTCATTGGTTGTGGTCATAGAATTCCCTCTCATCATTTTAGGAAGAGGGAATCCCTGTCAGCTTGCGAGGGCTTTGTCATTGACGCGCTGCGATGACGAATGCCGTATTTTGCGCATTTCCACAGCTGGTTTTGTTCTATAGCCTCGTTTTCGCTTTTCTCGGAGAAGTTCGAGGAACAAACCGATGGCGTGCTTCTCTTCATTGAAGACATGGACCTTCTGCTGGCCGTGTGTTCCGATCCTTCCCCACCTGCGCACCAGGGACACTTCTCCAAACAATGTCGGCTGGACGGCGAGCGCATAGAACCGCGCCATATTCTTCTCTGGCTCGATGCGCTCGACATAGAGGTGGTAGGGCTGAACGATCATCGACGCAGAATCGCGCTTTCAGATCCCGGCGTCCAATGAGAGTTTTGAATCGAACCGACAGCATCGATTCATGTTTGTGATGGAGGCATCATTCGCACCAGCTCCGCCGCGCTCCGTCCCACCGCCGTGCAAGACCCTCCGCGACGAGCAGGTCGCCAAACGACATTCCTTCCCGGTAGACATTTCTAAGCTTGCGTCCATAGCGATCCTTCTCTCGTACCCCAGATGCCAGTGAGAACGATCCCTCGTTAAGCAGATTGAGGAGACGTTGCTTTGCCGCAAGCCCGAGCTCTCGTTCGCGCTTGCATCTCGGCGGGCTCAATTCCGGAGTATCAATGTCGGCGATCCTGATTTTTTCGCCCTGGAACCAAAACGTATCTCCGTCGACAACGCAGTTGATCCGCGGCCCATTTCTGCAAATCGAGAATGAGCCAGAAGCGCCGTTCGGTTGTTTGGCAAAGAGCGTCGGTGTGGGATTTAGGCACCCAGCAAACACGGATATCATGGTGATGACGGATCGAATTCTTAAATGCATTTTCTCTCAATTCTCGCTCTGCCCGACTGTTTTGCCAGGCACCGCCGTGTCTCTCGTCGTTTTGTGAAACCGGTTTTCAACTACGGAAGCGATCATTTCTTTTCGTCTGAACCAGATCGCTCGCCCACATCGGAGCGGTGGATGACCAGCGATGAAGACGATCTGTTCGTCCGTGCGCATGCGCAGCACCTCATGCGGCTGAATGAGCGGTCTCGCCGACAGCTGCTTGGAACGGGATCGTGACGATCCTGACGTCTTCGAGCTTCTGGATATTTGATCGACCTCGACGGTCGTCATGCCGCATCTCTTCGAAATGTGATCGGCAGTCTCCGGGTCGTTGACCGCTGCGAACGAGATCCAGGACGCGCTTTCGAACCATTTCGATGTGGCGTCTCGGCCGCCGTACGCTTCACGCATCTGGCCGATTGATTGATAGAGCATGGTCAGCGTGATCCCGTACTTTCGGCCGGCATCGCGGGCGGTCTCGAGAATACGCAGATAACCGAGCCTTGCGACCTCGTCCAGCAGGAACAGCGCGCGTCCGCTGATGTCGCCGTTCCGATTGTAGATCGCGTTTAGGAAAGAGCCGATAATGACCCGCGCGATCCCGGCGTGATTTTCCAACGTCTTCAAATCCAGATTGATAAAGACATCGACAATGCCGTCCGCCAGTTCGTCGGTGTTGAAGCTGGAACCGGACACCAGTGCGGCGTAGTTCGGGTAGGACAACCAGTGTGTTTCTTTTGCTGCGTTGGCATAGACGCCTGAGAATGTCTCCGGCGTCATGTTGATGAATGGCGCGACGTTTTCCTTCACGAATATCGATTTCGACCCATCGTAAATATCTTGTAGTCGGGCGCGGAGCTTCGGCTCAGGTTCGGAAAGATTGGCGCGAACCTGACGCAGGGTTTGGTGCTCTGCTTCCGTGTTTCCCGACAAGCAGACATCGGCGATGATGGCAGTCAGAAGCTGAAGTGACGAAGCGCGGAAAAAGTCATCCCGCACGGCGTTCTGGCGCGGGCTGTCGCTGACGATCCATGATGCCACCGCTGCGATATCTTCTTCCTTCGTTCCACCAAATCGTCCGATCCAATCAAGAGCGTTGAAACCGACGTTCGGCGACTTGGGATCGAGGACATGAACCTCGCGTCCGGCACTCATGCGATGTTTCATCACCATTGGAGCCACCTCGTTAGATGGATCTAGCGCGACAAGGGTGCCGCCCCATTTCAGCGCCGTCGGGATCGTGACCGACGTCGTCTTGTAGCCGCCCGATCCGGCGAACACCATGCCATGTGACGAGCCGAACGAACCGTTGAAGCAGAGTAAAGGCGCCCGTCCTCCAGCACCCCAGGTTGTTGTGTCGTCGCCCCGGAAGGCGACCGTCGAAACACTGTCCCTATCGACCCTGTAAGCCTCTCCCACGACGATGCCACCCGTTGCTGGAAAGAGGCGTGCGGCACCGGCTGACGTCATCCAATCGGCGTCGCCATGAACAGCGCGCTCCCCTTTGATGCGTTTCGGTGTTGCCGATGCAAAGGCGGCATTGCCTTTCAGGGCGACCCGTATTCCAAATAGACCAGACAGCGCGGCGATTGTCGTTCCAACGAATGTGGCCGGATCGAGATACCTCCAAACCGATTCAGCTGGTGCAACGTGTTCTAAGAGTACTGAAAGGCGGACGACCTCGCGGGCGATTGCAATCGTGACGACCATCCCGGTCCCTGTCACAACGCCAAGCGCGACTGTGCGGATAGCGACGGCGCCCGCAGCGGCAAACAGGAAGATGACGGCAGCAGCACCAGCGGCGACATAGGGCAGGCCAATCCCAACTCTGCCAAGAAATAGCCTCGCAGCCGCAGTTTTTCCGAAGTCGGCGATCCAGGCCTCATGGCCGGTCAGTGCGACACAGATGCCAACAGTCGATATGATCGGCGCTAGAAACAATACTGCTCTAAACGGGGTCATTGCCGAACGCCTCCGCGCCAATCGCCATCAGCCTCCGCCGCTCAGACTGGTCACCTTTTATACGGCTTCCCGCATCAATCAGCAGGCCGAGCAGGAGAGCGCGCTTCTCGTAGCGTAGACCGGCTTTCACGATGAGGCCGCCAAGTTCGATTTTCTCCCGAGTGTCCTTTTTACGGGCGTCGGCTATCGATGCACGGACCATGCGCTCAGCCCTCGCCACTTTGGCCCGAAGACCCACCAGCCGAGACCGGCGCCATCGACTTCGGTTTCTGAAACGCACCCTTACGAAATCGCGCGGCGAGTTCTTCGAACGCGGTGTGAAGCTCGCTCTCTTCGATCTCCATGTCGCCAAGGCCAGTCTTCAAGGCGATGCGGCCGATCCTTTCGGCGTCCCGCGATTCAGCTTGCTTCAATTGTTCCTGAAGTCTGGTGATTTCTTCCCTGATTTTCGACGAAGGCTTCTTCATTCCAGATGATCCTTTTTTGGTCTTTTCGCGATGCGACGGACCAGGACTCTCCCGGATGGGACCTGAATTCTACTGGTAGAAATGCCAGTTGGCGAAGCCAACGGTTCTGGAGATGATCCCGCCGTTCCGAAGGAGCGGATCCAAGGGCGCAATTATACGTCGCAGGCGCGACGTCTTGCTTTGCGGCCCGGCAGGCCCGCCGCTCCCGACGAACCTTTTGATATCGTTCGCAACCGGGAGAGAACTTCGCCGTGGCCGCCCCTCACTTCTCCGTCAGCGTCGTCGCCCGTGGCTCCGGCCGCAGCGCCGTCCTGTCGGCGGCCTACCGGCACTGCGCTAAGATGGACTTTGAGCGGGAAGCCCGGACGATCGACTACACGCGAAAGCAGGGGCTCCTGCATGAGGAGTTCGCGATCCCTGCCGACGCGCCGGAATGGGTGCGCAGCATGATTGCCGATCGCTCGGTCGCCGGCGCATCCGAGGCCTTCTGGAACAAAGTGGAAGGCTTCGAGAAGCGATCCGACGCGCAGCTCGCCAAGGACGTCACCATAGCCCTGCCGCTCGAGCTGACGGCCGAGCAGAACATCGCGCTCATGCGCGACTTTGTGGAGCAGCTCATCACCGCGAAGGGCATGGTCGCGGACTGGGTCTATCACGACGCCCCAGGCAATCCGCATGTGCATCTGATGACGACATTGCGGCCGCTCACCGAAGATGGGTTCGGCTCAAAGAAGGTCGCGGTTCTCGCCCCGGACGGCAAGCCGATCCGCAATGACGCCGGCAAGATCGTCTATCAGCTGTGGGCCGGTAGCACTGAGGATTTCAATGCGTTTCGCGACGGCTGGTTTGCCTGCCAGAACAAACATCTGGTGCTTGCCGGCCTCGATATCCGCATCGATGGCCGTTCCTTCGAAAAGCAGGGTATCGACCTCGAGCCAACCATTCACCTCGGCGTCGGCGCCAAAGCCATCGAGCGCAAGGCCGAGCAATCCGACCACAAGTCGGAGACCTCTACTCCCAAACTCGAACGCATTGAGCTTCAGGAGGAGCGCCGCAGCGAGAACGCCCGCCGGATCCGGCGCCGTCCGGAGATTGTGCTCGACCTGATCACGCGGGAGAGGAGCGTCTTCCACGAACGCGATGTTGCGAAGGTGTTGTATCGCTATATCGACGATGTCGCTCTGTTCCAGAGTCTGATGGTCCGCATTCTGCAGAGTCCGGAAGCGCTCCGGCTCGAACGCGAGCGGATCAACTTTGCGACAGGTATTCGGACACCCGCGAAGTACACCACGCGGGAGATGATCCGCCTTGAAGCCGAGATGGCCAATCGCGCGATCTGGCTCTCCGGTCGCGCCTCCCATGGTGTCCGTGAGGCGGTGCTGCAGGCGACCTTTGCGCGCCATTCCCGTCTGTCGGATGAGCAGCGAACGGCAATCGAGCATGTCGCCGGGGCCACGCGGATTGCCGCTGTCATCGGCCGCGCCGGCGCCGGCAAGACGACGATGATGAAGGCTGCGCGCGAGGCGTGGGAAACGGCCGGCTATCGTGTCGTCGGCGGTGCGCTTGCCGGCAAAGCGGCCGAGGGTCTTGAGAAGGAAGCGGGCATTCCATCGCGCACGCTGTCGTCTTGGGAGCTTCGCTGGAACCAGGGCCGCAACCAGATCGACGACAAGACGGTCTTCGTGCTGGACGAGGCCGGCATGGTCTCGTCGCGGCAGATGGCGCTGTTCGTCGAAGCCGTCACCAGGACGGGAGCGAAACTGGTTCTGGTCGGCGATCCCGAACAGCTCCAGCCGATCGAAGCGGGAGCCGCCTTCCGGGCGATTGCCGCTCGGATCGGCTATGCCGAACTCGAAACCATCTATCGCCAACGCGAACAATGGATGCGGGACGCTTCACTCGATCTGGCGCGGGGCAACGTCGGCAAAGCGGTCGATGCCTATCGTGCCCATGGGCACCTCAGGGGGCTGGACCTCAAGGCGCAGGCGGTCGAAAGCCTCATTGCCGATTGGAACCATGACTACCACTCTTCGAAGACCAGCCTGATCCTCACACACCTTCGCCGCGATGTTCGGATGTTGAACGAGATGGCCCGCGCCAAGCTTGTTGAGCGCGGCACCGTCGCTGACGGGTTTGCGTTCAAGACAGAGGATGGAACCCGCATGTTCGCGACCGGCGACCAGATTGTGTTCCTCAAGAACGAGGGCAGCCTTGGCGTCAAGAACGGCATGCTGGCAAAGGTGCTTGAGGCTGCACCCGGCCGGATCGTCGCTGAGATCGGCGAAGGGGAACATCGTCGCCAGGCCACGATCGAGCAGCTCTTCTACAACAACCTCGATCACGGCTATGCGACGACGATCCATAAGAGCCAAGGCGCGACCGTCGACCGGGTGAAGGTGCTTGCTTCCCTCTCGTTGGACCGTCATCTCACCTATGTCGCCATGACCCGCCACCGCGAGAATGTCGCCGTCTACTACGGTCGCCGCTCCTTCGCGAAATCCGGCGGTCTCATCCCAATCCTGTCGCGCCGCAACGCAAAGGAGACGACGCTCGATTACGAGAAGAGCTCTCTCTATCGGCAGGCCTTGCACTTTGCCGAGGCGCGAGGCCTGCACCTCATGAACGTCGCCCGCACGATCGCGCACGATCGCCTCCAATGGGCCGTCCGGCAGAAACAAAAACTCGCCGGTCTCGGCGCCCGTCTTGCCGCCATCGGCGCAGCGCTCGGACTGGTTCGCGGCAGCAACAAGCAATCCACCTCGAACACGATCAAGGAGGCCAAGCCCATGGTATCAGGTATCACCACCTTCCCGAAATCGCTCGATCAGGTTGTCGAGGACAAGCTCGCCGCCGACCTCGGCCTGAAGAAGCAATGGGAGGACGTCTCGACGCGCTTCCATCTCGTCTACGCCCAGCCGGAAGCGGCCTTCAAGGCGATCAATGTCGATGCGATGCTGAAGGGCCAGTCGGTCGCACAATCCACCCTCGCGAGGATTGCCGTCGCCCCCGAAAGCTTCGGCGCCCTCAAGGGCAGGGCCGGTCTTCTCGCTAGCCGTGCCGACAAGCAGGATCGGGAAAAAGCGGTCGCCAATGTGCCGGCGCTTGCCCGAAATCTTGAACGCTACCTTCGTGAGCGGGCCGAGGCCGAATTCAAACATGAGACGGAGGAGCGCGCGGTCCGGCTCAAGGTTTCGGTCGACATCCCGGCGCTCTCTCCAGCCGCCAAGCAAACGCTTGAACGCGTGCGCGATGCGATTGATCGCAACGATCTTCCGGCTGGCCTCGAATATGCGCTGGCCGACAAGATGGTGAAGGCCGAACTCGAAGGTTTCGCCAAGGCTGTGTCCGAGCGCTTCGGAGAACGGACTTTCTTGCCGCTCGCCGCAAAAGACACCAGCGGCAAGACCTTCGAGACCGTGACATCGGGCATGACGGCCGGACAAATGGCTGAGATCCAAAACGCGTGGAATTCCATGCGGACGGTTCAGCAACTTGGCTCTCATGAACGAACGACCGAGGCGCTCAAACAGGTTGAGACATTGCGGCAAACTAGAAGCCAGGGGCTGTCGCTGAAATGACAGCCGGGGCCGCAACCCACCGGTCGATGACTACGCAGCAACGACGAGCCATTGTGGTTCTGTCGATGACGATGGTGGCCGCCATCCTGCTGGTGGTGACTGCCTTCATCGGTGGATACCGCCTCAATCTGACCCCGAGCGAGCCGCTCGGCCTATGGCGCATTGTTCCGCTTCATCGACCGGCGGCTGTCAACGACCTGGTGTTCATCTGCCCCCCGGAAACGGCGGAGATGCGGGTGGCGAGAGCCCGTGGCTATCTTCGTTCCGGTTCCTGCCCAGGCGGTGTCGCGCCGCTGATCAAGACCGTAATCGCCGTCGCAGGACAGCATGTGGAAATCGGCGCCAGCGTAAACGTGGACGGCCGGGAAGTTTCCTCTTCCAGGCTGGCGCAACGAGATGGAAAGGGACGGCCGTTGGCGCCGTTTATGAGCGGAGTCGTACCGCCAGGATATGTCTTCCTGCATTCCTCATTCCCCGGCTCTTACGATTCCCGATACTTCGGTCCGCTGCCCGCTTCCGGCATTCTCGGTCGGGCGCAAGAGGTGTTCACCTTTGTGCTGTGATTACCTTCGGCCGGCGCTGCTGATATTCGCTTCGATTGCGATCGGCGTGGTGGGCTGGAACGGTTATGTATTGCTCCTTCCTGTCGCACTGGGGTTTCCCGTTCTGTGGTCGATGTCGCGAACGAGATTGGTGGCGGCGCTTGTCTCCGCCAGCTACTTCCTGGCCGCGTCGAGTGGTCTGCCACAGGGCGTTGCAGCCTTCTATTCGTCCGATATCTGGCCGGGCCTCCTGCTCTGGCTGGGTGCGTCTATGAGTTTCGTTGCCGTGCATTCCGTGCTCTGGACGAACAGCCCGAACGATCGTCCGTTTCGCCATCTCCTCGCGACCGTCATCATGGCCATCCCACCGTTCGGCATCACGGGCTGGGCGCATCCTCTCACGGCGGCGGGTGTTCTGTTCCCCGGATGGGGATGGTGGGGACTTGGCTTCATGACAGCCGGCATTGCGGGCCTCGTAACCCGCATTTGGCCAGCTGTCGCCATCGCCTTGACAGGCCTTTGGCTGTGGTCCGCCGCAATCTGGACCGACCCGAAACTACCGGAAGGCTGGCAGGGCGTCGATCTGAGGATGGGGGCTTCGCTTGGCCGGGACACTGGTCTTCAACGCCAGCGTGACTTGATAGCAACGGTGCGGAATGCGGCCAGCGATGGCGCCCGCTCCGTGGTGCTGCCGGAAAGTGCGCTTGGCTTCTGGACACCGACCGTGGAGCGGCTTTGGACCGGTGTATTCAGCGATGGCAATCCTATGGTTATCGCCGGCGCCGCACTGGTCGATGCAGGAGGCTACGACAATGTCCTCGTGGTGATCGACGGGAAGGGTGAACACGTCCTCTACCGTGAACGCATGCCGGTTCCCGGTTCGATGTGGCAGCCATGGCGATCCTGGTTCGGGGCGAGTGGCGGCGCCCGGGCGGATTTCTTCGCAAACCCGGTCGTCTCCATTGGTGCCAGACGCGCGGCACCGCTGATCTGCTACGAGCAATTGATCGTTTGGCCGGTCCTTCAGTCCATGCTGCACGATCCGGATTTCATAATTGCCGTCGGAAACGGATGGTGGACCGAAGGGACATCAATCGTTGCTATCCAGCGAGCCGCTACCACGGCGTGGTCAAAGCTCTTCGCAAAGCCGCTTGTTGTTGCCTTCAACACCTGAGTGCTCAGGAGACACCATGATCGACGCAGCCCTGATAAAAGAATGCGCAGACCCTTCTCTCAAGCCCGCGATCGTCGAGCAGTTCGTGATGGCAGCGGGCTCGGCTGATCCGCTCGCCGTCACCGTCAAATCAGGCGGCCGATTGATCCTCGTTCCGAAAGCGGCATCGGCCGAGGAGGCGATGGCGATGGTACGGCAATATGCTGGTCGGGCGGTCGTTCGCGTTGGGCTGACGCAGTTCCCCGCTGGCGTGGGAGTCAAGGAACCGACGGATCTGAAACCCGAGCTTATCGATGCCTGCGAAAACCTTCGCAAAGGCACGGCGATATTCGCCAAGGTCCTCAGGATCGTCGCGAAATGGTATGGCAACCCCACGAGCAAAGACGTCTTCCCGCAGATTTTCGAGGATGCGGTTTACGCATGGAAGACCGGTGAGTTCGAGGGCGTGAGCGTGTTTCAGGCGGAGGATCCGGGCATACCCGTCGAAGCGCCGCAGCAAAGCGATGAGGCGCGTCCCGCCGAGGAAGTGGATGGCGAGGAAGCGACGCCGATAGACGTACAGCCTGAGACGGTGAAGGATGTTGGGCGCGCGGGGATACGGATCGACCTTTCCCGCATTGATGGCCAGCAATAGCGTTGAGTTCATCTTGCATTCGCGCGGCATGTTCCGGCCAAGCCAAAATTTAGGGCGAGTCCAAGGCATGAAATTAGTGTGAGGCAGATTGCTACCAAAACGCTCATTGGCCCAGCCTCCCAGCTGCAACCGCGTGCGGCATCAGGAATGTGGCAATTTCCGCGATGACGTCTGTCAGATCGCCAGGATTGTGTGCAACGCCTTCAACGAAAGCGCGCCATTGCCGCTGCTTTTGCTGGTCCATGGCAAAGGCGTCCGTTAGGGCGTCGGTAGGTCGGTGGGGATCGATGTCTCGCGGCGCTCGAAGGTAGCGGCGATTGCGCGCGCCAGCCGATCATCGCTGAAGTCAAAAGACCTGCTGAGGATCCAGATGTCGTAGAAATCCTTCATGCGGCTGTTTACTCGCCCTAGCATCACCATTGCCTGGAACTTCTCGGCAATGACCGTTTCCCGCGCATAGGCCCGCAGCCGCGGCATCGGAAAATCGAGCATAGAAGGATAATCCAGGACCTCCAGCCCAGGTTCAAGCGCATCGCCAAACCCGATGTCGATCGTCAGGTTGATCCGGGCTCCGCTGATCGAAGCGATCACCCGCAGCCTGAGCCCACCATATTCCAATGCCTCACGAATGCGATCCACATGCAGCGTATCGGAGTCGAACGTGACGCCATCGTCGGCTTCTTGCGCCAGAATTTCCCGAAATGTCTTAAGCATCGGGTCCGGACTCGGATCACCAAAACCCAAAAGATCGAGGTCGCGCGTGCCTCGGTGCGGATCGTCGAACCAACTCATCATCAACATCGCCCCTTTTAGAACGAAGCGACCGGCTTGGGGCGACTGGCTCAGCCGGAACAATAGCCGTTCAAGAGCGAAGCGCGTCAGAACCAGATCGAAGTTTTGCCCGCTTGCCTTGGCGAGTTGCAACAGGCGGGCGCGAACAGAGGCGCCGACGTTTTTCATTTCCTTAGCCATTCGCGGTCAGCGCCTCGAGATACGGCCGGATCACCGTGCCGACGCCACCGCGCTCGGCCTGGTGAGCGATTTCACCAGGAGTAGTCCTTCGTTGCCGTAGTGCCTCCTGTAGCCCTTCTATCGCTATCGAAAGGCCGATCTTGTTGCGATAGCGAAAGCAATCAGCAATTGTCTTGGCTATTCCAAAGACCTTCACGGGAACGCCTTCAATCACATGGGTTTCGACGCTTTCGTTGAGGAGGCTTTCCGTGAAACGCACGATGCGGATAGCGGGGCCGTCCGGTTTCGGGGCCCAGTCCTTACGGCCTATGGCAAGCCAGATTTGTCTCGGAAGCTGATCCGTCAGGCGGTGGAATGCCAAGGCCGAAATGAGGCAGATAACGGCTTTCGGAGCGCGTTTGGCAACCTCTGCCATACTGTGGTTGACATCAAGCTCTGCATCGGGAAGTTGATAGAGACCGCGGGCAAGCCGCAGCACGTCGCCATCCCGTTCCATTCGGCTCATGGTGGCCCCCGTCACACCTGCATTACGCAGTTCCGTCAAACGTGCTATTCCGCGCTCAGTTAGCACGGCCCGGGCGATTTGGCGTTGAGTGACGGAACTGGGCATTGATATAAAAGCTCGGAGAATGTGACTTATTGTCCTAGGATTTGTATCACATTCCCTAAAGTCGAGAAAGCCCTCGCTTCGTGAATTCTTCACCACGAATAGTTGCGTCGATTGGATGACTGTCATCTCACGGGAACCAGCAGCCGTCCTCGGGTTCTATGCGTATTTCGGAAGAACGGGACAGTCGTTTCACTAAATCGCGGACAGTGGTTTCACTAATTCGGCGATATGCCGATTGGACACCAGTTAACGGGTGATGTCGCTTTCATTGTTAGACTGGGTACCTTATATATAGCTCGAAAACTTGATCAACAGCTGAGTGTGAACCTTGGATACACTGAAGAAGGTCCAGCCAAGTGACGTCGCGGCGGGGGAATCCGAGCAGGCGCGGCGCCCTCTATTGCAGCGACGGTCCTCCGTCCGGCGTACAATGGAGATTGTTCTTGATACCTGGAACTTCCTCATCCTTCGCGAAGCCTATTTTGGGGTGCGCCGGTTTGACAAGTTCCAGCAAAGGCTGGGGATTCCCCGCCAGACGTTGTCATCACGTTTGTCAGCTCTCGTTGCAAATGAGATCCTAAGTCTGGGGAAGAGGCCTAATGAGCCTGGTCAGCAATACTTCTTGACAGCACGAGGAAAGGATTTGTTCCCGACGATGCTGTCGTTGATGGAGTTTGGCGACAAATGGCTCTGCGGCGGCAAGGAGCCTCCCCTGCAGCTTATACACAAGAGTTGCGGTTGCGAGTGCCACCCAGTGACGGTGTGCTGCGAATGCTTGGAGCCTTTTAGTGCCCGTGAGGTCGCTCCTCGCGACGGTCCGGGAGCAGGATATGTTCCGGTGGAATCTCGCCCGACATCCAGACGCAGTTCTGATTCCACCCTTCTAGAACGGGTGAGGCCTTGTTCGGTCGCCAGAACCCTCGGCATCATCGGAGACCGATGGAGCTTTCTGGTCCTGCGAGAAGGCTGGTATGGTGTCAGACGGTTCGAGGAGATGCGGGAGAACCTTGGCATCGCGACGAACATCTTGGCCGATCGCCTCGCACGCCTCGTTCAGGCAGAAGTGTATCGCAAGGTTCCCTATAACTCCGGAGAACGGTTTGAATATCGCTTCACTGAGATGGGGCTTGAACTTTACAAGCCAATGCTGGTGATGATGGCTTGGGGTGATCGGTGGCTTGCCGATGGCAAGCCACCGATGCGACTTCGTCATAAGCGGTGCGGGCAGGATTTTTCGGCAATCGTCGTTTGCTCAGAGTGTAAGAGGGCGATCGCGGCAAAGGATACCGACTACATTCTTCGATATCCGTTCGCTCTCTGATACGGCCCTGCGTTTGAGGAATTCCAACGGTTGAAAGCATCCGGGATCCGCGGCACGGTCAAAGTCGCAAAGCGGCCTTCTTTCTGCAACCAATCATGCGGTTCGAAGATTTACAGGATTTTTGGCGTCGTTTGCTCGTGCAACAAAACGATTGCATCAAAAGATGCCGACTACTCAGTCCGCCCCCGTGACTGACGGATTGCTGCGCAGTCGGCTCTCAGCCGGCGTTCCAATCGCCGGGGCTGGACTAGAAGCGGTGCGATCCCGAAGCATCTGGAATATTCGTTCCGGTGTCACAGGAAGCGTTTCCACCGATGCGCCAAGATGCCACAACGCATCAGACACGGCATTTGCGATTGCTGCCGGTGCACCAATCGTGCCGCCTTCGCCCATTCCCCGGAAGCCGCCAATATTGTTGGGGAGCTCCGCTTCGATATGTACAATTCCGATATCCGGGACACTGCTCGCCACGGGGACGAGGTAGTCGGCAAGGCTCGCGGTAATCGCCTGTCCTTGATCGTCATGAACGATCTCTTCTAGGAGAGCAGCACCTATGCCTTGCGCTACTGCGCCATGGACCTGGCCGTCGACGATCATCGGATTGATGATCTTGCCGCAATCCTCAGCGACGACGTAGCGGAGTACCTTGACGCCGTAGGTCTCCGGATCGACTTCGACCATTGCGAGATGAGTGGACGAGCACGCGGTGCCAAGATAGGGGTCATAGGTCTCAGAGGCGGTGAGGTCCTCACGCTTGTCGCGTGGAATTCGCCCCATCTGTGTATAGACCGCGAACGCGACTTCCTTGAGTGTCATCGTGAGGTTCGAATTGCGACTGGTAACGATGCCATCGTGAACGTCGAGGTCTTCAACGCTCTGCCCCATTAAATTGGCTGCGGCCCGCAGAACCTTGTCCTTGACCACGCGCGCGGCCAGCGTTGCCGCACCTCCGCCCAGAACCGCTGAGCGACTGGCATAGGTGCCACTGGCCATGGGCACAAGCGAGCTGTCGCCGTGCTTGACTTCGATGTCTTCGAACTTGCACCCAAGCTCGTCTGCGATCACCTGGGCGAGGGTTGTTTCGAGGCCTTGACCATGCGACGAAATTCCGAACGCTGCCGTGATCGCACCTGTGGCGTCGATCTCGATTTTGGACGTCTCGGTGCCCGTGTTGATTGGCATGCCGGGGGCGACGGAGATGCGTGATCCGATGCCGGTTAGTTCCGCATAGCTCGCCAGACCGATCCCCACCCAGCGGCCGGCTTTTCTGGCGGCATCCCTTTGTTGGACAAGACTGGGATAATCAACGTGTGCGCAAGCACCTTCCAGGCATTCGTGAAAGGCCGACTTGTCCCAGATGATCCCGGAGGCGGTTCGATACGGAAATTCCTCGGCCGTCACCAGGTTCTTGCGGCGAAACTCAACCGGGTCCATGCCAAGCTTCCGCGCGGCCATGTCTATCAGGCGCTCCATCGCAAAAGTCGATGAGGGGCGGCCGACCCCGCGATATGGCCCGGTGGGTGGCTTTGGCGTGAGAACGCCCCTGATCCGACCGCGGTAGTGCTCCATCCTATACGGACCGGGAAGAAAACTGACCACCTGCACAGTTTCCAGCGCCGCCGTCCATGGGTAGATCGAATAAGCGCCGACATCACCGATGACATCTGCACGCAGCCCGATCAATATGCCGTCCTTCGTCACAGCAAGTTCGGCTTCGATCAGTTCGTCGAAAGCCTGGCTTGTAGCGGAAAGATCCTCAAGACGGTCGCTGATGAATTTCACTGGCCGCTTGAGCTTGCGGGCCAAGGCGCTAACGAGAATTTCTTCGCTATACAGTGATCCCTTGCCGCCGAAACTCCCGCCGACGTCCGGCGCGACGACCCTAAGACGATTTCCGGGTAAATTAAGGCAACCGGAAAGAACGTCGCGGATGACACCCGGAATATTTGAAGATGTGTAAAGCGTCAGCGACTGGTTTCGTGCGTCCCACTCGGCGAGATAAGAGCGGTTCTCCATCGCAACGGCTGTCTTGCGTGTCATCCGGAACCGTCCCTTGACGGTGACGGCAGCCCCTTCGAATGCCGCATCGACATCGCCCCGCTTGAATTCGCGCTTGATGATCGTGTTCGTGCCAGCCTCTTCGTGAAGGAGAGGTGCGTCGTCCTTGACGGCGTCAACCTGCCTAATGGCGAACGGCAAAGGCTCATAGTTGATGGTGATGTGCTCAAGTGCATCTTCAGCCGCGTAACGGCTTTCAGCGACGACCGCGATGACTGGCTCGCCAACGTAACGAACCTTCTCCCTTGCAAGGGGCCAGATAGGCGTCGCGTAGTAGCCCGGCATGCGGGACGTGGGGATGGCGGGGCTGATTTCATCTTCGAGATCGGTCGCATCATAGATTGCCACGACTCCGGGAACGGAAAATGCCTCACCAACCTCGATGCTGGTGATGCGGGCATGCGGCTGGTCCGACCGTCGCAAAGCCACGTGGAGCGTGCCTGGTGGCGTCATGTCGTCCACATATCGCCCCACCCCCGCGAGAAAACGCGGATCTTCCGTGCGCTTTACTCCTTTGCCGACGAGTTTCGGACGATGCTCAACGGAATGGTCACGCTGGTTCATTCATAGCACTCCAGGCTTTTCCGCAACATCGTCCACTGTCTGTCATCGTGCCCGGAAATGACCGTTTCACCCTTGTCCCGGGATGCCTTCAGTTGAGCAAGCGCTGCTGCGGCCAGGTCCGTATTCCAGGTGTTTTTGGGGGCCACGCCTTCATCGATGTTCATCTGCAGGGGAGCTGCATCGGAGGCAAGGATGAACGTTCCGTCCCGATGCAACGACACCCGCGCTGTTGTCATCCCAGGCGTGTGCCCCGGCATGGGAAGGAGCACGATGCGGCCATCACCGAAGACGTCGAATTCCGCGTCGAACGTTTGGAAGCCTTGCGGCTGGTCCCATTCCTGCTTCAGATAACCCTGGTTTTCAGCGCCCTCAGCCCTCGCGGCGTTTACCTCCGCCTCATGGCAGAGGATGGTCGCGCGTCGGAAGTATTCGTTGCATCCGCAATGATCGGGGTGAAGGTGTGAGCAGATGACGACATCAATGTCATCCGGTTTCAGTCCAAGCAGATCCAACTCCCGGAGCACTGTCTGCTCCGGTGTGAATATGGGGGTCATCACCTTGCTGAGCCCGCCCCACCGGGTTTGGGGATCGGCTGCTGCCTGCGGACTGCAACCGCTGTCAAAAAGGACGTTGCCCTGCGAATGCCGCATCAATGTTGCATGCACGGGCAGATCGATCACCTCCTCTTTTGACGCTCCGGAAATGAAGATAGATCGGCGCATGCGCAGCCGACCGCCTTGAAGGAAGTGCATCTTCATTCCAATGGTCCTCTTTCTTGTGCCAGTTCGCGCACAGCATTGACGATGTGCTCGTAGCCGGTGCATCGACAGATGTTGCCTGACAGGGCCTCGCGGATCTGCTCATCGGTCTCGAGCGGATGGTAGCGAAGCATGTCGGTGATCGCCATGATGAAGCCCGCCGTGCAGAACCCACATTGCAGTCCGTGATGCTGCCGGAAGGCTTCCTGAATGGGACCCAGCTGGTCCATGCTGCCCTGTCCTTCAATAGTCTCGATCGCCATGCCCTCGACTTGTACCGCCAGCGTGAGGCATGATCTTGCACTGCGGCCGTCTAGGAGGACGGTACAAGCACCGCAGACCCCATGCTCGCAGCCAACATGCGTTCCGGTCAGGCCAAGCTCATGGCGCAGAAAATCGCTAAGAAGCAGGCGCGGCTCAATCGTTCTGGTGTAGGTCAGACCGTTGACGCAAACGGTGATCTTTTTCTCATTCATCAGTCATACTCGCTCGTCTCCATGAATCGCGCAGCGCGCGCCGGGCGAGCGCTGCGGCGAGATGCCGGCGGTAGTCGGCCGAGGCGTGGAGGTCGGTGTTCGGTCGCAGGATATCCTTTAGCGCAGCCGAGACCTCATCAAGGAGCGCATCAGCCACCGCCTGACCGTCTATCATTGCTTCGATTTGCGACAGGCGCAGTGGGGTCTCCCCGACGCCCATCATGGCGAAACGCACATCGCGCGCCGCGCCGTCTTCGATACGCATTGTCGTTGCTGCACAGGCCAGGGCAAAATCTCCATGACGTTTCGAGAATTCTTGAAAACCCCAGCCGGTATTCTGCGGGAGGGTATCGATTTCGACCGATGTCACCAACTCGTCAGGCTCCAGTGTACTCACGAGAGAGCTGACAAAAAAATCCGCTGCGGAAATCAACCTTTCGCCTCTGACAGAACAGGCGGTGATTACCCCGTTCAAAAGAAGCACCATCATTGGCATTTCAGCAGCGGGGTCCGCGTGACAAATGCTGCCGCAGAACGTCCCACGGTTGCGAACGGTCAGATGAGCAACGTGGTGCATGGCATCGTGCAGAACGGGAATATGTTGCTGGATCAGGCTATCGGTTGCCGTCATATAGTGGCGGACGGTTGCGCCGATCCGTATCCGGTCGCCACGTTTTTCGATGCGATCAAGCCCGTCGATGCCGTTGATGTCGATGAGGATGGTCGGCTTCACCAGGCGGAAATTGATCATGGGCATCAGGCTCTGACCACCGGCAATGATCTTGCCGTCTCCGCCGGATGCTGCCAGTGCCTCCGTTACATCAGAAATCGAACTCGCGGCGAGATAATCGAAGGGCGCTGGCTTCATGACGTCACCCTTGTTCGACCATTCCGGTCGATAAAAGTGTGACAAGTTTTCCGGCGCTGGACCGGTTTTGCCATCCCGTTGAGGGTGATTCCTGGAAAGCTTACCATCTTGGCTCCTCCATCACGCCGTGCCATGAGGCAGCTGTCTGTGATTTTGACTTGCATTATTAGACCTAATGGAAGAATGTCAAGTAATCTGGTGCGCTCAGGATCAATAGGGGCGAACGCCAATAATATGCGAGGAGGGCATCCCATGGATATGTCAGGTCAACAGCACATTCCGGCAAGCAAGGAGGAGGTGTGGAACGCGTTGAACGATCCCGAGGTCTTGAAGGTTTGCATCCCCGGGTGCCAGGAGTTGACCAAGTCGTCCGATACCGAGATGTCGGCCGTCGCGGTGATAAAGGTTGGCCCGGTGAAAGCCCAATTTCAGGGTGCGGTGACGCTGTCTGAACTGGACCCGCCTAACGGTTACAAAATCACCGGCGAAGGGCAGGGCGGCGTTGCCGGCTTTGCGAAAGGGCTTGCAACCGTCCGTCTTGAAGCTACCGACGACGGTACCATTTTGCACTACAACGTCGATGCCCAGATTGGCGGGAAGCTTTCCCAGCTGGGCGCACGGCTGATAGATGTGACGGCAAAACAGCTATCCGGTCAGTTTTTCAAGCGCTTCGCCGAAGAAATTGAGCGCCGCCAGAACCCGGTGCAGGTTGAAAGCGGCATCGAGCAGGCTAGTGGCAAGTCA
The DNA here is from genome assembly GCF_964252905.1 of Pararhizobium sp. LjRoot255. Taxonomy (NCBI): domain Bacteria; kingdom Pseudomonadati; phylum Pseudomonadota; class Alphaproteobacteria; order Hyphomicrobiales; family Rhizobiaceae; genus Pararhizobium; species Pararhizobium sp. LjRoot255. The sequence goes on from NZ_CAXUPQ020000003.1 coordinate 139,221, forward strand.
GCGTCGGCACAGGAGAGGTCCCCGTCGCAGACCGTGTCAAGCAGCAGCAGAACGTGGGCCCCACCTATGTCCAATTCATCATCCACCGGCATGCTTGTCGGTCTGCCAATGATTGCAGCCGTTGTGTTTGTGTCAGTCCTGGCTGCTATGTGGGTCGCCCAAGGTGGTTTAGTGCCAGGCCTTGGTTCGGCGCCGGGCAATATGGCTCACGATGGCCAGGCTTGGGTGTCGAAAGATCTTTCGACCGTCGTGCAGATCATCATGGCCGCAGCCGTCGGTTATCTCTTCGGCACCCGCGCTACGTCCCGCGGCTGATGCATCTTTGTTCCGCATAGAAAAACCGGGGCTGAGATTTACCCCGGTTTTATTTACTTGCATAAGAAGACTTTTGTTGGTCAGCCGCGTCGGCGTTCGAGCAGAAGCTTTAACTCACCGAACACCCCCCGTCTGAACATCATGACGCAAACGACGAAGAACAGACCAATAATAAAGGTGATCGGCAGGCCGCTTGTCGACAGGAAATGCTCCAGCCCGACGACAAGACTTGCCCCGACGATCGGACCAATCAGCGTTCCCATGCCACCAAGCAGCGTCATCAGGATGACCTCTCCAGACATATGCCACGTAACGTCGACGAGAGACGCCAGCTGAAAGGCGATTGCCTTCATGGACCCGGCAAAACCAGACAACGCGGCCGATAGCGTAAATGCGATCAGCTTGTAGCGCTCCGGCTTGAGTCCGAGGGACGTGACGCGGGTTTCATTTTCACGGATGGCCGACAGGATGTGGCCGAAAGGCGAATTGACGGCGCGCCATATGATCACAAGGCCAATAACCGTCCCACCAAGCACGGTGTAGTACATTGACGTGATGCTGCGGAGATCGATTACGCCGAGAAGGTATCCGCGTGGTACGGCCTGGATGCCATCTTCGCCGCCTGTAAAGGGCATCTGCACCGCCAGGAAGTAGACCATTTGGGCGAGCGCCAATGTGATCATTGCGAGGTAGATGCCGTGACGGCGAATGGCCAGCGCGCCGAATACGAAACCGAGGCAGGCTGCAAAGACGGTTCCCGAGAGCACAGCAAGCTCAAACGGAAAATGCCAGACTTTGGCGGCATGTGCGGCGATGTACGCGGCCCCACCGAAGAAGGCCGCATGGCCGAAGGAGAGTAGGCCGGCATAACCCAGCACGAGATTGAACGCTGCGGCGAACAGCACAAAACAGAGGATTTTGATGAGGAAGAGAGGGTAAACGACTTGGGGTGCAACCAGCATCAGCACGCCGATCGCGACCAGCAGATAGGTTCCGGCTCTAACCCTAACCAGAAAAGACGAGGAAATGTTCGAGCTATTCATGATCAGGCCTCGCGACTAAACAGGCCGGACGGCCGGATGAGAATGACCAGCACCATCACGATGAACACCGCGATCGATGAGGCCGCAGGGTAGAAGGTCTTGGTCAGTCCTTCGATGATACCTAGGGCGAGAGCGGTAACGATTGCGCCTCCGATCGATCCCATTCCGCCGATGACGACCACGGCGAAGACAACGATGATTATGCTCGATCCCATTCCGGGGCTGACTTGGTAGAGCGGTGCGGCCAACGCTCCCGCAAAGCCGGATAGCCCGACACAGAAAGCATAGGTCAACGTCAGCATCAGCGGCACGTTGATGCCGAATGCTTGAACCAACGCCGGGTTTTCTGTCGCCGCCCGCAGATACGCACCGAGCTTGGTGCGCTCGATCGCCAACCACGTCAGAATGCAGATCACCAGCGAGACTGCGATCACCCAAGCGCGATACATCGGGAGGAACATGAATCCAAGATTGATGCCTCCCATCAGCGAAGGCGGAACGGGATAGGGCTTGCCTGCCGCACCAAAGATGTGGCGGAAGAGTCCCTCGAGCATGAGGGCTATGCCGAAGGTAAGGAGGAGGCTGTAGAGGTGGTCCATCCGGTAAAGCCGCCTGAGGAGAACGCGCTCCACCATGATTCCGAGAATGCCGACTGCGATAGGTGCCGCAATCAGCGTCGGCCAGTATCCCAGCCCCAGTTTTGAAAGCAAAAACCAGGCGGCAAAGCCGCCCAGCATGTAGAAAGCGCCATGAGCGAAGTTAACCACGTTCAGCATGCCGAAAATGATCGCTAACCCTAGGCTCAAAAGAGCATAAAATGACCCGTTGATCAGACCAAGCAACAGTTGGCCGAGCAGCACGGTGATCGGAACGCCGTAGATATCAGCCATCAGACAATACCTATTTGTAATCGCGCGTCATGGATCAGACCCCGAGATAGCGGTTCAGTCGGTCCATGTTGGCATCGAGTGTGTTGTTGGAAATCTCGTCGATGACCTTTCCTTGATCGAGGACGAAATGGCGGTCGGCAACCGAGGCGGCGAACCGGAGGTTTTGTTCGACCAGGATGATCGTCATGCCCCGGTCCTTCAAAACGCGCAGGGCAGCACCTATTTCTTCGATGATAACCGGCGCGATGCCCTCGGTTGGCTCATCCAGAAGAATGAAATCGGCACCGGTGCGCAGGATCCTTCCAATTGCAAGCATTTGCTGCTCACCGCCCGACAATCGTGTACCGGACGTATTGTCACGACCCTTGAGGTTTGGAAAAAGGCTGAAGATCTCGTCGACTTCCATGCCGCCAGCCTGCCACGCCGGCGGCAACATTAGGTTTTCGATCACATTCAGAGAAGAGAATATGCCACGCTCTTCCGGCACATAGCCAATGCCCAGACGCGCCACCTTGTGTGGTGCGAGCGACAATAGTTCGATGCCCTTGTAAATGCTCGAGCCTCGTCGCTTCCCGACCACTCCGACCAAACTGCGGAGCGTCGTTGACTTTCCTGCACCGTTGCGCCCGATCAGGGTGACAACTTCGCCTTTATGCACGTTGAAATTGACGCCATGCAAAACATGACTTTCGCCGTACCATGCCTCGAGATTATTGACGCGCAGGAGTGCGGATTCAGCCATGAGCTCCTCCCATATAGGCCTTGCGGACCTCGCTGTTGGAAGAGACATCGGAATAGGTTCCTTCGGCGATGATTTCTCCGCGTCGTAAAACGGTGATCCTATCGGACAAATCGGCGACAACGCCCAGATTATGTTCGACCATGAGAACCGTGCGGCCTTTTCCAACACTGCGGATCAAGGCGGCGGTCCGGCCGATGTCTTCGGTTCCCATTCCTGCCATCGGCTCGTCCAGGAGGAGCACCTCCGGATCCAGCGCAAGCGTCGTGGCAAGTTCCAGTGCGCGTTTTCGCCCATAGGACAATTCGCTGGCTTTCGCCTGTGCCCGATCGGCAAGTCCAACGCTTTCCAGAAGCGCAGTCGCTTCCTCGTTGAAGCGGCGAAGCGTCGCGTTGGATTTCCAGAAGGCAAATGTCTCTCGCTCGCGGGCCTGCAGGGCTACGCGGACATTCTCCCGTGCGCTGAGATGCGGGAAGACCGATGATATCTGAAACGATCTGACAAGCCTGAGACGGGCAATGTCGGCGGGCGCCATTGACGTGATGTCCTGATCCTTGAAGAAGATCCGGCCGCTGCTGGGTGGGAGAAACTTCGTCAAGAGATTGAAGAGTGTGCTTTTCCCCGCACCGTTGGGCCCGATCAACGCGTGAATCGTGCCCGGCTTGATCTTCAGGTTCACATTCTGCACGGCAACGAAGCCGCCGAATGAGCGTGTCAGTTCACGCGCCTCTAGAATGGGTGCGGTATTCAACAATGTATCCTCCCTTACCGCCGCGACTCTCTCCTTCAACGGGTGGCGGACAGCTAGTCCGTATCACCAACGCTTCGCCGACGGTGAAAGCAGAAAAACATACAAAGTCTAATAATGCAAGCTTGCATATCGTTATAAATTCTGCTTACCTTACATATGTTACCTATTGCAGCGCACATTTTCCTTGGAAAAGAACATGCAAGGTATGATAGAGCAAGTTTCATTAAACGTGCCGGAGGAGTTTGGCGCGGCACTTGGGAGGGTGAATTATGAGAGCTTTGAAGGTGTTACTGTCCTGTGGCATCGCCGTTGGCGTCTTGCCGTTGCCTGTTTTCGGGCAGGCCGCAGACCCCGTTCGCATTGGCGTGCTGACCGATGTCAGCGGCCAGTTTTCTCACGAGGCCGGCGAGGGTGCGATTGCGGCAGTGAAGATGGCCGTCGAGGATTTCGGCGGCAAAGTTCTAGACCGTCCGCTGGAGGTCGTCGTCGCAGATCATCAGAACAAACCTGAGGTCGCGGTTTCAACTGCTCGCGAGTGGTATGAATCGCAGGGCGTCACGATGATCAACAACCTGATCAATTCCGGTATTGCCCTTGCTGTCACGCAGGTTGCGAAGGACGAGGACAAGATCGCGATCGTCAACGGGTCTGGCTCGTCACGCCTGACGAATGACAGCTGCACCCCAAACAGCATCCATTATTCCTACGACACCTACGCCCTAGCCAACGGCACTGCCAACGAGCTTATCCGGCAGGGCTTGAAGAACTGGTTCTTTTTGACCGCTGACTATGCCTTCGGTCACGCGCTCGAGGCTGACGCGACGCAAATTGTGAAGGCAAATGGCGGAGAAGTTTCGGGTACGGTTCGCTATCCCATCGAAACCTCGGACCATAGTGCCTTCATGCTGCAGGCACAAGCATCGCCGGCTCAAGTCGTCGCGATGGCCGGTTCCGGCACAACCTTCGTGAATGCGGTCAAGTCTGCCGCGGAGTTCGGTCTCGCTGCGTCCGGAAAGACCGTGGCGGGCCTGCTAGTGTGGGACACCGACGTGCACTCGCTCGGCCTGGAAACGGCCCAGGGGATGATCCTGACCAGTGCATTCTATTGGGATCGCGATGACGAGACGAGGGCGTTCGCCAAAAAGTTCGAAGAGCGCGTCGGACGTCCGCCGCATATGGGAGATGCCGGCGACTACTCGTCGACGATGCACTACCTCAGGGCGGTACAGGCCATCGGTACGACCGATACCAAGAAGGTTATGGAGAAGATGCGGGAAACTCCCGTCAACGACTTCTTTGCCAAGAACGGGAAGATTCGTGAGGATGGCCGGATGGTTCACGACATGTACGTCTACCACGTGAAAACGCCTGACGAATCCAAGGGCGAGTGGGACCTTCTCAAGCTTGTCACGACAATCCCTGGGGACAAGGCTTTCCGGCCGCTTTCCGACAGTAAGTGCCCGCTTGTCAAGCACTGACCATACGTTGCCCGGTCCCTGTGGGGTCGGGCTTCCAATGAACGTTCGATAGGGCAGGCAGATGAGCGATATCGTCGTGGAGACCAAGGATGGGGTTGCCGTTGTCACGTTGAACCGGCCTCACCAACGAAATGCCGTCACCTATCAGATGTGGCAGCATCTGGCTGAACTGTTTGAGGGATTCAACGATAATCCTGCTGTGCGTTCGATCATTCTGACAGGCTCTGGCAACGACTTTTCGGCGGGCGCGGACATCAGCGAGTTCGAAGCCGTCCGCAGTGGGCTCGAGGAAAGCAAGCGTTACGAGATCGCGGTCGATGCTGCGGGCGACGCGATCTACCGGGTTTCCAAGCCGACGATTGCGGCCCTGCGAGGCTATTGCCTCGGCGGAGCCGCTCATCTTGCCATGTCCTGCGATTTCCGAGTTGCGCAGAATGGTGCGATTTTTAGTATCCCGGCCGCGCGTCTTTCTATCGTTTATGGCGTCTCCGCGACACGCAAGCTCTTCTCGCTTGTTGGTGTCACCGAGGCAAAGCGCATTCTCTACACGGGAAAGCGGTTCAGTGCCGACGATGCCCTCATCAACGGCTTCGTCGACCAGGTCGGGGACGATGCACTTTCCGCTGCTCGCAGTCGGGCTGCAGAGATGGCCGAGAACGCTCCTCTTACGATCAAAGGTGCCAAATTCATCTTAAATGGTTGTGCGCGCGGTGAACTCGATCGAGCCTCGGCAGAGAAGTTGATCGATCTGGCGAGTGACAGCGGTGACTATCTCGAAGGGCGACGGGCCTTCAAGGAGAAGCGTCCACCACTGTTCCTGGGAAAATAATACGGTGTTCATTCTATGAATGCCACGGCAATTTGCGCTGATCCGGCAGCCGTCACATCAAGGAGATAATCAAATGCAGACCAATCTGAACGGCAAGATCGCGCTTGTGACAGGCGGCGGCCGAGACGTAGGCGGAGACATTGCCCGCTCACTCGCGGCCGAAGGCGCCATCGTCGCGGTGAATTACAGCCGTTCACAGGATGAGGCGCAAGCTGTCGTCAGGTCCATTGAGGCAGCCGGCGGAAAGGCGAGGGCCTATCGAGCCGATATCAGCGACAACGAGCAGGTCAGGGCCATGGTCGCTGCCGTCAAGGCTGACTTGGGCACGATCGATGTGCTGGTCAACAATGCCGGTTACGTCAAATACCAGCGGTTCGTTGATTCCACCCCTGAAGAATGGAAAAAGCAGATCGACGTGTGCCTCTATGGCACAATCAATTGCTGCCATGCAATTGCGCCGCTGATGATCGAGCAAAATTCCGGTCGTATCGTCAATCTCGTCGGCGACAGCTCACGCATCGGAGAAGCCAATCTGGCGCTTGCCGCAGCAGCGCGCGGTGGGACCATCGCGCTCGGCAAGTCTCTGGCGCGCGAATTCGGCCGCAACAACATCACGGTCAACACGGTCTCGCTTGGTCTGATCGAGACTTCGCATTCGGATCCGGAATTCCTGGCCAAGAACCGAGAGAAGATCGTCAAGGCCTATCCCTTGCGCCGCATCGGTAAACCCGATGATGTCGCGCCGATGGTAACGTTCCTGGCATCGGATGCGTCATCCTGGGTGACCGGGCAAGTGATCAGCGTCAACGGCGGTTTCTGCATGGTGTGACCCGGAGGAGCAGGGAGGAGACAACATGATACACTTCGAGCTTATTGCGCCAGTCGGAGAGATTCTCCGACGGAATGCCCGCCTCTATCCTGAAAAACTTGCGTTCGAGGACAAGAGCAGGGCTGTTTCCTACGAGCAATTGAACGTGGAAACCGAAAACCTGGCATCTCAACTGGTGACCTTGGGCCTTCAAAAAGGACAGAAGGTAGCGATCTTATTGCCGAATACTGTCAACTGGGTCGTCGCATGTCTTGCGACGGTCCGTGCCGGCGGCGTCGCCGTTCCGGTCAGTATTGACTCGACCGACGCCGAACTAAGCTATCGCGTAACAGATGCGGATTGCGCGTTCGTATTCGCGCAGTCGGCCAGACGCCAGTCAATCGAAGCGCTGCTGCAAAATCTCGGGCGCTCGACAGTGCTGATTACGGACGGTTTCGAGAGAAATCTGGCTGATTTCACAACGCTCACCCAGACACGCGCATCCGATTTTGACGACGATAGCGACATCGATCGCCCCGCCTACATCGTTTACACATCCGGCACGACGGGCCAGCCAAAAGGCGTGTCGCTTTCGACCCGCTCCATGCTTTGGGTCACGGCCGCATGTTGGGCGCCCATTGCCGGACTGAGCCACAAGGATGTCGTTCTCAATACACTTCCCCTCTACCACTCCTATGCGCTGAACGTCGCCGTTCTCTCGATCATTGCGACCGCCGCGAGCGAATACATCATGGAGAAGTTCTCAACGTCTCATGCGACGGAGCTTCTACGGACGGGGCGCTTCACATTCATGCCTGGCGTCCCGACGGTCTTTCATTATTTCCTGTCGGCATGCCAGACGAGCGGCGAAAAGTTGTTGTCTTCCGTTCGGCTCTGCGTTTCGGCGGGAGCAATCCTGCCGGGGTCGCTGAACACGGATTTCGAAGAGTTTTTTGACGTTCCCTTGCTCGATGGCTACGGGATTACCGAAACATCGACAATGGTTACCATGAACTGGCCCGGCAAATGGCGCGTTCCGGGTTCATGCGGCTTGCCACTCCCGGGTCTGACGGTTCGGCTGGTCGATCCGAAAACGGGCGCGGATGTGCCCTTCGGCACGGAAGGCGAACTGATTTGCAAAGGCCCCAATCTGATGCAGGCGTACCACAACAAACCTCAGGAGACGCAAAAAGCAATTGTCGAGGGATGGTACCACACCGGGGATCTGGCACGCAGCGACGCCAACGGATTCCTGACCATCACCGGCCGCTTGAAGGAACTGATCATTCGTGGTGGCCAGAACATTGCGCCCGCCGAGGTCGAGGAGACGATCCTCCTCCACCACGCGATTATCGACTGCGCCGTCATCGGCGTTCCGCACGCAATGCTGGGAGAAGTGCCTGTGGCATGCATCGTCCTCAAGTCCGCGGTAAATTTCGATGAAGAGGCTTTGATCCGTCACTGTAGGGATCGCCTGTCAGTCTACAAGGTGCCGGACAGGTTCCTCATTGTCAGTGAAATCCCACGAACGGGCTCCGGCAAAATTCTGCGCGTCAAGCTTCGGGAGAGCCTCCCGGCTGCGTGATACGGGCGGAAAACATCAAGGAGAAAAGGATGAAACCCTTTGTATTCAGTACCACCGCCCAGATTGTGTTCCGAGCGGGAGCCTCTTCTGAAATCGGCGGTCTCGTCAGGAGGAAGCTCGGTGAGCGCGTCCTTTTCGTCACCGATCCGGGATTGCGCAAACTCGGTCTTTGCGACCCGGCGCTCTCTTCGTTGGCCGCGGCGGGCATCGAGGCGACGGTCTTCGACAAGGTCGAAGCCGACCCTTCGCTTGCGACAGTTCAGTCCGCGACCGATGCCGCCAAGGCCGGCGGCGCCACCGGCGTAATTGGGTTCGGCGGTGGTTCCTCGCTCGACGTCGCCAAGTTGGTTGCCCTGCTGTGCGGTTCGGGAGAGGACATCGACGGAGCCTGGGGTGTTGGCAACGCCAAAGGGCCGCGATTGCCACTCGTGCTCGTGCCGACCACAGCGGGAACGGGATCGGAGATGACGCCCGTCTCGATCATCACCGTCGGCGGCGATGAAAAGCGTGGGGTCTCATCGCCGATCATCCTGCCCGATATCGCAGTCCTCGATCCAGACCTCATGCTTGCGCTTCCGGCTCACATCACCGCAGCGACCGGCATCGATGCGATGGTGCATGCGATCGAAGCCTATACATCCAGAAGCGCAAACAACAATCCCTTGTCTAAAATGCTTGCTCGGCAGGCGCTGCAACTGCTCGGCGCCAACATCGAAAAGGCGGTCTTTGACGGCAAGAACCGAGAGGCGAGGGGAGCGATGCTTCTCGGTTCCATGCTCGCGGGCCAAGCCTTTGCAAACTCGCCTGTCGCTGCTGTGCATGCGCTTGCCTACCCCATCGGCGGGACGTTCCACATTCCACACGGCCTTTCCAACGCGCTCGTACTGCCACATGTCCTGCGCTTCAACGCGCCCGCTGCGGTCGCTGCCTACGCGGAGATTGCCGCCGATGCCTTTCCGGATCTCGCGCCCGAGCAAAGCAGCCAAGAGCGCTGCGCCGCATTCATCGACCGGCTCGCCGCTCTTTCGGCTAGTCTTGGGCTTCAACCGCGCCTGCGCGATGTCGGCATTAGCGAGGAACATCTCTCCGGTATGGCGCGCGATGCGATGAAGCAAACGAGGCTGCTGATCAACAACCCGCGTGACGTGAACGAAGCGGACGCCCTTTCCATCTACAAGGCGGCCTGGTGATGGCGGAACGTCCTCGTCCGAGCGGGCGGTCCGCCTACAGGATTTTCCGCACAGTCACGACCCGTTGGTCGGACAACGACATATATGGCCACATGAACAATGTCGTTCATTACAGCTTGTTCGATACGGCGGTGAACGGCTTCCTGATCGAGAACGGCGCGCTGGACATGAAGGGAGGCTCGGAAGTCTTCCTGGTGGTCGAAACGGGCTGCCGCTATCATGCGGAAATGGCGTTTCCAGACGTGGTCACCGCCGGCATCCGGGTGGCGAAGCTCGGCAACTCGTCAGTTACATATGAGATCGGTCTCTTCCGCAACGAAGAGGAAGTTGCAACGGCAGAAGGTTTCTTCGTGCACGTCAATATCGATCGCTTGTCGCGGCGACCGGTCCATTTCGGCGATGTTGCCCGCCGTCTGCTTGAAACGCTGCTCGTGCAGGCATAACGCTATCGATTGGAGGTTACCTCCCATGACAGTTCTCACCCCCAAACATCCCTCTCCCCTGCGAGGGTCTAAGCATGGTTAATCTAATGCGTATTGGCCCGCCCGGAGCCGGCAAGGGAACCCAGGCGGAACGACTGGCATCTCTCCACGGGTGACCTCCTATTTGAGATTCCAGAGGACGTTCTCTTGAGCCGGGTTGAGCATCGAGCAATGCAGTCCAAGGCCGCCGGCCATGCCGTGCGTTCAGACGATAATGCCGACGTGCTACGAAAAAGGCTTCAGGAGTACGGGGCAACAACTCGCATGATCCCCTTCTATGAGAAGCGCGGTCTAGTGACACGTGTCGATGCGAATACTGCTGTGGACGAAGTGTCCACTCGTATCCGCGCTATCATAGCCACCTACCATCGCCCATCTCATGACCGAGAGGCTGAAGAAAAGAATAACTTCACAAGAGGTCGTTCGGAAAGCAATCGGTCAACCCGATAAGGAGGCAGCGAAATTCGTAACGTGTCAAAGCCCGATCCTTTGATGACGGCAGAGAAATGGAAACAGAGCGGGCGTGACGTGGCCGTCGCGACCGTCATCGAAACCTGGGGTTCAGCGCCGCGTCCTGTCGGTAGCTCTCTGGTGATCGATGGCGACGGCAATTTCGAAGGGTCAGTGTCCGGCGGCTGTGTTGAAGGCGCGGTTATCGCGGAGGCGGTGGATGTCATCGGCGACGGTAAAGCAAGGATGCTGGAGTTCGGGGTTGCTGACGAAACTGCCTGGCGCGTCGGGCTATCCTGCGGCGGCCGCATCCGTGTCCTTGTTGAAAGGCTCGAATGATGGACACTGCGAATTTGAAACGGCTCAATGCCGCCCGGAGGGCGCGTCGAGCGGTGATGCTGGTCACGGATATGGAACGTGGAACCGATCAGGTGATCCTCGAAGGCGAGCCCGTTGATGGCGCGCTTCGCGAGGCCGTCGTGACGACATTTCGTTCCGGAACGTCGGGGACTTTTGTGATTGCTGGCGGCACATACTTCCTGAACGTGCATGTGCCGCCACCGCACCTCGTCATTATTGGCGCGGTGCATATCAGCCAGTTCCTAGCGCAGATAGCGGCTCTTGCCGGTTTCGACGTGCGCATCATCGATCCGCGAACTGCGTTCGCAACGCCGGAGCGTTTCGCAGGGATAGATCTGACCGCTGGCTGGCCGGTTGATGTCCTCGAGGACAGTCCGCTCGACGCCTATACGGCCGTTGTCGCGGTCACGCATGACCCCAAGATTGACGACTTCCCGATTGCTAAGGCCCTGCGAAGCGGCTGTTTCTATGTCGGGGCGCTTGGCAGCCGCAAGACCCATGGCTCGCGTCTTGAAAGGCTGAAGAAGGAAGGCTTTTCCGACGAGGAGTTGGCGAGGATCCATGGGCCGATCGGACTTGATATTGGTGCGTCAAGCCCGGCGGAGATCGCCGTGGCAATTGTGGCGCAGATCATCCAGGCCCTGCGCTCCTCCAAAAGGTGACAAACCATGATCTTTGGCGAATTCGATGTGCAGGGTGCAGAAGGGCTTCTGCTCGCCCATTCGATCAAGATTCCGGGCGGGGCGCTGCAGAAAGGGCATGTGGTTGATGTCAGGGACATTGACCGGCTGAAAAGCGCAGGCATCGAGAGGATTGTCGCGGCACGCCTCGAGGACGGCGATCTCGGCGAAAACGAAGCCGCGGCGCAACTCAGGGAGGCGATAGCGCCCGATCACCTCCGCTTCTCGGAGGCCGCCACAGGCCGCGTTAACATCTATGCCGGGGCTGACGGGCTTTTCGTGGCTAACCAGGAGGCTGTTGATCGGCTGAACCGCATTGATCCGGCGATCACGCTTGCCTGTCTTGCAGACCATACGCATGTCAGCTCCGGCGATATGGTGGCGACCTTCAAGATCATTCCGCTGGCGGTTCCAATCGCGAAGATCGAGGCCGCTTGTGCGGAACTCCGCGCGACTGCCCCATTTCAAGTGAAGCTGTTTACCAAACATGCCATTTCCTTGATCGCCACGGAACTGAGTTCGCTGAAAGTGCCGGTAATGGACAAAACTGCGCGCATCCTGGAGCGGCGGCTGGCCGCATCCGATAACCGGCTCTCCCGGGAACAGCGCGTGCCGCATGAGATCAAGGCGCTTGCGGCTTCGATCCAGAATGTCATCGCGATTCCGCAGGAAACACCGAAGCTTGTCATCATCTTCGGCGCCTCGGCGGTCATCGACGCGGCGGATGTCATTCCACAGGCGATCCGCGAGGCGGGCGGGCATGTCTTGAGCGTCGGCATGCCGGTCGATCCAGGGAATCTGATGGTCCTCGGCCGCATCGGGGAAACTTATGTCGTTGGGGCTCCGGGCTGCGCCCGCAGCCTGAAGCAGAACGGCTTCGATTGGATTCTCGACCGCATTCTGGCTGGCGAGGAGCCGGGCGTGCACGACGTGACCGGAATGGGCGTCGGAGGTCTGCTGATGGAGATACAATCGCGGCCGCAGTCGCGTGACCTACCTGCCAGAAAACGCGCGGATGCTTCCGTTGCAATCGTCCTGCTTGCCGCCGGGAGGGCGCGCCGCATGGGCGAGGGCGGCCAGCACAAGCTGCTGGCGGAATTCGACGGGATGCCGCTGGTTCGCCGCTCGACATCCATTGCTGTTGCCAGCAGGGCTGCTTCAGTCAGAGTCGTGACGGGTCATCGCCGTGGCGAAATTGAAGCCGCGCTTGAAGGCTTGAGCGTGACGCCGATCTTCAACGCCGACTACGCGTCCGGTATGGCAAGCTCTCTGGCAGCCGGATTCGTGCACGCCCTTGCGTGCGGCGCTGATGGTATTCTTGTTATGCTCGCGGATATGCCGGGCGTTTCGACGGCCAACCTGAACACTTTGATCGACGCATTCAAGGAGGCGGCCGGCCGGGCGATCATCCGAGCGGTTTCCGGGAGAAGGCGTGGAAATCCGGTCATTCTGCCACGATCGCTTTATCATACCGTGCTGGGTCTCGAAGGCGATGTCGGCGCGCGGCATATCATCGAGATGGCAGGGCTACCAGTTGTCGATGTCGACATCGGCGACGCGGCACATCTCGACGTGGACACGATCGAACAAATCGTTGCCGCAGGCGGGAAGTTAACTGTATAGGAGAGTTGACAAGACCGAGCCTTTCACACCGTAAGGTCCGGCATCTGCTGATCCTCGAACGTATTGCGTCTGAGCTCGCGCAAAATCGTCGATCGATGCCGTCCGAGTTTCTCGGCAATCACCTCTGCGTGTAGCCGATCTTCTCGCTGTTACTCGTCACCTTCGACGTTGGTTGCTGATCCTGACGCTTCTTTGATAAGGCCAGCACATCGTAACCTTGTTCTGGGTGCTCGCCGCATGCGTCACACGCTGGGAACGTCCTGTAGGGCAGGGAATGCCCTTCCAGCGCACGTCCGGCCGACGATCGGCGAAGGCAAAGGTCTCGACATAACGGTGTGATGATATAACATAACCGATGGGATAAGATATATTATGGAACTTCTCTATTCGGCGTGTTGAAGTCAAGCGCTGTCGAGCTTCCATTTACACCGGCATCTGACGTCGTTCACGGGGCCTTGCTTCTCTTCGGGATCGGGTCTCGCCCCTCCCATTATGGGGTCAGTTGAAAGAAGTGGAACAATCTAAGTGGCGTCCTGGTCGGATTGATCCAATCGGCACAAGTTCCATAGCGGACTCACTTCCTTCATCGTCCCGCGAAGGACATTTTTCCACCAGTCAGTGGAACCTTTTGTCTTGCTGTAAAAAGTCTCAGGCCTTTGCCAGTCCGCCGTTTTTTGACCAGTGGAACTCTGTGCCATCGCTCCACATGCGATGCATTATCACCGCAAGCCGCCGTGCCAGCGCCACGATCGCTTTCTGGTGGCCACGGCGTTTAGCGATATTCATTGCCCATGCTTTTAGCCAGGACCATTTTCTGACCACAGTCAGCATGACTTGGGCCGCCTCATAAAGCAGCGTTCTCATCATTTCGTCACCACACAGAGAGACACGGCCGACACGGCTACTCTCGCCCGATTGATTCAAAACCGGGGTTAGCCCCAGCGCAGGACCAACCGCTTTGGAGTTTTTGAAGCGGCCAGGTATGTCGATCGTGCTGACAAAGCCCAAAGCCACCACCGGCCCAACGCCTGGAATGGTCATCAAACGTCGGCAGGTCGCATCGTCTCGAACGATCGATAGCAGTCTTCGGTGCAGAGTTGTAAAGGTCTCCCAAAGTTGCTGTCTTGCCTCCAGCAACGGTTCAATGATGTGCTGCAGATCGGGCACACCTTCAAGAAGTTCCCGTATCCGAGCTGCAAAACCAATTCGCCCGATGACGCCAACCTTGAGACCGAAGTTACGCAGTAACCCGCGGATGTCATTCTCGATGTCTCTTGCCTTATTGGATATTAGCTTACGAGCAGTGAGTAAGGCGCGTCGTTGCTGGCTCGACACCGTTTTGACATGCACAGGACGAAACAGGTTAACCCGCATCATTTGGGCAATACCCCGGGCATCATTACGATCGGTTTTATTCACTGTCGCCTTGAGGAAGGCTTTGGTGTGTCGAGTTTCGATGCAAACAGCCGGTAGCCCGGCGTTGGCAAGACCTTCGAATAGCCATTGCGACAATGGCCCCGCTTCAAGGCCAATACGCACCAGACGCCAACCAGAATTGCTGAGAACCGCGATGAGATCATCAGGGTGGCTGGTGACTTTTACCTCTTTGCAAATCGTTCCCGCTTCATCAACGATGCACACGGAAGTCTCTTTCACGGAGACGTCTAATCCAACATAGTGGTTCACGCTGCGCTTCCTTTCTGATGCTTGTGGCTGTTTTGTACGGACCACGTTTTATCATCACTCGAAGCGCAGCACCCCTGCCACAGTTTCAAACCGCCAAAAGATGAGGTGCCGAGCCGAATACCCCATCTAAGCAATTGATTTTATTATGTATCTCGTGTGCAATCGGGACTTCATACTGTTTACTACGCGATTTGTCATCGCGTGTTATTTCGGCGTGAAAAACCCGGCTGATCAGGCCGGGTTCTCGACGATAAGCGGCGGTGGAGCCCGCTAGTGCGTGGTGCTGTTTATAAGTGCATCGATAAGTTTGATCTGCGAGCGCGTGCCGCGCTTGTACTCGTTGATCAATATCTTCGCTTCTGCAGTCGCTTCCTTGCGCGGAATGCGCTGCTGTGTGCACCAAGCGTCAAGAACTGACTGGAGCATATTGAGGTCTTTTGGTGGTATTGCGATATCGGAATTCTGCATCATTTTCCTCCCAGGAATTGACATCTTTTTTGTGAGAAGCCGCCTCCCTGCGGCCTCCGGCACATGCGACTTTAGTCTAAAGTCATAGGGGTACAAGATGAAAATGTGGCACTTGACGTGAGGTACGTACCCGTTTTTCTAAACCGCCGGGCGAGACCAATAGGGTCAAGCTAGGGACTGAAGGGGCATATCCTCAAGTGGTCGTTTTCAACGGACCCGAAGCACTGAAGTTCCTGCCAGAAACGTGGATTGGGCAGAGAATCTTGACCAAAGGACAGACCATCGATCAGCCGAAGTAACGATGATCCGAGTGGCGCGCGCCCTCTGTCACAGAGTTGGTTCCCGTTCACGACGGCTGATCTCCGCCTGATACTCGCGCTCCTGCACTGGCCAAGTGCTTTTGATGAAGGCGAGCACTGCGCGGATTTCTTTGTCGCTCATGATATTCCCGAAGGCCGGCATATCGCTTCGGTAACCCCGCCGACAACTGCTGCCGGTCCTTCCCTGGTAATGCGGAAGAGCACGCCGTCCGCATGATGCCAGGTGTGGCCGGACGCATCGTGCGGCGGCGCGGGCATGCGTCCGGAGGGCAGCGGGCGTTTCCAGTCCCGCTGGCCTTCGAGGTTCGCTCCGTGACAGGTGGCGCAATGCTTCGCATAGAGCGTCTTCCCCAGCGTGGCCGACGCATCGCCGTTCGAAGTCTGAGCGGCCAGCCAGGGCCATGCCCCTACGAGCCCCAAGCCCACCACGGCAGTTCCCAGTACTGAGAAGAGAACCGTCCTCGCCGACATCGGTGCCTAGCTCCCCCGTGCCGATGCGATCAGCCGCTTCATCCCGCCCGCGTCGGTCAGACCTTGCACGATCTCCCGACCCGCGACGAAGCTCGGAGTACCCGAGATGCGCAACACCTGTGCGAGCGCGATGTTGCGCCTGATGGTTTCGTCAAGTGCCGGGTCCTTCATGTCTTGTTTCAATTTCTCGACATCGAGACCAACATCGGCTGCGACTTCGAGGCTGGAGGTTTCCGTTATGCGGCCCTGGTAGGCCATCATCGCCTTGTGGAAGGCGAGGTATTTGCCCTGTTTCTGGCTTGCGAGCGCAGCTCGGGCGGCAAAGACCGAGCCTGGACCGAGGATCGGAAATTCCTTGAAAACGAGGCGCAGTCCCTTGTCCTCCTGCTCGAGTCTATCGAGCATCGGCGTCGCCTGACGGCAGTACGGGCAGTTGTAATCGAAGAACTCCACGAGAATGGCGTCGCCCTGGGGATTGGCCCCGAGCGGAGAATCGGGATCGTTGAAGATTTCATCGCGCCGTTCCGAGAGGACGGCAGTCACTTCGCTCTCGACCGCAGCCTGCCGACGGAGTTCCATGCCGTTGACGGATTCGACGATCACCCCGGGGTTGTCGAGCAGATAGGCCCGTAGTCGATGCTCGAGATCGTCAGTACCGCGAAGCGGTGGAAGAATGCCGGCCGCGAACAGCAGCGCCAGAGCGGAGAACACGACCGACAGCCCGGCCAGGGCAAATGAGGTGAACACCAAGGCTTTCAGGCCCCGTGACTGCTTCCCAGTGTTGGCGTTCGGCTCGGGCGAGCCGGATGCCAATTCTTTCGGCGCGTCTGCTACCATGGAAGCGATCCTTTGAGCTTGTCCCAAAAGCCGGGCTGCGGATGCGGATGCGGTTTTTGGGTCCGGTTTGTCAGCGCATTGATGAAGACGACAAAGTTGACCGGCTCGAACTTCAGCCCGTGAAACCGGGCGCGAAGACGGCCGTCCTGGTCGATCACGTGGGTGACGATCCCGTGCATTTGCATGCCGTCCTCGCCTTCCGTAAATTTGAGTCCGTAGGCCTCGGCGAGCTTGCGGGTCGTGTCCTCGGGCCTGTCCGGCGCAGACGTCAGGAAAACCCAGTTTACGGGATCGAGTCCATGCGCCTCGCCATAGTCGCTGAGGACCGGGCCGTTGTCGCGCTTCGGGTCCGTGGTGATGGTGACGAACTCGACCATCTCCTTCATCGGCGTCTGGTTGACCATCTTCTGAATCTCGGCGATCCGTTCCGCGTGAAGCGGGCAGACGTCCGGACAGTTGGTGTAGACGAAATTCAGGACAACAACCTTGCCGCGGAGATCGGAAAGGCTGACGGCATGCCCGTCCGCGTCCAGCAACGAGAACCCCGGCGCTTCGCTGTCGATGGCCTGGAAATATTTCTCCTTGTCACGGAGGCCCTGGTCGACCTCCTCGAGCGAGTGTGCCGAGGCGGGGGCGATCAACGCGATCATCGTGGCAATCGCCAGCGCTACCAAGTGAAGGACCCGCGCCAGGGAAACTGTGAAGCGTCCGGAAGCAAAGTCGATCATAGCGTACCTTCCTTTTTCTCGGGGACGGCCCCGCGTCCCGCCTCCCTTTCGACGATCGGCTTGAGGAACGCGACCATGTCCTTCGCGTCCCATTCGGCGGGACCCATCAGGCGGCCGAGTTCGCGCCCCTCGGCGTCGATCAGGATTGTCGTAGGCAATCCGACCGCCGCAAGGGCGGAGAGCGCTTGACCGCTGGCGTCGACGTGGACGGCGAGGTTCCGCACCCCGATCTCCGAGTAGAACGCCTTCACTGCCTCCGCTCCCTGGCGGTCAACCGAGAGGGCGACGACCTCAAAGCCGCCGCCGCCCAGCGCCGCCTGAAGCCGATCGAGGGTGGGCATCTCCTTGCGGCATGGCAGGCACCAGGTTGCCCACATGTTGAGCAAGACGACTTTGCCGCGGAAATCCGCGAGCGCGCGCGGACGCCCTTCGCCATCTGTGAACTGGACATCTGGCACTGGCCTCGGGACTTCCTTCAGTACGAACCCTCTTGGAATGCCCTCAAGCGACGGGGCGACGGGGGAGCGGAGCATGAATATGCCCCCAAGCCCCGCGAAGCCGATGACCACCAGCAGAAGTATTATCCAGCGGCGCGAGGCGGACGCGCCTGATCTGTCGACTGAGACAGTGCGAGTCATCCTGGTCATTCCGTCGCGTAAACCTCCTGTACCTTGCCGTCCTTTGGCACGGTGTAGATCACGAATTTTTCAGTCTTGGTGCCGGTCATGCCAGGCGATCCCATCGGCATTCCCGGCAGGGTGATGCCGGCGATCGCGGGCTTCTCGCTGAGGAGCTTGCGGACGACGTTG
>NZ_CAXUPQ020000004.1:0-75283 GCF_964252905.1 Pararhizobium sp. LjRoot255
TGGGATCCGAACCGACGCTACCCTAATACGCACGCAGTATCGCGGGCAGATCAACGACTTAGATCAAGCCCAGCATCCTTTGGCCGGACGCCCTTCGTCGACGGGGCTCAAGGCATCAATAAATATTGTAGCGTCAGAACCGGGTGAAATCATTAAATTTCGTCCAAGCATTCTTAAGTTTGAGTACCAGAAAACATCTGCCGAAGAGATTGCTCGGCTGCAATCGCAAGCTTGCAGGGGTGCCGTAGGACCTGTTATCGGCATAGCAAAGCGGCGGGGGCTAGTTGTTCTTCATCGAACTCGTCGAAAAGCACTATCTCTATCCGTATACCGTGGCGGCGTCATCAAGTGCTTGCTGCCGCACGGCGCTCTCATACTTAAGGATGTTTCGGCGACCCATATCCTCAAGCAGACTGGATCGTACGCGCAGGCGAGCTACGCCATCCAGGGCACGGCAGATGAGGTCCAGCAGCACTACGGTCGTTTCCTGCCTCAGGACAAGGCGGCATTGGCGGCATAGGTACTGAATCAGGTTTGGGAGACCGCATAGACCAGCCAAGTCGAGCAACATGCATCCAAATGACCGGCAAACAGATGCGGAATTTATTTCCGTATCTGTTTATCGGATCGATTGTAACCAAGCGTGCTAACGGTCGGCAGGAGCAGGTTCGAAATCGAGGTCTGCGGTAACGATGTCGATACGAAGTGATGCCCTCGTCAATGCCACGTAGATATCTTCCTTCCTCATCGGGGGCTTGAGGAAAACCACGGTGTTTTCAAACTCCAGCCCCTTGGCGAGAAGGGTACTGGTCACGATTTTATATCCGTGACGCCTGCCCGCGTGCCGGCGCCGTTCCTGCACATGCCACGCGCAGTCCAGCAACGACATTTCCTCCGTGGCACATCGGGCGAGCAAACTCTCGCGGAGCGCGAAGACTAGTTCGCCGCGGAAGGACCGGCCAGTTTTTCGGAACGCATCGATAAGGCCTACCAGCGGCTCTAGCCGGTCATCCTTCAAAATTTCGAGGGCGGCGGCCTCTCCTGTTGTCACTCGTTTCGTAATGCGGCCCCCACCATGGATGTGCCGAACACGGCGCAGGAAGGGTGTGGGGTTTACCCCGAGCATGCACCTCTCAAGCAGCTGCACCATGACCTCAAGACGGCCGTCACCGGTGGTTGCCTCGATCTTGGCGCAGATGGCCTGTAGTTCCTTGCACTCGATCGTTTCCACATTTTGAGCCCTTACGCGCTTGGCAAGTCCGGCCCGTACGTTTTCGCTTCCCTTCGCCCCGATGATCGCGAGGCGGTTGCGCTCGGAGGGACGCACGCCGTTGCAGGCCTTCATCTCCAAGACGCGCTCGAGCTCCGGCCGCTCCACGTGATGCACATGGACGCAGGCGGGAGCGTTCCGCAAGTCCACGCTCCGTCCTGCCTGCAACCGTTCCCGCGTAGAGGCGAGCCACCTTGCCAGAGCCTCGTTCCCCTTGTTACGCCACCGCCAAGGAATTTCCAGTTCGTAGATGTGCGGGAACGCTGGAAGAACGTCCCGTTCCCAGTCGACGAAGTTTTCGCCGCCGAAGTCGAAAATGCCCTGAAGGGGATCTCCGAACACGACGGTCGGCGTAATGCGGGAAACCGCCTTCAGGATCTCGTGCTGGCTGAGGGTGCAGTCCTGATATTCATCGGCAAGGACGAGAGTATAGGACGCGCGGATCACATCATCGAGGGTGCGGGTGCTTAAAAGTTGCGCCGCGGACCGGTACACCGTCTCCCACTGCTGGCTCCGCGGCGTCTGGCACTGAACGAAGCCGGCCGTTCTCGGGAAAGAAGACGCGTAGCGCAGGGACCAGGCTGCAATTGTATCGAGCTGGTAGCGGTCCAGCCTTACACCCTTTTCCTTCAAGCGCTTTTTGAGTGCGTCGACGCCTGCTAGGGTATGTGTCAGCAAGAGGCAGCGGCCTGCGGTGTCCGCGACCAGGTCCGCTATAGTTTCGGTCTTGCCATAGCCTGCCGGCGCGACAACAGAGCCGTTGATCCGGCCGCGGACCGCGGCCGCGACGAGTTCAGGTGCCAGCATCGACCCACGTCCTGATGCTGGCGACAACCTCTCGCAGGCGCTCTTGGCACTCACCAAGATGGGGGCCTAAGATTAGCCGTCCGATGTGGTCCGCCTTATCGATGTCCTTGTACCACGCATGGTGTAGCTCACCATCCTTACCCTTTTTACCCTTCGACCGCTCTAACAGGGCTTCCGCTATTTCGGGTTCGGCGAGGCGGGCGCGCAACTCGTCGATCGACGCGATTCGATCGCCGGCATCGCGTGGTTTATTGGCGGCAGAAAGCACCGCATCCGGCTCGACGATGGTGAGCGTGTAGTCAAGCAATTTGCGAACAGCTTCGGCAGAGAGCTGCCGGAAAAGCATGTCTTCAGTAGTATAGTCCTTCTGCCACCGGAAAACGGGAACGCCTCGCTCTTCGAGTTTCCGGAGGACTTCGGCGTCGGCCGGTTCCCTATCGGAATCGAGGAGAAGGCCGACCCGGTAGCCGAGCTTATAGAAGTGAACCGCAAGGGCGGGCGCACGATCGATGCCGCCGCCGTCGGCCACCGCTATGCCCTTAGAGGCGAAGCTCGCCTCGCCAGCGTCGACCCAGAAATCCTCTAAGCCGCGAAGCAACCCGACTTCCGTCTTGCCCTCGCCAATGAGGACAGCTGGCGCAAGATAGGCCTCCGGCATAGACCGAAGCGGGGCCTGTGGATCCACGCTTGTATGTCTTTTCTTGGCCGCGCGGACGTGCACGGTTCCATCCACCGAACGCCGGACGACGTGAAGATCATCGACCTTCAGTTCCCTTAGGGCTACCGGAGAGTGTGTCGTTACGAAAACCTGCGGGCTTTGCCGCTGCTCCGACTTCAGATGCTTCAGCAAGCGGACTATACGATAGGGTTCCAGCCCGTGTTCGACCTCGTCAATGATGGTAAGGCAAGACGAGGCCTTCGCATGGTCTTGAAGGGCCGCAACGAGGAGGCGCGACGAGCCCATGCCCATCACCCGCAACGGCACCTCTCCGTTATGGGCCGCAATGCTGCCCTTGGTAATGGAGAGATTTTCGACATCGAGGCCGACCGAAAGCTCCTGCGGCAACGACATCCCCACCATGCCGGCCGCCTTCGCGATGTTGTTAAGACTATCCTTGAAAAGCTCGGCTGCTTCTTTCCTGAAATGGGACCGGGCGAGCCTGCCGGCCCGCGCGAGGATATCGGTGGTTCCCGACGCACGCTCACTCATACGCGTGAGGACCGAATTCCGCCCCCAACTCAGGTCTCGTGCCGCATAGCTGCCAAGCCGGACGGGAGCTGCTTCCAACCGGTGCGTATACGATAGCGAGCGCTCCTTCTGATCGCCGGCGGCAACGCGATCGTTGTAGATGCCCCAACAACCCTCCAAGGACTGATCTACACTAAGGCGCAACGATAATGCCGGAACGCCTTCTTCCGGAAGGGGGATCTCATCGACAACCGTTTTCGTTGCCGTGACGAAACCACGGAGGTAGTGACCATAGGCTGCGTCCGTGATGAACTCGGCCGGCAGGTCTATAAGGGTAACCGTGATCACCGCCGGTGCGGTGTGATCGCCGTCGAAAAAGTCCAGATCATCGAAGCCGATCGTATGGCGCGGGGATAAAACCAGCTCTACCGCGTCCAAGATCGTGGTCTTGCACGAATCGCCAGGGCCGATCAGGCAGTTGAGGCCCGCTTCGGGTGCCCATCGCAGGCGCTTGATCCCCCGGAAATTATTTACCTCGATAAACGCTAAGCGCATTTTTTCTCCCTTGCTCCGCAGCGTAAGTTGCGTGGAGTGAGGCGTCAAACGCTACCGTTGAACAAGGAACTGGATTACCTGCATATCGATGATAATGTTCTTTATCAAATATAGGAGGAGCGTGTGATCAAGATTACCGGGTTGGATAGACTGACCAAGGAGCTCGACCAGCTTCAACGTGTCATCGGGCAGCTGGACGGCGAAATCGGAACCGTCAATTTCGATCCGAACGATCCCGCCAGCATCGAAAGCGCGATCAGCAACGTCCACGCGCTTATTGATCAGAAAGTCGGAAGCTACTCTTCCAATTCTATGGCGGCCTCCATCATCGAAGGCCTTAAGGACACCTACCGCCAGGGCATTCTGGATAAGGCGGCCGAAGCTCGTGGAGCAGGTGAGACGCCGGATGCCTAACTTCGCCGACCTGTTCACAGAGGTCAATAATGCGGTGTTGGATCTGCAAAATGCCCAGCTGCAAAGCTATGATCGGCCGTTGAAAACGCTAGCCCGCTTGTTGCGCAGTCCCGATCTCGAAGACGTCAATGCCGAGCTGACGAATGAGCTGGACCTGGATGCCTTCCTAGCCAGTCAGGAGACTGGTGGGGGAATGGTTGGCAGTGATGTACTGGCATGGCCTGAGGATCACGAGAAGATCCTCGGGCTGACCCTCCTACTCATTTGGCGCTTTGCGGAGAAGCCAGATGAGATGGCAGATTTCGGGCACACCTTCTTCTACGCGAGCAGCAATATCATGAAGAACGTCAGCGCGGTGACCCGCCAGGTCATCGTGCCGTTCAATCGCGACTACAAATCGTATGTTTTAAGCCAAGGACATACTGTGCCAAAGCTTATGCACCCTCTTACCAATCGGATCTTTGTGGTTCACGGCCACGACGGCGAAGCCAGGGAAACCGTCGCCCGCTATCTGGAGAGGATCGGTTTTGAGCCCATAATTCTGCACGAGCAGGCGAATCGCAGCCGCACAATAATCGAGAAGATCGAGGCGAACCACGATGTGAGTTTTGCGGTCATCCTTCTAACGCCAGATGATGAAGGCTGCAAGAAGGGTGGGACACCTGAGCCCCGCGCGCGCCAAAATGTCCTGCTCGAGCTAGGTTACTTCATGGCCCACCTGGGGCGTGAAAACGTCTGCGCTCTGATGCGGGGCCAAGTAGAGATACCTAGCGACTTTGCAGGGGTGGTCTGGGAGTCGATGGACGACAGCGGTGGCTGGAAGTCGGCGCTGGCCCGCGAGTTGGAGGCCGCCGGCCACCTAATCGATTGGAACAAGGTCATGAAGAAGTGAGCCAGCTGCAGTTTGTTAGGCAGAAGGCGGCCGCGCCATCCTTCATTTACGCGGTCGTTACTCAAGCTCAGATTCAGTTCCTGGAGTATCTTGACCGCCCGCATATGCGCAACGCCAACACCCGTCGGTCCGTTGTTCATCACCAAGCCCAGCGAGTTACCTAGCGATAACCCAGCGCGATCGAGCGGCATTGCCGTCTCACGCCGTCTCTGGTTCCCTATCGTTGCCCTCTACCAAGGCACTAAGGGTGACCTTGGTCTTATCGAAAGTCGCAATATGCCAATCGGGCGGGTTTAGTTTCCTAAACTCATCTTCATATAAAGCTCCCTCGGCAGCACGGCCTAAGCCATACATTGTATTCGCCAAGGTCGCATAGACCCAAGCTTGGTCGGAGCGCTCGGTGAACGACGGCTCAGACACGATAGATTGCAAGATGCCAACCAGGGCCATCCGCGTCTTGCGGGCGCTCATCTTGTCGAACTGCCGCTCCGCCGGATCTTCTTGCTCCATTGAGCGCATATCGAAGCAGCTGGCGAGATTTTCGCCATTATAATAGTCGCGCCTGATCTCGAAACCGCGACTGTAGTATCTAAGAGCGAAGTCGAGATGAACGCGCTCCCTCTTTAGGAGCCAAAGGTTTTTATGAATGGCTCCAGTTATCCCAAGTGTTTCCGGGTCGTTGGAATCGTCGGGCTTGAGGACATCAATAATTTTCAACGCTCGTAGCAGTGCGATTTCTGGGGATGGCGTTTGGGATTTATAAACCGCCAGAGCGAACTGCTGCCTAAAGGACGGTTCCTCGGGCTTTAACTCTGATGCCTTCTCGAACGCTTCGGTAGCTGCCACCATGTCGCTGGCGTCAAAAGCATCTCTACCCCGTTGCAGGACCGCACTTAAGACCTGGTGGGCCTCCTCTGCCTCGTTCAACACCTCGGCATACTGTTCATCCGATAGGAGAGGTCGCTGCAACTTCGGCAGATACGTGTAAACCGGGCTATCCGGAACGGTCGACGCCAATGCCTTCTTTATAAGGTTGCCGAGCTCGACGCTCGCGCGTTTGGCTTCCTTGTGACCAATATCAGGCCCCAGATGCTCGTACATGAACGTATTGATATGGTTTAGATCGAAATGAAGTTTCCCGTCCTTTTCCTTCATGATGACCGTCGTATTCGGCCGGAGGGCGTGCCTCACTCCCAGTTCGTATACGGCATTGACATTTCCCGTCGAGATGTCAGCCACGACGACGTCCGCTCGTAGGAGCAAATCGTACATAGCGACGTCAATCACGCCACTCGCGTTGATGTCTATCGCTCGTATCGGCCTTAGACCTGCGGCTTCGGCTGCAGGCTGTATGATGGCGTCAAATGTAGAGTCCAGATCGAGCGTCCGGCCCGATTCATAGTCTGTCTTCTTTCCAAACCCCATAACCACGAAGCACACTGGTCGTTCGTCTGGTTTCGCATTGGTATTTGTCATCAACCGGCCCCCAATTTTCTCATGCGATAATGCGTTTGTTCGTGAAGCACGTCACTGCAACGTCCGCGCTTTCAACAGACCTGAGGCGGCGTCTTGCCAGTAAAGGCGCTAATGCTTGCCGCAGTAGGCTCGACAGCGTGGCAATAGCACTAAGCCTGCTGCTGGCGAGCCACCCATTGCGTATGCTCTCTTGAGAAGGCCTGCTCGGCATCCGCCACGAATTTCGAGAATTCGTCCTCGGCCTTCATCTCCAAGACCCGTCCCTGGATGATGCCGATTTCGTGCGCCGTTAGTGTGTAACTTGAGGCAAGCTCGTTGAATTTCTTGATCTGCATCCATCCAAGGATGGAGGATGCTATAACGATGACCGGTTCGATAGGCCAGAACGCGAACCCAGGAAGTGCGATGCGCACCAAGCTCATGACGATGGCGCACGCGTACGCAATGACACTTGTGATCACCCAGGACCTGCTTGCTTTCTTGTTAAGGCCCGCTTTGTTTGCATACCAGGTACGCTGCTCGCGAATTCGCAGAGTGTCGTAGTACTTGATCCGCTCTTCCAAGGGCAAGGCCCGCACTTCCTCCATCGATTCCGTGATCTGGTCGTGCGCTGCTTTGTCGGGGGGCATACGCTCTCCGATATGCCGGTTCGCCTGCAGAATCTCGGCGAGGTAGGAGCGGAATTCTGCCCGGGTCACCCGAGGGCTGTCGCCGTTGCCGAAAGGCTCGGCCCCCATGCAATATTTCCAACAGGACGTCTTGATCGATTCTGCGAGCGCCCGACCGCGGTACCAATCCTGCTCCGGCTTCTGTTGATTTCTGTAAATTAGGACGCCTAGAGCAGCTACTAGCACCAGCACAGGAGTGATGAAGTACACCGGCGTCGAATAGAAGTTCATCGAAAGGATCGCTGCCACGAACAGTAGCAGATACTCGGCTCTTACGAGCCGAAAATACAGGGCTTGCGAACCTGCCGACATGTCGTTGGCAGTATCGTAGAGGGCCGGATATTCGAATTGCTTGGTTTTCATGGTGTGATTGCCCTGATCCCCGCGACGATGGAGGCTGAGTTCCAATTGACCATCATATTTGCTGCCTGCGAAACCGCTATCGGAATTCGCTGGGATCTGAACGGCACGATTCCCAGAATTGGCTTTCCGAGTTGCTTTGCAAAATCGACCTCGAACTGAATCCAATCGCTGTGGGTGACATACATGCCAGCGAGTATGACGACGCATTGGACTGGTCTGATCTGGTTGCGTAGCTGCTCCTGCAATTGAGCCCGCGTAAGGCCCTCGAATGCTCTGGCTTCTGGAACAGAATAGTTGGTCCAGATGAAATGGTTGGTGTCATTCAAGAAGCGAATGGCCCGATCATACCCTTCGCTGTACCGCCAAGCATGGCTGACGAAAAGTCGATAGTTGTGCAAGTATGGCATTGAGCGCCTCCGCAGCGGTTTAGTGATAGCTACTCGTGAGGCGGCGCAACCACAAGGCGCATCGACCATTCGCCACCCAGTTTGCACAACGATTTCTCTATCGGTACCGGTGAGCGCGATAAACAAGCGGCCGCAGGGATAAAACCACAAAATTTGGCAGCCGGTTTTGTGCGAATGCAGGCTTCATCGGAATGATGGATCTCGCTCGCGTGTAGGCAGCAATTGGCCGGGCGGTCGACGACGACCACACCCTCTAGCCTTCGGCACGTGAACCGTGCTTCATTTAACCTTCTCTGAAAGGGGCGCAGTGTTGCATATTGCTGGGGGTATATATCGAGAAATTTGCGAGACTCCGTACTGGGACGGCGTTTGGGGATCGGGCTTACGCGCGGCGGTGGCTGTAAGTCGCCTGGCCCCTGCCGTCAGCCTGCACGGATACTACCGTGAGCCATCGAGCGAGATTACCCGCCGGTTAGAATCTCTCAGGGTAACGTTGCAATGCCATCCAAGGTCGCACGACATCGCGTTTGCGTACTTCCATCCACTATCGAACCCATTCATAGAACCACCCTTGGGAGGGATTCGGTGCGAAAGCCCTCTAATCGTACAAGCTGAGAGTATACTCCGCTTCGGGTTCCTCGAAGGGTCAGCTAGAGTGACCGGCTCCAGGGTTGTCTACGATCCGCAGTCGCCCGGCGATCCGGAGGCTTTCTCCGAGAACGGGTCGGCTGCCGAAGAGCTCGCCCTCGTGATGAATGAGCAGGAGCTCAAGGCCTACTCGAGGTCGGATGACCTCAATACCGGCGCCCGTGACGTCATGAGGTCCGGCGCCGCGAATGTCCTTGTCGTCAAGCGCGGCATCTTTGGCGCCCTAGTCTACGCCAACACCGACGCTCCGGTTCAGGTTCCCATTTACCAATCGTCTCGGGTGTTCAAGATCGGAACCGGAGATATATTTTCGGGCGTGTTCGCGCACTACTGGGCAGAGGAGCGACGAAATCCAGCAGAGGCAGCTGATTTAGCGTCCCGCGCCGTCGCCAGTTACTGCGAAGATCCCGTTTCCCCTATTGACGCGGCCGAACTTAAACGTCGCGAACCTGTCCAAGGCAGCCCACCTTTGGCGGTGGAGATTTACAGCCCCGCCGATACGCTGGGCCGCCGATACACGTTACAAGAGGCACTCTACTGCGTAAGGAAGCTCGGGGTGGACGCATCGATCGCAGCGGCAACCCTGCCTAGCGACGGGAGCCGCAATAGCACTGTCGGTCTCGTAATTGCGGACGGTTTCTCTGATGAGTGTCTAAGTGCGCTAAATGCCTCGCTTGGCGGGATTGTGATCCTCGACGAGGAGCATCGACCGTTGCCAGCCGATATCGGTCGCGCTTGCGTCTCCGATGATTTTGCGTCCGCAGTTTACCAAATCTGTATGAAACGCCCTTAAGTTGAGCAATGAGGGACGTACCAGTTGCAAATTCGATTATGCTCAATAGGTTCGGCTGTCCTTCGGGAGGGGATTCGCTACATGTCAGACGTCTATGTTGTCCATTCGAGCGAGGACAACGCAATCACTACCAACATTGTCGAGCTTCTCAAGAAACACTGGAATGTTTGGTGGGACGACGAGATGGTCGGCGACTTTGCGAAGGTTATCCAACAGGAGATGGCTGGGACAAAGTGCGTCGTGGCGATCCTTTCGGCCAGCGCGGTGGAGAAGGAGACAGTCGTCGACGAGATGCGGCTCGCAAAAGAGGCGGGTGTTAAAATACTTCCCATAATGCTCGACAACGCCAAGCTCCCTTACCCTTACGGCGGACTCAGTCGCGTGAGCTTAGGAGAATGGGACGAAACCGAAGCGCATATTGATTTCCAGAAACTACTTCGCAAAATCGGGTCCGTCGTACCTCGCCGAGTCCCGCCGACGCGGCCCACGTTGATACCCAATACATCGCTCGCGCTGCCAGCCGTTTTCCTGTCTGTCTCATCGCACGAGACCCAACTAGTCCCACTGGAGGCCGTCGAGGCGCTACGGGTTTTTGGCTCGCCTGCCATTCTGATCTCAGCTTACGACCTGTGGAACAAGCGCCGCCCCGCGACAATGGTATCCGAGTTAGAAAAGATACGCAGTGCCGGCGGAATTGTCCTTGTCGATTCCGGAAACTACGAGGCAACACGGCGCGGTGACAGGAAGTGGAGGCCTGAGCGTTTTCACGAGGCACTCGATGGCGTTCCACATGATTGGTCCTATTGTTTCGATGTCATGCGGCCATCGAGAGATCCCGCGACAGCAGTGACGCAGGTAGTCGATGCGGTCAATCGCGACGCGCAAGCGACCGGATCAACAGTTCTTCCGATCGTGCACACCCATAGACGTGAAGCCGGTTATGACACGCAACAGTTACCTGAAGTCGTAAAAGCTGTCGCTGGCGCGTTGCGACTACCGATCGTTGCGGTGGCCGAGCGAGAGCTCGGGCGAGGTTTGATCGAAAGGGCTGCCACGGTTCGAAAAATTAGACGCGCACTCAACGAGCTTCCGTTTTACCAAGCCCTGCACATTTTGGGGACAGGTAACCCGTGGAGCATTGCACTCCTGGCCGCCGCTGGCGCCGACAGTTTCGATGGCCTAGAATGGTGTCGGATGGCTTTCGACCACCACAATAACCGGCTAAACCATTATCAGCATTTTGATTTCTTTACCTTCCAGACCGAATTCTCCGATTCGAAGGTCACCCTAGAAGCGCTGGGAAACAAGGATATTGGTTATGCAGGCAAGGTCGCGTTCCACAATCTCGAATACTATCGATCGTACGCACAGAAGCTTTACGACCATGCTCATACACAACGAATGGAAGCATTTATGATTAAAATAATGGGGGACGGCGCCACCAACCAGATCACCGAAGAGTTGCCGGGAATCTTCGCGCGATGATAAACACGACTCGCCTGGAACGCGCCGTCGTGTCGATTTATCCCGAGATCCACCGTCGGGTCACATCTTCGGTGGACGATGCGGACGAGAGGCTGCTGTGGAAGGAGCTCTCATGCTGCGTCTTGAGCAGTCAGGTTAGATATCCCGTCGCCGTCGCTGCAGCAGAGGCATTGGAGCGCCAAGCCGTGTTGTGTCGCCAAGGCGCCTCGGCAGACGCGCTGGAATCAGTTCTGCGATCTCCGTTACTGGTTGACTGCCGCGTTCACCACTATCGCTTCCCGAAATCGAAGGCCCAGCAACTAGCAGCGACCCATGCCGCCGTTCACTCGTCGGCAAACGGCCTCTTAGCACTGCTCGACGGGTTTTCGTGCGCAGAAGAAGCGCGTCGCTGGTTTGTGGCAAACGCATCGGGCATAGGCCCCAAGCAGGCGAGCATGTTCCTTCGGAATACGGGTATGACCTACGATTTAGCCGTCCTCGACCGGCACGTTATTGACTACATGAATGAACTCGGCATCTCTCGCGTGGAGCGTCCCGGCGCCTTGTCCACCCTGAAGGGATATTCAAACCGCGAGACGGTCTTGAAGTCTTATGCCCATGATTTGGGGATGGCTGTCGGCCTGATGGACTGGGCGATCTGGATTGTCATGCGGGTGTTTAAAGCCGGAAACGGTAAGGTAGCGTACTCATGAGCGTCGTCACTCTGGTGTCCGGAGGCCTCGACTCCACTCTGGTTGCGTATCTCGCCAAAGAAGAGGGCTTGCGCCTCCACCCGCTGTTCGTCAACTACGGGCAGCGAGCGCTCGAGCGCGAGCTTGCCGCCTGCAAACGGGCGATGGCGAAACTCGGGCTCGACAATCTCGAAGTCGCGGACCTTTCGGGTTTTGGAGCGCTCATACGCTCCGGTCTAACAGATCCAAGCCAAAGGGTCATTGAGGACGCCTTCACCCCTGGTCGAAACATGCTCTTCCTGTTGGTTGCGTCTGCGCACGCATACAAGGTTGGAGCCGATGCCGTCTCCATCGGCCTTTTGCATGAGGAGACCGCATTATTTCCCGACCAAACATCCCGGTTCCTGAGAGAAGCGGAAAGCTTGATTTCTCGAATCATGGGACGAGAGATCAGGGTCCTTGCGCCTTTGGCCGCTTTCCATAAGGATGAAGTTATTGCACTTGCACAGATTAAGGGTGTTGAAGGCACCTACTCGTGCCATATGGGCGAGGAAGAGCCTTGCGGCAATTGCATTGCCTGCAACGAGTTCAAAGTGGGGGAGGCGTGAAGTGGGGGGAGGCAGCAGTGGAAGCTGGAGCCGGCTCGGCGACATACGTAGCCTTGAGGAAAAGGCAAAACAGGCGCTGCAAGGTGGCAAGAGAAATGTGTTCATAAGCTTCGCGACCGAGGACATGGACGAGGTAAACCTTCTTCGTGCCCATGCGAAGAATGAGAATAGCGACATCGAGTTCAACGATCACTCGGTTAGAGAGCCCTATAACAGCGACCGCGCTGCCTACATAAAGGAGAAGATAGGGGAACGTATCGCTCGGTCATCGGTGTGCGTAGTTTACGTGTCCGAAAGCACGCGTCAAAGCGATTGGGTGAAGTGGGAAGTCCAAGAGAGCTTACGTCAGGGCAAGAAAGTGGTTGGCGTGCATCCACAAGGGAAAGCCCCGAAGACTACCCCAAAATGGGTATCCGAATATGGCATCAAACTAGTGAAATGGGCAGACCTTCCGAAAGAACTGAAGTAGGTTGTAGCGGAACCGGCCGGACCGCAAAACTACGGGAAGGCAACTCACCCGGCATTTTTGGGACGAGTGCCGTGCCGCTGAAAGCATTTTTCGCGAGGAACGGGGCTATCAAAGGATCCCCCACGCCCGAAACCTCCCCCTCCCCGTCATCTCGCGCAAGCCCAACTCCTCGACGATCCGCAGCGCCGCCCGCGGCGTGACGGCAAGCTCCTTCGCAATCATACCGGCCGACACCAGCGGCCGCGAGAGCACCAACTCGATCAGCTCTGGCAGTTTTGACGATGTGCGTTTCCCCACCAGGCGGCGCTCCATCATTTTCCGCGCAAGCAGCAGACGGTCATGTTCTTTGAGGCCGAGCTCTGCGGCGGCAATGATTCCACCGAGAATGGCCAGCAGCCGGGTTTCGCGGGCGGGGTGGCGGCGCCGATCGACGGCAATGGTTTTGAGGCCGAGATTGAACGCGACGAGGTGCGCCGCGGTGGTGATTCCGGCCTGGCGCAGGAGTGAGGCGGACAGCAGCCGGCCGAGCCAGGGCGCATGCTGCAGCACGGATAAATCATTCCAGGCATCGAGGGCGACCACCGCCTGCAGCACTGGCGGCTGGTTTTCGGTCTGCCGCAGGACGCGCCGCCACTCTTCAAACCGCTCGTCTTCATCCCAGTCTAGATCATAGACCAGCGGATCCTTTTCGCAGCCGCCGACGCGGCCGGGCTTCTTTGCCTCTTCGATGGCAGCGTCCGAACGAGCAAGCAGGGCGTCGATGGCGGCATAGTCGACATCGGGGAAGCTCTCACCGAGATCGTTATCGTCTCCCTCCGCTCCTTCGGCTGAATCGACATCCGACTCCGTGCTGGCCGCCCCTTTGCTATTCGTACCCGAAGTTACTGCAGGTGGGCCGGCGACGAAGTCGTGCCCGCGCAGGCTGCGCAGACCGTCGGGGCTGAGCGCCCAACCGGGCGGTTGCGCCGCAATGCGTCGTCGCGTCCTGAGCACGTCCCGGGCGATGGTCAGCTCATGGGTCGGCGCACGGATGTCGGCGCCGGCGTCATGCAGCACCAGGTCTTCGAGATGCACGAGTTCGCCGTCGATCCACAGCGAAGCGCAGGCGTCGGAAAAATGCGAGCGTTCGCCGAAGCCCTCGCCGACCGGCGAGCGGGCGATGCGCTCATCGAGACGGGTCAAACGCCGATCCCGCGTCGGAAATCCGTGGAGGGTCTGGATGGGCAATTTGGCAAGATCGTAAGACATTGAAATTATGGTAAATGATTTGCTAAACGGACACCAGTGAATAGTTTGTGTCCGTCACTGCATGGTTCTGTGCGTTGAGTGTAGAACCATCGATAACCAACGCTTATCGATGGTAATCCATAGAATAGTAGCGAATCTACGGTCAACTAATTCGAATTATGTCTGTATCTATATTTTATCAAAACGAACATTGTTTTCGATAAGCAAAAATATTCTTAATTTTGTCATGAATGGTATTATCCACAGGTAACCTTGACGCGATGCGGCCCGATACATTCTTTTTTAAACGCCGGCTCCTATTCCCCCTCGCCCTCGGCACTGGTGCCGATAGCAATAGGGTAAGAGAATGCCAAAACACGATCTTTCATCACATCATTTTCAGCGAAAAATCTCGGACTTTTGCGGAGTGCGGATCGCGCCGATCGTATCGAAGCCATTACTGGAGAATGTCAGGTCTTTCCTGATCAGCCTCATCGTCTGTCGCAAGGCGCCACCTCTGCTGAACGGTCGCATAGACTGGACGACAATCGCCCACACCTGCGGACTGGGACAAGAACTGACGGCGGAGTTGAAGAAGCAGCTTCGCCTTGGACTGGACGCAATCATCCGCTGGCTTGGCTCGCCGCCAGCGGCGGAGGACGTTCGGCCAGCGGAGCGGAAGGCGCGATCAAGCGCGGCCCGGCAGCAAAAGCCAACAACCCCTGCGCCCTCTATCCGACAGCCACTGCAGACTGGCAATAACGATACTCGTCCTCAATCTGCCTCAGTGCCGAGAGAGTCTCAACCGAAGCCAATCCAACCGTTTCCGGATCCATTGTTCGAAGCAAGCCAAGATCCCGCCGCTTTTCAAGATGCCCTCGTTTATCATATGCGTCGGTTCGGCGAGAGCTACTGGCAGCTCTATCGCGCTGTCATTCGCCTGGGCGAGACATTCGACGACAAAACTCTGTTGTCCTGGATCCAGGGCGAGCGGGTGCCACGATCCGTTGCTAGCTTCGGGATACTGGCGCGCATCGAGCAGCGATACCGATTGCCGGCGGGATATTTCAAAGCGAAGCTACCCCATCAAGCGCGCGCTCTTTATGGTCACGACCTTGGAGATATCAGCCCAGCCGAGCGGCGACGGATTGCGGTACATCTTCCGGACGATTTCGCCAGCCTGCCGTTCACCAAGCGTGAGGAAATCCTGGACTGGGTGCGCCGGGTCATTATTTCCGGCGCGACTGACTATCGGCGCTACCAAGCTGCGGCGGTCAAACAGCGATATGCCATCCGGTTTCCAGGCGTCACTTATGGTGGTGGGTCACTATCACCCCGAGCCCACGCCCTGACGGTCAGCGCCAACCATAGCGTTGCGGAACCCCTGCAAGACCCTGATCTCCTGTGCGGGGTCGTCGACGCACCCCTGCGGCTGGCCATGGAGATGGCCGACTTGATCCGGTTCAAGACGTCGACGCTCACGGCGATTGGCTTTCAGCGCAACGGGGTCTGGGGCGAGGAAACCGCGTCGCAGAAAATCGAACATCTGGGCCTCATGTTCGGGGCGCTTGCCGCCTCGCCTGCCGGCGTCGTCAAGGGGCGTGGCGTCCCGCTCAGCCTACTGACCTTTGGCCTGCTGATTTTTCCGGGCATCTGGGACTGGTACCTGCAGTGGCGCGAGCAACGCCGTGGTTTTTACACCAAATGGGAAGAGGACATGTTGATGGTCGCGCAGGCCCTCACCCGTTCGGAGGTCGGCTGGATCCGACAGCATCCCGAATTGTTGAAGAACGTCAGGCCGATTGACGGCCTGATCGCCACCGAGGAAATCGAATTTGCTGCACGCGACTGGCATGGCGCCTGCGATGCATTTCATCGGCACGCCGCCAATCGATCCAAGGAGGTTCAGCGGGTGATGCGGGTGCACCGTGATCCGTTCGAGCCGATCATGTGCATTCTGGAGGCGGACAAGCCGCTGGCGGAATACCGCAAGATCACCGATGAGATCCTGAAGCGTATGCCGGATGAGGATCGCTACCCGCGACCGGCCGCCGAAGCCGTCCGCTCCTTCTTGATGCTTCGCCTCGGTCTGCATCTCGGACTTCGCCAAAAGAACCTTCGCCAGCTTCGTCTCTGCCCGCGGGGCCATTTCCCGACTTCCGAGCGACGGCTGGAAGATATGAAATGCGGTGAGCTGCGCTGGAGCGATCGGGAAGGTGGCTGGGAAGTGCTCATCCCGTCGGCAGCCTTCAAGAACTCAGGCTCATCCTTCTTCGGGCAAAAGCCCTTCCGTCTCATCCTGCCGGACCTGCTTGATCTCTATAAATATCTCGACGCCTATATCGACCGCCATCGCGGTGTCTTGCTTGGGTTGGCAAAGGATCCCGGCACGCTGTTCGTCAAGACGGTGAAGACGACCAGTCTGGACGCAGCCTACGACTCCACCAAGTTTTATGAGGGCTGGCGAACCGTGATTCAACGGTATGGGATCTACAATCCCTATACCGGCCGTGGCGCCATCAAAGGCCTGCTGCCGCATGGCCCTCATAACGTCCGGGACATCCTGGCAACCCATATTCTCAAGCAGACCGGCTCGTATGAGCAGGCGAGCTACGCCATCCAGGACACCCCGGATGTGGTGCAGCAACACTATGGCCGCTTTCTGCCGCAGGACAAGGCAGCTTTGGCTGCCAAGATATTGAACCAGGTCTGGGAAGCCGCGTAACGACCGGTATGACTTGGAATGGAGCGGTGCGCCGCTCCATTCCCTAGGCGCGTCCTCATCCTGTGACGTCTAGCCTTGTATCGGGGGCGATCTATGCTATATGTAGGTACATACCTACATCGGAGTGTTTCGACATGTCCACCCTCACGAGCCGTGAACTCAATCATGATGTCAGCAGCGCTAAGAAAGCGGCGCAAAATGGACCTGTGATCATCACCGACCGTGGCAAGCCTTCGCACGTACTGATGACCTATGACGACTTCAATCGTCTGTCCGGCAAGCGCCGCAGCCTGATCGAAACTCTGTCCATGCCGGGGCTTTCGGAGATCGATTTCGCCCCCCAGCGTGTCGAGATTGTTTCGCGCGCGGTGGATTTGTCTTGACCTATCTGCTCGACACCAATGTCATCTCGGAACTGCGCAAGATCGGTGACGGCAGGGCCGACGCCAATGTCGTCGCCTGGATCGGTCGGGAAAATGCGGCCTCCTTCTTCCTCTCGGCGATCACCATCCTGGAACTGGAGCGTGGTATCCTTGGCGTGCAGCGGCGCGATGCTCGCCAAGGCGGACGGCTACGGACCTGGCTCGACAGCTATGTCCGGCCTGAATTTGCCGGCCGGATTTTATCCATCGACGATGCCGTCGCCACACACTGCGCCCATCTGCACATCCCCGATCGCCGCAATGAGGTAGATGCCTTGATTGCTGCGACGGCGCTCATTCACGGGCTGACGGTGGTCACTCGCAACGTCAAAGACTTCGAGGGGACCGGCGCGATCATCGTCGATCCCTGGTTGGGTTGATTTTGCATGGTGCGTTTTAGACGGATTTTGATCCAAAAACCGCACCGCCCGTCGCCACCGGATTACGACCGATAATGCCGGCTTATCGGTCGTTCTTTCCGTGGGCGGGAGAATGCTTGATATCATCGATGAGAACCCTGAAAACATCGCTAACGACGGCGGTCGCGAGCTCTCTGTCTGTTGGTCATGATCTGGGGAATGGCCCGGAAACGGGCTTCAAACGGCGTAAAGCCCTTCTTTCTACTGGTTAAACCCCGCAGTTGGCGCGTTTCGGCCCTGCAAGGCCGCAGGCGCGTTTTGTCGGCTCTCGGATGTCTGTCATCAAACAACCCCTCCGTCGCGCGGTGCGAGGCTGCAAATCGATCGATAAAACACGCCTGCAAAGGAACCTTTTCTCACACATTGCGTAACTGTAAAAAGTCGGCGAGAATCCGCCCATGTCAGCGCCCGATCACACCCCCTCCCCTAAGTCCGGGTAGCCAAGAACCCTGTCGCGCGGGTAAGAGAGTCCCCGACAAAACCGCGTATCCACCCCATTACGCACCAAGCGTTGCCAGAGGCGAAACTATCGCAAGTGCCCGTACATTCGCAGAAGGCCGGGGTTGAACCCGGCCTTCTCAAGATTGTTGAACAGTCAGCTCAGGCCTGCAGATTGTCCGCGGACATCTTGCCGGTCTTGCGATCCTTGACTAACTCATAGGTAATCTTCTGGCCATCGTTGAGGCCGCGCATTCCGGCCCGCTCTACCGCGGAAATATGGACGAAGACGTCCGTGCTGCCATCGTCAGGCTGGATGAAACCAAAGCCCTTTGTTGCATTGAACCATTTTACAGTACCGGTCGCCATAGCATCTTCCTTTGAGCATTTGTCTTACCGCCCCATCGGCGGACGGGCCTCGTGCTCAATAGAGATAGACGCTTCCGCACTCCGCACAAAGTCGCAAATTCTATCGATGCCTCCAGGCAAGTCCCCTCACAGCTCCCAAGCAGTGATCCTGGCCGCGACTGGCGCTACTTTTTGCCTCTCTGTTTCACCCGGATGCTGACGGGACCGCTCTCGGCCTGCTGAACGTCGAACTGGTTTGTTTTGCGGATGAGATCGCTGAGCTTTCGGAACCCAAAGGTGCGCGGGTCAAAGTCCGGCGCCAGGTTCAGCAACTGTTTGCCGACCGTGCCGAGATTGACCCAGCCATCCTCGGTGTCCTCCCGCGCCAGCACTTTCTTGATCAGCGGCACGGCGGCGCTCACCGGCTGCAAAGGCTTGTCCGTCGACGCGGTGCCCTGCTCGTCCTTGACCGCCCCGGGAAGCAGGTTTTCGGTGTAGACGAACCGCCGGCACGCCTGGCGAAAACTCTCCGGCGTCTTTTGCTCACCGAAGCCGAACACATCGACGCCCTGCTCGCGGATCCGGGCAGCAAGCCGGGTGAAATCGCTATCCGACGACACCAGGCAGAAGCCGTCGAAGCGGCCACTGTGCAGCAAGTCCATCGCATCGATCACCAGGGTTATGTCGGAGGCATTCTTTCCCGTCGTATAGGCGAATTGCTGCTGCGGGATGATCGCGTGTTTGGAGAGCACATCTGCCCATCCCTTCGAGCGCGTGCCGGAGAAATCGCCATAGATGCGACGGACGCTGGCCTCCCCGATCTTGGCCACTTCCTCAAACAGGCCGTCGACGATCTTGGCCGAGGTATTGTCGGCGTCGATCAGGACGGCAAGACGCGGCGATCGGGTTTCAGACGGCATTTCGCTTGTTCCTCACATTCGCACAGCTCGAACCTAGCAGCAGGACACCGTTCGGACCAGCCAGACAACTTCGTCGCGCCCTCCCCTAGCCTGCCTTTCGTTCGCCAGACGCATTGGCGCGCATCAGCGCCATCAGCATCGGTCCAAGCGAAAACTCACCTTTTTCGGCCCGTCGCGTCAGATCCCGCAAATAGCCGCCGGCGGAATTGATGTGCCCCCCTCGCTCCAGAATGCAAGCCATCGCTGCGGCCGCCATCTCGGGCCCCATGACGTCGCATGCATCCTGATACGCCGACGGACTGACCCCGAGCATCGATCGAACGGTAATAGCCACCGACATCAATTCGCGCCAACTGGTGATCGTCCCGTCCGGCGCATACGACGCCACATCCGGACAAGCCCTCAACACCAGCCCCAGCGGGAATGCTTTGATCGGCTCGCTCATCGGCTGGATGGCTGGGTTCGAATTTGCCCCCTGCTCTTTTTCAGAGCGAGGTTCAGATTCATGGATGGATTCGGTATTTGAATTCTGTATGTGCTGACGGCATTCGTCACCATTGGCGTCGGATTTTTCCGAAAACAGCTGGTTTTCCAGCGTGTTGAGCAATTCCTCGCGAAGCATGACTAGTTCGTCCAGGACGTTGCCTAGTACTGCGGGGGACCGTGCCTTCGCGATTTGGAAAACCAGCCCTACATAATGAGCTTCGATCTTTCCCCAGTCACCCGATGCTCCTTCCTCCATGGCAGCTGTGAGTATCTTGCGGATATCGCGCCGGCAAAGCGTGATCTTCTCTTTCACGATCTTTAACTGCATACGTTCGGCTGCCACCTGTTGAGCGAGGTGCGCCAGTTCCTCTGAGCGAGCCAGCAGCGGCGCCAGACTAAATCCGTACGCTTCCTCAACTGTGCCCGCTCGATCCTTGCGGGCATACCTCTTGCCGTTGGGGCTGTCTTTGCGGTGAATTATGCCGGCAGTGACGAGAATTGCGAGATTTTCCCGGAGTGTCGTTCCGGCAATGCCATTTGCCCGCGTTGCAAGTTGCGCGTTCGACGGAAAGACCACCAACGTCGTTCCTTCGACGAGGCAGGTCTCTGGGTAGAAGGATAATAGCGCATTAAGGACCGACAGAGCACGGTCTCGCAGGCCCAGCAATGACCGGGCATCACAAATGTCTCGATAGATCTTCCACTTGTCGACCGACTTGCCCGGTTTGATCTTAGCCGATTCCATCTGACCTTTGATCAAGGCAAGACTGATCGTCCGCCGCCCAAAGGGCGTCGTCACACTTCCCGTTTGCATTTTTCTTCACCTTCTAGAAGGCAAAAGAAATCTGCTCGCTCAAACGGCGCCTAAGACTCTTGACTGTGAATCCGGGAAATGCGATTCTCATGTTGCGACACGATGAGGAAGGCTTCCAGGACGGCAACGTTTGGGGGCCTTTTTCTTTTGCGGTTCAGTCTCCTGTTCGCTGCGTTTCAGTTCGTTGGAACTTTTGATAGAGATCTTCCAACTGGTCGGATAAGAACGCGCCAAACCCTGAGGCGTCCTTCGATTTCAGTGAGAGCGTGAAGGCTTTGCCTGCGTCTTTGGTCGACACCGAGACTGCCTTTTCTGCAAATGCCCATGATCGCTCGAGAGGCTTGTTCGAGCGCGGCTTTTGTTTGCGAGCCTTTTTCAGTTGCGCCAGCAGCGCATTGAAGCGCGCCTCAACCGCCAGTGCCTGAAACGGATCGCTGGCCACAAACTCGATCGCCCACTCGGCCCGAGCCGGATCGAGGACAAGCTTTTTAACTTCTTCCCAGCGGTCGCGGCCGACGCCCTTGGCAGATCCGATCGCATCCAAGATTGCTTCCGGGACATTTTCGGCGACGGAAAGCATCCGGGACAAAAGGGTGTCATCGATCGTCAAAGCCGTCTTGATGGTGTCCTTGGTCATTCCACTGCTGCTCAGTTTCTTGGCAAACAGCGCCTTCTCGATAAACGTCAGATCGGCGCGGGCAGTGTTTTCCTGCCCCTGGGCTATTACGTGGGCTATGTCCTCGAGCGGCTTTATGACAGCACGAACCTTGATGCCCAGTTCCTTGGCTGCGCGAGCGCGCCGATGCCCATACACGATCATGTACCGGTCAGGCTCATCCGGATGGGGACGTGCTAAAATTGGTGATGACTGACCCGCCTGACGTATTGCGTCGACGAGAGCGCTGAACTCCTCCTCGTCATCACTGATCCTGTCGACGAAGGCTGACGCGTCGAGCAGATCAGGATCAAGCGTGACGATCGTCTCTCCCTCGAGAACGCGCATCGAGTTTTCGGCCATCTCATCAAGAGATTGCATCATAGAGCGTGAAGCTCCACGCCGCGCATAATCGGCGCGCGCCTCAGCAGAGTTGCCAGCGCCTGGTTTTTGCGTCGGTAAAGCGCTAACGCTCGTGAGCAAATGCTTCCTAGCCATGGTCAACCCTCGAACTTTGCTCCATCTCGTTGAAATTCATCACGAAAAACACGTTTTGCACGGCTGTCAATAATTCGATCATTTTCGCCCCCATGCCTTGTGGACGAGCGAGGCGATTTCCTTGTTGACGCCGTTCAGGCATTCCATCGCGCGGTCATATGTACTGCGCGTGAATTGGCTGCGTTCGACTTCGTAAAGCGTCTGCTTGGTAATGCCCGCGTCGGAAATGGCCGTGGACTTCACCATCTGATGCTGCAGCATACGTTTATTGAACATGGCCTGCATAAACCCGACCATCTGTGCCTGTGGCCCATCGGTCGGCTCATAGCGCGTCACAAGATAGCGAAACCATTTCAGCCGAACCGTCGCTCCCGCACTTTTGATTGACTGGAGAATTCCTCCGAGCATCAACAGGAACTGGCTCATGGACATGATGTCGAGCATCTGGGGGTGAACCGTGATCAGTACCGAGGTGGAGGCGGTCAATGCCGTCAATGTGAGATAGCCCAGTTGTGGCGGGCAATCGATCACCACGACGTCGTAGCGATCATCAACTTCCTTGAGCGCCTTCGAAATACGGGTGAAGAACAGCCGCCCTTCCGGAGAACTCTTGTTTGAGGCGGCGAGGGGGGTCTCGTACTCATACTCCTGGAGTTCGAGATTAGCCGGGATGATATCGAGGCCCGGAAAATTCGTGGAGCGGATGACCTCCGTGATCGACTTGCGCTGATCGTCGTAGCGCAGCGCCTCGAAGAGGGAAGGGTTCTTGTCAAGTTCCGGCTGTATGCCGTGCAGGGCGGTGAGCGACGCTTGAGGATCAAGATCAATGGCAAGCACGCGGTGGCCCGTCAGAGCCAGGTACTGCGCCAGATGCGCCGTGGTCGTCGTCTTTCCGCTTCCGCCCTTGAAGTTCACCACGGAAATAACCTGCAGAGCTTCCCCCTGCCGACGATGAGGAACATAGCGTTTGAAATCGGACCTGCCATGCTTGTCCAGGAACTGGCGCAACTCGAGCATCTGGGCAGCCGTGTAGGATCGGCGACCCGACCCTGTCACCTCAGGCACGGGACCTTTGCCTTCGAGGTGCAGCTTCTTTATGTGATTTTGTGATACACCGATGTAATCGGCAACTTCCGCGGACGAGAAGAGGCGCAGGCCCTTCTCCGCATTTGGCGGATACTGCTCGAGCCGGAGCATGTTGAGCTTATCGGAAATAAGCTCGCCTTGCTCGAGGATCTCCTCGTCGAAGTCCATGTCTTCGATGATGTTCACGTTCGCAACCACGTTCACTTTCGCCGCCACCTTAAGAATAACGCTTTTCCGGAAACCTTCGCCTCTAAAGCGTGATTACTATGAGCGATTCTCGCAATGCGGCAAGATGTTTTTGGTTAACGGATGGTTAATGTCGGACGCCGCCGAGAGCAGGACTCTCGGTCGCGTCCAGCGATTCACTGATTAGAGTCAGTAACTTAAGAGATTTCTGGCCGGCGGCACTTCGTCCGCTTCACTGGTATTTTTACCAGTGGAGTACGAGTCCGCCGCGTTGACGCCTCACCCTTTCGACCAGCCACAGATCGCTATTCAAGCGCTTCCCGGTAGAATCAGCATTGGTACTTTTGCCAGTGGAACCCGCTTCGAAGGTCCCGCACACATGTCTCCGCTGAAACCAAAAGCGGAGTGAAAGGATGAGGATCGTTGCAGTACAGGGTGCGCCTTCAAATGCGGAGCGGGGATTTCTTGATGCCATGCATCGGCTGCGTTCCCGAGTCTTTGGTGGGCGTCTGCAATGGCAAGTGACCAACACCGATGGGTTGGAATTTGACCAATTTGACCACCTGTCTCCAACTTATATTCTTGCGCTGACGATCCGTGATGAGGTCATCGGTTGCGCGAGGCTTTTGCCCGCTACTGGGCCGACCATGCTGCAGCGGGTTTTCCATCCGCTTCTTGCGGAAGGATACCTCGGCGCCCACGATGGCATGATCGAAAGCTCCCGCTTTTGCGTTGACACCGCAATCTACGAGGGCAGGGGCGCGGGGCCGCTCCATGAAGCCACGCTGACGATGTTCGCCGGCATTATCGAATGGTGCGTGATCCACGGTTTCACGGAGATCGTCACCGCTACCGACTTCCGCGTTGAACGCATTCTTCGACGCGCGGGCTGGCCCATGCGCCGGCTTGGCGAACCGCAAATGATCAGCCAGACGAAAAGCGTCGCCGGCCTTTTGCCGGCAGACCGAGCGAGCTTCGAGCGGGTTCGTCCTGAAGGCTATCGTTCCAACTTCAGTCTTTCCCGCGATTACGCCGCTTAGGAGCATGCCATGAACCAACTACGCTCGCTTCCACGCCTCATTAGAAAACTCCAGGACGCGCTTGGAGACCGGATCTGCGTTGCGCTCGACGATCCGACGGTCGTCGAGATCATGCTCAATCCCGATGGCCGGCTTTACATCGAGCGGCTTGGACACGGGATCGCTCCCGCGGGCGAGATGAACAGAAGTGCTGCCGAAATCGTGATCGGAAGCGTCGCCCACGTTCTCAATTCCGAAGTGGATGCCGATCGACCGATCGTCTCCGGTGAAATACCGATGGGAGGACACCGGTTCGAAGGCCTTCTTCCTCCGATCGTGTCCGCACCGTCCTTCACCATCCGGCGCCGGGCGTCCCGGCTCATACCGCTCGAAGACTACGTCACCTCGAAGGTAATGACCTCTCACCAGGCTCTGGTCATTCGCAACGCCATAAGGTCACGCCTGAACATCGTCATATCGGGTGGCACCGGCTCGGGCAAAACCACGCTTGCCAACGCCGTGATTGCCGAGATCGTGGAAACCGCTCCTGAGGATCGGCTTGTCGTGCTCGAAGACACGGCGGAAATCCAGTGTGCAGCGGACAACGCCGTGACGTTGCACACCAGCGACACTATCGACATGGCGAGGCTGCTCAAGAGCACGATGCGGTTGAGACCTGACCGCATCATTGTCGGTGAGGTGCGCGACGGCGCCGCTCTGACCCTTCTGAAGGCGTGGAACACCGGCCATCCAGGCGGTGTGACGACTATCCATTCCAACACGGCAGGTTCAGCCCTGCAGCGTCTCGAGCAGCTGACGGCCGAGGCAAGCCAGCAGCCTATGCAAGCCGTCATTGGGGACGCGGTGGATCTGATCGTCTCAATTGCGCGGACGGCGAAAGGCCGGCTCGTGACGGACATCCTCCACGTCGAGGGATTTGCCGCTGGCCAATACCAGATCCAATTTTACGCAACCCGGGGAGAACGAGATGCTGCATAAGTGCGTGAGAAGAATCTTCTTCGTCTCCATTCTGTCGGTCTGCGTATTCACCGCGCCTGCGTTCGCCAGCTCAGGCGGCGGGCTACCTTGGGAGGGACCGCTCCAGCAAATCCAGGAATCGATCACGGGGCCGGTGGCGGGGTACATCGCATTGGCGGCCGTGGCGATTGCCGGGGGAATGCTGATCTTCGGCGGGGAGCTCAACGACTTCGCACGACGTCTCATGTACGTGGTCCTGGTCGCCGGCATCCTGCTCGGCGCCACCCAGATCGTCGGATTGTTTGGGGCAACCGGGGCGACCATCGGATCCGTAATCGAACGCCCGCCAACTTTTTTCTCGAAGAGGGGAGGGGAGGCGACCATTGGCTGATCCTATTTCCAGTCTGCAACGCAATCGCATCCACCGGGCGCTGTCGCGACCCAACCTGTTGATGGGCGCCGATCGTGAACTGGTGCTGATAACCGGACTTGCGGCCATCATCTTGATCTTCGTCGTACTCACCGTCTATTCGGCGCTCTTCGGGATCGCTGTGTGGATCGTTGTTGTCGCCGCTTTGCGGATGATGGCCAAGGCCGATCCGATGATGCGGCGCATCTATATCCGCCACATCTCCTACAAGTC
Organism: Pararhizobium sp. LjRoot255; assembly: GCF_964252905.1. Classification (NCBI taxonomy): domain Bacteria; kingdom Pseudomonadati; phylum Pseudomonadota; class Alphaproteobacteria; order Hyphomicrobiales; family Rhizobiaceae; genus Pararhizobium; species Pararhizobium sp. LjRoot255. The sequence continues at coordinate 25,580 of NZ_CAXUPQ020000004.1, forward strand.
CACCTACCGGGCAACCTCCACCCCGTGGCGCAGATATTAGGAGGCTGGGATGGTCGCTCTTCACACCTTCCGGCAGACCGGCCCGTCATTTGCGGATCTGGTCCCCTATGCGGGCCTCGTCGACAACGGCATCATGCTGCTCAAGGATGGATCGTTGATGGCCGGCTGGTATTTCGCCGGTCCGGACTCTGAAAGCTCCACCGATTTCGAGAGAAACGAGCTCTCGCGCCAGATCAACGCGATCCTCTCGCGGCTCGGATCGGGCTGGATGATCCAGGTCGAGGCAGTGCGCGTTTCGACCGTCGACTATACGTCCGCAGGACAATCCCATTTTCCCGACCCGGTAACGCGCGCCATTGACCTTGAACGGCGAACCCATTTCGAGCGGGAGCAGGGACACTTCGAAAGCCGGCATGCAATCATCCTCACCTACCGCCCTGCCGAACAACGCCGTTCCCGTCTCAGCAAATACATCTATTCCGACGAGAACAGCCGGGCACAGTCCTACGCCGATACCGTGCTGTTCATCTTCCGCAACGCGATCCGTGAAATCGAGCAGTATCTCGGCAATACGATTTCCATCCGGCGGATGGCGACGCGCGAAGCGCAAGAACGCGGCGGCGCGCGCGTCGCCCGCTATGACGAACTCATGCAGTTCATCCGCTTCTGCATCACGGGCGACAATCATCCGGTCAGGTTACCGGATATTCCAATGTATTTGGACTGGGTCGCGACGGCAGAGCTCCAGCATGGCGTAACGCCAATGGTCGAGGACAGATTTCTAGCTGTCGTCGCCATCGATGGACTGCCGGCGGAAAGCTGGCCCGGCATTCTTGGCAGCCTGGACCTGATGCCGATGACCTATCGCTGGTCATCCCGTTTTATCTTCCTCGATGCCGAGGAAGCACGGGCACGTCTCGAACGCACGAGAAAAAAGTGGCAGCAAAAAGTACGGCCATTCTTTGATCAGCTGTTCCAGACACAGAGTCGATCCGTTGATCAGGACGCCATGACGATGGTCGCCGAAACGGAGGATGCGATTGCAGAAGCATCGTCTCAACTCGTCGCCTATGGCTATTACACTCCGGTGGTGGTGCTGTTCGATCAGGATAGCGAACGGCTGAAGGAGAAGGCCGAGGCAATCCGCCGTCTGATCCAGGCCGAGGGGTTTGGAGCTCGGATCGAAACGCTCAATGCCACCGAAGCCTATCTCGGAAGCCTTCCTGGCAATTGGTATTGCAATATCCGCGAGCCGCTGATCAATACCCGCAACCTTTCGGATCTGGTTCCGCTGAACTCAGTCTGGTCGGGAAACGCGAACGCGCCGTGCCCGTATTATCCGCCGGCATCGCCCCCTCTGATGCAGGTAGCCTCCGGCTCGACGCCCTTCCGATTGAACCTGCATGCCGACGACGTCGGCCACACACTGGTGTTCGGTCCGACCGGGTCCGGCAAATCGACCTTGTTGGCGCTGATTGCCGCACAGTTCAGACGATACGAAGGAGCGCAAATCTTTGCCTTCGACAAGGGCCAGTCCATGCTGCCGCTGACACTTGCGGCCGGGGCCGATCACTACGATGTGGCCGGCGAAGAAGAGGAGGGGGCTCGGCTTTCTTTCTGCCCATTGGCCGATCTTGAGACAGACGGAGACCGCGCCTGGGCCTCGGAATGGATTGAAACCCTTGTCGCACTGCAGGGCGTCATCATCACACCGAACCATCGCAACGCGATTGCCCGCCAAATCGGGCTGATGGCCGGTGCTCGCGGCCGGTCGATGTCAGATTTTGTCAGCGGCGTGCAGCTGCGCGAAATCAAGGACGCACTCCACCACTACACTATCGATGGCCCGATGGGTCAGTTGCTCGATGCCGAGACCGATGGACTGGCGCTTGGGTCGTTTCAGACATTCGAGATCGAGCAACTGATGAATATGGGCGAGCGCAATCTCGTGCCGGTGCTCACCTATCTCTTCCGACGGATCGAAAAGCGGCTCACCGGCGCCCCAAGCCTTATCATCCTCGACGAGGCCTGGCTGATGCTTGGTCATCCGACATTTAGGGACAAGATCCGCGAATGGCTGAAAGTGCTGCGCAAGGCCAATAGCGCAGTGCTGCTCGCGACACAGTCCATTTCCGACGCTGAGCGGTCAGGCATCATCGACGTGCTTAAGGAAAGCTGCCCGACAAAGATCTGCCTTCCAAATGGTGCTGCCACCGAACCAGGGACGCGGGAATTCTACGAGCGCATCGGTTTCAACGAACGTCAGATCGAGATCGTGGCAACCGCGATCCCGAAGCGGGAATACTACGTCGCCTCGCCCGAAGGCCGTCGTCTGTTCGACATGGCGCTCGGTCCGCTGACGCTTTCCTTCGTCGGCGCAACAGGCAAGGAGGATCTGAAGCGCATCCGTTCCCTTCATTCAGAACACGGTCGTGAATGGCCTATCCACTGGCTCCAGACGAGAGGAATTCACGATGCAGAAGCGCTTCTCAGACAAATCTAAGGTGCTTACAGCGGCCTTGATCGCGACTGCCGCCATGCTGCCCGACATCTCCGTGGCGGGAGGCGTCACTGGCGAGGCAACGGAGTTCACGCAGCTCGCCAACAACGCCGAGCTTATCAAGCTTTTGGAAAGCTCCGGCGTGCAGGTGGAGAACCAGGTCAAGCAGATCAGTCAGTTGGCCGAACAGATCCAGAACCAGTTGAGCATCTACGAAAACATGCTGCAGAACACAGCGCAGCTGCCGAACCACATCTGGGGTCAGGTCGAGGGAGACCTGAAGAAGTTACAGGGCGTTGTGTCGCAAGGGGAAGGGATCGCCTTCTCAATGGGGAATGTCGATGACGTTTTGAAGCAGCGCTTCCAGAGCTACGCAGACTTCAAGTCGAACCTGCCCACCGGCGAGACCTTCTCTTCAAGTTATCAGAGCTGGTCGGATACCAATCGCGATACGATTGCCGGCACCCTAAAGGCCGCCAACCTGACAGCCGATCAGTTTTCCAGCGAGGAATCGACTATGACCTCGTTGCGGTCGATGTCGGAAAACGCCGACGGTCAAATGAAGGCGCTGCAGGTCGGCCATCAGATTGCCGCGCAGCAAGTCGCACAGATGCAGAAGCTTCGCGGCCTTGTCTCGCAGCAGATGACCGTGATGGGGACCTGGTACCAGTCAGAGCAGACGGACAAGGACCTGGCGCAGGCTCGCCGCGAGAAGTTCTTCGCCGCTGACCTCAAATCCATTCCCGAAGGCCAGAAGATGGAGCCGCGCTGGTGAGCCGCTTAACGATTGTCGTCCTGGTCATTGGTACGATCAGTCTCACGTCTGCGGCGACCTACCGGTTTTTGGCCAGGAACAACACTGCCGCTGAACACCTAAGAGGTGACCAGCGCCGCGAACGGGAAAGGTTTTTCAAAGCCCCTGCGGAAAAACAACTCGTAGGTCAGGAGATGCGGCCGAGATGGTAGTCAACCTCCGCCTCTCACTGCGTGTAGTATCGCTCGCTGCACTCCTGACATGTGTCTGTGCGCCGGTACTTGCCCAGGAAGGTCGGGTGCTGACCGAGCTTGAAAACCAGGTCGTCGCCGCAGCGCGCGGTTGGGAAACGACGGTGATGGGCGCCGCCCGATCGCTGTTCTGGATTCTCGCCGGGATCGAGATAGGCATTGCGGCCGTTTGGCTTGCCATCCAGGCTGCCTCGCTTGACAGTTGGTTTGCCGAATTGGTCCGGCGGATCATGTTTGTCGGCCTTTTTGCGTTCATCCTCGATAGGGGACCGGCCTTTGCGAAGGCAGTCGTGGACAGTCTTTTTCAGATTGGTGCAGGCGGTGGGACCGCGTCACCGGCGGCGGTCTTTGACGCGGGCATCCGCGTTGCCGCTCAAATGTCGAAACAAGCCCAATTCGGGTTGTTTGAAGACAATGCGATGGCCATCGCAGCTGTCTTTGCAATGGTCGTGGTTGTCATCGCTTTTTCGCTGGTTGCGGCGATCTTCGTCGCAGTGATGGTCGAGATGTATGTGGGGCTGCTCGCGGGCATGATCATGTTGGGGCTTGGCGGCTCGTCCTTCACGAAGGATTTTGCCGTGCGATATCTCGTCTACGCCTTCTCCGTCGGCATGAAACTGATGGCGTTGGTGATGATCGCAAGAATCGGGTCCGATGTTCTCTTGGGACTAGCAAGCGCGCCAGCCGCGGAGGAGGAGCAGTTCATAACGTCGCTTGCGATCGCCGGGATCTCAGTCGTCGTGTTCATCGTCGCAATGTATGTCCCAAACATCATGCAGGGCGTCGTCCAGGGTGCATCCGTGAGCGGCGGTATGGAAGCAATCCGCCATGGCGGGCAGTCGGCCTCCTTTGCGGCCGGGGCAGGTTTCCTGGCAGCCGGCGGCGCAGCAGCCGGGGCGGCAGCTGCCAATGCCGCGAGGGCCGCCGGCTCTTCAGCCGCAGCGGCTGCTTTGAAAGGCATGGCGTCTGGCATTGGCGCGACCGGAAGAGCGGCTGGATCGGCTGTCAAGGACAAGGCGATCGGCTCTCCCGGCGCCTATGCTGGGTCAATCATGGGGCTGGCGAATGCAAAACTCGACCAAGCCTCCGGTGTTGGCAACTCTGAAGCACCACCACTACTTCGCGACGACAAGAAATGAGATTGAGGGAATTGAGCAATGGCAGCGCGACAACCGCCTGACAATGCCTACCTTGCCGCACGGCAGGAGTGGAACGAGCGATACGGCTCTTATGTGAAAGCGGCAGTTGCGTGGCGGATCGTTGGCATTGCCAGCCTCGGAATGGCGATCGTCGGCTTCTCCTTTGCGCTCTATCAGAGCTCCCAGGTCAAGCTCGTACCGTACATCGTCGAGGTCGATAAGCTCGGCACCTCAGTCAGTAGCGGGTTTCCTGAGCAGATCGAATACGCCGATCCGCGGGTCGTACGTGCCACGCTCGGCGGTTTCGTGACGAGCTTTCGGTCCGTCAGCCCAGACGCCGTCGTCCAGAAGCAATATATCGATCGGACCTATGCGCTTTTGCGTACGTCTGATCCATCCACCGAAAAAGTGAACGCCTGGTTCCGGGCAAACTCACCCTTTGCAAAAGCAAAAAACGCGACGGTGGCGATTGAGGTCAACAACATCGTCGCAATCTCCAATCAGTCCTACCAGATAGACTGGACCGAGTTCGAGCGAGATCGAAAGGGCAAGGAAACGGGCGTGCGCCGTTTCCGTGGAATTGCGACCGTCACGTTGACCGCACCGCAGGATGAGGGCGTCATCCGTCTCAATCCGATCGGTCTCTACCTCCGCGACTTCGATTGGACGGCACAGCTTTGAGGGGCCTGGGATACATGATGAAACCATTGAGATCGTGTCGGTCGAGTTCCTTCGGGATGTGCGCCATGCTTGTCGTCGCCACTGTTCTCGCAAGTAGACCGGCTTTGGCGCAGAGCATGACGTCGAACGAAGCCAAGGGTACCGGTATTTCCGGTAAATGGCGCGGCAGCACCGGTCTCGTGACCAAAGGCGCTGACGGAAAGGTGGTCTTTCTGTTTGGCGAGATCCAACCATCCGTCGTCTGCTCGCCCTTACAGGTCTGCGACATTGAGCTGCAAGGTGGCGAGGTCGTGCGTGATGTTCTTGTCGGCGACACCGTTCGATGGAAAGTGGAGCCGGCAACCTCGGGTGCAGCGGGTGGGCAGGCGATCCACCTGATCGTCAAACCATCCGAGCCCGGCCTTGTCACCTCGATGGTCGTGACAACCTCACGGCGGACCTATCATATCCAGCTGAAATCACATCCGAACCAATACATGGCGCGCGTCGGGTTCGAGTATCCGGAAGATGTTTCGACAAAACTGACCGATATCAATGCCCGACTGGAGGCAAGCATGATACCGGGCGCCGGCGTCCCGGCAGAAGGATTGAACTTCTCCTATTTGGTCAGCGGCCGGGCGTCCTGGCGTCCGACCCGGGTCTATTCCGACGGACAGAAAACCTACATCCAGTTCCCGCGCTCGATTTCAGGCCAGGACGCGCCGGTTCTTTTTGTCGTGTCGGGCGGCCAGAACCGTATCGTCAATTACCGCATGAAGAACGACGTGATGGTAGTCGACTACAATGTTGATCGCGCCGTTCTCGTTTCCGACGTCGGCTGGCGAAGAGAGAAGATTACGATTCGCAGGGGAGGGTGACCATGCGAAACCTGCTCATGATGGCTCTACTTGCCGCGCCGATGTCCGGTTGCCAGAGTGGCGCCGACGCCTTGACCACGAGTGCTTCTCCACCCGAGCTTTCCGAGGCTGCATCCAGCGCCATTGCTGGCGACATGGCAAGCCGGTTTGCCGAACAGGTGGGGCAGGGTACGGGTACACTCGTTCTGAAACAGGATAGGTCGCCATTCGGGCAGGCGCTTGTCGCGGCCCTGAAGAGCTCAGGCTATGCCGTGGCCACCGAGCAGGCAATTGAAGACAAAAAACCGTCCGTTCAGCTGGCCTATATGATCGACAATTTCGAGGGACAGACGCTCGCGCGGCTTTCGACCGGGTCGGTAGAGCTTACCCGGGCTTACAGCACGACGAAGGGCGGCGCCTCGCCCTCCAGTCCGTTGTCGGTAATGCAGCGCCAGTAGGGAGGGCAAGAGCATGGTTCAGTCCTTGCAGCTCGGCGGCACGTCACCTCAGCACGAGCAACACCGGGGCATCCGACGATTAAACCGGTTGCCGGTCGTGATCGTCATTGTCCTCGCGCTTCTGTTTTTCGCAGTGATCATTTACGGGCTTTCGTCGCGCGGTCTCTATTTCCGGGGAGAGCCCGGCATTGATTCCGCCTCGAACAATCCCGCTTCGACCTTTGCCGATCAGCTGAAACGAGGTGTCTCCGATGGCATTATCGGCGAGCCCAGCCAAACCCAGGTGTTTCAGCCTACGCCGGTCGTTCAGGACCCGGTGGAACGGCTTGAGAACGTCCCGACGCTCCGCCAACCGGAAGAGGCTGAAACCGAAAACAGACTTGAGCCCGAGAAAGAATGGCGTGCACGACTGGAGCGTGAACAAAAAGAGCAATACCTGCGCGAGCAGCAGCGCCAACGGATGGCACGATTGCAGGCGAGAAGCGCCGCACTTGACTCGCCTTTGACGGTGGATGTTCGAGTTTCCGATGCGAACGACGCAGTGAATGATACGTCCGCAAACACGGGCGTCCAGGACACGTTGAAACGAAACGCTTCCGATCTCTATGCCGCAGCTCTGCGATCGGGCTTGGCCGGGCAGAATGTCGATCCGAACGGTCAGACCAACAAGGCCGATTTCTTCAATCAGGACATCAAGGATCTAGGCTACCTTCCGAACAGCGTCGTTCCTCCGCTCTCAGCATATGAGCTAAAACGTGGCTCGGTTATCCCCGCCACACTCATCACGGGCATCAACTCCGATCTTCCCGGCCGGATCGCCGCGCAGGTCAGCCAGCATGTATTTGATAGCGCAACTGGCCACAGGCTTCTGATTCCGCAGGGAACGAAGTTGTTTGGACGCTACGACGCCGATGTCTCATTCGGGCAATCCCGTGTCCTGGTCGTCTGGGCCGACGTCATTTTTCCGAATGGCTCGACCCTGCAGATCGGCGGCATGGCGGGAACGGATGCGCAAGGCTATGGGGGATTCAAGGACAAGGTAGACCGGCACTATCTAAGAACGTTTGGCTCTGCGGCTCTGCTCGCGATCATTGGTACGGGCATCGATATGTCGGTGCCCGAAAGCTCGTCACTTGAGACAAAGGACACCGCCTCTGACGCCGCGCGACGGAATTTCGCCGAGACGTTCGGGCGGGTGGTGGAGCGAACGATCGACAGGAACCTGGATATTCAGCCCACTCTCGAGATCCGGCCGGGCTATAAATTCAACATCCTCGTCGACCAGGACATCGTTTTCCCATCGGCATATCGGGAAGGATAGTTAGCCTCAGATTCTGCTTCCAAGATGTCCGTCGCCACGCGACTAGATCAGGCTCAGTTTGGTCGCACGCGCCGTTGCATGAGGGAGGGTATAGACGTCGAGCTTTGCCTTGGCTTTATTGATATGGAATACAACGGTCTTGTATGCGAGACCTTCCAAATTGGCGATGTCAGCCATTCTCATACCTTCGGCTATCATCTTTAGAAATGAAGCTTCCTTTTTGTTCAGGTCGGCAATCGCCGGTGGCGCCACGGGTTCCTGAGCGAATTTTGCGTGAAGCAGCGCCACGGCCGACACCGCCAAGGCGATATCCAACTCCGCAGTTTTCGCCATTACTTCATCACGCGAGGATGCAAGCGTAAAGATTGCGAACTGTCCATGGCCGGTTCGCACCGGGATTGAAATGCCGGAGCGAATGCCGAAGCTTGCCGCCTCGTCGTAGAAGCGTTTGACATCGTCCCCGGCGAGGCGGCGATCCCGGTCGATTGACCACTCGAACGGCCGCTTGAGGCGCTTTGCGTTCGTTATGACTGGGTCGATGATGGTATAGGATCGTGCCAGGTAAATGGCTTGCCACTCCTCTGGGCAGTCCGATACGGCGTGGACCTTCTGGGCGTGGAGATTGAGGTAGGCGAAGTAGTCATAGCCATAGTTGGCTCTCAGACGGCTCAATGCGAGCTTCAAGGGCTTTTCACCGGATGCCCGCGCTATGGTTTCGATGAGCTCACTAAAAAAACGGTTACGCCTCATGCGATCAAACTCCATCTGAAGCCGCCATGCTGCACATGGTGAGAGTTGCTGCAGGCATCACCACCAACATGGCGTGTTGACTTAAGTGCCGCTCCGGGCACGAAGTTGCTTTAAAAAAATCCGGACCGGTTTTGCGATCAGGCCATACGGAGCCCAGAACCCGTTCTAGCTGCCGGTGGCATCTTCTACAACCTCAAGGCTTCCTCGCAACAAAACTTAACAATTCGTGCTTTGCCGGCATCGGCAAGAATTCCATGCGGACGATCGCGCTGCAGATGCGCATCCGCGCCAGTAGCTTCAACCGAGGCGGCACCCCGGTCTGCAGTTTCCTCGAATATCGCATCACGATGGAAACCTTATGGGACAAACCCGTGCTGGACTTCGCCGGCTGTTGAATTTTGCCTCTCATCGTAGCTCAAGTATGCCTTCGAACTAAGGCCTTGCGGGTTGAAACACATCCAGTCGCTAGTCTACGAGTGCCATAGCCGCGGCGAAAAAATCACGATGCGATGCTCTGCATCATGTTCATGCGCCGTGCGCCTGCCGTCCGGAAGGACCCGCGTGAAAATGGAGAATCCATGCGCTCACGTTAGAGCTCGGTATTGCCTGGCAGTCTTCTCCGACATGACTGCCTCGACACACGCTGTGTGTGCATCGCTCCTCGCGATGAGACCCAGCAGCGTTAAGAGGAATTAGCGGAAACGGTAGCCGTGGCGATTTCGGCTGCCGGGATTGTGCCCGGAGGCCAGAAACGAGAAGTACGATAGAAGAAGACTGAATCCTATTTCGTCTTCCCATCCAACACGATCTTCAACGTCCTGATCATCTCGGCTAGATCAAGGAGGACCGCTTTGACGTCGTCTTCGCTACCCCTGGCTTCTGCCATCAATGCCGCGATCTCGATGTCACGCAGCGCATCGTTATTTCCGCGGCCGGGACGAACGCCGGTCTCGATACGCATCTCCCCAGCCGTTCTCACCGCGCGACCGACGAGCCGGCGGCGCTCGTCGATGCTCAATTTGCCGATTTCGTTGGCGGCTCGATACAGGTCAGTGATGAAGTCCGTGGTTTGGGACATGCTGAAATGACTTTATTGAATGCTGGATGGGACAATGACCACTCAAAGAAAAAGGCCGGGTTAACGCCCGACCCCAGAGGCTCGTCTCAACAGCAAGTGCAAGTATATCCGTGGTCAAATGCTGGAGACGAGTTCTAACAAACAAATATAGAACAGCCGCATGGAGTTTTCAAGTTGTATCGTCACTTCGCTGTTTCTTACGTCGTTGCCCATTGCTTCGTTTTTCCAGGCGTGAATGCTGATTCATGAGCGGATTTCTTTCTGATAAAGGGAAAGTGCGTCGGGCTGCATGCGCAAAGGATTATGTCAGGTGGTCGCGGTCGACGACAGCGGTGAACATATAGCCGCCAAGCCTGATAGTTTTGACGAACTCCGGGTGACGCGGATTCCTCTCGATCTTTGATCGCAAGCGGCGGATGTGCACGTCGACGCTCCGCTCTCCTGGTTTGCCCACGCCCACATGCGCGAAGTCAAGAAGCTCCGCCCTTGTCATCACCCGACCAGGATTGAGACAAAAGGCAAGCAGCATGTCGAACTCGGCGGCCGTGAGCGGTATCGACCGGCCGGCCGGATCGTAGACGAGGCGACGGCGCGGATTGATCCGCCAGTTCTCAAACCGCAACCCGTGCATGTCGTGGCCACTTGCGCCGCAGGTCTTTGATCTGCGCAGAAGCGTACGAATGCGCGCGACAAGTTCGCTGATATCGAAGGGTTGCGACAGACAGTCGTCCGCTCCAGCATCGAGTGCGGCAATTCTATCCTGTCTGGTTGCACCGTTGATCAGAAAAATCAGGGGAATCGTGCTTTGGCGGCGAATGGCGTGGCAGATAGGAAGGCTGTCTGCTGCATGCGCCGTACAGGCGACCACCAGATCGAACGGCTGGTGCGCGAGCAACACGCTGCCCTCCGGCCATCCGGTCCACGTCGTCGCAAACCCTGCCGCTGCAATGGCACCATACGCCTCATCATCTCCAAGCAAAAGAATGCTGGGGGCTGATTTTTCTGAACTTGTCTTTTCAGACACCGGCATGTTGCGCCCTCGCTTCTGACAGGGGCAAAGGCCCAGCCTGCATGGCGATCAATAGAACCAGGGCATGCTTCCCTCGCGTTGAGAAGGCGGCAACTGGTAAAAGTACGAGTGCCCTTTTTTCCCGAGAGGACCGAGTCACAGACATTCGAGTGATCCATGCAGACAGGTGCCGTCGCGGCGTAATAAATCTTAACCTACAACATTAAGATGTGGTTTGAATTCCATGCAACGAAATGACAGACTAATGGCAACAATTCCGGTCAGAGGCGCGGCAGCCTCACGCCGCAGCCGGCGTGCCATGGCGTGTAAATGTGAGACGCGTGATCATCATCACATCGAGCGACCCGCAATGTTCGTTATTCCTGCGGCATATTCTTGTGCGGGATGGTTTTGATACGGTTCTGGCGGCGGATTGCGACGAGGCCCTGTCGCTAACGAAAGAAGGTCTCGCCGATGCTTTGCTGGTGGACTGGGATCCGGCCTGTTCGCTTGCGCTTTGTGGAATGATCAAGGCCACGCCCCAGACACAGGACTTAACACTGATTGCGCTGATCGATCCCGCAGCGGCCACCGATTATCCGCGCTTCGTCAATGCCGGTGTCGACATCGCCTTCGTAAGACCGGTGGACCCGGTGCGATTTCTGGATGTCCTCAGAGCACAACCGCCGTCTCCGGCGAGCGAGACTGCGGATCTCACGCATCATGCCAGCCTCGGGCAAGCGGATATTGTTCTTGAGCCCCTTGCCTGCCGGGTGTTCCGCAGCGGCAGGCAGATCCACTTGCCACTAATCGAATTCAACCTTCTACGTTGCCTCATGGAGCGGCCAGGGCAGGTGATGAGCCGCGGCGAGCTGATAGCCGGTGCGTGGCCGAAGGGCGTCTTTGTCGATCTCCGCACGGTCAATGTTCATATCGGGAACCTGCGAAGGTCGCTGAATTTCGTCCCGGGCAAGGACCCGATCCGAACCGTACGCGGCATTGGCTACGCGCTTAACACGAGTGGGATGGACGCCAAGGACGGGGAACCGTCAGGATCAGCCAAGGAGAAGCGGGATGAGCATCGGTTTTCAGGATACCGTCGTCATCAATGGGAGCGTGATCACGGGTGATGGCAGGACGTTCTTCGAAAGGGGTGTCGTGCGGTTGCGCGACGACAGGATCCTCGAGGTGCGAGAGGGTACCGAGTCTACAACCAAGGACGCGTTCGTGATCGATGCCACCGGATGCACGATTCTGCCAGGGATTATCAACGCGCATGCGCACGGCTGTATTCACGGGCCTGCGATGCCAAGCGGCTCAGCGCCCTTTGCCGAGCACGACGTCGCGTATTTCCGCAACAGGCATCTTTTGTCCGGAACGACGACGCTGCTCAATGTCTGTGGCCTCGCAGCGGCTGACGAAATTCACCCTCCTGGTGCGGAGCGACATTCACTCGACATCCATGTGTCGACCGCGCACACACGGAGCAACATCGCCGCAGCCATGGAGATTGACGGAAAGGGCTTGTCGAACCGACACCACGCCTTGACGATCGAGGCAATGATTGCCGATGGCGCCAAGGCGCTGGGCGAGGCAGGTGGGGGCCAGACGTTGGGCGGTGGAGCGCAGGACTACCGCTTCATTCCCGCCGCCATTCTGGCTGCGACCGGAGTCTCCGTTCACCCGAAAATTGCCCGTTCCTTGAAAGAAGCAGTGCTCGGCCGGTCGCTCAATGGCGATGGATCCGCCGATCAGCCTTATCTTGAGAACCTGATGGAGAGCTGCGGCCTGACAGCGCATCTCGACGCGGCAGCGATGCGCGAGCTCATCGCAAAGACCGTGCTTCCGCCGGTTGCTCTCTCGCTTCATGGCTTTTGGGAGATCGCGACCCAATCCGCGCGTTTCGGTCTGCCAGCTATTTTCCACACGGCGTTGCCGACGATCGAAACCTTGTTGAAGGTTGCGGCAACACATCCGGTCTGCAAGATGGTCGCTGGGCACACCAACCATCCTTCGTTTTCGGCAGAGGAAGCAGTGCACTTCGCATCGGAGCTTCGCAAGCGGGGTGCTGCAATTGACGTATCGACGCTTGACTGTGTCCATACGCGCTGGCGTAACGAACCGGATAATCTGGACGCACTGATCGAGGCGAGTTTGGTCGATACGATATCGACGGATTTTGCCGGGGGCGATTGGGACAGCATTCTGTCGGCAGTGCAACGCATGGTGACAAAAAGTCAGTTGTCAGCACCAGCAGCGGTCGCTCTTGCCACGGGCAATGTTGCTCGGACTTTTCCGCAGCTTGCCGGCGACCGTGGGCTCCTCGAACAGGGCAGACGTGCGGACTTGACAATCTCCGAAGATCACAATCTCAGCCGTGTCCGTCATGTCATGATCAGGGGCGAGATTGCGGTATGGAACGGGGCACTCATCGATGCAACCGGGTGATCGTGGCCGTTTGCGCGTGGTCCACATTGAGTTCAGGCAATTTTCCTAGCGCGAAATAAATCTCGTTTGGATCACATGATACAGTTGACAACAGTTTGGATCATGTGTTCACTGTCACTAATTAAGCACGGATTAGGGACGAGACGAAGTCGGGACGAGGGCACAACAGCGGTGTAGCCGGGTCATTTACGAGCGAGCGCTCAAAGGCTGTATTTATACGGAAGTGGAGAGTTGTTTTGTGCGGATGGATGCGCGCAGCATCCACCCTGTGCCGGCCGCGGTAACTGCAGGGTCCTTGATATCGATAGGGCGACTGCCTGTATCCACTTTTTGTCCTTCATTCACGGGGATGCCTTTGGCCGTACTCGGTGCTGTGCGCTTTGAGTTAAACGACGAGGCATTGGAATTCCGGTGTGCAGGAGAGCGCCGGCCGGCCGAATTGAATACGAAAAGAACAAGACCGAACGAAATTTTTTCCAAAGGGAGCTCGTTAACGGTCAGCGGAGTTGTGTAATCGAACCATAACCAAGGGGAATAAGCGCATGAAAAACTCAGTTTTACAGCCCATCAACCGTCGCACCCTTCTTAAGGCTAGCGGTGCATTCGCCGCCGGTACGCTATTTGCTCCGGCCATCATAGGCAGGGCAGCGGCGGCGGAGACGATCACGCTGCTCACTTGGGAAACCTATCAGGAACCTGACTGGGTCAAGGAGTGGGAAGCAGCTAACGAAGGTGTCAAGCTTAACCCGGTGGTCATTTCTTCCCTTGACGAAGTATTCGCGCAACTCCAATCCGGGGCGATAAAGCCAGACGTTATCTATTCAGAGGCGTCCACAGCTGGGCGCCTCAAGAAGGCCGGCCAGATCGACGCTTTCGATATCGCAAAAGTTCCCAACATTGCGAACATCCTCCCAGCGCTGAACTGGAAGAATCCGCTGAGCGTGGATGGTGTTCTGATGGGTATTCCCTTGCACTGGGGTACGCAGCCGCTCATGTACAACGCCGATGTTATCAAGGAGCCCCCGATGACCTGGGCGGCGCTTTGGGACAAGGCCCACCAAGGGAAGGTGAGCACCTTCGACGACGCGACGGTCAACATCCCGATGGTCGCACTGTATGTCGGCGCGAAAGATCCCTTTAATTTGACGGAGGATGAGTTTACCCTCGTCGCCGATGCACTGCGAGGGCTTCGGTCGCAGGTGCGGGTTATCACGCGTGGATTTGATGACGCCACTAACCTCTACGCGTCGGGCGAGGCGGTCATCGGTTATTGCCACCTTGTCTCGGTCGTCAACTCGCTCAAGAAGAAGAAGCTCAATTTCGCGTATACCTTGCCCAAGGAAGGCACGCCATCCTGGATTGAAGGGACGTATATCACCAAACAGGGTCAGCGGGACATCGTCTACAAGTTTATCAACGACACGATGTCGTTGGAATGGCAATCGAGATTCATGAATTTCTCGGGGAGCAACGGCATTCTGACGTCAGCGGGAGCCCGCAAGGCTGGACTTTCTGAGGACTTTCTACAGACCACCAACATCCTCGACGCGGACAGCCCGGCGCTCAAGGAGAACCTCCTTTTCTTCAAAGAACCGGAGGATGTGGAGCGTCGCATCCAGCTTTGGAACGACTTCCTGGCAGGAACCCTTTAAGATCGGTCTCTAACGGTTCTGAGGACAGGACGTGGGACCACACGAAACTTGCAGGCCTATCGAAAACCTATGACCGGGCGAAAAAACCGGTGCTCGACGAGGTACCTTTCTCGGTGAAGCCAGGGGGTTCTTTCGATGCAAGGGCCAAGTGCACGTTTCCCGGAGCTACGCGTTTTTCCCGCACCTCACGGTGCGGGAATCATCTAGGATCGTGTGAACGCGAGGCCGCGGCGTGTCTGGCCGTAATGTGCGTGGCCTTGCGCCACTTAGAAGGTCAGAGTTCATGCCTCAGACGAGCGAATGGAGCCAAGTTCGTGGAGGAGCAGCGCACCGTCATCGGCCCGGAGCCGCAGCACGGCGTTAACCAGCGTCTTTTGCTGTCCAGGACTGATGATCCCGCGCGTCACCCTGAGGAATTTTTCTTCGAGCGCACCGAAGGACAACGGGTGCGCCGGGTCCCCGACGGGTCCCGCAACCGGCGATCTGAAACGGCCTCTGGTTGTTTCGACCGTGATCCGTGCCAAAGTCTGATGGGGAAAGAGCCGGTCGAGCTCTGGATCGGCGCTCATCCGCACCTTTTCGGCAAAACGCGAAAGATCGGAGCGGTTGAGCAGTCCCACGCCAACGGGAGCGAGCGCCGCCGGTCCGTCGATGGCCGTTACGGCAAGGCAATATGGCAGGCTATATTGGATATCGACAAGGTTTTCGGGATTGGTCTTGTTGCCAAGCCTGAGCGCCCATCCGAACGTGTCGACAGTTACACCCGTGATCTCCTCGGCAAGGAGAGCCTGCTCGATCATGATCGTCAACAGGGCGTCGAGAGGTGCATGAATATATCGGCAGCAGGCATAAAGTTTGAAATACGTACCGCCGATTTCCCAGCGGTTGCCCAATCGGTCGACAATCCTTTCACGATCATAATAATCGGGATGATCGAGCAGATCAGCAGGTCCTGTATGGCCACTCATCGCCAAGTAGAGAGCTGTCAACCCAGTCGCAGCGCTCCAGGCTATGCCCTCCTTCACATCGTTTCCCGTGTCGCTGGAATAGCCGGAGCTGCCATTTGCCTGCTGATTGGGGGCAAGCACACCGGCAATCGCCAGAGCCTGTGCGATGTGAGCGGGCCTGGCCCCCATCATTGAGGCCGCTGCGGCGACCGCAGCGAAGGCTGCCCAGCGGCCGGATTGGCGGGTCGGGATGCCTTGCGGATTTTGCGCTGCGGCGATCCGCACACCGATATCATAACCAGCGATGATTGCTGACACGAGTGTGCGGCCGGTCACTTTCGTCTGCGTGGCGAGGGTGAGGACGGTGGGAATCACGCAGGCGCCGGGGTGGCCGCGGGCTGCACGGTGCCCGTCGTCAAGATCAAGTGCGCAAGCTGCCGCTGCATTGCAGATGAGGGCGGCAACAGGAGCGGCTGTCTTTGCCGACGTCCAGATCGGGGCGGTGCCCTGACCAAAGATGAGCAGTGCTGACTGTCGCGTTGCAGTCGGACCTTTTGCCTCCGCGCCGGCAATGGCAGCACCAACCAGGTCAAGGAGGCAACGCAAAACGGTTTCATCGATTGAGGGCGGGACCTCCACTTGCGAGACGCTGCATATGTGATCCGCCAAAATACCTGTCAGGTGCATGGTGATGTCCAGCCTGTACCGCAGATAGCCGATAAGCGATCGCTTTCGCGGCGTTTAATTTGAGGAGGAAAACCTGTCGCGCGCGCGTGCGTATTTCTCGAAGGTTGCCTGGGCGACGTAGAGGTCGAGCATTGGCAGTCCGACGCATGTTATGCAGACCGGTCCAGCCAGCTTTAAATACCAATCCTGCGGTGCTTGAAATTCGCGGATCCCCAAAAGCGATCCAACGGTTTCGAGGGACAACCCATTGCGCCAGAAATGCAGGGCTAGGCTTTGCGACTTTCGATGCGACACCATCGCGAGGCTGTCGCAGACGACAGTGCCCGTGCGGAGCGCCCGAACGAGGTATGCTTGCGGAACTTCATCGCCACCCAGGTGGAGCGTCACGGCGTCTGCGAGAAGCTCACCGTCCTCAAACACGGGTTGCCGGGCATTGGACGCAGTGACGACGAAAGCACAGTCGCAGAGCCGACTGTTGTCGGCAACCGGGATCAAGGGAATTGTCGTTTGCGCACGCAGAAGTCCTATCATGGATTCTGCACTTTCGAGCGTCCGGCTGCGCACGAAGATTTCTCGGATCTTACCCGACCCGATGTGGTCCAGGCATGAAATCACAGCTCTGGCAACCGGCCCTGCGCCAAAGACAAAGACCGAAACCCTCTCTTGTTCAGGAAAGCACCGCTGAAACACCTTCGAAGCGTATGTTCCGGTTCGCGTCGCCGATATTGTCGTACCGTCGAGAATGGCCACGGGACGCATCGTCATCTTTTCCAGCAGGACGATCGTGGACGTCGATCGCGGCAGACCGAGCCGTCTGTTGAATGCATTGGCGCCAATGATCTTGACCGCGCCAAAATGCGCATTGACGCTGTAGAGCGACGATAGCTTCCATCCGAGGCGCTGCTCGGCGAAGTCAGCCTTGAAGGGTTGGAATTCCGGCCTGTTCCAGAACTCCTCCTCGGGCAATGACAGGACAGCTTTTCCGCCGAATGACTTGGCCGCCCGGATGTCGCGCCAGGCCGAATTGATCGTTGTGAGCAACTCGGCAGTCGTCAGGTCGGCCTGCATCGATTGCAATTCGTCGATGCCGATGAAGGTGACGGGCTCGCTGACGCCCGCGTAATGATACATGATTGCTCCTCCCAGGACCGACAGCGCTGTGTGGCCATTGAGCGCTCGCCAAATCTTAGCTTTTGCAGGCGACACGCGGGATGAAGGTTTCGCAAAGCTTCGGTATCGCCTGTGAAGCGTAGGACACGCGCAGGATAAATCTGGGTAAACAAATGTGCGGTGGATCGGTTCGCGCAAATCCGACGGCGAGACCGGGCCTAGGGCAAGTCTCTGGCTTTGGAAACAGCGACGATCAGCGCAACGACCCTTCGTCGGATTTTCGCGTCGGCAATCTGTTTGAACGCACGGTTAAGCTCGATGCATTCGGGAGTGCCCAACCAGGCCAGGATCGCTGTATCGATCGAGGCTGTCGACTCGGTGACGCTGCGGGTCGAACTTGCGGATGTCTCAAACAGCGACGAGATCGGGACATGAAGCTTCTTCGCGATCTGTTGTAGACGGCTTGACCCGACACGCGAAAGCCCAACTTCATATTTCTGCACCTGCTGCGCGGTGACGCCGAGGGAATGTGCAAGTTCGGGCTGGCTCATTCCCAGCCTTCGCCGGTGCTCCCGAATTCTGCCGCCGATGGCAAGGTCAATGACGTTTGGTTTTCGTACAGCCAGTTTCATGCCTTCCAATTGCTGGATGTCAATTGTGAGATCGTTGACCGTTTGCCGCCCGACGCAGCCGCTACGCGCATTTGACCTCAGCCGTGTGACAGCCAGTCCGCGGCAATTACATACTATAGTTGATAAACTTAAAT
Organism: Pararhizobium sp. LjRoot255; assembly: GCF_964252905.1. Classification (NCBI taxonomy): domain Bacteria; kingdom Pseudomonadati; phylum Pseudomonadota; class Alphaproteobacteria; order Hyphomicrobiales; family Rhizobiaceae; genus Pararhizobium; species Pararhizobium sp. LjRoot255. The sequence goes on from NZ_CAXUPQ020000004.1 coordinate 43,967, forward strand.
TCTGCAGGCTGGCATCAGTGGCGCATGGACATGCGCAAATTGGTCGGACGGAACTTTGCGCGCCTGCGTCGGGAAAAGGGATTGACGCAGGAGGATGTCTCGGCGCGCGCTGGCTTCAGCCAGCAATATTTGAGTGGTCTCGAGCGGGGCAAACGCAACCCGAGCATCGTGACGCTCTACGAACTTGCGCAGGCGCTCGGCGTCGACCACATGGACCTTGTGCGGCCGGATGTCCCGACACCATGAACCCACCTGTGACGTGCGGTGTCGTGAATTTCGTGTGCCAAGGCCTCCCAGTGTCCGGGTTATGTGGCGATGCGGACGTCAACGCCCGATAAATCCAGGCGGTGGTCCCGCATCGGGATCCACTGGCAAACCTCCTTCAAACGCGAAGCATCCAGTGTCGCGCTGATAACCGTGACATTGCCAGCAGCCCGCGCGATAACGTCACCCCATGGATCACAGACCAGGGAGTGTCCGAAGGTTCGCCGCACTTCCCCTCCGGGCGCCGGATACGAGCCGCATTGGCCGCAGGCGGCGAGATAGGCCTGAAATTCGATCGCCCTGGCGCGGCACAACACCTCCCAGTGATCCTTTCCCGTCTGCTCGGTGAATGCTGCCGGAAGGATGAAGAGATCGACGCCTTCAGCTGAAAGCCGATTGAAGAGCCCTGAAAATCTGAGGTCGTAGCAGATGGCGCAGGCAATGCGGAATCCATTGATCTCATAGATCAGCAGCTGATCGCCGGGCGCGACTGTTGCGGACTCCGCGTAGACCTTGCCATCCGGTGAGGTGATGTCGAACAGGTGGATCTTGCGGTAGACGCCCACCTGCCGGCCAGAGGAATCGAAAACCACTGTCGTGTTGTGGATCCGCTCAAAACCCGGACTTTTCTCAAGCAGGCTGCCAGCATGCACCCAGACCCGGTGTTTTGCGGCAAAGGCCTGGACCAAGGCATAGGCCTCACCACCCGGAACATGGTCGGCAGCAAGGCGTTTGTCCTCAGCCGTTCCGCCAGTCCAGTCGAAATGCTCTGGCAGCACAATGAGATCAGGATGCTCGCGAGCAACCGCCTGTTCCATCAAGTTCTGGGCGGCTTTGAGGTTGCAAGCCCGATCAGGCTGCGAATTCATTTGGATGAGCGCTATCTTCACGGGCAGGGTTCCTTCTGAAAGTCGAAGATTGAGCGGCCTGCGGACAGATGGGCGCGCAGAGCCGTGGACCGGCGCTGGCGTTCGATCGCCAGCATGGCAAGGTCCGCCATCCGCGTGGCGTCGGCGACAAAGACACCCTCGTTGTCGGCGAGGACGATGTAACCGGGCAAAACGGCGGTCGCGCCACAGGCGATCGGGACATTTACAGAGCCGCCGATCGGAAAGCTGCGGTTGGTGGTTTTCGACGAGCGTCCACGGCACCAGACCGGCAGGCCGATTGCGACGAGTTCATCGATGTCGGTGCAAGGTCCGTCGATGACGATCGCAGCAGCACCCTTCGCTTTTGCCGCCGTGGCCACACCGCCGCCGACGCAGGCAATGTCGTCCCGGTCAACGCGTGAAATCACCAGCACATCGCCAGGCAGCAGCAGGTCGATCGCCTTGTAGATCACGATGCCGTCGCGACCCGGTGCCGCGACGGTGAGGGCCGTTCCAACGGCCCGCGCTGGAAAGACAGGCCGGATGTCATCGCTGACGAACCCGAGATGCTCTATGTGACCGATGGTCGCCGTTTCCACATCGCAAAGCATATTCTGCAGAGCGATCGACGAGGACGGTGGGCGGTCATCAATGCGATAGATCGGCGTCATGTTGCCTGTCCTTCCGAAATCATAGGTAACGGGGTTCAGACGGGCCGTTCGCCCGCGGTCGTCGTGCGATGCATGATGCGGATCAGGGTCGGGTCGAACCCATCGCGCCGGTGCATGGTGCAGCGGTTGTCCCACATCATGATGTCGCCCTCGTCCCACCGCTGGATGAAGACTTCCTGTCCCTTCGTTGTATGCTGCCACAGCTCCAGGAGCAGATCTTCGCTCTCATCCAGCGGCAGGCCGACAATCCATGCGCCCTCGGTGGTGCCGCCGAGATAAAGGGCCTTGCGGCCTGTCTCCCCGTGGGTTCGCACCAGCGGATGAACAATGCCGCTCCACTCCCGAAAATCCTTGGCGTCGGGCACGCTCCTACCAAGACGCAGCTTGCCGGTTTTGTCATAGACGTTCTGGAAGAAGATCTGCCGCCCGTCGGTCATCTTTTTCAACGTATCCGGCAAGGTTTCGAAGGCGCTGTAGGTCGACAGGAAATAGGTATCGCCACCAGATGGCGGCACGGTCACCGCGCGCAGGATTGCACCTGCGGGCGGCCGTTCGTAAAACCATGTGTCCGTGTGCCATGTCGCCTCGCTGTTGCCCATTGCGCCGCTCGGCTTGCCGTCCTTCATGGCGTTGCTGATCACGAGGATTTCCGGATGGTCCGGATGGCCGCCTTCCTGCTTCTGTTTGGGGTGAATGACGAACTCGCCGAAATGGCGGGAGAATTCCACCTGTTGTGCATCGGTGATGCCGGCTTGTCTGAAACGCAGCACACCATATTGCAGCCAGAAACGGCGAAGCTCCTCGATGTCATGGGCGTCGTAAGAATGGAAATCGAAGCCTTCGATATCGGCGCAGACATTGCTTTGGTTCTGAACCGCCCGTAGTCTTTCCTTCATCAGCATTTCCTGTCTCCTTTGGTAGCCTTCCTCTAAGGCCATCATCACCCTAGAAGTGACCGCGGCGGGGTTTCCAATACCGATCGGCGTGCATTGATAGGGCTGAACGATGGATTGCGGTTCAGTCGGTGAGGACCTGCACGTCGTGCGGATCGATCCCGAGCGTGACGGTGCTTCCGGGCTCCGGCGGGCTGGAAGACCGGCCCGAGCGGACAAGAACGGTGAGGGCCAGCCCGTCTGCGATTTCGACCAACAGTTCTTGATGGGCGCCCAGGTTGACGATCCGCCGAACGACACCGTCGAGGCGGTTTTGCCGAGGTATCAATTCTTGGGCCCCATCCAGAAGCGCGATGGTCTCGGGGCGAATGCAACAGGATCGAACGGCCTGGGGACCTGTGAGGCACGCTGAGCGAAGGACAATCGGGCTTCGTTCGACGTTGAGGGTGAGAAACGCGGCTTCCCGAACGTTCTTGCTGACGGACAGGATATTGGATCGTCCGATGAAATCAGCGACGAAGCGCGTCGCCGGATTCCTGTAGATCGAATCCGGTTCTCCCTGCTGGGCGATGGCTCCCTGCCACATGACCACGATCCGATCGGACATGGCCATCGCTTCCTCCTGATCATGGGTGACATAAACGAAGGTCATACCCAGGTGTTCGTGAATTTCCTTAAGTTCGATGCGCATAGCTTCGCGCAGCTTCAGGTCAAGGTTGGAGAGCGGCTCATCGAGCAACAAGACCGTTGGCCGAGGAGCAATGGCGCGCGCCAGGGCAACCCGCTGCTGCTGGCCACCGGAAAGGGCCTTGGGGTAACGCCCACCCAGGCCATCGAGGCGAACGCTACGCAAAGCGGCCTCGACGGCCGGCCCGATTTCGGCCTTGGGCGTGCCGCGCATGCGAAGCCCAAAGCCGACATTTTCAGCCACAGTCATATGCGGAAATAACGCGTAATTCTGAAACACGAGGCCCAAATTGCGTCTTTCCGGGGGGACGCGCGTCTGGCTTTTTCCCCGAACGCGAATATCGCCACTACTCGGCGTATTGAATCCCGCGATCATGTTGAGCGTTGTCGTCTTGCCGCAGCCGGAGGGTCCAAGAATGCTGACGAATTCGCCGCGCGGAATCTGAAGGTTGAGGTCCTTGACCACTGGGAGGCCGGCAAAGGATTTGCTGACCGACACAAGTTCAATGTCGTAATTGTTCATTTGCTTCCACCATGCAGTTGGGCTGAGAAACCGCCGATTTTCTCGAACAGGAAAATGACCGCCAGGATGAAGATCATCGATGCGACGTTGACGGCCGCCATCACGGGATCGAGGCTGTATTCGAGGTAGTTGATCACCGCGATCGGCAGCGTCGTGTCGCCGGGACGAACGAGAAAGACGGACAAGGGGATGTTGTTGAAGGAGATGATGAAGGCGAAGGTGATGCCCGACAGGACACCGGGCTTGATCATCGGCAACACGATGTGCTGCAGCCTTTGACGCTTGGTGGCACCCAGGCTTTGGGCCGCGCGATCAAGATTTCCGTCGAAATTGGCAAGGGACGTCGCCGCCATGCGGGTCACGAAGGGCAGGGCGAGCACAACATGGGCGGCAATCAGAGCCGGTGTGCCAAGAATACCCTGCAGGCCGATGATCGACAGGAACAGCACGATCGCCACGCCCTTGACGATCTGCGGCACCGACAGTGGCGACAGGAGGCCCGCCATGATCGCCGTGGCACCCGGGATCCGCTCATAGACGATCGCGTAGGCAGCTAGAATTCCAAGCACACCGCTGATCGCCGCGACGAGGGTTGCGATCCTGACGCTCAGCAAAAACGGCTGCAGCCATCGATCGGTGAGCAAGGCGCCATACCAGTCAAGCGTCCATCCCCACGGAAGGAAGGTGACAGCGGAGGATGGGCTCAACGAGGCGGCGACCACGACCACAAGCGGCAGGGTGATGAACGCCAGGACCAGACCGACCGCGAGCCAGAAAAGAACTGCCAGAACTCTGTTCACGACCTTTCTCCTGTTCTTCGGGCGCTGCGGCGTGTCTCGTATCGGATGCCGAGGAACGAGACGGTGAGCATCATAACGAGAAGCGCGACTGCCATGACGGCGGCAAAGCGCCAGTCGATGTAGAAGAGCACTTGCTCGTAGATCATCGTCGCAAGCACCTTGAAGCGGGCGCCGCCGAGGAGCGCCGGCGTGGCATAGGCGCTTGCTGCCATCGTGAAGGAGATCAGCAGTGAGCTGACGATCCCCGGCACCGACAGCGGCAGGATGACGTGGCGAACGACGGAGAGCCGCGATGCGCCAAGCATCTGTGCTGCCCTCTCCAGATTGGGATCAATGCCCTGGATACTCGTCGTCAGGGACAGGATGCCGAACGGCAGGACGACATGGGTCAGACCGACAACGACGGCAAAAAGGTTCTTCGACAAGGGAAGCGGCGAGGCGATGAGACCGAGATTCATCAGCGCATCATTGATGAACCCTCGATCCTCAAGAATGATGAGCCAGCCGTAGGTGCGCAAAACGACGCCGGCAAGCTCCGGCGCCAGCGCCAGCGCAAAGACTACCGCCCGCCAGCGCGAGCGCGAGCGTGCCAGAAAGTAGGCAATCGGAGAGCCAAGAACCGTCACGCTCAGTGCGACGAGTATCGACATCATGGCGGTCCGATAAAGACCGGCAAGCGATAGACCGTCGGAGAAGAACCGCTGATAATGGGCAAACGTCGGGGCAAGAGTCTCACCGTCCGTGAAACTCATCCCGATCATGACGCCCATTGGCAGGGCAAAGAACACGGTCAGCATAAGACAGGAGGGTGCGAGAACCAGGTAGCCGGACGTCCTGGCGGGCGCCGCCGGCATTACTGCCGGCGCGGCAAGTGCAATGGTAGACATGGAACCGCCTTCTCACTTGGCCTGGGAAACGACATCGCGTTCCCAGCGCTCGCCCCATGCCCCGAGCTTGTCGGCAACACGCGCGAGATCCGGCAGCTTCAGGCTCTTTAGATCGGCCTCAGTGGTGATCTGACGCTTGCGAGCATCGTCGGGAATATCGATATCGATGCGGGCGCTTCCGACTTTGTAGCCGGTCACCCATGCTTCCTGGCTGGACTTTTCGAGGAAGAAGTCGATGAAGGCCATGGCGGCTTGCTTGTTCTCAGCACCAACAGGGACGTTCAGCGTCGCGATCAGCGGGATCGTACCCTCTTTTGGGCGGACATAGTCGACCGGAACTCCCTGATCGACGAGAAGCTGGGCACGCCCGTTCCAGAACGGCATCGCCCACACAGTCCCGTCCTTGATGTAGCTTTCGAGGATTGCCGAGGATTGTTCGAAGCCGATCGACTGGCGTGCAAGCTCAGCCATGGCGGTAAAACCGGGACCGACGTTTTCGATCATGTCGCCACCGCGGGCGACCGACATGATTTCAAGGAGAAAGACCGCCATGATGTTCTGGAACGTGGGCAGGATGATCTTGCCCTTGAGCTCGGGCGCTAGAAGCGACGACCAGGAGGTTGGAGGAGAGGTCAGCTTGTCGGTGCGGTAAAGCAGCGACATATACTGCACCTCATGGACGGCGCCGCAGGGACCGGCCACGTCCGAAAGCCTTGGCGAAAGTTTTACAAGGTTCGGGATCGCTGCGGCGTCCAGCTTCTCCAGAAGCCCTTCCTTACAGCCCTGCAGTGACTGCGAGGCGGTCATGATGACGATATCAAATCCGGGCTGGCCCTTGGTGGCCTTGATTTTCGCGTAGTCCTGGGCAGCTGATCCGACAGCGTCATAGACGACATCGATACCGGACTTCTCCTCGAAGGACTTGATAATCCGCTCCTCGATGATCGCCTCGTACGGCCCGCCATAGCTATTGACGATGAGAGTTTCGGCAAAGGCCGGCTCCGGTGCTCCGCCCAACGCAAGCACAAGACATAGAGGAAGGCAGCGATTCACATTCACGGCAGGGTCTCCCGGTTTCATTGTTCCCGGGAGGATGGTGATGGTTGACGGGAGACGGGTCTAATATGGATTGCCAGCCATTGTTAAACGTGGGCTATCAATGACCTACTGAGAAGTCAGTGCGATTTTTTAAGCAGGTCGGCAGCCTCCACACCAAGCACCGTCGAAAGCCGATCAACTACGTCTATGCTCGGGCTGTATATCGAGCGCTCAAGGGAGCTTATGTAGGTTCGGTCAAGGTCGGCGCGGTGAGCAAGTTCTTCTTGCGACAGTCCTTTCGACTGGCGAAGGCGCCGCAGATTTTTTGCAAATGTTTCGCGTATCTCCATACACGCCAGAGAAAGCGGTTGTAGAGTATTCAACCACGGAGTATTCTCTACATTCGCTCCGTCGAGACGTCTTGGTTGTCTGATGTCGACCTCTCTCGGATTCCCATAAAAGTGAGATAGATGGATCACTGGCATATGGAACTTCGTCAGCTCCACTATTTCGTCGCGGTCGCCGAAGAGCTCCATTTCGCGCGGGCGGCATCGAGAGTGCACATCGCGCAGCCTGCACTGAGCACGCAAATCCAGTCCCTCGAACGCGAGCTCGGTGTCCAGTTGCTGGTTCGCACGACACGAAGGGTCGAGCTGACCAGGGCAGGGGCCACCTTCTACGATCGATGCGTGCGCATCTTGAGCGACATAGATTTGAGCGCGGAGATCACCAGATCAGTCGCGGGCAAGACAGTGGCCAGAATCAGGATTGGAACAATATACCCCGCCACCGTCGGGTTGCTGCCGGCATTCCTTGCACGTATCGCCAGGAAGTATCCGGAGATCCAGCTGCATATTTCGAGCGGCACCACCGACGACATCATCCGTAACCTCGAAAGCGGACAAATCAATCTCGGCTTTATCCGGCCGGTGGAGAACATTGGGTCGCTTCGGTTCGTTTCCATTGCTCATGAGAACTATCTGCTGGCGGTAGAAAAAAGCAGTGTGCTCGCATCCCGAGAGGAGATCTGCGTCGAAGACCTGCGCGACCAGAAAATCATCTCGTTCTCACGGCAAAACCTCTCCTACACGGAGAGATATTTCGCCGAGAAGTTCGCCGAACATGATTTGACACGGAACATCGCTTACACGTGCGATGATACTTTTTCACTGGTTTCGTTGGTCTCGGCCGGGCTTGGGATCGGTTTTGCGCCGGAATGGACGGGGGGGCTTCCGAACCGCAATGTCGCGCTTCGGAAAGTACGGGGTGTCGACTTCCGGATCGGGCTGGGTATTGCTTGGAACTCAGAAGATCCGACGACATCACGCAACGACATTGTCGATATTGCGCGGTCGTTGGCTCGGCAGCGCTAAAGAGCCAAGCAGGTTCGGCATGCGGTTCAGGGCGGGCTACGGAGTTCTGCTGCGCGAAAATCGGGCGTCGGCGCGGCGTTGAACCGCGCCATTACCAATTAGGATAGCTTGGCCTCGGCGGCGGCGACGATCGCCTCTGCCGTGATGCCGAAATGCTTGAACAGATCCTTGGCCGGGCCGGATGCTCCAAAGGAGTGCATGCCGATGAAATCGCCATCCGAGCCGATGAAATAGTCCCAGCCCTGACGGACAGCCGCTTCGGCGGCGATCTTTACCGGCGCATTGCCGATGATGGCCTTGCGGTAATCGTCCGGCTGTTCCTGGAAAAGTTCGAAGCAGGGAACCGAGACGACGCGGGTGGCGACACCCTTGCCGTTCAGTTCGGCCGCTGCCTTGACGGCGAGCTCGACTTCCGAGCCTGATGCAAAGATTGAAACCTTGGCATTGTCGGCGGCAACCAGTTCATAAGCCCCCTTGGCGCAGAGGTTTTCAGCGTCGTACTTCAGGCGGGACGGCGCAAGGTTCTGACGGGTGAGCGCCAGACCGGACGGACGATGCGGCTCCTTGAGCGCCAGCTGCCAGCATTCGGCGGTTTCAACCGCGTCTGCCGGCCGGAACATCAGGAGGTTCGGAATGGCGCGCAGGGCGGCCATGTGCTCGATCGGCTCGTGCGTCGGGCCGTCTTCGCCGACGCCGATGGAATCGTGCGTCAGGACGTGGATGACCCGGATGCCCATCAGCGCCGCAAGGCGGATCGACGGACGGCAATAATCCGTGAAGATCATGAAGCCGCCGGAGTAGGGAATGACACCGCCGTGCAGCGCAATGCCGTTCATGGCGGCAGCCATGCCGTGTTCGCGGATACCCCAGTGCATGTAGCGGCCGGAGAAATCGGTCGGGGTGATCGATTTCATCTGGCTGGTCTTGGTATTGTTCGACGGCGTCAGGTCGGCCGAGCCGCCGAGCGTCTCGGGCAGTGTGCCGTTGATGACTTCAAGCGCATCTTCGGAAGCCTTGCGGGTCGCGACCGTCGGTGGCGCGTCGGCGATCTTCTTCTTGTAGGCGTCGATGGCGGCATCGAGGTTGCCGGGCAGTTCCCCGGCGAAGCGGCGGGTGAACTCGGACTTCTTGGCCGTTTCTGTCGCGTCCAGGCGGCCTTCCCACTCCCTGCGCGCGCCAACGGAACGTTTGCCGGCTGCACGCCATGCTTCGAGGATGTCGGCCGGGACGGTGAAGGCCTCGGCTTCCCAATCGAGCGCCCTGCGGGTTGCGGCAATTTCCTCGGCCCCGAGCGGGGAGCCGTGAACCTTATGCGTGCCGGCCTTGTTCGGCGCGCCGAAGCCGATGACGGTCTTGCAGGCGATGAAGGTCGGGCGATCGGACTTCTGTGCAGCCTCGATGGCGGCTGCGATCTCCTCCGGATTGTGGCCGTCGACGCGGATCGTGTTCCAGTGAACGGCCTTGAAGCGGGCGATCTGGTCGGTCGAATCCGAGAGCGAGACGGCGCCGTCGATGGTGATGTTGTTATTGTCCCAGAAGAGGATCAGCTTGTTGAGCTTCAGGTGGCCGGCAAGCGCGATCGCCTCGTGGCTGATGCCTTCCATCAGGCAGCCGTCGCCGCAGAGGACGTAGGTGTAATGGTTCTGCAGGTCGCTGCCGAACTCTTCGGCGAGCTTGCGCTCGGCGATCGCCATGCCGACGGCATTGGCAATGCCCTGGCCGAGCGGACCGGTGGTCGTTTCGATGCCCGAAGCATGGCCGTATTCCGGGTGGCCGGCGGTCTTCGAGCCGAGCTGGCGGAACAGCTTGAGGTCCTCCATCGTCATGTCTTCGTAGCCCGTCAGATGAAGCAGCGAATAGATCAGCATGGAGCCGTGGCCGGCCGACAGGACGAAGCGGTCGCGGTCTGCCCAGAGCGGGGCCTTCGGATCGAACTTCAGGTAACGGGAGAATAGAACCGTTGCCACATCGGCAGCGCCCATCGGCAGGCCCGGATGACCGGAGTTGGCCTTTTCGACGGCATCCATGGAAAGGAAACGGATCGCATTTGCCATCCGGTCGTGTTGTTTGCGAGAGATCATTGTAAGTGGCTTTCAGGAGAATTGGCGTTTGACCGGGAAGGCCGGTCAGTTGTCGTAGATTTCAAAGCTGCGCATAGAGAGTCTCATTGCCGGCGAGCACGCGCTATGGAGCCCCTGCTGGGACGTCGTTGCGACGCGTCCGCCAATGGCGCCGTGCCTTCCCGATCGTTTCGTGTTAAGAGCCTCAAGCGGCAGCGAGCTGCAATTCCTTCTGGACCATGGTGCGAAGCGCCGTCAGGTCCTTGCCGAAGGCACGGATGCCTTCGGCAAGTTTTTCGGTGGCCATCGCATCTTCGTTCATCATCCAGCGGAAGGTCTTCTCGTCGATTTCGATCTTCGGCTCGGCCTTCTTGGCGTCGGGCGAGAGCTTGCGGACAAGCGTGCCCTGGTCGTTGGCAAGCTCATCGAGCAGCGCCGGGCTGATAGTCAGGCGGTCGCAACCGGCCAGCGCTTCGATTTCGCCAACATTTCGAAATGAAGCGCCCATGACGATCGTCTTAATATCATGCGCCTTGTAGTAGTTGTAGATGTCGCGCACGGATTGAACACCCGGATCCTCTTCCGCAGTGTAATCCTTGCCGGTCGACTTCTTGTACCAGTCGAGGATGCGTCCGACGAAGGGCGAGATGAGGAAGGCCTTCGCGTCGGCGCAGGCAACAGCCTGGGCCTTGGAGAAGAGAAGCGTCAGGTTGCAGTCGATGCCTTCCTTCTGCAATATTTCTGCGGCGCGGATGCCTTCCCAGCTCGAGGCAAGCTTAATCAAGACGCGATCACGCTCGATGCCGCGCTCCTTGTAGGATGCTATGATGCCGCGCGCTTTGGCTATGGATGCGTCCGTGTCGAAGGAGAGGTCGGCATCGACTTCCGTCGATACCCGACCCGGCACCAGCTTCGACAACGCAGCGCCAACGGAAATGGCCAGACGATCGGCGACCGCTGCCGCAACCGTGTTGCTGCTTCCGCCCTGCTTCTTGCCCCAGGAGATGGCTTCCTTGATCGCATCGGCAAACATCGGCGTGCCGAGCGCCTTCAGAACAATAGTCGGATTGGTCGTGCAATCCACCGGCTTCAGGCGGGCAACGGCCTCGATGTCGCCGGTATCGGCGACGACTGTTGTTATGTCGCGGAGTTGGTCAAGCTTGGATGTCATTGTCAAATCCCCTGTAAAATCGAACTTAATCTTGAGCTGCTGACCGGTGGGCATTCCGTCGGCAACGCGGTAATCTACAAACTGACGACTTGCGTGCATCAGGCGAAGGCGCGCCTTCATCACGCAACGAAGGCAAACATGCACGCTGCTCGGGCGATGCCGCCTGTGGCTCAAAACCGGCTGCAACGTTTTGGGGTCCGCGAAGTTGTCCTCTTCGGGCAACAAGAACAGCTGTGTTGTGAGGTGACTATCGCCGCTTCACAACGCGAAAGTCAAGGACATTTGCGTATGTGAATTGACAAAAGTGTCATATCCGTCACCATCAACCAGAAACAAGGCAGTTGCCGACCTTGATCTTCTGGTGCAAGCAGGGTGAAATTGATACGGGACAAGACATGGTCAAGCTGAAGCGCGGCACACATACAGCTTACTCCGAAGCCTCGTCGCTGAGACTGCGTGCGGCATGGCTTTATTACAACCAGGGCCTTACTCAGAAGGATGTTGCTGAGCAACTGGGCATCAGTCGCACCACTGTCATCCGCTTGCTCGATGAGGCGATGAAGCGCAGCGAAGTACAGATCTGGATCAACGACTCGATCGGCGAATGCGTCGAGCTCTCGGTGAAGCTGGAACGCGCCTACGGTTTGGATGAAGCGATCGTCGTGCCAGCGCCCGTTAAGTGCGACGTCGATCGTCTGGCAAAGAGCGTCGGACTTGCCCTTGGTCAGTTTCTTTCCGAAGCAATCCCGGACGACTACACGATTGGCGTCGGCTGGGGCCGCACGATGACGGCGTCGCTGTCGAGCTTTCGCCCGCCGCGGCGCGACAATTGCAAGGTCGTCTCCCTGCTCGGGGGTATCGTCGCGGTCCACCAAACGAACCCCATCGACTATACGTGGCGGCTCGCAAATCAGCTTGGCGCCGAGTGCTACATGTTTCTGTCGCCGCTGCTCGTGGACTCGGTGGAGACCAAGCGCAACCTGATCGACAAATGCGGATTGGATACGATCTATCGTCTGGCGGAAGACCTCGATCTTGCGATCGTCAGCTGCGGCGACATCGGCCCGCACTCGACGTCACTCTCCGAAGGCTGGATCTCAAAGGCGGAATTGCAGCAGTTGATCGATGGGGGGTGCGTCTGCGACACGATGTTCAACTTCCTCGACAAGGACGGCAACAGCGTCGATCATTCGATCAACAGCCGCGTCATGTCTGTCGACCTGGATACCCTGAAGAATGCAAGGCACATCGTGCTTTCCTCGGGGGGCGCACATCGCGCCGTGGCGATCCGCGCCACGATAAAGCGCATAGGCTGCAACACGCTGATCACCGACGAAAGCGCTGCTTCGGCGCTGCTGGAAATGGCAGAGCGCTAAACTGGAGACCACAACAAGCGTAAGCGGCGTTTCGCCCCACCTTCGGGATCAATATCCAGTCGTTGACGTCGATCCTTGAAGAGCTTCGCCTTGGGCGGCATCTCGTTGGCCATGCAGGAGGCGCCGCATCGCGGCGCCACGAATGCAATACAAGCACTGAAGTCAAAACTTCACCGGGCATTTCCCAGGTACGATGCGCCACGAAGCTCGCTCTCTGATAGCCCACCGCCGATTCGTCCATGCTCACGGCCTGACGGACCAAACACGATGATCGCACCCGTCAGAAACGCACTCTCGCGTTCCGACGCAGGGTCGGATTTGTGGCGGGAAGATATTTCGGATCGATCCTCAGGACATGATCAATCCACCGTCCACGTTGATCGTCTGTCCGGTGATGTAAGCCGCGTCTTCCGAAGCCAGGAAGGCAACGAGCGCTCCGACGTCGGCAGGTGTGCCCGCACGACCCATCGGGATGCCGCGGACCCATTCCGCCATCAGTTCGCCCGGACCATACTCACCGAGCATTTGGCCCCAGACACGATCGTTGTAGTCCCACATCTCGGTGTGGATGATGCCGGGGCAAATCGCGTTGGCTGTGATGCCTTCGCGGGCCAGTTCCTTGGCAAGGCTCTGCGTCAATCCGATCACACCGAATTTCGAGGCCGCGTAGTGCGGCGTGTAGATGAATCCCTGGCGAGCCTGCCCGGAGGCTATGTTAACGAGACGGCCCTTGGTGCCGCTGGAACGGAAACGGCGAATAGCCTCCTGGCAGCAGAAGAACACCCCTTTGGTGTTGACGTCCAGATTCAGGTCCCATTCGCGCTCGGTAAGGTTTTCGACTTTGGCGATGGTGATGACGCCCGCATTCTGCACCGAAACGGAGATGGCGCCCAGCCTCTTCTCGGCCTCCTCATAGGCGTCCTTCACAGCCTTGCTATCGGTCACATCAATCGCGAAACCGATCACTTCTGCGCCGGTCTCCTGCGCAAGCATTTCGGCCGCTTCGGATGTGTCGTTCTCAATCGCGGCGATGGCCACTTTCGCCCCCTCTTCGGCAAGGCGCTTGGCAATGCCGCGGCCGATGCCCTTGTTGCCCCCCGTGACGAAAACCGTCTGGCTTGCAAAGCGTTTCATGGTCATTCCTCCATAATGCGCAGCAGGCCAAAGGTCCGATCTTTGACGAGATCAGGCCGTCAGTCTCGCTGCAGTGAACTTGTCGGTGACAAACACATCGATAACGCCCAGTTTCAGGGCGCCAGCGATGGCCTGGGTTTTCGATTCTCCGCCCGCCAATGCCATGACGCGGTCGGCTTTCTTCAGATCTTCCAGCGAGATGCCGATCACGCGGTCATTCAACGGGGTTTCAACCGGCTTTCCATCCTTGTCGTAAAACCGGTAGGAGATTTCTCCTACTGCGCCCGACTCGTTCAGCATCGCCATCTCCTGACGAGAGAAGACATTGCCAGAGCGGGCGAGAAGCTCGGACGGTTCCACTGCCCCGATGCCGATGATTGCAAGGCTGAGGCGGCCGAACAGATCCATCGTTCCGCGCACGACCGGATCGGCCAGCATAACGAGTTTTGCTTCGCGCGATGATGTTATCCCCTGAACCAAAAGCAGTCGCGGTTCGCCGCCCGTGAGTTTGGCCAGACGGGCCGTTAGCTGCGTGGCGTGCGTCTGGACCGACGCGTCTCCCATTCCGCCCAGGATCTGCACGATGTATTTGGCCTTGGCGGTCTTCAAGGGGTGGATGTTGTCCACCATGCGCAGGATGGTCTGGCTCCAGCTTGAAACGCCGATGATTTCATCTTCCTGAAGCGTCACCTCGAGGAAATGTGCCGCCGCTTCCCCAATGCGGGCCATGATCGCACCATCCCGGTCCTCGGAACAGTCGATGACGATGGCCTCGGTCAGCCCGTAACGGTTGCGCAGCGCGGTTTCAAGGTCGGCAAAGGTTCCCGGCGGTGGAATGACCGTGGTACGCACGATGTCTTCCTGCTCGGCCCGCTTGAGCATGCGCGAAACAGTGGCCTGCGACATGCGCATGATTTCGGCGATCTCCGCCTGCCGCTTGCCTTCGACATGATACATCTGCGCAATTCGGGCAATCAGTCGCAGCTCATTGAGCCGTCCCATGGGATCCTCCACACGTGAATTTTTATTCACTCATAGTTGAAGGAACCGAGAGGGTCGAGCGGTAGATTGCATCCTGCCAGATCACGAGCCGCTCCGCCGCATCGGACGCACGCGGTAACAACGGATTGCCGGCCCGTGGCAAGGTTGCGATGGCTGCAAGATCGGGCCAGACGCCCAACGAAAGGCCAGCCAGATAGGCGGCTCCAAGGGCGGAAGCCTCGGGTGCGTCGCACTGGATTATGACATGATTGAGTGTGTCGGCCACGCACTGCATCAGAAAGATATTCTTGCTCGGACCGCCATCGGCGTAGAGGCGGCCAAGCGGCGTCGGCGATTGCGCCGACATCGCCTTGAAGACGTCATGAACCTGGAAGGCCATCGAATCCGTCACCGCACGGGCCATCTGGGCGCGCGTCGTGTTGAAAGTGATGCCCGAGAACAATGCGCGCGCATCGGCCCGCCAACACGGCGCTCCCAGGCCGACGAAGGCCGGCACGAAGCCCGGTCCGCCAGCTTCGGCCGTCGCGGCCAGATCGATCAGCGCCTGTACATCAGGCAGGCCAAGCATCTCCACCATCCACGGCAGGGCGGCAGCCGAAACGAGGATATTGCCTTCGAAGGCATAGGTCGGCTGGCTGTTGAGCGACCAGGCAATCGTCGTTGTGAGGCCATGCTTGGGCGCAATGAAGCGGGGCAGCGTCGTCATGATCGATGAGCCGGTGCCGAATGTCACCTTGCCGTCGCCGGCTTCGAAAGCGCCATGCCCGAAGAGCGCGGCATGGCTGTCGCCGATGGCCGACGCGATAGGGATGCCGTCTCGAAGTCCCGGCACATTTCTGGTCTCGCCAAAGCGCGACGCGCTGTCGCGCACCTCGGGCAGGGCCGATTTCGGCACGCCGAACAGGTCGCAAAGCTCGTCGCTCCAGACCTGGCGGTTCAAGTCGTAAAGCTGGCTGCGGGCGGCATTGGCTGTATCGCAGACATGGACCGCGCCATCCGTCAAACAGTGGATCAGCCAGGAGTCGATCGTGCCGAGGCGGACCACGTGGCCTGCAGGCACGCGGTCGAGCAGCCATTTCATCTTCGGGCCGGGGAACATCGGGTCGATGGGAAGGCCGGTAAGTGCTTGCACACGCGGCGCATGGCCCGCTGAGATCAGTTCGGCGCAGGCGGGTGCGCTGCGCCGGCACTGCCAGCTGACAACCGGGCCGAGCGGCTTGCCGGTGGCGGCATCCCATACGGTGACGGACTCGCGCTGGTTGGAGATCGCAATGCCGACTACATCTACCGCAGGTCCGGCCTGCAAGCAGGCGGCGATTGCCTCCTGCACCGACTCCCAGATGCGAAGCGGGCTCTGTTCGACCCAGCCAGGCTGCGGATGCTCGATGCCGACCGGAGACGAACCGCGCGACAGGATTTCCCCGGTTGTCGAAACGAGCACCGCTTTGGAATTTGTGGTGCCCTGGTCAATGGCGAGAATGACAGTCGTCATGGCGGCTCCAGCGGGCGGGAATTGGGGGCGCGGCGTCAGGGAGGATCTGCCGCGCCCGGCACGTCATCTAACCCCGCGCAATCATGCGCGTGAAGACTTCCGTGCGATCAATGCGACAGCCGCCTCGGCTATGGCGGCGGGGGACATGCCGAATTCGTCCAGGAGGAATTCGGCCGATCCGGTGTGGGCAAAGACGCCGGGAACACCCAGGATCTTCATTGGTACGGGGGCTTCCGCTACCACGACCTCTGCAATCGCCGAGCCGAGGCCGCCGAAGGTTGAATGCTCTTCCGCCGTCAGGATGGCACCGGTTTCGCGAGCCGCGGCCACAACCGCGTCAACGTCGATCGGGCGGACCGTCGCCATGTTCAGCACCCGCGCCTCGATGCCTTGCCCCGAGAGCAGCTCGGCTGCCTTCAGCATGCGGTGGGTGAGCGTGCCGTTGGCGATCAGGGTTATCGCGTCGCCATCACGAAGCAGATTGGCCTTGCCCAGCTCGAATGTGTGGCCGGCGGGCAGCAGGTCCGGCACGCCCACGCGCGACAGGCGCAGGAAGACGGGCCCCTCATAAGCGGCCGCCCATTCGACAGCCGCGGCGGTTTCGATCGAATCGCAGGGCGCGATCACGGGCAAGTTCGGCAGCACGCGCAGCCAGGCAAAGTCCTCGACGGAATGATGGGTGGGCCCAAGCTCGCCATAGGCCATGCCGGACGAGATGCCGACGAGTTTCACGTTGGCATTGGAATAGGCGATATCGGCCTTGATCTGCTCCAGCGACCGGCCGGTGAGGAAGCAGGCGGCGGCGCAGACGAAGGGCAGGAGCCCGCCATTTGCGAGGCCCGCGCCGACGCCCACCATATTCTGTTCGGCAATGCCGACATTGACCAGCCGTTCCGGCCATTTGGCTTTGAACCCGCCCAGTTTGGACGAGCCGACCGAGTCATTGCAGACCGCGACGATTTTGGAATTGTCGGCGCCAAGGCGTTCCAGAACGGAGACAAAGGCGTCGCGGCAATCGTGCAGCTTGGGAGATGGTGTCACGGCGTTCATCACAGGGTCTCCGAAAGTTCAGCCTGGGCTATCTCGTATTGTTCGGCATTCGGCACCTTGTGGTGCCAGTCGACCTTGTCCTGCATGAACGAAATGCCGTGGCCCTTGTTGGTATGGGCGACGACGCAATGCGGACGGTTGCTGCGCCGCTCCAGGGCCGGAACGATCTCAACCATGTCATTGCCGTTGATCTCGGTCACGTCCCAACCAAAGGCTTCGAGCTTGGCGGGGAAGGGCGCCATGTTGTTGGTATCCTTCAGCGCGGCGCCCTGCTGGAACCGGTTGTGATCGATGATCAGCGTCAGGTTGTCGAGCCCGAACTGTGCCGCGGACGAAATGGCCTCCCAGTTCGACCCCTCCTGCATTTCGCCGTCACCAGTGATGACATAGGTGTGGTAGCCGGCGCCGGTCAGCTTGGCGGCTTTGGCCATTCCGACCGCGACGGGCAGGCCGTGGCCAAGGGGCCCGGTATTGGTCTCGACGCCCGGAACCTTGTTGCAGTTCGGGTGTCCATTCAGTCGTGAATGCGGCTTCAGAAACGTGCTGATCTCTTCCTCGGGGATGAATCCGCGCTTGGCCAGCGTTACGTAGAGCGCCAGGGCAACATGGCCTTTCGAGAGTACGAAACGGTCGCGCTCCGGATGTTTCGGCTGGTCCGGCCAGATGCGCAGCACGCGAAAATACAGTGCCGTCAGAATGTCGATGGCCGACATTTCCCCGCCGATATGGCCGGCGCCAGCTTCAAAAACCGCTTGCAGATCGCGAAGGCGGATCTGGCGAGCGATACGGTCGAGATCGTTCGGTTGCATGAAACCCTCTTAGTGAATAAATATACACTTCGACATATATTTGCACGAATGTTGAGTGAGTCAAGAGGAAATAGGGGTATAGGCACTAAAAAATTCGGCGACGCAGCCTTGACACCCATTCGCCGGATGCGCTATGAATTTCCACACTGGCTTGAATATTTATGCGGTCGATGAACGCAGGCTGCAAACGATCGGGAGGAGCGCTCATGGTGGCGGATGTGAAAGCAAGACAGGGGTTCGCAGCCGGCATGCTGCCGTCTCTGCGCGGAGCTACGGGGCCGCTGATCGGCCTCATCGTCCTTTGCCTCTTTCTCACCTTTGCGACGGACAAGTTCCTGTCGATCCGGAACTTCCTGAACGTGCTCGATCAGATCACTGTGCTCGGCGTCATGGCTGTCGGCATGACACTCGTCATCCTGATCGGCGGCATCGACCTTGCGGTTGGATCGGTCATGGCTCTTGCGATGATGGTTTTGGGCTACTTGAACGTCGTTGCCGGCGTGCCGATGGGCCTTGCTATTCCGCTGGCGCTCGCCGCCGCCGCGCTCAACGGTCTTATCGCCGGCCTTCTCATAACGCGCTTCAACGTCCCGGCTTTCATCGCCACGCTGGCCATGATGTCGATCACCCGCGGCCTCGCGAACATGATCACGGATGGCCAGCAGATCATCGGCTTTCCGGCCTGGTTCAACATGATGGCGATCGTGCGCTTCAGCGGCTTCCTGACGCTGACCGTCGCCGTGATGGTGGTCGTCTTCATCGTCGGACTTCTCTACCAGCGCTACCGCCATGGCGGGCGCGTGCTCTACGCCATCGGTGGCAACGCGGAGGTGGCGCGGCTTGCCGGCATCAACGTCCAGCGGGCGACCGTGCTCGTCTATATCGTCTGCAGTTTTCTCGCCGGCTTAGCTGGCATGGTGCTAGCGGCACGTCTCGACTCGGTCCAGCCGTCCTCGGGCGTCTCCTATGAACTCGACGCCATCGCGGCGGTCGTCATCGGCGGCACTTCGCTATCGGGCGGAACGGGCGGTATCGGCGGCACCATAATCGGTGTGCTGATCATCGGCGTGCTGCGCAATGGCCTCAACCTGCTCAGCGTGTCCCCGTTCATGCAGCAGGTCATCATTGGCGCCGTCATCGTGCTTGCCGTCACGGCCGAGACCTACCGCAAGCGCAAGTAACGACTTTCACCCCGCCGCCAAGGCGGGGCGCTGAAAACGGTTCGCAATGGTGTGGGCCGGCAAAAGGGAGGTGGTTTCCTGCGAGGTCAGGGCGCCACCGGGAAACTCGGAGGAGAAAATCATGAAACTGTCCAAACTGCTGATGGCGGCAACCGCTGCATCCGTCCTTGCGCTTCCGGCATCCGCTGCCGAGGTCAAGAAGATCGGCCTTGCTGTTCCGAACCTTCAGGCGGACTTCTTCAACCAGATCAAGCTCGGCGTCGAAAAGCACGCTAAGGAAAAGGGCATTGAAGTGGTTGTCGTCGATGCGAAGAACGACACCAACACCCAGGTCAGCCAGGTGCAGGACCTGATGACGCAGGACATCAACGCGTTCATCTATATCCCGGCCGGCGCGGCCGCCGCCGCCGTGCCGACCCGCCTTGCTCGCGAAGCGGGCATTCCGGTGATCAACGTCGACCGCGTCCCGGAAGGCGCGCCGGGCGACACCTTCATCGCCGGCGAGAGCGTGGAATCCGCCTACGAGGTGTGCAAATACATCATCGAAAAGGCTGGCGGCTCGGGCAAGATGGCGATCATCCACGGCCAGAAGGGCACAACACCGGAAGTGGACCGCTTTACCGGCTGCAAGCGCGCCATCGACGAGGCCAAGGGCGTCGAACTGGTCGACCAGCAGTGGAGCAACATGTGGTCCGCGGACGAGGGTTTCTCGATCGCGCAGAACATGCTGCAGGCGAACCCCGATATCACGATCATCTTCGGGCAGGCTGACGGTCTGGCGATGGGTGCGGCCAAGGCGATGGACGTGGCCAACCTCTCCGACAAGGTCATTATCGGCGGTTATGACGGTGACGTTTCGGCCCTTGAATACCTCGCCAAGTGCAAGGGGCCATTCATTGCCACCGCGACACAAAGCACGCAGAAGATGGGCGTCCTTGCCGTTGAATCCGCGCTCGCCGTGGCCGCGGGCCAAAAGGTCGAAGAGCGCCAGACCCCGAATGCCGTGCTGACGACCTGCGAAAACGCGCCGGAATTCGTGAAGAGCCATCCGTAATCCGGCTTGAACCCCGAAAGGCAGCAGCGCCATGACGATCCGCTCTCCCATCCTGTCGCTCCGTGGAATCCAGAAGTCCTACGGTCCGATCAAGGTTCTCCACGGTGTCGATCTTGACATCCATCCGGGAGAGGTCGTGGCGCTGCTCGGCGAAAACGGTGCCGGAAAATCGACCCTGTCGAACATCATTTCCGGCACCGTGCAACCCTCCGCCGGAGAGATGACCTGGTTTGAAAAAACCTATGCTCCCGCCAATCCGCGCGCCGCGATGGACGAGGGCGTGGGCATGATCCACCAGGAACTGAAACTGCTTCCGAAGCTCTCGATTGCAGAGAATGTTTTTGTAGGCCGCTATCCGATGAAGTCCGGACGGATTGACCGGAAGTCAATGGAAGAGCGGGCGCGGCGCGGCTTGCACCGCCTGGGTCTTGATATCTCGCCCGAACGCGTCGTCGAAGGGCTCTCGACCGGAAAGCAGCAGCTGATCGAGATCGCCAAGGCCCTGACCCTCGACGCGCGCCTGCTGATCCTTGATGAGCCCACCGCCGCTTTGGGCGGCGAAGAAACCCAGCTGCTCTTCCAACAGATCAAACGTCTGAAGTCGGAAGGGGTGGGCATTATCTATATTTCGCACCGTCTTGAGGAAATCCGGCAGATCGCCGACCGCGTCGTCGTCATGCGCGACGGCGCCAAGGTCCAGGAATTCGACAGCGGCAACGTGCCAATCCGCACCATCGTCGAGGCCATGGTCGGGCGTTCGCTCGAACGCATGTTCCCGACCCTTCCGACGCCGACGGAGGAGGTGACACTTGAGGTGCGCAACCTTTCTTCGCCGTCCAGGGCGTTCCGCGACATCAATTTTTCCGTCCGCAAGGGCGAAGTCTTCGGCATTGCTGGCCTCATGGGCGCCGGCCGCACCGAACTTGTTCGTGCCATCACCGGCGCCGATCCCATCTCCGCCGGTGACGTGCTTCTGCATGGAAAAGCGGTGACACCCCGCTCTCCCATCGACGCAATCCGCCATGGCATTGTTCTCGTGCCGGAGGATCGCAAGCTACAGGGCGTGGTGCTCGAGCATTCGATTGCGGAAAACATCGGCTATGCCAATCTCGGCGAGATCGCCCGCAACGGCTGGCTCTCCTCGCGCCGCATCCGTGAGTTCGCCGAAGACTATATCAGACGGTTTGGCGTG
The DNA here is from genome assembly GCF_964252905.1 of Pararhizobium sp. LjRoot255. Lineage (NCBI taxonomy): Bacteria > Pseudomonadati > Pseudomonadota > Alphaproteobacteria > Hyphomicrobiales > Rhizobiaceae > Pararhizobium > Pararhizobium sp. LjRoot255. The sequence continues at coordinate 65,493 of NZ_CAXUPQ020000004.1, forward strand.
AAAGGCCGCGGCGGGCAGAATGCCGGCGAGCTTTCCGGCGGCAACCAGCAGAAGGTAGTACTGGCCAAATGGCTGGCGCGCAAGCCGCAGGTCGTAGTGCTGGACGAACCGACGCGCGGTATCGACGTGGGCGCGCGGTCTTCGATCTACGATCTCATCATGAATCTCGCCCGTGAGGGCGTCGCGGTGATCGTGGTTAGTTCGGATCTCGAGGAGGTTCTCGGGGTCTCCAGCCGCATCATGGTCATGGCACAGGGCAAACAGGCCGGCATTCTCGACCGCAAGGACGCGACCGACGTCTCGGTCATGGAACTGGCGACCATCTGAACGAGGAATATTCCGATCATGACTGATATCACTCTCAATGCGCCGAAAATGTTCGATCTTTCCTGGAACGTCGCACTTGTCACAGGCGCGGGCAGCGGCATTGGCCAGCGGATCGCCATGGGTCTGGCGCAATGTGGGGCAGACGTTGCGCTGCTCGATCGCCGCACCGACGACGGGTTGGCGAGGACTGCCGAGTTCATTGCTGGAACCGGACGCCGCAGCATCCAGATCGCCGCCGATGTGACGAGCGGTGCGGCGCTGAACGAGGCGGTCGCCCGCACCGAGGCCGAACTGGGCCCGCTCACCCTTGCCGTCAACGCGGCCGGCATCGCGAATGCCAATCCGGCCGAGGATATGGAGGAAATCCAGTTCGAGACGATGATGGACATCAACCTGAAGGGCGTTTTCCTGTCCTGCCAGGCGGAAGCCCGCGCCATGCTGAAGAACGGGCGTGGGTCGATCATCAACATTGCCTCGATGTCGGGCGTGATCGTCAACCGTGGCCTGAGCCAATGCCACTACAACGCCTCCAAGGCCGGCGTGATCCACATGTCGAAGTCGATGGCGATGGAATGGGTGGGCCGCGGCATCCGCGTGAACACCATCAGCCCCGGCTACACGGCCACGCCGATGAACACGCGTCCTGAGATGGTGCATCAGACCCGGCTGTTCGAAGAGCAGACTCCGATGCAGCGCATGGCCACAGTGGACGAGATGGTCGGTCCTGCCGTTTTTCTCCTTTCGGATGCGGCAAGCTTCGTTACCGGTGTCGACCTTCTCGTCGACGGCGGTTTCTGCTGCTGGTGATCGCGATGCGCAGGAAGCTGGTCGCCGGAAACTGGAAAATGAATGGGCTTTCCTCCTCTCTGGAAGAGGTCCGGGCAATGAGAGCCGTAGCGGATCGCGTGACATGCAATGTTGTTGTCATCCCGCCTTACACGCTCATAGAACGGGCGAGCACCGCATCGAGCGGATCGAAGCTTTTGATTGGCGGGCAGGACTGCCATGCCCAAAAATCAGGAGCGTTCACCGGAGACATCTCGACAGAGATGCTGTTGGATGCCGGCGCCAGATACGTGATCCTGGGGCATTCGGAACGCAGGACGGAACATGGAGAGACGGACGCGACAGTATGCACGAAAGCAATAGCGGCGACGCAAGCCGGTCTCGTCGCGATCATCTGCGTCGGAGAGACCCAGCACGAACGGGATTCGAACGAAACGCTCAAGGTTATTGAGCGCCAGCTTGCGGGTTCCGTGCCGGACACCGCGACGTCTGCCAATACCGTCATTGCCTATGAGCCTGTCTGGGCGATCGGCACCGGGCGGGTTCCGACGGAAGCCCAGATTGGCGAAGCCCACCGTGCGATCCACGCCGCCCTGAAGAAGCGGTTTGGCGACAACGGCGGGGCGGTTCCTCTGCTCTATGGCGGCTCGGTGAAACCATCAAACGCAAGGTCGGTTTTCGCAATCGAGCATGTCGATGGCGCGCTTGTCGGCGGAGCCTCGCTCAAGGCCACCGATTTCGCGGCGATAGTGGAAGCCTTGGGCGCTTGACGAGGCGAAGAATTCGGATTGGATGCGCTACAGACTAGGCGGACTGCCTGATCTTGATCTTGAAGGGCAAGATAATGTTGCGTTCAGTCGTCTTTTCCTTCAGCGCGTTTTCAATCAACTTCGCAATGGCCGGCCCGTAATCAAAGGCTGGAACCGTGACAGTTGACAGCCACGGAGCCAGCCAATCATTCAGGCGGTTGTCGTCAAACCCCATCAAGATGACGTCCTTGGGAATTGCGAGACCGAGTTCCATTGCTGCGCGATGGACGCCGTAGGCGATCATATCGTTACCGCAAAATATAGAGAGCCGTTTCTTGTGCTTTAAAAGCAATTTAAGACCGTGCTCGTAACCAGCTTCCATGGTGTACGCGCCTTCCACCTTTTCGAGTGGCGCTCTGTCGCCGAGACCGGCTATAAACCCATCAAGCCGCTCGCTGCTTCCTGAATAGGTTTTTGGCCCGTGAATCGCCACGCAGTTCTGGTACCCACGCTCAGCGAAGTATTTCCCTACCGCGACGCCTGCCGCGAAATTATCGACGCCGACATAGGGAGCGTCAATTCCCTCAGCGGGGCGCCGGTTCACGAAAATTATGTTGTTTTGCCTGGCACACAATTCACGCAATCTAGGCGTATCTATCGCGCCTTGAAGGACGATGGCTCGCGCGCGGAGACCCTGCGCATCCGAAAGCAGCCGGTCCTGTTGCTCTGCATTTTCCGCCGCGTTTGCCAGAACCATGGAAAGACCGGACGACTTCAACGCCGTTTCCACCGATGCGGCGACGTCGGCGGTGAAATGATTCGAGGCGTCGGGAACGAGCATTACCACCACCCTGCTGCGGGCAAGGCGAAGTGATCGGCCGATTTCCGAAGGTGTATAGCCAAGGGTCTCCGCTGCTTTTTTTACACTTTCAAGTGTTCGAGGCGCGATCGCATCGGCTTTCCCGCTGAAATACCGCGACACGGTCGCCGTGGATACGCCCGACAGGCGCGCGACATCGTGAACAGTGGGCGGCTTGGTCATTGGGGAAAACTCGTCTTACAATTCAATTCTTGGACCTGTCCCTTTTGTAAAGCGGAAGTCTCGGAAAGCGACGACTGGTCACCATGAAGACACCCTTCATGGTCAATAAGACGTCGTCAAGTACTTTGTTCGCTCAGTGACATAAACGTCTGTCGTCATTGAAGGAGCCGCCCACTCGGGTCTCGTCCGCGTCGACTGCAGTGACCTAGAACTGTAGGTTGGTGAAGCTCGGCTTGCCGAAATCCCAAGAGTGATTCTGAATACTGACGTGTCAGCGCAACGGATGTCCTAATAGCATCCCAAAAGTCAGCATCCCCATTGCCATAGATCCACCGAGTTGCTCTCGAGGAATTTATTCGGTCTGAAATCGGGTCCGAAACGTACATGTAATCGTTGACATCGGCCAAATAACTTCGTTGTATACGTTAACATCTGACCTAGAGGGGACACAGGTTCCCCGGTTCGGATCGTTTATTGGGATAACGCTCGATCATGAAAGGAAACTCGATGATGCGCATAGGAATTTTGGGCTGCGGGAGAATCGGACAAGTCCACGCTCATTCGATCCAGCAAATTCCTGCAGCAAAGCTTGTTGCCGTCGCCGACGTTTCCGCAACCGCTGCTGAAGCGGCTGGGGGCCGGTTTGGCGTCGAGGTGCGCAATGCCTCAGACCTTATTGCCGCCAGGGACATCGATGCGGTCGTGATCGCGACGTCAACCGCCACTCATTTTGATATGATTCACGCAGCAGCGGCAGAAAGCAAAGCAATCTTTTGCGAAAAGCCGATCGACCTTTCGTCCGAGCGAGTCAGAACTTGCATCGAGGCGATCGAGAAGGCCGGAGTGCCGTTTATGACCGCCTTTAACCAGCGGTTCGATCCGCATTTCGCAGCCCTACAAAAGCGAGTCAAGGACGGCGACATAGGAGAAGTTGAAACGATCTCCATAACGTCCCGAGATCCTGCGCCTCCGCCAGTCAGCTATATCCAAGGTTCAGGGGGACTTTTCCGCGATATGATGATCCACGACCTCGATATGGCGCGTTTTGTTCTGGGAGAGGAACCCGCGCAAGTCTTTGCAGTCGGGTCCAACCTAGTTGACCTGGCTATCAGAGATGCTGGCGATGTGGACACAGCAGCAGTAATCCTTACGACGTCCACTGGTCGGATTTGTCAGATTACAAACTCTCGCAGAACGACCTACGGATATGACAAACGTCTTGAAGTACATGGATCAAAAGGCATGTTGCGTGTCTCGAATGTCCTGGAAAATCTCGTCGAGAGCGCGAGCAGCGCGGGCTTCGAAAAAGCACGTGCGCAGCCATTTTTTCTTGAACGGTTTGGGGCCGCCTATCTCGCCGAGATGGAGCATTTTGTGGAAGCGGTTTCGGCGGGTATTAAGCCCATTCCCGATGCGCAAGATGGCCTTCGCGCGCAATTGATCGCTGATGCCGCGACCCAATCCTGGCAAGAAGGTCGGCCCGTGTCGATCGCCCGCTAGCCCACCTCTATAACTCAAAGCAGGAACTCCAATGAAGGTTGCATTTATCGGGTTGGGTCGCGTGGCCGAACTTCACGTCGAAGCACTTCGCCAACTTGGCTCACACACATTTGTTGGAGGATGGAGCCGATCATCCAGCAAGGCGGATAGTTTTTGCCAGCAATTCGGCGGGACCGCCTATCCCACGGTTGAAGATTTGCTTGGGGATCAACATATCGACGCCGTACTTGTCGCGACGAGTACAGCCTCACACTTCGAGTACGCGAAGCGTTCGCTGATGGCGGGAAAGCATGTGCTTTTAGAAAAGCCGCTCTGCGAGGCAGCCTTGCAGATCAGGGAACTCGCAGAAATTGCCGCCGCGCAGAATCTAACCTGCATGCCCTCGCATAATTACGTCTATGCGGAGAGTATGAGGCGGTTGAACGCGCACATCAAAGCCGAGCGTCTTGGGCAGATTGTGAACTTTTGGGCGATCTATAACAAGCGGCACGACGCATCGATTGGAGAACCGGATCTAACGATGCGGGAGCTTATGGTGCACCATGCTTACTGCATGCTTTACTTCTTAGGCCGGCCTTCACATGTATATGCGACTGGCACCAATGTTCATTTCACGGACAAGAACGCCCACGACCAACTGATGATTACAGCAGAATATTCTGATGGAAAGATTGCCAATCTGTGGGGCAGCTTTTCCGCGGATGATCGAAGCCGCGAGCCTTGGTCATGTTACTTCAAGGTCATCGGCATGGAGGGTAGCGGTGTTGTGCCGTGGGACGTCACCAAATTTGGCGACGCGACCACCCCGTTCTGGGACGATGCGACCTACTGGGACAGCTTCCTGCAGGTACAGAGCTATTTTCTCGACGAATGTTTGACTAAGTCTCAGGCGCCGCTGTCGACACTTGAAGATGCATATGATGCTGCAGTGTTCCTAGACGCTGCACGTCGGTCTCTGGTGGAAAGACGCCGAATTGAAATCGACTATTCCTAGGGAGGCATGAAAGGGCTACGTCCGCAGTGGCAGACCTCTGGTGTCAGCGAAGCCACGGGGAAAGCTCCTTTCGGAAAAGCGGAGCGACAGCGAGAATCCGAATCGCTGCAGTCCGCGTTTGCGCCTGTTGCAATTCATAACTGGTTCTGGACCTGAAATTCGCGTCTAGCCAGGAATTGGGCGATGCTAAGTCGAAACTTTCAAGAGGAATAGTCAGGTAGGTATCCGCGAGTGGGGAAGCAGGTGTCGCGCTCGCCTGAGGCGCCCCTCAGCTTCAACAACTTGGCCATGATTGAATTGTAGAAGCGAGAGCCGGCAAACTGTTGGACTCGTGGGTAAGTGGCCTCTGATAAATGCCGAGACAGATTTTCAGCAAAGGAGCCAAGGCTTTCCGTTAGTGCTGCACGCGACTTGCTGTCGTGTGGCACTTTGAGCTCCCGCCGAGATTGCATGAGGAAGTGATGGTCAGTTTCAGAAGTCTTGAGGTCTTCTATTGGACGGCGCATCTGCGAAGTTTCTCGCGCGCCGCCGACCGGCTCAACACGACGCAGCCGACGATCTCGCAGCGTCTCCGCGCTATGGAAGAACTGATCGGTGAGCCGTTGTTAAACCGCGCGGCAAAACCAATCGCACTGACCTCTGCGGGACGTACGCTGTTTCGCCATGCAGAGCTACTTTTGCGGCAGGTTGCAGCAATGGAACGTGACCTCGATCTGAGCCGTCATATGGAAGGTACCATTCGTTTGGGTGTTTCCGAGACGATCGTACAAACCTGGCTCGCAACGTTTCTGGAACAGGTGGCCCGGCACTTCCCCAAACTCGACATCGATATGACCGTGGATGTCACGCCTTCGATGATGAATGCCCTACGCGACGGCGATATCGATATCGCGCTGATGCTCGGCCCTACGATCCTCGATGGTTTTACGTGTATCGAGCTGAAAGACTATCCGCTGAAATTCTATGCCGTTCCCGGTCTCGTCCCGGGCAACGCCATTTCGCTACGGTCGATGCCGAGCATCCCGATCATAACCTATCCGCGCAACACCTACCCTTATATCTATCTACGGGAGACGTTGTTCCGGCAAACGGGCCGCAACCCCAGGATATTCACAAACTCCTCGATCTCAACGATAGAGAGAATGGCGCTGGACGGCCTCGGTGTGGCGCTCGTCGCCGAAGGAACCCTGAGCGGCGAGAGCATGAAGAAACTGAAGACGGTCGATAGTGACATCGACCTGAAACCGTTGAGCTTCTACGCTTACTTCCAGGCAGGCGTGCAGCACGGCACGTTCGAACAGCTTGCCGAAATAGCAGCACAGGTCGCCGCCGGCGCGCCCTGAGGCTTCGTGACATTCAATTTTCTTATAGGAACTGATCGAATAATATAATTTCACTTGTAGGGGCTGCCGCGCTTCAATCTCCTTCACGAATAGGGGGATGCGAATTGGTCGACAACGCCACAAAAAGCCATTTCGAGCCGACGAAAGCCTTGATTGAGGAGGCAAGGCGGCGGATTGCGCCTTTTGCGATCCGCACGCCGATCATCGAAAGCGACACGCTTAACCGGCTAGTAGGTGCCCGGGTCTTCCTAAAGCCGGAAAACCTGCAGCGCTCCGGCTCTTTCAAGCTGCGCGGCGCCTTGAACCGGGCCCTGCAACTGGATGCGACAGCGCGTGAGGGCGGGATTGTCGCCTGGTCGTCCGGGAATCACGGTATCGCCATTTCCTATGTTGCGAAAGAACTGGGCATAAAGGCCACGGTATTGATGCCGCGGGAGGCTCCACGCACGAAAATTGACAGCGTGCGAAGGAGCGGGGCGATCGTGCAACTTTACGACAAAACTCGGGAAGTGCGCGAAGAGATCGGCGCAAGGATAGCTCAGGAAACCGGCGCCGTCATCGTTCCGCCTTATGACGATCCCTATGTCATGACTGGTCAGGCAACGCTTGGAGCCGAAATCTCCGATCAGGTTGCGGAAATAGGGTGCTGGCTGGATGCCGCCCTCTTTCCATGCTCAGGGGGCGGGCTGGTCGCTGGCGCCGCCTGCGGCGTCCGCAGCGCGATGCCAGGCACCGCGATCTACAGTGTGGAACCACAGCACTTTGACGGTATGGCCCTCTCACTTGCCGCCGGCGAACGCCGGACCGCCTTGTGTGACGGAACGTCGATTTGTGACGCGCTGCTCGTGCCGACCCCGGGAGAACTCACCTACCCCGTCTGCAGGGATCACCTCGCGGGTGGGGTGACTGTGTCGGACCCGGATGTCGTACGGGCCGTTCACTTTGCCTACCGCGAGCTGAAACTGGTCGTTGAACCTGGTGGTGCGGTCGCTCTTGCGGCGGTCCTCGCCGGTAAGGTCGACGTCAAAGGAAAGACCGTCGCCATCGTGTTGAGCGGCGGCAATGTCGACGCCGAAAAATTCGCCTCCTATCTGACCACTCAAGCTTGAACCCGGGAGCTGACAATGCTTGATCTGCAAAGTGTCAAAGGCCAGAATATTGCCCAGACAATCGAGAACTTCATGACGCTTGATCTCACGGGCGTTGGCCTCATAGGCAAGATCTACAACGCGCTGCAATCGCGTCAACCTGGGCCCGCTTGTATGAATGCCGCCAATCTTATCGTCGATATCATTCGCGAGTGCGGCGGTCCGATCGTGATCGCGACGGGGTTTCCGGAGGGAGGCGGTGTTCCCGAGACGGATGGACCCGTTGGCGCGGCCCTCCTGGCCCGCGCTCTATTCCTGGGGCTTGGTGTTGAGACCGTTATCGTTACCGATGAAGACTGGCTCGGCATGATGGAAGGTACATGTCGAGGGGCCGGACTTGCGCCGCTTCCATTCCCCAAAGATGGTCGGATCACGCCGGTCGATTTTGTCCGTCCGGTCTATATACGTAGCGTTCCGAAGGACGCAGCAGGATGCAGGGTTATCACGGACCAGCTTCTCGAGGTAACAAAGCCTTCGTTGGTAATTTCGATCGAGCGGCCCGGCCAAAACGACAAAGGCCTCTACCACGGGCTCGGCGGACGGCCGCTGGACAATCTTGTCGCAGATCTTGACCAGTTCTTCTTGAGCGCAAAAGAGCGCGAGATTCCGTTCATTGCCATTGGGGATGGGGGCAACGAGCTCGGCATGGGGCTGATCGGTGAAGATCTAAAAGCTTTTTCTCCCAAGGCCAAGGACAGCGGACACCCTGGTCGCGGCGGCGTTGCAGCTGCAACCGCAGCGGACCACCTCATCGTAGCGAACGTCTCGAACTGGGGAGCCACCGGGTTGATTGCAGCGCTTTCAGCGCTTTTGGAGAAGCCATCGATCTTTCACGGCGGCGCATTGGAGCGCAGATGCATAGAACAATGCGTCTCGTTCGGGGGTGTCGACGGCATGTTCATGGGACCGGAGCCGGCCGTCGACGGAATTTCTGCTCGGGAGTGGGAAGGGCTCGTCGAGGCGCTACGCAACACGCTTGATCGGCTGGCCGGGAGGGTCATCGGATGGAAAGGCGATAGCGGGGATTGGCGTCAGTTGAAGTGAGCAAAACGATGACAACGATCGATAGTCGCTTGACCAAGCTCGGCTTGAAAATCCCTCAGGTGAATGCTCCGCAGGGCAACTATCTGTCATATGTGCGCACCGGCACGTTAATATTCGTTGCCGGGCAGGGGCCGCGACAGGAGGGGAAACTTGTTTACAAAGGCGTCGTCGGGGGAGACTTGACCCTGGAAGACGGGCAGGATGCAGCCCGCCTTTGCGCGTTGAATATCTTGGGGCAGCTCCAACACGCTTGTGACGGAGATCTTGATCGTGTGGTGCGTATGGTTCGCCTCGCCGGTCTCGTTCGCTGCGCAGATACCTTTGAGGATCAGGCACGGGTGCTCAATGCGGCATCCGACCTTATCTGCCACGTGTTTGGCGAAAAGGGAAAACATGCCCGAATTGCATCAGGCACCAACGCTCTGCCGTCTGGAATGGCAGTTGAAATCGAAGCGGTCGCGGAACTCGCATCCTAGGTCGTGGAAACTCCTCGCCTGAACAGCTGCTACTGCAATACAAAGGTCGGCGCTGTGCAACACCGAAACCGCCTGAGCCCGATGGATTTCAGTCGGGCAGGCCTTGGGGACGCTGGTTGCCGTGATCTATACTCGTTGCAGCCGAATTGACGACCGACACAATCCTTTTGAACGCCAAGAGTTTTGCCTCAGCCTGCAGCGTTTGAGCCTCGCTCAGCAAGACCATTTCCTCGGCCATCCCAGCCCGAAAATGCGGGTTCGTCAGTGCAATTGCGAAGGCGATCGCGGCCGCGGCAAATGCAGTAAGCTGAATACGCTGCCTCTGATGAGGTGTGAGCATTGTTCCCTCCATTTTATAAGAGATTACGCTCGTTAAAACCGC
>NZ_CAXUPQ020000005.1:0-41351 GCF_964252905.1 Pararhizobium sp. LjRoot255
CAACATGAACGCCGACAGGTATGACGGCCAAGCAAACCGACCCGAAAATGGGGCGTTTCGAAACTTCACGGCGACCGCGACGGACGGTACGGAGAATATGACACACATCGATCTCAACAGCGATCTTGGCGAAAGCTTCGGCCCCTGGGCAATGGGTGACGATGTCTCGATGATATCGATCGTTACCAGCGCCAATATTGCCTGCGGGTTCCATGCCGGCGATCCGGCGGGAATCCTGTCCGTGCTGAAAGTAGCGGCAAAACACGGTGTCTCGGTCGGGGCGCATATCGGCTATCGCGATCTTGTCGGTTTCGGTCGGCGCAATATGGACCCGTCCAGCACAGAACTCGTCGGCGATACCATCTACCAGATCGGCGCCCTGCAAAGCTTGGCGAAAGCCGCAGGGACTCGTGTTCGCTACGTCAAACCGCATGGCGCGCTGTACAACACCATCGCTTGCGACGCACGCCAGGCGGCAGACGTGATCGAAGGCATCAAGGCGGTCGATCCCTCGCTCGTCCTAATGGCGCTTTCCGGAGCGCCCATTGTCGAGCAGGCCCGAGCGGCCGGGCTCAAAGTCGTCTGCGAGGCCTTTGCCGACCGCGCTTACAATGCCGACGGCAGCCTCGTCAGTCGTCGCCTGGTCGGCTCTGTCATCCACGATCCGCAAGCGATTGCCGAACGCATGCTGCGACTGGTTCTGAAGGGCCGCATAACCGCCATTGACGGCACGGAGATAAACCTAGAGGCGCAGTCGATTTGTGTGCACGGCGATACCTCGGCGGCAGTCGCCATCGCCCGGGCATTGCGCGAAGCGCTGGCTGCCAATAGAATCGACCTGAAATCCTTCGTGGATGCCACCCATGACTGAGCGGCTGCGCTTTCTGCCCGCTGGCAGCGATGCTTTCCTCGTCGAACTCGACGATTTGGAAACGACGCTAACGTTGCTCGACCGCCTTCTCGCTGACCGTCCGGAGGGCATCGTCGAACTCGTGCCCGCCGCTCGAACAGTGATGGTCCGCTTCGACCCTCATGTGACTGACCGCGTGCGGCTGTCCGCGCTTATCTGCACGATCGAGCTTGACCAGCGCACCTCCCGCGAGGGCGACTCAATCGAGATCCCGGTCGCATATGACGGCGAGGATCTCGCCGATGTCGCCGAAATCCTCGGCTGCTCGGTGGAGGAGGTGATCCGCCGCCATGCCGAGGCCACCTATACGGTCGCCTTTACCGGCTTTGCGCCCGGTTTTGCCTACATGACTTCGGACGATCCGGATTTCGACGTCCCTCGCCGCAAGAGCCCGCGTGTCCGCATTCCGGCCGGGTCCGTTGCACTCGGGGGGAAGTTTGGCGGTATCTATCCGTCGGACAGTCCAGGCGGCTGGCAGCTTATCGGCCGCACGCCGTTGAAGATGTGGGACACCAACCGACCGCGAGCCGCGCTTCTTGCGCCGGGTGATCGCGTCCGTTTTCGTAATATCGCCAACGATCCCGTTGTGCCGCGTGCCGCTCTGCCAGAACCGCAAGCTGTGCGACCATCCGCGGGGCTTGTCGTCACCCGTGCTGACCGACCAGCACTCTTTCAGGATCTCGGCCGGCCCGGGCGGGTCGACCAAGGCGTCTCTGAGTCCGGCGCGCTCGACCGCTCGAGCCTGGTAGAGGCCAATCTCTGCGTTGGCAATCCGCGCAATGCTGCCGTCCTGGAAATCGCGTTTGGCGGTTTTGCCTTCAAGGCAGATCGGCCAGCAACGCTCGCTGTGACGGGAGCCTGTGCGCCGCTTGTCATTCGCACCGCCGATGGCCGCACTGTTGCTGCGCCATTTCACCGTCCCTTTGCGCTCGATGCCGGCGACGAACTGGTCCTCGGCTTGCCGCCGGAAGGCATGCGCAGCTACATAGCGCTGCGGGGCGGGTTCGCGGTCGAGGGCGTGCTTGGTTCGGCTGCGACTGACACCTTAGCGAAGGTTGGGCCCGCACCGATCGCTGCAGGCGACGTGCTGGTGCCGGCGAATGCTCCAGCCGCCGCTGTCGATCCCTTCCGGCGCGCGCTTAAAGCGCTGCCGAGGGCCGGGGACACCGTGACGCTCAACGTTGTACTTGGCCCGCGCACCGATTGGTTCACGCATAAAGGCGTCGAGACCCTCTCAGCGCAACCCTGGCAGGTGACGGCTGAGTCGAACCGGGTCGGCATGCGGCTTGCTGGGGCCGAACCGCTGGAACGGCGCGACACGGCTGAGCTACCCTCGGAAGGTACCGCGCTCGGCGCAATCCAGGTGCCGCATAACGGCCAGCCGGTGGTTTTCCTCGCCGACCATCCGCTGACCGGCGGCTATCCGGTGATCGGCGTCGTCGCACGCCACCATCTCGATCTCGCCGGCCAGATTCCAATCGGTGCCAACATCCGTTTCAACGTCGTCGCCGCATTCGACCCGCTCGTCAGGGAAACAAATCGATGAAAAAACTGCTCATTGCCAATCGCGGCGAAATCGCCATCCGCATCATCCGCGCTACCCGCGACTACGGCGTTGCCTCGGTCGCGATTTATTCGGATGCAGATGCCGGCTCAATGCATGCCGAGCTCGCCGACGAAGCCTATGGGCTGGGCGCAGGCCGCCCGGCGGACACTTATCTGAATATTGAGAAGATCCTGGAGATCGCACGGCGCGCTGGAGCGGATGCCGTCCATCCCGGCTACGGTTTTCTGTCGGAGCGTGCAGAGTTTGCCCGCGCCGTCATCGATGCCGGTCTGATCTGGGTCGGCCCGAAGCCAGAAGTTATCATGGCACTTGGCGACAAGGTTGAGGCCCGACGCATCGCCGACAAGGTGGGCGCCCCTTTGGTCAAGGGGTCGGATGGCCCACTCGCCTCGACGGCGGAAGCTGTCGCCTTTGCTCAGGAGGCCGGGCTGCCGCTCGCGATCAAGGCTGCCTTCGGGGGAGGCGGGCGAGGCATGAAGGTCGTCCATCGAATCGAGGACGTTGGCGAGTTCTTCGAATCCGCGGTTCGCGAAGCCAAGGAAGCCTTTGGGCGCGGCGAATGCTACGCCGAGCAATTCCTGGAAAAGCCGCGTCATATCGAGGCGCAGATCATTGCCGACAGCCATGGCAATACGGTCGTGCTTGGCACCCGCGATTGCTCGTTGCAGCGGCGCAACCAAAAGCTGGTCGAGGAGGCTCCTGCGCCCTTCATATCGGAGGACCAGCGCACCCGTATCCATGATGCCGCTAAGGCGATCTGCGCTGCGGCGGGTTACACCAGCGCCGGCACGGTTGAGTTCCTGTTGTCGCAGAACGGCGTCATCTCATTCCTCGAGGTCAATACCCGACTGCAGGTGGAGCATCCGGTGACGGAGGAAACGACCGGCGTGGATATCGTCATCGAGCAGTTGCGCATCGCCGATGGCCTGCCGCTTTCGGTCACGGAAACGCCCGCGCCGCGCGGACATGCCTTTGAATTCCGCATCAATGCCGAGGACCCGGGCCGCGGCTTTTTGCCGACGCCGGGGCTGATCACGCGCTTCCGCGCGCCGTCCGGTCCTGGCGTGCGGATCGACAGCGGCGTGGAGACAGGTTACGAAATTCCCGGCATTTACGATTCCATGATGGCCAAGCTGATCGTCACCGGGGCGACTCGCGAGGAAGCTCTGATCCGCGCCCGGCGAGCGCTTGCAGAGTTCAGGATCGAGGGCGTCGCGTCTGTGCTTCCCTTCCATCGCGCCGTACTCGAGGAACCGGCCTTCACCGGCGAGGATGGGTTCAAGGTCTTCACGAACTGGATCGAAACAGAATTTCGCGGCGTCGAGCCGGCTCCTCGGGTTGACCCGGTCGAAGGTGGGCTGGTGCGCAGCTTCATAGAGATCGACGGCAAGCGCCATGAACTCGGGCTCCCGGCGGCGCTTTTCTCCGGAATTGCTGCGCCAACGACGTCGACCGCCTCAAGGGCGCCGGCCAGCGAAGGCGCACTGACGGCACCGATCCCCGGCACCTTGCAAAAATGGAACGTCGAGGATGGGGACCACGTAGCCGAAGGCGACGCGGTGGCAATGATCGAAGCCATGAAGATGGAAACCCGGGTCTTGGCGCCGAAGGCAGGCCGCATTTGCATCAAGATCCAATCGGGCACAGTGGTCGCGCTTGGCGCGGAACTGGCAACAATAGAGTGACGGAAAAAAGCAAAAACGGATGGTTACGATCTTAGACACCGTTCGCCCCGGATCTGCGCGACACCGACATCCGGAGAAGGCCCACAAGCCGGACACCGAAATGCTGCGCAAGCCGGAATGGATCCGCGTCAAGGCACCGGTATCGAAGGGTTATCAGGAGACCCGGTCGATCGTGAAGGAGAACAAGCTCGTCACGGTCTGCGAGGAGGCCGGCTGCCCGAACATCGGCGAGTGCTGGGACAAGAAGCACGCCACCTTCATGATCATGGGCGAGATCTGTACCCGCGCCTGCGCCTTCTGTAACGTCTCGACCGGCAAGCCGAATGCGCTCGACATGGACGAGCCGGAAAACGTCGCCAAGGCCGTCAAGCAGATGGGTCTATCCCATGTCGTGATCACTTCGGTCGACCGCGATGATCTGGCCGACGGCGGCGCCGAGCATTTCGAAAAGGTGATCTGGGCGATCCGCGCCGCTTCGCCGGCAACGACCATCGAAATCCTGACGCCCGACTTCCTGAAGAAGCCCGGCGCGCTGGAACGCGTCGTTGCCGCCAAGCCCGACGTCTTCAATCACAACATGGAAACAGTGCCGGGCAACTATCTGACGGTGCGCCCCGGTGCGCGCTATTTCCATTCGATCCGGCTTCTGCAGCGGGTCAAGGAACTCGATCCGACGATGTTCACCAAGTCCGGCATCATGGTCGGTCTTGGCGAGGAGCGCAACGAAGTGCTGCAGCTGATGGACGACCTCAGGACGGCCGATGTCGACTTCCTGACCATCGGCCAGTACTTGCAGCCGACCCGCAAGCACCACAAGGTCGAAAAATTCGTGACACCGGAGGAGTTCAAGTCCTACGAGACCGTCGCCTATACCAAGGGCTTCCTGATGGTCGCCTCCAGCCCGCTGACGCGTTCGTCGCATCACGCCGGCGACGATTTCGCACGCCTCAAGGCTGCGCGCGAAACAACAAAACGGTCGCAACGCGATCCAATTTGCGATGAGCGGACGGCCGTCAATTGTGAGAGTGCCGCAATTTGACGACGGCGAAACAACGCGCGAAGGAAACCCGATGTCAACGATAGCAATGCCGGAGCCACGCGCTGATGTTCTGGCGCGATCGTCGCAGATCATCTCTGCGCTTAAAGCGGCCTTGCCTCAAGACACCGTTATTTCGGACCCGCAGGAAACCCGGGCCTACGAATGTGACGCACTGACGGCATATCGGTGCCCGCCGCTTGCGGTCATCTTGCCGCGTAGTACCCAGGAAGTCGCGACGGCCATGCGTGTTTGCTATGAACATCGCGTCCCTGTCGTACCCCGCGGCGCGGGCACATCACTTGCAGGAGGTGCTTTGCCGACGGCAGACAGTGTCGTGATCAGTACCATCCGTTTGCGGGAGATCATCGAAGTCGACATGGCAAACCGGTTCATCCGGGTCCAGACGGGCGTCACCAATTTAGCCGTGAGCGCCGAGCTCGACGCAGACGGATTTTTCTACGCGCCCGATCCTTCGTCTCAACTTGCCTGCACGATTGCAGGCAATATTGCGATGAACTCAGGTGGCGCGCATTGCCTGAAATACGGCGTCACAACGAACAACCTCATGGGCATCCGAATGGTGTTGACGAGTGGGGAGGTCGTCGATCTTGGTGGGCCGTTGTTGGGGACGACAGGGCTCGACATCCTCGGACTCTTGTGCGGTTCCGAGGGCCAGCTCGCCATCATTACAGAGGCGACCCTCAAGATCGTTCCCAAACCCGAAGGCGCTCGACCGATGTTGATCGGCTTCGAAAGCGCAGAAGTCGCGGGCGAATGCGTCGCGTGCATAATCCGCTCGGGACTTCTGCCGGTGGCGATCGAGTATATGGACGATGTCTGTCTGCGTGCAGTCGAGGCTTTCGCCAAAGCCGGATATCCCGCCTGCGCCGCCGTTTTGATCGTTGAGGTGGAGGGGTCCGAGGACGAAATCAGCGACCAAACGGACCGCATTCGAGCAATTTCGGACGAGCTGGGAGCGGTAGAATTTCGCAGCAGCCAAAATGCCGAAGAATCGCTGGCCATCTGGAAGGGCCGCAAGTCTGCATTCGGCGCCATGGGTCGCCTCGGTGATTACCTCTGCCTCGACGGGACGGTCCCCGTTTCAAAACTTGCCTTTACGCTCAAGCGCATCGGTGAGCTCTCAAAGCAACATGGCTTGGAGGTCGCCAATGTCTTTCACGCTGGTGACGGCAATATGCATCCTCTCATTCTTTTCAACGCCAACGCGCCGGGTGAACTGGAACGCGCTGAAGCCTTTGGTGCCGACATTCTGCGCCTTTGTGTTGACGTTGGCGGCTGCCTGACGGGGGAGCACGGGGTGGGTATCGAAAAGCGAGATCTCATGACCACGCAGTTCAACACGACAGACATGGCCATCCAGATGGAGATCAAAGAGGTCTTCGATCCCGCCTGGTTGTTGAATGCCGCCAAGGTATTTCCCCTTGAGGTAAGTGAGCCTTACCGCGAAAGGGCTTTGGCACGATGACACACAGCAACGCGCTTGCCCCGCTCTCGACCACCCACGCCCCGTTAGATGAAGTTGAACTAGCCGCTTTCCTTGTGGAAGCTTGCGCAAGCGCAACATCGCTCCATGTCATGGGCAGCGGCACACGTCTGACGTCAGGTTTTCCATCGGAGACCGGCACGCTGACGACACGCCGCCTCCGCGGAATCGTGACATACGAACCTGGCGCCATGACGCTGATTGCCCGCGCGGGGACGCCAATCGATGAAATCGAGGCAGCGCTTGCCGCAGAAGGGCAGGCACTGGCATTCGAACCCATGGATTATCGCACCGTCCTTGGCACGCTTGGTTCTCCTACCATCGGCGGCGCAGTCGCAACCAACGCTTCAGGTCCTCGGCGCGTCCAGGCAGGAGCATGCAGAGATCACCTGCTTGGGGTGCGCTTCGTCGATGGCCAGGGCCGGATCATCAAAACCGGGGGTCGGGTGATGAAGAACGTCACTGGCCTGGACCTTGGCAAACTTCTTTGTGGTTCCTTTGGCACTTTGGGCGTTTTGACGGAAGTGGCCATCAAGACCCTGCCTGCGCCCGAATGCGAGCTATCAATTGGCTTCAACAACGTGTCTGTTGCCGAAGCGAGCAGGATTTTCCAGACTGCGCTTGCCACTCCGTTCGAGATATCCGGTGCCGCCTTCCGGTCGGGCACCGCTTGGCTGCGAATTGAAGGCCGTTCGAAGCAAGTCGATTACCGGCGCGAGAAGATATTCGCCCTCCTTCCTTCTCACGATAACGTCGACTTCCTCTATGAGACCAATAGCAAAGCCCTATGGGTCCAACTGCGGGACCTGCATCATTTTGCCGACCCGCAGCTGCCGCTGTGGCGTATCCTGATAAAGCCGACAGATGCGCCTAAAATTGCTTCAGCGCTGGAGGCGCTCGGAGGAACTGTATCGCTCGATTGGGGAGGCGGGTTGATCTGGTATGCGGGCGTTGCGGAGCCCATCGAGGTTCGCAGGGTGTCCGGCGCGGGGCGGGCGATGCTTCTACGATTTGGGAGTGCGGTTACCGGCACTATGTTCCCGCCCGAGCTCGGTGCGGTCGCTCAGCTTTCGGACGCATTGCGCAAACGGTTCGATCCTGCGGGAATTTTGAACCGCGGTTTGATGGAAAGTTAGGATGCAGACGAATTTCAACGAGACCCAGCTTTCAGACCCGGACACGCAAACTTCAAACGAGATCCTGCGTTCCTGCGTCCATTGTGGCTTCTGTACCGCGACTTGCCCAACATACCGCGTGTTGGGCGATGAACTCGATAGTCCGCGGGGCCGGATCTATCTCATCAAGGACATGTTGGAAAACGACAAGGTTCCTGACGACGCCACGGTAAAGCACATAGACCGGTGCCTGAGCTGCCTCAGTTGCATGACCACATGTCCTTCCGGCGTGCACTACATGCATCTCATCGATCACGCGCGCGACTATATCGAGAAGAAATACACGCGTCGATGGGACGATCGGGCACTACGCTGGTTGCTGGCCCGTATCTTGCCGTATCCTTACCGGTTTCGTTTGGCTCTGACGGCTGCAAAACTGGTACGCCCGATCAGACACCTCATCCCTGATGCACGACTGCGGGCAATGCTGGAGATGGCTCCTGACTGCATTCCGAAAAGCAGCAAGAGCGACAGGCCGCAAACTTTCCCCGCGAAGGGCACCCGGAGCAAACGCGTAGCCCTTCTGATCGGCTGCGCACAGCGTGCGCTGAACACCGACATCAACGACGCGACGATCAGGCTTCTCACCCGTCACGGCTGCGAGGTCGTCATTCCAAAAGGCATTGGTTGCTGTGGAGCGCTCACGCATCACATGGGAAAGACCGATGAAAGTCATGCCATGGCAAGCGCCAACATTCGCGTCATGGTTCGGGAGCTTGATGGGGCAGGGCTGGACGCTATCGTCATCAATACCTCCGGATGCGGAACCACTGTCAAGGACTATGGACACATGTTCCGAAACGATCCGATAGCAGCTGATGCAGCGCGCATCGCGGCGCTTGCGAAGGATGTGACAGAAGTCATTGCTGGTATCGGGCTCCAAGACGCCGTTTTTGCTGACCCGCTTCGCGTCGCCTATCACGCGGCGTGTTCCTTGCAGCATGGTCAGCAAATTCGCTCGCAGCCGAAAGATCTCCTGAAGTCCGCTGGCTTCGATGTGGTCGAGCCCCGTGATTCCCATATCTGTTGTGGCTCTGCAGGAACCTATAACCTGATGCAGCCGGCAGTTTCGAAACAATTGCAGTCACTCAAAGTTGCATCGATTGAAGCTGTTCGCCCGCAGTTGATCAGCACCGGCAACATCGGTTGTATGATGCAGATCGGGTCCGGCACCGGTCTTCCCATCGTCCACACCGTCGAATTGCTTGATTGGGCAACCGGCGGCCCAAAGCCCCCGAGTCTATCCAAGGCATCAACCAGAGCCGTCTGAGATTCGCGTTGCTCTGGTTGAGAATTACGCGCTGCCCAGCCTGCGAGATACAGTCTTTGCCGCTTCCGCGACGCGCTCGCCAATCTGCCGGGTTAGCCGGTCTGGCATTCGATGCGTTGGGCCCGACACAGATATGCCAGCCACGGCCTCGCCATGCACATTCAATATCGGTGCGGCGACGCAACGCATGCCCTTCGTCCGCTCCTCATCATCAAAAGCGTAACCGCGCTCTCGAGTGGCGAGCAACTCCTCTTTCAGCTGGGAGACTGATCGCAAGGTGTTTTCGGTGAACCGCTCCAGCGCCGGATTTTTGAACAAAGACGATAAACGGTCTTCGTCGTAGGTGCTAAGCAATGCCTTTCCTATCCCCGAGGCATGGAGCGGAGAAAGCGTACCCGGCGGGAAAAAGGCTCGTATGGATTCATGTGTTTCGACCTGGCTGATGAAGAGAACGTTCCCGCCTTTTTCTATTCCCAGATTTGAAGTTTCTCCTGTTTCGAGCATCAACTCACGCATAATCGGTCGACTTCGTTCGACCACATTGGAGCGCCGAAGAAATGCCGCACCCAATCGATAAGCCTCTGGTCCTATGAACCAGATCTGGCGATCGGGGCTTATCTCAACAAATTCGCGGCGTTCGAGAGTTGCCAGAACGCGATGCATCGTCGCAGGCGATTGATCCAGGTGCGCGGAAAGTTCGGACAGCGTCATGCCCTCGGGCGAAGACAAGGCCTCCAGCACGTCGAGAGCGCGATCGAGTGACTGTATCACGCTCTGAGACCGGGGTTCATTGAAGGACTTGGGGCGTCCTCGCCGTCGGTTTGTGTTCTGCATCAAAGATATATCCACTACGTCATAAACCATGGTTGCCTGAAAAACACATTCATGCAATGAAAAATTATAAGAGACTGATATATAATACTATTATGTGAATGTATCCGATTATGAAAAATCATTTCAAAAAAATATACGTCTATTCCGGGTCATGCTATCTATTTTGAAAGCACAGGAGGATGCATCACATGTACGGACAGAATCCGGTCTTCATTCCAGGTCCGACGAACATGCCTGAGATTTTGCGAAAAGCATCAGACATGCCGACCATAGACCATCGTTCATCGATGTTCGGTGAGATCCTCCATCCTGCTCTGGCTGGCGTCAAGCAAGTTCTCAAGTCCGAAACGGCTTCCATTTTCGTGTTTCCTTCCACGGGTACCGGAGGTTGGGAGACGGCGATCACAAACACACTAAGCGCTGGCGACCGTGTGGTGGCAGGTCGATACGGCATGTTCAGCCATCGATGGATCGATATGTGCCGACGCCATCAGCTGAGAGTCGACGCCGTCGAGACATCCTGGCGTGAGGGCGTTCCATTGGCGCAATACGAGGAAATTCTCAACGCTGATAAGGCCCACGAGATCAAGGCTGTGCTCGTTACCCACAACGAGACCGCGACCGGTGTTAAATCAGATGTCGCAGCGGTTCGAGCTCTTCTAGATGCCGCCAATCATCCCGCTCTGCTGCTCGTCGATGGCGTAAGTTCGATAGCTTCAATGGACTTTCGAATGGATGAGTGGGGCGTCGATGTTGCCATAACAGGATCCCAGAAGGGGTTCATGCTGCCTGTCGGTCTGGCAATTATTGCTTTTTCTCCGAAGGCAATGGCGGCACTGGAAACGGCACAGCTGCCGCGGACCTTTTTTGACGTCCGCGATATGGTCAAGGGCTATTTGGTGAACGGTTACCCCTATACACCATCCGTTGGCCTCCTGAATGGTCTCAAAGTATCAACGGAGCTTCTGCTCCGCGAAGGTCTCGACAACGTCTTTGCGCGGCACAGGCGCATCGCATCAGGCGTTCGTGCGGCTGTCCAGGCCTGGGGACTTGAACTTTGTGCAGCGCGCGAGGACCTCAATTCCGACACGGTTACCGCGGTGCAAACGCCTGGCGGGTTCGATGCGTCCTTGGTCGTTACGCACGCCGCAACAAAATACGACGTCGCCTTTGGTGCTGGTCTGGGTGACGTAGCGGGCAAGGTTTTCCGCATCGGGCATGTTGGCAGCATGACCGATGTAATGGCGCTATCCGGTATTGCAACAGCCGAGATGGTCATGGTCGACCTTGGACTCAACATCAAGCTCGGCTCTGGAGTTGCGGCGGCGCAAGAAATCTACCGCAACACGGCGGCATCACCTGTCCGCACTGCTGCCTAAGGGCAAATCAGAATGTACATACCCACACTATCAGACATGTTTCACGCTCATCAGCGTATCAGACCACACATACATCGCACGCCCGTTCTCACCTCAACGTTCATTGACACGCTTGTCGGCGCCAGGCTGTTCTTCAAATGCGAAAATTTACAAAAGGCGGGCGCCTTCAAGGCCCGTGGTGCCTCCAACGCGGTGTTTGGGCTGAGTGACGAACAAGCGGCGAAGGGCGTTGCCACCCATTCGTCCGGCAACCATGGCACCTGCCTTTCCTACGCAGCCGGGCGTCGGGGGATCCCGTGCACCGTCGTGATGCCATGGACGGCGCCGCAAGCCAAGAAAGATGCAGTTCGTGGCTATGGTGGCAGGGTTGTCGAATGCGAGCCTTCCACATCATCGCGCGAGGCAGTTTTTGCCGAAGTCGTCGCTGAAACGGGCGCCGAATTCGTTCATCCCTATAACGACCCCCGCGTTATCGCAGGTCAAGCGACATGCTCAAAGGAAATGATCGAGCAAGTCGATGACCTGGATGCCATTATTGCGCCCATCGGCGGCGGCGGAATGGTATCCGGCACATGCCTAACCCTGTCGAACCTCCTACCCAAAGCGAAGATTTATGCCGCCGAACCTGAACAGGCAGATGATGCCTATCGCAGCTTCAAGGCCGGCCGCATCATCGCAGATGACGCGCCAAACACCGTCGCTGACGGGCTCAAAGTACCGCTGAAAGACCTGACCTGGCACTTCGTCAAGAGCAATGTCAGCGACATCCTCACCGCGTCGGACCCGGAGATCATCGACGCAATGAAGCTCATCTGGAAACGGATGAAAATCGTCATGGAACCCTCCAGCGCGGTTCCTCTCGCGACCATCCTAAAGAACAAGCATCTGTTTGCCGGCAAGCGCGTCGGCGTCATCGTCACCGGTGGCAACGTCGACCTCGACACGCTGCCTTGGCAATAAGGAAGAGAGAAAATGAACATGCAAGCAAACTTCGCCGGTCTGCAGGTAGGCTATGATGTACCCGCTCTACCTGGAATGAGCGTCGAAGAGATTCAGACGCCGTGTTTGGTCCTCGATCTTGATGCACTCGAGCGAAACATTCGAAAAATGGGCGATTATGCCAAAGCCCATAACATGCGCCACCGCGCGCATGGAAAGATGCACAAGTCCGTGGATGTCATGCGCCTCCAACAGGAATTGGGCGGAGCGATCGGCGTTTGCTGCCAGAAGGTCTCTGAAGCGGAAGTATTTGTTAGAGGCGGGATCAAGGACGTGCTTGTGTCGAACCAGGTACGCGATCCACTGAAGATTGACCGTCTGGCGCGTCTTCCCACGCTGGGCGCCAGGATTATCGTGTGCATCGACGATCTGGACAATGTCGCACAGCTTTCCGTCGCGGCCCAGAAACATGGCACATCTCTGGAATGCTTTGTTGAAATCGACTGCGGCGCCGGCCGGTGCGGGGTCACCACGAGTTCAGCCGTCGTGGCACTTGCCAAAGCCATCGACGCTGCTGCTGGTCTTAAATTTGCAGGCATCCAGGCCTACCAGGGTGCCATGCAGCACATCGACAAATATGAGGATCGGAAAACCAAGCTCGACGCGGCCATTGCGCAGGTGAGGGATGCTGTGGAGGCGCTAAAGAGCGCTGGTTTGGCGCCTGAATTTGTAAGTGGTGGTGGTACCGGGAGCTATTACTTCGAGAGCAATTCCGACGTCTACAACGAACTGCAGTGCGGAAGTTACGCCTTCATGGATGCGGACTACGGTCGCATTCTAGACAAGGACGGCAACAGAATTGACCAGGGCGAATGGGAAAATGCGCTTTTCCTTTTAACAACCGTGATGAGCCACGCTAAGGCGGATAAGGCAATTTGCGACGCTGGTCTCAAGGCACAGTCCGTCGATTCTGGTCTGCCGTTCATCTATGGTCGCACCGATGTCAAATACGTCAAGTGCTCCGACGAACATGGCGTCATTGAAGATCCGGATGGGATCCTGAAGATAAATGAAAAACTTCGTCTTGTTCCTGGCCACTGCGATCCGACCTGCAATGTCCATGACTGGTATGTCGGTGTACGTAACGGCAAAGTCGAAACACTTTGGCCGGTTTCGGCCAGAGGCAAGGCGTACTGATAACCTAGGATATCTGATATGATTGTTGTTCCGGAGAGGGCAATTGCGGACTTGATCAGTTCGGCAGCATGCTTCACCGCGGTTGAACAGGTCTTCGCCTCCATGGCGAGAAATTCAGCCTATAATTTCCCCGTTGTCCGGGAATCGATTGGATATGCCGACGCGCTCTACGGTTTCAAATCGGGTTTTGACCGCGAGAGCCTCACTCTCGGCCTGAAAGCGGGAGGATTTTGGCCGAACAACGCGAAAAAGGGACTGACCAATCACCAGTCGACCGTATTCCTCTTCGACGCGGATACCGGGCGGTGCCGCGCTATGGTGGGCGGCAATCTCCTGACTGCGCTGCGCACCGCAGCGGCGTCAGCTATTTCGATCAAATACCTTGCTCGTGAAGACGCAAAGGTTCTGGGGATGATCGGTGCCGGCCATCAATCGACCTTTCAACTGCGAGCCGCTGTCCAGCAAAGAGCCTTCGAGAAGGTTGTCGCCTGGAACTATCACCCGGAAATGCTGGGTCGACTTGAGCAGGTCTCAAGAGAAATCGGCTTGCCATTCGAGACCGTAGACCTGGACCGACTCGGCACGGAGGCCGATGTGATCATATCTATTACGTCGTCATTCAGCCCGATCTTGAAGGCATCGCAGGTCCGTCCGGGCACTCACCTCGCCTGCATGGGGACCGATACCAAGGGCAAGCAGGAGGTTGAAGCGAAACTGGTTGCTGCGTCCGCGCTCTTCACCGACGAAGTGGGCCAGGCAATAACAATTGGCGAGTGCCAGCACGCTATCGCGGAAGGGCTCATTGCAGAAGAAGATATCATTCAACTTGGCGCGGTTATCGCTGGTGATGCAAAGGGGCGTCTCTCGCCCCAGGAGATCACTCTGTTTGACGGGACAGGCGTCGGACTGCAGGATCTCGCCGTGGCATCCGCCGTTGTAGATTTGGCCATTTCGCAAGGTGTGGCGATTGAGGTCGATTTTTGATTCGTTCCCATTGGATCGTTGCTATCCGGGTTGGACGCCGCGGGCCTCCTGGCTAGACGACCTTCGTGTTTTGCCTGCTATACTAGATGATTACCTAGAGAAGGAGGTTTTCGATGAGCAGGGGACTACCCGGATTTCGCGGCACCGATCACGTCGGTATTACCGTGCCAAATCTTGACGAGGCAATCGTATTCTTTTGTGATGTGATCGGATGCGAGCTCGTCTATCGCACAACGGCGTCGTTTGGTGATGACGAAGGCACATTCATGAAGGATCAATTGAATGTCCATCCGCGTTCGCATATTCGTGGCGTGGCGTTCCTGCGGTGCTGGAACAACTCGAACTTCGAACTTTTCGAGTACAGTTCTCCCGACCAGAATGATGCGCCACCCAAAAACAGTGATATTGGCGGGCACCACATTGCGTTCTACGTGGACGATATGGAAAAGGCCGTTGAACATCTCCGCAGCCACAATGTCTCCCTGCTGGGCAAGCCGGTTGTTGAATCAGAAGGACCGGACCTAGGTGTCACCTGGTTCTATTTCCTGGCACCTTGGGGCCTTCAGATGGAACTAATCCATTATCCGAATGGGAAGGCCTATGAGGCCGATACACAAGCCCGGCTTTGGGACCCGCGCCCCACATGATCTGACCGAAGTGGACCGATCTGCGACGAGACCTCGGTAAGGCTCCGATGGGCGCGGCGATCACAGCGATTTTTCGTGCTGTCTCATCTGTGAATATAACGCTCGCCCACCGTTGTAGCTCGCGCAGCTCACTCCTGCGCCATTTCGCAATTGAGAGCGACTTTTTGGGTTCGGTTCCCATTGAAGCGTTGTTGTTCACTTGAGACACCGCAGCCTTCCTCGGTCTGAATTCTCTCGTGCTGGTCATGCCTTCCGACATCGACAAAATCCGCTAACAAGAATTAGCGAATACCATCTCAAGACGCACTGCCAAGGGATGCATCTTGAGATCCAACTTGCAGGTAACTCGATGGTGGGCGCTCACCTTGGCTGGAGCAAACCTGCTGCTCGAGAATTCATTCCCCTAGAAGGTAACGGATACCACCAGTACCACCCAGTGAAGTTGGAGCGGACGACGGCTTGCTTGCGAACACTTCGATTTTGTCCCTGATAACACCGCTAATAGCGGGACGTATGCTGGACGGGTGGGTCAGCAAATACCTGAGCGCATTTGCCAACCCCTCATGATTTTTGATATCGAGAAAGCGGCGTAGCTCATAGCGGTCCCGAATATGGCGAGCGTGGCGAGCTAACGTAGCTGCCGCTGCGGCGGGTAGCGTATTTTCAGCCAAAATGGCCTGGTCGGCCTCATACAGCCGTTTCAAATCGATCGTACGATGACTGCCACTGAGGGAGTTGCCGCGCACTACGGCGGCGTAGCCACAGCTTCGAAGAATTTTATAGCGGGCCCCCGCCGCAAGCGCACGCGCATACAGATCGTAGTCTTCACCCAGCCGCAAAGTCTCGTTGTATTGAAGCCTGTGGCGCTGGAGGAATTCTCGCCGCATCAGTGGTTTAAGGAACCCGATTTCGGCTCGTCGCGCATGTCGTCGCGATATATTTCCTTCTATGAAGGAGATGAAGTCAAGCAACTGGGGATCCGGATCGAAGTAACGAATCTCATGCTCGATCGTTGAGGATTGTTCAGCATCGATGAAAGCTACGTTGTCAGCGATCAGGTCCCAGCTATCCTCGGAAAGCAGCCGTTGTAGACGACCCGGTAATAGAAAATCGTCGGCATCCAACACCCCCAAAATAGGAGAGCTCGTTATCGACAATGCATAATTACGCGCGGCAGATGGGCCTCGGTTCTCCTTAAATCGGGCCACCGTTAGACGACCGGTACCGTCATCCATGCTGCGAGCAACTGCCTCCGTCGCATCGTCTGAGCCATCATCCACGACAACAACCTCAGCTGCCTCAGGCTGAGCAAGGGCAGACCTAACAGACTTTGCAATTGTGGTGGCGGCATTTTTGGCGGCAATTATGACACAAACGTCGTTCAAGGAATTTTTTGCCAAATCGATCTCCAACTAAACTGCCAGCGTTCCCCATCGACGCAGTCCTGTGCTGGCGGTTAGCGATTCTGCGCTATCAAATGTGGCATGAGGTTGCTGGACAATTATGTCGTCAGCACGTCGCCTTGGAATTTTCAGTGGCCAAACCGATCGTGTCCCGGCACGTGGTGTGGGTGGCGCAACATCATCTTGGCGACAACGCGCAACGTTTTGTTCGAAGCCGCTCATATCGCCAAAAAATACGGCAGTATCAACCGATAAACTGCCCGCGCACAGGTCTCAACTTCCTTCATACTCGGCTAAGTGACTTTCTGGCGAACATCGCTCTGGCACATTGCGATGCCGCCGGGAGGGGCATCCACTCCGTCATTCTCAGTGAAAATGAACAAATGCAGCAGCACTTAAGTCGCCGCCCCGGCGACGAACCTCTTTTGGTATGAACCGTATCAGAGACTTATTGTTCGCGGTAGGATGATCGGCGAAAGCCATTGCTCCATTTTCCGGCAGTCCGTGAGGACCTGCGCTGCCAAGACCGTATTCGTTCATCCTTCTTCGAGTGGCGTTGCATCACCTGTCTTCGGGCGCCGTCGCGAGGTCTTGATGTCGCCGGACAAGAGATATTCGCCGGAGTCCACCAAGAAGTGCTCGTTGTCGCGAATTCTACGTTGTGCCGCCTCGCCAAGCCTGCTGATGGTCAAGGCGGCGAGAATGTTGGCGATCGCGATTGCTCCGAGCGTGGATTCGGGAAATGCCCGGCCGGACGACTGCGCCACGAAATGCAGCGGCCCCGCAAACTTGCTGATGGGCGCCGCGAAGCTGTCAGTGATCGCGATAATCTTCGCTCCTGAAAGCGACGCCTTTTCAGTCAATCGATGCACCAGGCGGTTGAATGGCGCAAAGGTGACCGCGACAAAGGCATCGCCGGGCCGGATATCATCCAAAGCGCCCTCCGGCGCACCGCCTGGAGTGTCCAGCAGGACTATGTTCGGACGCGCTTTCTGCAGGGTGTAGGCGAGGGTATAGGCAGGCGTGAACGCCGTTCGCCGGCCGATGACATAGACTTTCGGGGCGCGGGCCAGCAGTTTGACGGCACTTTCAAGTCTGTCCTCTGACAGATGCGCTCTTGCCTGGGCAACGACGCCTTGCTCGGTCGCAAAGAAGGAATCGACGAAAGCCTTCAGTCCAGAGCTTTTGCCCATTTCGGTGATGAGCGTCTGGGCGCTCAACTCGTTGCGGTGTATGGACTGGCGATCCCGTTGACGGCCTTCCGGTGTCGTGTCGATGAACTGTTGCCGCAGATCGCCATAACCCGACAAACCCAACTTTTGAGCCAGCCGGACAAGGTTTACGGGCTGAACATTCGCGCGTCGCGCGATCTCCCGCATCGAGTAAAATGGAATCTCGTCGGGATTGTTGATGACGTAATGGGCCGCGTCTACCATCTGCCCGGAAAGTTCGACGCATACCTTCTTAACTTTTTCTATCAGGTCCGGTCTGGTCATACGACCCTCTGGAACATCGAGGACTTACGCGTATATGAGGCGGACGTGTTGTCGGCGATCGGCCGGGAGAAGTCACTAATGATAGCCATCTTTCGATCTCTGTCTGTAATCATTGGTTAGCAGGGCCCTCATCCTCGGCTGAGATGGTGTACGTAGCATTCGGCTCGTTGACAATAACGATAACGGCGCGTTTCGAGCGGTCAACGGCAGAATGGCTGGAGTTGCCTCATAAAATCCGGAGGATCAGATTTCTGTTTGACGGTTTAAGAACCCACGCGGCGACCGATAGCCCAATGTCTTGTGAAGCGTAGTTTAGTGCTCGAACCACAATGGCAGTCAGGCGATGACCGTTTCGACATCTGGCATGGGATTGACCGAGAGCTAGCCGCGCTTGAAGGTTTTGACGAAGGCTTATCCATTGGCGGGTCTCGAACCGGCGCCGAACAAGGCTCTATCCCGATGTCCAGCAGCAGCGATTGTCAGCGTGTAGGTTATCTCACTGCCATGATCATCGACCCGCGCGAGTGGATCCCGCTGCTCACCGGCGCTGAAGCCCTAAACGCGCCGATGGAAACAACCGAACACCAGGCCGTGCAAACCATCGTTGCGGAACCGGATATCGGCGAGCATTGCGGAATCACCCGGAAAACAGCGACTGCATCAGCCAGGTCGATTTGACAGTATCAATTGGCCCATCAGTTTCCTGATGGGCACTGACTTCGCCGAAATGCATTGGCGACCCGTCATTCGCGGTCATGCCGTTACCGGCGATATCACGATATCATCCGCGTCGTCAGTTGAAAGTAGTGGGGGCGCGGCTATTTTACAGCGCCACCGAGAGAGAAGCCTGCTTTGAATTGGTGGGACATTCCCAGAAATAGAATGATTAGCGGGAACGAATAGACGATGGAATAGGCGGCTATGACACCATAATTGATCGAGTTTGAGCCCATGAATCCGAAAAGGTGCACGGGTGCCGGTTGATCAGCCAGGCTGTTGATAAGAACCACTGGCATCAGAAAGTTGCCCCATGCGTTGACGAAACCGAAAATCGCAGCAGAAGCGAGACCTGGTTTGGTCAGGGGCAGGATCACACGGAACAATATTTGAAGCGTACTGGCTTGCTCAAGTGCGGCTGCCTCCTCAAGCTCTGGCGGTACCGCATCTACGAAGTTCTTCAGCTGGTAAATTTGGAAGGGAATAGCGGTTACCCCGAGCAAGATCCCCGTGGGGATAATGGACAGCCACCCCAGTGTTGCAAACATTTTGTAGACGGGAACGATCAAAATCGAGATCGGTACGCCGGAGAGGAACAGTACGGTTAGCAAAAGGGGATTTTTGAACGGAATGTTGTGCTTCGAAAATACGTAAGCGGCGATGAACGCGACAGCCGTACCAACCACGGTGGCGACTGTCGATATAAGAAGGCTATTTCCGAGCGCCGCAAGATTGTCCGCTTGGACAGCAACCCAGTAGTGCTCGGCCGTCAAGTCCGGGGCCCTTAGCTGATTCGTCGCACCGTGATCGACTGAAGCGAGCACCATCCACAGCATGGGCAATGCGAAGAACGCTGCCAGAACCAGTGCAGCGGAATTACTGACAACCCGATCCGCAGTAATCTTGTTCCGTTTGTTTGCCTTCTGCCCTGGTGGTGGGCTTGAAGTGCGCTCGACTGAGGTTGTCTGCATTACAGTCACCTTTCGTTGGAGTATCGACGGGCCTTTATTGGGGTACGCCTAGCGACGAGAGGTGGTTGCCCAAACGAATAGACCGCCGAGAAACGCCGACAACAGCACCATGACATTGCCCAACAAAGCGGCATAGCCGAGGTTGTGGAACTTGAAGCCCTGTTGGTATGTATAAACGGGTAGAATATTCGTATCGTTGCCCGGTCCTCCACCTGTCATCAGATATATCAAGGTAAAATTGCCGAACGTCATCAACATCATCAGCAGAGCGCACGTTACTATCGTTGGCTTCAGCATTGGCAGCGTTATCCGCATCAACGACTGAACCGAGGTGGCACCTTCCAACTGGGCGGCCTCCATTAGATCGCCTGGTATGTTGCGAAGGGCTGCCGAGAACATTGTCATTGCGAGGCCGGCCAATGACCAAGCATTTGCGGTCGAGACGACCAGCATGGCGTGCTGGTACAGAAGATCAAGGCGCTGATTGCCTGCCAGGAGAGCGATAAGTCCAGATTGCGTACTCGTCGCCATCCATAGAAAAGCTATTGTTGTTGGGGGCAGTGTCCAGGCCAGGATAGCGGTAGCGCTGGTGATCCATCTTATCGGCGCCACACAGTTCTGCAGCGCCAGAGCCAAGATAAGCCCAAGCAAGGTCGTTGCGATTGCACCCGATCCGACAACGAAAATGACCGTAAGCCACAGGGATTTATAAAAGATCGCGTCGTTTAGAAGAAACGCGACATTGCTCAACCCGGTAAATCTGTAGTTGATGGCGTGGATGCCGATCAATTGTAGATTGGTGAACCCAAGATAGATTGCGTATAGTACCGGCCCCAGAAACAGCGTACCAAGAAGCAACGCAGCCGGAGCAAGCAAAACAAAGCTGATTGGATTCACTCGAGGCTCATCCAGGCGCACGCGTGCGCGAGCCTGGTTACCCGTATTGCTTCCACCCTGGGGGCCGGTTGTGGCGACCGGCCCCTGGTTGGCGCTCATTGAGTGCTTCGAATTCAAGGCAAGGTCTCCAAGTTGTCCTCGCCCACCTGGGTTGCCATGTTCGATCGGAGGATCTCGACACCTTCGTCAATCGTAGTCTCTGGCTTCAGCACCATTGCCTGAGTAGCTTGCTGGAACGCATTGCCCCAGATCGGAAACTCGGCCTGCGAAGGCATGCTTCTCGAGGTTGAACCCAACTCGGCAAATGCTTCTTGGAAAGGCGGACGGCTGAGGGAAACATAATTTGGATCGGCCTTCAAGGAAGCCGTGGACGGAGCAACCGCTACCCAGGCTGCAATATTCAGCATATTTTGCTTTTGCTGCATGATATCGATTGCAGACCAGGCGAGATCAGGATTCGACGGGTCTTTGGACATGGACAGGACAACGCCGTTAAAGCTCGCTCCCGTTCCCGGTGTCTGGCCTTCAGACGTCGGCACCTTGGCGAAACCGATCGTTTCTTCCTTATCATCCCAGCAGGGGGCGCATATATCCTTGCCCCAGAAGACCGGGATCCAATTTCCTGCAAACGTGATACCGAATTTATGATCGTGCAGAGCCTGCGCGGGATGAGTTGCGCCGTTGGGATCCATGATCTGCGAGGTGGGCGCGAGAAGACCTTCCGCTGCCGCAGTCTTGTAGAAGTTGAGAACTTCCCTGATGCCCTTGCTGTCAACCACCCATTTCTTGGTAGCTGTGTCATAGATCGTCGGCGTGCTGGATGCGGACAGTAATAAGCCCGGTCCCGCCACCACGCCGAAGGTGCCCTGCGACGTGCCTGTTATGATGTAGAGCGGCGAAGCGTCGGGGGACGTCTTCTTGATCGCCCGCGCGGCGTCAAGGATTTCATTCCAGCTTTTCGGCTCCCAATCCTTCGGCATCCCGGCCTTTTCGGTCAGAGTACGGTCAAAAAGGATGCCGTAGGTATTGATCCCTTGGGCTGCTGAATAAACATGGCCATCGTATTTTCCTGACTCCTTTACGGCTTCCGGAGTGTCCTGCCACCAAGGTGCGTTCGCAATCTTCTCGTCGAGCGGCGAGAGAAGTTCGCTGGCAGCGAATTGTCCGACGTTGATATCGAAATACTGGACCACATCCGGCTTGGTGTCCGGCGAGTTGTAAAGGAGGCTTAGTTTGGTGATGAAGTCGTCATAGGTGCCGGGGACGGGGATGAGTTCCATCGTGTCCCCGGGATGCTTCGCCTCAAATTGAGCCTTGACGTCGGCGAACCATTTTTGAGCGAGCTTGGGATCAGCGAAGGTCCAGTTCAGACTGAAGGCTACCTTCACATTTGCAGCCTGGGCGACGTCCACATATGCGGTTGAAAAAACCGTTGTGGCCATTAGGGTGGCGGCCAAAGAATAGTTGCGGAATGCCCGATTGAAGGCTTTCGCGATTGTCAAGCGGTTTGAGCGAAGCCGCGATGAACTCCTGTCGTGATTGGCTTGCGCGCAATCGTCAGATTCATGATTCGGCGTCGCGTAGGAAGTGTATCCAACTCGGTATGTCAACATAAACTCTTTCTCCCAGTTTAGAATGCGTTTCCGGTTAGTGATAGTTGGTCAAAGTGACCTTCAGGCTCGCCCCAGTCCCTGCATCAAAAAAATGCAGGTCTGCTGGATCAAAGACCAAATCGACCGTGTCTCCGCGCCTTACAGGAGCAAAGCTTGGAAATTTGGAGTTCACTTCCGTTCCCTCGACATCAACCAGGACGAAGGTGTCAGATCCCGTCGTCTCAAGTGATGTCACAGTGCCCGTGATTTTTTGGGTGCATCTTGAAGGGGCATCCTTCACCCATTGGATCTCGTCTGGCCGAATGCCCAATTCGACCTTGTCCGAAAAACGATCCATGGCAAAGTGTCGTCCCTCCATGGAGAAGGCCGTGCCAAAGCAGCGAACCGTCACCGTACCGCCATCAAGGCTAACCGTGGCAGGTAGGATGTTCATTCGGGGGGAACCGATGAACATGCCGACAACTTTGTTGGCTGGTGCTTGATACAGTTCCGCCGGCGTTGCAACCTGAAGAATGCGGCCATGATCAAACACCGCAATCCTATGCCCCATTGTCATCGCTTCAACTTGGTCATGCGTGACATAAACCGCGGTGACACCCAACTGGCGCTGCAACTCGGCAATCTCGGTGCGCATGTGGGTTCGTAAGCTGGCATCCAGATTTGATAGAGGTTCATCGAGAAGGAAAATGCGCGGGCGACGGATCATCGAGCGCGCGAGAGCCACTCGCTGGCGCTGCCCGCCCGAAAGCTCGCTTGGAAAGCGGTTCAACAGCGCCTGAAGCCCGACAAGGTTCGCGACCCTGTCGATACCAGCGGAAATGTCAGATTTTTTTTCATGTCGGATTTCGGGGCCAAATGCTAGATTCTGACGAACAGTCATGTGCGGGTAGAGCGCATAGCTTTGGAAAACCATCGAGATGTTACGGCGCCCGGGCTGCGTTAGCGTGACATCTTCATTCCCGAGCAGGATTTTGCCGTATGTCGGGGTTTCCAGGCCCGCAAGCATTCGAAGGGTGGTCGTCTTTCCGCATCCGGAGGGCCCGACGAACACCATGAACTCACCATCTTTGATTTCAAGATTGAGGTCTTCGATGGCCGTGTGCGTACCAAATTGCTTCCAGACATTTGCAAAAGTGACGGAAGTCATAAGCTCTCCTTCAGAGGGCGTCTTGCTGGTGAAACTGAATGAGCCGACAGGCAATTGCCTTCGGAGCGCTCGCGGATACGTACCGTGCTAAATCGCTATAAGGCGCAGAAACTTCTCTAGCCCTCGATCCCCTTCTTATTGACTGTAGTGAACATCATGATCCAGATACATGTCAATAGGATCATGTGATCCACGCTGTTTTTTTGTCATTCCATCTGCGCGCGGTCACCTCCACGTCGGGAGGTGCCAGCGTGACGCGTGCGAGCGAGACGCCACTTAGAGGAGGGGGCCATGGCATACTCATCCACGGCTGGAGCGAGGCCAATCATGGCAACGACGTCGAAGGCTTTGCCCCTTCGTGATGCCGTTCCAAAAGAGACGGGACTTCGCGACGTCACCGGTCGCTTCCCACATGCCTTCGGCGACAACGGGAGAGAAAAATGATCTGGATCACATGATCCTATTGACATATCTCTGGATCATAGTGTTCACTGACGTCAAGAACTGGGTGTGGAGCGAAGCGGAAATTGGGTTTCAGCGCAGGCGCGGTATCGTCAGCGGCTTGGCAATTCATGAGATGTGTATCCACTATTTTCCGGGCGGACCTGGCATATGCAAAGAATGGTGAAGATTGGTGGACCACTGCTGTCAGCGGCCTGTGGCCAGGTGCCATAGAGACAAGAACCGACCAGACCCGCCTGCCTACACTGAGATGCGCGCAAGGGCGTCGCCAAGACGGGCGCTGGAAACAGGCCTTTTTGCCGGCAAGCCCAAGTAAGCCATCGGGCGCTAGCTACGAGACGGACAATCGAGAGGGAAAGACGGATGAGTGAGCCAAAATTTCGGGTAATGCATACAATGGTGCGGGTGAAAGACCTCGACAGGTCGATCGATTTCTACACGCGGCTCCTGGGAATGAAGTTGCTGCGCAAGTTGGACTACCCCGAAGGCAAGTTCACGCTCGCCTTCGTGGGCTACGGCCCGGAAGAATCCAATGCGGTCATCGAGCTGACCCACAACTGGGATCAAGAAACCGACTATGATCTCGGCACCGGCTACGGGCACATCGCACTCGGCGTCAGGAATATCTACAACATCTGCGATGAGTTGGCGGCGAACGGAGCTCGGATACCCCGACCCGCAGGACCCATGAAGCACGGTACGACCGCGATTGCCTTTGTCGAGGATCCCGATGGGTACAAGATCGAGCTGATCGACCTCGACACAATGAGCTGAGGGTCGTCAAGAAGCCCTGCGACTTTCCGACGATCGTGATGCGAACCTTGGACATCGATTGCGACACGCAACCGATTGCGTCCACCGATTTCATGTCAAATGTGGAGAACTGATAAGATGACTATGGCAAACGAGGCGGGGATTATCCTGGTCGCGCCCCACCGCTTCCCGAACGTAAACAGGGAACGTGCATTAGCTGAACGCTTCGGCCGAGAGATCGTGGTTGCTGAGGATCAGGCGTCATTCCGCAGTCGCATGGCTGAGGCGGAGGTCGTAATGGTCACGCCCTACGCCAAGATGACGGCGGAGGAGTTCGGGATGTTGCGGCGCTGCAAGGCAGTCGTGCGCTATGGCGTCGGCTACGACAACATTGATGTGGCGGCGGCCAACAGAGTGGGCGTGCCCGTGACTATTGTTCCCGATACGGCTTCCGAGGAAGTCGCATCACATGCATTGGCGATGGGGCTAAACCTGGCTCGTCGCATTCCGCAGGGGCAAGCAGCCATCCGCGCGGGCGAGTGGGCGGGAGTGATTGGTCTGGATACGCCCAAACTATCGAACCTGCAGGTTGGCGTAGTTGGAATGGGTCGCATCGGACGACTGGTCGCGAAATGGTGGACCGCTATTGGCGCGAAGGTCCATGCTTTTGACCCGATCTCAACTTTTTCAGACGTCCCCGCGGCAACCCTGAAGCTGGTGTTGGAGGAGTCGGATGTTGTCTCGCTTCATTTGCCTCTCACTGAGGAAACCCGCCACATCATCTCGGCCGAGGCACTTGAGCGCATGCGGCGCAATGCGGTGATTGTAAACGTTTCGCGCGGTGGGCTAATCGATGAGGAAGCGCTTGCCGCTGCTCTTCGCGCAGGAAGCATAGCAGGCGCAGGGCTCGATACATTCGCGCAGGAACCCTTGCCCGCTGGCCATCCGCTCCGCGAAGCACCAAATACGGTGTTCACGCCTCATGTTGCCTGGCGCTCCAACACTTCATTGGATGCATTGCAAGAACAAGCAGTCGAAAGGGCGCGTCGCGCACTGCAGGGAGAGGCCCTTCCGGATCTCGTAACCCGGTGATGTGCTCGCCGCTCATGAATAGTTGATCCGCAGATTCACCTTGATCGAGAAGACAGCCTTGGCTCAAGCGCCAACGCTTTGCGGGCAATAGACCAAAAGTGCGGCCGCCACTGGTGGGTGGCGCCTCAATGCGGGCAAACTGTTTGAAGGGTGCATGCTACGGCTTGCGATTGTCGCAAGCGTGTAAGTGGAAACAAGGCGCAAGGTCTGCCTTCGACAAACGGAACATTGAGCGATGCAATGTATCGACAGCGTGCTTTTGGATCTGCCTGAGGGGGTGGTGACGAAAGATCAGGATATCATATCTTCCTACGTCACAGATTTTCGTCGCCAGTACGTCGGAGCGACTGCCGCCCTGTTGCGTCCACGCAATACGGCTGAAGTTCAGGCGATTATCCGTGCATGCGCAAAGCACAAGGTTGGTCTCGTTCCCCAGGGCGGCAACACGAGCTATTGCACGGCGGCAACGCCAAGCGCCGACGGGCAGGAATTGCTCGTTAGCCTGGAGAGAATGAACAGGCTCCGCGAGCTTGACGCTGAAAATCTCTCCGTCACCGCAGAAGCAGGCATGATACTCAGCGATTTGCAAAGGGCCGCTGCTGATGTGGGCCTGATGCTACCGCTCGCACTCGGCTCACAACAATCTTGTCGCATTGGCGGCAACCTCTCGACCAATGCCGGCGGAATCAATGTCGTCCGATACGGCATGACGCGCGATCTAGTGCTCGGACTTGAAGCCGTATTACCGGATGGCTCGCTGTTTAGCGAATTGAACCCGCTTAGGAAAAACAATTCAGGCTATGACGTGAAGCAGCTTTTCATTGGGGCGGAAGGAACCCTGGGCGTTGTCACCGGCGTTTCCCTTAAGCTGGTGAGGAGACCGCGCCAGACGATTACAGCGTTTCTGGCGGTACGCGACATCGTTTCGCTTGCTACCATCCTAGATGCCGCCCAAACACAAAGTGGAGAGGCGATTACGTCATTCGAATACATTTCGGGAGTGTCTTTGAATCTGCTCCTCGGTGCAAAGGGCCATCTTCGGCATCCCCTTGAGCAGGAAAGCGAACACTATGTTATTCTGGAGGCCGCGACCGCCTCTCCCGTACTAAACCTCGAAGAATGTATGAGCGCGCTTCTTGCCGAGCTCTACGAATCTGCGTTGATCAGCGATGGCACAATAGCCGCAAGCGAGCAGCAACGGGCAGACCTGTGGCATTTGCGCGAAAACATACCCGAGGCTGAAGTGCACCATGGCGGATCGGTCAAGCATGATATTGCGGTGCGAACCTCCCGCCTTGCTGCTTTTATCGAATCGGCGTGTCAACTTGTTCGCAAGTATCGGAGTGATGCCATTCTTTCGGTCTACGGCCATGTCGGCGATGGCAACGTCCACTTTAACATTGTCCCCCCTGACGGGACGGACAAGGCAATTTTCAAACGCAGTGTGGAGCAGGACATTTCCCCCGAAATCTACAGGCTGGCGTTCGAAATGGGGGGGACATTCAGCGCTGAATATGGGATAGGGCGCGTCAAGCTTGACTTGCTTCAGCGCTATGGCGCGAAAGGGAAAGTCGACTTGATGAAGCGGATAAAGACGGCGATCGATCCGCACGGGTTGCTCAACCCCGGCAAGGTCGTTCCTTGATAGTCGTGCGCGGGGAGAAACTTGAGGCACGTAAATGACCCCCATCATTGTCTCGGCCCTGCCATCCGTCACAAGGGCTTGCTCCTTCGGGCTGCCGCTTCTTCCCGCCCGTCAGCATACTGAACGGAAACCGGAAACAAGCATCAGCTCCTATTTGTTGTCGATAACCGACCTCAGCAGGCATAACTGCGCGACGTAGAGCCTTGCGCGAGAGAAGTGGCATCAAGACCGCAGCTAGGATGAGTAGGATTGCCGCCATCAAGACCTGACCGGCGTCGCTTTCACTTTCCAGCCGTCGCTCAACAGAGATACCATTTTCGGTTTCGCCCGCCCCGGCTCTATCCTCCCACCGCCGGGGGGGGCGGCAAGAGCCACCTCAACCCACAAGACGGACATATGCCCAAGTCACCGAGATACATGAAAAAAAGCGCCTAAACTCTGTGCGAATGGCAGATCGGCTCGTGACAAAAATCTCGGCCGTTACCTTGCCGAGTAAGCGAGAGCTCATGAATCGTCACCAGCCCGTGATTTTCACGTTGATATCATGCATCGCGTAAATCGCTCTGCTGAGAAGCTCCTTTGATTGCAACCAGGAAGTAGGCCAGGTTTGCCTCGCCTACGCCCAACGGGGCACCCACGATTTCTGCCGCTTCGACCTAGACAGATTCCGACCCATCCGGCACGTCCAGGTAAACCGCTCCCCTTGACTGCACCCGCTCTATCGTCTCCATTATCTCGTCGTAATCCGGCGTTTCGTACAAGGCTTCCTGCCCTGGATAGCGCAATTTTCGGCATACCGCCTCGTCCAAGAAATAGGCGCCCGCGATCAGGAACGAAATCACATAGAAGCCATCGGTGCCCAGAGCGCGGATTGCGTCCATGGGATCATTTGGACGGGTCTCAGGCAGGCGCGAAATTGCCTCAAAGAATGACGGCGCCATATCGTCACGCTCCTTTAAAGCACGGGGTAAGAGACGTTCCAGCATGCCGGCTTCCGTGGCAGAGGGCATGTCGAATTTCGCGTCTGACGGGATTAGGGTATCGGCGACCCATGCGATCCTGGTTTGAAAGTCCTCGATGTTGTAGGTCATGGCTTAGAGTCCAACCTTTCGCGCTTCGGCAGCCCGGCTGACCGGCTGTGAGCGCCTGTTTTCAATGATGGATTCGGAGTTTCGCAGTGCCAGCGCGGTAACGGTGCCAGTTGGATTAACTGCACCCGAGGTGGGCATTACGCTCCCGTCCATGATGAAGACGTTTGGCACGTCGTGCGAGCGGCCAAACGAGTCAACGACTGAGGTGCGCGGATCGTTGCCCATACGGACTGTTCCGAGTATGTGCCAGCCGGTTTCTCGCATTAATGGTGTTCCCGAGACTTCATATGCACCCGCTTCCTTCATGGACTCCGCGGCGCGCAACAGGTTAAAGTCCAACAGATCCATTGTGTTTTGCGATGCCTTGTACGTCACTTTCACGGCAGGCATGCCTTGACCATCGGTCACATCGGGATCGAGAGCTACCATGTTCTCCTCACTCGGTAGATCCTCGGCCATAATCCCCCAATAGGCTGAACGACCGAACCGTTTCTGCACCGTTGCATGAAAATTCTCGCCCCAGACGTCGCCGTTGTTGCCCCATGGCCAACTGCCAACCGATGCCAGAGGGCCGCCCATTCCCATGAGTTGCCATTTTGCTCCTCGGTAGAAATTCGTATCTTTGCGGGTCTCTGCAAATTCGAGGGAGTAGGCGCGCTGGCCGTAGGGTCCTTGCCAATTTTCGAAGAAGTCGTCGAACAGGCCGCTCACGGTCCCGTAAGGGTGCATCATTAACCGCTTGCCGACCAGGCCCGAGGAATTCGCCAATCCGTTGGGATGGTCATTCGAAGTTGAATTAAGGAGCAGCCGGGGTGTGCCGACACCGTTGGCTGAAACAATCACGATGCGCCCCGGCTGAAAATGCGTAGCCCCTGTCTCGCGATCCACATAGGTTACGCCCGTTGCAAGACCATCAGATCCAGTCTCAACGCGCAATACACGTGCATTTTGAACGAGTTTAACCCCGAGCCTAACACATGTGGGCCAGTGCGTTCTGTCGACTGACGCCTTGGCGCCGTCGAAGCAACCCCAGGCACACGCCCCGCGACGCACGCAAGGCAATAGCCCGTTGTGTTTCACTGTCGCTATTGAATTGCTGCCGGGCCACCAGTGCCATCCAAGCCGGTCATGTGCCTCGGCAAGTTTCTTTTCCATCTTTCCTAAAGGAAAGGGTGGAAGCGGTATATCAAATCCCGGAGGGTACGCTGGATCACCCCCGACACCAGAAACGGCAAAATCGTTCTCAACACGCGCATAAAATGGTTCAAGATCGGCGTAACTCAGGGGCCAGTCGTCCGCGATGCCATCCACCGTGCGCACTCGGAAATCACTCGGTTTCAACCGATGCCAAGCAGCCGTATAGATGATCGAGCTCCCGCCTACGCCATTCCACATTAACGGCTCGATGTCTGAATCTGTGACGTTAATGGGATAATCGGACGGTGACTTCCGCCTATTCGGATTTGAAGAAAAATGCTGGGCTTTCGTCAGTTCGAACTCTAGACCGGAGTGGCGAAGCTTCGTGTAGTCAGGGTAGCTGCCCTGTTCCAGACAGATGACAGACATTCCCTCTTCTGCAAGGCGTTTTGCTGCCACTGCCCCGGACGGCCCGGCGCCAACAATCACAACGTCATAAACAGTCGTTTGGCTTTCATTGGTCATCTAACTGACTCCTTAAATTTTACGCAGTGCCTGTGCGGCGGCGGGATTTCCTGCCGAGTGTCGTCTCTTCGCAGTTGCCGCGGATTGGTCCGATTTGGACACCAGGCAAATCTGCACATCCCAGAGCGATGGCATCAACAAGTCCTCGGAATTCTCCTCGCGACCTACTTTTACGCCCTGGGGTCAGCTGCGCTTCAAATCTTGTTGCTTCTCGGACGACTGGGACCAGTGATAACGGCGTTTCTTGTAGCTCCGGGCGGTATTTGTCCGTTAAGAGCGAAGACCTCCACTTTTGTCGCCGCTCATAATAGGTTCATCTCCCTGGGCACGCATGGGATCCTATTTTCACGGCCGAATCCAAGTCCTCCGCAAATATCTCCACGCGAGCCTGATCCACCACAGTCAACATCATGATCCTGATGCGTGTCAAGTGGATCAAGTGATCCGAGTGAAATTTTGTCCGCCCCGCACCGGCTTGATTACCTGGTCGGAGAAAGGTCCCAGTGCCCCACGAGGCAAAATCTTCAAGAACAACTCGTGGGTTGCCCACCCACATGGCTCACCGTTCCGTGCGGAGCGCTTGCAGTGTGGGTCTGCTGGGGCGGGGATGGACGGTGATCGCTCAGCAATGAGAGCCTGCCTGCGAAAAGGCGCAACGTATCGGGCGAAACGGTAGCTAGATCTGGCCTGTTTCGGCGTGGCACATCGGATTATCGAACTCGCTCATTCAGTCTCTCGTGTGACGATGTTGAACTCCGAGCATGATAGCGCGCAGCAACGTCGGTTCAGATCGTGCGCTCGAACCAACTTGGCCACGCCACGTCAGACAGCGAAAATCAGCAGTCAATCGTCGGCAGATTTGCGTTCATCTTACACAATGATCCTCAGATATGCCCGGCCGCAATGGCTTAGGCGGCCAGCAACCACTTCGGCGACTCCAGTGTTTTGGATGCCTCCAGAGCTGCCGCGTAGCAAAAAGCGCTGGATCACATGATCCTGTTGACATCTTGCTGGATCATGGTGTTTATTGCACTCACTCAAGACTGGATGGAGAATGAAATGAAACTCAGCTTAGGGCACAACAGCGGTGGAACAGGTTCCGTTATCGGCAAGCGCTCCGAAGCCGCGTTCTCGCGAGAGCGGAAAGTGGTTCCAGGGGGCTCGATGCGCGCGGCGTCGTGGTTTCAGCCGCATCCGCCCTATGCAGCGCGTGGTGAAGGTTGCTGGGTCATCGACATTGATGAACGGCGGCTTCTTGATTGCGCGAACAACTTCTTCTCGCTCATTCATGGCCATGCATTTGGCCCTGTTCTGGACGCGGTGAGCGACGCAATGACCAGGGGAACAGCGTTCGGTATGCCGACCGAGGGCGAAATCCTTCTGGCCGAAGCGCTGGCTGCCAGAAACCCGCGGATGGAGCAGACCCGTTTCTGCAACTCGGGAACCGAGGCGGTGCTGGCCGCAATCAAAGGTGCGCGCGGTCTGACCGGCCGGCACCGAATTGCCAAGTTCGAGGGCTGCTATCACGGAGCCTATGATTGGGTGGAGGTGAGCCTTGATCCGACGCCCTCCAATTGGGACGACGAGAATGGCAATCCCGCATCTGTCCGCTGCAATGCGGGTACGCCGGACTCGGTATTGCAAGAGGTGGTGGTGCTTCCCTACGATGATCCACAGCGTTGCGCCGATATCCTGCGCCGTGAAGGAGCTTCGCTGGCGGCTGTTATCGTTGATCCGAATGCCTCGCGGGCCGGCACGGTGCCAATGTCAAGGGAAACGGCTGCGATCATACAAGAGGCCTGCCGCCGCGATGGCATCATTCTCATTGCCGACGAAGTGATCAGCTTCCGTCTGTCCTATGAAGGGGCTTCTCCTCTTTTCGGTCTCGAGCCGGACCTGATCACGACAGCCAAGATCATTGGCGGCGGACTGCCGATTGGCGCGGTATCCGGGCGCGCCGATTGCATGTCGGTCTTCGACCACTCTGCCGGCAAGCCAAAAGTATCTATGGGAGGTACGTTCAGTGCCAACCCTCTTAGCATGGCTGCGGGCTTGACCTCTCTGGAGCATTACTCGCGGCCGGTGGTAGACCGGCTCAACAAACTCGGACACACCCTGCGCGAGAAAATCAGCAAAGGGCTTGCGGAAGCTGGCGTGGCGGCGACGGTAACCGGAATGGGATCGCTGTTCCGGCTTCATATCGGAGCGGGCAAAGTCACTGGTTATCGGAGCGCATTTCCGACTGCAGAGGCCGCAAAGCTCATCCGTCGGATTCAATTGGCCATGTTGGACGAAAACGTGCTCCTGACGCCCAATTGCTCGGGGTCGCTTTCCAGTCCGATGACCGAAGTCGAAGTGTTTTCGATAGCAGACAAACTGGTGCGCGTCGTCGAAAGGGAGTTCGGCGCTCATCAAGGCTCGGCAGCTTGAGGCCGGAGAGTTCAGTTGAACCTCTGACAGAAGATAGAAGGATATGGTGAGCAACGATGAGTGGACAGCCGATGTTAATTGCACCCTACCGCGTCGGAGTTGATATCGGTGGTACCTTTACCGACCTGGTGATGGTTGACTCCAGAGGAGCCGTGCGCGCGTTCAAAGCTCCTTCAGTGCCTTCCGATCCAACCGAAGGCGTACTTTCGGCGATCCGACTGGCGGCCGGTGCCTTGGCAATCGACATAGAAGCCTTACTTTCCAATACTGAGCTGTTTGTCCATGGCTCGACCATTGCTACAAACACGCTGCTTGAAAAGAAGGGCGCAAAGGTTGGACTCCTAGTCACGGACGGGTTCCGGGACTCGCTGGAGATCAGGCGCTCCATGCGTGAGTACGTGTGGGACCATCGAAAGCCGTTTCCGGAAGTCCTGGTTCCCCGCTATCTGCGCCTCCCTATCGTCGAACGCCTGGAGCAGGATGGCACGGTGAGGATACCTTTCGATCCCGCTTCCGTCGCGGCCGCAGCGCGCGTCTTCGAGGAGGAGGGTGTTGAGGCCGTTGCGATCTGCTTCCTGCATTCCTACGCGAATCCGGCTCACGAACGGGCGGCCAAGGCAGAGCTGAAGAAGCTTCTTCCAAATGTCTGGGTCACCGCTTCGTCGGAAATCGCCCCAACGATCGGTGAATATGAACGCACGTCGACGACCGTCGTCAACGCATATGTTGCGCGCCGTGTTGTCCCTTATCTTGAAAGCCTCTCAAAACGGCTCGCCTCGCTCGGCTTGCAGCGCAAGCTGTTGATGATCCAGTCGAACGGCGGAGCGATTTCCATCGATGAGATCGGTCACGCGCCCGCCAGTCTGGTTCTATCGGGCCCGGCTGCCGGCGTCGGTTCCTTGAAGTTCTTCGGCCAGGACACCGGGTCCGAGCAACTGATGTCGATCGAGGTCGGTGGAACGAGCTGCGACGTTACACTGATGGAGCACGGTATGGTTTCAATGACCGACCAGATCGTGGTCGACGGTTACCATTTGAACATTCCGTCTGTCGATATTCACACCGTAGGTGCAGGCGGAGGTACGATCGCATCCGTGGACGGTGCCGGCCTTCTGAAGGCTGGGCCG
Organism: Pararhizobium sp. LjRoot255; assembly: GCF_964252905.1. Taxonomy (NCBI): domain Bacteria; kingdom Pseudomonadati; phylum Pseudomonadota; class Alphaproteobacteria; order Hyphomicrobiales; family Rhizobiaceae; genus Pararhizobium; species Pararhizobium sp. LjRoot255. The sequence continues at coordinate 33,637 of NZ_CAXUPQ020000005.1, forward strand.
GAGGGTGCGGGCTCCACGCCCGGACCGGCAAGCTATGGCCGCGGCGGCACACGGCCGACTGTTACCGACGCGCAGCTCGTGCTCGGCCGGCTCAAGCCGGGTCCATATGCCGGCGGAGTGATCACCTTGAGCCTCGAAAAGGCGGTCGAGGCAATTGAGACGCATGTCGCCAAACCTCTTGGTCTCAGCGTCACGGATGCGGCGGCTGGCATCATTCAGCTCGTCGAACAAAATATTCTTCACGCAGTGGAGCAAGCCTCGCTTGAGAAAGGTTACAATCCGCGGGCGTTTACGCTCGTAGCCTGCGGTGGAGCGGGTCCCTTGCACGGCCCTTCGACGGCAAGGTTGCTCGGCTGCTCAAGCCTTTATATTCCGCGGCTTGCGGGCGTATTCTGCGCATTTGGGATGTGCAATTCCGACCTTCGCCATGACTATGTGCGAAGCTGGCTCAAAGAGCTGGACAATGCGGAGACCTCGGGACCGAGTCAGCTCGAAGCCGCTTATGTCGAGATGCAGGCGGAAGCGAGTGATGTTCTGGCGCGCGAAGGATTCACGGGGGACAAGGCGCTTCTAAAGCGTGCCTACGACCTTCGTTATTTCGGCCAGCAATGGACCATCCCCGTGGAATGTTCCTCGACGGATGCCGCGACGATACGGGCAGCGTTTGAACAGGTCTATCAACGGCTTTTCGGTTACGTGCAGCCCGCTGGTGCAATTGAAATAGTCAATCTGCGATTAGCGGCGATTGGCAAGCTGGATGCATTGGAAGTTGCCACGGCTTCCGCTGCAGTTTCCGATCCAGTGGCGATTGCACGCCGGCCGGTATGGATCAACAAGGAGATGGGCTTTGTTGAAACGCCCGTTTACGATGGTAGGGTTCTAACCCCCCGCCAGCGGTTGACTGGGCCTGCCATCATCGAGGAAGCCACTACCACACTCATTCTTGGTGCCGGCGACGAGCTCACAATGACTGATGCCGGCAACTATCATGTCGACATCCTGCAGGGCGAGGCAGCATGAACAAGCGAAGCATCCTTTGGCACTATTTGAAAACCGCCGCATCGTTGGCGCGACGGCAGTCAAATTCCCCACAAGGCCGGTTGTTTATTGCAAGAATTGATGAGGTCAAACTATGAGCACTGTTTTGTCTCCCGAAAACGATCCGGTTCTTATTGCAATTCTGCAGCGACAGCTGGATCATATCAGTCTGCAGATGGGAACCATCATGACTCGGACGGCGCGCAGTCCGATCTTCAGCCAGAGTCATGATTTTTCCTGCTTCTTGAGCAATGCCGATGGTGAGACGATCGCACAGGCGGATGGTCTGCCGATCCACTCCGGCAGTGGCGGATTTGCCGTGCGTGCGGTCCTTAGGGATTTCGCCGGGCGCATTGAGCCGGAAGACGTCTTTATTCTGAGCGATCCCTATGCGGCCGGCGGCAATCACCTGCCTGACTGGACCCTTATTCGCCCGGTTTTCGTGGACGGCGAGCTGGTCGGCTTCTGCAGCAACCGTGCGCATCAGTCCGATATCGGTGGAGGCGCAGCCGGTACCTACAATGCGAAGGCTACCGAGATTTTCCACGAGGGAATTCGCCTGCCTGTTCTCAAGCTGATCGAAAAAGGCCAGCTGCGCGACGACCTGTGGCGCATGCTGCTCCTGAACTCGCGCTGCCCGGACCTGCTGGAAGGCGATCTTGGTGCGATGATCGGCTCGACACGGATCGGCGGCCAGCGGTTGGCTGACGTCATCGCCCAACTGGGTGTCAAGAAGGGCCGCGCTTACCTCGACGCTCTTCTCGACTACGGCGAGCGGCGGATGCGCCAAGCCATCTCCGAACTTCCGAACGGCGTATGGCATGCCTCGGACTTCAGCGATACCGACTGCTTTGATCTTGTCGACATCGAAACGCGCATAAAGATGACCATCGACGAAGACAAGATCACCTTTGATTTTACCGGTACGTCGCCGCAAATCAAAGGCTTTAAGAACAGCGGGATAGCCAACACGCATTCGGCCGTCTATTGCGCTCTTTCCGCTTTTCTGGACCCCGCAATTCCGCACAACGAAGGCACCTACCGTTGTGTCAAGATCATAGCGCCCGAAGGAACTGTCGTGAACGCCTTGGCGCCGGCGCCGATGACGATGAATACGGTATTCCCGGCGATCGACATCATGAATGCGTGCTGGGGTGCACTGGCCCAAGCCGACCCCGAACGCGCCTGCGCAGGTTGGGGCAAATCGGTATTTGGCATTTCGTCAGGCACGAAACCTGACGGGGGTGTCTTTGTTCTCTACCATTGGCACGGCAGCTCTGGTGGCGGCGCAGTGAAAGGGCGAGATGGCTTTGCCACATCCAGTCACCAGATGACGCTCGGCGGCATGTTCATTCCGAACGTGGAAACCTATGAGCAATCCTATCCGATCCGCGTGCACCGCTACCAGATGCGCTGCGATACCGGGGGGGCGGGCCAGTACCGGGGTGGAACCGGCGTCGACTATGTGGTCGATGTTTTGGTTGGTGGCGAGCATCTGCTGCGAGGTGAGGGCGCCCGCAAAAAAAGCGGTGCAGGCGTCAATGGCGGACATTGGGGTGAGAAGGGATCGATCAAGGCTTTCGATCTGGCTACCGGTGAAGAGCTTTACTGCCCGCCTTATGGCGTCGAAGAGGTCAAGCCATTTCACCTGGTGATTGAGGCTACGGCTGGCGGTGGCTGGGGGCATCCTCACCAGCGCGACCCCGCGTCCGTCCTGCGCGATGTCCGCGACGGTGTCGTATCTCGAGAGGCAGCACTCGCGACTTATGGGGTCGCGATCTCGGCCGATGGAAAATCCATTCTCTCGACCGAGGCAAGACAAAAGGCGGCGTGAGTTTCACCTTACGGTTCAAATCGATGAAATTCCCGTATAACGATTGAGGGAGCTAACATGAGTAAGAAACGTGCGAAGGACATTCTTCGTGAATATCACGAAGCTTGGTCGAGCGGCGACGTTGAAAAGGGCTGCAGCTACTATGCAGACAATCTCGTCGTGCACATGGGGGGCACGCACCCCGTCCTTTCCGGCGATTTCCACGGCGCCAACGGCTTCGTCGAAGGCTGGGTAAACAAGGTCGCAGCCTACACCGACAAGTGGATCGTCGGCGGTGAGGCGGGACATGACGAGCTCATCGCAGAGTCGGATGAGGCGATCCTGATCATGGTCCATGAGATTTGGACGCGTGGTGACAAGCAGGTTCGTACTGACCGCCTCGCAGCTTATCGTTTCGAAAACGAGCAGATCGTGGAGTGCTGGTTCTGCGACATGCGTCAGGCCGAAGTTGATGCGTTCTTCGCTGGTGTCCGATAAGCGCCGAAAAAGACTGCTCAGCGCCCGCACGCATCAGTGTGCGGGCCGTTTGCGGTATATATTCAAATTAGGATAGTGTGATGCCCGATTTTATTGTGGTAGGTGGGGGATCCGCGGGATGCGCTATTGCGGGCCGGCTGAGCGAGGATCCGGATGTATCGGTCACGCTGTTTGAGGCCGGACCCAGGGACAGCAGCCTCTGGATCCGCTTTCCGGTAACATTCTACAAATCCTTCAAAAGCTCTTTGCTTCACTGGTACAAGGTCGAAAAGCTAAAGCATCAATACGATACCGAGCCACAAGTCGGACAAGCGCGCGTTTTAGGCGGTGGCAGCTCGCTCAACGCCATGATTTATATGAGGGGCGCGCCATCGGACTACGACCGTTGGGTCGATCATGGAGCAGAAGGTTGGGGCTACAAGGATGTACTCCCCTACTTCCGCAAGGCAGAAAACAACGAAGTGTATTCGAACGACGTTCATGGCCAGGACGGGCCATTAAGCGTGTCGAACCAGCAGTATACGTTGCCGCTGACCAAAGCCTGGGTAAAGGCCTGCCAAGAGGCGGGAATACCCTACAATCCGGATTTCAATTCTGGTGAGCTGAAAGGAGCGGGGCTTTACCAGCTGACCACGAAGAATGGTCGGCGGTGCAGTTCGGCCGACGCTTATCTTCGCCCGGCCCGAAAGCGCCGGAACCTGAGCATTGTAACCGACAAGCAGGTCACGAAGATTCTGCTTGAGGGCGGTCGCGCCGTCGGCGTTGAGTACGTGGAGAATGGCCGCGTTGAAACGATGCGGGCGGAACGCGAAGTCGTTATATCCTCCGGAGCGGTGGGATCTCCGCGTCTCCTTTTGCTTTCAGGGATAGGGCCTGCCGCCGAGCTTCAGCGCGCAGGCGTTCAGGTGATTCACGACCTTCCTGGCGTTGGGCAGAACCTGCAAGACCATACCGATTGCTTCCTGATCTATAACCTGAAGTCGAACACGAGCTACGACAAGTACAAAAAGCTGCGGTGGCAGCTGGCCGCAGCGGCTCAGTATGCGCTTTTTGGAACCGGGCCAATTACGTCAAATATCTGCGAGGGCGGAGCCTTCTGGTGGGGCGATCAAACAGATCCCACACCGGATCTCCAATATCACTTCCTGGCCGGCGCCGGCATTGAGGAAGGTGTGGAAACGACGGCCAGCGGCAGCGGATGCACCCTTAACGTGTATGCCTGCCGGCCAAAATCGCGCGGCCGTATTGCTCTTCGCTCGTCGGATCCGAGTGTTCCGCCGATTGTAGACCCTAACTATCTCAGTCATCAGTATGACGTAGATCGGCTTGTCGACGGGATCCGGCTTGGACAGGAGATCATGGAACAGCCATCGTTGAAGAAGTTCGTCAGCGAGTCACATTTGCCTGCCAAACCGTTGAAAAGCCGCGCAGAGTTCGAGGCTTTCGTCAGGAAGCACACGCAGGGAGCATATCATCTGAGCGGTGCCTGCAAGATCGGAACGGACGAGATGGCCGTCGTCGATCCCCAGTTGCGCGTCCATGGCATCGACGGTCTTCGGGTCGCCGATACCTCCGTTATGCCGTTCGTCTCATCGAGCAATCTAAATGCTCCGGCGATCATGATCGGTGAGCGTGCTGCCGACTTTATGAAAGGGAACCGGATCTAAATACCAGCTATGTGCAGCCTCCATAGGTCGACCAGTTTTCAGCAGTGGACGGATAGGTTTCAAGCTGCGGTCCTCGCCCGATGGTTGAATATTGTTAATTTCACGAAAGCACCAACATGGTGCGGGAGGACCAATGAAACTCGTTACCTATGACTCAGCTGGCTCTTGGCGAGCAGGTGTTGTGGTGGATGCGTCGATCTTCGACGTGGATACGCTGCTTAAAAGCGAACACGGTGAGAACGCGAGACCGGCCTTATCGGTCCGTGAATTGCTGCGGGAACACGGAGGAGCGCTGTCAGAGCTGTCGGTGCGGCTTACCGCGGCAGCCCGGAAGAATCCGAAAGCTGAGGTGGGGCCGTTTAACAAGGTGCGGCTTGGCCCGCCGGTTACGGATCCGTCCAAAATCCTTTGCATCGGCCTCAACTATAACGATCATGTCGCGGAGACCGGGCGCGCGTTACCGTCGCACCCCGACATTTTCGCGAAATTCGCGAGCTCTCTCATCGGTCCTTTCGACGAGATATGCTGCTCCAACATCACACCGAACCTGGATTTTGAAGGCGAGCTCGCAATCGTAATCGGAAAGGAATGCCGCTCCGTCTCTGCAGAGGACGCCCTGGATTTCGTAGCCGGTGTGACCGTCTTGAATGACATCACGGCACGTGATCTTCAGTATCGCGGAACGCAGTGGCTGGCAGGCAAGGCTGTGGATGGTTCGACGCCATGTGGTCCAGCACTTGTGACACTGGATGAAGTCGGGGACATTCAGCACCTCGATATCCAGACCCGCGTCAACGGTTCGCAGGTCCAATCCTCCAATACACATCTCATGATTTTTCCGGTTCGCCATTTGGTAAGCTATGTTTCTTATTTCCTGGCTCTTTCTCCCGGCGATATCATTACGACAGGCACCCCCCAGGGCATTGGTGCAAAGCGGCAGCCGCCGATGTGGTTGAAGCCGGGCGACACCGTAGAGGTGGAGCTTGAGAATGTGGGCATCCTGCGCAACGTTGTGCGCTGACGAACATTTGGTTGTGGCTATCTAGTGCTCGATCCGACTCAAGCGGTCGCGGCCGCAGGATCGCGAAATATAGGAATCATTCGTTAGGTCGCCGGGCTATCCCCGGCGACCGGATAGCATTCAAAGCCGCAACCAACAGTCGATCTTCCAGAGAGAGCAATGGATAAGCTAGATCTGATCGAGCGAATTAAGGTGATATGCGTCGAACTGTCGGGACAGACCGTGGATGCGGCGCACTATATCATCAACAATGCGGATGAAATTCCATTTTACTCGATGCGGGAGATCGCGCGACGCGCGAATGTTCAGCCCGTAAGCCTTGTCAGGCTGGCTCAAAAGTTGGGTTTGTCGGGTTATGGCGATCTGCGGCAACAGTTCATCGACACGACACCGGAAGGCAGTCAACGGGATCGCCAGTCCATACACCGAAACGAGTTGAGCGCGCAGACGCTCATCACCGAAATGGGCAAAAGCTCCGGACTGAAGGCTTTCGTCGATTCCTTCTTTGCGACCGAGCGGGCCGTCGTTGCCCAGGCAAGAGCGCATCTGTCAGAGGACAGACTTGAAAGTGCCATCGAACTGCTGGCCCGCGCCCCGAAAGTCTATATCGTCGGCCGGCGAACGGCGTTCACGCCTGCCTATACCCTCGCCTACACCCTGCGGAAGGCGCGTCCGAACATCGTCCTGCTGGACACTCCCGGAGGTGCGCCGGAGGGCGCTTTGGATGATATCCGGCCCGGCGATGCCTTTGTCGCGGTTACCTTCGCGCCATTCAACCGCCTGGTGCATCGATTGACTGAAAAGGCGTCGCTTTCAGGAGCGAAGATTATCGCGATCACTGACAGCTTCGCGGCGCCCATCAGCAAGTTTGCGGGGCCGCTGCATTTCGTGGCGCAGTCGTCCGGCCGGGCATTTCCCGAATCCACGCTCGGAGCAATCGCGATCGCCAACATTCTCGCCGCCTTGACCATCAGCAGGCTTGGCGAGGCGGCACAACACAGAATTCGCGACAACGAACACTTCTTGGTGGACTCCGGCGAATATCTCTTGTCCGGCGGCATCAAGAGCTTCCGCCAGGAAAATCGTAGCTGAAACACATTGCTTCGGGGGCTTGCGCCTTTGAGGCGAACCTTTGGAAGAAAGTGGTGGCTCGCCGCTCGGACCAGGCAATGAGGCGCCCGTCTCGGATTGTGGACTCGATTGGGACGCTCCTTAGCGCATGACGGCACTGGCAAGATGCGGGATAGGCTTGACCGAAATCACAAAAATACAGCTGGATCATGTGATCCACTTGACATTCTCACGGATCATCTGTTCAATCTTTGCGTAAGACAGCGGATCGAGTGCGGGAAAGCTTCGACTTCGCGCCGCTCCCGAAACAATGTTCGTTTGCAAGTAAACAATGGCTGTTTTCGCATGGTCCGTATCAAGGACAAGCGACACTTAAACGGTAAAAATGGCCATGATGGCTAACGAATCCCCGGGCGTGAGCGCGAACCGAGTGCTGATCCCTGGCGTCCGTCAAGCGGTCTGACCCGACCAACTGGCCTCGGGATTTCAAGGCTGCCGCACGAGACGGCGGTTCTGGCGTGGTAGAGAGGATGGGCGCATGAAAGTTCTGGTCACCGTCAAACGGGTCGTCGACTACAACGTGAAGATCCGGGTCAAGCCGGATGGC
>NZ_CAXUPQ020000006.1:0-20413 GCF_964252905.1 Pararhizobium sp. LjRoot255
GGCCCCGAGAGGTTGGGCTTCGTGTCAGCTCACGCAGGAATCACTCCGGCGAGAAGCCGGTGATCAGGAACATCCAGCAATCTGCGATGTTGAGCCGCAAAACCTCCCCTCGTCACTAAAGACATCCGATTCCGTCTGGCGAAGCGTATTCGTAGGTTGCTCTAATGAGCTGAAATGACCTATCCTGCTGCGCACAGATGTGGGCTGTCGACCAGAGTGAATCAATGAGCAAGCAGTATAAAGTATCTGAGTTGTCAGCGGCAACCGGAGTGCCCTCTGCGACGCTTCGGCTCTGGGAACAACACGGTTTGCTCGTACCTGCACGAACACCGAGCGGATACCGTCTCTATTCTGAAAGTGACTTTGCAAGGGTCCACCAGATCGTGCGACTTCGCTCGGTCCAAGGTCTTAATCTCGCAGCGATCAAGACGTCGCTAGACGCTCTAATTGGCGAGCACGAGGCGACCGCCGACGAGCCTGCTTCAAGATTGGGGCAGGAGATCCGGCGGCTGCGAACACAGCGGAAAATGACGATTTCAGCGCTAGCCTCGAAAGTGAGTGTGTCTGCATCCGTATTAAGCACCCTCGAACGCACATCGCGTGGTGCGAGCGTCCCTCTGCTGCGCGCCATTGCGGAAGCACTCGGTGTCACCGTAACCCAGTTGACTGCAAGCCCCGTTGAGATCGTAAAAGCCGTGGTGCGCTCCGGAGAGGGCCGCCAATTGCCCTCCCTAGGAAGGGGCATTCAAATTCGAGAACTCGCTTCAGGACCGCGTATGATGGACTGCCAAGAGTGGACGTTGGTGCCAGGGGCCGGCAGCGAGGGCTTTTATCGACACGAAGGCGAAGAGTTCATTCGAGTGCTGGAGGGCACCTTCGAGATCGAAGTCGAAGGACTGGGGCTCGCTGTACTCCAGCAAAACGATTCCATTTATTTTGAAAGTCATCGTGCACATTCTTGGCAGTCGCTGGGTGATAGACCCTGTCGGTTGCTGTGGGTCAATACGCCTCCCACATTCTAGCGCGTCGCGCTCAGCGCTGCCTCTCCATCCGAGCTGCGAAGAACGAAGTGGACCCGCTAATCGTTCTTGCACTTCTGGCCCGCCCCGGGAGAAGTGCGCGAGAGTTCACAAGAAACCCTGCTGGGGGCGCCACTTCGGCCTTCCCAATTCTCTCCCCCGGAGCGCTATCACCGCTCGGCTAACACCGGCGGCGTCGACAGTTTTGTGGACGAACCCGGCATATTTTCTGTAGAGTTATTATTGAACTGTGGTATGTTTTGCCATGGGTTCGCCGCCCCAATCAGGAGGCCAGAACGCCAGGGAAACCTCGAATGCGCAGGTGCCTCCATCAAGCGACTTTACGTCGGCAGAATGGGCGATGCGTGCTTGAGCCTCAAAATTTGCTTGTGTCTAACGAAGGAAAACAGGGAATGGATATTCCATCTAAGGCCGACGTAGTCATCGTCGGAGGGGGAATTGCGGGCTGCTCGATCGCGTATCATCTGACAAAGCTGGGAATTACCGATGTTGTCCTTTGCGAACGGCGCCAGCTGACTAGTGGAACGACTTGGCACGCCGCTGGTCTGGTGACACAGCTTCGTGCAACGCGGCAGATGACCGAGCTGGCTCAGTATACGGGCGAGTTGTTTGGCCAACTTGAAGCAGAAACAGGCCAAGCGACGGGTTTTCGTAGGTCGGGCTCATTGCGTGTGGCGACCAACGAGGCGCGCTATGAGGAACTCGCACGAGGGGCGTCGATGGGACGGAACTTTGGGCTTCCCGTGGAAGCGGTGAACCCCGGTCAGATCAAGGAGCGCTGGAACCCGATCAACACCGACGGAATTGTCGGCGGCTTCTGGTTTCCGAATGATGGGCAGGTGAACCCGGCTGACGTGACGATGGCGTATACCAAAGGCGCGCGTATGGGCGGAGCCCGCATCATCGAGAACCTGCTCGTCAATCAGATAATCGTTGAAAACGGCAAGGCTGTCGGCGTGATGACCGACAAGGGGAGGATTGACGCCCGCACCGTTGTGATTTGCGGAGGGATGTGGTCTCGCGATCTTGCGGCAGACATCGGTGTAAATATTCCGCTTCATGCGGCCGAGCATTTCTACGTGGTCACCGAAGCAATTCCGGATCTTCCGAAAAACCTGCCCGTCCTTTTCCTTTCTGATGAGTGGACCTACTACAAGGAAGATGCAGGCAAGCTCCTCGTGGGCTTCTTCGAGCCCGTGGCAAAGCCTTGGGGTCAAAAGGGGATTTCGGAAAGCTTCTGCTTCGATACGCTTCCAGAGGACATCGATCACATTGGTCCGCATCTCGAGGCTGCGACGGTGCGCGTGCCGTTGCTCGAGCGCACGGGAATGCAGCTCTTCTTCAATGGTCCGGAAAGCTTTACGCCGGATAACAGATACCTGCTGGGTGAAACGCCTGAGGTTACTGGCCTTTTCTGCGCGACCGGCTTTAACTCGATCGGCATTCTCTCGTCAGGCGGAGTGGGCAAGGCCCTCGCAGCGTGGATCCGTGACGGCCGCCCGCCGGTTGATCTCATCGATGTCGACGTTCGGCGTACGCAAAGCTTCCAGCGCAACCGTCGTTACCTCGAGGAACGGACCGTCGAGTCGCTCGGTTTGAACTTCGACATGCATTGGCCGAGCCGTCAGTTTACCACGGCGCGTGGCGTTCGCCGTTCGCCGTTTCACGATCGTCTCCTTGCATCCGGCGCTTTCATGACAGAGCTTGCCGGTTGGGAGCGGCCCGGCTTCTACGGAACGCTCGATGAGGTAGCCAACATCCGGTATTCGTATGCAAAGCCAAGCTGGTTCGAGAATGTTGCTGCCGAATGCCGCAATACGGCAGAGAATGTGTCCCTCTTCGATCACAGCTGCTTCGTCAAATACCTCGTCGAAGGTCCCGATGCATTGAAGACGCTGAACTGGATAAGCGCGAACAACTGCGATGTCGACATCGGCCGCGTCGTCTATACCCAATGGCTTAACGAGGCCGGTGGCATCGAGGCAGACGTTACGATTACCAGGCTTGGCGACCAATCCTTTATGATTGTCACGGTTGCCGTCTCTCAACGGCGAGACCACGCCTGGTTCAAGCGCCATGTTCCCGCGGATGCCCGCGTACATATCACCGATATTACCTCGGGCTTGGCAATGCTCTGCATCTGGGGACCGAAGTCGCGAGACCTCATGTCGCGAGTTTCGCCCGATGATTTCTCAAACGATGCATTTCCGTTCGGCTACAGCCGCGAGATCGACCTTGGATATGCCCGTGTCCGGGCAAGCCGACTGACCTTCGTCGGTGAGCTTGGCTACGAGCTTTACATCCCTACCGAACAGGCTGCGCACGTTTATGACGTTCTTGCTGAAGCGGGGAAGGATGTGGGTCTCAAGAATGCCGGCTTCTTTGCCCTAAACTCGCTACGCATGGAAAAAGGCTACCGTCACTGGGGTCACGATATAGGCGAAGAGGATACACCTTTCGAAAGCGGCTTGGGCTTTGCCGTGGCCATGGACAAGCCGGACGGCTTTATCGGTCGCGAAGCGCTTGTCCGCCAGAAAAAACTGGGGGTCGTTGGGAAGCGATTGGTCCAGGTAAAAGTCATAAGCGGCGGAGAAGCTCCCATGCTCTTCCATCACGAGCCGCTCCTGCGGGATGGCACGATCATCGGATCGATAATGTCTGGAGCATACGGGCATCGCGTAGGAGCGTCGCTTGGTCTTGGTTACGTCTCGAACAACGTAGGCGTGACAAAGGACTGGCTTACAAGCGGGACCTGGGAGGTCGAGGTTGCCATGAAGCGTTATCCCGTCGAGGTGCAATTCGGGCCCTGGTATGACGCCAAGGGCGACCGCGTCCGCGGCTAATCGTCCGAATTCAACAGAGATGGGGGGCATTTAAGGTACCCCTCCGGTGACGGCCGCCTTGCTGAGGTAGGCTGAAGACTGCAAGTCCTAGTGCAAACACTAGGAGTAGTCCTATGACGAAGCATCAGATTGAGGTGATCACGTCGGTCGAGCGGCGTCGGCGCTGGTCTCGCGAGGACAAGGAGCGGCTGGTCGCGGCAACATTTGAGCCGGGGGCCAGTGTTTCCGACATCGCGCACTCGGCCGGTATTCATGTGAGCCAGCTTTTCCGCTGGCGCAAGGAACTCTGCCAGGTATCCGCGCCGTCCGTCCCGCAACTCGTTCCAGTGGAGGTCGTCGAAGTGCTGCCAGCGCCAGCAGTCCCGCCCGAGCCGCCGGCGGTCTCCCGGCCGCGCAAGAAGGCAAGCATCGTCACGATCGAGCTTGGCAGCGGCCGGCGTCTTCGGGTCGAGAGTGACATCGACACCGATGACTTGGCCCGCATCCTCGATGTGTTGGAGCGGCGATGATCCCGGTCCCGAATGGTGTGAAGGTCTGGCTCGCCACAGGCTATACCGACATGCGTAGAGGTTTTCCTGGCCTGTCGCTGATGGTGCAGGAGACGTTGAAGCGCGATCCGATGAGCGGTCATCTCTTCGTCTTCCGCGGCCGTAGCGGCGGGGTGATAAAGGTGATTTGGCACGACGGCCAGGGTGCCTGCCTGTTTACCAAGAAGCTCGAGCGCGGACGGTTTCTATGGCCGTCGGCGTCCGACGGCCCGTTGGTGATTACGCCGGCGCAGCTCGGCTATCTGCTCGAAGGCATCGACTGGCGAATGCCGCAAAAAACCTGGCGTCCGAGCTCGGCTGGATAGCGGAAATGGCTGGAAAGGCGGGGGCGAATATGATTCCATCTCGCCATGACCGATGCGGCCGATCAGCTTCCCGACGACCTTGCCAGTGCGCATGCGATGATCCTCGCCGAGCGTTCCGCACGCCGTGAAGCAGAGGCGGCCGCCGCCCGAGCCCAGGCGGTGAACTCGCACTCTGATGCACTGATCGCACGGCTGAGGCTGGAGATCGAGAAGCTCAAGCGCGACATCCATGGCAGCCGCTCAGAACGCAAAGCCCGTCTTCTCGAGCAGATGGAATTACAGCTCGAAGAGCTGGAAGCTGATGCCAGCCAGGACGAATTGGGTGCGGAGCTGGCGGGACGATCATCGAGCGTCAAAGCCTTCGAACGCAAGCGTCCATCGAAGAAGCCGTTTCCGGACCACCTGCCGCGCGAACGCGTCGTCATTGCCGCACCATCAAACTGCCCGTGCTGCGGTTCTGCCAAGCTGGCGAAACTGGGCGAAGACATCACTGAGACTCTGGAAGTGATCCCGCGCCAGTGGAAGGTCATCCAGACCGTGCGCGAGAAGTTCTCCTGCCGCGAATGCGAGAAGATCGCCCAGCCGCCGGCCCCTTTCCATGTGACGCCGCGCGGCTTTGCGGGGCCGAACCTGTTGGCGATGATCCTTTTTGAGAAGTTCGGTCAGCATCAGCCGCTGAACCGGCAGAGCGAACGCTATGCTCGCGAGGGCATCGACCTTAGCCTGTCGACACTGGCCGATCAGGTGGGGGCTTGTGCCGCGGCGCTGAAGCCGCTGCATGCGCTGATCGAGGCGCATGTGCTTGCCGCCGAGCGACTGCATGGCGACGACACCACCGTGCCGATCCTCGCCCGTGGCAAGACCGACACGGGCCGCATCTGGACCTATGTCAGGGATGACCGGCCGTTCGGCGGGCAATCACCGCCGGCGGCACTCTATTATGCCTCGCGCGATCGGCGGCAGGAGAATCCCGAACGCCATCTGAAGAGCTTCACCGGCATTCTGCAGGCGGACGCCTATGGCGGCTACAATCCGCTGTTCAAGGTGGATCGCGATCCTGTTCCTTTGACGCAAGCGCTGTGCTGGGCGCATTCACGGCGCAAATTCTTCGTCCTTGCCGACATCGCCACCAATGCCAAACGCGGAAAGAATGCTGCCGCGATCTCGCCAGTCGCGCTCGAGGCGGTCAAGCGCATCGACGCGCTGTTCGACATCGAACGCGACGTTAATGGTCTTTCAGCCAACGAGCGACTGCAACGACGTCAGAAGGACAGCCGTCCCCTCGTTGATGAGCTTCAGACCTGGCTTCGATCTGAGCGAACAAAGCTGTCGCGCAGTTCACCGGTCACTGAGCCGATCGACTACATGCTGAAGCGCTGGGACGGGTTCACGTCCTTCCTCGGCGACGGTCGGATCTGCCTGACGAATAATGCCGCCGAACGGGCGCTGCGTGGCTTCGCTCTCGGCAGGAAGGCATGGCTCTTCGCTGGCTCCGATCGTGGTGCCGATCGCGCCGCCTTCATGGCGACACTGATCATGAGCGCCAAGTTCAATGACGTCGATCCGCAGGCCTGGCTCGCCGACGTGCTCGCTCGCATCGCGGACACCCCGATCACCAGGCTGGAGCAATTGCTCCCGTGGAGTTGGAGCCCTTCAACCGGACGCGCCGGGTAAGTGACCCGCAATTGCTTTCCCTAATACTGATGGCAATTATTAACTTCTCGCGCCGGACCTTCGTCGTGAAACAGAATCCTTCTACGATCAATTGCCTCATAAAGGCGGTTCCCACGCTCGGACACTTTGGCCTCGTATACTTGCTGCTTTTGCCACGGTGCTAAAGAGGCGGTTGCCTTTGCCAAACACTCCACATACCGCCGAGGCCTCGACGAGTAGAACTCGCCGAGAGCGTCGATGTAGTCGGTATTGAGATCAGGGTTTGAAGCAGCCCGCTGCGAATAGCCCTTCCACGCAATGCAGAATTGCACCACCTCAGCCGATGCGCGTGGAAGGGCAGTGCTGTCACCAGGCCGAATAGACGCAAAGCACTCTGCGAGAATTTTCATTTCGGCAGCAGAGATTGCCGTCTTCTCCCGCGGGCGCACTGCTTCAACTGCTCCTGCAAAGGTCCTCTCCGACACCGTCATCCCCACCAGTAAAAGGAACACCGTTCTCAACTTGCACCGCATCCGCACACCTCACTGAAGCCGCGGGCAGTTTGCCAATAAGGAGTTTCCGAAGTGTGATGGTGCCACGGCATGCAGACCGCGGTCCTCGCCGGATGGGTACCATTTAAGCCCCCCTTTTGAGTATGCAGATGGATGTCTGGTCGCTTTTGCAGTCCACCCCGCTGAACGCTGATGCCACTCCGATTGCGGATCACCCTTGCGCCCGCCTCGATAAGGAATTCAAGCCTGCGCTATAACCGTCAGAGTGCAGAACCGCCGTTCACACCAAGTATCTGCGCAGTAATGTAGCTTGCATCTTCAGAGAGTAGGAACGCGACTGCGGCGGCAATTTCGGCCGGCTGGGCCTCGCGCCTCAGAGGGATGTTATCCAACCACCCCTTGCGGACATCGTCCGGAACAGCTTCTACCATCGGCGTCATGGTGGTGCCGGGAGCAATGGCGTTTACACGAATGCCGTTTCGGGCCTGCTCGAATGCAACCGTTCGGGTCAAGCCGACGAGGCCGGCTTTTGCCGAGGAATAGTTCGACTGTCCGAAGGCGCCCCAACGAGACTCAGATGACAGGTTTACAATCGAGCAGCCATTTCGACCGATCATCAGCGGCACGATGGCCTGGCAACCGAGCCATGCCCCCTTCAGATTGACATCGATGACAATATCCCAATCTTCCTCAGCCATCTTCAAGAGTGATTTGTCTCGCGTGACGCCAGCGTTGTTAACGAGACCGTCAAGACCGCCGTGGTCTTCCGTGATTCTGGCCGCGGCGTCCTGCCAGCTTTGTTTGCTGGAAACGTCCAGTTGCACAGATCTCGCGCTTCCGCCGGATTCGCGGATCTCGGCGGCCACCGCATCGGCGCCTTCTATGTTGCGGTCGCCCACTACCAAGACAGCGTTTTCTTCTGCAAGGCGGAGGGCCGTTGCCTTGCCGATACCTTGCGCACCACCGGTCACGAGGATGACTTTTCCATTCAAGCCACGCATTCAGGCTTCCCCTCCGATAAGATACTTGTTGTAGCCTTCTTGGACGACCTCGCCGCGCTGATTGGTGATCGCCACCTCGACTTCAACGACGCCGCGGGATGCGTCCTTCGAACTTGGCGTTTTCGACGCCACCCTATACTTCTGCGAAATTCGGTCGCCAGGCAGCACGGGCAGCAGCATTCGCCGTTGGGTTTCGAGAAATGCGAGGATTTTCCAGTGAGTCAGTTCCGAGCAGTTCAAGCCCTCGCCGATCGAGTGAACCAACAGTCCGTGGGCAATTCGCGTGGGAAACTTGGTGTTCGCGCGAACCCACTCTTCATCCATGTGAAGGGGATTGAAATCGCCGCTCAGACCCGCAAAATTAACGATATCTGCCTCTGTCACGGTTCGACCCGCAGATACGAAAACGGCGCCTTCTTCAATATCCTTAAACACGATTTCCATTTTCAAACCTCAACAAAGCAGGGCATTTTGAGACCCGGATGGATCTCGCGAAAGACAAGCTTCAGCGCCATGTCGCAGCGGATGTTCGCGATGGGCGTATCGACGATCCAACTGGTGATGCGCGCACCTTCCTCGAGATCGACTAAGGCGATGACAAAGGGTGTCAGATCCGAAAACTCGCGATGAACGGACTTTTGAACCAGCGTGAAGGAATGGAGTGTCGCCCGGCCGGACGCTTCGACCCACTCCGGCTCGCGGTCGGGATAACCTGCAACGCGCGCGCGGGGATACATTTGCACGTTTCCGGAAACGGGATCCTTCTGGAGGAGAAGAACGTCCCGATTGACGGCATCGAACCAAGGTTCCGACACTGCATTGTGCACCGGAAGTACGGAAGTCATCTCGATCATTACTTTCCTCCCAGGATGAGCGTTGACGTGGCCGATAGCCAGCCACCGGTTCCGTTCACCAAACAAAGTTCCGGATTTTCCAACTGCAACCCCGGACTCTCTCCGCGTAGTTGGCGAACCGCTTCGATGATTGCAAACATTCCGCGGCGACCGGCATGGTTGGACGAAAGCCCGCCGCCATCGGTATTTATCGGAAGGCGCCCGCCAGGGGCGATGCCGCCTCCAGCGATAAAATGACCGACCTCACCCTTGGGAACGAAACCGAGCGCTTCGAGCGAAAGCGCTACCGTGATGGTGAACGAGTCGTAGATTTGAGCGACCTTGATGTCTTTTGGAGTTAGGCCAGCCGTCTCGAATGCGCGACGGCCGGAGAATTCTGCGCTTGTCGTCGTCAGATCGCGCATTTCGTTCATCTGGCCGTGGCTGATCGCTTCACCGAAGCCCAGGACGTAGGGTCCGCCCCTTCGGGTATGGCGCGCGCGCTCCCTGGAGGTAACGACGATTGCTCCGCCGGAATCGCTTACGACGCAGCAATCGAGTTTGCGCAGCGGGGTCGATATCATCGGTGAAGCGAGGACATCGTCGACCGAGATCAGATCTCGGTACATGGCCTGAGGATTGAGGTTTGCATAGCGCCGCGCCTGAACGGCGATCTGCGCGAGGTCTTCCGGTCGAAGGCCGTACTGATGCATGTAGCGAGTTGCGGCCAGTGCATAGGCCGAGATGGTCGAGACACCGTATGGAACCTCGAATTCACCGGGGCCGGTCTGGCCGGTGTTGAAGTCGGTCGCCGGCAGCGGCCAGGACCGGCCGGAGGATGCATAGCTGATGACCACAGTTTGGCAGAGGCCAGCGTGAATAGCCGCAACCGCGTGGCCGACGTGGCTTAGCGGAGCCGCGCCGCCTATGTCCGTGCTGCAGATCCAGGACGGCGTGATGCCTACATATTCTGCGACTTCAACGACATTCAACTGCCATCCTGCCTCTGATGGAAACGACGCGGCTGTGGCAAAACCGTCAACGTCGGAAAGCGTCAGACCCGCGTCGGCCAAAGCTTCTGCGATGACTTCGGCATGGATCTGGTAGGGGTGAATTCCAGGTGCTTTTCGGCGCGGAGATTCAAAGGCGCCGACAATTGCGGCGGCACCGCTTGGAAAACGTTCTTTGCTCATGGTGCTAGGTACTCTCTTTCGTTGCACGGCGACCGGCTGTTATTGATCGAAATGCGATGAGGATTGATCCAAGAATAACTGGCACAATCACAATCGTGGCCACGGCCGACACCACGGGTGTAATGCCGCTTCTCAGGAAAGAGTAGATTGTAACCGGAAGCGTTTTATCGAGTTCGGTCTGGAACATGGCAAGGACCGCCTCATCCCACGACGTCACGAAGGAGATGACGAAAGCGCCGACCATAGCGGGCATGGCAATTGGAACGACCACCCCCCAGAAAGCCCGCGCGTTGCTAGCGCCCATCGTCCATGCGGCCTGCTCGATCGAGGTATCGATGGCCGCCAGCGAGTTCGCCAGAACCAGGAAGGCCAGCGGCAAACACAGGACCGAATGGGCGAGCACCAGTCCGAAATCCGTGCCAAGCAAACCGAGCTTGCCTTGTACGTCGTAGATGCCGATACCCAGCAGAATTACCGGCACAATCAAAGGTATGATCGCCACCGTCTGGATCGACATCTTCAGCGCCAACGATCTTGAGCGGGTCCCTACACGCGCTAGGGCGAGGCCGCACAGGGTAGCGACAACCGCGGTGAACATTCCGACGCGTACACTCTTGAAGAATGCCTCGATCCATGTTGCGCTCGTGAAGGCCTCAATGAACCATTTGGCACTGAAGCCGACGGGAGGAAACTGGATCTGCGTCGTCTCCGTCACTGATGTTGGGATCACGACCAACAATGGAAGAATCAGGATGACAAGATCAAAGACCAGGATCGCTACGCTAAAAACGGTTACAGGCGTCGACCTGAGCGGATCACGCGATGCCGCGCCTCGCGAACCCTGTTGAACTGGTGACAGCATCCCTCGTCCGCCGATTTTCAAAGCGACCATATAGCCAATCACGGAAACGACGAGCAGAACTATCCCCATCGCGGCGGCCTTGCCCCACTGGTAGTTCTGGACCTGCTGCTGAATGAAGATCGGGACGGTCAGGTTGTGTGGCCCCCCGAGTATCGCCGGTGTCAGAAAGAAACCGAGGCCAAGCACGAAAACCAGAACGCTGCCGCCGAGCAGAGCCGGACGAACCTGCGGGAAATAGATATCCGTGAAAACGCGTCGTTCGCTCGCTCCCATTGTCCGGGCCGCCGTCAGGAGCGATGTGTCGATAGACATCATCGCGGACACCAGGATCAGGATCAGATAGGGGAGCAGATATGCTACCATCCCGACAATCGTGGCGAAGGTGTTGTAGAGCAGAGGAAACGGACCGATTCCCAGCGTGCCTGCCACGCTATTGATAATCCCCTGCTGTCCAAGAATCGTCGTGAAAGCAAATAGCCGGACGATGATCGAGACCCAAAAGGGCATGAGAATGAGGATCATCATCAGGGACGACATCTGCCGCGAAAGACGCGAGATAATGTAGGCGGCAGGGAAGGCGAGAGCGACGGTAACGATCATCGACACAGAGGCGAGCATCACACTGTGGAGAGCAACTTGCCGAAGCAGATCGTCCTGAATGATCGCGGTGTAGTGACCGAAGTAGAACGCATCTGAGAAACCCGTTCGGCCTTTCTCGTGAAGACTGCGCAGAATGATCGTCGCAAGCGGCCAGGCAAGCGAAAACAAAAGGATCACGAGAGCCGGAATGAGGAGCGCAAAACGCGCCACGGAGGTTCGCAAAAGGTGGGAGCTGCCGGCGGGTGAGGTGACGGAAACATAACTCATCGCATCACGTACCCAAGGTCTTGCGATAGGCAAGCTTGACGAGACGCGCGAGGTACTTGCGTGTGTCACGTGGGTCTATCATTTCTTCGGCGCCGAAATTCTCGATCGCGCGCCAGATAGACGTCTGCTCCTCAAACCGTTTTGTCAGCTCGGCCTTCAATGCGGCGCGCAGCTCCGGAGGCGCGGCGTCAAGCTGCCCCCTGAAGGCGGCTTCAACGCCGCCTTCGATGGGCATGTCACCCCAGGCTGCACTCGGCCATACAAAGCGAATGCTCATCGGGTTCCGGCTGCCAGTGGCCACGCCGCCCAGCCCATAGGACCGGCGGACCTGAACGGTGATGACCGGCACCTTCGCCTGCTGGATCGCGCGAAGCGCCATCGCACCGAATTTGAGGACACCTGCCTCTTCTGCCTTCGGTCCAACGAGGAAGCCGGGAACATCCACTAGATAAGCAATCGGGATATGGAAGCGATCGCAAAGTTCGACAAATTTTGCCTGCTTCAGCGAGGACTGCACTTCGAGCGAACCTGCTACGAACCGTGCGTCGGAAGCCAGTATGCCTATGGTGTGACCCTCTATGCGCGCAAAGCCAGTCCGCAGCGAACGACCATAGTCCGGTGCTATTTCGAAGAACGTATCCTGGTCCACGAGGCAGCGGACCAGCGCATGGACGTCGTAGGCGCGCCGTAGGGTGGGTGAAACGATCGTCAGCAGATCCTCTTGATCATTGGCCTGCCATTCTGACCTGGTGGAGGGGCGGGCGCTAACATTGTCAGGCAGGTAGGCAAGAACCTGTTTGACTTGTGCAAGGGCCTCATCTTCGTTCTCCGCTTGGTTGTCGATGAGACCGGAGGCGCGTGTGTGTATGGCAACGCCCCCAAGGGCGAACTTGTCGATGTCGAGGCCAAGCGCCTGCTTGACGACGGGTGGCCCCCCAGCGAAGAGGCAGCCATTGTCTGACGTCATCACCGAGAAATGGGAAATGTGGGCACGCGCCGCCGAACTGCCGGCGGTCGGACCAAGCACAGCAGCCAGCACTGGAACGTGGTCGAGGAGCTCGAACATAGGATAGGTCGGATTTGCGGATTGGAGCTCCGGATAGCCGATCTGATCCTGCAAAATGACTGACCCGCCAACACCATTGATGAGCATTACCAGCGGGATCTTGTAGCCCAGTGCAAATTCTTCGACGAAACCGCCCCAACCCCCTTTGTAGCGGGCAAGATGGACACCAGTCCCGCCACCTTCAACGCTGTAGTCTTCTGCGCCGATAGCTACGGGTCGACCATCAATCTCGCAGACGCCGCAGACGAAGGTCGAAGCAAGCAGCGAGCCGTCTTCGGTGGGGGTGGTAACAAACGTACCGATTTCCAGGAAGCTGCCAGGATCGGAGATCTTTGCGATCCGCTCGCGCGCTGTGGAGCGACCGTATTTGTGCTCTCGGGCAATTCTTTCAGGACCGCTCGAAGCAAGCGCGATCTCACGCCGGCGGTCAAGCTCGAAAAGCAACGCTTCCCATTCTGGAGTGATTTTTCTCGTCATCCGTTGCTCCTCAGTTGGCCACCAGGTCGGCACAGATCGCCGCCAGTTCCTTTTTGTCGACCTTCGTGGCGTTGCGAATGGGGAAGCTGTCCACGAAGAGGATGTGGCGCGGCTTCTTGTATGACGCGAGCTTCGTGAGAAGGAACGACATGATTTCCTCCTTCGAGGGAGCAGCATCCTTTCGAAGCACAATTGCAGCGCACACGACCTCGGTGAACTCTTCGTCGGGAAGACCGACGACGGCCACATCGAGAACGGCATGGTGCTGGCGAATGACGTTCTCGATTTCGGCCGGGTAGATGTTTTGGCCCTTGGAAATGATTAGATCCTTGCTGCGACCGACAATGTACAGCCAGCCTTCCTCGTCCATCCTCGCAAGGTCGCCGATCTTCAACCAGCCGTCCCGGACGGTTTCCGCGTCAAGTTGCGTTGCGTTCCAATAGTTGCGCATGACGGAGGGTCCTGCTGTCCACACCTCTCCGACATTTCCGATCGGTACGTCCTGCCCATCGGCGTCGAGAAGTCGGATCGATTGACCCGGCACACATCTGCCCACGGAGCCCGGATGCCGCTCGATGTCGCCGCCTTCAATGAGGGTGGGAAGGCCGGATTCCGTAGAGCCATAGGAGATGGCAAGGTGTATATGCGACCAACGTCGCCTGACCTCTGCAATCAATGCCGGGGGGCAATTCTCGCCCCCAGTGTACCACCATTTCATGGAGGTCAGCGGCAGGGGAGTGCGATCGTCTGCTTCGATCATCGTTCGGAACATGGACGGGAAAATGAGTGCGTGCGTGACGTTCCACTTGGCAACGAAGTCGCCAAGACGCTCCGCGGTCCAGCCACGGCTCGGCAAGATCGCTACAGTTCCGCCCATGAGGAAGGTCGGGATCGAGCTTTCGTTCATTGCTGCGGTGTTGTACATGGGCGCGTTCAGAAGCATGACCGTGTCACGCGTGATTCTGAACTGTGCCACCTGCTGCATAGCGCACCACATGACTGCATGAGATCGCATCACGACGCCTTTCGGCTTGCCGGTCGTCCCCGAAGTGAAGAGGATCATCTGATCCTCGTGCGCAACCGGGATCTGCAATGGCACATGGCTGTCCGCCATCAACTCGTAATCTGAACCGCCGTTAGCCGCCTCGAGGGTCACTATATCAGGGACAGAGGAAACGAACGTCGCTGCTCCGGAAAGCACCTCGGAAAGTTCGGTTTCCACGAAAACTACCTTCGCTCCACTGTCCTCGATGATCGCTCCGACTTCACTTGCAGTAAGGCGGAAGCTGACTGGAACAAAGGTCATGCCGGCATATGCGCAGGCAAAATAGAGCTCAAAGATCTCTCCACGGTTGAAAAGGAGAGATGCGACGCGGTCCCCTGTCTCAAGCCCCATGGCGCGGAGCGCGCCTGCCAACCTGAGCGACCTGTTGCGTAGTTGCTCGTATGTGAGCGCTCCATTTTCCCATACGAGGGCGAGCTTCGTGGGATCGTGAAGCGCCTGCGGCCCAGAATCACCGAGAATAGAAGATACAGTCCACCCGAGGGTAGAATCGATGTTGTTCAACATGGTCGTTCCAACTGATGAGCAGCCGTAGTCTCTAGACGACTGCGTAATTTGTGGGCTGGGCGTTTTCGCTCGTGTCGCCGGGTGGTATGCCGGCCGCCAAGCGCCGTATCCAAAAACGAACTGGAGAGTGTTCCTGTAGCTGGACCATCACCCGCGGATCCAGCAACGAGTGAATGCTCAGGCCGTCCGCTAGCCCAACCAGATCCGCCGCAATGCGCTTTGGCTCAAGCTCGGCGGGAAGATCTCCCTGAGCTTGTGCTTCTCGTATCGCACGCGTCACCGACTTTCGCCATCCTACAAGATAGGTTTCCAACTCCTGTCGAAGATCGTCCTCGGTCATGCCCTCAACATAGAAAAAGAAGAAAATTCGGCATAGAGCAAGACGGCGCTTGTCTAGCGGGATACTCCCCTCAAGAATCTGTTCGAGAGCAGCCATGCCCTCCAGCGTTTTTAAGACGCGCGTGTTATGTTCGGCAAGAATTTCGGCAGCGCGCCGTAGTCCCCCCAGAAGCAAGTCCTGGCGGTTGTGGAAATAGTGACCGATCACGCCGGTGGACCATCCCGATCGCTCTGCAACCTCTCTTATCGTTGCCGCGGCAATCCCAGCCTCGGACACAACATCTAAGAGAACATCGCATATCTGCTTACGTCGTTCGTTATGATCCACCAAGCGAGGCATTCCGGTCTTTCTTCTAGTTCAACGCGACCCAGCGATTGAAGCGGTCAACCACCTCAGTGATGTGCTGCGCGTAATATGCAGCATTCTCCTCGATCGCCTTGTTAGCATTCTCTCCTGCGACGATCCACGGCGCAAGATCGTTGCCATACGACGAAGGATCCAGACCCGCAATGTCTGTCGTATATGTGATCTGCTGCACGAGCGCCTTCTGACCGTCAATATTTCCCACGAAATGGGCGATCATGGCCTGACCCGCGTCACTGTTTGGCGCCCCCATCGGGACTGCATAGACGGCCTGCGAATAGAGAGAGTTTTCCCACTTGATCGCAAGCGGCGCCTTGTCATTCGTGACTGCCCCATAGACCCGGCCCGACCAAGCAATACCCATGGAGCACTCGCCGCTCGACAAAAGGCGAATGGCGTCATCGCCGTTCGACCACCACAATATCTCGGCTTTGATCGTATCGAGCTTGGCGAAAGCCTTGTCCAGGTTGAGCGGATAAAGCTGTTCCTTCGACACTCCGTCAGCGAGCAGGGCAGATTCCAGCACGCCGCCGAACTGCGGGTATTTGAACAGGCATCGCTTACCGGGGAAGCGCTTCACGTCGTAGAGGTCAGTAATGCTGGTAGGCGCGTCGCCATCTTTGAATTTGTCGAAGTTGTAGGTGAAAACAATACCGTATCGAAGCACATCCACCCCGTACTCGTCGTGCGAACCTTCGCCGATCTTACTGAAGTCGACGACACTTGGATCGAGTTTCTGAAGGTAGCCGGCATCACGGGCCTTGATGAAATCGCCTTTGGTGGGGAACTCGATAAAGCTCCACGGGATGGAAGCGCCGCTATCAATGGCGGCGAAAAACTTGGTCATATCAGAATTATAATCACCCTTGACTGAGACGCCGGTCTCGGCGGCGAAGTCCTTGATGACTGTCTCTTCACGCGCCCTGGTGGTCGCGCCACCTGATGCGTCATGCCACACAAGTTCTCCCGAAACCTTTGCCTTCACTTCGGCCGGAAGTACGTCAGCGGTAAAGCCGAATCCCGCCGCGGGCAGGTAAAACGCTGCGGCGCATGCCATTGTAACGGTTATCTTCATTATGTTCCCCATCAGTACGGTCCTCCCAGTTGGCCGTTGCAAGACAAGCGTAACAAAAAGATCGCAGATAGCAAGCCCGATCGGCTGTTTTTTATAACACCTGTCTTGCTAAAACGCGCAGCACTCGTAAGATATGTGTCATGATGGGGAGGAGGGGCGAGGTCGCTTCCTCTTTCCAGAAAGCAATAGGGGGAGCTCAAGCATGATGTCAAAGCGCGCGGAAGAAGCCGACGTGAGCCCCGTCGGCATGTCCGGCAAAGGCGCCAACGGCGTTGATGTTAATGCCGTCGAGGTTCGCTTCCCTAATGGCTACCATGGACTGAAGCAGACAAATCTGAGCATTCCCCCTGGAATGTTCTGCACGTTGCTCGGTCCCTCTGGATCAGGAAAAACGACACTGCTAAGAGCGATCGCTGGATTGATCACGCCCACTTCCGGTGCGATTTCCATTGGCAACAGGGAAGTCACGTCGCTCTCGGTTCAGTCTCGCAACATCGGCTTCGTCTTCCAAAACTACGCACTTTTTCCGCATATGACGGTTGCCCAGAACATTGAGTACCCGCTCAAGCTACATAAATGGTCGCACGCGCAGAGAAACGATCGGGTCAAAGAAGTTCTCGAGCTTATCGAACTCCCCCATGTCGCCGAACGCGCCGTCGGGGAGCTCAGTGGCGGA
Source organism: Pararhizobium sp. LjRoot255 (assembly GCF_964252905.1). Classification (NCBI taxonomy): domain Bacteria; kingdom Pseudomonadati; phylum Pseudomonadota; class Alphaproteobacteria; order Hyphomicrobiales; family Rhizobiaceae; genus Pararhizobium; species Pararhizobium sp. LjRoot255. The sequence goes on from NZ_CAXUPQ020000006.1 coordinate 17,225, forward strand.
CAGCAACAACGTGTCGCCATTGGCCGTGCAATCGCCTACCGTCCATCGTTGCTGCTCCTCGATGAGCCTATGGGTGCTCTTGACCGACGGCTGCGTCAGCTCCTTGGATCCCAGTTGCGTGAAATCCAGCAGCGCACCGGTATCACAACTGTATATGTCACCCACGACCAGGAAGAGGCGTTCATTCTCTCCGACAAGATCGCGATTATGGATGGCGGGGAGATATTGCAGTACGACACTCCGGCCGATCTCTATTTTCGGCCAAATTCCCGCTTTGTCGCTCGTTTTCTTGGTGAGGCCAATCTCATCGAGGTTATCGAAATCGTGGAGGATGCGGACGCGGTTCCGACTGCGAAAACATCGTTCGGAAAAATCCCTCTTAATCCCCGGACCGCGCTCGACGTGCAAAGCTGTGGCGCGCTCTCGCTGGTTCTGCGACCGGAAGACCTTGTGCTCGCAACGTCGAACGAAGTCGAGCTCGACATGGTACCTCCTGTTGCGGTCACGATCGAAAAGGAACTCTTCCTCGGAAGCCGTTGTCTCGTTACCGTCTCCAATAGTCGGGGGGAGTTACTGCTGGTGGAGTGCGCCAAGTCTGACGTTCCGCCCATAGATGCAAAGGCTTGGTTGACCTGGAAACGCTCGTCAGCCGTTCTCATCGACCGTTAGTGCCAGGGGACTGATATGAAGAAAATACTGATCGCAAACCGTGGTGAAATCGCTCTTCGAATCGTACGTGCATGCCAAGATGCCGGCTACAAATCGGTCGCGATCGCCTCCGAGGCAGATATGCACGCGCTATACGCTCGTTCCGCGGACGAAATCTTCCCTCTGAAAGGCAACGCGCCGATCGAGACATATCTCAACCAGGAAGCGATCCTTGATATCGCAAAGAAGAGCGGCGCCGATGCGGTTCATCCCGGATACGGCCTCTTGTCGGAAAATGAGGTGTTTGCGGCGGCAGTGGAGGCTGCGGGCCTCATCTGGATTGGCCCCCCTGCCGAGGCGATCAGCCAACTCGGCGACAAGGTGAAAGCCCGCGCAATTGCGCGCAAAGTGGGTGCGCCGCTTCTGCCGTCCCTGGAAGATGGTAATATCACGGTTGAGCAAGCTCAAACCTTTGTCGAAAAGCATGGCCTCCCAATTATCATCAAGGCCCAGAACGGCGGTGGCGGTCGTGGCATGCGCATAGTCCGGACGATTGATGAGCTCGGATCCCAAATGGCCGCAGCAGAGCGTGAAGCCGGTCTGGCATTCGGTCGCCCAGAGTGTTTTGTGGAAGTCTATGTAGAGAATGCACGGCATGTCGAAACGCAGTGCCTGGTTGATTGGAAGGGGACCGTTGCTGTTCTGGCAACACGTGATTGCACGTTGCAACGCCGGCAGCAGAAGCTCATCGAGGAGGCACCTGCACCCTTCCTCTCCAACGCGCAAATCGATGAGTTGAAGAAAGCTTCGGTCGGAATTCTAGGGGAGGTTGGCTACCGCGGCGCCGCTACGTGCGAATTCCTTGTGACAGCTAATGGAATCTACTTCCTGGAGGTCAACACCCGCGTTCAAGTCGAACACCCGGTCACGGAAGAAGTGACCGGCGTGGACATTATCCGGGAGATGTTTGACATCGCAGAAGGAAAAACATTGCCGTTCACCGACGTCGCAGTTCGTGGACACTCGATTGAATTCCGGATCAATGCCGAAGATCCATGGGCAGATTTCCGCCCCGTTCCCGGCAAAATTCGGCGACTCCGGCTGCCGGGGGGACCGGGAGTTCGTATAGACTTCGGGTACGCGGAAGGCGACACCATCCCACCTTATTACGACTCTCTTGTGGGCAAGCTCATCGTTACCGGCCGAGACCGCCAGCAAGCGTTGGAACGCGCATCTCGTGCCTTAGCTGAGCTTGAGCTCGACGGAATAAAAAGTGTTATTCCATTGCACCGCGCAATTTTGCAACGTGATGAATTTAGAACGGCCTATCAGCAGGAGTTCACCGTTCACACACGCTGGATCGATGCCGAAATCGATAGGCTGTCACAAGAGGCGCGTGCGCTGGACGGTCAGTCCAGCGCACAAGAAGTTGACCTCCCACAGACTAAATATGTTGTCGAAGAAAAGCCTGACGCGGCCATCTACCGCGTGGGCATCAAGGCGCCTCTGTCTGGCCTGGTGCTGGAGGTTTGCGTCAAGGTTGGGGACCGCATCAATCGCGGTGATGTAGTCGCGATTATGGAGTCGATGAAAATGGAGCAATCCATTTCCGCAGATGAAAGCGGCGTCGTTACCGAAATCAATGTTATCCAAGGCGCATTCATCGAAATGGATGCCGATCTGATGGGGCTTGACTAAAATGCCGAAGGCGCCGTTTGAAGCAGATGCGGTTGACGATCGACCCCAAAATGATGCGCTCCTGACACTCGAAATCGTCGTAGATGGTAAGTGGATCGACTACAACGGCCATATGACTGAGTGGCAGTACTATAAAATTTTAGCCGATGCAGGCGAAAACTTCCTGCGTGCTATGGGCTTTACGGAAGAATATCGGTTAAGCGGATACAGCTTTTTTTCAGTGCAGGGACATTTGCGGAACCTGAGGGAATGCCTTATGGGCACTCCGCTTCGGATCTTTACGGAAATGATCGGGTACGACGATGTACGGCTGCATATCTATCAATACGTCGTCGACGCCGATCGAGATCTTGTGCTGGCTACTGGTGAGCATCTGATGCTCCACGTGGACACGACCGCCAGACGCAGGACGCCGGTTTACCGATATATGCAAGAATGCTTGGCCCGTGGACTTAGTGTCTGGCGACCGATGTTGCGACCAAAAGGACTGGGTTCGTCAATTTCACTCACACCTTAGGGTGACGAAGCGAGCACGAACTTTTTGTTTCCCACCAGCAGAAGCTTGGTAACAAAAACCCGGCTTTGCTCGATAGGAAGTGCTTCGGAAAATTCTGTGGCATTGCTTAGCAACTCTCGACCTTCACGGTGACGTGAAGTAGCGCGTACGCAAACTCCTTCGGCTTGCGGTTTCCGTCCGGCAGCGCAGAGCGGGAACCGACTTGCAAAATAGATTGCCATCAAAATTCACCGATGTGCCTGGTCCGATTAAAGCGGACAGCGGCGGCAAAAGAGACGCTCATCCGAATGTTCCATAATAAAGCTTATGCCACATACTTTTGTAGG
>NZ_CAXUPQ020000007.1:0-14055 GCF_964252905.1 Pararhizobium sp. LjRoot255
CACGATTTGCGTCGGCTTCGAACGCAGCAAGTTTGTCCTCTTCGACGTATTTCTTGGCAGGATTTGGCACGCATCTGGCACTATTTAGTTCTATGTTCTCGCATCATGTAGCGTGCTTGGATGCGTCACGGAGGATTGATCGCATCGACCAAGCAAGGTTATCTGCAGCGGAGAGGAGCCGGTGTTAAAACACTTTCATAACAATCCGGCTAGCGGAGCTCGCTTCGCCCCGCACAAAGCGCTGGGCGAGTTGCCATGTCTACGGATAGCGACACCCAAGAAAATGTTGCTTTGGGCGATAGAGAGCCGCGCTAAATTACCCACAAAAGCGCCGATCTGTCTTTAGGTGACGGCACTGTTGAAACTTACTGGAATGTTGGGGCCGCGCAGGGCTAATCCATTCACGGCCGAAACCATCTCTTTTGGTCACAAGGCCTTCAGAAGGTTCAAAAGTCCGTGACAGCTGTCGAGCCACGGACTGTTCGAAAAAACATATTGAATGTTGAAATAATTTGACATAGCATTGGTGTGGTTCGCAGCAGGACGGGGCGGCTCGCGAACGGAGAACAAATCTAGCAAGTAGTTGGGAACTAAGCAAAGGGGCTTGGGCGCCGGTGAGCACTCGTGTCGCAAGGGGAGATTGACATGCAAACACACTCAGGGATCGAGGGAACCGGGCTGATTAGGAGAGATACCGATGGCGCCCGTCGCGAGACTTAACAGCTGAGCACTTTCGGGTTGAACCTCCTTTGGACCCTGGTCGGGCTCTTCGTCGGTACCGTTCTGGGTACAATCCCTGTTGCCGCACATGCAAGCCAAGGACCTCACCTTGGACTCCCACAGATGGTTCAGACACGACCACAGTTCGGGCGCTACGGGGCTATCTTTATCTGGTTGGTCGCGGTGATGGTCTATTGGGGATACGTCGTCCTCAACGTGAACCTCATGGGTGCGACCGCCGAACAGCTTGGCATGGGCTCGTTCACCGTGTCCGGCCTCATACTCGGGCTGTTGTCAATTGTTTTTGCAATCTTCGGGTACAACTGGCTGCACGTTGGTCAACGATACACGTCGATCGTCCTCATTGCGGTACTTGCGGTTTTTGTTTGGGGCATTACCTATCAGGTCGGCCTGCCATCCGACCAGCTAAGCTTCACCGGTACTTTTCACTTCATCCCGTTCTTGATGGTTGTTTCTGCCTCACTAGCTTATCAGCTCTCGTGGGCCTTCTTTGTTTCGGACTATTCGAGATACATGCCGCCTACGACAAGCCATCGGTCGATTATCCTTTACACGGCGATTGGCGCGGGTGCGGGAGTCTTCGCAATGGAGGCAGTTGGCGCGGTGGCTGCAGCCCTCTTCCCCAAAGACGGTTTGACTGTAGCGCTGCAGCAATCCGGCAACCTGATCATGTCGGGGTTCGGCGGAGTTCTTCTTTTCGTGGGCGGTATCGCACTGTTAATTTTCAATGGCATGTGCGTCTACGGAGGCGCACTCACATTGATCACCGCCATGGACAGCGTCGTATCCACGTCGCCCACCAAGGGGCTGCGCCTTAAGACAATTGCGATGATCGGGACGACAGCAACCATCGTCGGTGTACTGCTGCCCGCCGATTTTATAAACACGACATTCTATACGATCCTTGCCGTCCTTGCCTACCTGATGGCGCCCTGGACAGCGGTCAACCTTGTCGATTACTTCGTGGTTCGCAAAGGAAAATACTCGATAATGGAGATTTTCAATCCCAAGGGCATCTACGGCTGCTGGAACTGGCGCGGAATCTTGGCCTACACGCTTTCGTTCATTGCCATGATCCCATTCATGTATCTCTCCTTCTACCAAGGACCGGTAGCTGTGTATTTTGGAGGTGTCGACTACGCGTTCTTCGTCGGGATCCCCGTTGGAGCAGTACTGTACTGGCTGTTTTGCCTGAACCTCGACTTGAAGCATGAGTTCGCAATCATCGAGGTCGCTGACAGGCACCTCGATGCCCTAGCAAAACCTGTCGTCTAGGACCGCTGGAAGATTTAGCGGCGGTTTTGAGGGCAATAAGCGCGCAGGTGGCTCAACCGATCCACCTGCGTTTCGATTTCGACATTATCGGGCATCACGCGAAATGACGGCCATCGATCGCGACATCCGTGACCTGATGTGGTGAGGGCCGACGCTTCAGGTCAAATCATTGGCGGCGTGACCGCACACGCTACAACAGCGGTCGTCTTTCCAATGTTCTTGAGCTTGTACGGCTCGGGGCCGAGAAGGTGGAAACCGCCACCCGCCTCAATTTTTCGAACGCCTTCGCTCGTTTCCAATTCAACCGTTCCCTCAAAAATAAACGCAGCGGTCTCCCCGTCGTGAGCGATCGCTGTTTCCCCCGTGTCCGTGCCCGGCGCGTAATGCTCTATGAACATCTGAAGCTTTTTGTCTCGCCGTTCCCCACCGAGCACGCGCATATCAACTTCACCACGGGATATAACCGCGAGATCTTCGGCGTCGTAGCAAAGGACGTTTTGCTTAGACACCGGTAAAGCAAAAAAGTCCGCCATGGAGATCGGTATCGCGTTGAGAATTTTGTGCAAGGAGGCCAGTGACGGAGCGTGTGATTCCTGCTCAATCAGGGAGACCGTGGAATTTGTAACCCTTGCACGCTTCGCAAGCTCGCGCTGCGATAGGCCGGCCTGCTCCCGAACCACCTTCAATCGCGCACCAACCGCAAGTTCATTTGCCTCGCTTTTCTGCTGCGTTTTAGCCGCCGTCGTTTCTTCGCTCTCGGAGCGGGTCTTAGCGACCTGAGTTGCCTTCACAATATTCTCCGCTTCTATCGGTCCAGGAAATTCCTATATAAGGTCATGGCACAGAAAAAAAGTTCGGCGTTCGAAAAATCGATCACCTGTGGAGTTTGTGCGTTCGCTTCGTGGTGATCAAGCGTCTTTCAACGTCTCCCTCTGCATGATCAGGCGAGCGCCGTGCTGGCGCGGAAGGAACCCCCACAGCCAGCTGAGCGCGACTGCAAAACGATTTAGTGCACCGATCATCGCGTTTCCGGTTCGAACCTCTACACTAAGGTTGTTCAGCGCAGCCTCGGTATATTGCGACAGCTCAGGAGCAAAGGCTGCGCGCGGGCGAGTACCCGCCTCGATCAAAATGATCTTAGCACTCCTGGTATCGATCGTTCGAAATTCTCGGTGAGTTCGGCGATAGCTCTACACCGATGATGCAAACCGCGCCCTGCGCCTTGTGCAAACTCCGCATGAGTTGAATGTCGGCAAAGCCGCCGCCTACCGATGTTTTGACATCGGGACGATCATTTTTCTGTGCTTGCGGCGCTTTGCCAATCTGCTCGAGCATCTGAGACTAGTGCTTGCCAGAGTTCGAAAGCAGATTAAGCATCATCTTCCCGGCTGAAATGAAGGTGATGCCAGCAATCGCCTAACCATCCAGCCGTTGTCCTCAGACCAACCACTCAAGACATACGATCACGACAGTTCCAAAACCGGACCAAATTGCGCATGCGACCCTGACGGGTATCGACCTTAGCGTAATGGCCAAGAAGTAAAAACGATAGTGACCGTCAGCGGACTTGAGAGCAGTGGTTGCGGTGACTTCAGCTGCAATCGCGATGAACAAAACCGGATATGGCGGCCCAGTTGACCTCTGGCAGACGTCGAAGTTGGTCAATCGAGGTCTGCGTCAATTGGATTATCGGGGTGAACGGACGTCCGGCCAGTCGTCGTACAGGCGGCCCATCAGGTAAGGCGTGTAGTCGTTGCCATCGTTTTGGAGCTCGACTACATCCTTGATTATATAAGATGTTTCCCCGCCGAGATGGCCCCCGTCGAGGAAACCCTTGAGGGGTATAGTCGAAACGCCCGGATCCCAGGGAGATCCGCCTAGGCTCAATTTAGCATCGGTGATCGTTCGCAACCGCTTGGTCGCAGTCGAGTTCTCAAAAACGACCAACTGTGGCCTGGTCACGTCTGATGCATTGACGCCGAAATAGCCGCGCAGATCGAAGTAATATTCTTTCTCATCTTCCGACGTTGTAGGTAGATGATCACCTAGGCTAGCTGTCAGCTCAACAAGACTTAATTCCTTTCTAGACGCGAAGCCGTGAAACTCCTCGCCGTCATCAAAGAAGTTAATCGTGCCGAGTTTTTTAGGCATCCCCCAGAATTCACGTCCCGTGACGATGTTGACTTCTTCCGTCTCGAGAACCGTAAGATAATAACTGCCTTCGATTGCGCCATGTTTTGCGTTTACGCCGATGATCATCGCGCGATCACGTCCCGCGCGGTTCGATACACCTTCGATCCATTCCATAAAAGACATGAAGCCTATCGTAACAGTTGGCTCGTCGGCAGGCGTCAGGCACGGCGGCAAAACGCTACTCACAAAGCTGTCTGTCGTCCGATACCTGACGTAGGTGTACGTGTGATGAGTCCTGATGTCGTCATAGTATTTGCGGTACCGCGCGATTTGCTCAGGTGTCCAAACATAACCCATAGTGTCGTTCCTTTACTGCTTAGGTGTCCGGGAGGCGAACGCTTCGTTGATACTGAAGACTATGTATCCGGCAAGCGTGAGGCCGAGCATGGTGTAGGGAAGCCATTGCATTACCCCCTCGGCACCGGACATGAAGCTATCGATAAATAGGCAAAGGAAAACGAACATCCCGACCACAACGACAGCGATCTGGAGCGGCGCCCGCCTCGTTTCCTTCAACACCTCCTTGATCGCGCCGACGCTCAGAATGATGTAGGGACCGACCCAGAACAAAGAATAGAGTGTCGATAGGTACGCCGTGGACTGCAGGGGGGGAGATGCGGCTAGGTACTGAAGAGCGACCGGAATGCCTGCCGCAGGCACCGCCATCAACACCGTCGCGCCCGTCGGAGAGCCGAATTTCGGATGAACTCTCGAGAAAATCTCCGGCAGGAACTTGTTGTGCGCTGCTGTCGCGAACACTCGGCTACCGTAGTTGATGAAAGCGACAAGGCTCGCGAAGGTTGCGCCGATCAGCAGAAGATCGATCGGTTTTTGGAGATACGGCATTTCAGCAACCCGGGCAATAATTGCTGTTGGGGAAATGCCCTCGTTCAACTCGACAACGTGTGCATTCATCATTGTCGTGCAGACGAATAGGATGCCGACATATGCGACGCCGGTTATAAGCAGTACGCTGTTCAAAATGATGGGGACATTTTTCTTCGGATTTCTCGTTTCCGCGGCGAGCGAAGCAAGCGCGTCGACGCCGACAAAATAGGCGAGCCCGACGATTGCACCTCGCATGACGCTGTGCCAATCGGTATCGGCCAGCACGAACTGCGAATGAAGGTCTAACCCGGTATTGGCGGCCGCTGCGATGGACGCGGCTAAAACGAGTGGGAGCGACAGGAAAGCGAGCCAGGCAGTCAGCGAAATCGAAGCGTCGAGTCCGCGCCAGGCGCAACCGCCAGCTAGCGCTGCAACTACAATCGCTGAAAGCGCCTGGAACCAACTCTCGTTAGCATACTCGAAGCCAACGCTCTGCAAGAAGCTGCTCGTGAACATGACCGTGCTCGCGGTCACAGCAGCGCACGCGACAAGGAACCCGATGAGATATGAAGCAGCAACTAGCCTTTCCAACCGGCGGCCAAAAGCCAGGCCGACGTATGACATCATCGAACCCGTCACAACGTACCGACGCGCGAAAATATTGACAGCGGCCATTACGCAGAGAGTCGCGCACATCGCCAGGAGCATCGACAACCAGGCTCCGTTCCCGCTTTCCAATGGCATGTACGCGGCGCCAATGAGTGCCGACGGAATGATCTGTTGACCGGACAACCCGAGCAGGACGACGCTTACGACCCCGACCTTGCGCGCGGTGGCCGGCACTACGGTCTCTTGGCGGAGCTCTTCAGCCAGTTCGGAAGAATTACCATTCACTTTATTATCCCCTCTTGCTCGGACACAGCCAGCCGGTAACGACTGGCCGTGTATGGCGAATTACTTAGCCTTGGCGTGCTCGTATGCCTCTTCCTCGCTGTAAGGAAACCACCAGAAGTCTTGGGGTGCGGCAGCTGGGTCGATCATCACGAACTTGGAGGTCTGGAACTGGGCGAGGCCCTCCGGGCCGAGTTGACGACCAATTCCGGAAAGCTTTCGACCCCCGAAGGGAAGTGCGTCGTTGTCGAGAACCGGCGCGTTGATCCAAAGAATTCCGGACTCGATCTCGTTCACGGCCCGCATCATTTCGCTCATGTCGCGCGAATAAAGATTTGCGCCAAGTCCGAACTCGGAGCGGTTTGCCAGCTCCAGGGCTTCATCGAAGCTCTTGACCCTACAGATCGGAGCCACAGGTCCAAAGGATTCGTTATTGAGAATCTCTGAATCGGGTGAAACATCGGTCAGAACGGCGGGCTCGACAAACCAACCATGATTTAGGCCGGCAGGGCGGCCACCGCCGGTCGCGAATTTCGCCCCTTCCTGACGTGCGCGGGCGAGAAGAGCCTCAAAACGCTCGCGCTGGCGATGAGTTGCCATCGGTCCGATATCGACGTTGTCCAACCCGTTGCCGATGCGAAGCTTCTTTGTCTCAGCAACGAGGCGCTCGACGAATTCATCGTGAATGCTGTCGTGAACATAGAAGCGCTCGGCGGATGTGCAGACCTGACCACAGTTCAGATACGCGGCGAAGGCAGCACCACGAACGGCGACGTCCAGCGGCGCCGACGGCATTACGATGAACGGATCATTTCCCGATGCTTCGATGAGGGCCGGCTTGAAGGTTTCAGCGCACACCTTCATGATTTGCTGCGCGATTGGAACTGAGCCGGTGTAAGCGACACAATGGGTCTTCTTGCTTTTGACGAGATGCTGAGCAACGCGGGGACCGCCTGTCACGACCTGCACTAGTCCCTTCGGAAGACTGGAGAAAACTTCCATGAACTTGAGTGTCGTAATGCTGGTCTGCTCATGCGGCTTGATGATGACTGAGTTACCGGCCGCAAGCGCTGCAGAAAGCTCCCAGCACAAGAGAACGAGCGGGAAGTTAAACGGAAGGATGATTACCACTGTTCCGAGCGGTTCCCTCACGGCGAAATGGAAGTGGCCGGGTACAGTGGCTCCGGCAATCCGACCAGTCTCATGCCGTCCGAGTTCTGCGTAGTAGTCGATCGCGGTGGCACACCAGGAGGCTTCGTCTACAGACTCCTTAAACGGCTTGCCTTCTTCTCGCGTCATGAAGTAGCCGTAAATTGCCTTGTCGCGACGAATGCGGGCGGCAACTTCATGCAGCATCGTTGCGCGCGTGCGGGGATCGATCGCCAGCCAAGTCTTTCGGGCAGTATTGGCGACGTCGATGGTGGTTTCCACCTCGCTCTCGGTCGCATCGGCAATTTCCGCGATCCGATCTTCGGTGGCTGGGTCGATGACCGAGATGGTCTCCGTCGACTGGCTTTTCAGATAGTTCCCGTCAATGAACAGCGTACCCGAAAGACGATCGAACTCTTGGTGAAGTGACATGTTTACTCCTTTCAGGACCCAGCCTCCTGGATCCATGCAGTTAGGTGCGGAGCCGACCCCTCTCTCAGAGAGAGGGGCGCCGGTCTATGCGTACGCGTGAGGGGAATCGGTGGTGATCGTTTTGACGTCTCTCGCGGCCAGGACCGCAATGACATTCAAAAGCAACAACGAGGCGGCGGCCGCTATGAAGCCGACGGTATAAAGTGAGGTCGCGTCTTTCACGTATCCAAGCACGAGCGGATAGACGACGCCGCCGACGATGAAACCGACGCCCATGATAAAACCATTAGCGGTGGCAGCGAGAGAAATGCCGACCGAGTCCGCGGCCAGGCAGTAAGCCAGCGGTAGGCCGCCATAGGCAAACAGCCCGGAAATCGGCAACATGGTTGCAAGGAGCCAATATTGCTGAGACCAAAGCGCGTAAGCCGCCCCGATGAATGATGCCGCCATTCCAAGACCCGAGATCAAGATCAGCGGCTTGCGGCGTCCCACCCGATCCGAGATCAATCCAAATCCTACGGCGCAGATCATCCCTACGAGAGGATAGAGCGATCCGACAATACCAGAGGACTGTTCAGTCCAGCCGTTTTCCTCCATCAGGATGGTGGGGACCCAGTAGATTGCAATTGAGTAGGTCCCCCAAACGCCAATCAGGAAGAGGGCGGCAACCAGGACGTTTCTGTGACTGACCACGCTGAAGTAGCTTCCTATAATTTCTCCAACAGATTGCGAGTTCTGCGAGGACGATCGCGCGTAGGCCGGGGGCTCCTTAAGGAAGACAAAAGCTAAAACCGTCGCCAGAGCAAGAATGCCTGCGCCGACGAGTGAGCCACTGCGCCAACCATACTCCTGCAAAACGATGGCATATCCATAGAGAGCGGCGACAGTGCCTATGCCATCCGTTGCCAACATGGCACCCATGAAAATGCCGAGACGGTTGGAACTTTCGGCCCAGCGCAATGCGAGCGTATACGGCCCCAGGAACAGCAGTGGTATTCCTGCTCCCTGCAGGAGACGGGCAAGTAGCATCGATTCATATGTCGGTGCATAAGCGAAGGCGATCTGGCCGAAGACGTTGATCACCAGCCCGAGCACGGTCACGTTTTTCGCGCCCCATCTGTCGACAAGCACGCCCGCGAACGCGACGATAATGCCGCCTGCAAGGGCCGAAGCTGACGCCAAGGTGCCGACCATGGTGTAGGTCATTCCTAGATCCTGCATCATCGCCGGAATCTGTGTGGCGTATCCGACATAGGGAATAAAGATGGCCAGCGTCACCGCAAAACAAAGTGAAAGCGCACGCCATTGACCTTCCTGAGATTGAAACTGTTGAGTGGTCATTTCGTTTCTCCACTGCGCTCCTCCCTGCCTCAACCGCTTTCCAGTTGAATGTGCTGTTCGCACACGAAATGGACGGCGGCTTCCGACTTAGGGAAGCCGCCCGCATCAAGCGGCAAGAATGGGACGAAGACGTTCGGTTGATTGGCTTGCGCTATTTGAAGCGTGCGGCCTTCGGGAAGAGACGGAAGTCGTCGTACTTCTGCCCGTAGATGTATGGCTTGTAAGCGTCCGAATTCGCCAGGTCGTGGAACCACGGAACTGTCCAGCAAGAAGTTCCTTCCGCGTAGTAAGCCTTGCCGACCGACACAACCGGAATCGTATCGAGAGGATCAAACTTCGTGCCGGCAAGCTTCAATGTCGCCGTTCCTTCTCGCGTGGCGCGGTAGTCTTCCTCGATATCAAGGCAAACTAGGGTAACGCCGCTCTGAAAGCCCCTGCCTGTAGGATGGGGCTGCGCCTTGAGTTCGAAATCGAGTGACCCGGTTGATTTGGAGGGGCCCAGATCGGGGCCGAACTCAGCGTCGATTTCGATCAGTCGAACGCCGTTTCGTTCTGCATAGCCGTAGGCCTGCGTACCGTCGAAATAAAGCTGAGCAGTGCCTTCCTTCTTGCCTTCACCCCAGAGCTCTCGACCGATCGTGACAGGAGAATCGCCGCTTACGAAAAGTGTCAGCATGGTCGTGCCAACATGTTCACCGTACTTGCACTTCAAATAAATAATACCGCAATCGAATTCGCCGCAAAGGGCGCTTTGCCACCGCGATATGTTCGCATAGGCAATCGGTTCATCTGCAGGCTCGAAGCAGGGCGCCAAAACCGAGCGCACGAACTCGGGAGTCGTCGTGAATTCAACCGTTACCGATTCGGTAGTGAACTGACCTCTTGCCATAAGGTCTTCGATTTCTTTGACTTGTTCAGGTGTTTTGACAAAGCTCATGTCAGCTATCCTCTTTGCTTTCGAATGAGCCGTTCCGGAATGTTAGCATAGCATCGCCTCCCAGGAGCGCTCCGCTCATCGGCGTGCGCACGGCCAACTTTCTTGTCATGAAGTTCGCTGGCCCCGCGTTCCCTTGTATCTTGTGATGCGTGGCTTAGCGGTACTTACGCTATGTCAAATATTTTAAACATTCAATACGTTTTTTTCGAACAGCGGCTTTTTTCCTTTGCCGAATTAATCGCGTCCTCCTGGCTCCGGTGCCCGTAAAATGATCGACCACCTGTTGATGGCGCTAAAGATCCAGAGCAGCAACGGTCCGCCCGTGGACTACGGTATCATGCCGACGCCGCGGGTTTGGGTACATCTCGACGTATCGGCGGTTGTCGGAATTCCTACCAGCAATTTGAGCGTTGCGCGTGTGAGAGAGGGTTTCAGCGGCCTTCCGCGGTTGTCGGATACACTCTTCATCCGCTCGGATATTGCTTCGGAATTGCTGAAGCGACGGGAAGGCGAGGGGGGGTAACTTTATGCCCAGCCGGGTCGCGAAGCGGAACCATGGCTTCGAGAATCGTAGCTGTCGAAACAGCTTGACTCTGTCGCAAACATTGCAGAAACTATGTAAAGTTCTTTCTTGCAGGGTTCTCCCATGAAAATATTGGTTTCGGTGAAGCGAGTCGTCGACTTCAACGTGAAGATCCGGGTGAAGCCGGGTGGATCGGGTGTCGAGCTTGCCAATGTGAAGATGTCGATGAACCCGTTCGACGAGATTTCGGTCGAGGAGGCTTTGCGGCTGAAGGAAGCCGGCAAGGCGTCGGAAGTCGTCGTCGTCTCCGTCGGTCCGGCCAAGGCCGAAGAGACGCTCAGGACGGCGCTTGCCATGGGCGCCGACCGGGCGATCCTGGTCGAGACCGACGATCAGGTCGAGCCGCTCGCCGTCGCCAAGATCATCAAGGGCGTGGCGGAAGCCGAACAGCCCGGCCTGATCATCGTCGGCAAGCAGGCGATCGACGACGACAGTAACCAGACCGGCCAGATGCTGTCGGCGCTGCTCGGTTGGGCGCAGGGCACCTTTGCCTCCAAGGTCGAGATCGGTGACGGCAAGGCTCAGGTGACCCGCGAAGTCGACGGCGGCCTGCAGACCATCGAGATCAAGCTGCCGGCGGTGGTCACCACCGACCTGCGCCTCAACGAGCCACGCTACGCCTCGCTGCCGAACATCATGAAGGCGAAGAAGAAGCCGCTCGACAAAAAGACGCCTGCCGATTTCGGCGTCGATACGACAGCCCGCCTCAAGGTCTTGAAGACCGAGGAGCCGGGGGGTCGCAAGGCCGGCATCAAGGTAAAGTCCGTCGCCGAACTGGTCGACAAGCTGAAAAACGAAGCCGGCGTGCTTTAACGGTCCAGGAAAAGGGAGACTAACATCATGGCCATTCTTCTTCTGGCTGACCACGACAACGTAACCCTGTCCGACCAGACCGCCAAGGCCCTGACGGCGGCCGCCAAGATTGGTGGCGACGTGCATGTGCTGGTCGCCGGCTCGGGCTCACAAGCCGCGGCTGAACAGGCGGCAAAACTTTCCGGCGTCTCCAAGGTGCTCTTGGCCGATGACGCAAGCCTTGCCAACAACCTCGCCGAGCCGCTGGCGGCGCTGATCGTCTCGCTGGCCGGTTCCTACGACACCATCCTCGCCGCCGCCACCTCGACGGGCAAGAACGTCCTGCCGCGCGTCGCCGCGTTGCTCGACATCGCCCAGATCTCGGAGATCACCGAGGTCGTCTCGGCTGACACGTTCAAGCGGCCGATCTATGCCGGCAATGCCATCCAGACGGTTCAGTCCACCGACGCCAAGAAGGTGATCACGGTGCGCACGGCGTCCTTTTCCCCGGCCTCCCAAGGCCCACTTGCTGCCGTTGAGGAGATCTCAACGGCGGCTTTTTCTTCTAAGCTCTCCAGCTTTGTCTCCGACGCTCTGTCCTCATCCGATCGCCCGGAGCTGACCTCGGCCAAGATCGTCATCTCCGGCGGTCGGGCGCTCGGCTCGGCGGAGAAATTCCAGGAAGTCATCCTGCCTGTTGCCGAAAAGCTCGGGGCTGCTATCGGCGCGTCCCGCGCCGCTGTCGATGCCGGCTATGCGCCGAACGACTGGCAGGTCGGTCAGACCGGCAAGGTCGTCGCCCCCGATCTCTACATCGCCTGCGGCATCTCCGGCGCCATCCAGCACCTCGCCGGCATGAAGGACAGTAAGGTCATCGTCGCCATCAACAAGGACGAGGAGGCGCCGATCTTCCAGGTCGCCGACTACGGCCTCGTCGGCGACCTCTTCGATGTCCTGCCGGAACTCGAAAAAGCGCTGTGAAGCGCCCTACCACAAGAACCAAACGAGCAGGCGTTGGACGAGCGTCCAAGTATCGGTTTTCACACCCGATGGAGCACCCCATGACAACAAACCAATTCGTATTGACCGTTTCATGCAAGTGCACGCGAGGAATCGTCGCGGCGATATCCGGATTCTTGGCCGACAAAGGATGCAATATTGTCGACAGCTCGCAATTCGATGACCTAGAAACGGGCAAGTTCTTTATGCGTATCAGCTTCATATCAGAAGTCAAAGCTAAGGAAGCTGACCTCGTCGAGCAGTTTGGCAATGTCGCCAAAAAGTTTGAAATGGATTATCAATTTCATCGCGGCGATGATCGAACAAAAGTCCTTTTGATGGTCTCCCGCTTTGGGCATTGCCTCAACGACCTACTCTACCGTTGGAAGATCGGAGCGCTGCCGATCGACATCGTCGGGGTGGTTTCCAATCATTTTGACTACCAGAAGGTAGTGGTCAATCACGACATTCCATTCCACCACATCAAGGTGACGAAACAGAACAAGTCGCAGGCGGAAGCGCAGCTGATGGAGATTGTCGAGCAGACCGGCACCGACCTGGTCGTGCTGGCGCGCTACATGCAGGTCTTGTCCGACCAGCTCTGTGCAAAAATGTCCGGCAGGATCATTAATATACATCATTCTTTCTTGCCCAGCTTCAAAGGAGCTAATCCGTACAAGCAGGCATACGAGCGGGGTGTTAAGTTGATTGGCGCCACGGCACACTACGTCACTGCAGACCTCGACGAGGGGCCCATCATCGAGCAAGATATCGTCCGCATCACGCATGCTCAGTCCTCTGAAGATTACATCTCTCTTGGCCGCGATGTGGAAAGCCAGGTCCTTGCCCGGGCCATCCACGCCCACATTCATCACCGGTCGTTCATCAACGGCAACCGCACAGTCGTCTTTCCGGCCGGCCCGGGAAGTTACGCCTCCGAGCGTATGGGGTGACAATGGCTCACTTAATCGACGGCAAGGAAGTATCGGCGCTCGTAGTTATGGCGGTGACGGAGGCCGCAGGAGCCCTCGAGCGTACCGCCGGCATCAGGCCGGGTTTGGCGGTTGTGATTGTCGGCGACGATCCGGCAAGCCATGCTTACGTGAACTCCAAGACCCGCATGGCCAAGCAGTGTGGCTTCAATTCCATTCAGCATAGCCTGCCGGCCGAGACTACCCAGCAGGAACTCGAAAAGCTGGTCGTCGAGCTCAATGCCGATCCGGCCATCCATGGCATCCTTGTGCAGCTTCCGCTCCCGAAGCCTCTGAACCCCGAGCCGGTGATCCGATTGATCTCGCCTGAGAAGGACGTCGACGGGTTGCATGTCGTCAATGCCGGCAAGATGGCGACGGGTGACCTATCCACCGGTTTGATTTCCTGCACACCGGCGGGTGCCATGATGCTCGTCAAACGCGTTCACGGCGATGACCTGTGTGGCCTGAATGCCGTTGTAATCGGCCGCTCGAATTTGTTCGGCAAGCCGATGGGCCTGCTTCTGCTTGCCGCTAACGCCACCGTGACCATGGCGCATTCGAAGACCCGCGATCTCCCCGATGTCTGCCGCCGGGCCGACATCCTTGTGGCAGCGGTCGGCCGTCCGCAGATGGTCAAGTCTGACTGGGTGAAGCCG
The DNA here is from genome assembly GCF_964252905.1 of Pararhizobium sp. LjRoot255. Taxonomy (NCBI): domain Bacteria; kingdom Pseudomonadati; phylum Pseudomonadota; class Alphaproteobacteria; order Hyphomicrobiales; family Rhizobiaceae; genus Pararhizobium; species Pararhizobium sp. LjRoot255. The sequence continues at coordinate 13,792 of NZ_CAXUPQ020000007.1, forward strand.
GGTGCGACGGTGATTGACGTGGGCATCAACCGGATCAATGCGCTGGAGGGCGAGGGCAAGACCCGGCTCGTCGGCGACGTCGATTTTAGAGCGGCCAAAGAGGTCGCCGGCGCGATCACGCCTGTGCCGGGCGGCGTTGGACCGATGACGATTGCGATGCTGATGGCAAACACGGTTCGCGCGGCCTTTTTCTCGACGGGCATTGCCGCGCCATCTCTTGAATGTAGCTCTATGTGCAGACAGCTCTCATGATCGATCTCCATC
>NZ_CAXUPQ020000008.1:0-10969 GCF_964252905.1 Pararhizobium sp. LjRoot255
CGCCTCCTGACCGGCATAAAGATGGGTGTTGCCGGGAATGTCGCCGGAGGCCATCTCGTCCATCACCCGCTCCTCAAAGCGGCGGATCATCCGCATGTTGCGATAGACCTCGATGAGTTTGTCCTGTGGTAGTTGCAAGCCCGACATTGCTTCCCTCCTTCTGTTGCCTATGCAGTTTGCGTTGACGCGTCCGTATCCACTACATTGTCCGGCAGCGGATTGATTGGCTGCGGTTGATCGCAGTGACCAACCGCAGCCGGAGCAACCCACCCCTCTTGGGTAAGGTGGACTGCCGAAACGGGCTCACTTGAAAAAGTCAAGGAGTTCACGCACGAGCGCTGTCGGTTGTTCTTCCGCCAGATAGTGACCGCAGTTTTCGATTGCAGTTCCTCGGACGTTGGTCGCGATCTTCTGCAATTGTGCGACAAGGTCCGGCATAGAGCCTTGATCCGCCCGCACCGCGAGGACCGGCATTTCAAGCTTTCCCCTGGCGGCAAGCTCTCGGTTCTGTTCTGCGGATAATGACACTGCCCTGTAATAGGCAAGTCCACCCTTCAGGCCACCGTAGAGGAATACACGCAGGTACTCGTTGAAATCGCTCTCGGAGAACACTTGCGGATTGGCAGCTTTACGCTGAAGGAACCAGTTGAGATAGATGTCCTCCCGACCTTCTATGAGCGCCTCTGGCAGATCGGGAACGTTGTGAAAGGCAACGTGCCACGTGCGCCAAGCGACTTCGGACGACCATGGCAGTGCGTCGGGAAGGCTGATGCCAGGGATTCCCGTATCAAGAATGGCAAGGCCAAGCACATTGTGTGCGTAAAGCGCTGCGTAGGGATATGCGACCCATGCGCCGATATCGTGCGCAACGAGGTAGTGCCGATCGGCGCCCAATTTTTCGAGAAGGCCGCGAACGATTTTGGCGACGCCCGTCGTATCGCATCCAGCCACCGGGCGATCAGAATCACCCTGCCCGGGAAGATCCAGTGCAATGACACGATATTTGGCGCCGAGCTCCGGCAAAATCTTGCGCCACGCGTACCAGCTCTGGGGGAATCCAGCGAACAGCACGACGACCTCGCCATCGGGACGCCCTCCGCTGACATAGTGCAGCCTGACGCCGTTAACCGTAGAAAAGCCTCGCTCAAATCCCTCGATGCCGCTCGACGGCCAATTCAGTGTGTCTGCCATCGCAGCCTCCTTTTCTATAAACTTGTCCAGGGCGGACGACCGCACAAACGGCGGTCATCTCGATTTCTTTGCTGTCCCGTTCCACGTCGACGGAAACCTATCGAGTCGCTCGTCAGTGGGTTTCGCGAGCCCGCGATGTGGCGGTTTTCCAGGTGCCGATCGTCACGGCGACAAGACACACGATCAGCAGAAGCGAGAACACCGCGTTGACCGAAGGCGTGAAGCCAAAGCGCATCTGGTTAAACACCCAGATCGGCAAGGTCGGCGCTCCGCCCGACAGGAACAGGGTTACCATGACGTCGTCGGCAGAAAGGGTCAGACCGAGAAAAGCGCCGGCCAGGATCGTTCCCTTGATCATCGGAAACAACACATGGATGAAGCTTTGCCAGCGGCTCGCGCCAAGATCCAGCGACGCCTCCATAAGACTTGGATCGAGCCGGCGAAGTCGAACAAGCAGCAGCAGAAACGTCACCGGCATGACAAAGCTCATCTGCCCGATGACGATGCGGGTGATGCCTGAGGGAATTGCGAAGATCTCGGTTCCCAAAACCATCTCGATCCCGAGAACAACCCCTGGGGTGGCGATTGGAAGCGCAAAGGCCATTTCGTAGAAACGGGCACCTTTCAACTTCGAATAATGGACGATTAGCGCAAATATCGTTCCGACCACCACGGATATGGAAACCACGCATGCTGCGACAATCACCGAGCGCTGAGCCGCGTCGATCAGGGAGGCGTCGTTCAAGAGCTCGTAATACCAGTGCAGCGTCAGCCCTTCCAACGGAAGAGTTTGAAGGTTTGCTGAATTGAACGAGAAAAGGATGATGATGGCGAGCGGCGCATAAAGGTAGGCAATTGCCGCGACGTATCCAATCGCTCCCAGTCTCCGACCGAAGCCGGTTGAGCCAGTCCCGTCCGATGGTGGCTGATCGCCTTCTCCGCCAACCATGACGCCCTTCACCGGTGTGAGAGCGATGATGATACCGAGAAGCACCACGACGCTCAGCATCAGAGCTACGGCGACAGCGGCACCATAGGGCCAATTGTTTGCGAAGCCGAACTGGGTCGAGATAACGACGCCCAGCGTGGTCCCGTCGATCCCACCGATCATTGCTGGAGTGACAAAATCGCCAACCGTGACGAGGAATGCGAGCGAAAACCCGATTGCCAGATTTCTGCGTGTCAGTGGCCATATCAGATGAAAGAATGTCTGCAGCGACGTCGCGCCTGAATCTTCCGACGCTTCTATCAGATCGCGTGGGATCTTCTCGAAAGCGCCCATCGTGGAAATGAAGATAAAGGGCACAGAAATGTAGGCGAAGACGATAACGACTGAACTTGGGCTGTAGAGAAACGCTTCGGACGGGGCATCCAGGATCCCGCTTGAGACCAGAAAGCCATTGAGAACACCGGATTGGCCAAGGATGACGCGCCATGCGAAGATCCGCATGAGGAGGCTGATCCAGAGAGGCAGGACGATCAGGATCGTCAGCAGCGCTTTGTTACGTCTGGCGACGCGACCAACGTAGAAGGCGAGCGGATACGCGATGACGGTCGCAAGTATGCAAGCAAGAAAGCTGAACGACAGCGTGCGCATTAGCAGGACCCAGAAGCCCGCCGAATTCCACATCCTCGAATAGTTCGTTAGCGATGGCTCGAAGATGATGACGCCCGCCGAGGTCTTCAGAAAACTGATTCCGATCAGAAGCAGGTTGGGCAGAATGACGATCAGAAACAGCCACGCCAATACGGGGACGCTTGAAAGGCGAAAGCCCAATGGAAACCGCTCACGCCGCGCAGAGGCGTGCTCGGGTAGTGCTGGAGCAACGATCTCAGTCATGGAAAACCTGCGTGTTTGCGGCATCGAAAGCGACCTTGACCGGCTGGCCTACCGAGAACGTCGAGTCTCGCACCGCAGGTACCGTGCCAATGAGATTGACAGTGCCGCAGCGGACATTGACTTCGCAGTTGGTGCCTAGGAAAAGGACGTCTTCCACTACGCCGGGGATTGTGTCAGGTGCACGGTCTGCGTCATCGAGAGGTTTCACCTGAATTCCTTCGTACCTGATTGCCATCCTCGCCGTTCCGCCCTTTTTGGCAGTCAGTCCCGGAATCCTGGTTCCCTCTACCGTTCCCACGAAGCCGGTATCCGACGGTTCGAAATTGACGACGACAAGGTTGGAGCGACCGACGAAACGTGAAACAAACTCGTTTTGCGGCGCAAAATATATTTCTCGAGGCGTGGCGAGTTGAGCTATCTTTCCGTCCTGCAAGACGACGACGCGGTCAGACATCGACAGGGCTTCGCCCTGGTCATGCGTGACATACATGAACGCTATGCCGAGCTCTTTTTGCAGTGCCACCAATGTGTGTTGCATTTGTTGGCGCAAGCGAAGATCGAGAGCGGCGAGTGGCTCGTCGAGAAGAAGAAGTCTCGGTCGCGATACGATGGACCGCGCCAGCGCAGCACGCTGACGCTGCCCGCCGGAAAGCTGGTGCGGTAGCCGGTCGGCAAAAGTCAACATTTCGGTAAGCGCTAGCGCTTCCTCGGCTTTTGTCCGTCGGTTCGGCTTTGGCTCGCCCTTCATCCGGAGTGGATACTCGACATTTTCCCGCACCGTGAGGTGCGGGAAAAGGGCATAACTCTGGAACACGGTGCGGACGTCGCGCTTGTTCGGGGCAACCGAGTTCACCACCTCACCTGCCATGACGATTTGGCCCGTATCCGGCTTCTCGAACCCGGCCACCGTCCGCAGAATTGTCGTCTTTCCGGAGCCGCTCGGCCCAAGGATCGAAAAGAATTCCCCGGGGTTCACCGAGAAAGACACCTGGTCAAGCGCAGGTTTTTTGGCCCCGTCATAAGTTTTCGAAACGCCGACGAGCGAAAGTACAGAGCTGGTTTCGCGTGTTCCCATTGTGGTTCTCCAGTTGGATTGCGGACGGCGTCAGAGCGTGCCGGCCAGGAAGTCATTCCAGAGCTGGATACGACGTTCGACATTCTCGGGTTCCTTGAAGAAGACGAGATTGTCCTTGAAACTCGGATCATCGGAGTCGAGGATATTGGTGTTCTTCAGCTCGTCTTCGGTCATGCCGGCTTCGCGCGCAGCCTCCGGCGTCAAAATGCCGTTGCTTCCCGAGAACTTCATGAATCTTGCCTGCCACTGCGCCGACATCGTGTCATTGAGGAATTTGTAGACGATGTCGCGCTGTCCTTTCGGCGAGACAAAGGTCCCTTCGATCCAGGCCGGCGTTCCTTCCTTCGGCAGGGAATACTTGGCGTTTAGCCCCTTCTTCTTCAGGATGTTCACAACCGTGACATTGTGACAGTAGCCGAGAACCGCTTCGCCAGACGCATAGACGTTTGCGGCATCGTCGAATCCTCTCGTGACGACGCGAACCTGTCCTCGCAGTTCGCGGAGAGCATCGGTGACGAGCGTAAACTCGTCCTCGGTCAAATTGAAGGGATCTTTTGCGCCGACATACAGTGCGACCATGGGGATCGTGACGGTCGCGTCGTCGAATATCGTGACTTTCCCCTGGTAGGCCTTGTCCCACAGAACGGCCCAGCTCGTGGGAGGAGACTTGATCACATCAGCATTGTACTGCAGAGGCTGCGTTCCCCAGTGGAGGGGAATGCCCATGAGTGCACCGTCGACTGTCAGCGGCTCGCGCCAGCTCAGTCCTGGGAGGATGTTGGAGATGTTGGGGGTCTTGGAGACGTCGAACGGGACGATCTGGCCCGCCTTCTTGAGGCGGCCCGCCGTCGAGGCCTCTGAGTAAATGACATCAGGCTTCACGGCGCCAGATTGAAGCTGGGCGAACACCTCATCAAGCGACGAGACAATCACTGGTTTGATTTCGGTCCCGTTGGCCGCTTTCCACTCCGCTATCCATTCAGGCTCGGCGTAGGTTTCCCACGTCAACAACGTGATCGGCTCTTCGGCGGCCCAGGCGCTCCTGATGACTGCAGGCGCAAAAAGCGACGTGGATAGCGCCGCGCCTCCAAGCTTCAAGGCATGACGGCGAGTGATGGATGGTGATGGTTTTCCGGTCATTACGGACTCCTTCTGACAATGGTTGACAGACTGCAGAAGGGGCGCTGCGCACCACCCTGCTCCCCTTTTATCGTGATCTAACTAACGGCAGTTAGATTGGTCAGTGAGTATTATTCAAGAAGCCACGTGTGTCAACAGAATAAGCCATTGAATTTTAAGTGTAAATATGTATAAAATGCCACGACGAATAGCAACGCACAGATCAGGCTGACCTGGGCATTGTACTGGATCGGAATCGCGTTCTCGAGCGTTTAGGCGCCCACGAACGAGTTCGAAGATGACAAGTGTGTATTAGCTGACGACAGCAAGAGCTTCGTCCAATAGTGACGACACGGATGACCTCCCAATCATGGTGTTCACGAATGCGATGTTCCTGCCAGACGGCCGGAAGGTCAAATCGTCGTTGGCGATTTGAACTGATAACCCAGTTTTATCAGCGGCGCATCACAGACCATTCCCGAGGCCGGCAGAGGCCGTTCTTGCCTATGTTGTGATCAATAGAATCTATCTGAGGTAATTGAATATGGAGATTTGACGAGACGGCTCGGAATGACGAGTCCTTGTATGTGCGTGCACGACAACAGGGATGCTTAGTGATGGATGGGTTTAAAACGGTACTCGATCGTACACCAGAGCAAATTCGCCTCGATGTTCGGGCTGGTACGATTGGCGGACAGACTTCTGGACTGGCCCCGGGTTTTGCTCAAGGAAACCTGGTGATCATTCCAAAGTCGTGGGCCACCGATTTTCTGAGATTCTGCCTGGAAAATCCCAAACCGTGCCCGTTGCTCGCTGTCGGAAATCCCGGCGATCCGTCGCTCGGCAAAGCTGGCAGGAATATCGACATCCGTTCCGATTTGCCGAGCTACCGTGTTTTTCGTGACGGACAGATTGGAGAAGAGATTTCCGATATTCACCACATCTGGCGCGACGATTTCGTTTCCTTTTTGATTGGCTGTTCGTTCTCGTTCGAGTGGGCTCTGTTGAAGGCGGGCATTGGTGTCCGGCATATCGAACTCGGTTCGAACGTACCGATGTACAGGACGAATATCGATTGCGTCTCAGCTGGTCCGTTCTCGGGGCAGTTCGTGGTGTCCATGCGACCGATGAAGCCAGCGGACGCCATTCGGGCGATCGAAATCACTGCCAGGATGCCGCAGGTCCATGGGGCGCCGGTGCATTTCGGCGATCCTTTGGCGATCGGGATCAAGGATTTATCGTCGCCCGACTTTGGCGACAGCGTTCCGGTGAGAGAAGGCGAAGTGCCAGTCTTCTGGGCTTGTGGCGTCACGCCGCAAGTAGCTTTGGCACAAGCCAAACCGCCGATAGCGGTTACTCACAGCCCTGGTTGCATGCTGATCACGGATGTACGCGATGAGGACCTTCTGAACGGGAAATTCCGCTTCGAGGCGCCCGTTCTATAGAGCTGTACTTGTTCCACCATTCTTTGTAGTTCCTGCCAGATCACGTCACCTGATGCGAATCGAAGGCATTGGATGAGACTCTTTGAGATAATTTTCGCTGACCTTATTTGACATCCGTGCTGCCCAGGCTAGGTCTTGCCCGTGGCAAAAACAGGTTTGCTGCCTGTCATATCACCGTAACGCTTGCATCCGGTCGTATACTCGTCAATGGTTGTCCAGGCGTTGAATTTATTGAGGACAGGCGGGCGCGATGATTGACCTGCGCACCTTGGAGACTTTCTGGGTTGTTGCTCAGACGGGCGGTTTCCATCGCGCCGCCGAGAAGCTTCATACCACGCAGCCGGCTGTTTCTGCACGCATTGCCCAGCTTGAACTGGAACTCAAAGTGCGGCTGTTCGAACGTGATAAGCGTGGTAGCCGGCTGACCGTGAAGGGACGCGAAATCCTCAAATATGCTGAGCGCATGTTGGCGCTCAGGACCGAGATGGTGCTTTCCGTTGCAGGCGCAAATGCCTTGGAGGGGACCGTCCAGCTTGGTGTTTCAGACACGATCGTCCACACATGGCTGCCAGAACTGCTCAAACGACTGAACCATGAATATCCGGCAATTACATTGGAGATCAACGTCGACGGCTCCACCGGTCTTGCAGCGGCCCTACTCGAGAACAGCATCGATGTCGCGTTCCTCCTGGGGCCGGTGATCTCGGGAAGCGTCGCCAATCTGCCGCTGTGCGAATATCCCCTCAGTTGGGTGGTCCGGGAGGAGTTTCCCTTGGGGCCAGAGGCGGTGACGCTCAAGGAGCTTGCAGCATTTCCGATCATTACTTTTGCAAGGCAAACCCAGCCATATCGGGAACTCACTGAGCTTTTCAACAAGGCACATCAGCAGCGCGTGCGACTGTTTGCCAATTCCTCGCTGTCCTCGATTGTCCGTATGACTCTTGATGGTATCGGCGTCGCTGCCATCCCTGTCGAAGTCGTTTCAGACCATCTCGCAACCGGCAAGCTGCGGGTACTCACGACAATCGATCAAACCATGCCAACGATGGTATTCACTGCAAGCTTCATCAAGGGTCCTGATACCCATTTGAATGGCGTTGTCGCTGCGCTTGCGCAGAAAGTGGCGGGCGAGTACGCCCTTTTTTCAGATCGTCCCTCACACCAAGATCAAACAATCAGCGCGGATTGATCAACCTGCCGTAGTTCCGCCGTCTAAGCTAAACATGCTGCCTGTCGCGAAAGTAGCCTCCGTCGCGACATAAAGGACGAAACTGGCAATCTCATCCGCACTGGCAAATCGCTTCAGGGGAACTTGCGAAAGCGCGGCGTCGCGAGCAACGGTGCCGCCAAGCAGTTCGAGCTCGGCCTGTAACATGGGCGTATCGACGGGACCCGGGCAAATGCAGTTTACCCTGACATGAGGAGCGAGTTCGAGCGCAAGCGATTTGGATAGTCCGGAAAGCCCTGCTTTTGATGCACAGTAGTGGGCAAAGTTCGGCATGCCTTTGAACGACAGGTCCGAGGCGATGGCTACGATGCTGCCGCGCCCTCGGCCTCGCATTCTCAGGGCGCATTCCCGCATCACGTAGAAAGCGCCATTCAAGTTGACATCGATGTGCTGGCGCCACACCTCTGCGGACAGCGCTTCCAGGGGTGCAGGCGTGACGATGCCTGCAGCATGAACGAGGTAGTCAATGCCCTCGAGAGCGTCCCAGGCTTCGGCAACCGCAGTGCTGACCTTTGCCTCATCACGGATGTCGAGAGGAATGGCGAGCGAGCCTTGCCCCAGCTCTTTGACAATCCTTTGGAGCTCATCGGCTCGTCGCCCGCAGAGTGCTACCCTCGCCCCCAGATCCGCGAAACGTCGGGCACAGGCGAGACCTATGCCCGAGGTTGCACCAGTGACAAATGCGCTTTTGCCTTCCAAAGAGCTATTCATTGTCTATAGACCTCCAGTCGTCGGGCTTAGCCGCGGCAAGCCCTCGATTTCGGGTTTCTTCCAGCTTGGGATCAGAACAGACGCTTGTACTTGTCCAGCTTAACGGACTTAATCCACTGACCGGCGCGCGCGCCGAACGCCTTCATTGACTCCGTGTTGTTGTGTACCTCCAGCGATTGCTCATCCTGCCAGATCTCATAGAAGACGAACTCACCTGGGCGCTCCAGGGACTCATGGAGATCGTACTGAACGAATCCAGGCTCCGTTCGCGCGATCGTAACTAAGGTGAGGAGCCCTTCTCGAAGTTGCTCGTGCATTCCTTCGTGGGCCGTCACAGTGGCAATAACAACAAGCTTGTCGGTCATTCTGCACCTTCCTTCACATTGAAAACTTTTAGACGCACCGCGATGGTGCTGTGGTGTGTTAGTCCAATTCGATCGAAACGTGAGTTTTGATGGAATTGGCGATGAAGCATCCTTTATGGGCCTTGTGATGCAATCGAGACAATGTTTCGCGATCAGGCTGCTTCTGCGGACCAAAGGACGCTTTTGGATGGAGGGTGATTTCTGACACCCAAAACGTTCCGTCAGGATTTTTCGCCACCTTTCCGACAGCGTCGTCCTCGTAACTTGTCACGGCATAGCCGCTACCCTCGCAGATCGCGAGAAAGTAGAGCATGTGGCAGCTCGCCAGAGCGTTCACGAGGAGCTGTTCCGGATCCGCAAGGTTGCTATTTCCGAGATAGGCGGGCGCAGCCGAAACATCTACGGAGACCTGCGAGCTGTAGATGGCCGTGTGATCCCGATTGTATGTTGCCGGCTGTTGCGCATGAGGCGCTGATTTCCATTCGAGGCGGATTGCGTGCTCAGACATTTTGTCATCCCAGTTCTATGGCCACGGGACAATGTCCTTGCCATGAGATAGAAATTAATGATCTTTCCGCCTTGAACAGGCGGCAAGGTGCCGTGCGGAGGCTCAAGCGGTTTGAAGAACCTCCACCATCGCCTGTGCGATGGTCACGTCGGCGTCCACCGGACCTCCGGATGCGCCCACCGCGCCGATAACGGTCTTTCCATCGCGCACAGGCAGTCCGCCACCGAAAACAACAAATGGCCGGCGCCCGCCAAGCGCATCCAGTCCATAAAGCGCTCCGCCAGGCTGGACCAGCTCTAGCCAGTTACCGGACGGCGAGCGTAAGGCAAGAGCAGTGTACGCCTTGCCTTGAGCAATTTCGACGGTTGAGAGCGCAGCATCGTCGACGCGCAGGAAGGCAAGCAGATTGCCACCGGCATCAACGATCGCCAGGGAAGAAGGCTCTCCCAACTCCCTTGCTTTGGCTGCACCGACCTCAAGGGCTTTGAGCGCCGCCTCATGTGTAATCAGCTTGATCATGTTATTCCTCTTTTGCTTTCGGTCGCTTGCGCGATCAGTTGTAGATGCCGCCATCGACGTTGATCGCCTGCGCCGTCACGTAGGAAGCCTCGTCGGAGGCGAGATAGACGAAGAGCGGTGCGACCTCCTGGGGCGTGGCTTGTCGTCCAAGCGGAATGAGGATCGGGATCAGCGATTCCTGCTTTTCTCGACCACCGATGAAGTCGATGGCGGGTTGATTGAAGGGCGTATCGATCCAGCCGGGGCACACGGCGTTGACACGAATACCGTCGCGCGCCAGCTCAATCGCGAGCGTCGTTGTGAGACCGATGATCGCGGCTTTGGACGACGAGTAACCGACGAGCCCTGGCGCGCCGCGCTTGCCGGCCAGCGAAGACATCATGACGATCGAGGATTTGCCAGCGTCTCGAAGGTGTTTCACCGACTCCCTTGCGAAGATGAAATTGGCGCGGACATTGATCGTGAACACCTTGTCCCAATCGCGCGTCGAAAAGTCTTCAACCTTGCCGGAGAGTTGGATGCCCGCATTCAGGCAGAGCGTGTCCATTCCCTTCATCCAGGCAACGGACTGGTCGACTGCCGCCTTAATCTCGTCTTCCTGCGAAATATCGGCCTTAATGAACCGTACCCGCTCCCCGAACCGTTTTTCGACCTCGCTACCCTTAGCAGCGTCGATATCCACCACAGAAACCGTTGCGCCTTCTGCGACAAATGCCTCCAGAATAGCGAGACCGATGTTTGCAACGCCTCCGGTTAGGAGTACGCGTTTTCCTGACAAACGTTGAGACATGGATTGCTCCCAATTCGAGGGGTTAGATCACTTCACTTTGGGCATTGCCCGTGATGTTCAAGCCTTCTGGATATTTTCCAGGATGGCTTCGTTGACGGTTGCGGATGCCTCCATTTGCGGCATGTGCCCGACCGCCGGCAGGCTGCGCAAAGTGACCTTTGCCGGCAGGTCTGCCGCA
>NZ_CAXUPQ020000009.1:0-3691 GCF_964252905.1 Pararhizobium sp. LjRoot255
GGCTGCGAGCTCCATGATCTTGACTTGGTCGGCGTCTGCCCGGTCGAGTATCCCGGACACACGCCCTTGCCGGACAGTCATGACACGGTCGCTCATTCCGAGAATTTCCGGAAGTTCCGACGAGATCATGATCACGGCCACGCCTTCGGCAGCGAGTGTCGAAATCATGCGGTGGATCTCGGCTTTGGCACCGACGTCGATACCGCGGGTAGGTTCATCGAGGATGAGCAAGCTCGGCTTTGTGAGCAGCCAGCGACCGATCAATACTTTTTGCTGATTTCCACCGGACAGATTCATGATCTTCTCGTCCATTCCCGGCGTCTTGACCCTAAGTGAGTTCTTCATCGTCTCGCACTCTTCAGACAGACGCCTCTGCTCGACAAAGCCGTTGCGTACATATCCGCCGTGCAGGGCTGCCATCTGCATATTCTGTTGAATGTCCAACAGGAGGAAACAGCCGGATTCCTTTCTGTCTTCAGTGAGAAAGGCCATTCCGTTTTCCATTGCAACGCCGGGAGAATTTACATTGACAGCCTTGCCTCTGATCTCGATCGTGCCGGCAGTCGCGGGCGTAACACCGAAGATCGTTTCGGCGATGTTGGAGCGACCGGCACCGACGAGCCCGGCAATCCCAAGAATTTCTCCTGAGCGAAGCTCAAATGAAACGTCCTCGAAAACGCCCTTGAGACAAAGGTTTTGGACACTCAGGACCACGTCCCCGATCTTTGCCGGAACCTTGGGAAACATTTGGGAGATCTCACGCCCAACCATCATGCGAATGACCTCTTCCCGAGTCAGTTCGTCCGCGAACTTGGTCGCGATGTGTTTGCCGTCCCGGAAGATCGATACTTCGTCTGCGATCTCGAAGAGCTCGTTCATCTTGTGCGTGATGTAGATGATGCCTTTTCCACGTTCCCTGAGGGTTTTGATAATACGGAAAAGATGCTCGACCTCGCGCTCGGTGAGCGCCGAGGTGGGCTCGTCCATGATCAAGACGTCGGACTCGTAAGAAACCGCTTTGGCAATTTCTACCATCTGGCGATTGGCAACCGAGAGCAGGCCGACCTTCTCGTCAGGATCCAGATCGATGCCCAACTCCTCGAAAAGCTCGGAGGTACGGCTATGCAATTCCTTGTGGTCAACGAGGCCAAAGCGATTCTTCGGCTCGCGCCTGATCCAGATATTTTCGGCAACGGTCATATGATTCATCAGATTGAGCTCCTGATGAATCATGGCGATACCGTTATCGAGTGCATCCAGCGGGCTGCTGAGGCGAATGGGAAGACCGTTGAGAAAAAACTCTCCCCCATCCGGGGTGTAAATGCCCGCAATGATTTTCATTAACGTCGACTTCCCGGCGCCGTTTTCGCCCATGAGGGCATGAACGGTGCCGCGCCTCAAACGAAAAGAGACATCATCCAGCGCAACGTTTCCCGCAAACTCCTTGCGGACGTCTTTGACTTCCAAGAGATAGTCAGCGTTTGGAACGGCGCCGCTTTCCCGAACCGCCTTGACGGTTGATGGTGAGATTTTCTGCATCTTGGCCGACCTTCTGCTTAATGAGCGTAGACGCTTTGGCTGCAGATGTGCCTTGGAGGCATATCCGCAGGTTAGCGGCGATCAGTTCTTGGCGAGGTACTTCTCGACGTTTGCCGGGTTCACGAGTTCGTAGGGTATCCACATCGGCGATACGACGTTCTCGCCCTTGGCAAGCTTGATGGCCGCGTCGACTGAGCCGGCGCCCTGCCCCAGCGCGTCCTGGAACACGGTGACGTGGAGCTCACCATTTTGCATGTAATGCATCGCTTCCTTTGTCGCATCGACGCCAGCGACGAGGACATCCTTCATGTTCCAACCGGCAGCCTTCAGCGAGTTAACGGCGCCGATGGCCATTTCGTCGTTGTTTGCAAGCACAGCGGCCGGCTTGTAGCCCGCAGTGATCCAGTTCGTCATCAAGTCCTGTGCCTTGACCGGATCCCAGTTGGCCGACTGCTCATCGATGATCTTCATGAAGTTGCATTCCGGCCTGGCTGCGACGTCATGAACCGCCTTGCTGCGCAACACAGCCGTCTCGTTCGCCAGGATGCCCTGGATGACGAGGATGCCTGCGTCTTGCGTCTTTCCCTGTTCCTTCAGAACACGGCAGACTTCCTGCGCTTGCAAAGTGCCAGCAACATACTCGTCCGAGCCGACAAACGCCGCCCTCGGTCCGAGCTCCTTCACGTCGCTCGGCGTGTTGTTGACGTAGACAAGCGGAATGCCAGCCTCCGCAGCGATCTTCGTCATCGTCGGCGTCGCCGACGTTTCCACCGTGTTGACGACGATCGCATCGACTCCGGCGGCGATGAAGTTCTGCACCTGCGATAGCTGTTTGTTGACGTCGCCTTCGGCAAATTCAATCTGCAGGGGCTGGTTTAGCTTCGCGGCCTCGTCCTTCATGCCCTGCACCAGAACCGCCAGGTTCGAGTCGCTGTGGGAGATCGTAACGCCGATGTCTCCGGCGTGCGCAGCTGAGGCCGCAAGTGCCATCATCGCAGTTCCAATGATCATTCGCTTCATGTCGGGCATTCCCCTTCTTCTTGGTCGGGTGTCCGGAAGCACCCAGGTTTACCCGGACCGCCCTCCTCCAATAAGGACGGCTTGCGGACGATCACGCTGATTGTCTAAGCTGCAGTGTAAAAGGCAGAATGATGTTTCTGGGCTGCGCTTCATCAGGAAGCCGGGTGCCGATCAATTCCGCAATTGCCGGACCAAAGTCCAAGGCGGGAACCTTTACTGTCGTAAGCCAGGGCGCCAGCCATTCATTCAGGCGATTATCGTCAAAACCGCAGACCACCAAATCTTCGGGCACATGCATGTGCCTTTCGAAAGCCGCCCTGTAGACGCCATAGGCGATCATGTCGTTGGCGCAAAATATTGAATATTTCTTGGGGTCCGCTTCGAGCAGGCGCGATGCACAGTCATAGCCAGCTTGCATCGTAAAGGCGCTCTCGAATTGAAGAACCTTTACATCATCTCCGAGCCCCGCCAGGAAGCCGTCGAGCCGTGCGGTGCTACCGGAATAGTGTCGTGGGCCATGAATGGCCACGCAGTTCGTATAACGCCGCTCGACGAAGTGGCGACCAACGGCTAGACCAGCCTGGAAATTGTCGATCCCGACATATGGTGCGAGAATTCCCTGTGCCGGGCGTCGGTTCACGAATATCAGATTGTCTTGCCTGGCGGCCAGTTCGCGTAATTTCGGCGTATCAATCGCCCCCTGCAGAACGATTGCACGAACCCTGAGCCCTAGTGCATCGGCAAGAAGCCTGTCCTGCTGTGTGGCGTTCTCGCCAGTATTGGCGAGAACCATCGAAAACCCAATCTCTTTGAGAGCACTTTCCACCGATACTGCGACATCGGCCGTGAAGTGGTTGGTCGCGTCCGGGACCAGCATCATAACGACGCGACTTTGAGACAGGCGAAGCGAGCGGCCGATTTCAGAAGGGGTATAGCCCAATGTCTTGGCCGCGCGTCGAACGCTTTCGATCTTGTGAGGAGAGACGGAGTCTGCCTTCCCAGAGAAATATCGCGACACGGTAGCCGTCGAGACACCGGATAGGCGTGCGACATCCCGGACAGTGGGAGGCTTTGACATCAATGCTAACCTATATGATTGGAGACGCGCACCAAGCTGGCACCCCTCTCCAGG
>NZ_CAXUPQ020000010.1:0-2692 GCF_964252905.1 Pararhizobium sp. LjRoot255
GCACATTGCCGATCTGCGCAAGGGCATGCTGGGTGCCAACGGGATCGTTGCGGCGGGTGCGCCGATCACCTGCGGCGCCGCGTTAAGCGCCAAGCTCCTGGGCAAAAACCACGTGGCGGTTGCTTTTGCCGGCGACGGCGCGATGAACGAAGGCGTCATGTCCGAGAGCTTCAACCTTGCCAAGATCTGGATGCTGCCGATCGTCTTCGTCATCGAGGACAATGGTTTTGGCGAAGCCACAGCCAATGAGTATGTGTCGGCCGGCAGCTTCACGCGCCGGGCGGAAAGCTATGACATTCCGGCCATAGAGGTCGACGGCACAGATGTGTTCAGCGTCTATGAAGCGGCCGGCGAAGCGATTGCCCGCGCCCGCAACGGCGGTGGACCGACGATGCTGCACGTCCATGTACCGCGCTACTACGGCCACTATAGCGGCGACCCCGACAACTATCGCACGCCCGAGGAAAAAGCGGCGATGCGCCGGGAGCGTGACTGCCTGATCAATTTCCGCAAGCGCGTCAACGAGGTGTCGCTGCTCGACGATGCCGAACTCGATGCCGTCGATCAGGCGGTGGAAGCCGAGATCGATCGCGCTGTCGCTGCCGCGCGTGCCGCACCGTTCCCGCCCTTGTCGGCCCTCACCACCGACGTCTACGTCAAGTATCTGTAAGGACGACGATCATGCCCAAGAAATCCTTCCGCCAAGCCCTCAACGAGGCTCTTCATTCGGAAATGGCCCGTGATCCGAGCGTGATCATGATGGGTGAGGACCTGACAGGCGGCGCCGGAGCCAATGGCGTGAAAGACGCGTGGGGCGGGCCTTTCGGCGTGACACGGGGATTGCTCGATGCGTTTGGCGCGGAGCGCATCCGCGACACGCCGATCAGCGAAGCGGCCTTCATCGGTGCAGCCGCCGGCGCCGCCTTGACCGGTTTGCGCCCGATCGCCGAAATCATGTTTGTCGACTTTGCCGGCGTCTGCCTCGACCAGATCATGAACCAGGCTGCAAAGTTCCGCTACATGTTCGGCGGTCGCGCCAAGACGCCGCTCGTCATCCGCGCCACCTATGGCGCCGGCAGCCGTTCCGGTTCCCAGCACACCCAGGCGCTTTATCCGATCTTCACCCATATCCCGGGTCTGAAGGTCGTCATTCCGTCTAATCCCTACGACGCCAAGGGTCTTTTGCTGCAGGCGATCCGCGACGATGACCCGGTCATTTTCCTGGAGCACAAGATGCTCTACGACACCGTCGGCGAGGTGCCCGACGCGTCCTACACCATCCCATTCGGCGAAGCCCGCGTCGTGCGCGACGGCAAGGATGTGCTGATCGTTGCGATTGGACGAATGGTGGGTGTTGCCGAAGAAGCGGCCCGACAGCTTGCTTCGGAAGGCATCTCCGCCTGCATCGTCGACCCCCGCACCACGTCGCCCCTGGACGAGGACACGTTGCTTGAAGTCGCCGAGCAGATCGGCCGCGTCGTCATCGTCGACGAGGCCAATCCGCGGTGCAGCGTTGCGACCGACATCTCCGCTCTCTTTGCCGACAAATGCTTCGACGCGCTGAAGGCGCCGATCAAGCTGGTGACGGCGCCGCACACGCCGGTTCCCTACGCTCCCAATCTTGAAGACGCCTATATCCCGACGCCCGAAGCCGTGGCGAAGGCCGCCAGATCCATTGTGAAGAGGTAACTCCCATGTCGCTTATCGAAGCTGTCACCGTTCCCAAATGGGGAATGACGATGACCGAAGGCACGATCACCCAATGGATGGTCAATGAGGGCGATACCATCGCCCGCGGTCAGGAAATCCTCGAAATCGAGACGACGAAGGTCACCAACGTCCTCGAAGCAGCGGCAAGCGGTACCTTGCGCCGCATCGTGCTGCCGCAAGGCACGACGGCGCCGGTTGGGGCGCTGGCCGGCGTCATCACCGACGAGGCCGCCACTACAGAAGAGATCGACGCCTTTATCGAAACCTATGCCGATCGACTGGGTTCGGGCGCAGAGGGCGACGCAGGCATAGCCGCGCCGCGCACCGTCGATGTCGAGGGCGGCACGATCAACCTGCTCGAAGCCGGCGAAGCGAGCGATGATGTCGTGTTGTTCCTGCACGGTTTCGGCGGCGACCTGTCGACCTGGCTGTTCAACCAGCCGCCGCTGGCCGAGAAGATCCGCACGATCGCGGTCGATCTGCCGGGTCACGGCGCTTCGTCGCCCGTCGACAGCGGCGACATCCTTGCCAAGATCGCATCAGCCGTCAGCGCCGCAGTTCAGGATCTCGTCCCCGGCAAGCTCCATCTCGTCGGCCACTCCTTCGGCGGCGCCGTCGCGGCAAGGATCGCAGCCGACCAGCCGTCGCGGGTTGCTTCGCTGACATTGATCGCGCCGATCGGCTTGAGCAAGCAGATGAACCGCGACTTTCTCGTCGACTTCATCGCCGCCGAGCGGCGGCGCCCACTTCTGAACGTGCTTGAGCGGCTGTTTGCCGATCCCTCCAAGATCACCAACGACATGGTCGAGGGCACCTTGCGCTTCAAGCGTCTCGAAGGTGTGCCCGAGGCACTGTCGGCGATCGCCGACACCATCGCCAATGAAGACGGCCAGTTGCAGTCAATCCGTGCGCTGCTGGCCGGTCTCGACTGCCCCGTCACCCTCCTCTGGGGCGAGCAGGACCAGATCGTGCCAGTCCCGGA
>NZ_CAXUPQ020000011.1:0-2417 GCF_964252905.1 Pararhizobium sp. LjRoot255
TCCGGTGTCGAGCTTGCCAATGTGAAGATGTCGATGAACCCGTTCGACGAGATTTCGGTCGAGGAGGCCCTGCGCCTGAAGGAGGCCGGCAAGGTCGAGGAAGTGGTCGTCGTTTCCGTCGGTCCGGCCAAGGCGGAAGAGACGCTCAGGACGGCGCTGGCGATGGGTGCCGACCGGGCGATCCTGGTCGAGACCGACGATGCGGTTGAACCCTTGGCCGTCGCCAAGATCATCAAGGGCGTCGCCGAGGCTGAGCAGCCGGGTCTGATCATCGTCGGCAAGCAGGCGATCGACGACGACAGCAACCAGACCGGCCAGATGCTGTCGGCGCTGCTCGGCTGGGCCCAGGGCACCTTTGCCTCCAAGGTCGAGATCGGCGACGGCAAGGCGCAGGTCACCCGCGAAGTCGATGGCGGCCTGCAGACCATCGAGATCAAGCTGCCGGCGGTCGTCACCACCGACCTCAGATTGAACGAGCCGCGCTATGCCTCGCTGCCGAACATCATGAAAGCGAAGAAGAAGCCGCTCGACAAGAAGACCCCGGCCGATTTCGGCGTCGATACGGCAGCCCGCCTGAAGGTCCTGAAGACCGAGGAGCCCTCGGGCCGCAAGGCCGGCATCAAGGTCAAGTCGGTCGCCGAGCTGGTCGACAAGCTCAGACACGAAGCCGGCGTCCTCTAAGGTCCAGGAAAAGGGAGACTAAAATCATGGCCATTCTTCTTCTGGCTGACCACGACAACGCAACCCTGTCCGACCAGACCGCCAAGGCGCTGACGGCCGCCACCAAGATCGCCACGGAAACAGGAAGCGACGTACACGTTCTGGTGGCCGGCAAGGGCGCAAAGGCTGTGGCCGATGCGGCTGCAAAACTGTCCGGCGTGTCCAAGGTGCTGCTCGCCGAAAGCGACGACCTTGCCAACAACCTCGCCGAGCCGTTCGCTGCCCTGATCGTGTCGCTGGCAGGCAGCTATGACACCATCCTGTCGGCCGCCACGTCGGTCGGCAAGAACGTGCTGCCGCGCGTTGCCGCGTTGCTCGACATCGCCCAGATCTCGGAGATCACCGAGGTCGTCTCGGCCGATACGTTCAAGCGGCCGATCTATGCCGGCAACGCCATCCAGACGGTGCAGACAACCGAGGCCAAGAAGGTCATCACCGTGCGCACCGCCTCCTTCTCCCCGGCCTCCCAAGGCCCACTTGCTGCCGTCGAGGAAATCTCGGCGGCAGCTCTTTCTTCCAAGCTCTCGTCCTTCATTGGTGATGCACTTTCCACGTCCGATCGTCCGGAACTGACCTCGGCCAGGATCATCATCTCCGGCGGCCGGGCGCTCGGCTCCGCGGAGAAATTCCAGCAGGTCATCCTGCCCGTTGCCGACAAGCTCGGGGCTGCCGTCGGCGCAAGCCGTGCCGCCGTCGATGCCGGCTATGCCCCGAACGACTGGCAGGTCGGCCAGACCGGCAAGGTGGTGGCGCCGCAGCTCTACATCGCCGTCGGCATCTCCGGCGCCATCCAGCACCTCGCCGGCATGAAGGACAGTAAGGTCATCGTCGCCATCAACAAGGACGAGGAAGCGCCGATCTTCCAGGTCGCCGACTACAGCCTCGTCGGCGACCTCTTCGATATCCTGCCGGAGCTCGAAAAGGCGCTGGGAGCGTAAGCGACGATATCAGGCATCCAAAGGAAACGGATCGTGATTGTACCTCACGCTCACACTGTGGGCCCTAGCGTTAGTTGTGACACCACTCCTGAAGGACGGATGCCAATATCCGTTTGGGGTCATCGTCCCTCTGCGCTCCAAAGTCTGATCACTGCCGCAGGCAACCTGCTTCTCGCGCACGATGTACCGACGATGGCAAAGTATACGGCCGGAAAAATCCATCATACTTTGTCAAAACCAAGCTCTCTGTACAGCGCGGGCGGCAACACGCTGCCTGCGTCCAGATATCTGTCCGAGGCTCTTGAGCAGGCCAGCCCGCTCGGTAACCCACTTTCGGCACTGGCAGAAGCAATCGAGGTTATCGCTCCCGACCTTCGCTGGTATCGGTCAAAAACCGGACCATTCGCAAGCGTGAACTTTGTCCTTGGACACGCCCATGCTCTAGTCGCAGGGCCGGGTGGGATTGAGGAACGCGACGACGTACACATGGGCGTCACCGTGATGGCTCCCTATAGCCGGTTTCCCGATCACCGCAGAAAGCATCCGACCGTTTTCCTGGCGTTATCGCGCGTCGAGGTGCGGTCGAGCGAAATTGACTGGGTCGTCTTACCTCCGGGGGGCATCTTCTTCAGCGACGCAGGATCCGAGCTCGCAATTCGCTGCACAGGTAACCCGCTTCTGCTGCTTTGGTGCCACCGGATGCCATTCGCTGATGAGGCGTAAATGCAAAGAGGACTAGCGGAATGACCGCGATGGAAT
>NZ_CAXUPQ020000012.1:0-2397 GCF_964252905.1 Pararhizobium sp. LjRoot255
CTGGTTTCGGGAAGCGTAAGATGATCGAAAACAAGGGGGAATATCGATGCGCTACTACGGCATTATTTCTCGTGATCAGGTCATCTTTCTCATCGCGCTCGCGCTGAGTTTCGCAACGGTATTGAACCTGCGGGCGGTTGCGAAATTCGTCGCGCTTGAGGGCAACATTTTAAGCGAAATGCAAAGCCTTCAGGCCCAGGCGAAACTAGCTGCATTCAAACATATTGTTCTTGGTGGCGATGATCAGGATAAGGCTGGCTTACACCGCTGGGGGAGCTGAGGTCGGGCGCCGGCGTAGCTGATGTTCCTCTGGACGTTTTCCGAAGGCATTTTACGGCATTTAAAGGCGGCTGTACCGTCGCAAGCCCCGATCCCATCGGCGACATCGCGTTCCTCCCCTTTTGTTTGCGAATCCAAACAGGCGTTTCAATCCGAGGGGACATTGAGCGGCAAAAATCCGGGAAGAATATAGGCTGTTGACATCGATTAATGAAAGCAAACCTGGTTTTGTCATACAGCGCGGCTACGGACGGCTCGGGCAATCTTCTTCTGCGACGTTAAGATCGTCCGTGACAGCAATACGGCCTGGTCGGCACATGCCTCAAGCTCGTCTTGATCGCCCGACCATTCGCACCAGGTACTTGCTGCATCAAGCAGCGCCATTATGGCGCGAACGGCGCGTTTACTGGGAAGATACCCCATCTCCTCTGCTGCCGTCTCAAACAGGCCCGCACAAAGATCCAACCAGTGATCGATCTCGTGACGGAATTCGAGTTCCAAGAACCCTCCAATGCGATCCATTCGGACAAGGAGATCCCATAGATCGCTCGCGGGATGAGATATCTGCCGCTTTGCGGCTGTGACAACCAATGCATCCCAGAACTCATTGACGTTGCTCGTTCTGTCGATCGCCTCAAGAACAGCGTATCCCCAGTTGCTGTAGTGCCAGCGCAGCGACTCCGCGACGATCTCACTGCGCCCGCCGGGAAAATGGAAGTAGATGCTGGAAGCCTTGACACTGGTTTCCTTAGCGAGCAGCCGCATCGTCACGGCGGAATAACCTTTGACGGTTGCGAGCTTTAAGAATACCTCCAGAATGCGCCGGCGGCCCGGGGTCAAGTCAGACCAATCGCGTTGATCCAGATGCTGCCTGAATAGATTGCGCGCAGTCATCACACGAGGCGGAAGGCTCATTACATAATCCTTACAGTGGCCATGCAGTGAATCGCGCGACATCTTTCGAGTCAACTGGTTCCAGCGGCGCAAGCACTTTCAGTTGCTCCAGATTGATGCCAACATCGGAAAGCGGCGTTCGGTACCAGGCCACAGCGTCAGAGGCGGGCCGGGCCGAACGCAGCGCGTCAGGCCCAGCGGGCGCAAAGAGCTATTTCAAAACGGGTCTCGCGCAGCCGTAAGCC
This sequence comes from Pararhizobium sp. LjRoot255, assembly GCF_964252905.1. Classification (NCBI taxonomy): domain Bacteria; kingdom Pseudomonadati; phylum Pseudomonadota; class Alphaproteobacteria; order Hyphomicrobiales; family Rhizobiaceae; genus Pararhizobium; species Pararhizobium sp. LjRoot255. Next base: position 1,419 of record NZ_CAXUPQ020000012.1, read on the forward strand.
ATCCACCATCCATCACATAGGCGCTTCCATGAACGTAATCGGCGTCGTCGCTGCCGAGAAAGGCCGCCAGTTTTGCGATTTCCTCCGGCTGGCACCAGCGACGCGCAGGAACCTTGCTGATTGCAAGATCCATGTCAGGTGACGCCGCATTGTGCTCCGGTAAAGCCAGGGGCGTTGCGGTGGCTCCGGGGCAAATCGCGTTCACGCGGATCCCGCGTGCACCGTATTCAAAGGTCAGCTGGCGCGTTAAGCCAATCACACCATGCTTGGAAGCGGTATAAGCCGACCCCCCGCCCGCTGCACTGAACCCAGAGGTTGACGACGTGTTGATGATTGCACCCTTGCCCTGCGAAAGCATATGCGGAATGACGGCCCGCGCCATCAGGAAGGGGCCGGTAAGATTGACAGCCAGGACCCTGTTCCACTCCTCGAGGCTGACCTCGTGAGCGGGAGCATGTCCATCAAGAATCCCCGCGTTGTTGCAAAGAAGATCAACTCTTTCCCAGCGCTCGATGACTGCTTTGACAGCACTTTCAACGCTTCCGGCGTCGCTCACGTCTGCCTGTAGTGGATACCCCCTGTCTGGTGTAGAAAGTTTTTCGACCGTTTCGACAGCTCGAGCCAGATTGATGTCCAGAGCGGCAACGTAGGCTCCCCTGGATACAAATTCGCTGACCATGGCACGTCCCATTCCGGATCCCGCGCCAGTGATGACCACCACCTTACCGCTATAATTGCTCACGACAAATGCCTTCCTTTTTCTATGTTTTACCGAGGGACAGTTACCAGTCGGCACGTGACGCACCGCGTATTTCCGATAGACTGCCTGAATAACTGATCGAGCAAACCCGATGGTTCTCAAGCCTTCTGGATATTTTCCAGGATGGCTTCGTTGACGGTTGCGGATGCCTCCATTTGCGGCATGTGCCCGACCGCCGGCAGGCTGCGCAAAGTGACCTTTGCCGGCAGGTCTGCCGCG
>NZ_CAXUPQ020000013.1:0-2201 GCF_964252905.1 Pararhizobium sp. LjRoot255
TGGTAACGATTACATTTTCAAGCTGCCGTTTTGGCATTTGCGGCATCGACGAGCGGCTTGAGGTATTCGAGCGAGACGCGGGCGACCCAGTCGGGTTCGATGCCGCGCTGGTGGAAGCCGCATTCCATCGACAGATAGCCGTCGAAGCCGGTTTCCTGCAGCGCGTCGACAAGAGCCGGGAAGTCGCCCCTGCCCATGCCCGGCGGCAGTCGGTTGTTGTCGGAGGCGTGAATGTGGACCAGGTCCTTGCCCATGGCATGGACGTAGTCGCTCATTACTTCCTTCTCTGTGATGACGTGATGGCTATCGAACATCAGGCGCACGTTCGGCTCGCCGACATCCTTCATCATGTCGATGGTGTTGTCGCAGGTATTGACGATGTTGCTGTCTTCCGGCGTCGGCTCGATTACGATCTCGACGTCGAAGTCCTTTGCGAAGCGGGCGATTTCGCCGATCGCCTGCGCAGCCCAGTCCCATGCCTGGCGATAGGTCGTGCCGAAGATGTACCAGCCCGGCAGGCAGATCAGCCGCTTGCCGCCCCAGTCGGCGGTTAGCTGCACCATGTCCTTGTAATGGTCGATCGCCCAGCGGCGCTCTTCCGGGATCGGCGAAGCGACGTTGTTGCCGGGACCGCCGCCATGGGCCGGCAGCATGGCTGCCAGTTCAAGCCCATAGTCTTTCAGCATCTGGCCGAGATCCTTGCGCCGTTGCGGGCTCAGCGTCGGTGGAAAGACATGCGGGCTGGCTGCTCCGATCTCGATGGCGTCATAGCCGCTCTTCTTGACGCGCTTGATGGTTTCTTCAAGCGTATAGGCCGGCAACCACGTCGGGTTGCTTGCATAAGGCCAGGTGTGCATTGCAAGCTTGATCGTCATCGCACACGCTCCCTCAGGCTGCAGATTGCTTGATGGTTTCCCAGGCGCCGGTCTGTCCGGAGACGAGAATGGCTTCGGCGATGCGCTCGATCTGCACGCCGTCCTTGAAGTTCGGCGAAGCCGGCTTGTTCTCGGCGATGGCCTGCAGGAAGTTGTACCACTCGATCGACTTGATATCGATGTAGCCCTGCCCCATGCCGGCAACCGGCCACAGCTTGTCGCCGAACGGCTGGTTCGGACCGGAATAGATCGTGCGGAAGCCGAAGGCGTCAGCCGGATCGTCGGCAAAGGCGACGCGCAGTTCGTTGAGACGCTGGTAATCGAAGGCGATCGAGCCGCGGGTTCCGTGGATCTCGAAGCCGAGTTGGTTATGATGGCCCCAGGCATTGCGCGTTACTTCGATCGTGCCGTGCGCTCCGCCTGCGAACTTGATCATCGTCAGCGCGGTATCGTCGACATCGACCTTGCCCTTTTCCGAGGACGCGGCACCGCTCGGTCCAAAGAAGCGACCTGCCGGCAGCGGGCGTTCCGCGATGAAGGTCTTGACGATCGCATTCACCTGCTCGAATTCGCCGACGAGCAGGCGTGCGGCATCGATCACATGCGTGCCGATATCGCCAAGCGTACCGGAACCCGCCAGCGCCTTGTTGAAGCGCCAGGAGAGCGGCTTTTCTGGATCGGCGCCCCAATCCTGAAGGTAATAACCGCGGAATGTCAGGATGTCGCCGATACGGCCCTCATCGATCAGGCGCTTGGCCATCTGCAGGGCGGGCGTGTGACGGTAGTTGTAGGACACCATCGTTACCACGCCGGTCTTGTTGGCAGCGGCAAGCATCTCCTCAGCTTCGGCCACCGTCATCGACATCGGCTTTTCGCACATGATGTGCTTGCCTGCCTTGGCCGCAGCAATCGCAATCGCCGCATGCGTGTCGTTGGGCGTGCAGATATCGACGATATCGATGTCGGGGCGCGATACAACTTGGCGCCAATCGGTTGCGTGTTCCGCAAAGCCATACTGCTTGGCAGCGTTTTGCGCCAACTCCTCGTCGATGTCGACGATCACCTTGCGCTCAATCTCGACCGGTGAACCAAACAGGATCGGCACGACCGCGGTAGCGATGGAATGGGCCTTGCCCATGAAGCCGGTGCCAATGAGCGCAACATTCAATTTTTTCACTGATAAGCCTCCAATGAAGGGCGGGCCAAAGCCCCCGGTGCCCCTATTTCAGATCTCCGCGAACCCGCTAGAGCTCGTCGCCATTTTGCGATGTTAACGTATACAACACCACGAAAAACACGATGTCAACGATTACATTTTGATTGACG
>NZ_CAXUPQ020000014.1:0-1550 GCF_964252905.1 Pararhizobium sp. LjRoot255
CTTGAGATCCCATCAGGGGTGAGTAGCGGCCTGCACCGTGGCAGGGTGAGGTCGCTAGAAAACTCTCTGGAGGCCAATCATGCCGATGACAGCAGATCAAACTCAAGCACAGACCGCTACCCTCATCGATCTTGGAGCAATTTTCGTCTCGTTGGAATTGAGCAAATCGACATGGCTCGTGACAGCTCTATCGCCGGGAAGTGAAAAGATGTCTCGCCATACAGTTACCGGAGGCGATATCGCCGGCTTGTTCTCGTGTTTTGCCGCCCTTCGCCAGAAAGCCCAGCGGCGCGAGGCGAGGCTTTTTCCGCTGGTGGTGATCCAGGAGGCCGGACTTGATGGCTTCTGGCTGGGGCGCGTTCTCAGCAAGGAAGCCTGGATCGAGAGCCATATTGTGGAAGCTGCATCTATTGCCATGCCGCGCCGCCATCGCCGGGCAAAGACGGATCGGATCGACGGGGAAACACTGATACGCGCTTTGATGGCCTGGAAACGCGGCGAGCCGCGTGCGTGCTCGATGGTCAAACTTCTCACCTCCGAGCAGGACGACAACCGTCGGATCGGGCGGGAGCGGAAAACTCTGATTGCGGAACGTGTTTTCCACGTCAATCGCATCAAGGGACTGCTCTTTACACAAGGAATACGAGATTACGAGCCTTTGCGCCGTGATCGCCGTCAGTGTCTGGACGAGCTTCGAACTGGCGATGGCAGAGTGCTGTCCAAGCATCTCAAAGCCGAAATTTGCAGAGAACTCGATCGTCTGGAATTGCTGCTAACGCAAATCAAGGCCGTGGAAGCAGAGCGAGATGCGTTGATCGTCCGCGAGACACCGGAAACACCGGCTAGAGCGGTCGCGCTTTTGAAGGTCAGAGGAATTGGTCCCGAGTTCGCGACGATACTCTACACGGAAGGTTTGTTCCGACACTTTGATAATCGACGGCAAATTGCATCTTACGCGGGCCTCGCCCCCTCCCCCTGGCAAAGCGGTAACATCAGTCGCGAGCAAGGAGTCTCGAAGGCGGGAAACCCGCGACTACGAGCGACAATGGTCGAACTCGCCTGGCTATGGTTGCGGCATCAACCGAAATCGGCGTTAACGTTATGGTTCAAGGAACGCATCGCACGCAATGCCGGCCGCCTTAAAACGCCGATGATAGTAGCGCTGGCCCGTAAGTTGCTGGTTGCACTCTGGAAGTACGTGAACTCCGGCGTCGTAATTGAAGGGGCAATCATGAAAACTGCCTGAAACACAAACTGCTGCGAAACACCGTTTCTAATCCTCAGGGCCTGATCAGTCCTGACGGATCCAGGTGAACGGACCGGGGATCCTTTTGGCTTTAAACGCCGACCTTGAGTTTGGCCCCGTTCTCCTGAGCCCGTGCCCGTCGAAAGCGGGATAATGGTGCAGCCGCCAAGAACGGCGACCGGATGTGAGGTTGTATAGGCCTGAGAATGGGCCGGTAAATGCTATGGGCTCAGACCGTGGATCCGCCTATCACGGAGAAATACGATGCCAGTCGAATGAACAATTGACAAAAGTCCTGATGTGA
>NZ_CAXUPQ020000015.1:0-1100 GCF_964252905.1 Pararhizobium sp. LjRoot255
AACTGGACCTTCTGCTTTCTGTGCATCGACGCTTTGGCTGCAGATGTGCCTTGAGCGGCACACCTGCAGCATGTCGGCGATCAGTTCTTGGCGAGGTACTTTTCGACGTTTGCCGGGTTCACAAGCTCAAAGGGGATCCACACCGGCGATTCGACGGTCTCACCCTTGGCGAGCTTGACGGCGGCGTCCACCGAGCCGGCGCCCTGCCCGATTGCGTCCTGGAAGACGGTGACGTCGAGATCACCGTTTTGCAGGTAATGCATCGCTTCCTTGGTCGCATCGATGCCGGCAACGACAACGTCTTTCATGTCCCAGCCGGACGCTTTCAAAGAGTTGATGGCGCCCAAAGCCATTTCATCATTGTTGGCGATTACGGCCACCGGTTTGTGGCCTGCGGTGATCCAGTTCGTCATCAGGTCCTGTGCCTTGACCGGATCCCAGTTGGCCGACTGCTCGTCGATGATCTTCATGAAGTTGCATTCCGGCGTCGCGATGACGTCGTGAATAGCCTTGCTGCGCTGTTCCGCGGCGTGTTGAGCCAGAATGCCCTGGATGATGACAATGCCAGCATCCTCGGTCTTGCCCTCTTCCTTCAGGACGCGGCATACTTCCTTCGTTTCGAGCGTACCGGCATCAATTTCATTCGAGCCGATGAAGGCAGTCTTCGGCCCGAGACTTGCAAGATCGCTCGGCGTGTTGTTCACGTAGACCAGAGGTATTCCGGCATCCGCAGCCATCTTCGTGATCGTCGGAGAGGCGGAGCTTTCGACCACGTTCACGACGATCGCGTCGACCTTGGCAGCGATGAAGTTCTGTACCTGGGAAAGCTGCTTGTTCACATCGGCCTCGGCGAACTCGATCTGGAGAGGCTGGCTCGTCTTTGCCGCCTCCTCTTTCATCCCTTGGACCATGACGGCCAGGAACGAATCGCTGTGCGAAATGGACACTCCGATGTCTCCGGCTTGCGCAGCTGACGCCGCAAGAGCCAAAATCGCAGTTCCAATGATCATTCTCTTCATGTCGTATTCCCCTTTTTCTTGGTTGAGTGTCCGGACGCACCCAGGATTTTTCCGGACCGTCCTTCTCCTAAGGACGGCTAA
>NZ_CAXUPQ020000016.1:0-831 GCF_964252905.1 Pararhizobium sp. LjRoot255
TTCGAAGAATTCCAGCGCTTCAAGACACATCCGGCGATCCGCGGCACCTTCGAAGGCGGCAAGCGCCTGTCCTATGGCGCCCGTGCCATCACCGAGGGCGGCTACCAGTCGGTGCCGAAGCTCTCCTTCCCCGGCGGGGCGCTGATCGGCTGTTCGGCCGGTTTCGTCAACGTGCCGCGCATCAAGGGCAGCCACAACGCGGTGCTGTCCGGCATTCTTGCCGCCGAAAAGCTTGCCGATGCGATTGCGGCAGGGCGCGCCAATGACGAGGTCATCGAGATCGAGAACGGCTGGCGCGACAGCGCCATCGGTCAGGACCTGAAGAAGGTCCGCAACGTCAAGCCACTGTGGTCGAAGCTCGGCACGGCGATCGGCGTCGCACTCGGCGGCCTCGACATGTGGACCAACACGCTGTTCGGCTTCTCCTTCTTCGGTACGCTGAAACACGGCAAGACCGACGCGCAGTCGCTGGAACCGGCCTCGATGCACAAGCCCATCGCCTATCCGAAGCCGGATGGCGTGCTGACCTTCGATCGTCTCTCCTCGGTGTTCCTGTCGAACACCAATCACGAGGAAGACCAGCCTGTGCACCTGAAGGTCAAGGACATGGACCTGCAAAAGCGCTCCGAATACGACGTCTATGCCGGGCCGTCGGCGCGCTACTGTCCGGCCGGCGTCTACGAATGGGTGGAGAAGGATGGCCAGCCGACCTTCGTCATCAACGCCCAGAACTGCGTCCACTGCAAGACCTGCGACATCAAGGACCCCAACCAGAACATCAACTGGGTCCCGCCGCAGGGCGGCGAAGGGCCGGTCTATCCGAACATGTGA
>NZ_CAXUPQ020000017.1:0-208 GCF_964252905.1 Pararhizobium sp. LjRoot255
TGCCTCCTGACCGGCATAAAGATGGGTGTTGCCGGGAATGTCGCCGGTCGCCATCTCGTCCATCACCCGCTCTTCAAAGCGGCGGATCATCCGCATGTTGCGATAGACCTCGATGAGTTTGTCCTGTGGTAGTTGCAAGCCCGACATCGCTTCCCTCTTTCAATTCGTTGAATGCTATTGTTCGCGGTCAAATTTCTTTGCCGAAGCC